>NZ_ATVJ01000001.1:0-1745577 GCF_000420665.1 Ponticaulis koreensis DSM 19734
TTCGCATCCTGCGTCCGGATTACATTGCCACGCGTATCATAAACGTATTCGGTCTCGCCCTGCTCAGCGTCGATCTGTTTCGCAACCCGCCCAAGGTCATCATACTCGAAGGCCGTTGTAACATCATCCGCAGACGAACCCGGCACCGGACGGTTCACTTCATCATAACTGCCTGTCAGCTGGGTGGCGTATCGTGTCTGGCTCAGAACATTGCCGTTCGCATCATACTCAAACGAGGTCGCATACCCTTCTGCATCCACGCTCAGCTCAACGCGGTCCAGCCGATCATAATACAGGAAGCTCAAACCACCATTCGCATCCTGCGTCCGGATTACATTGCCAAAAGCATTATAGCCGTAAGACGTAACGCCCCCTTCTTCGTTCGTCTCTGTCAGGACCTGACCATTTTTATCAAATGTATAATATATATTCTGTGCTGGTGTTACACCGTCATGCGTCGCCCGATATTTGAGAACCCGGTCAGTATTTCCAAGCCCATCATAGTAAAACCAGGTTTCCTTATACGTTCCAGTTGCGCTATCTGAAGCGAACTCACGCTCCAGAATTTTACGTCCCGCGGCATCATACGCATAGACCGTCCTAGTTTCATCACGCAGATCACCATAAGACTGAAACTCTTGTTTTTTTTGCCCGTTCGCAAAATACTGAATGTGATTCTGTGTACCGTTTGCATCGTAAACGCTCGAAATCCGGCCCTGCACATCGTATACATATTGCGTTTCGACAAAACTTCCCTTGCTGGCATTTTCAACTGTTGACGTTGTCCAGCTGGAAGTGGGTGACAATTTAGCACTCCAGCGAATGTCCTTGAGCACGCGGCCCTCAGCATCAACATCGTACTGGGTCACGTAACCATCCGTATCAATCTCAAAACGCGTTTCGCCCTTGGCGTTATAGAACTTGAAAGATTGAAGTGCGCCGGCCGCGTTACTGCCCGCCCAGCTGTTCATGTCATCTATGCTCGGCAGGCTGGTTGTTGCACGAATGACTGAAAAACGGGTTACAGCACTCACCAGCCCTAACGTGTTGTAATCATATTCAGTCACACCGCCTTGGGCATCAATAGCATAACGGAGCTGGTTCTTCGAGTTGTATACCGCCCAGCTCGTTCGATCCTCTCCGGAAGACCCAAGCGCGCTAACAGCTGAATGAACATCCTCATAAGCATAAGAGTTCAGATTTCCCAACGCTTCAGCGTACTGAACGGTCGACCTCACTACACCAATATTTGTGTTGTTGGCATCACCCCTATAAACGTGCTCCGTCACATAGTTTTCAGCATCAATCTTGTAACGCAGGGCATTCTTGCCGTCATAGACATAACGTACCCTTGCATCCGCGGACGCATCCTCAGTAAATGACACCAAAAGCTGGCTGAACGAGCCGCTCTCCCGCAAACCTACTGACGTCGCGTTCGCAAAGGTAATTTCTTCAACTTTGTTGCCCGATGGCCCATAAACGATTTGCGAGAGATGACCTTCGCCATTGAGCAACCCGATAACTTTGCCAGAACGATCATAGAAAGTGCGGGTCAGAACATCTTTACTGTCAGAATCCGGCAGATACTGGTCCAGACTGGCGCTGCCCGCCTCCAGTTCAGTGACCTGTGTTGCGCTTAGTTTGTTATAATAGCGCTTCGTCGAAGCCAGATTACCGGCATAATCATAAGCATAGGCCGTGACCGATCCATCACCGAGTGAGGTTCGCACAACACGCCCCTGCTTATCATAGGCGCTCCACTCCCAGATATCATAACTATGATCGGACGGGCGAATGTCATCAATAGTGAGCGCATTATCAGGATCAGAACTGAGTGTACTCAGATTCACTGTTGAAACTTTATATAAGTATCGCGCCGTTGCGATAACATTACCGTTCCTGTCATAACGGTATTCAATCAGACTACGGTCATCACGAACTTCCGCCGTCATACGCCCGAGGTTATCATAAAGATAATAAGTCTGATTTCCGGTAGCATCCTGAGAAATACGTAGCCGGCCATCCTTATCATATTGATAGCTGGAGGCTCCTGCCGCCACATGGCTTCCGCTTTCGGTCGCGCCGATCAGTGCACCAGTCTTATCATAGGTTGATACAACCGTATAACCTTCCGCGTTCGTCACCGTTGTCGTTGTCGCCGCGTCGTCAAACGTAACTGTAGTTGTGCCACCATTCAAATCTGTCGAGCTGATCTGTCGCCCCAGGCCATCATACGCAAACGTCTCGGTTGCAAGCCCAGTGATATATCTGGTCAGAACCCGGCCCGATGTATCGCGCGTATAGTTTGACTGTGTATATCCTTCACCCCAGTCATATGTTCCGTCCACATTCAGACCAGCAAAGCTGAGCTCCTGTATCAGCTCACTTTTTACATCATAACGTCGTTCAAACAGCTTGCTCTGACTACGATCAGAAAGACTGTCCCTCCACGCATTCATTTCTGTCAGCGAAGGCACAGAACTACCTGATTGGTAGACATCGTATGAATACTGGATAGCGAGCCTCAGATCGCCTTTATTACCCCAAGCTCCCCCATCAGATGCCTCGTATCGATACTCTATGACCCGGCCTTCGGGGTCTATGGTATATCTAACACGGCCCACACCATCATAAACATAACGAGTAATGCTACGTTTTGCTTGGTCAAACGCCGCCAATCGTCCGTTTGGAAGCACCGCATATCCGACCGTTTCGGCTGCGTGGGTGATTTCCGAATCCGCAGACGCTTCTTCTTCTGCAAAAAAAACAACTCCCGCCTCATCCGGCATGCCGCGAACACGCAAAGAAACAGTGTCTCCTCCTTCCATGGACTGAAATGATGCCAGAAGGCCAAAATCAGTGGATGGCGACATACCCCAGCTTAGCGGTTCATCCGTATCCCCCACGCCGCCCAACACCGATGCCAGATCTCCGGTCTCTACCGATCCACCAGATTCTATCGCAATCCAGGATACAGTTTCAGCGCCATGCGTGTTGGCAGTCGATTGCTGCTCCTGCAACCGAGCAGAAAAGCCAGTCGACGAAAGACTAGAAATTCTGGCGACAACTGCATCCGGGTCATTTGTGGTGGTGACCTGTGAGAGCAGAATTGGTGCTTGCGCAAAAGTATAGCCAAAACTGAAACCGGCCGTACCGCCTGAAGCCGGTGCCGTGTTGCTCCCCGCAACAATTTTTCTGCCATCCGCCAGCACATGTTCTCCGGCAGATACCGCCAACCATGAGACCTGCTCGGAGGCATGACCACCGTCAAGATAATCCCATTCATCGAATTGGTACTCGAATCCGGTATCTGTGACGTTACGCACCCGAACGCTGCCGGGATCACCTCCATTGGTCGTGGGAGGCCCCATCACAACGATGGCATTTTTTATAGCCGTAGCAAAACTCACACTTTGCCACCCACTTCCGCTAGCAGATGACGTCAGAGTCCCGACTTCACCGACTGACTCGCCGCGGGTTTCGCGCACAAGATTATTGTTACTATCAAAGTGCCGAAACAAAACATTGCCGGCCGCATCCTCGAGCCGAATTCGATTTCCCATCGCATCATAGGAATTGCGCGTTATATTCCCTTCGGCATCCGTGATACGCGTGATATTTCCGTCAGCATCATACTCATAGCTGACAGTCTGGTCAGAGATACCCTGTGACGGATTAAGAACTTTGACCTGAGTTAGACGGCTTTCGCCATCCATCGTGAAAACGGTAGCTGTTCCATTGGCGTCAGTGATCGTTCTCTGTGTCGCAGAATCATAAGAAATCAGCGTCTCACGAACATTACCGGAACCAACTGTTTGCTGTATCGACGTAACCCGATCCGACCCGTCATAGTTCAACTCAAGCAACGACCCGTCAGTCTGACTGATCGTATGAATACGCTTGGATGCACCATGATAAGTATAGCTCGTCACGTACGTATCGCCGTCGCTGATTGAGCTATCTTCAGGCGACAAATCCGTGGTCACTGATACCAGCCGGTTGCTTCCGTCATAGCCATATCGCACCCGGGTAAGCGTCTTGGCGGCTCCTCCATTTGCGTAAGTCTCTACCGAAGAAATATTGGCTCCCGACCATGTGTATTTTACATATCCGCCATCGTCTGCGATTAGCCTGGAAAGATTGGCCCCCGAATACTCATAGGTAAGGTTGTGCCCGTCAGTATCCGTTCGGGCGGTGATCCGCCAATTGTCCGTTCCATAGGCCTGATAGGTTTCTGTAGAACGGCTATCGCCATCCGTCCTCGTCCAGACACCTCCTGAAAAAGTGAGCTTGTCATGAATGCCGGCCCCGTCGACTGCCCAATAAGCCGTGACTGAATTTTTAGTCCCATATGTATAGGTAATTTCGGTGCCATCTGCGGAGACCCGCTTTACCGAAGAGTTCGCGACATAATCATAGACGCGCAAATCTGTGCTCTGTCGCCAGTGGTCGCCGTTTTCATCCAGCGCACCCAGACTGTTGTAAGTCCGAGAAATCACCGCATCATGGCCGCGACCAATCAGGAATTCGTCCCGTCGCGAGATCAACAGATTACCATTCGCCGCATTGAGAGAAACCGTGTCTCCCCCTCTGCCTTGAACGCCATTACCGAGAAGCCCACCTACACCGATCTGAACTGCTGAACTTCGCTCCGCGCCGGAACCCAGACCTGTAAAAAAGGCAACCATTATCCGCTCCCGAATAGACTGTACCGGGCTCTTGAAAGCCCTTCACTTACCCAATCGGCGGATCTGCGAAAAAGTTTAGAAAAATTTTCGATCCACGGTCACTTTTCTTTTTTTGCAATGCTGACTTCTGTGTTTTGGCTTTCGGCGAGGAAGCGGGCCCCGTTTATTGTCTGCATCAAAGACAACGTTCCGTTGTGCGAAATTTTTCAAAAATTTTGCGAAAACCGCTTGTTTAATTGGCTCTACTGGTCTGATGTCCAATAAACAGGGGGAACTGTCATGACGTCGGATCAGGCGCTTTATTTTCTGACCGAAATGCTTGCCGCCGCGCTTTTCGTCGCCGGCCCAATTCTGCTCGCGACACTGCTCGTTGGCCTTATCGTCAGCGTGATACAGGTGACCACACAAATTCAGGAAATAACACTCTCGTATGTTCCGAAAATCTTGGCCACGGGCATTCTGCTTGTCGTACTTGGTCCGTGGATGCTTTCAAAATTGACATCGTTCGCGATCCTGCTTTATCAGCGCCTGCCAGAGCTCGGCTGACCGGACTATCCTCAGTGTTTTCTGAAAACTTAATCATTGAAATTCTACTTGTGTCACTGCGCGTCTCGCCGGTATTGCTGTTCGCTCCGCCGTTCACGCTGCTTCGTATTCCAGTGTTGATCAGGGTTTTTCTGGCGTTGTCACTTGGCGCGTGGTTGAGCAGCGCATCACAGTTTTCTCTAGATGTCAGCAGTCTGAATCAGGACTTCGCTGCGGCTATGATTATCTCGGCCGCAGTGAGCGAGTTACTTGTCGGGATCGCGATAACTCTCACATTACAGATCGCTTATAGTGCACTCCTGATTGTCGGACGGTCCGTGGACATCCAGGCCGGGTTTGGCCTTGCGCTTTTGGCGGATCCAACCCTGCGGTCGCAATTGCCTCTCGTCGGTACCATTTTGGCTTACGGTTTCGGTGCGGTCTTTTTCTCAGTTGGCGGCGGGCGCGAACTTCTGGAGATTTGGTGGCGATCCACGGAGGTTCTGGAAGTTGGCAGTTTCAATGGCGTTCTGCCTATTTTTCCACTCCTCGAGTTTCTTTCCCAGAGCCTGTCTCTGGCGATGGGCCTCACCGCGGTGGTCATCCTGACATTGTTTCTCATTGATCTGACGGTCGCATTTCTCTCCAGAACACTTCCCCAAATGAACGCTCTGCTCCTTGGATTTCAAATCAAAACGATAGCCGTTTTATCGACCCTACCCATCGCGCTGGCCTTTAGCCTGACCGTATATCTTCGCCTGATCAGAGGTGGTTTTAGCCTTTCGGAGGCTTGGTTTTGAACATGGCGGAGACTGAACAGGACAAAACGGAAGAAGCCACCCCATTCAAGCTTAGAAAAGCAAGAGAAAAAGGGCAGATTGCGAAAGGAACCGATATCGCATTCTTCGGCACGCTGGCTGCTTTGACCCTTTATGTCCTATTCTCAGGACCAGCCATGATGAGCCAGTTCATTGCGCGGATTAAAGAGGTGTACCTGAAATCAATTTCGTCAGCATCCGGTGGATCGCAGGAAGCCGTTGCTGCCATACGTGATACCTTTGCGCCCGGCCTCATGATCGTCGCGGCCCTCGGCGCTCTGGTTTTTGCTTTCGTTGTTCTGCTGCAAATCATCCAGATGAAGGGCATGTTGTTTACAGCACACCCACTCAAACCTGATTTCAACCGGGTAAATCCTGCAAAGGGCCTGAAACGGCTGTTCTCATTTCGAATGCTGAAAGAAGCGATCAAGAACATCATCAAGATGGTCGTTTACTGTGCCACCGCGTTCCTGATCTGCTGGCATTCCATTCGAGCGCTTGTCCCTACCCTTGTCGATTCGGAATCTCTCATAGCGGCAATGACATTAATCGGAACGAGGCTACTCCTGCTTTTTGCATTTCTCGCGATGATCTTCGCGATGCTGGACCAGGTCATCGTCCGTCAAGAGTTCCGAAAACAGATGCGAATGTCGAAGTCGGAAGTGAAGCGAGAACACAAAGACCGTGAAGGTGAGCCTCGAATAAAGCAGAAACGCAAGCAAATGCACAAAGAATTCACCAAACAAACGAAGGATCTCGGAAAACTGCCGGGTTCAGATTTGCTGATTGTGAATCCAACTCATGTTGCAGTCGGGCTTAGGTATGAACCTGATAAGATGGAGACGCCAGAGCTCACCACGAAGGGCAGAAATCGCTATGCCGCGATTCTTCGAGAGCGCGCCGTGGTTTTGGGCATTCCCATTATACAAAACGCCCCTCTTGCAAGAGCGCTTTACAAGCACGGCTCCACCGGCCACGCAATCCCGACCGACACCTTCCGTGAGGTCGCAAAAGCCTACATTTTCCTTCGAAATCAATAACAAACAGTCAGATTTATCCATGCTGGAATTTTTGAGAAACAACCGAGACCTTGCGCTGATTGGTACCGTTATTGTTATTTTGATGGTACTTTTCGCTCCTATACCTCCGGTTTTACTTGATCTCGCGATCATCGTGAACCTTGGGTTCGGACTCACAATTTTGCTCCTCACTTTTTATGTGAAAAAGCCAATTGATTTCTCGACATTTCCATCGCTACTCCTCATTACAACGCTGTTGAGATTATCGCTAAACGTTGCCGCGACACGCCTCATTTTGACAGGAGCTGATGCTGGCGAGGTTATCGGGTCGATAGGCGCTTTTGCCGTCTCCGGCAATTTTGTTGTCGGACTTGTCGTATTCCTGATTCTGATTGTTGTTCAGTATGTTGTAGTCACTTCCGGTGCTCAGCGCGTTTCAGAGGTTGCCGCCCGGTTCACTCTGGATTCTATGCCGGGACAACAGATGAGTATTGATGCCGATCTCAATATGGGACTCATCGACCCCAAGGAGGCGATCCGCCGACGAGAAGCGCTTGAAAAGCAGGCAGCGTTTTATGGCTCAATGGATGGTGCCAGCAAATTTGTGAAGGGCGATGCAATTGCCGGCGTGATCATCATCTTGATCGATATAATTGCGGGCTGGATCATAGGCGTAGCCCAGATGGGAATGGATTGGGATGAGGCGCTACGAACTTTCTCCCTTCTGACCATAGGCGACGGGATCGCGACCCAAATTCCGGCGTTAGTGATTGCTATTGCGACGGGTATTATCGTTACTCGTTCATCGGCCGACAGAGAATTAAGCACCGAAGTGTTCAAACAGCTTCTCTCTGTTCGTCGTATTCCATTGGTTGTCGGCTCGATTTTGCTTGTCATGCTTTTGCTTCCCGGCATGCCTAAATGGCCGATCCTCATCATTCTTGCGTTGTTCGGATATGCTTGGCTACACATCCGCGACACTGCAGAGGCCGACCAAGACCTTACGGCCTCCGATGAGGCGGAAGGAGAGACAACTGAGACTCTGACGAAGTCGTTTCCAGCGATCGAAATTGCGTTGGGTGTAAACATCGCTGAGGCTTGGGCGGATAAGCGGGTTCAACTTCTGGAACGCTTGGCTAATTTACGCGACTCACATGCAAATCAGACGGGTTTAAGCCTTCCAAAAGCCGTATTCATAGATGACAAGTCGCTGAAACCTGACGAATATCAGATTCGGATATTTGGAACGGCTTATTCTGACGCTGAATTGTTTCCAGATCAGTTCCTAGCGATCCGGTCAGATAAATCGACGGACGGTCTTTCCGGCAAAGAAACACGCGACGCGGCCTTCGGCCTGCCAGCGGTCTGGATCGATCAATCGACCGAAAGCTTCGCTAGGGAAAAGAAGTACTCAGTTATCGATCCCGTGACCGTTCTTATAACGCATTTGAGTGAGATTATCAGAATTAATTCTGATGCCCTGCTGACCCGCGCCACAACCACCCGACTTTTGGAGGAAGTTCGAGAACGACAAAGTGGACTTGTGGAAGAATTGCTGCCAAATCTGCTTACTGTTTCAGATGTTCAGAAGGTTCTGAAGAATCTGCTGCGAGAAGGCGTCTCAATCGAAAACATTGATCAGATTGTTGAACACCTCGTCGATCTGGCCCGTCAGGAAAAGAGCTCCATTTTTCTGACTGAGGCTATCCGCCAGCGGATGGGACTTTCCATTTGCAATTCATTGAAGAACGGCCACAAAGAACTTGCCGTCCTCAGCCTGGATCCAAAAATCGAGAACCAAATCAAATCTGCAATGGCGAACACCAATGCAGAACCGCTTTTCGCTGTCGACCCGTCGCTCACGCAAAAGCTGATCGAAACACTTGCATCTCTTTCTACTCGCATGCACGGGCAGGGAAGAACCCCTGTGCTTCTATGCGGCGCTGAAATCCGACGTCATGTTCGTTCTCTCACCGAACGGAGCGTGCCGCAATTGTCGATACTTTCAATCGCCGAAATACCAAAAACGATAGAGTTGAGTTCCTTTGATGTTGTTCGCGTTTAGCGTATCTTCCTCTCGAAATGCACCGATATCGTTGAAAACCAGGACAAGTCAGTCTGATGCCTGAAACTGCTGAACATCTAAAAACTGCAAACATGCTGCTTGGCTTCTTGTCGCAGGATCCGGAGAACGTAAACCTGAAACTCGATGCCGGTAATGCCCTGATTGACGCAGGTAAGTATGATGACGCATTCGATCTATTGAGCACGATTAAACCTGATAATGATTTGTTTTTATCTGCATGTAATCTAAAAGGAGAGGCTGCACTCCGCGCCCTCAATTATGAAGCTGCGTTAGAAGCATTTGAAACCATTGTTAACGCTGGAGCTGCAGACGTCGGCGTCAATTTCAATGTCAGTTGGACGCTCACCAACCTAAAAAGATATGACATCGCGCGCGACACGCTCTCGAATGAAGCGGTTGAATCAATTCCACAGGCAGCAATGTTGAAAGTCCAATTAGAGCATCAACTCGGTGATTTTAATGCTGCTGAAATGACGGCGCGCGATGCCGTGGCACGTTTTCCGGAGCATGTCGGTCTTATGGCAGCTGTGTCGGTGCTGGCTCTTGATGTTGAAGATAAGGACCTCGCCGCACACACCGCAAAAGTCGCATCAAACCACCCGGATGGTAAAACCACGATCGCAACGCTTGCGCTCGACCAGGGTAACGTAGACACCGCCTTCGCATTGTTTGATGAGGTTGTCTCAGACTTTCCACAAAAACCGAGAAGCTGGATCGGACGCGGCCTTTCCCAACTGATGCGCGGCAACTACGATGCGGGCGCTAAAGATCTCGATCAAGGTGCGGAGCTTTTCCAAACGCACCTTGGCACATGGATCGCTTCAGGTTGGGCCTATTTCGTGCAGGGTGAATACGATACTGCGCGCGAACGCTTTCAGACTGCGATGAACATCGACCCGAACTTTTCGGAATGCCACGGGTCACTGGCGGTGATCGATCTGCTCAACGGAGACAATGAAATTGCTTCGCGCCGTATAAAGACTGCGCTGAGACTCGATAATGCGTGTTTCTCTGCGGCCCTTGCGCAAAGCATTTTAATCGGAGCGCAGGGTAAAGCGGAGCTATCTCGCAAAATCGTTGAGAAAGCGATGTCGACGCCCGTAAATGAGTCCGGTCAGACACTTACGGACATGCTGATCCGCATGAATTCCGGTGGAACACTTCATTAGGGCTTGCCTGCCTTAAGCTCGCTTAGAGATTTGTCCAACATCGCGCGCGAGTCTTCATTTTCCCGCATCTGACGCGTAACTTCCGAAACGATGGACTGCATGCTCGGATCGGAATCCACGCCTTCTCCGAAGGCTTGCGCGAGTAAAGCGGAAACAAGGGCTCGGTGTTGTTCCTGCTCGGTGAGGTTGCTGTCTTTCAAAACCGATGATAGTCGATCAATCTGCGATTTTTTCGGGTTAACGGCCTTCGATGCCCGTGTGGCGGGCCGGGACTTTGAAACACGTTCGGCTTTTTCAAGCTGTGATTTCAGCTGAAGCAAGATCTGATCGTATTGGGAGATCCTCGTCATTTCGCTTCAGTCCTCGTCAATGCCTGGTATTCCGTCCATCACCAAATTGCTTCAGCAGTATTGATGTGGCCGACTGCTCTTCGGATGGCTCTTCTGCGACTGCGTACTCGGGCGCGGCGGCAAGCTGGTCGCGGCAACGATCGATAAGCATTTGCATATCCCCGTTGAGAGGCAGATTTTCATCATTAACCGAAATGCCCTCCTGAAGAAAGCGTACACAATCATCAAATTCATCGCGGATGAGATGCCTGAGCCCCGTCGCAAAGAGCTTCAGATAGTGGCCCTCAGGCAAAGTATCGAGGAGCGCCCATGTCTTCAGCGCCGCGTTAGATTCTCCGGACGTGAGCTGAAACAAACCGAACTGAAAGCGGGCGATGTGAAGATCAGGTGCGATTTCAATCGCGCGCCCGAAGTATTTATGTGCATTGACCAGATCGCCCTTACTGGCGAGCATCGATGCCATCATAAATACAAGGCGCGGATCATCTGGGTAGGATTGTAATACCGAAGAGAGGCGTTCCACACCGTTAGTCTCGCCCGACTGCAAATCCTCGACGAGCTGATTTATTTCTTCATCACTACATAGCTGCATTACCAGTCCTCTTGTCCCACCCTTCACAAAAAATGCTTCAGTCGCTTCCTCAGCCGATTGAGCGCGGTTTTATGGAGTTGTGAGATCCTTCCCTTGGTGAGTTTCAATAGTTTCGCAATTTCTACAAATGCCGTCCCCTCGATATAGTGTTGCATAATCACGAGATCTTCAGGATCTGGCAACTTCTGTACTTCTTCATAGACGGAATGTTCCAGCTGCCGAAATGCGAGCGACTGAAATCCATCCGCGGCCGTATCAGCGCTATCCCCAGAATAGGCGATGCCCGCGCTTTCAAGCAACAAGCCGAGCGCGAGACTGACCGCAACTTCCGCAGTGTTCTCGAGCGAACTACCCGACGCGTTGTCTCTCGAGGTGAGCGAGTTCATACGATCACGCTCTTTCTGACGTTCATACGTCAACTGGGCGTTCTTCTCATTGGCCTTTATCAGGCCGTCAGAAATGCTGCCTTTGATACGATGGCGAGCGAAGGAATGAAACCTGCTACCAATTGAGGGATCGAACGCCTCCATTGCTTCGAGCAGCCCCGCATAAGCCAGCTGCTCAAAATCCCCATATTCCATTCCGAGATGTGACCGAGCACGGAAAAGACTACCTGCTATTTTCCTTGCGAATGGCTGATATTCAGAAAAGAGTTCAGATCGATCTCTGGCGTTTCCATTGGCTTTAAACCGACGCCATCTGGCCGCTTCAACTTTCGCCGGCTCCAACAGCATATTGAGACCAATACCGTTTTGGGTACGCCGCATTACCCGAAGCCCCCCAACACCCCTCGAATGATGAGCGCCCAGCCATCGATCATTACGAACACCAGAATTTTAATCGGCAAAGAAATCGTGGCTGGCGGAACCATCATCATGCCGAGCGACAATAATATGCTCGAAATAATCAGATCGATCAGCAGAAAAGGAAGCATTATGACGAAGCCGATCGTGAAAGCGACGCGCAACTCATTCAGAATGAATGCAGGCACCAACAGGAACAGGTCCACATCCTCAGGAGATGCCGGAGCGGGCCGACCGGACAACTCATACATCAGGAGCAGATCCTTATCCTGTACCTGCGACAGCATAAACTCTTTCATCGGCACCTGGCCGACTGAAACCGCTTCTTCCAGTGTCATTTCATTCTCGACATATGGCGTGAACGCCGTCGTCCTGACCGCATCAAAGGTCGGCGTCATGACAAAAAATGTCAAAAACAATGACAACATGACGAGGATTGGATTAGGCGGCGTCTCCGGCATACCGAACGCATGACGTATCATTGCAAGCACGACTGCAATACGAATGAATGCCGTCATCGACATGAAAAGTGCCGGAAGGATTGTAAGCGCGCCCAAAAGAACGATTGTTCGCAAGATATCACCCGACGCGAATCCCTCTGCTGCTTCCTGCGCCCCAGCGATCGGGCTCAACACAGCGAGACCAGAGGTAACAGTCACCCAGCGCAACAGACAACCCATCTTCAAGATTGATCTCCCGGGGCGTCGTCAAGCAAATTCAACTTTTCAATTTTTCCCTGAGCACATGCGAGGAACACCTCTTTGCCGTCCACTTCGGCGAGAACAAGTGTTTGCCCCGGACCGATGCCGAGAACCTCTATGACTTTCATACGCCTCTCAGATTCCCCGGTGAACATCCCATTTAAACGAAACATACCGCCTGAACGTTGAACTTTTCTGGCCCAGATCGCGGTCGCGATGAGCACCAGAAATATCAGCCCGACAAGCACAAGTCGCACGGGCGAAAATTCGAAAGCCTCTCCCTGTGCGAGGCTCGTCGCAGTCATCAGAAGACTAAGATCGGAGGATGCTGTCTCGTCCACTTGATCGTTCCGCCCGATCAGTCCGTTTTTTCGCCGGGCAAGAGGTCGCTCAATCGAACACCGAATCTATCACCCACGGCGACGAGTTCTCCGCGCGCCACGGCAACTCCATTGAGACGAAGCTCAACATTCTGGTTAAGGGGAGTGTCAAGTTCGACGGTCTCACCCGGCTTAAGGGCTTCCAGTTCACCCACAGTGGATTCCGTGCCGCCCAGATACGCCTCAATGCGGACCGTCAGCCCATCCAAAGCACCTGAATTCAAAACTTTACTCATTCAAACTTCCTCAGATCCATCAATTCGCAACTAGTTTCAGCGTATTCTTCGTCTCACTGCTTTGAACTTCGGCACTCACCCCCGGAAGCAACTTGCCGTTAGCTGTAAGCGAAAGCGCTGCGTCACAGGGCGTGTCTATTACGAGTGTGTCTCCGCTCACCAGGTCTCTGAAATCAGCCATACTTAACTCCACGCTTCCGACATAAGCGCCGGTTCTAACCCGCTCGTTCCGGAGGGCCTGGCTCATGGAATGTAGTTGTGGCTTTTGTAGTCGGCTGTCGGGTTTCACGAGCTCTTTTCGCAACCGGATCGCTTGAGATGAGCTGATACAGAGCATGAGTTCGGCCTGCAGAGCATCACACTTCAATCGCAAAACAAGACTGTTTCCCTTCGGTTCCGTCTCTTCAACGAAGTTCAGATCGCGCTGAATTTGCCTCCCCACAGAAGCAACAAATAAATCCAGCAACCTCTCATCCGCTGACCGTAGAAACGTGTTGTCGGCGGCAGATTTTGCGAGCTGTCGCAAATCACTTCCTAGAATCTGGTCCGCTATCACGCTTCCGTAGTTGTCCGGAACGCCGAGCAAAAAATCTCCCGCAGTGTCTGCCCAGCTCGACATGTCAGAACCGCATGACTGCCCAAACTGAAGCGACTGCTCCATACAGATCCAATCTAATTCTTTTTTTGCGACGGATTCGAACGCACGCGAGAACAGGTCGCATGCGTAACCGCTCACCCGGTCGTCGAGGAGCGCTGAGTCTGGCAGCCAGTCAGTCGCGATGACGGTCACTACTGTCCCCGGGTCTGGAAGAGTTGCTGAATCATCTCATTCGCCACACTCACAACCTGAGATGATGCCTGATACCCACGCTGAACCAGAATCAGGTTTCCGAATTCAGATGACAGCTCCACATTCGAAGCTTCGATCCGATTTGAAAGGACACGCCCCACGAGTTCACTCGAGCTGGAATAGAGAGATACATCTCTGGAATCTTCATTCACGAATACGCCGCCAGACCTTTGCTCAATGGACTGTGGATCCTTGAAGGTTGCAAGAGCCACTGAGCCAAGTTCTGTAGTCTGCTCGTTGGAGTATTGAAGTTCGAACACGCCGTCGTCATTGACGCCAAGCGTTTGTAAATCGCCAATGCCGAATCCATCCACGTCACCTGCCCGCAAAGTCGAAACCTCACCGGAAGAGAAAGACGTCACGTTCTCAGAGAAGTCAAAGACGACGGAATAACCTCTCTCGTCATCAGAAAACGTCAGTTCCTGGGAATCCTCGGTTGGTCGACCCAAATTGAACTTCAGTGTCTGAACGCCAATCTCGTTATCATTACCGTCTGTGACCGTGACTTTCCATTCGCCGGATGGGTCGGTTTCCTCGCGGGTGAAGGCCACAGACCAATCTGCCGCTTCGCCATTGGCGTTGAAGATCGTCACATCGGCTACGGTGAAGCCCAGCGAAGATGAGGAAAGGTTGTCCGTGAACTGGACGCGCGTTGTCGCCTCAGGTTGACTGATACGACTGGAATTTACGCTAACGGGTTCGGCACGACCATTTTCGTTCAGGAGAGTCAGTTTGTAGTCCGTTCCCGAGAGAACGATGTAACCGTCTTCGTCGATTTCGAAATTGCCGGTGCGTGCGTAAAAATACTCGCCGTCTTTCTCCAGTACAAGAAACCCTTCGCCATCAATTGCGAGATCCAGAGAACTCTCCGTCTGACGCAACTCGCCCTGACTGAAATCGAGTTGTGTGAGCGCAAGCGAGACACCCTGCCCACCACCATCGCCTGTATAGGCGAGATCAGAGCCACTACTGTAAAGATCACGGAAAACGAGATTGGAACCTTTGTAACCCTGCGAATTCAGGTTTGTAATGTTGTTGGATACGTCCTTCAGGCCGTTGGAGTAAGCGTTCATACCGCTCAGACCTATAAACATGGATTCCAGCATTAGTTTTCTCCCTCCCGGATTTGAGAAATTGACCCCAGTTGAATATTGCTGATGGTACGTTCATCCGCCGTTTCTATCGTCAGACGAGGCAGACCATTGTTGAAGGCGACGTTCGTGACGCGACCCGTGAGAACGACTGAGCCAGCAGGAATGTCGACCTGCCGTCCGAGCAACCCGGCCGCAAGGGACGAATTGTCGGCACTCAGCATGGATTCGAGATTGTCGTTCATCGTGTTGGTTTGCTGGATTTGCGTGAACTGAGCCAGCTGAGACACAAACTCGAAATTGTCGATTGGCTTGAGTGGGTCCTGATACGTCAGCTGGGTCAAAACGATGGACAACAGATCCTCAAATCCAACTGCGAACGCATCATTCGCAGTTTCTTGAACCTGGCCACCATTCTGCGCGCTGTCGGGTAAAACGACAGGCTGAACCGGTGTTACTTCATCTTCCATGACCCGCCTCCCGACTAATATTATTCTGGCCGAACAGTTTCAGGACGGACGGCCCAAACCCGCTTTGACGCACAAGTTGGTCCATCCTCTTCTTCAGTTCGGGGCTGTTGAGATTTGCCGACCATGCAGAGGTAAAAATACTGATCTGCAGTCCCTGTTCCATGAAAATCAACGCGACCCGGATATAGTTGTCAGCTGTATGGTCCTGCGCGACGGAGCTCAGGATTTTACTACCTGTCTGCGCCAGCTGTGCGGAGGTTCCGCTGAAATTCACATCGACATCCCAGGACAGTTTGAGTCTACCTGGCATGCTATCATCCGTATCGATCTCTGGTGTCTTGTTGCGAGACGGCGTTTGCGACACAAAAGCCGGTCTGGTGAGGTCCAAAGCTCTGTGATGGAATGCTTTGTCACGCTTCGCTTTTTGCGCTGACATAGCATCGACCTTCACGACGAAATCGGTCTGTGTATCCAGTCGTGAATTAGAAATAGTCTGCAACCGCATTTCCATATGCCTAACACCGCCGTCGAAAGACGTGTGCTTGTCAGGTAGAAAATCCCGATACAGACGAGACCGTTCAGAATTCTCCGCATCCAAATCAATGTCGACATCGACATCAACATCCACTTTGTCGTCTACCGTTCGAAGACTGTCCTCGACGGACTGGTAGATCTCGCTAAAAACTATTTCTATCTGCTGGTCTTCATTGCCCGATAAGGTGGACACTCCGTCCAGGTAGACGTTGGTAACGGGCTTCGAAAGTATCGGGATGAAATCAGTCAAATGACGGCACCCACCTTGCGAGACGAAGATCCTCAGCCTGTGCAATCCGACGGACTTCCAGTTTTCGGGCCTCGTCTTTCCTTGCCCGCGCAGTTTGCTTTTCCAAAGCAGAAACAAGAGCCTTTTCTGAGCTGAATTGATCCTCCGCGAACGTTTCCTCACGTTCAGACTGAATCAGGTCCTCCTTGGCGTCTGCGGTTACATTCGACTGAACGGCAAACCTGTTGGAAAAGATCTGAGCTACTCTCGGGTCGGAATTTCCCTCAAAATGCGATTGCCAGCTCTCATAAGCGTGGGTCAGGTCATCCGAACATTTCGCGAAAACCTGCCTCGATATATCAGCCTCAGATCTCGCACGACCCATTTTTGAAAGTCGATCCAGCTCGATCACTTTTCGCACGTTTTTCAGACGATGGAGCTGCTCTGATCTTTTCAAACTGGTCATAGCTGTTCCACCAGTTTTTCGAGTGCATTCAACGTATCCGTGGGTGTCGCCGCCCCGGATGTTGGTTGTGCAAGAAAAGTCTCGATATCACTGCGTCTTGCGATCGACCGGTCGAGGCTTTTATTGTTTCCCGGTTTATGCAGGCCGCTTTCAATCAGCAACTGAGCTTCACGAAGTCGGAACATGCTGGCCCGCAGCTTCAGCAACGCCTTTTGCTGACGATCGCAGATCACCTTATCGGCCAGTCGGGACACAGAGTTCAGCACATCAATCGCCGGGTACCGCCCAGACGCCGCAATTTCCCTGGATAAAATTATATGACCATCGAGCAGTGACTTCATCACCTCGACGATGGGGTCGTCCACATCATCCGTTTCTGCCAGAACCGTAAAAAATGCCGTTATCGAACCACCCGAGGCCGAGGCACCACACCGCTCCACCATACGCGGTAGCTGCGCGAACACATTAGGTGTGTAGGCCCGAACCGTGGGCGGTTCTCCTGCCGACAATCCCATTTCCCGAAGGGCCATCGCGTAACGCGTAGAACTGTCAACGAACAATACGACGTCTTTGTTTTTCCAGCGCAGATATTCCGCCTGCGCAAGCGCGGCGTTTACAACGCGTGCTCTGACAGCCGCGCTTTCATCAGAGGTCGCAACAAACAATGTTGCCTTATCGGCGATGCCTGCTGCCTGGAGTGCGGACCAAAGAACGGCAACCTCTCGGCCGCGTTCCCCAACAAGGCAAAGCACAAGATTGTCGGCCTCGACATTTTGCATGATCTGCTCAACCAGTGTCGTCTTGCCGACACCGCTCGCTGCAAAAATTCCGATGCGTTGACCTTTTGCGAGTGGGAAGCATCCATCTATGGCGCGCACTCCAGTTGAGAGCGGTGAGGCGGCCACATCCCGCTCCATAGGGTTCAATGGCTTTCCTGCCAAAGGCCAGAGAAAATCTGCCGTTGCTTCCGGGCGGCCATCTATTGGCTTTCCCAGCGCACTCAAAATACGCCCTTTTAACCCTTCGCCTACAACCGTCATTCGATGAGTGTCGGTACGGATGACCCGATCACCCACGGACAACGACTCGCATGAATCTAGAGGCATGAGGACAGTTTTGTCGTGCGTCAGCGCTACGACTTCTGCTAACTTTTCCTCTTCGCCGCCGGCCGGAATAATCTTGCAAAGGTCACCGATGACAGCCTTTGGTCCCATCGATTCCAATCGCCCGGGAAGAACCGCCTGCAGTACGCCTCGATGCGTGATCGGATTTATTCCGCTAAGAAGAGCGGCAAATGGGTGATCTTGCATCATGCCTGCTTGGCTCCCACGATCGCGGTAGCAAGCCTGTCCCGCGCCTCACGGGTGAATTCGTTTACTGAAATTGAAACGTCCCCGGCACTGAGTCGAATGTCGCATTCTCCAGCGCTCTTGTGAGGCAGTAATCTAATAAAGTCGCCGCCCGGGGAATCGACACCCAATTCCTCCAGAATAGCTTTTACTTCGTCGACGCTGGCGAAATCTGAGGAGCTGACTTCAACGCAAACTACGGTTTCATTTCGCAGCATCCCTGCCTGCTGATGCAACAGATCCTGTAGGAATTGCTTCACCTGTTCTGGAGAATTGGCAAACTTGTCGAATGCATTGTCGACAATGACAAGAGCCAGTTGATCCAGTGTATCGAGCTTCTTCTCAAAGGCTTGTTGAGCCAGGCCAGCCGCGGCGACAAGGGCGTGGACCTTTTCATCGTGCGCGCGAAGCGCAGATGCTTCACCTTCCGCGAACGCTTTTTTTCGGGCAGTTTCTAATTCGGCAACATGTTCGGATTTGATTTTCAGAATTTCAGCTTCCAGCGCCTCAACCTTGCTCTCTACACTCTCTGCTTCCGGTGCGTTGGGCACCTGTGTCGAGACACGCACCTGATGCAGGGCGGTGATGGAGGCGCCGTTCTGCGCTTTTAGAATTCGGGACATCAAATCAGACCCCGAGTTCAGATTTGCGGGCAAAAATGCCAAGCCCGAGCCGCCTTGTAAGCCGCTGCTTCAGCGTCTCACAGTCGCTGGCCTTTGCAATGGCTACCTCCAGTACGGTCCTCACATCATCGGTCAGATCGATTTGCTCGGCATCAATCAGATCATTCAGACAACGCCGGAAGCGTGAGGTAAATATGGATGTATCCAGCTTCGCTGGGTCAATTTTTGGCATAACCGACATTGCGCGTAACAAGTCTTCAACCGCGTGCCGGTCCTCGCGCTTGAGAGATTTCAGAATGGTCCGACGATCATTTGCAGATAAATCGCCGAATTCTTCGATCATCGTCGCGTATGACAGCGGGGTATACTTGTTCATAGTCCCGCTCCGGGTTCGACCCGACGCTGGCTAAGCTCCGTTAACCGGTCTGCCCAGACGGCGATTTCTTCTTTCGAAAGCTTCGGCCGACGCATTCGTCTAACGACAAGCAACGCGAACACGAACGCTCCAGAAGTTATAAGACTCCAGACGATCCAGCCATAAAACGCCCAAATAGAGCGAGCCGGCTCAGTCCCCACCAGGGGCACGGTGCCCACTTCTTCGGTAGCCATCGACCCCAGATACTCCGACACTTGGGTTACGGCTTCAGAAGCCTGAACTTCAGTTGATGGTGCCAAAATACCATCGGAAATCATGCGCTCAAGGTTCACGTACGGGTCATTCGCCACAGTCATATCGACTGCTAAACTCATACCGTCCGCGCCGTCAGATACGACTGCCATATCAGCGCCATCCGCGATCGAGTTTACAGCATTTACCGCGGTTTCCGCAACCGAAGCGCCTGTCGTCGGTACGGCGCTAAGCATCATGCCATTCTGGTCAAGAATGACGACATCCGTTGGCTCAAGCTCCGGGATCGAAAACGCTACGAGAAACTGTATACCCTGCACAATACTCTGATTAATACTTGCTCCCGGGGCAGGTCTGATAGATACGGCTGCTTTAGGGCGCGCCCGATCGTCAGCAAATAGCACTCGCTCAGGCATGGACACATGCACGCGAGCATCAGCCACCGGCTCCATCATTGTAATTATAGTTCTGGCCAGGTCGCCCTGAAGCGCACGTTGATGTCTGATTTTCTGCCCGAACTCTGTCAGCCCCATTTCTGAATTGTCGAAAATTTCAAATCCGACGATGCGACGTTCAGGCGAATGAGCATCTGCAATGTCGATTCTGATCCGGTCCGCTTGAGACGCCGGAACAGCTATAGCGCTACCACCTGCCGTAACACGATACTCAACCTCACGATCCTCCAAAACTCTCACGACTTCAGCGGCTTCTTCAGGCGCAAGACCAGACATAATCGTGCGATAATTCATCGATCTATACGCGAAATAAGTAAGAGCTAATGCAACTGTCACACCCACGCCCACCATAAGCAGGATTGATCGAAAGCTACGCCCTGAAGCACTTGATCCCGTATCGCTCACTTCAATCACCTAGAGCTGCATGTTCGTGATTTGCTGAAACCCTTCCACAAGACGGTCTCTGATCTGTATCGTAAGGTCTACCGAGAGTTTGGCTTTTTCCAACGACAAGATTACCTCGTGGATACTGACGCTTTCAGGGTCTGAAACGTATTGCCGTGTTAACTCGTCGGCAGCATGCAGCCTCTGTTCCACTGCATTTAGACTGGTAGTCATGATGTCCTGAAAGCTGTCACCATTTACAGATGCCTCAATGACGGGCTGCTGAATATGTTGATTGGAAAGAACCGGGGCTTCAGCCGCCCCGGATCCAACGACCGCTTCGATCGAACTCATACCGTCCGCCCCATTTCCAGCGCCTTCATATACATCTGCTTTGAAATCGACATCGCCGTGAGATTAGCCTCATAAACACGCATGGTTTTCACGAGCAGCGACATCTCCTGACCATGATCCACATTTGCATACTGAACAAATCCTTCGGCATTCGCGCTCGGATGATCCGGCTCATACACAGATCGCACCGGATCTTGCATTTCTTCGACCGCAAACACCCTCACCCCTACAGGCTCACGATTGTTTAAATCCGTTGTCATAAGCGTCTGAAAATCCACGGCAGGACCGGACAACAACCGACGCGCGCCAACACGATTGCCAGCCGCGTCCACGGGAGAATTTACATTCGCCAGGTTTTCAGCGATGACAGCATAACGTTGCCATTCCACATCAAGCGCCGACAGACTGATTTCGAAAGCTTGCATTGCTTAGCGCCCCCCACTTACTGCACTTTTGGCGATAGCCATATGTCGTCCGAGAATTTCGGTGAGTGCTGCATACTGCATGGCCGTCTTAGAAGATTCCGCGAGCTCAAGATCAATCCGAACGCCAGATTCGGAAACTATTCTCTCGATTGTCGGCTCAACCTGCTCAACCGCTGAAGCGCCCTCCGTCATTGCAACGCTCAATGCATCTGCGAAACTGATCCGAACAGGCTGATAGTTCGGCGTATTCGCGTTTGCCAAGTTCTGAGCCGTGTAATCCTGACGGAGAGACAAGAGGTCGAGTGTTTTTGAAACTGCACTAAAAGTTACGGCATCCATCACCCTCTCCCTCTACTGAACAATAATTTCGGCATGGACTGCGCCAGCAGCTCTCATGGCCTGAAGTACGGAAATAAGATCGCGACTGGTTACGCCGGCCTCTCGCAGTCCCTGAACGAGATCCCCGATCGTCGCACTTGGAAAACTGGCAACAATATCCGATGAAGAATCGTCAACGCTTAGATCAGTATTGGTAATAACCAGACTACTAATCCCGTCATTTTGTCCAGCAATGAAACCGGGTTGCAGGCCGAAAGAATCGGCCTCGATTTGAACTTTCAGATCACCTTGGGAGATCACAATGTCAGATATCCTGATGTCCGCGCCCGCTACAACCGTTCCTGTGCGTTCATTGACCACGATTCTGGCGAATGTGTCTGGCAGAAAGGCAAGTGTTTCTAGCTCAGCCACAAACCGGGGGAGGCTGCCAAATTCCGGATAATACTGTATCTGAACCTCATCAGCGCCAACGGCATGGGCAACACCAATTCCAAATCGCATTTCGACGGCATCAGCAATTTTTTGCGCATTGCCAAAACTGGGATCTCTCAAGAGAAAACTAAGCTGGTTATCTGCGTTCAGAATATTCGCATTTACCGGTACTTCGACCGTTCCACCGTTCTCAATTACGGCCGTGGTGGGATAATTTCGTTGCTGCATATTGAGCTGAGATTCAAAGTTATAGCCGCCAGTAACGAGCGCGCCCTGCGCAACAGCATATGGCTCGCCTTGCGGCGCTAACAACTCGGTGAACAAAAGAACGCCTCCGGAAAGACTCCTGGCATCTCCAATGGAAGATACTGTCACCGGGATCGGATCTCCAACATTTGCTGACGGCGGAAGCTTCGCGGTCACCATCACCACAGCCGCGTTGCGACTAGACAATTCGTCCTCACTTACCGTGGTATTGAAACGTCCGAGCAAATTTTGAAGCGCCTGGCGTGTGACGACGCTGCGCTGACTGTCTCCGGATCCTGCAAGCCCCACCACAAGGCCATACCCGACGAGTTCGTTCGAACGCCAGCCTTCGAACCGACCAGCGTCTCTCATCTGGATGGTTTGCGATGCAGCGACTTGCACGGGCAGAACAAGCGCGCAAAGCCCTATGATCAGGACGCGGATTACCGACGCAAAGGAGGTCATACCGGCACCAGTCCAAACACACCCAAAAGCCAGGTCACCAATCCCGGATTGGACCCTCGGGTTACAAATCCTTCTCCATCATAACTGATAACTGCGTCGGCAAGCAGAGTTGAAATCACTGTATTTTGAGAAGAGATATCAACGACGCGAACCTTGCCCTCAAGAGTCACTTCTGACCTTTCGCCATTGATGTACAAAACCTGCGTCCCGCCAACCAAAAGTGTACCATCATTGACGATATCAATAACTGACACACTGAAAGACGTCAGAAAACGCTCACTGCGTCGCGTTTCTCCGCGGCCATCATATCCTGTTGCAAGGCGCGCCTGACCAAACTCTTCAACACCCGTAAGCCGCCATCCACCATCAATGTCTGTCTGCCGGGAGGAACGCATACTCGCTGTATTCGATGCTTCGGTATTCTGATAAACGATAACTGTCAGAATATCGCCAATCCGGGAGGCTTTGTTGTCCGAGATTAGATTAGAGTGCTCTCCCGGCCGATAAAGATTGTCTGCGTGAGCCGAAACCGACAGCCCAACTACAAGAACCAGCGAAGACAATAGGCTAAAGGTGCTCTTCATGGATAGACAAGCCTCATGAAGCGACCGTCTACTGGCACGCTGAGGACTTCATCGTCAGCAGTCATAACAAACACGCGGCTCTGACCATGCAGATCTTCCAGCAGAGTGACCGGTCGCTGAATTCGAATAGAACCCGACACAATCTGAAGCACTGCCTCATCCCATTTGCCAGCGCGCCGTACTGTCTGCAAAGTCACGTCATCGGACACAACAGATGCCTGCTCCATCCGGTTAAAAACCATCTCACCCGACGCTGGGTCACAATCAATGATCAACAGTCCGGGCGCACGATTTGAAACCATATCGATCACATCTTCACGCGTGAAGGACTCTCCAGACACCACCGGTAAAGACAGTGCCATCAATCGGGACTTTGCGGCACTCGCCCAGGTCGCGGGCAGCGCCTCTTCATCAATGATATCACCGAACACCGGATAGGCATGCTCGAAAACAACTACCGGGGCGGAGCTGAGGCAAACCCCTACTTCAAGTGAAGACAGGACTGAGGCCGCTACCAAAGACGCAATCATTGTTATTGCTGCCTTAAAGAATTCGCTATGGACATCAGACGATCCGCAGCCTGCAACACCTGCGCGTTCGAAGAATAAGCGCGCTGAATGATCATCATGCTGACCATTTCCTGATTGAGGTCCACAGTAGAACGCTCTACCGCGCCCGACACAAACTGCCCAGCACCATCCTCACCTGCAACGGCGCCATAGGACCTAACACCGCTTCTTAGCTCATAAAGTCCACTCGACTTTTGAATAAGATCAGCTGACGAATTCACGCTCACGAGCGACAGCTGACCAAGCTCAGAAACTGCATCCTCATTAACCAACAGCGCACTCACCGTACCATCAGCATCCACACGGATATCACGCGCACCTATGGGCACATTAACCATATCACGAAGCATCATTCCGTTTTCAGCCTGGAGATAGCCTTCCTGCCCTACATGGAGCCGCCCACCGCGCCATAGATAGCTGTTTCCACCGGGCCCCAAGAGTTCAAGGAAACCATTCCCGTCAATCGCAATGTCGAGCGAATTGCCTGTTTCAACGATGTCGCCCTGATCGAAAACCGCAGCAGCCTGGTCCATCCGTACACCGACACCCCGCATGTCACTTGAAGTACTTGCCATTACCTCAGCAAAGCTGATCTCAGCGCGTTTAAACCCCTGCGTGTTTAGGTTGGAGATATTGTTTGCAACCACACTTAGAGCACGCTCCTGCGAGCCGAGCCCGATACCAGCGACATAAAATGCGTCATTCATTCTCAGCTCCGCCCAAAGGTTGCGATCGCGCTACCGATCATAGAATCATAAGCTTGGATAAGACGCGCACCGGTCTCCGCCTGACGCACAGACTGCATCAACTCAATCATCTCTTCGCCAAGTTCGACATTAGAAGATTCAAATGCACCTTGAAGAAGGTTTCCGCTTTCAACCCTAGTCACGCCGATCCCGTTTTCCATCTGCATGAGTGAGCCTGAAACCGCGCTCATAGCACTCGTTTCCTCAGGCACAAAAAGGCCTATCTGTGCAACGGCGACGCCGTCCTCCAACAGTGTTCCATCGGACAAAACTTCCACAACATCGGATGCGGCGCGCACTGGAGCGCCATCTGCTGAAAGGAGAATAAGTCCATTTTCATCAACGAGCTGCAAATCTGATCTACGATGAAACCTACCCGCGCGAGAGAGAAACTCAACGCCCGTTTCCGGATGCTGAAGAAGAAAGAACCCCTCCCCGGAAATAGCAAAGTCAAAGGCATTTCCTGTGAGCTGAGTTGTACCCGCCTCAGCGCGGTAAACCGACTGAAAATTAAGTCGCTCAGTGCCGAAAACGTCGGCTGTGTCAGATGGATTCGCAAGTAAAGATTCAGCGCGATATCCAGGAACCTGTGCGCTCGAAATATTGCGACCAATTACAGCTGCCCGCTGCTCCGAAGAAGCAAGCAACCGCACTGCCTCAATTAATGGATCACTCATGAATTTTCCCGACGCCAACCCCAATCTACGTCCTGCTATATGCAGCCGTCACGAGGCCCCCCTCGCTCCTGAGCTAAGGACTTTAGCCTATTGCTCATCCGACCACTTTTACGTGTATTTTTGAATGGTCAAGTCACGCAAAAATACAATTTATACTTTAGAGGCCGGACTCTCTACATACGCATGTGTGGAAAACGCAGATAGACACCAACCTTCTCTTTAGTTTTCAATGGCTTAACTTCGACTCCTGTCAGAGCCATCAGAAGCAGAAAATTTTGTGGAATTTTCTAGCGTCATTTCATCGACGCTGTCACAGGCGTACATTTTTGGTCGGTTTTTCTAAAACAACGTTCACACAGGACGCGCCAAAGGCTGCTCGCTCACATCATAAAACTCAAAGATAGTTTTACATGATGTTTTCCCCGGTCCCGCGACGTAAACCGGAATATCTCTCAAATTCTCGCGGCTTTGAGGGATTAAAAACCCGAGCCAAAGTCCCGCTCCCAGAACGGGCTGCGGCCAGATTAATGGTGACCTGTCTCTAAGCAACGCCCTCATGCCAAACCAGAGACCGGCGCTTCATCCGCCGAGCTAGTTGGCACTCCTAACAATGATTTAAATGGAACTCACCGTGCACACTCAGACCTCAGATATTAACAAATTAAGAGGCCTTAACGAATTCCCTCTTCGAGTAAATGTAACGCCTCGAAGCACTCTGAACTCGGACTTCAGTATAAACTCGAAGCATCCAGACTGATGATTGCAAAACAAAGCCTGACGGGGCAGCCGATACGGTGAACAGCTTGATAGATCGGGTATTGAGAACAACGCTTTTCCAATATCGGCTTGGCATGGTTTTTGACCAGCCAAAATAATCGGTCTGTTTATCGGCGTACTTAAATTGCAATAATAAAATGTGGCGCTGGCCTTTCGGTAGAAAAAGTCACGAACTGAGACCCTTTGGAATTTGTCTGCTAAGGCATAAACCAGCACGCGTTTCTCCAACTCGTTTTGATTATATGACGAGTTGAATGCCTACATTAATACGGCGAACGGTCGGTCCAGCGAAAGGACGGGCGTAATCATCTATTTTGTCTGCATATCTGAATGAGACCATTTCGCTCCCGCCTCACCACACCGCCATTTCTTCTCTGAAATAAGAAATACCCCGCGCGACCTGGTATGCGTCACTTTGTGACGCGTAGGGTGCATTAAGCGCAGCGAATGCACCAGAAAAATGACACCGAATAATACAAGGCAAGGCGTGGCAGCATGCTTCAGATTATTGAGTGAGTGTCTCTGGTGCATCCGGGCTTCGCCCTTGATGCACCTGTATCGCCGCAAGGGAGTCCCTGCCGCGCATGAGTTTTGATTTGAAAGAGTGAAGTCAGATCGTGAGTGAACGGATAGACGCCGCACGGTCTGGCGGCGGCCATGGCTCTGGCGATGTCGTGACGTGCTGACAAGACGAGAATGCCGGTTCTACAATCCGATCAAACTCAAGGGATGTGCGTTCTTCAGGCTCAAGAAAAGCCAGCGCGCAGACGATCACACGGGCCAGATGGCTCGCCAGTATCTCCGCACGCTCGAAATTTTCGATTGTGGTCTGAAGCCGGTCAAACAGCTCGGCCATTGAGTGGAGGTCACAGCCCTGAACGAGTTCTATGTGAGCATTTGATTCACGAGAGCCAACACGACAGCCCTGAGCGCGCTCTATGCGTTCCGAAGGTGCGCGAGAGCAAACAAGACCGTCAGTCCGTTGCCAGATGGGCATACGCATCGCACTTGCCGCAAAGACGAAACCGGCGCGCTCCAGCTGGTTCGAGGCCAGCATGCGCACATAGGCATGCACCATCACGTCGGTTGATATCACCATCTGAGCGAGGTCACGCGGCGCGCGTATTTCGCCTGTCGCCTGAAGCCGCATGCACCAGGCATACAACCGCGCAAGGTTCAGCCCGATCAGCTGGCCGATGGTCAGCGATGTGTAATCAGGAACAGATGATGGCGCGGGGGTCATGCCCCAAGTTTAGAGTGGGGTGTGGTGGGGTTGGATAAGTTTTGGGGGGGATGTAGGTTGGTGATGGAGGCGAAGCCGAAATCCCAACATAGCTGATGCATTTACGGCGGGTATCGCTTTGCTCAACCCGCCCTACGCGTCACGAAGTGACGCCAACTGTTCGCCGAAATTTCAAAGAATTTTAGTCTAACACCCAAATTACTCAACGAACCCCAAGCGTCGAAGCTCTGCAATCTCTTCCGCAAGCTCAGGGTTTACCTTGCCCGACTTATCGACAATGCTACCGATAAAATAGTTCGATTCAGATCCCTCAAGTTTGAAGACCTTATACTTGAACGACATCTTAGAAATCACCGGATGATGCTTCCAATCGACCCCACCAAGAAGTGCACGGTCGCAAATAATATGCCGCTCGGGGTCAATCTTTATGTTTCGTGGTTGAACATGTGGCAGGTCCACCGTGCCGCGAAAATTAGAGAGATCAAGACAAATGCCGTCGGGGTCGTCGGGATGTTTAAGAATATAGCCCGGCAATTCTTTTCCCTTGCTATCCATGGCATGCCTTACCCACAGAATTGAACCGGCACTACCCTCTACCACGACGCGGTCAAGGTAATTATCAGCATAAAAATTGTAGTGCGGACACTTGCAATTCCTGAATAAGACCTCGCGCAGGAGGACATTTCCAAAGGCGGATATATGCCCCAAATTGCACTTAAGAAACTCCACACGCTCGACAAGGTGGCGGCCGATTGGTGCATTATCGGTGAGGACAAAGTTCCCGATCACTTCGTTTACAAAAACCCGATCCCTGATCAATGCGACGCCGTCGGATTGGCGTTCAAATACGTCGTGGAAATTTTCTATCATCATCATTTCTTATTGATTCAGAACACTTCTCAAGAACAAAGCTTCTGCATCAGAAAGCGGCTCATAGGTCGCAACCGCCTGTATTCTTGCATTATTGAGGTGATTTTTCACGGTGGCCATATTACGCGTGGTAATATCGATCATCGCCCCGTCAATTGCAAACGTATCCGGCGCCTCGTTGGGCAATCCACCACGCACGCCATAAAGAACATCATCGACGTTTCTGGAACGGGGGTCGATATTCGCTAAGGATCTTCTATGCACGCAGTTAAAATCACTCCGTGATTTGTAGGGCGTACAAAGCGCAGCGCTGTGCGCCAAATCCCAGATACGCGTTCCTCGTTCAAAACGTATCACACTCGTCAGTCATTGACACATTCGGTATCCTAGACCGTCCAAAACCCCGCTTAAACCTATGCCAAGTTGAATAGGGCCAATCATCTGGATCATCAACCAAGCCGTGCTTGACCGGATTGTAATGGATGTAATTCACATGGTTTTCCAAATCTTCCTCGTCACGGATCATATGATCCCAATACCGTCTCTGCCAGATGCCTCGCTCCCGTGGGCCTGTGGCCGAGGCCGGATCGTCCTGTTTGGGAATGGTGCGCGTGAAGCAGGTTTTAATCCGCATCCAACGCACCGGAAAATTATAATCGCCCTTCGGCAGCTTCAAAACACAATGCAAATGATCGGGTAGAATGCAAAATGCTATGGTCTCAAACGGCCAATCCTTTTGCGTTCGTCGCCATGCTTCGCGTAGATCGTCAATACGCGTCACCAGCAAATCGCTTTTTCGGTTCTTCAAATTGACCGTGAAAAAGCACATCGCACCGGGGGTGAAATATCGTCGGTCATCAGGCATGTGCAAAGCGTGACGTCGAAATGGCAAACGTGCAAGACATATGTCGCTTGACGGATTTTTGGCGCACAGCGCTTCGCTTTGTACGCCCTACAAATCACGGAGTGATTTTAACTTGGGTCAAACGACACGCAGGGTATTGGGTTTCAAGATTGGCAGGCATTGGGCTCATGTGGGTGAGTTTACTCGCACCATCGTGGCGTGGGATAAGTTTTCATAGTGAGTGATGTAGAGCGGCGAGAACGGGGAAGTTGGCGGCTTAAGGGAGATAGCACGGTCAGGACAGATGCAACCGTAAGCGTTACACCCTACTTCCATTCCCCCAGATAGGGACCGAAATCGAAGGTGGCGGCCTCGTTCCTGAGCATGTGCGCCACATAATTATCGATGGCGACAGAAGGATTGTTCAGGACGTATATTTTTTGCCAATCTGATTGTTGAACAAAATACAGTACGGGTTCGCCGTCCTCGCCGCGAATGATTCTCTCTCTGTCTTTCGGCGTCTGAATGAGAACATAGTCCCTGATTTGCGCGTCACGAGCGCCCGTGTCAAAAAACACTCGCACAGTTCCTTCAGCTTGCTCGCCCGAATATCCAAGGCGCGCGAAAATTTGATCCACGTCTGGCTTGGCTCGCTCAAACTCCTCTTCGAAGTTCGATTTAACGCCATATATTTCGCTCAATACTGCATAATAAATCACCTTCCAATCTAATGCCCCTCCTGGCAGCCGACCGGGGGCAAGTCCCATTGGTAATTCATCAGGAATTTTCATCCCACCAATATGCGAACAGAAAGCCAGAGCCAGATTGTGACCCAGCACAGGTTTGGCACGGAGATAATGCCCGTGCACCATCGGACCTTGTCTGATGGCCGAACAGTCCGGGACGGCGACTTGCATGGCAAGTTGCACCAACCGGCCACCGCTCTCGATATACCATTGCGGGGTCTTCCAGTGCCCTTCTGACATTATATCCTGTGACAATACCATATAAAGGTCTGAGGCCGCCATCAGCGCCGCATGAGTGGCCGGCGCCGTTTGCTCTACCCCCGAATACAGCCATTGTCGGTCGCCCCAGAACCCCATAGCGAAACCGATGTATCGATTATTTACGGTTTCTCCGTCTTCCAGGCAGGTTGTTCGGATGTTGTCAGGGAGGGCCTCACCGCGCCGGAATATTTTCCAGCTGACCAATTGGTTATCGGATGTCTCCAGCGCGTAAAGGTCATCAAGTGTCAGCAAATTATTATCTCCTATCTGGTTGGGAACCTAAGTCCGTATTCTGTTTCAAGGTGGATTCTGTAGTCGATCTGGCGGGTTTCTAGGAAAGTCTTGAACTCTGGATGCACGGCTTCACCTCTAAAGTGTGTCCATCCGCCCGAGTTATCGTACTCAATACGCTTCCCTTTTGACGCATTCATGCCGCGCGGTAATGGCATTAGGTTTGTCGGATCGTTGAGAATTGCGCTCTGCTGACTTCGGCTCAATGAGCTCCACCCATCTGCTCGCTCAATCACAAACCTCGGGAGCAAATGATCTCCAGTCAGACCATCTCTCGGTACATTATGAACCATTGTGCCCCTTAAGGGATCCATATAGTTAAACGTGCCGTTGGCATTTACCCACTGACCGGAAACCTTATCAAGATAACACGTATTATGCACCCAGACGCCCAGCTCACCAACATGGTAGGTGTGCCAGCCGTCGACGGAGAAGTTATAGACCGGCTCTATGACGCCCGTGGCCTCTACGCCTGTTACATAAGCCGGTGAGCCATCACCCAGGCGGAGCTGGTCGCCCGCGCGAAGAGAGCGCGCCGCAAGGAACCCGCCCTGGCCATCATCGCCGCCCTTTTCCATCCAGAACGGGTGTGTATCGGTGCAGCGATAGGTTTCTGACCGCCCGGAAGGTGTGGCGACAGAGACGTTATAAATCTCTTTTTCACCGGTGCAGGCCCATTCAGTGACCTTGCGCCAACCTGCCTCGCCAACATCATGCTCTGACCGCGACCACACGACATCGCCGGTTTTGATCTCTTCAATCGGCGTCAGGCCGGATTTGGTGTGGATAAGCGTGCCTGCCGCGAAGCATTTATCGGCTGTACGGGCAACTATAGCCAGTAAGCGTCACTTTGTGACGCGTAGGGTGCATTAAGCGTAGCGAATGCACCAGAAAGATGACGCCGAACAATACAAGGCAAGGCGTTGCAGATGCTTCAAAATTACGAGTGAGTCTTTCTGGTGCATCCGGGCATTGCCCTTGATGCACCCTACCCAGTGCGAAGCACCGGATTGCTGAGCAACGGTCCGGGGTCGGGGGTTGAAACTCCTCACCACACCGCCATTTCTTCTCAAAAAATAAGACACGCGGCGACAGACCTAGACCAGCCGCTTCACAGTGCGCTCGATGAATTCAGACGCAGCTTTCACGCGCGCAAGCGAGGCGACGTCTTCGTGTGTCACCAGCCAGAATGAACGCGTGACAGAGACAGTGTCTGGCAGGACGCAGACCAGATCTTGGTGCTGTTCGGCCATAAAGCATGGCAGGATCGCGATGCCTGCGCCGGAGCGCACCATCTCCAGCTGAGCCACAATACTCGGGCTGCACAGGGTCGGTTTCAGGTCTGCGGAAACTTCCGAATAATAGCGTAGCTGCGGCGAATAAATCAGCTCATCGACATAGCCGATCAGCGGATGATCCTTCAGGTCCGCGTCTGTCTCGGGCACATTCGCCTTTGCCAGATAATCCGCCGAGGCATAGAGCTTCAGTGTATAATCAGAGAGCTTTCGCACGCGCAGACGCCCCGCCGTTGGACGCGCAAGCAGAATGGCAAGGTCAGCCTCTCTGCGGGAGACATTCGCAAAGCCGGACATGGCGATCAGGTCGAGTTCAACCGCCGGATACTCGCGGGAAAAGTCTGCGATGGCTGGCGCGAGTACCGCAGCGCCCAACCCCTCGGTAACGCCAATGCGCACGCGGCCAGATACCCGGTTATCGGCCCGCTCTGACAGGGCGACGATGTCCTGAATATTCTGTTCGATGATTTCGGCACGCTCGACGACTTTCTGCCCGTCCCGCGTCAGCACATGCCCCTGACGTGTCCGCTCGAAGAGGAGCATGCCCAGCTCGCTTTCAAGCCGCTTCAGGCGCCTGCTCACAGTTGAGGTATCCTGTCCCATATGCTGGGCTGCTTTCGCCAGTTTGGAGAAACGGCTTACGTGAAGCAGAAAGCGGATGTCGTCCCAGTGGATATTCATTTGCAAAAATGCCAATTCAAATTGCGAAAGCGCATGTTTATTTGATTATTTACAGGCTTTAGACTGGCGCGCAAAGATCAGGTCATAGGGAAAGAACCATGCGTGAACTCCATCATTTCGTGAACGGACAGTCGGTCAGCGGCACATCAGGGCGCTTTGCCGATGTGTATGATCCGAATACCGGTGAGGTTCAGGCACGTGTGTCACTCGCAACGCCATCAGAATTGGATAGCGCGGTGCAGGCGGCTGTGAACGCACAACCGGCATGGGCGGCGACAAATCCGCAAAAGCGCGCCCGCGTCATGTTCGAATTCAAACGCCTTCTCGAAGCCAATATGGACGAGCTGGCGCACATGCTCTCTGCAGAGCACGGCAAGGTAATCGCGGACTCAGTTGGCGATGTTCAACGCGGCCTTGAGGTGATCGAGTTTGCGTGCGGCATCCCTCACCTCCTGAAAGGCGAGTACACTGAAGGCGCTGGCCCTGGTATCGACGTTTATTCCATGCGCCAGCCGCTGGGTGTGACGGCAGGCATCACGCCATTCAACTTCCCGGCCATGATCCCGATGTGGATGTTCGGCGTATCTATCGCCTGCGGTAACACCTTCATCCTGAAGCCGTCCGAGAAAGACCCGTCCGTGCCGATGCGTCTGGCAGAGCTGTTCCTTGAGGCGGGCGCGCCGGAAGGCGTCCTGAACGTCGTGAACGGCGATAAGGAGGTCGTTGATGCAATCCTCGACCATGCAGACATCAAGGCTGTCAGCTTTGTCGGTTCGTCTGACATTGCCCAATATGTCTATTCCCGAGGTACGGCCAACGGAAAGCGCGTTCAGGCGATGGGTGGCGCGAAAAACCACGGCATTATCCTGCCGGACGCGGATATGGATCAGGTCGTCAAAGATATTGTCGGCGCGGCCTATGGCTCTGCAGGCGAACGCTGCATGGCTCTGCCGGTGGCCGTTCCCGTTGGCAAGAAGACAGCCGACGAATTCGTCGAACGCATGATTGCCGAAGCACGCGCCCTGAAAGTTGGTGTATCGACGGACAAAGACGCTCATTACGGGCCTGTCGTCTCCGCTGCACACAAGGAAAAGGTCGAAAACTACATACAGATGGGCGTGGAGGAAGGCGCAAACCTGCTGCTGGACGGACGCGGACACTCGCTTCAGGGCCATGAGAACGGCTATTTCATCGGTCCGAGCCTGTTCGACAATGTGAAGCCGGGCATGAAGACTTACGAAGAAGAGATTTTCGGCCCTGTTCTACAGGTCGTGCGCGCTGAAACGCTGGAAGAAGCCGCGGAGCTTCCAAGCAAGCACCAGTATGGCAATGGCGTGGCTCTCTTCACGCGAAATGGTCAGGCCGCACGCGAGTTTGCGTCTAAAGTAAATGTAGGCATGGTCGGTATCAATGTGCCAATTCCAGTGCCAGTCGCCTATCACAGTTTCTCCGGTTGGAAGCGGTCAGCCTTTGGTGACCACAACCAGTACGGCATGGATGGCGTGCGCTTCTGCACTAAGGTCAAAACTGTGACACAGCGCTGGCCGGAAGGCGATATAGGCGACCAGTCCTTCATTATTCCGACGATGCGATAGGTGACCGCAATGACCTACAACACGATCACATTTGAACAGCAGAGCCGCGTAGCGGTTGTTACGCTGAACCGGCCAGACAGCCTGAATGCACTTAACGCTGAGGTCATGGCAGAAGTCGCTGACTGCTTTGCCGCGATTGATCGCAATAAGGACATCGCTGTGTCTGTGCTGACCGGCGCTGGCCGCGCATTTGCAGCGGGGGCGGACATCAAGGAAATGCAACCGCAAAGCTTCTCGGATATGTATGTCGAGGACTATTTTGCAGGCTGGGATAGGTTCGCGGCTTGCCGCAAACCTGTCATTGCGGCGGTGAACGGTTTTGCCCTTGGTGGCGGATGTGAGCTCGCCATGATGTGCGACCTGATTATCGCTTCTGACAAAGCCAAGTTCGGACAGCCGGAAATCAAGCTCGGCGTAACGCCCGGTATGGGCGGCTCGATCCGTCTCACGAAAGCGGTCGGCAAGGCCAAAGCTATGGATCTGGTACTCACAGGCCGGATGATTGATGGCGAGGAAGCCGACCGGATTGGTCTTGTCTCTCGTGTCGTTCCGCATGACCAGCTGATGCAGACAGCCCTCACAGCAGCCAATGAAATTGCTGGTTTCTCCCTGCCCTCCATTATGGCGGCGAAGGAAATGGTCTCCCGCGCATTGGAGCTACCAACAACCGAAGGCGTCAAGTTCGAACGCCGCCTCTTCCAGGGCCTGTTCGGCACGGACGACCAGAAGGAAGGCATGGCCGCCTTCTCTGAAAAGCGCGCACCCGATTTCAAGGATAAGTAATTCACGCCATGACGATACTGACCGAAGAACAGAGCCTGATTTCAGAAACTGCTGCCAAGTTCACAGCAGATATGCTGCGCCCGAACTCGGCGCGCTGGGAAGAGGAACGCACGCTGGACCGCAGCGTTCTCGAAGCTCTGGGCGAGCTTGGCTTTGGCGGCATTTATCTGAATGAAGACCTCGGCGGATCGGGCCTGTCGCGCTTCGACGCCGTTCTGATTTTCGAGCAGCTGTCCAAAGGCGATATCTCTCACGCAACCTTCCTCTCCATTCACAATATGGCAGGCGCGATGATTGACAAATTCGCGTCGGAAGAACTGCGCCAGCATTACATTCCAAAATTTGCGAGCTGCGAGCTGATCGCCTCCTACTGCCTGACAGAACCGGGTTCAGGCTCGGATGCAGCAAGCCTTCGTACGCGCGCCGTTCGTGATGGCGACGACTATGTGCTGAACGGTTCTAAAATGTTCATCTCCGGCGCTGGCTTCTCTGATGTCTACGTTGTCATGGCCCGCACCTCTGATGATGGCGCGCGCGGCATCTCAACCTTCATCGTCGAGAAAGGCGCTGAAGGCCTCTCCTTCGGCAAGAAGGAAGAAAAAATGGGCTGGCATGCCCAACCGACAGCTGTCGTAAGCTTTGATAATTGCCGTATTCCAGCGACCAACCGCGTCGGCAATGAAGGCGACGGCTTCAAATACGCCATGGCGGGCCTCGATGGCGGCCGCCTCAACATTGCTGCAGCCTCTCTCGGCGGCGCGCAGGAGGCACTTGAGCGCGCCCTCGCCTATGCCAAAGACCGCAAACAGTTCGGCAAAGCGATTGCCGATTTTCAGGCCACGCAGTTCAAGCTCGCGGACATGGATATCGAGCTGTCAGCCGCGCGTGCGCTTCTCTACACCGCAGCCCAGAAACTGGATGCGGGCGCACCTGATGCCAGCAAAGCCTGCGCGTCTGCGAAACGGTTTGTCACAGATACCGGCTTCAAAGTTGCCAATGATGCCCTGCAAATCCACGGCGGCTATGGCTATCTGCGTGAATACGAAGTCGAACGCATCGTTCGCGATCTGCGCGTCCACCAAATCCTTGAAGGCACGAACGAGATTATGCGCGTCATCGTCTCCCGCGACCTTCTGAAAGACTAGATATATGACTGATGCCCCTGTTCTCATCCGCCGCGAAGGCCGCGCCGGACGGATCACACTAAACCGCGCGGGCGCGCTCCACGCTCTGAACAAAGAGATGTGCGAGATCATGATCTCCGCGCTGCAGGACTGGCGCAATGATGCCTCTGTCGAGCTGGTCCTGATCGACCATGCCGAAGGGACACGTGGCTTCTGCGCAGGCGGCGACGTGCTTCTGCTGTCTGAAAGCGGCAAAACCGACGGCAAGGCAGGCGCCGACTTTTTCGCAGTTGAGTACCAGCTCAACACGCTGATTAGCGAGTATCCGAAGCCTTATGTCGCGCTGATGGATGGCATCACTATGGGCGGCGGTGTCGGTATTTCGGTTCACGGCACGCACCGCGTTGCGACCGAGCGCACCATATTTGCCATGCCCGAAACAGGCATTGGTCTCATTCCCGATGTTGGCGGCGGCTATTTCCTGCCGCGCCTCGCAGGCGAGCTGGGCACTTGGCTGGCTCTGACCGGTGCGCGCCTGAAGGGAAACGACGTTCTGGCTGCAGGTATCGCCACGCACTATTGCGACAGCGCCGCGCTCGGCGAACTATCTAAGGCAATCTGCACTGACGGACTATCTGCACTGAACGGCCTGAAAACTAAGGCTACCGGTTCGTTCGAGGCGCACACCGAAGAACTGGACCTTCTGTTCAAAGGTGACAGCGTTGAATACATTGTCGACGCGCTGAATACGGGCAGTGACTGGGCGAAAGCGCAGGCAGAAACACTCGCCTCGAAATCTCCGCTTTCCATGAAGCTGTCTCTTCGTCAGGTGCGAGAAGGCGGGAGCGCCTCTTTCAGAGAAGTGATGGAGATGGAATACCGGATCGCCAGCCGCCTTATCAAAACTGACAATTTTCAGGAAGGCGTCCGCGCGGTTCTGGTTGATCGGGACAATGCGCCAAACTGGTCGCCGTCCCCGCTCAGCGCAATCAGCGAGGGTGAAATCGATGCTTTCTTTGCACCGCTTGAGTCCGGCCCACTCACATTTCTGGAGACGAACTGATGACGAAAATTGCATTTATCGGCCTCGGAAATATGGGCTCAGGCATGTGCGCCAATCTTGTCGGCGCTGGTCATGAGGTCACCGCGTTTGACCTTAACCCTGACGCTATCAAACAGGCGGAATCTAAGGGCGCACGACCTGCAGCGTCCCTCGGTGAAGCTGTTTCCGGCGCCGAGATCGTCGTCACCATGTTGCCCGCAGGCAAGCATGTGCTTGAGGTCTATTTTGGCGAGCAAGGTGTCACCACGCATGCTCCATCGACAGCTGCACTCATCGACTGCTCGACAATCTCCGTCGATGAAGCACGTGAAGCGGCAGACAAAGCAAAAGCCGCAGGCTTCCTGATGGTCGATGCCCCGGTTTCCGGCGGAACAGCCGCAGCCGATGCAGGCACGCTGACCTTCATGGTGGGCGGACCGGATGCCGCCTTTGAGGCTGCAAAGCCATTCCTTGAAATCATGGGCAAGAATGTCTTCCACGCAGGCCCCGCAGGAAATGGTCAGGTTGCGAAGATCGCCAACAACATGCTGCTCGGTATTTCTATGGTCGGGACATGCGAAGCGTTCAACCTTGCTGAAAAGCTGGGTCTGGATGCGCAGACTTTCTTCAACATCGCTTCTACGGCTTCGGGACAATGCTGGTCGATGACGAGCTATTGCCCTGCCCCGGGCCCTGTTCCCGCAGCACCCTCAAATCGCGACTACCAGCCAGGCTTCGCCGTCGCGATGATGCTGAAAGACCTGAAGCTGGCACTGGGCGCCGCCGAGACTGCAGGCGCAAATGTCGAGTTCGGGAAGCTGGCTGAAACCACCTATGCCAATCTCTCGGCAGACGGTTTTGACGGTCTCGATTTTTCCGGCGTTATGAAACGCGTCCGCGGCGAAATCTAGCCTCTACCAGAAGGCTATAACCTGAAGGCCAACGAGCAAGGTCAGCGCGATGGCTATTGCGCCGTCGCGCGATGTCAGGCTTGCAGTATCACATACCTGCAATCTGTCTTCTGCCGAATCTGCCATTCGTTCTGCGTATCTGGATTGTCTTCCTGATCTGCATCGTGGTCGGAGTTTTGGCATCCCTCCTCACACCGAAGCCAAATGAAGACCAACCGGTTGACGTGGGCGGGATTTCCTTCCGAACTCATACCGGCTTCAATATCGCCAGCGTGCTGATCGTACTCATCCTCTGCGCCATCTACGTCGCATTCTGGTAGCACACGTATTCGTTAGCGCCGCCCGGCTATGCAATTCCGGGCGGTGCAACATACCTTTCTCCATGATACCCCTGAACTGGCGCTTCAGGATTTAAGGATACTCAGATGGCAGAATTCATCCCTGTTGACCCGTTTAACCTCGTGATCTTCGGGGGCACGGGTGACCTTTCCCGACGCAAGCTTCTGCCAGCCCTGTTTCACCGTTTTCTTGATGACCAGATCCCGCTGAACTCCAAGATTGTGGGCACGGCGCGCTCTGAAATGACGCGCGACGAATTCATCGAGATGGCGAAGACAAGCTGTAAATCAGCCACAGCAAAAGACACATGGTCTGAAGAGCATTGGGCGACCTTCGCAAAAATGCTGGACTATTCCCCGCTCGACATTGCAGGCCCTGAAAAACACTGGAAAGAGCTGAGCAGTAAGGTCGATTTCGACCGAACCGTTATCTATTACCTCGCCACCTCGCCTTCTCTTTATGTGAAGATCTGTCATGCGCTCAAAGCGGCAGACATGGTGTGCGATGCCTGCCGCATCGTTCTGGAAAAGCCGATCGGCAAAGACCTAGCCTCTGCCTGCGCGATCAATGATGGTGTCGGTGAGGTGTTTGACGAGGAACAGATTTACCGCATCGACCATTATCTCGGTAAAGAAGCGGTACAGAACCTCATGGTGCTGCGCTTCTCCAACACGCTGTTCGAAGCGCTATGGTCCCGCAACCACATCGATCACATCCAGATTACTGTCTCTGAGGACCTCGGTCTTGAAGGTCGTGCGGGCTATTATGATGGCTCTGGCGCGCTGCGGGACATGGTGCAAAACCACCTTCTTCAGCTACTCTGCCTCATTGCGATGGAGCCTCCAAACTCCATCCATGCGGACGATATCCGTACCGAGAAGATCAAGGTTCTGCGCGCGCTGAAGCCCATCACCGGAGACACGGTGAAACGCAACACAGTTCGCGCCCAATATGTTGAAGGCCTGATCAACGGACAGCCAGCCAAAAGCTATCTGGAAGAACTGGGTGACGACAGCTCCGAAACAGAAACCTTCGTCGCCATCAAGGCTGAGATTGATAACTGGCGCTGGGCCGGCGTCCCGATCTATCTGCGCACGGGCAAGCGTATGTCGCGCCGTGTGTCAGAGGTCGTCGTCCAGTTCAAACCCGTTGCACACAATATCTTCGACATCAGCCTCTCCGGCCCGAACCAGCTCGTTATCACGCTGCAGCCGGATGAAGGCGTACGCCTTTCAATGCACATAAAAGAGCCTGGCCCTGGTGGGCTGCGCATCAAGTCGTTGCCGCTCAACCTCGCCTATGCCGAGAACTTCATGCTCCGTTATCCGGATGCTTATGAGCGCCTTTTGATGGAAGTCGCACGTGGCAATCTCTCACTCTTCATGCGCCGCGACGAAGTCGAAGCTGCATGGACGTGGGTGGACGGCATTATCGACGGCTGGAAACAGTCTGACGAAGCATCACAAACCTATGCTGCAGGCTCTGATGGCCCGATTGCTTCTGCCATGATGATGGATCGTGATGACCGCGCATGGCATGTGAGGACGACGCCAAAGTCATGACCTTCACTGCCTTCAAGACCAAAGCAGATGCTTGCGAAGCGGCCGCTGCCAAAATGCTCAACGGCCTGAAGACGGCGCTTCATGAGCACGGCAAAGCAACCCTGCTCCTGTCGGGCGGCTCGACGCCTGCACCAGCCTATAAGCGCCTCGCTGTGAATAATCTGCCATGGCATGATGTAACGGTCGGTCTGGTCGACGAGCGCTGGGTCGACGGGGACAGCGATGCCTCCAACACGCGCCTCCTGAAAGAAAGCTTTCTTGAGAAAGGCGCTGGCCCTGCGCGTTTCATTGAGATGAAGACCACGCATGATACGCCGCAAGCTGGCGAAGCTGACGTGAACACGGCTTACAGTGTATTCGCCAAACCTGACGTGGTTCTGCTCGGCATGGGGCCTGATGGTCATACGGCCAGCTGGTTTCCGGACAGTGTTGGCCTTGAGCGCGCATTGTCAGATGATCCGTCTCTTTATGCCGTCGCCATCGATGCAACAGACTGTCCGGTCGCGGGGAACCATACCGACCGGATGACCGTAACCCTTAATGTGGTGAAGGCGGCGAAAACCGTCATTCTTCTCATCACTGGCGAGGAAAAGCGCGCTGTCCTTGAGGACACAGAGGCAAACCTGCCCATTCATCGCGCCCTCGCAGCCCGCAAAGACGATATGGAGGTGATCTGGGCCCCATGACGACACTTCATCCTGAAATCGAGCGCATCACACAGCGCATTATCGAGCGTTCGGCCGAAAGCCGCGCGCAATATCTGGAGCTCATCCGCGCGAACCGCCCTGACGGATTTGCCCGCAAAAAGCTGACCGAAGGCAATCAGGCTCATGCGAGCGCTGGCTGCGCCGTGATGGATAAGGTTCAGCTCCTCGGCGCAAGCTGGCCGAATATCGGCATTGTGACCGCCTATAACGACATGCTTTCGGCCCACCAGCCATATGAGACCTACCCTCAGATCATCCGTGATGCGGCGCGCGCCGCGAACGCTACTGCGCAGGTCGCGGGCGGTGTTCCGGCCATGTGTGACGGCGTCACGCAAGGTCAGGACGGTATGGAGCTCTCGCTCTTTTCGCGCGATGTAATTGCCATGGCCGCGGCGATTGCGCTGAGCCATGACACGTTCGATTCCACAATGTATCTCGGCGTCTGCGACAAGATCGTCCCGGGTCTCGTAGTGGCGGCGATGCGCTTTGGCTGGCTGCCTGCCGTGTTCGTACCGGCTGGCCCAATGCCATCGGGTCTGCCAAACCCTGAAAAAGCACGCATCCGTCAGGAGTTTGCGCGTGGCAATGTGGGCCGCGACAAGCTTCTTGAAGCCGAGGCTGCGAGCTATCACGCGCCGGGCACATGCACCTTCTATGGCACAGCCAACTCCAATCAGATGGTGATGGAAATGGTGGGTCTGCACCTGCCGGGCGCTGCCTTTGTGCAGCCGGGTGAAGAGCTGCGTACCGCCCTCACCCGAGAAGCCACGAAGAAAGCCGCTTCTATCAGCATTGCGGGCGATTATACGCCAGCCGGTGAGATGATCGACGAACGCTCCATCGTGAACGCCGTTGTCGGTCTGATGGCAACCGGTGGCTCGACCAACCTCGTCCTTCACCTTGCAAGCTTTGCAGCCTCTGCCGGTATCGTTCTGACGCCACAGGACATGGCCGAAATCTCGGCTGTCACGCCGCTTCTCTGTCGCATCTACCCGAACTCCGCTGCAGACGTGAACCATTTCCATGCGGCTGGCGGTATGGGCTTCCTCATCCGCGAACTGATCAAGGGCGGGCTGGTCCACGCCGATGCACGCACGATCAATGGCACACTGGCCGATCAGGCGATGGAGCCGTTTATTGGCGCTGATGGTGACATCGAATGGCGCGAACCGCCGGAGACAAGCGGCGATCTTGAAATCCTCCGCCCTGTCGACCAGCCCTTCGATAAAGAAGGCGGGCTGAAACTGCTCGAAGGTAATCTCGGCGAAAGCGTCACGAAAATTTCTGCCGTGAAGCCGGAATACCGCCTTGTTGAAGCCCCTGCCCGGATCTTCGATACGCAAGGCGATGTGAAGAAAGCCTATCAGGCTGGCGAACTGAATAAGGATGTCATCGTCGTGGTCCGCTTCCAGGGTCCGGGCGCGAATGGCATGCCGGAACTGCACTCTCTGACGCCAATTCTTGGCTCCTTGCAGGATGACGGCCACCATGTCGCGCTCGTCACGGATGGCCGCATGTCTGGTGCGTCGGGCAAAATCCCGAATGCAATTCACCTTTCCCCTGAAGGTGTGCGCGGCGGTCCAATTGCGCGCCTGCGTGATGGTGATCCACTGCGGCTGAACTGCGAGACGGGCGAGCTGAACTTCCTCGGCGATGTCAAAGAGTTCAATGCGCGCGCGCCTGCCGTGCATGTACCGAACCAGACCGATACTGGCCTTGGCCGCGAGCTGTTTGCGACAATGCGCGCTGAAGCCGGCGACGCGGCATCGGGCGCGAGCTTCTTCCGATTTGCGGGGATGAACTGATGAGCAAGCCTGTTCTGGTCGGCGATGTTGGCGGCACGAAGATCCGCCTGGCACTCGCGTCATCCTCTTTAGGGCATGTCCAGCTGCACAATATCAAAGTGTATGACGATCCGACCATTCCGAGCTTTGAAGACGCCATTGAAGACTATCTCAGCTCAAGTGATGTGAAGCCCAAATCTGCGCTGTTTGCGCTGGCAGGCCCAATCGCTGACGATGGCTCGATCAAGCTGACCAACCGCACATGGCCTCGCGTCGTCCCATCTGTCATCCAGTCTCGTTTCCTTATCGACAGCGCTACAATCGTGAACGACTTTGCCGCTATGGCTCGCGCCATTCCGGAAATCCCAAACGACAGTTTTGAAACGGTGATTGAGAGCCATTTCAGCCCGGAAGGTCCGATCCTCGTGACCGGCCCCGGCACCGGACACGGCGTCTCCACACTTATCCAGTCTGTCACCGGCGGATGGCACGTCATGACGGGTGAAGGCGGGCACTCTGCCTTTGCGCCGCGTAACATGCGCGAAGCCGCCATCCGCGACGTGATCGCACGCACTTATAATTACGTCTCCGTGGAAATGATCGTCTCCGGTCGCTGGCTCATGCCTGTTTATGAAGCCATTTGCGAACTGGAACGCGTCACACCGGAAGACCTCTCACCGCAGAACATTCTGGACCGCGCGGATGCAGGCGACAAAGTCTGCGTGGAAGTCTGCAAGTTCCGCGCAAACGCCCTGATGGGCGCGGTGGGAGACGCCGCTCTGATCACAGGCGCACATGCCGGCGTTGTGCTGACCGGCGGTGTCGCAGAACGTATGGTGAAATGGCTACGCACCACGGAAGCCAGCGATCGCTTCCTTGAACGCGGCCCCATGTCACCCTTCCTTGCACACACACCTGTCAGCGTGCTGATGCATGATGAGGCTCCGCTTATCGGGGCCGCAGCGCTCGCTCTGGAATAGGACTTTACCCATGACGACCATCAGCCCCGCTACAATCGAGCGCATGCGCACCTGCCGGATCATTCCGGTTATCACGATTAAAAGCCTTGATCAGGCGCTGCCTCTGGCAAACGCGCTAATTGCCGGTGGCGCCGATGTTCTGGAAGTCACGCTGCGCACAGACTGCGCGCTTGAGGCGATCAAGCAGATGGCGGATGCAAAACTTGAAGCGTTTGTCGGCGCGGGCACGATCACGCGCCCGTCTGATGTCGATGCTGCGGCAAAAGCTGGCGCCGAATTCCTCGTCACTCCGGGCACGACAGAAGAGTTACGCACGGCACTCAAAGCCTATGATGGCGCCGTCTTCCCGGGCGCCGCAACAGTCTCTGAAGCGCTGAAGCTGCGTGATGAAGGCTTTGCCGTGCAGAAGTTCTTCCCGGCTGAAGCCGCTGGCGGCGCGCCGTTTCTTAAGTCCATCGCCGCGCCTCTGCCGGATATCCGGTTCATGCCGACAGGCGGGGTCAGCCCGAAGAATGCGCCCGGCTATCTCTCACTGCCGAACGTCATCGCTGTTGGCGGCTCATGGATCGTTCCGAACGATCTCATCGAGGCTGGCAAATGGGATGAGATCACCGCGCTCACGCAGGCCTCACGCGACGCGCTGGCTTAGGCGACCGGCTACATCCCTGTTCCGGTCGAGACGACCAGAAACACCAGAATCCGGATCATCGCTGTCGCCGCGCCCGTTACCCAGATGCGGCGAAAGAAGATCAGACCGAACACCACGCCCAGAAAGGCGCAGCCAATCGATACGGCCCAGAAGCCCTGAAGATTGAACACGCCAAGCGCCAGCCAGAAAAAGACTGACAGGCCGAATGATACGATAAGCGCGAGCGCCGAGTGCTTGAGTAGCGGCATGGATAAGCTCCGTTTCAGCTTACATCATGCCGTGTCGGCCGCTCACATGCGAGAGGCCGATCTGACGCAGGGCTACTTGTATCTGAAAACACAGTTTGATTTCTTGAAGGCAGACCTGAGGAGACCTTATGGAAATCAGAACTCTAAAGGGGCCGGACGAGATCATTCCGGCGATCCCGCATATTGCGCGCCTGCGCCTGACTGTCTTCCATGAATGGCCCTACCTCTATGACGGCACAATGGAAGAAGAAGAGGTCTATCTGAAGCATTTTGCCCAATCGGAATTTGCCTGCGTCGGCCTTGCCGAACATGAGGGACAAGTCGTCGGCGCGACCACGGCCGAACCCTTCAAAGACACCCATACCGATTTCCGCGCCCCGTTCGACAAGGCGGGCATCGATACAAGCAAAATCTTCTATTTCGGAGAGTCTGTTCTGCTGCCGGAGTATCGTGGGCACGGTGTCGGACATGCTTTCTTTGATATCCGCGAGGCCGCTGCCTGGGCATGGGGCGCCGACAAAACAGCCTTCTGTGCAGTTCAGAGACCGGACGCACATCCGCTAAAACCAGACGATTATCGACCACTGGATGCATTCTGGCAAAGTCGCGGATATGAACGACGGAACGACCTTGTGTGTGCGTTCAAATGGAAGGACCGGGGCGACCAGGCGCAAACAGAGAAAAACCTGACATTCTGGCTACACGAGCTTTAGTCGGAATTCACAGGAATAAGCGCAGCGCCCCACCCGCAGCCTTGCAAGCTGCTCTGTGGAGGATACGCTGACATGATGAACCGACATTCGCCCCTGCTAAACGCCCTGTTGTCGCCTGCCCAGATGGGGCATGCAGACCAGATGACCATTGAAGCCGGCACGCCCGGCATCGAACTTATGGAGCGCGCCGGTCGTGCCATTTTCGACCGCGTTCTCACGGCCTATCCGGATGCTGAAACAATCCATGTGCTTTGTGGCCCGGGAAACAATGGCGGCGACGGATTTGTCGTTGCCGAACTTCTGCGTCAGGCGGGGCGCACTGTGCGCCTCTCTACGCTGGGCTCTCCGGATGATCTGAAAGGCGATGCCGCCCTCGCTTTTCGCCAGTGGCGCGGTGAGACCATCGCGCTTCATCCTGCTGACCTCAAAGAGGCCGATCTGCTGATTGATTCCGTATTTGGCGCAGGACTGGACAGGCCGGCTGAAGGCACCGCTGCGGCTTACATTATTGCGATGAACCATTCCGGCGCGCCGATCCTCTCTGTTGATCTGCCAAGCGGTGTGTGCGGCGCAACGGGCCGCGTGGGCCGCGACAGCGTACACGCCGATGAGACCGTCACCTTCTTCCGAAAGAAGCCGGGCCATCTTCTGAACCCTGGCAAGGCCCATTGCGGCAGTATTACCGTCGCCGACATCGGCATTAGTGACGAGACGCTGGAGAAGCTTGGCGTGACCTCTTACGAAAACGCACCGGGTCTCTGGCAGGCGCACTGGCCGGGCTATTGTGAGAACGTCAACAAATACACGCGCGGCCATGCCATGGTCGTCTCCGGCGGGGCGCTTTCAACTGGCGCATCACGACTCTCAGCCGTGAATGCCCTTCGTACAGGCGCTGGCCTTGTCTCGCTAGTCGGCTCACCGGACGCGCTCATGGTCCATGCCGCGCATGTGACATCCGTCATGCTGAAGCCTGCATCCACGCCGCAGGAACTGAAAGAGCTATTGTCTGACGTTCGCGTCTCTGCCGCTGCTATCGGTCCGGCGCTTGGCACGGATGCCGAGGCACGCAAGCTGGTCGATATCGCCCTCTCCTGCCCGCCAGCCCTGACGTTGGACGCAGATGTCTTCACGCTGTTTTCAGATGATCCTCCAGCCTTGTTTGACTGGCTGAAGCATCGTGATCGCACATGTGTGCTCACGCCTCATGTCGGCGAGTTCAAGCGTCTGTTCGGTGCGATCCCACAAGATAGCAACCGTCTGGATGCGGCCCGTGAAGCTGCAGCACTCTCAGGCGGCGTAGTCGTACTGAAGGGATCGGACACGATCATCGCTGAGCCGGGCGGACGCGCTGCAATCAATTCAAATGCGCCGCCATGGCTCGCAACAGCGGGTTCCGGCGACGTACTGACCGGCATTATCACCGGCCTGATGGCACAGGGCATGCCCGCCTTCGAAGCGGCGTGCGCCGGCGTCTGGCTTCATGGTGAAGCGGGCAATCGCTGCGGACCTTACCTCATCGCTGACGATCTGGAATCAGGCCTCGCCGAAGTTCTGGAAGAAGACAGCCATGACTGGTCTATGTCAGACGACGAATAACGCAGGCTGATAGATGCGGCGCGGACTGGCACCAGATAGCGAATACTTCTTCGCGTTTCTGCCGCTCGCGCTGCTCATCCCGCTTTATTTCGTCTTGCGAGCGCTACTCACGGGCCATTGGCGTCGGACGCGTATCAAGCCGCTCTTTGACGGCCGTTATGCGTATCTCATGCAGCGTAAATACTGGGGCACGGCGTTCATTGCCTGTCTGATATGGGCTGCAGGCGCCGTTATCTGGATTTCCAGCCAATAAAAAAACCTGGCCAATGAGCCAGGTTTTTCTGTTCTTGTTTTGAATTGCGCCTAGAGGCCGCGAATACTTTCACGGTTATCGAGGAACCATTGATAGGCGTTCTCGACACCGGCACGCAGAGAGTATTTCGGCTCCCAGCCAAGGCCTTTAAGGCGGTCAACCTGCATCAGTTTACGCGGCGTACCGTCAGGCTTGGAAAGATCGTGAACAATCTCGCCTTCATAACCAACCACATCCATGATCAGCTTGGTGAGCTCCAGAATGGAGAGATCTTCGCCCGAACCGATATTGATGTGATCCGCACCAGAAAAGTTCTTCAGAAGGAAGATCATCGCATCCGCGCAGTCATCCACGTGAAGGAATTCACGCTTGGCACTGCCTGTACCCCAGATTTCGATGCTCTTCTGGCCGCTTTGCTTAGCGTCATACACTTTGCGGATGATCGCTGGCAGAACGTGGCTGTTCTTCAGATCGAAATTGTCATTCGGGCCGAACAGGTTCGTCGGCATGCCGGAGATATAATCGCAGCCATACTCTTTGCGATACGCCTGACAGAGCTTGATGCCGGCAATTTTCGCAATCGCATACCACTCGTTCGTCGGCTCGAGCGGACCTGTCAGCAGAGCATCTTCCGGGATCGGCTGAGGCGCCATTTTCGGATAAATGCACGATGATCCGAGATAGACGAGTTTCTCGACGTCATTCTTGTAGGCCGAATGAATAAGGTTTGCCTCGATCATCAGGTTTTCGTAGATGAACTGCGCCGGATAGGTGTCGTTTGCGAGAATGCCGCCAACTTTGGCAGCCGTGACGAACACGACGTCCGGCTTGTTCGCCGCCATCCATTTTTCGACTTCGTCCTGACGGGTGAGATCCATGTCCGCACGTGATGCGGTCAGAATCTCTACGCCTTCTTCCTGCTCCAGTCGACGCACAGTCGCCGAGCCGACCATACCGCGATGGCCGGACACGAAAATTTTCTTACCCTTAAGGTCAAAACTCATGATCAGTTTTCCAGGCTGACCGGAAGATCCAGACCGTGCTTTTTCAGCAGTATAGTACGCTGAGACGCCTTGTAGTCTTCTGCAACCATTTCAGCGCACATTTCTTGCGCTGTGATTTCCGGAACCCATCCGAGCTTCTCTTTAGCTTTTGTCGGATCGCCAAGCAGCGTCTCGACTTCAGCAGGACGGAAATAGCGTGGGTCGATGCGCATAATCACATCACCAACCTTCACAGCCGGTGCTTTGTCGCCATCAACAGCCGTTACAGTTGCGATCTCGTCGACCCCTTCACCGGTGAATTCGATTGAAATGCCGAGTTCATTTGCCGACCATGTGATGAACTCGCGAACAGAATACTGAACACCTGTCGCGATGACGAAGTCTTCCGGCGCATCCTGCTGAAGCATCATCCACTGCATGCGGACATAGTCTTTCGCATGCCCCCAGTCGCGCAGAGCGTCGATGTTACCCATGTGCAAACACGGCTCGAGGCCGAGCGCAACGTTTGCAAGACCACGTGTAATCTTACGCGTCACAAAAGTCTCACCGCGGCGCGGAGACTCGTGGTTAAACAGGATCCCGTTACACGCATACATGTCGTAAGATTCACGGTAATTTACGGCGATCCAGTAAGCGTACTGCTTAGCAACGGCGTAAGGTGAACGCGGATAGAAAGGTGTCGTCTCTTTCTGCGGAATCTCTTGCACGAGGCCATACAGCTCGGAGGTAGATGCCTGATAGAAACGGCATGTCTTTTCCATGCCGAGGAAACGCAGTGCCTCGAGAATACGCAGTGTACCGATCGCATCAACGTCCGCTGTATATTCAGGGGCTTCAAAGCTGACCGCGACGTGTGACTGAGCGCCAAGATTATAAATCTCGTCAGGCTCGATATCTCGGATCAGGCGTGTCAGGTTCAGTGCATCGGCCAGATCGCCATAATGCAGCTTCATTTTTGGTGCTGGCGCGTGAGGATCTTCGTAAAGGTGATCAATACGAGCGGTATTAAACAGCGACGAACGACGCTTGATACCGTGTACCTCATATCCTTTTTCCAACAGGAACTCAGCCAGATACGAGCCGTCCTGGCCAGTAATCCCGGTAATCAATGCTTTTTTCATGTAATCCCCAATCGATACTCAGCGCCGAAATGTCCCGAATACTCAGAGTGCTAAACGCAAACCACAGGCGGGAAAGTCCACCCCTTTCGACAAGGGCAAACCTGCACAAATTCGGGCAAGAAACAAGCTGACAAACCCAAAAATTTCCTCTGAGTTTGGGTATATTCTGCAGGCGCACAAAAATTTCGCACTAGCTTTCATTTAACTTTCAAAGCCGGATGTGCCCGATCACGCAGATAAAATATAAATCAGTTGCTCTGGCGCAAAGTTTTATGCCATCGCCACGCATCAGCCACGATATTCTCAAGGCTGTACTCCGGCCTCCAGCCAAGCACCTCAAATGCTTTAGTATTGTCCGCAACCAGCATGGCGCTATCGCCGCTGCGACGCGGCCCTTCTGTCACGGGAAACGGTCGCCCTGTCACTTTATGAATTCCGTCCAGCAACTCTTTAATGGTTGTCCCGTCGCCCGTGCCGAGGTTGAACGCCCCACCCTTCGCACCGCCAAGCAAATAGTTCAGCGCCTTCACATGTGCGGCTGCGATATCGCAGACATGTATATAGTCGCGCACGCACGTCCCGTCACGGGTCTCATAATCCGCCCCGTTTATCTGAAATCCGTTCCTCAAACCGAGCGCCGTATCGAACGCTAGCGGAATGATATGGGTCTCGGGCTCATGCCATTCACCAATGCGTGCTTCAGGATCAGCACCGGCTGCGTTGAAAAACCTAAGCGCCACAGAAGGAAAACCGGACAGCTCACGTAGGTCGTTCAGCACTTGCTCGATGATAAGCTTGGACCGCCCATAAGGATTAAGTGGCTTTTGAACGTGCGTTTCATCCATTGGCACATCATGGGGCTCACCATAAGTCGCGCAGGTGGATGAAAACACAAAGGCCTGAACGCCGGCATCTTTCGCCGCCGCGATCAGATTGATCGCTCCCGATACATTATTCTCATGAAACGACAGCGGGTCCTTCATCGATTCACCGACTTCGATCAGACCCGCGAAATGCATCACACCAATTGGATTGTAGGTATCGAAAGCCGCATCGAGATCGACGCGGCTACGGATATCGCCTTCTACGCAAGGGCCCCATTGCACAAAGGCTTTGTGACCATTGGAAAAGTTGTCGAACACCACTGGGGTATAGCCCGCCTGTTTCAGAGCAAGACAGGCATGAGATCCGATATATCCGGCTCCACCAGCCACCAGAACGGTTTGCGACATACTTTAGGCCCCTTCGGGGATCTTCCAGTTTCAGATTATTAGAGCACTCTTACGATATTTCCGTAGTCAGGCCAGACCCGAAATGCCTTCAATACCAATGTGATGGCAGCAATCATTGTCAGTTTTCAAGAAGAGATGGTGGTTCGGGGGAGACTTGAACTCCCGACCTCGCGATTATGAGTCGCGCGCTCTAACCAGCTGAGCTACCGAACCAAACCGATGAATGAGCGCCGCTATATACGCGGGCAATTCCCATCCGACAAGCATAGAATGCAAGTTTTCTCGCCATTTTCAGGGCCACAATTACGACGGCTGACATTGCGGTGACAAATTGCGTAATCGCACCCGGTCAGATTAGCGAAAGCGGCGCCCTCACAAGGTGACGTTTATGCAACATTTCGTATAAAATGAGCAAATCCTGCCCCATATGGACAGAATTCTGCCATTCTGCATACAGATCATCCAATTCTGCACAATTCAGAGCAAATCAGCACTTGCCAAAGGCAGTTTCTTTCTGTTTATACCGTTTTTTAGAAAAAGACTTGCATAAAGCGCATCAAAAAAACCATTGAGTGCAATGCGAGGGACGTTTTTGAGCGGCGAGGGAAAAATGTTGTCTGTTGAACTGGATCAAATTGATAAGAACATTCTTGAACTGGTTCAGAATGATGCGAGCCTGTCCGTCGCGGACATCGCTGAAAAGGTTGGCCTCTCTTCTTCACCATGCTGGCGCCGCATCAAACGGATGGAAGAGCAAGGCGTCATCCAACGCCGCGTGACGGTTCTCGACCGCAATGCACTGGGGCTGAACTTCGAAGTCGTCGCTTCGGTCAAACTTCAGCTCCCGAACCGTGAGAACCTCGAACAATTTGAGAAAGCCATTGAAGGCTGGCCAGAAGTTGTAGAATGCATGACCGTAACAGGCGCTGTGGACTACATTATCCGCGTTCTGACGCTCGACATGCACGCTTATGACGACTTCCTGCGCGACAAGCTTCTGTCACTCGGCCTGGTGTCAGATGTTCAGTCCCGCATCATCGTACGTGTCTCCAAACGAACCACAGCTGTTCCGCTATCGCTCGTTGAAGACGCACCGGCTTCCGGTTCAAAGTAAGCCGTCACCGTCTACGGCAAACCCGACATTCTGCACGCCCGCACTGCGCGACTGATCCACTGAGTGAATAACCAGCTGGTTTCGCGCCTGCGGGTGCGCCTGGACAATCACGCTGATATCCGGATTTTCCGCCACGGCCCGTTCAACGCGGGCGCAAATGCCCTTAATATCGGTCAGGCAATAACCGTTATTCCAGAGCGAATAGACATAACTCGCAAACTGTGCAGGCTCCTGTATTGGTCTTGCTCTTGCCTCATAGCCGACATGATCGGCGGCAAAAGCTCAGACATACAAAAGCATAAGGTCACGGGGACGACGCATGTTGCCAGCTATCAAACCAATCAGAACCACCAGCCTTGCAGGCCTGACACTTAGCGCGAGCCTGATCGCGCTGTCAGCAGGCGCCGAGCCAAACCCTGTCCTGTCCTCCACCAGCTACTTCACCAGCGAGGGGCGCACGGAAGCGAGCCTGCTCGATCTTCAGACCCTGAACGTCAATGTCAGCCTCAATGGCGGCTTTGCCGAAACGACCGTTCTTGCCGAGTTTATGAACCCGAGCGAGGAGACCCTCGAAGGCAATTTCACGCTCGACATGCCAGCGGGCGCCATCCTCACCGGCTATGGCCTCGATATTAACGGCGCCATCCGCGACGGCGTGATCGTCGAGAAACTCCAGGCTGAACGGGTATTCAATGAGCGTATTCGACAGCGCGTCGATCCGGGCCTTGCCGAAGTCAGTCGCACGAATGCCTTTGAGACGCGCGTTTTCCCGATCATGCCGGGGCAAACCCGCCAGATTTCGGTGACCTTCGTCACACCCGTCAGTGACGACCAGCCATACCGCCTGCCGTTGGAAGCAGGCGAAGATACCGTCAACGCGACGATCACAGTCGATGGCGACATCACCCTTGCCGATGTCAGCATGCCTGGCGAACTGGAAGCGCAATGGGATGCACGCAATGACCGCGCTCTACTGGCAACCGAGAACCTGCCCCTGAACGGAGACCTGCTCGTCACGCCGGCAAGCGTGGAACTGGTCAGCGTCAGCCGTCACTCTAACGGCCAGCATTTCGTTGCGATTGATCTGCCATCAGAAACCGCCAGCACACCGTTCAGCCCTGCTTCTGTTCGCGTGCTCTGGGATACATCCCTCTCGAATGAGGACAGTTCTGAACAGGCGCTGGATTTCTTCTCCTATCTGTTCTTCGAACTTCGCCCTTTCTCGCTGGAACTGGTACCATTTGCACGCGGCCTGCGTGATAGCGGACGCGTCGATATGCGTCCTGAACCAGAAGAGCTACGTCACTTCGTTTCGGAGATCGACTTTGATGGCGCAACCGACCTGCAGGCCATTTTCGCGGCCGAGGCAGAGCGCCCGCGCGTAGACGTCTGCTTCCTCGTAACTGACGGACGGATCACTTTCGGAGATATGCCGGATGTGCAACTTCCGTGTCAGCTTCACGTCGTCAGCGCCTCACCCGAAGCTGATGATGGCGCACTCAGCCTGCTCGCCGAACGCGGCGGCGGCCATTATCTCGATCTTGCCGAAATCGGCCCTCAACGCGCAGAAGCCCGCCTCTCTCAATCCGTCATGTCGCCCCGGCGTTTTCTCGTCGATGGCCGGGACGTCATGGACGAAGCCGAATGGATTGATGATGGCGACCGGTTCCGCCTGTTTGCACCTATCCGCAGAAACGCAACCAATGTCGTCGCCGAGATCGGTGGCCGGGTCATTTCACAATCCATCTTACCTGCTAACGCCCCGGAAAACAGCGGCGCTGGCTCTTTCTGGGCACGCGAGCTGATAACGACGCTTCGTGCTACCGGCGCCAGCCGCGCCGATATTGTGGATGCGAGCCAGGAATTCTCAGTCGTCACAGATGAGACTTCGCTCCTCGTTCTGGAGACGATCGAAGATTATGTGAACAACGACATCAACCTGCCGGAGGACAGCTTCAGCAAGGATGAGCAGGAGCGATATACCGTGCTTCTGGATGCGCATATTGATCGCATGGAACGGGAACAAGCCGACCGCATCGAAAATGTTGTCGATTATTGGCAGCGTCAGGTCTCCTGGTATGAAGCAAAGTTCGACACGGAAGACGACAGCAGCAACGGCGCTGAATACGAACGTGAAGTCCTTTATCTGGATGACATGGTTCCACCACCGCCGCCACCTCCTCCGCCACCGCCGCCTCCTCCGCCACCTCCGCGTCTGTACGGGGCCCTTCCGTCTCCTGTGTTTGACGAAACACTGCAGGAGTCAGAAGAAATCGTGGTGACAGGATCGGCCGCACCAGCACCTCCACCGAACCCGCTGGCGGAGCCAACCCAGCTTGATCAGGGACGAAGCGGATCAGGTGCGGCATCTTTTGTGGAGATCGAGCGCTGGACACCGAACCGGCCTTACCTGGAAGCCGCCGAAGGCATGTGCGCTGATGAGCTTTACGAGGTCTATCTGCGTGAGCGCGCAGAATATGGTTCACTGCCAAGCTATTTCCTCGAATTTGCGGATCTGTTCGAACAGTGCGGCGACATTCGCCGTGCAACTGAGACCGCGCTGACAGCTCTTGAGCTTTCAACATCCAATCACGGCACGCTGACGGCCGTCGGCCAACGCCTGATGCGCTATGGAGATATCGACCGCGCGGTCGACCTGTTCCGCCGCGTGACCGACATTGACCCATCTCGTCCGCAGCCATGGCGTGATCTGGCGCTTGCGCTGGATGCGAGCGCTGATCTGCCCGGCCTCAGCGAAGCCGAACGACGTGCGCGCCTGAGCGAAGCGCTGGAGCATCTGAACCACGTCATCTCCTCGCCGTGGAGCTGGTATTATGACGGTATTGAGGGCATCTCCGTGCTGGAGGCGAACCGCGTACTCGACCGCCTGCAGACCGCTGGCGGCAATGGCGAGCTACCAAGCGAGGCGCTTGAAGGCGACATGCCGGTCGATCTGCGCATCGTCGTGGGCTGGAATGTCGATGAGGTCGACATGGACCTCTGGGTGACCGACCCGCGCGGCGAGCGTGTTTATTACGGAAACAATCTGTCTGCCATTGGCGGGCGAATTTCCAATGACATGACAGACGGCTACGGACCGGAGGAGTTCATGCTGCGCAATGCCATTCCGGGCGTCTATACGGTGGAGATGGATTATTTTTCAACGGATGTTGTGAACCCGAATGGCGCCGTCGCGATCAATGCCGAGCTCTGGCAAAACTACGGCACACCGGACGAACGCGTCCAGCGCGTCGAGCTTGAGTTTGACGATGTCGATCAGTCGGAATATCTCGTCGCGACCATCACCGTAGAAGGCGACGACTAGACCTCAATGACCGTACTGAAACCGACATTCCGGCCGGCACGTTTTGAAGATGTGCCGGCTATTCTGGACCTGATCGTGAAGGGCGCACCGGGCGATGAAGTCCGCGTTGAGAATTCACCCAAAGCGGCTTATCGCGCCGCATTTGATGCCATAGAACGCGATGACAACCAGATGCTGTTCGTCGGCGAACTGGCCGAACGCGGCGTCGTCTCCACCATGCAACTCATCTTCATCCCGACGCTGGTCAATGGCGGCAGCTGGCGCATGGAAATGGAAAGCGTGCACGTCAATCCAGACTGCCGCGGCCATAGCATTGGCAGGCAGATGGTTGATCTGGCGGTTTCAATTGCGAAAGAGCGCGGCTGCAATCTCATCCAGCTGACCAGCAACAAACAAAGGCCCGACGCGCACCGCTTTTATGAGCGTTACGGCTTTGCCCGCTCTCATGAAGGCTTCAAGCTCTATCTCTGATCCGGATTGGCATAGCGTTCGCTGATCGCCGCCATCTCATCCAGACTGAATTGCACTGAAGGCCGCCTCGGCCTGAACGACCAGGCGAGAAATGCGCCAAACAATAGCAGTATGACGACTGGTGCTGCGGCTGCGCCCATGCGGTCCGGCACTTCAGTCAGAAGCAGAAACCCCATCACTGCCGCGAACAGAAAAGCGAGTACGCCGGTCACAAAATAGATCCACGCATAGGTTTTCGGCTGCCCGTAATCGACCTTCACATCAGGGCGTGCGGTTTTCAGCACGGCGCAAATACCGCGAAGCATGCCGTAATAGCCAGTCCGGATAGAGTTATCTGTGCCCATACCGATAGGCACTGTGATATTCAGCGCATAGCTGTCACCATTGCCGTCTTTCAGGTCAAACCCGTAAAAATCGACGGTCTTCACACGTGATGTCCAATACCGGGCTGAGCTGAGATCAACCCATCTCAGGATTTTGCTGCTGCCGTCTTTATCGATGCGCAAACCATCCTGATCCCAGTGAACGGTTTGCTTTCCGGAGAGCGCGGCGGGTGCGTATTCATAGCGTGTCATTCAGCGAGAATAACGCAATTCATACAACCTTACATCATCCGTTTCGGGGAGATGTCAGCCTGTGACAGAAATCGCCTCTTCATAGGCTTCACTGGCTTCCAGCCATTCCGCTTCAGCGGCTTCGGCAAGATCGGTTTGCTCAGCGCGCTCTTTCATCAATGCCTTCATTCGTTCCGAGGAAAGGTTTGGCTGAACCAGTTCTTCATCAATCGCCGCCACACGTGAATTGGCTTTCTCGAGACGCTTCTCGGCCGCGTCGGCTTTCTTCTTCAGCGGCGCTGCCGCCTTGCGTGCATCAGCTGCCTTCTGGCGTTGAGCGGCTTTATCGACCTTCTCAACTGGCTGTTCGACGATAACCTCTTCCTTAGGTGCAGGCGCTTTGGAGGTTTTTGACTGATCGCGGTCGGCCGCCATAACGAGCTTCTTATAGTCGTTCAGATCGCCATCATATTCACGGGCCTTGCCATCCTTTACCAGCCAGAGCTGGTCGGCAGTGCCTTCGGCCAGATAAACATCGTGGGTGATGAGCAGAACAGCGCCGCGATAATCGTTCAGCGCGTAGATCAGCGCTTCGCGGCTATCAATATCAAGGTGAGAGGTCGGCTCGTCGAGGATAAGAATGTGCGGCTCAGTCATGGCCATCAGGCCCATCAGCAGGCGCACTTTCTCGCCGCCGGACAGCTTCTCAACCTTGGTTTCGACCTTCTCTACCGAGAAGCCTAGCTGGGCCGCTTTGGCGCGCACCTTGGCTGGCAGAGTGCCTTTCGGCATGGCGCGTTGCACGTGGTCGTAAACCGTCTCACCGAGGCTGAGTTCATCCATCTGATCCTGGCTGAAATAGCCGATACGGATAGAGCCCGGTGCCTTGCGCTCGCCGTCCATAAGCTGAAGCTTTTGCGCAATGGTTTTAACAAGCGTCGTCTTGCCCTGCCCGTTCGTACCGACAATGGCGATACGGTCGTCAGGGTCTACACGCAGATCGACTTCAGTCAGAATGACCGCATTCTCTCCATACCCACAGCTGGCACCACGTAGCTCCAGCAAAGGCGGCGCAAGCTGGGCTTCCGGCGCCGTGAAATGAAACGGCACGGTCCGCTCCGAAACCGGAATGGCGATGTCCTTCATCTTCTCTATCATTTTGATGCGAGACTGGGCCTGCGTTGCCTTGGACGCCTTGGCACGGAACCGGTCGACAAAGCTCTGAAGGTGGGCGCGTTCCGCGTCCTGCTTCTTCTTCATCGCTTCCAGCTGGGCGTATTTGATCGCACGCATGCGCAGATAGTCGTCATAGCCGCCGGTTGTGAGCTCAAGTTTTTTATGATCAAGCGCCAGCGTGTGCGTCACGCAGGCGTTCAGCATTTCACGGTCGTGGCTAACGAGTATCACCGTATTCGGATAGGCCCGAAGATAGTTTTCCAGCCAGGCAGCACCTTCAAGGTCGAGATAGTTGGTCGGCTCGTCGAGCAACAGCACGTCGGGCTGGGCAAACAGAACGCCCGCAATAGCCGCACGCATCCGCCAGCCACCGGAGAATTCTTTGGATGCGCGGTGCAAATCTTCCGGCGTGAAGCCAAGGCCCATCAGAACTTCGCTGGCGCGCGCCTCACCCGACCATGCATCAATGTCCAGAAGGCGTTCATGGATTTCACCGATACGATCCGGATCGGTCGCCGTTTCAGATTCCGTCATCAGCGCATGGCGCTCGGCATCTGCCTTCAAAACGACTTCCAGAATGGTCTCGTCGGTCGGCGCAACCTCCTGAGCGACCCAACCGAGCGTCGCCCCCTCATTGAAGCGGATGGATTCATCCTTGCCTTCACGATCGTGCGCCTCACGGATTAGCCCGAGCAGCGTCGACTTGCCTGTACCATTACGCCCGACAAGGCCGACCTTCCAGCCTTTCGCAAGCTGTGCGGACGCCTCCTCGAACAGGGTGCGTGTACCAAAAGCGAAGGTGAGGTCTGTGATCGTTAGCATGGGCGGGGTGTGCCACGCCGCGCATTAAAGTCAATCACTCAGCACGGGCTAAACAGGGTCTTCGTCGTGATATTCGAACCGATCCATCAGATGGTGTTCGGTTTCGTGCACTTCCCGCTCTTCTTCACCTGCTTCTTGATTGCGGTCAGACTGAGAAATGAAGCCGAGCGAGCCGTCTGCATTAGTTGTGCAGGCTGCCATCATGAGCGCCAGAAGTGTTGCCGAAATCGTCTTCATATCAAACTCCCGTTTTATGCGCCCACCCTGACATGAAACCAGAGCGCGGCCAAATCACGCTGCGAGCTTGTCTGGAAGGCCCGGTAGCCAGACCAGAAGCCCCACAGCGCCGAGCTCCATCAGGAAGACTGCGAAGGCTGTCTCCACCATGCCGTGCTCAACGAAAGGCGCCAGAATGGCTGTACCACCGGCAACCGCTGCAAAGAGCGCCAGCACCAATAGAGACGATGCGCGATCATCCTGTCCGCCGCCTGCAATAATCGCACGTAGAAAGCCGGGCGGCCCCCTGATACCGAGTGCCAGGTTCAAAGGTGCGAACAAAGCTGCGACGACCAAAGGCTCGTGCCCGCCACTCAACGCATAAAGCAGGATCAGCAGGGCAGCGATCATTGAGATGAATGTGCCGAGCCAGATGACTTTTTCCGCGCCGAACCGGTCGACGAAATAGCTCGTCGAGTTGCTCGCGATAATGAAGCAGGCAACGCCCGCGCATTGCATGATGATGAAATGGGTCATGCTTCCGCCCCATGCCCGCACGAAGATGGCTGGCGCACTGAAGACCAGCACGATCAGCCCGCCAACGCATAGCGCCTGTGACAGCGAATACCTCAGATAGACCTTCGACTTCAGGAGCGAGAGATAACTGCCACGATTGCCCTCGCTATTTGAGCGCGGAATCCATTTCCCGACAAAGAACACAACCGCCGCAACGGCAGCGCCAATCACCGTCAGAATATAAAAGCTCAGCGTCCAGCCACCAATGTCGAGAAGCCAGTAGCCGATGATTGGCCCCATCGCCGGCGCAAGCGCTTCAAGGCTGGAGAAGATACCCAGCGCGCGGGTTGCGCCTTTTTCGGAAAAGAGCTGACGCATAATGCCTGGCGCAATCACCGTAGACCCGGCTGCGAAAATGCCCTGAAACACGCGTAGAATGACAAGCGGCCAGATGGCGGTGACCTGCGTCGCCATAAAGGAGGACAGGCCAAACCCGACCATCGCGACGATCAGAATGTGCGGTCTGCGAAAACGCCAGGTAATCGCGCCAAACAGCAAGAGGCCCAGCGCATGCCCGCCAATAAACGCCGCGAGAATATACTGCGTCTCCGTTGCGGTGCCATTCAGTATCTCCGGAAGCTCCGGAACCGCAGGCAGCACGAGATCGGTCGCCATGAAACCGGCGAGCGATGCGAAAAGAAGAATACCGCAGACAAATATGCGAACAGAGAGGCTCATTGTGTCGCCATTCGCTCAGCGCGAGGCAAAAGACAACAGTCCGCATGCAATCGGCTGCAAATCTTTTTCAAACTATCTGCAGGCAGACACAGGGAAGATTAGTTCCAGTCTGGCAGATTTGGGATTGCATGAATGAAAGACAGCGCCTCCTCACTGAAGGCGGTTTTGGTCGGCGCGAACGCATTCGGGTCGTCAAAACTCGCCGTATAAAGATCTATCTGATCCGTCCGCGAGTTCGACATGTAGGCAATCTGCGACCCGCATTTCTTGCAGAAAAGGCGTTCGGCCTTTTCAGAATGCGCATAGCTGGCCGGCGTATCACCCGTCCAGCGAACGCTATCGCGAGAGAAGCCAACAAATGCGGTAAACGGCGAAGACGTTGCGCGCCGGCAGCTTTCGCAATGGCATATGGCGCTCCAGATCGGGTCGCCTTCGACTTCAAACGATAATGCGCCGCACAGGCACTGTCCCTTGGCCATGGATCGCTCCCTGTAATCCGGGTTCAGCGCCAGTCTTACCGCAAATTCTTAATCTGCTGAAAATGCCGCTTGCTCTGAGTACGCTTTCCCTTAGGTTAGCGTGCTCTATTCACCTGAGTACTCCATGTTTTCGTTTTTCAAGAAAAAGAAAAAGAGCGATACGCGACAGCGCCGACCTATGGCGAAAGGTCCGTTAAAGCTCGTTCGTTTCTCTGACACGAAGATGGCAGCAGCTCAGGAGCAGCTCACAGACGGATACGTCGCAACCGGTGCCTTCGGCATTCCCGATCTTCTGAAGACGTATCGCAAACTTCAAAGCGACCATGCGGATATGAAAGTCGTCACCAGCCTTGATGACTTTCAGGCGTCTTACACCTCATACCATGCAGCCGAGCGCTACGGCCTGAATGATACCGGCGAGGTGGATGCATCGCTGGCACCCGCCGACCATTTCGATGAGACGGGTGAGTATCTCGGCGAGATGAATGCGCCTGAAGAATTCCCCATCCGCGAAGCCAATTTCCGCCGCCAGCTTGTGACAATGTCATTTGATGAGGTGAGCGCCCGTCTGCGGACAAACACAGAGCTGACGCTATGGGACGAGTACTGGAAAGACGTATCGACCTACGCCAAAAAACTCGATGGCATTAGTGTGTTCAATCTGGCGCCCGTTCGCCATGCCTATGAAACACTCATCGCCTTTCCGAACGGCTATTTCGGACCGGACGGGCCTGAAGGCGACCTCAACCCGTTCGAAAATCACGAGCTGGCCCGTCATCTGGAAGAGCGCGCGGGGCTTACCCTGTTCGGCATTGGCTCGGCCTATCTCGCCTTCACCTGGGAGGGAGATGTGACGGACATCATGCTGGACACGCTGACGTCTATCTGCGCCATTCCGGGCGATGCTGGTTTCCGGTCAAAACTGAAAGCAGACATGGCAAAGCGAGGCTATGTGCTCGTCACCTATCACGGCAGCTAGGCAGCCTGCATTGGCCAGCTGATCCTTTGCATAGCAAGCATTCGTTTATAGGCAGGCCGGTTGCGGGTCGCCTCGACAATCTTACCGAGATTTTTCCATCGCCACATCGGCATGCCGGTAACAGCGCTCCAGCGGGCAAGCTCGGTCAGATAGATATCGAGCGCGGTGAACCCGACGGACAGGAATGTGCCGTCTGACACGTTGGAATCCAGATAATCACACTGGGTGACCATGCGGTCGGCGGCACGCTCACGAACCCAGTCCTGATCATCTGCAAACCGCCCCCACCGCTCAGGCCACATGAATTCCATCAACGTCGCCTTGGCCGATGTCGTCAGGTAGAACAGCCATTGCATGAAGCGGGAATATTCATTTGACCCGTAGGCGGGCATCAGATGCGCCGCTTCCGGCTTTGCCAACAGGTGCATGATGATAGCGCCAGTCTCAAAGACGACGCTGGAACCGTCTTCCAACGCAGGGATACGACCTGACAGCTTGAAATTCGCTTCGGGGTGATGATCGAGATGCACGTCATCGACACCTGATGGCAGCGCCTTCAGGCTGTAAGGCAAACCCGCTTCTTCCAGCACCGCATGCGGTATGGAAGCCGTGGACCCGTAGATGTAATGCAGCACGAGTGCCATCTGCCTATCCCCTTGCACGCTACCGAAATCCGGCCAGTGCACGGGTAAAAGTTTACCATTGAAAAATTAATGCCTCAGATCACTCCGATTGAAAATTTGACGCTTTCCCTCACGGAAAGGCGGGCACAAAAAAAGCGGACGATCGCTCGTCCGCTCATTCGTATCAGAAGGCGTGAGACCTTAGTCTTTCGCACGTTCCATATAAGTGGAATCTTCTGTGTTCACGACAACACGTGTGCCAGCATCAATGTGCGGAGGCACCATTACGCGAACGCCAATGTCAGTCATCGCAGGCTTGTAAGAAGAAGACGCTGTCTGGCCTTTAACAACCGGCTCTGTCTCAGTGATTTCGACCGTGATGCTCTTAGGCAGTGTGATGGACACCGGCTCGCCGTTGAACATCTGCAGGATGCAGGTCATGTTTTCCTGCAGGAATGGTGCGCTGTCGCCAAGCATCGTGCCAGATACGTAGACCTGCTCGAATGTCTCAGGGTGCATGAAGACGTAGTTATCGCCATCCATGTAGAGATATGTGTGATCGACTTCCTCAACGAATGCTTTTTCCAGCTTTTCCTGAGTCTTCGTCGTGATTACAGACTTGATGCCATCAGAAATGCGGCGCATCTCGATAGTGGTGGTCGGTGTACCTTTACCCGGACGGAAAGATTCTGCTTTCAGAACGACGTAAAGTTGCCCATCCGTGTGTTCAATAATGTTTCCCTTGCGAATATTCGCTGCGACTTCAACGGCCATGAGGTTTTCCCGTGTTGCCCGCTAAGGGGCTGGTGGTGTAGAGCGCTCCGGTAACGGAGCAGCAGGTCTGGCCACCGCCATACCGTCTTAAGGCGCTTTCGCCAAGCTCCCAGTTGAGTAATTCGTTTTGAAGCGGAGCACGCGCAAATGACAGGTGATCCATTCTGGCATCCGGATCGTCATGCAGACCGCCGCCCATTCCTGACTGCGCGCCGAACGGTCAAACGCGCTCTGGAAGACTGGTTTGAAGATGAAGGTTTCACTCAGGTCGAGTGTTCTGCGCTGCAAACCTCGCCCGGAAACGAAACCCATCTCCAGGCCTTCAAAACAGATTATCGCGATGACACAGGCGCCCAGAAGCCGCTTTATCTCCACACTTCGCCAGAGTTTTCCTGCAAAAAGCTTTTAAGTGCGGGCGAAACGCAGATCGTTGATTTTGCCCGTGTTTATCGCAATGGCGAGGTCAGCCCGCTCCATTCACCCGAGTTCACCATGATCGAGTGGTACCGCACAGGCGCGTCTCTTGAGGACGTCATCAAAGATACAGTCGAGCTTTGCCGGACCGCGGCCAAGACCATGCGGACAAAGGTGTTTGAATGGAAAGGTCGGGTATGTGACCCGTTCATTCCGGTCGAGCTTCTGTCTTTGTCAGATGCGTTTCTCGTCTTTGCCCATATCGATTTGGAACTCGTACTCGACGACCGTGATCTGTTCGCAGATTTCGCGATTGAGGCCGGCATTGGCATTTCAAAAGATGCGAGCTGGTCTGATATTTTCTCGGCTGTTCTGGTGTCCAAAATCGAACCGAAACTTGGAAACGGCCAACTTACCGTGCTCTATCGCTACCCGATCTGTGAAGCAGCGCTTGCACGCGCCTGCGAAGACGATCCGCGCTTTGCTGACCGGTTTGAACTCTATGCCTGCGGTATCGAACTCGCGAACGGCTTTCACGAGCTCACCGATCCGGAAGAGCAACGCGCACGTTTTGAAGACGACATGGCGCTGAAAGAAAAGCTCTATGGCGAGCGTTACCCGCTCGACGAAGACTTCCTGAAAGCGCTTGAAACCATGCCAGATGCCAGCGGCGTGGCGCTCGGCTTTGAACGTATCGCGATGCTCGCAGCAAAAGCACCAAGCGTGCATCATATGATCTGGACACCTTTCGAGGCATGAGCTCACGCCCGCTCTCCTCACCTGTCGCGCTAGCCAGTGCCGGACTGGTCTCTGACGAGGAAGCAGACGCGCTGAAACCTGTTGCGGACCGTTACGCCATCGCGGTGACGCCGTTTCTGGCAAACCGTATCGAACGTGACGACCCATCTGACCCCATCGCGCGTATGTTCGTCCCCTCACCTGCCGAGTTGGTGCGCCTGCCAGAGGAGCTGAACGACCCGATTGGCGATGAGAGCCATTCACCGGTTGCCGGTATCGTCCACCGCTACCCGAACCGGGTTTTGCTGAAGCCTGTCGCAGTCTGCCCTGTATACTGCCGCTTTTGCTTTCGCCGCGAAATGGTCGGGCCAGACCTTGGCGACACGCTCACGCCAGCGGAACTCGACGCCGCGCTCAATTATGTTCGAAGCCAGCCGGAGGTAAAGGAAGTCATCCTGACAGGCGGCGATCCGTTCATGCTGTCGGCCAAACGCGCGCGTTCCCTCACTGACGCGATTGCAGATATTCCGCACGTCAAAATCATTCGCTGGCACACGCGCATGCCGGTCGCCGACCCTGCTCGCATTACTCCGGAATTTATCGACGGATTAAAAGCTGATGGCGTCGCGACCTATGTCTCAATCCATATCAATCATATGCAAGAACTGTCAGACGAAACCAAAGCCGCAGCCCGCCTGATGGCAGATGCGGGCATCGCTCTCGTGTCTCAGACCGTTCTGCTCAACGGTATCAACAATTCGGTTGCGGCGCTGTCTAACCTGTTCGAAGCACTCACAGAAAACCTGATCCGCCCTTACTATTTGCACCATCCAGACCTTGCCCCCGGCACATCGCATTTTCGTGTGAGCGTAGACGAAGGCCGCGCCCTTTACGATGCGGTTCGCGACCGCGTCAGCGGATTGTCTGTGCCACGCTATGTCATCGACATTCCGGGCGGCGTCTCCAAAGCTAATGCCGCTCAGTCCGACCTGCGCGAGACGCCAGATGGCCCGGCTCTGCGCGGCCGTGACGGTAAACTTCATCCCTATAAGATCTGACCGCCCATGCTTTCGACGCTTTTCACCGTTCTGCCCGTCTTCGGGCTCATTCTGGCTGGCTGGGCGGCTCGCCGGTTTGGTGCGCTCGGCCCAACCGCGCTGCGCGAGATCAACCGGTTTGTCGTCTATCTGGCTTTGCCCGTTCTGATGTTTGATGTCATCGCAGGCGCTGGTCTTGAAGAGATCTGGCAGCCGGGTTTCATCCTTGCCTACTCGACCGGTTGTTTCGTGGTGTTCTTCATCACCCTCTTCATTCGCGTCTGGCAGAAGGTGAAGCTCGCCGATGCGGCCGTAGATGGCCTCAGCTCCAGCTATTCAAATACGGCCTATATGGGTTTTCCGCTCATGCTGGCCGTCTATGGACAGCCCGGCCTGATGCCAGCTGTGATTGCTTCGGTGATCACGATCACGGTGATCTTCTGTATCGGCCTGATCATTATCGAGAGCGCACTGCAGACAGAAGGCAGCCCACTCAAAATCGCGCGCGTCACGACCGTAAAACTGTTCACCAACCCTCTATTTATCGCGCCCGCGCTTGGCACAGTCTTCCTGCTCGCGGGGATTAGCGTTCCAGCCCCGGCTCAGTCTTTCATAGACCTGCTCGGCGCGGCCGCCTCACCCTGCGCGCTGGTCGCTATCGGTCTGTTCTTCGCTGACGCTGGCGCAAAGGAAGACGCCGCGCCAGTTCGCATTGTCGACATTACGTGGCTGACGGGCCTGAAGCTGTTTGCGCAGCCCCTCATCACATGGATCGTCGCCGGACCGATCCTGAACCTGCCACCTTTCCTGCTGCACTCGGCTGTTTTCATCGCGGCCATGCCAACAGGCACCGGTCCATTCATGCTGGCCGAATTCTATGAGCGAAACGCCCGCATTCCGGGACAGGTCGTACTGATCTCGACTGTGGTTTCGGTTGTGACGCTGACGCTTTATCTGCGCTTGTTTATGGGCGCCTAGGCTTTCGCGTCTTTACGAGCTTTAAACGCTGCCATTTGCTCTGGCGTCGCGTCTGGCTGAGACGCCTTCCACTCGGCATATGGCATGCCATGGGTATAGTCGCGGGCCTCATCCTTAGACATTTCGACACCGTTCTCAGCCGCAGCTTCGCGATACCAGTCCGCCAGACAATTCCGGCAGAAATCTGCTGTGATCATCAGATCAATATTCTGCACATCCGGATTGTCAGCGAGATGTTTCAGAAGCCTGCGAAAAGCTGCGGCTTCAATTTTGTCCTGCGTGATCTGGTCAGTCATGGCGTATCCTTTATCCGGCTTTCAGATATGGCGCTGAGACTTGCCCTGTCTAGTCTTCTTCCGGCGCCTGACCGACCATTTCCAGAAATGCTTCGAGAGTATCGGCAATCGGATAGACGGCATCTTCCGGTGCAGATTCCACCGCATCGACACCGACCACTTTCGCGGCTCCGCCGCCGGTAAAATCAAGCGCGATATAGTCTGACATGCCATCGCCGCCGATGGGCAGCAGGCCCGGAAACGCTTCAGAAAAGTCCGTCGCCGTGAGGTTTCCGATCACCGTATCAACCTCAAACATCACGAAGTCATAAGGCGCGACCGGTATCGGCCACTCGCCGCCATGAGAATACTTCAAAAGCGCTTTATAGTTGTCCGGCAATGGCGCATCGAGAAGCTCTTCCAGAGCAGTAATCTCCCCATCATCTACCGGTGGGTTTTGCGCATCGAAGGTATAAGTCATGTCCGCCCTTATGCTTTGCGTTTGAGGAATTTCAGGCCGGACCAGTCCGCATCCACTGCGCAGACTTTCACATCCACCCAGCCTGTCGGAAGAATAACCTCGCGCAGTTGGTCTTCGGTCAGATCAATGAACCGTTTGGACGACTTTTTTGGCCAGCTCACCCAGAGCATACCGCCGGACGCGACCTGCGACAGCGCGAGACCGAAGCCCGCATCAAGATCAGCGCGCGTCTCACAGAAGAGGTGCACCATCTCCGCAGGACCGGACGCGACCTCTTCCATGCCTTCTGCGCCGTCAATCAGATCGGCATAATGGGCAGGCTGATTAACCGGCAGCACACGCATGCCCGGCTTAATGCCGAGCTTCTGCCAGAGCGGCTTACCGGAATATCCAGCAGGCTGACTGATCAGGCGTCCTCCTCCATATCCATTTTGCGAGCATCGCGTTCGAGCATCTCACCCTGTTTTTTCTTCGCCATCAAGGCTCGCGCTTTTTCAAACTCCGGATCATTCCAGAAAATCATACAGCCATTGCAGCCGCGCCCGCAGCAGCCCTCAATACCAAGGCGGGCTGTTTTGAACTTCACATCCTTCTGGCCCGCCTCGCGCGATTCAACCAGTTTCGCGCGCTGTCGGGCATAAAGCCGGTCCACAGCCTCTGCATCAACACGGCCTTCCATCTCGATACGCATACCTGTTTTATCGAAGCGAATGCGATCCCATTGTTTCTGGGTGAGCGGCGTCTCCTTGCGCACAATCGTCATCGGTGGGATGCGCTCTTTCAGGCTTTCAATCACCTCCTGATCGAACAGGCTGAACGGGATGCGCACGCGGGTCTGCGGCCCGCCGGAAACCTTCTCCGTTATTGTGTCTTTGTCGGCATCCTCAAACTCATAGACGCGCAGAAGCACGGTTTCCGCCGTCGCATCCGGCGGCAGGAATTCGAGGACATCGCCCGCGATGATGCGGTTCTTCACCTGAAGGATAAACGCGTCCTCGCGCACCTCGGTGATCATGCCCGCAAACTCCCACTCGCCAATGGCCTGCGTGTCTTCATAGTTGTGGGAGTAATTACTCAGGCGGCCATGATGAAACGCCATGGTATAGCCGCGGTTAGCGACATTGCGCAGCTCGTCCATGTAAGGCTTCGGGTCCCAGCTCTCAGGGTCTGCATACCAGGCATCAATCGCCGCGCGATAAGTGCGCGCCACCAGAGCTACATAGTAAAGGCTCTTATTCCGCCCCTCGACCTTAAGACTATCGACGCCAATGCGCAGATAATCATCCAGCACCGGCATCATGCACATATCTTTCGAATTCAGAATGTAAGACCCGCGCTCGTCTTCCTCGATAGGCATTAGCTCACCCGGGCGCTGATCTTCTTCGAGCAGGAATTCAAACAGGTCTTTGTTCTCGTCCGTGATCGCCAGCTCATGCGTTTTACCGTCTTTCAGGCGTACATGAACCTTGTAATGCCAGCGACAGGAATTGGCACAATTGCCCTGATTGGCCCCGCGCTCTGCCATGAAGTTCGACAGCAGACACCGGCCTGAATACGTCATGCACATCGCGCCATGGATGAAGGCTTCGAGCTTGATGTCCGGGCATTTCTCACGGATTTCCGTCAGCTCCGGAAACGAGACTTCCCGCGCCATCACGCAGAGTTCTGCGCCTTGTTGCTCCCAGAACTTCACCGTCAGCCATGAGCAAACATTCGACTGCGTAGAGATATGCAGCGGAATGTGCGGCACAGCCTCTTTCATGAACTGGAACACACCCGGATCAGCGATAATCAGCCCATCCGGTGAAATCTCACGGATGGTCTCTGCATACTCGGCCAGCTTTGGCACGTCCTTATTGTGCGAGAACAAGTTGAGCGTGAGATAGACCCGCTTGCCATGGGCATGGGCAAACTCAATCCCCTCAACCACGTGTTCCAGCGTGAACTCGGCCTTCGTCCGGAGCGACATATCCGGCGTGCCCATATAGATGGCATCTGCCCCATACAGGACGGCCACTTTCAGCTTATCGAGATTGCCCGCAGGCATTAGGAGTTCAGAGCGTTTCATCATGGGCGCGCTCTTCTCAGGTCTTCTGCAGAAAATCAATATCCACAAATAAGATAAGGCTTATTAGCCCCTGCGACCCATCGCCCGATCAATGTGAGCGATCGCCGCAGCAACGCCGTTCTCGGCTCTGATTTTCGCGCCAATCTCAGCAGCACGGTTGCAGATCGCTTCGCTGGTCACAGCTTCAGAAATCGCGGCGGCGAGGTTTTCAGTAGTCAATTTCTTTTGCGGAATGCCTTTCGGTCCGGCGCCAATCTCGAACACTTTGTCGGCCCAGTAAGGCTGGTCGCCAACAAACGGCACGATGAGAGACGGTACACCTGCTTTCAGCCCTGCCGCTGTTGTGCCCGCGCCGCCGTGATGTACGACGCACGCCATACGCGGAAACAGCCAGTCATGCGGCGCGCTATCAATCTGAAACACCGTTTCAGGCAGGTCAGACGGTTTCAGCCCGCCCCAGCCTGTCGCCAGAATGCCGCGTTGGCCAGATGCTGCCAGCGCATTGATCGCAATCTCCGCCAATTTTTCAGGACGCTTACCTGATATCGACCCAAACCCGATATAAACCGGCGGCGGCCCAGCCCGTAGAAACTCTTCGAGCGCCTCATCCGGCTGCCAGTCTGACTGATGGTCCAGAAACCAATAGCCGGTGATGATGTCGCTTTCATTCCAGTCATGCGGGCGCTGAACAACTGACGGGCTCACACATGTCATGGTCGGCAAGCGCGTTCCGTCCGCCATGTGAAGTGCATCATAACGCTTCGCTTTTGGCAGGCCCTTATTCGCCCGCAGCTTCTTCATCGCGCCCTTGAGACCAAGCGCAGATGCTGCGCGCACGACATTATGTGTGAACCGGTTATAAGCAGCACCCAAGGGTAGTTTCGGGAAGCCGAGATGCGGCGCCTCACCAGTCGCAACCAACATAGGAAACGGTAGGGCCAGAATGGCGGGCGCGTTGAAAACCTCAGCGATAGCAGGCCCGGCAGCACCTTTTGGATGGAAGATCACCAGATCAGGCTGGACCTGCTGCCCTGCCTGCCAGCCCTGTTCCAACTGTTCTTCCAGCATCGGCCCGACACGTTTAGCCATCCGGACATACTGGCGCGCCATATCGAAGAAATTCGCCGTGTTCTCCAGCATGTCTTTCCCGTCGCGCGTGTCGAGAATAGCCAACAAGTCATCAGAGACAGGGCAGAAGCCGAGACCATTCTCTGTGACGAACGCCTCAAAGCGCGTGGAGGTGGCAATGTGCACCTCGTCGCCGCGCGCATTCAGGCCGCGCCCCAGCGCCACAAACGGCTGGACATCGCCTCGCGTGCCATAAGTGAGGATGAGAACTTTCATTGCGGATACGCATTTCCCCTGCTGCGAACCGCTGCAGCTTAACACAGGCTGGCCGGGGTAACATTAAATCTAGCCACGCGCTTCGCAGTGGTCCACGATGCACTGGAAACACTGACCGCCACGCATCAAGACGTGAGGCAGACCGAGGGAGAGACTTGATGAAATACGCCGTCGCCGCGCTTGGCGGTCTTATGCTTTCGACCACCGCAATCGCCGATCCAGTCCATGTTGGCCCGCACAATTTCGTCCGCGCGGAAACGGACCGGTATATGGGCGTCGTGATCGGCCGTGGCCAGCTGGGTAGCGTTCATCTCGGACGCCAGCCGACCGATCTGGAAAACCAGACGGTTATTCGTATGAACCTCGATACGCTGTATTCCTCCGGCGTGTTCGACATGGAAGCCGGCCCTGTCACCATCACCCTGCCCGATGCGCCGGACGGGCGTTATATCTCAGCCCAAGTGCTGACGCAGGACCATACGACAATTGATGTCTATCATGGTGGTAGCAACACCTTCACAGCCGAAGATATTGGTACGCGTTATGCCGCCGTAATCATCCGCGTCTTCGCCGACTCATTCGATCAGGACGATATTTCCATCGCTAACGGGCTGCAGGACCTGATCGAGATCAGTCAGCCTGCGCAGGGCGAATTTGTCGTTCCCGAATATGATCAGGCAAGCTTCGATGCGACCCGCATGGCGCTCTTACGTCTTGGAGCGCTGTCGCGAGGTAATTTCGGTATCCGCATGGGCACCGCCGAGGAAATCGATCCGGTCTCACACCTGATCGTTACTGCGGTCGGCTGGGGCTTGTTGCCAGAAGCAGAAGCCGATTATTTCACAGGCCGCCCAATGCCTGGCGATGAAAACAAGCCTCATGAGCTGATCCTCAATGATGTGCCAGTGGACGCTTTCTGGTCCGTCACCATGTACAATACGCGCGGCTTCATGGTGGAAAACGAGCTTGGCGTAAATGCGCTCAACAATGTGAACGCGACGCAAGGCGAGGATGGAAGTTACCGCATTCAGCTTGGTGGATGTGAGGCGGGCACGGTGAATTGCATTCCGACACCCGAAGGGTGGAACTATGTCATCCGCGCCTATCAGCCGGGCGAAGCGATCACCTCAGGTGAGTGGCAACCGCCCGCCCCGCAACCGATGGACTAGTCGTCCAGTTGGACGGTGGAGAGCGCTGTCTCTGGAACGGCGTCTCCGGCAATGACGATATCCGCCGCGTCATTGAGCGCGTCCAGATGTGCTTGCAGTGCATTATTTCGGAGCTCCGCAATAATGCCGTCACGCATCTCAGCCAATGAAGGCGGTGTCGTTTCACGCGTCTCATTCAGGCGGATCACATGCCAGCCGAATTGGGTCTGGACCGGACCTGAAACAGTCTCCGGGGTCATGCCCTCAACCGCCTCAGAGAATGGCTGGACCATGACGCCTGCCGCGAACCAGCCAAGATTACCGCCATTAGGGCCGGTCGGACCGGTAGAAAATTCCTGCGCCAGTTCCGCGAAATCAGCACCGGCATTCAGCTGCTCGACCAGCGACTCAGCCTCTTCACGTGTTTCCACGAGGATATGGGACGCGTTGTATTCTGTCTGCCCGTCAAAGCTCGCCACGACCTGAGCATAAGCCGCCTGAACGGCATCTTCAGTGACCGCTTCATCAAGCATGTCGGAAATGACGATTCCCGCAAGCGTGCCACGTCGGTCATTCTCGATCGTCAGACGTACGCGCTGGCCTTCGTCTTTGCCCAGACGGGCCGCTTCGTCGGCCAGAAGCTGCTGATCGACCAGCTGGTTCAGAATGCCCGAATACAATTGCGCGTCCGGCAGGCGTGCATACTCGGCGGGCAGCGCATCGCGATAGGCGATCATATGGCCGATTGTGATCTCCGTTCCGTTCACTGTGGCAACGACCGTATCAGCATCATAGCTCGCAGCATCCTGCGCGGCGGCGGGGAACGCTGAGAGCGCCAGCGCGGCTGTTCCGAAAAGAAGTGACGTAAAACGCATAGATAATCCTCTGGTGCGATGCACCTTTAGTTCGTGACTGTTGGGCGAGACATGACATAGCCCGAAGGGGCATCGCAACATGGCTGCGCAGGAATTCCGCAGTGACCGGCTAGTCTTCGCCGCGCGCCAGAGCCTGATCGCGCGCCACCGCCGCAGCGATGGCTTTGGTCGCGAGCTGGATAAAGCCTTTGTGATCATCCATGAAGACCTCCAGCGCAGCAGCAGTCACGCCCTTTGGAGATGTAACGCCTTCACGTAATGCACCGGCATCTTCATCAGAGCCGGCGAGCAAAGCGCCGGAACCAATGACGCCGCGACGTGCCAGCCGCATGGCAAGCTCAGACTCCAGACCGTTCGCGACACCCGCAGCGGCGAGTGCCTCCACAAGATGAAACACATAGGCGGGGCCAGAGCCTGAAATTGTCATCGCGACCTGAAGCGTTTCTTCGGCCATCGGCCCTTCTACCCAACCGAGTGGAGAAAGAAGCGCTCGAACCTGCTCCAGCTCTGCCTCGCTGACACTGGCATCACAGGACAGGAGCGTAACGCCCTGCCCGACAGCCCCCGGCGTGCTTGGCAAGGCCCGCACAATGCGCCGCGTGCCCAGCGCCTCAGCCAGCCGGTCGACAGACCAAGCCGCCATGACGGAGATTACCAGCGTGCTCTCGTCACAAAGCGGGCGGGCCTCATCCAGAATATTGCCGAACACCTGAGGCTTCACCGCAATGACCAGAATATCAGCCGGTTTGCGTTCAGGGTTCAGCACCACCTCGCCCTGCTCCACCCATTGGGAGACAAGCGGCGTCGGGCGCGGCGCATAGACAGAGATTTTCGGTTTGTCGGCGGCCTTCAGCCAACCGGCGGCCATAGCAGAACCCATCCGCCCACAGCCAAGAAGTGCAATTCGTTGAGACATGGCGGGACGCTATGCCGGGTTGCCCGCCGGATCAATTGCAAACGCCGCTCAGACCGCGTGCTGTTTGTTCTGGTAGTAGATCGCCGTCTCGACAATGGCGACAGTTGCCGCATGAGAAATAAGACCAACCGTCCACCAGAGTGTTGGCCATTTCATCACCCACCAGCCTGAGCCAATACTGATAGCAGCAAACACAGCCATGCCGAGAACCCAGCTTGCCAGGTGGATAAAGAAAGACATGCGAATGGCATCGCTGGCTTTCGAGTTCTTAGCTTTAATAATCGCAGCCGCTTCGGCTTCGGGATCGACGTACAGAGCCGTGACATCAACCTGAAACGCGCTCGCCAGAGCTTTAAGAGAGTCAGCAGATGCCTGCTGGCCATTCTCGATACGCTGCAAAGTACGAAGGCCCACACCAGCCATATCGGCGAGGTGTTCCTGAGACCAGTGACGCTCCTCGCGCCAGCGTTTGATCTTTGCGGTATCAGCTTTGTAAGTCATGATGTGCTCCTGAGAAAATTCGATAACAGAGTTTCCTCAAAAAGCCCAAGCCCCCGTAATTACGCCACGCCAGCCCCCCGCCACCATGCCGCCACGGGTCCGCCAGAGCGGTTCGGGCGGAGACGGACTGCCACTCAATCAGGTCTGCACCGGGCGATGTTCGCTCAACCACTCATCCATGCGCGAAGCAAGCTCAAGATATCCTGATGCTCCGGTTTGGGTAACAACTTCGGACAATCCAGCTGTCGGAGCGAATAACGTGCGTAGCCTCACAAAGTCCGCCAAACCTCCCTGCGCATCCTCAAAATGTTTCAACAGATCAGCTAGCAAGGCCTCATGGGACTCCCAATTGCTATAGATATCAGCCGTATTCACATTGGCAGGGTCGCACGCCCATCGATGTGTATCGGCCAATATAGAAGATAGCTCATTTCTCACTGAGTACCCCGCACAAGTGATCCCACAGAGCTGTACCTTAACACATGAGACATGCAGCCGAACGCAAGTTTAGCTCGCCCTATGACGACCGGGGGTATGACCTGCCGGGAAACCATAGTCTTCACAACTCAGTTCAGAGGGTGGACGAAGCTCGTATTTTTGAACAGAACGACATCCAAAATCCAACGTTAAAGATCACCATAGCCATGAACCTTCGCACTTTCAGACTCCAGCTCACCGCCGCCATTTCTGTCGTTGCAGCGTCATTCCTGCCTGCAAATGGTCAGGAATCCGCTGAGCTTCATTCTGCGGTCTCCGAACTTGCAGAGGAGAACGGCTTTAACGGTGTCATTCTCGTCGCGGAGGCTGGAAGCACGCTCGATACGCAAGTCTTCGGCTACACCGATCTCGACGCGCACACACCCATCACGGCAGACACCAGCTTCGCCGTTGCGTCGCTCTCCAAAAGTATAACGGCTACGCTCACCCTTCAGCTCGCCGAAGCTGAACAGCTTTCTCTGGACGACACTGTCAGCGACCACCTGTCCTTCGTCACACATGACTGGGCATCTCAGATCACCATCCGTCAACTCCTCCAGAACCGGTCAGGCCTCGGCCACACGACCGACATTCCAGGCTGGTTTGAGCCGGAATGGAAGTCCGCCCAGACGCCAGAAAGCTTTCTCGAAGCCGCTCTGGACCTGCCTCTCAAATCAACACCCGGCACGGAGTATTACTATTCCAATATCGGGTATTATCTCCTCGGGCTCATCATCGATGAAGCAAGCGGCGCATCCTACGAAACCGCCCTCAGCGAGATGATCCTGACGCCGCTTGGCATGGAGGCAACCGGGCAGATTTACGACAGTCCGGCACCGGCCAATCACGCGCTCAACTATTTGCAGGACGGCGATGATCTTATTCAGATCACCCTGAGCAACACCTGGATGTTCCGCGGCGGAGCGTCGCTTTATGCCAACGCGGACGACCTTCTGGCCTGGTCTCATGCCCTGCAGAGCGGCGAGCTGATATCAGAAGACAGCATGGCGCTCCTGTTCGATCCGGACACACCCATGGCGTGGAATATCGGCGAAGCACCGCTGGCTGAAGGTGCGCCACCAACGCCAGTCCGGACTTACAACGGCGACATGGCTGGTTATACGAGCATAGTGTCCTATTTCCCGGAGCATGATCTTACTATCATTTTGCTCAGCAACACTGGGCCGGGATACCGAACGTTACTCGGCATGACGCTGGAGATTGCGGGCGCTGCAACCAACTAAACAGGCCACTGTTTATAGCAGGCGCAAAAGCCCACCCTATATTCTCCTAAGCACTGAACTCACCTCTGCGAAGGAAGGTCCGCTTATGACCGCGACACACACTGGTCCGCATTTCTACGAACCTAAAAACGGCCACGGTCTGCCGCATGACCCGTTCAATGCGATTGTCGGCCCCCGCCCTATCGGCTGGATCGGCTCGGTAAGCGCCAGCGGCGTACCAAACCTTGCGCCATACAGCTTCTTCAACGCCTTCAACTACACCCCGCCCATTATCGGTTTTGCGAGCGTCGCCAGCAAGAAGGACAGCTTCAACAATATCGAAGAGACTGGCGAGTTCACATGGAACCTCGTCACCCGCGAGCTTGCCGAGGCCATGAATGAAAGCTGCGCACCGATTAGTCCTGAAGAGAACGAGTTTGAGCGCGCAAAGCTGGAACAGGGCGCGTCCCGCGTGATCAAAGCGCCGCGCGTCGCCGCGAGCCCCGTCTCATTCGAATGCAAGCTGACCCAGATTGTCCAGCTCACCAATCATGAGGGCAAAGAGGTGCCAAGCTGGGTCGTGTTCGGTGAAGTCGTCGGCGTACATATTGCCGAGGGCGTTCTTGAGAACGGGATTTATGACCCTGCCCGCATACGCACCGTGCTACGTGCAGGTGGCCCCGCCAGCTATTACGAGATTACACCAGACAACCGTTTCGAAATGTTCCGACCGAAAACATAATTTTGCTCGGTGCTGTTGCTTCCCCGGATAAGGTCCGGGAGCACGCACCAGCGCCTTCGCCTTGCTCGTGAGTTCCCCCGAACTAAAGCCGGTACAGCCTTGAGCGCGCTCATCCCTGCGCAGGCAGGGATCTCGTTTAGCAGGCAAAGTCCAGATTCCCGCCTTCGCGGGAATGAGCGAACAGCAGATGCGCGTTTGCCGCCACAGAGCATAGCTCCGCCGCGCACGGGAAATGGTGGAATTTTTCGTTGAATGGGGCGCGGTCAGGCCGCGGCGGAAAACTTCAGCTGGCCGCGCGCAGGCGGTGGCCATGGATTGATGACCGCCTCATAGAAACTGGATGACGCGTTCAGTGCGTCCACGTCGGGCGACACGTACCGTGAAGGCGCGCGCGTTTCCGGGAAGATATAGGCCAGAGCGCAGACAATCACGCGGGCAAGCAGGCTCGCCATGTCTTCCGCGCGTTCAAAGGTTTCGATTGTGGTTTGAAGACGGCCGATCAGTTCGGCGGGCGTGACCGGATCACAGTTCTGAGCGCGCTCTATGCGTGCCGAAGGCAGGTTGGTGAGAACACACAGGAATGTCCGGCGCGCGCATGGCGTTGGCGGCAAAGGTAAAACCGCACGCTTTCAACTGCTCTGCGGCGCGCATACGGATGAACTGGCTGACCAGCGCCTCAGCGGAGTGGGCCATTGCAGCAATGTCTTTTGGGACGGCCGCCTCGCCCGCCGCATGGAGGCGAACCAGATACGCCAGAAGCCGGGCCAGAAACAGGCCGATCACACGACGCGGGTCGTGCGAGGACAGGTTTGTGAAAGAGGCGGGCGCAGAATACATGCCCCGAGTATAGGTTGGCGTGCGCGGCGTGGGATTAGTTTCCCGCCTTCGCGGGAATGAGCGAACGAATTTGAGAAGACAACAGCGTCGTCAATCCGCACCGACCAGAACACCAAGAACCGCCTCAGCGACTTCCGGACCTGAAACGTGCGTTCCATTGCACATCGCAAAAACGCTCAGACCGCGTTCCGGTACCCGCATATGCATTGTAGAAAAGGCGACCCAGCCGCCTGAGTGCATTTGAAACGTCGTGCCATATCGCTCGCCAACGAACATGCCATAGGCATAAGTGGCACCTGGATTATCTTCGGAAATGGGCGCGCCGGGATATGGCGCCAGCATAACCTCAGCGATGCCTTCTGGCAGTGCGTTTTGCGTCAGCGCATTGTCCCAGAGACGCATATCGTTCAGCGTCGTGTAGACGCCGCCATCACCCACCCAGTCGAGATTGGTATCAAAGGTTTCGAAACCACCCTCTTCCAGGGCGAGATATCCTGATGCCCGGTGTGGGATGATCTGGTTCACATCATCATTAAAGAGCGTATCGCCCATGCCGAGCGGCGTGAAGAATTCAGCCTGCGCATACTCTGCAAGCGTCTGCCCCGATACGCGCTCAACCAGCTGGCTCAGAAGGAAATATGCAAGGTTTGAGTATCGCCATTGCGTGCCCGGCTCATGGTCCAGCGGGTGCTCGGCGACTGCAGCGTAAAATTCTTCGATCGTCCAGTAATCTTCGTTCCCGAAGCGGAAAGACTCTCCCGGTCGCACTTCAAACCGATCATCATAATCGCCCATGCCAGACATATGATGCACCATCTGCTCAACGGTAACCTCATGGCCGTAATCCATCAGCTCCGGCAGGTAGGTATGAATGTCAGCCGACAGATCAATCTGCCCACGCGCATCCAGCAGAGCTATCGCCGCCGCGGTGAACTGCTTGGAGACAGAGCCCATCCGAAACACGCTATCTGGCGTGATCGGCATGCTGTATTCCATATTGGCGAGGCCATAACCCTGCGCGAAAACGAACTCGCCGCCGCGGGTGGCGCCCGCCACACAACCCGGCGTATCGTCGCTCACTACACCGACGAAGACATCATCCAGCGCCGCCTCGAAGGCGGCAGCGTGAGGGGCATTGTCTGCCGCCTGCCCTGTTGCCGCGTTCGAACAGCTCGCCAGACAAACGCCCGCTACGAGCGCTGATATCCATTTATGATGCACTGATGTTTCCCACCCGTTCAGACCACAGACCCTGAACACCAAACGCGAAACTCACCCGGCCTGCAACCATACCCCCGCGTCAGACGCGGTAATAATTTGTCCGGACAGCGTTTTGCAGAGTTCGGTCCGGGCTTTTGCGCAAGCAAACATCCAGGCATGGATGCCCGCCTTCGCGTGAATGAGCGGAGCGCGTGAAGTGGTTAAACTGGGTCCCGGGTCTTCGCCCGGGATGACAAATAGGGCTGTCCTTATGACGTTTCGTCTGGCGCACTTCGTTCCTCGAAACGCCCTACTTACTGAGTGTGATTGAGAGCGGAGCAGCCTTGAACCTGCATCACGTGAGCGAAGCGATACAAAGGCAAACAAGAATGACGGGCGAACAATCAATTGATTTAGAAGTTGATCATACCCCAAAGTCGCCCCAAGGTAGCAATCCTCTTTTGCACAGCGATTTACCAAGTGCCGGACAAATTTTATTGGGAGAAGGCTTTGACTGTAACTGTTTCACTCATCAACATGAAAGGCGGAGTGGGCAAAACCACGCTCGCGTTTAATCTGGCGTGGTACGCAGCGTGGCAGGCAAACTTACGCGTGCTGGCGGTCGATCTGGACCCCCAATCTAATTTAAGCCAGTATTTCATGGGGGCAGAGAAGTATGTAGAGCACCTAAAGGCCAGCAGACCAACCGTGGTAGAGGTATTCGAACAATTTTCTGCTCCGAACCTTAGTGGCGGCTCAGCAAAGCCGCTGATTGCAGAAAACATTGTCCATCACCTTCATGCATGGGATGATGACAGCTTACTTGATCTCGTACCTGCAAGACTGGAGCTCGCTTGGACGCTCAAAAACCCTACTGAAAAAGCTCAACTTCTCCCGCAGTTTTTATCCAAAATTTCTCACAAGTACGACTTAATTTTAATAGACTGCCCGCCAACGGAATCAATCTTAACTACGGCCGCTTACCGTTCGAGCCGTTTCGTTACGGTACCAGTGCGACCAGAGTTTCTCGCAACAATCGGTTTACCTCTATTGGCACGTTCACTCGATGAGTTTAGACTTATGCATCAGGATCAGACACTGGAGATGGCAGGAATAATCTTCAATGGGCTACGGCGCAGTAATACGCCGCCTGAACAAACCCAGTCCCTTGCAGACGTTGAAAGTTTAGCGAGCAAACATGGATGGCCGGTTTTTAACGAAATAGCGCATCATTCTGATTCTTACCCTTCGGGTTCGCGTCAAGGTGATCCCATTTTCAGAACAGATTATGCAAGAGACTATGTGAAAGATGAATTTAGCGAAGTCGCTGAGAGATTTTTGAACACTGTGGGCGCAAAATGAGAAAGAAATCACGTATATTAGCTCTTCAGATTGCAGCAATGCTAGAAGAAAATTCAACCAGTGACATTTACGAGGCGGTTGAAATACTCGAGGAATGCGGACACCAGTCCGCACTCCTCAAATTTCTGTCTAAGTCGTCAGGACGACGTAAGCTCACCGAAAAGTCGATCACATCATCTACCCGACGACAAGATAAACCAATTGAACAGATAACTTCTCAAGCAGTACTTTTGCTTGAGAAATCAGAGCCAGAAAAACACAAGATACTGTTAAACTTCGACAAACTCGTAAGAAATGGAGATGTCTTAGCTACGAACGACGCACTGAAACGCTTCGGTGAAAAAATCAGCAAGGAATTCAATCCCAGGTCATCTAAAAAAGATAACATAAGCGCCGTGATGAAGTTGCTTGCACCAATGAAACAAGAAGAGATTGAGCTCCATGTAAAGAGAGCATTAGAGGATGCGCAAAAACGTGACGGTGATGAATTTTTAAACCTCGCAAGTTTTTTGATGAACAAGCCCTAAGGTTGATCTGGCAGCGAGCAGTAAGCTCGAACATTTATGTTAACCCCTACCTCACCCCTCATTCGGGTCGTAGTTGAGGATCGGACCCAGCCATTTTTCAGCCTTGTGCAGGTCCCAGCCGTTACGGGCGGCATAGTCTGCCACCTGATCGCGCTCGATCCGGCCAACGGCAAAATAGACGCTTTCCGGATGTGATAGATAAAGGCCGGAGACGGAGGCTGGCGGGGTCATGGCAAAGCTGGTCGTCAGCTCTGTGCCAATGCGGTTGGTTGCGTCCAGAAGGCGGAAGATCGTCTCTTTTTCTGTGTGATCCGGCTGGCACGGATAGCCAGGCGCCGGGCGGATGCCGGAATAGGCTTCCTTGATCAGCTCCTGATTGGTGAAGGCTTCATCGCTTGCATAGCCCCAATACTCTTTACGCACACGCTCGTGCAGGCATTCGGCAGCCGCTTCGGCAAACCGGTCGGCCAGAGACTTGATGAGGATGGAGGAATAATCATCGCCTGCCTCTTCAAAGCGTTTGGCGTGTTCCGCCTCACCAAAGACAGACACAGCAAACGCGCCGACATGGTCGCCGCCATTCGGGGAGACATAATCGGCCAGCGCGAAGTTCGGCTTCTGGTTATCTTTCACCATTTGCTGGCGCAGTGTGTAGAGCGTCTCACCATTGTCGAGCGCAATGTCGTCGCCGACAGACTTTGCCGGCCAGAAGCCGCAAACACCTTTCGCGGTGAGCCAGCCCTCGCCCAGAATTTGCTGCAGCATGGCTTGCGCATCATTCCAGAGGCTGGTTGCCGCCTCGCCGACCACTTTGTCCTCAAGGATCATCGGGTAGCGACCGGCCAGTGACCAGCTGGCGAAGAATGGCGTCCAATCGATATAGCGTTTGAGATCGCCCATATCGAATTCGACCTCTTTGACACCGGTAAAGCTCGGCGCTGGCGGCGTGTAGGCCGCCCAGTCGATCGGCACGTGCTTTTCGCGCGCTTCAGCGATAGGCAGGCGCGGCTTAGGCGGGCCACCGGCGCGGCTTTCGCGGATGCGGTCATATTTAGCGCGCGCGGTTTCCCAGTAATGGGCTTTATCTTCACCAAGCAGCGCCGACACTGTGCCGACTGCGCGGGAGGCGTCCGTCACATGGATAACCGGCTGGCGTTTGAAGGCTGGTTCGATCTTGATCGCCGTGTGCGCCGGAGACGTGGTCGCGCCGCCAATCAACAGCGGAATATCCATGCCGCGACGTTCCATCTCGGACGCCACAACGACCATTTCATCAAGGCTCGGCGTGATCAGACCGGAGAGGCCGACCATATCCGCGCCCTCTTTCTCGGCCGTATCGAGAATGGTTTCGACAGGCACCATAACGCCAAGGTCGATGATCTCATAGCCGTTACAGGCGAGCACCACGCCGACAATGTTCTTACCGATATCGTGTACGTCGCCCTTCACCGTGGCGAGGACGACCTTGCCGTTGGACTGGCCTTCCGTGCCCATCAGGCGCTTTTCTTCTTCCATGAACGGAATGAGGTGCGCGACGGCAGCCTTCATCACGCGGGCAGACTTTACCACCTGTGGCAGGAACATCTTACCCGCGCCGAACAGGTCCCCCACCACATTCATGCCATCCATGAGCGGGCCTTCAATGACGTGGAGCGGGCGCGCAACCGACTGGCGGGCTTCTTCGGTATCGTCGACGATGAATTCTGTAATGCCGTGGACGAGCGCATGCTTGAGACGCTCTTTCACCGGCTTTTCACGCCAGGCGAGGTCCTTCTCAATCGTCTTGCCTTTCTGGCCGCGATACTCGTCTGCGATTTCCAGAAGGCGCTCGGTAGCATCAGAGCGGCGATTGAGGATGACATCCTCGACGCGCTCGCGAAGCTTCGGGGCAATCTCGTCATAAATGTCGAGCTGGCCCGCATTCACAATGCCCATATTCATGCCCGCCGGAATGGCGTGATAGAGGAAGACAGAGTGCATAGCGCGACGCACAGGCTCGTTGCCGCGGAATGAGAAGCTCACATTCGAGAGGCCGCCGGAGATATGACAGCCCGGGCATGTCTCACGAATGCGGCGCGCGGCATTGATGAAGTCCACCGCGTAATTGTCATGTTCTTCAATACCAGTCGCGACAGCGAAAATGTTCGGATCGAAGATGATGTCTTCAGCAGGGAAGCCGACCGTCTCTGTAAGGATTTTGAACGCGCGCTGGCAGATCTCGACCTTGCGTTCTTCTGTGTCGGCCTGCCCGTTCTCGTCAAACGCCATGACGACGACAGCCGCACCATAAGCGAGGCACTTGCGGGCATGGTCGAGGAATTGCGCTTCGCCTTCTTTCAGCGAGATGGAGTTCACCACCGCCTTGCCCTGCACGCATTTCAGGCCGACCTCGATGACATCCCATTTGGAGCTGTCGATCATCACCGGCACGCGGGCAATATCTGGCTCGGATGCGATGAGGTTCAGGAAGGTGACCATCGCCTTCTCGGAGTCGAGCAGGCCCGCATCCATATTGATGTCGATGATCTGAGCGCCATTCTCCACCTGCTCGCGCGCAATATCGAGCGCGGTCGCGTAATCATCTTTCTCGATGAGCTTCCGGAATTTAGCAGAGCCCGTGACGTTTGTACGTTCACCGACATTGACGAAGCTGGCAGATTGTTTGGTCATATAAACCTTGGCGCATATGTTTGGGTTGGCCCTCTCATAGAGGGTAACACGCCTATTACAAAGCCCGCAGTGACACTTTCTTCCTGAAAGGTGGAAACAGAGAATCTCAACGCTGATTCACCGTGCCTCTTTAATCCGCTGAGGCATTCCACTTTTACCGGCCTATAACCCAAGGGAATACGCCTCATTCCAAATTGTGCGTTTTATATCACGCTGCCCGAAAATTCGTTCTGAGCTGCCATTTTTGGCGCTTTAACGGAATCCACGCTGCCACCGGGCATCTGAGGGGCTTCCTTGGCGGCTCAAATTTTACAATCTCACCAATAAAGCGTTTTGGCTTCATTGCGCTCGGGTGCATTTCGCGATAGCTAGCTCTATGCAAATAGGCTGAATAAGCCATATATTACACTAAAAGTCGCAATTTCAGCCGAAGCACTACCTCACCAATATTTCTTCACGTTTAATACTTTGGTTAGAATATAATTTTCTGAAACTTTTCCAGTTATACAGCATATATTACAACGAATACAGAATAATGTTTATTCCACCAAAGAATATCTTGCCATGCAAAATCGGCGGACTGACGTGCATTTTCAGCCACCTTTGCGACCACAAAAATCAATTAAATATCTGATTATAAATATTTTTTTTCACAAGCAGATGAGCCGATTGCACACTGAAGGCGCCGAATTGGCGCTTACACTCCCTAAACTTGACTACTTTATATACTCAAGGCACATGCAGAAAAAACCAAAGTATTTTGGTGTAAATACAAGTAATATCTTAGGGAGAAGACGTAGATCATGAAAAACCTACACTCGACGTGTGCCCGCTCGGCACTTTGGCTGGCGCTCGGCCTCTCCATGGCTGTCCCAGCTATGGCTCAGAGCGCAGATGCTCCAGAACGTATTCAGGAAACAGCTGAAGAAGACGCAGCGGTTCAACAGCGTGTTGTTGTAACTGGTTCTTTCATCGCTGGTACACCAGAAGACTCTGCTTTGCCGGTTGACGTTTACGGCCGCGCGGAACTCGAAGAAACAGGCATCAGCTCCCCTCTGGAACTGATCAAGTCTCTTCCATCTGTTGGTTCTGTTCTTGGCGACTCCAACCAGTTCGCTCCAGGCGCGCAAGGTTCTCAGGGCTCCGGCTCTATCAACATGCGTAACCTCGGCGCGACACGTAACCTCGTTCTTCTGAACGGCCACCGTACAATCGCTTCCCCAGGTGACGGCTTCGCTGACACCCAGCTCATCCCGATGTTCGCTCTCGAGCGCGTCGAGCTTCTCAAGCAAGGTGCTGCGGCGACTTACGGTTCTGACGCGATTTCAGGCGTTGCGAACTTCATCACGCGCACAAGCTTTGAAGGCCTCGAACTCTCTGGCGACTACACAGCCATTGACGGTTCTGACGGCGATTTCGAAGTATCTGCTCTCTGGGGACACAACTTCGAAAACGGCAACATCATGGTTGGCATCGGCCACCAGGCCCGCTCGGAACTGTCTAACCTCGAGCGTGACTTCGTGTTCCAACCATTCAGCACAAACCCTGCTGGCTGGTCCGTTCTTGGTAACCCGGCAACTTACCTGCCTTACCTCGGCGACATCTCTCAGGGTCAGGGCGGTACCGCGCTCGGCGTTGGTATTGATGGCCTCGGCCCTGCAGGTAACGCATGTGTCGACACTGGCGGTGAAGTCGGTTCTACAAGCGGCGTTCCAATCTGTCGTTTCTCTTACATCCCGTTCGGTAACCTCGTTGAGGATACAGAGCGCACACAGATTTACGCTCAGTTCGACGCTGACCTCTCTCCTGAGTTCCGCATCAACGCGAACGCTCTCTGGGCACAAACGCACCAGAACGCGAACCGTTACTCGCCGACATTCCCGCCGACCCAGGGTCCTAACGGCCCAGGTTCTTCTTTCGCCTTCTTCGTACCGTCTTCCAACCCGGGCTATCAGGGCTTCATCGACCAGTCTCTGAACCTCAGCACAGGCCTTCCTTTCGCAGGTAGCGTTGCTGACCCGACTGGCCCGACAGCTCAGGCGCTTGGCACTTACGCTGCGATCCTTCTCGGCCGTCCAGTTGGCGCTGGCGGTATTGAAGAACTGACAGGCGGTCTTGGCGGCGGCATTGGTAAAGCTGAAAACGACGCGTTCCGCATGTCTGCAGGCTTTGAGTGGGACGTCACAGAAGACTCCACATGGACCAACGACATCACTTTCTACCAGTCCCGTCGTCTCTTCTGGACCCCGGACACTGTCGGCTCCCGCATGCAGTCAGCTCTCGAAGGCTTCGGTGGCCCGGATTGTGACCGCACAACTGGCACAGCTGGTGTTGGCGACTGTCTCTACTTCAACCCGTTCATCAACTCGCAGGCATCTAACCCTGCGCTTGGTCTGAACAATGCGAACTACATTCCAGGTAACGAGAACTCTGCAGCAGTCCTCGGCTGGATGGTTCAGCCAAACGGCACAGAGCAGCAAGAAGACGTTGTCATCATCGACTCTGTCTATGCTGGTGTGACTGACTTCGATCTCGGCGCTGGTAACATCGCATACGCTGTTGGCGGCCAGTACCGTCACTCGAACTTCCGCAGCGACCCGATCAACGATCTGTCTAACGCAGCGATCAACCCTTGCGGTGTTGAAGGCGACAACTCTTGCCTGACTAACGGTGCGGTTCAGACCGGTCCGTTCGTCTTCCTCGGCCAGACAACTGAATCCCGTCTGCAACAAAGCGTCTACGCTGCGTTTGCAGAGGTCCAGATCCCGCTCCTCGACACGCTCGAAGCAACTGTCGCTCTTCGTTACGAAGATTACGGCGGGCAGGTTGGCGCAACGACAGACCCTAAAGTCTCTGTCCGTTGGGAAGCTAACGACTACCTCGTCGTTCGTGGTTCTGCTGGTACGACCTTCCGCGGTCCGCTTCCAAGCAACATCCTCAATGGCAACACAGCGACAACGCTGGCAGGCATTCAGGCTGCAGGTAACAACTTCAAATCAGTTGATATCTACGGCAACCCTGCCCTCGCGCCAGAGTCTGCATTCACCTACAACATCGGTGCTGTCTTCAACTATGAAGGCTTCCAGGCTAGCTTCGACTATTGGAGCTATGACTTCGAAGACGAGATCACAACGACACCTGCTCAAGGTATCGCAAACCTCGTTGCAAACGGCCCGGGTAACGGCACACAGCTCGTCGATTGTACACACCCACTTGCTTACCTCGTCACATTCCAGGGCGGCTGTACGCAGGGCGTAACAATCGGTAGCGACATCTCACGTGTCCGCACTGACATCATCAACGGCCCAGGTATCAAAACATCTGGTATCGACTTCACTGCAAGCTATGGCTGGGATCTTGGCCCGGGCTTCATGGAAGTTGGCGGCTCAAGCACATACACGCTCGAGTATGATGTACGTGACATCGCGATCAACGGTGTTGTTGTAACACCTGGTTATGATGCGGTCGGCTTTGCGAACTTCGCTCGCTCTGCACCTGCTATCTCCGACCTGAAGGGCAACCTCTACGCAAACTACAACATGGATGCGTGGAACTTCCGCTACCAGATGGAGTACATCTCAGGTGTTGAAGACACCCGAGCTGGCATCATCTACGGCGCGGACGGTGAAGACTTCATCCAGCACGATCTGCACGTCTTCTGGGAAGTGCCGGTTGAGTTCGCTGATGTGTCCATCACAGGCTCTATCGAGAACATCACTGATGAAGATCCGGCTGCTGCGCAGCTCGAGCTCTCCTACAACCCGTTCGTAGGTAATGCTCTGGGTCGTACATTCTCTATTGGTGCAACGATCAACTATTAAGCCCTGATCGATCCTCCACGAACTGCACCAAAGCCCGCCGGCGATATACCGGCGGGCTTTTTCTTTACTCGAAAATTCAATGATCTAGCTGAGCCGCGAAAGGAGTACGTTGACGTCATCCAGCCATTGCTGATGATGATCAGTTTCTGCCCAGACCTCGCTAAGCTCGGAACTGTCGCGCACGATGGTGACCGCTGCGTGGGCCTGCGCCTTCAGTCCGGATAGATCACCCAGCGATTTCAAAAATGTGTCAGCGCCCTCAGGCAGCCGGTCCAGCTTGCCAGTCGCGATCGCCGCAACGATCTCCGCTGCGACGAGCACTTCAATAGCGTCATCCATTTCCAGATCGTGCTCAACAAAGGGCTGCCCTAACGAGCCCGCAATCAGAGAAGTACCAAGCTCTTCCACGCTTGCCAGATAATCCAGCGCACCGTCATTCTCGAAACTTCCAACACCCCAGGCACCCATGCGGCTCTCCTATTGGTCCATATCCTCCGGCGTCGAATAGCCGAGCACATGCCCCATGCCGTAAAATGCGATGGCTGCAAACCCGCCTGCCAGCAGACCGGCAAGAAAGATATTCCCGCCCATCAGTTTAATAACGACATAGCTCACCGCGTAGACGACGACGGCAACCGAGACACCGGTGAAGAATTTCCAGAAGTCAGACATTAGTCCTCAAACGCTGGCAGGCCATCAATGCTGCGGGCGTTTCGCTGACGGATAAAGCCCTCAACATCGTCCATCGTTTCATAGCGATGATCCCATGTGCGCTTGAGCTGGTCTCGCTCACCCTTGAAATCCATGAAGGGCACAGACCAGCCGCAGCTATCCTGAATGCGCTCCAGCTTCACCAGAACGATGGAACGCGCTTTTTTGAAATCAGGGAACAACGCCAGAAGTTCAGGGAAACGCGCGTCATCAAACGTGACGGTTTCGCCCTCGCCATAGAGACGCAGAATATTCGGCGCGCCCTCAAACGCGCAGAACATGATGGTGATGCGGCCATTCTCTTTCAGATGCGCCATGGTCTCAATGCCAGACCCGCCAAGGTCCAGCCATGCCACCGTCATGTCATCGATGACGCGAAAGCTGTCATAGCCCTTGGGCGACACATTCACATGGCCATCAGCAGAGAGCGGTGCAGTCGCCACGAAAAACATAGGCTGCTTCTCGATGAAGCTGATCAGCTTTTCATCCAGTCGTTCGAACGTCTTGCCCATGTCTCTCCCTCCAAGATCGGCCGGATGAGACACTCAGAAAAGGCTAGTCGCCCATGCCGCCATCAAAGCCGTCAAAATCGCTGTCACGTTCTGTACGCGACGCGCCATCAGAACTGGCGCCACCTTTGCTGAAAAGCATGATCGCGCCAATCCCCAGCGCGATCACACCTGAGACAACACGCTGGATTGTTTCATCGCCAATGAATCCGCCAAGTGCGAAATTTGCGCCGTAATAGAAAATGCCGGTGAAAATAATCACCCAGACAATTTTTGGTCCGTTAAACATGAGCCCCTCCCAAGACATCTGTTTAAGCGCCTCAATCCATCCGCACGTTTATCATGTCTGACGCATCGGGCCCTGAATGATCTACATCATTCCGCGCATTTCCGAACAGCGCAATCAGAAAAAATCCTAGCGCCCCGCTAACTGCGACGACGAGCGTCAGCAACGGATTATCGAAAATGATCCCGATAACGAGGCTCAGAAGCACGTATGCGAACAGTGCGAACAGCGTCGCGAAAACGCCCCGACGCGCCCATTGAAGCAGTGTGCGTTTGCGCTTTCGATAATGCGGCTCACCATCCTTCAGCCAGTCGCCGCTCTCAATCTTCGGGTCTTCTGCGAGCGGTTTGTTGAAGATATAAACCCAGGCCGTCTGGCCAGTCTGCACGCCATCAGCTTTCAGAACCGAATGTTGTTCCCGCCGGTATAGAGATTCAGCTTCCTCGCCCGGAACGATATCCTCAAAGGCGTCGATTTCAGGAACAATAACAGGGTCGTCGATACGGTAGAGTGTGCCGCATACCAGACCATCTCCCGCGACCATGCCAGGATAACCACCGACATCGTAAAGGTCGCCGCGAATACGCGCCTCCCCCAGAAACGCGCCGCTTCCCGCCAGATCAATCACATGCGGATAGCTTTCAGATACAGGCTGCAAAAGCCCGTAGAAGACGAACAGATCGCCCGTCTTCACGTCACCATTAATTGTCATGCCCCCCCCTTAGCGGATCAGGCGACTTCGAATGGCTCCAGTCCGGACAAACGAAGCGTGTGTTTTGCCTCTGCTGGCTGACGCGGCTTGACGCCCTCAACCGCTTTGGCAATCGCCTCGATATGCGCCGGCGTTGTCCCACAACAGCCGCCAACAATGTTCAGCAGGCCGTCGCGCGCCCAGTTTCCGATATGGGCGGCCGTCTGCTCTGGTGTTTCATCATACGAACCCATCTCATTCGGCAATCCCGCGTTGGGGTGAGCCGACACAAGACAATCTGCCTGACGTGCCAGGTCTGCCACATGCGGACGCATCAGCTCTGCGCCGAGCGCGCAGTTAAAGCCAACAGCAAACGGACGGCCATGGCGGATGGAATTCCAGAACGCAGAAACCGTCTGACCGGACAGCGTACGACCGGACCGGTCTGTGATCGTGCCTGAAATCCAGATTGGCAGCTCTTCCTGACCTTCAGCCTCCAGATCGCGGATCGCCTTTATCGCAGCCTTACAGTTCAGCGTGTCGGTGATGGTTTCGATCACATACATGTCCACGCCGCCCTCATAGAGCGCTTTCACCTGATGACGGTAAGTCTGATAGACCTCATCAAAGGTGACAGCGCGAGCGCCCGGATCGTTTACGTCCGGAGACATGGATAGCATTTTGTTGAGCGGGCCCATCGCACCAGCCAGAAAGCGCGGCTTGTGCGGCTCTTTAGCCGTCCATTCATCCGCAATGCGGCGGCCGATTTTCGCGCCCTCATAATTGAGGTCATAAACGGACTGCGCATCCAGCTCATAGTCATCCTGCGCAATCGTGGTCGAACAGAATGTGTTCGTCTCGGAGATGTCCGCGCCAGCGCCAAAATAGGCGTTGTGAATGTCTTCGATAATATCAGGACGCGTGACGTTCAGAATGTCATTATTGCCCTTCATCTGACCCGCAAAAGCCGTGAAGCGGTCACCGCGATAATCCTCTTCAACGAGGCCCTTATTCTGGATCAACACGCCCCATGAGCCGTCAAACACCAGAATGCGCTCACGAGCGAGTTCTTTCAGCTTAGCTACACGTTCAGTTCTGGTCATCGGTCTCATTCTCTTCTGCGGCCTCCATCTCGGCCTGTAATTCCAATCTACGCTGCTGGAGCTCGCTCCAGCTCATATTCCGTTCTTCAGCCGTCAAACCCTCAAAAGGGTCACGCGCCAGCGACTGACATTCGGCAGATGCCTGCCGCGCTTCAAGCTGTTCGACCAGCAGGTCGGCCATGGTACTGGTCTCCGGCCTGAACCTGACCCATTCCGGCGCCTCGAGCGGGCATGCAACGCCTGTCTCTCCCTCTGGCACATTCGCGCACGCGCGCATGAACACTAACGTGTCTTCTACCCGATAACAGCTCGGCATCATCACCGACATAAGTGCCGAACTATCCACACTCAACTCACGAATGGATGGTGGCCGCGGTGAACTCATGGCCTGAAACATGGCAATCAACCCTGCAACACCAATCAAAAGAATGATGATGCGGTTCAGAAACCTGTCGAGCCATTCAATCATTTGTCAGGTCCGGCACCCTCTCTTTCATCTGCCGCACTACGCGTCCAGACATCATCCAGTGGCGAATAGGCACCATTCCGGCGCGCGTTAATACGCTCTACGGCCTCACGCGCTGAATTCAACTGATGCGCCATCTCATCCGGCGGCGGACAGGCCAACAGCTCCATCTGCGACAGCTGCGTTTCCGCAAATATCTGCGCTGAAGCCAGCGTAGCGGGGACGGTCGTCTCCAGAGGCACATCTTCAGGGCAGTTTACAAGCGCTCCTCCGCTTTCTGAACCGGCCTGTTGGCAGGCATTGAAATACTCATACTGCTCATAGACGCTCAGACATTTCCGCCCATGCTCAATCGCAGCCATAACGGTTCTGACCGACGGGCGCTCCGGGCGAGGTTCAAAACCCAGCTTTTCCGGGTTCTCAATAGCAATGGCGACCGCCGCGATCACCAGCACGGTGAGCGCCGCATTGAGCACGCCATCCAGCCAGTCTGCTGCGACGCTGTTCATTCTGTCGCCTCCCCCGCGCTATTTAAGCCGCCTGTTTCTCCGGTTTGATGCCCAATAGTCTACACGTTGCGAGAGATAATCCAGCTTTATTCAGCGTATAGAAGTGAAAATCCTTCACGCCGCGATCGGCCAGCTTCATCGTCAGGTCCGCTGCAACATTCGCCGTAATCAGCTCACGCTGTTCGGCGTCGCCTTCCAGCCCTTCATAAAGCTCGTGGAGCCATGCAGGCAGGGTCGCACCGCAAAGCGTCGCAATGCGTTTCAGGCCATTAAAGTTCGGCTGCAGCATGATGCCCGGCACAATCGGAATATCGATACCATAGCCGCGCGCAGCATCGAGAAACTCGAAATAGTGGTCCGGCTCGAAAAAGAACTGGGTGATGGCACGGTCTGCGCCTGCATCCTGCTTGGCTTTCAGGATCTCCAGATCTTTTGCCAGACCAAGGCTATCTGGATGGGGCTCGGGATAAGCCGCCACGGAAATCTCGAAACGCTTACCTAGCTCCGGACGGTAGTGACGGATAGCCGAGATCAGATCGACGCTGGACTGAAAGCCCTCCGGATGCGGTGTGAACTTAGCGCCCATGCCCTCAGGCGGATCGCCGCGCAGAGCCACGATGTGGCGGACACCCGCATCAAGATAATCATCGACAACGCCCATGACTTCGTCTTTCGACGCAGACACACAGGTCAGGTGAGCCGCTGGCGTGAGGTTTGTCTCTTCCACCATGCGCTTCACCGTGCGGTGCGTGCGGTCACGTGTTGAGCCACCCGCGCCATAGGTCACTGACACGAATTTCGGGTGGACCGGTTCAAGACGGCGTTGGTGCGTGCTGCAGGCTCATGCTGCCTGTTCCTCGGTTTCAGAGCGCTTGTCAGCGGTCCATATGTTGACTGTCAGGCCGTCTTCCTCAGACGACTGGAAACGGATCGGGTCGAGTGACACAAGGCCAGCCGCGCCGGTCCAGCGTGTGATCTCTTCATCAGACAGGCCAAGCCGTCTGTGTTCGTGTTCGGTGCGTAGGAATTCGTGCTTATGAGGCGCAAAATCCACCACAAGCAGGCGTCCGTCCGGCTTCAGAATGCGCGCGGCTTCAGAAATGACGCGCTCGGGCCGGTCCATATAATGGAGCACCTGATGAATAATCACGAGGTCCGCTACACCATCCTCAAATGGCGGTGCCGTTACGTCACCATGGCGCACGCTGGCATTCTGAGCACCGCTTTCGGCAAGGTTAGATCGAGCGATGGTCAGCATTTTGTGACTGAGGTCGATGCCTTCCGCGCGCTCTGCCATGCCTGAAAAAAGGGTGAGCATACGACCTGTGCCTGTACCAAGATCGACCATGAATTTCGCCGGCGTATCGCCTGCAGCTTTCAGAAGCGCGGCTTCAACAGCTTCGGTTGGATAGTGCTGACCGCGTACATCGTCCCAGCTCTCAGCCTGACGGTTAAAGTAATCCTCAGCCGCCTGCGCACGCGCCTGCTTCACAACCGTGAGACGCTCCAAATCACGAACGTATTCAGGGTGTTCGGCAGGCAGGAATGGCAGAATAGCGTCTACAAGCTCGCGGCCTTTGCCTACGGCTGGCAGACGATAAAACACCCACGCACCTTCCGGCAGACGCTCGACAAGACCCGCGGACGTCAGGAATTTCATATGGCGCGAGAGACGCGGCTGACTCATCGCCAGAATGTCGACGAGCTCCCCGACCGCAAGCTCTCCATGCGCAAGCAAAGCCAGCACGCGCACGCGTGTCGGCTCACCAATACTGCGAAGGGCTTCGATTAAATCCATGACGCTCTCGTTTATTCAGAACATATAAACATATATTTATATGATGTTGTCAAGCGCGTTTATAGGCACCTCTTTTATCGTGTTGCGATAAAAGCACATAAGGCAAGGCGTTTTAGAAACTCACATAGCCGTGACTTGAAACGACAAATTATAAACCAATTTCTCGTTTCAAATACACGGATAGCGCCGCTGACGTTGGCGAAGACAAGAGGGACATCATGAAACCTATTCTGGCACTCGCCTTCGCCTGCAGCCTCGCGGCATGCGCAACAGCACCCGGTGAAACGTCCCGCAGCGATCCGTATGAAGGCTTCAACCGCTCTATGCTGGGCTTTAATCTGGCGCTGGATGAAGCCGTTCTGGAACCGGCTTCAGAGGCCTATACAGCTGTCACACCGCGCTGGGGTCGTGACCGCGTTGGCGACTTCTTCACCAACCTTGGCGAGCCGGTCACTTTCGTGAACGAACTTCTGCAAGGCAATGTCGACGGCGCGACAGAAACCGGCGCCCGCTTTGTTGTGAACTCCACTGTTGGTCTTGGCGGGCTGTTCGATATGGCCCGTTTCCGCGGCGTTGAAGCCCATGATGAAGACTTCGGACAGACGCTTGCCGTCTGGGGTGTAGACAGCGGCCCATATCTGGTGCTGCCACTTCTCGGCTCTACAAATCCGCGTGATCTGCTCGGTTTTGGAGTTGATCGGGCGATAACACCCACCAATTACGTGAACTACACGACCAATGATGATGACGAGCTCGCGGTTCGCAGCGGACTTGCCATTCTCAACGGCCTGAATGCTCGCTCTCGCGCACAGGGACAAATCGAAACTCTGCGCGATCAGCCTGAACCTTATGTGGCACTTCGACGTGCGCATACCTCTCAGAGGGATGCCGCCATTAGAAATGGGCAATCTGACCCAGATGCGTACGAAGAATTGCCCGATTTTGATGATTTCTAGAGTGTCGGAGGGATATTTCTATGACACCGCTGTTTAAATCGCTGACCGTTGCTGCCAGCCTCGCCCTGAGCGTCAGCCTTCCGGCTTTCGCAGACCAGGCATCTGAAGATTATGTGCGTGAGAACGCCAACCACGCGCTCTCTATGCTGAACGATCCTGAGCTCGACTCGCTTGAGCGCCGTGAAGCGTTTCAGGGCCTGATGAACCAGTTCACTGACCTGGAACGCGTGTCCCGCTTCGTGATCGGCCGCTATGCCCGCGTGTTCAGTGATCAGGAATTCGACGCGTATTACGACGCCTATGCCCGTTACGCGCTGGCGACCTATGAAGCCGAGCTGGACAAGTATCGCGGCGAAGAGATTGTCGTGACCGGTTCAACCGACCGTAACGACCGCGACTCTATCGTTGAGACCGTTGTGCGTCGTCCTACAGGTGACCTGCCTGTGCGCTGGCGGGTGCTGAGCACAGACGATGGTGAGTATCAGGTTGTCGACGTTGCGCTCGAGCTTGATGGCAACCTCCTCTGGCTGGCCATCGAACAACGCGCCCAGTTCATGGCGCTGCTTGACCGCTCTAACGGTTCATCTTCCGAACTGATCCGCACGATCAATGAGATGACGGCACGTCTTGAAGCCCGCGCACTGGCGCAGCGTACTGACGCTGGCGAAGTCACCGGCGCTTCTTCGGTTCAGGCTGGCCGATAAGACCGCAGCCTTTCCTCCCGAATAAAAAAAGCCCCGCCAGACTGGCGGGGCTTTTCTTTTAAATTCAGCCACCCGCAGCAGGCAGCTCATAGCCAACCGGAGCGCCCGGCCCGAGGTCAATTCCAAGCGCGACCCAAACGATCATCAGCGCGAGGCCCGAAATCAGGATCCAGATCGAATACGGGATCATAATGGCGGTGAGTGATCCAATACCGAAATCCTTTTTCCAGCGCTGCGCGAAGATCAGGATGAGAGGGAAGTAGACCATCAGAGGCGTGATGATGTTCGTAGCCGAGTCGCCCACACGATAGGCCGCTGTCGAAGCATCAGGAGAGATACCTGCAAGCATGAGCATCGGCACCATCACCGGGGCAAGAAGCGCCCATTTCGCACTGGCCGATCCGACGAACAGATTGATCAAGCCGGTAAACAGAACAATCAGGCCCAGAATGAGCGCCGGATGCAGATTGGCACTTTCAATGGCTGCCGCGCCATGAACCGCAGAGATCAGACCCAGATTAGACCAGCCGAACATTGCCACAAAGTGCGCCGCTGCAAATGCCAGAACGAGATAGTACCCCATGTCTTTCATCGCATCAGCCATCATGCCAACCAGATCATCACCTGATTTGATGGTCTTGGCGCAAACGCCATAAGCCACACCCGCAGCAAGGAACAGCACAAGGAATGCCGCAACCAGCGAGTTGAACAACGGTCCACACCGTTCAAACCATTCTTTCGCCGCGGCCTCATCCGCAGTCAGGCCCTGAGCAATGTATTCTGCATCGGTGATGTAGAGCGGCGTACCCGGCCCGATGACGAAGAACGTCCAGAGCGCAAACACGCCAAGTACGGCAATACCGGCCCACATCAGGCCTTTCTTCTGATCCTCATTGAGCGGCTTGTCGGCATCGTCTTCAGTTGAGCCATCAACGCCCTGCCACGCACCAAGCTTAGGTTCAATGATCTTGTCTGTGACAAACCAGATAACCGGTACAAAAATCACCATCATCGCTGCAATGAAATACCAGTTGCCCGCAATGTTCACCTGATAATCCGGCACCAGAATCTCAGCCGCTTCGAGGGTGATACCGTAGAGCAGCGCATCGAGCTGACCCGGTGCAAAGTTTGCCGAAAAACCGCCGGACACACCCGCAAAGGCAGCCGCGATACCCGCAATAGGATGACGCCCGGCAGAGGCAAAAAGAATGCCTGCGAGCGGAATGAGCACAACATATGCGGCATCGGCGGCGTGATTGCCCGCCATGGCGACGAAGGCCACTACTGGCGTCAGCAGAAATTTCGGCGCGCCGCGAACCGCCGCACGCATTGCGTCACCAAACAAGCCTGTACGTTCTGCCACACCAGCGCCCAACATGACGACGAGCACATAGCCGAGCGGATGGAAGTGAGTGAAGGTTGCTGGCATCTCGGTCCAGAGACGCTGGATATTATCCGGCGACAGCAGGCTGATGGCTGGGATCACGCCATCTGCACCAATGGCAAAGCGCGCCTTGTTTGCATCGGACATGCCGCCCAGAACCTGATCTGACAACGTTGCCGTCAAACCTGTCAGACTCGCAATCACCGAAATGATGACCAGTACGACCAGAAGGAACAAAAATATAAAAACCGGATCGGGCAGTTTGTTGCCCGCTCTCTCGACAAAACCGAGAAATCCTTTCGCGTGATCCTGTGTTTCAGGCACGTCGCTCATGTCTCACTACTCCCCAGACAAATTCCAAACCCGGAATAGAGCGCGTCACACGCCCGGGCGCAATCCTTACACGTGATAAAACCTAGCGCGGTAATCGGATAAATGCCCGCGAAGAATAAACCCCGACTTCAAAAAAATTACTGGCCTTCCCCTTGGTTAAGGGGCGACAGAGAGAAATCTGAAGGCTAAAACTCACGCCATAAATACTCGGATCGAGGGAGATAAACATCATGAAGACACGGATCACCGAACTATTCGGCATCGAACATCCGATCATTCAGGGCGGCATGCACCATGTGGGCCTCGCTGAAATGGCGGCAGCTGTATCTAACGCTGGCGGCCTTGGCATCATCACCGCGCTGACACAGCCATCTCCAGAAGCTCTGGCGAACGAAATCGCACGCTGCAAGGACATGACGGACAAGCCGTTTGGCGTGAACATCACCTTCCTGCCATCCCTCAACGCACCTGATTATCCGGCAATCGTCAAAACGGTTATCGATAGCGGCGTGAAAGCTGTTGAAACAGCTGGCAACAACCCGTCTGCCGTTCTGCCTTACCTGAAAGACGCAGGCGTGAAGGTCATCCACAAATGTACTGCTGTGCGCCACGCGCTGAAAGCTCAGTCCATTGGCTGTGATGCTGTGTCTGTTGACGGCTTTGAGTGCGGCGGTCACCCGGGCGAAGACGACGTTCCGAACTTCATCCTTCTGCCACGCGCAGCAGACGAGCTGGAAATTCCATTCGTATCTTCTGGTGGTCAGGCTGACGGTCGTTCGCTCGTTGCGTCTCTCGCGTTTGGCGCTGAAGGCATGAATATGGGCACACGCTTCATCGCGACGAAAGAAGCGCCGGTCCACGAGAACGTGAAGCAGGCAATCCTCGCAGCCTCAGAGCTCGACACGCGTCTGGTGATGCGTCCGCTTCGCAACACAGAGCGCGTTCTGACGAACGATGCTGTTGAGCGTCTTCTCGTGAAAGAGAAAGAACTCGGTTCTGACCTGAAGTTTGAAGACATCGCAGCTGAAGTTGCCGGCGTTTATCCGCGCATCATGAAAGAAGGCGATATGGATGCAGGTGCATGGTCTTGCGGCATGGTTGCAGGCCTGATCAACGACATCCCGACCTGTCAGGAACTGATCGACCGCATCATGGCGCAGGCTGAAGAGATCATCACCCAGCGCATGGGCGGCATGCTTAAAGGCTAAGCCTTATTCAGGTTTCGGCTGGCGCATATACCCGCCAGCCGAGACTGCTTTCATTTTGTAGCCCACGGGCTACCGGACGCGTTCAGCAGGGTCACGAATAGCTGGTTCATTGGTGTTGGAATGCCATGCTTCGCGCCAAGGCGCACAATTACCCCATTGCGGGCATCAATCTCCATCGGGCGGCCATTGAGCCGGTCTGTATAGAGCGAGTTGCCGACGCCTTCCGCTGAGTTTCGTTCCCGCTCGATCAGGCCTTCAACCAGTTCGTCAGGAATGTCTGCGCCTTCTGCGCGCCCGACCTCAGCGCACTCTGTCACGAGCCCGCGCAGCATGCGTTCGACATCTTCATTCCAGACGGGCCCAGTGGACCGCATGGTCAGGGTAGAGAACGCGCCCACGCAGTTTAGGCATAGCTTCTGCCACGCGCGCGAAGTCCAGTTGGAGACCGCCTGCACATCCATCGGCGCATCGGCAAACAGGTCAACAAAATCTGCACCATGCGGACCATCCGGCACCACAATCCAGCCAATGGCGTTCTGCAAGACATGCCCCGGCGCTTTGCGGCCAGCAGGCAGATCGACGACAACCGGCACAATCTCACGGCCCGGCATCAGCTCATTGAAACGGGCAACATGCTCAACACCGTTCTGGACGACCGCAATGCGTGTCCCTTCGCCTGCCAGCTTTTCAAGCCAGGGCAGAGTAGCCGCAGAATCATAGGTCTTTACCGCCACGAACACCCAGTCGACCGGCGTTGCCTTTACCGGATCAGTCAGAACCGTAAGCGAGACGTTCAGAACCCCTTCGGGCGTTTCAGCGATGAGACGGTCAAAGCCGGTTCGTGCGCACAGCGTAACGTCATGGCGGGCATCATTTGCGAGCCATGCGGCCAGCGTTCCACCAAGCGCGCCCGGCCCGACAACTGCAATCTTCGCCATGATTTTTTCCTCTCAATTCGGTGCCCACAAAAAGACAGCGCCGGGTGTGTTGCAACCCGGCGCTCTTAAAATTCGCAGATGACTGGTCGAATTATTCTTCGCCAGCTTCTTCAGCCTCTTCCTCGCCGCCGCGGTCCGGTGTTGGCGCATCAGAGCTTTCAAGGAATTGAGGGTCAGCGCGCATCATGCTTGCCTGCTCATAGTCATAACCGAAGGACAGGATTTGCGCGTCCTGACCGGCTGTGCCCATGAAGGAGATACCCACCGGCACGTCACCGATTGTGCCCATAGGTACGGTTAGATGCGGATAGCCCGCGACAGCCGCCAGACCGCCTGCACCAGACCATGACGGCCAGACGTCCGGCTCAGTCGGCACGGCAACCGGCATGATCGGACCGCTTGGCGAGACCAGAACATCAACGCCATAATCAGACAACAGAAGATCGAGACCTAGCTCGCGTGTGCCACGCAGAACGTCAGCAGAGGCCGTGACATAGGCTTCATCTTCAATGCCATTCGTTGCGTCCGCAATGGTGAACAGATCCTGCCCGAAGATGGAAAGCTCTGTTTCGGCATTGGCTTCATTGAAGGCGATCAGATCGGTCAGCCTGCGGCTCTCGACCGCTTCAGGCGTGCCTTCCAGATACTCGTTGAGCGTCGTCTTGAATTCATGAACGAGAACGGTGAACGCCTTCTGGCCGAAATTCTCGATCTGGGATTCGAAGGCTTCGATTTCGACAAGCTCAGCGCCCTGAGCTTCCAGAACTTCAAGCGCCGCGTTGAAGGTATCCGCCATGCCCGGCTGGTCTGACACGGAATAGCGCAGAACGCCGATGCGCACGCCTTCAAGTGATGTATCACTGAGCGCAGACACATAGTCTGTTGCGCCCTCGCCTGTCGCCATGGCTGTCAGCATCATGGCTGCGCCTTCGACAGTGCGCGTCATCGGACCGGCTGTATCCTGTGAGGATGAAATCGGCACAATGCCCGCCTGAGAAACGAGGCCAACAGTCGGCTTGAAACCGACCACGCCATTGCCTTGAGATGGGCAGATAATGGAGCCGTTCGTTTCAGTACCAACTGTGCCCGCTGCCAGCATCGCTGCCATGGCCGCGCCTGAACCGGCACTGGAACCACAGGTCTGGCGGTTCAGCACGTGCGGATTGCGCGTATGACCACCAACACCGGACCAACCCGAAAGCGAGCCGTTAGAGCGGAAGTTTGCCCATTCAGAGAGATTGGTTTTGCCAAGAATAATCGCGCCAGCGCCGCGAAGCCCTTCAACCAGTGGCGCATCTACTTCCGCATAGTTTTGCGCCAGCGCGAGTGAGCCTGCTGTCGTTGGGATATTGTCCGCGGTGTCGATATTGTCTTTCAGGAGAACCGGCACACCCGCCAGAATGCCGACCTCTTCGCCAGCCGCACGGCGCGCATCAATCGCGCGGGCCTGCTCGATGGCATCCGGATTGATGGACAGCACAGCATTGATGGCCGGGCCGTTCTCGTCGATCGCTTCAATGCGCTGAAGATAAGCGGTGACCAGCATTTCAGATGTCACATTGCCTGCTTCGAGCACTTCGGCGAGTTCAGGCAGTGTAAGAGCTGTATAGTCGGTCATGACCGGCGGCGTTTCCGGCGTTGTTTCATCTGCCGCAGGCGTCGTGTCCGTGCCACATGCAGCCGCAAGAATTGCCGCTGCACTCAAGGCAGTAAGGTGTTTTCTGATCATCAGTTCCGCTCCCTGAATTTACGGGACGGAGACTGCGCTGCCCCTGAAAAAGAGGCAAGCGCGAAACAGAAGAATTAACCGGTAACGTACGGATTAAAGGCAGAACTGTCTGCAGAAGCAGCAGGCCAGAGGGTAGACCATTCGCCGCCCGAGCAACGCACGACAGAATTGCTCACGCCTTCACCCTGAAGTGCAAATCCGTTGGCAATCGCCAGTAGATTTGAGACACCCAGCGCATCGTCCATTTCGACAGACATCAGACCGTTGCGGTCATAAAGGAAGTAGGCTGCGTCTTCGCTTTGCGCATTGCACATTTCCGGCAGCCAGATCTGACCCGAGATGAGACCGTTGGAAGATGATGTGAAGTGAATGCGGCGATAATCATCAGCGCGTACGTCACCCATGAGGTCGCGCGTGTTACCAATCGCAAGCTCGAAAGCCTGCGCGCGCGTAACACCTTGAGATGCCAGCTGGTCATTAGAAACGGCTGCGAGCGTCTGTGGGCTGTCCAGCATCAGGACAGCAACCAGGTCACCTGTGAACGGCTCTACTACCAGACCTGATTCACTAGTGAGGTTGGCGTTGCGGACATAAGCGCGCGAACGCAGCTGAACGACGAGGCGCTCGGAGAAGTTCTCCATGTCGACGCCAGCCTCAATGAGAGAGACATAACGCTGCGCCTGCTCGTCAACAATCTCGTCCAGTGTTTCAGGCGCAAGCTCATACTGCTCGTAAGCAACGTTGGTATATGCCTGATAATCACAGTTATCAGCAGACGGGCCAGCGCGGAATGCTTCGTCGGAGATACGTACAAAGCACAGCGTGTCCTCGCTTGTTTCCTGCATGGACTGGATGATGGCGTTACGAAAATCACGTGGGGAGACCAGCTCTTCAGACTGAGCCAGTGCCGGAAATGAGAAAAGTCCGGACAGTACCGCACCTGCGGCGAGAATGGATTTAACCAATAATTCCTCCCTTGAACCGCTACTTTGGCGATCCTGTATTCATTCGTTAGCGTGCAGGCTCTGTGGCCCCGTCTGAATTTTCCGGCTCTTTGAACCATGGAAACCGGCTTTCACCGCTGGTCTCACGCTATCCTTAATACTGATTAACCAGAAGATATGTTCCAAGGAAAGACAAAAAACTCAATACATGTGAATTCAAGGCAAGAAATACGCCAATATACCGGACAAGCTCTCAGATTAGGCGCGCAACACTTTCCATCTTTATTGGAATAATACTTGAAGGCCTGTATTCCAAAAAGGAATAATAGATAGAATCAGACGTCATTCTCCAGACTGCATCCGCCCTGTACGCCCCTCGCGAACCGCTGTAAAATTGTGCGGCTCGCGGAATACACACGCGATATCACGAAAAAACCCGCGGAAGTGATCAGACACACGGTTTCTTTAGCGAGCAGAATGAATATGCTGGCGATGACGGAACAGGAGTAACGTATGCCGGGTCAGGCTTGCATGTTTGATGCGATCGATAAGAATTTGAATCTCGGAGCCGATCTGATCGGATTTATCTCCGATGATCAGTTCAACGACAAAACTGTTCCACCATATCACTCCAGCATTGGCTGCCATATGCGCCATATTCTGGATATCTTCGATTGTATTCTTACCGGACTGGATGCAGGCAAGGTCGATTTGACGGCCCGTTCGCGTAACGTGAAGGTCGAAACCCACCGCGATGTCTGCCATGAATATCTGGAGCAGGTTCTGAGCGGCCTCAATGATTTGCGCAGCGCGGATCTGGAACGCCTCATCGATGTGACCGATGATCTCGGCCTTGGTGCTGTCACCTGTAAATATACGCTCGGTGCTCTGCTCGTTCAGGCGCACAGCCACGCCATCCACCATTTTGCCGCACTCGGCTATATAAACTCCTGCCTCGGCATCAATATGCCGGCCGCCGAATTCGGCTATAACCCGACAACCCCGCGCGAGGTTTGTGTCGGGTAATTTTACTGCTCGCGCGTCCGCCGGGTATTCTGTTCAGAAGCAAACTCGATCACCTCTGCCAGAGGTGCGCTACGCAATTTTCGATGCTGGAGCATCAGGCGTGATAAAGCGCTGTCGCGGCCTTCACTACCACGAGGCGAGATCGACCGCGCGAGGCTGGTCGCGAACATTGCAGATGCGGGTGTTGTATCTGGCATAACGGATCTCCTTTCGTCTGAACTAGTACATTACAGACGCCCCGCCAGCCCTTTAGTTTCAAATACTTATTTAGTTAACAGTGTGTTAACCCTCTCGGGCGGCAAAAAGGTGATTTCTGGCTCGCCTCGTTTCAGCGTCAATATTGCGCAGGCGAAACTGATGGCCAGAACAGCGTAGACGCCTTAATATAAGAATATCATAATAAAATGAGGAACGTTCTCCATGCGCCTAAAATCTGTCCTGCCCGCCAGCCTTGCCGCATTGTCTGCCTGCGCGATCGCCTTGGCATCCATGCCCGCAGCCGGACAGGCTGACACGGCGCAGGAACAGCCAGCCATCGCAGATGATGGTCGCGAGATCCTCTATCTGACACCTGCGCAGCGCACCCATGTGCGCGAAGAAATGCGGATGTTCATCACTGGCGTTCAGGCGCTCACCTCTGCGCTCGCCGAAGAAGACCGCGCCGCCATCGCGCAGGCTGCGTCATCCATGGGGCGTCCTGGTCGCATGAATGGCCAGATGGGTCAGGGACGCGGCCATGGCCAAGGCAATGGCATGGGACGCGGCATGGGCCATGGCGGCGGACAGGGTATGCATCAGGGACAAGGCATGGGTGGCATGATGGCGAGCATGCCGGCACCTTTCCACACACTTGGCCGCGGCACACGCATCAGCTTTGAAGAGATAGCGGCCATGTCAGACACCGCTGAGATGCAGGATATTCAACGCGCCTTTGCCGACACGCTGCAGAACTGCGTCACCTGTCATAGCAGCTACACCGCACGAGACGCTCAATAGGCGAGTTCGCTACGCTCAAAACCCCAATCCAGCCAAACAGATGGACCGGACCCCATTCCTCGTGTTCAATACCGTTAATTGTTTCAGGAGGGGTCTGAGAACATGTTTTCACTTCTGGGGTCCATGACCCGTGCATCGGCAAAGCTTGTTGCAAGTTTCGCCCTCGTCATCGTTATCCTCGTACTCGCATTTGCTTTTGAACCGGGCTGGGTTCGCGGCTTTCAGGACTGGATCGAGCTTTTGAACGACCAGCTGCGGACGCCGCCAATGCTGGATGATCAGGCGCTTATCCTCTACCGGACACTGGTCAACGAGAACACGATTTTCGGTATTCTGATGACGCTGATCTCACGCGCCATCATTGAAATTATCGCCTGGTGCTTCGGCCAGCTGTTCAAATCGGAAGCTAAAGCCGGCTAATCCAGCATGCGCATGATGTTCGTGTCTTACCCTCCCGAAGCGAGGGAATCGGTCGCCAGTATTCTCGAAGAGTGGGAACAGCTGGACTGGTCGGTGATTGACGCAAACGATCAGCAAATCGACGCACGCGTCGTCCTGCCCGACAGCGATGGCCAGAAACTGGTCGACGCCCTTCAGGGCAGGCTTTCACCGTTCAAGAAATGGCGGCTTGTTATTGTGCCGGTCGAGGCCTGCATCACGCCGAAATCCGACACGACGGAAATTTCGCCCGAGCCGGACACGGAAACCAAAGAAAAGTCGCGCGAAGTCGCCCTGCGCGAAGAGATTTATCAGGACGTCGCAGAAGGCGCGAAGATCGACTCCAGCTTTCTGGTTCTGACATTCCTCTCTGCGATTGTTGCCGCCATCGGCATGAATGCCAGCAATATCGCTGTTGTGATCGGCGCCATGGTCATCGCGCCCCTCCTCGGCCCGCTGCTGGCGTTCTCTTTTGGCTCGGCCATTGGCGATGCAGAGCTGATGCTCAAATCATCCAAGACGGCTCTGGCAGGTCTCGCTCTTGGCTTTGCCACCGCCTTTCTGATCGGCTTTCTGATCGAAGTGGACTTCGATAGCACCGAGCTGATTGAGCGGACGAATATAGGGCTGGATAGCGTTGCGCTGGCGCTCGCTTCAGGCGGAGCGGCGGCGCTTTCTGTCACACGGGGCCTCTCATCAACGCTTGTCGGCGTGATGGTCGCTGTCGCCCTTCTGCCGCCATCTGTCGCTATGGCCGTTTATCTGGGCGCTGGCGAGTTCACGCTGTCGGCGCGCGCTGGCATTCTGCTCGCGACCAATATTATCTGCGTGAATATTGCGAGCCTTCTGGTTTTTGCGCTGCGGGGCATTCGCCCGCGTACCTGGCTGGAGCGACGCTCGGCAACGCGGTCACGGCAGATCAATCTCGCCGTCTGGGGCACGCTGCTTGCTGGCCTGATTGTGCTGATTGTTATGGTTCTAACCTGAGCGTCAGCGGAACAGGCGTTGAATGCCGGGCCTGATGAATAAGAACACATCGTAGAGCCGGTTCAGCAGCCACCGACTTGGTCCAAACCGGCCGATCGGGCGCACCCATCCAAAGCCCGGAAATTCAGAATAGAGCCGCGTGAAGGCCTCTGCGCCATCAATCATACGCCCGTCTGTGTCGCGCACATGAAACCGCGCGAGCAGTTTCTTCTGAGGTATCGGGCAATAGTCAGCAGCATCGGGCGGCGAGACATCTTCGAACGCCACACGCTCATGCTTGTCCATACGGCGCAGGAATGAAATCTCGCGCCGGCAGAGCGGACATGCGCCATCATAGAAGACCGTCAGCTGGTTCATACCTCTATATCTGGGGCATTCATCCTCAAAAACCATTGGACATGTTTACGCAGAGCTTAGAACGGGTTCAGCGTGTAGCCCTGCTGCTGCAGGAGCGCATGGGACGTCATCGCGGAGAGCGAAATGGTGATGCCCGGCAGAAGGTCGTCTTCGTTCACATCGCGGTAGGCGGCGGTCTGCCCACACAGCTCGATGGTTACCCCATGCGCGATGAGCTGCCCGATCAGAGGCGCGTTCGGGTTGTCTGCCCCATAGCTTTCTGCGTTCAGAAGATCGCGATACGCCCCGCCATGCACAACGACGGCCAGATGGATATTCTCTTCCGGCACACCTGCGGCGACATGCATGTTGAGGAAACGCGCTGGCGTAACGAGCGCACGGCTCACTTCGCCCTCGCCTGCGGCCTGCGCGATATCGTAAGCAATGTGAAATTCGGTCTCAGCGCCAAGGCGCGCATCTTCTACCGCGGCGACATCACCAAAGCCGGTAATAACCGTGCCCGGCACGAAGTCCTCAGGCCCAGCGTGAGCCGTCAGCGCGAAGCTCGCACCCATAAGACATGGAACCAGAACTGCGCGCATGGGAGACCTCCACAATATCAAGATACGGGAAGGTTAGGCCTGTTTTGAAAGAGCGTCGAGACATGTCGGCAGATGCCCGTCTGCACGGGCATTTTCGGACCTGGAGCATCACCCCCAATACTCGCGCCCCATCATGGATTCACCTTTAACGATGGCGCTGTGGCGGTGCGTCTCGACGAACTCATCCCACTCAGCTGAGGGAACTTTGATGTTTTCTCCAGACATGACCGTAACAATACGCGTCGCGGTCTTGCCCATAAAATCAATATCCAACCAGAAGTCTGCTCCGACCGCGACGCCTTCGCCGTCTTCAGGCGGCAGCACGTAGACCGGAACGACTTTCTGAATGCGTTGCTCTAACAAGATTAATCCCGGGAGAACTTCTTGAACTTCGGACGCTTCGGCTCAACAGCCTCGGCACCAAGACGGCGTTTCTTGTCTTCAATGTAAGACGAGAAGTCACCTTCGAACCATTCAACATGGCTGTCGCCCTCAAAGGCCAGAATGTGCGTACACATGCGGTCAAGGAACCAACGGTCGTGCGAGATGACCACAGCGCAGCCCGGGAAGTTCTCAAGACCTTCCTCAAGCGCCTGCAGGGTTTCCACGTCGAGGTCGTTGGTCGGTTCGTCGAGGAGGAGCAGGTTGGCGCCGGATTTCAGCATTTTCGCGAGGTGGACGCGGTTACGCTCACCACCGGAAAGAATACCGACCGGTTTTTGCTGGTCAGAGCCTTTGAAGTTAAACGCGCCAACATAGGCGCGTGAGTTCACTTCAACGCCGCCAAGGTCGATCACATCCGTGCCGCCGGATATTTCCTGCCAGACAGTTGCTTTCGGGTCGAGCGCGTCACGGGACTGGTCAACATAGCCGAGCTTCACCGTGTCACCCACACGCAGCGAACCGTCATCAGGTGTTTCCTGACCGATAATCATGCGGAACAGCGTAGACTTACCCGCGCCGTTCGGGCCGATGACGCCGACAATACCGCCCGGAGGCAGTTTGAAGGAGAGATCGTCAATCAAGAGGCGCTCGCCAAACCCTTTGGTGAGGTGATCCACTTCCAGAACCACGCCGCCAAGACGCGGACCAGGCGGGATGCGGATCTGAGCTGTAGAGACCTTCTCCTGCTCCGCTTTGGATGCCATTTCCTCATAGCGGGAAATACGGGCTTTGGATTTTGCCTGACGGGCTTTCGCGCCGGAACGGACCCATTCGAGTTCTTTAGAGAGCGTACGCTTCTTGGAGGCTTCTTCGCGCGCTTCCTGCTCCATACGCTTGGCTTTCTTCTCAACCCAAGCTGAGTAGTTACCTTCATATGGAATGCCGCGACCACGGTCGAGCTCGAGAATCCAGCCTGTCACCTGATCGAGGAAGTAACGGTCGTGGGTTACAAGGATCACACAGCCTGTGAAGTTGACCAGATAGTTCTGGAGCCACGCAACCGTTTCAGCATCAAGGTGGTTGGTCGGTTCGTCCATGATGATCATGTCAGGCTTGGAGAGCAGCAGACGAACAATCGCCACACGGCGGATCTCACCACCCGAAAGCTTTGTTACGTCAGCATCTTCATCCGGGCAGCGCAGCGCGTCCATGGACATGCGGATTTTGGAATCGATATCCCATGCGTCAGCGGCGTCGATCTGCTCCTGCAAGGCAGTCATCTCTTCCATGAGCTCGTCGGAATAGTCTTCCGCCATTTTCATGGAGACTTCGTTGTATTTGTCGAAGAGCTGCTTCTCAGGGCATTCGGCAGCAATGTTCTCGAACACGGATTTGTTCGGGTCGAGCTGCGGCTCCTGCGGCAGATAGCCGATTTTGATGCCATCTGCAGCGCGCGCTTCGCCGTTAAATTCTGTATCCTGCTGCGCCATGATGCGCAGGAGCGAAGACTTACCAGAACCGTTCACACCGACGACGCCGATTTTGGCGTCCGGAAGGAATGACAGGTGGATATTCTCGAACACCTTCTTGCCGCCCGGATAAGTTTTGGACAAGCCCTGAAGCTGGTAGATATACTGGTAAGATGCCATTGACTGCGTGCTCTCTGAATTCCAAGAATTTCAAAGGCTGCGTTTTGCCTGAGTTAATCGATGAATTCAATACGCGACTGCGATTGAGGAGAAACAATGCCCAGCACGCAAGGAAACACACCTCTTGGTGTTCACGACCTCTCTGAGGATATGTTTGGTCTGAGCGTGAGGGGGATCAAAACAGTCAGTCACCTTTTCACACAACCAAAAACTGTTTTCGAAGCATCGCGAAGCGCCGATTGGTCAGGTGGAAGCTACACGCCCTCAATTCGTCTCGTATTCTCTATCCTGGCTGTAATTGCAGCTATCCGTTTTCTCTGGGCCGGTCCTGACAGCTATATGAGCCAGTCGACGTTTGACCAGTTGATGGCGTCGCCTGCAATCAACGACCCGGCCATAGCAGATCTGATCCGAAACGAGATCATGAGCGCTTTCCTACTCATGTTCCCGTTCACCTTCATGCTCGCTCAGATACTCGCTGCACTCAGCCTTCATATCTGGGGAACCGGAACAAAGACGACCTTACGCATCCGGTTTTACTTTCTGGCAATCACGCCCAGCACACTCGTCACGCTGATCATGTTGCCGCTTTTGTCGATGATCCCACTGACATTTTATTGGCATTACACGGTGCTGATGTTCGTCGTGACCTACCTTCTGGATGTGCTGACCAGCTATCGCGGCGCAGTCGCAGGAAGCGGCCGTTTAACCCGCTTGTTTAAATCGTGCCTTCTGGGCCTGACGGCATTGGTGGCATCACTTGTTGCAAACACAGGTGGATTTGCCATTGCGAGTTTGTTTGTATCTCTCAAATTCGCCACGCTTACAGGCTGATCATTTCACACGGTGTGACGCGATGACGGCTGGTAATATGAGTTGAAGCTGCCATATCTCGGCAAATACAAATCGGACAGGTCACATGTACGCAGACACTTCGAGATATAATAGCGTTGCCCGCTTCCTCCACTGGGTGATTGCGTTTCTCATTCTGGGCAATTTCATCGGCGGCTGGCTGATGACGCATGAGGGCTTCTCTGAAGACTTCCAGTTCAACGCCTTCCAGCTCCATAAGAGCTTCGGCTTTGTTGTACTGATCCTGTCGATCTTCCGCCTGTTCTGGCGCGTTGCTTACCGCGCCCCACCAACACCAATCGGCATGCCGGTCTGGGAGAAGGTGATCAGTAAGATCACCCATATCGCCTTCTATGTGCTGATGATTGGCGTGCCGGTGATTGGCTGGATTTACGTGTCTGCCAGCCCGCTGGATATCCCGACCAAGCTGTTCTTCACTGTCCCGGTGCCTCACCTGCCCGTGCCGGTTGATGAGGGGCTGGCTGAGCTCTTCTCCGGCTTCCATGAATTCTTTGCGTTTGCGACGCTTGGCCTGTTTGTTCTGCATGTCGGCGCGGCGGCGAAACACTATTTCATCTCACGCGATAACATCATGCAACGCATGGCCGGTCGCGGCTTTGGTCCGCTTCTGGCGCTTCTATTTGCAGCCGTTATGGGCGGCGGCGTTGCTTATTCCATGGTGAGCTATCAGGGCGGCCACGAGGAAGAAGGCCAGGACCAGGCTGCCGCGGAGACAACATCCACCGAACCGGAAGCAGACGCGACAGAACCTGCCGAACCAGCAGCAACAGAGACCGCGACTGACAATGAAGGCCTTCTTGTGCCCGCTGTCGCGACGGGCCCCAATGCATGGACGATCATCGAAGAAGAAACCTTCATCGAGGTCACAGCCTTCGCGAACGGCGCACCGCGCATTGCCCGTATGGATGATGTTCAGGGCGCGATCGAGCTGAACCTCGATGAACCACAGCCGGACGATTATATCGACGTGCTGATCGGCACGCGTAGCCTTGAGAGCGATGACAGCAATGTTCGCATGCAGGCCACCGCAGCCGGCTGGCTGAACACACCGCGCTTCCCGCAGGCACACTTTGTGTCCAGAAATATCACACGCACAGGCGAGTTTGAATTCGAAGCCACCGGCGATCTTACACTGCGTGATATCACTGCGCCCGTAACGCTCACATTCAGCGTGGCACTGGAAGAGAATCACGCGCTGGCAACAGGTCTTGTGGAATTCGACCGCGCAGACTTTGACATTGGCGACGCACAACCTGAAAACACATCTGTAACTGTATCCATACAGGTGGGGGCAGATCGTGTCAGATGACACAAACAGTCAGGTAAAATCACACAAAGTCGGCGGCGACGATCTTTTTGAAGATGTATTCGGTCTCAATCTGAGAGGTCTGAAAACCCTGTGGGTGATGTTTGCCTCACCTGGAGTTGGATATAAGGCAGCACGCTCGCCGGACTGGATAGACCGAAGCTACACGCCTTCGATCCGGCTATTGTTCTCACTTCTCGCCGTGATGACAGCGACCCGCTTTTTATGGGCGGGCGCAGACAGTTCCATCCACGCTCTGGTAGACGGACAGGTTGCAGCCCTTGAAGAGTTCGGGACACAAGAAGAACGCAACGCGTTTACCGAGCATATCATCGATTATTTCCTGCTCCTGTTTCCATTCAGCTTCATGCTGACGCAGGCGATCGCAGGTAGCTTGCTGCGGGTCTGGGGCAAAGGCACAAACACGATTGTTCGCGTCCGGCTTTACATGCTGGCCATGCTGCCAAACGCAACATTCACATTGTTTGCGTTGCCGCTGATGACGCTCATGACAGTGCAGCAACAGACCGAATTCTCGCTGGCGCTCATCGCGCTGACGTTTCTGATAGATTTCGTCACCGTCATGAGAGGCGGCGTGGTCAGCGAGAAGCGCAGCGGCAAGATCATAAAAAGCGCCCTTTACGCGACGACCTCCAATCTCACGGCCATCATCTCGAACTCACTGTGCGTCATGCTCGCCAGCATCATCGCCGGCAGTGTCATGGGATTGGGCCGTTAAAAGTCAGACGAGCCATCACCCGCTGCTCGCTTTGACTTTTATCGAAGCGCTTCGCAGCTTGCGCGCAGCTCGTCGTAACGAAGATAGGCGTCCGCCGCCTCACCTTCGTTCATCTGGTACTGCACTTCATCAATATCCGGCAGCACGACATCGCAACCGAGATCACGCGCGATGAGGAACCAGGCCAAAGCCAGCGGCATATCTTCATGCGCGATCTGTCCGTCACGGCAGATAAGGCCAAGCCTGAAAGCACTGTCTGCATCTGCGCCATCAAGGGCAGCGCGTGTCCAGTAGTGGATGGCTTTTTCAATATCCTGATCGCAACCAAAGCCGCTCATCAACATATTCGCGTAGGCACCTGCGGCTGGACCGTGTCCCAGTTCAGCGGCCTGATGCATGAGCCCCGACGCCGTGCAGGCTTCTTCATGGCTTTCCGCCACTGAAGCAATCCGGCGCGCGGTCTCATAAAGGGCATTTGCGTCGCTCATAATTTCTATAGTGTGACGATGACACAGTCGAAAACAACGCTAAAACGGGTTCCATGAACAAACTTTCTCTTCTGCCCACCTTTTTTCTGGGGATTGCTGCCTCTCTGAGCAGCCCGGCCCTCTCTCAAACCAGCTCTACGGACCAAATGACCGAATCACCTCGTCTGACGATTGAGCGTCTCTACGCGTCGCCTTCCCTTTCCGGACCAAGCCCGCGCGGTGTCCAGTTCTCTCCGGACGGCTCCCGCGTGACCTTCCTGAAAGCCCGCGAGACCGATGCGTCACGCTATGACCTCTGGCAGTTCGATGTCGAAACCGGCGAACAGAGCCTTCTGGTCGATTCTCAGATCCTTGAGCCGGAAGAAGTTCAGCTCTCTGAAGAGGAAATCGCGCTTCGTGAGCGCCGCCGTATCGCGGGCCAGCGCGGTATCGTCTCTTATGACTGGGGCACCGCGAATACGATCCTCGTACCGATTGGCGGCGACCTTCACCTGATCACGCTCAATGGCGATGACGTTGAAGCACGCCAGCTCACCGACACCGATGCCTTCGAGTATGACGCTAAAGTCTCTCCGCAAGGTAATTTCGTCAGCTTCATTCGCGACGGCGCTGTGTTCATCATTGATCTGGCGACCGGTGAGGAAAAGCAGATCACGCCTGACGCAGATCCTGATAACGCAATCTCTTATGGTGTTGCTGAATTCGTCGCTCAGGAAGAGATGAGCCGCTATACCGGTTACTGGTGGAGCCCAGACGAAAAATACGTCGCTTTCACCCGCGTTGATGAAAGCACTGTGGACATCATTCCGCGCTTTGACATTGCTGCGGACGAAGTGACGGTGATCAACCAGCGCTATCCGCGCGCAGGCCGCCCGAACGCCATTGTCGATCTGAAAGTCTTCAGCCTGGAGACCAGTCAGACTCTTGACGCCAACTGGCGCAAAGATGACTGGGGCCCGGCGACAGATCAGTATCTTGCCCGGGTAAACTGGGCCGGCGAAGCTCTGGTCGTTCAGTCTGTGAACCGAGACCAGACTGTCATTCGCTGGACACAGCACTGGCCATCCACCCTGTTCTCACAGGAACCATTCTATGAAGAGACCCAGCCGAACTGGGTAAACCTCTCAAACGACTTCATCACGCTGAGCTCCACGCCGGGCAATATTCACCGGCAGGGTGATCTCGAAATCCTGACGACGACGGAAGCAACAGGCTATCGTATGCCGGTGATCGTCACACGTGACGGCGCCGCACCAATGCTTCAGACGGAAGACGGCGTCGTACGCGGCTTCTCTGCGCTGAATCGCAATGGCGGTCGCCTATACTTCACGGCCAATTTCGACACGCCGCTGGAAACGCATCTCTACCGTGTGCAGCTACCGCCTTCTGATGAAGAGGTCGCAGAAATGGGCGCTGAGTGGATACCGGGCTCACCTTGCATTGACCGTTCGCCTGAAACGCCGCGCACGCGCGTTGAGTGCGCCCATTATGAGCGTATCACCGAAGCGGGCAAAAGCTGGTCCATCACAATGGCACCGGATGGGCAGAGCTTTGTCGGCACATCGTCCTCACCAACCCAGCCACCGCAGACGGGTCTCTACTATGCAGACGGCACGCTGATCACATGGGTTGAAGAGAACCGCCTCGACGAAGACCATCCATACTATCCGTATCTGGCAAACCATACCGTTCCAGAATACGGCACATTGGAAGCCGATGATGGTCAGACACTTCACTACTCGATCCAGACGCCACCTGATTTCGATCCGAGCCAGCAATATCCGGTTCTCGTCGAAGTTTATGGCGGTCCACACGTTCAGACCGTGAACCGCAACTGGGAGCGCATGAGCGATCAGTTCTATGCACAACAGGGCTTTATCGTGTTCCGCCTTGATAACCGGGGCTCATACTATCGCAGCAAGCGATTTGAAGACGTGATCTTCCAGCTGACAGGCGTGCCTGAAGTGCGCGACCAACTGGTGGGTGTCGAATGGTTGAAAGAACAGCCATTTGTAGACCCTGATCGCATTGCCATTCAGGGCTGGAGCTATGGTGGCTATATGACCCTGATGACTATGCTGCAGGCCGAGCCTGGCACATTCGCAGCGGCCGCATCTGGCGCGCCGGTCACCGACTGGTCGCTCTATGACACGTTCTACACAGAGCGCTACATGCGCACGCCGCAGAACAATGCAGACGGCTATGACCAGTCATCTGTGTTCTACCATCTCGACAATTGGGAAGGTGAGCTGACGCCGCTTCTCCTTATGCACGGCATGGCAGACGACAACGTCACCTTCGACAACACCACCCGTCTGATGGCGGAAATGCAACAGCGCGGTCTGGTGTTCGACCTGATGACCTATCCAGGCCAGCGTCACGGCATTCGCGGTGAGGCGCTCGGTACGCACCTCATGCGTACGCGCATGCAGTTCCTGAACCGCCACCTTATGCCGGAAGCGGCCGAGTAAGCTTTCAAAACAGCAATTGAAACAAAGCCCTCTCCCACCGGAGAGGGCTTTTTCTTTGAGCAATATGACAAGCTTGCGTTATTTTTTGACAAGCACGCTTGACCTTTCGGCACAACGATGACAAGTTCGCTTTACTCAAAGAAAAGGACACATGTCATGCTCTCGTGTTTGAAAGCAAATTTCCCCAAGCTCGGCGCCGCACTGGCCGTTGCCTCTATCGAACTGGCTGCGGCCGCATTCCTCGCAGCGCCGGCACAAGCCGAAGTACCGATCTGGGTGATCGAGGATGCCGACTCCACCATCTACGTGACCGGCACGGTTCACATGCTTCCGGAAGGCACCGAATGGCACGGAGAAAAGCTGAATGCAGCGCTCGACGAAGCCACCGAAATCTGGCTCGAAATCCCAATGACCGGCTCGATGGCCGACATGCAGGCCGAAGCCGCGCCCCTGATGATGCAATATGCCCTGTCGGTCGATGCACCCCTCTCCTCCCGCCTTACCGCTGAAGAACTGGAACTCCTCAACGCCGCTATGGAACGGGCAGATATGCCAGCACAGGCGCGTGCAGGTATGGAGTATATGAAGCCATGGGTCGTGCTGCAGGCTGTTGGTATGGCACCGCTTTCCGAGGCCGGATACGACCCGGAACAGGGCATTGATGTTCAACTTGTCCGTATGGCCATTGAGCAAGGCGACAGCGTTCACGGGTTTGAAACGCTGGAACAACAAATCCAGTTCTTCGCAGGCATTCCGGATGAAGATCAGGAACAGGCGCTGCGTGATCTTCTGCGCGTCTCTGATGAAGAAACCGCAGAGATGGTGACTTTGGCCACGTCCGCCTTTGAGGGCTGGGCAAATGGCGAGGTTGAAGGCATGGAAGCGCTCTTCACCGCCTGGGCCGAAGACGAAGACTCCGCGCTCTCGCCTCTGCCATATGACCGGATGGTGGCCGGCCGCAATGCCGACTGGGCAGAGCAGATCGAAGACATGCTGGCTGGCGAGGGCGTTCACCTCATCGCCGTCGGTGGTGGTCACCTTGTGGGGCCGGACAGCCTGTTTGAAATGCTGGAAGATCGCGGAATTTCAGCCTCTCGCCACTAATCCCATCGTGTGTTTCAGCGCGAACCGTCCGGACTGTATATCCGGGCGGTTTTGCGCACCTTCGCGTTGCATAGAGACGCCATTTCGGGATTTTTCAGGGCGCACACCTTGCACCGCATCGCAGTGTAAGGAATGACAGTCTGGTGGATCAAAGGACCGGACATGAAGCCCTGGAAAATTCTATCATCGCGCCAGACCTATAAAGACAAATGGCTTGGCGTTCGTACCGATACAGTCGAACTGGCGAACGGCGCAGTCATTCCGGATTTCCACATTATTGAATACAAGGAATGGGCGGCCATTCTGGCCTTCACTGAGGATGGCGAACTGATCGTCATTCGCGAATACCGCCATGGCTGCCAGTCCATCACGTTGGGCCTGCCTGCTGGCAGCGCCGAAGAAGGCGAGACGGATTACCTCTCAGTCGCGCAGCGTGAACTGCTGGAAGAAACCGGCTACGAAGCCGCTGAATGGGTAAAAACCGGACAGGCTTACTCCAACTGGGCGACCCAGAACAATCAGGTGCACTTCTTCCTCGCATTCGGCGCGAAAAAGGTCGCCGAGCAAAACCTTGATGCGACCGAAGAGATCGAAGTCCTCACTATGAAATACGAGGATTATCTGAATTTTGAGGGCATTACGCCTAACCAGTGCCACCACGCAGCGGCGCTTCATTATGCAGAACGTTATTTTGCGAAATATCCTGAGAAAAGGCCCGTGAGCGCATGAATCGCACCTGGTATTTCGTTCGCCATGGCGAGACAGACTGGAACGCTGAAAAGCGTATGCAGGGCCAGTGGGAGTCCAATCTCAACGAGAATGGCAAAGGCCATGCAGACGTAAACGGCAGCTGGCTCGCCACGCTGCCTATCGAGCATATCTGGGCGTCCCCCCAGGTGCGTGTGCGCCAGACTGCGGAGATCATCTCAAAGCATGTACCACTCGCGGCCAACCCAAATTTCGATGACCGGCTGAAAGAGTGGAGCTCCGGCGACTGGTCCGGAATGCTCTATGCGGACATCGCCAAAGAACGCCCTGACGAATGGGCCAAATGGGTTGAAGACCGGTATAATTACCGCCCACCAAACGGTGAGAACTTCGTCGATCTTGAAGTCCGCGCGGATAGCTTCTTCGAGGACGCATCAAAGGTGACCGCCGAGACCGTCGCTGTGCTTGCACACGGCTTCATCATTCGCGTCATGGTCAGCCGCCTTGCAGGCCTGTCTCAGGCGGATGTTCTGGCCGTGAAGCAGACCAATGATACAGTTATTCGCGTGCGTCAGTCGGGCGGCGAAACGGTCATAGATCATTTCGTAGGCGGCATTGGCCCGAAGGCTGGTTTGCCTCTTGGCGAACAGGGCGTAGCCTGAACCAAAGAAAAAGCCCGGCTCAATCGCCGGGCTTTACTTTATCCGTTACGCAACCAGCTCTTCTTCGAAAATCCGATCGACCGGTTTATCGCCGGATTGCAGTTCGAACAGCGTGTTCTTTGCCTCGGGACGCTCGACCGCAGCCTGTAGCACATGGGCGACGTCGGCGCGCGGAATCTCACCGCCATTGTGGTTGATGTCCTCAACCTTAACCTTGCCGGTCGGAGATTCATTCGTGAGGGCTACCGGACGCACAATGGCATAGTCCAGCCCTGACTTTTTGAGATACGCATCTGCCTCACCCTTTGCCCGCAGATAGTCCTGCAGATATTCGGGGCCAGCTTCCGGTGTGTCAGCGAGCATGGAGCTCAGCATCACAAAACGGTCGACACCTGTCGTTTTGGCTGCATCGGTGAGGCTGATCGCGCCGTCACGGTCCACCGCTTCTACGGCTTTACCGCCGGAGCCTGCCGCAAAGACGACGACATCTATGCCTTCCAGATTTTGAGGGAAAGTTTCTGGCTGTGTCAGGTCCATCATCACCGGCTCCGCGCCCATATCTCTGATCGTGCTGACCTGTTCGGGTTTGCGTACTGCGCCTTTCACAGCGTGACCATGTTGCACGAGGCGTTCTGTCAGCAGCTGGCCAGTTGTTCCGTGTGCGCCTGCGATCAGAATATTCATGAGTCTGTCCTTTCTTTCTTGTTCTGCCAGACCAACGGGTGCGGTCTCTGCATGTTCCTGAAAACTGCAGGACTGAGACAAACTGCCTATTCCCATCCACTCGTATTTCGTATTATTAGAATGTATGAATATTCCTGCGCTTCTTGATCAGATCCCGATCGGCTTCGTTGCCCTTACCTGCCTGACGCTTGGGCTCGCGCCCTTTGTGCCTGAGCCTCACCTTTGGGAAAAACTAAAAATGCTGGGCGCGGGTACGCTCACCAAACCCATCGATATTTTCGATCTGTTCTGGCACGCCTGGCCATGGCTTCTGCTGGTGGCGAAACTCGCGCGGATCGCGCTGAGCCGTCAGGCCTGATTAACCGGCGCAACCAGCAGGTCTTCGAGAAAAAACGCAGACAGTTCGGCGCGACCGGATACGCTGGCCTTGCGATAGATCGCCCGTGCCTGATCACGCGCGGTACGCTCGCTCGTGCCACGCACTTTCGCGACCTCATCCATGCTGAGCCCTTTCAGGAGCAAATAACCGATCTCCTGCTCCGCCGGTGATAAACCCCACTGGACGAACTGCTTTCCAATCGCCTCGGAAAGGCCCCGCAGCAGCTCGCGGTTTTCGCTCTGCCAGCGGTCGGCCTCAGCGCGCGCGAGGGTTAGCTGGCTCGTCGTCCGGCGAAGTGTGCGCAGAGTGAGAATGGCACCTATAAGAGCTGCAATCAGCGCAGCGCCTTCAATGGCGAGGTGAACAAGCCCTGCCCCTTCTCCCTGATCGGTGGCAAGGTCCAGCGCGATCAGAAGAGCGATCCCAACGAAGACAATCACTGTGAAAACGCTCAGACGATTACGCATGTTAAATCCACATATCACACTGTAAAAAAGGCATTTTTATAGCTTACGTCATTTGACGAATAGCTATTTGAGCCCGCATTGCCATTCTGTTCGGGTAAATACTGGAGACAGACATGACAGAACACAATGAGCCAAAAAGCCTCAAAGTCTGGGACCCGATTGTACGCATAGGCCATTGGGCCATCGTGATCGGCGTTCTCACCGCATACTTCTCGGGCGATGAATCCCGAAGCGTCCACACGACAGCCGGATATGTGGTTGCCGGTGTTGTTCTCTTTCGTTTGCTCTGGGGCGTAATTGGAACCAGACATGCACGCTTTTCAGATTTTGTGCGCGGCCCCGGCGCAGTGATCGGCTATCTGAAAGATATCGCCTCCGGCAAAGGAAAACGCTTCATCGGCCACAATCCTGCTGGCGGCGCGATGATCCTCGCGCTCCTGTTCTCCATGCTGGTGACCACCGGTTCCGGCATGGCCCTGTACGCCATGGATGAAGGTAAAGGTCCGCTCGCACCCGTCATCGCCATGCAGGTTGACGCCAATGGCACAGCAGCGCCTGCCACCACGTCAGGCTATGAGAGCCACGAAGAAGATGATGACGATCACGAAAGCGAAGAGCATGAAGGCCACGCGTCCGGTCCTCTCGGCACGCTCTACAATATCCATAAGATTTTCACCTATCTCACGCTCGGCCTTGCCGGTCTCCACGTGATCGGCGTGATTGTTTCCAGCCGCGCGCATGGTGAGAATCTCGCGAAAGCCATGGTTACAGGTCGCAAGCGAGAGCAGCTGTAACTCTGGCCGCAGGCTGGTCGTTGCATGGTCGACCAGCCTGCCCCTTCTTCGCTCATCAAAGGCTATCTACGATCCTTGTCGGTATAGTGAACACCGTATAATCTCCTCCCCGATGGATGAGCCGCACGACAGAGGCGCTCACCACAAGGGAGGACATTTTGAAGAGATCATTTTCCGCGGCGCTCGCGGCACTTTCCATTTTCGCCTTTGCGCCCGCCGTCATGGCACAAGCCACTGCAACCCAATCAGAAAGCTACACCGCGCCTGAAGGCGCGATCGAAGTTTTCACACCCATGCGCGACGAGACCGTACTGGCGGGCAACCTTTATCTGCCGGAAGGTGAAGGCCCGTGGCCATGCATCGTCACGCGCACGCCCTATCTGAAAGATGCTCGCTATGGCCAGCCTGGCGCAGGTGATCGCTACACTGATGCAGGCTTTGCCTTCCTCGTTCAGGATGTGCGCGGCAAGGGCCGCTCTGAAGGCTTTTACCGCGCTTTTATCGATGACGGTCCGGACGGTTATGACACGATTGAATGGATGGCCGAGCAGGACTGGTGTAATGGGCGCGTCGGCATTACCGGCGGCTCTGCCATGGGCATCACCTCCAACCTCGCGGCGACCTATGATCCGCCCCACCTTGATGCAGCTTATGTGATTGTTGCGCCGTCCACCCGACTTACCGGCTCGTACATTGGCGGCGCATTCAAAGAGCAGGACTCCGGCGGCTGGTCCCGCCGTCAGGGCATTTCCGAAGAGGTGATTGCAAACACCGCCCGCAACTATCCGGACAGCGCCTACTGGTCGAACACAGAGATTGGCGACAACCGACGCTTCATCGATATTCCGATGTATAATTATGGCGGCTGGTACGACATCTTCAACGAAGGCAATGTCCGCAATTTCCAATATCTGCAGAATGAAGGCCGCGACGGCGCGCGCGGCAATCAACGCCTCACCATGGGCCCGTTCGGGCATGGCCCGCTCTCGGGCGACCTCGCCTATCCGAATGGCGGCGGCCTTGGCGTTCTGACGATTGACGGCGTCGATCAGGAAATCCGCTGGTTCGATTACTGGCTCAAAGACATCAACAATGGCATCATGGATGAAGCACCTGTGCAGGCCTATATGATGGCGTCGGCGCGGACGGATGAACTCTCTGACAAGAACCGCTGGATGAGCTTTGGCAACTGGCCGCCAGCGCCGAACTATAGCGAGTTCTATCTCCACCCGAATGGCAGCCTCTCTACGCGTGCTCCAACAGGCGACGAAATGGTGAGCTATGAGTTTGATCCGGAAAATCCGGTGCCAACTTTTGGCGGTGCGAACCTGACCTTCGAGCGTGGCCCTATGGACCAGCGCCAGATTGGTGAGCGCGGTGACTATCTGCGCTTCGAGACAGACGTTCTGACAGAAGACGTTATGGTGGCTGGCCCTGTGACCATGCAGCTATATGCAGCGACCGACGGGCCGGATACCGACTTCATGGTCAAGCTCATCGACGTTTATCCTGACGGTTATGAAGCCATCATCCTCGATAGCGCCATCCGTACGCGTTACCGGAACGGCCGCGAGCCTGACCAGATAGAGATGATGACGCCAAACGCACCGGTCGAACTCACCATCGACCTCTGGGACACGGCAATCACCTTTGAAGAAGGTCACCGCATCGCGGTTCACGTCACATCGTCGAACTATCCGCGCTTTGATGTGAACCCGAATACAGGTGAGCACCCGTCGGACGCAGAGACAACGCGTGTTGCAGAGAATACGATTTATATGACGGAAAACCGCCCGAGCGCGATCATCCTTCCGATCATTTACGATCCGAACTAAGCTCGATGAAACGCGCCGGGCATCAGTCTGGCGCGCCTTTCTACCGATACGAGATCTGCCATGCCCGCCTTCCAGCCGACCGCCGACCAGTTCCGTGCCTTTCGCGACTTCGACCATGATGGCCCTGTCGCGCAGGTAAACCTTCTGAAATTCAAGGATAAGGCTATTTACCAGCCAGAAGACCCGGAATTTGAAGACGGTTCAACCGGAGAAGAAGCGTATATGCGATATGCAGATGCGTTTGAGGTCATGGCGGAAGATGCTGGCGGCAAATGCGTCTTCAAAGGCAAGGCAGAACGCTTCTTCATTGGAGACGGCGATTGGGACATGGTCTGGATCAACCAGTTCCCGAACCGGAAAGCCTTCATCGCAACGCTCAACCATGCCGGCTATAAAGATGCTGCACGGCACCGTGAAGCAGGCCTTTTGCATCAGGATCTGGTCGTGACTCACCCCGTTCTTGCGGAAAAGTGATCAAGTCAAACGCCGTTACGCAGCAAGCATTGCTGCAATGCAGCATGATGTAAAACTATAATACAAACAGTCAAACAGGCTGTTTCTTTACAGTTTCTTGCCGCGTTACAGCATTATCACTATCCGGAATTACTGTAATATCGCTTTACGGAGCATGCTCCATCGTGCATAAGGCGCTCAGGACTTCGCACACGCGAAAGCAGTGAGACCCTTACCTAGCGTCAACCTCGTCCTTATATATAAGAAACGGGGAAGCTAATCCCCTGATATCAGTGGTGTTCTGGAGACTCGAATATGCTTCTGACGATGATGAAAGCGAAACTTCACAGCGCGGCAGTCACTCAATGTGACCTGCACTATGAGGGTTCTGTTTCCATTGACCAGGATCTTCTCGACGAGGCTGGCATTCTTCCGCACGAGCAGGTGTATATCTGGAACGTGACGGCAGGTTCCCGCATCATGACCTATGCTATCGAAGCCCCACGTGGCTCGAAAACCATTGGCGTTAACGGCGCAGCCGCACGTCATTTTCAGGTGGGTGATCGCGTCATTATCTGCACATTCGGTCAGGTCGAATCGGAAAAAGCACGCAATTATTCTCCGAATGTTGTCCTGCTGAACGAAAAGAACGACGTCGTTCGCCCGAACTAGGCGTTAAGCCTTTTCTTCAAGTTCCCGCAATAGCGCAGCCTTGTCCTCTCCGGTCAGGGCGCGCCAATCCATGCCCCGCAGTCCGGCCTCTAATGCCCAGAGCAAATTGAGGCTCGCATAGCGCGGAAACTGAAACTTCACACGTCTATATGCTTCAACGGCGCCGAGCTCTCTCAGCGCCGTTTGCGTTTCTATACCGACTTCTCGCAGAACCCAGGCAGATTTCGGGCCGAGATTTCGAACGTCTTCCAGTCTGTCCGACACCCCGGCCCCCATCTTCCTAGTCTTCCAGTTCGAAGACGACATTCACTGTCGCAGAAAAGCTGAGCTCACCACCTGAAATCTGGGTGGGTGCAGCCTCCATCGCCGCGGCACGCATCATGACCGGTTGCGGCGATGGTGCTGATTGTGTGTTCTCCGAGATCGTCACGATACGCGCGACGCTGAGACCGGACACATCGGCAAACAGGTTAGCGCGTGACATGGCATCACGCATAGCATCGCGGCGTGCTTCATCCAGAAGCTCGCTCGGGTCTTCCACGCCGAATTGCACGCCGGAGAATGTGTTGCCGCCCTGCGCAACCATGGCATCAATCACGCCGCCAACTTTATCCATATCGCGCACGGTCACGCGCAGCTGGTTAGAGGCCGTGTAACCAACAAGAACACGCTCTGAATTTTGCGGATAGTTATAGCGCGGGTTTAGCGAGAAGTTTGACGTTTGAATGTTCGCTTCCTCAAGGCCAGCACGCTCAAGAGCAGCGTAAACGCCTGCCATGTCGGCTGCGTTCTGACGGATCGCCTCTGCAGCGGTACGCGCCTCTGTTGTCACGCCGCCGGAAAGATAGGCGATGTCTGGCGCCGCGCTGACGGATGATGTCGCAGAGATATTCAGCGTTGTTTCGGGCTGAATGGAATTGTGGTTCATGTGTTGCATGCTCTGAGCCGTTGCAGGGATAGCGGTAAAGGCCAGCGCGATGGCGGCAACGCTGGCGAGCGGTTTGACGATAGTCATATTGAGTCTCCTTTTCTGTCCCTTTGACTAGATACTAATCCGGGCAGGAGAATGACGGTTCCATTCATTCTCGGCTCATCTGAAAATTGCGGGCTTTACCTCTCGACGGATGAAAAAAAACAGGTAAGTTCCCCGTCTCACTGCGTCGGGCCTGTAGCTCAGTTGGTTAGAGCGGACCGCTCATAACGGTCTGGTCGGGGGTTCAAGTCCCTCCGGGCCCACCAGTGTCGCTATCTATCGCCGAGCACATCAAAGATCTTAGCCGTTCACGCATCGGATGCCATCGCATCGCAACATGGCTGCGACATTTGTGTCCGCATTTCACGACGAAATTACTGGAATTATTTACGAAAACCACATGACTTTCAGGCATGTTCGTACGCAAAGGAAACACAATGCGTACTTACATACTGTTTTCTATACTTTTTTCGTTACTGCCGGTTTTGGCGCTAAATCTCAGCCCGAAAGCGGGAGAGGACATACTCGCCATTTTTGGCGAGGATGATGCGCTTGAAAACGTGGAGGCTGAGGCGCGCCGTCTTGGTCTTGAGGTCGTTTCGTTCAATCCGGACTTCCGGCACCTGATCGTCAACGACCCAACGGGCAACACGTCCAGAGCACTCTATGCCCTCGGTGCGGATTACGTATTAGACGCCAGCTACGCGCAAATGTGTCAGCCATAAAAACGGGTAATACTGGGTGAACAATTATGAGCGGTACTAAAGACATTTCCAAACTTAGCAGCGACGATTTCAAAATCGACGCGGTTCGACGCCCTGTGGCGCAGGGGATCCTCGTTCTAACCTGGCTGACTGCTGCCGTGATTAGCGCAATTGCGATGTTTAACGGTCAGGGTCACGCGACATTTGTAACACTGGTCTCTATTGGTCTTGCAGCATTGCCAACAATAGCGTTCTTCTCAAAGCCGCTTTACGGCGCAATGCCGGTCAGCACTGGTGTCAGCGTTGCGGGCATCCTTGCCCTGCTCGTCTATAACTTCCAATGGAATGGCGAAGGCATCGCATATCAAATCGACATGCACATGACCTTTTTTGCGGGCCTAGCGATCCTGACAGGTCTGATGGACTGGAAAGCACTTGTCGCGTACACGCTCGCGGTTGCCGCACACCACCTTGGTGCGTCGCTGTTCGTTCCGACGCTTGCATTCCCGGATGGCGCGCCTCTCGTTCGGGTTCTGCTTCACGGCGGCATTCTGATCATTGAGTGCGGCGCACTGATCTTCCTGTCCACGAAAATCACCAGCCTTCTGTCTGCTGTTCGCGGCGCACTTGAAACGGCTGAAAGCGCAGTTCACACAGCCGAAGAAGCTGAGGCCGAAGCGAACCGCCTGAAGACTGACGCCGAAGCGAAAGCCGTCAGCGAGCGTCTGCGTTACAATGCACTTCAGGAATCTGCCACCGAGTTCGAATCCGAAGTCAAAGGTCTGCTGGATGCACTCGCAACCGATATGGACTCTCTGAACAACACAGCAACAACGCTTGAGCGTTCAGCTGATGGGTCCCGGTCTCAAGCTCAAAGCATGGACACAGCGACGTCCAGCGCGTTTGAAAGCGTAGGTTCTGCGGCAAGCGCTGCGCAGGAACTCGCGTCCAGCATCAATGAGATCGTCAACCAGATTAACCACTCTACCGAGCTGGTTGAGAAGGCGACGGGCTCCACACACGCCTCCCGTCAGAAAGTCACCGAACTTGCGACAAGCGCTCAGGCGATAGGCGACGTTGTAAACCTTATCAGCGATATTGCGGCTCAGACAAACCTCCTCGCCCTCAACGCAACGATTGAAGCGGCGCGTGCAGGCGAAAGCGGCAAAGGCTTTGCGGTTGTTGCCTCTGAAGTGAAGGGCCTCGCCGATCAGACGGCAAATGCGATCCAGACGATTTCTGATCAGGTTCAGCAAATTCAGTCTGTCACGAAAGAAACAACGGATATGATTGCTGCGATCACAGAGCAAATGGACGGGATCAGCTCGTTCACTCTGCAAGTCTCAGCCGCAATCGACCAGCAAGGCGTTGCAACGGACGAGATTGCCCGCAACGTCGCAACAGCGTCTGACAGCACACGCCGTGCGGCAGACGAGGTCAGCACGGCTGCACGCACAGCGAAAGAAACATCCGACGCCGCAAAAACCATTCTCGGCGTCTCTGATGAAGTTCGCGAAGCAGGCAAGCGCATCACGGCACGTGTCGAAGACTTCCTCAAAAAGGCTGTTGCCTGATCCGCAATCGCCCTTGTTACCCAGACAGAAAGCCCGGCACATGCCGGGCTTTTTTGTTGATAGACTGATGATTTTCAATGCGTTGTCACACGGCGGAAGTAGAGTGCGCGCCATGATACGCATCCTGTCCTCTCTCGCATGTTCGGCAGCCCTGCTGCTTTCAGCCTGCGAAACCACTTCGCCGCAAGTCTCCGACGCTGCGCCCAGCGCAACCGAAAGCCAACTGACTATCCTCATTTCCATTGACGGCTTTCGCCCGGATTATCTCGAAAGCGGCGTCACGCCGGTTCTGAACGGATTGGCTGAAACGGGTGCGACTGGCCGCATGCAGCCCTCCTTCCCCTCTAAGACCTTCCCTAATCACTACACGCTGATCACAGGTCTGCGTCCTGACCATAACGGAATGGTCAATAACACGATGGAAGACCCGGCCATTCCTGGTGACACCTTCATGCTCTCCGATCCGAACGTCACTTCGAATGCGGCATGGTGGGAACAAGGCACACCGCTCTGGGTAAGCGCCGAACAACAAGGTATTCGCACAGCAACCCTGTTCTGGCCGGGCAGCGATTTTGAAATCCATGGCGAGCGTCCGTCGGACTTCATGCCGTTCGATCAGCGCCTTCCGGATTTTGCACGTGTCGATCAACTGCTGCGCTGGCTGGACGTAGCGGAAAGCGAACGTCCTGAGTTTGCGACCCTCTATTTTGATATCGTGGATACAGCAGGCCACATCTACGGACCGGATGATCCGCGCACGGTTTCTGCCACGGCTCAGGTCGATGCCAGCATTGGCCGTCTCATCGAGGGCCTTGAAGCACTCGGCATTCGGGACACGACAAACCTCATCGTGGTGTCAGACCATGGCATGGCGCCCGTTTCAGACGAGCAGATTTTCTCGATGGACACGCTGATTGATCCATCGCTCGTTCATTATGTCTGGAATGGAGAATTTGTCGGTCTTTCACCTCTGGAAGGACATGAGGCTGAAGTCGAAGCGGCGCTGATCGGTCGTCACGATCATGGCGAGTGCTGGCTGAAGGAAAACCTTCCTGCCCGCTTCGAATATGGTTCCAATCCGCGCGTGCCTGCGATCGTGTGCCTGTCGGACATCGGATGGCGCTGGGAAACGGCGGACATGCAGGTCTGGCGCAATAGCGGCGGCAGCCATGGCTACGATCCTGAACACCCGCTTATGCACGCACTCTTCATTGCTAACGGCCCGGCTATCGCGAACGGCGTCACAGTGGATCTGTTCGACAATGTTTCAGTCTACCCGCTGCTTGCACAGCTGACCGGCATTGAACCGGTCGCCAATGATGGCGACCTGACCCAGCTGGAAGACGTACTCAACTGACCGGCGACACGGCGTAGCCGGCAACGGACCGGCTATGCCGACGCCATGGACACGCGTGTCGGCTTCACACCATTAGGGCCGTACAGATTGACCTTTAGGCTGGAAATCGCGTGGACCAGCGCATTTGGCGCGATCTTCTGTTTGCCCGTCCAGTGAATGTTCGGGAAACGGTCGAATATCTGCTCATAGGCGATGCGCAGCTGCATCTGCGCCACGCGGAAGCCCATACATTTATGGACGCCATGGCCGAAGGCGAGGTGCTTATCGACATTCTCACGCGTCATATCCATCCGGTCAGGATCAGGGAAGACGCTCGGGTCACGATTGGCTGCGCCATACCAGAGGACAACTTTCTCATCCTTGGCGATCTTCTGTCCATTAAGCTCGGTGTCTTCAAGCGCCGTACGGCGCATATGCACCACGGGCGACACGAGACGCAGCGCTTCCTGAGACATGGCCGGTATCATTGAACGGTCTGATAGCACCATCTCGCGCTGGTCCGGAAACTGCGTCAGAAGCCGCAGCGTGCCCGAAACAGAATTTCGCGTCGTGTCATTGCCTGCGAAGATGATGAGCAGCCATGAGCCGTCCAGAAACTCCTGTGGCAGCTCTTCTCCGTCCAGCCTGGCGTTCGCAATCGCAGAGAGCAGATCATTGCGCGGGTTCGCGCGGCGGTCTGCCATGACCTGCTTCCCGTAAGCGAACATCTCATCGACATTCTTGAAGAATTTCATCGGGAAGAGCGGCTCGCTCATAATGACTTTCCACGGGTTCGCCGTGTACTGAGCCGCAAGCTCCAGATAGTGCATCCATTTGATGATCTTCGGGCGATCAGCCTCATCCACGCCCAGCATCTCGCACAGAGTAAAGAGCGGCAGCTCCTGAGAGAACAGCTTCACAAAGTCGACTTCCGGCCCATTCGCTTCGACATTATCCAGAAGTTCGGAGACCTTTTTCTCAACCTTCTCCTTCAGCTCGGCGACATAGCGCGGAATGAAAAAATCCAGCTGCTGCATACGCATTTCCATATGGCGCGGCGCATCCAGATTGATCAGCGAGTTCATCGCCGCTTCCATCAGAATGGCTGGTTTCCAGTTCTCGCGCGGCTGGATGGCCATATTGATGCTGCCACGTTCGGAAGAAAATACGGCAGGGTTCAGCTCAACCGATTTGAGATCTTCATAGCGCGTCACAGACCAGAATCCTGAACCACGCTTGCCCATTTCAGACCACATGACAGGCGCTTCCTCGCGCATGCGTGCGTAAAACTGATGAGGGTGACCATTCGTCCAGGATGACGGATCCCAGAGCTTATACCCCTCAAGCCTTGGATAAACCGCCTCAAACTTCGGGTCCGGTTTGAAGCTGTCTGTCAGAATTTTCTCGCTGACGAGCTGCATGTCTTTCCTCCCGTTCGCGCCATCTGTCGGGCGCGATTTCCGTCGATATAAACATGATCAAGCATGGTGTACGTAAGGGCAGTCAAGCGCCTCGGGAAACGAATACGGTCAGGGGACTTGTCGTTACGGTAGTTACAGTCATATCTGAAAGATAGCGATTGCTGGCAGCCCTGCTTCCAGTACAGGATAACTGAACCGGAGGTGCGTGTGTCGGAATTTGATACCGAAGCTATTGTCGTTGGAGCTGGCGCTATCGGGCTGGCGATTGGCTACGCGCTCGCACAGCGCGGCATTGCGCCAATCGTTATCGAACGCGCCAACCTGATCGGCAGCGGTGTCTCCTCACGTAATTCCGAAGTTGTTCACGCAGGCCTCTACTATCCGACAGGCTCTCTTAAAGCCCGCCTCTGCGTCGAAGGTGCAGATGCCATCTACGCGTTCTGTGACGCCCACAAGGTCGATTACGACCGCTGCGGTAAGCTCGTCGTCGCCTGTGAGGAAGACGAGCTGGAGCGGATGGACGCGATTCTGGAACAGGCCAACATTAATGGCGTGCCTGGCATGGAAGTGCTGAGCGCCGCCCAAGCCAAAGCGCTGGAGCCTGAGCTTCGCACCGTTGGCGCCCTGCTCTCTCCGAATAGCGGCACGTTTGACAGCCACGGCTATATGACGGCTCTGGAAGGCCGTATCGAAGATGTTGGCGGCAGTGTTGTCCTCTCAACGCCGTTCGAACATGCAGAGCCTCTGCCCGGTGGCGGCTTCCTTGTCCGCACGGGCGGCGCTGACCCGATGGAGCTTACCACAGAACGCCTGTTTCTTGCTGCGGGCCTTAGCTGTGCAGACGTGGCTAAGCGCGTTGAAGGCTTCCCCAAGGAACTCATCCCGACAATCCATTTCGGCAAGGGCAATTACTTCTCGCTTCAGGGCAAAGCCCCGTTCCGCAAGCTGATCTACCCGATGCCAATCAAAGGCGCGCTCGGCACGCACTATCGCCGCGACCTTGGCGGTCAGGCGCGTTTCGGACCGGACCTGCACTTCGTCGAAACCGAGAATTATGACGTCGAGCTCGACCGTGAACCGCTCTTCTATCAGACGATCCGCCGCTTCTGGCCGGGCCTGAAGGATGGCACTCTCATGCCAGATTACACAGGCATCAGGCCAAAGCTTCACGGCCCGAACGAAAAACAACCGGACTTCCGCATTGAAGGGCCATCCGTGCACGGCATTGAAGGGCTCGTCGCGCTGTTCGGTATTGAAAGCCCGGGCCTGACCTCATCTCTGGCGGTTGGCGCAGAAGCAGTTGCACGCCAGTAAAGTTCGTCGCCCGCATATCGACAAATCAGGCAATCTGCGCCCTAATCCCCTGAAACGACACAGATCGTCTCGGGAGGACATCCAATGAAACGCGCACTACTCGGCCTTATCGCCGGGCTTTTACTCATTCTTGGCGGCAGTTTCTTCGCTTCGCATGTTCAGACCTCTGATGGCGTCACCGTAGAGGATGTCCGTATCCCTCTTCAGGATGGCAGCGAGCTATCTGCCTATCTCTACACGCCAGAAAACGCCACTGCAGCTAACCCTGCTCCGGGCATTCTGGCGGTGCATGGCTATATCAACTCGCGTGAAACGCAGAGTTCGTTCGCTATCGAGTTTGCGCGGCGCGGATTCGTCGTGCTTGCGCTCGATCAGAGCGGTCATGGCTACTCCACGAACACCGCCTTTGCAGCAGGTTTTGGCGGCCCTGCGGGCCTTGCCTACCTGCGAGGCCTTCCGAACGTAGACACGAGCCGTATAGGCCTTGAAGGGCACTCCATGGGCGGCTGGACAAGCCTCGCTGCGGCTATGGCCATGCCGGACGCCTATAACAGCGTCGCGCTAGTCGGCTCCTCTACAGGCGCCCCGTTTGCCGCGCCGGGCACGGCAGACTGGCCGCGCAATCTGGCCGTTATCTTCAGCCGCTTTGACGAGTTCTCCACCCTGATGTGGGAAGTTGAGCAGGCTGCTGATGTAGCAGACAGCGCCAAGCTCCAGAGCGTGTTCGGTACAGACGACACAATCGTTCCTCGCCAGCTCTATGGCGATATTGAAGCCGGTACAGCGCGCTGGCTGACACAGCCGAACACCACCCACCCGGGCGACCATCTCTCGTTTGAGGCCACTGCCGACGCGGTGACATGGATGGATATGACGCTCGGCGCACCAATCATGCTCGCAGTAGATAATCAGGTCTGGCATCTGAAGGAGGCTGGCACGCTGATCGCCCTGATCGGTGCAGCGATGTTCGCAATCTCGCTTTTCTCAGCTCTCAATCGGGTTATCGCCTTTGCGCCATCGGGCTCTGTTGAGCAGAGCGGTAACGGCCTTGTTGTTCTGGTTGCTGTACTGGTAGGCGCGGCTCTGCCTGCAGTGCTCTTCTTCCCGCTGACCTCACTTGGCGAGCATATCCCGAACCTTGGCATTTTCCGTCAGAACATCACCACGCAGATCATGGCGTGGGCGCTGGGCAATGGCCTTATCGCGGGTCTCGGCCTGCTGATTTCCCGCCAGTTCGGTTTCAGGCTTTCTCCGGGTGGGCTGATCTCGGCCCTGATCACGTTCGGCGTTCTGTTCGGCATTTCAGCGGCGATCAGTAATCACCTGCTGGTCGACTTCCGCTTCTTCGTTGTCGCGCTGAAACCGATGGGCAGCCATCACTGGCCGATCTTTGCAGCCTATCTCCTGCCCTTCTTCATGTTCTTCTATCTGTCGAATGCAGCCGCAACGAACCTGTTCAAAGGGTATAAGAGCTTCCTCACCCAGTTCTCCGTGGCGTGGCTCCTCTCCGCTGCGGGCATAACCGTGCTGATGGCGGGCATTTACGGCTATCTGTTCGCGAATGGAAAGCTGCCCGCGTTCGCTGATCCCCTGTTCAGCATTGTCGGCATGCAGTTTGTTCCGGTTCTGACTTTCACCGCGCTTGTTACTGTCGCGTCGTGGCGGTCAGCCAGAGCGGTGCTGCCGGGTGCGCTACTTTCGGCCCTGATCATCACCTGGTACATCGTGGCGGGACAGGCCACACACATTTAGGCAATAAAAAAGCGGGCCGACTGGCCCGCTTTTTCAATTCAGCTTATCACTGACAGCTTAAAGAATTTCACTCTGGCTCGTGACGATCTTGCTTACGAGGCCATAAGCGACAGCTTCTTCAGCCGTCATCCAGTGGTCACGCTCAGTGTCTTTCTTGATCTGCTCAAGAGACTTACCAGTCGCATTCGCGAAGATCTTGTTCAGACGCTCACGCATTTTGATGATTTCACGCGCCTGAATTTCAACGTCAGACGCCTGACCACCAACACCGCCTCGTGGTTCATGAAGCAGGAAGCGGGTGTTCGGCAGGCAGAAACGGTTCTCAGGTTTCGCAGATGCGTAGATCAGCGCGCCAGCAGAGGCGACCCAACCTGTACCAAGGATTTTCACCGGCGCAGGCACGAACTTCACCATGTCGTGGATCATGTCACCGGATTCTACGTGGCCACCCGGAGATGACACAACCAGCAGGATCGGGTCCTGGCTTTCAGCAGACAGGGCAAGAAGGCGTTCGCACACACGGCGCGCCAGCTTGTCGTCAACACCACCTGTCAGCAGGATCGTACGAGCTTTAAAAAGCGCCTGCTCAAGAAAGCTGTTCGGTTCGGCAATCGGTGTGGATTCTTCTTCTTCGTCGAGGCGATACATGCAAACTCCAGATTTTTTTTATAGGTGTGACGTTGAACCCTCTACGTCAATGCCCTTCAAAAGCCATTAACGCCTGAACTTCACAATTCAGGGCACGAATCCGGTCCGCACCACCCAGTTCAGGCAAATCAATTACAAAAGCAGCCGCTACAATTTCAGCTCCGGCACGACGAAGCAGCTTGATCGCCGCCTCTGCAGTACCGCCCGTCGCGATGAGGTCATCAACCAGAAGCACACGCTCGCCGGGCTGGATGGCATCTTCATGGATTTCCATTTCATCCACGCCGTATTCCAGCTCATAGCTCTCTGTCATGGTTTTCCATGGCAGCTTGCCCTTCTTACGGAGCGGAACGAAGCCCGCTGACAACTGGTGAGCCGCTGCACCGCCCAGAATAAAGCCGCGCGCCTCAATACCCGCAACCTTGTCGATGCGCGTACCAGCATAAGGCTGAACCATCTCGTCCACAGCACGGCGGAATGCGCGCGGCTGGCCAAGCAGGGTCGTCACGTCACGAAACATGATGCCCGGTTTCGGATAGTCCGGAATGGTGCGGATAGTGTCTTTCAGGTTCATTAGCGTGGTTTCACCAGTTTAGAATTTCGGGTCAGTATATCGGCCCTGCCTAGCATTGAAAGTGGACAGAGTCCCCCATTCAGGGGAAGTCACAAATTTCCATTTGTGGCAGACCTTCGGTCAATGGAGGGCTTAATGTCGAAATGTCTGAAATCAGGCGCTATCATTGCATTCATGATCGCGGCAGCCGCTGTATCCGCGCAGGGACAGGAGCAAGAAACGCCTGCGCCTCTGGACTATTTCTCTGAATATCCTGGCGTCTATTCGGGCAGTTATATCTGCGCCAGTGGCGAGAACGGCATGACGATATCCTTCGATACGATTGAAGATATTCATGCGGCAAACATGCCGCCATCTGCAGGTGTTGAAGCAAGGCTGTGGTTTTATGATCTTGCCAGCAATCCCGGTCATCCATCAGGCGCGTTCACATTGAGCGGAATCTACAGGTATGACCGACTCGAAGCCGAACCGACCGGCTGGCTACAAGAGCCTGAAACGAGCTGGGGGTCTGCAGGTATTGAGGGCGAATTCAAACGCGATCGAACAGGGCGTATGACCTTTTCCGGGCGACCAACAGGCCGCGGCACATCTGCTTGCGAAACCTTCACGCTCTATCGTCTGGAAGGCTTATAGCGCAAATCACAGCTACAAAGAATCTTAATCCTACTGCATTCCTCCACAAGAGTATCTGCTGAAAATCTTGCTTTTGTTCTTTATTTGTTCTTTTTTGTTTCCGCGATTAGCGGAGCCTTGCCATGCAAGAGATCGGGCTGCGCCAACCTGAACAAGTTGAGCGCCTTTATATTGATTTTGACAGCTTTTTTGCGAGCGTTGAGCAACAACTACGTCCAGAATTGCGCGGTCGGCCCGTAGGCGTCCTTCCGCTTAATTCCAGACATACCTGTGTGATTGCTGCGAGCTATGAAGCCAAAAATCTTGGCATAAAGACAGGCACGTCCGTCACCGAAGCTAAAGAGCGCTGCCCTGATATCGCCTTCCCTATTGCCCGACATGATGAATATGTCCGTCAACATCAGAAGATTTTGGAAGTCGTTGGCGATCACCTTCCTATCCTGAAAGTCTGGTCGATTGATGAAGTCGAGTGCGAACTTATCGGCCGCGAGCGGGTCAACTGCCTACAGATTGCCAGAGATATCCGGACTGACCTCGCTGAAAGAGTCGGTCGCTACATCACGCCTTCTATCGGCATTGCTTCCAACCAGTTTCTCGCCAAAGTCGCCGCCGAAATGGAAAAACCCCAAGGGCTCGTCATACTTACCCCAGACGATTTGCCCGGGCGGCTGTTTGATCTGGCGCTGGATGATTTACCCGGCATTGCGCAAAATATGCTCGCACGGTTAGAACGCTCTGGTATCTCCAGCGTGGAAGCACTCTGGAATCTCTCTCCCAAACAGGCCCGCGCTATCTGGCATAGCGTAGAGGGCGAACGGCTATGGGCACAATTGCATGGATTTGCCGTCTCTCGTGAAGAGACAGTCCGGCGCATGTTCGGGCATGGGCGTATGCTGTCCTCAGACTGGCGTACAGCAGACAAGGCTTTGAGTTGCGCACGGCTTCTTACTGTGAAAGCAGCCCGCCGCATGCGCAAAGAAGGTTATGCAGCATCCATATTTTCTCTCTCACTCATGACGACGCAAGGCAATAGATGGCATAGCAATTGCGCTCTGCCCCCGAGCATAGATGATCAGACATTTATTGAAGCGCTAAACCGAATGTTTGCGTTGGGCCTAAACCAAACTGATCGTAAACCATTCAAAAGGGTTGCCATCACGCTACATGGGCTGGTGCCTCAGACGGCACGGATCAACGATCTGTTTGAGAGCGCCTCCGCACGCCTTAAGCGCGAACGCCGGGAGATTCTTATGGCGGCGATGGACAAGCTCAATGCACGCTATCAATCCCATGTCTTGGGCATTGGTATTCGTCAGGAGCCTCCCGGCGGTTATGCTGGCGCTAAAATTGCCTTTGGCCGCATCCCCGATCTGGAGGATTTTTAAACTTAATCAATATCTTGGGGCATCCAATCTTCAACTTCGATAGTTCGCTGTAAATATCCGCGAAACCTGCAAGCATCAGCACCTGTCTGCGAAGAACAGTATCAGCCGGACAGAGCTACAGAACAGGGCATATGACGTTTTCCGGGCGCCCGACAGGCCGTGGCACATCCGCGTGCGAAACCTTTACGCTCTATCGTCTCGAAGGCCTCTGATCAGGCCTCGTCCGGCGGAAGATAGTCCTCAATCACCCAGTCTTCATCCGCTGCCATGACTTCCCATTTCAGAAATTCCGGCTGGGCGAGCAGAAGATCGCAATAGTCCTGAAATTCCGGCTCAAGCTCGATCGCAAATGTACGGAACCGGCTGGCAACCGGCGTATAGAACGCGTCCGCAATGGACCAGTCGCCAAAAAGGAATGGCCCGCCGGACCGGTGAAGCGCCATGCCCCACCCAATCTTCATGCGGGCAATCTCTGCATACACCTCATCAGAGAGCGCTTTGCGAGGCTTGTGATCACGGCCGAGATCCATTGGAAGTTCGCGCCGGATCGGCTGGAAGCCTGCATGCATCTGACCGGCCAGCATACGCGCCATACCGCGCGCGACCTCATCCTTTGGCCAGAGCGATGGCACTTGTTCTGCGGCCCATTCGCTGATCGCCAGACTGTCTGAAATAGACTCGTCGCCCAGCATAAGCGCAGGCACGAGGCCAAACGGAGAGACTTTCCTCACCTCTTCGCGGAATTTGTCCGTCCGCAGCGGATGGAACTCCGCTGTGTACTCGATACCAGCACGTTCCAGCACCAGATAAGGGCGCATAGACCAGCTGGAGTAACGGGCATTACCGAGAATCAGGTGAGGCTTCGTCATCTTAGAGCACCCGCCCGGCAACAGCATCCAGCTTCGCCATAAGCTCAGGGTTACGAACGTCAGCAGGCGTCATGATCGCAAAGTCGAGGCAGCTCTCAATGCCCTGCGTACCGTTCGTACGCGGTGTACCCTGAAGGCCAGCGCAGAGCGTCTTTATCAGCTCTTTCGCGTTGGACGAGTTCGCCGCCATAATTTTGAGAACGTTCTCTACAGAAACATCGTCTTCTTCTTCGTGCCAACAGTCATAGTCGGTCACCATGGCGACAGTCGCGTACGGGATTTCTGCTTCGCGTGCGAGCTTGGCTTCCGGCATGTTGGTCATACCGATCACATCACAACCCCAGCTGCGATAGAGCTGGCTTTCGGCGTAGGTCGAAAACTGCGGGCCTTCCATGACGATATATGTGCCGCCTTTATGGCAGGTCGCGCCCACAGCCTGACCTGCCTCGTAAGCAAGCTGCGACAGGCGTTCGCAAATCGGGTGCGCCATGGAGACGTGCGCCACACAGCCGTCACCGAAGAAGCTCTTCTCACGCGCAAAGGTGCGATCAATGAATTGATCGATGAAGACGAAATGGCCCGGCGCATATTGCTGCTGAAGCGAGCCAACCGCCGAAATAGACAGGATGTCTGTCACACCTGCGCGCTTCAGAACATCAATATTGGCCTGATAGTTCACATGGGTTGGCGACAGGCGGTGGCCTTTGCCATGACGTGGCATGAAGACGAGTTCGACATCGCCCATATTGCCGCGCATCACGCTGCCGGACGGTTCGCCCCACGGGCTGGAAATCTGCTCTTCGCGCGCATTCTCAAGGCCGTCAATTTCATAAAGGCCGGAACCACCCAGAACGCCCAGAACCCATTTCGACATATCGTCATCCCACGCTTTTATTGCTTTAAGTCCGTCCTATTCCCTGCACCGGAATGAATGGAAGGTCCAGACACCTCACAGAGAGATTGATAATTTTGCGACGTCGGTCAGAGCGTTGCGGCGTGACGGGCCAGCCCTTTGGCGACGGCGCTGAAACGGTCATTGTCCAGCATGGTCGCGTGCGCGAACTGGCTCACAAAATGACGCTCTACAGCCGGAATAAGCGTCGAGCCGCCGACCATCAGAATGTCCGTCACCTGATGATGCGTGACGCCAGCGCTTTTGAGGCACTCCTGCGCGGCAACATCCATGGCTTCGATCGTCTCGGCGATCAGCGCATTGAATGCTAGCTGCGCGACAGTATGGCTGAGATCAGCCCTTGCAGCCCTGTACTTGAACTCAGCCGTATCTGCGGAGCTGAGGTCAATCTTCATCTGCTCGACCTTGCTGGCATAGAGCCCGCCTTCAAAATTGCGGATGAGATTATCAAAGGCGCGAAGGCCCGGGCTTTGCGGACTATGCTTGACCAGCCAGTCAATCTCGCGGCGCATATTCGGCAGATAGAGCATGTTATGGCTCTTCCAGTCCGACAGGGTCACGTAAGGTGCGACAGGGACTGGCAGCCCATTTTCCGAGAGCGTTTCCAAGCGCCCGAATAGCGGTGTCAGCTCGAAATAACTGAGGATGCGGTCAAAGTCGTTGCCGCCCAGATAGACGCCGGAACTCGCCAACACATCAAAGCCTTCATTGTCGTCGCTGACGCGCACAACGGAGAAATCCGACGTACCGCCACCGATATCTACGACAAAAGCGAGGTTTTCACGCCCGAGCGGAAAATCGACCGAATGCGCAGCAGCAACCGGCTCCGGCATGAACGAAACATCTTTCACGCCGATTTCCTTCAGGCAGGTTTCGAGCACATCCTGTGCGCGTTTATCCCTCGCGGGGTCTGTATCGTTGAAGGAAACAGGACGTCCCTGCACGACCAGATCAATGCTGTCTTGCGCAGTCTTCTCAATCTGATGAATCGAGCGAGCAAGGAAGTCGGAGATAACCTTCTGGAACGGGATGCGACGGCCATCCAGCTGTGTCGTGTCTTCAATCAGCTCAGTGCCGAGGATTGACTTGATAGACCGCATCAGGCGGCCCTCTTCTCCCTCGGAGTAAATCTCAAGCGCTGCGTTACCGATGGTGAAGCTGCGCGTTCCGGCTTCGTAGAAAATAGCTGTCGGGATAGAGGTTTCGCCCGGCTCAATCTCGGTCAGACGAATATCTTTACCATGCACGGCAGCGATCGCTGTGTTGGATGTTCCAAAGTCAATGCCTGCGCGCATATCCGCCTCCCTGAACAACCAGCCTAGCCGTAAAAAACCGCCCGTAAACAAAGAAGGCTGCGATCACTCGCAGCCTTCTGAGATTTCTTATTGCTGGAGCAGCCTAGTGCTCAACATTCCGCCAGATTGCCTTGTAGGAGAAGTATACAAGGATCGCGAGGAAGAAGAGATAAATCATCACGACGAGGCCGAGAGACTTACGGTTTTCCATTTTCGGCTCTGACGCCCAAGCGAGGAACTGAGAAATGTCGTAAGCGATCTGCTCCTGAGTAGCTTCTGTGCCGTCCATATAGTCAACGCGGCCGTCTGAAAGTTGCGGAGGCATAGCGAGGTAGCCACCAGCCGGTGCGTGGCGAGGGTCACCATCCCAGTTACCAGACGTGTCGCCCGGGAAGTATGGGTTGTAGTACAGGCCAGCAGGCTGCGTCAGAACACCGTGAGAGTGGTCGTCATTGAAGTGTAGCTCATCGCCATACTCACCCTGGAACTCTTCATAAGAAGGGTAACCTGTCATGAGACGGTAGATATAGTCTGCGCCACCTGGACGCGCTTTCACGATAACCGAGAAATCCGGAGGGATCGCGCCGCCGTTAGCTGCAGCAGCAGCCTGAACGTTCGGATACGGGCTCGGGAAACGGTCAGCCGGACGACGCGGGCGAGCAACTTCATCACCGTAATCGTCGATTTCAGTGATTTCGTACTGGCGCGCGAATTCAGCTACAGCAGCTTCAGTCGCTTCCGGGTCGTCAGCATTGTAGAACGGACCGCCTGGCTCACCGAGGTTACGGTAAGACAGAAGTTCCATTGAGTGACACGCCGCACAGACTTCGGTGTAAACCTGGAAGCCACGCTGGACAGATGCCTGGTCGAATTTGCCGAACACACCTTCAAACGGCCAGTCCGGCAGCGGAGCATCGCCTTCAGACAGTGGCATGGTGCCGCCGGCGGCCATAGCGGCTGGAGAAAGCCCGAGAAGGGCAAGACCAGCGAGGCAGGCTTTAAACGCTTTCATAAAGGCCTCTCCTTATTCAGCTGCTACGGCGTCAGCAGAGCCGTTAGATTTGTGGATAGAGTCTGCGATGGACTCTGGTTCATCCTTCGGACGCTCAATCAGACCAAGCAGCGGAATGATGATCAGGAAGTATGCGAAGTAGAGGAATGTCAGAAGCTGAGCGACTGGCAGCCAAGTCAGACCGTGGTGCTTCACAGTTGCCTCAGCCGTTGTGCCGGACGCTTCTGCAAATTCCACTGCATCTTCATAGTGTGCGAAGTCGACAATCACACGCTCTGAATTGCTGGACACGATCTTACCGTGGTGAGCTTCTGCAACAGCAAGTGCTTCAGGAGCTTCTTCCAGAGACACTTCATAACGGAGTGTGTCTTCGCCAGTCTTGATCACGATGTCGTCCGGGTTAGACGCACCAGCAACACCCAGAAGCAGGCAGACAGCTACGAAGCCAAGGAAGAACTGACGAGCCAGCGGACGGTAACGCAGAGAGCGTACCTTGGACGTGTCGAGCCATGGCAGAACGAAGAGAACTGCAATCGCACCAAACATCGCGATAACACCACCGAGTTTCGCAGGGATCGGACCGATGTCGAACGTGATCGCACGCAGGATCGCGTAGAATGGAAGCAGGTACCACTCCGGAACGATATGCGCAGGTGTCTTCAGCGGGTTGCCTTCAATGTAGTTGTCAGCATGGCCAAGAACGTTCGGCGCATAGAAGACGAAGCCAGCGAAGATCATCAGGAAGACGATGATCGCGAAGCCGTCTTTCACCGTGTAGTACGGGTGGAACGGAACTGTGTCTTTCTTCTCGTCTTTGACGTCTACGCCAGTCGGGTTGTTGTTGCCCGTTGTGTGGAACGCCCAGATGTGAAGGATCACAACACCTGCGATCATGAATGGAAGCAGGTAGTGGAGAGAGAAGAAGCGGTTCAGCGTAGCGTTACCGATAGATGGTGCACCCTGCAGCCAGATTTTGATCTGCTCACCGACCAGTGGAATAGCACCGATCAGGTTTGTGATAACGGACGCGCCGTGCAGAGACATCTGACCCCATGGGAGAACGTAGCCCATGAAGGCTGTACCCATCATGAGAAGGTAGATGATAACACCGAGGATCCAGCTGATCTCGCGCGGAGCTTTGTAAGATCCGTAATAGAGGCCGCGGAACATGTGGATGTACACCGCAAGGAAGAACATGGAAGCGCCGTTCGCGTGGATGTAACGGATCAGCCAGCCATATTCGACGTCACGCATAATGCGCTCAACGCTCGCAAACGCCATGTCGACGTGTGGAACGTAGTGCATTGCGAGAACGATACCGGTGATGATCTGTGTGACGAGGCAGACCGCGAGGATCGCACCAAACGTCCACCAGTAGTTCAGGTTTTTCGCTACCGGAAAACCTACAAAAGAATCATGGACCAGACGCACGATCGGAAGACGCGCATCGATCCATTTCTCAATGCCGGTACCCGGCTTGTATGTGGATTCATGTCCGCTCATAGGAGCTCCCCATTCGTGCGGTTAGAGTGAGATCGTGACGGCAGAGCCGTCCGCATTGTACTCGTACGTCGGAACCGGAAGGTTCGTCGGCGCAGGACCTTTGCGAATACGACCTGATGTATCGTAGTGTGAACCGTGGCACGGGCAATACCAGCCACCGAACTCACCAGTGTTGGAGCCTGGGCCAACCGGTACGCAGCCAAGGTGTGTACAAGAACCGGAAACGACCAGAATGGCCGGGTTCAGTGTACCGTCAGCGCGCGCAACCAGACGTTCTTCGTCAGTTTGCGGGTCAGGCAGGTCGCCAGCTTCTACGGATTCTGCGGCTGCAATTTCTGCCGCTGTACGGTGGCGGATGAAGAATGGCTTACCACCAATCAGCACACGAATCTCGCCGCCCTCAGGGATATCCGTAATCGGAACCTCAAGGCTTGAAGCTGCGCGTGTGTCCAGCGCCGGAAGCATTTGAGCGATGAATGGCCACGCCAGTGCGCCCGCTCCCCCGGCTACTGCTGCACCAGCAGCGATGTGGATGAAATCGCGGCGGTCTTCATCAACCGTCTCTGTATATGTCTCGTCAGTCACGTTGCCATGCCCTCACAAATCGGCTTTCTGGTGGATGCCATAGCATAACCATTTTCCGTTAAAAGACTTTGCGGCGCAAAGTCGCGCAGAAATTCCATGGAATCCCAGCCCAAGATGAGAGAAGCCGATACATTGCGCCTGACTTTCTATCAACCTGATATTCCGCAGAATCTTGGAACAACTATAAGATTGTCCGCATGTTTTGGTATAAAAATGGATATAATTGAACCCTGTGGGTTCCCTTTAACGGCAAAAGCCTTAAAGCGCGCCACCCTGGACTACGGCAATTTGGCGCAGGTGAATCGCATCGATTCTGCCGAAATTTTCTTCGACGACGCAAAAAAGGCCGGTGATCGGGTGGTTCTTTTCACGACAAAGGGCGCCGTTCCCCTACAGGATTTCAAATTCCATCCCGGCGACCGGCTTTTATTCGGCAGAGAGAGCGCAGGCGTTCCCGATGACGTGCACGAACGCTGCGATGCCCGCGTTTATATTCCGCTTCAGGAGGGTACGCGGTCTATAAATGTCGCGACGGCAGCCGCAATTGGTACTTTTGAGGCTTTGAAACAGCTCGGCTCTCTGCCAGAACCTCTTCCGAACACATAATTTGCCCCGCGCAGGACATTTGAATGACTGACCAAACGCTCGAAACCCGCAAAGACCTTGCTCGCACATGGTTCTCCGCTCTGCAGAAAGATATCATTGCGGAACTGGAATCGCTTGAGGATGAGGTCATGCCTCCTCTCTTTCACGGTGAGCCTGGCCGGTTCGAAATGACGCCATGGGCGCGGGCTAAAGGCCCTAACGGCGAAGATCAGGGTGGCGGCGTGATGGGCCTCCTCAAAGGCCGCCTGTTCGAGAAAGCCGGTGTCCACTTCTCTGAAGTCTACGGAAAATTCTCTGAAGCCTTCGCGGCGCAGATTCCGGGCGCGGACAAATCAGACGGCATGTTTTGGGCGAGCGGCATCTCACTGATTGTTCACCCGCGCAGCCCGAAAGTGCCTGCCGTTCACATGAACACCCGCATGCTGGTCACATCAGACAGCTGGTTTGGCGGCGGCGCCGACCTGACACCGGTGCTGGAAATACAGCGTGATCAGGATCACCCGCTTGCACAGCAGTTCCACGTAGGGATGAAAGACGCGTGCGACAAGCACAATCCGGACTATTATCCGAAATTCAAGCAATGGTGCGACGAGTATTTCCATCTCCCACACCGCGACGAGCCGCGCGGTATTGGCGGCATTTTCTATGACCGTCACAATTCCGGAAACTGGGAAGCCGATTTCGCCTTCACCAAAGATGTCGGCCTGTCCTTCAAGAAAACGTATGCCGAAATTGTGCGCCAGACCTACGAACAAAGCTGGGCTGAAGCAGAGCGCGAAGAGCAACTCGTGCGCCGCGGTCGCTATGTGGAATTCAATCTTCTTTATGACCGTGGAACGACGTTTGGCCTGAAAACCGGCGGCAATGTGAATTCAATTCTGTCGTCTATGCCGCCTGTCGCGAAATGGGTTTAGTGCCTGCTCTCTTTCCACGGCAAAAAATCGTCTTTCCACTCGCGAAATAAGGGAAATTACTTGTTTGGTAATGGAACCATGCGACATTCCGCACATATTATTTCGAAGTTTCAATAATGTGAGCGGCAGACGTGACCACACAGGCTGTAAAACCACGCAATAATAAACACGGTTGGCTGAGCGATTTCGTTATCGTTCTCGCGGTTGTGATCATTGCGGGTGCTGGTGCGCTGGTCAGCGGCGGCGAAGCAGACCCGTGGTATCAGGCGCTGAACAAGCCTCCGTTTAACCCGCCGGGTTATCTGTTCGGCATTGTCTGGCCTGTGCTTTATTTTCTGATGGCCGTTTCCGCGATCATCGTTCGCCGTCAGGTGAGCTATATTGAATACGCGCCGACGACCTTCGGAATTTTCTATCTCCAGCTCTGCTTTAATGGCGCGTGGAGCTTCCTGTTCTTCTTCTTCCATCGTCCGCTCTGGGCACTGATTGACCTGACCGGGCTCTGGTTCATCATCATCGCCATGATGTTCCACTTCGGAAAATATTCGAAGTTCGCAGCGTTCCTTCTGCTGCCATATCTCGGCTGGGTGACGTTCGCCGCTTACCTGAACGGCATGATCGTCTGGCTGAACTAGTCAGACAAACCGTCCATTGAAAATCCGTTTGCGATCCAGCGCGCTTCAAGCTCGCGCAGGCGTTCACCCATGGCTGGTCCGGGCTGCACACCCTGCTTGATGAGATCGCCGCCCGTTACGGGAAAAACAGGTCGCTCCCAGCTCTCTGCCGTTTCAAGGATGGATGCCCAGCGGCCGTCCTGATCACCCGACCAGCGCCAGATGATCTCATCACGCGCTGTCATCCGTCCCATAGTGTAGAGCACGGCTTTAAGGTCATGGCCTGTGAGGTCCGCGGAAAGCTTTCCGGCGTTTTTGGCGAATTCGACAATACGGTCTTGCTCCAACCGCGACATGCGCAGGCGCGATGCTACCGCTTTCACAGTGTCCCGATCAGGCTGCAGAAAACAGAGGAAGCGTTCAAACCCTGAGAGCTTAAGCCCTGCCCCCGCTTCAATGCGAGCCGCACCGCTCAAACGCTCAATGCCCTCGGTCTCTGGCAAAATCTGCGCGAGCACCCCTGCCCCATCCATCGCTTCTACGGCGGCGTAAGGCGATGGCGCCTCCATCAAGCGCAAAAACTCTTTCCAGATTCGCTCTGCCGCGATTTGCTGAAGACCGTCTTTCAGGCGCGCACAGGCTGCTAACCCGTCTGGATCAATTCCGCCCGCATACCAGGCCGAAAACCGAAAGAACCGCAGATTGCGAAGATGGTCCTCACGCAGGCGCATATCCGGTTCGCCAATGAATATGATTTTCCGCGCCTCAAGGTCTTCCAGACCACCACCCGTCGGGTCATGCACATCGCCCTGCATATCGGCGTAAAGCGCATTCATCCGGAAATCGCGGCGCGCGGCGTCTTCTGCCCAGTCCTTCGTAAAAGCGACCACCGCACGGCGCCCGTCTGTTTCCACATCCCGGCGAAGCGTGGTGATTTCGAAGGGTTCGGAATTGGCGATAGCGGTAATCGTGCCATGCTCATAGCCGGTCGGGATGGCGCGAATACCCGCAGCTTCCAGCGCGGCTATGGTTTCGTCAGGCTCCAGCTGTGTCGCGATATCAATATCTGTGACGGGTTCGCCAAGCAGCGTGTTACGAACACATCCGCCGACAAAGCGCGCACCAGAGGGGCATGCCGCCTCAAGCGCCGCCATCACACGCCGCGTGGCCGTCTCAGAAAACCATGGCGCACGACGAATACTGGTCGTCATTCGCCAACGCCGGTGTCGCGCGGCTCATACGTGACATTCTCGTCGATTTCACCGGCACGGCGTTCTACCTCATGACGCCGGCTATCAATGCTTGCGTTCTCACACGGGATCGTACGGCTCGGCACAAGTTCGCCATTCTCAAAGCGCGGCGCTGTCGTACAGGTGCGCTCGTCGCGCGGCTCTTTGAAAAACAGGAAGAGATAAAGCGCCATCGACATCGCAAAACCGGTGATCACCAGCGCGATGATCGGCCATGGCTCACCCGGCTCGCGTCGGTTAGCCGTCGATAAGCGGTAAACCGCAAACAGGGCCAGCGGCAGAAAGATCAGTACAAGCTGAACAATAATTCTGATCATATCGTCTCTTCCTCGCAATACAGGCGCTCATAAAGGGCACGAATCACGCCCGCCGTCACACCCCATATATAGTGTCCGTTATGCGGCATTTCGAAATATCTGTGCCGGCGACCTTTCCATTCGACTGACTTTTCCTCGTGATTGGCGGGGTTCATCAGAAATGAGAGCGGCGTTTCAAACACATCATCGACTTCATGCGGGTCCGGTTTTGCAACGAAGTCCGGAGGCAGAAGCCCTATGACGGGCGTAATGCGAAAGCCGGTGCGCGTCAGATAAAGCCCCGACCGGCCCATCAAAGTGACCTCTTCCGGCTCCACGCCGACTTCCTCATTAGCTTCACGCAGCGCCGCGTCGACCGGGCATTCATCATGCGGATCGACCTTGCCACCCGGAAAGGCCACCTGCCCAGGATGTTTGGCCATGGTTTTGGGACGCTCTGTCAGCACGACATTCAGTTCTCCGCCGCGATCCACAATGCCGATCAGCACGCCCGCATCGCGCAGATTGTCCATGTCATCATCATCAAGGTGAATAACATCGCCGCCTTCCGGCAGGTCGAAATCGCCATAAGCAGGGATAAGGCGCGTCTCTAACCGCGCCATGAAATCCTCCCGTCCGGACCAGCTCATTCAGCGTCCATCCGACCAAGAGAGAAACGCTCTCCGTGCGAGCGCACGACCAGTTCGCCGTCCACTTCTTCTGCCATCTCAACCAGCTCGTAAAACGCCGGGCGCGTCAGCTTGGCTTCAAGACGACCACGAACAAGAACATAGGGCGAAGGCTCACCCGTTTCCGGATCGGTCTCTACACGCAGCGGATTATTGCTACCAATTTCCACGAAGTCGCCCAGATTAGTGGTCACAACAATAACATGCTCGCCGTCAGCTTCGGCCGCATCAACACGAACCGCCAGAAAGGGAGCATCCTCTACGTGAACTATGACCTTTTCGTAAGGTGTCACTAAATAAGTGGACCCGTCGGCATCCTTGCGCAAAATCGTAGAAAAGAGCCGGACGAGCTTTTCACGGGAGAACTTTGTGCCTTCATGCCACCACGAGCCATCAGCACGTATTTCCATGCCAATGTCTGCACAATGTTCCGGATTCCACGTTTCAACGGGCGGAAGTTTACGCTTGCCATTTGCAATCGGAATGATCGCCTGCAATGTTCTGTTTAACTGGTCGAGATCTGTTGTCGGTTGGCTTGCCACACGCGGCTCCTTATCTCCGTCTTAAGAGTGATTTAGGTGTAAAATCTGCATGAGTGAAGAACTTAGCGCCCCGGAAACTGCAGCCCAGCCTGCCGAGACCTTCGATCCGACGACTGCGGAGGTCGAAACCATTATGGCAGACCTGTCGCTGGTGAAAGAAGAGATCGGTAAGGTCGTCTTCGGTCAGGAGCGTACAATCGAGCTTGTGCTCTGTGCTATCCTCTCTGGTGGTCACGCCCTGTTGATCGGTGCTCCGGGCCTTGCCAAGACACGACTGATCGATGCGCTTGGCACTGTGCTTGGCCTCGGTGCAGGACGGGTCCAATTTACGCCAGACCTCATGCCATCCGACATTCTGGGCTCTGAAATTCTTGAGCAGACCGAAGACGGCAAACGCTCTTTCCGCTTCGTCCCAGGCCCTGTTTTCACTAGCCTTCTTCTCGCAGACGAGATCAACCGCGCCAGCCCGCGTACCCAGTCTGCGCTGCTGCAGGCGATGGCGGAACACCATGTGACTGTTGCCGGTCACCGTCATGACCTGCCTGAACCGTTCCACGTTCTGGCGACCCAGAACCCGATCGAGCAACAAGGCACCTACCCTCTACCGGAGGCCCAACTCGACCGTTTCCTTCTGAAAGTTGATGTTGATTATCCGGATGAAGAAACCGAGCGCCGCATTCTCGTTGAAACAACCAGCGGCAGCGATACTGAGCTTCAGAAGATTCTATCGGCTGAGAAGCTGATAGAAATTCAGGGTCTCGTCCGCCGCCTGCCGGTCGGAACACAAATTGTTGATCGCATTCTCAAGCTGATCCGCGATGCCCGTCCCGAGCAAAGCGAAAACGAATCTGTACGCAAACAGGTCTTGTGGGGCCCATCTCCGCGTGCTGGTCAGGCGCTTATGCTGGCCTGCCGTGCGCGCGCTCTGCTTCGCGGACGCCTCGCGCCAAGCGTAGAGGACATTGAAGCTCTGGCAGAACCGGCCCTCGGCCACCGTATGGCGCTGCGCTTCGACCCGACAGGTGAAGCCCCGACGCTGCCAAAACTCATCGAGACACTGGCGACCCGGAAACGCTGATTTATGCGTGATCTGAACCGTCTTCGCGCCGAAGCTGAAACTCTGGCCTCTGAACTGCCGGAGTTTTCAGTGCTGACACGTCAGCAGGCGACCGCTCATCCGGGCGGTGCGCCGCGGCAGCGTGCGGGGCATGGTGAGGATTTCTGGCAGTATCGCGGACGCACGCCCGAAGACAGTGCCAACGCCATTGACTGGCGCCGCTCCGCCACGGGCGATGAGCTATTTATCCGCGAACACGAACTGCAGACCGCACGCCAGATGGAAATCTGGGTAGACCCGTCATCCGGCTTCGACTGGACAAGCATTAAGGGCGGGCTCACCAAGGCCGAAGAGGCGCGCATTATTCTGACCGCACTTGCCTATCAGTTTTGCGCAGAAGGCGATCGCGCCCGCGTGCTTGGCAGCGGCAAAGGCGCATTCAATGCAGGTCAGTTGATCCAGAAGTCTCTTGAAGCGTTTGATCATCCGAACCACTCTGACGTGCCGAGCATACCTGAGCGCGACAGTTCAATTGTGGTCATCGCCAGTGATTTTTACAGCAATATGGACGACATGGCCCGCGCCATCTCATCGGCTGCGTCTGACGGCGCATCTGGCATGCTCTTGCAGATTTGCGACCCGATGGAAGTCGAGTTCCCGTTCTCTGGACGGGTCAAATTTCGTCGTCCGGGCAGTACGCTGTCCCGTATTTTCGGTCGGACGGAAGACCTGAAAGACACTTACGAAGCACGCTTCAAAAAGCGGCAGGATGCTGTGCGCGCTCTGGCTGCCCGTATTGGCTGGGGGTTTGAAACGCATATTCTCGGCAACACGCGCCGCCCGCTGGCATTCCGTGTAATGCAGGATCTTGCTGGTGCAGGAGCGCCGCGATGAGCTTTGCGCTTGGTCCGCTTCTTTTCCTGACGCCATTAGCGCTTCTGGCCCTGCTCGGTCTGCCGCTCTTATGGTTCGTCCTGCGCGCGACACCGCCTCAGCCAAAAGACCAGACGCTTCCGTCTTTTGCCTTGTTCGAAGACATGGAGCCCGTTGAGGAAACGCCTGATAAAACGCCATGGTGGATCATTGCATTGCGCATGCTGGTGATCACGCTTGCAATTATCGGCTTGTCGACCCCGGTCTGGTCGCCCCGCCAGAACGCCGAAGACGCTGTATTTGATCGCGATGTGCTCCTCATCGTCGATGATGGCTGGACGGCAGCGCCGAACTGGTCAGCCATTCAGAACGCGGCGCTCGGCACGCTTGGCTCGATTGATCGCGACCTCGGCGTTTATGTGATTGGCTCTACCCAGACCGACCTGACGGATGCGCTGGCGGACAGGCTCAGCCCGCAAAATGCTCGCGGCGTCGTTCAGGCTATGCGCCCGAATGGCTGGCGCCCGGATTATGACACGCTCGCCGAAAACCTTTCAGACCTTGAAACGAACAGCTTTGATATCGTCTGGGTGAGCGATAATCAGCTCGGTGAGGGCTTTGCGGCCTTAAGCTCGCAATTGACGCGGATTGGGAACGTCGATGCCATTCCCGTCACCGGCAACGATCTCGTCGGAATCACCGGCGTAGCCACCAGCGCCAATGGTCCAATCCTGTCACTGGCGCGATCGCAGGACGACACACAGCTCCAGCTTTCGATTACTGCATATGACGACACCGGTGCGTCGCTGGCGACGGCACGCGGCGCGTTTGAGGCAGGCACATCAACGACGGAACTCCGCTTCGACGTACCTGAAAGCATTCAGACAGGCATGTCTTGGTTCCGCCTGAACGGTCAGAACTCTGCTGGTGCCGTCTGGCAGTGGGATGGCGCAGGCCGTATGCGCCGTGTTGGCCTCGTTGGCGAAGGCCAGACCCTGCAACCGCTGCTCTCGGACGCTTATTACGTTCGCAACGCGCTCTCACCTTTTGCCACCATTGTTGAGGGCACGCTGGATGAACTCATGAATGAAGAACTGAACGTTCTCATTCTGACTGACGTTGGCGAGTTGTCAGATACTGCCGAAGAACGCCTCAGTGCGTGGGTTGAAGACGGCGGCGTGCTGATCCGTTTTGCAGGCCCCCGCATGGCCGCACAATCTGACGATCTTCTTCCCGTGCGTCTACGCCGCGCATCCCGTGCACTGGACAGCGCTTTGTCATGGGACACACCACAGGAGCTGACCAGCTTTAGCGAGACGGGCCCGTTTGCCCGCCTGACCACAACGCGCGATCAGGTGATGATCCGCCGTCAGGTGCTTGCCCAGCCAGACCCACAGCTTGCTTCGCGCACATGGGCACGCCTCGCCGATGGCACGCCGCTCGTAACGTCTGAAACGCTTGGCCGTGGCCGCGTCACCCTGTTCCACGTCACAGCTGGCCCAGAATGGTCAGACCTGCCGCTAGCCGGTGTGTTCGTCGAAATGATGCGTTACGCTACCCTGCCCGCGCGCGAACTTGCAGCGGCAGGTGCAACAACGGAAACGAGCCTTGCCCCACGTCGCTGGCTGTCCGGTTTCGGCGATTTCGTCACGCCAGCGGCGAATGCCCGCCCGCTACAGATCGAGCCCGGCGTCATACCACGCGCCGATGCAGCGCACCCTGCCGGGCTTTATCAGGGCGGTACGCTGACCCTCACCCTGAACGCTGGCGCAGGCTGGATACCAGAAGCCGTGACAGACTGGCCAAATGGCGTCACCGTCCGCTCGACTGGCGAATTATCTACCACACGCCTTGGCGGCTTCTTCCTGACGTTGGCTCTGCTTCTTCTGCTCATTGATCTGATTGTGTCGCTGCTAATTGCAGGCCGACTACGTTTTGGCCGCGAAGCGGGTGTCGCCATCATGCTGCTTTGCGCTGGTACAGTTCTCCCCGATCACGCAGACGCGCAGAACCGCACGGCCCGCGAACAATCCGAACCGCGTGACGAGGTCATGCAGGCGGCGCTTACCTTGCGTTTTGCCTATGTCATTACAGACGATGCGACGGCGAACACAAAAGCCGAGGCAGGCCTGCGCGGCCTCTCCATGATGCTCTACCGCCGGACGACCGTGGAACCGGATGAACCTATCGGGCTGAACCTCGCTGAAGACCCGCTCAATCTCTTCCCGTTCATCATGCTGGTTATGCCAGAAAGCGGCATGGCGCTGACAGAGGAAGAGAGCACGGCTCTTGGCCAGTATCTGCGCAATGGTGGCGCTCTGCTGATCGACACGACATCAGGTTCCGGCATTGGTACGCAAACGGATGAGCGTCTGACAAACCTTCTGAACGGTCTTGATGTCCCGCCGCTCATGCAGGCGAGCGAAGACCATGTGCTCTCCCGCGCCTTCTATCTGCTGGATGGCTTTTACGGCCGCTATCCGGGCCGTCCGCTCTGGATTGAAAGCGGCGCAGGTACCCAGCGCGATGAACGTCGCGGCGATGGTGTCTCTACCCTCTTCATCACCGACGCGGATATGGCGTCAGCCTGGGCTGTCGACGAAGTAGGGCGACCGCTTTATTCGGTAGACGGTGGAAACCGGAATCGCGAGCTTGCCTTCCGGACCGGCATTAACATCGTGATGTATATTCTGACCGGAAATTACAAAGAAGATCAGGTCCACTTGCCAGCCCTTCTGGAACGTCTGGGCGAGTCCGATGACGATCTGCCGGGCCGCGGGCGTGATCAAAATCGCAACCCGCGCGACCTCACGCCGGGAGGTGACAGATGACGGCTGCACATCTGAGCTTTGATCCGCATCTTGGCTGGCCGGTGCTCATCGCACTGGGCATTGCCGCGCTGATCGTCTGGGGACTTTACCTTGTCCGGCGCGGACGTGCCTGGCTGACACGGGCTCTCGCGCTGACACTTATCGCTGCTGCTATTTCCAACCCGCTCTGGGTACGTGAAAACCGCGAAGCGCTGCCGAGCACAGTTGCGATTGTCTTCGACCAGTCTTCCAGCATGGGTGTCGCAGACCGGCGCGCTATTGCAAACGACGTCTCTGCTGCGTTGCTGAGCCAGCTCGCCGCGCTGGAAAACGTAAATGTGCAATTGGTTGAAACCCGCCCCGGCGCGCCAGAAACACAGCTTGCTGCTGCTATGACGTCTGCGCTGGCGGACACGCCACGCGATCAGATTGCTGGCACAATCCTCATCACAGACGGCCAGGCGCACGATATCCCGGAAGCGACCGAAGACCTTGAAGAATTTGGTCCCGTCCACGGACTGATTATCGGTTCGGAAGACGAAACCGACCGCCGCGTCGAGATCGTTTCCGCACCAAGCTACGGAATTGTCGGCGACGAAGCTGTTATGCAGATTCTCGTGACCGCCAGCGATACCATCACGACGACAGTAGACGTGTCCGTGAACGGCGAACCTTCCCGGCGTATTCTGGTGGAGACCGGCCAGCCGACAGAGGTGCCCGTTACCATCGACCGTCGCGGCCCGAACACGGTCACAGTTGAAATTGCAGCAGCCCAGAACGAACTGACCGCGGCGAATAACATCACCGCGATGACGCTCACCGGTATTCGCGACTCTTTACGCGTGCTGCTGATAACCGGTGAACCACACCGCGGTGGCCGCGCATGGCGTGATATTCTGAAGTCTGACCCGATGGTGGACCTCGTTCATTTCACCATTCTGCGCCCGCCTCACAAACAGGATGCGACGCCTACAGACGAACTGGCGCTCATTCCATTCCCGACCAACGAGCTGTTCGAAGACAAGCTGCGTGAATTCGATCTGATCATCTTCGACCGGTATCGCCGCCGCGGCGTGCTTCATCTGCGGTATCTGGATAATATTGCCCGCTATGTCGATCAGGGCGGCGCGCTGATTATATCTGCAGGCGAACCGTTTGCAGGGCCTGCCAGCCTCCACCGCACGCCGCTCGCTTCGGTGCTGCCTCTCAGCCCGACAGGCGTCGTTGAGACACAGCGCTTCGTCCCGCAGATCTCCGGTCTGGGAGAGCGCCACTCCATAACCAGTACGCTGGAGCAAGACGCGCTCGGCCCTTGGTATCGATACATCGGAGCGCGCGAAGTCACGGGTGATGTTCTGATGACGACAGAAGACGGCCAGCCGCTGCTTGCCGTCGACCGTGTCGGCGAAGGCCGCGTCGCTGAACTCATGTCAGACCAACTCTGGCTTTGGGCGCGCGGACATGAAGGCGGCGGACCGTTTGCCGAACTCGTGCGCCGTATTGTTCACTGGACGATGCGGGAACCGGAGCTGGAAGAAGAGCGGCTGACAATGCGCAGTGAAGGCGAAGACATTATCGCCAATCTGACATCACTTTCCTCGACGCCAGACAGTCTCAACATCATCTTTCCGGACGGAAGCGAAACTACTTATAGCTGGGCTGAAAACGAATATGGCGTTCAGGAAGTACGCCTGCCATCAGAACAGCTCGGCCTTTACCGCGCAGCCGTCGGTGATCTGGAGACAATATTCCTGAACGGTCCGGCACAACCTCGCGAATTTGCCGACCTTCTTTCCACTACCGAACGTGTTCTCCCACTTACCGACGCGACAAACGGCGTCGTCACACGCCTGACAGATGCGGGCGACACACCGGAACTTCGCATGACGTCACGCGGCGGCGGTGATGGAAACTGGATCGGAATACGAGACCGTCAGGCCTATGCGGTGCGCGATGCCAGCAGCCAGCCTATTCTTCCAACCTGGCTCGTCGCAGGTATGCTCTTTGGGTTGCTCTTGCTCGCATGGCGTCGCGAGGGTAGGTAACCGCCCCTGTCGGGAAAGGTTCATCCTCGGGCGCACGCAGGCGTTTCAGCATGATACGAGACTGGTTCTGCGGCCCCGGAAACTGAACGCTCCCGTGCGGCGGCACTTCAAATCCGACACGTCCGAAATATGGCGGGGCACCGATAAGGCATGCCCATTGATGGCCTGAGGCACGCCCCGCTTCAAGCGACGCTTCAGTAACAGAGCGCCCCACTTTGCCGCCCTGATACTCAGGCGCAACCGCAATCGGCCCGTAAAACAGGGCTGGCGTGCCGCCGATAAAGATCGGCCAGACACGGCAAACAGCGATCAAGCGTCCATTCAGAAGACCAACACGCGTGATTTCCGGCAGAGAGTAGGAATACTCCCTCACCCGCTCTGCCGTCTTGGCAAAGTGTCCCGCACCGAAGGTCGCATCGAACAGACGTTCGATTGCGCGGCCATCACGGTCTGGAATCTCGCGGTCGTAAATGATCATCCGGCGCGTCTACTGGGGATAGTGGTGTCAGACAAGAGGAGTTTCGTCTTTCCAAGCCGGAACGGGCTGATTAACGTATCTCCCAACAAGAGAAACAGGGAGAGCTTCATGGGTATTCTGGACGGTAAAACCATCCTCATTACGGGTGGCGGTAATGGCATTGGTAAAGCCACTGCGTTAATGGCCGGCGAGCTGGGTGCCAACGTCATCGTCAACGATCTGGGTGGCAGCCTGTCTGGTGCCGACGAAGGCAGCGCAGGCCCGGCAGAAGAGGTCGCAGCGGAGATCCGTGCAAAAGGTGGCTCGGCCATTTCCAACTCCGATAGCGTCACAGATTTTGAAGCCGTCAAAGAGATGGTGGAAGGCGCAAAAAAAGAGTTTGGCGGGCTGGATTCCATCATTAATCCGGCAGGCATCTTGCGCGATAAAATGTTCCACAAAATGAGCGAAGAAGACTGGGATGCCGTCATCGCTGTACACCTTCGCGGCTCTTACAATGTAGCACGCGCGGCGGTGGAATATTTCCGCGACCGCGAGAATGGCAACTATGTCTTCTTCACCTCTACATCCGGCCTGATCGGTAATATCGGACAGGCAAACTATGCGGCTGCCAAGCTCGGCATTGTGGGCTTATCACGCATTATCGCAATGGAAGGTGTGCGTAAGAATATCCGCTCCAACGTCATCGCGCCATTCGCCTGGACACGCATGATTGCCTCCATTCCGGTGACTGACGAAGCCAGCCGCGAACGTGTCGAGCGCATGAAAAACGCCATGCGTCCGGAGCAGGTCTCAAATCTGGCGCTCGCCCTGTGTTCTGATAAATGCGACACGACTGGCCAGATTTTTGCGGTTCGCGGCAACGAGCTCGTTCTCTTCAGCCAGCCACGTCCGGTACGCAGCATGGCCAATCTGGAAGGCTGGTCACCGGAAAGCATTCTGGATACCGCACTTCCTGCGATGAAGAACGACATGGAAGACCTTGGCGCATCGGCCTCCGTCTTCCCTTACGACCCGGTATAAACGGGCCTGACACTCAGAAGGGATGCCAATGTTTGAGATCATCGACAGAGACCTAATCCTCTGGCCTGTCGCCGGTCATCTTGGCATCCTTTTCATTTTATACTGCTGGCTGTCTGTTGCGCGATTTCAAAAGCGCGCAGGACAGCCGGTCGAGGCGCTGGAGGCTCGCATCAGCGCCAATCTCAAGAACCAGTTTGAAGCCCCAATTCTCTTCTATGCCTTGGTCGCCATGCTATGGGCCGAGGACCTCGTAAACTGGACCTATCTGACGCTCGCCTTCGTCTTTCTGGCAGGACGTATCTGGCATTTACTCGCAGCAACGCTGTCCACGAAAATTATCCGTCGTGGACTGATCTTCACCGTCAACTGGCTGGCGATTTACGCGATGTGGGCGTTGTTTCTGCTGCCGCGGCTATTTTAGCGCGGCGCACGCTTCGCCAGAATACGCTGCAGCGTGCGGCGGTGCATGTTCAGGCGACGCGCTGTCTCTGACACATTGTGATTGCAGAGCTCGTAAACACGCTGGATGTGTTCCCAACGCACACGGTCAGCAGACATCGGATTTTCCGGCGGCTCAGGCGCTTCATCGCGCTGGGCAACCAGAGCCTTGATGATATCTTCAACATCAGCCGGCTTGGAGAGGTAATCGATCGCACCCGCTTTCACGGCAGCAACCGCCGTCGCCAGCGCGCCATAGCCTGTCAGCATGATTGCGCGAACGTCTTCACGGTGCTGCTGGAGTGTTTCAACAACCTCAAGGCCAGAACCGTCTTCCAGGCGTAGATCGATCACTGCGAATGCCGGTGGGTTCAGACGTGCAACGTCTTTTGCTTCGGCGACTGTGCCGACTGCTGAAACTGTAAAACCACGACGTGTGAGTGCTTGTGCCAGGCGCGTCCGAAACGGCGCATCGTCATCCAGTACCATCAGTGTTCGGTCAGTCAGCTCTTCCAGAGCTTTGTGGATGTCGATCTCAGCACTCATAATATCTGTCCAGCTTCTATTCACTCGAAGGGCTTAAATCATCTAAGCCTGTTTCGTGCGCAGACCAAGTCGTTTCGGCCTCAAGCGCAGCTCTTTCCCATCGCAGCCGGACAACCGCCCCTTTTTCAGGTTCGGGACGGTTAAAGGTCGCCACCTCACCGCCGCTCTGTTCAATGAGCGTTTTTGCAATGAAGAAACCAAGCCCCATATCGCCGCCCCCGGCATGTTTCTGGCTGCGCTCGGAAATATAAGGTTCGCCTAATTTAGGCAAGACTGTTGGCGAAAAACCCGGTCCATCATCTGTTACAGAGATGGTGATGATCCGGTCACTCCATACCGCATCGAGGGACACATAGCTGTCTGCAAAGGAGACCGCATTCTCTACAAACGCGCCGAGTGCGTGGAGAATTTCAGGGGACCGGTCGAGCTTCGGCTCGGTGAGGTCCGTCGCCGTCGAATGGGCGAAGGTGCGAACTTCCACCAGCTTGTCGCGCCCCTTATGAGGACGCGCCGCCTCCTCTACCAGAGTAGAGAGCTGGATACGCGCGTGAACGATGTCACCGGTCTCGCGTTCTTGCGCGAGCCGTCGCAGAATGGACCGGCACCGGTCTGCCTGTTCAGAGAGAAGGCGCGCATCTTCCTTATGCGGATCATCATCCTCAAGGTCTGCCGCCATTTCTTTGGCAACCAGATGGATCGTCGCCAGCGGCGTGCCAAGCTCGTGCGCTGTGGCAGCGGCTAGCGCGCCGAGCGCAGATAGCTTTTGCTCGCGCGCCATAACGACCTGAGCGGCATCAAGCGCCCGCACCAGACGCGCTTCATCACGCGACACACGTATGGAAGACAGCGCGAAGAAGGCCAGACCAATCGCGACCGCGCAGAACTGTCCGATTTCCAGCAGGGCAGGAACTTCCAGCTCTTCGCCGGGCGGCGATGGCAGCGGCAGATGGAAGAATGCCATGGCAGCTGTGCAGGCAAGCGCAAGCAAAGCGAGCCCCATGGAATAGCGTGTTTCCAGACTAACAGACGCAATTGTCACAGGCGCCATGATCATCAGCACAAAGGGGTTTTCCAGACCGCCCGTGATCGCAATCAGAAACGTGACCTGAAGAATATCAAAGGCAAACTGGGCGACCGCTTCCGGCGTTGTCGCGAGCCGCTGGCTCGGAAACGCAATCATCACGAAAACGTTCAGCCAGGCAGACACAGCAATCGCAGCCAGGCACAACCCAAGCGACAAAGAAAAGCCGAGACCGAAGTAAACAAACAGAACAGCAATCGCCTGACCGAGAATTGCCAGCCAGCGAGTCGCGACAAAGGTGCGCACCCTGAGGCGCCCGAAAGCAGATCCAACCCCACCAAGCCCTTCTTTTGGAAGGGAAAAAATCGTACTCTGATCGTCCAGTGTGTCAGCCACGGTCCCGCCCGGTATTTTATTCTGTCCCGAACTGTCCTATCTGAACCCGTGTTAAAGGACCAGTCTCATGATTTCTACTTCTACGCTTTTTCGTACTTGCGCTCTAGCTACAGCCCTCACGATTGCGGCCTGTGGAAATGACGGTTCCACCAATGTCGCACAATCATCAGGTGCGCAGAACACATGCATGTCGCGCGGCGACTATGGCTGGGGTGGTCCCTTCAGCCTGATCGACCAGACGGGCACACCGGTTACGCAGGAAGATTATATGGGCCGCCCGACGCTCATGTATTTCGGCTATACGGTCTGCCCTGATGCCTGCCCTGTCATCATGGAAAAGATCACATATGCGCTGGATGAGCTGCCAGAAGACATGGTCCATCCGCGCGTCATGCTTATCAGCTTTGACCCGGAGCGCGACACACCGGAAGTCCTGAGCGCCTATGTCTCCAACCCCTATTATCCTGAAGACATGGTCGGCCTGACCGGCAGCGACGAGCAAATCCGCGAAGCGGCTGACGCGTTTCAGGCCATTTATTCCGTCAGCGAACAGGAAGACAGCGCCATCGGCTACGTGTTCGACCACTCAGCCGCCATCTATCTGATGGATGAAAACTGGGAAATGGACACTTTCTTCATCGCAACAGAAAACCCGCGCGATATGGCAGACTGTATGACCAACTTCCTGCCTCAGGTAGAAGGCTGATCCGGCGCAGCGCAGGGATTCTTTTCTGCCTCGCGCCTGCGCTCTTCCTGCCAGGCTTTGCGTAGAGAGCTGATACGTTCGGGTATGCGCTCTTCCATGACGAGGGCTGACTGTACGCGGTCGGTCCGGAAGTGGCGAAAGCCATGACGCAGTTCGCACCAGGCGCAGATCATCCGGTAGTCTTCCGAATAAGCGAGCAGGAACGGCCAGATCACCCGTTCGCTAGCTTGTGCTTTCTCATCGGAATACGTCACCAGAACCTTGTGGCGGTCACGGATCGCGCCGCGAATAAGCGACACATCGACAGTGTCGATCAGGCGCGAGCGAAAACTGATCGGCGTCAGGCCGCTGTCCACAATGACCGGCTGGAGCGTTTTAGGGACCGCCGTTGTCAGTTTGGCGATCAGATCTTTTGCGCCGCGCTGTAAATGCGTATCGCCGCGCGCTTCTACCCATTTCGCGCCAAGAACCGCGGCCTCCAACTCGTCTGCGGTCAGCATGAGAGGTGGCATGTCATAGCCGTCATCCAGAATGTAACCCATGCCCGCCTCACCGCGGATCGGCACGCGTTGTGCAATTAACTCCGCTGTATCACGATAGACAGTCCGCAGCGATGTTTCGAGTTCTTCGGAAAGCTCATGCGCAGTCACGGGGCGATCATGCCGCCGCAGGATCTGAATGATTTTAAACAGGCGTTCGGTTCGTCTCATGTCATCATCCTAGTCCCACCATACTGACAGCATGTTGGCAGTAGCCCTGCGTTAGCAAGGGATATCTTTCAACACGGAGAAAACAGGATGATTACACTTTATGGATGGGGCCCGATGTTCGATTGCCCGTCACCGAGCGCGTTTGTCATGAAGTCCCTCATACAGCTGCAAATGCTGGGCGTGGAGTTCGAACTGGCAGTTGCCGATCTTGAGGCCGTTCCAAAAACGAAAGCCCCGTATCTGATCGACAATGGTACGCTTGTCGAAGACAGCAATTTCATTCGTTGGCATCTGGAACGCAAACTGGGCAAATCACTTGATAACGGACTGTCAGCAGCAGAGGCCGCTACCGGTTGGGCACTTGAGCGCATGGCGGAAGATAATATCGTCAACAATATCCTCACCCAGCGCTGGCTGAAGGATGAGAATTTCCAAAAAGGTCCCGCCCTGTTCTTCAGGAGTATCCCGGAAGCCCAGCGTAAGGCAGTTACGGACGAAGTCCGCGGCAGTATTAATGCCTACATGCATGGTCAGGGCTTTGGTCGACATTCCGAAGCCGAACAGCTTGCGCTTGCAGATCGCGATATCACTGCGATTGCGAATTTCCTTGGCGATAAGGATTACCTGTTCGGAAACACACCCGCCGCCGCAGATGCTAGCGTTGCCGCCGTCCTGATTTCTGCTGCATCCGAATTCTTTGATACACCGCTTTCCGGTCTCGTGCGGCGCCATGAAAACCTGGTTGAGTATATCACCCGAATGGAAGCGCGTTATCTGACTGGCCATAACTGGCCCATGCCTGAAATGGCGTAACCATAGTTGGGGGCACGCCTCACACGCGAGACGGTGCCCCCAATTCCCCATTTGGCGTAGACCAGTTGTTAAAACCGCTTGATTATCGTATGCTGCAGCGCAACATAACAATAATTGCTGTTATCGACTGAAAGGGCCCAAATGCTCTACTCCATGATTGAGATGCACCGCGCGGCTGCCGCTCCTATGCGTATGTTTGCTCGCGCCAACCGGATTATGTTTGAATCCGACTATAACGTGCTCTCGCGTACAGAATTCGGAAAGTCGATTGCCGCCACCTCTTCCCTTTTTGAGTCTCTGACGCGATCCTATGGTAAGCCTGTCTGGGGTCTGGAACACACAGAGATCAACGGTAAGGAAGTCTCTGTAGACGTTGAGACGGTCTGGTCTGATGCATGGTGCAATCTGGTCCACTTTCAGCGCGATCCGGAAGAACTCGCTGATGCACTGGGTGACGCCTCACCTCAACCGCGCCTTCTGATCGTAGCGCCTCTGTCAGGCCACTATGCGACCCTGCTGCGCGGCACAGTCGAGGCCTTCCTTCCGCATTTTGAAGTCTACATCACGGACTGGACAGACGCCCGCATGGTGCCGCTCTTCCAGGGTCGGTTTAGCCTGGACGACTATATCGACTATGTCCGCCGCATGATTGGCGAAGTCGGTCCGGGGTCAAACGTGCTTGCAGTTTGCCAGCCAGGCCCGCCTACTCTCGCCGCTATCGCACTTATGTCGGAAGACAATGATCCCAATGTGCCAGCCAGCATGACTTTTATGGGCTCGCCGATTGATTGTCGCAAAAGCCCGACTGTTCCAAACCTTCTTGCGGAAGAACGCCCGTTTGAGTGGTTCGAAGAGAACATGATCTACACAGTGCCAATGCCTTATCCGGGCGCGATGCGCCGCGTGTATCCGGGCTTTGTGCAGCTTTCCAGCTTCATGAATATGAACTGGGAACGCCATGTGGATGCCCACTGGTCATTCTTCGAACATCTGGTCGGTGATGATGGCGACAGCGCCTCCAAACACCGCGAGTTCTATGACGAATATCTGTCAGTGCTGGACCTCTCTGCCGAGTTCTACCTCGATACGATCAAACGCATCTTCCAGAATCATGAGTTGCCGCTCGGCACATTCATGCACCGCGGGCGCCTCGTGAAACCGTCGACGATCACGAAAACCGCGCTGATGACGGTTGAAGGCGAGAAAGACGATATCTCAGGCATCGGCCAGACGCAGGCAGCGCATGACCTCTGCTCGAACCTGCCAGAAGATATGCAGCTTGATTATGTCCAGCCGGGCGTCGGCCATTATGGCGTGTTCAACGGTTCGCGTTTCCGCAAGGAAATCGTGCCGCGCGTGGTGAACTTCATCCATAAATTCCACGATACAAAGCTGGAATCAGAATGGAACAACGCCTTCCTGATTGCGGCTGAATAAGCGCATCGCTAATTCGTAGATTCAAAAACGCCCTCAGCATCGGCCGAGGGCGTTTTCTTTCGTTTCAGACTTTCGACAATTAGTTCGCCGTAGCCGTAAAGCCGAGACGTTCCTGTGTCAGCAGCGTCGGGTCGGCCATCAGATCGCCGAGCGCAAAGGATGTTTCAGGGTCGAACGAGATTGTCAGCTCGTCCTGCTCACCACTGAGGAAGACGCGCAAAGCGGTCGCCAGATCGCTCGCGATCGCTTGATCAACGCCCATGCCGCTTGTCATAGCTGGCAGCATTGCCGTCATGCCAACTGCCATGCCGCGCATATCCTCGGCAGTCATACCCTGTTGCGGACCCATAACGGCGAAGACTTTGTCCAGAAGCCCCACATCACGGATGGTGAAGCTGAGCTGGTGAATGTCCAGTTGGGAATAAACCTCCATCATCATAGCTTGCGGGTCCTGCTCACCATTGACGAAGGCGTCAGGGTCCATGCCCTCCAGCGCAGTTGCCATAGCGCTGATACCGCCAATTTCGCTGACAGACGACATAGTGAAGACGTCTTCAATCGCGAAGCTGCTGCTCTCAGTCGTGGAAATGTCCGTTTCCGGATCATACGTGCTGTTGCTTGAGCCCGAGAGCACAATGCGCTCAAGGCCAACCATGGCCAGCATTGGCGCAAACTGCGCACCGGCTTCACCACCTTCTGCGTCCGCATCAACTGTCAGCGTAAATTCCGGCATGACAAAACGTGTCGGCACGCCATCTGAGTTGCGGGACACATCATAAGAGAGATCATCCAGCGCCACAGCCAGGCCAACACCGTTGAAGTTCATGTTTTCCAGAGAGAACTCGTCAAAGCCAGGGTCCATCGGATTGCCGTAGATCGCGCTCATCAGATCAGCGCTTGCTTCTTCGTCCTCAGCATTCATCAGAGCGTTCAGGAGAGCCGAATTCACACCGCCAACAGAGATTTTGCCGAGTGTGAATGTGCCGGACTCGTCACCATCGTCGAAGGCGAAGCTGACACCATCCACCTCGAACGAACCAATGGTTTCAGGGCCATAGTCTTCCGCTTCGATAGACGCGACCGACAGGTTGATCATGCCAGAGTCATCATCTTCACCTGCAACAAGCAGGTTCGTCAGCGACAGGCCGTCAAAGCTCATATTCTCTGTGTCTGGCAGGTCAGCCGCTTCGGAATGGCCGAACACGCCGCCAAGCCATGCCGCCAGTTGCGCGGAAGGACCGTCGAGCGCGATCTGGCCGATAGTGAAGCTTGCATTCTCTGCCTCAACTTCATCGGTCGGAACCACTTCAATTGCGTTCATGACCATGCGAGAGAAGTTGGCCATGCCTGCATCATCGACGTTGAGACCGGTGAAGATCATTTCCTCAGCTTTGAGGTCAGCAGAGCCGTCAACGTCGACCTCCACTATGCCGTCCTCATCTTCTTCGTCGGCGTCGGCTTCAAAATCGCTGGTGCGGATCATGACATTGCGGAACACAACGTCATTGCCGCTTTCAGAGCGGTCTTCAAACTCTACGCGGCCTGAGCCAGAATCGCGCAGTGACAGCTGTGTCAGCGCTGCGTTAATGTCTTCCGGGCTGGCAGCCGGACCGTCACCACCGCAAGCGGCAAGCGTCAGCGCAGCAGCACTCGCGAGCAAAATTTTCTTCATCTGAAATTCCCTTCTTCCTGAACCCTGAGGTTAGCAGTTTTTCCCCTTCGAAACTGCGTATAACAATACAAATATGAACACACGTCGAATCGACATCGCAGCACCGTCCGGCTCAGAACTTTCCGTTCTGTTCCGCGTCAATCCAAGGGCTAAACGCCTGATTTTACGTGTAGATCCAAAAACGCAGTCCCCTGTTGTTACGGCTCCATCACCCCGCCATTACAAAGCAGCAGAAAAATTTGTTCAATCCAAGGCGGGCTGGATTGAAAATCAGATCTGCCGACAACCTGACGTTATCACGCTGGAACCAGGGATCGAAATCCCCGTTTCGGGGGAAATGCACCTTCTTACCCAGTCCGGGGCGCGTGGTCGGACACGTCAGATTGAGGGCACACCGCCACAACTCGATAGTCCGGGCGCCGACATCACCTATTCAGACCGCGTTCTGCGCTATCTGAAAATGAAGGCACGAGAGGCAATCAACGAACGTGTCGATGTTCACGCCGAAAGACTGGCTGTCGATCCGGTGAAGATCACCATCCGTGACACGCGGTCTCGCTGGGGCTCATGCTCGTCGAAGGGGCATCTGAATTTTTCATGGCGGCTCATTCTCGCGCCGCCCCAAATTCTGGATTACGTCGCAGCCCATGAAGTGGCCCATCTCATAGAGATGAACCATTCAGCCGACTTCTGGGCGCTGGTAGAGAAGAGTTATGGCCCACATAAAAACGCCCGCAACTGGCTGAAGCAGAACGGGCGCCTTTTACATGCTTATGGAAGTTCCGGGTCCGCCGGAGGCTGACCGTCCGTTACCTCGATTGGAGTCTTTTTCTCAGCAACGTCCGGACCGAAGCTGATAATACGCGAACCGATTTCACCGCGTGCCGGACGATCCGGGCCAATCATGGCAATTGTACCATCGGCGCGGATTTCAGCGATGAGGTCTGCATCAGGACGTTCTTTCTTGAACGTCTCGAAGTCATACTTCTCAGTGAGGTCCGTCTTATGGAAGATCCACTTCTTGTAGTGATCGCGGATCAGGCCGTCATAGTTACGACCTGAACGGATCAGAGTACGCCCACGTGAGGCACGCGGCACACCGAGGAAATCTTCCTCATTGTCAGAGGTAGAAAGCTGGAAAGTCCGGTCACGACCAAGCTCAGGGCCGAAATGACGGCAAACCAGAGCGTTGTAATAGTCGTTCGCGCTCACCGCCGCACAGAAGGCAAACAGTGAGTGATCCATACGGTGCTCCGCGGATTCAGACAGCACTTCACCGGTATAAACAGAGATGCCCGCCTCGCGCGCCGGACGCAGACGACGCAGGTCTGTATCCGCCATCATCACATTCACACCGGCCTCTTTGAGGATTTTCGCCAGCCCGACGCTCCAAATGTTGGCACCAACCAGCAGGACACCCTGCGGGCCTGAATGGGCGAGCTTCAGCTTGCGAGAGAGCGGCCCCATGGTGAAGCCGTGCGCGATAACGGTTGTGAAGACGATGGCAAAAGCCAGCGGCACAATCTGTTCGGCACCCCGTAGAAGATCAGAACTGCCATCACCAAGCGTGGCCAGACGGCTCGCAAAGAAGCCGGAAACGGCGACCGCAACAATACCGCGCGGCGCGATCCAGCCTGTCAGGAACATTTCCTTCGGCTTTAATTCACCCCATGTGGAGATCGCCACAGAAAGAGGGCGCACGACAAACAGCATACCGATCAGGAAGAGCGCGGTTTGCAGGTTGAGCGCGCTTACAATTGTCTCGATGGTGAGGTTTGCAGTCAGGATTACGAACACGCCCGATACCAGAATGACCGCAATATTCTCTTTGAAACGTCGCAGGTCCTGAAGGCTGGCGAACTTGGAATTACCAAGCGTCATACCGAATGCGGTGACAGCAACCAGACCGATCTCGTGCTCGATCGCCTCGGCACCCGCATAACAGGCCAGAACGCTGATCAGAATGACAGGGGCTTTGAGGTATTCCGGAAGCCAGGCATTTCGGAACGCGGCAGACAGGAATTTGCCAAGCGCGATGCCGATAACGACACCTGAAACGGCAGCAAACAGGATCCAGCCGATGATAGACAGAGCGCTTTGTTCGGCCGAGAGAACACGCAGAACCTCATAAGCGGCAACCGCGAACAGCGCGCCCACAGGGTCGTTGACGATGCCTTCCCATTTCAGCGCTTTACCTACACGTCCGCCAAGTTTGGACTGGCGCAGCAGAGGCATAATCACTGTCGGACCGGTCACGACCAGAATGCCCGCGAACAGGATAGATGTACCGAGGCCAAGACCTGCCAGATAGTAACATACAAGCGTGCCTAGCAACCATGTTACGGGTCCACCGATGAAAACGAGACGCCTCACCGTCGAACCTGCTTCCCGCAGATCATGCACTTTCAGAACGAGACCGCCCTCAAACAGGATGATCGCAACTGCAAGCGACACAATCGGACGCAACAAATCGCCGAACGTTTTGTCAGGCGACAGCACTGGAATGCCAAATAGCAAAGCAGAGAGCGGACCAAATATCAGGCCGGCCGCACTCATCATAACGATCGCCGGCCATTGCATTCGCCAGGCGAGCCATTGGGCGCCAATGCCCAGAACGCCAATCAGCGCAACCGCCTCTACCGGCGACAGAAGCGCCGCCGTATCACCGTTTACAGCCATATATGAGTATTCCCCTTAGTGCTTCGGAACGCCTCTCACGCAAGAATGCTACACCAGTCGTCGCCGGAGTACCAACCGTGCAAAGCGTCAAAGCCAGATATTCAAACTGTTATTACTGATCCCAGCCAAATTGCCCGTATCAGGCCGTTTCATTCGGATCGCTAAAATCGAAACCGATAGAACGCGCATCGGTTCCACGATCATAGCGCTCAATTGCCTCGGTAAACTGGGATGTGATGTGACGATAAAGAAGATCGTAGAATTCTGACGGATCATTCTCCGACAATGGGAGCTTGAACGTGTAGTTCGGACCGTGATCAATCGCGATCATGAACCGCTCGCCCTGTTTGTGACAATGCATCACAACGCGGATCCAGTCCGTGCCCTCTGAAACGCGCACGGCAAGACCGAACAGCACTGGCCCGAGCGGACGGAAACCACGTGGCGGAATGGAGAAGGCAGTATCGAGATCAGTCTTCGGCTGAAACTGACCTACCGGCGGCACAAGATGCACACATACGCCATGACCGGTTCCCAGATACTGGCAAAACCCGTCTTTCAGTTCGCTGGCCAGCTTGCGGATGCGGTCATAGTTCTCCGCGGCGCGATTCTGATACTTTTTTGCCGTTTCTACGAGGTCATCAAAACGCGACATGTCAGCATCCTTGTTCTGTCCCAACGGGTTCGTGCCCCGTTCTCTGTTTAATATCCACCGCGAAGCTCAGATTTCAAATTCAATCGTGAGCGGACAGTGATCCGAGGCTTTTGGCGCCGTCCAGCCAATGCCGGGAAGTCGCATTCCGGTATATCGCTCGGCCCGCCATGGCAGACCGCTGCGTGTTATGCGCATATCGGGGCGCGGGTTCTTACGGGCAAGAGCTGGCGAAAGAAGAAAATGGTCCAGCGCGGCATAGCTGTCTTCGTCAGGATAATGATGCGTCCATCGCTCCAGGGCCGGTTTGTCGGACATCATCAAGGCGTCCAACGCAAAACCGCCGTCGATCAGCGGGCCGAGACCGTGCCCGGCATCCACCACGCCGTCTTTTTCGAGAAAGTCATTGAGATCACCGCAGACAATCCAGTTAGCCTCTGCCGGGTCATCAAAGCGCCGTTCGATCAATCGCCGCACACCGAGCGCCTCTTGCGCCCGAATGGTACGCGTCTCCCATCGTCCGCCATGCATTGATTTGAAATGACAGACAAAAATAGTCAGCGGCGTATCGCTGAATGTGAATTCCAACTGCAGGCAATCCCGGCGGAATACAGGTGCATGTGCGGACTGCTCTGGCAAAGGAACGATACCCAGATCAGTCAGAGTGAGATCCGCATGGCTAATGATGTCATCAGGCCGTTTACGGCTCAGAGCGGCAACATCGATACCCCTGCCGTCATTCCCCTCTCTCAGTATGCGAGACTGATAGCCGTTTCGCGACCAGCGCCGTAGATAACGGTTATGAAAAGCTGTAAGGGTGACGAGGTTTTCCACCTCCTGCAGTGCGCAAATATCCGACCCCGTAGCGGCCAACGCCTGCGCGGTCAGCGTTCTGTCATCTTCCGAAAGCACATTGAATGCGCCGTCTACCGCATCCGCAGCATCCTGATCAGACACCATGGTCAGCTTACGTCGTATTTGCGGGATGCCCACCTTCTCAAAGGCAAAGCGCATCATCAGGTTTTCGCAATTAAAACTTGTCAGTCGGATGACTGGCATACACTTTCCGCCCCTAAAAATCAGGCGTGCTGTGTTGACCGCCGTGACCGTACTGTTGAGCGAACATAAAAAATGAATCCGACAGATGCGGCAACCCCTGCGAAGCTAGCCATCAAATCCGGTAGATCTCCCGTTCGAGTCGGCACCAAAAATGCCTGAACCAGTTCCAGGCCGATTGCACAACTGCTGGCGATACACGCCGCGTACATCCAGTTCTTCGGACCGAGAAACGCCGAAAGCCACAGCATCAAAGCGCCAAAGGCCGCAAAATGCTCAAGCTTGTCCTGCTGAGAGAACAGTTTGGGGATTGGCGGGATATCTGCGGTCGCGCCCCACAGAATGAGTCCCCCAATAAAAAGCGACACTGCACCAAGAAACAGTCGTTTAGGTGTCATGAGATCGGTCACGCAGGTGTCCTCTTAACGGGCAAATCAGTCTGGTAATATTTTATCAGTCAATCTTAAGATTTGTTTACCGTGAGTACTTCCATCACAAGTGCTGCATACAAAAAATGGCGTCCTTCGATCTGGAAGAACGCCATCTAATCCACAATAGAAACAGATACTTGAGGCGCCTAAACGTCAACCTCCGCTTCCAGCGCATTCGCCTGAATGAATTCACGGCGCGGCTCAACTACATCACCCATGAGTTTGGAGAACATATCATCGGCTTCGTCGCCATGCTCCACTTTCACACGCAGCAGCGTGCGCGCATTAGAGTCGAGCGTTGTTTCCCAGAGCTGGTCAGGGTTCATCTCGCCCAGACCTTTGTATCGCTGAATTGTCAGCCCTTTTGCGCCGGAGAAGAGCACCGCATCTACCAGAGAGACGGGCCCAAATACGTCAACTTCGCCGCCTTTTTCGTGACGTAGTACAGATCGTTCCGAGAAGAGTTCTAATAGAGGGTCAACACGGTCTGAAAGTTTTCTTGCATCCGCCGACTGAAGAAGCTGCTTGTCGAGGACCAGCTTTTCTTCAACGTCGCGAACGACACGCTCAAGCACGAGCTCACCGTCGACAAAGCTTGCCTGCCAGGTATCTTCGCCCTCTTCAGCAATGCGGTTCATACGCATAGCTGTCTTCTCGGCTTCCGCCTGTCCAGCCGTTGAATGTAGCGCACCGGCGAGAGCCGCTTGCTCCACCAGAACACCCGGCGCTTTCAAAGCGAGACGCTTTACGAGGCTCTTACATGCGACGGAGTCATAAACGAGCTGACGCAGGTCTTCCCCACCCATTTGCTCGCCGTCCTGAAGCACCAGAACTTCGCCAGTCGTGCCTTCACCGATCAGGTAGGTTTCCTGTTCGGCATCATCTTTCAGATAACGCTCTGACCGACCTTTAGAGACCTTATAAAGCGGCGGCTGAGCAATATAGAGATACCCGTTTTCAATGATCTCCGGCATCTGACGATAGAAAAATGTCAGCAACAGCGTACGAATGTGCGCACCGTCGACGTCCGCATCGGTCATGATGATGATCTTGTGGTAGCGCAGCTTCTCTATCTGGAAGCCCTCATTCGGGTTTGTCTCAGACCGACGCCCGATCCCTGCACCAAGTGCCGTAATCAGCGTACCAACCTGATCTGACGACAGCATCTTATCGAAACGCGCACGCTCTACGTTCAGAATTTTACCACGCAGAGGCAGAATAGCCTGGTTTTCGCGGTTACGGCCCTGCTTCGCAGAACCACCCGCTGAATCACCCTCCACGATGAAGATTTCAGACTTGGCAGGGTCTTTTTCCTGACAGTCCGCCAGCTTGCCCGGCAGAGAGGTAATATCGAGCGCTGTTTTACGGCGTGTCAGCTCGCGCGCTTTGCGCGCTGCTTCGCGTGCCGCCGCAGCCTCGACAATCTTCTGCATGACCATTTTAGCAGGGCCCGGGTTTTCTTCAAACCACATAGAAAGCTGCTCGGCCATCAGGCTTTCCACCACGGGACGTACCTCAGAAGAGACAAGCTTGTCTTTGGTCTGAGAAGAGAATTTTGGGTCAGGCACTTTCACAGAGAGAACGCAAGTGAGGCCTTCACGCGCGTCATCGCCGGAAATGTTGACCTTGCCCTTCATGGCCGCACCGGTTTCATCAGCATATTTGTTGATGACACGCGTCAGCGCAGCACGGAAACCGGCAAGGTGAGTACCGCCATCGCGCTGCGGGATGTTGTTTGTGAAGCAGAGAACATTCTCGTGATAGCTGTCATTCCACTGGAGCGCGGCTTCAACGGTGATGCCATCTTTCTCACCGATTGCAAAAATTGCTTCGGGAATAGCTGAGGCACGTTGACGGTCGAGGTGCTCTACGAAGGCTTTCACACCGCCATCATACTCGAACACCGTCTCATAAGGTTCCGCGCCGCGCAGATCTTTGAAAACAATGCGAACGCCAGAGTTCAGGAAGGCCAGCTCGCGCAGGCGATGTTCCAGTGTACCGCGATTGTACTCTGTCATCGTGAAGGTTGAGGGCGCCGCGAGAAAGCGCACGCTTGTTCCGGTATAGTCACGCCCGTCTTCACGCTTCGGGCTGTCACCGACTTCTTTCAGAGGCGCTTCAGTTGTGCCGCCATCGATGAAACGAACAAAGTGTTCTTTGCCTTTGCGGTGAATACGCAGCTCAAGCCAGTCAGACAGTGCGTTCACAACAGAGATACCCACGCCGTGCAGACCACCGGATACCTTGTAGGAGTTCTGGTCAAACTTACCACCGGCGTGGAGCTGGGTCATGATCACTTCTGCAGCGGAAATACCCTCACTCGGGTGCATCTCTACAGGCATGCCACGGCCGTTGTCTGTGATTTCAGCAGATCCGTCAGCATGCAGAATGACAGATGCTTCTGTCGCGTGACCTGCAAGCGCTTCGTCAATCGCGTTGTCGACAGCCTCGTAAATCATGTGGTGCAGACCCGAACCATCGTCCGTGTCACCAATGTACATGCCAGGGCGTTTCCGGACGGCCTCAAGCCCTTTCAGGACCTTGATTGAGTCAGCGCCATACTCAGGTGTGTTTGGTGTTTCGTCGGACATTGCTGCCTTCGTTCTTCCCGTAATGAATTGTTCGAATCAAGTATAGGCAGGTTTGCCGAAAAAGGGAAATTTCCACCCCGTTTTCACGCCCCTCATATGCAGCGCAAGCATTTGAAATAATGGAACTTTATTGCCCCGAGAAAGAAACCTTAACTTTCTACAGATTTGCTCCGGACTTTTGGGAGCTGAACGGGCCGGATTTCGTCCGCAAACGCCGGTTCAAACGGCTTCGACTTTACCAGCGGCGACCTCGAAAAACTGCGCTCTTTCATCAAAGCCATCGAAGAGGGAGCGCTCAGTTCCCGTCAGCCACGCCTGCCCCTTCAGCGCAGACAGTTCATCAAACAACGCAGCGCGCCGGTCAGGATCAAGATGCGCCACGGCCTCATCCAGAAGGACCAGAGGGTTGCGCAAATGCTCCTCTGCTTCGAGCGCGCGCGCATTGGAAAGAATAAGCCCGATCAGAAGCGCTTTTTGCTGGCCTGTGGAGCACAGAGACGCAGGAACCCCAGTCGGCCGGTGGATCACCACCAGATCCGAACGATGAGGCCCTGTAAGCGTTCGCCCTGCACGGGCATCCCGTCTGCGCCCGTCCTTCAGCGCCGCTTTCAACATGTCCTGAACGTCGGCCAGAGTTTGCCCCGCGTTGAACGCCACTTCCGCCGCACCCTCCAGAGAGAGGTCCGCCTTCGGGAATGCGCCATCAGGACGGATATCCACCGCCTTCTGCAAACGGGCAACCGTCTGCGTCCGATGGAAGGCTATATGAGCGCCATGGTCGGCAAGGCGCTCCTCAAGTCCGTCCAGCCATACCGGATCAGCAAAATCGCGCTCCAGCAGCAGGTTGCGCTCACGCATCGCCTTCTCATATGCTGTTGAATGACGAGCATGGATCGGAAAATGGGCGAGCGTCTGGCGGTCCAGAAACTTTCGACGCTCTGTTGCGCCACCCGCGAATACGCGGTCCATCGCAGGCGTGAGCCAGATGATGCGCACAAGCTCGCTCATGGAGTTTGCGGTCGCCGTCGAGCCATCCACCTGCATAGCTCGCTTGCCGCGCCCGCCGCCTTCTATGCTGGCATCAATGCGGATGAGACGGTCCATATCCCCGTCAAACAGCGTTGCGCCCAGCGCCCACGCATTGCCAGCAGCCCCGTGCTCAACACGCGCCATATCCGGCAGGCCCGCTGAGCGGAGCCCCCGCCCCGGAGAGAGCTGCGAAATAGCCTCGATGAGATTGGTCTTGCCAGCGCCATTCGCCCCGAACAGGCAGACATGTCGCCCGTCGAGGTCGATTGAAAGCGCGCCATAATTCCGGAATGTGGAAAGCGCGAGACGTTTCAGATAAATGCGGCCTTGGCCGTCCATACCATCAGACGCGTAGCGGCATCAGAACGTAGCGGGATGCCGGATCTGTCGGGTCACGCACCAGTGCAGGCGATGCTGGATCATTGAAATCAAAGAGAATTTCATCACCATCAACTTGCTGGAATACATCAAGCAGGTAACGCGCATTGAAGCCGATTTCCATCGGTTCACCAGCATACTCGCCTTCGACTTCTTCCACACCGTGGCCGGTCTCAGCATGGTTCACCGTAAGGACAACCTTGTCCGCTTCCAGTGACATTTTCACAGAGCGCGAACGTTCGGCAGAAACGGTTGCGACACGGTCGACAGCTTTTTCGAGCGCGACATTGCCGACCTTGAGCGTCTGGTCGTTATTCTGCGGAATAACACGCGCATAGTCAGGGAAAGACCCGTCAATGAGCTTGGTGGTCAAAACCGCACGACCTGCAGTGAAGACGATTTTCGCTTCAGATGCAGACACTTCGATCACGCCATCATAGCCGTCGATCAGGCGGCGGATTTCTGACACGGCTTTGCGTGGAATAATAACGCCCGGCAGACCTTCACAGCCTTGCGGCGCATCAATCTCGGAGAGCGCCAGACGGTGACCGTCCGTCGCAACAGCGCGCAGTTTTGCGCCATCTTCACCTTCAGCGACGTGCAGATAGACACCGTTCAGGTAATAACGTGTCTCTTCGGTAGAGATCGCAAAGCGAGTTTTGTCGATGAGACGCTTCAGGTCAGCGACATCGATAGAGAAGGACACCGTGCCTTCGTCTTTGTTCATGGTCTGAAAGTCAGCCGCAGGCAGCGTTGGCAGCGCGAAACGCGAACGCCCGGCCTGGATGGACAGACGCTGATTATCTGGCAGGAATTCCAGCTGAACTTCTGCTGTTTCCGGCAATTTACGCACAACGTCGAAAAGCGTTTGTGCAGGTGCAGTCAGACCACCTTCCTGATCAACCTGCGCATCGGCCGCATCAACAGCCTCAATATCGAGGTCGGTCGCAGTCAGCTGCAGAGAGCCCGAGCTTGCGGACAGCAATACGTTCGACAGGATCGGAATAGTGTTACGTCGCTCTACAACGCTCTGCACGTGGCTAAGGGCACGCAGGAGGTCGGACCGGTCAATCGTAAGCTTCATCGTCTGCCTTTCAGGAGCTTTCCCGCTCCCGTTTCGTCGAACAAAAATTCAGCCCGCTTCAGATTCGAAACGGGCTGAAAGTTATCCATAAATATGAGTTTCGCAAAAGGTATTTAGCCCAGGATGCACGCGAAACCCGAAAAATCTGTGGTTTGTTGCGAAAAATCCCTCATCTGAGACCAAATGAGGGACAGTTTCGCAGCAATCGCTATTTCGCAGCGTTTGCCTGAATGTCTTCCAGCGCGCGCTCGACCTTCTCAATGTCACGGCGCAGTGTTTCATCACTTGCGACCGCTTCTTCAAGTTTACGCACTGCATAAAGAACTGTCGTATGGTCACGATTACCGAAAAACTTACCGATCTGTGGCAGAGAGCGTGTTGTCATCTTGCGGCAAAGATACATCGCAATCTGGCGCGGATAAGCAATCGATCGACTACGACGGGCAGACTCAATGTCTGTCTTCGTAATATCGAATGCAGTCATCGTTGCACGCTTTACCTGATCAATGGTTGGCGGACGCATTTCACCGATCTGACGGCGAACAGCTGCACTGACATCATCCAGCGTAACCGGTTGACCAATAAAGGTCGTTGCCGTGAATACGTTGCAGACAGCACCATAAAGCTGGCGACCCGGTCCTTTAACGCGGCTGACAATCAGATTAACCGCATCATCGCAAAGCTCGAAGCCCGGATTTTCTGCTGCGATTGTCTGAGCCTTCATGCGAACGATCGCGCGGCGCATTTCTTCGTCAGGCTCATCTACCTGAATCAGAACGCCACCCTGGAATTCGTCACGGACGCGAGAATTGAGCGCGCCAAGCTGGGACGGGCTTTCATCAGCCGCGATAACCACCTGACCGCCACGACCAACAACTGCACGGATATTGCCGAAGAATTCCTTCTGCGTGCCGCCCATGCCGGCAATCGCCTGCAGGTCGTCAATCAGAAGAACATCAGCGCCGCGAAGACGTGATTTCAGGTCAGACGTGTCACGGCGCTTAACGCCTTCCACGAATGCAACCATGAACTCCTCAGCGCTCATATATACAACGCTGCGCTCATCGTCTGAGACTTCGATCTGTGACTCAATCGCCTTCAGAAGGTGGGTCTTACCGACGCCATGATGACCATACAGATAGACGATCTGCGATGGAGTCGCCTGATTGCCAGCAATTTTCGTGCAGACTGTCGCTGCCAGACGGTTTGACTCCGCCACAACGAGATTATCGAACGTGAAATGACGCGCCGGAGCGCGAACGCCAGGCTGCTCGACAGGTTCTTCTGTCTTTCGTGCAGCACGTTCTGCGCGCGCTTCTTCTGCCAGTGCCCGTACGTCTGAAGGAAGATCAGCCCAGCTGCACACCGCTACGCGACGGCCGGATGTATCACGCTCCGCCCAGAGCATATTGATCTTGTGAATGAAGTCGTTGTTCACACGGTCGCTCTGAATCCCAGTTGGAGCAGCCAATTGAATCACGCCTTCCATGTCAGCGACGAACTCCAGATCCTTCAGCCATTTGCCGAATGATGCCGCTGAGACTTCATTTTTGAGAACTTCAATGACGGACTGCCAGATGACTATAGCTGTTTGAGCCGAGCCTTCTGCGGCCGATTTTTCAAGTTCGGGAATATTATATTCTTTCATGCCCCGAATGCACCCCTAATTAGTTTGTTATAGCCGTTAACCATAATCTACGCGAGAAGCACAAACCTCCACACATCGGTTCCCGCGAACCGTCGTTTTTTACATCTTTGTGCGGACGTTAACTGTGATCTGATCTCAGGATAGATGCCGGGCGATTTTGGTCAATCTGACTTATTTTTCAGAATGCATGTTTTAGGTGCCTATCCCGGCTTGACGCCCAACAAGGTTTTGTAAGTTCTGAGATTTTTCTCACAAAAACATTCACAGCCATTTTGCCCGGAAAGCTTGACTTCTCCGCGGGCCTTGCGCGCCCCGATTCGAAAGTCAACGAATCAATTTCGACTCATTTGTGGATAAATTACCAAGACTGTCACAAAACTGTTTTTCCCACAGAATTGAGTCCCTTAAAGGTTAATTATCCCCAGATTGCATGACCGTCAGAAGGGCTATTCCTCACACAAATCGCGCCCTCAAAACGAGGCCGCGCTCAAAAATTTTGCACCCTGCGTGCCAAATATTCATCGCTAAAATCGAACACAAAAAAAGCGCCCGGCGGGGCGCTTTCCTCATTCAAGCCTGAACATCTCCAGAAAGGAGATATCAGTATGTCGCTTAAGCCATTGCGCCTACGCGCTTAGAAAGGCGAGACACTTTACGTGAGCTCGTATTCTTGTGCATGAGGCCCTTAGTGACCGCACGCATCAGCTCTGGCTGAGCGTTTTTCAGAGCTTCCTGAGCCGCAGTTTTATCACCGCTCTCAATAGCTTCTTCTACCTTGCGCACATAGGTACGTACACGAGAGCGACGTGCCTTGTTGACTTCAGTCCGGCGCGCAATCTTACGAACCATTTTTTTGGCTGACCGGGTGTTGGCCATGCAATGTCTCCAGTCGGATAAATTCGGAAAGCGGCTTATTATGCTTTTGCAGGCCAAACGTCAACGTCTTTAGCCGGAGATTCTTTGTCCAGCCTGCATAAACCCGAGTTTATTTGTTTTTAAAGTGGGCGTCGCGCTTCTCGATGAAGGCTTCCATGCCCTCATCCTTGTCTTCTGTCGCGAAAGCAGCGTGGAACAGGCGGCGCTCGAACAACACGCCCTGGCTGAGCGCGGTCTCATAGGCTGCATTCACGCTTTCCTTCACCATCATAGTGACAGGACGGGATTTTGCGTTAATGGAGGCAGCGACTTTCTTGGCCTCATCCATGAGAGAATCGGTAGGCACGACGCGTGCGACCAGTCCGGATCGTTCTGCTTCTTCAGCATCCATGAAACGGCCTGTAAGGCACATTTCCATAGCCTTGGACTTGCCCACAAAGCGCGTCAGGCGCTGCGTACCACCTGCGCCCGGCGGAATACCAAGATTGATCTCAGGCTGGCCGAACTTTGCATTCTCTGCAGCGAGAATAAAATCGCACATCATTGCAAGCTCGCAACCACCGCCCAGCGCATAGCCGGACACCGCTGCGATAACCGGCTTGCGACAGCTGGTGACGCGTTCCCAGTTCTTAGAGATCAGGTCTTTTTGATAGGCCGATGCGAAATCAAAAGCTTTGAGCTCTTTAATATCCGCGCCCGCAGCAAACGCCTTTTTAGACCCGATGATGACGATGCAGCCGATATCGTCATTCGCCTCGAAATCATCGAGCGCAGCTGTCATTTCATCCATCAGGGTGTTGTTTAGCGCATTCAGATCATCCGGGCGGTTCAGCCGGATAATTCCCGTCTGATCAGAAATCTCGATCAGAAGTGTTTCATAAGCCATAAAGTGTCCTTTTCTGGCGAACAAATGTCAGAGCAAGCGCGAGTCGTTTCGCATGCTGCCCCTGGGTCTGTACGCACCCGGAACCAGTCCGCCGACAGACCATGAAGACGTGTATGCGTCAACAGATTCATCGATCAGCGCTGGCAATGTGAGCAAAAGAAAGTGGATCGACCAGACTGGACTTTTCGAAGAACAGGTTTTGTGCAGGCGCTGCAAGCCTCGCCCTCACGGCCATAAACCTTAAAGCTGTGCTGGAAATAGCCGAGCGCGCCATCGGTGTGCGCATAGTCTTTCAGCGTAGAGCCGCCAGCTTGAATCGCCCTTTCCAGAACCCCCCTCACGCATTGCGCCAGCACATCGCACTTCTTGCGCGAAACATTGCCTGCCAGGCGATTGGGAGAGATGCCTGCCATGAAGAGCGCCTCACACACATATATATTACCCAGACCTGCAACGACATGCTGATCAAGCAAAGCCGTCTTCACAGGGCTTTTCTTACCGCGAAATGCCTCATACAGGCTTTCACCGGAAAATGCGTTGGAAAGCGGTTCGGGCCCGACCTCAACGAACGGATCACCATCAGCCTCACCGAACATCTGCATATAGCCAAACCGTCGCGGATCATTGAACACAATCCGTACGCCCTTCCCCGTCAGAAACTCGACATGGTCATGCCTGGGATTAGTCGCCTGCGCGTGAGCAAACTCGCCGGGGTTCTGCTGAACCGGTATGTCAGGGTCGTGGATGGTGAAGCGGCCTGACATGCCCAGATGCATGACCAGCTTTTCGTTGCGGTCGGTTTCCGCCACCAGAAACTTTGCGCGGCGTGAAAGGCTAAGAATGCGCGCGCCCTCAAGCCGGTCCGCCATGCGTTCGGGAAACGGAAAGCGCAGATCAGCGCGGTTCAGCGTGACTTTGGCAAGCTCCTCGCCCTCCAGATATGGCTGGAGGCCACGACGCACGGTTTCGACTTCAGGTAACTCAGGCATCCAAAAGTTGACTTCCTGTACTTTTCAACAATGAATTTATTCCGAGGTATTTTAAAAAGGCAGACCGTTAAAAAGGATAGATAGAGTCGTCATGAATCGATTGGAAATTTCGCTAACGGTGTGCAGCATCGTTACCACTTTAATCAGCATTGGAATGACGCTTTATGCCTTCCACTTAAGGCGTAAACTGCAAAAGCTCGATCTCGGAAGCCTACGCTACAGTGCACAAAAGCTCGCCCAAAAAATAGTTCGGAGCGGCTATCAACCTGACGTACTTCTTGTTCCTGACGCCAAGGTCGCAATTACCGCATACTTACTTAGTGAATACCTGCCCGTTCCTCCGGCCATTGTCGTTGGCTGTCGGCAAAACCGAGAAATTGCTTTCAACGGTAGCGATCATCCCAAACGAGAAGGGTATATGACTGTCGACCGCGGAGATAAATTTCTTTTCATTCCTGATTTCTTGAGAAACTACTCCGGTAGAAAGTTTCTATTTGTAGACTCAATACATAAGCGCGGCACAACCATGAACGTCATCAGGACCGCGTTGAGTCCGGTGAGCGACGACCCCAGCACCTACAAGACTTGCTGTTTTGTTAGAAGCAAATCGTATGATGCAAATAACGAACCCGACTTCTTCCATAGAGAAATGAGCGGGAGAGTAGTTTTTCCCTGGGGCACGGTCGACGTGGACGCATAAAATCTATCAAAACTGGAAATAGACGAACGGCGCAGATTTCAGCGGATAGAGCGCCAGCGCCAGTGCGGCCAGACACCCCATACCCGCCCAATAGAGTGACGGATTCCGGAACACTGGAAGCTTTGGCAGGCCTTTCAGCTTGTCAGCCTGGCTGAACAGGCTGTCGATCACCAGAAGCAGAGGCACACAGAAAGCCACCCATGAAAGGCTCTGCGGACCGCCTTCGCGCACACCGATCACACCAGCCCACACAGATAGCGTGTCGGACAGGCTTTCAGCGCGGAATGGCACCCATGCCGCGAACACCAGCGCAACGGTCAGAACGATACCCACGACGCCTTTCAGGGCCGGTACGAGCGAGCGACCATTCGCGCCGCCCATGACAAAGCGATGGACGCTCAGCGCTGCGCCATGGATTGCGCCCCAGATAACAAAGCTCCACGCCGCGCCATGCCAGAGGCCGCCCAGCACCATAGTGATCATGAGATTGCGATAGGTTTTGACCGGCCCTTTACGGTTTCCGCCCAGCGGAATGTAGAGATAATCACGAAGCCAGAAGGACAGCGACATATGCCAGCGACGCCAGAACTCGGCGATGGACGGCGAGCTATACGGATCGTTGAAGTTCTTTGGAATGAAATAGCCGAACCAGCGCGCAACGCCGATCGCCATCAACGAATATCCCGCGAAGTCGAAATATATCTGCGTACCGAAAGCGAATGTCGCGGCAATCACGGATGGCGTGTCCCATGCGCTGATATCGGCGAACACAGGGTCCACGAATGGCGCGATATTGTCAGCAATCGCCGCTTTATAAATGAAACCCAGAATGAAGGCGCGCGCACCTGCCGCCAGAAGCGCAGATGAGAACGTCTTCTTCCTGTCGATCTGCATCATAAAGCTTGCCGCGCGCACAATCGGGCCAGCCACGAGCTGCGGGAAGAACGAGATATAAAGCGCTACGCGAGACAGGCGCGTCTCAACCGGAATATCCTTGCGATAAATATCCACCAGATAGGAAATCGCCTGGAAGATATAAAAGCTGATACCGACCGGCAGGATGATGTTCAGCGTCGGCCAACTCGCGCTCATACCGACAGCACTCAGCGCTGCAGCTGCACTTTCAGAGAAGAAGCCAAAATATTTGAACGTGCCCAGCATGACGAGCTGGAAGATGATCGCGCTCCACAGAACCGTCAGCTGCCCGCGCCCCACTTCAGCGCGCTGATTCATCAGAATGCCTGCCAGCCATGAAACGAGGATGACGGCGCCGATGAGCGCCAGAAAACGTACATCCCACCAGCCATAGAACACGGCGCTCGTCACGAGCAGCCAGTGATTGCGCCACGCACCACGCATCAGCCCCCAATAAACGCCCAGAACGACGAGCAGGAAGAGCGGAAAAATTGCCTCGGTGAAGATCATTGAAGCGCCCCCCAGCTTTCAATCTGGCCAGCGAGCCATGTTGTGTAGACGTCCGCGCCTTCCGCCAGAAGATGCTCATGATCGAGCCAGACCTCGCCCTCAAGCTGGGAAAGAAGCTGACGATCAACCGGCGCAATGCACGGATACTCAGCCAACTCACCAGCACACAGGCGCGCGACATATTGGCGATCTTCTGGCGGCAGAACCGGCGGATAGTAATACGCGATACGGCGCACGCCCGCCTCTTGCAGACGCTCTCGCTGATCCAGACGGAACAGGCGCGCCCATGACGGCCCGGTTTCCGGATGAATTTCAGCTGGCACATTGAGCGCTTCGACGATCTCGTCGACCGGCCAGTCGAATGTTTCACGCGGCATGTTCTGCGGATCAAAAGACGGGAACGGCTCGACATCGCTTGCGGCTTCACCCGTCGCGAGCAGCCCGATATTGGTCCAGTTCATTGCCGCATGGACCTTCAGAAGCACCCAGTTCTTCACGCAGTCAGCCATGCCGTGGCACGCGCCCTGCGCGAGGCCCTTCATAGACCAGTAAGCCGAATTCGGATCGAATTGCTCGATGGCGCGGTCAGAAAACTTGGCGACATTAAATACATAGGCCGGATTGCTATCGAAGAGGTCAGCCACCTCCAGAAACACAACATCAGGCGCCATGCCTGTCATACGCATAAACTGCCAGAGGTGAGCATCACGCTCCTGAAGGCTCGCGCCCTGAAGCGAAAGGTTCACAACGCGATGCGGGTAGCCCGCCGCGCGCAGCTGCGCTGTCAGCGCTTCATCATCAATCGCATTGCGCGAAAAGCTCGCGCCTACAAACACAACGAATGGCGTATCCGGTTCGTTGCGGACCTGTTCGGCCGCATAGGTAACAAACTGGTCGTATTCGGTCGGGCGGGTAATCTCCGCCTGTTCAGAGCCCACCCGTATTGCAAAGCTGGTCACAGCGAAAGCCGACAGAAAGAACGCAACGCCGGTCAACATGCCGGAACGCGCCGGCGCACGAAGTGTCCGCGCCAGTATCAGCGCAAGTCCCGCTGTCAGAAGTGCAATCCAATGCATGTGTATAAGCGTCCCGCGTCCACCATAAATCCCGGCTGACTGTCGCGTAAAAAGACTGAATTGTGGTGATTGCGGCCCCTTAAACTGCGCCGCCCCCATTAACGCTCCGGTAGGAAACCCCGCATTTTAGCCTATTCCCGCTCGAATCCGTCTCCCGCCTCACACGAAAGTGAGATTTGATAGATGAAGACCGGATTTAGGTATTTGAAATCCACGACGGATTAGGTATACGCAGTGCCCTTTGGTGTGCCGCGTTAGCTCAGCTGGTAGAGCATCGCATTCGTAATGCGGGGGTCAGGTGTTCAAGTCACCTACGCGGCACCATTTTACACGCAGGGTCAAAACTTAACGATTTTCGGCTCATTTTTTCTCCTAACTCATTGATTATATTGAAAACACCAGAATAAGCCGGGTGTTCAAACCCATGACCACGGGCATATCGCACGGCTTCAGTAAAACTCAGCCTCGTGAGCAACCTTTTCAGCGCTAAACTGCCTGAATTCCATAGCTTTTTGGGTTCCGACAGAAATCTCAAGGAGTGTTCAAACAGCTCGTCGAATGGCATGATAGGAGCGCCAACTTTTGAGGCCTTCTGTGTCAGGATGGTCTTTTCATCCTGAAGTTCTTCAATGCGCTTTTCAAAAGCCTCCGCGACTCGCGAATTAGAGGTTTGCACAATCCGCTCTACCAGCGCACTGATCTCTGTCTCTTTAGATTCCGCTTCTTTCAAGAACTTAGCGCGCTGACTATCGATGTCTTGCGTTTTCTGATCCCAACGTAATCTGAACATCTCTCTCAGTATGATCACCATCGTCTGCGACGGGACGAGAGTGTTTAAAATATCCGCAAATTCCCCTTCGATTTTATCGCGAGGGATAGTTTTCGATTTCATTTCGCAGTCTTTGTTCGAGCACCAATAATACGGATAGTGACGACATTTGCCCTTCGCCCAGCCGCCTGTAAGCAAATTACCGCAGCTCGCGCATGCCACTGATCCACGAAGTGGAAAGTCTTCATTGGTGTCGACCCGCGCTTTCGTAAAGCTACGTGCTTTCATGCGCTGCTTGATACGCTTGTGTGTTTCGAGGTCGATCAAAGGCTCATGCTTGCCTTCGGCCTTAATGCCCCAACACTTCGCATCAATCTTTCCGGCATAAAATGGATTTTCGAGAATACGAATAACCGTCTGCGAACGCACATTGCCTGCTGCAGTATTCTTGGGAAATTCTGGAATACTGCTCAGATAGCGCTCGATCTCTGCTATGGAACGGAAGTGACCACTGGCGTATCCCTTCAGAGCATTTTCGATGATGGAGGCAAGAGGCTCGTCACGGACGACAATCTTACCGCCACCCTTGGCCGGGACATATTTGTAGCCGATAGGTTTTTGAAAAACCCAGTATCCTTGCTTTAAGCGCGCTTCGCTCTTCTGTCGGTTCTGGCGCGTGTTCTGCTCTCGATCCAAAGCGCCCTGAGCCGCAACGATCGTCTCGATGAACCGTCCTTCGGGCGTTTCTTCAAACTGATAATTCAGGCATTCAGGGATCGCGTTTCGAGCTTTGAGTGTCCGGCGTAATGTCCAATGAAACTCGATGTCGCGTGCAAATCTTTTTAGATCATCAAAAATGACAACGTGAGGCTCCCCGTTTTGGGCCTCAAGAAACTTCAACAACGCGACCATTCCCGGACGAGCCATGAAATCACCACCTCCCGACGCAGAATCTGGGAAGACAGCCTCCACATGGTAACCTTGCTGCTCAGCGTATTCACGGCACCTGAACTCCTGAGAACTCAATCCGCTTCCTTTGAGCTGCGACCGGGAGGAAACACGACAATAAATGATCGCTTTTCGCGGTTTCTGATTTGTCATACCTCCTCCTTTTCCGGCACCGTCAGCGCCTTCGTAAGTTCCGTTTCAATTAGCTTTGGGAGAGAGTATTTTACACTATTGCGGCGCTCTTGCGTTCTTTCGAGGCAATCTTGGCCACTCTGTCCACAGGCTTGCTGCACTGGATGAACTGAAAAGCCAAAATCAACGAATGCGCATGCGATCTCCCACAGCGCAGCAAGAACCTCTTCAACTTGCTCTTCACTGCACCCATCGTCCAATAAACGTTGAGAACAAACCAAAAAATCTAACTCCACAGAGGGCGCACCAGTCCACTGCGCGACTAAGCTTTCTGGATTGGTAGATTTACCGGACATGCCGAAGCGCTCCTGTAGCTAGTTGGTTTTGGTTCTTGCTCCTGTAAAATCTTGCCCTCACACTTCCGAGAACAAAAAAGGAACATTAAAACAAGTTTCTAGAGTTGTCACTTGTTAATTTGGAAAGCCCGCTGAACGAAAACCAATCGTGCAGCGGACTTGTTTCAATGGCTTTGCCCGAAGTCCACACACGCTTTTCCAGCCATGCGGCTCTGACTAAAACCTTTGTCCAAAGAGCAGTGCGCCCCATCAAGGCTCTGTCTCAATTGAGCCAGCCGCTCTTGCGTCCGCTCATAAACCATCGTGTTGACCTGGGGCGTCACGATCCCCTTCGGCGTCAATTGCGGCGCAGGCTCAGGTGGGCAGCGCTGGCTTTCCAACATGTCCATTTCAGCTTTGGTTTTGATGTCTGGGAATTGCGGACGCACAGCATCATTGAAGACATCGGGCGCGCTCACTCACCATGCCCCTGATCTTTCGCGGCATCTGTCTGCTGAGGTTCGTCGCTACGCAATTGCTCCAGTCGCTCACGTGGAGTGCGCAAAACAAGCCGATGATTGATCGGCCAGGCCTCAGCTTCGACCGTGATCCCGTTATTGTCGCGGTGATTGAAACCCACACCGACTTTGGTGAAATAGCTCTGGCCGTTATCCCCGTCTTTCACACTGAAGGCATTGTAATCAGGGCCGCGATTAACAGGCGCTTCAGCGGCTTGCGGTTGCGTCTCCGTCGCGTTGCTCTGGGTGACTTCAGGCTCAGCTTGCGAGACACAAGGGTTTTGCTGTGTCGTTTCACTCATGAGAGGGCTCCGTCGTTAAAATGGAAAACTTTCCAATCTTCGCACGCACCCGTGAGCGTATTGGGGGAACCCCGCATACTTATCTGGAACTGTGCCCTCAATGACACGCACTGATTTGGAACCAAAGCTTGTTGCGACTTTCACCTGATCGTTAGGTGGGTGGTTAGGGTTCGGAAGGAACCGCCCAGCCATTTCCTTGCGCTCATAATAGGGGTGCTTATTTACCCGGAGTGGATGGAGATTTTTGCCCGATATGAAAAGAATTTGTTCATGCTCAGGCATGTTCAGAATCTCATCGGGCTCCATGAGAGGGCGTGCTTGTTTCGTCTTTCTTTGAGCTGACTTGCCGTAGTGCTGATATTCGAATGCCTTTTCGAACGGATCACCTCCTGAGAAAGCATGACGCATCGCATCCATCCGGTATCTACGCGCCTCCTGCTGATAGTTGAGATCGTCATATTCGAGTGTCTGATCGCCCAGCATTTTAGATACGAGTTCTGCCGTTTCGAAATCACGTACGCCGAAAAACTGGCGAACTTGCGCTGAGCCGAGAAATGTCTGCACAGCTGAAGGCTCAAAGTTCTCGATAATCTGAGAGACTGCCTGAAACAGCGCCCAGGTGCGTACCCCCTTGCCGCGATCAAAGGTAAAAGAGCGCTTCAAAGCCTCGAAGCGACCGAGTTGCCCTGCCTCATCAATGATGAAGTTTACGCGCGGCGCTTCTAGCGCGCGGCCTTTGTAAAGCGAGGCAACAGTGAAAAAGATCCGGATGACAGGCGACCAGATACCAAGATATTCGGCAGGGACATTAAGATGAATGCGCGTGATCGGATTATGCCGCGTCAGGTCTTTCAATGAAAAGTCGCCGCCTTCGAGTGCCGCGCTCAAAGCAGGGTCGGCAAGGAATGAGGTGTAGGCGTAGATTTCACCCATGACCGAGCCAAACTCCCGCTGGGAGTCTTGTTGCTTGGTGAGCATTTCAGAGGCTGTTCGGCGCGCTTCTGCAAAGCGCGAGCGAAGCATCACTTCAAGAAAGTCTGCCCATTTAAGGCCATCGCCTTCGATCCAATTGATGACCTGATAGAGCATGGGCAGTGAAACATAGCCCCAATGCTCGACACAGACTTTGGCGATGCTTTCAACCCATTCACGGGCACGAAGTATAAAGTAAGGTTGGCTCACCCCCGGCGGCATGGGGATCAACCCTTCGAAGATGAATTTGCAGTCCGCATGAAAATTCGGGCTATCGAGTTTCAGAATGTCGAGCGGATTGCAGCTATGTTGCGGCGCGCCTGTCAGGTGCAAAGGGTCCCAAGCAAAGCAATACGTACCTGCTGCAGCGAGACCAAGTATCGACACAGCATAAAGCTCGCCGCGCGGATCAAGGATGAGCATCGGCTCTGCAGGACACAGACACAGAACGTAGGCAAGGATGTCTCCCAATTTGCCTGAACCCGCACCGCCGAAAGTAATAAGTGGGGCATCGCTGTGCAGACGAAGCAAACTGTTTCGGCAAAAGCCCAGCGGCAGACCTTTTTCGCCCAGCAATCCAGCGCGACGGATTTCAGATTCGTCCGCCCAACGCGCTGAACCAAAGCGGTGCTCCGAGTTAAAATTGTCGTTTTGCCCCATTGATTCTGTCCTCCGGTTTGAACAAAAAAGGGGCCGCTTGAAGCGACCCCTGAAGTAAGTGTTGTGTTTGGTTATCCTGCGCACGCGCCCATGATCAGGAGAACCACAAAGCCGACACCAAAAATGGCAGGCCAAGGGTTTTCCTTTTTTGGAGGGATGGGCGTGTAAAAGTCTGTTCTACGCGAACCGACATATTTGTAGTCCTGTCTCTTACTCATATGTGCCTCCTTTCAGGCTCAAACCATGCGAGCTGCGATTGCCAGGCCGCCCATGGTGATGGCGGTGGCGAGCGTGGCTCGGCTCATGAAGAAAATCGCGGCAGCGAGCAAAATACCCCAGAAGAGCGTTGCGATGTCGGCAAACTCATATCCGTAATGGTTTCCGGTATAGGCTTTGACCCAACCGGCCGTGCTCCCGTAAGCCAGTGGGGTCAGCAAGTACGTAACCGCAACGGCAGAAACGTTTGCGAGCCCCTTGACCGAACCAGAAAAGACATTAGCCGCAGCCTGCTTCTGATCCTGTTTACCCATCAATATGGACCTCACTCCCAAGCCGTTGGCGCGGTAATGCGCTGGCTTGTGGAAGTAAGGTCTCACGTCCCAATCATGGTTTCGGGGGAAATAGGAATATAGTGTGAGAAAAGCATCAGAAAAGTGAATATTACTGATATAAAACAACACACTTGGTATCACTCTTAACCAAATGTTAAATTACTTCGACTTATAATTGCAGTATTGTGGAATACCGTACTTATTTGAGAAATTGTGATTTTGGGAAAGGTGGGACACCGGGGCAGACGGTTATGTCTGATGTTCTCCTTCTGAATATCAGATATTGCGGAGGTATAGCTCCGCGCAGAAATCAGCGAGGCCGACATGGATATCTTCGCTGATGATCAGACAAACACTAATCAGAAAGAGCTGACGCGTCGCGCCATTGCAGAAGCAGGCGGCGCAATCATTGGCAGCGCTGCTGCGACCGAGAAGGATAAACGCGAGCGCCTGGAACGAGCAGAGTCCAGAAGCGCTCTTCAGGCGCAGCTCACAGCGCTTCAGCAATGTCTGCAAGACCCCGAATATCTTGCGCTTTATTCGAGAGTGTCTGACAAACTCGAAAACACCCAGTCTGAGCTCGATCAGGCAATTCTGGAGAATGCTGAAGAGATTGAGCGATTGGAGGCGAACGCCGCCAGAACCGATCAGGGGCAATTCATCTTCAGAAAGGACGATGGAAGCTTCGTCTACGCAGATGGGACTATAGTTCCCGGAAGTGCGCTGCCAAACCCATCGAGCCTTCCGGACAATCCAACCTCCTGGTCAGCGTTCAGAAACGCGAAAGAACGTGAAGCTGAGCTTGCGCGCATTCAAACGCAAGTGCTCGATCCTATTCGCGGCAGACTGCAAGATCACGATGATCCGCCTAGCGCTGACAAGCTGAGAGAATTCGACGGTCAGCTTGATAGAGCTGACTTGGAAATGAACTCTATAGTCGAGTTGATCCCTCAGGCTGAAGAACCTGTTCAAGCAATTGCTGCTCTAAGCCTGAGTATTCCAGAACCAGTAGCCTAGTTGGGGGCGCAGGCTGAAGACGCAGCGGCTACAATCAAGGATGTTGCGTGGCGGTCTCGATAGCTTTCTAACGCGAGTTCAATAATCTGGCTTCCGTTGCTCTCGAAGTACCATCCAAGAATGCATCCGGAAAAATCTTGGTCGTACCGTGCTGCGGTCTGAGCCATAAGTGACACAGCCCCATGAATCCACGCTTCTCGCTCTCTTTCAGGCAGAGCCAGAATATCCGAAGCCTTCAAATCTCTTGGTTTTAGGGTACCAATTTGCGGGTGAGCATCACTTTGTGCTGCAGCTGACGACAGAACCGTCAGTCCGGATAGTGCCACAGCGCATACGAGCGTATGCAAATGTCTCTTCAAGGTACCCTAAAAGGACGTCATGAAGTAACCTCTAATCTACTGCAATGAATTGCCGATATCCGTGCATCATGCGGCATAATTATTAGGAGAAAACAGTGTCCCGAAAAGGTACCCTTTTGGGACAACAAATAGCAGTACACACGCCATTTGGCGCGTCGCTGGAAAGCAGTATTAATGCGCGTTGGATACACTCGCGTCAGCACAGACAAACAAACGGTGTTTCAATCCGAGCAAGCATTGAAACATTCAGGTTGCGACCAGATTTATTCCGATATCGCCACGTCAGCGCTCGCAAAGAATCGCCCCGGATTGGGAGCAGCACGCTCTAGCTTGAAGCGCGGGGATACTTTCGTTGTATTGTCCATTGATCGGGCATTTAGAAGCACAATTGAAGGCCTCGTCTTCTTAGATGAGTTGCACAAACGCGGCATCGAATTTCAAAGCATTTGGCAGAACATAGACACAGCGACCCCTGAAGGTAGAAAGTGGTTCACTTACGCGGTAGCGGATGCTGAGTACGAACGGGCCGTGATTGCGCGTCGAACGAAACTCGCGATGCAGGCAGCTAAGTCCAGGGGAATCAAGTTTGGGCGCAAGCCCGTTATCAATGCTGAAAGTCTGGAGCGTATTTCTTTCCATCTGACGCAAAACAAAAGCGTGGCTGAAATAGCCACGCTTCTTGGGATAGGGCGCTCAACCTTGTATCGACACCTTAAAAACTGTTAGCCGGAGCGCCTATTGCGGCTTAACCTTAAGCAGTTCGCGTTGGGCAATTTGAGCTTGAGGCCTCTTAGAACGAACTCGTTTGTTTCTTTGAAAGCTGACCGAGCGTCCGTGAGCCCTTAAATAGCGGTTGGTGTTCCACCTTTCCCAAGACCGTTGACGCTCCAATTCCCTTTCAGAAGTGTGCTTCGTCCACAGGAGCGCCTTTTCAGGAAAGGCTAAGGCAAAGATGCCCGCCAAAAGCCAGAACATGTCTTTGACCTCGCTTCTCACAAAGACACGCTCGCCTTGTTCAATGAAGCGACCGAAGCGCGCACCGTACCAATTTTCCCATTGCTCCCAGTAGCGCATTTCGATTTCTGCGCACTGATCTTCGCCGAGTGCGTCAATGTTTTGATTGTGGGTTGGCAGCGGATCGCATGTCAGAAGCGCCAGATTGAGCTTATCCGTCGCGTCTCGTATTTCAGCGGTATCCGGCAATCGAGCCACAAGCTCCAAGAAGCGGTCGGCAAACTCGCTCGGAGCGAACTGGAGCGAATGGATGTCGTTGATAGCTCGCCGAGCATCAGTGTTTGACGAATTGTTCAGATTGATCATCGAGCACCGCCTCCCGGAGAAAGAATACTCGAACTTACGAACGTCCGAGCGAGTGTCGGCTGCTTAATATGTTTAGAGTTTTGGAGATGTTTCATTGCCTTTCCCTCACGATTGCTTGCCCGTTATCTGGCGCAGATACGCACATTAAATGGATGTGGAGAGACAGTCGCTCACTCGCTTCTCACAGAGGTCACAGCAAAATCACATCAAATTTCTTGTATCGAATTTCAATAATCCGTATACTGATCATGTGAATTTTAATGGAAGCCAACGCAAGCAGATATTTACTGAAAGACTAGTCGTCGAAAGATGCTTTGACACAGCATCGCGCGCCTTGCTTCACGAAAGCTGGATAGACCCGAGCTTACCCGATCCCGACAACAACTGCCATCGAACTGACGGGCCTGCATACACAATGTATGATCCAGAAACAGGCAAGCCAATAGTAGAAGAATGGATGATACACGGACGTCTTTCTCGCCCAGACGGACCAGCACGCGTGTACTATGACGAAGAGGGAACGGGAGCGCTTTCTTGTGAAATGTTCTATCACTGCGGCGAGTTACATAGAGCAGATGGTCCCGCCGTGGTTCATTACGATTTGAGCACAGGCGATACAATTTCGTCCGAATGGTATGCAATGGGCAAAAAAATATCGCCTCAACCAGCTTTGCCACCCGACACAGAGCCAAGATAATGCAACTGTAAGGCAACATTTTCGATGAGAAGCATGCATGCCCAGTTCTTTCAATCGCGGTTCAATTCGCCGCCACTACTCCAGCGAAGCGCAGAGTAGAATAGCAGAAGATTTCAGAGAGCTTGCCGGGCGCGGACGACGTTTCGTAATGAAACAAGCGTTCTATCAAATGGAAGAAATAAAAACTGGGTTAAACAATCAATATCTTGCTCGGCTGTCCCTTGGAAAACTAACTGACACTCTCGCAATTTCGGCGTTTGTTCATTGGGTCGATATTCAACGTCCAGGGTATCGGGATAGAATAGATCGTGAGTTTTCAACTCTTCCTGAAAAATTTTCAGAATCAGCCCATCATTCATCAGAATTCAGTTCTTTCGATTCAGTTTTCTCGGCACAGAACTGTGAATATCTAGATAGACTTAAGTTGATACGCCGCAGGGCTGACAAGGATCTGGTTCAAATTCCAATTTCGGACTACGCACATGCTTCTCTGGACCATGCTATCAAAACAACAGAATTCATAGATCTGCTGTTTCATCAAAAAATTGCACATGAATTGGAAGTCGAAGAAAAGTTTATTCTCGGAGTATTTGCATACATTCATGATATCGGCATGAAGCCGATGTCTGATGAAGCGACTCCCAAGCACATGTATGCGATACATGCCCGTCAGTCCCAACTTTTTGTCCAACGGCTAAATGACGAGGGCCTGCTGAATTCAAAAGAATCTGACGAGATCGGCGTATTGTGCAAATATCACAACCGTCCGATTGAGGAAGCGATGAAAAGTTTTGAAGTCGCTCCTGAAGGTTCGAGATTGCATTTAATTTTCAGCATGTTTCGAATAGCCGACATGCTAGACGTTGAGCTGCAACCTGGAGAGATGTTGCGAATTCACCCCGACATCATTCGACAAACCATAGCAGAAGTTATCCCGATGCCGGATGAAAACAAAGTCGTGATCATTAAAGCCCCAGATACTCCCTCTGGTCGATTTGATATCTGGAAACGTTATTTCTCAAACAGGCTAGATGGCTTCAACGCACAACTTTCAGAAATCAGTGCCGAGTACACGGTTGAGTATCAGGAGTTTGATTGTGACTGAATCTCTCGATGAATTTTGCAAGAGGTACGACGCTACATCGCATATGAAAAACAAGTTGTTTCACAGGCGTGCCGCTTTGAGCGAGACTCAGTCTAATCTGGCCCTAAAGGCAGCGGAAAGCAGCACAACAATGATCAAAAGCAGTGTTTAAATGCCCCACTTTTTAATTGTCGCACGGGATTTTCCAGGACAGCTCACACGCCGACTGAGCGTTCGAGCAGAGCACTTGGCGTTGGCAGACAAACTGACCGCCGAAGGAAAATTGTTGATCGCAGGCGCCACGGTCGGAGACGATGGCGCAATGACGGGTTCGATGATGATTTGCGAGTTCGAAAATCGAGACGAACTTGATAGGTGGCTCGAAATTGAGCCTTACAACGTTCACAAAGTCTGGGAACACATCGAAGTAAGCAATTTTAACATTGGGCCTGCATTTCTTAAATAATTACGTTCCGCAAGATGGAGGCTGTCTTACAGCCTCAAGTGCTCACCGCGCTGCGCTTGCTCGGCAAAGGGCGGTGGCTGCGCCCGCCCCGTTGCATCCCCACCTGCGTTCGCTTTTCACTTTTTTCAGTTAAGTAGAACTGCTGGCATCAATCCAGTCCAGCACTCGTTTTTTCTGAAATCGGTTCTCTCAGAACTGCTCCTTGACAACTTACTAGGTAAGATTATATTACCACTTGTAAGAACGGAGCATACGTCATGGACGCCACTAAGGTTGAAACCGCACTCAAAAACATCATTGCTGAAATTCAGAATAACAGCGGGCTCGAGTGCCCACCGCTGACAGGCACACTTGTCCCAGCAGAAGAGGTTCCTCAATTTGACAGTAAAGTTTGGATAGCAGCCACAACCATGCTAGCGGCAAAGATCGGGGCCGAAATCCCAAACGACGAAAATATTTTCATGGATAAGGAAAGCAAGAAAGCGCTGTCTTTGTCAGAAATCGCTGCGACGGTTTGCAAGATCGCCTCCTCGAATGACGCCGAGGAAGCCGCTGCATGACAGTCGATCCGCAAGTCAACTCAATGCATGCTCGGTTGAAAGAAGCACGCAAAATGGCTGGCCTATCACAAGGACAAGTTGCAAAACTACTCGGCTTGCACAGACCCTCCGTTTCCGAAATCGAAGCTGGTAATCGCCGCGTTTCCGCCGATGAACTGAGTCAGCTTTGCGACATTTACGATATTAGTCCTGACTGGGTACTAGGGAAGTCTCCAGAAACAATAAGTCCTGACGACCCAAAGCTGGAATTGGCGGCGAGAGAACTAGCGAAGTTAAAACCTGATGATCTATCCCGCCTTTTGAAAGTGATAGCGGCTATGCGCTCTTCTAACGACACCGGCGGAGAGAAAATCTGATGCGTGTACAAGCACATTTGAGCGCTAGCAATGCGGACAAAAAGGGCATCGCCACTTCGGCCATGACAGCCGTTTCGAATGTACGTCAGTCGCTTGGCCTGGATCAGTTTTCGCCGACATGTATCTACGACATCTGCCACAAGATAGGCGTGACCGTACGCTTCAATGACATCAATATGGAGGGCATGTATCAAAAGGCAGACAAGCCCCATATTCATCTGTCATCGAAACGGCCGCTGTCCAGACGTGCTTTCAACTGCGGGCATGAGCTCGGGCATCATATTTTTGGTCATGGAAGCTCAATTGATGAGCTTCAAGAGGACACGAGTAAATATGGCGCATCGGACCCAAAGGAATTGCTCGCCGATTCATTCGCGGCCCACCTCCTGATGCCAGCAATCGCGGTTAGAGCTTCGTTCAACATCAGGGGGATTACCCCTGATGATGCCACACCTCAGCAGCTATACGTAATCGCTTGTGATTTTGGAGTCGGCTACTCGACACTGATTACTCACCTTTCCAGCGGACTTGGATTGATGTCCCGCAGTAGAGCTGGCGAAATGAAGCGCCACACGCCGAAGTCTATTCGTGCATTACTACTCGGCGAAGATATCTCCACACCACTCATCGTGGCGGGCGCAAAACGTAAAAACCCGCTGATCGACATTGAGGTCGGAAGTCTGCTTCTTCTTCCTAAAGACACCATCGTCGATGCTTCAAAATTGACGCCAGTTCGCCGATTGAAGAACGCGGCGCTCTACCAAGCTTCTTCTCCCGGGATCGGGCAAGTACGTGCTCCAGAATGGTCAGCTTTTGCGCGGGTATCTCGCAAAGCATACATCGGCCTCGCAAGATACCGACATTTAGAGGATGATTGAATGTCGAAATCGAGGACCACCGCTGCAACGAAACCGCTGCTCATTGCTCAGAACTCGGTGTCCAAGGCCTGGGCACAAGCTCTTTTATACGTTCTCGACCATCCAGGAACGGAAATCGCCCCACTCATTCTTTCGATTGACTGTGTGAATGGACAGTACATCGATGATCCGTCTGACCCCGTCTACTCAGCATTGGATGCAGTGCTCTCGACTAAAGGACGTCCCAGCATCGAAAATGTCGCTTTTACGATTTTTCCAGAACGCTACAGACAGATCGTCGGAGGGGACCGCAATGCGTTATTCGATCTATACAGACGCAGCTTCCCCCGCATGCAAGAGAGAAAAAAGTCTTTAAACGGTCGAGGTTTGTATTTTCAAAGAATGATTATGTACGACGGAGCGCCATGTAACGGTAATCAACTCGAATGGATATTATCTCAATATCAGAAGCGCACATCGGTCAGACGTTCGATGTTACAAGCAACCGTATTTGACGCGAGAAAGGATCATGTCGCTAGCGCTCAACTAGGTTTTCCTTGTCTTCAGCACGTCAGTTTTGAACCTACAACCGCAGGTCTTGTTCTGAATGCCTTTTATGCGACGCAACAACTCTTCGACAAAGCATATGGCAATTACCTTGGTCTACTTCATCTAGGTCAATTCATGGCCGCGCAGATGGGAACTGCACTGGTTCGCTTGAATGTTATGGTCGGAGTGGCAAAGCTTGAACGGATCACTAAGTCTGATCCAGCTTTGAAACAACTTGTCGCTATAGCCAAGGCGCTTGTCGAAAACCACGAACCGGCACAGACTCTAACGCAGTAAATGCAGAAGAGTGAACAAACGATTTGGCAGACAGTGTAATGAGCTTAGGCGGCTCCGCAGCATCAGAGTCATCCTCCAATACGCCCAACGCTCAAGGAAGTTTTGACTTCGAAATGAATACCGACAAACCCCAGCCGATGTTGACAAAAGCGCCTTATGTGTTCGCAAGGATCGAACCCGCTAAAGCAAGCCCAGCTTTCGATACCTATTGGCGTTTTGCCACCGAGAGGCAGTCTATTTTTTTTCACAGACTGTCTGGACACAAGCAGCCTTGGACTAGCGACCCCATTCTTTTAACCTACAAGTTCACAAACGCTTACCGCGCATCGGATAGGGTTAGTCAGTTTCTCATTCGTGACGTGATCTATAGAAACGACTTACCAAATACAGTCGATGAAATATTTTTTCGCATAATGCTGTTCAAGCTTTTCAATAAGATTGAAACTTGGCAAATGCTGGAAAGAGAGTTCGGCCCAATTACTTGGGAAGACTATAGCCGAACCTCATTCAACAACCTACTCACGAACGCTAAATCGAATGGCCGAACGATTTATTCGGCAGCGTATATAATGCCCCCAGGCACAAAAGCTTTCGGTCATGCAAGCAAACATATGAACCATCTTGAGTTGCTTGAACTAATGATGGCTCAGCGCGTTCCCGATCGATTGGCCCAGCTGCCACGAATGCAGGACGGCTTTGAATTAATCAAATCATTTCCAACGATGGGTGATTTTCTAGCCTATCAGTTTATTACGGACATCAACTACAGCGAAATCACTAATTTCAGCGAGATGGACTTTGTGGTGCCAGGCCCCGGCGCCAAAGATGGTATCCGCAAGTGCTTTACAGACACGGGCGGCCTATCTGAGGCTGAGTTGATCAGATTTATGGCTGACCGACAAGAAATCGAATTCGAACGACTGGGCCTATCTTTTCAAGACTTATGGGGCCGAAGGCTGCAACTCATCGACTGCCAAAATTTGTTCTGTGAAATCGATAAATATTCACGCGTCGCCCATCCAAACATTGCGGGTATATCTGGCCGAACTCGAATCAAACAAAAATTTCGCTGTTCAGGCATAATCGAGGCCCCATTTTACCCTCCTAAATGGCGACTGAACTCAGAACAGGGTCTTCATCACACGGAGTCTGCCCTTGAACTTTGACGATTATCAAACACGAGCGGAAGTCACCGACAGGGTGCCAGCAAAAGCAGCCACATCGCATCAAGACGCCGTAATCGTTCCAATGCTAGGATTAGCCGGCGAAGCGGGCCAACTTTTGAGCGAATACAAAAAACATCTGCGTGACGGCGACGCACACACTTTGTTCAAATCTAAAGTCGCAGAAGAACTTGGAGACCTCCTGTGGTACGTGTCAAACGTCGCCACCAAGTTTGATATTAAGCTCAGCGATGTTGCATCGCAAAACATCGAGAAGATTGAATCCCGATGGCTGCGGCAACGTTCGGCAAAACAGTTTTTTGACGATGATTTTGAAGCCGAACAGCAGCTGCCGCGCAGAGCGAGGATCGAAATCATCAGCTTGGATGAAAAAAAGGTTCGCATCCTGTTAGATGGTCGCAAAATTGGCGCTGACTTAACTGACAACTCCTACGCTGAAGACGGATATCGATTTCATGACGTGTTTCACTTCGCATTTGCGGCTGTCCTTGGTTGGTCACCAGTTACAAGAGCTATTATTGGAGCAAAAAGACGTAGCGCACCCGATATCGATGAAATCGAAGACGGCGGTAGAGCCATCGTCATCGAGGAGGGTTTGTCAGCACTGATTTTCGAATACGCCCGAAGACATAATTTTCTCGAAGGTGTCACCCGGCTTGACTATGGTCTTTTGAGAACGATTCAAGATATGACTGGTCATTTGGAAGTTAGAACACGAACACCAGCTGATTGGGAAAATGCTATCTTGCAAGGCTATATGGTTTGGCGACTAATCGCAGCATCCAAAGGAGGTGTTCTAGAAATCGACCAAGAAACTAAAACCATAAAATGCATTTCAGAGTAACCAATCAGGCATCGGAAGTCGCAATAACACTGGCTATCGCAACGGTTTGAGAATGCGATATACTCAGGCTTAGCTTTGTTATGCCAATCCTATTTGCACAAGCGGCCGCGCCTCCCGTAAGCGCCACGTCCGGAGGCGCTCCATCGGCTCTGCTAATACCAATATCGGTTAAAGCAACCCCGTCTCCAAAACCACATCCCAATGCTTTGAGCACAGCTTCCTTCGCTGCAAACCTACCCGCGATGTGGGCGCTACGCGTTGGACCTACTGGAATTTTCTGCAGCTCTTCATTATTGAAGCAACGCTTCAACCATCCATCATCATTTTGGAACGCCGCCATAGTTTTTAGATCGACGATGTCGACACCGTGTCCGAGTATCAAGTCATTCTCCTCGAGTTTTTGCATCTCAACAGTATTCTTCAAATTGTAAAATCACCAGTTGAACTAAGATGAAGCAATGCTGTTTAGTTCGATTTCAACGAAACTGTTCACTTATGGGCCAGCCCCTCAGCGCACTTCGATTAAAATAGACGGTCTCCCGAGGCTCACAGGCAAGCCTGCTGCGCCCGCCGTCGATTTTCATCTCCGTTTGCACACCCCGTTCTCGGCGAAGGCCAAGGTTGCATGCGCAACCCTTACCTGACGGAGGTTTTAAAATGAAAAACGAAGGAGAAATCAGAATCTATGTTGCCTGTCTGGCGGCATACAGTAACGGCTATCTGCACGGGCAATGGATCGATGTCACACTCGGCGAAGATGCCATCTGGGATCAGATCAACGAGGTTTTGAAAACCTCTCCGATGCCCGACGCGGAAGAATGGGCGATTCATGATTCTGAAGGCTTTGAAGGGCTGAATATCTCTGAATACGAGGGTATTCAAAGTGTCGTAGAGCAGGCCGAATTCATCGAAGAGCACGGCCGCTTAGGCGCGGAGCTCGTCACATATTACGGAGATTTGGAGACAGCGCGCAAAGCGCTCGAAGACGATTATGCTGGCGTCTACAAATCTCTGACCGAGTTTGCGGAAGAGCTAACAGAGCAGACCACGCCAATTCCGGACTCGCTGCAATACTACATCGATTATGAGCGTATGGCGCGTGACCTTGCGGTCAATGATGTTCTGGCCGTTGAGCTTGGCTTTGAAGAAATCCACGTCTTCTGGAGCCGATAAGATGTGCTACCAGACCCACGAAATCGAGTGGCAGGGGATCAGGATTTGCGTCCGCTACGCCCCTGTCAAATGGAACGTCATTTCTCACATCGAGATTAAGGTTATAGAACCAGCGAGAGCGCCCTTGCCGATCACATCGACGGGATATCTCTCACATCATATCCCGATTGGCAGCGTCGAAGCTGAATTCGACAATGTAGTCGATTGCATTCTGAGCTGGCTTGATGCGCGTGCTCAGTCTGCGGAATGGCGCGAGCATGTCGAAAAATCGGCGCAAGGCGAACTCTTCTGAGTTCCCCTTGCATTGATATTTCCGCATCAATCTTTCTTCTCAGGGAAAAGACCTGGCATCCATTCATGCGCGAGCGCCGCAGGAAAGGTGAGCTTCAGGTTTGCTTTCGGGCTGGCGGACGTGAGGACACCCTTATCGAGCAATGCAGAAGTAACACGGCGCGCACTTCTGTCCGCCACTTGAAGCAGCGCGGCAACATCACTGCGCGGCAATTCACCTCTGAACAGAACCGCTTCCAGCACAACGCTTGAGCGCGGTGGTAAGTCCGGTTCTTTTTCCGCCCAGTCCAGAATGCGCGCGCGTAGCTTCTCGGGCTCGACAAGGCCGCGCATAAAGATCACCTGATCAATACAGATTTGAAGAAAGAACTTTGTGAATTCTCGCAGCGCGCCCTCGCTGAGGTTGCCGCGTCCGTCCATATCGCCGCGACGCGTTGAATCGCAGGCCGCTAAATGCTTCTTGTAGTCCGCTTCATTGCGCGCGAGACCGCGCGCAATCGACCATATCCCGCCAGTGTCGAGAACGTCATGCAAAAGCCCGTAAGAGAGCAATCGCGCGACGCGGCCATTTCCATCGAGAAACGGGTGAAGCCATAACAGCCTATGGTGGGAGGTTGCGGCAGAAATGATCCGTCTGGTTTTGCCGAGCCTGTCGTAGGCCTCATCGAAACGATCCAGAAATCTCGGCAGTGCTCCTGGGCTGATCGCAACGTGATGACCTACCTTGACGTCACGGTGTCTGAGTTCGCCCGGAATGACTTTGATTTTTTCACCCGTTTCGGGATTTTCCACCCACAGGAGATCATCGGGGAGCTTCTCGCAAAAACGTTTGTGAATATCCAGAACAGCCGAGCTGAGTTTGACATGCTCACGCAAGCCGCCCGCATCGATCCATGCCTGCACTTCGATGTGTGCGCGCGCTTCGAGCTGTAAATCGCGTTTCTTGGGATCATTGCTGTAATCGCTGCGCATCGCGCGTTCGATGTCTATCGGGTGCGTGTCGTGTCCCTCGATCAGATTGCTGTAATAGCAATTCATTGCGCGCACGAGGTCGGCGAGCGCTTCGACAACGCCCTTGGGAAGCTTGCTGCGCAAATCGGTCGAACAACTTGTCAGCTCTACAACAAGATCGGTAATCTCGTCATATTTCGGGCCGCCCTCGCTTGGTAGCATGGGCTCCATCGAAAATGGAGATTCACCGCGATCTTCGGCCACTTTCGTGTCCGCGATTTTGGCCGCTTTATTTGCCGCTTTTTTATCGATCATAAATTCAATAATATCATTATGTTGCGTTATTTAGAAGATAATTTTTGTCCGGATAATTGGCCGCTTTTCTGGCCGGGATTTTAACGCTCCAATTCAGGTCCCTGATAACCTGTTGATTGGTCATTGTTCCTCAACCTCTGTAAGCGATCCTGAGTGTCGTTTTGTGCCTGTTGTCTGAGCGCTTCCAGCCTGTCGTTCTCTGGAAAGGCGACCGATTCAACGGGCTCTTCATAAACGTCCAGCTTCGCACGATCCTTATAAAGATCATCCAGCATTTGTTTCTCACGCTCGCGCGCAGCTTGAATATCTGACTGGAGCCTACGTCTCTCATTTGCCTGCGCACGTACGAGCGCTTCGCGCTCATGCCGATCTCGTTCATTGGCCGAATTGGCTGCATCCATATTCTCCTGAATGATTTGCCTGTGCCGTCCTGTCAGGCGATCCCAAAGCCCTCGCAAACCAGTATTCAGGCGAGCAGAACGCTCAAGCGTTTCTCGGTCAAAACGCTCTTTTTGGTCGGATGATAATTTGTGTCTATCGGCTCGCTGTCGTTCGACCAGTTCAATACGCTGAGAATCCAATTCCGCGCGCTTTTCCTCGGCTGTATCTTTTGCCTCCGAAATCAATCGCTCAAAAGTCGGAGAGAGCTCCTGAGCAATATAGGCCTTCGTATCGTCTACTGAGCGCAGATCATCGGCCTTCCCAAGCTTTGCCTCAAGCTCTTTAGATTTCTTGCCGATATATCGCGACAGAGAAATCGTCTCACCTTCATGAGTAACAGCGACATACCCTCGTCGATCACCCCTGACGAGCCACATACCGTTTTCGGAAAGCGCCGCTTCAAAAGCATGCCGATTATCCGAAATCGCCCAGCAATCCTGAACCTGGCCTTTCACATTGCGCGCATTCTTTCCCATGCGCTTGCACTCCTGCCACTCCTCAAGTGTAAAATTGCGCGGATCGGCTTCACGAGCATCGATCAGCCCACGCGGCATTTGCCAGTTGTGTTCGAGATATAACTGCTTGGAGAGTTCTCGCGCCTTGTATTTGTAGAGCCCGAGTTCCTTCGCTTTCATCGTTTCGGCATCAATGCGACTCCAAACAGCATGCATGTGCCGTCTGCCTTCCTTTTCATGAAAGACGAGCGCGCGCGGCTGACCTGAAAGGCCGCAACTTTCCTCGTATCGATCTGCGGCATCCTCGAACTGAGCATCGGTGACATCCGCTTCGCACGGCGGATTGAATGAGACTGAGAAGAGGTGCTTCTGGCATTTTGTGCCTTGGGCTACCGCATGCGATTCTTTCATCGCGCCAATCAGATCATCTGACACGAATCCACGCATCTCATGCACGGTGACGTGCTCATTCTCCTCGGTCTTCAGTAGGTGAAGGCCGAGTTTCTTAGCGCCGCCCCTTTGAGATGCTTTGATGATCACCTGACTATTCCTCGCTGATTCCAAGACCGCGCATCAGCAAGGACTTCATTTCGGCGATATCATCACAACTCTTCTGCAGGGCTTCTTCGGTATCATCCAGAACAGGAAGCGCCCCATTCTTCGCGGCCAATGCCAGAACGGCCATGCTTTGTGCAAGAGATGATTGTCCAAGCTTGGCCAACAACTGGGCCAAAACGATATGATCGGCCTTTGGTTGAATAGATGTTTCGCGAAACGTCTCACCGAAGAGCTTCGTTCGGGCATAGGCGCTGAGCGAATGTTTTCCGGCTCGACGTTCCAGATAGGACCGCTCTCCAGACTTCAATCTTATTGTGAGTGTAGAGGGCTTCTGCTTTTCGCAAGACACCGCGCCAACGAAACGTGTTTTGAGGATACTGGCCTTCATAGTCCCAGCTCCTCCAGCTCAGCCGAGTAAGGCTTAAGCTGTGCTTCCCAATCATGTAATTCGTCGAAAATGGTGTTTAATCTATCCCCGTCCAAGGACACCATCCGCTTTCGCAAATTTTTCTTCGAAAAATTTCGCTACAGCGCGATAGCGTGTAGCGCGCGAAACGGATGTCGCGCCGAAGCCGAGGCGAAGGCGGACTTTTAAGCCCGGCGGCAGGTCTGCCGCTGTATGGAGTCGGGCCCAAAACATTCGCGCCAGTGGCACGGATTTAAGAATGAATTGTGTTTGATCCCCGCCTTCGCGGGTATCTGCGGTGTTGAGAGAGTTCCAGCGCAATCAGATACACCTCTATCGCCGCAAGGGATTCCCTGCCGCGTTTATATTTGTGATTGCTCGGTGCTGTGTCAGCTTACGCTGTGGCACCTGCGCCTACGCGCTGCTTGTGAGTCCCACGCATGAATGGCGTTTCAGATTTAATGGTTCTCGAATGCGCGCTGACGCTCCGGGATACGAACGGGCGGCGGCCATGGCTCTTGTTGTGCGGTGATCTGACGGGAAGTCGGGAACACTGATTCCGTTTGCTTACCGAACACGAGAGACGTGCGTTCTTCAGGCTCAAGAAACACCAGCGCGCAGACGATCACGCGAGCCAGATGGCTCGCCAGTATCTCCGCCCGTTCAAAATTTTCGATTGTGTTTTTGAGACGATCGATAAGCTCGGCGGAGGTGAGCGCGCTCTGTGCGCACCGAGGGTGCGCGAGAGCAAACTAAATTGTCGGCTCCACCTTCGGCTTGAGCCGACCTACGCGTTTGTCGCTCACCCATCGGAGTACGCATCGCGTTAGCCGCGAAGGTAAAACCGGCCCGTTCCAGCTGGGTCGAGGCCAGCATACGTACATAGGAATGCACCATAGCGTCGGTTAAAATCACCATCCGAACGAGGTCATGCGGCGCGCGTATTTCGCCCGACGCGTGAAGCCGCAGGCACCAGGCATAAAGCCGCGCAAGGTTCAGCCCGATCAGCTGACCGATCGTCAGCGATGTATAATCAGGGGCAGATGATGGCGCGGGGGTCATACCCCAAGTTTAGGGTGGCGTGCGGTGGGGTTGGATAAGAAAATGTAGGGCGGTGTTGCGCGCAACGCGCGATACCCGCCGGCGCGGGGATCTGTCGTTTTGATAGGTTTTCGCTCTTTCCCGCGAAGGCGGGAAACTGGACCAGCCATGTCAAACCAGATCCCTGCCTGCGCAGGAATGAGCGAAGCACGACCCCGTGTCATCCCGGATGCTGTGCAGCATGATAATGATGCACTGCTGATCCGGGACCCGAAACATGCATTTTCCCGCCATCAGGTCCCGTGTCTGCAGAGCACCGCTTCGCCTCGCTGCGGCCGGGATAACAATGAGATAGCCCCAGAAACCTGAACCCATGCGCACCGGTTCTTTCTGGTGCATTGCTACGCAGAATGCACCTTACCCCATGCAACGCATCGGATTGCTTAAGATACTCGTCGATGGTTTATCACCTTAAAATTTTGAGTCAGAGTCCGTCGGCCATCATTCATATGCACATTCACAGCGTCGTAACCGTGCTCAACATCAAGATGCCAGAGAGAACGGTCAGCCATCTTTATAAGCAAAGCGAGCGGGAATGTAACGCTCACATCTGCCAAAATAGCTCTCCCGCCCGGATCAGTTTGCACCGCACGCGACTTGATTGTCGGAGTCTCCTTGCAAGTGATGGACAAAAGCTGGGCACCTGGAGTCTGGACATACAGTTCACTTTCAACATCATTTGTCAGAAAATGACGAAAGTCCTCACCTCGACCCAGCAGTGCAATCATATGTGATGAACTATCAACCATAGAAAAGCCTGTGGCTTCCACTCTCTGCGGGGCGTTCAACGAAGCTATATATTCCATTTTTGGGTCCTTCATAGGATTCGCGGAACGCCGGGCCTTCGATCTTCGTGATCTTCTCCCAATAAAATGAGATCGAAGGTGATTTCTAATCGGTCGGCCAATTCCTCCATCGCACACTGATCTCCCCTGATGTATGGGGCATCGGCGCGAAGGGATTTAATCGCAGACCTCATCCCCCACAAAACCCATTTTGGAATGAATGGCTGATCTTTGAGTAAGCGAGCGAGTGCCTGACTCTCCGCCTCAAACCTTTCCATCGCACCAGAATCGAGAGCACGAACATTTTTTATTTTCGAAAGGAAGAAGTCCAGCTCGGACTGATATCGCTCAATCTCTGGCCAAAGTTCGTCCATTCCCACCATTTAATAGCCTCGCTTGGAACTGCCTTGCAGATCGTGACTTCCCTAGCAAACGGAACTCCATTCCGCCGTAGGATGCATTAAGCACAGCGAATGCACCAGAAAAATGATGTGGAGCGATGCAAAACAGCAAACTGCTGCATGCCCCATGCCCTCAGCCGGCGCCCACCGATACCACCTGTCACATTGAAAGCCTGTAACAGCCGCCCCAGATAAAGGCCTTATCAGGAGGCCTTGAAGTGACGGAAAAGCGCCAGCGTTCAGCCGAACAACGTATCGCAGAAAAGCAGGCAGAGGCCGCCGCAATGGGCGTGGATGAGGCCTATATCTCAGACCTGATCGACGAGTTTTACACCCGTGTCCGCGCGGACGAGACACTCGGCCCGATCTTCGAGGGCGCCATCGGTGACCATTGGGCGCCGCACCTGTCTACGATGAAGGATTTCTGGTCCAGCATGGTACTTTCGACAGGGCGCTATCAGGGGCGCCCAATGCCAAAGCACATGGCGCTTAAAGACATTCAGCCAGAGCATTTCGAAACATGGCTGGAACTTTTTTATCAGACGCTGAAAGACACAGCCCCGACCCAGGAGGCCGAGGACTGGTTTATTGATCGTGCGGTGCGCATCGGGAAGAGCTTTCAGCTGGCGCTGTTTTACCGTCCCGATATGCGCGGCGGTGTTATCGACGCTTAAAGCAGCGGCTTCACCATCATCCAGATGGCCATCGCCATCATCATGATGTTTTCCGTCAACGAGACAAAGCCGAGCGGCACATTGCTGTTGCCGCCCACGCAGGCGCATTTCAGCTCGCGCTTGTCCACATAAACCGCCTTATAGACCGACACCGCTCCAATCGTACCGATTACCAGCGCAACCGGCGCGGCGATAAAGGTCGCAAACCCTGCAAGCATGAGAATGCCCGCCCAGCCTTCTGCGAACGGATAGATGTAGGCGTATGGCACCCATTTGCGCGCAAGAAGATCATAGCCCAGAAACTGACCGGAAAAGCTCGCCAGATCCTGCAGCTTCTGCACGGCCAGAACGCACATTGAAATGGCAATGAAGTGCTCGATCAGACGCACACCGATAACAGGCCCCGGCAGCAGCCAACCAAGGGCCGCGGCCATCAGGAAGGTCATTGAGAAGATCGCAATTATCGGTCGGTAAGTCGTTTCGCCCGGCTTCACACGGTCCAGTCCGAAATGATCTCGCAGACTGTCATAGCCGCCAATGCGCTCACCTTCGATGAAGGTTTGCGGCGTGGTTTTGACATCGTGTTCGGCTTTGAAGGCGTCAGTCTCTTCGCGCGTAGTCAAATGGTGGTCTTCGACCTCAAACCCTTTGCGCTGGAGCAGGTCCAGTGATTTCAGCCCGTACGGGCAAATATGGCCCGGCATCACCATGCGATACAGTACGGCAGTTTTCTTGGTTTCGTTCGTCATCCTTGCCCCCTGCGACCGGCCTTAAAACTCAGGTACCGGACGCGCATTCACGTCTTCCTGCGTCGTCGCAGGACCGTTCTGTTCAATATCTTCTAATAACCATTTCATTTCCGCTATCTCGCGTTTCTGAGCGGCGATAATGCCATCTGCCAGCTCCCTCACGCGGAGGTCTTCGATATCCGCCCGCTCACTTGTGAGCAGCGCGATCGAATGGTGCGGGATCATTCCATCCATATATGCTTCATCGCCAACGGTTGCCTGTGAACGCACAAGCCACGTCGCCACAATGAACAGGGCCACTGCCCCACACAGTGTAGTCAGGTTCATCAAAGTGTTGTCGTACATGCGAAGCATAAACAACAACATAACGACCATCATGCTGGCCCCCATGAGGAGCGTCATGAACAGGCGTGTTTCGCTGAAGTGAACATGGTCCAACTCGTAGGTATGCAGATACATCACGCCGTACATCACCACCATAGACACGGCGATCATCACAAAGAAGCGTAGATATTTCTGAGCAGATTCACTCAAAGCTGTTCTCCGTCAGGCTGCTATCAGAAAACCAACGGCACAATATACCGTTGGTTCCGAAAAGCGGCCCGCGATCTAATACCAGGCATGAAACCCGATCACGAAAACAGTCTGCTCAGTGTCTTCACCAGCAGCACTTAGAATGTTTTCGGTTTCTCCAAGACTGCCCTGCCACTCGACACCCACGAATGGCGCGAACTCACGCACAATGTCATATGCCAGACGAACGCCCAACTGACCGTTCGTGAAGCCTTCGCCTGTACCGCGTTCGGGAATATCCTGTGCAGACCAGCCAAGTTCAGCGCGCGGCAGAATATGAAGCCGCTGCGTAAGCATCAGCTCGTATTCCACCTCAACGCCCGCTGTCAGGTCACCTTCTTCGCTCAGGAAGAACGCACCATCCATATCGAACCGGTATGGCAGCATGCCTTCAAGGCCGAGCACAGCATGGCTTAAACCATCGGGCTCGAAATCATGGCGGATACCAGCCTGCACATCGAGATATGGAGAGATTGCATGCGACCAGAGCGCCTGCACTTCTATCTCTTCAAACTCGCTATGATCGAGGCTGTATTCCGCCTCGGTTTTCACGACGAGCTTGTTGATATCGCCGCCATACCAGATGTCGCCATCGAGCAGGATGACATCCTCATCCTCACGCGACTGAAGCTCGAAACGGTGAATCTCAACAGCATCCGTTGCCATGCGCCCGTGATGGTGGACGAGCGCATTGCGCGACTCTTCCATCACCTCTTCGCCCCAGATTTCATCGGCTTGAGACCAGAGAGGTGCCTCGCGTTCTGAATGATGACCATGCTGGGCAAAGGCTGGCAGGGCGAACGCGGCGACGCCGAGAAGCAGCCCCAAAGTCAAAGAGAGTCTCATCGGTGATGCCCTCCATGGTTATGTTGCTGTGTCGCGGCTGCCTCCGGCTCGGCGGCGGGCATCTGATGACCTGAATGATCCATGCCTTGATGCTGGCTATGGTCCATCTGACCGTGACCGGAATGGTCCATGCCCTGATGCTGGCTGTGATCCATCTGGCCGTGGCCGGAATGATCCATACCCTGATGCTGCATATGGCGGAGCTGTTCATCACGGCGCGCTGCGCCAGCTGCATCCGGGAGAACAGACACAACCTGCATCATGCCCGCCATCATGTGGTAGAGAAGGTGACAGTGGAACGCCCAGTCACCCACATGGTCTGCAGAGACATCAAACGAGACTTTCTCTGCTGGTTTTACGTTCACCGTATGCTTGCGCGGGCGATGATTTCCGCCGCCATTCACCAGATCGAAGAACATGCCGTGCAAGTGGATCGGGTGGGTCATCATGGTGTTGTTGACCAGCGTCACGCGGACGCGCTCACCCTCTCGCATCTGGATCGCCTCACGAATGTCAGCGAAACGCACCCCGTCGAAGGACCACATATAGCGTTCCATATTTGACGTCAGGTGGATCTCGATCTCACGATCTGGCAGACGCGTATCCGGATTAGGCTCAAGGCTTCGCAACATCTCGTAGTTGAGCGTGCGGTGCGGCACATTCTCCAGCCCGAGGCCAGGCTCGTTCAGCCGGTAAAGCGGCATGGCGTTGATATTTACCACGCCCGGCCCGACTGCGAGATCAGGACGCTCGACCGGCCAGTCGCCCGCCTCTTCTGGTGCTGACGCCATATGCGCAGAATGGTCCATGCCGCCCATGTCGTGACCCATTGCGCTGTGATCCATGCCGCCTGACATGTCATGGCCGGAATGATCCATGGAGCCATGATCCATGCCCGACATATCATGCCCCATCGAACCGTGGTTCATACCCATATCGCGCATGGTCAGCGTCGGGATTGCGCGAAGCTCAGGTGCCTGTGCCCGCATACCCGGACGTGGTCCGAGCGTCGCGACAGCCTGTCCTGACCGGTCAATGCTTTCAGCGACGAACGCATAGGCCTGATCATCCTGTGGCTCGATGATGACGTCATAGGTTTCCGCGACGCCCATCTGGAATTCGTCGACCTCGACCGGCTGCACGTGAAGCCCGTCGGCCTGAACCACTTTCATCGGCAGCCCCGGAATGCGGACGTTAAAAATCGTCATCGCAGAGGCGTTGATGATCCGCAAGCGTATCCGCTCACCCGGATTGAACACGCCATTCCAGTTATCCGCGGTCGAATGGCCGTTAATGAGGAAGTGATAGGTCGAGCCGGTGACATCTGCGATGTCGCGAGGGCTCATGCGCATATGTCCCCACATCGCGCGGTCGGACAGCGTCTCGGACAGGCCGTTCTCGTTGGCATCTTCAAGGAAGTCCGGAATGGTACGTTCCTGGAAATTGTATGTGTGGCTGACGGTCTTCAGTTTTTCATAGATGCGTTCCGGGCTTTCAAAGCTCCAGTCGGAAAGCACCATGACATACTCACGGTCATACTCGACAGGATCAGTGCCCGCCGGATCGATAATGATCGGACCATAATGGCCAACCTGCTCCTGCAGACCGGAGTGTGAGTGATACCAGTATGTGCCGTTTTGCGGCACAGTGAAGCGATAGGTGAAGGTGTCACCCGCGCGAATGCCCGGGAAGCTAACGCCCGGTACGCCGTCCATATGGAACGGCACAAGCAGGCCGTGCCAGTGAATGCTGGTGTCGACATCCAGCATATTATGGACGCGCAGCGTAATGTCGTCGCCTTCACGGAAACGGATCAGCGGCGCAGGGACAGTGCCGTTTACACCAATCGCTTGCCCCGTCCGGCCGTTGATATTGACCGGAAATTCACTGACATGCAGGTCGAACTCGGTCGCGCTATGATGCATATGCCCCATATTCCCGTGCGACGCGGATTGCGCCCATGCAGGAAGAAGGCTGGTGGCGCCGAGCGTGGTGGCAACGCCCACGCCGGACTTCAGAAAATGTCGTCGATTAAACATGGAAAACCTCTGTGACGAGAAAACATGCGCAGTCGAAAGCCCTGCGCGGCCCGGCATCAGAGGAGATTCAATTCAGAAAGACGGTCTTCCGCGCAAAGGGCCGATCAGGCGGCGGTATGGGCCGCAATTCCTCAAGGTTTTGAAGCGTATCGGGAATGCTGGTCTCAACAGCCGCATACTGAACTGCCAGGATCAGATCGAGAGCAGGTTGAACAAGGCTGTCGTCCAAATCACTACGGACCGCCATGAACTCGGTCGCAGGCACATGATCACAGTCATCTTCAAGCACAGGTGCAGGCATGCCGTGCCCAGCATCCATCATTGCCATTTCATGGCAGTGATCGCTCGCATCAGCCTGCTGCTGAAGCGCAAATTCATGATTGCAGGCACACGCCGTCTGGACACCAACAAGACTGAGGGTGAGCAGGAGAAGGACGTATGTGCGCAGCTGCTTAATCATCTAAGGCTTTTGAATATAGTCCACGGGCGGCGGAGCGCAAGACGTGCCCGGTGCGTCACCCGGTGTCGGCGCCGCTTTAGGCTCCGGCGCAGGCGCCTGAGCGGGTGCGGAATAGGTGATAGCCCGCGTGCGCGCGACATCCAGCTCGGCGCGGTAGGTCTCATGACGCGGATGGATCAGCTGGCCTGAGTCACCATAGGCATAGACCATACGAGCCCAGTCATCCTTGGAGTACATGAAAGCTGTGCCGTCTGTATCTATGTCGCTCCATTCCGGCTCTCGCGCAGCAGACGCAGCGCGTTCAGACCATGTGCGCGCGGCACCTTCATCATGTTTCGCCGAAGAGATCATTTCCATCAGACGGCAAACGCGGCTTGTCGGCGCCCCGCCCTGAAGCAGAGGTGCGAGCGCTTTCTCTGCCGCTTCCCACTCACCCTGAGCGATCGCCGTATCAGCTTTTAGCAAGGCCGTTTCACGATGGGTTTTGTTTGCCGCAATCAGAGCGTTGGTCGCGCGACGTCCACCCGATTTACCCTCGCCATCATCGAGACGTTCTGCCACCAGCGCGAGCGCTGGATGCGGGTGAGATTTCCAGCCCGTCTCCAGAGATGTGATTGCAGGTTTAATCGCATCACGCGCAAGCTGGAGCCGCGCAAGATGATAAGCTGCCGGAGGAAATGCCGGATCGGTTTTCAGCGCTTCAGAGAGAATGCGCTCAGCACCTTCAGGGTCCGTCGACATGATGTCTGACGCCTCAGCCGTCAGAAGCACGCCGCGGCGACGACGGGCATTATCCGAGGTGATGTGACGCTTCGTTTCGCCCTGAGCGAGCACAGTACGCGCTTCTTCCCAATTGCCACGTGCGACGTAGATCTCGAACAGAGAGCGGAACGGCCAGTCGCCGGTTTCACCCTTCATTTCGAGGGCTTCGCGCGCTCGCTCAATGGCCATGCCATAGTCGCCGCGCTTCACCGCAGCGCCCGTCAGGCCACGAAGACCAGCCAGATGCGCACCCGGTTTACGGGACAGTTCGGCATAAGCGCGTTCGGCGCGCGTCCAGTCAGCTTCCTGCTCTGCCGTCATAGCATCCAGAAGGAGCGCAAGGCGTTCGTCTTCGGCGTCAGAAAGCGCCTTACCGATCAGACGTTTTGCGCCTTTAATATCCCCGCCTTCAATGGCGAGGAGACCATTTGCAAGCGCCTCATTGCCTTTGCGCTTACGAGAGCGCAGGCGCATGGATTTGATGCGGGTCGGCAGGCGGAACACACCAGTTACGAACGCCCAGAAAATTGCAATCACAGCGCCAAAAACCAGAAGCGCGATTGCTGCACCGGTCAGTGTCAGCACGACATCCGGCTGGTTCTCACGTTCGAGAACAAAGCGCCATGGAATATCGTTTGCCCACATGGCCAGTACGACGAGCGCCCCAACCAGAAGGACGGTCAAAAGGAGCCAGAAAAGTTTGGTCATTGTGCGCTGCCCCCGTCCATTACGTCACGGCGTAGCCGGTTCATCAATTGATTGATCTGTGCACGGCGCTGCGCATCCGCAAGCCAGCCGGCAAGCGCCTCACCCTGAGGCCCCTCCACCATGCGAATTTCGCGCAAGGCTGCTGGCAAATCATTTTCTTCCAGAAGTTCAAGCGCGACATCCATGCGGCGCGTCGCGGTTTCACCGCTTGCTGAACCTTCTTCGCGCATAGTCACCACGCCGGACAGCAGATCGCCAAGCCACGCCCACTCGCCGGATGGTGGCTCAGGTATACCCGCCTGCGCGACCTGCGGCTTCAAGTCTTCCAGACGGCGGCGGAGCACCTCAATAGATGGCGCGCCCTGTTCAGACAGACGACGAAGCGTCGACACGCTCGCATTGGCCGGAAGCTGAATAGCAAGCGCTTCAAGCTCGGTGCCAAACGGGCCGCCATCCTGAACCGCAGCATCAAGAGAAGACAGCGCCAGAACCCGGTCGGCACGGCGCACCAGCGCCTGCTCATCTTCATTCAGCTGGGCAGCTTCAACGCTGTTAATGCGCTCGTTAACGACTTCACGCAGCGCATTGAGGTCACCAGTCATGTCTGCAATTGCCTGCTGACGCTCAGCATCCGTTTCGGCCGCGCCCGTTATGCGCTCATCTACAGCGCCGAGCTCTGTTTCAAGCGCTCCGATTTGCTGGGCAAGCTCACGCAGAGCTTCGTCACGCGCATCCATTGCGTCAGCAAATTGCTGATCGACAGCTTCAAGCTGCGATGTGCGTTCCTGTAACGATGCAACCGTGCGCGCCAGTTCCTGCGGCGTGGCTTCGCCGGTCGGATCGAGCGCCTCGATTGCATTCAGCCGGTCCATGAGGGCCGCAAGTGAGATTTCCGGACGTGGCAAAGGCGTTGAGTCGCCATCCGTTTCCGGTCCTGCAGGCGCTTCCGCTCCGTCTTCCGCAGGCGCAACCACCTCACCGTCAACTGGCGCGTTGTCAGAAACACCGAGCAGAGACATGTAGCGCGCGTTCAGGAAGGCAATATCTTCACGCAGCGCGGCGAGTGCTTCGCCTTGTGTTTCTTCCAGCTCGGCTTCGCGGCTTGCAACGTCCTCAAGACGAACATTCAACGTGCGCATCTGCTCCTGAACATTGTCGATGCGGGTCGTCATTGTGCGATCTGCATCTTCAAGCAGGGAAATATCTACAGCGACTTCGGCAGCCTGCGCATAACGTCCGTCAGTACCACTGGCCACCACGCCGATTGCGCCGCCACCAAGGGCTGCAAGCACACCGGCAGAGATCAGACCGATCCATCCAGGTCCTGATGATGATGCGGTTGTTTTTGAACTCGTTTCAGACTGATCAGCCGGCGTAAATTCAACGTCGATCGGTTCGGATTCGGATGGATTTTCAGCGCTAGCCATAACAGGGGCCTTGGGTGGTTAAGTCAGTCCGATGATAGCCCCGATTTGAGGGCAATTTGAAGTGCTTCGAGCAGCTTCTCTTCATTTGGCCCTGATGCGCAGGAAACACAATGCCATTGAAGGTGCTTAAGCGGTTCTGCCGCACGTTCTGATACTGCCACCAGCATGAGCTTACCGGTCTCAACGGGCGTTTCATCCAGCCAGCCTAGCACAGCATCAGCCGCCTTGGCCGAATGCAGGAGAATTACGTCGCCGGACTGCAATTGTTCCAGAGAAACAGGACGCTGCGTTGGCCGCGCGCCATAAAGCGGGACAAAGCGCGCCGCAAAACCAGCACCGTTCAGCCTGCGGCACACCTCACCTGCTGCCGCATCGTTGGCGTAATGCACCCAGGCACCATCATGGGTTTCGAAGTCGGAAGTGATCTTTTGGACGAGCGCGTCTGAATTTCCGTCCGCATTCCAGATCGCGCGAAAGCCAGCCTCCTCAGCGGCGCTGGTTGTCGCCGGGCCGACGCACATTGCATCAACCGAAACCGGAAAGCCTGCTTCGACATACGCGCGCACACCATTCGCACTTGTGAAGATCACACGCTCGCCGTCTTGCGGCGGCCAATCGGCCTCAGGGGCAAACGCCTTAATGGACAGCGCTGGCGCGACAAGCGGGACGAGCCCCATCGCATTCAGCCGCGCCGCCGTTTCACTGGCACCCGGTTCTGCCCGCGTTACCAGCACTCGCCTCATGTCTATTCGGTCTCCAGATGAGGAAGCTTTCCGCCCGCCTGCTCTCGCAATTTACGACCGGCGCTCAGCCCCATCTCATGGAAATCCTGAAGGAAGAGCTCCAGCCCTTCCAGCGTTTCTTCAGCCTCATAAAAAGGCGTGCCAGACGGATCAGCCGTGCGAACAACGAGGCGATAGACACCCGTCCCCTCATGAAAAAGATGCGCAGCAATCGGCGTTCGACAGGAGCCATCCAGCTCATAAAGTGCAGCCCGCTCTGCAATCGCGGCACGCTCAGCAGAAACGTCATTAAGCGAGGCCACGCATTTCAGCACGTCCTCGTCGAGCTGGTCCGGATAGGCTGCGATACCGAGAATGCCCTGCCCGACCGCTGGCAGGAAGGTATTCGGATCGAGCGGGCGACCAACCTTCTCTTCAAGAGACAATCTGTTCAGACCAGCAGATGCAAGGAAGGTCGCATCGGCGACGCCATCGCCCAGCTTTTTGAGACGCGTCTGCACATTGCCGCGAAACTCGACCACTTTCAGGTCCGGACGGCGCGCCAGCGCAAACGCTCGGCGGCGCAGGCTTGATGTACCAAGCGTCGCGCCCTCAGGCAGATCATCAAAGCTCTCATATTTCAGGCTGACGAAAGCATCGCGCGGGTCTTCACGCACCGGATACGCAATGATGCGCTGACCGACCGGCAGCTCAACGGGCACGTCTTTCAAAGAGTGCACAAGAATGTCGACACGGTTTTCCTCAAGCGCGATGTCCAGCTCTTTTGTGAACAGGCCTTTGCCGCCCGCCGCCAGAAGGCTGCGATCCTGCAACTGGTCGCCGCTCGTCGTCATGCTCACCAGCTCGCACTTGATATCACCCACAGATGCCGCCTCAATCTGGGATGCCACCCATTCAGATTGGGCGAGCGCGAGAGGAGAGTTACGAGTGCCGATACGAAGCGTTTTCATATAATTGCCAGTTGTTTTCTATCTTGGACATTGCGTCGGGGACCAGAATGGCTACAACCGCGCCCATCATGGAGCAAGCCCCAGACAGCGCTAAGATCATTCTCGGCATCGAAACCAGCTGCGACGAAACAGCTGCGGCCGTGCTACGCCTTGAGAACGGCGTGCCGGAGATACTCGGCGAAGTCATTGCCAGCCAGTTTGACGATCACAAAGCCTATGGCGGTGTGGTGCCTGAAATTGCGGCCCGCGCGCATGCCGATGTCTGCGACAGCGTTGTCGAAGAAACGCTGAAACGCGCTGGCGTCACGGTCGCCGATATTGATGCCTTCGCCGCGACATCCGGACCAGGCCTGATCGGCGGGGTAATGGTCGGCATGATGACAGCCAAAGCGCTCGCCATGTCTTCTGGCAAACCGTTTATCGGTGTGAACCATCTGGAAGGCCACGCGCTCTCCCCGCGCCTGAGCGAGCCGGTTGAGTTTCCCTATCTGCTGCTTCTGGTCTCTGGCGGACACTGCCAGTTTATTGCCGTTGAGGGGCTTGGCCAGTATCGTCGCCTTGGTTCGACCATTGATGACGCAGTCGGTGAAGCCTTCGACAAAACGGCTAAAGTTCTGGGCCTTGGCTTTCCGGGCGGGCCTGCAGTTGAACGCCGCGCCAAAGATGGAAATCCTGACGCCATCAAATTGCCTCGCCCGCTGCTCGACCGGCCGGGCCTCGATATGTCGTTTGCTGGCCTCAAAACTGCGGTGCTGCGTGAAGCCCAGCAAATGGAACTCACCGATCAGGCACTCTGCGATATCGCCGCGAGCTTTCAGAAAACCATTTGCGAAATTCTCACCGAGAAATCCCGCCGCGCCATGCAGCTTGTTCGCGAAGAGATGAATTTTGCGGGTGAACCCGGATTTGTAATCGCAGGCGGTGTGGGCGCCAATCAGGCTCTGCGCACCTCCCTCACCGAGCTTGCTTCAGAAGAAGGCTTCAGCTTTCACGCCCCGCCTTTGAAATGGTGCACCGACAATGGCGCCATGATCGCCTATGCCGGCGCCATGCGTTTCATTTCGGGACAAGTTTCACCGCTGGATCTCGCCGCGCGACCAAGATGGCCCCTTGATGAGGCCTCAGCTGAGACAAATCCGGTGTTTGGCGGCGGAAAACGGGGCGCTAAAGCCTGATTCACCTGGCACGGGAATCGCAAAGACAGATTTGAGTTTGATGCTTCATCGATCTCACACACTAGGCAAATACTTTCAGGCTTCGACCGGCACCGGTTCGAAGCCTTTTCTTTGTTCTGCACAGCCAAAACCGATTCACCGGCAGATTACTTAAATTCAATATCCGCCTGTTAACACTTAACGCGTAAACATGAGGCTCTAATTGGTGTGCGGAGCTATTGGGATAATGCGGGCAAACAATCTGTCTGTTCTGATTGTGGATGATAACGTCCACATGCTGCGCATTCTTGCGACGATGGTTCGTGGCTACGGCTTTGACGAAGTGCACATGGTTCAGGACCCGGCGGACGCGCTCGAAGTCATCAAATCCACACCGGTTGATCTTATATTCCTCGATTACCGCATGCCAGTACTCGATGGCATCGAATTTACCCAGCTCGTTCGCAATTCTCACGACTCCCCGAACCCATATGTGCCGATCATCATGATCACTGCGCACTCAGAGCCTTCCAAGGTCCGCGCAGCGCGCGATGCGGGTGTGACCGAGTTCTGCTGTAAGCCGATCAATGCGCAAACGCTTTACAGTCGCATTGTGTCAGTCGTGAACAAGCCGCGCGATTTCATCCGCGCACCAAACTATTTCGGCCCGGACCGTCGCCGCCGCGATGATCCGCACTATCGCGGACCTGAACGTCGCCATGACCGCATGCAGGACGATATCGACAACATCATGAAAGACGACACAGTCGGCTTCTGATCCGTCAGGTCGGACGCAGCGCGCTTCGGCGCAAATGCCTGTCATGCCCGTAAGCATCCAGTGAAAATAGAATAACCGCGACAAGTATCAGCGAGAATGTGCCGAGACGCAGAGACGTCAGCGTCTCTCCAAAGGCCAATGCCAGCAGAAACTGCATGGTTGGCCCCAGATACTGCATGATGCCAATCGTCGAGAATTTGAGCCGCTTCGCCGCGAGCGCAAAAAGAATAAGCGGAAACGCCGTAGCTGGGCCTGCAAGCATCAGCATGAGCAGGTTTGGAATACTGCCACCGATGAGCGAACCACCCTGCTGAGCCACGATAGCCAACCAGATCAATGCGGCCGGCAGCAGGAACAGCACTTCAAGCGTCAGCCCGACACGGCCATCCACCTGCACCTGCCGGCGAATATATCCGTACGTCGCGAAGCTGAAGCACAGGATTAGCGACACCCAGGGAAGACGGCCAAGCGCAATCGTTTCGACAATGACGGCTATCGCCGCGATAGAGACGGCAAACCATTGCAGGCGGCGCAGCTTCTCAGACAAGAACACCGCACCAATCGCGACATTTACAAGCGGGTTCAGAAAATATCCGAGGCTCGCCTCGATAATCCGGTCATTCGTAACGGCCCAGATATAGGTAAGCCAGTTTCCCGCAATCAACGCCGAAGACAGAACCAGCCAGAGCGTGGACGGGCGCCGCAGCATTGCGAATATCTCGTGGAAACGTCCGGCAACAATCAGCAAAAGCGCGCCGGTCGGCACGGACCAGACAACCCGGTGCGCGAGAATATCTGTCGGCGCAATGTGATCGAGCAATTTCAGGTAAAGCGGAAGCAGGCCCCACATGAAATAGGCGCCCAGTCCGGACATAAAACCGAAGCGTTGGTCAGGTGACATATTTTAACCCCCTCCGCTCCGGTTAGACAGTTTCAACGCGCCAATACACCCGTTTCATGAGGCCTGTCAGACAAAAATTCGCCGCCACACAAAAATGTCGGCAGGACCAGCCTGCCGACATTTCGTTTCAGCTCAAACCACAGAAAGGATCAGGCCTGCAGCTTGTCCTGAGTTTTGGTATCAAAGTCGGATGCGTCATGACGCTCGTGCAGCTGGGAAGACGGCTCACCGAATGTGCGGTTCACCATACGCCCGCGCTTCACAGCAGGGCGCGCGCCGACCTCATCGGCCCAGCGAATGACATGCTCATACTCGTGCACAGCGAGGAACTCTTTGGCGTCATAAAGAACGCCCTTCGCCATCGCGCCATACCACGGCCAGATCGCCATATCGGCGATGGAATATTCGTCACCTGCCATGAATTTGTTCTCAGCCAGATGACGGTTAAGCACATCCATCTGACGCTTCACTTCCATCGCAAAGCGATTGATCGGATATTCCATCTTGAACGGCGCATAGGCATAGAAATGCCCGAAGCCGCCGCCCAGATATGGCGCTGAGCCCATCTGCCAGAACAGCCAGTTCATCGCTTCTGTCTTCGCGCCGTGTTCTTCAGGAACGAAGGCACCGAATTTATTTGCGAGGTAGAGAAGGATGGAGGCGGACTCGAACACACGCGTGCCGGTCGTCGTATCCAGCATGACCGGAATTTTCGAATTCGGGTTCAGCTCCACATAGCCTGACGAAAACTGATCGCCCTCACCAATATTGATAAGCCAGGCATCGTATTCCGCGTCAGAATACCCTGCCGCCAGCAGCTCCTCCAGCATGATGGTGACTTTCACGCCGTTCGGCGTACCAAGCGAGTAGAGCTGGATCGGATGCTTGCCCTTTGGCAATTCCTTCTCGTGCGTCGGCCCTGCGATCGGACGATTGATGTTCGCAAAGCGACCGCCGCTTTCCGCATCCCAGGTCCACACCTTTGGTGGTACATATTCGTTTTGTTCTGCCATTTCCCAGCTCCTTTTCTTCGTCAGACCCTGACGCCCGTTTGCTCCACTCCATCTGGGAAAGCGGTCGCCCACATCAAGCCTGACAAGGTTCAACTGAATGTGAGCACAAAAAGAAAGGGCCGGCACGCTTTCACGTCCGGCCCTGTTCGTCAGATGAGAATATGTATCAGGAGCGCTGGATACGGTGGAGGCTGAGCTCCTCGATGCCAAACGCCGGGTCCTGCGCTATACGGTGAAGCGCGAAGCCATTGAAGAAGCCGAATGCAGCAATGAAGAATGCTTCAAAGAGTGCAAGGTGGCCGATATCCATTTTGCCCATAGCAATCGCTACAATGAACGCAGCATATACAGGCAGCATGAGATAGAATGCGTAACGGCCAATCAGGCCTCCGCGTTCGGTGATTACCTTCCAGCCATCATCCTCTTTCTGGAGATAGCTGTCGTAAAAGATTGTTTTTCCGAGCGCTACCTTATCGGCAGAAACATCAGAAGGGGGGTCGTTGCGCCACTGGCTCGTAAAACGGCCAAAATGGATCGCATCCCAGATTTTTTTCAGCATGGTGCGAACCTTATGTCTTATTTAGTCGTGTACCGGACCTATTTTTCGATCTCGAACACGCGTTGAATATGATAGTATCGCAAAACTGAGAAATTTCAATATCTAAATTTTTTCAATTATTTCAGTGCATTGAAAATTTTTAATTTGTCACTTTTTAATCCGTATAGAGATTAAATATTAAACGACAAGATTTTTGACAGTTTCGTGACACTCCGAAAAAGCCTGATTTGAGAGCTCAATTATCCGAAGTGGCAGATACAACACCGGAACGCGAAACGGGTTCCAATTTATCTGCAAAAAAATTTTGAGAACGCCGCGCTGCACACGGAGCATTACGCAGACCAGCAATGTTGCCCACGGAAAAAGCCCCGCGACACGAAATGCATCACGGGGCTTTCAAAGAACGGGTGTTTTCCGGGACTAACAGACAGCCCCACGGCCAGACAAACTTAAGCGTCAGCTGGTGGCGGCACCAAAATCTTTTCGGGCTTGAGCACGCCGCGGTTCAGAAGCTCTTCAGCGATCTGGACTGCGTTGAGCGCAGCGCCCTTACGCAGATTGTCAGACACACACCAGAACGCGATGCCATGCTCGACGGTTTTGTCGACGCGGATGCGGGAAATAAACGTCGCCCACTCACCCACGCACTCAATTGGCGTTACGAAATTCTCTTCGTCAGACTCACGCTTGTCGACCACCATAATACCCGGGCTTTCACGTAGAAGGTTTCGGCACTCTTCTTCCGTAAGCGCACCGGCAAGCTCAAGGTGAACCGCCTCAGCATGCCCGACAAACGTCGGCACGCGCACACACGTGGCAACGAGCTCGATGTCTTCGTCGAGAATCTTCTTCGTCTCGACTTCCATCTTCCACTCTTCCTTAGTGCGACCGTCTTCCATGAAGTCGTCGATCTGCGGAATAACGTTGAACGCAATCTGCTTTGAGAACTCTCGCGGCTCGGCCTCCTGATTGACGTAAATGCCCTTGGTCTGATTCCAGAGCTCGTCCATCGCCTCACGGCCAGCACCGGATGTGGACTGATAAGTCGAGACGACAACGCGCTCGATACCGACCTTGTCGTGGATCGGCTTCAGCGCAACAACCAGCTGCGCCGTAGAGCAGTTCGGATTGGCGATGATATTCTTCTCATCATATCCCATCACCGCGTCCGCGTTCACCTCCGGAACAACCAGCGGCACGAGCGGGTCCATCCGGAAAGCAGACGAGTTGTCGATCACGATACAATCCTGCAGCGCGATCTTCGGCGCCCATTCGAGCGCGACAGAACCGCCCGCGGACATGAAACACAGATCGACCGTTGAGAAGTCAAACTGCTCAATATCATGACACTTCAGCTCACGATCACCATAAGAGACCGTTCGACCGATTGATTTACGCGATGCAACCGCGAAAACCTCGTCAGAAGGGAACAGACGCTCTTCAAGAATGTTGAGCATTTCCTGGCCCACATTACCCGTGGCGCCTACGACAGCTACTCGCAAAGCCATGTTAACTGATCCCTGTTTTGAAAGTGGAGAGCGCGTGGATTACAGGATTTTCGCCGCAATGCAAAATACTCTTGATCAAACGCCCCTTTATAATGTTATCCCTAGCGCCTGACAGGAGACCGGAATGGAAAGCCTAGAAAGCCTCGTAGAGCGCTATGTCGAATGCTATAATCGCGTCGATGTGGAGGGCATGCTGGAGTGCGTGACAGACGACGTCGAGTTCGAAAACATTTCCAACTCCGGCCAATCCATGCAGCTGCAGGGAAAAGAGGCGCTTGCACAGGTGGCATCCGCCAGCTCGCAGGCGTTTTCCTTTCGTCGCCAGCGCGTCCTCAGCCTGGTCTGCACCGAAGACAAAGCCGCAGCAGAAGTCCAGTTTAAGGGCATTGCGGCGCTCGATCTACCTAATGGTGTCATGCAGGGCCAGAGCGTCGATATTCGCGGCGCCAGCTTCTTTGAAGCACGCGACGGGCTTATCTCCCGCATTGTCGATTATTCCTGAGCACGTACTCCGGCAAAAACAGCCCCGGAAATCGCTTCAATTCACTAGAATTTGCTCCGTATTAACGGTGACACGCGAGATGTATTCGGACTAACCTGTTTCCTCGCGGCAGCAGGCCGCAATGTGTTTTACGAATAAGGTTGATTTGGCATGGTCAGTAAATTCAAAGCCGTAAGCTACGTCGCTCTTGCAGCAGCTATGCTGACCGTTACGGCATGTAGCGGCGGTGGTGGCGGCAGCAGCCCGACACCAACTCCAACGCCGACGCCAACACCGTCTCCACCACCACCGCCGCCACCTCCTCCACCGCCACCTCCGCCTCCGCCTCCGCCTCCGAGCTCGGTGACGATTTCCGGTACGATTACGTATGACAGCGTTCCGCATAATCCGGCGACAAGCGGCCTGAACTACAATGCGACAGTCCAGCTGCCAGCGCGCGGCGTGACAGTTCAACTCCTCAACGGCTCGGGAAGCGTTCTGGACACCACCAGGACCGATGCGACGGGCGGTTACTCTTTCAGCGTCGCTTCAGAGACGAACGTTCGTGTTCGCGCCCGCGCAGAGATCGTAGAAACCGGTACGCCGGGCTGGGATGTCAGCGTCACTGACAACACCAATAACAATGCGCTCTATGTGCTGTCAGGTTCTCTGACGTCATCCAGCACAGCGGACTCCACCCGTGACCTGCACGCAGCATCCGGCTGGGGCGGCACATCGTACACCAGCACACGCGCCGCTGCGCCGTTCGCAATCCTCGATCCGCTCTATGATGCTGTGAACGAAGTGACCACTGCCGATCCGACAGCCGTTCTGCCACCGGTCGAGCTACGCTGGAGTACAGATAACCGCGCCGCTAGAGGAGACCTGACGATCGGCGAAATCGGCACCTCATTCTACAATGGCACCGCAATTTATATTCTGGGTGATGAAAACGGTGACACGGATGAATATGACAGCAGCGTCGTCGTCCACGAATGGGGCCATTATCTCGAAGACAATGTCAGCCGGTCTGACAGCATGGGCGGCAGCCACAGCCCTGATCAGTATCTGGACCCGCGAATAGCCTGGGGCGAAGGCTTTGCGAACGCCTTCTCAGGCATCATTCTGCAAGACCCTGTATACCGAGACAGCGGCGGCCAACAGCAAGCGGGCGGCTTCGGCATCAATATGGAAAATCGGCCATCAGCGAATCCGGGCTGGTATAACGAGCTGACCGTCCAGAAAGTCGTCTATGATATCTGGGACAGCAATTCTGACGGCGCAGACAATCTGAGTCTCGGCTTTGCGCCAATTTACTCGGTACTGACATCCTCGTCCTATACCGGGTCGGAATACTTCATCACGATCTTCAACTTCCTGGATGAGCTGGCGTCGCAAAATCCGGGGGCTGCAGCCCAGATCACGGCCATCGCAAACGACCAGTCAATTAATGGTACCGGCCATAACGGCGCTGGCGAAACCAATTCGGGCAATTATGCAAACGCTCTGCCAGTGTATCAGGAAATCACGCCGGGCCAGACCACACAGGTCTGCTCCACGGACCTGAACGGCAGCTTCAACAAGCTGGGCAATCGTGACCTTGTGACCGTGACCTTCCCAAGCGCCGGCACACACACAATCACGATGTCCCGCGTTTCGGGCCCGACAGGCACAGACCCTGATTTTATCATTTATCGCGACGGCCAACGCATCGTTGTCAGCCAGGAACAAACGGCAGATAGCGAAACATATACAGGCGACTTCGAGGCGGACACCTACGTCATCGATACATATGATTTTGTCTATGCGGATGGCGGCAGCACCTATACCGGTGAAATCTGCTTCGATTTCAGCGTCTCAAACTAAGGCGGAGACCCACAATGTTCTTTAAGAAAACACCAATGATCCTCGCCGCCTCGCTTCTGGCTGTTGCGGCCTGCTCTTCACAGACGTCCACGACCACAACAGCGGCGACCGAAGAGGCACACGGCGCAGGCGATTACACCAAGCCGGGCCCTGCGCTGGAAATGAGCCATTCCTATGACGGCCAGTCTAACAGTTTCTCGTCTGAGAACTTCACCGTTACCGTTACTGACGGATACGATGACGGTACGCTGACAGTCATCATCGATGCGCCTGAAGCTCTGAACTTCTTCTCAGCGCAGGAATTCACCTTCGACATGTCGGGCGATGCGCCGCATACGATGCCAGTCGACTTCTCCGCGCGCGAAGATGGCCGCTACTATCTGAACGTCATTATGCATGCCGACCTCGGCAATGATGAGGTTCAGTCGACCGTTGCGTCCATCGCGATTCCGGTTGGCACGGGTGAAGCCGTCGCGTTCACACCAGAGCACGAAACAACCCTCACACCGGACGGCGAAACTGTCATCGAGATGGAAGCCGAAGAATCCATCTCAACAGGCGAATAAGCCTAGTCCGCTGCTTCCAGTTCAAACTGGTCGATAAAGGCCTCCGCCAGCAATTCGTGCACGGCGGAAGTTTTATGCGCGCCGTCATGATTGATGAGACCGGTGCAATCCTCATTCGAGATGCAATAGCCCGCTTCGCTGCCATCATACGCCGCAAAGCCGTGAGCCTCGGCGTTGTCAGCAATCTCCCGGATGACCGCATACGTATCAAACAGCTCGACATCGGCTTCCAGCGCCTCGTCCAGCTCTGACACCAACGCCCTGATCGCGATATTCATCTGACGCCCTGCCGCATCATTGCGAGCGGCCTCATCTGGCTCATCTTCCGGTCTGTTATGATCGGAAAGCACGGGCCGCGGCGTTCGCGTCCCGACAACAATCTGCTCAGCCCCGAGCGCATCGAGCTGCGTCACCGTATAGCGAAGGTTTTGAACGACGCCTTCAACCGCTTCATCGATTGCAGCCTGATCATTCTTGTCTATCAGCGCGATGTCGTTAGAGCCCGCAGTCACTGTGTAGAGCGCCTGCGGATCTGCCGGATACCCGCCCAGAAACGCTTCAAACTCGGCAAGCTGAGCGAGCGTGCCCGTCTCCATTACATCAGGCAGGCCGCGATAGCCGACAATGTTCAGCGCGCCACTCGTCGCGCCGCCCCACGAGAAGTTCAGCTGCGAGATACCCAGCTCTCGCACGAGGAACTCAGGCAGGATCGCACCGTTAGACGAGCGACCCGCAATCGTGTTTGGCGGAGGACGAATACCGTCATTGGCCGAACCGCCTGTCGCCTCGGAATTCACGCGACCAACATCCAGATTGCTATCGCCGAAAAATATAAGCTGCGTTACCTCTCCGGCATGCGCCGACACAGGCAAACAGATCAGCGCAGACGCGCTGACAAGCCCTTTAAATACGCGCATATGCGCCTCCTCCCTATTATTATGTGAGCGCACTATGACAAAGTGCGAGGGAGCAGGCCAGAGGCACTAAACGCCGGTTTCGGGCTTTTTCCGCATATGCACGAAGGCGACGAGAACGAAGCTGATAATCATCAGAAGATACCAGGCACCCAGCTTTTGCAGGGACACCATATGCCACTCAACCTCCTGCCCCGGATAGCTCCAGGCACGGGCAAAGGTCGCAATATTCTCGGCGAACCAGATAAAAAGCGCGACAAGCAACAGCCCGATAAAAAGCGGCATAGGACGGTGTTTCTCATCCGGCCTGAACCAGATGACGCTCGGCCCGTAAATCAGCACGCTCACCACATAGAGGCCAATCCGGACATCAACCGTGAAATGATGGGTGAAGAAGTTGATATAGACCGCGAGCGCCAGAAGCCCCTGCACCCATAGCGGTGGAAACCGGTCAAACCGGAAATCGAATATCCGCCAGACCCGCGCAATGTAAGACCCGACGCAGGCATACATAAAACCGGAAAACAGCGGCACGCCGCCTATTCGAAAGAAGGCCGGCTCTGGATACACCCAAGAGCCCATCTCGGTTTTGAAGACCTCCATGAGCGTGCCAACCACATGGAAGACGAAGATGACCTTCGCTTCTTCAAGGCTCTCCAGCCCTGAGATCAGCATCCCGATCTGGATCGCCAGTGCGCAGAGGAAAATGAAATCGAACCGGCCGATCGGCGCATCATCCGGATAGAAGAGATATGTGCCCATCAGAAGCACCAGCATCGCGCCGCCAAACAGGCAGGCCCAGGCCTGTTTTATGCCGAAAGAGAGAAACTCATAGGCACCGAGACTCCATGGTCCGTTCACCCATCTGGCGCGCAGACTGACATGCGCCTCATGCAAGCGCTCTCTCATGGATTTATAGGCTGGCTTCATGCATCCGGTTCCCTCACGCGACTAGACTAGCCTTTGCCTTGAATTGCCGACAGAAAAAAGGCGGCCCCGTGGCCGCCTATTTATGATTTGAGGCCGCATCAAAAAAGGGTGGTGATCATCACCCCCGCTCCAAGCCCCAGCACGAAGAGCGCAAGCCCGGCCACGCCATGCGCCCATGAGGTTTTGGGCTGCGCAGTCGCCTCACCGCCTTCGCGCACACTGTCCATAAGCAAGGTTGTCTTCTCGACGTTAAATACGCTGGCGAGCGCGAGAGTCGTCTCCATCGAGGCGACCCCATCCTTCTCCACCCGCTGGATGGTGCGCACGCTGACATCACAGATTTCTGCCAGATGCTGCTGCGTCCAGCCGTTTTGCGAGCGAAGGTCTTTGACCGTTTCAGATACGAGCAACATGGATTACGCGCCCGCACCAGATGCTCGGGCGATTGCTTCGCCGATATACACGCCCAGCGGATACATCACCGCGCCCATAGCCAGCCCGGCCGCGAGGAAAGCGCCTAGCGCAACCACGCCTTTTGCGTCCTGCGTGATGCCCTTGGTGAAGAGCTTCTGGCCGCCTGCATGCGCCTCGCAATAAAGCGTCGTGCCCCAGCGATAGCCGAGCGTGACCTGAATGATCTCACCGTCTGGCAGCGTCACATCATGCGTCTCGGAAAACTTCCAGCTGTCAATCTCATCGACGATTTCGTCATTCAGCCAGATGCGTGTGCGCGGCGACCATGTAGAGGCCTGCGCAATAATCTGCTGCCCTTTATAGACGAACGGGAAAGTCACCCAGCCGAGCGAGACTTTCATTTGCGGTATTGAGTGCGTGATTGTGTTTGTCATGGTGGAACTCCTTTCATCCCACCAAACGAGCTATAGCAAGCATTTCCGAAAAAGAACGACACGGACGTGACTGTCACCTTTGTGTCAGGGTGACAGTCAGCTGTCAGGTTCGATTTACAGCTCCGCCAGGATGGCATCGCCCATTTGGGACGTACTCATAGAACCACCGATATCACCCGTGCGCGCGCCCTTCTCAAGCGCCTGACCGACGGCGCGTGTAATCTCGTCAGCCGCGTCAGGGCGGTTAAGGCTCCAGCGAAGCGCCATTTCAAATGACAGGATAGCCGCTGAAGGGTTTGCTTTGCCCTGCCCTGCAATATCTGGCGCAGAACCGTGCACCGGCTCATAAAGGCCCGGCTTGCCTGCATCAGACAGAGACGCAGATGGAAGCATGCCGATAGAGCCTGTCAGCATAGAGGCTTCGTCAGAGAGAATATCGCCGAACAGATTGTCCGCTAGGATGACGTCAAAGCCCTTTGGCTCACGTACCAGCTGCATTGCGCAGGCATCGGCCAGCATGTGGTGAAGCGGCACGCCCATATCTTTCAGCTCGGCGTCATAAAGCGCCTGAACTTCCTGTTTCCAGAGCAGGCCGGAGTCCATGACATTGGATTTCTCAACCGAGCAGACACCGCCCCATTTGCGACCAAAGTTTCCACGGCCCTTCGCAATGTCAAATGCAACGCGCGTGATACGGTGGATTTCCGGTGTCGAGTATTCGGCATTATCAAAGCCGCGGCGCGTACCATCCGGCAGTGTTTCAATGCCTTTTGGCTGGCCGAAATACACGCCGCCAACCAGCTCGCGCACGATCAGGATATCAAGTCCCTCAATCAGCTCACGCTTCAGCGCAGAGGCATCAGCCAGCGCAGAGAAGCAAAGCGCCGGGCGCAGGTTAGCATAGGTGTCGAGACCTTTACGAAGGCCCAGAAGGCCAGCTTCCGGACGGTGCTGACGCTCGACGCCATCCCATTTCGGGCCGCCAACCGCACCCATCAGGACAGCACTGGAGGCTTTCGCGCGGTTCAGCGTGTCTTCTGTCAGCGGCGTGCCGTATTCGTCATAGCTCGCACCGCCGACGGCGCCGTATTCGAGGTTCAGATCAGGCGCGACTTTTTCTGCCACGCGAACTGTCTGTTCTATGACTTCAGGACCAATACCATCACCGGGAAGAAGAAGAAGTGTCTGGCTCATAGCGCGCGCCTGTCGATTAGAAGAAATACCAGTCGCCTGTGAGCCTCAGCTTGAGACAAAAATCAAGACCCTGGCACGTAACACAGCGTCGCAATTCCGCAATTCGTTTCCAGAATACGGGATTTGGCGCGAAATACTTCTCCAGCGCGCCGGATAGCGGCGCGTTGGACGCAACAGATTTTCAAAAAAGGGCAGTTTAGCGCGGAATGACCGACACGTGGATATCGAGCGTCTCATCAGGCGTCTGACCAGAGCGCGCATAACCAAGGCTCAGCGTGGTTTCACCCACCTGATCGGCGTTGAACACATATACGGTCTGCCCGCCGACACCGACCATGCCGCGCGGATTGTCATCGCCGACATAGTCGTCGCTTGAGAGGCTCATCACGCCTGCATCCGCGCCAGACAGAACGGACCACATATACCCCGTGGTAGGGTTCGACCGCAGCTCAAGGATGAGCTGATTGCCTTCGGACAGCACCACCTCAGAACCTGAAGCAGGATCGGTCAGGCGTTGCGGTGAAATCTGGCCGGAAAGCCCACGTACTTCAGGGTCGGTATTCAGCGTATTGACCGCGCAACCGCTAACGAAAAGCCCGGCACCCAAGAGAAGTGAAGATACCAGGAGTTTCATTATGCGCGCTCCAGCCAAGGGGTTGCAAGCTTGCGGCGTGCCTCGAACTCGGAAATCCGCTCCTCAGCCTGAAGTGTAAGGCCGATATCGTCGAGGCCTTCCAGCAGGTTGTGGCGACGCGATCCATCAAGATCGAACTCAACCACTTCGCCGTCCGGCAGCGTGATCTTCATGTTCTCGAGATCGACCGTGAAGATGTGATTGCCACCGTTTGCCTCGTCCATCATCTTATCGATAACCGGCTGCGGCAGCGCGATCGGCAGAATGCCGTTCTTGAAGCAGTTATTGTAGAAAATGTCAGCAAAGCTTGGCGCGATCACGCAGCGAATACCCTGATCGAGCAGCGCCCATGGCGCGTGCTCACGTGAGGAGCCACAGCCAAAGTTCGCGCCAGCGATCAGAATGTTTGCGTCTTTGTATTCTTCACGGTTCAGAACGAAATCCGGGTTCGGGCTACCGTCGGCATTTGTCTTCAATTCGAAGAACAGACCGCGCGAGAGGCCTGTGCGCTCTGTCGTTTTCAGGAACTGTTTCGGGATGATCATGTCGGTATCGACATTGCTCATGCGGAGTGGGGCGGCACGGCCCGTGAGTGTTTTAAACGCTTCCATACGCGCCTTTTAGGCTGCAAATCGGGCGAAGATCAATTCCCTTTTAGGCGAACTCAGCGCTCACCCTTATTGTCGAGCAGCAGCGTCGGGATGCCGAGGTCATGACTTTTGACACTCATAACACGCGTTCCGGCCTTACGACCCTTGCGGACTTCAGAAACCTGAACGCCCGCAACCGTGAGCCTGGTGTGCGCATCATCCAGATCATTCACCTCATAGGTAACGCCCCAGAGGTGATCCTTGTCGTCCGCTGACATGCTGCCATCAAGACGCTGCACAACCTCGATCGTCAGGTCGTGCGTGCGGAAGAAAACAAAGCGTGCACCCCATTTTTCGTTCGTGCGGTCCAATGCGAGCCGCAGGTCGAGCTTTGCACCATAGGCTGCCATTGTCCGCTCCGGATGTCCGGTATTCAGCACAATATGGTCCACACGGGTCGCAGCGCCTGCGCGGGGCGGAATGACAACCTTCACGCCCTCGGTATTGGAGAGCATGAAAACCTTCACATCACCGAACAGAGGATCACCGCAGCGAAAGCGGGACCAGCTTCGCGTAAGGCCATTATACGTTGCCGACTGGCCGATAATCTCTTCAGGGAGCAATCCACGACGGCTCGCTGTGTAATGAGTTTCATGAATGTCGTCTGTATTGAAGACCAGCGTGGTCAGCGCCCCAGGCTTGTCACCCAGAATTTCGCGAATGCGTGCGCCCACTGGGCCGTCACCCGAAGGACCAAGTAACTCAACGCTTGTATTACCGAGAAAGAAGGCCGCGGTCGTCGTGCCGTCTGCTGGATTATGATGCTTCCAGTCACATTCGCGGCCGAGCACCAGGCCATACTTGTCAGCTGCCGCTTCGGCATCGGGTACGAGAATGACGAAATGGTCGAGCGCGTTAGTTAGCATGGCGAATTTCCCGTAAAACATACTGCCGAGGTCGTTTTCGACACCCTGCACGTCACGGCGCGCCCTGCAAGCTTTAAACCGTCAACACCGCCAACAGCGGATCAACGCTGCGTGAGCTGTTACTTAGTTAAGTTTGGAAAGCTCGTCTTTGAATTCTCGTTTGAGAAGCAGGCATTTTGCATCGTCGGGAAACACGATCTCGGTCAGAGACGAGATGGCCTCCTTGTCCGGCGCCGTGCCATCATCAGTTTCCTTCTCCGAGAGTTCCTGAAGGACGACCTCAAGAACTTTTTCCAGCACAATATAAGCAGAATCCCGCCGTTCACGCAGCTCAGCAAGCTCGGCCTTCTGGCGATCATCCGGCGCGCCATCCGCAGACAGCAACATGTCTTTCTCACTCAGAAATGACTGATCGATGATGCTGGTCAGGAATGAAATGATTTGTCGGTATTCGCGGGATTTTAAAATCGTGTGCTCAGGCAAGGTCTAAACCCAGACATTATTCATAGAATTAAGGGATAAGTGCAGCACATTCTAATTCAGTGCTGACGAGGCGCGGCTTAAAGCACAGATCAAATGAAAAGTCTCGAATATTTACATTAAATTTGCAGCGAAACTGCAAGTTTGCAAGATTCATCTAATAGAGAGAAGATCAAATACTTGAAAGGGCATATCAGCCCCAAATTCTCCAATCAGTGGAGAATAATATTTTAAAAATCTATTCTCCTGCGGAATACCTCTGCATTCTCACGTATTCGTGACCGCGGTGGGAACCAATTTCCGTCCCTGAGGCTTCCTGTTTGTCAGGAAAAGTCCAAACATTTCAGCGCTATTTCGCACCCGCATCATTTTAGAGAACAGTGTTCACTAAATTCTGGACAGATCATTCAATCCTCCTATATAAAGGTCTCAACACCAAATCGCATGATGGGATCGATTTATGATGTTTCGTTTTGCCGCTCTGTTCGCAGCCACTGCAATCGCAGCCATGCCTGCTGCTGCTTCCACGCTTTTCACCGCTGAACTTCAGACACCTGTTGAAGAAACAACCCGTATCGCAGCCTATGATGCGATCTGGATTTGCGAAGCCGACACGTGCGAAGCCGTACTCAATCGTCGCACTGCCACGGTCCGCGTCTGCAAGCGTGTCGTGGAAGAACTTGGTCCGATCAACGCATTCGGCACAGATACCGACCCGCTGACGGAAGACGAAGTCACCGAATGTAACGCCTCACTGAATTAGTCCCTAAGAATTCAGTGCACTCCCCTGAGCCGCTCATTCGAGCGGCTCTTTTTTATGCCTGCCGCCACGCATCTTTTTGCAGCGCAAAAGAAATGGCGGGGTTCTGCTGCGAATTTACTGTTCGTGTTAAATAAACGGCGGCACATTTGCTGTACCTTCCCACGCAGGACATACGGGTGAGGAAGGAAATACCGACATGACACGTACAATCTGGCTCGTCTTGTGCGGTATACTTATAGCCGCCGCCAGCGGACTTACTTACGTGTCGCTTTCCGGCAATCGCTCCGAAGCGGAGCCTGTCCTTCAAAACATCCAACTACGCCCGCGCACGACTGAGGCGAGCACCTCACCCATCCAACAATGCGTCAATCTTGGCGGCGCACTGGAAGCCGATAATGAGGGCGATTGGGGCTATGTCATCCGCGAGCGTGATCTGCACATGATACGCGAACTGGGCTTTGATACTGTCCGCATTCCGGTGAAATGGTCCGCACATGCAAAATCCCGCGCACCATATGAGATCGACCAGCTCTTCTTCCGTCGTGTCGATACGGTCGCTGCGCAGGCACTTGCCGCCGGTTTGCAGGTCATCATTGATGTTCACCATTATGAAGACGTGAATGAGAACCCGGACCGGCACCTACCCCGCCTTTATGCCTTCTGGGAGCAGATTGCTGAACGCTATGCCAGCTGGCCGGACGGGCTCTATTTCGAAGTCCTGAACGAGCCGCACACAAATCTGACCTTCCGCCGGATCGATCAGATGAACCGTGACATCCTCTCGATCATCCGTCAGACAAACCCAGACCGCTGGGTCATTCTGGGCGGCGGCCAGTGGGGCAATCTGGAGGGACTGGTGCCAACCAACCCGCCTTACGACCCGCGTGCAATGGTAACTTTCCACTATTACAGCCCGTTTGAATTCACTCATCAGGGCGCGCCATGGGCCTATGAACCTATGCCGCTTGGCCGGACATGGGGCTCACAAGCTGAGCGCGAAGAAGTGATATCCCACTTCGCAGCTGCCGCAGAGTATGGCCAACGCATCGGAATGCCTGTGTTTCTGGGGGAGTTCGGGGTCTATGAAGAGGTGCCAGACGCCGACCGCGCCAATTGGACGCGCCATATTCGCCGCACTGCAGAACAGTTTGGAATCGGCTGGTGTTACTGGGATTGGGCGACATCTCTGGGCATGTACAGCCTTGAAAACGAACAGCTTCGCCCAGGAATGGGTGCAGCTCTTCTAGGCGACTAGCCCGTTCGCAACTGCAATATTACTTCTTGACGTGCCCTAGTTAAGCTCGCACAACTCCCGCCACATACTAAGTTTACGAGATGTAACGAGGAGGACACGACCATGAGCACTTCAGATCCGGTCGTAATTGTTGGCATGGCCCGCACCCCAATGGGTGGCCTTCTGGGCGAACTTTCCGGTTTCTCAGCAAACGAGCTTGGCGCTCTGGCAATCAAAGCGGCTGTGGAAGAAGCAGGCCTGAAAGGTGAAGACGTTCAGGAAGTCATTATGGGCAACTGCCTCCCGGGCGGTCAGGGTCAGGCGCCTGCACGCCAGGCCGCGATCAAGGCTGAGCTCGGCAAGCACCCTGAATCTACAACAATCAACAAGATGTGCGGCTCCGGCATGCAGGCTGCTGTCATGGGCGCGTCATCTATCCTTTCCGGTCAGGCTGACATTGTTGTCGCTGGCGGCATGGAGAGCATGACAAACGCTCCGCACATGATCGATCTGCGCAAAGGTCACAAATACGGCGCAGCTGTCACACGCGACCACATGGCAACAGACGGCCTCGAAGATGCGTACGCGAACCAGCCAATGGGCAAGTTCGCTGACATGATCGCTGAAAAGTACCAGTTCACGCGCGAAGCGCAGGACGAGTACGCTCTGGAAACACTACGCCGCGCGCAGGAAGCGACTGAACAGGGCCGCTTTAAACGTGAGATTACGCCGGTTGTCGTCAAAACCCGTAAAGGCGAAACGACAGTTGATCAGGACGAGCTGCCAAAGTCTGCTCGCCCGGACAAAATCCCGACACTTCGCCCTGCTTTCAACAAAGACGGCACCGTCACCGCAGCGAACGCGTCTGCAATCTCAGACGGCGCGGCTGCGCTCGTCCTGATGAAGCAGTCCGAAGCGGAAAAGCGCGGCCTCAAGCCAATCGCGAAAATCGTGTCTTCAGCGTCTCACTCTCACGAGCCTGAATACTTCACGACTGCGCCTGTTCCAGCGATGGAAAAAGCACTCACAAAAGCTGGCTGGTCAAAAGACGACGTCGAGCTTTGGGAAGTGAACGAAGCCTTCGCGGTTGTTCCTATGATCGCCATGAAAGAGCTCGGCATCAGCCACGACAAGCTGAACGTGAATGGCGGCGCATGTGCCCTCGGTCACCCGATCGGCGCGTCTGGTGCACGTGTTCTCGTCACACTGATCTCTGCTCTCGAGCAGCAGAACAAGACCAAAGGCGTTGCATCTCTCTGCATTGGTGGCGGCGAAGGCATCGCAATGTGTGTCGAGCGCGTCTAAGCCTCACACGCATCTGAACTACGAAAACCTCCGGATAGGCTCCGGAGGTTTTTTATGCCCTTCTCGCGCAAACGCCTGAAACTAGCGCTCATTCCCGCTCTGGTGTAGTAAACTCGCATAATAAAAAGGGGAGACGGGAATAATGAAGGCAGGTCTGTTGGGGGCGCTGGTCCTCGTTTTCAGCTCAACTGCAGCCGCCCAGTCTATCAGCCTGACCGAAGGCGAATGGACGCACGCACGCGCAACAGCTGTCCGCGGCGATCCGGAAATTGAGGCACGTAAGATATGTGTCACCGGCGACACTCCTGCGGCCGACTATACAGCGCTGGCTGCCCGTTTTAGCGAGCCTTTATTCTGCGCGCCCGAAGACGTTACGGAAACTGAAACAGGCGCAAGCTTCACCATGAATTGCGGCCTTGGCTCTATGTATCGTAGCGGCGAAGGCGAGATCAGTATCCAGTCAGCAGAGGCATTCACTGTAGAAGCTCGCGCGCGACTTAACATCCCGGGCTCTGCGCGGATCCACTCGACCATCACAGAAACGGCGACACGCACCGGAGACTGCTGATCTATGCCGCAGCCAACTCTCAGCGAACATTTCATGGAGCAGGCAGGCTGGTGCGCCGAGCTGGGCTCACCCTTCACCGCTGAACTGCTAAGATCTTTCGCCACTAGCCTCGAAACGGGCGGCATTATCAAAACGCTGGTCGGTGACTGGGTCGGCAATCCCCGCGCAGATGCCCTGGGCTTGCGTCTTGCAGGCTCGCTTCACCACGCAGTGCTGTCCGGCGCCTCATCAGACCTGCAATCGGTCTATCCAGCTGGACACACCTATCCCGATTTCGAGGCCGTCTGGCCGGTTGTCGAAGCGTATCTGGCCGCCAACGCGAAGACAGTCACCGATTTCATACAGTCACCGCCGCAAACGAATGAAACCCGCCGCGCTTTCATGCTTCTCACCGGCTTGAATGCGATATCCAAGCGGTTCGGAAAGCCCATCCATTTTCTGGAGCTTGGCGCGAGCGCAGGCCTCAACCAGAATTTTGATGCCTTTTATTATGATGCAGGCAGCTGGCAGTGGGGCGACGCGAGCTCACGCATGACAGTTACCACAAACTGGAATGGCCCTGCCCCGCACTTTGTTGAATCCATCGCTATTCGCGACCGCAAAGCCTGCGACCAGAACCCGTTAGACCTCTCCGATGCGACCACGCGGCTAAGATTAAAAAGCTATGTCTGGCCGGATCAACCAGAACGCCTTGCGCGTTTTGATGCTGCGGCAGATATCGCGGTCTCACGCGGAACGAAGGTCGAAAAGGCCGACGCGGCAGACTGGCTGGAGCGGGAATTGGCCACACGGCCAAGCGATGCCGTCACCGTCATCTTTCACTCGGTCTTCTTTCAGTATCCACCGCTGGAAACCCGCCAGCGCATGACGGACCTGATCGAAGCTGCAGGCGCCTTATCTACGGATGACGCCCCGCTGGTATGGCTACGCTACGAACCGGAGCTTCTCTGGAATCGAAATGCGCCTCCGCTAGCTCTTGGCATGACATGCGATCTGCGCTCATGGCCTGGTGACGAGCATCAAATCCTCGCCCGTTCAGACGGCCATGTAAGGAATGTCGAGGCGCTCTAGGCGTCTTCGTCTTTCTTCGCTTTTTCGCGCACCATGCGGACTTTGAGCTCTGAATCGCCGGTGATGCGGATTTCGTCCTGACCAAGCGGCAGATCGATACCGTGCTCTTTGAACTTGTCCCACATACCAAACATGACTTCAGAGCCGATATTGTTGATGCCGTTCTGCGGATCGCGAATCCAGAAGCGCGCCTCCATCTCCACCGCATCATCACCGAATTCCATCAATAGGCATTTCGGCGCGGGATCTTTAAGAACGCGAGGCTGGTCGGCGCAGGCTTCAATACACAGCTTCGCTGCGAGACGAAGATCGCTCTCATACTCGACGAGGAAACGGCGCTTTACGCGCACCTTGTCGTCTGAATAGCTCCAGTTCACCACCTTGTTGGTGACGAGTTGTTCGTTCGGAATGAGGTGTTCCTTACCATCGCGGGTAATGACGGACGCATAGCGCAGCCCAAGCGACTTTACTTCGCCGTAGGTCTCATCGACCTCAATCACATCGTGCGGCTTGATCGAGCGGTCTGAAAGCAGGATCACGCCGGAAATGAAGTTCGCCACGATCTGCTGCATACCGAAGCCGAGGCCCACGCCCAGCGCGCCGCCAAAGACAGCAAGACCACCCAGCGGAATGCCAATGCTCGTCATGGTGAGAACTGCTGCCGCGATAAACAGACCAATCTGGATCGCATTGGACATCAGAATGCGGATGCTCGGTTCGACCTTTGGTAAAGTCTCAACACGGGCTTTCAGACGCTTGGAGAGCCATTGCGCCGCGAAGATGAACAGCGCAGCCATGAACACAGCCCGCGCCACGAAGGACAGGTTGATAAAGCCGCCATCACCGAACGGCACGCCGAATTTATCGATCCAGATCAGAACATCATCCAGAACGCCCATAGCGTTCAGAACGGCCAGCCCCCAGGCAAACCACATAACAGGCTTGCGCATATCTTCTGGCAGGAACTGGGTGATCAGCTTTATGACCAGCCATGCCGTCGCAAGGCTCGCAGCAATGCGCACCAGCAAGTATGGTTGACCCAAGCCCTGAAGCGCGGTCTGCCCGATCCAGAGAAATGCAATCCAGATTGCAGGCCGCAGACCATGGTCCAGAATGAGTGGTGTAATCTGTTCGGCTTTCTCCCGCACTTGTTCGGGGAGTTTCGAAATACCCTGATCAATCAGTTTACGAACGCGCGGCGCAAAGATGCGGCCGAGCAATAGCGCCGCCACGATAACGCCCAGCTGCACAGATATGGCGATCAGGTTTTCGGGCGTCAGAACGTGCGCCTGCAACCAACTCCACGCGTCGCGCGTCACTTCTTCGGCGCGCATCATAAGTTCGCTATCGGCCAGTCCTTCCGATGGTGCTGGAGCAGTCGCAGTCGGCGACACATCAGGAGGCGTGACAGGATTAGTCATAGGAAAACAAACTCGAACCAATCAGGAAACTGAAACGCAAGGTGTATACATGAACGCGCAACTTGTCATGTGAGCAGAACGCACCGCTTACACCTTTTCCTCAGGCGTCATCATCCTTTGGTGCCTGAGCCTCGTCTTCTGGTTTGACGAACAAATCCATCTGGTTCGGGTCAACCACGCGTTTGCGTGGCTTAGTGCGGCCTTTGCGGAAATAGAGATCATCAGTGTGATCTTTCTTTTTCACATCACCGTCTTCCTGTTTGACCGGCTCGGGTTCCGGCTTTGGCGCAAGTTCCTCATCAGTCAGGATGCGCCAGTATTTCAGCGCGATAACCGGTTTGCCCTTTTCGGACTCATATACCTGAACTGCGCCGTGAGCCGCAGCCATCTGCACAGCTGATGACAGCTCCTCCACGCGCTCCGGGCCCGGGCGGATCCATTCATTCTCGAACACGACAGCCCGACCTGCCGTCGCTTTGGCAGCCGTAAGTGTACGCTCCATCCCCACAGGGTTCAGAAGCGCCTCCATGGCATTGGAAGCGATTGGGTAGGTCAGGCTCATAAGGTCTTGCTCGCGTCTTATGGCAGATTACATCACGCGGCCGAACGGGTCACGACGCAGAATAACGTCTTCGCGTTCAGGTGATGTAGACACAAGTGCAGCAGGCGTACCGACTAGCTCTTCGAGACGACGGATGTATTTCACAGCCTCACCAGGAAGCTGGTCCCAGTCACGCGCGCCTTGTGTTGAGCCGGACCAACCCTTCATGGTTTCATAGATCGGCTCTACCGCAGCCTGTTCTGCAGCCGTTGCAGGCAGTCGGTCGAGAACCTTATCACCCAGCTTGTACGCTACGCAGATTTTGATCTCCTCAAAGCCGTCGAGAACGTCGAGCTTGGTGATTGCCAGACCATCAACACCAGACACTGCACAAGCCTGACGAACCATAACGGCATCAAACCAGCCACAACGGCGCTTACGACCTGTATTCACACCAAATTCGTGACCGACACGACCAAGCGTTTCGCCGACTTCGTCAGTCAGCTCTGTAGGAAACGGGCCGGAGCCGACACGTGTCGTGTAGGCCTTAGCGAGACCGAGCACGTAGTTTACCGAACGCGGGCCAAGGCCAGAACCTGCAGCCGCCTGACCGGACACAACATTTGAAGACGTGACGAACGGATATGTACCATGATCTACGTCCAGCATCACGCCTTGTGCGCCTTCAAACAGAATACGGCGGCCGAGTTTGAAAGCGGCGTCCAGACGCTGCCACGCCGGACCGGCATATTTCAGAACATCATCTGCAATTTCGAGGAGCTGGCGCTTGAGCTCTGCTGCGTCAGGTGGTGGCAGATCGAGACCTTTGCGCAGCGGCGCGTGGTGCGCGATGAGGCGCTCCAACTTCATGTCGAGCGCTGCTTCGTCAGCAAGGTCAGCTACGCGAATAGCGCGGCGGCCAACTTTATCCTCGTAAGCCGGGCCAATACCGCGTTTTGTCGTGCCGATTTGCGCGCCGCCAGCCTGCGCTTCGCGGGCCGCGTCGATATCTTTGTGCCAAGGCAGGATGAGGCAGGCGTTGTCGGCCAGCAGCAGGTCATCAGGGCCCAGATGGACATCCTGCTCTTCCATGCTGGCGACTTCATTCAAGAGCTGCCAGGGGTCAACGACCACGCCATTGCCGATAACAGAGAGCTTACCGCCGCGAACAACGCCGGATGGCAGAAGGTTCAGCTTGAAGACCTTGCCATCGATGACGAGTGTGTGGCCGGCATTATGGCCGCCCTGAAATCGTACGATTACGTCAGCGCGGTGGCTGAGCCAGTCAACGATTTTACCTTTACCTTCGTCACCCCATTGGGCACCGACAACAACGACTCCGGTCATGAGTATCTCTCCGCTAGAACCGCGGGGAAAGGACAGTGTTTAGCGTCGAAAAGCAAGGGGTGGATTCGTCTATATGCGGATTTTTGTTAGCTTTCAGGGATGCCGGACCTGATAGAGCGAACACCGCGAAGTCGGTTCACGCCGTTTCGCATACCGCGAAGAAACGGATAGCTCCATTTCACAAAGCGCCGATTCCCCATCAGCTTCAGTGCAGGGTTCGCGCTGGCGAGCGTGTTGATCGCCCAGACGGCATCACCTTTGTAATAAATTTCGTCGCCCGCATCGACGATCATACCTTCGTCGATGAGATATCCGAGTGCTTCATAATGGAGAATGAGGTCAGGGCGTTCACGCGCATCAATCAGCTCGACCTCGCCGACCGCTTTGCGCAAATTCGCAAACGTCACATAGGACTGGCAGAACGGACATTCGCCGTCATACAGAATGCGAAAGGTGCGAGGCTTGGTCATAGAACTAATCTAATCGCGCGCCGCGCACCGGCAATGTGAGAGATCGTCACATCGACGATCTGAAGATATACGACTTAGTCGAATGTGTAGGCGATCCGAATACCGATATTGTCCATGCCCTGATTTCGACCATTACCGAGGATCTGGCCGTGGGAGTAGTGCTCATACATGAGCTGCGCCGCCCAATCTTCATTGAAATCATAGGTCAACGCGAGTGATGTGCGGAAGAGGTCATCAGAGCCCATGAACACGTGTTCCTGACCGAACGCAGTTGATTCAGGCGTGCCCTGAACGAACGGGTTTTCATTATAACCGTCATGGAAGAAGTAGCCGAGGCCTGGCTCGAATGAGAGGTTCTCAGTGATGCCGAAAGACCATTGCAGGCCGCCGCCATAGAAGCTGGTATTACCCGCAGTGTTTGCTGTCACGCCAAGATACGGACGTGGATCAAAAGCCCAGCTAAGGAAATCAGGGGACTTGAAAACGATCTCACCGGAAATGTCCGGGCCGTCTTCCTTGTCTGCGTTATCACAGTCCAGAACGCAGATATTGTGTTGCAGAACGCCAAGGCGAACTTCTTCAACAACGCCAGCATTTGCAGAGCTTGCCATCAGCGCAACAGCGCCAGCGAGGAGAGCGAGTTTCAGTTTCATGTGAGTCCCCAATAATCGGAATTGAACATGTTCTAGCGTAATTTTCCGAACCGCAAAATGAAACCTGCGAAAAATCAGAGATGTGCTCAGTTCGGCGCCAATCCCGACCGCAAACAAAAGCGGCTCCCGATTATGGGAGCCGCTTTAAAATTATATCTGCGTCAGAATCAGACTTCCTGATTATATGCGCCAACTTCGGAGTGCTTACCGAGGCGCGGCTTTACTTCCTCGTGGAAGAGCGCCTTCATATCGTCTTTGGAGACCATGCTCTCCACCACGACCACCAGTTCAGGCTTGTTGGAAGACGCACGAACCAGAACCCAAGAACCGTCTTCAAGTGTCACGCGCGCACCGTTTACAGTGTTTACGTCAACGACCTTACGGCCGAGAATTTCAGAGCCGAGAAGGCCTTTATATTCCTCAACCATTTCGTCGATCACGCCATACTTCACCTCATCGCCGCAATGCGGAGACATGGTCATAGAGGTGTAAGCCTCACCCAGCTCGTCATGAAGTTCGGATAGCGTCTTGCCCGGATTGCGGTCGAGCATCTGGAGGACAGCCGCCGCAGCAACCAGACCATCGTCATAGCCCAGGCCGATTGGTGGACGGAAGAAGAAGTGGCCGGACTTTTCAAAGCCTGCCAGCGCCTCAAGATCGGTTGTACGGCGCTTGATGTAGGAGTGACCGGTTTTGTAATAATCAACGTCAGAGCCATTCTCTTTCAGAACCGGATCAGTTTTGTAGAGGCCGGTTGATTTCACATCGACGACAAATTTCGCGCCCGGATATTCACGCGACAGGTCGCGCGCCAGCATCAGGCCGATCTTGTCTGCGAAAATCTCATTGCCGTTATTGTCGACAACGCCGCAGCGGTCGCCGTCACCATCAAACCCGAGCGCGAGGTCGGCATTGTGCTCTTTGAGCGCGTCCGCCATCGCGTGAAGCATTTTCTCGTCTTCCGGGTTGGCGTTGTATTTCGGGAAGGTCCAGTCGAGATCGCAATCGAGTTCGACAACCTCAACGCCCATAGCGCGCAGAGCTTCCGGCGCGAATGCACCGGCCGTACCGTTGCCGCACGCTGCGATGACTTTAAGCGGACGCTTGATCTGAACGTCTTTGGTGACATTCTTCAGATACACGTCCTTCATGTTCTCAACGCGAGAGATAGAACCGCCAGAGCGCATAACCGGCGTACCGCTCAGGACGATCTCTTTCAGGCGGGACATTTCGTCAGGGCCAAATGTAAGTGGCTTATCATAGCCCATTTTCACACCGCACCACCCGTTTTCATTGTGGCTGGCGGTGACCATCGCGCAGCAGGCCGCGTCGAGCGCGAATTGCGCAAAATAGGTCATCGGAGACAGAGCCAGACCGATATCCAGAACCTGACAACCAGCCTGAGAGAGGCCCGTCATCAGCGCATATTTGATCGACTGGGAATAATGGCGGAAATCATGACCGACCACGACTTTCGGCGCGACCCATTTCTCATGGAAGACTGTGCCCATGCCCTGCCCCAGTGCCTGAACGCCAAGAAGGTTCAGCTCTGACGGCTTCTCATGGCCGGGAACGCCGAACCACCAGCGCGCATCATACTCGCGAAAGCCTGTCGGCTTTACCAGCGGCTGGGTTTCAAAATCGGCAGTATTTGGAGCAATGTCAGCTCGTGGGGTCGGAAGCACTTTACTTCTCCTCAGTGATCAATCGGCCCTGCGACAGGTATTAGTCAGGCAGGCGCTCGAAACGGACGGAACGGATTTCCACGCCGCGTGTACCTTCCGGCACGATCGGACGAATGGACAGGTAGTCAATCGCCTGCTCTGTGCCTTCACGCGGAGGCACATTCCAGACGAAGCTGTAAGGGCGATACTCAGGCGTCAGATTGAATAACTGCCAGCCGGAATTGCCTTCCTGACCCGCGCTGTAATTCATCTCGAAAGCCAGCGCGCCTCGCGGCTGTGTCGGCTTCGCCTCAACAGTCACACGGACGCGGCGTCCGGCAAACTGCTGCTCAAGGTCAGCGGCGAGACGAAAATGCGGATTGCGTTCCGGGCGGTCACCTAACATGCCCGCACCAGCCGTAACGATCAGCGATGAAATCTCTTCTCCGGTCATAACGCGATCAATGTCAGACTGGCCTGCCGCAACCATGCGACACAGGTCATCACCCACCACTTCCACGTTCTGATAATTGGTGCCCGCCCCACTGACTGACCCGCAGGCCAGTCGGTCACGACCAGGCAGTGCCGCGCCAGCAATAATTGCCAGTGCTGCCAACAGGGCGACCGGATAAAAAAACAAATCACTCATACAATAGTTCGTCCCCTGAACCTTAACTGCGTTTTCCCGCTTCGGGGCATTATATGCAAGACTCAATCGCATAGAATCTATTTTGTTAAGCGCGTTTGAACGTTTTTGTGCCGATAGTGCCTGATGGACACGGGAAAGACGCACGACCTTGACGTAGAAACACTGCGCGCGGCTAACATTAGCCCGGACACCCTTCTTGCGACTGATTTTCTTAATCATTACAACGAAGTGGCAATGCTAGTCGATTTCCTCGGTTCCGATGACGAAATCTCCGAAGAAGTTCTGAGCTGGAAGCCGGAGAATTATGTCGACCATTTCCGCCATTCAGGCTTCCGCGATAAAGAGCTCGCGATCGAGGCTTATTGTCAGGCGGATTCAGACATTATCAGCCGCTTCGAAAAAGCCTGCCATGCGCTGGATGCAAAGATCATCGACATCCAGCAAGCCGTCATGAAAAGCGACTTCGACACGGCCACCGAGATCGGCAAAACCCTTTTCGATCACATCGGGCAGATCAATGGCATCATCATCGGGGATGCACCAGGCACACCGGATGATGAGCCTGACCATGATCATGGCATTTCACAGAGCGATATCGACTCTCTCTTCAGCTAACCGCGCAATACCGCGATTTTCCTTGCTCTGAAGGCTCGACCATGCCGCCATCAGGCGTTATGGGCAGTCGCAAGTTTTTAAAGCGAGGGACAAATGGCTGTACTGGCATTGATGCGTCACGGACAGAGTGAGTGGAATCTACAGAACCGGTTCACCGGTTGGTGGGATGTTGCGCTCACTGAAAAAGGCGAAGCCGAAGCAAAGCGCGCTGGCGAACTGCTGCTGGAAGCAGGCGTTGATTTCCGTCAGTGCTACACGAGCGTTCAGACCCGTGCGATCCGCACGCTCTGGCTTGCGCTCCAGTCTATGGACCGTTGCTGGCTGCCCGTCACAAAAGACTACCGCCTGAACGAGCGCCATTATGGCGGCCTGACAGGTCTCGACAAAGCCGAGACAGCTGAAAAGCACGGCAACGAGCAGGTTAAAATCTGGCGTCGTTCCTATGACGTGCCACCGCCGCCGCTTGAAGCCGGTTCTGAGTTCGATCTGTCTAAAGACCCGCGCTATAAAGGCATTGAGGTTCCAGCAACAGAAAGCCTGAAGCTCACGCTCGACCGCGTTCTGCCTTACTGGGAGAAAACAATCGCGCCGAAGCTGACAGACGGCACGCACACAATCATCTCCGCGCACGGCAATTCTCTGCGCGCGATTGTGAAACACATCTTCAAGGTTAGCGAAGACGACATTATCGGCGTTGAAATCCCGACAGGTAACCCGCTCCTGATCGAGCTGGACTTCGACCTGACGCCGGTTTCTGCACGCTATCTCGACGCAGATCGCGCAAAAGACCTGCCGCCAATTCCGGCATGAGCCGCCGGAAAGACAAACGTATGATGGGCCGGGCGCTTGAACTCGCCCGCCTTAATCATGGCCTGACCGGCGATAATCCGTCGGTTGGCTGTGTGATTACAGACTCTATGGGCCGCATTGTCGGCGCTGGCGTCACCGCTGAAGGCGGACGCCCGCATGCCGAACAGATTGCTCTGGATGATGCAGGCGATCTGGCAAAGGGCGGCACGGCTTATGTCACGCTGGAGCCATGCCGCGAACGCTCTACTGGCGAAGATGCATGTTCACGCCGCCTGATCGACGCTGGCATCACCCGCGTTGTCTGCGCGATTTCAGACATTCACCCGAAAGGTGCTGGCGGCTTTGGGGTTCTACGCGACGCGGGGATCGACGTGATGGTCGGCCTCAAGCGCGACGATGCAGAACCGCTTTATGAGGCCTTCTTTGCCTCCCACAGCTAGGTGTGCTTGTGGCCAAGCGGCCACATAGCGTCCTTTTGGGCACATTGGCGCTTGAACCAAACACGAACCACGCGTAAGCCTTCCGCTTCCAGACGGAGAGCACACTATGGGCGCCAAATACCGCCTTTTCGGATCAGAAACCTCACCCTACTCTACAAAAGTTCGTAGCTATCTGCGATACAAGAAGCTTCCATTCGAATGGGTCGCGAAAGGATTTGGGACAGAAGAGGAATTCCAGTCGCTGGCAAAAAGCCAGGCGCTGCCTATGCTCGTTTCTCCAAAAGGCGGCGTGGCACACGACTCCAGCCTGATCCTCTCCCGCCTCGAAGGTAAGGTCTATAAGCCATCTGCGCGCCCGAATGATCCGGCCTGCCGCGTGCTTGCACTCCTGCTTGAAGAATATGCCGACGAATGGCTGAACAAAGCCATGTTCCACTATCGCTGGGGCACGGCGAAAGCTGCCAAAGCGGCCGCGACACGCCAAGCTGATGCCGTCTTCGAAGGTTATGAAGTCGAAAACCGCGCCGATATCGAAAAATCCATCGCGAAAAGCATGTCAGGTCGCCTGAAGCTAATCGGCTCAACCAAGAAAACGACGCCGGTTATCGAAGCCTCATTCGCGCGCTTCCTGAAACTGCTTAACGCACATCTGGAAAAGCATCTCTTCCTGTTCGGCGGCCACCCAAGCCTCGCAGACTTTGCGATTGCCGGTCAGCTCATCCAGCTGATGAAGGATGATACATCCGGCGCCATGATCCGAGATAGCGCCCCGTTCGTGACAGCATGGTGCGAGTTCATGGAAGACCCGCGTCAGGGCGCGGTGTTTGAAGATCTGTCCGCCGTTGGCGACACGCTTCTTCCACTGATCCGTGACGAAGTCGTTCCAACGCTCATCGCATGGGCTGAGGCAAATGCCGAAGCAATCGCGAAGAAGCGCAAGACCGTAACGGTCGGCATGGATATTGGCGAATTCAAACAGGGCATTCAGGGACACACCGCGACTTCTTATGCGGCACTGAAAGCTATTTTCGCAGAGACACCAGCAACACCTGAGCTGGAAGCCTTCCTGAAAGACGCGGGCCTCGCAGACATCCTGCCGCTGGGCGAGCCTGCTCCGGAAAAGCAGGAAGAGCCTGCTGAAGAAACCCAGTCCGAAGACGCGCCGCAAAAGCCTAAGCGCCGCCGTCGTCGCCGTGGTGGATCGAAATCTTCTGAAACGCCTGAAACGACAGAAGAGACAGAAGATACCGCGCCTGCAGAAGAAGCTGCTTCTGAGGATGCTCCATCAGCGGAAAAAGAAGCTGAGGCGGAAGCGCCAGCGACAGAAGAAACACCTGCTGTCGTTCCTGATGCGCCAGACGCAGACCCGGCGCCCGCTGAAGAACCGGTGGCGGACGCTGAAAGCTCTACTGAAGACGAGCCTTCCGAACCAAAAGACCAGTAAAAGAAAAACGGCGCATCCAACGATGCGCCGTTTCTTACTCTGGGGAAGAGGTTCGTCGTCTAAGCGGTATTACGCGACGTTTTTACCGCCTTCAATCACTTTCGGGCTTGTGCCACCAATCGCAATCTTGCGTGGCTTCATCGCTTCCGGCAGCTGGCGTTCCAGCTCTACACGGAGCATACCATTCTGAAGTTCAGCGCCTTTCACGACAACGTGATCAGCAAGCTGGAAGCGGCGGATAAAGCTGCGCTCGGCAATGCCGCGATGCAGGAATTCACGCTTCTCACCGTCTTCAGTTGCCTGGGTTTTACCAGACACGGTGAGCAGGCCTTCCTTGGTTTCGATTTCGAGGTTTTCCTCGGCGAAACCGGCAACCGCAAGCTCAATGACGAAGGCGTTATCGCCCGTCTTTTCGATATTGTAAGGAGGGTACCCCTGAGAATTATCCAGGCGGGACGCTGCGTCGAGCATGTTAGCTACGCGGTCAAAACCGACCATGGAACGGTAAATCGGGGTGAGATCAATCGTTTGCATAAGACTGTCCTTTCATAAGCAACAAGTTTGCAGGTGCCCCTGCTTTCAGTTTTCAGCGAATGCCCGAAACCGGCGCATCCGAGGTCAAGACCCGACTTCGGCGCCTCGACAATAGTCATATGGGATGCCATTTTCCCCGCGCAAGGGTTTGTGATTTGCACCACCTTAGGAGGAATAAAATGAAGTCTGTACTGCTTGGAACAAGCATTCTGTCACTGGCACTTTTTACCGCTGCATGTGGTGGGGAAACACCTGACACTGAACAGGCAGCGACACCGCCTGCAGCCGAAGCACCGGCACCAGCAGCGGAAAGCGAAGCGACGTCTGCCAGCATGACACTGGAACAGACTGCGAATGGCGCATGGCGTTCGGAAAGCAATATCGCGCGTAACGAATTCCGTAATCCGGTCGAGACACTGGAATTCTTCGGCGTTGAACCGTCCGACACTGTGATCGAAATCTGGCCGGGCGGCGGCTGGTACACAGAAGTGATCGCGCCATTCCTTAAAGGCGAAGGCACTTACATCGCTGCGGGTCCTGATCCAGCAGCCAGCGATTACGCACAACGCGCTTATGACAATTTCTCAGGTCGTTTCATGGCCGACGCCGAAACCTTCGGTGATGTCGAGTTTGTTGCGATCAGCCGGGATACAGGCCCGCTGATGGCAGATGGCGAATGCGCGGATGTGGTCCTGACCTTCCGCAACATCCATAACTGGATGTCGGGTCAGTACGCCGACAAGATGTTCTCCGACATGTACGACGCGCTCTGCCCGGGCGGCACACTTGGCGTCGTCGAGCACCGTCTGAACAGCGCTGACACGCAGGCACCTGGCGCGCCATCAGGCTATGTCCATGAAGACTATGCTCGCCAGCTCGCTGAAGATGCCGGCTTCATTTTCGAAGAAGCATCCGAGATCAACGCCAACCCACTGGATACAAAAGACCATCCGGGCGGTGTGTGGAACCTGCCGCCGAACCTTCGCTCTACCGGTGCGGAACGCGAAGAGATCGAAAACTATGACGCGTCCGTCTTTGAAGCGATTGGCGAAAGCGATCGCATGACACTTCGTTTCCGCAAACCGACTGCTGAGGACATCGCAGCAGCTGAAGCGGCAGCGGCAGAAGTAGAAACAGAAGAATAGGCCTCACGGCTACCTTCAAACAGAAAGCCCGGCTTCGCGCCGGGCTTTTTTTATGACTGCGTTATCAGGCGCACATAGAGGTCACCGCGACCACCGCCCTTCAGATGCGGCATGCCTCGTCCCTCAAGACGCATTGATTTTCCCTCTTCTACGCCCTTTGGGATATTCAGCTTGATCTTCGCGCCGGAAACATCGTGCACCATGAGCTTGCCGCCCTTTTTCAGAACGGACGGCTTCGCAATGGCGTTGCAATAGACGTCAGCGCCGCGTGTTTCGAAGTATGGGTGTGATCTCAGCTGGACCTGAATATAAAGATCGCCCGTCTGCGCAGACACGATGCTTCCGTTTTCCAGCAATCGCGCCGATGTCGCACCGCCTTCACCGGCGAGCCGGATACGGGTTCCGGTGATCGCCCCCGCAGGAATTTTCACGCGCAAGTGACGTATCTCTGGAGCAGAGCTGCCAATGCCCGAACACGTGGCGCATGTGTTCACGACAATTTTGCCCGACCCCTGACAATTCGTGCATGTCTTCTGCAACTGGAACATGCCCTGTTTGACAGTAACTTTTCCCGTTCCGCTACACGCTGAACAATCCGGCCCGGTACCCAGCACACCCTGTCCGGAACAGGCAGAACAAAGTCGTGTTCGCGAAACTTCAAGCTCTTTCTCCACGCCGGAAAACGCCTCTTCGAGCGTAATCTCCGCGACTGTATGGATATCGGCGGTTTCTGCGGTTGCCGTACCGCCTCCCTTGCTTCCGGAACCGAACACTTCTTCGAAGACTTTGAAGACGTCGTTATCGCCTTCTGGCTTCGCGGACTCGGTTTTTCCAGCGTCGGCGTGCGCGGTCTCAATAGGTGCATCACCCGGGGCTGCAGCGCTATAAAAAAATTGGCTAAAGCGCAGCGCGCCGAAATCCCGCCAGGTGTCTTCATAGGTTTTCAGTTTGTCATAATCCACTTGCGGACGCTTGCCCGTAAGGCGTGCCAGCTCTTCAATCAATCCGTCGAGCAAAGCGCTACGCCCAGAGCCGTCCCAGTCTGACAGATCGTGGGATTTCAGTCCGGCAAAACCCAGCGGAAGTTCTGCACTCTCCATCAGTACCGGCACGAGCCGGCCTGCATCTCTCGCCAGACGGGCCTGCTCGATCACCCACTGGCTGGATACAGACTGACCGCACCATAAAACAGGCACAGCTTTCGCCGCTGCGATACGCTCTTCCAGATGCCGGTTAAAACCGTCTGCAGGTATATCCTGATAATCAAAGGCGACATCGTAGCCATAGCCCGCCAGCACGCTTGCCAGATGCCGCGCGGCAGGCCTGCGCTGGGATTTGTAGCAGATCAGAATATCCAAAAGCGTTCTCCCTTAGCCTGACTTTAATTCGATTTACCCAAGGCTCAAGGGAGGAGACAGCCACGTTAAGGCCGATACCCTTTCGGCTTGTAGCCCGGCTCGATCATACGGTCGGCGTGATGGACAAAATCCACAAGCAACGGGCGTGTGTCGCGCGGGTCGATAATGTCTTCGGCAAGGAAAGCTTCAGCTGTCCGGAAAGGCGAACGCATCGCCTCGAACTTGGCGTAAAGCGCTTCAAGGAAGGAATCCTTGTCTTCGGCTTCCGACAGCTCTTTTCGGTAAGCCGCTTCAATGCCGCCCGCCATTGGCAAAGAGCCCCAGTCACCTGATGGCCATGCATAACGCCATTTCGTGCGCGTCGGGTTCATCATGGCAGAGCCTGCGAGGCCGAAGGCTTTGCGGATAACCACAGCACACACAGGCACTTTTGCCTGATACATGGCAGACATAGCCCGCACGCCTTTACGCGTGACGCCATTGGTTTCCTGCTTCACACCGACGGCAAAGCCTGCGCAGTCGACAAAGTGAATGATCGGCAGGTGGAAGGTGTCACAGAGGTCAACGTGACGGGTGACCTTATCGCACGTGTCCGGCGTCCATGCGCCGTCGAGGAAGAACGGGTCGCCCGCGAGAATGCCGACAGGGAAACCGTCAACACGGGCAAAGCCTGTGACGATGCCCTTGCCCCAATAGCGGCCAATCTCGAAGAAGCTGCCCTGATCGACCGCTGCATTGATGATCTTGCGCGGCATATAAGGGGTTTTGCCGTCCGTCGGAACGATATCAATCAGGCTTTCTTCACGGCGGTTCGGGTCGTCCGTCGGCGTGGTACGCTCAGGACGTTCATGAACGGACATTGGTAGGTAAGAGAGGAACTGGCGCGTCTTTTCAAACGCTTCCGCTTCGGTCTCTACGGCTTCGTCCACCGTGCCGTTCTTGGCTTGAATATTCCAGCCGCCAAGCTCTTCCTTGGTTACGTCTTCGCCAATGGCGCGCGCGACCGGCGGCCCGGCCACGAAGACCTGAGACAGCTCTTTCACCATTACGGAATAATGGCTCGCACCCACGCGCCCTGCCCCGAGGCCTGCGCACGGACCAAGCGCCAGAGACACAACCGGAATCTCAGCCAGATTCTCGACAGCGTATTCCCAGCCCGGCGTCTCCGGAATGTAGGTGCGCGGGTCCTTATCCAGCATTTTGATGGAGCCACCACCGCCGGTTCCGTCCACGAGACGGATGAGCGGCATGCGATATTCACCGGCCATTTTCTCGGCGATGAGCATCTTTCCACGAATGGAGGCATCCGCCGCGCCGCCGCGCACGGTGAAATCATCACCCAGAATGACGACCGGCTTACCGCCAACCTTGCCACGACCCACCACCATATTGGCTGGCAGAAAGTCTTTCAGCTGGTGGTTCTCATCATACTCGGCTCGGCCCGCAATTTTACCGATTTCCTGAAAGCTGCCCGGATCAGCCATAAACGCCACACGCTCACGTACTGTCAGCTTGCCGCGACCACGCTGACGAGAGACCGGCTCTTCGCCGCCCATCTTCTCGGCGAGACGCTCGCGCTGACGTAATTCTTCGATGTGCGGCTTCCAGCTCATCCGATTTCCCCTGACTGACTTGCTTATATTGTTTGTCTCAAGTTCTAATCAGGGAATGCCTCACGGTATAGCCTGCCCCTTACGTCAACCGGACATTGCCATGACCCGACCTATCACCTTCGTTCCAGGAACCATGTGCGATGAGCGTGTATGGCATCCCGTCTGGGCACAGCTTCAGGGCAAGCTCACCTGCAACTACTTGCCAATCCACACAGCACGATCTGCCGCCGCGTTTCGTCAGCATTTTCACAATGCGGCTGATGCGGAAGGCCCGCTCAATCTCGTAGCGTTCTCAATGGGCGGGTATCTGGCGATGGAGTTTGCCATTGGTCACCCAGACAAGGTTGCCTCGCTCGTCACGATCTGCTCGTCAGCCTTTGGCCTGCATGATGAAGAAAAAAAACAGCGCCAGTCTGCGCTCGAATACCTCAGAACGCATATCTATAAGGGCATTGTGGACGCGCGCCTGAACCAGATGCTGCATCCTGACCACCGCTCCGGCAATGCCATCAAGCAGATCATGCGCGACATGGACCATGATCTCGGCGTGGAAACGCTCATCACCCAGCTTTCAGAAACCACGGAGCGGATTGACCTTTCCGGACAACTTCACCGCATCACCTGCCCCACGCTGATGATCGCTGGCGATACCGATCCGTTCCTGACAGAGCTTCAACTCGCCATCATGACCAGTGAAATTCCCAACGCAAAAAGTGCCATCGCACCGGATTGCGGACACATGGTGCCACTGGAACGTCCGCTTTGGCTCGCAGGCGTACTCTCAGAATTTTATGGCGCGAGCTGAAACACGCCCCATATGCGACGACGAGCCCTGCTGACAATTTGGTCAGCTGCCTTGCCATCTGGCGAAGCGGGGGCCATACAAAACAAGAAACCTTGAGGGAGACTCATATGGATCTGGCTGCACTTACGGCTAAAGCAAACGAAGCGCTTCAAAGCGGTGCTTTCGACAAGATCGTCAAATTCGATTTCGGCGATATGGGCAAACTGCTTCTGAACGGCAAAGAGAATGTCGCGACCAATGAAGACGGCGACGCTGATGCCACGGTAAAAGTTGATTGGGACGACTTCCAGAAGCTTCTCGCAGGCAATCTTGATCCGACGATGGCCTTCATGCAGGGCAAGCTCAAAGTTATGGGCGATATGTCTGTCGCTATGCAGCTTCAGAGCCTGTTCTCACAGCTGAAGTAACAAGGCCTTATGAGCTCTTCCGGCTTCGTCGAGATTGAAGGCAACCCGCCGCCTGAAGGCGCGCGCGTCCGCTGGCTCGACGGTGCCGAGGGGCGTCGGCTTCGCATGTGCGTTGCGCCTGCGCTCAATCCTTCCACGCCACGGGGCACGGTTATCGTCTGCCCCGGGCGCACCGAATTCATCGAAAAATATTTCGAAACGGCCCGCGAACTTCAGGAGATGGGGTTTGCGATCCTCATTCTGGACTGGCCCGGTCAGGGCCTGTCGTCTCGGCTTCTGCCGGATGCCCGCAAAGGCCATATCGACCGCTTCTCTACATTCATGAATGCGCTGAAAAAAGCGCTGGATGAAATGCAGGACGAGCTGCCCCGCCCGCTCGTGTCGCTGGCTCACTCTATGGGCGGCGCCATCGCGCTTGCGGCGATTACGAAAAAGCTCATCGAAGTCGACGCGGCCGCTTTTTCTGCGCCTATGTGGGGCCTGAAAAGCCGGTTCATGGGCATGAAATATCTTGCCTGGTCGATGAAGACGCTTGGTCAGGGCAACAAGTTCGCCATGAAGCCGGGCCCGCGCGGCTCGTTCGAAGAGAACATTGTCACGCATGATCGCGGACGCTGGGACATTCAGGAAGCGCTCATTGAAGCCAGCCCTGATCTTGAGCTCGGCCCGATCACATGGAGCTGGCTTGGTGCGTCTCTCGATGTCATTGACGCCTTTGCCAAACCAACAGCGCTGGCACATGTAAACTGCCCCGTGCTCATCGCCACCGCAGGTGAGGAAGAGCTGGTCGACAATGACAGCCACCATCGCATCTCGCGTCACCTGACCAATGTCGAGCGCATCTATCTGCCGAATGCCCGTCACGAAATTCTGATGGAAACAGATGATATTCGCGACCAGTTCTGGGCCGCATTTAAACGCCTGCTCGACAGGGCGCGTATTTAGTTTTTCTTATCGAATAACAATTTGCAGAGAGTAGGCTATTTTCACCTTTAAAGTGAACGTGTTTACTGATATGTCTACGCTATACAGCATATAGCGGAGGATTTTATGCTCAAAAAACTGCTTATTTCATCAGCTCTGGTTGCAGCTATGGCAGCGCCAGCCATCGCTGAAACAACACTTGAATATGTTATTTCGAACGGCGTCGTCGTATCCGTTCAGGGATATGACATCCCGGTCAACTACCATGAAGATGGCACTTACGCAGCGGTAGCAATGGGTTCTGAAATCCCGGGCACATGGCGTATTGAAGGCACATCACTGTGCACAGAATCCTCTATGCAGCCAGGTGAAAACTGCACGGAATATCCTGAAGGCAAAGGCCCGGGCGACAGCTTTACGGTTGCAGGCGCCATGGGACCGACAACGATCACGATCAACGAATAAACTCTGCTCAGGGGTTTTTTGCACTGACCCGGGCTCAAATGCCCGGGTCTTTTTTTGCGCCCTTCTGGGAAAGCCAGACACCGAACAGAATCAGCGCATAGGCCGCAACACTCCGGAAGGACTGTATTTCTCCAAACAAGAGAAACGCGATCAAAGCCGTGACAACAGGAATGGTGTAGCCAGTCAGAGAGATAAACGTCGCGCTCGTACGGGCGACCAGCCGCATATAGAGAAACGAGGCCGCCGCAGTTGGAGCGAGCGCTAAAATCGCAATCCCCGCATAGGCAGAGGGCGACGGATCAAGCGCCGAAAAATCCACACCCACCAGCGTCGGCAGGCTCAACAAAGCCGCCAGAGTTACGAAAGCAGCAGACATCATGATGGGCGACATTGGCGGCGCCGCACGCGCTGTAATCGTGGTGATGGCGTAAAACATAGTTGCCATCAGGCATAAGGCTTGTGCGCCCACGCTCGCAGAACCGAAGGACGAGATCGCGTCCGGCCCGAAAAGTAGTGCAACGCCGCTAAAGCCGACAATCAAACCGAGGACAACGCCCCTCGTCAGGCGTTCTGCAGTAAAGAAGAAATGCGCAAGGCCAGCCACAAACAAAGGCGCGGCAGCGACATAGAGCGCGGCAAGGCTGGAATCGACAGTTCGCTGGGCAAAGGTGATCGCCAGAAACGGCGCGGTCATTCCGATAAAGCCAAGCACAAATAGCGTGCCCCAGCGTCGCCAATCCGTCAGCGGCGGGAAGCGCTCCTTCTTCCAGATGGCGATGCCCATGAGAATGGCTGCGCCAATACAAAGGCGCGCTGCCGTAACGAGCTGGGGCGGAAAGCCATGCGCCGGATCGCTCATGTTCACAGCCAGCCGGTTGCCCGGATAGGCGAGCGCCCAGAGGACCGTCAGAACGGCAAACAAAGTCCAGTCTAGAGAATTACGATGCCCGGGTGTGCTCATCTATGCCGGTCAGCACGACGGATAGCCGTCATGAACCGCTCAAGCTTTTCAGGGTCGAGGTGCCCACCCGTGCGGACGCCAGAGCAGATATCCACGCCATAAGGACGAACCTTCGCGATCGCCTCGCCGACATTCTCAGCGTTCAGGCCACCCGCCAGAAAGACAGGCTTGGAGCTTGCTTCAACAATCTTGCGCGACAGCGCCCAGTCATGTGTACGGCCTGTACCACCAAGTTCCGGCTTATCAGCATTGGGACGACCGGAATCGAGAAGAAACGCATGCACGTGCGGCTCGTATTTCGCAACGAGATCCAGCGCGCCCACATCTTCCACATGGATGACCTGTACACGGCGCGTCGAAAGCAGAACGCGGTCGAGGCTCATCGTTTCGGCAAGTGTCATGTGCTGGACGAGTTGGACCGTTGAGACACCCGTGCGCAGAAGATGCTCTGCAACGCCGGTCGCGGCCGTTTCAGACGTCAGCATGAAACAGCTGACACCCGGTGGCACATCGCGGGCAATGTCACGGATTTTCGTATCCGTCAGCTGGCCGGGGCCGGACGGCATTTTGCCGACGAGACCGATTGCGTCAGCGCCAGCCTTCACGGCGAGCTGCGCCTCGTCAGCCGAAGATATGCAGCAGATTTTGACCCGTGTTCGCGTCAACAGAGTTTACTCCGGCGCAAAATCAAACAGGGTTTCACCGCGATACTGAGCCCAGCCGATATCGCCGACCTTTGTCGCTTTGGCTTTCTCGCTCTTCGGCACCAGTCGCACGCGGCGACCGTCCACCAATTCTAGAAACACAAAGTCACCGGCCTCTTCGCTCGCAGCATCGAACTGGCGCTCGCGTACCAGAGCGGCCACCCACGCGCCAACAGGCTTACTGCTGCCCTCTTTGTGCTGGCGGTAAAGATAAGCGCCCAGCGCGGACAGGCAGTAAATGAGCGCGCACGCCGTCAGGCCCATACCACCCATAAAGAGGAGGTCACCGACGAACGTCGTGCCTGCCATGACCTTCACGATGATCAGATAAAGCACTGCGACCGCGACAAAGCCGCCAGCCCAATAGAGCGTGCGCTGGTTGATGGCCGGAACCCTGACTTCGGCCTTCTCCTGCTTCGGCGGAGATGTGCGCCGCGCAAAGGCTTCAAGTCGATCCAAATCGCTGTTGCTCATAGTGTCCCGGTTCCTGAAATGATTCGCAGCGCCGCTGTTCACGGCAAAGCTAGTCGATACTCTGCCACGCGCAAAGTCTGCTTACCCTATTTACCGTCAAATGCCTCAAAAGCGAGGCAGGATTGTGAAATTCGGCCTCACGGCGATGCGACGAAATTGTCATGAAAAACCACGTGCATTGTTAACGCAGGTATGAGATACGGGCTGCGGGCCAGGCATCCCCAACGATGCCCAGCCTATCTGTAAGGATAGGAGTACAAACAGATGACGACAGTCGCTAAACCAGCGGTGCGCCCGGCGTGCCCGTATTTTTCTTCAGGTCCTACGGCGAAACGCCCGGGCTTTTCCCTCTCACAACTCGAAGACGCAGCGCTTGGCCGCTCTCACCGCTCCAAGATTGGCAAGGCCAAGCTTAAAGAAGCGATTGATCTGACGCGCGAAGCGCTTGGCGTGCCTGATGACTATCTCATCGGCATCGTGCCTGCGTCTGACACCGGCGCTGTCGAAATGGCTATGTGGTCCATGCTGGGCGAGCGCCCTGTGGACGTGTTCGCATGGGAAAGCTTCGGCGAAGACTGGGTGAAAGACACACTCGACCAGCTGAAAGACGTCGACGCGACTGCGCACGTGGCAAAAGAATACGGCACACTGCCAGATTTCTCAAAAGCCCGCGATGACGCCGACATCATCTTCACATGGAACGGCACAACATCCGGCACCAAAGTTCCAAACGCTGACTGGATCGTCAAAAACCCTGAGCGCGTTGTCATCAACGATGCGACGTCTGCTGCATTCGCGCAGGACATTGACTGGGAAAAAGTCGATGTGACGACATTCAGCTGGCAGAAAATCCTCGGCGGTGAAGCTGCGCACGGCATGCTGGTGCTGTCACCTGCAGCTGTTGCACGCCTTGAGCGCTACACGCCAAACCGTCCTCTGCCGAAGATCTTCCGCATGGTGAAAAAAGGCAAAGTCGACCTCGGCATTTTCGAAGGCGCGACTATCAACACGCCGTCCATGCTCTGCGTTGAAGACTATATCCAGTCTCTCAAATGGGCTCTGGAACTCGGCGGCTGGAAAGCCCTGAAAGCACGCTCTGACGAGAGCCTCTCAATCCTTGAGGACTTCGTTGCAGAGAATGACTGGATCGACTTCCTCTGTCAGGACAAGGCGACACGCTCCAACACAGGCGTGACGCTGAAAATCACGGACGACCGTTTTGCGGCTCTGTCTGCTGATGATCAGGCTGCCTTCATGAAGAAGATGACCGGTCTTCTGGAAAAAGAAGGCGTAGCTTTCGACGCAAACGGCTATCGCGCAGCGCCTCCGGGCCTTCGCATCTGGTGCGGCGCAACGGTTGAACCTTCCGACGTGAAGGCCCTCACACCGTGGCTCACATGGGCGTTTGAAGAAACCATCAACGCTTAAGAGATGACGGAGACCTCCTCCAGCATCTGTGCCTGGGGCGATGAGACATTCGGCAAGGTGAGCGATCCGGTAAAACTCGCAGAGCGGGCAGAACTGGAACTCACCGAACTGAAAGAAGCCCTCATCGCAGGAGATGTGACCGAAGCGGGCAAAGAAGCTGCCGACGTCACCATACTCCTCCACCGGCTTATGGCTGTTCTTGGCAAAGACCTCTCAGACGAGGTGGATGCCAAAATGGCCATCAACCGGGCCCGCAAATGGCAGAGCGCTGGCGATGGCACCGGAAGCCATTCGAAGAAATCACCCGAAGAGTAGTTATTAATTTGCTCGACCTGGTTCCTCGTTTCACTCGGTCGGTCTGCGCTTTGGCCTTGCTCGTGATGAGCACCACACAGCCCCACCGGGCTGAGCGCAGACAGCCGGAACACAAGTGACGAACAGCTGTCGAGCACCAACAACAGGATAAAACCATGCCTAAGGTTCTTATTGCAGACAAACTCAGCCCGGCAGCAGCCGAAATCTTCCGCAATCGCGGTCTTGAAGTCGACGTTAAACCCGGCCTCTCGAAAGAAGAGCTGATCGAGATCATTCCTCAGTATGACGGCCTTGCGGTCCGTTCAGCTTGTAAGCCGGACGCAGATGTCATCGCTGCAGCGACTAACCTGAAAGTCATTGGCCGCGCAGGTATCGGTGTCGACAATATCGACGTGAAAGCTGCAACCGCTAAAGGCGTGATCGTCATGAACACGCCATTCGGCAACACGATCACTACAGCCGAGCACGCAATTGCCATGCTGTTTGCTGCGGCTCGCCAGATCCCGGCAGCAGACGCGCGCACACAAGCTGGCGAATGGCCGAAGAAAGACTTCATGGGCACCGAGCTCTCTTTCAAAACACTCGGTGTCATCGGTTGCGGCAATATCGGCTCTATCGTTGCAGAGCGCGCAATCGGCCTGAAAATGAAAGTCATCGCGTTTGACCCATTCCTCACTGAAGAGCGCGCGACTGATCTTGGCGTGAAGAAAGTCGATCTCGAAACTCTTCTCGCTCAGGCGGATGCTATTTCCCTGCACACACCGCTGACAGACGCGACACGCAATATCCTGTCTGCTGATGCGATCCAGAAAACGAAAAAAGGTGTCATCATCATCAACTGTGCCCGTGGCGGTCTCGTTGATGAAGCAGCCGTTCGTGCCGGCCTCGACTCCGGTCACATTTCTGCTGCAGCGTTCGACGTATTCGTTGAAGAGCCAGCAAAAGACAACATCCTGTTCGGCGCGCCAAACTTCGTTGCAACGCCTCACCTTGGCGCTGCGACAACAGAAGCGCAGGAAAACGTTGCCCTTCAGGTTGCTGACCAGATTTCTGATTACCTCCTGACGGGTGCTGTCACCAACGCCCTGAACACACCAAGCATTTCTGCTGAAGAGGCCCCTCGCCTCAAGCCATATGCAGAACTGGCTGAAAAGCTCGGCCTGTTCGCTGGCCAGATCGCTGATGGCGGTTTCACAGAAATCGAAATCGGCTTTGAAGGCGAACCTGCTCAGCTCAACACCAAGCCGCTGACAGCGGCAGCTGTTTCCGGCGCGCTTCGTCCGATCATGTCTGACGTGAACATGGTGTCTGCTCCGGAAATCCTGAAAGCCAATGGCGTGACGCTCACAGAAGCGACGCGTGCAGACAGCCCTGTCTATGACAATCTGATCCGCATCCGCGTGAAGGTTGATGGCGCCTGGCGTGATGTTGCCGGCTCTATCGTGGCTGGCGTGCCTAAAATTGTAGAAGTAAAAGGCATGGCCCTGGACGCAAAATTCCGTCCGACGATCCTCTACGTCAACAACCTCGACAAGCCTGGCTTTATCGGTGCGCTCGGCGTGATGCTCGGCGAAGCGGGCATCAACATCGCGACCTTCAACCTTGGCCGTGAAGGCGAAGGCGAAGAAGCGATTGCCCTTATCGGTATCGATGCTGAAGTGCCATCAGAAGTTCTGAAAAACATTCAGGCTCTGCCGCACGTTCGCTATGTGAAAGTTCTTCAGTTCTAAGACGTCACGTCACCTGAAAAAGAAAACGCCGCCTCGTAATGAGGCGGCGTTTTTGTTTGCCTGGTGGTGTGTGAAATAATCAGGCTGCAGCCACATCGTCGAGGAAGCGCTCGACAGCGCTCTTGAGAGACGATGTACGCTCGTTGAGGCGACCGGCATAGCCAAGCACCTCATTGGCAGAGCGCGTTGTCTGCTCAACAGAAGAGCTAAGTTCGCTCATAGTTTGAGAGACACGGCCCGTTCCTTCAGCCGCACGCTGAACACTGCCGGAGATTTCCGCTGTAGCAGAGCCCTGCTCCTCAATCGCAGACGCAATTGCGCTGGTATAGGAGTTCATCTCTTCAATGCCGGTTGTAATGTCGGCAATCGCCTGAACGGATGCGTTCGTCTCATCCTGAATTGCGCTGATCTGCGCAGAGATTTCTTCGGTCGCTTTCGCCGTTTGTGTCGCCAGCTGCTTCACTTCGGATGCAACGACGGCAAAACCCTTGCCCGCCTCACCTGCACGCGCCGCCTCAATGGTGGCGTTAAGCGCCAGAAGGTTGGTCTGCTCGGCAATGGCCTGAATGAGCGTGACAACTTCGCCGATACGACCTGCCGCTTGCTCCAGACGTTCGATCTTGGTGTTGGTCTCACGGCCATTTTCCGTTGCGCTAGCAACAATGCGGGTCGTTTCAACGACCTGACGACCAATCTCGCCGATAGATGCTGTCAGCTCTTCAGCTGCACTCGCAACCGACTGGACGTTGTTCGTCGCTTCACCTGATGCGCCGAGAGACTCGCTCGCACGGTCCGCACTATTGCGCGCAATCTGGCTCAGCATATCTGCCGTGCTATCGAGGCCATGCGCAGTCGCAGAGACTTCCTTCAGTTCGTCCATGACGATGTCACGGAAGGACGCAATCATCTGCTCCATACGGTGTTGACGCTCGCGGGCCTGTTCATCGACGATTTTTTGCTTTTCAGCGAGCGCATGACGATCACGCACACCTTGTTGCAGCTTGGTGACCGATGCAGCCAGCTGGCCGATCTCATCCTTACGCCCGGTGTGCGGCACCGAAATCGAAAGATTCTCACGCGCAATCTCATCCGTGATCTGCGCCATTTCACGAACCGGACGCAGAAGCCGACGGCTCGCGTAGATGCTGACAATAATCGCGATCACAATGACCGGCACTACTGCCATGCCAAACTTGATCATCATGTCCGCGATCACGCCGGTAATGCGTGCCTTCTGAACACCCACATAGAGGATACCAATGACATCGCCGGATGCGTTCTCAATCGGCTGATAGACGGTGTAATAGTCCGTGCCGAGGATATTCGCTTCACCGCGGAATGTCTCACCGCGTGTGACAATCGGATAAACCGCACCGTTTTGCCCAAGCGGTGTACCGACGGCGCGATTACCATCCGGCTTCACGATGTTTGTAGAGCGACGCCAGAAGTCGCGGGTTTCGTCGTCCCAGACGAACACCGTCGCGGTTTCACCGGTCGCCTGACCGATACTGTCGATCAGGTCGTGTGAACTGAATTCAGGAATAGTGTTGGCACGAACGGAGCGGACTTCACCCTCGCCATCCCAGCCGATTTCAAACTCATCAAGATTCTGCGACAGCACCGTCGCAGCAACGCGCAGGCTCGCACTCTGTGAATTCAGAGTATCCTGACGTACTTTCAAAGAAACAACTTCGTATGCAATTGCCCAGATAATAAGAAGTGATGCAGCCACGAGCATTGCACTCATCGCAGCAATTGAAGACGAGACCTTCATATTTTTAAACATATTCATTTTAAGGATCCCAGGACTAGTATTGTCCCAGAGTATCACTGAACGACTTTCGCTCGGTTAATGAGCGAGGCTCAATTGTTAGAGAAGCGGGGGGCTTTTGAACCAAATTTTCAATCAGTTTGGCGCAAATTCTGCACACTTCCCATTAAAATCGCGCCACAGTTTCACTTGAGTGTGCGCTCAGGTAAACTGACCTAACCCGTGACTTGCGCAAATCCGTGTTAACGTTATGGTAAAGCCTGAAACGTCCCGCACCAATTTCGGATTCGACATGCCTGACTTTTTCCAGACCATTCTCGACCAGCTGGTAAGCGGCATCACCGCCGGAAGGCCTGACAATCTGCTGATCGTGTCTCTGGGGCTGATCGCAACATTCTACCTGATCTACAGACTTGGCGGCCGTGCCTGGGCGTTCCTGTACTTTGCGACCATCCCTTTTCTGAACTGGTCTTTTGGCGTGATCGAGACCTGGTGCTTTGTGACGCCCGCATCAGGCGAACCCGGACGCGTCGCATTTGATGCCTGTCTGGCGGGCCCCATCGGCCTGTTTGAAAAAGGTATAAGCTTTCACCCACTCGCCATGGTGACCGGATTTGTGTTCGTCCTGAGAGACTTCGTTCAGCGCCGTATGGGGCAGCGTGTGCTGCTCGTCATGGCGCTGGGTGTAGCGTGGGCCTTTTACTACGCATGGCCTGTCATCGCGATTGCCTCTGGTCTGGCCTTTGCGATTTCCGAGCTGGCGGACTGGGCGATCTACACCTTTACAAAATACCGGCTCTCCACGCGTATTCTGGTGTCGTCAGCGGTCGCCTCGCCAGTGGACACGACCGTCTTCCTGTTCGGTGCAGACCTTGCTGTTCAGATGCAGCTTGGAGAACCGGCAGGCACCATGTTGCACACGGCGAACTGGATCGCATTTGTGATCGGCAAAATGGTCGGCGCATTGTTCGTAAGCCGCGCCATGCGCAAGCGAGAAGATGCGGGTCTCGTAGACCCGCAGGCAATTTAGTTACGTCGCGGGCGTCCAGCTAACCACATCAACGCCCTCATCCAACACCCGAAGTGGTCCGGGCTGGTACCCGGCGTCTTCCAGTATAGCTTCGGCAGCTTGCCCCCGGTTCACACCAGAGAACACACCTGTACCACCACGTAGCGTCACGCCGCGCACGCGGCTGAGGTGAAACGCCGTGAACCGCACCTCACCCGTCAGGAAAAAGTCAAAAATATCGCGGCCACCTGCCACAGCCAGATGGCTTACAGGCATATCAAATGCGTCCAGCGCTGATAAAATCCCACACGTTTGGGGATTCCATAACACAATCAGCCCGTCGCGAACCACGTCGCGGACCGACCTTGTCAGGATGAGGCGTTTGCGCGTTGCGTGGTTAGGCGTTGCATCATGGCTTCGGCGACCGAGTACGCTGACATCAGCGGCATCCAGCCCCGCCTGAAAGAATTTCCATTCAGCATCATTCTTCAGGCTGTCCGGCATGTTCCCGTCTGCATTTGCAATACAGTCATCATCACTGACGACTGCATAGCCCTCAATACGCAGCTTATCCCGCTGAAACATGGTAATGTCCTTTCGAGTCTCGGCGCATATAGCGTGTAGTCCCGTCGGAGCAAAAGCGAAGATACTCAAATGACATACTGAAAGTGCCCTTTGGACTTGACGTTCGCGCCTAAAAAACGCACCCCTCCGCCATTAGATTTCCGGTGTAATATCGCCGAACGCCATCGCATCCAGACGGAGTATCCCAATGCGTGTAACAATGATCGGAACGGGCTATGTGGGCCTTGTCTCTGGCGCATGTTTTGCAGATTTCGGGCATGTTGTGACATGCGTGGATAAGGATGCTTCCAAGATCGACAAGCTGAAGGCGGGTGAGATTCCGATCTTCGAGCCGGGCCTTGATCAGCTGGTTGAGAAGAACGTCAAGGAAGAGCGCCTCTTCTTCACGACAGACCCGACTGACGCGATCAAAAACGCTGACGCTGTATTCATCGCGGTTGGCACGCCATCACGTCGCGGCGATGGCCATGCCGACTTGTCTTATGTTTATGGCGCCGCTGAAGAGATTGCAGGCCTGATGGACGGCTACACGGTCGTCGTCAACAAATCGACGGTTCCGGTTGGCACAGGCGATGAGGTCGAAGCCATCATCAAGAAGACCAACCCTGAGGCTGACTTTGCCGTCGTCTCTAACCCGGAATTCCTGCGCGAAGGCGCGGCGATCAAAGACTTCAAGGTTCCAGACCGTGTCGTCGTCGGCACAGATGATGAGCGCGCCAAAGAGGTAATGACCGAGCTTTACCGCCCGCTCTACCTCAATGAGACGCCGATTCTCTTCACAAACCGCCGCACATCCGAGCTGATCAAATACGCAGCCAACGCCTTCCTCGCGGTGAAGATCACTTTCATCAACGAGATCGCAGACCTGTGTGAAAAGGTTGGCGCGAACGTTCAGGAAGTCTCCCGCGGTATCGGTCTTGATAACCGCATCGGGAAGAAATTTCTCAATGCTGGCCCTGGCTATGGCGGCTCATGCTTCCCGAAAGACACGCTGGCGCTTTCGAAGACGGCCAATGATGTTGGCGCACCGGTTCGCATTGTCGATACGGTCGTTGAAGTAAACGCCAACCGCAAGAAGGCCATGGCGACGAAGATTATCGACGCGATGGGCGGCGATGTCTCTGGCAAGACGATCGGCATTCTGGGTCTCGCCTTCAAACCGAACACCGATGACATGCGCGATGCGCCAAGCCTCGACATTATTCCAGCGCTTCAGGAAGCTGGCGCAAAAGTCCGCGCCTATGACCCTGAGAGCATGGAAGAGGCGAGCCATTCACTGAAAGACGTGATGTTCTGCGATGGCCCGTATCACGCGCTGGAAGGCGCTGACGCGATGGTCATCATCACAGAGTGGGATCAGTTCCGTGCGCTCGATATGGAACGTGCTAAGTCCATCCTGAACGGCAATGTCGTCGTAGACCTGCGCAACATCTACACCAAAGCTGACATGACCAAGCGCGGTTTTGACTATACGAGCGTGGGGCGTCCCTAACAATTAACTCGCTGATTTTTCGGTTAGCGCAGTTTGATGACATCATCCCATGGGATAATAATTTTGAACTCAGCGCCCTCGTCGGGGGCGCTGTTCGCTTCTATGGACCAACCATGTTGCGCAATAAGCTCGGCGCACGTCGCAAGCCCGATTCCTGCACCTTCCCGATCGGCATGCTCGCGACTGAACAGTTCGAAAATCCTCTCTCGAGCATCGGGTGAAAAGCCGATGCCATTATCGCGGATATAAATCTCCGCATGATCCCCCACACCAGACGTTTCAATTGAAACAGACAGGGGACGATCCGCGGAAGCAAACTTTACAGCGTTTGATAAGAGGTTCTGGAAAACGACCTCCAGCAATGTCTCATCAGCCATAACGACAGGGAGCGAATTCACAGAAAGCCAGCTATCGTGGTCGGTGAGGTCCAGCGAGTGGGCCGCCCCCTCCACGACGATTTTCAGATCAGTCTCTTCTTTGGTGACAGCGCGCGAAGTGTTCTGCGAATAGCTCAACAAGCCAACCGTCAGACGTTCGAGAGACGCCGCAGAGGATCCAGCAATCTCAAGGAGGTCCAATCGGGACCGAAGCTCTTCATCTTCTATGGTGCTGATATCACCGACAAGCTCGATGGCCATTCTGATGTTCCGCAACGGCCCGCGAATATCATGCGCCACTCTGTGCGCGAATGCATCCAGTTTCCTATTGGTGAACGCCAGATCCCGTACAGTCCGTTTTTCACGGCGCGCTGTCTCAATGGCTTTATTCAACTCGTGACGTAGTTCTCGAAAAATCGCGCGTTGAGAGGTTTCCTGCGACATCTCAATTGCGAACACTCTTGCCCCACTCTTCGGGTGAAGTTGTATCGCGCGCAGGTCGATGTTACGATCTTCTCTGGCTAGCCGCCCATCAAAAGCGGGAGTCCAGGAATCGATCAATGCTGCCGAGCTACACAAAGCTGACATTGCTGCATCGGAAAAAAAGCTGTCCGCGGACATACCTATCAGTTCTTCACGTGACGTGTTCAGAAAACGGCAGGCAGCTCGATTTGCATCCAGTATTCGCCGGTCCGCGTTGATCAGGAGGTAGGATTCGCGTGCGCGGTAAAATATTGCTTCAAACATCCGTGTCGTCTCGAGAGATATATTCACGCATATGTTGAGAAATATTTTGAGGCTGAAGGTGAACGGTAACAAGACATTCCGCATCACCTCTGGCGATTGCCTTCTCGAGGTCAACTGCCGCATAGCCATTGCTATCGGCGGCTATGCGCCCAAACACGTTTGACGTCATCGCGCAGAGTGACGGTCTTCCTACGACATGTTTACCAAAAGGGCATGCGGAATTGCGAAGTACAATCTTTTCATCATCGACAGAGACAATGGAAAAACCGCCTTCAAGCTTTGATTTCAGATGCACCATCGCCGCTGCGAGCGCTTCAGCTGAAAGTCCATCTGCACCCTGTGACGCAGAATATTCAGCGCTGATACGGTTGCCCATTCGTGCCGCAATGATCGTTGTGAAGCCTTCAGCATCGTCGTGCCCCACAGCTTCCTGAAGCACCTGACTCAGTTCACCCAGCATTTCCGCGAAAAAGCCCGCAGGATCACGTGATGCGAGTTTTTCTTCAGCTTCGAAATCGTACGAAATATTCATGGCCTCTGGTTTCCAAACTGAATCAAACTGTTTTAAATTATCAAACTAAATCAGCCATGTTGTAAGTCAAAACAAGAAAATTGCCAAAATTTTATCTTCATGGCCTATGGATAATTTCCGGAGTCAATGTGATCCCGATGCAGAAAGACGATAAAAGCCTTTTGTCCCCCGAAAAGACTGAGCAAGAAAAAATCGGTCCGCAACGCGGCGCAATATGCGTGCGCAAATGCAGCTCCACAATTAACCAAAGCGCGATTCACGAAATTATTCAACTTGATGCTGCAGCATGGTTAAAAGCAGGCCGCCAATGATCCGTACAGTAATCGACGCCTGTATTCTGGCAGGCACGATCCGGCGACACATGGTACTGCTGTTTGCTCATGAGGGCCTTCTGAAGCCTGTCTGGTCGCCGCGAATTTTACAGGAAACTCAGCGCGCTATCCCGAAAACACTCAAGGCGAGCGACATGGATAAATCAATACTTACCTCGCATGCCAAGACAGTGTGCGACCTTATCGTCGAGAGCTTTCCTGAAGCGCAGCGAGAACCTCAGCCTATAACACTTCCAGCGCCCCTTCCCGACCCGGACGATGAACACGTGCTACAACTTGCCTTATCGGCAGGAGCATCTGTCATCGTGACCGAAAACCTGCGTGATTTCCCCAAAAAGGCACTGTCCAGCACGGGCGTACGCGCCCTCAATACAGATCACTTCCTCTCAGAACTGGCTGAACAGACTCCGGATGCGGCGCAACGCGTCATGGCTAATCTCATCCAGATCATTGATAACCCCGTATTTGATGAGGCAGCCTGTCTTGCCCGTTTGAAACAGGTGGGCCTCAAGCGATTGGCAAAAACGTTATCTGCCTAAATTGCCACCCGCGCCAATCTGGCGCTTTTCTCAATGGCCAACCGGGTTTAGAGGATAGTCATGACTGATCAGATTCAAGACACCGCCAACACTGAAGCAACAGCTGAAGAGAAAGTCTCCTTCGGTTTTGAAGACGTAAGCGCAGATGAAAAAGTCTCGCGCGTCAAAGGCGTGTTCCGCTCCGTCGCGGGCAAGTACGATCTGATGAACGATCTTATGTCCGCTGGTGTTCACCGCGTCTGGAAGACCATGACAATGGATCGGCTGAACCCGCAACCGGGCGAGACCTTCCTTGATGTCGCTGGTGGCACAGGCGACCTGTCTCTCGCATTTCTGAAACGCGCCCGCCTTCAGGGTGAGCGCCATGGCCGCCATCACGTACGCGCCAATGCGATTGTCTGCGATATCAACGATGCCATGCTGGCTGCGGGTCGCGAACGCGATGATGTTGCCCGCGTTGCAGATCAGATGAGCTGGGTGTGCGGCGATGCGATGGCTCTGCCGTTCGAAGACAATACAGTCGATGCGCTCGCTATTTCCTTTGGCATCCGTAACGTCGCTGACATTGATAAAGCCTTCCGAGAATTCCGCCGTGTGCTGAAGCCGGGCGGGCGCTTTGCCTGTCTTGAGTTTTCTCACATGACAGCGACGCCGTTGCAGGAAGCCTACGACCTTTATTCCTTTAATGTGATCCCGAAACTCGGCGACTGGGTGGCAGGCGATGCGCCGTCTTACCAGTACCTTGTTGAGTCCATCCGCCGCTTCCCGAAACAGGATGAAGTGCTTCGCCGCATTGAAGAGGCCGGCTTCAGCAACGTGTCCTGCACCAATTTTACCGGCGGCATTGCGGCGCTTCACTTCGGCTGGGCTGTCTAGATGTTTTCAGCGATTGCAGATTACTGGCGCCTGATGCGCGCGGGCGTCACGCTGGCACGTCATGATGTGATCCTGCCTGCAGAATACGCCAGCCGTATGCCGCTTCCCGCTAAAGCGTTTGGCGGCTTTCTGCGCGCTATCGGAGGCAAACCGAAAGGCCGCCCTGGCGAACGACTTGCTGCTGCTCTGGAATCGCTTGGCCCCGCCTATATCAAGCTCGGCCAGTTTCTCGCGACACGCCCTGACGTATTCGGCGTTGAGACGACGACAGACCTTTCACGCCTGAAAGACAAGCTGCCGCCTTTTGGCGATGAGAAAGCGCGAACACAGCTCAATCTGGAATTCGGCGAGGACGAAGCGGGGCGCCTCTTCCCTGAAATCGGGCCCGCCATCGCTGCCGCGTCCATCGCGCAGGTCCACCGAATGGAAACGCCGGACGGCATGCGCGCGGTCAAAATCCTCCGCCCTGACGTCGAACGCCTGATCCTGACCGAACTTCGCGCCATGAAGCGCGCGGCGCGCACCATCGAAACGGTAGACCGAAATTCCAGACGCATGGAGCCTGTAGCTTTCGTAGAGACAGTTGCGACCTCTATGGAAAAAGAGCTCGATCTACGTCTAGAAGCAGGCGGCGCGTCAGAGTTTTCCGAAGTCTCCGCCAAGTCTGGCGGGTCTTTCCATGTTCCGGAAGTCGACTGGGAACGTTCTGGCAAAACGGTTCTCACAACAGACTGGGTCACCGGCACCAGCCTGACGGACACTGAAGCCCTCGCAAAGCGCGAGTTCAATCGCATTGAGCTGGCCAACAAAGTCACACGCGGCTTCCTTCAGGCCGCTATCGGCCATGGCGTGTTCCATGCGGACATGCACGAAGGCAACATGATCCTTGGTGATGACGGAGAACTTTATCTGATCGACTTTGGCATTGTTGGCCGTATCGGCATGGCCGAGCGCCGCTTCCTCGCTGAAATTCTCGATGGCTTTATCCGCCGTGATTATAAACGTGTCGCAGAAGTGCACTTCGAGGCCGGATATGTTCCGCCAGACCGGTCTGTCGGCGACTTCGCACAGGCGCTGCGCTCGGTCGGCGAGCCGATCCACGGCAAGTCTGCGCAGGAAGTCTCTATGGGAAGACTTCTCCTACAGCTTCTGGACTTCACCCACACATTCGGCATGCATTTGCGCCCGGAACTTGTCCTCCTTCAGAAGACTATGGTGCAGGTGGAAGGCGTCGCGCGCACGCTCGACCCGACCCACAATATCTGGGACGCCGCCAAACCTGTGGTTCAGGAATGGATCCGTCAGGAGTTCGGCCCTGCGGGCATTGCCAAACAGTCCGGCATCGCGCTTCGAAGCCTTGCCCAGCGCGCGGTTCAGCTCCCGGAAATTCTGGACCGTGTTGACCGCGTTCTGGAAGCGCAGGATGCACATGCCCGCCAGAGCAAATCCATGCGTCTGCCCGGCTATATCCGAAAACCGGTTACCAGCCTGATTGTGCTCTCAGGCACGATCATTATCAGCGTTGTAGTCGGGCTGTCTCTCTATGAGACGTTTTTCTCCTGATAGGCTCATTAGAAACCAGTCAGGTGCGTCTACTGGATTCTTAAGTTGCTGAACTTCCCCTTTCGGTGGTAACTTCTTGTTAACACTTTGGAGAGGGTGAATTGATGCGCGCTGTAAAACTTATCTGTTCTGCTGTACTTGCGATGACTGCAGTCAGCTTGCCTGCGCTGGCTGGCGAACCGGGACCGAACTTCCATCCGACACCAGCGCCACAACCTGCGCCCGCGCCACATGGGCACAGCTATCACCAATCCGGGCATGGATGGGGCCACTCCCAGGGTAGCGGCACCAATACGCGTGACCTCAATATTCAGTCCATGCATTCCATCCACACCGTGCAGCCTGCGCCCGTAGCGACCTACAGCTACTCGTCCGGTCACGCTTCAAGCTCCAGCTATTCGTCTGCGTCCAGCTCGTCTTATAGCTATTCGTCTACGCCAACACGCACATACACGACGACAACATCCGGCTGCTATACACCGAACCCATGCGCGAACCACCACGCCGCGCCAACGCACACAACCACAACGACCCGCACTTATGTGCGCAGCGTGCCATCCGCGACACCATGCTACACGCCAAACCCGTGCGCAGCGCCACCTGCGCCGGCCGTCGTCTACCATCAGCCTGCTCCGGCACTGCAACCTGAGCCGCAGATCGTTCGCTATGACTGGCTGGCCATTGAACAATGCCGCGAGAACACAATCCGTCGCCTGTCCACCAGCCGTGAAGGCGAGCGCTCTTACGCTGTCTGCTATGCAGACCTGATGCACCTGTCCGATTACGATCGAAACTCCGAACTTCTGGAGCGTATTGAGACAGCATCCCGCCGCGCTTGCCGAGATCAGGGTATCAGCTCTTTCTACTCGTCCCGTGCACGCCGCGAATGCCGCGACGAGGCAACCGAGGACGCGGTGTATGCTGCAAACCTTCCGGGTCTGGTTGATCTCTACAACCACCGCGAAGGCAATTATACGCCAAACGTGAATGTCGGCCGCCCGATCATGAACTGATCACGGCGGTTTTGGGGGAACGACAGGGGGAGTAGCCATGCGCTGCTCCCTTTTTGTTTACGGCGCTTCCATTTCCCTTTTCTTCAGCTCCGTTTTATAGAAGCGAAGACGAAAGAGGTGTTCATGTCAGATCGCAGCATTCTTCTCATTATCACGGGCGGTGTCGCCGCGTTCAAAAGCCTGGAGCTGATCCGCGAGCTTGGCCGTGCAGGTGTGAGATCGCGCGTCATCCTGACAAAAGCAGCGCAGGAGTTTGTAACGCCGCTGTCAGTCTCTGCCCTGTCCGGTGAGAAGTGTTTTACCGAGCTGTTCGACCTCGATGATGAAGCTGAGATGGGTCATATCGAGCTGTCACGTTCGACCGATCTTGTTGTCGTTTGCCCAGCCAGTGCAGACATAATGGGCAAGGCGGCAAACGGCCTCGCCAACGACCTTGCCTCCACGGCTCTTCTCGCGACAGACAAGCGCGTTCTCTACGCACCGGCTATGAATGTGCGCATGTGGGATCATCCGGCCGTGAAGCGCAATGTCGAGACACTGCGCGCAGACGGTTCCATCGTTCTGGAACCGGATGAAGGTCTGATGGCATGTGGCGAGTTTGGCCCCGGACGCCTGCCGGAAGTCGCGCGCCTCAAAGAAGAAATTCTCGCCGCGCTCAGCCCGGACCGCTCGCTTGAAGGCAAGCATATCCTCGTGACAGCAGGCCCGACACGCGAACCGATTGATCCGGTACGGTATATCTCGAACCACTCTTCCGGCCGTCAGGGTTACGCTATTGCGGCCTCCCTGCGTGACCGCGGCGCGAAAGTGACCCTTGTCTCCGGCCCTGTGTCCATTCAACCGCCAGAAGGTGTTGAGCTGAAAAAGGTCGAGACAGCGCTCGAAATGCTGAACGCTGTCGAAACTGCTCTGCCTGCGGATGCCTTTATCTCTGTCGCCGCCGTGGCAGACTGGCGACCAGCGACGGCGTCAGACACCAAGCTGAAGCTCAAAGGCGGCGATGAGCCCGTCTCCATGACCTTTGCTGAGAACCCTGATATTCTCAAAACCATCTCGAACCTCGCTGAGAACCGCCCCGGCCTCGTCATCGGCTTTGCTGCCGAAACCAATGACGTCGCCGCGCATGCGCAGGGCAAACTTCAGCGCAAGGGGTGTGACTGGATCGTCGCCAATGACGTGTCCGGCGACGTGATGGGCGGTGAAAACAATGAGGTGAGCCTCTTCACGAAAGATGGTATGGAGGCCTCACCCCGCATGTCCAAGGCGCAGATTGCCGATTGGATCGCGGCGCGAATCGCGAAAGCCCTCTCATAAACAACACCGCCATTTTCCGGGGGAAACAACATGTCCGCTGCCACCATCACACTCCACGTGCGTCCGCTTGCGCATTTTGAAGGCCTCAGCCTGCCAAAATACGAAACTGCAGGTTCTGCCGGTATGGATGTGCGCGCTGCGAACCCCGAAGATGAAGACATCATCCTGAAGCCTGGTCAGCGCGCGCTGGTGCCGACCGGCCTCTCAATGGCGATTCCTGACGGTTATGAGATGCAGGTTCGTCCGCGTTCGGGCCTCGCTTTCAAGCATGGCATCACCTGCCTCAACACGCCGGGCACGATCGATTCTGATTATCGTGGTGAACTGAAAGTCCTCCTGATCAACCTCGGTGATCAGGCTTTCACTATCGAGCGCGGCGAACGCATTGCGCAGCTGGTCATGGCACCTGTCACACAAGGCCTTTGGGAAAAGGTAGATGTTCTGCCTGAAACAGATCGCGGCGAAGGCGGGTTTGGGTCCACCGGCAAGGGCTAATTGAATTTAGCCTCTTCACAGCGCATGATTCTCATCTTATATTATCGATATTCAATAACGGATCGAAAGATATAAAAGATGTTTGGAATGGAAGCGCCGTTCACTATGGTCGTGCTGATCGTGATCATTGGCGTTGGCGGCGGGGTCATCAACAACTGGATCAAAACGAAACGCGAGAGTGAGGCCGCTGTTGGCAGCGGTGAAGTCGATAGCCTGCGCCGTGAAGTCGCCGACCTCCGGGAGCGTGTTAAAACGCTCGAAAAGATCGCGACTGACTCAGAACGCAATCTCTCCCGGGAAATTGAGCGCCTCTAATCGAGGCAGTCATACACGGCATCAAACAGTCGTTGCGCGCGCGGGTCGCCCTGCAAATACGCCGACTGTTTGTTCATGACATATGCGCAGGAGAGCTGGTTGTCCGGATCTCCGAAAGCCGCTGAACCGCCCCAGCCTGAATGGCCCCAACTATTCGGGTTCGGCCCGTAAAAGCCGGAATTATTGCCCATCACGCCCGCAGCGAACTCGATATTAAATGGCAGGACGCGGTCCTGCCCCGTCGTGCGGACGGTCAGAAAATCATTCCAGGTGTCGCTGCTCATGAGCGATGACTTCACCACGCCCTGATTGGCAAAGGCCGAATAAAGCTGCGCTACGCTTTGCGCCGTGCCGTGACCATTCGCGGATGGAATTTCTACTTCTCGCCAGACTTTCGTACCGCGCTCCGGCGCTGACCATGCCGTGAGAAACGCGGCCTTGTTGTAGCGATTGAGGTCACCAAGCTTCGGCATTTCTTTCGGACGCATGATCTCGCTGATCCGGTCATGCTCACTTTCTGGCGTGCCGACCCAGAAGTCGATCGCTTCATCGCCGCCTGCCGCTGTGCCGGTAATATCTTCGGCAAGAACTGTGCCGAGCGAATGGCCCGCAAGACGCTCAACGATCTCACCCGCCAGATAGCCCCATGTAAGCGGATGATAGCCACTCGTGCCATCGGGAACCGGCGACCAGAGCGGCGCGGTTTCCGCAAGCTTTGCGCTCAGCTCACGTGGCTTCAGCCAGAGCGCCGGATCAATCCGCTCTTCAAAGCCGCAAAGCCCCGCCTGATGGCTGAGCAGATCTGCGATGGTGAGCTCGTCTTTACCCTCAGCAGCAAATTCCGGCCAGAACTCTGCGACACGCGTATCCAGCGTGATGCCGGGCGCCTTATCAACCACATGGCCGACAACCAGCGAGGCGATCGGCTTGGTCGTGGAATAGACCGGTGTCAGTGTATGCTCGTCGAAAAGCCGGGTCTTCGCGCGGTCTGCATAGCCACCCTGCAGGCTGATAATGCATTCACCATTCTGATAGGCGGCGAAGCCCGCACCCAGTTCACCATCATCAGCGAAATTCTCTTCGAACACGCGACGTACGTCTTCAAAACCGGTTTTCACATGTCCGCGAGAGAGTTTCATATCACCTACCTATCCAAACCTGATGCAGCATACGGCCTAAATCCATTCCACTCAGCTTTCAAATGGTGTGCACGCTCAGTTTTTTAAGAAACGGCATCTATTTGATAGATTCCCCTTTGTAACGGATGAGCGTAAGACGAGACGTATGACAGACACCGCCTCCATCGAAAACGAAGACACATCGATCCTGACCGCGCTTGACCGTCTGAGCGACAGCGCGCCGGAAGAGGGACTGACACTTCGCGAAATTTTCGATGCTCTGGACGAACGTGCATTCGGCGCCATTCTGTTTGCGCTTGCACTGCCCTGCTGCATCCCGTTCCTCTACGCCGTGCCGCAGATCGTATCCTTACCGATGGCAGCCATCGCCTTTCAAATGGTGCTTGGCCGACATGAACCATGGCTTCCTGAGAAATTCGCCGCCCGCCGTATCGACAAAGCTGGACTGGAGCGCATTTCACGCTCGGGGCGCAAATTCTTTGGCTGGGCCGAAAAGATTGCGCGCCCGCGCCTGACGTTTCTCGTCCATTCCGCGGCAGAGCGCGTGATTGGCGCGTTCCTTTGCCTGTTCTGCGGGTCAATTCTGGTTCCGCTGCCGCTAACCAACACGACACCGGGCTTTGCCGTTGCACTTGTCTCCTTCGGCTTAATGGCGCGTGATGGCGCGATGATGATTGCCGGCCTGATCATCGGCATCAGCTGGATTGGAATGTTGTTCATTCTCGGGCCGGTAGCTCTCAAAGAATTAATCAAAGGCGCGCTTGCCATGATGGGAATTGGCAGCTGATAAAGTGATGCCTGCGGTCTCCGGTCGCAGTGTCACGTTTGCAAATCACTGTCATTCTCTCAGGAATGCCTGAAATGAAGCTAAAGCCCGAATCCTGGCCGGTACTGGCCTTCATCGCCTCTGCCGCCCTGATCGCAGGCGCGCACGCATTCGAGCGCTTCGGGCATTATCTCCCCTGCGAGCTATGTCTTCGCCAGCGAGAAATTCACTGGGCAGCAATGACCATCGCCGCCATAGGCTTTATCGTCGTAAAGCGCTGGTCCACACCGCGTCTGCTCGGCGCCGTGAATGTGCTTCTATTCCTCATCTTCATGACGAGCCTCGTCGTAGCCGCCTATCATGCTGGCGTCGAATGGGAGATTTTTGAGGGGCCATCAGGTTGCTCATCGACGGCGGGTGGCGCAAGCGCCACGGTCATTCCGAATGGTATTCCGTCGTTTGAAGACCTCAACCGACCTATTGGAACCGTGTCATGCGATGTCGCGGCATGGCGCCTGTTCGGCATTTCCATGGCCGGATACAATGCGCTCATATCACTAGTTCTTGCGGGGGCATCAGCCTTCTTCGCCACTAAAGCTCTCGCCCGCGCAGACAAGCCAAGCGACCCCGTTTACTAAGACTAACGACACCCTTTCGGGTGGAACTGCCCAAGAGACGCATCCAGCGGCGAGCTGAGCTGGATATTGCAACCTGTCCCGCTATCTGCCCGCGCAAACATGACATCTCCGTCGAACCAGACTGCTGCCTGCTCGGATGACACCGGATCAAAGAAGCCGAGTTCACCTGTATCGACTTCCGCTCCGCATTCTTCATAACGGCCCACCCCATCAACGAGGATCATGCCGACTGTACCCTGCTCACGCGGATAAAGCGCGCGCACAAACCGCGGTCCGTCCGCAGCTTCCAGACACGCATCTATCGCCTCAATCGAGCCCGGGACGAGTTGATACCATAAAGGCAGATCACCGCCGTCGCGAACTTCGGTCGTCTCCATTCCGGCGCACCCGACATACTCTGCGTCCTCAAAAAGAACGGTGACGCTGAGCTCACTATCAGCCGCTTCGCATCCACCCGTCGCAAGCGTGATATCGAGGCCCTCAGTGTTAAACCGCATGCGTCCGTTGCCGGCGTCTGGCAACTCAGGAATTGGGACTTCGATCAACGGAAGTCCGGGCCGGTCGAGTGTGATCCAGCCGCCTTCAAAACTGCCTGACCAGAAAGGCTCTGTGCCCGACATGATTATGGGAAGATCAACGCCGAGAATTTCATCTGTCATATTGAGCACGACAGGTTCCTCGATGACCGGTGCGGTGACGCGTTCAGCCTCTGACGCAATCACGACCGGACGCTCAATATTACCTGTCTGCGCGATTGAGGACGACGTGTCAGACCGCTCTTCTGTGTCCGTCCCGCCACATGATGCCAGTGCAGACGCCGCGACGGCGCTAATCATGAACTTTGAAATATGCCTGATGCCAGTCATATCCATCTCCCCCGGTGAGACTCAAAGTTTACCACGTTTCGCGTGTTCGAACAGATAGATCGATATGCATTGTCGCTGAGCCCATATGCTCCGTACACGACACATCTGGCACGTCCTAAATTCAGACCTAAAACCGGCTCCATATTGTGACGTGAAAAGCACGATGTAGCTCAATAAGCACATTAATGCCGCTCACCCTGCATTTCAGTCTTGCTCTGATGAAACAGTTTATGACTTACACAGCGCAAGGCTGGAGGAAGCCCCTTTTTACATAGAAGTCATCCGGAACTGTTTCGAGATGACCGGTCTCACCCACTTCTCAAACAGGAACGTGAAAATGACCTCGATCAAATCTCTTTACAGTACATCCGCTATCGCCCTTCTCGCACTCGCCATGTCTCCAATGGCAACTGCGCAGGAAGAAGAATCCCGCCTTGATACCGTTACGGTTTCAGCCCAACGCCTTGAAGAAAGCCTTCAGGACGTTCCGCTGTCCGTCAGCCAGGTTTCAGGCGAGCGCCTCGACGTTATCTCGTCTGGTGGCGCAGATATCCGCTTCCTGTCTGCGCGCGTTCCTAGCGTCATCGCAGAGAGCTCTTTCGGTCGTGCATTCCCGCGCTTCTACATTCGCGGCATCGGCAACACAGACTTCGACCTGAACGCATCCCAGCCAGTTTCTCTGGTTTATGACGATGTTCCTTATGAGAACCCGATCCTTAAAGGATATCCGGTTTTCGACATTGAAGACATCGAAGTTCTGCGCGGTCCACAAGGCACGCTGTTTGGACGCAACACACCAGGTGGCATCATTAAATTCGACTCAGTTGCACCAACTGACGAGTTCGACGCTTATCTCGACGTGACATACGGGTCTTACAACACCGCCGAAATCGAAGGCGCTGTCGGTGGCCGCGTTCACGAAGCACTCGCTGTTCGCCTGTCCGGCCTCTACCAGTACCGCGACGACTATGTCGACAACGCGTTCACCGGCTATGACGACGTCTATGAAGGCTTCCAGGAATATGCCGTTCGTGGTCAGGCACTCTTCACGCCGTTCGACAACGACTTCGAAGCTCTCTTCAACGTTCACGCACGCTCCAACCGCTCTTCAGCGCGTCTTTTCCGTGCGAACATTATTGACCCGGGCACAAACGGTGTCGGCTCCAACTTCGACCGCGACACGGTTTATTTCGACGGTCAGAACAGTCTTTCCCAGAACGCCTGGGGCTCAACCATCACACTGACGAAATCTCTGTCTGATGCGATCGACGCAACATATGTCTTCAGCTTCGAAACAGCTGATGTTGAATCTGTCGGCGACATTGACGGCGGCTTCGGCGCAGCTTTCCTCGGCGCTGGCAATTTCGGACCGGGTTTCATCCCGTTCCCGTCTGAAAGCGGTGGCCGCGTCAACAATATTGACCAGTACACAAACGAGCTCCGCCTCGCTTATGACAATGGCGGCCGTCTGACAGGTCAGGCAGGTTTCTTCCTCTTTGACGAAACTGTCGACATCACATCTACAAGCTTCGACAGCCTGGCACCGGGCAACCCGCTCAACGGTGAGGCTGTTCGTACAGGCGACACAGAGTCTTCAGCTCTTTTTGCGTCTCTGACATACGATCTGACTGAGCGCCTCTCCGTTCAGGCCGGTGCGCGCTATACGCAAGAAGACAAAACCTTCTCAGTTGCACGTACGCTTGGCCCGTTCGGCGCCCCTCCGCTGGGTCCGATTGACGGCGAAACCGGTGACGACTTCATCAGCTGGGACCTCACAGCGATGTATGACCTCAACGAGAACACCAACGTCTACGGCCGTGTCGCACGTGGCTTCCGTGGCCCGTCTATTCAGGGTCGTCTCGTATTCGGCGACCTCGTCTCTATCGCTGACACTGAGTCCGTTATCTCTTACGAAGCGGGTGTGAAGTCTGACATTCTGCCTAACGTTCGCGGTAGCGCGTCTGTCTTCTACTACACTCTGGAAGACCAGCAGCTCACAATCGTTGGCGGCCTGAACAACACAGTTGCTCTGTTCAACGCAGACGAAGGCCGTGGCTACGGTTTCGAAGCTGAAGTTGAAGCCGCACCAATCGAGAACCTGCTTCTCACAGGTGGCCTGTCTTACAACAACACCGAGATCCTTGATGATGTACTGATCGCACCGGGCTGCGGCGCGCCATGTACAGTTCTTGATCCGGAAGTCTACGACAGCAACAACAACTTCCTCGGCTACAACATCTCCGGCAACCCGTTCCCGAACTCTCCGGAGTGGATTGCTAACTTCACAGCACGCTATGCTATCCCGTTCCGTGAAGGCGAGTTCTTCGCTTACACAGACTGGGCTTACAAAGGCGACACCAACTTCTTCCTCTATGAGAGCGTCGAGTTCTCTGAAGACGGTTACTGGGAAGGCGGCCTGCGCGCAGGTTACGCGAGCGATGCCGGCTGGGAAGCTTCTGTGTTTGCACGCAACATCACAGATGTTGAAGTGCTCGAAGGCGCAATCGACTTCAACAACCTGACAGGCTTTGTGAACGAGCCGCGCATTGTTGGCGTGTCCTTCTCGATCCACAACTAAGCGTCAGAGATGACCTGATACGAAAAGCCCGCTCACTCGAGCGGGCTTTTTTTATTTCTGTCGCATCCGCTTTTCAAACTCGCGCTGTTCCCACTCCCGACCGAAAACGACGCCTTCACCGAAGACAGACCACGCATGCACAGCGAGCCCGAAAATCCATGGCAGAGTCATATAGATCACCCAGATTTCATCTGGCGTGGTTAGAAGATTGAACGCCAGCATACCGACATTGAAAATGAGAAAGCAGCCGAGATGGACATAAAACCATTTCAGCGCTTCGACTTGTTCGATCACTTCCTGCTCGCGGTCGGTCCGCGGTGCTTCGGGCATAGTTTGGACAGGCATGGGTTGCTGCTCCTCAATGAGAGTGCTGACACTCGTTTCCAGTACAGCAGCCAGACATTTCAGAGATTCCAGACCGATCTTGTTCCCACTTTCCGCGCGCTGGATTGTGCGCACGCTCACGCCGGAAACCTGAGCAAGGTCTTCCTGTGACCATCCTTTTTCCGAGCGTCGTGTAGCAAGGCTCATTGCCGGTTTCCCTTTTCGTCTGCTGCCAGACTGACATCGTGCGAGGAGGCACCAGACGCCACGACAGAAACCCGACAAAAACCCGCCAAACAGCGTTGGCGGGTCCCTGTTAGCCTATCTTTCCGGATCGAAGAAAGGCCTGTCACCGGCAATTGTTACACGCTCCATCACGCGGCGCTGCGGGAAGTAGTCACTCGCAGCGTAATGCTGGCAGGCACGGTTATCCCAGAAAGCAAGGCTACCGGCTTCCCATCGGAACCGGCATTGATGCTCAGGAACAGCTGCAAAGGTGTAGAGATGCGCAAGCAGCCAGTCGCTCTCCTTCTTTGAGAGGCCCACAATCTGGTCTGTGAAGGCTGTATTCACATAGAGCGCGCGACGCCCCGTTTCAGGATGTGTCCGTACGACCGGATGTTCCTGTACCGGATATTGCGCGTGAAGCTCTTCGATGGACTTGTTGAGCCGATCTGCAAACACGCGCGCAATGTCATGGCGAGCCGCAAGGCCGCTCACCCAGTCTTTCATCGCAGGCGACAACGCATCATAAGCGGCATACATGCAGGAAAACAGCGTATCACCGCCAAACGGTGGAACTTCACGCGCGCGCAGAATGGACCCCAGCGACGGCTCGGGTCGCCAGGTAACATCTGAATGCCAGGCATTCTCGCGGCCTTTCGACGTCTCATCATGCGTAATGCGGAGGATTTCCGGATCCTCCTGCCCCTTCGGTGTGGCAGGGTGAATTTCCAGATCACCGAACCGGCGCGCAAAAGCGATATGCTCTGCTGCCGTCAGCTCATGCTGGTCACGGAAAAAGACGACCTTGAATTCGAGAAGTGCGCGGCGAATTTCCGATATTGCCGCATCAGGCAGGTCACCTGACAGTTTCAGACCTGAGAGCTCGGCGCCGATCATGGGCGACAGCTGTTTAATCTCAAAAAAAGTGAAGTCCGCCGGGTTAACGTTCACGGTCATGCTTTTTCCTCCCGCTATTTTATTTTTAGAAGAGCGTAACGCCAAAGCCGGAAATCACGAAACGACACAAAAAAATCGGGGCGGATCGCTCCGCCCCGTATCGGGTCCAGTTAGTTGCTGACCTGTAGAATGGACCCAAGTTCAAAACTGCTGGGAGGATGTTGCAGTTTAAACTTTGTGTCCGTTCCTAGTAGCGGTAGCCAAAGCCTACGCCGACCACGAGCGGGTTGATGTCCACGTCGGCGTCAACCGTCGCGCCGAGCGCAGTTGTAAGGTCGACGGTTACGTCTGTGTTGATCCAGATTTTCTTTACATCGACGTTCAGCAGCCAACCACCTGGCTCACCGTCAAGATCGTAGTCGAGACCAGCCTGCAGAGCGAGGCCGAAGCTTGGGTCATAGTCGATGTCATCAGCGACCGGACCGGCATTTTCATCAAAGAAAATCGTGTAGTTCACGCCGATACCCGCATACGGCGTGATATTGGATTCATTATTGAAATGATATTGCAGCGTCAGAGTTGGCGGCAGAAGTGTCACGTCGCCGAGGTCAACGTTTGCGCCACCGACAGCCGCTACGTTTGTCGCCGTCACATCGTGTGGTGTCACACCAAGGATCAGCTCAGCCGCGATATTGTCTGAGAAGAAGTATGTAATGTCGAGTTCCGGAACGTAACCGGCATCGATATCGACATCGCCACCAAGAGGCGCACCAGCTACGCTGAGATCAGCACTTTCGGAAGGGAAAACACCGAGTACGCGACCGCGAATCTGCCATGGGCTTTCTGCCATTGCAGAAGTTCCCAGAAGGGCTGTTGTGAGTGCGAGAAGGGCATATTTAGATTTAGACATGAAGCGCTCTCCGTCTGCGCGTTTTGTTGATGCCCCCTTGTGCACCCATATAACCCATATAAAAAGTGCGTGTTTTGACGCGCGTCATCCTGTCACTCAGACGACTGAATTACTTGACTTTCTAATTAATACCTGTAAGGTTATTGTGGGTAATTTGCGCACTTTCCAAGGCAACCCGCACAGCCCTCTGGACTGCTAATCAGACTGAACTTCTTCCAATTTTACAGCCATCACCGCGGCACACACACACATTAGGGCGAAGATGCCCAGAACGCTCAACGCGCCGGCCAGTGATGCGATGACGCCGAACGCACCACCCGCCAAAAGCACGACACCGATAATTGTATTTGAAAGCGCGGTATAAGCTGCGCGCGTGTCTTCATTCGCCATGTCGACAAGATGTGTAGACCGGCCTAGACGGACGCCCTGATAGGCAATCATGAGTCCGAACAACAGAACCGGCAGAAGAAGCGGCACACCAAGATAGCCCAGCGCACCCGCAACCGACGTCGCGATGAGCGCAACCGCCCCCGCCACAGCGGAGAACATCAGAACCTTCCGGCTCGACCTGTCTGCAAGATAGCCCCAGACCGCACTTGAAACGAGAGAGGCGATTGCAGAGGCCAGAACCAGAAATCCCAGACCGCCATAGCCATCGGTTCCGCCCTCACCTGCCGCTGTGATCATGAAAGGCGGCGCGAGTGCCGTAGCAGTCAGCAAACCGCGCACGATAATAAAGAGACGGAGTTGGCGGTCTTCTTTCAGCAAGGTGATGTTGGAAACAGCCGCTTCGAGAGAATTCTTACCCCCTTCTGTTGCGCCTTTTTCTTCACGAAGTCCGGTGAAATTCAGCGCGGCGATCATCCAGAACAGCCCGGCAAGACTGATTGCGCACAGCACGAGAAGCTCACGCTCTACCAGATCGAAGGTCAGGATAAGCGCAAATATAATGACCGCGCCCGCTGAGAGCGACCCTGCAAGCCCTGTGGCAGTACCCCTATGGGATTTATCGACCGTCTTGCCGAGCACATCCTTATAGCTCACCGAGCAGACGCTACGCGCGACGGCAAGCACGGCGAGCGAGCCGACAATTGCCAGCCCCGCCTGTAATCCTGACAGGAAGAGCGCCGAGAGCGCGATGGCCAATGCAGAGAGCCCCTGCACAAGAGCACCAAGCGCCCACGCCCATTTGCGACGTGGTAGTTCACGGATTTTCTTGGCGGTCAAAAGCTGAGGAAGCAGTGCGCCCGCCTCACGCACGGGCACTAACGCGCCGATCAGATAGGCAGGCGCGCCAAGATGGGTAAGCAGCCAGCTGAGAACCAGTTTCGGGTCAATCAGGCCATCAGAGCTTTTAGACAGGGTGAGCGATACAACATGACGGAGGAAGTTATTTCCTTCCTCTCTGCAGGCGCTTTCTGGAATATCCCGGCAGGCGCGTCCGGCATCATCAATTTCAATCGCCTGCATGGCCGGTTTCAGCCAGTCGGGAGTGCTCATCCTGTCGTCCTTTCGTCTTCCCTCACAGTGTATATGCAGGGAAGACAGAAGAACGCATCAGCTGACGAGGCGTTCCCGTCCTTCCCAGTAAGGCTCACGCAAATCTTTACGCAGGATCTTTCCGGACGGATTGCGGGGAAGAGCTTCGACGAAATCTACCGATTTTGGCGCTTTGTAGGCGGCGATACGTTCGCGGGTGAAGGCGATAATATCCTCCGGTGCCGGGTCCTGCCCCGCCGCTTTCACGACGATTGCTTTTACCTCTTCACCCCATTTATCAGACGGGATGCCGATCACGGCAACATCTGCCACACCCGGATGGCTGAAGATCGCATTCTCAACCTCGGCAGGATAAACATTCTCACCGCCGGAGACGATCATGTCTTTCACACGGTCATGGATGTAGAGAAAGCCATCCTCATCAAAATAACCGGCATCACCGGTATAGAACCAGCCATCACGTACGGAATCGACGGTCGCATCCGGCTTGTTCCAATAGCCTTTCATGACGAAGTTTGACTTGATGACGATCTCGCCCACCTCGTGCGGCTGGGTCGGATTGCCCTCACCATCGACAGTGCGCACCATTGCGCCCGGCCACGGCACGCCGCAGGAGCGAAGCTTACCCCAGCTCGGGTCATGCGCTTCGCTTGGCAGATAGGTCGCCGCGCCCGCGGTTTCCGTCAGGCCATAAAGCTGAGTGAATTTACAACCCATAATCTCAATGGCCTGTTTCAGAAGGTCTTCGGCAATCGGAGATGCCCCGTAGGACACGCGTTTCAGGCTGGAGAAGTCGGTCGTATGGACTTCGGGCAATTGGGTCAGCATCAGAATGACGGCCGGCACCCAGAAGGCATGATTTATCTTCTTCTCTTCAACTAGCTTCAGAATTTCCTGCGGATTAATCTCACGCAGGATCACCACCTCAGCGCCCTGAACCATGCCGAAAATGCCGAAATTCACGCCGGCCACATGGAAGAGCGGCATGGCATTCATCACCGCTTCGCCCGCATCGTAATGAGCCCAGTCAACAAAGTTCAGCTGGCCGAACATGCCCATATAATTGCTGCCCGTCAGCTGCACGCCTTTCGGGAAACCTGTCGTTCCGGATGTATAAAGCTGGACGACATCGTCATCAGCTGGATGAGGCAGATCGAGCGGCGCATCAGAGCCTTCCGTCACCATGCGGTCATAGCTCAGCCAGCCTTCGCGTTCGCCTTCAACGCAAATGATGTTTTTGAGCTTGGGACATTCAGACTGAATTTGCGCAATCACATTGAAGAAGTCAGGAGTCACAAACAGAGTGGACGCGCCGCTATCATTGATCGCGTAGACAAACTCCGGCGCGGCCAGTCGATTGTTGATACCGGTCATAGCACCGCGCACTTTCACAGTGCCCCAGAGGATCATGTAAAAATAGTCGGTATTCTTACCGAGATAACAGACCCGCTCGCCGGGCTGCACACCCAGCTCCAGCAGACCGTTTGCGATCTTGTTCGAGATGATTTCAGTTTGATTGAAGCTGGTTTCACGGCCCTCAAACCAGAAGGCTGTCGCGTCCCCCCAGGTTTCAGCGGCATAGCGGGGAATATTGGCGAAGTGGCCAATCTTCTCGATATCGATCATTGTGTCCTCCCAGACGAACGGCGGTGCGACGAAGGCACTCTTTTTTGTTTCGCGTTTCGCCGCCTATACAAGACCGACTGCACGACATGATCAATACTGAAACAGAGCTCTTATGACTGACCAGATCGACCGTTTCGACAAAACGCCCAGCCTGATGCCTCTTAGGCGTGATTTATTGCGCCGGCTCGCCCATGCTGCGGATGAGGCAGGCTCTCCTTTGCGGCTGACATCATTTGCCAGCGTATCTCCCAACGGGACGCCTCAGGTGCGCACGCTGGTGCTCCGGCACTTTGATCCTGAAACGATGACACTGCGCTTTTTTACAGACGCGCGCTCACCCAAGGTCGCTGATCTGGAAACACACCCGGAGGTTCAGGTTCTGATGTGGGACCCGGACCATAAAGAGCAGATCCGCATTACCGGCACAGCCGAACTCCATATTGGCGACGAACTGGCCGACCAGCTTTGGTCTACGGTTCCGGAATACGGCCGCGGTGACTATCTCACGCGGCTTCCACCGGGTTCGCCCCTCAATGATCCTGAAGAGCATGGTCAGGACGAAACGTTTGGTGGCCGGAATTTCACAGTGATTTGCGTAAAGGTGAGCTGCATTGACTGGCTAAAACTGTCTGCACAGGGCCATCGCCGTGCACAGCTGCGCTGGGTTGGTGACGAGGTTGCCGGAGAATGGCGTACGCCTTAATCCACGCTTTCCGGCGGAACGGGCCTTTCCACGCATCCAAAACCAAGCTTAACTGAGCGAAACACAATATCGCACGGAGGCTTCTCGGTCATGGCAAATGCGCAATCAATATTGCTGCATCAATACGGAAACTCTCCGTTTTCAGAGAAGGTCCGCCTCGCACTGCGCCTGAAAAATCTGGCATGGGGCAAGGTAGAAATTCCGAGCATTATGCCAAAGCCGGACCTCATGCCGCTGACAGGTGGCTATCGCCGCACGCCGGTCATGCAGATTGGCGGCGATATTTATTGCGACACAGCCCTCATTCTTCGCATGATTGAAGCCCGTTTTCCGGAACGCGCGCTCGGGTTTGGCGGCCATGAAGGCGTTCATTCCATGGTCGCATCCTGGACGGATAAACAATGGTTCCAAACCACGGTAGGCCTCGTTTTCGGCTCTCTGGGCGAACACATTTCTAAGGAATTCAAGGCAGATCGCTCTGCGATGAGCGGTCGTAAATTCGACACCGAAAAGATGAAGCTTTCTGTGCCGCTTCTCATGGATCAGTGGCGCGCTCAGCTCTCATGGGTGGAAGAACGCCTTCAGGCATCCAAAAGCTCCGGCATTGGTGACTGGCTGCTCGGCTCCAAGCCGGGCTTGACGGACATTCACGCCCATATGAACATCTGGTTCCTCAATAAGAACCTGCCACAAATGACGCGGGAATTCCTGCGCGATGCGCCGCGGACTGAAGATTGGTTCGACAGGCTGAACGCAATTTCAGGTCCCGAGCCGGAAGAGGTCTCTTCTGCTGATGCGCTTGAGATTGCTAAAAACTCAGCCCCACGACTCCTCGCTGCTACGGTTGGCACCGAGCCACAGGGCCTCGCACCGGGCGATCATGTCAGCGTTGCACCTGACGATTATGGTCAGGTCTGGGTGGCAGGTGAGCTCGTCTCAGCCCAGCCAAATAAGATTACACTTTTTAAAGTAGAAAACGCGATTGAGAGCCTGCACATTCATTTCCCACGGGCGGGTTACCTCGTCCGAAAAGTGGAGAGCTGATCTCTCCCCTGTGGCAAGGGGCTGGAAATGAAACGTGTAAAACCATTTATTGCAGCAGCATGCGCGCTGACGATGGCAGGCTGCATCTCAACAGAAAGCTATAGCCGTGATCAGGCCTATTCGGCGTGTCGAAGCGAAGGCGTGACCGACATGAATGAATGCATTCGTGACCGCATGGCTCAGTATTCCGAAGAACGCATGGCCGCGGCCGAAGAGCGCCAACGACTTGAAAACGAATGCGATCGGCGACGTGCCGAGGCTGGTGCGCGCGGCGTACCGCACGATCAGGTTCGTTGCGGCGACAGCGTGTTTGACGACTAAACAAAAAACGGGGAGCCTGAAGCTCCCCGTTTCTGATTTTCCAGTTTTGAATAAGCGCTTATGGCGCTGTGTATTCAAACTCGAAGCCAAGGAAGTCGAGAATGGCCTGCGGGTCGTCACCCAGCTGCATGAGCTGCGCTTCAGACTGAGCGCCAAGCGGCTCGTCCGGATTGAGCGCGACGCGTAGTGCACCACCATTCATGATGAAGTTTGCAACGCCGTTGATATAGCCAACCGCTGGCGGGAAGACCTGAGCGGCTTCCATACCGCCCATGCGTGTCAGACCGCTGACGAGCGCACGAAGCTCTGCAGGTGACGCGTTGCGGATCATCGCCGCTTCAGCATTGTCTTCCGGCATAAGCTGGGCAATCGCAATTGCGAGACCAAAGACTTTATCCATGCCGCCATCATCAGCAATTTCGAAGTCGAAGTCTGTCAGGGCCATTTCAGACGCCATCAGTTCTTCAAGAGCCGCGTCGAACGGATCTTCAGACATACCGTCTTTGTCGCTGCCCGTGTCGCCTTTGCCTGCATCTTCGTAAGCTGTGACGAACTCGCTATAGCTCGGCATGTAACCCGCAAAGCCCATATTCAGCGTGCCAAACCCATCTGCGTCGGTTCCGAAGTCGAAGCCTGTCATGCCTGTATCGGCATCCCAGTCTAGGCTCATGCCCATGTCCATATTGATGACATCCATGTCGAGGTCGACAAGCGCCTCACGGACAGAACCAAACATAGCGAAGACTTCGCTTGCTTCCGGATCTTCGGCGACTTCCGGCATGTCCGCCATAAAGCCGGTCATGAAGTCCAGATAACCGCCGAGATTGTAGCTGATGTCCTGACCTTCAAAAGCGATACGCTCAGGCACGAACCAGTTCCACTCGGACAGATCAACCAGCGCACGGCCAACCGTAGAGATCGTCACGCCATTAAGCGTGCTGACAGAGTCAAAGCTCTCGAACTGACCAAGGCTCATCAGCTCCTGAATGCCAGCATCCGGCACTTCCTGACGCTCCAGATAGCCCATCAGAACACCAAGGTTCATACCGGACATGGTGCTGAGGCCAACAGAACCGCCTGATGCAAACTGAATCGGCTGAGACAGCTCTTCAGCAGCAATGCTCATAGACAGATCGTATGATGTGCCTTCAGACAGCGCGAAACCGAAATCACCGCGGTCGATGTCTGAACCGGCAGAGAGCGCGATCACCATGTCCATCGCGATGTTCTGGTCGGTTTCACCGTCGTCGATATCCATGTCGATAGACATGTCCATGTCATACATGGCGTATTCGTCGATCTCGACTGAACGATAGAAACGAGCCAGTGGCGCAAATAGCGGCCACGCATTGTCTTCACCAGCTTCAGATGCAAACAGCGCATCAATGCCAGCATTCACTTCGTCAGACGCGGCATGCCAGACAAACCCGTCCAGCACGATCTGATCATAGGTCAGTGCGTATGAGTTGATCGCGAAATCGGCGCCTTCGAGTTCTGCTTCTACTGCATCTTCCGGGATGAGACCGGTCGCAGTTTCGGACATCTCGCTCGCAATAGCGTCGACGATGGATTCAATACCGACAAGGCTTACGTTTCGCAGGTCGATACGTGAGCCAAGCTCAGCTGTTTCGTTGGCTGCGAGTTTGGCAACTTCGCTGTCCTCGAGACCGTAGATACGGAACTCGCCAATATTGACGCCGAAGCTGATATCTTCAGACAAGCTAAACGAGATCGTCACGTCAGTGGCGACATCGCCGCCATTCTCAGACGCGAAACCACCATAGCTGACCTGCAGCATGTCTGGCAGGTTTGAGAGAAGCGCCTGAACAGACGCCTGACCTGCAAGACGGCCACCCGGAGCTTCCGTGCGAAGCGCCTGATAATTGGCAAGCTGGCCGGAAACTTCATAGCCCCAGGACGCTTCCTGCGCGAGTACAGCTGGCGCACCAACTGTTGTCGCAACACTTGCGCCCATAAGAGCCAGGCCAGCTGAGAGAGATTTCAATTGCATCATTTTCCCCTTGTAACTTTGCGTCCCTTCTAAACGAAATTTATCGTTTTGGCAACAATAATTATCGTTATTCGGTAAGTCCTGTCATATCCCGATAAAATGTCCACACCATACGCTCGGTTGTGATAAAGCCCCAATTCCAATCAGAATGATAGTCTGCGAGCGGCATAGCTACCTGAATTTCATCAAGGGTTTTCCCCTCAGACACGAGTGCCATTACAGCCTCCTGACCAGCTTTCAGCATATCGACGCTGGCCTGCAGGTCGGAGACACTCGCCATCGGACCGTGACCTGAAATGATGACAGTTTCCTCATCAGCCTGCGCGATAATTTTCTCCATACCGCGGATATAGCCCTGCACCGAACCGCCGTTGTCGAGGTCAATGAACGGGAAGCGGCGATTAAAGAGAAGGTCACCGGCATGGATCACGTTGGCTTCTTCAAACACCACAAACAGGTCACCATCGGTATGGGCGTTAGGTGCATGATAGAAGCGCGCGGTCTGACCATTCATCGTGACCGTATCGCCTTCATCGACATTTACGGTCGGCAGCGCCAACCCTGACAGCGCATCAGGCGTTCGACCGGAAAGCGCCATGAAGTTCGGCTCGATCAGACCCGGCCTGACATTCGGGTGCGCCATAACTGTCGCGCCGCGTTCTGCGAAATACGAATTGCCGAGAACATGGTCGCCATGAAGGTGAGTGTTCAGAACAAGGTCGACGTCATCACCGTCAGACACAGCATGGATCGCGTCTTCCAGCGAAGGCGCGAAGATTTCCATCTGCGTATCAATCATGAAGACGCCATCCGGACCTGCCAGAATGCCGACATTACCCGCGCGATCATTTGTCAAAGCGTAGATGCCATCGCCCAGATCATGGGTTGTGACCGGCGGAACATCCTGCGCGAAAGCCGGGGCAGCGCAAAGCGCGATAGATGAAAGTGCGTAAGTGATCGGGCGCATGGTAAATCCTCCAGAGTTAAATGCATAAAGTGCGGCGTTCAGAGGATTGGGCAAGCCAGTTCAAGCGAATGTCATGAGTTCCGGATGTAGAGATATTCCGGATCATAGTGCGTTCCCACCCGGTATTTGTACTCTTTGAGCAGGCCAAAGCCGTAGCGATGATAAAAACGCTGCGCACCGTCATTGAATTTATAGACACTGAGATAGAGCGGCACCCGCCCATTCCTGTCGATCCAGGCCAGCATCTGGTCCATGAGCTTATGCCCCGTACCCTGCCCGTGAAACGCTTCATCCACATAGAGACGCGCAATCTCCATCGCCCCCTCAGGGCAATCATCTACCGGCAGCGTGCACGGACCTGCTACCGCATATCCAACCAGCGCGCCGTCGTTCGTAACAGCAACCCAGATCCGCGTTTGCGGATCGCTGAGCGCTCGCTGATAGGCTTCAACGCTATGGCTCTCATCCAGAAACTGCTGCAGGTCTTCCGGCTTATAGAGATGGGCAAACTTGTCAGAAAACGTCTTCGCGCCAAGCGCGGATAGCGCTTCAGCGTCAGAGGCTGCTGCTGTGCGGATCGTAAGGTCAGACATGCCAGCCTCTTAGCGAGTGCACTGCATCAATTGAACCCCATTTCTGAGGCAGGCCGTCAATTATACCTGAACGGGCTGGGATACCCAGATAGAGGGCGGTATAGCGCGGCGCAGATCATCCTCGAATTTGCCGAGCTCTTTCTCCAGCTGTTTCAGCTCCTTGTCGGTATTGTCGTAGAGCTTTTCGCTGTCTTTGTCGTTTTGCTTGAAGCCAATCGCCCAACGCTTCACATCCCGAAACGCGTCACGCAGCTCTGACGTGAGCCCTTTCACAAAGTTCGTAAATTCAAGGTCGCCGCGAAGCTCCATAGCCTCCGGCGTCTGATCCAGCCTCACCCGTTCATACTGCATGACAGCTTCCTTTCGCTGCGTGTCGGGTAGATTGTCTGCCTCGGCAACGGCATCAGGATCGACGTCGTCTGGCTGTCCAATGTCAGACTCCGCCGCAGCTTCGTCGTCAGACGTATCCTCGCTATCGCCAGACGCTCCAGTCGCCATAGAGGCTCCGAGACTACCGACATCTGGCATAATCATGCCGCCACCGGCTGCGCTGCCCTGCAAGTCGGCGAGTTCTTTCTGGACCTTTTTATAGTCGTTCAGAACCTCTTTCAGCTCTTTAGCGAGGCGCGCAATCTGCTTGGCCATTTCACGAGGCTGAAACTGCCAGACCTTTCGCATGAGCTTAATTTCTTCTCTGATACGCAGGAGCGCTTCGCGCGCACGTCCCTTCTCCCGCGAAAGCGCCTCTATTCGGGCATCATCTGGGGAGGACTTTTTCGCGTCACTTTCCGCCGCGGTTTGAGCCAGCGGCGAAAAATTCACATCATCACGGACGAAAGACACTGCAGACCGGTTTGGTTCGGAAGGGACCGTTTTGACCGCCTGATAGGCGGACACGCCAGCACGGCGCACGCGAGCCGTTTCGGTATCACTTCGTAAGGATACACGCGGCATTAGCTGATCAACGGTCAGGCTCATTTTCTGAGCTCCTTTTTATGGTCCGCATTCTGCGACAATGGTCCGACCATAAATCAGAGCCTGTTAAGGCCCACCCTGCGCAATCTCACAAGTTTGCGTAAAATTATACGTGAGATTGCACCGAACACGCTGGACAAAATAGTCAGCTACACTGACACTCCCACCAATAATAACGGGAGGACATATCCATGAAATCAGCTTTGAGATCGGGCATCGCCTTTGCCTGCCTCATCGGCGCAGCGTGCGTACCCGCCAGCCTGTCAGCCCAGGAAGCCGCTCCAGCCGAAGCATCCATATCGGCTGAACGCCCTGTCGCCATGACACAGTATGGCGCAGTACGCGGAACAGTCGAGGAAGGCATCAATGTCTTTCGCGGCATTCCCTATGGCGCAGACACGCGCGACACGCGTTTCCAGCCAGCGAACCCACCAGAACCATGGGATGGCGTACGCGACGCGGTAGACTTCCCCGATAGCATTGTTCAACTCGGTAACAGCAATGGTCTCTTCCGCTCATGGGCACCTGATCCTACGCCGGGCATGAGCGAAGATGCGCTCGGCCTTAACATCTGGACACCGGCGCTTGATGATCACGAAAGACCCGTCATGGTGTGGCTTCATGGCGGCGGCTTCCAGAACGGCAACGGATCGAGCGCAGCCTATGAGGGTATCAACCTCGCCACCCGCGGCGATGTGGTTGTCGTCACAATCAATCACCGCCTCAACGCATTCGGCCATCTCTATCTGGCAGGACTGACAGATGATCCGGCCTATGCAGATAGCGGCAATGTCGGCAGCCTCGATATGGTCATGGCGCTGGAGTGGGTTCGCGACAATATCGAACAGTTTGGCGGCAATCCGGACAATGTGACGATTTTCGGTGAGTCCGGTGGTGGCCGCAAAGTCTCAACCATGCTCGCCATGCCGCGCGCTGAAGGCCTGTTCCACCGCGCGATTGTGCAATCAGGCTCGCATTTGCGTTTTCGCGAACCAGAAGAGGCAACTGAGCACACTCTGAGCTTCCTCAATATTCTGGGCATTTCACCGGACAATCTGGAAGCGCTGAACGATGTGCCTGCAGAGACCTTCATGGAGGCGCTCCGCACAGCCGCAGGTGAGCAAACCACCTCGCTTTACTGGAGCCCTGTGCGTGACGGAAATTCTCTGCCGCATCACCCGTTTGAAGCCGAAGAGAACGAACCGAGCCAGTCGGTTCCGATGCTCGTTGGCTCCAACAAGGATGAACTCTCTCTCTGGCTGGTGCGGCCCGGCAATATGCCGACGCTCGACTATGCAAATGCCGAAGGGCTGATCGGCGCCTATGCGACCGAAGATGAGTTCAATGAGTTCGTAGCCGGTTATCGCGAGATTTATCCGGATTACACAGACGCCGATCTGATGGTCGCAATCGCATCTGACCTTCGCTATTCGGGTAATGCCTATCGTCAGGCGCGCCTGCGCGCCGCACAGGAAGGCGCTGCACCCATCTGGGTCTATCAGTTTGACTGGGAAACACCGGTTGCTGGCGGCGTGTTCGGCGCACCGCACGCGCTCGAAATTCCATTCGCCTTCGATACGCTCGGAAATTCTGAATCCATGGTCGGCGATCCGGCTACAGCTCAACCGGTCGCAGATCAGGTGAGCGAAGCTTGGATTTCCTTTGCCCGCCATGGTGATCCAAATGCCCGCGGCCTGCCTTACTGGCCTCCGGTTTCGATCAATCAGACGCCAGCCATGCGCTTCAATATGGAATCAGAAGTCGATGAAAATTACTTCTGGGACGAGATGAATGTGATCTACCGATACGACCGGTAGTCACTCCTTATTCTCATAAAAAAGGGCGGCTCTTGCGGGCCGCCTTTTTCGTATCCGTCAGTCTTTCTTGTTCGCCATAGACAGCATATCCCGCTGCAGGGTGCGCCCTGCGAGCAGGTAATGCACAGATGCCCAGAGATAGAGGCAGGCAAACATCACGATGGCATATTGCAGTCCTTTGGCATCTGTACGCTCACACATAGCGGCCTGCGCTTCGGTGAGGTTTACCGCTGCCGTGCACACTTCAAGTGAAAGCCCGAGTTCAGAGGTCGAGAGCATCAACCCCTTCAAGGTCGTCGACAGAATACCTGACGCTGGCGGACCGAGGGCAAGACCCACAAGGTTCACCACGAACAGAGCAACCGCGACGGAGGTCGCCCGCATACGGCTGTCCACGACACCGCCAAAAACCGCATACATCGGGCCAAGATAGAAATAGTGGAGCAGCGCCGCCGCGCAGAGCGGGATAAGTGCGATGAACAGCTCCGGCACGAGGAAGCCAATCACGTACAGCGGTACAGAAACCGACATGCCGAGCGCAGGCAGCCAGGACAGTGCATTCGGGTGACGCTTTGAAATCCTGTCCGAAATCCAGCCCGACGAGAACACGCCAATCGCCGCAAACAGCCCCATGACAAGGCTATAATAAATCGCCGCTTCGGTAAGCGAGAGGCCGTGCACACGGCGCAAGAAGGCCGTTACAAAATGACCAATACCATAGCCGACAAAGGATGCGATGGCCGCACCAAGAACCACGTGAATATAGGCCGGCTTACTTTTCAGAATGCTCAGCACTTCCGACAGCTTTGCTGTTTCTTTGGTCTGCGTGGACACCGGATCGGTATACCCTCGAGGCGGCTCTTTCAGCGTAAAGATCAGAACAAAACCAAGCAAAAGGCCCGGCAATCCAACCGCCGCGAAGGCAATTCGCCACCCTTCAAGGGCGACCACATTGAGACTGTCGGCAAGGCCTTCCAGCCCCATCGATGCCATCAGATTATAGACGTTCTGGCCTGTGACATAGTCGTTAATCGGCCCCCCAGCGACGCCTGCGAACATAGCGCCCAAAGGCACGCCCAAGGCATAAATCGACACCGCGGTCGCACGGCTCGACGGCTTGAAATAGTCAGCAATCATGGACTGGGCGGGCGGTGTGCATCCGGCCTCACCAATGCCAACACCAACTCGCAACAGGAAAAGCATCAGAAAGCTTGTCGCAAAGCCGCAAAAGACCGTCATCAGGCTCCACAGCGTCAGTGCCGCCAGGATAATCCATTTGCGGCTGCGCGTCTCAGATATGCGAGCAATCGGAATACCGAGCGTGACATAGAACAGCGCAAACGCCGTGCCGCCAATCATGCCCATATGCCAGTCTTCAAGCCCGAGCGATATTTTGATCGGGTCGTTCAGAACGGCCAGAATGGCGCGATCAATGAAGTTGAAAATATAAACGAGAAGAAGGGATCCGAGCACATAGGCGCGATAACCGCGCGATCCATACCCTTCATTGATATCAGACGCCACCGCCTCTCCAGGCGTTGCCAGACTTGCCATTTTTTTTCACTCCCTCGAATGGGACAAGGTCTGCCGTTCAGCCCCGGCGCCCGTCCTCATTTTTGTACCCACAGGTAATCATCTGGCGCTCTAAAGTGCCAGACTTAGTTTTTATACGGGTCGGTAAACATATTCAGTCGCGTGAAGTGATGCGATTGGAAATATCTATTCGCAAGCGCCCTGAGACGCGACGCTCACACCGGCCGCAGCTGCGCCGCAAGCGTTGGAATAAGTGCGCCCGTCACAACCACACACAGGCGCATATTCCATAGTGCAGATTTCCGGACGCGGTGTGCATGTGCCCGCTGCATCGGCAATGGCCATGCAGGTATTTGCCTCCATCGCGCAGTAATCGGTAGCCGAAGCGCATTGGAAGCCTGCGATCCCGCCGCAAATACCGCCCGTCTCGCCCGGCCCCGGACCAGCGGGAGGCGCTGGCTCAGTCGCGCAACCGACCAGAAGCAAAGCGATCAGAGAAAGAGAGAATGTGCGGAGAAAGGTCATTTCGGAGGTGCCACCGTACTGCGCTCGACAATCTCGATGGTCTGAACCTGCAGATGCTTATCTGACAGGAACCGGACAGCCGGATCATCTTCGCGGATTTCAACATTGGAGATCAGCTTTACCGCAAGATTGGCCATGAGTGAAATCGGCTGGCGCACCGTCGTCAGGCCCGGGAACGCAATCCACGATATTTCAGAGTCATCAAAGCCTGTTACGGACAGATCATCAGGCACAACCAGTCCGCGCCTGTTTGCTGTCGCCATAACGCCCGTCGCCATGTCGTCATTGGCGCAAAAGATTGCGGTTGGCGGATCATCAAGATCGAGCAGATTATTTGCCAGCCGTGCACCCGACAGGAGCGAATAATCACCCTCAATGTAGAGCTCAGGCATGAGCGGCAAATCATGATCTGTCAGGGCCAGATCAAACCCCATCTTGCGCGCACGGCTCGCCGGGCATGAGGCAGGGCCCGACATAAATCCGATCCGTTTATGGCCCTTCTCAATGAGATAGCGTGTCATGGCCCGAGCACCGCCGCGGTCATCAAAACTGACCCGGCTGATATCAGGGCTGCCATCCATATCGCCCAGCATGACGAGCTTGGTGTTCAATTTGGAGAGATGATCAATCAGTCCTGCCTGCTGCGTTTGCAGCGGCGGCACGATCAGACCATCCAGAGACAGGACATTCAGGCGCGTTGTGGTCGTTTCACCGTCAAACGTGCCATCCGGAAGTTCATCAATGTCTTCTACGACCAGGTGATGCCCAAGCTGTCGGCTGGTGCGCAGCGCCGAGATCAGAAGCTGGCTCAGATAGGCGGAGCTGGTATTGTGATACAAAAGCCCGAGCAAGAGAGACTGACCACGTGCTAGGCTTCGCGCCATCGGGTTCGGGCGGTAATTCAGTTCGGCAATCGCAGCCTGAACACGCTCACGGGTGTCCGGCTTCACAGACGCGGACAGGTTCAGCACACGCGAAACCGTCATCTGTGAAACGCCGGCCAGATCGGCTACGTCCTTGATTGTTATGGCGCGTCGTTTAGGCACGCTCTCCCCCTGGCCATGTCGTCGCTGATACCCGCCCCGCGACAACACGCCAATCCTTACTGCACAGCGTATAGCCGCCGGTCAACAAGCCTGTCCGGCGGCGTACATAAAAAACCTGTGAGCAAACAGCTTAGTGCTGGCTTTCCGGGGTCGTGACTTTCATGCCTTCCAGCTCTGCGCCGACTGAAATCTGGCAAGAAAGACGGGAGTTTTCCTGAACACCGTCAGCGAAATCGAGCATGGATTGCTCCATCGCTTCCTGCTCGCCGGTTTTAGCCAGAAACTCAGGATCCACATAAACATGACATGTCGCACATGCACATGCGCCGCCACAGTCAGCATCAATGCCTGGAATATTGTTGCGAACTGCCGCTTCCATAACACTCTCGCCAACATTGGCGTCGACTTCACGTTCCGTACCTGAGTGATCCGCGAAAATAATTTTTACCATAGGGGTTTGCTCCTCTATTTCTGGCCAGCCATAGCTTCTGCCAGAATGTCCTTCATTGTTTTTGTCTGATCAACAACCAGTTCCGGTGAGATGTCAGCATTGACGGCGATTAGCCTCTTTGCCGTGAGAAACTCTGCCGGAGCGTTAACAGCGTCCACAGAGATCAGGCGTCCCGACCGGAAATAGAACACTGCGAAACTGTTTGTAGTTGGTTCGCCGCGAACAACGGCTTCGTCATAGTCCTGGGACAGACCTGCAATCTGCAGCTTCACGTCATACTGGTCAGACCAGAACCATGGAACGTCTTCGACCGGACGCTTGGCGTCCATGATATGCGCCGCGACGATCTTGCCCTGCTCGATCGCGTTGTGGACACTCTCAAGGCGTCCATCGCGACCGTAATGGACCAGTGGACGGTGCGCGCAGTCGCCGATGGCGTAAACGCTCGGGTCGTTCGTGCGTGCATCGCGGTCGACCAGAACTCCGTTTTTGCAGGCAATACCGGCGTCGGCAGCTATTTCTTGATTTGGAAGAATTCCGATACCAACAAGCACCAGATCACATGGGATGACATCACCAGATTTCAGAACACCGGCCGTTACAGCCCCGTCCTGCGTTTGCAGTTCAGCGAGCATAGCGCCCGTCTTGATCGTCACGCCGTGGGTCTCGTGCAGTTTCTGGTAAAACTCGGACATGACCGGCGAGGTAACACGCGCCAGAACACGGTCCGCCATTTCGAGCACAGTGACTTCCAGACCAAGTTCACGCGCTGCCGCAGCCGCTTCAAGGCCGATATAGCCTGCGCCAACAATCAGAAGGCGGCGGCCTTCCTGAACATTCGGCTTGAGCACATCAATGTCTGAGAGCGTACGCAGGTCGAACACGTTAGAGGATTCAGCACCCGGCAGTGGAAGCGCACGCGGGCGAGACCCTGTCGCAATAATCAGCGTGTCATAGTCGATCGTCTCACCATCGCTCAGCGCGACGGTTTTAGCCGCGCGATCAATCTTCTGCGCGCTGACGCCGGTCTTCAGCGTGATATTGCTGTCTTCATAGAATTGTAGCGGCTTCAGAAAGAGACGCTCCCGGTCGAGCTTGCCCTTCAGATAGGCTTTGGACAGCGGCGGACGCTGATATGGCGGCGCAGGTTCGTCACCAACTATGGTGATCATACCCTCAAAACCGGCCTGACGCAGTGAGACAGCAGCCTGACCACCAGCCTGTCCAGCGCCAATAATGACGATCTTTTGATCCGCAGACATTTTCCAACCCTATAGTTCACCGCGATTTATGACGCCTGCGTCATTTTTTTGCAAGTGCTTGATTGCCTTTTATCTTCACCCTAATCAGATCAGATGCGACAGGACCCTGATATTGAAATTTCCCTCGTCGGGGAAGAAGCCACCATCGATTTGGGGGCAAAGCTCGCATTGAATTTACAAGCGGGTGATTGCATTTCGCTAATTGGCGACCTTGGCGCGGGCAAAACCACCCTGTCTCGCGGGTTGATTCAGGCACTTCTGGGTGCTGATACCGAAGTGCCCAGCCCGACCTACACCATCGTTCAGACCTATGAGACAGCCCCTGCCCCGATCTGGCATTTTGACCTTTACCGGATTGAAAGCCCTCACGAACTGATCGAGCTGGGGTTTGAAGATGCCGAAGACGACATCATGGTCATTGAATGGCCTGAAAACGCAGGCAGCCTTCTGCCGTCGCAGCGACTCATCGTAGAGCTGATCTTCACGGATAACGGTCGGTCTGCCCGCCTGACCGGCACCACGCCAGAATGGAAGCAAAGACTGAATGACATCTTCGACCGGAGCTGACCGCAACGCGGCCATCAATGCGTTTCTGGCAGAAGCCGGATGGGGCGGCGCCGAGCGTCGCTCGCTGGGTGAAGATGCGTCCACGCGCCGATATGAGCGCGTCTATCAGGGAAGCGATGTCGCCGTTCTTATGGACGCCCCGCCCGCTGCCGAAGGCAAACCGTGCGGGCCTGATGCGAGCGCCCAGGAACGTATACTGGCAGGCTGGAATGGCCGGACACGTCTCGCCGCCTGCCGCGTGGATGCCTTTGTCGGCGTCGGCGAGCATTTGCGCTCCCTTGGCCTTTCCGCGCCGGAAGTCATCGCCTTTGACGTCGAGCAAGGCTTTGCCCTCCTCGAAGACCTTAGCGACACGATCTACAAAACCGAGATCGAAAATGGTGCCAGCGAACGCGAGCTTTATCTCGCCGCCACGGCTGCGCTGGCGCATGTCCATAATGCACCGGCGCCGGAAATTGTCAGCGCTGCTGAATGGCGCTGGCCAATCCTCGAATATGACACGCTGGCCCTGACGACAGGCGCAGACCTCTTCCCGAAATGGTATCCCGCCTATGATAAAGGCGTTAAATTCTCCGGCAGCCTGCAGCTGGAATTTGACGGCATCATCCGTGCACTGAGTGATCATCTGGCAAGCCTGCCGCAAGTCCTGATGCTACGCGACTACCATGCTGAGAACCTTCTCTGGCTTCCGGAACGCGACGGTCTGAAAAAGGTCGGCATCCTCGATTATCAGGACGCCGTACGCGGCCCTGCGGCATGGGACCTCGCCATGTTCATTCAGGATGCCCGCCGCGATGTGTCACCAGCGGTCGCCCGCGAAGTTTTCCGCGGCTATCTGGCGCTTACCGGCAATGAAGAGGAAAGCTTTAAACGGGATTTCGATATTGCAGGGGCCATCAACGCGCTTCGCATTATAGGCGTGTTTGCTCGCCTCGTTCGCCGCGACAACAAACCGAAATATGAAGCCTTCCTGCCTCGCGAATGGGGTCATCTGAAATCAAGCCTTCAAAACCCCGCGCTGAAAGATCTGAAGCGCGTCCTTGAGATCGCTGCACCGCAACTGAAAGACGCCTGATATGGGACAGCCTATCCGCACCGCCATGTTCCTTGCTGCGGGCCTTGGCACCCGCATGCGCCCGCTCTCCAACGAGACGCCGAAGCCGCTAATCAAAGTCGCAGGCAAAGCGCTTATGGATTTCTATCTCGATCAGGCAGTTAAAGCGGGCGTCGAGCGCGTCGTGGTGAATGTGCACTGGCTTCCAGAACAGGTCGAAGCGCATATGGCTGCACGTACTGATGTCGAAGTATTTCTCTCCGATGAACGCGAGGAGCTTCTGGAAACGGGCGGCGCCATCGTAAAAGCGCGTAAGCTGCTCGGCGATGATCCAATCTTCATGGTGAACACGGACGCCTTCTTTGCGAGCGGCAACGGCAATCCCTTTGCGGCCTTAGCTGCCGCTTATGATCCAGATCGCATGGATGACCTGCTTCTGCTGGCAGACCGCACAACCAGTATCGGATTTCCGGGCCCTGGCGATTTCTATCTGAAAGAAGACGGCCAGCTGGAACGCCGCGGCGAGCGTGAAACTGCGCCTTGGGCTTATGCCGGCGCACGTATTACCAAAGCCAGACTCTATGACGGCGAAGCGCTTCGTCCATTCTCGGCCAATATTATCTGGAATAGAATCCTCACAGAAAATCGCCTCTTCGGCCTACCCTTCAAAGGTCAATGGATGCATGTTGGCGAACCGGCCACCATTCAGGAGGTTGAGGACTGGATGAGGACGCACCCGACAGCATGACATCACATCTCTCAGACGCGCTTTTTGGTGATACCCGCGTATTCACCCTGCCTGCGGGGGCAGACTTTCTGGGAGACCTCGCAAAAACGTTGATTGATGTGACCGGTGCGCGTGAGCATCCGGAACAGCTATCAGATGCGCTTGTCTTTGTGCCGAACCGGCGATCTGCGCGTGCGTTCGCCGCACGTCTGTTCGCCGAACTGAATTCGCCCGGTTTTCTTCCGCCTGATATCCGGCCGCTTGGCGATGCAGGCGATAACGACCCTGCACTCCTCGGTGAACTCACAGACGTAGATGTACGCCCGCCAATGCCCAAAGGCTCCCGCCTGGGCGCACTGACGCTGCTGGTCAATCAATGGCATGACACACGCGGCGAACACATCACGCTGGCCTCAGCCATGTCGGTTGCGCGCGATCTCGCTCGCCTTCTGGATCAGGCCGCACTGGCTGGCGACGTACGCTGGGAAGAGCTTCCAAATCAGGTCGAGAATGCAGAGCTTGCCAAGCACTGGGAAATCTCGGTTCAATTCCTCTCCATTCTGACCACGAAATGGCCAGACTTTCTGGAAGAGAATGGATATTCTGATAGCAATGTGCGCGACCGAATGGCCGCAGAAGCGCTCTGCCAGCGCTGGGAACGCCAGCCGCCAAATTCGCCCGTTATCGTCGCTGGCTCTACCGGTTCCAGCCCGTCTACGCGCCTTTTAATGGCCGCCGCAATGAAATTGCCGAAAGGGGCCGTCCTCTTTCCGGGCCTCGAACATGATGTGGATGCCCAGACATGGCATGCCATCTCCAAAGCGCCGAGCCACCCGCAATTTGCCTTTGCCGAAACGCTGTCTGCCCTGCAGAGCCATCCGGATAAGGTCCTCCTCTGGCCGGGCTATACCGAACGCCCTGCCCTTCAGCCACGCCGTCAGATTATTCAGGAATCGCTTGCACCTGCTGACACGACAGCCGACTGGGTAACCCGTCTCAAACAACGCGCGGCGCCTGCTTCTCCGCAGAGCCTCACCACCAATGGCCTGAAAGGGCTCTCTCTGATCGAAGCCGCGAGTGAGGCTGAAGAGGCCAACGCAATCGCCCTGTTGATGCGCGAGGTTCTGGAAACACCGGAACGCACCGCCGCGCTGGTCACTCCTGATGCCACACTGGCACGCCGCGTCTCTGCTCTGATGGAACGCTGGGATGTGCATGTCTCGCCGTCAGCGGGCTGGCCTATCCTGCAGACGCGTGCAGGCCGGTTTATGATTGCCGCTCTGGACTGGGCGCTCGACCCTGGCGGCCCGCTGGCAATTGCGCGCCTTTTAAAACATGAACTGACTGTTCTCTCCGACGACACGTCCCGAGACGCGTCTATCTCTGCACTGGAACGCGGGCTTCTGCGTGATCTGCGCAGCTGGAAAACCCTGTCAGAGCTCGGCGACAAAGCCGTTTCTCAGGCTGAACGCGCCGAGAAAAAGCCCAAGCACGCTCTGGTATCCGCAGACGAATACGACCTCGCCAACCATCTGATCGAAGACCTGCACACACGCGCCGAAGGCAGGATCGAACCGATCCTTGCAATGATCGAGGACAAGTTCGAGCTTCGCGCTTTCGCAGAAGCCTTCGCCGAGCTTTGTGACACGCTTACCCGTCACCCCGACGATGAAGGCCCGTCCCTCCTCTGGTCCGGCCAGGACGGCTCGAGCCTTGCCCGTTTTCTTGAAGAGATAGCCGAGATGGGCGACTTCCTGCCGCCAATCGAGCAGGATGATTTGCGGCCTCTGATCACCCAGCTGGCGGGCGACCTGCGCGTTGTAGATGATCTGCCATCCCATCCGCGCCTCAACTTTTGGGGCCCTCTGGAAGCGCGTCTTCAGTCCTGCGATCTCATGATCCTCGCAAGCCTCAATGAAGGCTCATGGCCTGAAGCTCCGAGCACGGACGGTTTCCTGCCACGTAACTTCAGAGCCAATATCGGTCTGCCTGATACCGAGGCCCGCGTCGGCCTTGCCGCGCACGACTTTGCACAGCTTGCCTGTTCGCCGGAAGTAGTGCTGACGCGGTCCGAGCGAGTCGATGACAAGCCAGCCGTCGCGTCGCGCTGGCTCTGGCGACTGCGCATTCTGGCAAGCGGTGCGCTTGAAAGCCTTGAAGACACAGACGCACTCCTTCATGCGCCAACCGCCCATATTCTTGATTGGGTAGCCCATCAGCATGACGCAGAGGATGCCCCTGCCGTCACCTCTCCGGCACCCAAGCCGCCTGCCGACAAGCGCACAGACACAATTAGCGTGACAGAAGTCGAAACGCTAATCCGCGATCCATATGGCTTCTACGCAAAGAACCTGCTCGCGCTTGAACCATTGGAGCAAATCGATCCGGACCTCAGCCCGATGTCGATTGGTATCGCCATGCACAAAGCGCTTGAGAGATTCGATACACTGAAAGCGCCTTATGTGACCGTTGACAGCATGGTTGCGAGCTTCGGAGACGAACTCACTGCCGTTGGCGCAGATGATCTCTTCATCGCCGAGCGGGAAATGCTCTGGCAAAAGGCTGCAAATGAGTATCTGGACTGGATGCGAAGCCGAGATGAGATCGTCGCCACGCGCAATATGGAAGTGAATTACTCAGTCGACCTTACCGTCAAAGGTCGCAGCGTTTACATGTCGGGCCGCGCAGACATGGTCGAAACCCTGCAGGACGGCAAAATCACCATCACCGACTTCAAAACCGGGAGCCCGCCTTCGGCAGCGCAGGTTGCATCCGGCCTCGCCCCGCAGCTTCCATTACTCGCAGCGATGGCACGCATCAACGAAGATGACGCCAAACCGAAAGGTGAACCGGCGGACCTGTTCTATGTCGGCTTCGGGTCGAACAATGGTGTCACACAAATTGCCGACAGAAAGGGCAAACGCCCAATCCCTCAGCTGGTGGATGATGCGTTTGCTGGTCTGAAAGACCTGCTCTCTGTCTTTGCCGATGCGAACACCCCTTATCTTTCCGGCCCGCGCATCCAGTTCCTTTCAAAGTATAGCGATTATGACGGCCTGTCGCGCAAAGCCGAATGGGCAGACCCCGGCCATGAAGGCATGGAGGATGCACGATGAGCGAACAGATGACAGCTTACGACCGCGTCGTTGCTGCCCAGAAGCAAGCCGCCCTGCCGGAAGCCTCTATCTGGGTTTCAGCCAATGCCGGTTCGGGCAAAACCAAGGTTCTGATCGACCGTGTTGCGCGCCTCCTTTTGACGGGCGTGCAGCCGGATAGCATTCTCTGCATCACCTATACCAAAGCCGCCGCAAGCGAGATGCAGCAGCGTCTCTTCAAACGTCTTGGCGCATGGTCGGTCATGGGGAATGACGAACTCGCAAGAGACCTGAAAGACCTGCAGGGCATGGACTATTCCGGCGATGGCGAAGCCCTGAAAGCGGCACGTGCCCTGTTTGCGAAAGCGCTTGAAACGCCAGGTGGCCTTCGCATTGAAACGCTCCACGCGTTTGCAGGCCGTGTGCTGCGCCGCTTCCCGCTGGAGGCGCGCGTCCCCCCCGGCTTTAAAGAGCTGGACGAGGTCGACAATAAAGCGCTCTGGACAAAGGCTGCCCGTAAATCCTTCGACAAGCTGAAAGCCAATCCGCACCGCTGGCCGCTCTTTGCTGACCTCATGAAAGAGACTGGCGGGAAGCGCTATGACGGCGCCATTGAGGTGATCACAGGCAGCGCGTCCAAGCTGCACCGATTTCTTCATGACGCACCCTCGCCAGAGCAGCGCTTTGAAGCGATCAGTACGACGTTAGGCGCGCCCTCTGAATCGGCCGAGAAGCTCCTTTCCGATCTCATGGACACCCAACTTCCACGCGCTGAAATATCGAACGCGGTTACTGACTTAACCGCAAGCGGAGGGAATGATAAACGCCTCATCGGCGCCTACTTACAAGCTACGCTTAGCGCCACAGACCCAAAAGTCGCTTTCGATAGTTATCGAAAAGTTTTTTATGATTCCAATAACAACCGCCGAAAAAAGAATCCGTTTACGAAGAAATTTGAAGGCACATTTATCGAGGGACTATTTTCTTGGGAAAACGGCTCAGAAACCGACCGCTTTCTTAGAAAAGAAAACGAAATCAAAGCCGCGCTGCTACGTGACCGCACCGTTACGCTTCTGGAAATCGCAGCTGATGTCATGGCCGAGCACCACCATGAAAAGCGCATTCGTGCCGGCCTCGACTTTGATGACCTGATCGCCAATACACGCGACCTGCTCACGGGTCCCGGCCTTGCTGAATGGGTGCTGTACAAGCTTGATGGCGGCATCAGCCACGTCCTCCTCGACGAGGCGCAGGATACAAGCCCGGACCAATGGGTGATCGTGAACTCTCTCGTGGAAGAGTTCTTCTCCGGCGCCAGTGGTCATGATCTGATCCGTACACTGTTTGTCGTGGGTGATGAGAAGCAATCCATCTACTCATTCCAGGGCGCAGACACAGCAAAGTTTCAGTCCGAACGCCAGCGCTTTGCCTCCCGACAGACCGACGACACGATTGGCGGCAAAATCCATCTGCCGCAGGTGGAGATGTCCTTCCGTTCGACCCAGCAAGTCCTGAGCTTTGTCGACGAGGTGTTTAACGGGCCCGCCTCATTTGGCTCGGCGCCATTCTCGACCGCGCCGCCGAGCGAAGCCGATAAAATCTCACATCAGGCTTTCCGCGAACCGCATAGAGGACTTGTCGAATTCTGGCCTCTGGACGAGCCGGAAGCGGTACCGACGGGTGTTCCATGGCATGCGCCAATGGATATGGAGCGGCAGGTGTCAGCACCGGCCCAACTTGCGGGTAAACTAGCAAACTGGATTGCTGCGCGGCTCGCACCCGGCGCACCAGCCGTCTATGAAGAAGGCAAGGAAGGAAAGCCACGCCCTGCGCGGCCGGGCGATATCCTGATCCTTGTCCGGTCCCGCAAGGCGCTGTTCCATTCCATTATCCAGCAGCTAAAAGCCAAGGGGCTTCCTGTAGCTGGCGCCGACCGGCTCAACCTGCAGGATACGCTGGCGGTTCAGGATGTGATGAACCTTGTGCGCTTTGCCCTGCTTCAGGAAGATGATCTAACGCTGGCGGAAATCCTGAAAGGCCCATTCCTCGGCCTTCTGGATGATGACACGCACCTCTTCCCGCTGGCCTATGATCGTGGACCAAGCAGCCTCTGGCAGCGCCTTCAGGAAAGCGACCACGGCGATCACAAGAGGGCGGCTGCGTTCCTGAAAACGGTTTTGGAACGCAGCCGCCTGCCAGCCTTTGAATTTCTGAGCTGGGTAATGAATACGCGGCACGCAAAGCTCGGCCAGACAGGTTGGCAGTTGATCAATGCGCGTTTCGGAACACCTGCACATGACCCGCTTGAGGCTCTGATCTCCATCTCGGCCAATCTGGAAGATGCAGAAAGCGCCAGCCTGCAGACCTTCCTTGCCGCCGTTGAAGCACAAGATAGCGAGATCAAACGCGAACAGTCCGGTCCTGCCGACGAAATCCGCGTCATGACCGTACACGGATCAAAAGGTCTGGAAGCACCTATCGTCATCCTGCCGGATACCACGGGCATGGGTAATAATACGCTCTCCGGCAATCTCAGCTTCACCGAAGATGGCGTACCGGTCTGGATGGTGAAGAAGGATGAAGACTGCGCCGCCAGCGCAGCCATCCGCGCACAGGAAGAAGCGAAATCCCGCGCTGAAGCCAACCGGCTTCTCTATGTGGCCCTCACCCGCGCTAAAGATCAGCTTCTCATTTGCGGCGCATGGAACGGCGCGAAGACCGGTCAGGGCTATAAAGACGGTAGCTGGTATGATCTCTGCCAGCAGACCATTGCGACATGGGCACTAGGCGACGCAGAACGCGATGAACATGGTATCTGGCGATTTGGCGGCCTGCCACAGCCTGAAAGCGATGCGCCTCTCGTGCGCGAAGAAAAGACCGTCGCCCCGCTGCCGGACTGGATTTTCAAGCCACGCGCTGTGAGCACATCCGAACATCAGGACCAGTTGCGCGCGCCAAGTTCACTTCTGCCTGGCGACACACCTGTGCTTCCGCCCTTCGGCAAGGACCATGTGCGCCGCTTCCAGCGCGGACGCCTCATCCACGCGCTTCTGGAAATCCTGCCCGATACACCATACGAGGACCGACGCGCGCGGGCGTCCCGCTTTATTGATACCTGTCTCGATGCAGATCAGGCGCACCTCAAAGACGATATTATTAAGGTGACCTTCTCGGTTCTGGAAGCACCTGAACTTGCACCAGTCTTCGGGCCGGGCGGACGCCCTGAAGCGCCCGTGGTGGGGCGTGGCCCGAACATTCCAAAGGGTGTCATCATCAACGGTCGAGTGGACCGCCTGCGCGTCACCGAGGATGAAGTCTGGGTGATTGACTATAAAACCGACAGGCCGCCACCCAAGCGCGCAGAGGACGTGGCCATGCCATATCTGGCCCAGCTCGGCGCCTATAAGGATGTCCTGTCTGTTACTTATCCTGACAAGTGCGTTAAATGCGCTTTATTGTGGACTGACGGTCCCCACTTTATGGTCCTTGACGAATCCGCCATGCTGGCGGCGCTCGTGAAAGCGAAAGAAACAGATTGACGCGATGCGGGAGACGATTAACTCCCATCGCAAATTAGATGACGGAGACGCAAATGGCGGCCCTTGAGATTAATGACGATACTTTTGACACCGAAGTCCTGGCTTCTGAGGTTCCTGTAGTAGTGGACTTCTGGGCGGAATGGTGTGTGCCTTGTAAAAAGCTCTCACCGAACGTTGAGCGCGTTGCAGAAGAAATGTCTGGCAAAGTTAAAGTTGCCAAGCTGAACGTGGACGAGAACCCGATCACCATGACGAAGTTCGGCGTGCGCGGCCTGCCAACACTCATCCTGTTCAAAAACGGCAAGGTCACAGCTACGCACCTTGGCGATATGAGCAAAGACAAGCTGGAAGAGTGGATCAAATCTGAAACTGCTTAATCGGCAGGTTTCAGTCGATCACTTCGCCGTTCAGGCGCAGAACATCACCGGCAAGATAAAGCGATCCGCAGATTAATGCGTGGTCGCTTTTTTCTTGGGTGAGACGGGCAAGCGCCTCATCAATGCTCGTGTAGGCTGTCGCCGGAATACCGAGCGATGTCGCGATCTCGCAAAGTGTGTTCGGGTCCGCGCCATTCTGGCTGGTTTGCATAGGGATGCAGGCCAGATGGCTGATCATCGGCGCGAGGTCCGCAAGATAGGATCTGGCATCCTTATTCTTCAGCATACCAAAAGCCACTGGCATAGGCGCATAAGGCGAAATGGCCTTGGCCACCGCTGCGGCCGCATGCGGGTTGTGCCCGCCATCGAGAATTACCGTTTTGCCCGGAAGCTGGCGCGTTAGCGGACCATCCGCCAGCGTCTGCATGCGCGCAGGCCATTCCACGGTTTTGAGGCCTTTCAGCGTATTCTCTACCGTCAGCTCAAACACGCCCGCACGCTTCAAGCCAAGCAAAGCGAGCATGGAGTTTGAAACCTGATGTGGCCCCTTCAGGCCAAGTTCGACGCCTTCGAGTATTAGGTCATCGATTTGCATCGTAATGCGATCACCCTCGATGCGTGCTTCACCAGCATCAGCCACCGTATGGAACGGCGCGCCCTTATAGATCGCTTCGGCTTTCAGCGTGCGCAGAACATCAGGCGCCTGACCGCCGGTGCAAACTGGCGCGTCTTTCTTGATGATGCCCGCTTTTTCCCATGCGATCTGGCAGATATGGCGACCCAGAAATTCCTTATGATCAATATCAATAGGCGTGATCACGCAGGCGGCCGGATGATCAATTACATTGGTGGAATCAAACCGACCACCAAGCCCGACTTCAACCAAGGTCAGGTCAGCCGGATTCTCAGCGAAAGCCAGATAGGCAACGCAGGTCATGCCTTCGAAAAAGGATAATGGCTCACCAGCATTTGCCTCGAGCACGCGCGCTGAAAGCTCCATCAGATACGCGTCAGAGATAAGCTCGCCCGCAATCCGGATACGCTCATTCACGCGCACCAGATGGGGCGACGTATCGACATGAACTTTCAACCCGTGCGCTTCAGCGACGGCGCGCATGAAGGCTGTGGTAGAGCCTTTTCCATTCGTACCTGCGACATGGATGGCAGGTGGCATCCCGTCTTGCGGACGGCCAAGCTGCTCCAAAACCCGCTGCACAGGTTCCGTCGTCAGTTTGAAAACGCTCGGTTTTGGAAGTGCATCATAGGCTGACAGAAGCTCTGTCAGCACACTGGATGTATCAGTCAGGGCTTTGCCCCCAATAGCTACTCGACGACGTCTACGCGTGGCTGAGACACAGGCGGCACGCCTTTGGACGAGCTTTTGCGGCGGGACATGAGGTGGCCCAGAATGCTGCCGATGACCTTGCCCATTTCGCGGCGGTCAACGACCATATCCACGACGCCTTTATCCTTCAGGAACTCAGAACGCTGAAAGCCTTCCGGAAGTTTCTGACGGATTGTCTGCTCAATCACGCGCGGACCAGAGAACGCAATCATGGCTTCCGGCTCTGCAAGGTGAACATCACCCAGCATCGCGTAAGATGCGGATACACCGCCTGAGGTCGGGTCTGTAAGAACCACGAGATATGGCAGACCAGCTTCGCGGACGTCTTCAATCGCAAGCGTTGTGCGCGGCATCTGCATGAGAGACAGCGTGCCCTCTTGCATACGCGCGCCACCAGACGCTGTGCAGACGATCAGCGCTGCATCGCGGGCAACGGCTGTTTCAGCCGCTTTGATGAAAGCCTCACCAGCAGCCATGCCGAGTGAGCCGCCCATGAATGCAAAATCTTGTACCAGAACCACTGCCGGCTTGCCGCCGATCAGGCCGATCGCAGCGGCCATACAGTCATCCTGAATGATGTTTTCGCCGTTCGGGTCCGCCTTGTTGCGGTCAGAAATCTTGGCTTTAGCGCCCTTCAGACGGTCGACATAACGCTTGTCGTCTTTGAACTTGAGCGGGTCACGTGGCACCTCCGGCAGTTCGATCGCCTCCCATTTTTGGTCGTCGAACATGGCGCGAAAACGGACCAGAGGTCCGACGCGCAGGTGTGCGCCTGAAGGTGTTACCCAGAAGCTCGCTTCGAGGTCTGGTTTAAAGATAAGCTCACCTGATTTCGGGCATTTTACCCAGAGATTGTCAGGTGTTTCACGCTTACCAAATACCGATTTGAGGCCCGGTGGGCTGATATTGGAAAGCCAGTTCATGCGTTTCTCCGTCAAGCGACGCCGCCATTTCTGTTTAGACCAGAGCTCAGATCACGTGTGAGACGGGCAACCGACTCCACAATCTCTTCGCGTGACTTACCCTGCGCCATCTCAGATATAATATCAACGAAGGCCGATCCAACCACAACGCCATCACTGATCGCTGCCATTTCACGAGCCTGCTCACCTGTTTTTATACCAAAACCAACGCATACGGGAAGGCCAGAGATGCGTTGAGCCATCTGGACGCCCGGCGTAATGTCGCTGGCAACAGGTTTTTTCGCGCCCGTTACACCCGTAACAGACACGTAATAGAGGAAGCCGCTGGCACCATCCGCAACGGTTTTCATGCGGCCTTCATGCGTGGTTGGTGTCGCCAGACGAATGACCGCCAGCTCATGCGGCGCATACGCCTCGCGCAGAGGCATGTCTTCCTCCGGCGGCAGATCGACAATGATCGTACCATCGATGCCAGCATCACCTGCAGCTTCGGCAAAAGCCTCATAGCCCATCAGGTGAACCGGGTTCGCATAGCCCATAAGAATAAGCGGTGTTGTCTGGTTCGTTTCGCGAAAGCGCTTGGCCAGCGCCAGAACGTCCTTCAGCGTCGTACCAGCAGCAAGGCTGCGCTGACCGGCGCGCTGGATAGACGGTCCATCTGCCATCGGGTCTGTAAACGGCGCACCAAGCTCGATTACGTCCGCGCCGTTCTCGACGAGCGCGTTCAGCACCTGATAGCTGGTTTCCAGGTCAGGGTCGCCAGCCATGACGTAAGAGACCAGCGCAGAGCGGCCGTCAGAGCGGGCTTTGTCGAATGCAGCGGAAATACGGGAAACTGGCATTAGTTGGACCTGGTGTTTTCTAGAAGCCACGCTTCATAACGGGGATTGGCTGATACGCAAGGCGTAGCAAGGATGGCGGGGGTGTCAGACGGGTGAAGCGCTGTCACCAATTCATGGACAGCGTTCCACTGGTCTTTGCGGGTTTTAAGCACCAGCACGAACTCTTCATCCTGCTGGATAACACCGTCCCAGCGGTAGACCGAGCGGACCGGCCCCTCAATATTGGCACAGGCCACTAAGCGGCCATCCACACAGGATGACGCCAGCTTGTGTGCCAGATCCTGAGACGGGCAGTTCACGCGTATGAGAATAATATCAGTCATGATCGCTCCAGACGGGGCGGCGTTACATATCGATGCCAAGATGACCGGCAACAGAAAAGATATCCTTATCGCCGCGACCGCAGAGGTTCATGATAATAATCTGATCAGGCCCCATCTCTTTGGCGACCTCGCCAATGCGGGCAAGCGCATGAGATGGTTCGAGCGCCGGAATAATACCCTCCAGTCGCGTGCAGAGCTGGAAGGCTTCAAGCGCTTCGTCATCGGTACATGTCAAATATTCGGCGCGCCCTGAATCCCGCAGGAAAGCATGCTCAGGACCAATCCCTGGATAGTCGAGACCAGCCGAAATCGAGTGCGCATCGATGATCTGGCCGTCATCATCCTGCAGGAGATACGTGCGGTTTCCATGCAGAATGCCCGGCTTGCCACCATTCAGCGCAGCTGCATGCATGCCGGTTTCAACGCCATGGCCAGAGGCCTCAACGCCAATCAGACGAACGCCTTCATCTTCCACGAACGGGTGGAACAGACCGATGGCATTCGATCCGCCACCGATACACGCCATAACGGCGTCCGGCAGACGGCCTTCACGTTCCAGAATTTGCTCCCTGGCTTCACGGCCAATGATGGACTGGAAGTCGCGGACCAGTTCCGGATACGGGTGCGGACCAGCCGCCGTACCGATGCAATAGAAGGTGTCATCGACATTGGTCACCCAGTCGCGCAGTGCTTCGTTCATCGCATCTTTCAGCGTGCCCGTGCCGCTTTCAACCGGAACAATCTCGGCGCCAAGAAGTCGCATACGGAAAACGTTCGGCTTCTGACGCTCAACATCTGTTGCACCCATGAAGACAACACATTGCAGGCCAAAGCGCGCACAGACAGTCGCTGTTGCCACGCCGTGCTGGCCTGCACCGGTTTCCGCGATGATGCGCTTTTTGCCCATACGCATCGCAAGCAGGACCTGCCCGAGGCAGTTATTAATCTTGTGCGCGCCGGTATGGTTCAGCTCATCGCGTTTGAAGTAGATCTTCGCGCCGCCGAAATGATCGGTCAGACGCTCTGCGAAATAGAGCGGAGACGGACGACCGACATAATGCGTCCAGAGGTCATCCATCTGGGCCTGAAATTCCGGGTCCTTCTGAGCGGCCCGGTATTCTTTTTCCAGATCCAGAATGAGCGGCATCAGCGTTTCAGCGACATAACGCCCGCCGAATTCACCGAAGCGGCCATTCGCGTCCGGCCATTTATCCCAGGTATTGCGTAGATCCATCTTCAGACATGTCCTCTGTACGTCAGGGGCCTTTAGTCCTCCCACATAGCCCCGACGTCAAGACAGACTAGGCCTCGTAGAAGAATTCCTCGCGAGTTATTTTACCATCAAGCACGGAATAAAGCGCAATTTCACGTGCTTGTGTGCGTTCTCCGCTCTCTCTATCGGTAAAATCCATATCGAAAATAACCGTGAACTGATTGTCCCCGAAGCAGAACGGCCCGTCAGCTTTTGTCTCGTGAACCTCATGAGCGTTGTTCCACCAGTCATGTTTGGCTTTCAGGCCTTCAAGACCATAGGTTTCACGCTCCATGCCTGGCATGGCCGCGGCTTCGACGGAAACCACCCCCTCATCATAGAGCGTGGCGAGCGCTTCGGCCTCTTCACCATTATTGCAGAAATCGATCAGTTGATTGGCAACCGTCACCAATACCGGATTGAACATGTGCGTGCGTCCCTTAGCAGCCTGTGTTGAGGCCTCATCCTGACTCCGTTAAAAGAACAAAACAAGAACATATATTCGTGTTTGCGACGTTACTCACAAGAGTCCGCTGCTTGGCTTTTCCGGAACTCTGCCCCGCTCCTTCGCGTTACACAGGCAGATACACGCAAAAAATGGAGCAGGATTTGACACACCAGATCACGCTGAAATCAATCAAACCCGTAACGCACGACACCCATCATCTGGTCTTTACCCGTCCGGACAATTTTGATTTCGAGCCGGGTCAGGCGACAGATTTTGCACTCGATAAAGACGGCTGGCGCGATGAGCAGCGCCCCTTCACATTCACCAGCCTGCCTGAAAAAGACACGCTGGAATTCGTCATCAAATCTTATCCTGACCATGATGGCGTGACGAAACAGATCGCCAAAATGGAACCCGGCGATAAAGCCCTCATCGAGGACCCATGGGGCGCTATCGAAGACGAAGGCCCGGGCACGTTCATCGCAGGCGGTGCAGGCATCACGCCCTTCATCGCGATCTTGCGCGAACGCCTTGAGAAGAAGGGCACACTCGCGGGCTGCACGCTGATTTTTTCAAACTCCACCGAGAAGGACATCATCCTCCGAAAAGAGTTTGAGAGCATGCAGGGTCTGAAAACCATCTTTACCGTGACCGATCAGGACGATGCCTCTGTCCATACAGACTTCGTCGATAAAGACTTTTTGAAAGAGCATATCGATCCGACGCTTGGCAAATTCTACATCTGCGGACCGGATAAAATGGTGGACGAGATTTCCGAGACGCTCAAAAGCTTTGGCATTGAGGATGAGCGCATCATCCACGAAGATTTCGAATAGACGATATCGCCGCGTTGGTTATGCCAGCGCGGCGATTTTCTGATAGCTCGCAGCTGCCGTCTGGATTTGCTGCTGTAAGATAGTGTTCAGCTCGCGTCCGTCCTCACGAACCTCGTCAGAGCGGGCCTCTACGCTATCGCGGTCATCATCGCGTCGCGGCTCTCCAGCTCCCGATGCAGGTGCCGTTGGAAAGCCAAATGAATTATCCTGACCGGATGCCTCACCGTCATTCTCAGCTGCAGGGTTTACGTCCGCCGGCGGCGCAGCCCCCAACGGCTCCGCTCCCTCAACCGGCTCACCCTCACCTGCCTCTCCAGTGCGTTCAGCACGAGATTCCGCCGCGAGTTCTGATTGCGCCTCACGCAAAGCCGCAGCAGCGGCCTGAGCGACCTTACGATCCTGATCAGAAGGTTCAGCTGGTGCGAGTGCGGCGGCCTGAACCTGCTGCAGTTTATCAATCGTCGCCTGCGGGTCGCCTTCGATTGGCGCCGTATCAATCTTCACTTCGCCGCCAACCGCATAGCGCTTCCCGTCAGGCCCGACCTGATATTCATAAGATGGGGAACCAGCAAAGCTGCCACCTGTTGCGGCGTGCGCTGCCTCATGCGCGCGGACTTCAGCGTCGCGCTCCTTCAGCTCTTTCACCTGAGCCTGTTCTTCATCGCTCAGTTCGTTTTTGGCTTTGGTGCTTTTATCGCCGCAGGTGTTGCAGATACCGGCTGCGCATTCAGGGCATTCTTCGGCTTTCACCGTGGTCTGCGTCTCGGTGACTTTCGTCACTTGCACCTGCGTGGATTCAACAGCCTGGAGCGCCGCATCAGAGATTTCGACACGGTCAACTGGGTTGATTGCGGATGGAGACGGCGCAGATGCAGGCGTCTGCGCGGCAGGGTATCCTGTCGGCAGAGGAATAAAGGATGTCTGCGGCGAACTGCTGATCTGCATGGCAATCCCGTACGTCGAACGAGCACCAAGTATACATGTTCAGTCTTCATCAACCCTGACTGGCTGGATGTAATTTTAGGCCGATGGATTCACCGGCCCGTAACTATAACTTTCCGCAGAAAGCTTTAATCAGCACAACGTCCTTCACGCCCTTTTCGGACTCCACACCGGATGAGACATCCACCGCTTTCGCGCCAGAAATCTCTACGGCCTCTGCAACATTGTCAGGATTAAGCCCGCCTGCCAGCAACCATGGCCGGTCACAGGAAAAGTCTTTCAATATGGTCCAGTCAAAACTGTGCCCCCATCCGCCAGGCCGGTCTGCATCTTTTGGCGGTTTCGCATCAAACAGAAACCGGTCGGCGGCGGGAAAGGCGGCGACAGCCTCAAGATCGACGGGCGCAGAGACCGGAAGCGCCTTCCATATCTCACCGCTTTTGCGTCGTGCCCTGATATCTGAAATCAGCTGATTATCCTCAGAGCCGTGAAGCTGGATGTGATCGACACCCCATTCGTCGGCAAGACTGACAGCCTCGTCCACCGTCGGATTAACGAGCAGGATGACCGTCTCAACGTCTGGATTGATCGACTTGACGGAGGCCACAAGTTCAGCCCCCTCACTGCGCAGCACATGGCGCGGGCTTTTTTCGAAATGGACAAAGCCGAGCCAGCGCGCTCCGGCTTTGATTGCCTCACGCACACTGCCCCGCTCTTTCAGACCACAGATTTTGATATCAGTCTCACTCATGGCCCTTCATGTGCGTGAGAAGTGATGAAGGTCAATCCGTCAGGGTCTTGCTTTTAGCGATGCCTCACGCAAAACATGCCCGCTGAATATGTTTTGAGTACAGGATTTGAGCCATGCCTTTTGATATGCCCCGCCATGACTGGAGCCGCGACGAGATTAAAGCGCTTTACGAGCTGCCTCTCGACACGCTGATCGGCAGAGCGCTGGCCGTGAAACAGGCTAACTGGGCCGACGGCAAAATCCAGAAATCCCAACTTCTGTCTATCAAGACAGGCGGCTGCGCGGAAAACTGCGGCTATTGCAGCCAGTCAGCGCATTTCGACACCGGCCTTGAAGCCTCCAAGCTTATGCCACTCAACGAAGTTGTTGAAGCTGCACGCGAAGCCAAAGCAGGCGGCGCAGACCGGTTCTGCATGGGCGCAGCGTGGCGCGAACTGAAAGATCGTGACCTACCAAAAGTTGCTGACATGATCCGCGCGGTAAAAGCCGAAGGCATGGAAACCTGCGTGACGCTCGGCATGCTGGGCGAAGGTCAGGCTGAAAAGCTCGCTGAGGCCGGGCTCGATTACTACAACCACAATCTCGATACCTCGCGCGAATATTACGACAAGGTCGTCACAACGCGCACCTATGAGGACCGGATCGATACGCTCGGCAAAGCCCGTGAGGCTGGCCTGAACCTCTGTGTGGGCGGTATTCTCGGCATGGGCGAGAGCCGTGAGGACCGCATTGGCCTCATCCATGAACTGGCACAGCTCACGCCGCATCCGGAGAGCGTTCCGATCAACATGCTCGTACCGATCGAAGGCACGCCGCTGGGCGATTCTCCTGAAATCCCAGTTACCGAAATGGCGCGAGCGATTGCGGTTTGCCGCGTCGTCTTCCCGAAAAGCTGGGTACGCCTTTCCGCAGGCCGTGAAGGCATGAGCGAAGGCGAACAGGCGCTCTGTCTGCTTGCGGGCGCAAACTCCATCTTCGTAGGCGCACGCCTTCTGACGACGGACAATCCGGGCGAGGACCGTGACGCGTCACTCCTGAAGAATACAGGCTTTGAAGCCGTCGCCCGCGACGTGATGCAAGTTTAAGAAAACCAACGGCGTTCTGGTGGGCTAGTCCCACCAGAGGCTAACATCGCGAGTAATCACTCAAGCCTCACACCTCTGTCATTACTCGTCAGCGTGAGTTTATTCGCGCCTGAGGCTGGCATCACCTAGGATCAGGGCTCCAGACACACCGGAGTTTTCACATGATCCGCACATTCCTCGCCGCATCTCTGATCGCGGCTTCCGCCCCAGCAGCCCTCGCACAACAGGCGATGGCTGACCAAGCCCCGATGGCCGACGAAGACCAGATGATGATGCATGTCGGCCCAGCCGTGGGCGACAATTTTGCCGACTTCACCGCGCTGTCTACAGCGGGCGAGGCGCAAACGCTGGCAAACCTTTCTGGTGAAGCAGGTGCGGTCATCGTCTTTTCCCGCTCGCTGGACTGGTGCCCATTCTGCCAACGCCAGGCGATCGATCTGAAAGATGCTGCTGCACCGCTGGCGGAGCTCGGCTGGGATCTCAACCTCATCACGTATGATGATCCTGAAACACTTGCTGATTATGCGGGCAACAATGAAATCCCGTACACGCTGCTCTCCGACAAGGATTCAGCGATGATCAACGCGTTCCACCTTCGCAACACCGAAGTTCCGGCAGGCAGCCGATATGACGGCATACCGCATCCAGCCATCATCTTCCTCTCCCCGGAAGGCGAAGTACTCGCCATGCTCCGTGAGGAAGGCTACCAGAACCGTCCGCCAGTAAATGTGGTTCTGGAAACCGCCGGCGAACTGGCGAGCTGACGCAGAAACAGGGAAGCGGCGAAATCGCCGCTTCCTGCGTTGACTTGAGAGCGCCACCGGATGAAGTTTCCTCCCGATCCAAATCAATTCGGGGGGCTCTCTTGGACACGATCTACACTCTTCACCATTTTGCGTGTTCCGGCGGCACGGTGCTGTCACGCATTATCGGCGGCATTGATCGCGCAGTCGTTCTGAGTGAAATCCATCCGGACCGGCACCTGCCGCAGGTGTTCAACCCGATCTTCCAGTTTCGCAAATCCTATGGCCTCGACACGCCCGAGGATCAGGCCGCGTTCGACAATGTTTTCGTCGAAGAAATCCGCGCCATTCAAAACATCTGTAAGCGCGAAAACCGCGTCCTCTTCGTGCGCGACCATTATCATCGGGACATTATCGTCAACCGCCGATCAGAGAGCCGGCTGACTGAAGTTCTGCTGCCGCATTTCAACATTAAGCGCATCTACACTTTCCGCGACCCGCTGGAAGTCTGGACAAGCATGAAGCTGAAAAACTGGCTCGAAGGTGCGAGTGTCGATGAATTCCTCGACCTTCAGGTAAAAGCCCTCGACGAATTCAAAGGCGATCTGAACCTGAATTACCATGACGCCTGCGTGCGGCCCGGTAAGTTCAAACGCGCCGTGTTTGATTATGCCGGCATGTCTGAAGCTGAGGGTGATTTCGGCGGCCCGATGGATGATCGCCAGCACTATACCGGCCAGAGCGGACGCTTTGGCAAGGAAATGGCGCCGCGCCCGACACGTTGGGGTGCATTGTCAGACGGTGACATTCTCGCCTTCGCGAACTCTCCGGTTTACGCCGAATTATGCCAAAGGACGGGCCTGAAACTGATCCCTGACCGGGATATTCCACCTCGCGTCCAGCGACTTCTGAACGCCTAGTCGGTCGAGATAAGCCCTTCGCGCTGAAGAAATTCGGTCATAGGCGTCTCGACATAGTATGCTGACAGATCAGACGTTTCCCACATCGCAAGCAAGTCTTCGGCATCGATGAAGTATTGCTTGAGCGCCGCGAAGATGGCTTCTGCGGAAACCTCATCAATCGCGATGTGAGGCGCGTTGGCGACGTTCGCTATCTGCTCCATCGTACTGCCGCGCGGCACCACGGGCAGAACATTCAACTCGATGGCCTCGATGATGATACCGGATGACGAAGACTGATACCGGTCACTATAGGGCAGCAACACAACGTCTAATCCGGCAAAAGCGCGATAGTATTCATCCTGCGTCGCAAAGCCGGAGCGGATCGTGACATTGGGATCCTGCTCCAGCCTGTCGATGTCAGCCTGCATAAAGGGCTGGTCACGAAAATCGCGCGCCTGAACCTTATCGAACTGCAACCGCCATTCGACCGGAAAATTGCTATCATCCGCCAGCGATATAAGGTCGGGCAGCACGCCATAGCCTTTATCTTCGCGAGTCGCGCCCATCATGCCGACGCGAATTTTACGTGGCCCGTCTTCAACGCCCCGCGGGCGCCGGTGAGCACGCGCCGTCGACGCTACAGGATAGACCGCTTTTTTGAACACCTGCCCGCGCGGATCACGTTCACTGAGTTGCTCGGAAACTGCACTGAACTCAGAATGCATAAGCACATTGATCGTTCGTAGTTCGGCAAGTTTATCGAAGGGCTGAAGCACCAGCTCAGCCATCCGCGCATTGGCTTCCCGATTAAGCTCGCGCGGTGCGTATGCTACAGGCAGAAGATCGATGATAACACTGAACGACCGCTGCCCATCCTGTTCGGCCAGCCAGTTATAGACAGCCTTCAGCATGTTAGGCGTAACAGTCTTGAATACGATCAGATCGACATTCTCAACATCAAGCCGGTCGAGATCCTGCCTTAGCCATTTATTCTTTCGGTTCGGAAAGCGACCAAGGCTATTTCCGTGCGGCACTCCGGCATACGTCCGAAATGTCAGCGCATTGCTCTGAGCAACGCCGAGCCCTTCAACCGGCCGACTTTCCAAAGAAGTCAGGACACCAACCTCATCTAGCGCAAACCCTGTCTCCTTCAGATATGCGAGCATATGCTGCAAAGAGTTATAATGGTGGGAATTCTGATAATGGATTGCACCCGTATCAATAATCCTGACGCGTTTGTCGCTGACGTCTCCCAGTTCGGATGAAAGAGTTGCTCTCGTCGCCAGATATTCCGGGACGAGCCCTGACATGCCTACTGCAAACTCGGCAGCCAGATTTCTGTCATCCTGCTGCGCAGCATCCGACGCCAGCCATTTACGCATTAGCCTTTCGGCTGCATGCCATTCCCGAAACCGGATCATTATCTGCGCTAAAGCTACCAGCATATCCGGTGTCAGTGCCTCACCGAGACGGCTCAGATACACATCGTATACGCCTGAATTTTCTTCCGCGGCCGCAATACCAAAATGGTCAGCTACCCAAAGCGTCAGAAGCGGACAATCATGCGGTGCCTCATTCGCATAATTAAAAAAGTCGCGCACGACCTCGTTCTCGATAAAAATAATCCGGTTGGTCGTTAGCTCACGCAATAGGGTGAAACGTAGTGAGACCGAAAGGGCATGATAAACGTCAAAAAACCGCTCCGGCGCGCCAGCCTTCATTGCTGCTCGTAGCAAGCCGAGCAAAGGAGCCGGATTAGCAGGTTTTCGAGTATGTGCAGCGAGCCAGGCATTCATCGCGCCCTCCCACCTGCCCTGAAGCTGCGCCTCCCAGGCCAGGGCACGAAACGTATGAAGGCTGTCCGGCTCCAGGTCTTCCAGTCGCGCCCTGACAGCTGAAACCTCAGCAAGATCACGCGACCTGATTGCATGCCCGAGACGCTGCTTTAACTCGCTTTCCAAAAGCCAACTCCTGATTCACGGAGTTGATCACACTGTAATTCGAGAGATTTGTCAGCGCCTCAGCTGAACAGATCTGTGAGCTAGTCGCTAAACTGCTTTTGCGTGGCGGTTTGCAGGCACAGCATTGGGCGAAGAATAGGCGTCAAAACACTGAGCCACGCTGCGCAACAGAACGCGCGCTTCCACAGGCACCTGAACGACGCTGCCTGTGACATCACAAATGCCCAGACGCTCCAGCCCGCGCAAAAGTTCAAACGCGTCTGCGAAATGAGAAAGTGGCACATCGAATCGCTGACAGACCTTAGCCACGTCGACTTGCATGTCGCACATTAGACGCTCGATCACTGCGCTGCGCAGGCGGTCTTCATCGGTACGTCGTACGCCGCGGCGATGCGGAATATCACCCGCCATCACGCTCTCGGAATAGTCACGAATGTCTTTTGCGTTCTGAACAAAGCCGCCTGGGAACTCCGAAATGCCTGACGGACCGAGCGCGATGAGCGTCCGGCAGGAATCCGTTGTGTAGCCCTGAAAGTTGCGGTGCAGCGCGCCTATTTTCAGCGCGCCAGCAAGTGCGTCTTCTTCACGTGCGAAGTGATCAAGACCAATCTGCACATAGCCGAAATCCACCAGCGTTTCAGACAGAGCTTCAAACTGGTCAAAGCGGGCTTTGGTGTCCGGAAGAGTTTTCTCATCGATTGCGCGCTGGTGTTTTGCAAACCATGGCACATGGGCATATCCAAACGCAGAGATGCGGTCCGGCTTCAGGCTGGCAGCCATTTCTGCAGAATGCGCAACGCTCTCAGCTGTCTGGTGCGGCAGGCCGTAGAGAAGGTCAAAATTGATAGCCGTAATATCGGCACCACGCAGCGCCTCAACAGCCCCCTTCACCAGAAGGAAGGGCTGGATGCGATTGATCGCTTCCTGAACCGTGCGGTTAAAGTCCTGTACGCCAAGGCTGGCACGCGTGACACCGCCTGCTGCCAGTGACTGGATCATTTCCGGGTTCAGCGTCCGTGGATCCAGCTCGATCGAGATTTCGGCATCATCATCAATGCAGAAGGCATCGCGCAGCGAGTCGAGTACGCGCAGCATGTCTTTAGGGTTCAGCGCGTTAGGCGTGCCGCCACCAAAATGAAGATGCACACCGCCCCCATGCTGCGGCAGCTTCGCCTTCCAGAGTTCAATCTCTTTCAGAAGAACATCAACGAAGCGCCCGATACGGGTATAGCCGTTCGGAACCGTGGTATGGCAGCCGCAATACCAGCAAAGCTGTTCGCAGAACGGCACATGCACATAAACAGAGATCGGTTCACTTGGCCCGATACCGGCAATCCAGCTCGAAACAGCGTCCGCATCCGGATTATCCTCAAACTGCGCGGCAGTCGGATAACTGGTATAGCGAGGTACGGGCTTCTGAGCGAGATCGAACCATTCCGGGCGCATGCTGAACTCCATAAGTGTCTGGGGAGTTGCAATATCTACGCGCAATTACCCCTTCTTAGAATGTGGCCATCTGGCACTGAGACAGTTTGAAGCGCTTAATGGGGCTTTTCATCCGATGAGAAGGTCATCTTCGGATAGACATTCGTGACAAATTTTGGTCTACAGCCTTCAACAAAAATCTCTTCAGTGCGGAGCGCATCAGCATGTCAGGTGAATTGATCACGGTATTCGGCGGGTCAGGTTTTCTCGGTCGCTATGTTGTGCGCAATCTGTGCCGCGCCGGTTACCGCGTTCGCGTCGCGGTTCGCAAGCCGCATCTGGCAGGTGATCAGCGCCTCGCAGGTGATGTCGGCCAGGTCCAGATCGTTCAGGCCAATGTCCGCAACCGCCCGAGCATCCAGCGTGCTCTTGAAGGTGCGTCCGGCGTCATCAACCTTGTTGGCATTCTGTTCGAGCGTGGCCAGCAGACATTTGAAGGTACGCAAGGCCTTGGCGCGAAAAACGTTGCTGAGCTTGCAGCTGAAGCCGGCATTACAAACTTCGTCCAGCTCTCTGCCATCGGCGCCGATGCTGAAAGCGAAGCCGAATACGCCCGCACAAAGGCTGAAGCCGAAGCTGACGTACGCCAGTATATGCCAAGCGCGGCAATCGTACGCCCAAGCATTATTTTCGGCCCAGAAGATGACTTCTTCAACCGTTTTGCCAGCATGGCCCGCTTCACACCGGCCCTTCCGCTGATCGGTGGCGGCGAAACCAAATTCCAGCCAATCTTCGTTGGCGATGTTGCCGATGCTGTTGTCAAAGCACTTCAGTCTGACGCCGCGAACGGCCGCACCTTCGAAATCGGCGGCCCGGCTGTCTACACATTCAAGGAAATCCTTGAATACATCACCAAAGAGATCGACCGCCCGCGTCTGCTTGCGCCGTTGCCATTCTTTCTCGCCAAGCCAATCGGTCTCATCACAGGTACGATTTTCAGCATCTGGCCATTCCCTGCGCCGCCAATCACTGGCGATCAGGTCGAAATGCTGAAAACTGACAATGTGGTCGGCATTAGCGGCGAAGAGAATATCGGCACGCTGGCAGACCTTGGTGTGACTGAGCTTGAGAGCATTGAGACCATCGTTCCGACTTACCTCTGGCGTTTCCGCCCGCAGGGCCAGTTCCACGAAGTCAAAGACGCTTAAGCTTTTCAGGAACAAGTGAGGGGCCCCACCCGTTCTGTCTTCAGTAGGTTCAGACAGAATGGAGGCCCTTAATGAAACGCACAGGCACAGCTAAATGGAGTGGTTCGCTTAAAGACGGCAGCGGCACAGTGTCAACGCAGTCAGGCGTCCTCACCAACTCACCTTACTCGTTCAAAGGCCGCTTCGAAGACGAAGACGGCAAGACCGTAACCAATCCGGAAGAGCTGATTGGCGCGGCCCATGCAGGCTGTTTCACCATGCAGCTCTCGCACATGCTGGCCGAAGCAGGCCACCCGGCAGATATGCTGGAAACCACAGCCAATGTGTCGGTCGAACCGGCAGATGGTGGCGGCTTCGAAATCACCAAAAGCCATTTACAGCTTTCGGCACGCGTCCCTGGCATCGATAATGACGAGTTCATGAAGCTCGCGAACACAGCAAAATCCGGCTGCCCTGTATCGAAGGCCCTGGCAGGAACCGAGATTTCTATGGAAGCCAAGCTTCACGACTAAGCAAACAACAAAAAAGGCGCCTCTGGGGGGCGCCTTTTTCTTATCCGTGAACGGTGCGGAACTTAGTATTCCCGCATTGGCTCTTCTTCCATCTCACCTTCGAGCTCCGGCTCATGCGCTTCATGTTCAGCGTGATCGCCATGCTCGACGCGCTCACGATGGATGATAACCCGCGCCTCGCCATCAAGCTCGATATCGAGATCGCGCTCCAGCTCTTCCAGATCAATAATGCCAGCCAGGCCTTCTTCATCCAGCAGAGCCTGCAGCTCCTCAAGACCTGAGAGATCAATCTCTACGCCTTCAAGTTCGGCAATGCGTGCGATCTCGTCGGTATCAATCTCCTGAACGACGATTACGGCACGAGCCGCCTCACGCACAGCGGCGCGCGCTTCATCACGTGCACGCGCAATTTCAATGCGGATATGCTCGCGGTCAGCAAGTTCCATCGCCTGCGCGCGTGAGATGTGCGCCTCGATGTTCATCTCTTCGATTTCGGACAGGCGCTCCATCGTCCGCTCGATGATCTCCTGGATCTCTTCGTCAGACATATCTACGTCGACATTTTCGACCCAGCGATGCTCGCGAACTTCAATCTCACCATCTTCAAGCGAACCCAGCTCGGTCCGGTTCACCGTAATGACACGGACTTCCTCGCCTTCGTCGCTGATAAAGACATTATCATTCACGCCCGTGACGACAGCTTCGGAATTGAACTCGTCAGCCGAAATCTGGCCATCACCATTCGTGTCGAGGATTTCAAAGACAGCGCTGTCATTAGCGGAAATTTCGCCCGCGGTGAGAACACCGTCGGAGTTTCGGTCAAGCCGCTCAAAGGCTTCGTCAGAAGCTGCTGATGGCATAGCGAGCAACATCGCGCTGCTGGCCGCGACTGCGCCGGCAGTTGCCAGCGACTTTCTAAGATTACGCTTCATAAGGGTCACAACGTCCTTCATCTGGAATTGGCGTTGTGACTGCCGGTCGTGCTCGTCGAGGAAACCCTCAATGCCAGCGCGCAGAGCTTCACTCGCGGTGAGGCCTTCTTTTTTGCATGCTTCCATGAAAGCGATTTTCTGCGAGTAAGAGAGCCTTACCTCGAGACTTTCACTCTTTTTTTCTTCACGCATAGCGCACTGCCTTTCGGGTTCACGACCATTCAGTCACGCACTCAGCGGACCAGTAATTCACGTAAAAGAGAAACGAACTCACGTCTGGATGCCAGAAAAAACGTGTCCGGACACCTGAAATTTCGGTCATTTTAGCCCTGATGGCCTACCACTTAATGCCCATTTTCTGCTTCGCCCATTCGGCGAAATCAGCCGGCCGGTCATAAGCACGCTCATCCAGCGAACCGAAAGCAAGAAGTATCTGTTCAGCCGTTTCAAGGCGAACACCTTTCGGCGGGGCCTGCCCTTCCAGCCAGTAGGATGCGTTGTTCATATCCTGGCTTGGGTCGATGACGAACATAACACGTGTACCGCCATTGCCTTCTTCATCACGGCCAAAAACAAGACCGTAAATCGTCTCACGTCCCCACATGCCACGACTGATCTGCTGCACTTTGCCATCAAGCAGAACTTCATCATGGGACATATGACGACGCCACTGCAAAATGTGCATGTCATTGCCGTTGACGATTTTGATGTCGATTTTCCAGTGCGCCATGCGCACGATCGTCGCGTCCATTGAACCCTCCAGCATTTATCGAAAAGCAATACTATCGTTTTTCGATAAAATCAAGCTGTCAGTTTTTGTCCGGACAAGCACCAGTCGCTAGCTGATCCAGCCAAATGCGAGCGGAGAGGACAGAACGAGCACAATAGCGAGTGCGACACGATAAACCACAAAAGGCAGGAAGCTCATCTTCTCAAGCAGCTTCATCAGCGCCCAGATGGAGAAGATACCCGAGAGGAATGAAAGCGCCGCCACGATCAGACCATCCGTCAGGTTTGCTGCGCCCGTTGTTTCTGCGGTGAGCAGCTCCAGCACTGCATAAGCGCCGGTCGCCGCAAGTATCGGCGCACCGATCAGCATTGAGAACCGCGCAGCCTCTGTACGCTTGTAACCAAACCAGCGCGCTGCCGTCATGGTAATGCCGGACCGGCTCGTGCCAGGAAGAAGCGCGGCAATCGCCTGCGTCGCGCCGATGAGCACAGCTTGCATCACGCCCATTTCATCCATGGACTTTTCATTCCCGCCGCGCGTATCAGCCCACCAGAGCGCGATACCAAAGACCAGCGTTGTTGCCGCGACTGTGAGCGGCCCGCGAAGACCATCTTTAAGCTCGTCACCTGCCAGCACCTCGAACCCGCCAACAACGGCCAGAGTGATCGGCATGGACAGAAGAATGAGCATGGCATGGCGCGCATTTGAAGAGAGCGCCTTACGGGTGGCAGCAGCGCCAATCAGGTCGAACCCACCACCAATTGCCCGGCCTACATCCTTCCAGAAATAGAGAAGCACCGCGAAAAATGTTCCCAGATGCGCCATCGCGTTGATCAGAAGTTCATCATGCGCGCCAAAACCGAAATAACTTGAGGCCAGAAGCACGTGTCCCGACGAGGAAATCGGCAGCCACTCGGTAATTCCCTGCAGAAGTGATATAAGTATGATCTGCATTAGCGACATAGCGTGCGTCCCGTCCCACGTTTCCGGCCCGTTCCGGCATATCGGACTTCTGCAGAATCGACTAGCTGATCGTCCAAATTTTTAGATTAAAATCATTTTGATATATATTAATCCCATGCGAACCAGTTGCAATTCCTGAAACGCGCGATATTCCCTCTATATAAGTATCATATTGATATCTGATGCCGATTCTTCGCTTGCTAAGGCCATTTCCCAGAGATATGTTTCGGCCAAATTCAGGAGAAGCCCATGTCGACACGAATGCTCAAATTCGTTTCGACCGAGCAGGAGCGCCCGGTTAAACGGAGCGCTGAAGACCGGTCGGATGATTTCCACGAAATCTATCGTGAGTTCATCGAAGCTAAAGCCGAAGAACAGTCTGGTCGCTGTTCACAATGCGGCGTGCCATTCTGTCAGGAACACTGCCCGCTCGGAAACAATATTCCGGACTGGCTGATGCTCACAGCAAACGGCCGCCTTGAAGAAGCCTATCAAGTCTCGTCTGCAACGAACAACATGCCGGAAATCTGTGGCCGCATTTGCCCGCAGGACCGCCTGTGTGAAGGCAGTTGCACGACCGAGCAATCCGGTCATGGCGCAATCACAATCGGCGCCGTTGAGAAATACATCACCGACACAGCCTGGGAAAACGGCTGGATCAAACCGATCACACCGCCGCGCGAGCGTGCTCAAAGTGTTGGCATTATCGGTGCGGGTCCGGGCGGCCTTGCTGCGGCTGAACAGCTACGCCGCAAAGGCTATAGGGTCACCGTCTATGACCGTTATGACCGCGTTGGCGGCCTTCTGGTTTACGGTATTCCGGGCTTCAAGCTTGAAAAAGACGTTGTCCAGCGCCGCGCTGACTATCTGGAAGCATCCGGCGTCGAGTTCGTGCTGAACTGCAATATCGGCGAAGATATTTCCTTCCAGGACCTGCGCGCCAGGCACAACTCCGTTCTGATCGCGACCGGCGTTTACAAAGCCAAGTCTCTCAACGCACCGGGCGCTGGCGCCGAAGGCGTCTTCCCAGCGCTTGAGTACCTGACGACATCCAACAAGCAGAACCTTGGTGATGCTGTTCCGGATTATGACAGCGGCAAGCTGAACGCCAAAGGCAAGAAAGTCGTCGTCATTGGTGGCGGTGACACAGCGATGGACTGCGTACGCACAGCGATCCGTCAGGGCGCAAGCTCTGTGACATGTCTCTACCGTCGTAACCGCGAAAACATGCCGGGCTCCCAGCGTGAAGTCGCAAACGCGGAAGAAGAAGGCGTCATCTTTGAGTGGCTGGCCGCGCCTAAGGCAATCATCGACAATGGTGGCAAAGCATCAGCGGTTCGCGCGGTTCGCATGCGCCTCGGGCTCCCAGACGCATCCGGTCGTCAGTCACCTGAAGAAATCCCGGGCTCTGACTTCGACCTCGAAGCAGACATGGTGATTCAGGCACTCGGCTTTGATCCGGAAGACCTGCCAATCCTCTTCAACGAGAACCAGCTTACAGTGAACCGTTGGGGCGCTGTCCGCGTCGATTACTCCACCATGATGACAAGCATGGATGGCGTATTTGCTGTCGGCGACATTGTCCGCGGTGCATCGCTCGTCGTCTGGGCCGTCAAAGAAGGCCGGGACGCTGCCGAAGCCATGCATGAATTCCTTCTCGCCCGCGCGAAGGAACGTCCGGTCGCGGCTGCGGAATAAAGACATGAGCGAGCCCATTCACGGACAATGCCTTTGCGGCGACGTCTCATTCCGAGTCGAAAGCGCGATCGACCACGTCGATGCCTGCCATTGCAAAATGTGTCAGCGCTGGAACGGAGCGGCGGCGGTCACAGCGATTCTGTCTGAAGGCGGTCTGGTCTTCGAAAAAGACCAAACACTCAGCTGGTATAATAGCTCTGAATGGGCGCAGCGTGGCTTCTGCTCCAAATGCGGCTCCAGCCTGTTTTATCGCCTCAAGGACAATCCGGACTTCTGGTCGATTTCGAGCGGGTCGCTCGATCTACCAGACGGAATCGCCATGAAGCACGAAATTTTTATAGACGAAAAGCCAGCCTATTACGCGTTTACAGGCGACCATCCGCGTCTCACGGGTGAAGAAACCATGGCAATGTTTAACACGACGACCGACGGCGGAGACTGATTTGACAAACTCGACCGAAACTTATCTCGAAAACCGCCAGAAGCTGATCGACGCTCATGCTTATGACCCGCGCGATGAAAGCGATGCCTGCGGTGTAGGCCTCATTGTTGCGCTGGACGGCCAGCCGCGTCGTGAAATCGTTGAAAAAGGCGTTCGCGCTCTCAAAGCGGTCTATCACCGCGGCGCTGTCGACGCAGACGGCAAAACAGGTGACGGCGCGGGTATCCGCGTGGACGTGCCTCAGGACTTCTTCAAAGAGCAGGTCGCACGCACGGGCCACAACCCAAGCCGCGCGCCAATCTGCGTTGGCCAGATCTTCCTGCCACGTACAGACCTTTCTGCTCAGGAAGCTGCCCGTACAATCGTGGAAGCAGAAATCCTGAAATACGGTTTCTACATTTACGGCTGGCGTCAGCCGCCTATCGACCCAAGCATTATCGGTCAGAAGGCGAATGACACACGTCCGGAAATTGAGCAGGTCCTCTTCTATGACGCGCAGGACCGTTCACGCGCCGATCTGGAGCGTGCGCTTTACATCTGCCGTCGTCGGATTGAACGCCGCGCGCGAGAAGCCGCTATCCCGAGCTTCTATGTCTGCTCTCTGTCTCAGCGGAACCTGATCTATAAAGGAATGTTCCTCGCCGAAGACATCGACAACTTCTATCCAGACCTCAAAGACGAACGTTTTGTTTCTGCTGTCTGTATTTATCACCAGCGCTACTCCACCAACACCTTCCCGCAATGGTGGCTGGCCCAGCCATTCCGCATGCTCGCGCACAATGGTGAGATCAACACGGTTCGCGGCAACGAGAACTGGATGAAATCACACGAAATCCGCATGGTTGCGGATGCGTTTGAAGGTCACGAGAACGACCTGAAGCCGGTCATCTCGGCCGGCGCGTCTGACTCCGCCTCTCTCGATGCTGTCTTCGAAATGCTGGTTAAGGCTGGCCGCTCTGCGCCGATGGCGAAAGCGCTTCTCATGCCGGAAGCCTGGTCGAAGCGTGACAGCGTCATGGCTGACGAGCATGCAGCGCTCTATTCTTACGCTAACTCCGTGATGGAGCCTTGGGATGGCCCTGCTGCGATTGCAGCGTTTGACGGCCGCTGGGCGATTGCCGGCCTTGACCGTAACGGTCTGCGCCCGATGCGTTACGCCCTCACCCGTGACAACATTCTGGCTGTCGGCTCTGAATCTGGCATGTGCCCGCTCGACGAAGAAGAAATCGTCAAGAAGGGCCGTGTGCGTCCGGGCGGCATGATTGCTGCCGACATTGAAGAGCACAAATTCTACGAGCACAAAGAGATCGTCTCCAAGCTCGCAGCCAAGCACCCGTATCTGGAATGGCTTGAAAACGTCAAAGAACTCGAGCCTATGATCGGCCCGGGTGAAGAACCTGTAGCCTATGGCGCGGACGAACTGCGCCGTCGTAAGCTCGCTGCCGGCTTCACCATGGAAGACATGGAGCTCATCCTCGCGCCTATGGTCGAAGATGGCAAAGAAGCTATCGGCTCAATGGGTGATGACGCGCCTCCAGCGGTCATTTCCGACACGTATCGTCCGCTGTCTCATTTCTTCCGCCAGAACTTCTCTCAGGTGACAAACCCGCCAATCGACCCGCTTCGGGAAGATCGCGTGATGTCCCTGAAAACACGCTTCAAAAACCTCGGCAACATTCTGGCCTCCGACGCGACACAAACCGATGTGTTCGTTCTGGAAAGCCCGGTTCTGTCGAACGGTATGTATAAGCGCTTCCGCGAGATGATGGGCGACCGCGTCTGCGAGATCGACTGTACATTCGCGCCGCCACTGGCAAATGCCTACACTGGTGACAGCCTGCGTGCCTGCCTCGATCGCATCCAACAGGAAGCTGAAGACGCTGTGCGTTCCGGCCATGAGCACATCGTCCTTACCGACGAATTTCAGGGTCAGGACAAGATCGCAGCGCCAATGATCCTCGCAGCCAGCGCGGTTCAGTCTCACCTTGTAAAGCAAGGTCTGCGCTCTTTCTGCTCGATCACGGTCCGTTCGGCCGAGTGTCTCGACACGCACTATTTCGCAGTGCTCGTCGGCTGTGGCGCAACATGTGTCAACGCTTACCTTGCGCAGGATTGTATCGCAGAACGCCACGCCAAAGGTCTGTTCGGCGACCTGTCTCTTAACGAGTGTGTGCGCCGTCAGAAGAATGCGATTGAAGGCGGCCTTCTGAAGATCCTCTCAAAAATGGGTATCTCGGTCATCTCGTCATATCGTGGCGGTTACAACTTCGAAGCGCTGGGCCTTTCCCGTTCGCTCGTCGCTGAATACTTCCCGGGCATGACAAGCCGTATCTCAGGTATTGGCCTCGGCGGTCTTGAGAAGAAAGCCATCGAAATCCACAACAAGGCATATGATGAAGACGTCATCTCCCTGCCAATTGGTGGTTTCTACCGCATCCGTCGCAATGGCGAGCGTCACGCGCTTGATGGCAAGCTGATCCACCAGCTCCAATCTGCGTGCGACACAGGCTCTTACGCCCGCTATAAGACATTTTCTCAGGCGCTGCGCGATCAGGACCCGATCCAGCTTCGTGACCTTCTGGACTTCAAACCAGCAGAACGCTCTGTTCCGCTCGACGAGGTTCAGTCCATCAACGAAATCCGCAAGCGCTTCCTGACGCCGGGCATGTCGCTTGGTGCGCTCTCTCCGGAAGCACACGGCGCGCTCAACATCGCCATGAACCGTATCGGCGCGAAGTCGGTTTCCGGTGAAGGCGGCGAGGACCGCGACCGCTACAAACCGCTTCCGAACGGTGACAACCCGAACTCTGCAGTGAAGCAGGTTGCGTCCGGTCGCTTCGGCGTGACCGCTGAATACCTGAACCAGTGCCGCGAGATCGAGATTAAAGTCGCTCAGGGCGCTAAACCGGGTGAAGGTGGCCAGCTTCCGGGCTTCAAAGTCACCGAGATGATTGCACGTTTCCGGAATTCTACACCGGGCGTAACACTGATCTCGCCTCCGCCGCACCACGACATTTACTCGATCGAGGACCTTGCCCAGCTCATTTACGACCTGAAGCAAATCAACCCGATCGCACGTGTCTGCGTGAAGCTGGTGGCCCGTTCGGGCGTCGGCACAATTGCGGCAGGCGTAGCGAAAGCGAAAGCGGACGTCATCCTGATCGCTGGAAATAATGGCGGCACGGGTGCCTCCCCTCAGACGTCGATCAAATTCGCAGGTCTGCCATGGGAGATGGGTCTGGCTGAAGCTCACCAGGTTCTGTCACTGAACAATCTGCGCGATCAGGTTACCCTGCGTACAGATGGTGGCCTGCGCACAGGCCGTGACATTGTCATGGCGGCTATGCTGGGCGCTGAGGAATACGGCATTGGTACACTCTCGCTCGTCGCGATGGGCTGCATCATGGTTCGCCAGTGTCACTCCAACACCTGCCCTGTCGGCGTATGTACACAGCGCGACGACCTCCGCGAGAAGTTCACCGGAACGCCGGACAAGGTTGTGAACCTGATGAGCTTCATCGCTGAAGAAGTCCGTGAAATCCTCGCCGACCTCGGCTTCACAAGCCTTGATGAAGTGATCGGCCGTACAGACCTCCTGTCTCAGGTGTCTCGCGGCGCGGCTCACCTTGATGACCTCGACCTGAACCCGCTTCTGGTCAAAGTCGAGCAGGACAAGCCGATCAGCTACAAGCCGAACCACCGCAACGAAGTTGCCGAAACGCTCGATCACCAGATCCTGCGTGACGCGCAGCCATTCTTCGAGCGTGGCGAAAAAATGCAGCTGGCTTACGGCGTGAAAAACGTAATGCGCGCCATCGGCACGCGTGCGTCTTCGGAAATCGTTCGCCAGTTCGGCAATGATGCGATCCCGGCTAACCGCCTCTGGATCTCGCTTCGTGGCTCTGCGGGTCAGTCTCTTGGCGCATTCGCTGTCAAAGGCCTCACCCTCGAAGTCACCGGCGACTCCAACGACTATGTCGGTAAGGGCCTGTCCGGCGCGACCATCATTCTGAAGCCGTTCTCCCACCTCGCGACAGAGGCTGCGACGAACACCATTATCGGCAATACCTGCCTTTACGGTGCGACCTCGGGCAACCTCTTTGCAGCAGGTCAGGCGGCAGAACGTTTCGCGGTTCGTAACTCCGGCGCAACAGCGGTCATCGAAGGCTGCGGCTCTAACGGCTGTGAGTATATGACGGGCGGTAAAGTCGCGATCCTCGGTGAAGTTGGCGACAACTTCGGCGCGGGTATGTCTGGCGGCATGGCCTTCATCTACGATCCGGACAACAACTTCGAAAACGTTGTGAACCCGGATTCTGTCGGCTGGTATCGTGTTCAGTCTTCTCACTGGGAAGGCGTTCTCAAGAAGATGATCCAGAACCATCTGAAGCGCACAGACTCCCGCCGCGCCATGACCATTCTCGACCAGTGGGAAACAGAGCTGCCACACTTCTGGCAGATCGTTCCGCACGAGATGAAGGATCGTCTGGATCAACCGATTTCAGAGACTGCGGCAGCCTGACGAACCTCCGGCTGACTGCACCCTCCGGCGAGCCCCAATATTTCGCCGGACCCTTGAGTAGAGTGCCCTTACCCCGGCTCTGTTTGCCCACAGAGCCGGGGTTTTCATTTTGCATATAGCGCATAGCAAAAACCCCGGAGGAGCGAACTCATCCGGGGCTTTTGAAAGACTTCACGTCTTATGGGGTGCTGGCGTTACGCAGCAGCTTTCTCATTTACGCCTGTTTCGGCGATCATGGTCATGCGCTTGTCGCCACCCATGGTGTCATCAAGACACTTATAAAGGGCACGGGCCTCATTCTGCTTACCAAGGCGGCGAGCAAAGGCTGCACTTGAGCCGTAACCGGCCATCGCATAGTGCGCCATGCGCTGGTACTGAGTGATAATCACGGCGTCCTGCACTTCGCTGTTTTCGAAGTCCGCTTCAATGCCGTGGGCTTTTGCCTCTTTTACGAGACCTTCCATGCCTTTGCAGAACTCGCCCTTCGGGTCGGCATTATAGCTTTTCAGAATATCCGCGACGATTTCCTTACCGTCCTGAATACCTTTTACGCCGTCATTCAGCGCCTGTTTCAGGTTCGGATCTGTTGCGTGTTCCGCCAGCTTGCGCGTGGCTTTTTCGGCCTGATTGTTCGCGCTGTAAATGTCCTGAAGCTGGTCGATATATACGTCTCTCAGTGTTGCAAGAGCCATGGGTGTCTCTCCTTTCAATTGGCGGGCACGTTCATCGCGCCTCTTCAACAAACTAACGGAAAGCCCCCTCTCAATGTTCCGAAAAAATTCGAGGCATGCTAGGAATCCCCTATGAAACTGGATGAGTATAACGCCTTCTGCGGCAGCCTTCCTCACACCACGCATGTCGTGCAATGGGGCGGCTCTCATGTCTGGAAAATTGGCGGCAAGGTTTTCGCGATTGGCGGCGCAGACGCTGACAACAAACTCAGCCGCTGCTCATTCAAAATTTCCCGCATGGGCTTTGATATCCTGAAAGAACAGCCCGGCCTTCAGGGTGCGCCGCATCTGGCCTCACGCGGCATGAGCTGGATCCAGCGCACAACCGACGAGACCATGTCAGACGAGGAGCTCCTCAGCTATATCCGCGACAGCTATACGATTGTCGGGCGCGGCCTGACGAAAAAGCTGCAGCGTGAGCTGGGCCTGCTGACCGAATGACACGTCCCGACACCTGGCCCTTTGATAAGTACCTGCGAGACGATGAGACGATCATCTGGCGTCAAAGGCAGGTGCGCGCTCATTGGGGGCGAATAGCTTTGTGTGTTTTGTTCGGCATTTTCTGTTGGCCCGTAACTTATTTCGGTGAACGGATGCTATTCGAGACTTACCTAAAAGTAGAGTTCATTGATTTCCTGCAATACGCAGTGGTCCTGATTCCGCTACATTATATCGCCATTGTCGGCTTTCTTAGCCTCATCGGAATTCCTCGAAGTTTCTTCTACCACTATGCTCTTACGAACAAGCGCGTTTTGATCGTGAATACCTTCCTCGGAAGAGACTACCGATCCCTTTCCGGTCGTTGGATGAATCCGTCTTTCATATTGCCAAACAGCCTCGGCAAAACGGGAACGGTTATAATGCTTGCGCTCACATGCTCGGACTAGGCGGAATAGGAAAGCGAACTACCGATTGGAATATCGCTGCCCACGGTACTGGCTACAGCCTATGCTGGATGTGTGCGCACATCCCAAAAGATCTAATTGGCGTTAGCGAACCGCAAAAACTTGCTAACCTGATCAAAACCACACTTTCACCACTACAACAGGCCGATCAAAAGGCTAGGGAAGACGCCCATCCTGATTAGGGCTAGTCCGCTCTTCCACGGACGCTCGATTACATGACACATCATACACTTAATTCACTCTGCCTTGCTCTTGCGCTCACGCCTGTTGCGGCCTGCGCGGAGGACACGCCATCCCATTGCGCACGTGAAACCGTTTATAACGCGCCTTTCGTCATTTGCCGGTTTGATCAGAGCGCGGACATGCGCCTGTTCCTCACCGCGCCCGATGGCGAAGCGTTCGGCCATTTTGAACTGCTGGAGGAGACACTCAATACAGATGGTGAGACTCTCGTCTTTGCGATGAATGGCGGCATGTATCACGAGGATCGCACGCCGGTCGGCCTTTACATTGAGGATAGCGAACAGGCCCAACAGCTGATGACGCGCGAAGGGCCGGGCAATTTCGGCATGCTGCCGAATGGCGTTTTCTATATAGACGCGTCCGGCGCGCACGTGCTGGAAAGCCTCGCCTACCGCACGCTTGCGCCCGAAGCGATTTACGCCACCCAATCAGGTCCCATGCTGGTCATTGATGGCGAATATCACCCCTCGCTCAATCCGGCGGGCACGTCGCTCAAACGCCGCAATGGGGTCGGCGTCAATGAAGAGGCCGGCGAAGTCGTTTTTGTAATCTCGGACACGTTCGTGAACTTTTACACCTTTGCCCGCGTGTTCCGAGATCATCTGGGCGCGCCCAACGCGCTATACCTCGACGGCACGATCTCACGCGTTTATGCACCTGAGCTATCACGCAATGAACAAGGCCTCCGCATGGGGCCAATCATTGGAGTTGTGGAAAGCACAGAAGAGTAGGCATGACAGATACAATCACGGTTGGCAGCCGTTTCAATGGACCACCAGGGTCTGGAAATGGCGGTTATTCAGGTGGACTGCTGGCCAAAAAGATGCAGACCTCCGGCGCTGTGCTCGTCCAGCTGCGTGCGCCGCCGCCGCTCGATACGCCGCTGAGCGTTACGACGTCAGATGACGGCCTCGATGCCATGCTCGGCGAGACGCTCGTCATCAAAGCCCGCCCGGCCGATCCTCTGAGCGCCGCGCCTCAGGCCCCAGCTCAAAGCCTTGCCGCGAAAGGCCCTGAAACCTTCAACTCAGTTGAAGACCATGTCTTTCCGGCGTGTTTCGTCTGCGGGCCGCTGCGCGAACGGGGCGACGGACTCTGCCTCTTCACCGGCCGGCTTGAAGGCTATGATGGCGTTGGTGACCTCTGGATGCCGGACGACAACTTCTGCGATGAGGAAGGCCGCGTCTGTGATGAATTTCTCTGGGCCGCGCTTGATTGCCCGGGCGCCTTTGCGATTGGTAATCAGAAGAATCCGATGGTGCTTGGCCAGATGACGGCGCAGATACACGAGCGCCCGAAAGCGGGTGAGACACTCACCGTTACCGGCTGGCTGAACTTTCATGACGGACGCAAACATGGTGCAGGCACAGCGATCTACCGCGCCAACGGCACATGCCTTGCGCAGTCAGAGCAGATATGGATCGAACTCAAGCCCAAAACCGCCTGATTGCAGCCAGTCGCCATCAGAAAAGGCTTTCGCCAGACGCCCATTCTCCGTAAAGAGGGGCAAATCCCACCTGCCAATACAGGGGCACTCAGATGAAATTCTTTGTCGACACAGCTGAAATTGACGAAATCAAAGCCCTTCTGGAAACCGGCCTTCTGGACGGCGTCACGACCAACCCGTCGCTGATCGCAAAATCTGGCCGCAACATTCTCGAAGTTCTGAAAGAAATCTGCGCACTGGTTCCGGGTCCTGTTTCCGGCGAGGTCACAACGACTGTTGCCGCTGACATGATTGCAGAAGGCAAGAAGCTCGCAGAGATCGCTGACAATCTCGTAGTGAAGCTGCCGCTTACATTTGACGGCATCAAAGCCTGCTACGCGCTGAGCCAGGAAGGCATCAAAACGAACGTCACGCTGTGCTTCTCTTCTGCGCAGGCGCTTCTGGCGGCAAAGGCTGGCGCGACATACATCTCACCATTCGTTGGCCGTCTTGATGACATCGCGCAGGACGGCATGGGCCTGATCTCTGACATTTGTCAGGTCTACTCCATGTATCCGGACATCCACACAGAGGTTCTGGTCGCGTCTATCCGCAACCCGATTCACCTGATGGAAGCTGCAAAAATGGGCGCTGATGTTGCGACCATTCCGCCAAAAGTCATTCACCAGCTCTTCAAGCATCCGCTGACAGATGCCGGCCTTGAGGCATTCATGAAAGACGTCGCATCGACCAAACAATCCATTCTGTGATACGTCATATAAATTGATTAGAATAAAAGCGCAGGCGTCACGGTCTGCGCTTTTTCTTTGTCTTACGTGAAGACGCCAAACGCAGTTACAAGGTTCTTTCGGGCGCCAGCAAACAACTTTCGTCGCTGAGCAATGACATCGCCCGTGCACTCCAGAACTCATACCTTCACGACCACCTTCCCGCGCGCGGCACCGGCACCAACCTTTGCTATCGCCTCATCACAACGCTCCAATGGGAACACGTCATCGAGCAAAGGCTTTAACTCCCCGGAAACAGCGCGGCGCGCGATGTCAGCAGTTACATCGGCGCTCGAAGGAACTGCGAGAACGCCAATCTGCCGCCCTCCAGCCCTATAAAAGAAGGAACCTCCCATCAGGCTAAGCAGAGTAGAGACTGAACCGCCTACGGCCTGATAGCGACCACTCTCCGCAAGCGCCCTGGCAACTGTCTGCGCTGAGCGCGTCGCCACCAGATCCAGAATCAGATCCCATTTCTGTCCCGTTCCTGCGAAATCCGTCGTCTCGTAGTCAATCACCTGATCAGCGCCGAGGTGAGTGAGATAATCCAGCTTGTCACCTCGATCCACGCACGTCACGATCGCGCCTCGTGCTTTGGCCAGATGCAGAGCTATTGGCCCGGCACCTCCGCCTGCACCATTGATGAGAAAACGCACACCGTTTTCGGCACCAGCCACGCCCGCGAGAGCTATCCCGCCCGACTGAGGCAGGGCGGCCGCCACCTCGTCAGACAATTCTAATGGCACGCGGTTGCAATAAGCTGCTTTAACAATGGCATATTCAGCAAAACCGCCACGCGTCATAACAAAATCGCCCATGACCCTTTCGCCAGTTTTCCAACCCTCAACACCCTCCCCCAGAGCGTCGATCTCACCGACGATGTCAGACCCGAGAACGCTGCGCCACGGCCGAACAAAGCCCCCAGCCAGTCGCGCATAAAACGGGCTTCCGGTCAAAAACTCCCAGTCAGACAGGTTCACTCCACAGGTTGAAACCCGAACCCGAACCTCGCCTTTTCCAGGTGAGGGGCGCGGCACCGTCAGCAGCTCAAGCCGTTCAACACCTCCATAGCCAGACTGGACCCATGCACGCATATCCCGCTGCGGCGGCATAGACATCGCTTTAGCCAATCGCATACCAGATACAGCCCACCGCTGTAGCCAGCATAACAAGCGCGGTCAGAAACGTTCCGGCAGAACGGCCCCATTCAAGCCCTTTGACCAGGCTGATACCCATGGCGTGGAGAACGCGCCCAAGGATAAAGGCGATCCCCAGCATATGGATCAGCCAGACCGGCGCAGACAAAGCGGCGAGCGCAAGCCAGCCGACAAGCACAATCGGCACATCCTCGATCGCATTGCCCTGCGCGCGAATGGCCCGCAGCATACGGTCACTACCACCATCGCCAAGGCTCACTTTTTCGGCCACGCGTACACGGCCGACATTTCCCTTCAGCACAAACATCAAGATGATAATGAGGCCGATATAAAGCCCGACAGCTTCAAATCCTGTCATAACATCCTCCCCGAATTTTCTTTATCTAATCAACGCAGAGCGTAGCGCCTACCTGCCCATTCTCAACGGTCGCGCAGCACCCGAACGGGCTGGTCGTCATCTGGCACGTACCCGTCATAGAGCCTTCCGGCAGCATGTTACTCCCCGCAATATCTGCACGGCACTGGCCCTCACACTCTGAACTGTCAAAGCACGGCTCACCGGCATCCGGATACGAATACACGCATTGATACCAGCCGCGCATACCGTCGCGGACATAGTCACCGCCTGCGTCCCGGCAGATGTCAGCATTCGCTGCAACAAAGGCTTCAGTGGCCTCAACCTGCGGACGCTCCGCAACCGGTACTTCGGTTACGCAGGCCGCAATGAGCAGTCCTGAAGCAATAATGATCAGATTGCGCATCGTGTTTCCCTTCTCTTACGTTAAGCATGCGCTGCGCTTGAGACATGGGCAACAAAAAAGGGCACCAACCGAGGCGCCCTTCTGATTTAGTCCTGTTAAAATTACTGCGCAGACGACGCAATCTTTCCGCCTTCAGCACTCATCATCAGTTCGACAATGGTTCGCGTGACTTCTGGCTCAAGTCCTTCAGTATGTCCTTTATCAAGCCGGATAACGTCCGCCACAATGCGACCACCATCACAGTTCGGATACACAAAAACTTCAGATGTGCCGCCACGCGGCAACAGACCCCATACAGGGTTCGGTACGCGCTGAGCTGATCCGTCATACACATAGCCAGGCTCTGTATCGATTACGTCATCCTCGCGAATGCGCGCATCACAACCAAGACGATCTGCCCACTCGGACGTGTCTGGCAGTTCAACAATCTCCAGCTCGCCATTCGTATTGATATGGCTGAACTCACAGATTGGAAACTCCTCTGGCGGAAGCACGCGCGGCTCACGCGGCGGGCGCGGACCTGTATCATCCGGACCCGGACGATAGAAATTTGGCGATAGCTGAGATCGACTGACACGGCCGCCTGACAAGCTCAGAAAACCGTCGACCTTATCAGCATAAAAGTCGGTACAGATCAGACGACGTGACGTCATCCCACCCTGAGAGTGACCAGCCATCCAGAATGAATTGATATTCTCCGCGCCAATCTCATCGATCAGGTTTGTGACGATACCTTCCAGATGGGCATCATCTGTTTCGCGCCAGAACTGGATTGGCGAATTGGGCGTAGCGACAATCAGATTATAGTCGTCGATATGATCCAAAATCGGGAAGTAGTGACGCTGCCAGTTTCCGTATGATCCGCCGCCATGAAGGTTCAGAACGATTGTGACCGGATCGCCCTCGCGCAGATCACATGAGTAATCCAGATAGTAATTGCGTTCCGTTTCCGGATTCATGGCTGGTCCCTGCTCAACAACCAGCGCGCCGCAATCTTCGCCGCGCACACAACGGTCTACCGGTGGTGGCGTGCATGGTGCAGCACTTAGCGTGAGCGGCACGGACGGCGCCGTTGTCTGACACGCGGCAAGCGCAAACAGCGCACCGCACAAGCTAGTTATGCCTGCAGCAGATCGTTTTATATTCATGGAGTCCTCCCTATCAGCCCCGTTTTCAACTTAAGGCTCAAAGTCAGAAATTCATGAGAGCCCGCTACAGTCAAGTGAGGTGCTAAATTAGTTCAGTTTTTACAGCGTCGCGCTTTCCAAGGTCGTCTGCCCGCTCTAGCCTGTTTTCCGATTTGGGGGACAAGGAATGAACGCAGAATTTGCCAGCCGGAAGCTGAACCGGAAGCTACAGAAGAAACTAAAGCCCGGCGAAACCGTGCGCTGGACCGATGAGGGCTGTCGCGCGACACTCGATCTTCAGATTTTCTACGCGATCTACGCCGCCATAGGTGCCGCAGTGGTTTACCTCGCTGTCTTTTATATGCCCTCGCATCTGATGTTCGACATCTTCCGTGAAACCAACCCGTTTTCATTCGTCTACTACATCTGGGCGACAGTGATCACGCTGGCTGCTTTTGGCATGCCCGCTTTCGCCTTCCTCCAATCGTTCAGCTTTGCTTACGCAATAACAAGTGAGCGCTTACTTATTATGAACACATTTCCGCCTTCACTCTGCCGAACCATGCCGCCAGAAGAGATTCAGTTCGTGAAGGTTTCTGCAAACGGGACGCGCGGCAGCATCAAGCTGAGGCGACCTCAGCTGGTTCATATGTTCCGCAAGTATCGCGGGCATTGGAACTTTCTGATGCCGCGCAGGCTGATGAACATCGCGAATGTCGAAACGGCGGCCGACCACCTCAACACGCTGATGAACAAGCGTTGATGGCCGCTCCAATGTGAGGACAAAAAGGGGACGAAACATGACTTTCTCACTGTGGATACAGGATCTCGACTATAACAATGTCGTTGACCAGCCGGTTGAATCGGCGAGCCCGGCTATCTCACTTCTGAACGAGTATGACTGGCCGCCGCACCTTCAGAAATTCGAAGCCTCCGGCGGTATTCAGGGCGAGGCCTGCCCGCCTGTTCTTGGCGTGACCGACCAGACAACAGAGAGCTGGATCACTCTGCTCCCGAAGACGGATGGCAGCTACCATATCAGCTGGAACATGATCAGCGATGGTGGAGCCAATGCTGCGACAGGTGACCGCCAGGGCGTCGGCCATGCCGATGCCGAGTTTGCTATTCGCTGCTTCATGGCACGCGATACAGACTGGCTGCGCGACCACATCTGAGCGGCCATCTTCTGCTTGCATATCGCCCGTTTTGCGTTTCCACTAAACGCGGAACAGGCGTTTAAGCGGCGGGGGTCAGATGCCAGAACACACAGTCACTGACGGCGCCGAAAACGAGCTACCCGTAAAGGCGGTAAAGCTGCTTCAGGGCATGATGCTGCCCGAAGAGCAGCTTATCTGGTCCGGCCAGCCCACGCGCATCAAAAAAGCGCCGATCATCATCATGATAGTCTGCGCTCTGATCGCCCTGCTTATGCAGATTCCGTTGATTTTGGATGATCCGGAAAGCCTGCCGGTTGTGCTCGGAAGCTTTGGCGTTGTGATTCCCATCGCCGCCATCAGCCTGTTTTTCATCGTCCGCGGCCAGTTTCGGAACACCTGGTACTTTGTGACGACCAATCGCGCGATCGCCTACATCCCGATGCTGGTCATTTGGGGGAACGCGTTTCAGTATCTGATTGGCCCGAATTCTTCGCTCGAGCTGAACGAGAGAAACGAGGTCGGCGACATCGTCATTCGCTCACCCGACTATTACAAGAATACTCATAAGCCGGGACGCTTTTTGCGATTGTCCAGTGTCGCTGCGCCGCAGGACGTGCACTACAAAATCGCCTGGGTAATCGCGGCAAAACGGCAGACTGACGGAACGACATCCCCGTGACTGTAGGCAAAGACGTCTTACTCCACACGGTTCTGCGGGATGGAGAGACACTTCTCTGGAGCGAAATGGTGCATCCTGCCCGTATCCGCTGGCAACAGTTCAGAGATGTCGCAGGTGGTGTTCTGTACCGTGTGCTTGGCTTATTCACCTGTCTGGTTATCTCGGTACAGCTCGTTTCAGCCATTCCCATCTATGTGCAGCGGGACGAGATAATCCGGCTATCAGGTAGTATCATCGTTCTGGCACTCTGCGTGCCGATCAGCCTCGCCGTCATTTATTCCCTCATACAACGGCTCCGAGATACTAATGATGGTGTGGAGCGATTTCCTATCGCATACGGAGTCACAAACCAGCGTCTTTTTGCAATCCGAAACGACGGCGACATGCACTCAAGCCTTGAGATCGACCACATTTTGCGCGTGGAAGACGTAACATCAGAATCAGAAATTCTGGTGACCGGAACCGACGCCGACGACATGTTCATCATGGTCATGCTCACGGATAAACAGTCAGCCTGTGAGGCCATCGCTAAAGCCCGTGGACTAACCGCATAACCGGCTCACGTCGAAATTTCATATGTCCTCTTAACCGGAGCACCAGTCTCCCCCGCTAAACTGCAGATGGAGGGACGCCAATGCTCATCACACCTAAGAACATCACCCATGTCATCATCATGGCGGCCTGCGTGTTCGGCATGGCCTTTTTCGTGTTTCTGTGGGCCGTTGAAGATCGAAGTGCCGGAGAGACGAGCTATTTCTTCGGGCTGATCGCCGCCTTCGCATTCGGGGCAATTTCACCGTTCAAAGCGGGGGCATGGATTGGCCGGATGATTATTGCGCTCAGCCTGTTCGGCCCAACCATTCTGATCCTTTTTTTCCATACAGGTCCCGTCAGCCATTTTGATCTCTGGCCAGCTTTTGTTGTTGGCGGGCTTATGGCCAATTCTCATTATATCGAGATTGCCATCCGGTTCGTGATGGACATGCAGCGCAAATTTGCGCGCTAGGCATCCGAACGCGGAAACATCTGCCTGCGGCGCGCTGTCAGCATCGGCCAGAGGCGTTCAAGGTCCGGCTCTTCCAGCCCGAACAGATCACGCAGGACTGTTCTCATCTCATCGACTGATTCAATGATGCGCGGCGCTTCCTTGCTGCCTGGATGATTGGTTTCCAGCATCTGACCGCGTAGCGTGTGATAGGACCGCCCGCGCCTGATCTTCGCCGTCATTGTCTTGCGGAAAATGGAATTCGGATCTTCCACCTGAACATCATGCTGTTGCTGAAGAAGCGCGTTATCAGCTGGCTCGGCGCGAAAGTCATAACTCATCGCAGAGCGCCAGCCGCCCTCATGCATACGCCAGTATCCATCCCCTGCATCCAACAGAGCCATGCGTAGCGGACGGTGCAGCGTTTCGGCTTCCTCCAGTGCAATGGCGGAAATCTGCGAGCCGCCAAAGCCGACATCCACAAGATAATCACGGTCCAGCGACACCATCAGGCAAAGATGATTTCCAAGCGCGACATCACCCATTTTCTCGCGCCGCACACCGCCAGACAGCCGCATCACCTCAAAGCCGATTTCGCTGAGCACCCACTCAAACAGCGTGTTCATTTCAAAACACCAGCCACCCTGTTTGCGCGTGACGATCTCATCATAGGCGGCTTCAAGCGACCATTCGACGGGGCGACCGGCATAGATATCGAGATTCTCAAACGGCACCGCGCGCACATGCGCCTCAATCAGCCCGTTCAGCGTCGCAAGATCGACACGGAGCGGTGCGACGTAATTGATCCTTTTGAGATATTCAACGAGTTTCATTGCGCACGGGTAGATCGTGCCAGTGAATATGGCAAACCAATATGCTCACAGCGGCTATCGGAAAAACTCAACATTCGGTAGCTCCTTTTCCTCTAATTGCAGCGTGGATACTTGAGCGGAGCAGGAAGTCCCGTTTATTTTTATCACAATCATAGGGGACGTGATTATGTGGAAAACACTCTCGGCTGCTGTTCTGCCCTTGGTATTCGGTGCGTTCTGCACTGCCAACGCGGAGGCCGACTTATGCAACGAAATCGAATGGTGGATTATTGAAGGCTTGACCGAGACTCCTTTTGTCTCTCTCGATCCGGCCTTTCGATCAGAGGACAATGGGGGCTATCGTCCCGGAGCATCTCTGGAACCCCTGAATGGGGAACCTTGTGGTTTGAACAGAGAACTGCCGAATCACGCTGAAGGCACCATGAAAGTCACGTCATTGACCTGCCGCTTTCCCGTTAATGGAGAGGCAAGAGGACGTCTGCGCGACGCGCGAGACGGATATTATCGCCTGAAAGAACAGCTTGCAGAATGTTCGGTGCTTCAGGACTGGCAAGTTCGCGAAGATGAAGGCTATTCGCGTTATGCTACAAACTGGTCTCATCCGGGCAGTGAACAACTTTCGCTTATACTGCGGAGCGAAAGTCTCTACACTTCAAATTCGAGCGATCTGGATATCACTCTTGAAAGGGTTGAGTTCGAGTCAGAGACTGCGCCGCCAAGAACGGGAACAACAAGACCACCGGCAATGCAAACCGTCCGGCCTCGCAACCTGAATCGGTGGGCAAGCCGCGTGTCCCAGGCCTATCCTGAAATTGCCAGAAGACTGGGTTGGGAAGGAACCGTTGGATTGACTGTCATCGTCGATGAGAGTGGACAACCGCAGGACTGCGAGATCACGCGAACTAGCGGCTGGCCCATTCTTGATCATACTGCCTGCGAAAGCATGATAGGCTATGCGCAATTCCATACGGCTGTGGACGATCAGGGCAACACCCAGCCAGGACAATACAGCACCCAAATCCTGTACCAGTTGGACTGAACAGTCCTGCTGGCCGCCTTGTGGAGCACTTGCTTCGCTATGGCAAGCATAGCCTCGCGACCACACCAATATGGTCTGTCAGCTGATTACCGCCTGACATATTCTCAATGCGCGTCAGGCTGCCAGCCGTAGCGCCCCTGACAGCAATATGATTGAGCAACCGTCCTTCGAATGGCGGTGCCTCCGTCGCGAGCTTCAAATCAAACCGTGCCAGAAAATCTGACACCATTGCATGCGCCGCTTCGTTGGTGCGTGCCCGCGGGAAGGTATGATTGAAGTCTCCGCCCAGAATGACCGGCAAATCGGTTTCCAGTACGGGCCCAAGCTCGTCCGGCAATGCAGCCAGAAAGGCTTTATGCTCCTGCCAGCGTTCACTGTCGCGCTGACCAGACGTCACGTGGCAGAAGGACCATGGAATACACATGCCGATGACCAGGCAATCCTGCCCCTCAGCATTAGTAACCCCGCTCACAAGCCGGCCTTCAAGCGGACGCCCCGATCGCGGTGTATGAACGTTTCTCCAGGGCGATTTCGAAACGAGAGAAATTTTCCTTGCTTGCGGATGCGCAGAATACGCCCAGTCCGGACTCGCGAAGATTGCATGCCCGTCAGGCATGGCGTCAGCCCTGACCTCGCTCAGAATGCCAATATCGGCGTTAGTCGCCGCATAACGGTCCTTCAACACAGGAAGCGCTTTGCCTCGTCGAGGGGCGAATTCAAAGTTCCAAGCCAGAATATGCAATGCCGCCTCCCCACACCTATAGCATTGAATGAAAGCCGCATTCCTTCAACCCACCTGCGACAAGGGCGCGCCTTATAAAGTCCGATCTTTCAGGTATGTTACTGAAAGCGAAGTGGGGGACACGACAATGAAACTCTTCATCTGGGTGGGGCATCCACGCGAAACGTCTTTCTGTCACGCACTGGCAGATGCTTACGCCGAAGGTGCAGCCGGGAAAGGCGCGGACATCCGCCGGATGAACCTAAACGATATGTCGTTCGATCCGGATCTCACACTCGGCTACACGCAGCGCAAAACGCTGGAGCCCTGCCTTGAAGAATGGCGCGAAACGCTCCTATGGGCCGATCATATGCTGTGGGTATATCCGCAATGGTGGGGCGGCATGCCCGCAAAGATGAAGGGCGTTCTGGACCGCGCCTTTCTGCCCGGTTTTGCCATGAATTATCACGAGAATGATCCCTGGTGGGATAAGCTGCTCTCAGGGCGCACAGCCGACGTGATGATCACCGCAGATGCACCAGCCTTCTTCGACCGTCTCGCCTATGGGTCACCCGCCCAGCATCAGGTAAAAAACCTCGTCCTGAAGTTTTCCGGCATCAAGCCGCTTCAGGTCAAACAGATGGGCACAGTGAAATCCGCTAAGCCGGAGAAGCTCACACGCTGGATTGCCGAAGCCAGAGCACGCGGCGCGAAGATCGCCGGCTAGCGGACTGTTTAGGCCTCCAGAACGGCTTGCATTTTCGCTATCGCGGCAGTCCACCCTGCTGCAACGTCGTCGAGAATTTCACTGCCAGAAACCGCCGCCGTCTGCAGCGTCACCACCATATGAGTGCCATCCCCGTCAGGCGCGATGCTGACAGACACCTGACTGACGCCCTGCACCTGATCTTCCGACTTGATGATTTCGGTATAGATAATCTGCTCGTCAGTCGCGATATGGTGATAAATGCCCACCACCTCAGCCACGATATAATCTCCCACAAGGCAGAGCGACACGTCTTTCCCACCTACAGAGAAATCATCTTCGGTGTAGCGGATCACCACATCATCAGACGGTGAATTCCATTTTGCCCGCTGCTCCAGATCAGCCCACGCAGCAAACACGCGTGCCGGACTGACGTTGAAATGTTTTTCCAGAACCGACGTTCTGTGCTGCATAAGTGCGGTCATGTTTCGTCCCCTTCCTTGAACATGGCATCCATCCGGCCCAGCCGGTTCTGCCACCCTTTTTCATACTCATTGATCCACCCCGACAGCCGGGCGAGCGCCTTCTGATCGAGCGAGCAGATACGCTTGCGCCCTTCCTTTCGCGTGATGATCAGCCCACCGGCTTCCAGCACTTTCAAATGCTTCATGAAGCTTGGCAGCGCCATCTCGAACGGTTCGGCAAGCTCTGTAGCTGCCGCCTCCCCCTGATGAAGCCTCGCAATCACGGCCCGCCGCGTTGTATCGGCGAGCGCATGAAACCCGAGATCAATCTGACTTTGCGTAGATGAATTAAAGTTAGCCATAAAGCTAAGTATCAGCACGGCGCACACCCGTCAAGATAGTTAGCTAATTGGCTTTGTATTATTCGATTAGTCGTTCTGGGACGGTGCGGTCTCGACTGGCTCTGGCGCATCAGCATCCGGTTCTTCGTCGTCGCCGTCCTCGGTGCTGGTTTCGCTCGCAGGCTCTTCGACCATCACCTCGATCACTTCACCGTCTTCCACCGCATAGGCAGGCCTGAAGCGCGGGAAAGCGCCGGGCGCCTGATTATCCTCAGGCATGTCGCGCGGCACAAATACCAGCGGGTCGACCTCATCACCAATGCGAAGCGGCGCGGTAAGAAGATGGCCGACATCCAGCACAATGCCCCGTGTGGCATCATAGTTTCTGACCAGCGCATTCTCATTGAGGATGGCACTGCCCAGATGGCCAACAATGTCTGGCGCCGTCAGGAAGCTTGAATGACGCATACGGTCACCGCCCGGCACATCCGTCAGGTCCAGCACAGTGATGCCGCCAGCTTCCTGCAAACGCTCCAGCACTTCAGGGCTGGTCGGGTCCGTACCACCAAGGCGGGAGGCACCTGCAATCAGCCGCGAAAACCAGAGCGCGCGATCATCCTGCGTGACCAGAATGGTGAAAGGCGGACGGTCCGGACCGAGCGTTTCCATCTGCCGCCAGAACACATCCACATCCAGATCGGGAGACGCCAGGACCACATTTGTGATCTTATCATTCAACCCGCCATTCCGGATGGAATACTGGCGAAGCGCTTCCATAGTGAGCCAACTGCCCATAGAGTGCGCGAATATAGTGATGTCCCGCACTTCTTCGCGGTTGGCGATGCCGGTGATCAGATTTTCCAGATCATCACGCGAGTAATTGGCGCTCTCACGGTCATAGAGATATCCGTTCAACCGCCCGCTGGATGGCCATGCAAACAGGACAGACGCCTGACGCATACCGGAATCGAGCTTCATCTGCGCAAGGCCGAACACAGCCGCATCGAAGGTCACATTATAGCCGTGCACAAAAATCAGCACGCTGCCGTCTTCGACCTGTTGGCCGAACCATGAGCTCACACGCTCGGTCGGATTCTCGCCGATATAATCAATGCTGTTGGTGACGAAATGCTCGTTAGCGTCCAGTCTCGACCCGTCATGCGGCAGTTCGAGACGCCCCGTCTGGTGATCAGGCGGCGCAGCGATGTTGATGATAGAAATCTCGCCTCTTGGAGACCGCTCGCCGGAATAGACAACGCCCGGCTCATCAGAACGGGCCCGCGTTGATACCACCAGCACGCTCGCGGACTCACGCGTTTCCTCATTGGGAACCGGCGTCACCACCAACCTGTTCTTCGGCCCAGAAATGCAGGCCGACAGGCTGAGTGCCGCAAGAACGACAGGAAAGAAACGCGAAAGCGGCGTACGTCTGAACTTCATCCCTGATCTATGCATCACCGGTGAACACTGTTCAATCGAAGAAGTTCCACATCAACCGCACGTGATTTGCTGTAGGGGCTTTGCTGACCAATAGTCAGCCCATGCCTTCAACCCTTCGCATCCTCCTTCTTGGCAGCCTTGCTATGATAGCCTTTGCTGCCAATTCGGTGCTGGCGCGCTTTGCCCTTGTCGATGGCGCGAGCGGCGCGTGGAGCTTCACACTCATCCGCCTTATCTCCGGCGCGCTGGCGCTCGCGCTTCTGGTACGCCTGAAGGTGAAAGGCACCGGCAGCTGGAAAGGTGCAGCGAGCCTGCTCGTCTATGTGGCGGGCTTCAGCTATGCCTATCTGGCGCTTGGCGCAGGCTTTGGCGCGCTGGTCCTGTTCGCCGTTGTTCAGTTCACCATGGTCGGCTGGGCGCTGAAGACAGGTGAGCGACTATCCGCCCTGCAATGGGCAGGCCTGATTGCGGCATTCGGCGCGCTCGTCTGGCTGTTATCGCCAAGCCTCAGCGCGCCATCTTCCGGATTTGCGATACTTGCCATGATGGCCGCCGGCATGGGCTGGGGCGCTTACTCGCTGATCGGCCGGTCCAGCAAAGCGCCAACGCGCGACACAGCCGGAAACTTTCTCCGCGCCAGCCTGATCGCCCTTCTCCTGACGCCTCTTATCTTCCTCGCACACACCGAAGCCATGCCGGGCAATACAGCGATTGCCGCAGCCCTCGCCTCTGGCATCATCACATCAGGTATCGGATATGCGATCTGGTACGGCGTCCTGCCCGCTCTCGGCCGTGCGCAGGCCGGTATCTTACAGCTCACCGTTCCCGCGATCGCAGCCCTTGGCGGAGTGCTTTTCCTGAGCGAGCCGCTGACGCTCCGCCTTGCCCTGTCTGCCACCATCATCCTCACCGGCGTAGGCCTCGCCACGCTCCGCCGACAGCCGCGCTGATGCCCCTTCCCAAATCAGAGCAACTGAACTAGGTTTACCCCAATATCCGAGGGGCGCCGGTGCACCGGCTGAGATCCTGTTTGCCATTCAGAAAAAGTGGAAACCGCTTTTTCGCCCGGAATGACAAACCGCTGAAGAAGAGCACCCTTTGAACCTGATCCGGTTTAGACCGGCGTAGGAACGGAATGAGATGCAACCGAGCTTTAGCGACCCAAAAGTAAGAGAACATTTCGACCGCATTTTAGGGGCGGGCGAAGACGTTATCTGGCTACAGGAAAAGCACCCCATTTCGCCGAAATGGAGGAATTTCGCGGCTGCCAGCCTAATCATCAGCATATTCTGGGCACTGCTGATTGGTGCACTGCTCTTACTCGGAATGAAATTTGGCCGTCCGATCTCATACCCCTGGTGGGTACAGGTCTGGCAGGTATTCATCTACAGCGTCGCAATCTTAGGCCCGCTCCTTTTGTCGATCGAATTCATTCGCACCAGCAATAGCGGCGTGCACGTTCTTACGCCACGACGGCTCATCCTGACGAATTCCAGGTGGCTAAACCGGAGCCTGAAAACTTTTGCAGTGGACACATTGAAAGTGGCCAGACGCAAAAAGTCGGACAAGGCCGATATTCTATCAACGCAAGAAACAACGATTTTTCTCTGGCCGGTAAAGCACAGCCCCAACGAGCCAGTGATCTATGACATTAAAAACCCCGAGCAGTTCGCGAACATTTTGGAAAAATATGGCGCGGGCGCGACCTCAAATTCCGGAGCACAAAAATGAACAAACCTACTGACCAGTCCGAATTCGAGACCCCGAAAGTCACAACCGGCCCGCTGCCTGCCAGCCGTAAGGTCTACACTCACCCGAAGGCGGACCCGAGCATTGCCGTGCCGCGCCGCGAGATCGACCTGCACCCGACAGCGAATGAGCCGCCGGTTCCTGTGTATGACACCTCCGGCCCGTATTCAGACCCGAACGTAGAGATCAACGTCGAAAAAGGCCTGCCCCGCACCCGCACCGCATGGGTGAAAGAGCGTGGCCATGTCGAGGAATATGAAGGCCGCGAAGTCAAACCGGAAGACAATGGCGGCGCGACGGGCAAATACCTCGCCCGCGAATTCCCTATCCGCAACAGACCACTCAAAGCCGTCGATTTCGACCCTACAAGCGACCGCGCAGGCGCAGCTGCGCCAGCTTCAGCTGGCAATAGCAGCGAGCAAACAAGACCACCAATCACCCAGTATGAGTTCGCAAAAGCCGGCATCATTACCAAAGAGATGATCTACGTCGCCGAGCGTGAAAACCTTGGCCGTCAGGAAGCGCTCGCCAATGCCGCCGAAACCGTCGCGCAGGGCGAAAGCTTCGGCGCGGAAATCCCCGAATTCATTACCCCTGAATTCGTCCGCGACGAGATCGCCAAAGGCCGCGCCATAATTCCGGCGAACATCAACCACCCGGAGCTGGAGCCGCAAATCATCGGCCGCAACTTCCTTGTGAAGATCAACGCCAATATCGGTAACTCTGCCGTCACCTCCTCCGTTGAGGAAGAGGTGGAGAAAATGGTCTGGGCGACCCGTTGGGGCGCAGACAATGTGATGGACCTCTCAACAGGCCGTAACATCCACAACACCCGCGAATGGATCATCCGCAACTCGCCGGTCCCGATTGGCACCGTGCCGATCTATCAGGCGCTGGAAAAAGTGGACGGCATTGCTGAAAACCTCACATGGGAAGTCTATCGTGACACGCTGATCGAGCAGTGTGAGCAGGGCGTTGACTATTTCACCATCCACGCCGGTGTGCGCCTCGCCTATATCCACCTCACCGCCAACCGCGTCACGGGCATTGTCTCGCGCGGCGGCTCTATCATGGCGAAATGGATGCTCGCCCACCATAAAGAGAGCTTCCTCTACACCCATTTCGAAGAGATCTGCGAGATCATGCGCGCCTATGACGTCAGCTTCTCGCTGGGTGATGGCCTGCGTCCGGGCTCTATCGCAGACGCGAATGACCGCGCCCAGTTTGCAGAGCTTGAAACGCTTGGCGAGCTGACCAAAATCGCCTGGGCGAAGGGCTGTCAGGTGATGATCGAAGGCCCGGGTCACGTGCCAATGCACAAGATCAAGGTGAATATGGAAAAGCAGCTGCGTGAATGCGGCGAAGCGCCATTCTACACGCTTGGCCCCCTCACGACGGACATCGCGCCGGGCTATGACCACATCACCTCCGGCATCGGCGCGGCCATGATCGGCTGGTATGGCACGGCCATGCTCTGCTATGTCACGCCGAAGGAACACCTAGGCCTGCCAGACCGTGACGATGTGAAAGTCGGCGTCATCACCTATCGCCTCGCCGCCCATGCGGCAGACCTCGCCAAGGGCCATCCGGCGGCGCAGGTGCGCGATGATGCACTCTCACGCGCCCGGTTTGAATTCCGCTGGGAAGACCAGTTCAACCTCGCACTGGACCCCGAAACCGCCCGCGATTTCCACGACCAGACCCTACCAAAAGAGGCGCACAAGGTTGCGCATTTCTGCTCCATGTGTGGCCCGAAATTCTGCTCCATGAAGATCACCGCCGAGGTCCGCGACTACGCCGCAAACATGACGGACAATGAGAAAAAAGCGCTCAATCTCGAGGCTGAGAAGGGGATGGCTGAGATGTCGGAGAAGTATGCTGAGATGGGCTCTGAGCTGTATCTCTTGGAAGACGGTACGAAGCGTGAGGCTATTGATTGACGGACGTTTCCTGTCTCCGAAACTTATCAACGGCGCGAACCACACAGGCTCAGTTGATTTATCGGCGCCTAAAAGAAGAAGCCTAGCAAATTGACGGCGGCCGAGACTAGGCCGTCCCAGTTTGCATACGTCACCGCTGCAACCGCAGCAGGGCCCGCTGTTTTTCCCGCGGATTTCGCGAATTCTTTTGCAAAGGTATCGATCAGTCCGCCAAACCAGCTGAGCACGCGCCCAACCATTCTACCAACCGCCGTCAACGCACGCCAAAGCTTGGTCGTTACGGCTGATTGGGACTGCGCCTGCTCCTCAATTGTTTCCAACTCTCTGGCAATATCTTCCAGCTCCTCCTGATCTAGTGGCAACTCTTCCAGTTCCTCAGGAGGGTTGTTGTGACCCATGCCGACGGATGCACTCTGCAAGCGGTCGATAAAAGACCTCGCGCGAGCAACTTCAGATTTAATGGCGCCCGTTTTTAAATCAGCAAGCTTTTTGCCAACCACGTCCGGGTACGACCATTGGTAATCATCGACCAATCGCCGCTCATTAGGTACCCAAATGTGGCCTATTGCTTCTATCTCTGCGACTGCATTATCGACTTCGTCTTCATCGACGTCATCGAGAAATGTCTGTGGAATAATGTCGCCAGCATAGTAGGGGCCGCCCCAGATATAGAAGTAGTCGCCTTCATCTCTTGGAGTGGAGTTCGCAGGGTCCTCGTAGTTAAACAGAAACCATTGCACCATCTCGGCCACTCGTTGTTCTCTGGTCATAGCTGACAAGTCAGGAACGGCACTTGGATCTCGCAGCTCAAGTCCAGTCGAAATTCGCGTGGCAAAATATTCTGGCGGTCCGTAGAAATCCACGAACCTTCGTTGATCTGTCGGCCAATTATCTTTCAATGCTTGGTAAACACTCGCGACCCATTCAGAATCACTTGCGGCGTCGACCCCCACATACCCCGATGCGGTGAAGCTTTCGAAGTAAACCGCCACACCATCTAAGTTTCTATTCCCAATGTTTGGCTCCGACGACAGGTAAGCCTGTCCGCTCGTGTCTACACGAATTTGGTGCGTGGTTCCGTCGTCCTCAACAGAAGCCAGCAACCTCGCAACATTAAAGAGCGTGAATTCTTGCGGGTCGTTCAGATTTATCATTTAGACAAATTTCCTAAAGACAGCTGTTCAGACATCATTGCGAACTGAGACCCTATTCTAATCTTGTCACGGGCGGAGCAGTGTCGAATCCATCACCACTAGACTGCATAAACTGATGAAAGAAAACGCTTGCTATGACCGACTGTGGACAATTGAAGTCACGTCGGGATTTTCTTAACTCCCAACCTTCTGCTACAAATTTATCAACTTTCCGATCGAATATTCCTCTACAGACCGCGTGTGCTTGGCGATCCGGAATTCCTTTTGTTGCCATGAAGTCAACAGTATCGCGCGCACTTTGCCAGAGAAGATTACAAACTTGAGCAGGACAGAATTTTTTCAATGCGCGTCGAATAATTTGATCCAAACGCTCGTCTGATCGATCTGCTTCCAAATACCTTTGTTTCAGCAAATAGCCGAAATAGTGGAGACATTCTTGCACGCAAATCGCGATCCAAAAATGATCAACATCATCATACCAATGCTCAGGCCAATTTCCTGAGCTCACTATTTCTTCCAGACCGAAAACGAATTGTTTGCGCTCTTCGAGCGAATTCGCTGGCATGAATTCCCAGCTCACAGCTGTTGGGCGATATTGTACGACCTGGGTCAAATCTTCAGAAAATATAAGAGAGCTCTCGTCGCTACTGAGTCCAATTTCCAAAAACCCTCTATGATACAGAAGCTCGACGGATTGTTTCGTGTACGTTTCACTAGGTCCCAGAGGGACCGGCGAAGTTTGAAAAGGTGACACCCCTGCATAATCTGGTCCCACAGAGTGGCGCACGAGACCGAGAATCCCAACTGCAACTTCGAACTGAACATCTGAGGGCGCAATGTCGATTCTCCATGAACGCTGTACCGCTTGCACAGCGGCCTCAATGCGTTCCTTGTGTAATAGAGTCTGTTCCGCTCTCCACGACTTGCAGCCTCCGCACCGGCAAGGTTCTCTCTTACCATGTCCGCAGCTTGGGCAGAACGCGCGAGGCGTTTGCCAACTGTATCCCGTTCGACTCCCACGCGCGACTACCAACTTCTCGTCCAAGCAATATGGGCAGTGTTCTGGCAGTATTTCTGGCGGTAGGATCGATGAAAGCTTAGATGGCGTAACTGCCAATTCATATTTTTCGATCAAGTCTGAAACTGGAACATCAGTTTCGAAATACTCCAAAAGCAGTTGAGAAATTTCTTCCTCTGAAAGGTGGGCCAGTCGTTTGTCCTGCAGTGAATTTCTCATGCAATCATTTAGATTGAAATTAAATACGAAATCAACGAGATGATTTTGATCTCCCCAAAAACTTATCCCCCTTCTCATCCGCGAGCCTAAACTTGGCGGATGATCACCGCGCCTGCCTTTGACATGCTCCACACCCTGCCCGGCCCGAGCCGGGTGGTCGGGCTGTTTCTGGCGCGGCTGCTGAGCTATCTGCTCCGCCTCCATCATGCGGGCCAGACAGTGGTGCCCGCCGAGATCGTCTCTATGGTGCGCTCAGCCGATGCGATGGTGGAGGCTTCCATCCGTTATCTTGCGGCCGGTCAGCTCACCGCGGCCGGATGCCCCGCGGCGGCTGAGGCTCTGCGTTCAACCCTTGAAGCCCTCACCCCTGCCGCCCCTGACACTTTTGCTGAGCCCGCTTCCCCTGCGGAGCTGATCGAGCAGCTTCAAACCACAATCGACACCTTTGAGCGCGCTGAGGCGTTGGCGCGCGAGCTTGCCTGCCTGATGCTCTGCGTGCATTGCCTTATCACCCCGTGGCAGCGCGGCCCGCGACTTCACACCGGCGTCGAACACTCCGCGACGCTCCAGCCCCGTAGACCGGGCGTCACTCCACCAACAACCATCAGGGTTGCCCGTGGCCCGCCCATTCACGCGCCCAACCTCTGGCCATCGCCCGAGCCTCAAATACGGCTCGCCGCGTAGGGTGTCATTAGGCTGAAAGCCGTAATGCACCAGAACGCCTCCCCTTCCATGGTGGATTACGCGTGCGCTAATCCACCCTACAAATCCCCACATCACGCCCCCCGCGCGACAGAGACCGCTCTGTGGCGATAAGTGTGTTGGGGTTTTTGTGAGTTTTGCTCGGGCTTGTCGCTTCGCTCGCCCTGCGCCTGCGCGGTCGCTTGTTTGGTGTGGCCAGAACTTAGTTCTGCGCGGCAGCCCTGAGCGCGTTCTATGTGAGCCGAAGGCTCACGAGAACAAACAATAAAAAGCCCCGAACTCATCAATCCAAACCAGACATTGCACCGGTTCGCTGACAGGCGTATCTCCCTTCCCATGACCGACACCACATCCCGCCTCGACGAGCTTGAAATGCGTGCTGCCCATCAGGAGCAGACGATTGAGGATCTCAACACCGCCATTACCGAGCAGTGGAAGATTATCGAGCGTATGGAGCGCCAGCTGGCGGCGCTGCGTGACCGTGTCGCTGATGCCGAGCTTTCGGCGGGTGAGGCCGCGCCTGTCGACCGGCCTCCGCCGCATTGGTAGAGTTTCTTATCTCACGCCAGTTCGCTTTGCTCACGGTTTCCCTTCTTCGTTCTCGCGAGGCAAGTCTCGCATAGAACAGGCTCAAGGCTGATGGCGGATATTCGCCCGTTGCCTGGTCGGGCTCTGGCGAGCCCAACCCAGACATTCGTTCGAGACCTCACAAGCAACCGCTTAAGCGTAGCAGGGCCGAGCCTGTGCGAAACAATGTAGGCAGGCCAAATAAACCAATCACCTGAATTCAGAAAAACGAAAAATAAAACCAAATAAAATAATGTATCTCACAGGTCGGAAATTATTTTTATTTCGACCGGTGCAAAATATTAATCAGCGCCTATATATATTAAACACTGATGAGTATTTCAGCTCATCTGAAAGACCGGAACATTTTCGGCATTTACGGAAACGACCCCAGAAAGACCCGCTGACCGTACCTGGACTGGCCGCTTTACCGCGCCGTCAACTGTCGCGCCCGTCTTCTGGACATTTTCGCAGCCCGCTTCAGCCATTCTAAGGCAGAGGCCGCTGCACCTCTCCGGACCCGTGCCGTCTCATGACATGCGCGCCAGGCCCGGAAGAGCATATCGGAGCCAAGGCTTCGATCACGAAAGACAAAGACATGACGATTATCACTTACAAAAATCCGCGCAGCCCGAACGCTGTAAAAGGCAGCCTCGCCGAGCAGGCGTTCGCGCCGCGTGCTGTAAAGTTGGCCTCAACCCCTTCAAAGCCTAAACGGCAACAGGCGGAAAAACGCCTTTGCGGAACGCTCACCCTGTTTCACCCGGCCACGGCCAGTTGAACCGTTCAGCCCGCGCAGACATCCGGTTTGCGCAGGCTGACGCTCCACCGAACGCGCCGCCCAATAGCCGCTCAGTCTCATACCCGGCTCAAGGCGCAGACTTTTCTATCAGAGTGCACTGGACCCTTCTCATGAGTATCGACAAAGTTATTGAAAGCCTTCCAGGCATGTCCGCGAAAAATCGCGAGAAACTTAAATTCAACGCTGAAGCCATGCGCGATAATGGCAAGGAAGATCAGTCAGAAAATGCGGAACGCGTTCTGCAGGCGCTCATTGACGTTGCCGCCGAAGAAAAGCAGGCACGCTATGACGACCTGACAGCTATGAGTATGGCCGAGCGCGTGCATGACGTGTTCATCACCTCTCCGGCGACCAATACCGAAGCCAAGGCCATCACCGCACTGATCGACAATCCGGGCAAGACACCCAGCGAACTCACCGCGATCTGCGGCTGGAAAACCCAGTCCTGGCAGACCTATTTCGGCAATATGTGCAAGAAGCGCGAAGCCGTACTCTGGCCGGATAACGAGACGGACAGCATGACCGCCAGCAAGATGATCGGGCTTCTCGTGGACGAAAATGAAGAGGCAGGCGGCCTCACCATGAAACCCGATGTGGAAGAAATCTTCCGTAAGATGGGGCATGGCACGAAACGTCGCCGTTCTAAAACGGCCCGCGCTGCGGCTTAAGTCCGGAACGCCGACTATATTCAAATTAAACCCCGGAAAGCGCCAGGCTCTCCGGGTTTTTTTCTGTTGCTATGGCTAAAACACATACTCCAGAGAGGCCCCGAAGGTCCGCGGCTCGGACCGGAACGTGTTATAGCCGATAAAGCCATAGCCGGAGACGGCATAGTCTTCATCGGTGAGGTTCCGTCCCCAGAGGCTGAGCGTGACGCCCGAGTCTTCAAAGCCGAGATCGAGCGCGGCCTGCAGCGTGGCAAACCCGTCCTGACTACGCGCGGCGAGGCCTTCGGCATCAAGGAAATACTCGCTTCGATATTTGCCATGCACAGATGCAAGCGCAGAGATGGTGTCCGTCACGTCAAACGCGTAAGAGCCGCCCAGCGTGAGCGATGTATCCGGCGCGAATGGCAACGGATTACCATCAAACAGAGCCGCATTGCCGCCAATGTTAGACGTCTGCTGGATCTCTGTCTCATTCAGAGTGAGCGAGCCGTTCAAAGTCAGCGCGTCTGTCGGGCGAAGGCTGAACTCGGCTTCCACGCCATATGACTCCGCTTCGTCCAGATTGGAGAGCGAGTTTGACGTGATCGTGCCACCACCTGGCAGATCAAAGGAGACGAAGATACGGGCCTGCGGATTATTATAATCAAGATAGAAGGCCGCGAGGCTATAACTATAGCGCGGGTTCGGCGCGGATTTGAAACCCACCTCGTAAGCAGTCACAGTCTCGGCTGCGAACAGACCTTCATCCGCATAATGGGCAGCATTGTTCGCGACTTCGCCGTTAAAACCGCCGGACTTGAAGCCATTGGAAATGCTGGCATAGGCCATGCCGGCGGCAAAGTCGTAAGACAACGCGGCATTACCTGAGAGGCGCGTCTCGCTAATCTCATTGCCTCCAATCGCAGCGCCGAGGCCGTCGCGATTATTGAAGCCGACCACCCCATCATCGAAGATGTGAACGCCCTGCCCATTGCCTTCAATCGTTTCGTCAGTGAGGCGCGCACCAATGGTGAACTGAAGCGCCTCGGACAGATCAATCTGATGGCTGGTGAACAGCGCGAAGGTTTCGCGTGTCTGCTCAATATCAGTGACGAGCGTCGTCGCTGTGCCATTGCTTGCCGGTGTCGGGCCTACACGTCCCGGCGCGCCGACATAGCTGCACGTGCCGAGCTGTGTGGCAGGGTCGAGCTGGCCGCACCAGATGGTGTAGCGCTGCTGGAATTCATCAGCTGAAAGCGCCGCGCCATAAAGCGCCGTGCCATAGCTCGTCTCCCCTGTCAGGCGGAGCTCCTGAGACAGCTGCACATAGTCACGATTATATGAGAGGTTCGCATTGAGGTTCTGATTGCCGAACGGCGCTGGCGTGCCGTCAAAGTCGAAACCGTAATTCTGCTCATAGCCTTCAATGGCCGTGAGGGAGAAAAGCTCCCACGTCCCCAGAGTGCGGGTATATTCAGCAGACACTCCATAGAATGCGTTGTCTGTGCCCTGAATACCTTCGCCCTCGCTGGAGATTTCATGATCGCCAAGCGTCAGGCTGTCATTGCGCGGCGTCGTGTTCACGCCATTGTCTTCTTCATAATGCGCGCTGAGGAGAAGCTCACTGGCATCAAGATCGAAGAGCAGCCCCGCCCGCAAGCCGAACTGGTCGGTTTCACCGCCCGCAGCAGACGGGCCGGACACATTGTCCAGAACCGGGCCGCGCGAGGTATAATTACCGGCGATGCGATAGCTGACCATATCTGTCAGCGCGTCACCTAAGGCAGCCGCCGCGTCATACCGGTCGTAATTGCCGACGCCAACGCGGACATAACGTGTCTGATCATCAGACGGACGCGCCGAGATGAGGTTCACCGCACCGCTGGAGGCGTTGCGTCCATAAAGCGTGCCTTGCGGCCCTTTCAGGATTTCAACGCGTTCAAGATCATAGAGCATCAGCCCTGTCTGAACATTGGTCGCGAGGAAAGCACCATCGGAGTACACAGCAGCCGCTGAAGGCGTTAGCGCCTGATGGTCTACAGCGCCAATACCGCGGATCTGGAACGCGACCTGAGTGCCGTTTGCGACAGCCGCCTCAACACCAGTGGCAAGGTCCGTCAGATCGGCCGCGCCAAGATAGCTCGACGCCAGATCGAGGCGTTCACCATCCAGCACGGAAACAGAGGCAGGCAGATCGGAGACAGGCTGCTCGATACGGGTGACCGAAACGGTCACAGGGTCCAGACGACGATCCGCGCTGACATCATCCTGCGCGGCGGCATTTCCGGCTCCAGCGAGGAGCGCGGCACTCAAAAAAACGTTCAGATTTTTCATCATGGGGGGCGTGTAATGACATTATCCCTGCGGGGCAATTGTAAATTTCTGATCACATGGATGAGCAAATTTGAACGACGAACACGCAGGAACTATAAGAAAAATGTTCCAGCTCCATTTCATCACACGTTAAGAGCTAGCTGGTGTCATATCACGCTTTAAAGGGGACTTTCACATGACTTTTCCACGGGGAGCCTGACATGTTCAAACGCCTTACGCGCACCCTCTTTGCTGCACTCACGCTCGGCTCACTTCCGCTCACCGCAATGGCTCAAACCGTGACCGTACATAAAACGCCATGGTGTGGATGCTGCGCGCATTGGGTGGACCATTTACGTGAGAACGGCTTCGAGGTTGAGGTCCATGAAACGGAGAACATGACGCCGATCCGTGAACAACTTGGCGTGCCGCAGGAACTCACCAGCTGTCATACCGGTGTTGTTGAGGGGTATGTTCTGGAAGGCCATGTACCGGCGCATGAAGTGCACCGTCTTTTGGCTGAACGACCGGACGCGACGGGCCTCTCAGTTCCGGGCATGCCTATGGGCTCACCGGGTATGGAAACACCGGGCATGCCGGACACCTATAATGTCGTCCTGTTCTCCGAAACCAGCGCGGAGACCTACGCGACCTATACTGGCGCCACAGCCATTCATCAGCATGATTGACCGCGCAGCGCCCGCGTCGATCAGCAACTGACTACACATTTTTGCAACGGGACGCAGATTATTGCGCCCCGCTGTGTGATGTCCTTGCTAAAATGGTGTAAAACGCGTACAGAGCGGTTATCGACATTCAGCTGATGACTTTAGCGCGACGCTCTTTCCAACTTTGCGGACCGGCTGAACCCTCTTCTCAATTTCGGTAAACTTAAAGACCGCAGTCGAGGCACGCCTCACTGCAAACTCCCAAGGAATATTACTATATGGCAACCGGCACTGTGAAGTGGTTCAACACCACCAAAGGCTACGGGTTCATCGAACCTACTGATGGTTCAAACGACGTTTTCGTACACATCTCCCGCGTTGAGGCATCTCCGCTTGGCACGCTGAACGAAGGCGACCGCATCTCTTACGATATGGAACAAGACAAACGCTCCGGCAAAATGTCTGCAGGCAATCTGCGTCCAGCTGAAGACTAATCAGCACTTTCAGACGGGAAAGAGCCGGATTCCGGCTCTTCTCCTGCGTCTTTAGACGCGAACCCTGCCTGACATTTAAGGTTACAGCGCACCCACACCGCCCTAAGCTGGTTTTCAGACGTGTTGGCGAAAAAAGCGTGAAACCAAATGGCTTTGAAACCTCTCCTTTCGACATTGACAATGTGCCTCGCTCTCGCGCTGCCATCTGGCGCCCAAAGCGATCGGCGCATTGCCCTCACTTATGATGATGCACCTCGCGGCGACAGCGCTTTACAGGGTGATGAACGGGTCGAGATGCTGATTAACGGGCTAGACGCTGCTGGCGTGGAACAGGCCGCGATCTTTGTGGTCACCGAACGTATCAACTCGCCCGAACGCCTCGCGCGCATTCAAAGCTTTGCGGACGCAGGCCATGTGATCGCCAATCACAGCCACACCCATCCATGGCTCAGAAACGTCACCGCCGAAGAGTACCTCGCCGAAATCGACACAGCAGAGATGATCCTGCAAGTCTTCGAAAACCGCCGCCCCTGGTTCCGCTTCCCTTATCTCAATGAAGCGCCCGACATTGAACGCCGCGACGCGGTACGTGCAGGCCTTGCCGAACGCGACCTCTTCAGCGGCTATGTCACTGTCGATACCTATGACTGGCACTTAGACAGTCTCTATCAGAGCGCTATATCACGTGGTCAGAATGTCTGCATGTCCAGCCTTCGTGACCTTTACACTGGCATGCTGGTTGAAGCAGCAAACTTCTATGATCAGGCCGCGCGGGAGTATCTGGACGAGGTGCCGGCACAAGTCATGCTACTTCACGAGAATGATGTGGCCGCGCTGTTCGTGACGGATCTCGTCGCCGCGCTTGAAGCCGACGGATGGGAAATCATCTCCGCTGATGAAGCCTATGAAGATCCGATTGCGAGCGTTCTCCCTGACACCCGTTTTCTGGGTATGGGCCGCGTCGCCGCGCTCACCAGCCTGGCCGGAAAGCCCGGCCCTGAGTTTACCTATCTCGCGGTAGAGGAAGACCAGATTAACGCGGTATTTGAAGACCGCGCTCTTGGCGCGTGTGACTAAATCTATCGGGGTACCGGAAAGAGTTCGAGAGAGCTTAATTCCACCGTATAGGCCGCATTGCCGAGATCATTCTCATTGCGCTCAACACTGATCACACCTTCCAGATAATAGGGCGCCCAGATATCCTCCACACGCGCGGCCTTTTCGGCCTGCACATAAATTACCTGATTGGGCGGAGGCGGGGGCGTGTGAATGCAAGCCCCCTGAGACGGGACGAACAGAAACTCGGTATAGCGGTCGTCCGTTTCAAAGGTGAACGGCACGACATAGCCCGGAATGCGGATCAGCGTGCCGTCAATATCGTCAACAGTATCAAACGTCCCGAATTGTGGCATATAATCGAGGTCTGAGCCTTCCTCGATTTCAGCGCCTGCCGTCACATCAGATAGGCGCGTCGCCTCGGCCTGAAGACGCATTTCAAGCCGCTCGTAGAACTCTTCCTGCTGACGGAAATATTCATCCAGCGCGCCCTCTGGCAGAAGGTCGCTCCACACGATCGGCAGAGGCTGGCCCGCTTCGACACCCCAATATGGAGAACTCTCTTCTTGCAAAGTTTCAGCAGACACCACGGATGAAGCCGGGTCATTCACCTCCGGTGACGCGTTTTGAGACGCGTCACTGCAAGCTGAGAGGATAAGAAGCGCCAAAACGGGGAAGATGAGTTTCATCATCCCCATGGGCCTTTGCGACGTGCTTCACGCGCCTTAGCCCAGGGTGAGGTGACCGTCTCAGGTTCAGCGACATCAGCTGGCTGGTAGGCGCCGCTCACCTGTCCTTTAAGGCCCATCAACGCTTCAATCCGGTTTTGTGTGGCCGGGTGCGTAGAGAAAAGATTATCGCCCTTCTGGCCCGCCAGCGGGTTTACAATGAAGAGGTGTGCCATGGACTGGTTAGCCTCGGTATTACGATCCGGCATCAGCTCTGCCTGCCCCGAGATTTTGGCGAGCGCGCGCGCGAGCGGCTCAGGATCACCAAGAATTTTAGCGCCCTCACGGTCAGCTTCGTACTCTCGCGCACGGCTGATCGCCATTTGAACGATGGAGGCTGCAATCGGTGCCAGAATGGCGATAGCGATACCGGCAATCAGACCGCCGCGATCACGTCCCCCACCGAAGAACATGGCAAAGTTCGCAAGCAGACCAATCGCACCTGCAATTGTCGCTGTGACGGTCATAGTCAGCGTGTCACGGTTCTTCACGTGGGCAAGTTCGTGCGCCATAACGCCCGCGATCTCGTCACGGTTCAGCATGTTGAGAAGACCCGTTGTTGCGACGACTGCGGCATTTTCAGGGTTCCGGCCGGTTGCGAATGCGTTCGGCTGGTCCATCTCGATGACACAGATTTTCGGCTCAGGTAGGCCTGCGCGTTCGGCAAGACGGCGCACATCTTCAAGATAGGCCGCGACCTTGGCGTTGTTGCGGTAATCCTCAGCGGGCTTCGCGTGATAGCTCCGCAGAACGATCTGATCGGAGTTCCAATAGCTGAAGACGTTCAGGCCAATCGCCACAACGAAGGCGATCATCATACCGCCTACGCCGCCAACCAGATAACCGACTGCGCCGAACAGCGCTGTCATCGCCGCAAGCAGCATAAAGGTCTTTGTATGGTTCAGCATGGTCATGCTGCGAGGTCTCCGATTGAACAGGCAAAAAATATGCTCAATCGAAAATGTAGGAAGGGCGCGGCAGGCTGAAAAGAGCCTGCCGCAATAGGACCTTAATTACGTTCGGATGGCGGGCGCACCTGAACCGGCGTCAGATTGCCGGGCACGCCATTTGGCCGCGCAGTTGCCACCATGCGCTGATAGGCAGGACGCGCCTCTACGCGCTCTTTCCAGGCAGCGACTTGCGGGAACTGGTTCACATCCACCAGATTAAGCTGTGTCGCGACATTAAGCGGGAACCACATGATGATATCGGCAGCGGAGAATTCCGGTCCGCCGAAATAGTCATAATCTTCCAGCCAGTTTTCGGCATATTGGACAACCGCTTCACTATCCACCAGGGGTGAGCGGCTGGTCGGCGGGTTTGTCCGCCATGCGCGATAATCGCTGAACAGGCGCGCGGCGAGCGAGCCTTCAGCATAATGCAGCCACATCAGATAAGTCGGGTAAAACTCGCTATCGATTGGCGGGGCCAGTTCGCCCGGTGCATAGCGCGTGAGGATCGTTTCCATAATCGCGCCGGACTCAACGAGGATCTGATCACCAATCACAACCGTCGGCACTTGCGGCATTTCGTGGCCAAGCGCGCGCACAAGGTTCATGGATGCCTGAAGATCGCCGGGCACATATTCCAGCTCGTACGGATAACCCAGCTCTTCCATGAGCCAGACAATACGTTCCGACCGCCGCCCTTCGAGGTGATAAATAGTGACAGGCGGCAAAGGCATGGCCTCGGCTTCCTGAACCCGCGTCTGCGTTGTGGTGTTCACCGAAACGCAGGCTGCAAGCAAGGGCAATGACGCCAGAGCGCCAATGAGTTTTTTCATGATTTCCTCCCAGTTTATGTAAGGAGGCTATCGCTGTTTTACGGTGTTAGATAGATGCCATCCGGTGCAGAGAGGCACCGGATGGTTCACATTTTTTTGAACTAAAACCTGAGAGTACAGATTAGCTCACCATACGGAACGTTTTGCGCAGATATTCAACGAATCCCGGGCTGATACCTTCTGCAAGATAATGGTCTGCTGGCAGCGGCCATTTCGGTGAGGTATAATCTGTATCGGCGCGAACCTTCTCAGGGAAGTCGTGCGCGAGAATGGCTGCGCGCCCGATCATCGCAAAGTCACAGCCAGCTTCCAGAACTTTGCGAACATGCTCTGCATCGACGATTTTACCGGCTGCACCGACTTTCACATTGCCTCGTGGCAAATCCATGAAGTGCTGAAGCAGAGGCTTGTCTTTGAACTCTTCTTCCTCCGGTATTTTGAAGGAATCCCAGAGCGAGAGGTCGATATAATCCACCTCGTCGCGGGTCACGAGTTCAGAGAAGAACTGCTTCATCTCGCCGAGACGCTGACCGAAACGTTCAGGTGAGAAGCGCACGCCAATCTGGAAGTCAGGACGGCAGGCCTCACGAATGCCGGTAATCACCTCAAGGATCAGGCGGCAACGGTTTTCAAAGCTTCCGCCATACTGGTCGTCACGCTGGTTGATTTCCGGCGACAGGAATTGCGCCAGAATATAGCCGTGCGCACCGTGCACTTCGACGCCGTCAAACCCGGCTTTTTCAGCGCGTTTAGCAGCCGTGATGAAGTCGTCGCGCAGCTGTTCGACTTCTTCGGTTGTGAGTGCGCGCGATCCGGTGTCTGCATCGTCAGATGCACCCACCGGCTGGCCGACAATCTCTGTCGGGGAGCGAATGCCTGCATGGTGCAGCTGAAGCGACGAGACAGCACCGCCAGCGCGCAGACCGTCTGCCAGACGCGTCAGGCCTTCAAGGTGATCATCGCTCCACACGCCAAGCTGGCCGGGAAAGCCCTGACCATTGGCCTGTACGTGCGCGGCGCAGGTCATCACCATGCCAAACCCGCCGGTGGCGCGCATGGTCAGCCATTTATACTCATCCTCGGAGAGTACACCTGTATCATGGCTTTGCTGGTTGGTGAGCGGCGCAAGCGCCAGACGATTTTTCCAGTCCGGTCCGCGTGTGAATGAAATTGGCGAGAAGATATCTGCAGCTGTCATTGTTTCCTGTCCCTTATTTTGCCCTGATCTAAGAGCAGTCTGTCACGCGAAGAGCAAGCCGAAACCGCCCTGACTGGACTTCCCACCACGCGTCTCTCATGATCCGGGTGTAAAGCATCAGGCCGCAAGAGCTGGGAGGGAAACATGAGAAAGCTGATCATCACCTTGTTTGCGCTGGCACTGAATTTCAGCGTCAACACGGCACCGGTTCACGCCCAGGGATCGAGCTCTATCAACATTGCGGGGCTGAACTTTTACTGCAACGCCAATAATGGCGCGCGGGTGCCAATCTACTTCACCGAAAACGCCTGGCGGGGCGGCGGCGCAATGGCGGGGATTGATCCCTATCGCGGCTTCTACATCGATGTGAGTCCGAACTATCTCTACTCACTGAACCAGTATGCGGCAGCTTACGTTTTCCTGCATGAATGCGCGCATGTCGCCCTGCCATTCGGTGTGGGCCTTGCCTCCCCGTCGCAGGAAATGAACGCAGATTGCTATGCCATCCGACAGATGCGCAATCTGCGCCTGATCAACAATCCGTATGAGTTCAATGCCGCGGTATCAGCCGTCGCGAACATGCCGGGCTCGCCTGCAGGCCATCTTCCAGGCCCTGCCCGCATTCGGCATCTGGCGCAGTGTATCAGCTTCTGATCAGGCTTTCTCGGCCTGACGGAAGAAGAAGGCGCCCAGAAGCCAGATAAGCGCGAAAGCGATGGTCGCAGCGATTACATCCCAAGGCCATTTAGCCGCCTCAGAGCCCCAACCGAGCGCCAGCGCACTACTGCCTATGGCGACCTGCATAATCGCCATAATCAGGAGCGTTTTCTTCATCGCCTCCGGGCTAAACCGGCCATAGACGCCGCCGACGACGCCCACGAGCAGCACGACCAGATAATAAAGGTTCGCTGGATTATCGGCGTCGCCGATCAGTCCGACTGCTCCGCCAGCCCAGAACAGAAGGACCGAACCAATAATATGGGCAACAAAGCCCAGTCGATAAGAGATCGGACGCTTCAGGCGTACAAAGATCAGGCCCGCAACGCCCAACATGGCGAGCAAAACGCCCGCCACGATAAAATCACCAATCGACCAGTTCATTTGAGATTGCCCTGCAAGCCTATTCCGGAACAGGCGGCCAGACGGTTGCGTCGACGAAATCGCAGTCTGCCGCTTCCATGACCGCGTCATCCCAGTGAGCGCTGTGTGCGCTTTCCGCCGAGATCACCCAAGGCTCTTCACCATATTGGGTATCGCCGTCGACCTCAGTGACCGCGGTGAAATTGACCACGCCGTCATCATTCAGCTGGCCATCGCTTAGAATGGTTTCAAACGCCGCGAAATAAGCGTTTTCCGCATCATGGATCGTGCCGTAATGACGGCCGGAAAATACACCTGCGATATCCAGCGTAATCTCCAGACCTTCCGTCGAGCTATCTTCCTGCAGGAAGTAGCAATACTCGCCCTCTGTGAGCGCCGAAATCGCGGTCGTTGCCGCGTCGGACACTGCCTCGGTAACTTCGCCCGCAGCTTCAGCCACGGGAACAGCTGCTTCAACTGGCGCAGGCGCAGCTTCCACGGGCTCTACCGTTTCAGACTGCCCACATGCCGCGAGCACGAGCGCGAAAAGCGCTGGTGAGATAAGATGTTTCATAATTTCCCCTCGTATTCCCATGTCACACTCGCACCAGAGTCTTGTATTTACAAGGCAGCTTTAAGGCAGGCGCTGCAATCACTAAGAGGCTGCACGATCCACAGAAGCCATGCTAACAGGGCTCATGAAGATTTATATCGATGCAGATGCCTGTCCGGTGAAGGACGAGGTCTACAAAGTTGCAGAACGCCACGGCGGACATGTGTTCGTCGTCTCGAACAGCTTTCTGCGCGTTCCCTCCCTGCCTTATATCACGCAACAAGTTGTTGATGCAGGGCCTGACGAAGCAGACAACTGGATTGCCGAGCGCGCGACGCGGGCTGACATTGTCATCACAAATGACATTCCGCTCGCCGAACGCTGCCTGATGAACGATGCCCGCGTCCTGCAGCCCACCGGCAAAGCTTACACCAAATCCAACATTGCATCGGCTATCGCGACCCGAGCATTGATGGAACAGCTGCGCTCTACCGGCGAGCAGTTTGGCGGTGCGCCGCCTTTCAGCCAGCGCGACCGCTCGCAATTTCTACAGGCCCTTCACGAGGTGTGCGTAAAACTGAAACGCGGCGCTTAAGCGGACTTTTTAAGCCCGGTGAGTTGCTTATAGCGATCAGCAATGTCCTGAAGTTCGCCTTCAGCGAATATGTCCTCAAGCCTGTCAAAGCCTTCCGGTGCGCGTTCATGCGCCAGCTGCATGCACTGTTCAGGACCGTTCTGACGGTTCGCGCGAACAATGGCTGCCGTCGCGGGCAGACGCTCGCCCTCATAGCGGGCGAGGATATCGGCAACACTGCCACCCGCTTCAATATTTCGCGTCAGGCAAAGCGCATCAATAATGGCCTGCGTCGCGCCGTTGGAGCCGATCGGGTACATCGGGTGCGCTGCATCACCGAGCAGCGTCACATGCCCATCTGTCCAGGTATCGACAGGATCACGGTCGACAAGCGGGAATTCGTATATTCCTTCAGCCTGCTCGATCAGACCTGGCACATCGAGCCATCCAAACGCCCAGTCTTTGAATTCGGGATAAAAGTCGTCGCGATTGCCCACACGGTTCCAGTCCTCACGGTCCAGAAGTTCGGAAACTTCAAGCTCGGCAATCCAGTTGATCAGCTGTTTGCCATCGCTGCGGACAGGCGAGATCGGATAGCAGACAAACTTCTGGGACTGATGTCCCGCCATAATCATACTGGCGCCCGTGAGGTAAGGCTCGGCCCATGTCACACCACGCCAGAGGACACGCCCTGAATATCGCGGCAGTCCCTGATCCGGATACATTTGCTGACGCGCAGCAGAATGAATGCCATCAGCGCAAACAAGAATATCGGAGCTAACCTCAACAATCTCTCCATCGGTGCGTTTCAGAGTCGCGATCGCCTGCCCGTGCTCAGTTCTGAAGGCATCCAGCCGATAGCCGGACTTGATATTTTCTTCTCCCAGCCGCGATTGTGCATGACGGAGCAGCGTCATCTGCAAATCTCCGCGACCGAGCGAGATTTGCGGCGCTTCGAAACCGGCAAAACGACCACGCGGCTCGGACCAGATATGCTGACCATGCATGTTGTAATACGAGAGCTCACGCGTCGTGACGCCGTGCGCCAGCAGATCGTCCACAACGCCAAAAGGTTCTAACAACACCGCGGCATGCGGCAGAAGGTTTATACCCACGCCAAGCGGGCGGATCGTCTCAACCGCTTCAAAGACCGTAACCTGATGCCCCGCATCATGAAGCGCCAGCGCAGCCGAAAGCCCGCCCATGCCTGCGCCGATAATATTGATCTTCATAAGTCCTCCCGCCGTGGATCAGTCGCCGTCTTTGTCGTCATACTCGCCGCGACACACTGGCAGGACAAGCATAACTTCATTCAGCCCTCAAAACTGAACGCGTTAAATTTGAGGTTGATTTATCCTCCGCGCGACTGCCATTCTGGTGAAAAGATAAAGCCTGCGTTTCGTGGGCGGGGAGGTTACGATGACAGATTACACATTCTGGAAACCTGCATTTGTTGTCAGTCTGGCACTTGGTCTCACAGCCTGCGGGCAAAATTCTCCAACGCCGGAGGCCCCCATCCAATCAGGTGCGATTTTCTTTCCGTTCGATAATGACACCGGTATCAGCCCGGATACGCCGCTTCGCATCACATTTCCCGATCCACTCACCATCCACTCTGAAGGCGTAATAGAAATCACCGATGCAGAAACCGGCGACGTCGTGGATCGTATCGATGTCTTTATACCTTTCGGCCCCTTCCCGGACGGGCGTATGTCAGGCGCAACTCAGGAGGACAGAGTCCGCCTTGGCAGAGAGTCGGTCATGTCGGACTACCAGGTGAACACGCTTCAGGGCGTCGACTTCCATTACCACCCTGTGCTTGCACGCGACATGACCGCCATCATCACGCCCCACAACGGCGCGCTGGACTATGGCGAGACCTATAACGTGCATGTGGATGGAGACGTTTTCGGCCTCAGTTACACAGACTTTGAATGGAGCTTCACGACACGCGATGCCCCGCCTGATGCCGATACCGGCCTGGTGACCGTTGCAAGTGACGGGTCTGGTGACTTTGTGACGGTTCAGGGGGCACTCGACTTCGCCCCTTCAGAAAGCGCTGAGCCTTTCGAGATATTCATCCGCAACGGGCGCTATGACGAGCTGGTTTTCCTGAACGGTAAATCGGACATCATTCTGCGCGGCGAGAGCCGTGACGGCGTTGTCGTGCGCTATCCGAACAATTCGGCCTTTAACCCGCCGCGAGAAAACCCGTCCCGCCGTCCTGCCTTTCAACTCCATGAAGTCAGCGACATCCAGCTTTCAGATTTCACCATACAGAATGATTTCATCGGACAGGCAGAGGCGTTGCTGGTGCGCGGTGACCGCGTCATCATCGACAACATGCAACTCAACGGCTCTGGCGATGCGCTCACCACCTATGGCTCCATCTATATGCAGGATTCAGAGCTGGTCGGGGACGGCGACACCATTCTTGGTTACGCGACACTGTTTTGCCTGCGCTGTACGATCAAATCGGTCGGCCCTTTCACATGGACGCGTACGCCTGAAGGCCAGCATGGCAACATCTTTGTGGATTCAGAGCTGATCTATCAGGATCAGCCCCTGCCCTGGTCTGTGACCGAGGACAATCCGGAAGGCCAGAAGACGCGCGGTGTATTGGCCCGCCTGCCGTTTAATGGTCCACGCGAAGGCCCGCGTCACGAACGGTCTAACTTTCCGTTTGCCGAAATGGTTCTGATCAATACGCGCACAGACGGGATACCACCGGAAGGCTGGGGGCCGGTTGAGGAAGAGCATGCTGAATTCAGCTGGGAGAATATCCATCTCTGGGAGTTCAACACCATGGATATGGAGAGCAATCCGGTCGACATGTCAGAGCGCCATCCTCTTGTTCGGGTGCTTGATGCAGAAACGGATGCTGAGCTCATCGCTAACTATTCAGACCCGACCTTCATTCTCAATGGCTGGACACCCGAAGTGAAATAGACAGCGCATTTTAACCTGAAGGGCTTGCGCGCAAGACGGTTGGCGTGGAACGCTCCTTCAATGCTGGAGGCAACTGCCTGCGGCCAACAGACAATCGGGAAGGAAAGTTGACATGAAGGCTATCAAAACTGCGCTAATCGCAGCATCGGTGCTTGGCCTTACAGGCGCAGCGCACGCAGATGAAGTCTGGTCATCTGATGAAGGCAATATCGTCTTTCTGTCCGAGCTGGAAACGGGTGAAGCCATTATCGGCGCGCCTGTTGGCGACACGATGATTCGAATGATCTTCCCGGGCCTTGCCGGAAATTATGACAACCGGAGCATGCATGATGGCGTCTGGATCAGCTCCTCATCATTCGGCACCGAACCGTGCGGCATCTCCGTTCAGGACCCTGAAACAGGTGAAACCTCTGCCTATTGGGGCCGCGCGCAAATGATCTTCACCTCTACCGGCTATCCGTCGGATATCGTACTCACAGCCGGTGTCTGTTTTGGTGATCCTGAAGAGATGCTGTTTGGCGAAGCGCTGAACCAGTAAACGCCGTCAAACTGCGTAGCGTGGCCAATGCTCCATATCGGATGGACGTACACCGCGTGCCCATGCGGCTCGGCCAACAATAAACTGCTCTTCAGGCGCGTCTGTCATCGTCAAACCGGCAGCCGCGAAAGTGGTCCGGATTTTCTGTCGTGCCGCCGCATCAAGAACAGGCACATGGTCGGCTTCGCTGGCCGAGACCGGTAGCAAGCCGCCATTGCCGCCGCCGAGCCATGAGTAGTATTTATTATGCTGCCATGGGTGCGCACCAGCACGAATGACTTCGGACTGCAGCTGGAAAAAAGCATCGTGCACGGGCTGAATACGCTCAGCCGCCGCGTTGATCCGCGCCATATCCCTGCTCGCGCAGGCATTCAGCAAATCGTTTCCAAGCTGTTCAGTCGGCGTCTGAACTGCCTCGCCATTCCATTGGCCACTCCACTGAATGCGGTAGTGTTGCGAAAGCAGAGGAACGAAGTCGAGGTTCACAGGCGCCATGAGAAGACGGTCTGCCAGACGGTCACACATTTGCAGAGTTGATGTCAGTGTCACCGGCTGTGAAATCTTTACAGATGTAACGTTCCCAAAGTCCGCGACACGGTCAAACACATCCAGAGGCTGACCTGCTGGCCCGAGATGCGGAAAGTTGCGCCCGCGGTTGAGCGCTGCATAAAGCATGATCGGAAGATCAGTCGACTGAATACGCTGCGCCATAGATGCGTAGAGATCTTCTGCTGAAATATCAGTCGCATACCGGGACGCCAGCAGAACCATATCCACCCCCAGCGCTTCGAGCCGGTTCAGCAACGCGATGTCCGCTTCGGGCGTCGTGTTGTAGACAATCCCATGCACAGGGATGCGTCCGCGTGCCTCATCGAGGATAATTCGGTGATATTGCTCCCAACGCGGATCTTCCTGCAGCGTCCAGTTGACCAGAGGCAGCGTGCCGGAAAACCCCATCGCGATAGCATGATTGACGTCATGCCGGATGCCTTCTTCGTCAAGCGTATGCCCATCGGCCTGAAACGTCGGAAGAAAGAGGTTCAGCAGACCTTTCAGATTGTCGTGAGCCCATCGGCGCTGCGGCGTTGACGCATCTGTTTCGGTGAAACCATAGGATTCATCTGACGAAGGCGTTGCAGATGCTGCGCCTGCAACGAAGAGCGGCGCGGTCGCAGAAAGGCCTGCCACCTGCATCAAACGTCGACGATTTACGAGATTTTGGCCACCTGTTTCAGACTGTGATTGCATGAATGAAGCGCTCCCTGATATTTTGGGAGAGCCTGCTACACCAAACTCGCAATAGCAAGAGGCGTGAAACACTGTTTTAGAATACAGAAACCTCGGGCGTCGTCGTCTGAACCGTCTGTAGACTTGGCGCGATACCGCGGTCATTCACGCGGAACCAACCTGCAATGGAGTAACGGTCACGCATTGCGGGCAGAACCTCATGAGGGATGTCCTCGCTGAGAAAAATAACCAGCATGCCGAGCTCTGGCAGAACCAGCTCCACAGCATCCTCAGAATCCTCGCGATCAAAGATTGCAAGCGCGCCGCCATCACTCTCGTCCCAGTCCTCATTCAGATAGAAGACGGTCGAGAGCACACGGTTACGCGCACCTTTGAACGAATCCATATGGCGTTTGTAGAACGCGCCCGGCTCATACACCGCAAAATGGGCTTCGTATGAAAACAGGCCGAGATATAGCGCCTCGTTCACCGCCAGACGGACCGTTTCCATGACGTCCAGATAACGTGCCTGAATCTCTTCGTCTCGACTTAGCCAACGGGTTTTATCGCGGCGGATATCAGATTTGATGGCGTGATCGCCCGCACGCCCGATGCCGGCCCGCTCAAGCATGGCTTCGCTATGGAGCGTTTCAGCTTCAACGCGCAAAGCACGTGATAACTCAGGCGGCACGACGGTACGGGTTACAACCCATCCAGTGTCCGTCAGCTGGTTGATCCAGTTCCACCCCTGAGGCGGGACCGGCAATTCGGCTGTGTTCAAACGCATAAGGCCCAAACAAACAAAAGGTCCGCGCCGATACACCCACTCCGTGCACCTCGCAAGAAAAAATCCCCATGGTTACCCAAAAGTGCGGACTTATAGCCCGCAATAACCGCTCTATCTCATAACACGCGTCTATAGACGGAAAGGACAGATCATGACTAAATTTACGCGTACACTTCTCGCGTCTGCAGTTGCAGGTGCAGCATTCCTTCTTCCAGCTCAGGCTGAGGTCGTTTCATATCAGGCAGAGCCTACACACTCATATGTCCGCGCGACATATACGCACCTTGGCCTCTCCCATCAGGGCCTCGAATTCCCTGCGATCAGCGGCACATTCGACATTGATCTGGAAGATCCGGAAGCGTCCGTGATCGACGTCACGATCGATATGCTTTCGCTCGACACAAATACGGGTGGTGAAGAGTTCTACACCGAACTGTCCAGCAGCGACTTCTTCAATTTTGAAGAATTTTCGATTGCGCACTTCGTTGCGACCGAACTGAGCGTCAGCGAAGAAGACGACACTAAAGGCACAATGACTGGTGACCTGACCATTCACGGCGTCACACAGCCGGTTACGTTTGATGTCACCCTGAACTTCCAGGGCGACCACCCGATGATGGGCGTGCCTGCACTTGGCGTATCTGCTAGCGGTGAAATCCTTCGCTCAGATTTTGGCGTCGGCGCGTTTGTTCCATACGTATCTGATGAAGTTGAACTGAACATCCAGCTCGAACTCATCGTTCCCGCGGAATAAGATATCAGTCCGGGCGGGGACCAGTCCCGCCCGGACTGCTCTCCTCTACCCGTCAGCCATTCGACTATTCATCGAAAAGCTGAGTCGCGTAGGTAGGAAGCTGGTTGGCAATATTGAGGGACTGAACACGCAAATCGCGTTTGGTCTGCTCGGCCTGAAGTTTTGCAGCCTCTCTGCCGAGGTCGGCATCGACCAGTGTTCCAAGATTATTGCTCAGGACATCCGCCGTCTTCATGACGAGCGTGCGCATCGTATCAATCGTACGGATGCGACCTCCCAGAATATTCATGACTTCATGGTGCTTTTCGAGCGTCGACTCGATGCGCGACAGGGAATCCTTTGCGTCCTGTAGCGGATCAATCACCATGCTTGGGATCATATCCGTATCAGCGCCGCCGGGCTTCAGATCGTATCCGGGAACAGAGATTTCCTTGCCACCCTTCACATCCGTGATCGGACGCATGTTCGACGTGCTTCCGTCGATCAGATTGAAGTCATTAAAGCCGGCATTGTTGATTATGGTATCGATCTGGTCTCGGAGCTTTATGAAATCCTCGTTGAGGATACCGCGGCTTCGATCATCCAGCCCCGGATCAGCCGCTGCCAGCGCCTTTTCCTTCATTTCCATGATGAGGTCGGTCAGCGCCTCCGTCGCCGTCAGCGCAACATCGCCAACCGCGACCGAAAGATCGAGAGAATCCCGCACGACGCCGAGGCCGGAGATATCAGCCCGTAGCGTCTGTGCCATGGCGTAAATGGCACCATTGTCCTTGGCGCCATTCACCTTGCGCCCGGTATTCATCCGGCTTTCAACAGTCTGCAAATCCCTGTCGGATTTGTTCAGGCTGCGAACCGTCGTCATGGAGCTCGAATTGGTATTCACGCTGATCGGCATATCGGCACGTTACCTTCCTGGTCTTTTTTCGCGCCGGCCGGTTTTTTATGTGGCTCATGTGACGCTTTTACAGCGTACACTACCTTTCATTATTGAATGTCCGTTTGAATCCTTCTGCCAAAATCAGCACAGTTCAAAAGGTAAATGTTAGGGTTAATCAAACCCGACAAACACCGCAGCATCATCAACAGATTTCCGGCGCGAAACGACCGCATTTGCAGGGAAGGTTTCATCCGGCCAGCCCATAGCAATGGCCATCATGATGACCTGATCATCCGGAATGCCTGCTTCTTCGCGCACGACAGGGCTTTGCATAATGCCCTGCGAATTGATCACGCAGCCAAGCCCACGCGACCATGCCGCATTCACAATGCCATTACAGACTGCGCCGCAGTCAAACGTGGTGATGTCATTTCCCTCAACCTCTTTGTCAAAGGTGATGATGACGGAGACCGGCGCATCAAACTGGCGGAAGCCGCGCAGCACCCAATCCATCCGTTTTTCCTTGTCATGGCGCTCAATGCCCATGGCTTCGAACAACTGGACAGCAATCTCGACCTGACGGTCACGGTGCACGCCCTGATATTTGTCGCCACCACGGAATTCACGGCTGTCAGGCACACCCGCCATATTGCGCTCGACATTGCCTTTACGAATGCGGTTCAGAACGTCGCCGCCAATCACATAGAAATGCCATGGCTGGGTATTCATTGAGGATGGCGCGCGAATAGCGAGCTCCAGAACCTCTTTAATCACCTCTTTCGGAACGGGCTTATCAAGATATCCGCGAATGCTGCGGCGACCGTTGATGACCTCATCATATTCCATGTTTCTTCCCCGTGGCTTTGTTTGAGCGAAGTCTGAGCACGGGTGACACAAATTTCCAATCCTTCCCCTAACGTCAGGTCGCAATTGATTTTAGATCGTGTCAAAACGCTCCTAAGTTTCGAACTGATCTTTTCAAGTAAAGTGTAGTCAGATACACCAAAGCCAAATGGACGCCGGAACAACCGGCACACAACTCAGCTCACGCCTGTGAGTAAGGACCTGGAAACGCCCAAATGACGTCTTTTGAATTCAACACCACCCGTTCCATCATCAATGAGCCGGGCTCGATCAAACGCCTTGGCGAGATTTGCACACGCCTCGGCTTTGAACGCCCGCTGGTGGTGACAGATCCGGGTATTGTGAAGGCAGGCCTTCTTGAGAAGCTGACTGCGTCTCTTGACGCCTCCGGCACGTCATACGCTCTCTATACCGACATCGTAGCGGACCCGCCGGTCGAGACAATCATGGCAACGCTGGAAGCTGCCAAAGCGCATAATGCGGACGGCATTATCGGCTTTGGTGGTGGCTCATCCATGGATGCCGCAAAGATTGCTGCCCTTCTTCTTCGTTCAGATGAAAAGCTCGAAGACATTTACGGCGTCGGCATGGCGAAGGGCGAGCGCGCGCCGCTTATCCTGATCCCGACGACTGCAGGCACAGGCTCTGAAGTGACAGCTGTTGCCATCGTAACCACCGGCCCGAACACAAAAGCAGGTGTAGTTGCGAACCAGCTCTATCCGGATGTGGCCCTTCTCGATGCGGAACTCACGCTCGGCCTGCCGCCAATCGTGACCGCGGCCACCGGCGTTGATGCGATGGTCCACGCGATTGAAGCTTACACATCAATTCACCTCAAAAACCCGTATTCAGACATGCTCGCCCAGAAGGCGCTCGAGCTTCTGTCCAAGAATCTGAAGCCGGTCATCGCAGACGGTTCAAACCTCGCCGCACGCCAGAACATGCTGTTCGGCGCGTGCCTCGCAGGACAGGCTTTTGCTAATGCGCCCGTGGCTGCCGTACACGCCCTCGCCTATCCGCTGGGCGCGCGCTACCACATTGCGCATGGCACATCGAACGCGCTGCTTCTACCGCACGTTCTGCGCTTCAATGCACCAAATGCCGCAAGCCTCTATGCTGAACTCGCGCCGATCTGTTTTGACAATGTCCCGACAGGCTCTGACGAAAAGACTGCGCTCTGGTTCGCTGACCAGCTTGAACAGCTGAGCCTTGATGTCGGCCTGCCGCCTCGCATGCGAGATGCTGGTGTTCTGGCAAATGACCTCGATCTGCTCGCAGAAGAAGCCATGGGCCAGACACGACTTCTGAAGAACAATCCGCGCGAAGTGACACAAAGTGATGCACGCGATATCTACGAAGCGGCTTACTAAAAAACGCAGGAACAATGGGCGCTGCACAGCGTCCATTGAAAACCTCACACTATTCCGAATACGGGACTCAGGGAGAATTTCAGGGATGACGGACCACAAGCTTTCCGATCCGGCACTTCTGTGCACGAAAGCCTATATCAACGGCAAATGGACTGACGCGGCAGACGGCTCGACTTTCAATGTCGACAACCCTGCAAACGGCGAACTGATTGCCGAAGTCGCCTATTGCGGCGAAGCGGAAACCAAAGCTGCTATTGAAGCTGCTGAAGCTGCGCGACCTGCATGGGCTGCCAAGACACCTAAAGAGCGCGCAAAACATCTGCGCGACCTCTTCAATCTGATGATGGCCAATCAGGATGATCTCGGCCGTATCCTCACGCTTGAACAAGGCAAGCCGCTTGTCGAAGCAAAGGGCGAGATTGCTTACGGCGCGAACTATGTTGAATGGTTCGCTGAGGAAGCAAAACGCGTCTATGGCGAGGTGATGACGCAGCCGTCTCCGGACAAGCGCGTTGTTGTGATCCGTCAGCCGGTCGGCGTTGCCGCGCTTATCACGCCGTGGAACTTCCCGAACGCAATGCTGACACGCAAGATCGCGCCAGCGCTTGCTGCAGGCTGCACAGTCGTTTGCAAACCAGCATCGGAAACGCCACTGTCCGCGCTGGCAATTGCCGAGCTGTGTGATCGCGCAGGTATCCCGCCCGGTGTTGTGAACATTGTTTGCGGCAATACACGCGCAATCGGCGGCGAACTGACCTCTAACCCGAGCGTCAAAAAGCTTTCCTTCACCGGCTCCACCGAAGTCGGCAAAATGCTGACCGAGCAGTGCTCCGGCACGCTGAAGCGTCTCTCCATGGAGCTTGGTGGCAACGCGCCTTTCATCATCTTTGACGACGCAGACCTCGACCTGGCGATCAAAGGCGTCATGGCGTCCAAATTCCGTAACGCTGGCCAGACCTGCGTCTGCACGAACCGTATTCTCGTCCATGAGGACGTGAAGGATGCCTTCGTTGAGAAGCTCCTTGCAGCCACCAACGCGCTCAAAGTCGGCAATGGCCTGGATGATGGTGTCGACCTTGGCCCGCTCGTCTCAGTCAAAGCCCGCAAGACGGTTGAAGAGTTTGTAGCTGATGCTGTCGAGAAAGGCGCAAAAGTTCATGAAGGCCCGTCTACGCCAAACGGCGAATGCTATTCGCGTCCGCTGGTTCTGACAGAAGCGACCCGCGAGATGCGCGTCTTCTCTGAAGAGATTTTCGGGCCTGTTGCGCCGGTCTTCACCTTCAAGACGGATGAAGAAGCCATTGCTATGGCGAATGACACAGAGTTTGGCCTCGCATCCTACTTCTACTCCAAAGATGTTGCGCGCTGCTGGCGTGTAGCCGAGGCGCTGGAATACGGCATGGTCGGTATCAATGAGGGCATCATCTCAAACGAGATGGCTCCGTTCGGCGGCGTGAAGGAATCCGGTCAGGGCCGTGAAGGCTCACACCATGGTCTCGACGATTATCTGGAAATCAAATCGCTCACATTTGGCGGCATCTGATCCCGCATCGACACGCATAGAAACGCCCGTCAGGAAACTGGCGGGCGTTTCTTATCCAAGCGCACCTGTCTCCGAGATCATCGCCGTCACCGACATGAGCGCTTCGATGATCTGACGGCGTTTTTCAGGGGAGTATCGCTCGACAGGGCCGGAAATGCCGATCGCACCAAGCACACGCCGATCTTCATCGAGGATCGGTACGGCAATCGAGAATATCCCCTGCTTCCAGTCAGGATCGGCCTCGAAATAGCCTGCAAGGCGGACCGATGGCAGGCCGGACAGCACATCATCACGTACGATTTTTGTATCGGAGCGCAGCGGCACCACTGCTAGAGACCGGTCGTACAGACCTTCAGGGTCCTCATGAAAGGCAAGCATGACCCGTCCGGCGGCAGAGGCAGGAACGGGCAAGCGCGAACCGGGGCGGCTGGAAAAGCGGATCGGGCGCGGCGAGATGAGCTTCTCCACCACCAGCACGCTATCACCATCCAGAACGTAAAGGTTCACCGTCTCGCCCAGCTCGCTTTGAAGCTTATGGAAGTATGGCGCAGCCGCTTTGCGCACGGGATGGCCAGCCAGCACTTTGGAGCCCAGTTCGAACAGTTTCAGGCTCGGCTGATACATGCCTGTTTCGGCGTCCTGCACCGCATAATTGGACGCAACGAGGGTCGCCAGTGTGCGATGGGCATTGCTCTTCTGCAGCCCCAGATCCTGCGCCAGCGTCGACAGCCTGACCGGCCCCGATGCCTGCACCAGATACTCCAACACCCGCAAACCCTTTTCCAGAGTTGAGTCCATTCCCCGAAATACCTCATTCAATTGACAGGACCGCTTGCCGCGACCATCAAGTCGGCTTGTTATCTGGTCAAAGTGTCGGGGGAGTTTGCGTGAGCGTCAATTGGGAAATGCCGAAGGGCGAAGAGGTCGAAGGCTCAACTGAAAAAGTCATCGGCATATCCGCAGGCCCGATTGGCTGGATCGTGATCAACAATCCTGCCCGCCGCAACGCTATGTCCCGCGCCATGTGGGAAACAGTGCCCATGCTTCTGGATACGCTCTGCGCTCTCCCAGATACGCGCCTGATTGTTGTAACCGGCGCCGGAAGCAAAGCCTTCATTTCCGGCGCGGACATTTCCGAGTTTGAAAAGCAGCGCGCCTCACTTGAGGCCAACAAGGCCTATGACGAAGCCGCGGGTGCGGCCTTTGGCGCGTTCGCGGACTGCATTCTGCCGACCATCGCCATGGTTCGCGGCGCGTGTATTGGCGGCGGGCTGGCAACCGCAATCAGCTGCGACATCCGCATCGCCACCGACACGTCCATTTTCGGCATCCCCGCAGCCAAGCTAGGTGTTGGTTATCAGTTTGATGGCATTCAGCGCCTCATGTCGATCATCGGACCAGCACGGACCAAACAGCTCATGTACACAGCTGAATTCTACAAAGCCGAGCGCGCCGTTGCTATGGGTCTCATCGACGAAGCCATGGAGGCTGAAGCACTTGAGCCGCGCCTTTACGAGCTTGCAGGCATGATCGCCGCCAATGCGCCGCTCAGTATTCGGGCCGCAAAACTCGCCGTCGATGAAGCCGTCAAAGACCCTGACCTTCGAAACACGGCGAAAGTTCAGGCCGCGATTGATGCGGCGTGGAGCAGTGGTGACGTCAAAGAAGGTCACCGCGCTTTCCTCGAGAAAAGAAAAGCGAATTTCACCGGCAAATAGAGGGCGCTCACTCGGCAGTCAGACTGGTCAGAACCGATGCAATCTCTTGCCCCGATTTATCGAGAATCGGGAAAGACTTGCTACGCAGAGACGGTGAGATAAGGTTAACCCCCCCACTCACAAGTTTCTGGTGACTGTTTTATGGCCCTCTTCAAACAACTGATTTTATCCGGCGTCATGGCGAGCGCATTTGCGCTGCCATCCATGGCACAGACTTCGTCCGCCGCGGGCGGCCAGTCCGGCTATGACGAAACGCTCGAAGCGATCTCCCCGACTGACGAGCCTGTGCGCGTTGGCCTTGCAGGCGAAGATCCGGCTGATATCGGCCGCTACATTCTGGCAGCCAATGGCGGCGTTGGCGGCGGCTCGCTGTCTCCGGATGGCGAAACGATCGCCTTCTCATGGTCCATCACAGGCGAGCGCCAGCTCTGGACGATACCTGCAACAGGCGGCCAGCCTACACGCCTGACATACGGCAATGGCATTTCCTTCTATCGCTGGGCACCGGATGGCGAACACCTGATCTATGGCGCAGACAATGACGGTGACGAGCAGGAAGCCTACTTTCTGATCTCTGCAGACGGCACGAGCGAGGAAATTATCTTCCCTGCACAGCCGGGCGCCTTCCGCACATTTGGTGACTTCCTGCCGGAAGGTGATGGCATCATCTACACCTCTACGGCGCGCACCAACCTTCACTTCGATATTTACAAGGCAGCTATCCCGAATGGCGAGCCTGAAATTATCTATGAAGGCGAGTTCGGCGTTTATGTCGGCGCTGTGTCTCCGGACGGCAAATATGTGAACTTCTCGACCACTGTCGGCGAGGATTCTAACAACCTCTATATGCTCGACATCGAATCCGGCGACGTCACGACAATTTCGGAGCCAGAACGCCGTGCGTCTCAGGGCGGCATCACCTGGAAGGACGATTCTTCAGGCTTCTACTTCGTCAGCAACATGGAACGCGAATATCAGGCGATCCAGTATTATGACGTCGAGTCCGGCTTCACCTCCATGATCGCATCTGACGATCAGGCGGATATGGGCAGCCTGCGCCTTTGCGGTGCGGACGACCGTTACCTCGCATGGACCCGCAATGTTGGCGGCTACTCCGTCATCCACGTGGAAGACCGCGTCGAAGACACAATGCTGGACGTGCCGGAACTTCCCGATGGCGCTTACGGCCTCTCCTGTAACGAAGAAGATCCGCGTATTGTGATCGGCGTAAATGGCTGGCGCACACCGGGCAGCTTTGTGACTTGGGACCTCGATACAGGTGAAGTGCATGACACATTCATCGCGCCTATGGCTGGTCTCGACCCGGAACGCCTCGTTCGCCCTGAAGATGTACGCATCACAGCGCGCGACGGTGTTGAGCTTCAAGGTCTGCTCTATTTGCCAGACGATGCCTCTTACACAGGCGAAGGCCTTCCACCGGTCGTCTTCTTTGTACATGGCGGCCCGACAAGCCAGTCCCGCCCGACCTTTGATGCCAACACGCAATATCTGGTCGATCAGGGCTTTGCTGTCTTTGAACCGAATGTGCGCGGTTCTACCGGTTTCGGCCACACCTACGTAACGCTGGATGACCGTGAGAACCGTCTTGAGTCCATCGCCGACCTTGTCGATATGCTGGACTGGCTTCGTGAAGATGGCCGCGTTGATGCAGACCGCGCCGCGGTTGTTGGTGGCTCTTATGGTGGCTATGCGGTGAACGCCGCGGTTGCCAACTTCCCGGGCAATTTCGCAGCAGGTGTTTCCCTCTTCGGCGTTGCAGACTGGGTCACAGCGCTTGAAGTTGCGTCGCCGGGCCTCAAAGCATCTGACCGTATCGAGTATGGTGACATCACTGAGGATTACTGGCGCGAGTACTACACAGAGAACTCTCCGATCCGTCAGGCAGACCAGATCGACGTGCCAATGCTCTACTCACACGGCGCACGTGACCCGCGGATCGACATCTATGAGACTGAGGTGATGGTCCGCACTATCCGCGAAAACGGCGTGCGCGCTGACTATATCCGCTTCCTCGATGAGGGACATGGCTGGCGGAAGCTGTCCAACCAGCTCTTCTATGCCCGCGCGCAGGCAGAGTTCCTTGCCGACGTTCTGGACATGGATATTGGCGAGTAATCGCCAGCCTGAAATCTGAAAATAGCGAAACGCCGGGAGCCTAGCTCTCGGCGTTTTCTTCTTCTACCGGCATCTCACCGACAGGCCACACGACGGCGCGCGCATAGAGCGTGGAGTCAGGGCCGTTAAAGGCATCGGTGACAACGTGGATGCGGATATACTGCTCGCCTTCCATGCCATCGGTATTGATCGAGATTTTGATCTCGCCCAGCTCGTTACCCGGCACGGGTTCTGGAGAAATGCGTACGGAGACACCTGAAGTCTGCGAATAACCGCGCTGTACACTGAGCGGTCCAAAGCCGTTATTGAGGAAGAGGTAGGTGTGTTCCAGAATGCTACCGTGCTCGACATCCCCGAAATTGACGCTCGCCGCATCAAAGCCGATCACGCCTTTATCGTCCGGTGCGCGGATTGCGTAGGCTTCAACCATTTCCCCGGTTTCAACCATAGCTTCTGCAGGGTCCACCGTTTCGATCTGCTCCTCAGGCGCAGCATCCTCATCGCTTGCAACTGACACAGGGGCAATGGCCAGAGTTGCAAACGCAAGGCAGGACAGGCGTAAGGTCGCAAAACTCATCTAAATTCTCCGCTTTTCGCTTCAGGCTGAAACACTTTCCGCAGAGAGTGCAATTCCGTTACCAGTTTGGAAAGTGATGATTGCAGTTACAGAATCGGCTAGCAAAGGCTCATGTCCAAGCTCTATTTCACCTACTCGGCGATGAATGCCGGCAAGTCGGCAATCCTGCTTCAGGCAGCCTATAACTACGGCGAACGCGGCATGTCGGTCATGCTCTGGACATCCGGGCATCACGGTTCTGAAAATGCTGAGACTGGCAAGATCGAATCCCGTATCGGACTGGAGGCTGAGGCCCACCTGTTCCGAAGCGAGACAGACCTTTACAGCGCCATCTCCAAACGGGCCGAGAACGCCCCGCTGCATGCCATCTTTGTGGATGAAGCGCAGTTCCTGAACGAGGATCAGGTCTGGCAGCTGGCGCGTGTAGGCGACGAGATGCGCCTGCCAGTGCTTTGCTATGGCCTGCGCACAGATTTTCAGGGCGAGTTGTTCGAAGGCGCAGCCGCTCTGCTCGCGATTGCGGACGATCTGCGCGAGGCGCGCACGATCTGTCATTGCGGACGCAAAGCCACGATGACGGCGCGTCTGGACGAGAACGGCAATGCTATTCGTGAAGGCGATCAGGTGAGCGTGGCTAAAGGCATTTATGTCTCGCTCTGCCGTCAGCACTGGAATGAAAAAGTGCGGGGCGTAACCGGATAAAAAACTCACCGGTTCGGGGGATAGGTCAAATCCGGCATTCATGTGTATTCTAACCGCAGAGGAATACTGCGGGAGAACACCAGATGGGAATGAAGCTTTCACGCATCGCTTTGCTGGCTGCGACACTGGCCATGGGATTTTCCACTCCAGCAAATGCTGATGACGACTATAATGTCTGGGACCATTTCGCGCCCGGCTATTACGTAGAGGCAGATGATGCGGGCGAAGCGCTCTGTGAGCGCCCCGAAGGTACAAACTGGATATATCTGCATCCTGAGCGCCGCGAAGACGCAACCATTCCAGGCGTATTTTCAACCTTTGAAGGCTGGATGGCATTTAACTTCAATGGGCGTGAGGAAGACTATTTCCTCGAGAGCTTTGGTGGCTATGGCTTCGATCTGGATGAAGCACAGATTGATATGATCCATAACTTCTTTGACAGCCTGAGCCATGCGTCAGCACGGGGCGTTGGGCTCTCTGGCGGCGGCCTCGGCTATACGACAGGCGGCGTCGCCAGCCTTCAATTTGGCTGGCATATCGAAACGGGCGACGTCCATGTCTTGTCGCTCGACTTTGAAGATTATGGCCGTACGCGCGATATTGTTCTGCGGGGCGAGGACGATATGAAAACAGGCATAGACCTGGAAGGCCGCCCATTGCGACCATTCATCCATTGTGGGGCTGAGTAATCAGTCGATCTCTTCGCGGATGAGGCGTGTTGAAAGCGGACGGTCGGCCTCACCGCTGACCGCAAACACAGCCTCATATCCGGCGCTGCGAATGCTCTGATCGAGCGCAGAGCTCACACGCGCTTCATCGCTCAGAAAGTCTGTCAGCCCGATCAGCCCTGCATCACGGGTTCCTGCCATAATCCAGATCAGGTTACCGCCCTCTCCCGCCTGAACGGAAAAGAGCGCAAAGTCACGATAGGCAAGGTCTTCAGCGGCGTTCCGGAAGGCGTCACTGATAAAGTCAGTCTCGTCTTCTGTGTCGAGGATTTCGTCGAATGTCCGGCCCAGCTGAAAGCGCGAAGACTGCATGGTAGCCGCCTGCAACGGGCCGAGGCCGCTGGTAAGACCTATATAAACAATGTCTGCCTCGGCGATTTGCTCTTCCGTCAACTCCGACGCCATGACGATTTGCGGCGACCGACTGGCAAAGAGCGGAGACAACGCGTTCAGCGCCTGCGCCGTAGACGTAGGCAGATAACCGAGCGAGACATCCACATACGTCCCCATCAGCTCGGGCTCACTCAATAGAAGGTCTGTCAGGTCACGCGAGGAATTGATCTCGAAATCCCGAATTAAGCGGTCGAGGAACAGACCATCCTGATACTCGCCGAAAATATAATAATCGCCGAGCGCAATCAGCAGAGGCCTCGAACGATCAGCAAGCGGCGAGAAGACCGGAGAGGCTTCCAGCCGTGTCTCACCTCGGTCGCCTCGCAGCAGGAACATGCCCTGAACCAGAATCACGACAAGGCACGCAGCCAACACGCCCCATATCCAGCGTGGCGGATCAGCTTGCGCGGGCATCGTGTCTGCCTCAGCAACCGGCACCACCCGCTCTAATACAAAGGCATAATCGCCGCGCGGCAGAATCAACTGGCCGTGGCCGACATCGCCGTCACGCAGATAAAATTCTTCCAGCTTTTTGCGCAGGCGGTGAATGTAGACCCGAATACTGGCATCTTCAGCATCGAGCTGAACGCTACGCCTGAATACGTCGGCGGCAATTTCAGCTTCCTTGGGTGGCCTCTCCTCAAGTGTACGCGTTGCCAGATACTCGAACAGATCGACGAGACGGCCGCGACGTCCGATGACGCCGGACGCACGCACGCGATCAATTTCGGCTTTCAGCTCCGCAGACACTTCCACATCCTCCCGACGCGCTTCCCTCAAAGGCTTCTTTGTATAGCGCACTATCCTAAATCGAAGGATATGCGCGCTATGTCCAGCCTGTTTCTCGTCACTGGCGTATTCGGCTCTGTTCGGAACGCAGATTGCACGTGTCAGGGGAAAGAAGGACTTTTTCCGATGAATGCACGTCTCTCAGAGCTATTTGCGACCCGAATTGATACAGTTTCCGATCTGGAACAGCTGGAATTCCAGTCTGGACAAGTCTGGACGGTACAGGGTGGCCGGTATGATGGCCTCCAGATTCTCGTTGTTAAGACAGAACGCCATCCGACCATGGGCGTCGCCGTTCACGTCTCCGTGCGCGGACCGCTGACGACAGAAGGCGGCTCCGAGCTTGAAGGGATTCCCCACCTGCCATTCACGCCGGAAGCCATGCGCCATTCCGGCCTTCAGCTTACCGGCTTCATCTCCGAGCTGCCCGATGACTGGGAAGATATGTATGAAGACTGGCTGAGCGACGCAGAAATGGAAGAAGCCGGCCTGTTCAGCCTGCCTCTGCGGGAAATTCTGGACACGATCATGGCCAAGCTTTCCTGGATATAATCGGCTAGCCTTCTGTTTTATTTCATATATTCATCGCCAAAAGATCAGGCTAGGTATTGATTGCCTGCCAGCCCCAATGTGCTAAAATAAGGTGTGTGGCAAAAACACTCCGGACGCGCCGGGATTGACTTCCGGTCAACCCCTCCGTACACGGACGTAAAAATACTGCGCTAGCGTCAATACGTAATTGACTCTTATGCCAGCATATGTCATCTGCCGCGCTTTCCGGCTGGCTAATTACCAGTGAAACCCAGTTTTTTGAGAGGATCTGCGCGATGTACGCAGTCATCAAGACTGGCGGCAAACAATACAAAGTGGCCGCCAATGACGAAATCACCGTCGAGAAAATCGACGCTAACGAAGGTGATGAGCACGCATTCAACGAAGTGCTGATGCTCGGCGAAGGCGACGACGTCACAGTTGGCGCGCCGGTTGTTGAAGGCGCTGCTGTTGTTGGTGAAGTCGTTTCTCAAGGTAAAGGTGACAAGGTCATCATCTTCAAGAAGCGTCAGCGCTCTACTTACAAACGTAAGAAGGGTCACCGCCAGAACCTGACAACGATCAAAATCAAAGAGATCGTTGCTGAAGGTTTCGACGGCAAAGTGAAGAAAGCCGCTGCTAAGCCAGCGAAAAAAGCTGCGCCTAAAGCTGAAGAAGCTCCTAAGGCTGAAGCAAAAGCAGAAGCACCGAAAAAAGCTGCGCCTGCTAAAGCTGCTGCAGCTGGTAGCGATGACCTGACACAGCTCAAAGGTGTTGGCCCGGCATACGCGAAGAAACTGAACGAAGCAGGTATCACCTCTTTCGCGCAGATCGCTGCCCTGACACCAGAAGGCATCACTGAACTTGAAGAAAAACTGAACGCTTCAGGCCGCGTCGAGCGCGACGGCTGGATCGAACAGGCAAAAGAACTTGCGAAATAAGCCTTAAACCGGCATTTATCTCGCAGAATTGAAGGAGTGGCCTAATGGCTCACAAAAAATCAGGTGGTTCGTCCCGTAACGGTCGCGATTCAGAGTCCAAACGCCTTGGCGTGAAGAAATATGGCGGCGAGCACGTCATTCCTGGTAACATCCTCATCCGTCAGCGCGGTACTAAGTGGTATCCGGGCGACAACGTTGGCATGGGCAAAGACCACACGCTCTTCGCTAAAGTTGAAGGTCAGGTTCAGTTCCGCAAAAAGCGTGACAACCGTCAGTACGTCTCTGTGCTTCCAGTCGCGGACGCAGCCGAGTAACGGCAGCCGCGCAGGGCTGCCAGAGTGGTGGCCCCTTAGCTCAGACAGAGCATGGTGATAAAGACCAGGGAGGCCGCCGGCCTCCCTTGTTTCGTTTCTGGACCTCAGAAACGCTTCGACAGGTGAAACCACCATGCAGAAAATACTGAAGACCAAACGCCTCACTCTCCGCCCGCTTGCCGCTGTCGATACAGCCTGGCTTCTGGGATTCTGGAATATCTCCGACGTCAACCGTATGACGGGCAGCATTCCAGCCAAGGTGGACGAAGACTTTGTGCGCGGCCGAATTCAGGCTGCTGCCGAAGGCGATGAGGCGCAGACCAGTATTGTTCGCATGATCGAGCTTGAAGACGGCACACGCACGGGCGTGGTCAGCCTCGACCGGACCACAACGCAGGAACCGTTCAACCTCGGCTATGCCATCCACCCGGATTTCTGGGGGCAAGGCATTGCAACGGAAGCTGGTCAGGCGATTCTTGATTGGGCAGACGGGTTCGTCACGCCAAAATATTATGTGTCGGGGCATTTCACCGACAACCCAGCCTCAGGCAACGTCTTAAAAAAGCTCGGCTTCATGCCGTGCTGGCGCGCGCCGGTGTATTCTACGGCACGTGACGAGAAGGCCGATCACCTGTATATGTCGCGTCTTATCTAGCAAGTCAGTCTCATGAAATTTCTCGATCAGTGTAAAATCTATATCCGCTCAGGCCATGGCGGCGACGGCTGCGTCTCTTTCAGACGCGAAGCCTATGTCGAATATGGCGGCCCTGATGGCGGCGATGGTGGTGATGGCGGCGACGTCTGGATTGAAGCTGTAGAAGGCCTCAATACGCTGATCGACTACCGTTACAAACAGCACTTCCGGGCAGATCGCGGCGGCCACGGCATGGGTAAAAACCGTACAGGCGCACGCGCAGAAGACGCCGTGCTGAAAGTGCCGGTTGGTACTGAAATTCTCGAGGACGACAAAGAAACGGTGATCGCCGACCTTGATGAGGTTGGTAAGCGCGTTCTTCTCGCTGCCGGCGGTTCCGGTGGCTGGGGTAACGCACGCTTCAAAACGGCAACCAACCAGGCACCGCGCCGGTATAACCCTGGCCTTCCGGGCGAAGAGCGCTGGATCTGGCTACGCCTGAAACTGATCGCTGATGTCGGCCTGCTTGGCCTGCCGAACGCTGGTAAATCTACATTCCTCAGTGTTGTCTCCGCAGCCAAACCGAAAATCGCTGACTATCCGTTCACGACGCTGGTGCCAAACCTCGGCGTAGTTGATCTTGGCCCGTCTACACGTTTCGTAATCGCCGACATTCCGGGACTGATTGAAGGCGCTTCTGAAGGCGCAGGGCTCGGCCACCGCTTCCTTGCCCATGTGGAGCGATGCAAAGTCCTTCTGCATCTCATCGATGCAACGCAGGACAATCCGGACGAAGCCTATCTGAAAATTCGTGGCGAGCTGGAGGCTTATGCCGACCATCTGGCCGACAAGCCGGAGATTATCGCGCTTACGAAGGCCGATTCGCTCCTGCCGGAGCAGCTTGAAGAAGCGCGCCAGCAGCTTGCCCGCGTGACGGATAAGAAGGTTGAGATCATTTCCTCTGTTGCCAAACAGAACATCACACCGGTGCTGCGCCAGCTTGCCGCCTATGTGTATGAGGAAGACCTTTCCATGCTCGATGATGATATCAGCGAGGAAGGCTGGACGCCTTAAAAGATGAACACGTCGATCGACACGGCAGAACGTATTGTCATCAAGGTCGGCTCGGCGCTGATCGTTGATGCAAAAACTCGTAAGCCAAATCAGTACTGGCTTGCGACGCTGGCAGCAGACATTTCTGAACTACGTGCCGCGGGCAAACAGGTCGTTCTCGTCTCTTCGGGTGCAGCCGCACTAGGTCGCCCATTTCTGACCGATGCCGAAAAATCAGGAAAGCAGGGCCAGCTTGAATTAAAGCAGGCCGCTGCCGCGATTGGACAGCCCCGTCTCATGGCATCGCTTCAGGCTGCTTTCGATCTTCAGAACATTCCGCTTGCGCAAGCACTTCTCACGCTGGACGACACTGAAATCCGTCGTCGCTGGCTGAACGCACGCGCGACGCTCTTCACGCTTCTGGATAATGGCGCTGTTCCCGTCATCAACGAGAACGACACCGTCGCAACGTCTGAAATCCGGTATGGCGACAATGACCGCCTTGCCGCACGGGTCGCGCAGATGGTAGGCGCAGACGTGCTGGTTCTCCTGTCAGACATTGATGGTCTCTACACGGACGATCCGCGAAAAAAACCGGACTCGAAGCACATCCCGACAGCTAAGGGCGTAACGCCAGAGCTACGCTCTTATGCCGGTGACGCCAATGCGAGCGCTGGCGTTGGCACGGGCGGCATGGCGACAAAGCTGGACGCTGCAGAGATCGCATGGTCTGCGGGCTGCTCTACCGTCATCACCATTGGCAAGCCGGAACATCCACTCCGCCGCCTGCGTGATGGCGGGCGTTCAACATGGATTGTATCAGACCTGACACCACAGGCCGCTCGCATGAGCTGGCTTGCTGGTCACTTAACGCCTGAAGGCGCGGTCACCGTCGACGCAGGCGCTGAAAAAGCTCTGACAAGTGGCGCAAGCCTGCTCGCGGTGGGCATTAAATCCGTGAACGGACAATTCCCGCGCGGCGCGGCGATTGCGATCAATAACGCCAAAGGCAAAACCATCGCCAAGGGCATCGTCTCCTATCAGGCCGCAGAGATAGAACAGATCAAAGGCTTACAGACATCTGATGTCACAGCCCGCCTTGGCTACCCTGCCCGCTCTGCCGTCATTCACAGGGACAATATGATCCTTGTCGAAGGGGAAGACTGACCTGTCATGACCCTTCGCCTGCCCGGACCCTATAAAGGCCTTCGCATTGGCCTATTCGGCGGAACCTTTAATCCGGCGCATTCAGGCCACCAGCATGTTGCCATGCAGGCGCTTAAAGCTCTCAAGCTCGACTATGTCTGGTGGATGCCGGCCGCAGGAAATCCTCTGAAACATGAAGGCAGCTCGTTCAGTGCGCGCTTTGCCAGCGCGAAACGTGTCGCCTCACATCCGCGCATGAAGGTCTCCGACCTCGAAGTCCAGCTGGGTACGCGCTATAGCTATGACACGATCAAAGCACTTATGCCTCGGGTAAAAGGCGGCGAATTTGTCTGGCTGATGGGCGCGGATAATCTGCGCTATTTTCACAAATGGGGGCATTGGGACGAGATCGCCTCGCTCCTGCCAATTGCCGTGATTGCGCGCCCTGGTGATGCGCGTCTGGCACGTCTGTCCAAGTTTGCACGCCGCTTTGCTGAGTGGCGGCTTCCGGCTGAACAGGCAGGCAGCTTTGACAAATATCACCCGCCGATCTGGTCCTATCTGCCAACGCCCCTACATACAGCGTCATCGACAAATATCCGGCGCGCAGCTCTTGCACGTAACCCGTTTGCAGCGCGCGCCTCTTCCTCAAATTCAGGCGAATAAGGGCCGGACACCTTATTTCACCTCAAGCTTTGTTCGGATGGACAAGTTGTGTTATTAAACAGCTTGTCTGAAACAGTTTTGAAAGGTCAGTTTTTTGGACGTGAGTACACAGCCCGCAGCCTCAGAGTCAGGCGCAGGGTCGCATGATGAATATCCGCCGCTAGAAACCCTCATCATTGAGGCGCTCGAAGACGATAAGGCAGAAGACATCACAGTGATTGATCTCGGTGGCAAATCTTCCATCGCAGACACAATGATCATCGCCTCCGGTCGTTCCGCACGGCATGTCAGCTCACTGGCTGACCACCTCATTCGAAAGCTCAAAGCAGGCGGTTTTGGCCGCGCGCAGGTCGAAGGTCTCGCCAGCGCCGACTGGGTATTGATTGATGCCGGTGATGCGGTGGTACATCTCTTCCGTCCGGAAGTCCGCGACTTCTATCAGCTCGAGCGTATCTGGGCTGGGGACAGCCGTCATACCGCCGAACAGCACTGATCTCTGATCCCGAATGAAAATCAGCCTCATCACGGTGGGCCGCATGAAACGCGGCCCCGAGCGCGAGCTTGTGGACGACTATATCGTCCGCGCGAAAAAGCTCGGTACATCGCTCGGCGTTCGTGACGTCTCCGAGATTGAGGTTGAAGCCAGCCATACGCAGGAACAAGAATGCGAGAGACTCCTCGCCAAAATCCCTGCAGGCGCGGAAGTCTTCCTCTTTGACGAACGAGGCAAAGACTGGAGCTCCACCGAGTTCTCCGCACATCTGGAAAAGCTGAAAGACAATGGCTGTCCGGACCTCTGCTTTCTGATTGGCGGCGCTGACGGCTTTACCAAAGACGTGAAGCGCCAGTATCAGAACAAAATCCGCCTCGGCTCTCTCACATGGCCGCATAAGCTGGTTCGTGTGCTGGCGGCAGAGCAGATCTACCGCGCACTCAGCCTTATGGCTGGAACGCCTTACCACCGCGAATAATGCGCACGCATAAACGCCATCCTTGCCCGTGTTGCGGCTTTGATACGCTGAACGCGTCCGGCGCTTATGAATTATGCCCGATCTGTCTCTGGGAAGACGGAGAAGATGAAGGCGAGACGCTGGAACTGCGTCAGGCCCGCATCAATTTTCGTGATCATGGAAACATCTATCCGGCCGGTGCAGTGCCTGTAGACGCCCTCCATCCCTCACCCGAACGCGCCCAACTCATCACCTATGCGCTCAGCGTTCTGAACGGTGTTGAGACGCGCGATGCGCTACTGCTCGACGGGCTGCTTCTCGCCCATGAAGTTGCCAGTGAGTTTGATTGACCTCGATTCATGACTCATTTGCGAAGCATGGTTAAACTGGGCCGATGATTCTGCGCCGCGTTTCTCCTTTACTTCTGGCCTGCCTGATTGCCGCTCCTTTACCGGTTGCAACAGGGCAGGAAGACATGACGCAGGAAGAGCTTCAGGCTTATGAAGAGCGCCTTGAGGCCGACCGTATCGCGCTGGAAGCTATAGAGGCTGCACAGGAAGCCGCACGAGCCGATCTTGCTGTTGTGAACCGCCAGCTGCTGGCCGCGGCTCAGGAAGGTGCGCGCCGCGAAGAACAGGCTAGTCGCATCGAGCAGCGCCTGATAAGCCTCGAAATCGAGGAAAGACAGGCGCGTGACGCCCTGATGGCAGACCGTGAAGGCCTGCGCGATCTTATCGCCGCACTGATTGCAGCCTCTCGTCGCCAGCCGCCTGCGCTTGCAACCCATCCCGATAGCGCAACAGATGCCATCCGTTCGGCCATCATCATGCGTGACCTCGCCGATGATCTTGAAGATCGCTCGGCGACGCTGGCTGCCTCTATTCGTGAATACGCCGATCTTCTGGATGCTGTGCGCCGTCAACAGGAACGCCTCGATGTTGAAGAAGAGGTACTTGCAGAAAACCAGCGCGAGATTGAACAGCTCGTCGCGCTTAAGCGCGCTGCCTTCGAAGACCTGACAGGTGAAGCGGATGCGCTTCGCGAGCGGGTCGCCGCACTCGCCACACGCGCCGAGAATATTCGTAGCTTCCTTGATGATCTCGCCGCGAACGCGCCGCCAACGCCGGGGCGAAAACCACCGGAGCCAACACCAAGCCGTCCAACGGCGCCAGCTCCATCCACTGCCCCGCCTGCAAACGTCGCCGTGCTTGACGGGCTTGGGCTTCCTGCAACCGGCCAGCTCGTTCAGGCTTTTGGTGATTTATTGCCGACGGGACGCCGCGCCGAAGGTATCACACTGCGCACAAGATCAGCAGCACAGGTCGTCGCGCCATCAGATGCCACGATAGAATATGCTGGTCCTTTTCGCAGTTATGGACAAATGTTGATTTTACGAACGGGTGATGGCTACCATATAGTATTATACGGTCTGTCAGATGTTTATCCGACGCTAGGCCAGTCGGTTCTCGCCGGAGAGCCAATTGGCAGGATGACAAACCGTTCCGATGTCGAGCCTGACCTGCATATGGAATTGCGACGCAACGGAACGCCTGAAGATCCGCAGAGATGGATGTCCCGCCGGTCCGGTTGATCTGGCGGGCAATTGAGGAGAGAGCCTATGCGCTCATGGTTGATGGGAACAGCTGTCGGTTTGACAGCCCTTGGTTTCACCACAGTTGGCGTTTCATCGCTGGCTTGGTCTGCCGGCAGTAACACTGGAAACCAGGAAGAAATCTATCAACAACTCGATCTGTTCGCGGAAATTCTCGCACGTGTAGACAGCGAATATGTTGTGGATGTCGATGACTCCGAAGCGATGAAGTCTGCCATTAACGGCATGCTTGCGTCGCTCGACCCGCATTCCAGCTATCTCGCGGCTGACGATTATGAAGACATGCAGGTCCAGACAAGCGGCGAATATGGCGGCCTCGGCATTGAGGTTCAGGCCAAAGACGGCTATGTCGAAATCGTAGCACCTATCGATGACACACCGGCCAGCCGCGCAGACCTGCGCTCTGGTGATCTAGTCTCCGCGATTGATGGCGTATCAATCGTTGGTCAGTCACCAAATGACGCGATCACAAGCATGCGCGGCGAAGTGGGCACGGACATCACGCTCACAATTATTCGCGCTGGTGAGGACGACACATTCGACGTCACGCTAACGCGTGAAATCATCCGTCCGAAATCTGTAATTCACCGCATTGAAGATGAAGATATCGGCTATGTCCGAATTTCGGCATTCAATGAGCGCACGACCGAGCTTCTGGATGAATCCCTTACAGCCATTCGTGAAGAGCTGGGTCCAAATCCGGCCGGTCTGATCATCGATCTACGGAACAATCCGGGCGGTCTGCTGGATCAGGCGATCTCCGTTTCCAGCATGTTCATGAGCTCTGGTGAAGTCGTCTCTACACGCGGCCGCGACCCGCGTGACATTCAGCGTTATAACGCTGCGCCGGGCGAACGCTTCCCGGATACGCCGATCATGGTGCTGATCAATGGCGGTTCTGCTTCGGCTGCTGAAATCGTTGCCGGTGCACTTCAGGACATGGAACGCGCACAGGTTCTGGGCATGACATCCTTTGGCAAGGGGTCTGTACAGACAGTTATTCCGCTCAGCGCACAACGCGGCGCTCTGCGTCTGACGACAGCGCGTTATTACACGCCGTCTGGCCGCTCTATTCAGGGCACAGGCATCGAGCCGGACTTTGAAGTTGCGAGCCGCTTCATCACCGAAGACGAGCTTGAAGCTATGCGTCGCTTCTCCGAGGCTGATCTGCCAAACGCGCTCGATAATGACTCAGGCGCTGAACGCCGCGAAATCCACCTGCCGGAAGACATGCCGTCAGAAGATTATGAAGGCGATGACTATCAGCTCGAGCGCGCGATTGAGCAACTTCGCACGATCACGCTGTCCAGCCTTGATGCTGCGCGCGCAGGCTAGGCCTCAAACAGCGTAAACCACTGAATTCGCCGGGCTGTGAAAGCACCCGGCAGATTCTGCCCCCTTTGCGAAGCATTAACGGTTTTGCCCCAGAACTCTTAGAGATTCGAATTTCTCTTTAAGAGTTAACCATGGCGTCCACCCGCAAGCCTCCTCCCTCCCCGGTCAAAACGGGGATCATGCATACTGCCATGGCAGTCATGACGTTCGCGGCCATTTCCGCGGCAGGGATTCTGGCTATTCGCTTTACGGGTGATCCGAATACGGGCGCGCCGCGTCAGGTGGTTGGCCTGTTTGACGCCCAGCCTACTCAACCGGTTGGTCTCAATCACCGCTTGCCTGATGACGAAGCCGGTATTCACCACGCCAGCGCTGAAACCAGCCATGACACACCCGCGCCGAATCTTGGTGTAGCGGACCCGTCCGACCATAACGGACAGGGCGAAGTACAGACCGCCAGCCTTGAGACTCAGGCACCAGCCGAAACGCCAACGCCAGCGCCCAGCACAGCGCAATCTCAAACATCTCTGCCAGTAGCACCTCTGCCTGGCATGTCCCAGTGGAGCGAGCATGGCGGGCGCCTGCCGGTGATCGCCGATGACGGCCGCCGCAGCTTTGATGTTTACCGCCGTCCATTTTCCAACCCTGCGGGCCGCCCGACGATTTCCATCATTATTGGCGGTCTCGGCCTGAACTCACGCGTTACGCAGGCGGCGATTGATGAGCTTCCGCCAGAAGTCACTCTGTCCTTTGTGCCTTACTCTCGCGGGCTGCAAACATGGGTCGACCGTGCGCGCGCTGCCGGCCATGAAGTCATGATCGAGCTTCCAATGGAGCCGTATGACTATCCGAACAACGACACAGGACCTTACACGCTACTGACCACAGCGAACGCGACCGAGAACCGTCGTCGCACAGAATGGCTCCTCAGCCGTGCGACTGGCTATTTCGGCGTGACCAACTATCAGGGCGCAAAATTTGCGACCGATAACCGCTCCATCTCGCCTGTTTTCCAGATGCTGTCTGAACGCGGCCTTGCCTTCATTCACGATGGCGCCGCGCCTCGATCTGTCTTCCAGACGGTAGCAGACGCGAACCATCTGCCATTCACAGAAGCTGCGCGTGTTGTCGATGCGGACCCGACCGGCTCTGCGATTGACGAGCAACTTCTACACCTTGAAGCCATCTCGCTTCAGCGCGGGTCGGCGCTGGGCACCGGCTTTGCCTTCCCGATCACGATCGACCAGATCCGTGACTGGGCGGAAACCCTGCCTAGCAAGGGTTATCTTCTCGCTCCTGCCTCTTCCCTTCCACGGTCTGCGCCTGCTTATATAGCCGAAACAGAAACCGGGGCGGAAGCTAACCATGACGATACGCAGGCACACCACTAATGCATGAAGGCCCGTTGCAGGGACGCCGCGACCCGTCCCTTTACCGACCAAATGTCGGCATTGCGTTATTCTCCAAGCGTGGGCACGTCTTTCTTGGCCGCCGCATCAACGCACACGGCCCGTTTCAGTGGCAGATGCCCCAAGGGGGCATGGATAAGGGCGAAACGCCTGAGCTCGCCGCTATGCGCGAAATGGAAGAGGAGATTGGGGTCTCTCCGAAGCTCGTCGAGGTTCTCGAAGAGTCAGACGACTGGCTTTATTACGACTTTCCGTCTGATCTGAAGTCTCGCCTGCCAGGCCCGTATATCGGCCAGCGCCAGAAATGGTTTGCTCTGCGCTTTACCGGCTCTGATTCTGACGTGCGCCTCGATCTACACACGCCCGAGTTCGACGCGTGGCGCTGGGCGGAACTCTCCGAAGTGCCAGAACTCATCATTCACTTCAAACGCCCTGTGTATGAGGCTGTGGTGAAGGCCTTCGATAAATGGACTGATCCGGTCTGATCTCCGTTTAAAGCGAACAACAAAAAACCGCGCCCTGATGCAGAGCGCGGTCTTTTTAAATCTGATACAGATCAGCGCTTAATGGTGCGCGTCTTCCAGAGCATCAAGCTGGGCTTTCAGGCGCTGAACGTCGCCTTCCGCTTTGAAGCGGATCGCCTGATCGCTAGCGCCGTCACGGACACGCTCGGCTTCAGCAATCGCGTCCAGAATGCCATCATGGTCGAGGTCTTCCAGACGGATAGCTTCTTCAGCGAGAATTGTGAGGCCTTCCGGCGTTACGTCAGCGAAGCCACCATGCACGAAGTAACGGTGAACTTCGTCGCCGTCGATAATACGAACCCGGCCAGAGCGCAGCGTAGACATGAATGGTGCGTGGTTCGGCAGAACACCGAATTCACCCTCAGAGCCCGGCGCGATGACGTGATCGACTTCTCCGGAGAAAAGTTCACGTGCAGGGGATACCAGGGAAAAGTTCAGCTTTTCAGACATTTTTTCTCTCACGAAATTTCAGTGTGGGTTTAACAAGGATTTTCGCGAAGTCCAGTGCTGTGACGCCGCACTTACTGAATAAACGCCCGATCGACAGTTACAAACCAATCCAACGCTCGTCATACGACAACAATGATCGGAGCATCATTCCTCCCGACAGAGATATGCGCTTGCACACACCCCATAACCACGCCTCTTCAGTTTCCAAACTGTCGCCCGACTTACTAGCCTCACTTCTTCCAAATGAGCCAGATTGGCCTGATATCTGTCACTCGGTCCAAGGCGAACACATTACGACACTACTCAATGCCGACGACATCTTGAAGGCTGAAGGCATAACGACTGAAGTGAGGCTCGCCCACTTTCTGGGCCAATGCCTTATTGAGTCTAATTTCTTTCGCGCGACCGAAGAGAACCTCAATTATTCTCCCCGCGGACTACGTACAACCTGGCCCGCCAGATTTCCATCCGATTCCATCGCCCGAAACTATGCCCGCCAACCGGAAAGAATTGCTAACTACGTCTACGCAGATCGAATGGAGAACGGCGATGAGGCGTCAGGCGATGGCTGGCGGTTTCGAGGTCGGGGCATTATACAGCTGACGGGCCGGCGCAATTATCGGCGTTATGCAGACCTCACGGGCCTGCCGCTTGAAAAACATCCGGATAGCCTGGCTAACGATATGAACATTTCTGTCCTGGTGGCCGCAAAATTCTTTACGCAGAACAACCTGATACCACTCGCCGATGCCAATGATGCGAAACGACTTTCTCGCGCGATCAATCGCGGTAATCCGAATTCGGTATATCCTGCCCACCGCGAGGCTGATCGTATCCAGTTAAGTAAAAGAGCACTCAGCCTTCTGAGTGCCCCAATATTTGATCAGCGGTCGGGATAGAAAGACAGGATAGCGACGAGATCGCCCTCTTCGTCGCTCGTCTCAGTGCCTGCGAGCGCGATAAAGAAGACGATATTATTTACGACACGCTCGAACCGGCGGAAAGTCACCCCGTCCACGGCCTGAGCGCGCGCGGGCACTTCCTCAAAGTCTTTCTCGCTGGTGACATAGTCTGCGATTGCGTCGAATACCGGCACGATCGTCATGCCATCGGCGAACACCTCACAGCGGCCTACCGCGATGTTCTCATGCACATAAACTTCACCATCCTGCGTAGTAAAAACAGGCATGGATGTTACTGCGCCGCCCGGCCCAGGAAAGGCTGCGCCAACCGGCAAACGGGTAAACTCCAGCTCCGTGCCCTCAGCCGCCGCCTCAAGGCTCCAGCTTTCGAAGAAGTAATCCGTACAGGCTTCGCTCGTTGCAAATACGAAGTTGGATTCCGCGTCACTCAAATCCTGCGCGCTCGCTGGGCCGCACATAGCTGCTGCCAGAACGCCGCTCGCAATGGCAGCGTTAAGTGAAAAAGTCATGAAACGGCCTCCCTACCGCGTATTTGCTGTTAGCCAGCTATCATTTCCTTATGCATTCCAGCCTGCAGGGAGAAAGGCAAGAGCTTTAGAGAAATCGACAAAGAAAAAAGGCCGCTCCCATTGGGAACGGCCTCTTCTTAAAACTGAATTGACAACTCGGCTTATGCAGCCTCAGCGGCCATTTTCTGAGCCTTAGCCATAACTTCGTCCATGTTGCCGCACATGTAGAAAGCTTGCTCAGGAATGTGGTCATACTCGCCAGCGATGAGGCCTTTGAAGCCTTTGACGGTGTCTTCGAGTTTAACCTGAACACCTGGGGAACCGGTGAAGACTTCAGCAACGTCGAACGGTTGAGACAGGAAGCGCTCAACTTTACGAGCACGTGCAACAACCAGTTTGTCTTCTTCAGAGAGCTCGTCCATGCCGAGGATGGCGATAATGTCCTGAAGCTCTTTGTACTTCTGAAGGATAGACTGAACGCCACGCGCCACTTCGTAGTGCTCCTGACCAACAACCAGCGGGTCAAGAATACGAGAGGAAGAGTCGAGCGGGTCAACAGCCGGGTAGATACCTTTTTCAGCAATAGAGCGGTTAAGAACCGTTGTCGCATCGAGGTGGGCAAACGATGTCGCAGGCGCAGGGTCTGTCAGGTCGTCCGCTGGAACGTATACGGCCTGAATAGACGTAATAGAACCTTTAGTCGTCGACGTAATACGCTCCTGCAGGCCACCCATGTCGGTTGCCAGTGTCGGCTGGTAGCCCACAGCAGAAGGAATACGACCGAGAAGCGCTGACACTTCAGCACCGGCCTGTGTGAAGCGGAAGATGTTGTCGACGAAGAACAGAACGTCTTTGCCTTCTTCATCACGGAAGTACTCAGCCTGAGACAGACCTGTCAGAGCAACACGAGCACGCGCGCCTGGAGGCTCGTTCATCTGACCGTATACGAGCGCAACGCGGCTCTCGCCTTCAAGGTTGATAACGCCAGCTTCCTGCATCTCGTGGTAAAGGTCGTTACCTTCACGGGTACGCTCGCCAACCCCAGCGAATACAGAATAACCGCCGAAAAGCTTCGCGATGTTGTTGATCAGCTCCTGAATGAGAACTGTTTTACCAACGCCCGCACCGCCGAACAGACCAACTTTACCACCACGTGCGTACGGGCAGAGAAGGTCGATAACTTTAATACCCGTTACGAGAACTTCTGCAGATGTTGACTGGTCAACAAACTCAGGTGCTGGCTGGTGGATCGCACGACGCATGTCAGTTGCAATGTCACCGCGCTCGTCGATTGGCTCGCCAACAACGTTCATGATGCGGCCGAGTGTTGCCGGGCCGACCGGTACAGAGATCGGTGTACCTGTGTCAGAGACTGGCTGGCCGCGAACGAGACCCTCTGTAGAGTCCATAGCGATTGTGCGAACTGTGCTCTCACCGAGGTGTTGAGCAACTTCGAGAACCAGACGGTTGCCGTTATTATCAGTTTCGAGAGCGTTCAGAATATCAGGCAGCTTGCCTTCGAATTCCACGTCGACAACAGCGCCGATAACCTGGCTGACGCGACCGGTTGCGGAGGTGCTCATGGATGACCCCTTTTTATTGGACGGTTTAGTATCTTTAGTTGTTTTTGGAGCCGCTGCTGTAGCGGCTGTTTGAGCGGGTGCAGCTGAGGCTGCGGCAGTTTTTTTCGGTGCGGCTTTTTTTGCAGCAGGCTTGGCAGCCGCTTTTTTCGCTTCAGGCTTACAGGCACCACATGGCGCTGTATCCTTTTGCTTCAGCGCTTTCGCCGCTTTATCTGCTTCCGCAAATGCTTCAAACGGACCGTGCCATTTGTCATCATCGTTAGTCTGGTCGCCACCGACGCCCTGACCATTATTACAATAACGGCAGTCCGCGCTGTGAATACGAGCGCGTTTATTGCCGAAATTTTCGTAAATCCAGAAGCTCATAACCTGTGTCCTGTCCTCTCTCTAGAGCGCTTCAGCGCCAGAGATGATTTCGATCAGTTCTTTCGTGATCTGCGCCTGACGTGCACGGTTGTACTGGAGCGACAGTTTGTCGATCAGTTCGCCGGCATTGTTCGTCGCGTTATCCATCGCAGTCATAGACGCAGCCTGCTCGCCTGCTGCGCTTTCGAGAAGTGCAGAGAGTATCAGCGTGTTCAGGTAACGCGGAAGTAGCGTTTCCAGAATGTCGTCTTCAGACGGTTCATAGATGTATGTCGCACCTTTGAGGTCGACAGTCGGCACATCTTCAGGTGGTTCAGCCGGCACAAGTTGCTTGGCTGTCGGAACCTGAGAGATCACGTTTTTGAACTGCGCATAGATCAGCGAAGCCACATCGAACTCGCCAGCTTCAAAGCCAGCATTCAGATCTTTACCGAGCTGCAGCGCGATTTCAGCGAGATCGTCTGAGTTACGGGCAGATGACGTATCGATGTGAGAGACCATGAGGTCGCCATGCGTACGCATGAGTTGCTCGCGGCCTTTCTTACCGACAGTGATGATTTTCACTGTCTTGCCTTCGCCTTTCAGGCGCATGATTTCTTCGCGCGCTTTCTTCACAGTGTTGGCGTTGAAGCCACCGCAAAGACCGCGTTCAGCTGTCATGATGATAAGAAGGTGTGTGTCTGACTTACCTGTACCGGTAAGCAGTTTCGGACCCTGACCACCAGTTGAGGCAGCTGTCAGGTTTGCGATCACACCTGCAAGGCGCATTGAGTATGGTTTCGCAGCTTCAGCAGCTTCCTGCGCACGGCGGAGCTTGGCTGCAGCAACCATCTGCTTGGCCTTAGTGATCTTCTGTGTGGATTTCACAGAGGCGATCCGGCCTTTGAGATCTTTCAAACTTGGCATTTGAACTCGCCTGTAAGTCTGCAAGCGATGCGGCGGAGATTACCCTGCCGCAATCGCTCTTCCTAAGTCTGCTTAGCCGAAGTTCTTCGTGAACTCGGTCAGCGCTTCGTCCATGCCAGACTGGATTTCGTCCGTCAGTTTCTTCTCTGAGCGGATTTTTGCCAGCAGGTCAGACTTGTTCGCGTGCAGCCATGCGAGAAGCTCTTTCTCGTAACGTGTAACCGCTTCGACAGGAACTGTGTCGAGGTAGCCACGTGTACCTGCGTAGATCACAAGCGCTTGCTCTTCCATCTGAAGCGGAGAGAACTGAGGCTGTTTCAGAAGCTCTGTGAGGCGGGCGCCACGGTCGAGCGTTTTCTGAGTCGCAGGGTCGAGGTCAGAACCGAATTTCGCGAAGGCCGCGAGCTCGCGATACTGAGCCAGCTCACCCTTCATGGAACCAGCAACTTTCTTCATGATGCCAGTCTGAGCCGCAGAACCAACGCGGGAAACCGAGAGACCAACGTTCACAGCCGGGCGGATACCCTGGTAGAACAGGTCGGTTTCGAGGAAGATCTGACCGTCAGTGATCGAAATCACGTTTGTCGGAATGTACGCAGATACGTCGTTCGCCTGAGTTTCGATGATCGGCAGAGCGGTCATAGACCCTTTGCCGTGATCGTCGTTCAGTTTCGCCGCACGCTCGAGAAGACGGGAGTGCAGGTAGAATACGTCACCTGGGTAAGCTTCACGACCTGGTGGACGACGAAGCAGCAGAGACATCTGACGGTAAGCAACGGCCTGTTTTGTCAGGTCGTCGAAGATGATCAGAGCGTGCATGCCATTGTCGCGGAAATATTCACCGATTGTAGAAGCGGTGTATGGCGCGAGGTACTGCAGAGGCGCTGGTTCAGAAGCCGTAGCAGATACGACAACTGTGTAGTCCATAGCGCCGCGCTCTTCGAGGGTTTTAACAACCTGAGCAACAGTTGAACGCTTCTGGCCGACAGCAACGTAGATACAGAAGAGTTTCTCTGAATCGTCTTTTGCAGCATCGTTAGTCGGCTTCTGGTTCAGGATCGCGTCGATACAGATAGCTGTTTTACCAGTCTGACGGTCACCAATAACAAGCTCACGCTGGCCACGGCCGACAGGGATCATGCCGTCGATCGCTTTAATACCAGTCATCATTGGCTCGTGTACGGATTTACGCGGGATGATGCCCGGCGCTTTAACGTCTACACGGTTACGGGAAGCAACGTCAGCCAGTTCGCCTTTGCCGTCGATCGGCTCGCCGAGCGCGTCAACAACGCGGCCGAGAAGACCTTTACCGACAGGCGCAGCAACGATCTCGCCGAGACGCTTAACTGTAGAGCCTTCAGAGATGCCACGGTCATCACCGAAGATAACCACACCAACGTTGTCGCTCTCGAGGTTGAGGGCCATGCCCTTAACGCCGCCAGCGAATTCAACCATCTCACCAGCCTGAACAGAGTCGAGGCCGTGAACACGTGCAATACCGTCACCTACGGACAGTACAGTACCGACGTCGGAAACTTCCGCTTCCACGCCGTAATTTTTGATTTGATTTTTGAGGATCTCAGAGATCTCAGCCGCGCGGATGTCCATTGGGCTCATGCTCCCTTCATGGCAAGGTTCATACGATCAAGTTTGGATTTGGTGCTCGCATCAATGAGGCGAGAGCCAATTTTCAGCTGGAAGCCCGCGATCAGCTCAGGATCAACTCGGACATCCATGGAAACTTCGCCGCCGGATACGGAGGCAACCAGGTCTTCCAGTTCTTTCACCTGCGCAGCGGTCAGCTCGTGAGCAGACACAACGCTTGCGCGGGTCACGCCGCGTCTGGCAGCGGAAAGGTCACGGAAAGCGCGAACCATGCCCGCGATCTCTCCGGCGCGGCGGTTATCCGCAACAACACCAAGGAAATTCGCAACAAGCTGCGACAGACCCATTTTTGCAGTGATCGCCTTAATAACGGCGACCTTGTTTTCAGCGCTGACCGTAGGCGCAGCAAGCGCGCCATTAAGATCTGCAGATGCTTCCAGTGCAGCGCCAAAAGCGTTCAGTTCAGCCTCGACCTGCGGAATGACATTCTCTTCAGAAGCCAGGTCCAGCAGTGCGGAGGCGTAGCGAGTGGCGGCTTCGCTGACTTGTAACACGCTCAAATGCTCACCCATTCGGATTGGAGGCTTACAGCCCCGGTTCAGACGTCTAACAACCTTGGAATTATCGGCACGCAAAGCGCCCCACCCCGGTCATTTGCGCGGTCCTTAGCATGCTACCTACCGACTCGCAACAGGGGGTGAGCCGTGTTTTTCATGCCCGTTTGTCGCAGCTGATTGTTTTCTTTGAAAGAAGCCTTTCACGCCCCAAACTGGAAGGTCGCAAACCGATCGAGTTCACCCTCGATAATCGCTTTGTGGTCGGCCTCATTGCCTTTGCCCACCCAGTGCCAGGCCTGAATGAGAAGGCGCCCCTCTTTCCTGTCGGCTTTCAGGTCGAGACCGGCGACAATCTCATCGCCGATCAGTACAGGCAGGGTGAAATAGCCAAGCTTGCGCTTCTCCTTCGGGATATAGACCTCGAAGATATGGTCATAACCGAAGAACGCACTGGTGCGCTTTCGCTGAATGATCAGCGGATCAAATGGCGAGAGGATATGCGTCAGCGTCGGTTCAGGCGGTTCCGTGTCCAGCGTTTCAGGCCGCGCCCAATGCTGGACGTCACACCCTTCAATCAGAACCGGCCTTAAGCGTTTTGCCCGTACCTCGCGCTCGATCAGCGCCAGAATATCCGGCTTATCCTTTGCATTGAGATGACAAATGGACTCTAAACTCACCAGCCCTTGTGAGCGCAGCGCCCGTTCCAGCAGGTATTTCAGCGTCTGAAGGCGCGTTGCCGGTTTGGGCAGACGCTCCCATCCGAAGTGTCGTTCCAGAAGATCATAGGTTTTCAGCATGCCATCACGGCGGCTGATCGCCAGCTGCCCGCCGAAAAAGCCAGCCTGCAGCGCCTTTTTAGACGGCTTGCGCGATCCCCAGGCGTGAGACTTATCGACCAGCTTGTCGTCTTTAATGTCGGAAATCGCGAGCGGACCATCCTCACGCACCCGTTTCAGAATGCGCCGCATATCCTCTGGCTCAACGCTACCGAACCAGCCACCCGGGTCTTTGCGCTTTTCCTTCATCACCGCGACGAAATAGGGAAAATCCTCCGTCGCGATATAGCTCAGCGCGTGCGTCCAGTATTCAAAGACGGACTTATCATCAGATTGGGCGGCATTGAGATCAGCCCGCCGGTAAGCCGGAATGCGGTTGAACAATATGTGGTGATGGCACCGCTCGATCACATTGATTGTGTCGATCTGCACATAGCCAAGATGGGCTACTGCTTTAGCAAGAGCCTCAGCCCCCTCACCAAAGGGTTCACGCTCATCCAGCTTTTGCGCCGCAATCCAGATCGCCCGTGCCCGCGCCTGCGATAAAGTTTCATTGGGCGGCCCCGCGCTGGCCTTTGGCATCACCGGTCTCCGAATTGAACCAAAATGCTAAGCACCAAAGCGAAAGGTAGCAAGCACCCGCTTAGAAGCTCCCATCTCTCAAGAGGGGAGCCCTACTCCTCGGGGAGAAGGGTTTGGGATGAGGGGAACTCACGGGTCCAAACTGCGGCTGGAAGCTAGCCCAAAAGCAATGCAAGGTTTTTCTGGTGCATTTGTGGAGCGTGATGCACCCTACATATCGTCACATGCCCGCACTTCATAGCGCGACACGAGCCAACCTCAATAGCGCGTTTATATCCTCACAAATATACCAATACGTTTCGAGTTCTTCCAAATCTGCTTCCCCCAGATCTGCCAGCTCTGTATCCGGCCACATCTCTTCAGGCGTGAATGGCGGATTGGCGTTGTAAGGATAATCATCAATGATCTGAGCATAAATTGCCCCGGATTTTTCGGGGCGAAGGTCAAGGAGGTAGGTCGGTTCTGCACCCGACCAGTCAGCAATAGGCAATAGCCAATTCGGTACACTTGCCAACAATGAATCACGCGTCTCATAAATGTCCAAGAACCGATGTTCTTCACTCAGTGCGTAAAACTGGTTTAAGAGAAAGTCCTTATCATAAGCTGGTACCCTAAACGGTTCTGAATATTTTTCTCGGATTGCAAACCCATTCACTGTCTGAAAAAAAGTCCGATAGGCATGCGGCAAATTGAAGCCAATCGTGGTTTCCAATTCTCGAATTTGCGGCTCACTGGCGGGTTCGCATTGAGCCAGATATTTCTCGTTTTGTGACATCACCTGCGCGCCATACTTTATGATCGGCCCATCACCTTAGAGGCAATTTTCGAAAAAAACAGACTCATCCACGGTGCATCCGCTACACTTGGTGCACCTTACAAAACGCCATCGCTTTAATTGAAGTTACCCCGCCCGCTCGATCAGGTCGGCGGCGGAAAGAAGCCCCTGCTCTGTCACATAGGCCGTGACGTATTTCGCCGGCGTAATGTCAAAGGCCAGATTCCCGCCCGGTGAGAGGGTGAGTTTCACCCGTTTCATCTCACCGTTTTCATCCAGCCCATCAATATGGGTGACCTCGGTCGCGTCTCGCTCTTCAATCGGCACATCGCGGCCTGTCGGCGTGGAGGGGTCATAGGTTGTGAACGGCATGGCCACATAGAAAGGCACGTCGTTATCTGCCGCAGCGAGCGCCTTCAGATAGGTGCCAACCTTATTGCAGGCATCGCCATTTCGCGTCACGCGGTCGACGCCGACTATGCACATCTGCACCTGCCCGCGCTGCATGAGCAGACCGCCCGCATTATCCACGATCACTGTGTGTGGCACGCCATGCTGTTGCAGCTCATAAGCTGTCAGAAGCGCGCCCTGATTTCGCGGACGGGTTTCATCCACCCACACATGAATCGGAATGCCTTCATCGTGCGCGCGATAGATCGGCGCTGTCGCCGTGCCGAAATCCACCGTCGCGAGCCAGCCCGGATTGCAGTGAATGAGGATATTCACCGGTTTGCCCGGATTTTTCGCGTGGAGGTCACGGATGATCTGAAGGCCTGTCTCACCAATCGCACGGTTGGTCTCAACATCCTCATCACAGAGCGCATTCACCTTCTCATAGGCCGCTGCGGCGCGGGCCTCTGGCGCGAGCGAGCGCACATGCTCCCGCACCTGATCAAGCGCCCATTTCAGGTTCACTGCCGTGGGGCGGGTCGCAACCAGCATGTCGTATGCAGCATCGAGCCCTGCATCAGAGGCATCATCACGTAGCGCCATAGCCAGGCCATAAGCGCCCGTCATCGCCAGCAAAGGCGCGCCGCGTGTCCACATCTCTTTGATAGCCACAGCGCAGTCAGCCGGGCTTTTCAGCTCCACAATGGTCAGCTTCCAAGGCAGATCGCGCTGGTCGAAAATATGCACAGACCAGCCGTTTTCGTTCAGCCAGATGGAGCGATACGGTTTGCCATCAATTTTCATGGAATGCTCTCCCGCCCTCAGGCGATCTGAATATTGGCGAAGGTGTCGGTCTTGTTGCCCCAGATACCTTCATCAAGCTCGTGCTTACGGTCGAGAAGAACCGTCTGGAAACCAGCCTCGTCTGCAGCCTCAAGCTCGGCGACAACGTCAGACAGGAAGACGATTTCTTCCGGCGGGCGCTTCAGCTCTTTAGCGATTTTTTCGTAAGAGAGCGTCTCGCGCTTCCCGCCGGTTGTCGTATCGAAATAACCAGAGAAGAGCGGCGTGATATCGCCCGCTTCAGAGTGCCCATAGAGCAGCTTCTGCGCCGCAATAGATCCGGAGGAATAGACGTAAAGCGTTTTACCGGCTTCATGCCACCGCTTCAATCCTGCCACCGCGTCATCATAGATATGACCTTTGAACGCGCCCGTTTCGAAGCCTTCCTTCCAGATCATGCCCTGAATGGCTTTCAGCGGCGTCGCTTTACGGTCTTCATCGATCCAGCGAATGAGCACAGAGATAAGTTCGTCAGCCGTCAAATCCGGCGCGTCTTCTTCCTCGCGCACCGCATCAAGATGTTCCTGAATATCGCCTGCGTTCGCGCGCACGAAATCACCCATACGCTCACGCGCGTATGGAAACATCACATCATGCACAAAGCTGATCGAGCTGGTCGTGCCCTCAATGTCGGTAACGACGGCTTTGACGCCCTTCAGTGAAATCATGCGGCCATGAACTCGAAAGTCGGGAAGCCTTTGGCAATGCCGCTCTCGGTAAAGTTCGGCACCCAACCTTCTTCATTGTTGAAGAAGCGGATAGCGGCCAGGCGCGCATCCGGCCCCATGTCGAACCAGTGCGTTGTGTTCGCTGGCACGCTGATCAGATCATTCTGCTCACACAGCACCATGTGCACCTTGCCGTCCACACGCAGATAGAACACGCCCGCGCCTTCAATAAAGAAGCGAACTTCGTCTTCAGAGTGTGTGTGTTCGTCGAGAAATTTAGCGCGGATGGCGTCCTTGTTCGGCGTCTCTTCCGTCACGCGGATAATGTCGACCGTGGTATAGCCGCCTTCAGCGCAAATGCGCTCGACTTCGTCGCGGTATGCGGCCAGCACATCTTCCTGCGTGGCGTCGGCAGCAAAAGCTTCACGCGCCTCCCAGCGCTCGAAACGCACACCGATATCGTTCAGCGTAGACGCGATGGTTTCAAACTCGGTTGTATCGAGGACAGCCGTTTGCGGCGCAGTCTCTTCAAAAACAGTCAGTCTGCTCATTTCCAGAGTCCTTTCTTCGGGACGCCCTTAATCTTCAAAATCTCGACTTCAGCGGTCAGCATATGGTCGACAGCTTCGCACATATTGAAGCACGCCTCCATGTCCTTGCCCCAGACATAGAAGCCATGATCGCGAATGATATAGGCAGGCACAGGCAGATCGGCGATAAATTCTTCCAGAGTGTTTGCCAGCGCTGGCATATCCTGCGTGTTGTCGACCGCACGCAGACGCACTTTAACAGCATGGGTTTCAACGCCGGGAAAGGCTTTCAGCATCTCATAGCCCGCCAGCATGATATCGCCGTGCATGAGCCGCGTCAGCACAACGCCCGCCGTAGAGTGCACGTGCAGAATGGCGTTCGCATCCGGATAATGCTTGTAAATCTGGGTATGCAGCAGCGTCTCGGCAGAGGGCTTCTTCTCTTCCAGAGCTTTGCCTTCGGCATCTACGCGCATCACATCCTGAATGTGAAGACGGCCCTTATGATTGCCAGACACTGTCACCGCGAATGCGCCATCATTCAGGCGCATGGAGTAATTTCCACTGGAGGCAGGCGCCATGCCTTTTGCATCCAGAAGACGCCCCGCCTCGCAGATATGGCTCGCGGCGGTATCGAAATCGACAGGCCCGTCAGACTTCAGGCTGATCATTTTGCAAACCCTTTCCGTAGCAGCTCAACAGCCAGCTCCAGCGTTTCCGGCTTCTTACAATAGACGAAACGGATTTTGGCGCGCCCGTCTGCTTTATCGCGATAGAAGCTGGAGCCCGGCACGGTTGCAATACCGACTTCATCAATCATCCATTTGGCAAAGGCGACGTCGTTATCGTGGCCGGTCCGCGCCATCAGCTCGGATGCGTCCGTCATGATGTAATAAGCGCCCTGCGGATGGTAGCAGGTAAAGCCAATCTCCTGCAAAACCGGCATCAGAATATCGCGCTTCAGCGCATAGGTCGCGCCAAGCTCGCCATAATAGTCATCGCCAAAGCGCAGCGCATGGGCTGCGCCCTCCTGCAGAGGCGCCGCGGCGCCCACGGTAAGGAAGTCGTGCACCTTGCGAATAGCGTCAGAAGCATCCGGCGGCGCGATGATCCAGCCAATCCGCCAGCCTGTCGCCGAATAGGTTTTGGACAGACCAGTGATCGTCACCGTGCGCTCTGCCATGCCCTCAATATCGGCCATGCGCAGATGCGGGCCTTCATAAATGATGTGCTCGTAAATCTCGTCCGTGATCGCGACGACATCCCATTTCTGGCAAAGCTCGCCAATGAAGGTCAGCTCCTCTTTTGAGAAGACTTTGCCCGTCGGGTTAGATGGCGTGTTGATGATGATGGCGCGGGTCTTGTCGTTAAAGGCGGCGGCCAGCTCTGCCTCATCAAAGCTCCAGTCTGGCGCGCGCAGTTTCACAAAGCGTGGCACAGCGCCTGACAGGATCGCGTCAGGGCCATAATTCTCATAGAACGGCTCGAAGACGATCACCTCATCGCCCGGATCAACCAGCGCCATCATGGTCGCCATCATCGCTTCGGTCGTGCCACAGGTGACGGTAATTTCGCGCTCTGTATCAGGGCGTACGCCGTAATGACGCTCTGTCTTCTCGGCGATGGCGTTGCGCAGATTCACAGTGCCCCAGGTGATGGCATACTGGTTGAAATCCTCGCGGATCGCCGCAACAGCCGCCTCTTTCAGCGCTTCAGGCGCCGCAAAATCCGGAAAGCCCTGCGCAAGGTTCACGCCCGGTTTATCGCCGCCGCGCGCATTGAACTGGCGCGTCATACCGCGAATGACAGACTCGGCGAATACGCCTGCTTTCTTGGAGGTGTGAATTGGCATGGATTTCTGTGACCCTTCTTATAGCCGCGCTTCACCCGCTTATGGCGCAGATGAGCTGCTATTTCCATGGTGGATTATCCCCATCCATGAAGGCCGCGCGATTTATCAGGTCTGCGCTTCGGCGCAATAACTACTCCCGCAGCAATATCTCGTAATAACCCGACATGAGCGCCTGAAGGCGTGCGCGGCCCTCATCAGATAGTCGGTTGAGTTTGTGCCGCTTGTTTTCCGCGTCAGTGATCACTTCGACCAACCCGTCCGAAACAAGCGCGCCAAGCGACCGGCTGACCACCGGCGAGGATACATCAATTCGATCCACAATCTGCGAATGCTGGAGCCCTTCATGCGCGCCGTCCAGAATGACAAGGATCAGAAAGCGCGTAAGGGAGAGATCATGTTCGCGGAAGAAATCATCGAGGTCACGCAGGAGGAGCGAGGCTTTGCGGAGCATTTCCAGCTGGCTCGAAATCTGCGGCTCTGATCCGGCCGGAAAATGCTCGCGATAATTCATCAGAAGCGACTGCGTTGGCAGGTATTTCAGAAAGAACATTTACACCACCTCTGATAGACGCATAAAAGTTTTGCGCATCATTAGAGCGCACAGCCATCAGGGGGAAGACATGGCAGGAATTTCAGACATTTACTATATCGGTGACCTCGATTTTGCCGATGTTTATGAAATGGAACGCGACGATGAACCAATGCCGTCAGTTGATGTTTTTTCCGCCAAAAATCTTAGCTTGATTGAACTCTGTGAACTTGGTCAGGTTCTGGGTCTCGGTTCATTTGACGAGATGATGGCTGGATTTAAAGACGCGTTTGTCGACGAAGAAGCAGGTTGTGGTGCATTGATCATCCCAGAAAAGCTGGTCCGTAAGATCAAAAGCCTGTCTGTGTATGAGATCGGAAGCGCCGCGGAAGCGTGGAGCAAATTCGAACAGTTTCAGCATATGTTGCCGCCTCAGACCTTATCAAATCCGCCTAAAAAGCGTGGCCTGTTTGCGCGAATTTTTAAGTTGAAAACAGAGGTGCCAATTGTTCAAGAACCGGCGGAAAACGGAGTTAAGCCACGACTTGTTGAATACCTCATCAGACTTCAGACCTTTCTGAAGACGCGAAACGAACCGGCTTATCTCTTCATGACACCCTGAAGGCACTCTATGCGAAAGCCCGTTCGCGTGAGCAATTAAGAACAGCATTCAGCGCGACCCTTAGCGAATCCCTAGCCTGTTTTTTTGGAAGGGAAGCGGACGATCACAAGAACGAATATGGATCGATATCCACCTGCAGGCGCGCCTGCGCAGGCAGTCTGAGCGCGGCTTTCCATACGCTCATATAAGCGGAGAGATCAACATTGAGCTCGGATCGGACAAGGAAACGCCAGCGCCACCGCCCGCGCAGCACGCCGATAGGTGCAGGCGCAGGGCCCCAGACTTCGACGCCATCCGCATTTGGCGCGACCATGCCGAACTCTTTGGCAAGACGGGCGGCTTCATCCTCGCCCGGAAACGACAGAATGACAGCTGCAAGCCTGCCATAAGGCGGCATGCCCATCATCTCGCGCATTTCCTCTTCGCAGGCGAGGAAGCTGTCGCGGTCGGTTGCAGCCAGCGCCTGCATGAGCGGAGCATCCGGATCATAGGTTTGGAGCATGGCGCGGCCCGGCTTTTCAGCGCGCCCTGCACGGCCTGCCACCTGAGAGAGAAGTTGGAAGGTGCGCTCACCGGCGCGAAGGTCGCCGCCCTTCAGGCTGGCATCGGCATCGACAACGCCAACAAGGGTGAGCCCCGGAAAGTTGTGTCCTTTAGCGATCATCTGTGTACCGATGAGCACATCAATCTGGCCCTGCTCCATCCGATGGATGAGCGCGCGTAGATCGTCGCCGGACTGGATCGTATCTGACGATAAAAGCTCGATACGGGCTTGTGGCAATTTGGTGCGGACCTCTTCGGCGACGCGCTCAATGCCAGGGCCAACGCCCATGAGAGAATCCCGCGCACCACATTTCGGGCAGGCGGCAGGACGCCTCATTGAAAAGCCCGTCAGGTGACAGACAAGGCGGTTCGTATAGCGGTGTTCGGTGAGCCAGCTTTCCGTGCCCGGCGTCTTTAATTTGTCGCCGCACGCCTTGCAGATGACGAGCGGAGCATAGCCGCGACGGTTCAAAAACAGGAGAGACTGCTCACCCGCGCTCAGAACGTCTGCCATATTGCGTACGAGCACGGGCGAGAGCCAATCCCCTCGGTCGGGGGCTTCGGACCGCATGTCAATGAGGCTGACCTCAGGCAGGCGGGACACCCCCGGCCTAGCAGCTAAGCGCAGATAGTCAAACCGTCCGGTGCGCGCATTATGCAAAGTTTCGAGCGCTGGCGTGGCGCTGGCGAGGATAACTGCAAACTTTTCAAAGCGTGCGCGTGCCACACATAAATTTCGCGCATGATAGATAACGCCGTCTTCCTGCTTGTAGGATCCGTCATGTTCCTCATCCACAATGGCGAGACGCAAATTCGGAAACGGCAAAAAAAGTGCAGACCGGGCACCAACAACGATGCGAGCCCGCCCGTGAGCAACCTCCCGCCACGCACGGCGACGGTCTGCATCGCTAATGCCTGAGTGCCATTCAACCGGGCGCGCACCGAAGCGGGCCTCAAAGCGTTTCATGATCGCCTGAGTAAGCGCGATCTCTGGCAAAAGGATCAATATCTGCGCGTCAGGGTCGGCGCGCAGTGCCTCTGAGATCGCTTCGAAATAAACTTCGGTTTTGCCCGAACCGGTCACGCCATCGATCAGGGAGACATTAAAGCCATGCTCACGAACACGGCGGCGCAAATGCTCTGCAGCGCTTTCCTGTTCGTCAGTCAGTTCAAACCCCTGCCCTTCGGCATTCGGGACAGGGTAAGGCGGATCAATGGGGCGGTAGTCCGTACCCAGAACATCAAGGTCGACCAGACCTTTCACAACGGAGGTAGACACGCCCACTTCACGGCCAAGCTCGGCCTGCGTCATAGGCGGGTTGCCTTTTACAAACTCAAGAACGCGTTCGCGCGCAGCCGTCAGCCGCTTTGGCGCTTCCGTGGAAGGCTTTTCAAGAACCACCGTTTCCATTTTGGACGGGTAAAGCGAGGCGGGAGAACGAAGCACCATGCGCAGGACACCACCCGGATTGGAGCAGGTATATTTCGCTGACCAGTCGATGAAGTCTCTGAAAGGCTTTGAAAAAGCGGGCGACGGATAGGATGCATAGAGCTCTTTCAACTCGCGCAGCCCGTCTTCTTCCTCGCAAACGTCCCAGACGACGCCCAGACGTTCCTGCGCTCCCAGTGGTGCACGCACAACAGAACCTGGCTCGACATGCATCTCTTCAGGGATGGCATAGTCAAACGGCTCTGGCAGAGGCAAAGTAAAAAGGACTCGGGCGTAACGCATGGAGGAGAGATTGGGCGTAAGCGGGCTTCAAGAAAAGAGGCTGTTAACGCCCTTCCACGACAATCTGCACAATGAATGCATCTGACACGCCTGCGACCGACCTGTTTTCCGACTTTCTCGAACATATCGAGAAGGAGCGAGGCATGTCTGCGCACACGGTGACGGGATATCGTCATGACATCGGATCATTTGTCGGCTTCCTAAACCGGAATAACCCGAAGCCCGTGACAGGACAGGATCTGGAAGCCGTCCATCCAAGACGTGTTCGCTCATGGCTGGCCGAACGGCGCGAAGACGGTGCGGATGCTGCGGCCACTCTGGCTCGTGCTCTATCAGCACTTCGCGCATTCTATCGCTGGCTTGATGTCGCCCACGGGTTGGAGAACGCCAAACTGCTCGCCATGTCGGGCCCTAAGCTCAAATCGCGGCTTCCCCGCCCGACCAGCGAAGAGGACACCGCAAACCTGATCGCTCTGGCCGGCGACATGCAGGAAGAGCCATGGCTTGGCGCGCGTGATACCGCGCTTTTGACGCTAATTTATGCGGGCGGCCTGCGTATTTCCGAGGCGCTGTCTCTCACGGGAGACCTGACGCCCGCCCCCGCCGAGCTTCGCATCCTGGGCAAGCGCAACAAGGTTCGGATTATCCCGCTTATGGATGTCGCGCGTAACGCTATGGACGCCTACGCAAAGCTCTGCCCGTATAAGATGGGCGCGGAGACGCCATTCTTTTTTGCCGTACGCGGAGGCCCGATGAGACCACGCGCGGCACAAGCGCTAATGCAGCAACTTCGCGGCGCGCTGGGCCTGCCCGAAAGCGCAACGCCGCATGCGCTGCGCCATGCCTTTGCCAGCCATCTTCTCGCCCATGGCGGAGATTTGCGGTCCATTCAGGCCCTGATGGGTCATGCCAGCCCGTCAACAACGCAAGTCTATCTGGGCGTTGAGGATGCCCGTCTCACCCGTGCCCATAAGCTGGCACATCCACGCGCCTGACGTCTCACGTACATCCACTTTGAAAAACAAAGTTGACATTTATCGAAAAACAATTACTCTGAAATTCAAAGTGATTTGTGGAGACTAAAATGAACTCGAAACTAGCCGACGATCTGGAATATGTTCGCACCATTGCCGAAGCCGGTCAGGAAGCACCCTCAACATCAGGCCGATTCGCAACGCTTTGGTTTCTTCTGGTGACAAGTGCACTGCTCGCGCACTGGGCCCTCGCAAAAGGTTTTATTGCGGGCTTAGATGAACGCTGGGCAGGCGCTATCTGGATGACAATGGGTATCGCCGGCGGCATTGGCAGCTTTATCTTGCGAAAGACAGCATCGGATTTACCAGGCCAGTCAGCCCCTGCAAATCGGGTAGACCGTTCAACGTGGCGCGTTGCATCAATCGGGCTTTTCTCATTTGCGATCACGATTGCAGTCGCTGTGAGTGTCCGGTCGGATCTGGGCGTTGATCTGTTCGATGCGATTATGCCTGCAGCATTCCTTGTCTATGGCATTAGCTATGCTGCGACTGCAGCGTTTTCTAAAGAAGCAGGCAGATGGCTCCCTGTCATTGTGTCTATTGCCTTCGCCTGCATTACAGTCGCTTTGTTCGGCCTTAGCGATACTTATCTCGCGGCGGCGATAGGCACCCTGCTCTGCTGGCTGACGGGCGGCGCGCGCCAGCTGCTTAACGAGCCGAAGTCCGTGGTGTAACTCGCAATGAGTGACACATCCGACAACCCTTTCGACCATGGCGAGATTGATGATGCCATTCACGGGCGGCTTCGCCTCGGCATCATGGCCTATCTCTCTGCAGCATCGCCAGCAATCTTCGGCGAGTTGAGAGACAAGGTGAACGCCACGGATGGCAATCTCTCAACCCATCTGCGCAAGCTCGAAGATGCAGGATATGTGGAGATAGAAAAGCGCTTCGAAGGCCGACGCCCACAAACGCGTATCCATCTGACCGATACCGGCCGGAAAGCCTGGCTCGACTACCTCGCAAGACTTCGCTCGCTGCTCGACGCCGCCGAGTAGATACAAAAACAGGCGGGCATGCCCCCCGGCACCCGCCTGTTTCGTCCCTGATCAGCTATCGCTGTTAAGCGACCACCTCAGGAAGTGCTCTGCAGAACTTATCCACGTCTTCGATAAAGCCCATCGAAACGCGGGTCCATTCATTATAGTCCATGTACTGGCCACGAACCGAGATCATCCGGTCAGCCATTGCCTGCTGAACGGCGTTAGCCTCTTTACCCGACTTAAAGTAGACGAAGTTCGTCTGAGACGGCAGATACTCGAGACCAAGCGTATCTAAGGTTGTTGTAACCATTTCTCGGGCTTCGACAATCTTTGCCTTTGAATAATTTACAAATTCCATGTCGTTATAGCTGCCGATCGCCGCTGCGATCGATGTAGATGGCGTCCAGCTCATCACGACAGACTGAATTTTCGCCGCGGTTTCAGGCGCCGCAATCAGATAGCCCATACGGATACCCGCCATGCCATAAAGCTTGGAGAAGGTACGCGTAACAATCACATCATGGCCTTCTTTGATGAGCGGAACACAGGTCGTGCCTTCCTCATCATCGGCCAGCTCGATATAGGCCTCGTCCACAATGACAGGCGCCTTCGCCGCCATGCGTGCGACTGCCGCGCGGATTGTATTGCCCGGCATCACAAGGCCTGTCGGGTTGTTCGGGTTACAAAGCTGAACGGCGCCCGTGCTTTCAGTAACCGCAGCCTCCATAGACGAAAGGTCGATCTCCATATCCGCCGTCAGCGGGATGCGTTGAATGTCCGCCATGCCAAGGTTAGCCGCATAAAGCGCTGTCGTATCCCAGAATAGACGCGGCGCTACGATTGGGCCATTCGGACCGTATGTCAGCGCGATTGCAGACAGGATCTCGCCGGAACCTGTAGAGAGCGCGATATGATCAGGCGTCACACCATGGCGCGCCGCGATCATGGCTTTCAGTTCTTCGGTCGCGCCCTGCGCCGTATAGTAAGCACCTTTGGACGCCGCATACGCGATCATGTCTTTGGCAGACTGCGCCGGACCATAAGGATTTTCATTGCGCGACAGAAGCGCAACGCCCTGAGGCGCCCCGAGCAGATACGGGTTTTCCACCGCAGCATTTTCTGGCGTGAATGCGCCCTGAGCGACCGCCGCACCGTTCGTTGAAGTGGCGCAAGCTGTCAGGCCTGCGACTGCTGCGCCTGCTGATCCTGTCAGCAGAAAACGTCTTGATAGATCAAATGCCATGTCCGTAACTCCCTTTTACCTTTCCGTTCTGATCTCTCATCAACCCGCGACGGCCTTGTAGAAAACGTATGCTGAGGTCGCGATCAGGTAGATTCCGAAGTATCGTTTGAGCTTCACGCCATCGAGACTGTGCGCGAGCTTGGCGCCAATAGGCGCGGTGAAGATCGACATGCTGACAATGGAGAGCGCAGCAATCAGGTTCACATACCCGATAGACCCGGGCGGAAGCCCTGCCTCACCAAAACCGACGATCATATTACTGATAGTGCCTGGCACCGCGATGATAACACCAAAGCCCGCCGCAGTCGCGACAGCCTGGTGGATAGGTCGCTGACAAGCCGTCATCACCATGACAGCAGGCGTACCGCCACCGATACCGAGTAGTGCCGAAAACCCGCCAAGGAATGTTGCGATTGGAGCCAGCACGAAGCCTTTCGGCATTTCAGCGCTGAAATGAAACCGGACATTGCCCTTTGCCGGGAACACGAAGTGCAGGCCCATCAGGAAAACGCCAACCGAGAAGATCAGTTTGAGCGCTGAACCGTCCAGCACACGTGTCAAAATTGTTCCGAGAATGGCCCCTATAGTCAGCCAGGGGGCCCAGTCCCTGATAATCTGCATGTCGACCGCGCCTTTTTTATAATGCGCCTGTGCCGACCTGAAGCCTGTAACCACAATGGTTGCGAGTGATGTTGCGACAGCCATCTTCATCAGAATGGAGTCGCTGAAATCAAAGAACTCAAACACCACGATAAGCGTTGGAACGACAACAAAACCGCCGCCAATGCCAAATAATCCGGCTACCAACCCTGCTGCCAGACCGGCCCCCATCAAAATGAGGACCATCTGCACCAGCTGGAGCCAACTGTAATCACCCAAGAAACCACATCCCAGACTGAGTTGCATAAATCGCCTTCGACCAAACTATCGCTAAAGGCGAGGCTGAGGCGGGTATTTCCCGCCTCAATCCATTTATTCTGATGGTTGCCCCATTTTTCCGCAGTGACACCGCAGGACGGCACAAACCATCATCAAACCCTCAGCTTGATCAGAGGTCCGCGCGAAGCTTCAGGTAGTAATAGCCACCCTGCCAGTCGACGACTGAGTCTGAGCGATAGATACGACCACAGCAGCTGTCGCCAATCGCCGGATCTGCCGCATCCGGATACTCGTCGAACACGTTACGTGCACCGAGAGACAGACGAACCGCATCGCTGATCTGGTAGGAGGCTTCTACGTCGACCAGAACTTCAGGGCTGAAGTTCTGGATGAGGCCGGTCGCTCCACCACTGTCAGAGTTGTCATACTCGCCATAATAGTTAGCACGACCAAGGAAGGTCCAAGGACCCGCTTCGTGCAGGACAGAGAACACACCGCGCCATTCCGGCTGACCGTTTTCAAAGTCGAACGTATCTTCTGCGTTGAACACTGACGCACTACCATCGAACTCGGTCTGGTTGTAGTTCACAGAGGCCGTAAACGCAGTGGAAGAGCCTTCGGTAAATGACGTATTGTACGTACCTACAATATCGACACCCTGAGTGATGGTATCAAACGCGTTCTGGAAGTAGAACACGCCGCCGATTGATTCAGCACCAGCAACACCTGCGCCAGCGAGCGCGAGATAGTTCTGATAGGCTGTACCAGCACCCGGATCATTAGAAACGTCGCGAGTAGAGATCGCATTCACACGATCTTCCAGTTCGATGCGGTAATAGTCGACTGTCAGAGACAAATCTCCCCAGCCGCCGGTGAAACCGAACGCATAGTTAGTGGAGGTCTCCGGGCCAAGCGGCGATGCACCAAGTGCCTGAGCGATAGTACCACCCGCTGGGAAGAGACCTGTTGCGACGGGGAACCCGTTTGGCAGACGTGTGGACACGTTCGTCGTACCTTGTTGCCCCGGCGTTGGAGCGCGGAAACCTGTGCCAACAGAGCCACGAAGACCCATGGTTTCAGTCAGATCGAATTGACCTGCAACTTTCCAGACAAGTTCTGAATCGAAGTCGGAATAGTCTTCGAAGCGAATAGCCCCCTGAAGGAAGAGGCGATCTGTTACGTCACCGGAAAGATCGACATAGGCTGCATAGGAATCACGCGTGTATTCGCCAGAGAACGCTGGAGAGTATCCAGGGAAACCGTTCGAGCCGACGCCAACAACCTGATAAACAGGGTCACTTGTATCTGCACAATTCAGTGTAGAGCCGTTTGCGATAACGGCCAGACCTGCTGCGGTCGGCGCACCGGCATTACAGAAACCCCACGGGTCTGGTGTAGCATAAGGACCGGTCTGGTAAGAAGCAGGGTCACCGCCGACAAGTTCATAGGATTCATCCATGAAGCTACCGCCAAACGCAAGTGTCAGCGGGCTTGCCAATGAAGCAAACTCCAGATCGTACGCAAAGTCCGCCTGCAGCTGGAACTCTTCGTTGATCAGATCGCCTGGATTGAAACGTGTCGGAGACATGTTGCCGAGCGACGGGTTGACCGTGTTCGCAAGCGTATACTGGATTTCATTGTGACCCAGTCGGCCGCTAATATCGTATGAAAAGCCGTCAAACCACTCACCTTCAATCCCGACCACACCGGAATAGTCGATAACGTCACCGAAGAAGCGGGGTGTAAAACCGCCCGGGAAGAAAGAGAGTGGGCTCCAGAGAGAACCGTCTTGAAGACGGAGATTCTCAATCGTCCCATTGCCGGGATAGCGATAGAAAAATGAGCCATCTGCAGAGCTCTTGGAGTAGCTGGCGAACGCGTAGAGCGATGTATATTCGTCCAGATCATAACCTGCATTCACGAAGCCACGAAGCGCTTCCGAGCTTGGCTGCCCCCATGGCTGAACGACATCGCCGAAACCAATGTTGGCATCTGGCAGACCAGCCGCAAATGTCGCTGGATCGTAACCCGCGAGCGTTGTGTCGAAAGAACCACCTGTCAGGAAGCGAGGATCGTTCGGGTCAACACATGCCCATGACTCACAATACTCCGCACCGCGAGACGTCGCATCTGATGTGGACCGCTCAATAGAGAAGTTTGCGAAGCCATTCTCACCAAGTGGAACACCGAAGTTTGCAGCAGTCACAAACTGGAAGCCATCGCCCTCATAATATTGACCCGTTTCCGCGGTGATCGTTGCCCCTTCAGCATCATCCTTCAGGATAAAGTTGATAACACCTGCGATCGCGTCAGAACCGTAAAGCGCGGCAGCACCATCACGAAGAACCTGTACGTTCGCGAGAGCGATTGCTGGAATTGTCGCAATGTCCGGCCCTTGCGTACCCGAACCACCGATCTGAACGAGCGCTGCACGGTGGCGACGGTGACCGTTCACAAGAACAAGCGTTTTATCCGTCGGCATGCCGCGCAGCTGTGCTGGACGAACAAAGGTACCACCATCCGAAATTGGCTGGCGTGACAGAGAGTAGGATGGAACCAGTGTACGGATGATGTCGTTAGCATCCGTGAATGGAACGTTTTCGAGTTCCTCGGAGCTGAGAACATCAACCGGAACCGGCGAATCTGTAACCGTGCGCGGCTGACCACGAACACCCGTTACAATGACGTTTTCCTGAACCGCTTCCTCATCTTCCTGCGCGAGAGATGCAGGTGCGAACAGCGCTGCGCCCATCGCCATAGCGATGACTGATGTCATCAGAAGTTTGTTATTGCGTTGACCCATAACTTATTTCCCCAGTCAGATAGCCAGCCTGGAGGACACGCGACTCCACACACGAGTTACGTTTCCGACCAGAGTTCTGGCGAACTAAACATTTGCTGAAAAAGTGCTGCCCGGCCCTTGGGCTGCGATGTAAGGAAATCCCGGATCGTAAATAGCACCCCCCATTGGACGCCGACCGAGACTTCAATTCACGAGCCTAGCCCACCAGCGAAACCAGACGCTGTAAACTGTCATGCATTTTTGCTTTGGGGAGGGATGTATTGCTGCATTCTTTTGATGCAGTGCGATAATTTAACGGTCATTTAATGAGCAGGCGCAGCAGAGGCGGCCCTGTCAGTCGAGCAACCCAGATAGCGCAAGATAGCTTTCTGCAACTTCTCGCATTGTCTTGCTTTGTTTCATCGCAGTTTTTCTGAGGATGTCATACGCCTCTGATTCTTTTAAGCCGCGCTGCTCCATCATGACGCCCTTGGCGCGATCGATGACTTTGCGCGCTTCGAGCGTACCCTTGGTTTCCGCCAGCTCGACCTGTAGCTTGCGCGACTGCTGGAAGCGTTCACGCGCAATCGCCGCAAGCGTGCCGATGCGATGAGGCTGCATTCCGTCAATAACACAGGAACTCGCGCCAGCACGTAGCGCCTTCTGAGCATCTGCCGCCTCGCCCGATGCTGAGAAGATAAGAACCGGACACGGAGACCGCGCTTGCAAAGCTGAAATCTGCGTGAGCATTTCATCATCAATCACATCACAATCAATAATGAGGAGCGTATTCTCGGAGAATCCTGAAAAATGGCCTTTTAAAAAGGCTTCGCGATAGATGATCGAAAAGGCGCTGTCCGCAAACGCTTTGGAGAAGACATCAAAATGCCCCGCCCCAAAGGACACGATCACTACTGATTCTGACACTACACTGCCGCCCGACATCGTCGTCACGCCTTCACTCACCAAAGTCTCGTCGCCGCCAATGGCGAAAAATACAGGTTGAAAAGACTATCGACCTCATTGTCAGTATTCGCACCCAATAAATCGATCAGAATGCTTCGAGAGAAAGTATCGCCCAAAAAAAATGCCTCTCCTGATCACAGGAAAGGCATTTCATGAGAGAAAATTGCCGCAGATTACATCTGCATCGTCCAGCCTTCGACACCCATTGCCGCCTGACGGATCGCCTCAGACAGAGTCGGGTGAGCATGGCAGGTGCGCGCAACGTCTTCAGAAGACGCCTTGAATTCCATCGCAACACAGATCTCGCCGATCAGTTCACCAACGCCGACGCCCAGCATGTGGACGCCGAGAATTTCGTCAGTTGTAGCGTCTGCGAGGATTTTTACAAAACCCTCGGTTTCGTGGTTACAGCGCGCACGGGAGTTCGCCATGAATGGGAACTTGCCGGTTTTGTACTTAATACCAGCGTCTTTGAGTTGCTGCTCGTTCTTGCCGACCCACGCAATCTCTGGACTTGTGTAAACAACGCTTGGCACAAGATCATAATCAACGTGACCCGCTTTACCTGCGATCAGTTCGGCAACGGCAGCGCCATCGTCTTCAGCTTTGTGCGCCAGCATCGGGCCAGCAACACAGTCACCAATCGCCCAGACGCCTTCAACATTCGTCTTGAAGTGATCAGTCGTATCGATCACGCCGCGCTGGTTTACACCAACGCCGATTGTTTCAAGGCCGAGACCTGCAGTATACGGCTTACGGCCGATCGCCATGATCACGACGTCAGCGTCCAGTTGCTCTTCATCGCCGCCCTTCGCAGGCTCGACTGAGACTTTCAGCTTTGTCTTCAGCTTCTCAATGCCGGTCACTTTCGTGCCCATGCGGAATTTGAGACCCTGCTTTTCAAAAATGCGCTTGGACTGTTTGGAGATTTCCGCGTCGGCGCCTGGCATGATGTGGTCGAGGAATTCGATCACTGTCACTTCAGAACCAAGACGTGACCAGACTGAGCCCATCTCAAGACCGATAACGCCAGCCCCGATCAGGGTCAGCTTTTTCGGAATTTCTTTCAGAGACAGAGCACCAGTGTTCGTGACGATGCGCTCTTCATCAATCTCGATACCTGGCAGGCTTGCAGGCTCAGAGCCTGTCGCGATGACGATGTTCTTCGCGCCGACGTTCTCAGTGCCGCCAGCATTCAGTTCGATCTCGACTTCACCCTTGCCGACAATCTTACCTTTGCCTGCATAGTGCTTGACCTTGTTCTTCTTCATGAGGAAAGCGACGCCTTCGGTAAGGCCTTTCACAGCCTCGTCCTTCTGAGCCATCATTTTCTCAAGGTTCACAGCGAGGCCGGACACTTCAATACCCATGCCTTCAAAGTCATTCTTCGCAGCAGCGTAATACTCAGACGCGTGCAGAAGCGCTTTGGAAGGAATACAGCCAACGTTGAGGCAGGTACCGCCCAGCGTGTCACGCATTTCGATAATCGCAGTTTTCAGTCCAAGCTGACCGCAACGGATTGCGCAGTTGTAACCGCCGGGGCCGCCCCCGATAATAACGACGTCATAAGTTTCAGACATATTATTCAGACTCGCTGGCTTGGATTTTCTTTCCCCTCTCCTACTCCCCTAGGGCTACAGGTCAATGACCAAGAGGTATTAGAAGGGCTGAACCGGCAGGTTTCTTCCGGTTTTATCGAAACTTATAAATGCCCGCCGTCAGGACAAGCAGAACACCAGACCAGATCGCCTCATCCAGCCATAAAGACACGTCTCCGCCGACGGCGACAATCGCGCCAGTCAGAAGCAGAAAACACAGCGTTCCAAGTGTCACCATGAGGCGTGAGAGCCAGCGCTTTCCTGCCAGACCGATCAATGCCCCCAACAGGAGTAGCAGAGTGCCCACAAAACGCAGGAGGAACGGAATGTCCGACGTCAGACTTTCCAACCCGTCAGGGCGGCGCGCCATGATAAAATTAATATACACGCCAGCCTGATACAAAAGGTATGCGCCGCATGCCGCGATCAGCAGAGTGAAGATAATTCTCATCATTTCAGGGCCTCCCTGATCGGCACCCTAGCACGGATCAGAGTTTGAAGATGCCCTCAATGATGGTCACCGCCTGCCCTGCAAGAAGCACCCGGTCTCCATCAAGGCGGGTATCAATACGCGCGCCTCGTCCCGGATATGCCTGAAAGCATCGGAAGGTCGATTTGTCTGTTCGCTCAGCCATGACGGCTGTCAGCATGCAATGCCAGCTGCCCGTGGCTGGATCTTCATCAATGCCGGAACCCGGGGCAAAGAAGCGGGAGGTCACATCAACATCTTCGCCACCATCGGCGAAACACCCGAAATTGCCCCGCTCCCATCTACCCTCACCGCTCAGTGCAGCCAGTTTGGAGAGGTCGGGCTTGAGCGCCAGAACCTCTTCGACGCTGGCAAACTCGGCCGCAAAGAAAGAGCCCGCCCATGCTGCGACAGGGCGCGCGCCCAGCGCCTCCGCAATATCTTCGGTGATTTCAGTTTTGCTTATTGCTGGTGCAGGAAAATCCATCAGATAGCCGACTTCAGTTTTCTGAACGATCAGCTCTCCGGCTTTTCGCGTTTCGAAAATGATCTTCGACCCGTCAAAGTCCATATGATCAAACAAAGCATGTGCTGAAGCGAGCGTTGCATGCCCGCAGAGCGGCACCTCAACCGTTGGCGTAAACCAGCGCAACTTCCAGCGATTGCCCTCGACAGGCACAATGAAAGCCGTTTCAGGCACGTTGTTTTCTGCGGCGATCGCCTGAAGAACCTCATCGTCAGGATAGGCATCCATAGGCATAACGCAGGCAGGGTTTCCCATCAGCGCGCGAGCCGCAAACGCATCAATCTGAAAAATAGGATATTCAGCCATGGATTTGATCCTTTCAGGATGTACCTTCTCTCACAATGATTAGACCGGCTTTCTGATTTTACCAGAATTCAATTCTGCTATCTCGATCAGAAATTCTAAGGTCGGCCGCAGCGAACAAAGGTATGTATATGCATTGGGCAAATCTACTCATCGGCCTCGGGCTTGCGTCCGGCATGATGATCGCCGCTCAAGGCGCGATCAATGGTCGGCTGAGCGCAGCCATAGGCGGGCCGGTTCAGGCGGCGACGGTTTCCTTCTGCGTCGGGCTGACCTGTCTGGTTATTGTGAACACGCTACTGGGAAACCGGTTCGCATTTTCTAATGCGGTATCATCACTTCCCTGGTGGGCATGGATTGGCGGCGCGCTAGGTGCGGTCATGGTCACAAGCTCGGCGCTTGCAGTGCCTCGTATTGGCGTTGCTGCGTGGGTGAGCGCCGTTATTGCAGGCCAACTTCTGGCCGCGGTTCTCTATGACCAGTTCGGTGCTTTTGGTCAGACGGTGCGTCCCGCCACACCGCTACGTCTGCTGGGCGTCGGGTTTCTTATTGTCGGCGTCTATCTGGTGCGCCGCTTCTAAATCTATTTCGGGCCGTAGAGCCGCTGAAAGCTCTCAGAGAAATAACTTATTTCGGCCTCGGGCAATGCCGCCTGAAGCGCCCACCAGATCGCAAGCCCCTCATGTTCGAAGCGGCTCTGCGCGTCCGGCGTGTTAAATCCTGATCGGGATGGATCGGTCTGATTAAAAGTCGCCGAATACGCGTCCGCCCACTCTTCAATCCGCTTCACCAGTGCTTCAGCAAGCCCCAGCACTGCCGGATCGACATTGCAGTATTGCCCGCCTGACGTTTCCCAGATCGGCCATGCTTCGTAGTCCGCCATCAACTTAAAGCGACGCATGCCTTAGCGCTCGGCTTCCAGTGGCCAGCCATGATTGACCGGTCCATGTCCCTGCCCGAGCGGTTTCGCGCTTTCAATCGCCTTCAAAAGATAGTCACGCCCGGCGGCAACCGCATCCGGAAGCGCTTTGCCCAAACCGATATGTGTGGCGATTGCAGACGCGAGCGTGCATCCCGTTCCATGCGTGCTGGTCGTTTCAATGCGCAGGCTTTCGAAAAAGAACTCGTCATATTCTGTCTGCAGTACATCGACGATGACATCCCCGCCGACATGCCCGCCTTTAACAAGCACTGCTTTGGCGCCCGTTTCGAGCATACGTTCTGCTGCGCGGCGTTGGCCATCAACGCTTTCGACGGCTTTCCCCGACAGAATTTCAGCTTCCGGTACATTGGGCGTCAGCAGAAATGCGCCCGGAACCAGAAGATTTTTCAACACGTCGACAGCATCTGACGCCAGCAATCTGTCACCAGAGGTCGCCACCATGACAGGGTCAATCACGCGAGGCGTTTCAGCCGCAAAATCATTCAGAACGCCCGACACGGTCTCGATTGTTTTTCTGTCACCCAGCATGCCGGTTTTGATCACATCAGCGCCGATATCAGACAGCGTCACCTTGATCTGCCCAGCGATGGCATCTTGCGGAACAGGAATGACGCTGTACACGCCTTGCGTATTCTGCACCGTGATTGCGGTGACCGCTGTCATCGCGAAACCGCCATTCATAGCGATGGCTTTGATGTCCGCCTGAATACCCGCCCCACCGCCAGAATCAGATCCCGCGACGGATAAAATACGTGCCGGCGAATTCGCTGATCTTGTTTCTGTCACTTTCCCAAACCTGAGCGTATCACTTTGAGAGAAAAGCCCGGCAGTTAGCCGGGCTTTTGTAAGATTTATGCCGGTTCAGGTGAGCCGTCGCCGACACCGCCATCACCGTCTTTCTTCTTGCGCGAACCGGTGATCGGTACCGCAGAAGACGGGCCTGGCATGTCATCTTCGTCCTCAGGACGTTCAGGCTTTTTACCGTTGAGCAGATCATTGATCTCGTCGCCGGTCAGTGTCTCGTACTCAAGAAGACCTTCAGCAATCGCAACCCAATCATCTTTATAATCAGTCATGATGCGGCGGGCTTCATCCATACCCGTCTGAACGAGATGGCGGACCTGCTCCTCAATCTTCTTGGACGTTTCCTGCGAAATCTGGGTCGGGCGATAAGGGTCATCGCTTTCGCCATAATCAATCGGGCCAACTTCATCGGACAGACCAAACTGGGTGACCATTGCACGGGCAATTCGTGTTGCCATTTTGATGTCAGAAGACGCGCCAGACGTGACATTCTCTTCGCCAAACGCGATTTCCTCAGCAACGCGGCCACCCATGAGAACAGCCAGACGCGATGTCATTTCCTGACGGGTCTGAGACAGCTTGTCGTCAGTCGGAAGCTGCATAACCATACCCAGCGCACGGCCACGTGGAATGATCGTCGCTTTGTGGACAGGGTCCGTTGCCGGCATTTTCAGACCAACAATGGCGTGCCCTGCTTCGTGGTAAGCTGTGAGACGCTTTTCCTTGTCAGACATGACCATTGAGCGGCGCTCAGGGCCCATCATGACCTTGTCTTTCGCGTCCTCGAACTCCTTCATGGAGACCATACGCTTGCCGCGGCGTGCAGCCAGCAACGCTGCCTCGTTCACAAGGTTCGCGATATCCGCACCCGAGAAGCCCGGCGTACCACGCGCGATAACCTTCGCATTGACGTCTTTCGCCGTCGGAACGTTACGCATGTGGACTTTGAGGATTTTCTCACGGCCGATAATATCCGGATTACCAACAGTGATCTGACGGTCAAAACGGCCCGGGCGCAGAAGCGCAGGGTCCAGAACGTCAGGACGGTTGGTAGCCGCGATGATGATAATGCCTTCATTAGCTTCGAAGCCATCCATCTCAACGAGCAGCTGGTTCAGCGTTTGCTCGCGCTCGTCATTGCCGCCGCCAATACCGGCGCCACGCGAACGACCGACAGCGTCAATCTCGTCGATGAAGATAATGCATGGTGCGTTTTTCTTCGCCTGCTCGAACATGTCGCGGACACGGCTTGCGCCAACGCCCACAAACATTTCAACAAAGTCCGAACCGGAAATCGTGAAGAATGGAACGTTCGCTTCACCCGCAACAGCACGTGCTGTCAGGGTTTTACCCGTACCCGGAGGGCCAACAAGCAGAGCGCCTTTAGGAATTTTACCGCCAAGGCGCTGGAACTTTGAAGGGTCTTTCAGGAATTCAACGATCTCCTGAAGCTCTTCCTTTGCCTCATCAATGCCCGCGACATCATCAAATGTCACACGGCCATGACGTTCGGTCAGAAGGCGCGCCTTGGATTTGCCAAAGCTCATCGCACCGCGACCACCGCCGCCCTGCATCTGACGCATCAGGAAGAACCAGAGGCCAACGATGATGATCAACGGAAGAATAGAACCAACCAGATCCCAGATATTGAAGCCGCCGCCTGGCTCTTCATAGGAAATATTCACGCCCGCCGCGTCCATCTGCTCGACAAGGTGATCCTGCGAGTAGGCGCGCGTGGTGAAACGCTGATCGGTGATTGTGACGCCATGAACGGTGTAGCCATCCACATCCACGCTGCGCACTTCACCGTTGCGGGCGCGCTCAAGGAGTTCAGAATAGCTGATCTGGGTGCCGCGCTCTGCTGTATCTGTCGGCTGCAGATACGAAAAGAGTGCGATCAGAAGGGCAGCAATGACAGCCCAGAGGGCGATATTGCGCATGTTCATGTGTTCAGGCTTTCTTCTTCAAAAACGTTGCTTTGTATAACATAGGTAAGGAATATCAGGAAAACGACTCCCTTTGGCGAGTTTCAGTCGCAAAAAACTGCGCTTTGAACTGCAAAAGCTTATAAAAGCGCGCCTGCGAAAGGTCTCTTGGGCAGACTGACGCGCCATCTTCCAAATGTGGGACTTCAGTTACCTCACCGGCATCATTTAGAATGACCGGCAGACTATGTCTGATATCGTAGCGCGGCAGACTTCCCCTATCAAGCGAACGCGGCACTTCTCGCGTTTCCCATGAGGCGATCAATGATTGCCCGCCGCAATTGTCGGCTCGAGTTAACAGGGTTCGCCCTTTCCAGACTTCAGAGCTTTGAGGTTCGAGACTCAAAACGTCTGCGAGCGGAACAGGTTCCGGTGCAACGAGACAAACTCCATCACGCACCTGCAGACGGCAACCATGCAGCGTTCGCCCGGCTTCACAGCCCGACAGATCAATCAGTGCCCCTGCTTTTTCCTGACGCGGCAAAGCCTCTTTCCCGCCGACAGCCGTCAGAAGCGCCATCAGAAATCGCAGGCGCAGCGCTGGCTCCAGTTTCAAAAATGCAGGCACGTCAAATTCGGCTGCTCCGCCGACGAGGAAATCGACGTGTTGAGCCGCCCAGCCAGTCATCTGATCGGTATCGCTTATGCGTTGGGAGATTGCATGACCGAGCACCCTTTCCAGCCGTTTGACCTCATCAGGATTATCGCTGAGCAGATTGCGCACCCGCACGCGTTCAAACGCAGTATTGGTATTGGACGGGTCTTCCACCCATTCTGCGCCAAAACTCTTCAGAAACTCACGCAAATCATGTCGCCCTGCCGTCAGCAGCGGACGCACCAAGGAGAGGTCATACCCTTCAGGCCAGACGGGCAACGGCGCGACATCTGCCATGCCCGCAAGGCCATAGAGACCCGATCCTGCGCCTTCACGGATGAACACCGTTTCCAGCTGATCATCATAGGTGTGACCTGTGGCAATCGCAGCCAGCCCATGTGCACGGGCATTGGCTGCCAGCGCTGCATATCGCGCGCGCCTTGCCTGCGCCTGCGAGACGCTTGCAGCGTCGTCCCATTTGAGGGTCAGAATGTCATGAGGAATATCAAGCCGATTGCAGACATCACCGACCATTTCAGCCTCGGCGCGCGCTTCAGGCCGCAGCCCATGGTCTACCGTTGAAACACGCATAGCGGACTTGATGACGTCTGGGAGACTGGCAAACGCATAGAGTAGCGCCAGCGAGTCACTGCCACCGGAAACGGCGAGCAATAGCCCGCCGCTTAAATCGTCTTCATAGAAAGAGACAAACTGTGAGAGCCGCTCAATAACAGACCGGCCCTTCACGTCAGATCGTTCAGTTACAGCCGGCAAGTTGTTCCTGCACATTGGCTGCCTGCATTGTTCGTGCGGACACATCACCAATCTGGTCGATGCGCGAGAGGAACTGACAGGCGCGGTTCGTATCGCCGACCTCAACCAGCGCGCGGGCGAGTTTCACTACGCCATCCGCGCGGCGCGGGTCTTCTGGGAAGTCACGCACAAAAGAGGTGAGGAAGCGCGCGGAGCCTTCATAGTCACCTTCCTGATAGAGGACTTCGCCAAGCCAGTAATGGACCTCGCCAGCCTGCGGATCATCGCCGAACTCGTCGAGAAAAGCGCGGAATGCCTGCTCGGCACCTGTATAATCAAAATTCAGAAGGCGGTTACGTCCGAGTTCGTAAAGCGCGCCCGCTTCACCCGGAAGCTGACTTGCTGGCAGAGTGCCAAGGCTGCCTTCTGGCAAGCGTCCGTCCGGACCGCGTGTAAATGGAGCTGTCTGCGTTGAGCCTGTGGCAGCGCGACCGCCAGAGAGAGCGGTCTGACCATCGGGCGAAGTGTTCGGCACAGCCGTTTCAGGGCGTCCCGGCTGGGTGTAGCGGACACTTCCGTCACGCGTCTGGATATTGCGCGGACCTGTTGGAACTTCCGGCGCGACCTGCTGGAAGGATGGACGCGGCTGGCCTGTCGGAGCCTGCCCCGAGTTCACCGAGCTGGCACCTGCAGCGAGGCGCGCATTGATCGTATCAATCCGTTCGTTCAGGCTACGGAAATCTTCCTGCAACTGCTCGCGGGCATTTTCACTTTCAGACAGACGGTATTCAAGCTGCTCTATACGCCCCGTGAGGCGGGAGATTTCGGCTTCAAGATCTACCACCCGCGCGCTCTGGCGAGATAACTGATCCTGCATATCCTGCTGCGTCTGATAGGAAGAACTGCCTTCACCGAAACGGATCGGCGCGTTGGATTGCGCCATGGCAGGAGCGGAAAGGAGCACCAGTCCCAGTGCTGCGAGAACGGAATGACGTGCGTGTTTCATGGCTCAACTCATACACAAAAAAGCAGGGCTGAAATGAGGCAGCCCTGCTTTTTCTGTTTTTAATAGCAGTGCCGGGAGTTAACCGACCTGACCGCTCACAATTTGCGTGTGAGAGTTACGGTTCACTTCCCATGCTTCCGGCGTAGAGCGTCCGTCGATCGGGCGTTCCTTACCGTAAGAAATGGTTTCGATACGGTCTGCAGAGATACCGCGAGAAACGAGGTAATCCTTCACAGAGTTCGCACGGCGTTCCCCAAGGCCGAGGTTATATTCGCGTGTGCCGCGCTCGTCACAATTGCCCGCAACCATGATGCGAACAGTCGGATAAGCCTGCAGCCATGCTGCCTGACGGTTCAGAACAGCCATGTCGTCTGCGTCGAGGTTGTAACGGTCTGTGTCGAAATAGACGCGCTCACCCACATTGACGATGAAATCCTGAACCGTGCCTGGAGGCGGGCCCTGAACCACTTCACGTGATGTCACAACTTCATCGCGCACGGGTGGCGGCGTTGTATCGCGCACTGGCGGCGGTGTTGTAACCGCAACTTCTTCCTCAACTGGCGGATTTGAAGCACATGCGCCCAGTGCAAGTGCGATGCCCGCGACCGAAACCAACTTGAACATTTTGTTTTTCATTTGGGACCCTTCCACAACCTTCTTGCGTATCTCAGTCTCTAAGTTGGGAATTTGTCAACTCTGAGACCAATGTCCTGATTTCAGAGTGACAAATTCGAATTCATTTGCCCAATGAATTATCGGAGAGTTGGGGACCATGCCGGGTCAGATGCGTCGCCCGGTGTATTGAGGCGGCGCAAATTGCGGCCTGTGAGGTCGACCGTGTAAAGCGCAGGGCTTGCACCCGGGCGGTCTTCGCGGAAGAAAATGATCACGCGGCCATTCGGAGACCATGCCGGACCTTCGTCCAGATAAGCCTCGGTCAGAAGGCGCTCACCCTCCCCATCCGGCTCGATCACGCCGATATAGAAACGACCGTTTGCCTGACGCGTGAAGGCGATCAGATCACCACGTGGAGACCAGACCGGCGTTGAGTAACGACCGCTACCGAAAGTAATGCGGCAAGCCACGTCGCGGCCACCTGACGGACAGGTGCGCATGGAGCCGTCACGGTTCATCACATAAAGCTGCGGTGTGCCTCCACGGTCAGAGGTGAACACAATCTCATCCCCGTCCGGAGACATGCTTGGCGAGGTATCAATGGCAGGGTGGTCTGTCAGGCGCGTGCGGCGACGGCTGTTCAGATCCATAATGTAGATGTCGGAATTACCGTTATCTGCCTGCGCCATGATGACGGAGTTACCATCTGGCGAGAAACGCGGCGCATAAGTCATGCCCTGGAACTGACCCAGCGCCTCTGAACGGCCTGTTTCGATATCAAAGAGGTAGACCTGCGGACGACCACGCTCATACGTCATGTAAGTGATCGTCTGGTCAGACGGTGAAAAACGCGGCGTCAGAACTGTGTGCTGTCCGTTTGTCAGGAACTCAGCGTTTGCACCATCCTGATCCATAATCGCAAGGCGTTTCACACGCGCTGTACGCGGGCCGGATTCAGCAATGAAGACGATGCGGCTATCGAAATAGCCTTCATCACCTGTCAGGCTTGTATAGATGTCATCAGCCAGAACGTGCGCGACACGGCGCAGATTTTCAGAAGTCGTTACATACTGGCGACCACGACGACCGGAGAGGAGATGCTCCTGCTCCTGCGCCGTATCCCAAAGCCGGAAGGCGACGCGCATACGCCCGTCATCCATGATCTCGACTTCACCAATACCCAGCGACTCTGTGTCGATAATGCGCCAGTCGGCAAAGCGCGGCTGCACGAGAACAGAGAGATCCTGCTGGATAAAGGAATCCGGTGTCAGAAGATCAAACAGGCCCGTCGAGCGCAGGTCATTGCGCATGATTGCGGTGATCTGATCTGCCAGCGCCTGAGCTTCCGGAGTGTTTGCGTTGAAGTCTGGTAGCGCGACGCGGAACTCACGCGCGGAAGCCTGCGTCACTTCACCTTCGAGCTGCGCCATCGCAGGTGCGCCGAGGCCCATACTTACCGTGACCGCCACCCCAAGGCTCAAAATCATTCTCTTTAGTGCCATGTGTGTTCCTCCAATCGGAATCAGAATGTGTCTTCGTTAAATGTCAGCACGATGTCTTCATCACGCCAGAATTCGTAATTTTGCTCGCTCATAGGAAACGGCTCGCAGTTCCGGATCGCGCGGATCGCGCGGTCAGCTGCCGTCCGGATAAAGCGATCTGAGTTAACCGGACGCGAGGATCCGGTAACGCGCGGCGAACGCGTGATATTGCCCTCAGCATCAAGGCGGAAAGAAACCGTCACATCAAGGTTCTGCCAGTCCGGCAGGTCGGAAACAGAACGCCAGCAATCCTGTTCTTCGATGTAGGATACGATAAAGTCGACGACCGTTGCCGTATTACCAGTCTGCGCACCCGCGCCGCGCTGGTCTTCCTGATCTTGATCTTCCAATTCGGTGGTTGACGCATTCCGGTTACGGCGTGTCGGCGGCTCTCGCGTCACATCCTGATTGAGCGTTTCTTCGACTTCATCAATCAAATCACCGAACGGATCATCATTTTCCGGTTCTGGTTCCGGCGCACGTGTCACCGGCGCTTCAGGCGGCTCTTCGCGAACCGGTTCGGGCTCTTCTTCCTCAGGCTCTGGCGGCGTCTCTTCTTCAGGTGGCTCTTCTTCAGGTGGAGGAGGCGGAACGTCTTCTATTTCTTCCGGCTCGGGCTGTGCCTGCGCCGTATCTGCCGGAACAATCGTATCCTCTTCGTCTTCCCCTTCCTGGTCGATCAGCTCTTCTTCCTCTTCAGGCTCAGGCTGGGTCTCAGGCTCGGGGCGGCGGACTTCACGGATATTCGTTTCTTCAGCGATATTCACGATATCAAGCGGCACTTCCACGAATGTTTCCACACCTTCGCGCGGCGCCGTGCTCCAGACAAAAAGTCCGGACGCGCCGATCGCGACGTGTACGAGAATGGAAACAGGAAGCGCGTATTTCATACAGCTCAGCCTGCGTTGGAATCTGTCACGATGGCCGCGCTGTTAAAGCCGGCCGCCTGAATCGCTGCGAGCACCTGCGCGACAATTTCCAGCGGCACGACACCGTCACCACGCACATAGACGCGCTGGGAGTAGCCGGTAGACACAATCGCCGCGAGCCGCGGGCGCAGCTCCTGCATGGAGATTTCCTCTTCCTGCAGATAGATGACGCCCTCTTCTGTGATCGTCAGAGCCAGCACTTCGCCTTGCGTTTGCGGCAATGGACGCGCCTGGGCATTCGGCAGAGCGACATCAATACCCGTGACAAGCAGCGGCGCTGTCACCATGAAGACGATCAGCAGCACCAGCATGACGTCCACAAATGGCGTGACGTTGATCTCGGAATTCAGGCCGCGACGTCGACGCCCTCTGCGTCCTCCGCCACCACCGCCTTGCATCATCATGGCCATGGATCAGCCCTCGCCTCTGCGCTCGTAAAGACGGCGCGACAGGCGCACGATGAATTCCTGCGAGAAGGTATCGAGGCGATCCCCGAAGCCCGCCAGCTGGGAGGCAAATTTGTTGTAGAAGGTCACCGCCGGAATAGCTGCAACGAGGCCGAGTGCGGTCGCAAACAGCGCCTCGGCAATACCCGGCGCGACAACAGCAAGGTTGGTAGAGCCCGTGCCCGCAATCTCGCGGAAGGCGTTCATAATCCCCCAGACGGTACCGAAGAGACCTACGAACGGTGAGACAGACCCAATTGTCGCCAGCACGCCAAGCCCGCCTTCAAGTCGGGACATTTCACGGTCGGTCGCCGCCTGCATGAGACGCTCTGCGCGGTTTACCAGCGCGGCGCTCTGACTATCGGAGAAATTTGAAACGCGCCTTGCATCCTGCCACTCGCGGCGGGCCGACACGAACACACGTGCCATCGCCTCTTTCTTGTCGGACATCACACTATCATCAAGATCTTCCAGCGGCTGGCCGGACCAGAACGCGCCTTCGAATTTCTTCGCTCGGCTGATCGCGCCGCCAATCGAGCCAAACTTTTCCAGAATGATCGCCCAAGACCAGATCGACAGCAGAACCAGAAGGCCCATAACGCCTTTGACGATGATGTCCGCTCTGAGGAACAACTCATAAAGCGAGAAATTGTGCGAGGTTACGGCCTGTAGTGCTTCAGTTTCCATGGACGCGTCCAACTCTTTCTTATGCTTGTCACCCCGGCAAAGAAGCGGGCTTAGACTGTGTCGGCAACCATCTTGGCAAAATCAAGACAATCGACGCACGTGACTGCGATTTCATGATTTTTATGATTGATAGACGTAGCTTTGCAGTAGTTCTGCGATTTCCGGAATAGGTCTGCGCGGGCGTCCATCCGAATGAATGGTCACTGCAATGATCCTGGCCTCGCAGATCAGGGTTTCATCACGCAGCACCGCCTGATCAAAGAAGATGCGTGCGCCCTTCACGCCCATATAGCGGGTACGCACCATCAGCTCGTCTTCGACATGTGCGGCGTTTTTGAAGTCCACATCAGCCTTCACAATTGTAAAAGCGGCAGGGTCATCGCGCTCGAGTAGAGACTTATGCGTCACGCCCGCATCGCGCAGATGGTTCGACCGTCCGCGCTCGAAATATTTCAGATAATTGGCGTGATAAACGAGGCCGGTGAAATCAGTGTCCTCGTAATACACACGCACGGGCGTCCAGTGCTGTTTATCGGCGTCGAAATTGCGATCATCAAGCTGCAGTGTCGTCATGCAAAGCCGGTAGCAAGGTTTGAATGAGCTGTCATCTGGTGCAAAGCCATGTAAAGCTCGGCGCATGTCAGCTTTCATCCCGATCACGCGCGGCCTGTGCCGCAAATGCCCCGCCTGTGGCGAGGGAAAGCTGTTTGCCGGATATCTGAAGCTGCAGCCGGAATGTCAGCATTGCGGCGAGGCGTTCAATCACGATATGGTAGCTGACGGCCCGGCCTGGCTGACAGTGCTGTCGCTGGGTCCGTTCTACGCTCCACTCATTTTCCTGGCGTCACTCAAAGCTGGCGAACATGCCATGCTCGTCTTCCCGCTCCTTCTCATTTTCATGGTGAGCACAGCACTCGGCCTGCTCGCTTTGATGAAGGGCGGCTGGCTGGGCGCGCTCTGGCATATGGAACAGAAACGCACGGCGAGGTGACAAACTTCCAAGCCCGGCTATTATCTTCCTAGGGGATAATCAGAGGGGGCTTTCATGTCTGAGACCATAAAAACACCATGGCATATCTGGGTGGTGGGCATCATCACTTTTATCTGGAATTTCGCAGGCGGCGGGCTGGATTACATCTTCACCCAACTCAACACCGAATTCTACATGTCGGGCTACACCGATGAGCAACGCGCCTATTACGAAGCCCTGCCGGCATGGTTTACCGCGATATGGGCGATCAGCATCTGGACAAGCGTTCTTGGGTCCATTTTCATTCTGTTACGAAACAAGCTCGCCTTTCCGGTGTTCGCGATTTCGCTGGTCGGATACATTTTTGGAACGATCTACTCGTTTGCGCTCAATACTGTGCCAGATGTCACGACAGCCAATTATATTTTCACGGGCGTTATCACGGCCGTTCTTCTGTTCGAGGTCTGGTATTCCAGCTCGATGACCAAGCGAGGTATTCTGCGTTAAAGCGTTGTCCGCAGAAACGAACCGCTCATTCTGCGTGCGGATTGGCCGTCAAATGACCGATCCGCAGCAAAATATTCCCAATATCACGCGCCTTCTCGCCGCTCACGCGAACTCACGTGACAAATGCAAGCCTCTGGCTATCGTCCTGTTAACGATACTGAGCGGGGGCTTTCATGTCAGAGAAAAAGAAAACGCCTTGGCACCTTTGGGTGGTCGGCATCATCACACTGCTCTGGAACGCCTTTGGCGGCTTTGACTACACCATGACCAAGCTCAATGTGGATTGGTATATGGAAGCCTTCACTGCCGAGCAGATCGCTTATTACCAGTCACTCCCGCAATGGTTTGTCGTGGCCTGGGCGCTCAGCATCTGGCTAAGCGTGGCAGGCTCACTCCTGCTTCTCCTGAAAAGCCGCATCTCAACGCTGGTGTTCGTGATTGCCCTGTTCAGCTATGGCGCGGCGCTGTCAGGTACATTCCACTTCCACCCGCCACCAACCCTGACCGATCAGGATATGATCATTAGCGGCGTCATTCTGGCAGTGCTTGTGTTCGAATGCGCCTATTCCATCATGATGAAACTGCGGGGGTTCTTGCGTTAGATTATGGAAGCACTTGAACCATCAACGCGCCTACCAGCCATACTCCGAAAGCTGGCCAGACAGATCATCCCAAAACCGATTGTGTTCTTCAATTAGATTGATCTTCCACTGCCGGGGCCAGCCTTTGATAGTTCGCTCACGTTGGAGCGCCGGCGCCATTTCAGGAAAGCGCGCGTACCACACCAGACGGTCACAGCCGTATTTGGCCGCAAAGACGGACCCTTTGCCCAGCTTGTGTTGCTCTATGCGCTGAAACAAATCTGACGTCACGCCGGTATAGAGCGTCCCGTTCTTTCGGTTCGCCAGAATATAACAGGCGATGAAATCATACTTCGCCATCAGCGCCCCCTGAGCATAAAAACTTGCACATCCCGGTCGATCATGACGCTTTGTTTCATTCCACGACGTCCCAAGGCTCGTCCTTGGGACCCAGCGCCAAGCCTCCATATGCTTACAAACCCCGTCTAAATCAAACGGGAGATGGTTCCCGGTGACGAGCACCGGGAAGGCGCATTAATCCACTGATGCATCACCAAGAGGACGATAGCCCTCTGGGCCAAACCAACCAAATGCGTTGCGGTAATCGTCATACGCCTGTTCGGCCGCATCCAATTGCTCCGCAGTTGCGCCGTTGGAACGCAGCCGGTCCAGCTCGTCTGTAAGTTCATCTCCCGCTAGCCTCACTGAGCACAGACCAGACCAAATTTCTCCAGACGCATCCCTACGCGCAAAAACAACGGTGTTATCAGTTCCCCAATGACTTAACCCACAAGCTGCAGACGATCCGCTATGACGCAATGAAACCGTTCCCGTAGCATCGCCTTTCCAGACGTTTTGTACGCTGAACACTAATGGCTCGCGACGATAGCCGTCGGCTCGCACAACGCTCCCCTGAAAAACGAGATCTGAAGACTCGAACGCCTCTGCCGTATGCCCATAGAAACAAGAGCATGCGTGACTCGCCGGAACAGCAATCAAGAAAGCAACAGCGGAGATAAAAAGCGACCGCATCACTCAAACAGATCGCCAGTCGGTTTCGCGAGCGGCGGCGCAATGCCAAGGCGCTCATACGCGCCGGGCGCCGCGGTTCGGCCACGCGGGGTGCGGGCGACAAAGCCCTTCTGCATGAGATAAGGCTCGATCACGTCTTCAATCGCGTCGCGCGCTTCTGAAAGCGCCGCGGCCAGCGTATCGACGCCCACCGGACCGCCCGCATAGGTTTTCACCAGCGCATGCAGATAACGACGGTCCAGCGCATCAAGACCGTCAGGATCAATCTCAAGACGTTTCAGCGCGCGGTCAGCCGCCTCTTTGGTGATGGCAGAGCCTTCAGCGTCTGCAAAGTCGCGCACACGCCGTAACAGACGAAGCGCGATACGCGGTGTACCGCGTGCACGGCTCGCAATTTCAAGCGCCCCATCTTCAGTGATCGTCACATCCAGCTTAGCGGCAGCTGCGCGAACGATACGCGCCAGATCTTCCGGCTCATAAAACTCAAGCCGCATCGGAATGCCGAAACGGTCGCGCAATGGCGTTGCCAAAAGGCCTGCCCGCGTCGTCGCGCCCACCAACGTAAACGGCGCAAGATCAAGCCGCACAGACCGCGCCGCAGGCCCCTCGCCGATCATGATGTCGAGCGCATAATCTTCCATCGCCGGGTAGAGAATTTCCTCAACAGCGGCTGGCAGACGGTGAATCTCATCAATGAAGAGCACATCATTCGGCTCAAGATTGGTCAGGATAGCCGCAAGGTCGCCCGCCTTGGCGATGACGGGGCCGGAGGTTGAGCGAAAGCCTGCACCAAGCTCTTTGGCAAGAATCTGTGCCAGCGTTGTTTTACCGAGGCCAGGCGGACCAAACAGAAGAACATGGTCCAGCGCCTCTTCGCGCTTACGGGCAGCCTCGACATAGACTTTGAGGTTCGACTTGGCGCGGCCCTGACCGACATAGTCGTCAAAGGTCTGCGGGCGCAGCGCTCTGTCCAGCGCTTCACCAGCTTGCAGCTCGGGGCTGGAAAGGCGTTCAGCGTCGTTCAAGCAGAAAGCTCCTTCAGGCCTGCCTTGATGAGCGCAGACACATCATCTTCCTTTGCGCCCTGCGCAGCGGCCGCAACAGCGCGCGCGGCATCTACCTGCTGATAGCCGAGATTAACGAGCGCGGAAACCGCTTCGGCACGTGCACCGCTTGGCGCGGCGACTGGAGCTTTTTTATCGCCCGCATGAACCGCGCCCGGCAGCGTACCGAACCGGCCAAGGGGCGGTGCTTTACCGGAAAGCTCGCCCACAATACGTTCGGCAACCTTTTTACCAACGCCTTTAGCGCGGGTCAGGCTTGCCGCATCGCCGAGCGTCACAGCGTCCATCAGACCATTCGGCCCCAGCGCATCCAGCACGGCAAGCGCAACCTTGCCGCCCACGCCCGGCACATCGGTCAGGCGGACAAACCAGGCTCGTGCCTCATCGCTTTCAAACGCAAACATCTGGATAGAGTTTTCGGTAACGCGCGTCTCGATGTGCAGCTCCGCCTCACGCCCCGGCGCGAGCTTTGCCAGAAGCGAAGACCCGGCCAACGCGACATAGCCAACGCCGTTCACATTGATAAGAAGCGTGTCCGCCCCTGTTGAGAGGACTTCGCCTTTAAGCCAGCCAATGATCATGCCACGCCTCGCACCAGAGCAGGCCGGTAATGGGCCGCACAGATTGCCGTCGCGAGGGCATCCGCCGCATCATTCTTTACACCGCCTGCGCGTGGAAGGAGCCGCTGCACCATAAAGGCGATCTGTTCTTTGTCGGCCTTACCTGTGCCGACAATTGCCTGTTTGATACGGCGCGGCGCAAACTCGGACACCTCAACAGAAGACACTGCCAGCGCAGTCATTGCAGCGCCCCTCGCCTGCCCCAGTTTCAGCGCACTCTGCGCACCGGCATTCACCAGCGTTTCCTCGACGCCCGCCAGATGCGGCTGATGCAGGGATACAAGCTCATTCACGCCGTTGAAAATGACAGCGAGGCGTTCAGCCAATGGCAAAGTCGGATCAGGTGAGATGACGCCATGTGCCACCCATGACAAACGCGGGCCATCAGAGAGGATCATTCCCCATCCTGTATGGCGCAGACCGGGATCAATCCCGAGAATTCTGACTGGTGTTCCCATAAGTCGTATCTGCGCCTGAAATGGTGAATCGTGACTTAATGTTTCTCGTTTTGTTCCACAAAGGTCAAGGCCGGGCAGAACCCTCGTGAAGAATGTGCCCCAAAATCCACAGCGTATTGGAATGACGCCCACGTCACCAATTGTCATTCATCTGAAACATTACTGTCGCGAAAGCTTCGCAGCTCTCGCTTAGCTCCGCGCCAATACTTCAATGCTTGCGGAGTGCATCATGAAATCTTTCCTCTTTGGTACTGCATCGCTGATCGGGCTTGGCGCCCTGTCCCTTCCGACATTCGCACAGGATGCTCCTGCCAACGACCAACCGCTTATTGCAAATACGATCTATGTCACCGTCCAGAAGCGTGAAGAAAGCCTGCGCGATGTACCGGTTGCCGTCACCGCGATTGATGCCTCAGTGCTTGATGATCTCGGCCTCGACGAGTTCGATCAGGTTGCCCGTTTCGTTCCGGGTTTTGAAGTTCAGGAGCAGAGCCCGAACAATCCGGGTTTCGTAATCCGCGGCATTACATCTGACTCAGGCGAAGCTAATATTGAGCCACGCATCGCGATCTTTCAGGATGGCGTTTCGATCTCCCGCTCACGTGGCTCGGTTGTCGAACTCTTCGACATTGAGCGCGTCGAAGTTGCTAAAGGCCCGCAGCCGACCCTGTTCGGTCGCGGTGCGCTCATCGGCGGTGTGAATGTTATCCAGGCCCGCCCGGAATTTGAACTCTCCGGTGCAGCAACAATCGGCATTGGCAATCTGGAAGAGCGTTATGTAGACGGCTATGTCACCGGTCCAATCATTGACGGTGTTCTGGCCGGTCGTCTGGCCGGTCGCCTGCGTGAACGTGAAGGCTATGTGGAAAGCGTCACGCCATTTCAGGATCACTTCAACAGTCAGGATATGGCAGCAGTTCGCGGCTCACTGACTTACACGCCGCGCGAAGATCTGTCGTTCGACCTGATCCTGAACTATCAGCGTGACGACCCGTCTGGTACGAGCTTTAAGTCCGGCGCCTTCGAGCCAACCCCGGATGGCAGCACCGATGCCTGGGATCCGGCGAACCTCAACACTTTTGGCAACTTCCTGAACGGTCAGGACCTTGGCCTGCGTCGCATCGTGTCCAGCGCAACTCTAATCGGCGAATGGGAGATCAACGACCAGCTCTCGCTCACCTCCACCACCGGCTATCGTGACATTGATAGCCTTGAAGTGTTCGACCCGGACGGTTTTGGGCTCGACCTTCTTATCTTCGCCGAAGATTATCAGGGCGAGCAATTCTCTCAGGAATTCCGCGTCAACTATGATAGCGGCGAGCGTCTTCGCGGCTTTGCGGGCATCAGCTATTTCGATGAAACCGGGTCACAATACGTGCCCCTGACATTCGACGAACGGGCTGTTCAGGCATTACTCGGCGGTTTTCTCGTGCCACCGACAGTTCCGGACGTGAACACACTTCCGGCAATCAATCTTACAGCGTTCGCACAAAGCGGCGGCACCCTGATTGTACCGCTCAAGCCGATCCACAATGAAGCCTTTACAAACTTCGGCGAGACCCAGTCCATCGATCTGTTCGCAGATGTCAGCTATGACGTGACCGATCGTCTGGAAGTGACAGGCGGTATCCGCTGGACACGTGACGAGAAAGAGTCTGGTCTTCTCGTTGAGCTTCTGAACGGCCCGAGCAATCTGACATTTGGTGGCCTGTTCGTACAGGATTCCAACGGCCTGATCTCCGCCTCTGACGAGTTTGATGATTTCACATACCGCGTTGCAGCCAGCTATGCGGCGACTGATAACGTCAACATCTATGCAAACTATGCACGCGGTCGCCGTCCTGAGGTCATCACGGCCTCTGCATCGGCGCCAAGCGCAGGTTTTGCGACACTGGATGCAGAGATTGTCGACGCGTTCGAGCTTGGCCTGAAAGGCCTGTTCCTCAACGGTAATCTCAGCGTTGAAACGTCTGTCTTCAGCTATGATTACTCGAACTTCCAGAGCACGCAGGTGAATGCGACAACCGGCCTGATCGAACCGATCAACGCAGGTGATGCAACATCTAACGGCTTCGAAGCGCAGGCGATCTGGGCTGTAAACGATATGCTCGCGCTGACAGCGAACTATGGCTACAACCATGCTCGCTTCGACAATGAAGCAGGTGCGCCATTCGCTGGAAACTCACTGCGCCTGTCACCGGACCAGACGGCATCTGTCTCAGCCCGTCTTCTGTTCGATCTCGGCTTTGCGGACCTCAAACTGGTGCCTAGCTATACATGGCAGTCTGAAGTCTATTTCGACAACACAGAGCGCGCGGTAATCAGTCAGGACAGCTATGGTCTTCTGAACCTCAATGCACAGCTCGACTTTGCAAACGGGTTCGGCATTGAAGCGTACATCTCCAACGCGCTTGATGAAGAATATCTGATTGACGCTGGCAACACCGGCGATGCGTTCGGAATTCCAACCTTCATCTCTGGCGCGCCGCAATTCTATGGCGTACGTGTCTCTCAGGAATTCTAAAAGACCCTCCGTCCAATAAGAAAAGCCGCGGGCCATGCTCGCGGCTTTTTTGTTTAAACGAGCGGTGTGGAAATGAACTCCGGCAGCGCCTCCGCCTGCTTAGAGAGCACAGCGATGGACGGATAGGCCGTAGGTTCTGAAAGGTTTGGATAAACCAGCCTCGTAAAGCCCCACGCGCAGGCAGCTGTAATATCCGCCTGAGTTGGTTCGTCTCCACCGAGGAACGCTGACAGCCCTTCGAGCTCTTTATCCAGCGCTGAATACGCTTCCCCCAGCTGGGTTTCGACACGCGTCAGCCATTCCGGGTGCATTTTGTCAGCGGGGCGCATATTGTACTCATACACGATCTGAACGGTCTTCTCGCAAGCGATGAGCGCGAGACCAATCACCCGCTGGCCTTTCACAAAATCAGACAGCGCTTCGGGGAAGAGCGTTTTGTCCGGCCCTGCCCGTTTTTCCAGATATTCCAGGATGACCGTCGATTCCATCAGCACCGTGCCGTCATCCGTAATCAGCGTCGGCGCTTTAACGAGCGGATTGTACGCGCTGAAGGCCTCGAACTGACGCATCACCGAAATCTGCTCATGCTCAAAAGAAAGCCCCAGGCGTTTCGCGCTGATCGCAACGCGGCGCACAAACGGGGAATCAGACATGCCAATCAATTTCATCACACCCTCCTGATAAACTGGTGTGAGTACTGCTAGCTCCGTCAGCCATCTCGCGCAAAGCACCGAATGTCACATTCCGGTGCACGTCGTCTGAATGCTTCGCCGCGAGGCGCTAGGGCTCGTTACCCTCCCAGTCGACAATCCAGTCGAACTCGTCACCTTCAAAGACCGTATCTTCAGAGACGGTCCGCCCCATAATAGAGTGGTCCTGCCGGTGGACAGAGCTTTGCTCACCGGAAACCAGCGGATGCCAGTCTTCTAACGGTTTGCCTTCATGGATGAGACGATACGCACACGTCTTCGGCATCCATTTCAGCGCGCCCAGATTATCCGGCGTCAGCTTTACGCAATCAGGAACGAACTGCTTGCGGTTCTCATAATTCGAACAACGACACGTCTCAGCGTCGAGCAGCTTGCAGTGAAGACGCGTATAGGCGATCTCGCCCGTGTCCTCATCCTCGAGCTTCACAAGGCAGCACTTCGCGCAGCCATCACAGAGGGCTTCCCACTGGTCCTCGCTCATATCCTTGAGCGGAACGGTTTCCCACCACTTGTCAGTCATTTTAAGCGCCAGCGGCCCGATCAAAGATCGCGTTCAGTTCAGCTACCGCAGCGGCTGCTCCTGCTTCGTGCTTCCAGACACCACCGGAGACCGCGAGAAAATCTGCGCCAGCCTGAACCAGAGGCTCTGCATTGGCTGGCGTAATACCGCCAATGGCAACGCAAGGAAGCTCCATCATTTCCTGCCACCAGGTGAGGAGTTCAGGTTCAGCCTGTGTCGGCGCCTCTTTTGTTTCTGTCGGATAGAAAGCACCAAAGGCGACATAGTCTGCGCCCTGCTCGCCAGCCACCATCGCCAGATGACGGCTATCATGACAGGTCACGCCAACAATTCCGTGCTCGCCCACCCATTTCTTGGCGTCTTTGAAGGTGCCGTCGGACTGGCCGATATGCACGCCGTCCGCTCCAAGCTCGGCGGCGAGATCTGCGCGATCATTGATAATGATTGCGACATCGCGCGCCTGAACTTTCTCAATGAGCTTTTCGCCAAACCGGCGCGTCGCATCAACGTCGACACTCGTCCCGTCCGCTCCCTTCAGCCGCACCTGCAAACAGGCGACATCGCCCGCGTCGAGCGCGCTGAAAAGATCGGTTTCGAACGCCCCAAGATCAGCGATGACAGGAGGCGTGATGAGATAAAGGCGGGTGCGATGGTCCATCCCGCAGTCAGAAAGCGAAAATACCCTGACGGTCAAGTCTTGTCGTATTCTCTGCAGCGTATAAAGCTGAGATAAATATAGGGAGGTATCATGAAATATATTCTGAAAACGGGCCTGTTCACGGCAGCCCTTCTGGCCGCTGGCTGCACATCCACAGCGCAGGAAGCCGAAACAATTCCAACTCCGAATGTCGACATCGCAGTTTCGGCTGTCGGCATTGGTGTCACCAGCCTCGAAACAAGCATGGCCTTCTATCAGGACACGCTAGGCATGCGCGCCATCGCCACATTCGAGATCGACTACATGGACGAGATCGTCCTCGTCGCGCCAAATGGCGGCAGCGCAATTGTGCTTATGGAATACACGGATGGGATTGAGCGCAATGTCACTAATCTGCCTGTGAAGATCGTTCTGCGCGTTCCTGACCCTGCAGCGCTTGCAGCCAATATCCGTGCGGCCGGCTACGAGATTGTACGCGAGCCGATACCTTCCGCAGAGGTAGGTGGTGCAATTGTCGGTTTTGCCCGCGATCCGGATGGATATCTGATCGAAATTCTGCCAACTCAGCCATAACGAACACTCAGGGGAGGCTTTCATGGCGGATACACAAACACTTATGCAGTCGCGGCTCTTTGCGATGGGCATTGCTGTCAGTGATCTGGAAGTCTCCACCGCCTTTTACCGCGATGTTCTGGGGCTTGATGAAGTGAACCGCATTTCATTGCCGAACATGGAAGAAGTTGTGCTGCAGTATCCGGGCGCGGACCATAAAGTCGTCCTGATGAAATTCACCGATGGCAAGGATCGAAACGTCACACGCCTGCCGGTGAAGCTCGTCTTCCAATTTGCCAATGTGATGGAAACGGCAAAAGCGATCCGAGACGCGGGCTATCAGGTCGTGAAAGAGCCTGAACGCGTACCTGAAATCCACAATGCGATCATCGGCTTCGCACGCGACCCTGACGGCTATCTGATTGAACTTCTACAGTCATACACCCCTGCCGAGTGATCAAATCTCAGTGGGAACGGTCAATTCCGGTTTACTTGAGCGTCCGTCGCACTAACGTTTCTGTTTTACAGTATTGTTGAACAGGACATTCCAAAATGCGCCCGGGCCTAAAGCCATCCCTTCTGACGATCGCCCTTTTCGCAGGATTACTGACCGCGTGTAGCGGCGGCGGAGGTGGTGGCGGCACAACTGTTGCGCCCGTTCCTGTTCCGACACCAACGCCGACGCCTACACCGACGCCAACTCAGTCGCAGCCGACCTATACGCGCGGTGTCTTTCCTGCAGCGAGCACTTTTAAAGACCAGTGCGAAGTGCCGCGCGTGGGCGTGGATATTGAAGGCAATCCTTACACGGATGTTCAGGGCACACTTGGCGACGAGCTGTTCTGGTTACGCTCTTGGACCGAAGAAACCTATCTCTGGAATGACGAAGTGACGGACCAGAACCCGTACAACTTCTCAAATCCTGAAGCCTATTTCGACGTGCTGCGCACAACCGAGACCACGCCATCCGGCGAGGACAAAGACGACTTCCACTTCTATCAATCAACCGAAGATTATCTGGCGCAGCGCACGGCGGCTCCTACAGCTGGTTATGGCGCCCGCTTCGCAATATACGCTTCTGCGCCACCTCGCGATGTGCGCGTCGTGTTTACCGAGCCAAACTCACCAGCCTCCACACCAGTCAGCGGTGAAGCCCCATTCCAGCGCGGCGCCCAGATTCTACAGATTGACGGCGTAGACGTCGTCAATGGCGGCAGTCAGGCTGACGTTGATATTCTGAATGCCGGTCTGTTTCCGGCAACCGCCGGAGAGTCGCACACATTTGTTGTGCGCGATGTCGGTGAGACAGCCCGCACCGTCACCGTCACGTCAGCCAATATTGCGCCATCGCCGGTGAACCGGACCGAGATCATTGATCAGGGCGCGAACAAGATCGGCTATATCCTGTTCAATACCTTTAGCCCGACAACGTCCGAAGAGGCGATCCGCGACGCCATCCAGACTATGGCAGACGGCAATGTGACAGACCTCGTTCTCGACCTTCGTTATAATAGTGGCGGGCTTCTGGCCGTAGCGTCACAGCTCTCCTATATGGTGGCTGGCCCAACCCCGACGACTGGCCAGACATTCGAACTGCTCCAGTTCAATGATGACGCCGGAAACCGCAATCCAGTCACAGGTCAGGTGAATAGCCCTATCCCATTCTACGCAACGGGCCTTGGCTTCTCTCTGCCGAATGGAACGCCTCTGCCCTCACTGGATCTGCCGCGCGTTTTCATTCTCTCAACAGGAGGCACATGCAGTGCCAGCGAAGCAGTTATCAACGGCCTGCGCGGCGTAGGTATCGAAGTCGTACTGATCGGCGATATTACCTGCGGTAAGCCTTATGGCTTTTATCCGACAGACAATTGCGGCACGACCTTCTACACGATCCAGTTTCAGGGCGTGAACAATGTCGGCTTTGGCGATTATGCGGACGGCTTCGTGCCACAGGATAACAGCTTTGCCTTCGGTGAACGCCTACCGGGCTGTACTGTCGCTGATGACCTGTCGAACCCGCTCGGCACAGCAGGCGAGAACCTGTTGGAAACGGCGCTCTATTACGCCGAGAACAATGCCTGCCCGCCTGTGCCATTCTCGTCTTCGGCATCTACCGGCGTTGCGCCAGGTTCACCGGAGACCGTGTTCGACCGGATTCCGGGCCAGCAACTTGCTATTCGCACATCACCCTTCACCGAAGCCCGCGATATTCTTGAGAATAGCCGCGACCTGACCGGAGTGAACTGATCATGATGAAAGCCGGTTTTGCATTCATGACGGCGTTGGCGAGCCTTACCGCCTGCGCGCATTCCGTCGGCGGCGCGCCCGTGCCAGCCATTCTGGCCAGCGACGCTGAACTGGCGCCGCTCATGGCAGAGCTTCGCGAGATGACCGGCCGGGCCAATGTTGAGCTCGGCGCCGATGATCCGCTGGTTACGCCTATTGTAACGATCCTACCTCCACCCGCCGGACCGTTTGAAGGCAATAATCCAGCGCTACCGACAAGCTACGGGCTGGAGCTGCGTGACGGAGCGTGTGTCCTCGTTGATCAGGACGGCGATTTGGTCCGCACACTTCAGGGCGTAACTTGCGCGCCCTATACGGGCGAGGCCGGGTAAAATCCTTTTGATCTCAACCTGACTTGAGAAATTAAAGACAGGGTCTGCAATCAGAATAAGGAGCAGACTATGAGAGGAAAATCGACATCCAGCGCAGGTATTCGCTTTGGCACTCAAAGCGACCCGACCACATTATGGAGCGCGTTCCGCGATCTGTCACAGGGTGGTCACCTCACCCGCTAGATACAAAAAACCCCTCACCAGCGCGGTGAGGGGTTTCTCAATTCTGAAGGAACGATTGGTTCCTCAAGCAAGGCTTAACTATCAGCCTGCTTTTGACGCCTCGCAGATCGCGTCGATTGTCTCTGCGAGCATGGAGTTGAACTCTTCGTCAGACTGCTGCGCGGAAAGACCTTCAGTCAGTGCGCGGGAGAAGCTTGCGATAACGCCTGTGTTCTGCGCGAGCTTTGCGTTTGAATCTTCGCGGGAATAACCGCCAGACAGAGCCACCACACGCATCACAGCCGGGTGGTCTACAAGCGGCTTATAATGGTTAGGTGTTTCTGGCAGAGTGAGCTTCAGCATAACCTGCGTGCCTTCTGGCAGAGCGTCGAGCTGCTTTGTGATTTCCGCGAGCAGAATGTCTTCAGCTTCAGCCTTGTCCGGCGCGTTGATGTTCACTTCTGGCTCGATGATCGGCATCAGGCCGGCAGCGAGGATCTGCTTGCCAACTTCGAACTGTTGCTCAACAACTGCTGCAACGCCACCCGCATTTGCAGAGTTAATGTTAGAACGCATTTTTGTACCAAAAATGCCTTTGGACACGGCTTTCTCAAGCAGCTTGTCTAGGCCCGGGTTTGGCTTCATGACCTGAACGCCGTTTTCTTCGTCCGCGAGGCCTTTATCGATTTTCAGGAATGGAACAACGCCGCACTCATTCCAGAGATACTCGGCTGTTGGTGTGCCATCAATATCGCCGTCCATTGTGCGTTCGAACAGAATTGCGCCAATAACTTTCTCGCCTGTGAAGGCTGGAGACTTGATGATACGCGTACGCATGTCGTGGATGAGACCAAACATTTCCTCATCATTGGAGTAAGCGCTTTCCTCAACACCATAAAGGCGCAACGCTTTTGGTGTCGAACCACCTGATTGGTCGAGCGCTGCAATAAAGCCGTCTTTTTCTGCAGCCTGTTTGGCCATTTCTGCGTTCATCGTCTTATGTCCCTGCTTATGTGACTATGAAGTGAGTATCGTTCTGACAGTGAAACCTGCCGCTATTATTTCTTGAGTGCCTCTACACCCGGAAGCGCTTTGCCTTCCATCCATTCAAGGAATGCGCCACCCGCGGTGGAGATGAAGGTGAAGCGGTCTGCTGCCTTTGCATGGTTCAGCGCAGCAACTGTGTCACCGCCGCCTGCAACAGCGATGAGAGAGCCTTTTTCACAGCGATCCGCAGCAGCCTGAGCCGCCGCTACTGTCGCTGCATCGAATGGCTCGATTTCGAACGCGCCCAGCGGGCCGTTCCAGATAAGGGTCTTTGCGGCATCCATAACCGTTTCAATACGGGTCACAGTGGCCGGGCCCGCATCAAGGATCATCTCGTCTGCTTCGACTTCCGGCAGGCTACAAATGCGGTTTGGCGCATTCGCGGCGAACTCTTTGGCGCAGACCAGATCAACCGGCAGAACCAGCTCGCAGCCAGCAGCTTTGGCATTGACTTCGATCTCTTTAGCCGTGTCAGCAAGGTCATGCTCGCACAGTGACTTGCCGACATCAGTGCCGCGCGCCGCGAGGAAGGTGTTCGCCATACCGCCGCCAATGACGAGGTAATCCACTTTCGCAACGAGGTTCTTCAGAAGATCAATCTTGGAGGAGACTTTCGCGCCGCCAACAACCGCCACAACCGGACGCTCCGGCGCGCCGAGCGCAGCGTTCAGCGCATCAAGCTCGCGCTCCATGCTCTTACCCGCATAGGCCGGAAGGTGATCTGCGAGACCCACTGTAGATACGTGCGCACGGTGCGCAGCAGAGAAGGCGTCGGACACGAAAATATCGCCGAGCTTTGCCATTTCAGCGGCCAGCTCCGGATCGTTCTTCTCTTCGCCTTTATAGTAGCGTGTGTTTTCCAGAAGAATGATGCCGGTTTCGTCCAGAGCATCAATCGCCGCTTTAGCGCCCTCGCCTTTGCAATCTTCATAAAACGAAACCGGTTGGCCGATCACTTGCGCGAAAGCCGGTGCGATAGGCGCGAGACTCATCTCAGGCACGCGCTCACCTTTTGGACGACCAAAGTGCGCCAGAAGCGCTACTTTCGCGCCCTTGCCGCGCAGAGCGTTTACTGTGTCCACCGCTGAAACCAGACGCGTATCATCGCTGACTTTGCCGTCCGCCATTGGCACGTTGAAATCGACACGAACCAGTGCCGTTTTGCCAGTCAGATCGCCTGCGTCGTCAATGCGGTTAAAATCAGCCATTCATCAATTCCCTGCTTTTGTAAAAACCGCGCGCAGTAATGCTGCCGGGCCTGTGTGATAAGGACCCTCTTCGAGTCGCTCAATGCCTGTCAGCAGAGACTCTTCGCGAAGGCCCTCGAAATCAGAGCGGATATCTCCCGCGCTGTAGAGCATGTCGACGTCCGGCGGTCCGCCAGACTGGTATTTTTCCTGATATCCGATCTGGTCCTTAGTGAACCCTTCCAAAAAGACAAAGCCGCCCGGTGCGAGCGACTTTGAAAAATGAGAATGAAGGTGCGGACGGACTGCAGATGGCACATGGGCAAACATGGATGCCACAAGGTCAAATTTGGCCTCTGGCCATGCCCAGGCAAACAGATCTGCTTCAATGGTTTTCACGGACACACCCTTGCGGGCTGCAAGTTCAGCTGTACGCTCCAGGCCGACAGGTGAAATATCAACGGCTGTCACATCAAGGCCAAGTTCAGCCAGAAAGACCGCATCACGTCCCTGGCCGGACGCAGGCACAAGCGCTGTTTTGCAATTTGAAGCGATAAGGTCGGACCAGCCGAGCAACAGGCGGCTTGGACGATCGCCATAGGCAAAACCGTCTTCCGAAAATCTTGCGTCCCAGAATTCCTTTGGAATGCCTTGAGACAAGATACGCCCCCGCTTAACTCAACCCAGATACCGGCGTGAGACATACCTCACAATGGCGTAATGTCCAGCACATGGGACAATTGAAACCGCCTATTTCATGCATTTTGCATGCAAGACATGCGGATTCTTCGATGAGGCCCAAAACACAAAGCCCGGCACGCAAAACGTACCGGGCTTCTGATCAGGTCAGCCTAAACGCTGAAACTAGATAAGCTTTGCCATAGCAACTGCTGTATCAGACATGCGGGTCGCGAAGCCCCACTCATTGTCATACCAGCTGAGAACAGAGCAGAAATTGCCGTCCATGACTTTGGTCTGTTCCATGTGGAAGATGGAAGAGTGGTCGTCATGGTTGAAGTCAGTTGAAACGTTCGGCGCGTATGTATAGCCGAGAACGCCTTTCAGAGCGCCGTCAGCCGCCGCTTTGATCGCGTTATTGATCTCGTCGACTGTTGTGTCTTTCTTCGCGATGAACTTCAGGTCAACAACAGACACGTTCGGTGTAGGAACGCGCATGGAGAAGCCGTCCAGCTTGCCATTCAGTTCCGGCAGAACGAGGCCTACAGCTTTCGCCGCGCCTGTAGATGTCGGGATCATGGACATTGCAGCCGCACGTGCACGGTACAGGTCGCCATGCATACGGTCGAGCGTAGGCTGGTCACCTGTGTAGGAGTGGATGGTTGTCATCATGCCGCGCTCAATGCCGATCGCGTCGTTGAGGACTTTCGCCACTGGAGAGAGGCAGTTGGTTGTGCAAGACGCGTTGGAAACAACGAGGTCGTCTTTCGTCAGCGTGTCATGGTTCACACCGTAAACGATTGTCTTGTCAGCGCCAGATGCCGGAGCAGAAACCAGGACGCGCTTTGCGCCAGCTTCAAGGTGCATTGCAGCTTTGTCGCGCGCCGTGAAGATGCCAGTACACTCGAGAGCGATATCAACATCCATTTCGCGCCATGGCAGCTCTTTCGGGTCACGAACAGCTGTGCACAGGAATTCCTGATTGCCAGCTTTGATGGTTTCGCCGTCAACTTCTACAGGAACCGGAAGTTTGCCGTGTACGGAGTCGAACTGCAGGAGGTGCGCGTTTGTCGCGACCGGACCGAGATCGTTGATTGCGACAACTTTAATGTCATCACGGTTGTGCTCGATGATAGAGCGGAGAACCAGTCGACCAATACGTCCAAAACCATTAATCGCGACGCGAACTGCCATTCTTACCTCCAGTAAGTTACAAAACGAGTGTTCCCCCACGGAACGGAATTTGCGCGTTCTCTAGACCCAGATTGGGTGAAGGTCCAGTGATGACGGGATGAAACTTTGCTTAACCCTGTCAAACGCGCGTGATGGATCACTGCTTCTCGGGGTGGATGCCGGTCCATGTCGCATCGACATAGGCCTTGATACTGGCATTGTCGGTTTCAAGGTCGCCGGTCAGGTCCATGAAGCGGTCCAGTACAACCCGTTTGCCAATGCCATCAAAAGCAGCAAGGAAAACCGGCAGGCCCGTCGCATAGGACACGCGCAGATATCCGCTCTTATATTTGTCGACTTTGGACCGCGTGCCTTCAGGTGGAAAGCCGACAACGACTTCATCACGGCTCTCGATCAGATCAATCATCTGGTCAACTGTTGCACGCGCATTACCGCTGCGATCAACCGGATGGCCACCAACAGCGCGAAAGAGTATTCCCATAGGCCAGAAGAACCACTCCTTCTTTACAAGGATGGTGTAGTGCAGCCCGATAGACAGCATGGAGAACGTCGCTGCCAGCGCATCCCAGTTTGAGGTGTGCGGAGCGCCAATCAGAATGATTTTGGGTTCATCTGGAAGCTTGCCTGAAATCTTCCAGCCCATCAGTTTCAGCCCCGTCGAGCCGATCCAGCGTGTGAAAGCATTACCTTTACGCGGCGAACGCGCACCGATGTGCGGATTATCGTATTCCAGCTGAGGTCTCCTGCCCTGATTTTATTATCTTGCAATAAGCGTATCGGGTTTGTCCGGCAGAGAGAAGAGGAGACTATATTTAAGTCGATCTGGCCTCTGGCACGAGATCTCGAACCATCTCTGCAATCTCTCGCCAGCCCTTATAAACGACAAGTTCACCGCAATCTGGAACAATCGTCAGATGCGTCGCCGGATGCACGTCCATAAACTCTTTGATACGCTCCGGGATCATCTGATGGTCATTCTCTCCGACGATCAGGCGCACAGGTTTCTGGAACCGTGAAAACTCCGGAAAGCCATCATAATGGGCGAACTCAAACTCACGTATAAAACTTTCCGGCCCCTGACTGATGCCGTGCGCGCAGGCATTACGAAGCAGCGCGCGATACACAGGGTGGTTCATGATCTGCTGGTCAGCTTTGGAGTGTCCGTAGGCCCGCGTAAGGTACCAGTCGAGCCCTTTCTCGTACATGATGCGCTGACCGGCCCGCGCAAGCATACGCGCAGCCCATGGCGCCTTCTCCACGAGATCCAGAAAGGTGTTGTGTATGAAAGGCAAATGCCTGCGCCGGGATTTGTCATACATGGGAAAGAAACCCCCGACGGAAATCAAACCGCCAACTTTCTCAGGATACAGTGTTCCAAAACGCGCCACGCCCATACCGGTGAAAGTGTGCGCCACAAAGTACAGCTTTCCAACATTCAGGTGCGTATGCAGATCGTTGATTGCTTCAATAAAATCATCGATCACAGGCATGTCGTAGCGCGCTTCGCTATTGCCAAAGCCCGGACGTGAGAACGTGATCAGACGCACACCTATTTCCCGATAATAGCGGTCCGCCTCCTCGGACAGGGTAATGCCGACGGAGTGCCCGTGAAGCAGGATAACCGGTACGCCGTCTTTCGCGCCAAGCCAGGAATAAGCAAGCTTGCGCCCTGACGGCGTCTTGAAGACACGTTCGCGACCGTAAGGATCGCGCCATACAGGAATACTCGTCTCATCTTTTTTCGTCATTCGAACACAGATGAGCGAGAGAAGCCGAACGAGATCGACCTGTGAAGATGCCCGGGTTTTCTGGAATACAGATGCCAGCTGCAGACGAACCGTGCGGGCTGATGTGTTGCGCTCCTCGGCGATTGCCGTTGTATCACGCAACCGGAACAAAGCCTGGCAGACCTCAGCTTCGGCGTCCGTCAGACCAAACGCCTCGATAATTCCGTTTCTGACGGACGGTGTCCATTCCGGATCCAGAACCCGAATAGCAATCGCATGAACATCACGACCGTTGCGAGGCTCAACGGGAAATATCTCGGCGATGCGTTCATCCATATCGGCCGTGCAAATGCGTACCATACCATGCTGGAGATTGCCGCGATTTTTCAGGTTACGAAGCACGGTACGGAAGGTTTCTACCGAATCGGCAGCCAACCAATCTTCACCGATCTTCTGGCCCTGATTGTGGCCAAACCGCGTGGTCCATTGCTCGTTCGTGCCCAGCACATACTGCTCTGCGGAAACGACGAGTGTTGCGAACGAACCATCAGCGAGCAAGCGATCTACCGGATCGTTTGCAAGCGCCGTGGGCACTTCGCTCGCAAGTTTGTCCGCTTTCTCAATGTGCTGGAATAACTGGTTAGCGAAGCCGCTAATTCCTGATGAGCTATTCTCGCCGCCAGCTTTATCGAGACGGTCCTGCCAGGCTGCAACGAGCCCGTCGAAAGCGTCCGCGTCGCTGATCACACGATAGCTTTGTGCTACGATTTCAAAGTCTTCCTCGCGAAGATCTTCCATGAAATGTCACCCCATATGTCACATGACATATGACAAGCGCATCGCGATGTAGTTTTCAACTGTCAAAAGCTGGTCCTGCGGGGGACGTGCCTAAAAAAACACTCTCGAAGCGCGACATTCGCTCTGTCCGCGCTCTCGCTCTGAAACGCGTTCCTATAAAAAGGGACGCGTTCTTTTTTTGGCCGGTCGTCCAGAAACGAAAAAGGCGCCCCGTCATGGAACGGAGCGCCTTCGAAATTCAGATAACTACGTATCAGACCAGTGCTTTGGCCGAAGCCACAACGCCTTCGGCTGTGATGCCAAAATGCTTGAACAGGTCTTTGTAAGGCGCGCTCGCGCCAAACGAGTTCATGCCGACGAAGCCGCCTTTACGGCCGATCCACTGATCCCAGCCCGTGCGAACACCGGCTTCAACTGCGAGCTTAGGCAGGTCACCGCCCAGAACGTCGTCAATGTAAGCCTCGTCCTGCTCGGCGAAGATTTCCCAGCAAGGCAGAGACACAACGCGTGCTGCGATGCCCTCAGCTTTCAGGCTCTCCTGAGCAGCGAGTGCAATCTCGACTTCAGAGCCTGTCGCAACGATTACAAGCTGCGCATCGCCTTCGGCTTCTGAAAGGACATAACCACCTTTGGCAGACTTGTTCTCTGACACGTCGCCGGAACGTGCCGGAGCGAGGCCCTGACGGGTCAGAACCATCATGCTCGGGCCGTCTGTGCGTGCGAGCGCCAATTCCCAGCATTCAGCCGTCTCAACGCCGTCAGCAGGGCGGAAGACGTTGATGTTCGGCATAGCGCGGAAGCTTGCGAGATGCTCAACCGGCTGGTGGGTCGGACCATCTTCGCCAAGACCGATTGAGTCGTGTGTCATCACGTGGATGACAGGCGTGCCCATCAGAGCGCCAAGACGGATCGCAGCGCGGGAATAGTCAGAGAAGACGAAGAATGTGCCGGAGTAAGGAATTACACCGCCATGCAGCGACATACCATTCATCGCAGACGCCATGCCGTGCTCGCGCACACCATAGTGGATGTAGCGACCAGCATAATCGCCGGATGTCAGAGGACCGGTCGAGCTTGTCTTGGTGTTGTTGGAACCTGTGAGGTCAGCAGACCCGCCAATCATGGTTGGCAGAACCTTGGTAGCGGCTTCCAGCGCAGCGCCAGACCACTGACGTGTCGCCTTCTTTTCCTGACCGTCAGACACAGCCTGTTTGTGCGCCTTCATGACGTCAGCGAGTTCTGCAGGGATCACACGATCCATAGCTGCAGTGAACTCAGCCTGTTTGTCAGATGCAGCCAGACGACCTTCCCATTCTCTACGTGTCGCTGCGCCGCGAGCGCCTGCTTCACGCCATGTTGAGAGGACATCTTCCGGCACAACGAATGGTGCGTGGTCCCAGCCGATATTCTTGCGAATGCCTTCGATTTCGGACGCACCGTAAGGCCCGCCATGGGCTTTGCCTGTGCCTTCGATTGTCGGCGCGCCGTACCCAATGCGTGTTTTGCAGGCGATCATGACCGGGCGGTCAGATGATTTCGCCCACTCAAGTGCCTGATCAATCGCGGTCGGGTCGTGACCGTCAATCGCCGCAACAGCCCAGCCCGCAGCTTCAAAGCGTTTGATCTGGTCTGTTTCGTCGGCCACGTCGAGCGTGCCATCGATCGTAACGTTGTTATCGTCCCAGAGCACGATCAGCTTGTTGAGCTTCATATGGCCCGCAAGCGTAATCGCTTCCTGGCTAACACCTTCCATGAGGCAGCCATCGCCAGCGATCACCCATGTATTGTGGTCGACAACGTCATCACCGAATTTCGCATTCAGGTGACGCTCGGCGATCGCCATACCGACAGCCGTTGCGATACCCTGACCGAGTGGGCCGGTTGTTGTCTCTACGCCTTCGGTCACGAAGTTTTCCGGGTGGCCCGGAGTAGCCGCGCCAAGCTGGCGGAAGTTTTCAATATCGCTCAGAGAAACGCTCTCATATCCTGTCAGATACAGGAGAGAGTAGATGAGCATGGAGCCGTGGCCCGCTGACAGGACGAACCGGTCGCGGTCAGCCCATTTAGGCGCCTTCGGATCATACTTCAGATGTTTGGTGTACAGAATGGTTGCGACGTCCGCCATGCCGAGCGGCATGCCGACGTGACCACTTGCAGCCTTCTCGACAGCGTCCATAGAAAGTGCACGGATCGCATTAGCCATATCCTGATGGGAAGCGGGGGAAGAGGACATGTCATTATTCCTTTGAGCAGCGTTACCGCGCACAAACTGAGTCTGGCCCGTTACGTCAAGGCTTGATATTTGCTCTGAACTGCATTTTTGGGAATAATGCCTGTGATTCTTGAAGTTAATTTCGGCGGCAAAAGGCCATGACCCAGTTAAAAGACGCCGTTTCAGACCTCGAGGCTGCCCTACGCCGCCTCGAAAATAGTGTTGAGTCCCTGACTGACAGACACGCTCCCGGGCGCATCATGCAGGCTGAAGCCGAAGCGCTGCGCCGCGACCGTGCAAAACTGGCAGAAGACCTTGATGCCTCACGCGCAAGAGAACGCGAACTTGAAGCGCTGGCTGACGAAGCCTCCAAAGCGCTCGGCGTTGCGATTGCAGAAGTCAAAGCGGCCATGCAGGCCCAGCCACAGAACACTTAAGCAGGATTGCTGAACGCTCATGTCCAAAGCTGATATCGTCATTCGCGGCAAAACCTACTCCATCGCATGTGCGGAGGGTCAGGAACCGCGTCTCATCGCGCTCGGCGAAAAGCTGAACGAACGTCTGGAAGCGCTAGTCTCTGCTATTGGCGATGTCGGCGATACCCGCCTGCTCGTTGCTGCTGGGCTTTCGCTCATCGACGAACTTGAGAGCGGCGAAGGAAGTGATTCCGAGTTTGCCGATCTCGACAATCGTATCACGCTGGTCGAGCGCACCGCTGCGGCGGCACTTTCAGAGGCTGCCGCACGCATCAACCAGATTGCGGACCGCGTCGATCAGGCAGGCTAAGATAACTGTGCGTTCCGGAATTTTTCCAAACACGCCGGAATAAAACATCAGCTACCACGTCACTCCAGCATCAACACGATGACGAAGGAGTGTGTGATGCTTAAGACAGTTTCCATTTCGACACTGACACTCGCAGCAGTGCTTGGCTTTCAAGCTCAGGCGCAATCTGTATCCGTAGATGTTTCTGCGAGCGGTGCCGGTTCAGCAACAGCAACCAATAACGCCGTCACAACAACGGTCACCGCCGAAGGGAATGCCGACGCACAAGCGTCCGTGTCGCCAGAAGGTGTAGAACGCTCAGCCGAAGCCGAAGGTGACGCAGACACAGACACGTCGGTTTCGCCAGGCATGACCGATGAAGCAAGCATCGCTGCAGAAGGGGCAGCCGAACGCACAGTAACGCTTGCAGGTGAAACCTCGGGCCGGGTCCTCGGCGAAAGCACTAGCTTCGTTGTAACGGCAGAACGCCAGAGCGAAGCCGCGATCAATGGCGCAATCGAAGACGGCGAAGCAACCGTTGAAGGCGCTGCCGAAACGACGCGCATGGTTTCAGCGCAGGCTGAAGGCGCGCTGAACGGCACGCTCGAAGCGACGAGCTCACGCGCAGCCGCCGGTTCTGCGACAATCACGGGTCTGGCCGACGACTCTGTGCCGGATCTTAGCGGTGCGGGCGATCTGCCGGTCGCAACTGAAATCGCTGGCGAGATTTCCGGTGACGTCGCTTCAAACCTGTCCGCCACAATCAATGATGCCGTCAGCGCAGACATTGCAGGCGACCTTGCGGGCACTGTGAATGCTGAAATTGCCGGCGAGATCGGGGCAACCATTCGCGAAGCTCTCGCGACAGATATCGGCTCTGATATCCGCGAGAACGTTGTGAACGACATCAGAAACAACCTGCCGCTCTAACCCCCGAGAGCAGCAGTGGCCGGCGCTCCCCCGCGCCGGCCTTTCCCCTGACAGATTATACCGGAGTAGACTTCATGAAACGTCCGATCCCATATCGGCGCATAGGCGCACTTTGCCTTTTGACCGCCCTCGCCCAACCGGCCATCGCGCAAGACGATCCGGTCACGTTTTCTGGTTCTGTAAGCGCAGGCATTGGCTCTGATTCCAATGTCGGCATTCCGGAGCTTGACCAGACAACAGGTGAAGGTGACCTCTCCTATCTGTTCAGCCTGGAAGGTAATGTTGAAGCAGATGCAAGCGAGCGCCTGACACTGCGCGCAGGCTATGAACTCGCCCATACCAGCTATCAGGACTTCTATCAGTTTTCCCTGCAGACACACCGGGGTTCGCTGGAAGCTGTCTATGATTTTGATGTCGTGGAAGTCGGCGTTCTCTACAACTATGTCCATGCACGCCTCGATAGCGAAGGCTATCTGAACTATCAGCAGATTTCGCCGTACGTGACGCATCTGGCCGGTGACCGTGTTTTCCTGCGCGGCGCTCTGGAATTCACAGACAAGGATTTCCAGACTGACGATGCCCGCGACGCCGAAGGACAGGGCCTGCGCGGCGACGTTTATTACTTCATCGATGGCGCATCGCAGTATGTCTCCCTCACCGGGCGCGTCCGCGAAGAAGACGCAAATTCAGATCTGTTTGACTTCACCGGCATGAGCGTTGATGCGCGCTATAATCAGGACTTTACGGTTCTGGACCGATCTGCGGAGCTTCGCATTGGTGGAGGCTATGAAAGCCGGGAGTATGACGGCGTGGATCCGCTGATCAGTGACGCCCGCAGTGACGACATCCTATCTGCGCAAACGGGTCTGGAGTTTGAACTCGCCGGCCCGCTCGCGCTCGACGTCGACTACAGCTATCGCGACCGCCAATCGAACCTGCCAAGTGCCGATTACGATGAGCACGTTGCCGAGCTAAGACTTCGAGCTAGCTTTTAGGTCAGTCTTCCTTCCTTGGGGCTATCATCAGCACCCCATAGCCGATGGCCTCATCCTTAGCCTGATCCTGCGTCCAGCCTACGGCGCGGATCAGGCGATTTTCTGCCTCATCGACTGCGGAAAACTCAGCATCCTCAACCCATCCTGCCAGAAATGCAGAGACAATTGGAGCCGCAAGCGATGTTCCCGAGTCCCGCTGCTCGCCGCCATCAGGCGCGGCGACCAGGACATTGACCCCTTCTGCAGCAATATCGACATAAGGTCCGCGATTGGCCCAGCGATAAGGAACGCCATTTGCGTTCACTGCTGTGACACCGATAACGCCCTCATAGGCTGCCGGATAAAGCGGGCCAGATGCCGGGCCTTCATTTCCAACTGCGGCCACCACGACGATGCCACGCGCCTGTGCGCTCTGAATCATACTTTCCAGCGCCGCATTTGGCGGCCCCGTCAGGCTGAAATTGATGAGATCAACGCCTTCCATAATCATCCAGTCGATTGCTTCGATCAGGCTTGCCGTTGTGGCGCCTGTCGTGCCGTCGCTATCCAGAAAAAATACCGAAGCCCCTAAGAGCTCCGGCGATCTTTGCACGGTCGCATGACGAGACAAAACTGAGGCAACGGACGTACCATGCCCCGTCGGGCGAAGCGCGCCATGACTGACAAAGTCTGCCTCGGTCAATTCCAGAGTCTGAAGCAGAGGATGCCCCTCTTCAATATCGGTATCGACCATGCCGATGCGCAGGCCTCCAACCGCACCTTCGAATGTCATGGGTGCTGCGCCGGGGCGCACATCCTCGGATATATCAGCCTGTGGCTCATCCAGAGCTGCACGGCGGAAGACATGGTTGCGCTCCACAATCTGACCATCAAGTGCGGAAAGTTCTGCTTCTATCTGGTGGCGCGTCGTCGGATCATCAGGAAACTGCACGACAAGCAGCGTTTGAGACACCGACCCAAGATCGGTCTCCTCGAGAATATCCAAAGACAGGGCAGCAAGCTCATCGACCGCGCTTGTCGGCACCATCACGATCCACTCATTGCGCATGACCGGCCAGCCATCGAAACGGTCAATCTCGATGGCACGTCTCGGGCGCACCTGACTGACGGTTTCGCGAACGCCGGAGACGACGCCTCCTGTCAGCTCGCGCGTGGCGTCCAGCGTATTGCCGATGCGATCAGAACTCAGCACACGGTCGGTCAGCACCTCACCCAACTCGCCATCGACGACCCGCTCTGGAAGATCGTCCAGCACGTTATCGAGATTCTGAAGACGGTCTTCTATCGGGCGCTGGATCTGGTCGGACAGCCTGTCTTCCACCCGGTCGGTCACGCCAGGCAGAAGCTGGGCATGAGCAGCGGGAATGGCGGTCAGACAGGTACAGGCGGCGAGCCCGAAACCGATGCGTCTGGCTCCCGCAAAAAGAGATATCACTGGCACACGGCGCTCCATCATCTTAGTCACATGACATAGAGACGGGACAGAACCAAAAAAATTTCACAGTGGCGGGAATAAGAACACATACGGTCCGTCAGTGCAGCATGATGAACAAAAAACCTGATCTTGAACGTGAAATCCTGGAGGCTGTGCCGCATGTCCGGCGCTTTGCCTTCTCGCTCACACGAGATGCGACGGACGCTGACGATCTCGTCCAGTCCGCAATCGAGCGCGTACTTGCACGCGGCGTTCCCGATGATGCCGATCTGAAGAAATGGATGTTCCGCGTCTGCCGCAATCTCTGGATTGACGGACTGCGCGCGAAAAAAGTTCGTCAGGATGCGGTGCCGGAACTTTCAGGGGCACAACCCGAAACCGTATCCAGCGAACAGGTCGCCAGCGCGTCCATTATGTTTGCGCGCACGAAAGATGCGATTGCAGCTCTGCCGGATACGTATCGCGAAGTCCTGACCATAATCGCCATTGGCGGCGCGAGCTATAAAGACGCGGCTGCTCAACTGAACATTCCTATCGGCACGGTGATGAGCCGCCTTGGGCGCGCCCGTGCCATGATCGCAGACAAGGTGGGATATCATGACTGATCTGCCAAAAGACCTCGACGCACGTCTCAGCGCGTTTCTGGATGACGAGCTCGGCGAGCTGGCCCGTGCTGAAATCGAAGCGCTGATCGTCAGCGACGAACGCGTTGCCGAACGCGTTGAAGCCCTCGCACTCGCTGACTCAGACTACATCGAAACTGTCGGCGAGATTGATAGCGCGCCGATGAGCGACAGCCTCAGTCACACAGTTCGAAAACTTGAAGCCTCAGACAAGGGACAGGTTATCCTGTTTCCGGGCTGGCGCCGCGGCATGCAGTTTGTGGAGCGTCACAGTGCGCTCGCCGCCTGCGCAGTGATAGGTATTGCGGTTGCATCCTTCATTCCGCAACTGATGGGCAGCGGTTCGAACGCACTGCCCGACCTTTCCGCTGGCACTGTAATCACGGCAAACTCCGAGCTTGGCAGCTCAATCGCGTCAGCACGCGGCGGAGAGGTGTTCACCGTGTCGGGCACAGAGTTCCAGCCGCGCTTCAGCTATCTTGCGGATAATGAGGCCTGCCGATTGATGGATGCGACCAGCGCATCCGAAACCACGCGGTTTGTTGCCTGCATGACGCCTGATGGCTGGGAGCTGCGCATAGCCGAAGCAACGCCGGTGAGCGACCAGCCTACAGGTGGCCCATTCACGACGGCAAGCGGCCCGGCAGGCGACGCGATTGAAGCTTTTCTGGATGAGACCATGACGGGCGCCCCTCTGGGCACCAATGAAGAAACCGCCCTGATGGAACAAGGCTGGGTAACGCGCGAGGAGATGACTGATGTCGAATAAACTTACCGCCATTCTGCTAGCCGCAGGTATTGCCCTCTCAGCCTGCGCAAGCGCGCCGGACTATACTCAGGCCCGGAACGACCGATCCTCCGGTTATTCTGAAACCCAGCTGGAAGCAGACCGGTATCTGGTGCGTTATCGCGTGCGCAATGACGAACTGGAAGAAGCCCGCACGCTCGCGCTACGCCGCGCAGCTGAGCTCACGCTTCTCAACGGCTTTCAGACATTCGAAATCGTCTCTCAGATCGGAACGCGCGACCGCGAGAGCGACACCTATCACAGCGCCTACCCGGCTGCGCCTGTGGTCGCGCAACGCTGCGGACTTTTGAGCTGTCAGAGCACGGTTATTCATCAGGCCGGAGTTGGAGGCACGACACGCTTTGAACGCGAGGAAAGCCTGGTCGAACTCGACATCGTCATGTCTGACAAAGACGCTCGCGTGAGCCCGTCGCTCTATGATGCGTCGGAAGTGTATTCCTCGCTTTCAGAAGACGACAGCCAATAACAAAAAACCCCGGCCCAAAGGACCGGGGTTTGAACTGAGGGGTTCGGGTCTTCGCGAATTACGCCGCGCGGACCTTTGTAAGGAAGTTAGTGATTGCAGACTGCATTTTGCCAGCTTCCTGTGTGATGCCGTGAGAGGCACCTTCAACCTGAGTTGCACACTCGCCAGTTTCAGCCGTTGTCGCGGAGAGCGACTGGACATGCTCTGATACGTCGCGTGCACCACCAGCAGCTTCCTGAGCAGAGCGGGAGATTTCCGCAATCGCTGCACGCTGCTGTTCCATCGCCGCCGCAATCGTGGAGGAGATGTTGTCGATGTTAGAGATCAGCTTGGAGATGTTCTCCATGACGCCAACCGCCATACCGGACGCATTCTGGATAGAAGAGATCTGCTGAGCGATCTGTTCTGTCGCACGAGATGTCTGGCTTGAAAGCGCCTTCACTTCGCTCGCAACAACCGCAAAGCCTTTACCAGCTTCACCAGCACGTGCCGCTTCGATCGTTGCGTTGAGGGCGAGAAGGTTTGTCTGGCCCGCAATGTTGTTGATGAGTTCAACAACTGCGCCGATGTCTTCAGCAGCCTTATCGAGGCCACGAACACGCTCGGAAGATACAGTCATCTCTTCAACCGCTTCAGACGCGATTTTCGTAGATTCGTGGATCTGCTGAGTGATCTCGACGATAGACGCAGAGAGCTCTTCAGCCGCAGATGCAACCGTACCAACATTGTAAGAAGCGTTGTCAGCAGATTGGGACGCAGAACCTGTCTGTTGTGCAGCATTCTCTGCAGAAGACTTCATGACAGACGCAGTGCTTTCGAGTTCACGTGTCGCACCGTTCATCATTTCCAGCGTACCCTGCATTGTAGAGTCGAACTGGGAAATCAGATCTTCGATTGCTTTAGCACGTTCAGCGCGCGCTTCTTCTTCAATACGGGACGCTTCTTCGAGGCGGACGCGCTCACGGCCGTTTTCTTCAAAGACACGGAGTGTCTTAGCCATCTGGCCGATTTCGTCCTGACCGTCTGTACCAGACATATCGACATCAAACTCGCCATCAGCCAGACGGCCCATAGCAACAGTCAGCTTTGTCAGACGACGTGACAGACCGCGTTCAACATAGAAGTACCCGATAGCACCTGCACCAGCCAGAGACGCTAGCGTGATGATCACGAGGAAAATCGTCGTCATAACACTTGTCGCCGCCGCACCGGTTGCTTTTGCATCGGCAGAGTCAGACAGTGTCGATGCAAGCGCCTGAGCTTCCGTCTGAAGCGTCACAGCTTTAGCACCGGCTTCATCAGCTACTGTATTTGCACGCGCGGACTGTTCAATCGCAGCAATGCGAAGTTCAGGAATAGACTGATCACCCTCAACAAGAGAGTTCAAATTGCTCACCGCATTGCGCAGATCGCCAGAAACCGCATCGCCCAGAATAGCGACATTTACAGTCATCTCGTCGACCTGGTCGAACATAGACTCCTGAAGTGCAGTCACATCAGCAGCATTATCCATCAGGCTCGCCTCTGCAAACAGCGAGTTCAGAAGGTTCGCAGACAGCGAAATACGCAGGAAGGTTTCAATATCCGCTTCGTCAGCGGTATCAAGCTGCGCCTCAACAGCGTTTACAACGCTAGCACGGTAAGCCTGTGCAGTGATCATCTGTGAGTTCAGGGAAACTTCTGTCGCGATACGGCGCTCCACAATCTGGTTCAGAGAGCCGATCGCACCTACCATCTCCGTGTAGGATGTCTCCACCGCAGCAAGGTTTACATCACCGTCCAAAGCCAGTTCGTCGAGGTCGTGGCGGATGGTGTCCATCATGCCATTCACGACGTCCTGACGCTCGAGGCGAGCATCTTCTTCACGAACAGACGCGAGATTTGTTGTTTCGGATGTCAATGCGTTCGCATTCTGAGCAAGCTCAGCCGAATGCGTCAGCATTGGAAGTGTTTGATTTGCGACCGCTTTCAGCGAATTGCTGGAAGAGTTCAGCGCAAATACGGATATTGCGGAAACTATCAACACGACCGCACCAGCCAGACCAAAAGCGGCCGGCAGGCGGAAGCGGATCAGTTTCGAATTAAAATTAGCCATCAGATTTGCCCCTCAGCGATTTCCTCTGGGTTCAGCACCCGATATACTCCCGGGTGCTCTCAGCCTGTACGGGCAGCTCACCTGCCCGTGCCGTTTAGTTATTTTCAGAGCCCCTGGCGGGGCTCCTATACCGGCTTAAAGCTGGAATGCGATCGTGATCTCGCCACGACCCGGATTGCCTTCTTCGAATTCCCACTGTTCGAGAGCTTCGATTGCGGCATTATCGAAAACGCCAGGCATAGAAGCCGACAGAACTTCGACGCCTTCGACGCGACCTGAAGCGTTGACCTGGAATGCAAGTTCAACACTACCCTCAAGGTTACGACGCTCGGCGCCGCGCGGGTATTCTGGAGCAACTTGCTTAACCAGAACTGGTTCAGCCATTGCCGGCGCAACGCCGACACCGAAAGCGGTCATAGCAGTCGCAGCGGCCATAAAAGCATGCTTGAGCTTCATTTGGGTTTTCCCTCTATTTATACACACCATCAAACGAGCCCGCCCTTTTCATATTCTACGCGGACGGGTCCCGATGGAAGGGAAACTAGCAATGCTCGATGAAATCTAAGTTAATACAGTCGTGAATTTTATTCAGTTTCCGAGATTCGCAGCAGAAACCAAAAGTGCAGATACCCATGAATGCAAATCACGACTATATATTTACTTACTGTAAACCATTTTAAACGCGGACAATCTACAGATATCACAAGCAAAACATACTTATGAATGGTAAATATTTTAACTTTGCTTGTCGTCGCGAGAAGTATTCAAGTCACCTATATCAGAAGACCGGATATGCAGATCGCGCTGAGGGAATGGAATTTCGACATTTTCATCACGGAACAGTTTGAATATCTCAACTCTGACTTTTGAACGCGTGATAATGCTTTTCTGTACATCTGCGATGAACACTCTTAGCTCAAAATCAAGAGAACTATCCCCGAAACCCATGAAAAGCACCTGCGGCTCAGGGACTTCCAGAACATCATCCAGCTTCGCCGGAATCGACTCCAAAAGCGCGATAATACGGTCCGGGTCTTCATTATAAGAGACACCAACTGGTATATTAACGCGGCCGAGACGGTTCTTATGCGTCCAGTTCGTCACGCTGTTTGCGATAAGCTCAGAGTTCGGAACCAGAATGGATGATCTCTCGAACGTCTCAATCTCGGTTGAGCGGACAGAGATTTTCTTGACGATCCCCTCGCCCGAGCTTGTGACGACCCAGTCGCCCACTTTGATCGGACGCTCGAACAACAGGATCAGACCGGATACGAAGTTGTTTACGATGGACTGAAGGCCAAAACCGATACCGACCGAAAGCGCACCAGCAATGATCGCCAGGCTGGACAGATCAAAGCCCAGCATGCTGACGCCCGTGATGAAGGCGATCACCAGACCGACATAGCCAATGAGTGTCTTCAGCGATGTCTGTATGCCCTGATCCACACGTAGACGGGACAGAACGCGCTTTTCTGCCGTCCGCTGCACAAAACGGGTCAGCATCACCAGAACAACAAATACCGCAATCGCGATCAGTATCTGAATCACCGAGATACGTACCGGCCCGATGCTGAAGCCGGTCGCCATTGTGGTTAAGATCCGGCGCACGACCTCCCATTCAAGCCCGACGAGCAGGAGCGCGATCGGTGCTATGGCAGCAATCACCAGAATATCGACGAACAGGCTGACCCAGAAATCGATCAGGTCTGCACCTGTTTCTGAAGAGAGTTTTGAACGGAAGACCCGCCCGGTCACGACCAGAGCTACCTGCTTCAGAGCAGCACGCGCGATCAGAGCCAGCAGCAAAAGACCACCAATCAGAACCACACGCGTCATGACAAAGTGCGCAAGCGCCTCATAACCGAACAGCGCGCCAGCCAGACTCACAACAGAGAGGAAGGTCAGCCCTGTTCGAATAACGCCCGGAATAGCGAACGCACGATTGTCCACCAGCAGAGGTGAACCTTCATCACCTTCTGCAGCGGCATCAGTCTTTTCCAACTTCCAGACACGCGCGGTAAAGAAAACGAGACCAGCCAGCAAAATCGCAACAATGCCGCGGCGGACAAGCTCAGCATCCTCAACGCCCGCGAAGAGATTGATCTCTGCATGCAACAAATGATCGACGCCAACGACACACACCATTGTCAGGATCAGGGTCGTGACGAGCCCCGACATGCGGCGGGAATCCATATTAAATGGCGGCAGCGGAGCACGGGACGACATAAAGATGCGTGACACAGCTTCGAGCAAGATCAGTATAGCTGGCACAATCCAGAGCTTCTGATCTGCAAACCTCAAAACATCAGAGCCAAGTGAGATCATGGCCGTCGCATGATAGAGCGCGAACAGCCCCAAAAGTGATGGCAGTGCGCGAATGAACGCCCGCACAAGGCCAACCACCGCACTCAACGCACCGGTACGGTCATCATCGCCGAGCGGCTTGACGATTTTCTGATTCAAATATCGACGGACGGGAATAGCGAACAGTAGCGCAAGGACAAGCACCGCGCCGCTTTGTATCCATGTCAGCGTGCTGATCGGTTCGTCCGACTGCAATTCCAGAACTGGCGTACCACCCTCTGTCAGAGTGCCATACTTCTCGCCGAAGCCCGAAAAGGCATCTGACCAAATGGATGGGCTGACAAGCATCGGGCCACGTTCGACGAGACCTTTATAGAATTCGCGGCGGCGCAGATCATCGATTTCAGACTGCAGACGATCAATCTCGTCCAGATTGCCTGTTGTACGTGTTAATGCCTCGGTCAGCGTGTCCAGCTCGCTCTGAAGCGCATTGCGGCGCGCAGAAACGCTGGCGGATTCACCTTCAACTTCTTCGCCGATCCGCGACAGCTGGTCCTGTGTCTGATCGCGCAGCGCCACAAGTTCGGCTTCTAACGAAACAACATTCTCTCTCTGACGGGCAAGCGCGGAACGAATTTCCGCAAGGTCTGGCGAAGATGTAGTCAGTTCGACTGCGTTCTGGGAAATAACGCGGGTTTGCTGTGCAGCACGCGTATCAAGCTCTCGGACTTGCGCCATAGATGGCTCAACGAGCAGAAAAACCAACATAAAGAAGGCGATAACAGAACGTGTCATAAGACCAGCGTCACTCCAGACTAAAACTTTCGTGCAGGGAATAGAAACTATCACACCCTGACAAGCGCTATATCAGAGGCTGCTATCGAATATAAAGCCATACCCCCTTCACGGAATGCATTTGCCATCTTATTTCTGTAGCCGGCGGCTGCGGCGTTCGAGCAGGGCTTTTATTCCAGCGACCTTACATTCTCATCAGGGAACTGGCAGAACTGTCTGGATCGTGGTCCAGGTAACCGGTGCCCACCTAGCGTTGCTGGGTCGATGGGAATAAACATACCTGAACGGCGCACGCGGTCGCTTTATTGATTACAGGAGCTGACTGATATGACGCCTGACAAAAATGCGCTCCGGCAGTCGGCCAAAGAGCTTCGCCAGCATCTCTACGAAACCGAAAAAGACGCCGCCGAAACCATCGCGTCCATTTTTCCGGAGAAGCTGTATACCCGGTTTGGTCCAGTTGTGGCTGGATACATCGCTATTGGCAGTGAGCTGGACCCGTCTCCGCTCCTTGCGCGTCTGTCTGATCTTGGCGCGCAAATCTGTTTGCCGCGCGTTGAAGATGATGGATCAATGACGTTTCGTCACGTTGAAGGAACCGGCTCGTTAACAGCCGGGCCGTTTGGATTAACGCAACCATCAGCCGAAGCACCGCTTGCGGCTCCGACTTTAGTCTTAACCCCTATGCTGGCCTTTGATGCGCAGGGTAATCGCCTGGGCTATGGCAAGGGCCATTATGACCGGGCGCTGGAAAAGCTGAGACAGAATGGCCGAGTTTTCGTCTGCGGTCTCGCCTATGCAGGCCAGATTGTCCCTGTAATTCCAGCAGAATCTACGGACATTCCGCTCGATTGGATGGTCACAGAAACCGGCTCACTTCCGTTGTTCTTCGGGCGCGCTGCAGGGGCATAACCCCTGCCCCAACCGGCAATATTAAATTTGCGCGTCGATCTTAACTCGCCGTTTACCAAAAATTTCACGAACGCGTTTCAACAATAAAAAAGCTATTCGGCATAAAAACTCGCTGTGGGAGTTATAGCGGGTGAATTTTTATGCTGAATCGTATCTCGATTACGTACAAACTTCTGGGGCTGGTCGTCGGGGGGATTGCTGTAACGGCAATGACACTGGGATGGGTGACCAGTCAGGCCTCTTCAGAAGCGCTTTCGCGTTTATCCGAGGATAAGCTGAGCTCTATTGCTCAGACAGAAGCTGCTGCGTTTTCAGACTATCTGCAATCAATCCAGCAGGATCTGGACACCGTTGCAGACAACCCATTCACTCTGAGCGCACTACGCGAGTTCGAAAACGGCTGGGATGCGCTGGGTTCTAACCAGATGAACACGCTCCAGGACCTTTACATCGAGTCTAACCCTAATCCGCTGGGTGAGAAGCATCTGCTCGACTATGCGAGCGACGGCTCGGAGTATTCGCAGGCGCATGCCGAGTTCCATCCATGGTTCCGCCAGTTTCTTGAGGCCCGTGGCTATTACGACATCTTCCTGTTCTCCAATGATGGCTCGCTGGTTTACACCGTATTCAAAGAGCTGGATTACGCGACCAATCTGCGAACTGGCGAATGGGCATCATCAGATCTTGGCGCTGCGTTCCGCGCAGCGGCTGACGATAGCGCCTATATCTCCGATCACGCATTCTTTGATTTTCAGCCATATGCACCGAGCCATGGCGCACCCGCGAGCTTTATTGCCCGCCCGATCCCGGATGAAAACGGCAATCAGGCAGGCGTACTCGTCTTCCAGATGCCAATTGACCAGCTGAACGAGATTATGGGTGCGACATCCGGTCTTGGCGAAACGGGCGAAAGCTTCCTGATCGGCGAAGACGGCCTTTTGCGTACGGATGCACCGCGTTCAGATACTTCGACGATTCTCAACGCAAGCTTCCCGACAGACAGCCTCGCAGGCGCTGCCTCACGTGACTTCGCTATGTATGAAGGCGCGTCTTACACCGGCGCTGACGTCAGCGCGGCGATTGTGCCGGTCGAATTTGAAGGCGCACAATGGTTTGTCGTTGCGCAGGAAAATACAGAAGAGTTGAACCAGCCCATTGTTGATCTGCAGCAACGTTCGCTTATCACATCACTGATCGTTCTGGCCGTTCTCGGGGTTATCGGCGCGTTCTTCGCCCGCATGATCTCAGGCCCGATCGCATCCATTGCCAAAACAACTGACAAAATCGCCAACGGCTATTTCGATACGGTAATCCCTTATCAGAAACGCGGTGATGAAATCGGTCCGCTGGCCCGGTCACTTGAGAAATTCCGCCTCGCCATGATTTCTTCCGAAAAACTGGCTAAAGAGCAGCAGGAACGTGCCATTCAGGACCGCAAAGATGCTGAACAGCGTGCTGCGATTGGCGAAGCTCTGACCAAGCGCGCTCAGAAGTTCGACGAAATCGTCAGCCGCACACTGGAGCAGTTCACAAAAGCGGCAGGCAATCTCGACGAGAACGCGTCCGCTATGGCTGCAATCGCCGAAGAAACAGCGTCCCAGTCACAAGGTATCACCGCTGCGTCCCAGAACGCGTCCAGCAATGTTCAGAGCGTTGCGGCCGCGACCGAAGAACTAACTATGTCAGTGAACGAAATCAGCTCCAAGGTTGAACATTCGCGTGACGCCACAAGCAATGCTGTCTCCAAAGCAGAAGTCATGCGTGAACGCGTTGGCGGCCTGGAGACGGCAGCAAATGCGATCTCCGACGTTGTTGGCCTGATCACGGATATTGCTGGCCAGACCAACCTGCTTGCACTCAACGCAACCATCGAAGCGGCGCGCGCTGGCGAAGCGGGCAAAGGTTTTGCGGTTGTTGCCAGCGAAGTGAAAGCCCTCGCGACACAAACATCCAAAGCGACGGAAGATATCAGCCGTCAGGTTCACGCCATTCAGGAAACAACCTCAGCGTCTGTGTCCGGCATCCATGACATTCTGACGGTCATCAGCGAGCTGGAAGAAGCGTCTGCCCAGATTTCTGCGGCGATTGCCCAGCAGAACTCTGCGACTATGCAAATCTCTGAAAGCATTCAGAGTGCAGCTGGCAGCGTGTCTGAAGTGGATAACAACATGCACGGCGTGAGCGACGCGGCGCAGGAAGCAGGTGTCACCGCATCACGTATGCGCACAGCCTCCGAGCTTCTGAGCGAGCAGTCCAACATTCTGAAAAGCGAAGTCATGAGCTTCCTGAATGATGTACGCGTCGCGTAAATTTACACACCAGTGACCATTCGAAAGAGCCAGCCCTTGTGCTGGCTCTTTTGCTTTTGATGCAGGCACAGACTGGTTTTTTGGCCCCGTCTGGTCCATATCGCTCGGCTATAGGAGAACGAGATGAGACTGGCCTTTTTCGGAGATGTTGTCGGCAAACCCGGGCGCGACGTGGTGGAACGCTATCTGCCCCGCCTGCGTGACCAGCTGTCTCTGGATTTCGTGGTTGTGAACGCCGAGAACGCAGCGGGCGGCTTCGGCCTCACCGAAGCGATTGCCAATGACTTCTTTGATGCGGGCGCAGACTGCCTCACCCTCGGCGATCACGCCTGGGACCAGCGCGAAATGGTCTCCTACATCGAACGCGATTCTCGCCTTATCCGCCCGCTGAACTACCCGCCGAGCGCGCAGGCACCGGGCAAAGGGTCAAACATATTTGCTCTGCCGGACGGACGCATGGTTGGCGTCATCCAGCTTCAGGGCAATGTGTTCATGCGTCAGGCGTTGGATAACCCGTTCCTCGTTCTGGAAGATGCACTGGCTGATATGCGCCTTCGCGAAGTGTGTGACGCCATCATCGTCGACATGCATTGCGAGGCGACGTCTGAGAAAATGGCGATGGGTCATCACTGCGATGGGCGCGTCAGCCTTGTTGTCGGCAGCCACACGCATATCCCGACAGCCGACGCACAGCTTCTGGTTGGCGGCACAGCCTATCAGACAGATGCGGGTATGTGCGGTGACTATGACAGCGTGATTGGCATGAAGAAGGAAAACTCGGTTTACCGCTTCCTCACCCAGCTTCCGGGCGAACGCTACCAGCCTGCCCTAAGCGATGGCACGCTTTGCGGCGTGTTTGTAGAGACCGATAACAAGACCGGCTTGGCGACACGCGTTGAACCAATCCGTATGGGCGGACGTCTGCAGTCACTCGTGCCTGCGGCTTAAGCTCCGCATACCAGATCACGCACCGCCGCCATTGGCGCATCATACGGATCGTCCGTAATCGGCGTGAAGGTGAGCGCACGCAGGCTGGATGACACGATATTGCTGTAATACTGCGCCAGTTGATCCAGCGCTTCAGGCGTCACAGGCAGCTCAGGCGCATGGTCCATCGCCAGATAAACATACTGCCCGGAATCACAATCAGTCATCTGATCCATGAGCGTTACGCCGCCATCTGCGCGGGTGATCAATAGCGACGCGACAGGCCGGTCTGCGCTGCCATGAATGCGCAGCAGTTCATAGGTCGACCCATTCGGCCCCGCCATCGAAAACCCCTGCCCTCCGCCGCTCGCCGTCATGGGTAAAACCAGCACAGCAGCTGCGATTAGTCCGTACACAGATTTCATGATGCCATGCCCCCGATTTTTGCCTCTTCCAGATTAAGCAGAAACACACAATGCGCAAACTGCGCGGCTTGCACCATCATGCTGTGAATGCTTTAAACATCAACTCGAGAGGGAAACTGATCCGTTCGTCACCTCCCGAGCATGTATCCGGGGGGATTCGTCAATATGGATTGGTATGTTCGCACGTCAGATGGCGAAAGCGGCCCGTTGTCAGAAGATCTGATGGTGTCAGGCTTTCACGACGGGACATACAGCGAGAAAACGTCCGTCCGCGCGGCATCAAACCCGCCACAGTGACAGACGATGACGGCGCAATCAGGCGCATCCAGCCCGAGCTCTATCGCAAGATCAGCCTGCGCGGAGCCTTCCTGCAGATTTTCCTGACGCTGTTCGCTGCGCTTTGTCTGATCGCGCTGGTACCGATTGGCTATGTCTTCGTAGATACGCTGATCAACCCGCCCTTTCCGGACGATCTGATGAACAAACCTCATCTGCTTAGCACGCTGGACCTGAACTATTACATCTCTGCCGTTCGATTGTTGGTTTTCCCCTTAGCAGCTATCTGTTTCATTCTGTTTTTTCATCAGGCGCTGAAAAACGTGCGCGTGCTTGGCGCGAAAAACGCGACCATGCCACCCTGGGGTATCTGGGCATGGTTTTTTGTGCCGTTCGCCAATATCATTCAGCCAGTCAAAGCCATGTCCCAGCTCTGGAGCGGGGCCCACCAACTCGCAGGCCGTGATACCGTCAGTGCGATACCGCTATTTCTGTGGTGGACATGCTGGCTGTTGCAAGCTTTCGCACTTCGCATCGGCGACTATGCGTTCAACGAGTTGTTCCGGCGCGCCAATATCAGCATCACACTCTATGATCCGGCCGACTTCCAGACCGCGTATGGCGCCATGTTCGTCGGCCTGCTCGCGCTTCTGATCTCCACCATCGGCCTGATGCTCATCGTAAGCCGAATTTCAAAGCTCAATAAGACTATAAACGATCACGCAAACATTGAGGCGTTTTCCTGATTTCGCAGCGCAAATGGTCTTCTGAGCCAGCACCCTTCACCTTTCAGCCTGCATAGGCTAAACGAGGCGCTTCAGAACACACCGTCAAAAACAGCCTGCAGGAGTTTTCATGGCTGGCCACAGTAAATGGGCAAACATTCAGCACCGCAAAGGCGCGCAGGATAAAAAACGTGCCGCAGCTTTTGCGAAGCTCTCAAAGGAAATCACAATCGCTGCCAAGCTCGGCGGCGGTGACATTGACGGCAACCCGCGTCTTCGCCTTGCGGTGAAAAACGCGCGCGCCGAATCCATGCCAAAAGACAATATCCAGCGCGCGATTGATAAAGGTGCTGGCGGCGATTCAGGTGACTATTTCGACATTCGCTATGAAGGCTTCGGCCCGGGCGGAGTTGGCGTGATCGTTGAGTGCTCAACCGACAACAAAAACCGTACTGCTGGCGATGTCCGCTCTACATTCGGCAAGAATGGCGGCAATCTTGGCGAGACCGGCTCTGTATCCTTCGGTTTTGATCAGGTTGGTGAAATCGTTTTCGCGCGTGAGATTGGCGACGAAGAAACCGTGATGGACGCAGCCATTGAAGCTGGCGCATCTGACGTGGAAGTCGAAGAGGAAGTCTTCGTCATCTACACAGAGCGTGACGACTTCATGGAAGTTGCGGGCAATCTGGATGCAGCTTTCCCGGATCACGAGGCCCGCTCAACCAAGCTGATCTGGAAACCACAGAACCTGATCGAGATTGAAGGTGATCCGGCACTCACACTTCTCAAGCTCATCGATGCGCTTGAGGATTTGGATGACGTGCAGAACGTCTACCACTCCGGCGAGATAGATGAAGCCACGCTCGAAGCCGCAGAATAAGCATCCTGAAAAGCCCTCTTCCTGGAAGAGGGCTTTTTTCTCAGCTCCACCTCATTCGAACAGGGGATATGAGCTTTTCCACGTCTGGGTTACTCTTCTTCCTGAACGCGACCGAAGGAGGGGACGATGCTCAACACATTTACGAAAACGGCTGCGGCGCTGGGACTCGCTGCAACACTCACTGCTTGTGGCAGCCTTGATGGTGGACCGCTTGTCCGCCCGGGCGAACCGGTGGGCCAGATCACAATCCGCAATACATCGAATGCTCATCTGACCGTTGTAACCATGTCAGATTGTTCAAACTCGACTTATGGCTTCAACCGCCTCTCTGACGGGGAAACCATCGCGCCGGGTTATGACCGTTACTTCACTGTGTCAGCAGGGTGCTGGGACGTGCAGGTGGGATACGGATATGGAACGGGCTATGCGACTGGCACCAAACGCACTCAGGTTTCTCCCGGACGAAACCACATTCTGAACTATGGCGGCAGCTAAGCCCTTTTGCCGCCCTGCCCGAACCGATATACGGAACGGGCAGACGCGGAGGGACACGAGTGCCAATCTCAGTAAAAGAATCCATCAACTGGCCCGGCGCGGGCCTGACCGTCGACACGCCTAAAGTCACGGGTGACGACCGGTTTGGCTTTGACGAAAGCGCTGGCACAGCATGGGTTCTGGATGGCGCAACTGATCTTGGCCCGTTCCGGCTGTTCAAACAGTTTGAGAGCGATGCCGCATGGATTGCCGAGTTTCTGAACCGCGAGCTTATGAGCCACCCTCCAAAGGGTGATCTGCGTGCATACTTTGGAGACATTCTCGCCGCCGTTCGCAAACGCGCGGAACAGAAGTCGAAGGTCGATATCGAAACCGCGCCGCGTGAGACATGGCCAATCGCATCAGGCATGTGGATATGGCACACAGATGACGTCACAACTTTCGTCCGCTCCGGCGACTGCGTCGCCCTCATCCGCACGCCAGACGGCAAAACTGAAGTTCTCACCAAGCACGAACAATCAGACCTTGAGGCCCGAACCTCGCGCGAGCTTAATGCCATGTCTCCTGAAGACCGGATAGCAGGCCTTCGTAAAATCCGCGCCACCCAGAACACCGAACCGCAGCACGTGCTTCTTGGCCTGTCACCTCAAGGCGTGGATACGCTCGTCATTGAAACCCGCAATCTGCCAGAAGGTAGCCACATCCTGATCATGTCTGACGGGCTTTGGCGGGTCGTTGATCCGTACGCCATGATGACCGCTGAGCAGATGATGGATGAGGCTCTTTCTGACGGCGTGGAACATCTCGCCCGTCTGATGCGCAAATTTGAGAAAGCTGAAAGTCAGGACGCAGTCGCACGCATCAAAAAGAGCGATGATGCCTGTGGTGTACTCGTTGAAATACGCAGTCTGAACGCGGGTTAACTAAACAAGTTTATCGTTTCCAACGTTTTTTTAACACGAGCCGGGTACACTCACCTCAAATATAACAGGTGTTTGGGAGATGCCGGTGAGGAACATGAGTACGTCCAGTCAGCTAAATCTGATTGGGATTGCGAGCATTGTCGCGCTTGCAATCGTCATCGCGGGAATGACCGCATTTGCTTATAACAAAGAAGTCGAGAGCCGGAAGCAAGAGCTTCGCAGCCTTGTCGATTCCGCACTCACCCTGGTTGAAGATGCCCGCGCAAGCGGTGATCCGTCAGCCGGTGAAGTGATCAATCCGCTTCGCTATCGCGAACGTGAGTATTTCTTTGTTATAAATACCGACGCCTTCATGGTAGCGCACCCGATCCGTCCGGAACTTAACGGCACGGACCTGCGCGTTCCGGATGCAAACGGCAACAACTATTTTCAGGATATGATCGACGTTGCTCTGGCCGATCCACTTGGCGGCTTTGTACATTATGAGTGGGCAAAACCGGGCAATGCGCCCGAAGAGCTGTCTCCAAAGATCAGCTTTGTCCGGGCAACAGCTGACCGTCAGTGGATTGTCGGCACAGGCATTTATGTGGACGATCTGCAGACCCTGCTCTGGCAATATATCGCGACCGGTATCGCCGCGCTTCTGGTTATTGGCGGCCTGCTCTTCCTGATCATCCGCAGCATTGCGAACTCCATCAAAAAGCCGATCAACAGCCTGCGTGAGACGACAATTCAGCTGTCGTCCGGCAATACATCTATCGTCGTACCTGCGACTGACCGGACCGACGAAATTGGCGAAATGGCACGTGCAGTCGAGACCTTCAAACAGGGCCTGATCGAACGCGCCAGCCTTGAAGAGGAACGGACGCAAGCGAACAAAGCCAGCGCCGAGCGTCAGGCACGTATCGATGCCATGATTGAAAGCTTCCGCGATGAAGCACGTGGCCTCATCTCGAGTGTCGTTGAAAACGTCCACATGCTGAAAACGACAGCCGAACAGGTCGAGGCGATTTCTCTGCAAACGACTGAGAGCTCCAGTACAGCACTTCGTGCAACCGGTCAGGCGTCTCAAAACGTCGAGACGGTTGCCGCAGCCTCCGAAGAACTGTCAGCATCTGTGTCTGAAATCATCCATGCGATCACAGAGGCAAATTCATCCGTGTCCTCAACGTCTCAGGTCACGACTGAAACCTCTATCAATGTTCAGAAGCTTTCCGAGGCGGTGAACAAGATCGGTGATGTTGTCACTTTGATTTCTGACATTGCAGAGCAGACCAACCTTCTCGCGCTGAACGCAACAATCGAGGCGGCGCGCGCTGGTGAAGCGGGCCGTGGCTTCGCAGTCGTTGCTTCGGAAGTGAAACAGCTGGCAAACCAGACAGCCCGCGCCACTGAAGAAATCTCCGGTCAGATCATGGCGGTTCAGAATTCTACTGGTATCGCAGTGTCATCTATCGGCGAGATTTCGAGCGCCATGGAAGGCGTCTCCGGCACGATGGAAGCGATTGCCAGCTCGGTTGAGCAACAAGGCGGCGCGACACGCGAGATCAGCGAGAACGCGCAAATGGCAGCGGGCATGACCCGCGATGTCGTGACGAATGCTGACGCAGTCGTTGGTATGGCCGAGAATTCAAAAGCGGCTGCGGTTGCTGTGAAGTCTGCGGCCGACGAACTGTCTGCAGCCTCTAAAGATCTGGAACAACGCGTTGAGACATTCCTGTCCAACGTCGCTGCAGCCTGATCTGACAAGACCTTAAATAAAGCGCCCGACCTGAATAGGTCGGGCGTTTTGCGTTCTATCCGATTAGCGCTTCCAGAGGTTCGCCGCGGACAAGGCGCGGAAGACCCGGCTTGTCCGCACTGGCCTGTGCGGCAAGGGCGCGACGCAACGGGCCGACTGTACTGCCCACCGTCAGCGCCAGACGCTTGAACGGAGAGAGCAGCGCGCTCGAATTTGAGAATGTGCGGTTGATGCCATCCATGGCGAGCGCTGTGGCTACGCCATCAAACCGGCGCCAGCGCTGATAGGTTTCGAGCTGGGCGCCATCTGAAAGCGCAAGACCCGCACGACGGCTCTCAACGAGAATTTCCACCAGCGCCGCAATATCTTTAAGGCCGAGGTTAAAGCCCTGCCCGGCGAGCGGGTTCACGCGGCGTACCGCATCACCAACCAGCGCAACGCGCGGCGCAATCAGCTTTTCAGCGAGGCGCAGTCGCAGCGGGTAAGCCAGTGGATCGCGTAGCACTTTCATCGGTCCAGCCAGATCACCAAAGCGCTGATTGACTTCAGCCTCAAGGTCAGCCTGAGACAATTTCGCCGTCGCGATACCCGCTTTCTCTTTGCGGAACCATGCGAGATTTCCGCGGTTTTCAGTCAGCGGCAGAATGGCGAACGGGCCTTCATCCTGAAACCATTGGCGTGCTGCGCCATGATGGGGCCAGTCAAGCTGGACAGTCGCTGCGACGACCGCCTGCTCATAGCTCCAGCCGAGTGTCTTGATGCCGGAGAGTTCACGGATCGCGCTGCCAACACCATCAGCCCCGATAACGAGGTCGGCTATTATGGATTTACCGGAATCAAGCGTCACAACAGCGCCGCTATCACCAACTTCAAGGCCGGTTACCGTTTCAGGCGCGTACTGGGTGATCGCGGTGCAGGCATTTACCCGGTCGCGGATCGCCTGATTGAGAAGATCGACCTCGATCATATAGCCAAGCGGCTCACCCTCAGTGACACCATCGGGCAGGTCTTCCACGCCGAACATACTTGCCGCTGGCGGCAAAAGCCCGTTGCGATCATGGGCTTCCATAGACAGAAGCGGCTCGGCTTTATTAACTAAATTGCCGCCCACGCCTGCCGCATCAAGAACGCGCCAGCCACCGCGCACAATCGCGAAGGCGCGGCTGTCTGGCGTAAAAGGCAGCGTCGGATCGCGCGTGTCGACAAGGCCGACTTCAAAGCCAAGCTCGGAAAGAAGAACTGCCAGAACACCGCCGCTTGAACCACCGCCAACAATGAGAATCTGCGATCTAGTATGCTGTGAAGCTGGCATTTATATCTCCTGATACCGGAAATCGATAATAGCTTACTGCGATTTCCCGACAAGCGGTGCAACGCTTTTGGGCGATTCAGTCGCAGGGTGCTCAGAACGTGACCAGTTTGTTCGTAACCCGTTTCAGATGCTCCATGGCGCTTAGAAGAAACGAGCCGTTTTGCAAGATTGGCCCCCGAGCAAGCGGGGCAAAACCGCTTCTCCTGATTAACGATTGGGGAAAACAATGAAAGAAACAGTTTGGAAATGGACGGCCCGTTCCGCGGGCGCCGCCATTCTGAGCGGCCTAGCGCTGACGGGTTCAGCCTTCGCTCAGGATGCCGGTGAAGTCGCGGCATACGTCGATAACTCTTACCTCTTCCTGATTTCAGGCATGGTTGTCATGTTCATGGCGGCTGGTTTCTGTATGCTGGAAGTTGGTCTCGTTCGCAGCAAGAACGCGGCAACACAGTCTGTCAAAAACATCATGATCTACTCTGTAGCGGGTATCATGGTTTACCTCGTAGGCTACCACCTGATTTACCCTGCTGGCGACTGGATGATCCCGGGCGTTCTTGCTGGTTTCAACGTTTGGTCTGAAGGCGACCGCGCAGCTCTGTCTGACGCCGGTTACGCTCCTGCCTCTGACTGGTACTTCCAAATGGTATTCGTAGCGACTGCTGCGTCTGTTGTTTCCGGTACTGTTGCAGAGCGCGTGAAGCTTCTTCCTTTCATGATCTTCACAGCAGTTCTTACCGGCTTCATCTACCCGATCCAGGCTTCCTGGCAGTGGGGCGGCGGCTGGCTTTCTGAGCTTGGTTTCTCTGACTTCGCTGGTTCTACGCTCGTACACTCTACAGGCGGCTGGGCAGCTCTCGTCGGCGCAATCATCCTCGGCCCACGTGCTGGCAAGTATGTTGATGGCAAAGTTAACCCGATGCCAGGTTCCAACATCCCGCTCGCGGCTCTTGGTACATTCATCCTCTGGCTCGGCTGGTTCGGCTTCAACGGCGGCTCTCAGCTCGCTGCTGGCACAGCTGAAGACATCAACGCTGTTTCTATCATCTTCGCGAACACAAACCTCGCTGCGGCTGGCGGTGTTGTAGCGGCGGCAATCCTGACACCTATCTTCTTCAAGAAGATGGACCCGACAATCGTCATGAACGGTGCGATCGGTGGTCTGGTTGCGATCACAGCTGAACCATTGGCTCCGGCTCTGTGGGAATCAATCCTCATCGGTGCAGTTGGCGGCGCGATCATCGTGTTCTTCGTACCACTGCTCGACAAACTGAAAATCGACGACGTTGTTGGCGCGATCCCAGCTCACCTCGTTGCAGGTATCTTCGGTACACTCGTTGTAGCGTGGAACGGTGGTGACATCGTTGCTCAGGCGACCGGCGTAGTTGCCATCGGTGCATTCGTCATCGTGACATCTGCAGTGACATGGCTCCTTCTCAAATTCACGATCGGCATCCGCTGCTCTGAAGAAGAAGAGATGGAAGGCATCGACAAAGTCGAACTCGGTCTCGAAGCTTACCCGGAATTCTCCAAGTAAGTTTGACCTGATCCTTATGAAGAACCCCGGTCCGAAAGGTCCGGGGTTTTTTATTGCCTGCACTCGGAAAGCCACCAGCTGACTGTCAAAAGCAGCGCAAAATGGCTGGAACTGCAGTTATTAACGAAAAATCTCGCAGTTTGGCCCATTTTTCTGCCATATGTTTCCTGACCATTAAGCAAGAGACCGGCATTCTCAGAGCTACACCTAACGTTTTTCGCCTCTGAGATTTGCCAGAATGACAAATTCAAACACTGCTGCTGCCATGTCAGACACAACATCACAGATGTCAGGTGAACCAATCTGGCGCATCCTTACCGGCTTCGGAATTTTCGCGCTGGGCGTCTTTCTGTGCGGCGCGGTCGGCTATTACGACCCGCAGGACCCAAGCCTGAATGCAGCAACCGGCAATGAAGTCAGCAATCTCTTCGGCATGACAGGCGCTGTCGTGGCAGACCTCGCCAACCAGATCCTTGGTTGGGGCGGCATGCTTGGCGCATTCCTCGTATTCGCAGCAGGCCTTAAGCGTATGCTGCTGATCGGCAAGCCGTCCGCCTCCAATTGGGGGCTCGGCTTCCTCAGCGTTCTTGCTGCAAGCACGTGTCTTGCCTCCTGGCCTATCCCGAACAGCTGGGTGCTTGCGACGTCGCTTGGCGGGATGACGGGCGACTTCCTGTTCGGTCTGGCGCGCCTGCCGTTTGCGGCGCTTCGCGTGCCATATCCTGATGTCATCGCAGGTGTTGCAGCGGCTATCCTCTCCTTCTTCCTGCTGACCCGTGCAGCTAATCTGGAGAATCGCGACCTGACGCGCCTCTCGCGCCTGTTCTTCCGCAATGTCGGCAAGCTGCTGGCTCTGCTTCTTTTGCCGCTCGGCCCTGTCGGGCGCTGGATCAGCCGCAACATGGTAGCCGGCGTCGAAAAGCTCAAATCATCAGTCTCAGGACTGGTGGGCGGCCTGTTCAACCGTGAACGCGACGACTACCCGTATGTGCGCGGCGCGATCACGCCAGACGCTGATGACGAGTACGGCTATTTTGATTACTCAAAATCCCAGCGCGAAGCTGAACAGGCCGAGGCGCCACGAGCAGCCGACACCAAGCCTGAAACAAAAGCACAGCCGGAAGCCCCGCGTACGCAGCGCCGCCAACGCCGCGAAGCGCCCAAAGCCCCGCGCGTGAACAAGGCAGGCCTGCCTTCGCTCGACCTTCTGGTGACACCGCCAGCTCGCACAGGCACAGTAGACGAACATCTGCTTTTAGAGCGCGCGGAACACCTGATGCGCATTCTGAACGAGTTCGGCGTTAAGGGCCGCATCACACAGGTACGCCCCGGCCCTGTTGTCACCCTGTTCGAGCTTGAACCTGCACCGGGTGTGAAATCCTCCCGCGTGATTGCGCTTGCAGATGACGTTGCCCGTTCCATGAGCGCGATCAGCGCACGTATCGCCGTTGTGCCGGGTAAAAACGCAATCGGTATCGAACTTCCAAACAAATCCCGCGAGACGGTGTATCTGCGCACGCTTCTGGAAAGCCCGAGCTTTAATGACGGCAAGCAGAGCCTGCCGATGGCACTCGGTGAAGACATTGGCGGCGAGCCGGTTTGCGCCGACCTCGCGAAAATGCCTCACCTTCTCATCGCGGGCACAACGGGTTCCGGTAAGTCGGTTGGTATCAACGCGATGATCCTTTCGCTCATGTACAAGCTGCCACCTGAGAAGTGCCGCTTCATCATGGTCGACCCGAAAATGCTCGAGCTTTCGATCTATGAAGGCATTCCGCACCTTCTCTCGCCTGTCGTGATTGACCCGAAAAAGGCTGTCACAGCGCTCAAATGGGCGGTTCGCGAGATGGAAAGCCGCTATGAGATGATGTCCAAGGCGGGCGTACGTAACCTTGCGGGCTTTAATGAGAAGGTCGAAGAGCTGAAACGCACTGGCGGACGCCTCACGAAAGAAGTCCAGACGGGCTTTGAGGCCGATACAGGCCGCCCGGTCTATGAGACTGAGGAAATCCCGCTCGAGCAGGTACCAAACATTGTTATCGTGATCGACGAGATGGCCGACCTGATGATGGTGGCCGGTAAAGAGATTGAAGCCTGCATTCAGCGCCTTGCGCAGATGGCGCGTGCGGCTGGTATTCACCTCATCACGGCGACGCAGCGACCGTCCGTTGACGTTATCACCGGTACGATCAAAGCAAACTTCCCGACCCGTATTTCCTATATGGTGTCGTCCAAAATCGACTCGCGCACCATTCTGAACGAACAGGGCGCCGAGCAGCTTCTTGGCATGGGCGACCTTCTCTACATGGCGTCCGGCGGCAAGATTAAGCGTCTGCATGGCCCGTTCGTGTCCGATGAAGAAGTAGGCCAGATCGTCGAATTCCTGAAATCAACCGGCGAGCCGGACTACCAGACCGATATCACTGAAGAGCCGGACGAAGATCCGTTCGGCGGCGGTGGCGGCGGCGGCTCTCCTGTCATGGACGCTATGCTTGGCGGCCATGAAGAGGCAGACCTTCTTCAACAGGCCATCCAGATTGTCGTTCGCGACAAGCGCGCCTCAACCTCCTATGTTCAGCGCCGCCTGAAGATCGGCTATAACCGGGCCGCATCGCTGATCGAGCAGATGGAAGATATGGGCGTCATTTCTGCGCCGAACCATGCGGGCAAGCGGGAAATCCTGCGCAAAGCCCCTGGCGAAGAAGACTAACAAAAAAGCCCCGGACATCCGGGGCTTTGCATTTATGGGCTAGTCGATGCGTATCGCGACACGGGTACCACGACGCTCATGAGCGCGGTCATACCGGTCATAGCAGAAGGTAGATTCATAGCGCACACGGTCGCCATGCTGCCAGCCATACTGGAACCGGGTATGGCAGTCATAGCCGCCATAATACGGGTCGTAATGATATGCGCGGTGGGTATGCCCCGCTTGATACCAGTGACCTGAGGTATAGCCGTTATAAGTGAAGCTATAGCTGGAATGACGGCGTGGCTCCGGTGCACGGCCAACCTGCACACCGACACGAGCATCGGTGTTCACGCCAAGGCCCAGAAGCTGGGCAGACGCCTGCGGCGCGGAGAACATCGCGCCCGCTGAAATAAGTGCGACGCAGACGGTTTTAGTAAGTTTATTCTGTTTCATCATGATCGCCTCCTTTTGGCTTCTCATGATGGACTGACGGATGGACGAGATATTTATTCCCGCCTCTCTATTTTTCAGCCTTCGCAGGTCAGATGGAACGGAAAAGCAAGCCGGGCATTGCATCACCTCGCGGGCAGTTAGCGACTGCCGCACATAGAATTTTGCTGAACGTCAGGCAACGAATCTAGGCAGCGCGCCCAAATTAAGCCCTATTGTGGTGAAGGGCGTATTCTAGATAAGACACCTGACAAGTAATGGAGTGCCAGATGTTCAATTTTGCGAACTGGATCCTTTCAGGTGCCGTTCTGACGTCGCCTTTCATGGCGTTGGACACCGCACAGGTGGAAACGCCTGTCGTAGAGACTGAAACCGCAGCAAGTGCTGAGGCGGCTCCGGCTGAAATCGCGCCTGTGGAGGCCTTCAACCGGACAGAAGCGCTTGCGCGCGCGAACGCGTCCCTCAACGCGATTGATACCGCGCGCGGGCAGTTCTCTCAGCTCGACCCGAACAATCATTTCTCGACCGGTACATTCTATCTGAACCGTCCAGGCCGCCTGCGCTTTGAATACGATGCGCCTGTGCCTCTGCTCATCGTATCAGATGGTACAACGCTCGCGATTGAAGACACTGATCTGGAAACAGTAGACCGCGTGCCGCTGGTCTCCACGCCGCTGAATCTCATTCTGCGCCGGAATACAGATCTCGCAGAGCACGCTGATATCATCTCAATCGAGCGCAAAGCCGGTTATGTCGCTATCCGTGTCGCAGATAAATCCGGTGAAGCCGAAGGCGAGCTGGAGCTGTTCTTCGATCCTGAAGACTATACGCTGGCCCGTTGGGAAGCGATCGACATGATGGGCGGTATCACTACTGTTCAGCTCAACGACATTGAACTGGGTGTGTCCGTTGACCCGCGCCTCTTCAGAATTGAAGATCCTGAAGACGAGGATGACCGTCGCCGCTAGCTACAGAAGATGGCTCAACCACCAGAATCAAAAAAGCCGCTCTGATCGAGCGGCTTTTCTTTATTTCTTAGAGAGCTTGGAAAGCTGGGCCTGCATTTCCGCCATCTGGCGCTGCAGGGCATCAATCGTATCCGCTTCTTCATCCTTATCTGCGCGCTGCGCCTTTTTCGGCGGCGCTTCATCCTCGGCCTCAGGACGCGAACGGGCTGGCGTTCCAGCCGTGAAGAGGTTCATAGAGCGCTCGAACATTTCGAAATTACGACGCGCCTGCTCTTCAAACAAACCCATAGGGTTCGGGCCAACAGCCCCACCGGCCATCATATCGCGCCAGCGTTCCTGATTCTTTGTGAAGTTGTTCATCGCCATGTCGAGATAGGTCGGCAGCGCAGAAGACACGCTGTCACCATAGAAGCGGATGACCTGACGCAAGAAGTTAAGCGGCAGCGCATTGCCGCCCTTGTTTTCCTGTTCGAAAATGATCTGAGCCAGAACAGAGCGTGTCAGATCTTCGCCTGTCTTCGCGTCCTGAACGACAAAATCCTTACCTTCACGGACCAGCGTGCTCAGATGTTCCAGCGTCACATAGGAACTGGACGATGTGTCATAGAGACGACGGTTCGCATATTTTTTGATGATGATCACGTCGTTGAGACCTGATGTATCAGCCATCGATTTACCTTCCCTCACCTTGGGGCGGAATAAATTCCGTTGGGCAATGCACGCCCTTTATACGTTTCCTACCACAGACTCTTTAAACCAGAGTTTCGCGTTTGCAGCAAAAAACCACTCAAACGGGGCGTATGGCAAGGATAAATATAGCATTATACATATTAGGAATAGCTGAAATTCGCACATGCCACACCGTTGACAACCCCGACTTTCCTCGGTCTTTGCTTACTTAGGCGAGACATTTAGTCCTAATTCTAAAACCAGTCTGGTCGGTCTAAGAATATGCTGCAGCCGCTTACAGACCCAAAAAAGGGCAAAGGGGTTCAGGATATAGTTCAGCTCGGGGAGAATAGAATGAGCAAAGTAGCAGTCGTAACGGGTGGCACCCGTGGTATTGGTCGTTCAATAAGCGAACGCCTCGTCAAAGACGGATACAAGGTCGCTGCGACCTATGCCGGCAATGACGAAGCAGCGCAGGCCTGCGCAAAGGAAATCGGCGTTTCCGTATTCAAGTTTGACGTTGGCGATTTTGATGCCTGTGTAGACGGCATCGCAAAAATCGAAGCCGAAGTCGGCCCTGTCGAAGTTCTGGTCAACAATGCCGGTATCACATGGGATGCGCCATTCCATAAAATGTCCAAAGAAGCTTGGCAGAAAGTCATCAATGTTGACCTCGATTCCGCGTTCAACATGACGCGCAATGTCTGGGAAGGCATGCGTGACCGCGGCTTTGGTCGTGTGATCAACATTTCTTCAATCAATGGTCAGAAAGGCCAGTTCACGCAGGCGAACTATTCTGCCGCGAAAGCAGGTCTGATCGGCTTCACCAAAGCTCTGGCGTATGAAGGCGCGAAAAAAGGCATCACGTCTAACGTTGTTGCGCCGGGTTATATCGACACAGAAATGCTTCAGGCGGTGAAGCCTGAGATTCTGCAGGGCATTATCGCGACAATTCCTAACGGCCGCCTTGGCAAGCCGGAAGAGATTGCAAGCATGGTTGCATACCTTGCGAGCGAAGAAGCAGCCTTCATCAATGGCGCGACCATGACAGTCAACGGCGCGCAATACATTGCCGGTTAAGCCCTCTTAAAGGGAAAACACGGTTTAATTTCAGGCGGTAATGGGATGGTCAGATAGACGCCCCATTGCCGCCTTTTTTGTTAGTCATAACATCAGCATGAACACATCCCTGACCCGCAAACTCAAAACAGGACTTTTCTGTCTCGCCGCTGCCACCAGCAGCGCGTTGGCAATGCCTGCGTTTGCACAGGATGCGTCCGAAGAGATGAGCTTCCCGCATCTGTTTGCAGGCAACCCGATCTTTCGTGATGGCCTGACCGGCTTTCAGACGCTTGACGGCCGTGGCTTCAGCATGGAGCGCCAGGGAAATGTCACCCTGTTTCATATGAGCGGACAGACAGAGGTCTGGGCTCTGGAATCCGTGCCCGGGCCACGCGGTGATGAGTTCCTGAAAAATGACAATGGACGCATATTTGTACGCCTCACCGATCTTGGCGGCGTGATCCTGTATCTGCCATCTAATCCGCATGGCATGCCCGTGGACCCGATTGTAGAACCGGAGCCAATCCCGGAACCGCAATACATAGACAATCTGGAAGACAGCCTTCTTCTGTATCTGTCTCTTCGCGCTGGTCACCGGATGAACGTTTCTATTGAGGACATCGACGATAGCCGTGAACGCTGGCTGCATGATGCTGCACGTATCGCAGCAGAAACGCTCGTCGGCACACCAGAAGAAACCAGCGCGCTAAACACGCTAAGGATTGTGAGCGGTGAACGCGCCGATGTGAATATGACGGGTGATGGCGAACTGACCGTCTTCGTCAACCCCGAAGCAGAGTTTCAGGGTCGTCCGTCCTCGGACAGTCTGACTGTTTTCATCAAACAGCGGATTGCAAGCTAAGGCTTAGCACCCCTCAAAATCAGCGACGCGTGCGCGATACTCCGCCATACGCTCGTCCAGATTTTTACCCACCTCTTTTAAAAACTCCCAGGTGAACAAGCCAGAGTCATGGCCATCGTCAAAGATGATGCGGATTGCATAATGGCCTACAGGTTCTGCGCGCACGACGCCGACATCCTGCTTGCCACGTACCGGCGGCGGACGCTCGCCGCCATGGCCCTGCACCTCGGCAGACGGGCTTTCTACGCGCAATAGCTCAAACGGAATGACAAGCGGCTCACCGCTCTCATATTCCAGCACCAGCTGCTTAGCTTCTTTTTGAAAACGTAGCTTTTTGGGCGCCATTAATCTGTAACTTCAGACGGGTCCAACTCGCGGGCTTCATCTGCCAGCATGATCGGAACGCCGTCGCGGATTGGATACGCAACGCCAGCCTTCTGGGACACCAGCTCAGAAGCTTCCGGATCATAGATAAGCGGACCGCGCGAAATCGGGCAAACCAGAACTTCAAGAAGTTTCGGGTCGAGACCATCAGTGTTCAGTTCTGCCATTTCGGGGCTCCATTACCGGATGTATCGGTTCTGAATAATGCTATCAGACATTCCATCCGGGCTTTCAAGTCTCGCGCTTCAAGCAGCGCCTGTTTCTCGATCGGCGCAAACGGACAGCCCATAGCCAGCGCATTCACCAGCGCATCAAGCGGGGCATCTTCTACCGATGTGCGGTCAACAGAGAGATCATTGCGCGTGAGGTATTCGTCCATCTCTGCTATGAAAAGCTCGGGCGGCTCACCTTCCAGAGAGCGATCCGGCTGCAGATCTTTCTCATAGACGTCCCAGCTCACTTCCGCAGTTCGATAAGGCAGCTCCAGAGGCGGCTCCTGAACCACTTCAAAGCGAGACACACCGCGAAGTGTAATGAGGTAGCGCCCGTCTTCGGTTTCCGAATGGGAGACAATCTCCCCGAGCGTGCCGACAGCCGCGATTTCGGGATGATGCTTTGGTCCACCACCAAGCGCCTGAACCATGCCGATCAGCCTGTCGCCCGCCATAGCGTCATCAATCATATTGAGATAGCGCGGCTCGAAAATGTTCAGCGGCAGCAAGCCGCCGGGAAACAGTAATGAACCCGGCAGCGGGAATATCGCTATCGTGTCTGGCAGATCACCTGTGGTCTCAAACCGGCGCCGGGTCATATCGCCCCCTCATTCAAGGCATTGCTCTTCATGAGGGGCGACAGATAGGTCACGATTATGAGAAGACCAGTGCTGAGAGGCGACGACGGCCTTTCTTGGTGACGTCTGCCTTCGGACCCGCAGCCTCGAACAGCTTCAGAAGCAATTCCTTAGCCTTGCCATCTTCCCACGCCAGATCCTTCTCCAGAATCATGAAGATCGTATCGCTCGCCTGCTCGTGGCGGTTTGCTGCAATCTCGGCTTCTGCGAGTTCATAACGAAGCTGGAAGTTCTCTGGCTCGGCGTCAGCCTTGCCTCGCAGCTCTGCAAGCTCTTCGCTTTTGGTTGGCGTGGACATGAGGTCGAGCGCTGTCTGAACGCCTTTCACATCCGGATGGGAACGCTCGTCTTCTGGCACCATTTCCAGAACCTGACGCGCGCGATCATAGTCTTCGTTCGCGAGGTAACAGCGCGCCAGACCCGCAATCGCAGGAATATGAGACTGATCAGCCTGCAGGATTTGAGAATAAAGCTGAGCTGCGCCACCGACATCGCCGTTCTGGAACATCTGCGCCGCTTGCTCTGCAGCTTCTTCAAGCTGCTGTGCGCCAGACGTGTTGGACAGAAGGCGGTCAACAAACTGCTGCACCTGTGCTTCAGGCTGCGCGCCCATGAACGCATCAACCGGACGGCCATCAACAAAACCGAAAACGGCAGGGATGGACCGCACGCCGAGTTGGGTAGCGACGCCCTGGTTCTCATCCATATTGATTTTGACGAGTTTCACCTTGCCGCCCGCACCGTTCACTACGCGCTCGATAGTCGGGGTCAGCTGTTTACAAGGTCCGCACCATGGCGCCCAGAAGTCTACCAGAACGACCGCATCTTTAGATGCTTCGACAACGTCCTGCATGAAGGTCTGGTCTGTGCCTTCCTTGATCACGTCAGGGGCAGCCCCTTGAGTGCTGAAATCCATATTTCTCTCCGTCGGTCCGCGTGGCAGACAATGTTTTCTCTCAGATGGGATGTCTCATGCGCAGTGCAAGCATGTCATCAGCCCCGTCTGTGCTGAAATTTGCGTCAGCTAACAGCCGAAGGACATGATCGGCAATACCTGACCCCCAATACGTGCTAAACACCCGGCGGGTTCGACAGGGGGATATACGAAATGGCACTTGAGCTGCGCCCGAACTGTGAAGGTTGCGACAAGGATCTACCGCCGGACGCGATAGATGCCTGCATCTGCACTTACGAATGCACCTTCTGCGCGGACTGCGTGGAAAACCTTCTCCATAATGTGTGCCCGAACTGCGGCGGCGGCTTCATGCCTCGTCCGATAAGGCCGAAAGCAGCCTGGCGTGAACGCGTATCCCTGTCATATCAGCCTGCATCTACGAAACGCCGTGCACTGAAATATGACATGTCAGATATCAAGACGCATATCGACCGGATCAAAAACATTCCACCCGAAGAGCGCTAGTCGAGACCGGAGAAATCCACCACGTCACAGCTATGCCCCGTATGTGCGAGGAAACGATCAAAGTCCGCGCGTGCGATAGCTGTAGTCATGTCATTCCGCAGCGGGTGGAAGTTCATCGGATCGCTGTCTGAAAGCGTTTTCTCAAGAATAAAGCGCACGTGATGCCCGGTATCATTTGCAAGCGCGAACGCCGTAACACTGCCCGGCTGAACACCCAGATGTTCGACCATCAGTTCAGGCGACGCAAACGAGAGGCGCCCCGTTCCGATAACGTTATGCAGGCGGTTCAGCTTTAATTTCGTATGGGCTTCGGCAGAGATCAGCACCAGCTGGCCAGCCTTGTCTTTCATAAACAAATTCTTCGAGTGGCCGCCCGGCATGTTCACCTTCAGCTCGCGCCCCTCTTCGACCGTAAAGGTCGGCTCATGCTGAAAGGTGCGAACCGGAATATCCAGCGTTTCGAACAATCGAAACAAGTCATCAGACGTCATTGCCATGGGAGCCCCTTGCGTCGCTACGCACCTTCCTGTTCAACTCATCAGGATATGTAATGGCAAGTCCAGAGGGCCTGATGCAACTCGATTGTTACCGGATTTATGACACAGCACCGAAAATCATTCCCGGCCGTTCCCGCCGCGAATGGATGGACGCCTTTGCGGACCGCCACCCGTATCGCTGCCTGCCTCTGACAATGGCAAACTCTACGGGCTGGGAAATTCTGTGCCCGATTGATCTGGAGATTGAGTGGAATGGCGGCGAGATGGAAGACGCCATCACCTTCCGCAGTTCTGCTGGCCCGCAAGCCATCGCTTCTTTTGCTGCCAGCCATTTTCGCCGCGGTATTGTGACCATGCACACAGGCCATTTATTCCGGACGCCTCCGGGCTGGGGGCTCTGGTGTAATGGTGCACCGAACTGGCCAAAAGATGGCATTATGCCTCTGTCTGGCCTTGTAGAAACCGACTGGCTGCCTTTCCCATTCACGATGAACTGGCAGATGACGCGTCCGGGCGTAGTGCGGTTTGAGAAAGACGAGCCGTTCTGCTTCTTCACTTTGATGGAGCATGAAAAGCTCGAAGAGATTACGCCGCAGCTGCGCCAGCTCGACGACAATGAAGAGCTGAAAGCCGAGTTTAAAGCATGGTCCGAAAGCCGCGCCGACTTCAACAAACGCCTTGAAGAAGGCGAAGAAGGCGCTCTGCGCGATAAATGGCAACGCCATTATATGCGCGGAACGAAAACGAGCGGCCAGAAGGTCGAAAGCCACAAAACCAAGCGCCAGCTTCAGGCCCCTGTTGAGGCAAAAGACAAAGCTTGATCCGTGCTGCGGCCATTCTTCTTATCGCTTTAGGCCTTGCCGCATGCTCGGCTGACGACCCGTCGTCAAACTGGGCGCGCGGACAAAGCGGAACCGTTTCGCGCGTCATCGACGGCGACTCCTTCGTATTAGATGACGGGCTCGTCGTGCGCCTGGTCAGCATAGAGGCGCCATCCTTCGGATATCGTGGTGACGAAGATGATCCGTATGCAGAAGAGTCGAAACGCGCTTTGGAAAGACTAGTCCTCGGACGCCGCGTTGAGCTGTTTTATCCGGGCCTCACGCAGGACCGGTATGAACGCGCCCTGGCGCAGGTCTATGGCTTCAACGAAGCAGGCAGCCGGTTCTGGGTGAATGAGGAAATGGCGAGTTCTGGCAATGCATGGGTCAGGCTCTATCCCGACACTTCGCCAGGAAGTGATGCGCTCTGGATTTCAGAAGCCGAGGCGCGCGCAGATAGTATAGGCCTGTGGGGTGACGCCTCACCAGAAAGCTCTATCACTGACGCTGAAGACGCCGATGGTGAGTTTGTAATTCTGACTGGTCGCTTACTGGAAGGCACGGAGTATGAAACTGACTGCGTACACCGGCTCGTCGGATCAGACATATCGGTGCGTTACCGCGCGCTAGCCGGATGCAATGTCATTCCGGAAGGAGAAGTAGAAATTCGCGGCTGGGCCAGAAACGGATCAGTTAGCGCAGGGTATCACGCTAATATCCGCCCCCTGCCCGAAGATTAAAGCTGATCCGGCAGCAAGCCTGATTCTTCCGGATTGCCGGCGATATCGATCAGTATTTTCTTCAGCTTGCCCATTGCAGCCTGCTCAATCTGGCGCACGCGCTCCTTGGAGACACCAAGCTCCTGCCCCAGCGCTTCGAGCGTGACGTTCTCTTCCGTGAGCCGACGACGCATGATGATGAACTTCTCACGCTCGTTCAGATGCTCAAGCGCCTGACTGATCCAGCCGGATCGCTTCGCGTCATCATGCTCGCTCATGTAAGATTGTTCAGGCGTAGCACCCTCATCGGGTAGAAGGTCCTGAAATTCGGCACCAGAGTCGTCGGCGACAGGCACGTTGAGCGACCGGTCCGACGAGAAAAGCCGAGCAGACATGCGCTCAACGTCACGCTCCGGTACGCCAAGCTCTTTAGCGATATAGGCTTTGACCTCGGGAGACGGACTCGCATCCTGCACATCATCGATCTTCGCGCGCAGGCGCTTCAGATTAAAGAAGAGAGATTTCTGTGCGGCAGTTGTTCCTGTACGGACGATAGACCAGTTTCGCAGAACATAGTCCTGTATCGCAGCGCGGATCCACCAGGTCGCATAGGTCGAGAAACGAACATCACGCTCGGGGTCAAAACGGGCCGCAGCCTGCATCAGGCCGATATTTCCTTCCTGAATAAGATCATTCAGCGGAAGGCCGTAATTTCGGAATCGATTCGCGATGGAGATTACGAGGCGCACATAAGCCATGGTCAGCTCATGTAGTGCTTCTTCATCTTCCTCTTCACGCCAGCGGCGTGCGAGTTCCCGTTCGTGCCCCTGCTCAAGCAGCGGCGCATCCATTGCGGTTTTGACAAACTTCCGGTCAGCACCCGGGTTTGACACGTCGCTAACGGCCATGCGTATCTCCTGTGCTACAGAGAGATACGCAGCTTGGCCGTTATCGGATCAAAAACTTGAGAAAGTTAGGCTGCTTTTTTAGCAAGGGAAGAGGTGAGACGCTCAATAGCTTCGTCACGCTCGATATTTTCTACAGCAGCAAGCTCGCGAGCCATACGGTCCAGAGCGGATTCGTAAAGCTGGCGTTCTGAGTAAGATTGCTCAGGCTGGTCTTCAGCGCGGTGAAGGTCACGAACGACTTCCGCGATAGAGATCAGATCACCAGAGTTGATTTTCGCTTCGTATTCCTGAGCGCGGCGGCTCCACATCGTGCGCTTGATACGTGCACGACCTGTGAGCGTGTGCAGCGCATCGTCAACAAGTTTAGACCCCGCAAGAGCGCGCATGCCGGACGCAACTGCACGTGCAGTTGGAACGCGAAGGATCATTTTGTCCTGGTCGAAAGCAACGACATAAACTTCAAGATCGATTCCAGCGACAGACTCTTTTTCGACGCCGGTGATGGTGCCTACACCGTGAGCTGGATACACGACGTGCTGGCCGACTTCGAAACCTGATTTTTTATCTTGAGCCCGTTTTGCCATTTTTTGTTTTACCTCTCAACGCAAACAAATCGACGCTCAATAACTCTCCGTGCTAATCAAAAACACAGGATTAGCAGAAATTAACCATTGGTTAAGAATTATGAGCGCGGGAACGCCTTATAACACACTATTGCTTATAAGAATAGTGCCCTGTCACACTTGTTTCACGTAAGGCATAACTAGGCTTAGGAAGTTATCAGCGGTCTGCCTAACTTCCAGACCCTGGCTTTTCAGAGAAATACTTCTCAAATTTACCTTTTTCTTCGGCAAACTGGTCACGATCCGTAGGTGGCGTGCCCATGACTGTAATATTCGGCCAGACTTCAGCGAACTTGGAGTTGATCTTCAGCCACTTACCATCCGGCTCATCTTCCGTATCCGGAACAATAGCTTCAACCGGGCACTCAGGCTCGCAGACGCCGCAATCGATACACTCGTCCGGGTGAATTACGAGGAAGTTTTCACCCTCATAAAAACAGTCCACCGGACACACTTCGACACAATCCATGTATTTGCATTTAATACAGGCATCCGTGACGATATAAGTCATTCAATCATTCTCCGACCAGTTTCGGCGATCACATGCGGCGCGAATAGCAGAAAGTCAATTAAGCTAAGCTAAAGACTGCTGTTCAGCGCGTTTTCTGGCCTCTGCTCGATCACGATCTTCAATGTGAAGCAAGGAGGCGACATGACGCACAAACGCATCTTCAAACGGGCATTTCTCACCGTCCGCCAGCGTCACATAGTAGAGTCCCTCAATGAAGGCGATGCGATTGGCTTCCGGCAGGGTTTTGACCAGCGTCGTGTACTGGTGCGCGCCCGTCGCATGTTCAGCAACATCTTCAGCTTCATTCAGAATGGTGGAAGCCTCATCCGTTGAGATGTCGAACGTCTTCGTCAGAACCTCAACAATGCGCGTACTTTCAATGTCAGCATAAATGCCGTCAGTGAGCGCCGTCTCAACGAGAAGCGCTGCAGCCGCAACTTTCGGATCGTCTGTACGACCTGCTTCAACTTCCTGAGGCTCTTCAGAGCCGAAGATAGATTTCAACCAGTTCATCATGGCAGTATTCCTGAGTTCCCCGTCAGACCGGACCGTGTTTGTCCGGCAACGTCAAGCCTTAACCCTCACTCTCCTCGCTCACGCTTTCATAAAAGCCCTGAGCTTCAGCAGCAGGCCCACGCCGGAGCGGCAGACCAAGCACGCGCACCGTCAGCACCTGACCGCGCGCCCTGAATGTGAGGATATCGCCCTCACACACGGTTGCGCCGGGTTTCTGTGATTTGCGGATCATACCCGTACGATCAATCCGAACACCTTTTTGCGACACAGCCTTGGCGGCATCGGCGCGCATTTTGAAAAAGCGCGCCCGCCAAAGCCAGATATCAAGGCGTTGTTCGGTTTCAGCCAAGGGCTTACCTATTCAGCAGGTTTCTCGGTCGGCTCGCTGGATTGAGCGCTCTCAGCCGCTTTATCAGCAGCTTCCTGCGGTACAACTTCCGGAGACGGGTTTTCGGTCACCTCAGGCTGAACGCTCTGCGTCTGATCCTTAGCCTCTTCAGAAACAGCCTCAGGCTTTTCAGCCTTCGGTTTTTTCTTCTTTTTTGGCTTAGGCTTTGGCGCCGGAGGAGGCGGTAGAAGCGAGGCAAGCGCTGCGAATGGATTATCCGGATCCTGCTTACGCGCTTCGGCGCGTTCCTGTGCACGTGCCTTGGCCTGCCCCCGGTTGTCGCCGCCACGTTGCGGACGATTACCACCCTTGCCTTCAGCGCCTTTCGCGCGGGCCGGACGCTTACCACCACCCTGTTGCGGCGGACCATTCCGGCGGCCTTGCGGGCGGTCAGTTCGGGCACGGGCCATAAAGCGCCAGTTTTTCACTGCGCCGGTTTCGGCGTCATGTTCGGCTGGTGAAAGGCCATACGCTTTCAGAACTTCAACAAAGGCATCACCCGGCGAAGAAACCACGGAGGCTAGCTCTGGCGGAATTTCGAACTGGTTCTTGCCAGCCTCCTTACGGCGCTTATCGATTTCCCATGCCAGGCGTTCTGCAAGGTCTGCACGGATCGCCCGCGGACCAAATCGCAGATACCCCTGAGAAAGAAGCGCCTGATCGCTCCAGCCCTCATCGACCGGGAATGAGCCCGCACCCGTAGGCGCGATCATGACGTCTGTGTCGTTAAAGACAGAGAAGAGACGCGCAATCAGCGCCTGTTGGGCTGGTTTGGTTGTTTCTGGAGCATAAGCTGCAACACGGCCAGCGCGAATGCCCCAGCCTTTAAGCGCTTCACGTTCTTCAGCAGACAGACGCAGCGGCGGGTCATCCTTGCGCACGTCGATCGCAGCGCCGGATTCCAGAACGCGATACGCAATACCGCGCGCCATGCCTGGCATTTCAGCTTCGTTGAGCTGGGCTTTCAGCGCCATCAGAGCCGGAAGAAGCTTCTGCGCATAATCGGTGACATAGCGTTCTGCACGGGCACGTGCCTGTTCGCGTTCCTCAGGGACCGCATCTTCTGCGCCAATGAGTTCCGCACGCGGGCTCAGCCAGTCATTACCTTTAGTGAGGCGCGCAATCGGCTTATCCGCATACAGCACCTGACCATAATCATTGATAGAGAACGCGATCTGCTCTGCTTTAGCGATCTCGCCGAGACGCTGTGAAAGGATCGGTTTCAGCGCTTGCATGGCCGCGCTGCGAATGGCTTTGCCTTCCAGCTTGGACGCATCATCCACTGGACGGAACACAAGCCCCTCCAGATGACCGACCACATGGCCTTCAATCGTAATTTCACCGTTATCGCCAAATCCGGCTTCCATTGCACCCTCACGGCTTAGTCCACGCATTAATGCGGTGGTTCTCTTGTCTACAAAGCGAAGAGTCAAACACTCATGCAAAGCATCTGACAGAAGATCCTCAATTTCGCGCGTTTCATTGCGCCAGATTTCAGCCTTCTCGACCCAATCAGATCGGTTTGCTGCATACGTCCAAGTACGGATGGCAGCAAGTCGTGTCTGCAAAACGCCCAGATCGCCTTCTGTAGAACGCAAACGTGAAAGAGCGGTTTCCATAAAGCTGCATGACAGGCGGGCATCGGGATCAGCCAGATTATTCCAGAGCGTCTGAACCACACGGTGATGCCCATCCACACCCGTCCGGCGAAAATCCGGCAGGCAGCATAAATCCCAGAGCCGCTTCACATACTTGCCTGATGTGCAGCGTTCTTTGACGTCATGATCCATCGCCATCCGGCGGAGCGTTGCCTCGTCCAGCGCGTCCGGCGTCTGACGCAGGATCGGATCGCCGCTATTTTTCGTCAGCGCACGGAGAAGGTCGTCAATCGTGCGATAACTGAGGTCATAGTTGCGCCATTGCAGGAAAGGGACCGGCTCGAAATGGTGCTCCTCAATACGGGCCACCATATCCTCTTCAAACGGCATGCAATCGCCCGTCTCGCCGAAAGTCCCATCGGTACGGAAACGCCCCGCGCGGCCCGCAATCTGCCCGGCTTCGGCAGCATTCAGTTCCCGACGGCGGCGCCCGTCAAACTTAGCTCGCGAAGCAAAGGCGATATGCTCAACATCAAGGTTGAGCCCCATGCCAATGGCATCCGTCGCGACGAGATAATCCACCTCGCCAGACTGATACATATCTACTTGAGCGTTTCGCGTACGCGGGCTAAGCGCGCCCATCACCACCGCAGACCCGCCGCGCTGGCGCTTTAACAGCTCTGCAATCGCGTAGACCTCGTCGGCCGAGAAAGCGACAATGGCAGAGCGTTTCGGCAGCTTGGTGATCTTGCGCGGGCCAATATAGGTAAGTTCTGAAAACCGCTCTCTGTGCGTGGTATCCACATCGAGGCCGAGCCGGCGTAGCGGTTCGCGCATGATCTCAGAGCCTAGCAACACCGTCTCATGATTGCCGCGCGCATGCAGAATGCGATGCGTAAACACGTGCCCACGATCAGGATCAGAGGCGAGCTGGATTTCATCAATCGCCATGAAGTCAACGCGCTGAGAGAGCGGCATCGCCTCCACCGTACAAATGAAATAGCGCGCATTTTCGGGCCAGATACGCTCTTCGCCTGTTACCAGAGCCACCGAGCCATAGCCCTTTTGAGCAACGACCTTGTCGTAAATCTCACGGGCAAGCAGGCGCAAAGGCAGACCGATCATGCCAGAGCCATAAGCCAGCATGCGTTCCAATGCATAGTGAGTTTTGCCGGTATTGGTAGGGCCAAGGACGGCCACGAGCTTGCTCATGGTCGAGAGCGCTTTTCTGCTTTTACGTTACGCTATCAGCCCTAGTGGCATGGAGGTTTGAGAGCAAGAGGCCTCATACCGAATGCGCAGCCCATTCGGTGATTTCACCCTCCCAGCACCATTCAGTCGTTCGGTCATCATGCCATCCGACGCGACCCGAAAACGGCGTCCAGATACCGTCATGCAGATGATAATCGCTAAACTCGCCGCGCCACATCATGTCGACATAGCTGCCCTTCCATGCCCTCGGGCGGCTTTGGGCCAGAACTGACCCAACCTGCCCTTCGGCATTCAGAAATAACTCTATTTTCGCCTGAACGTCGCCCGCGCTTGCTGACACTTCAAAATGATTGTGAGCGATGACTTTCCAGCTAAGCCTGTCATTTTGCAAAATGATGTGCGGCGCCCACGCGATTTCGGCGAGGTACCGCAGCAGCTCACCGCGATTGAGATCTTCGCTCACCGCGGGCCGAACCATTGTGAAAAGCCCGAACAGCTTAACCGATAGCTCGCCCGTCTCACCCTGATACGCGTCGGTGACATAAACCGCGCCAAGCGGACCCATTTTGGCCTTCCAGGCAAAGGCCGTGTCCGCGCATAATATTGTCTGGTGAGCCGTGAAAGGCATCCACGCTGAGCCATAGCCCTGGCGCATTCTGCCTTTCTGACGGAGGGTTACGACGTCCGGCCTAGCCTCTTTCGCAACAATCAACCGCGCGGCGAGGTCAACAACCTCATCAGGCATCCGGTCTCGCGTCACTCGGTCGATCATTCCGTCCCCCTTACGGCCTGGCAGTTACGCCTCCGGCCTTATCTCGTCGGCCAGATGTTCCACGGGTGCGGCCTGCGCATTCATGCGCGCTTCTTCAATGGCCGCAACGAACGCGCCGGGTCTGGACATGGTCGGAAAATCTATATCGCTCTCGCCGCGGCCCCTCACCTCAACCGTGCCATAGCCGAAGATGCGCCCGAAAAAGGTCTGGCGCACATGGGCGCCTTCAATCGCGTCCAACTCTAACTCATACATATTGGCGGTGAAGAAGCCTTTTTTCAGCACAATGCGCCGCGAGGTGACGCAGAACTCGGTCGTACGGAAATGCACCATCATGCCGATGAAGATGAAAATACCGATGACAATAATGCCGAGAAAGAGAAGCGCGACCCAGGCCCAGAATTTATGAATGCCGGGAAAGTCACCGCAATAGACGATCTCTTCTCCGTCGAACAAACGCTTCTCAATGTATTTCATGGGGTCATCATCCTTCCCACTACCAACACATCATATCACAAAGCGTTCCCCAACGCGCTGCGACATGATCGGCGACACGCTTGCGAACTCGCCTTTGCCCATTGCGCCGCCCCGCCTCACGGCCTACCTGTTTCTGCGTGAGGAAACATCAAATTAGGAGAGTGGGACATGGTCACCAAAACTGTCGATTATTCTGATGCAGAGCTAACCTATGAAGGTTATCTGGCGCTTCCGGGTGACGCTTCACCAATCGGCCTTGTGGTTGTCGGCCATGCCTGGGGCGGCCAGTCCGACCATGAGCGGAATGTTTGCGACCGTCTCTCTCAAATGGGCTATGCGGCATTTGCTTATGACATTTACGGCAGAGGCAATCGCGCCTCTGAACCGGCTGAATGCGAAGCCCTGATGAACCCACTCGTTGGCGACCGCGCAAAGCTGCAATCCCGCCTCGCGCTCTCAATTGCGACAGCGCAGAAAGAAACCGGCCTCGGCTCAGATAAAACAGTCGGCATTGGCTATTGCTTTGGCGGCCTCTGCGCACTGGACGAAGCACGCGCAGGCATGGATGTCGCGGGCGTTGTCTCTTTCCACGGCCTGTTCTTCCCGGCTGACAATCTGGCCGCTGACAAAGCGATCTCTGCCAAAGTGCTGATCCTGCACGGCTATGATGACCCAATGGCAACGCCGGATCAGATGAAGGGCGTTCTGGACGAAATGACGGCCAAAGGCGCAGACACACAGCTCATCGCCTACACAGACACCGGCCATGCCTTCACGAACAAAGCGGCAAACGACAAAGAAGGCGGCATGTTCTACCGCGCCGATGTCGACGCGCGTTCATGGACAGCCATGACCAACTTCCTCGAAGAAGTCATCGCAGAGGCATAACGCTCTCTCACCGCAATCGAGAAAGGCGCCTCACCGGGCGCCTTTTTTAATTTCGGCCCCGTCTGCTCAGCGGGCATAAACACACAATCCCCGCATTCGCATCACAGCTATAGCCATATGCGGCATTTTCGCTTATGTGCGGCGCAACACTTCCTCCCTTCCAAGGCTCTATTCTATGTCCATGCGAAATATCGCAATCATTGCGCACGTCGACCACGGTAAGACGACCCTCGTCGACGAACTCCTGAAACAGTCCGGTACGTTCCGTGAAAACGAGAGCACATCCGACCGGATGATGGACTCCAATGATCTGGAAAAAGAGCGCGGCATCACCATTCTCGCGAAGGCAACGTCTATCGAGTGGAACGGTCACCGCATCAACATCGTAGACACCCCGGGCCACGCCGACTTCGGTGGTGAGGTTGAGCGTATTCTGCACATGGTGGACGGCTGTATCGTTCTCGTCGACGCGGCTGAAGGCCCGATGCCACAAACCAAGTTCGTGGTTTCCAAAGCCCTTAAAGTCGGCCTGCGCCCGATCGTTGCTGTCAACAAAATCGACAAGCCGGAGCGCCGTCCGGACGAAGTCATCAACGAAGTTTTCGACCTGTTCGCAAACCTCGACGCTGACGACGACCAGCTCGACTTCCCGATCCTCTACGGATCTGCAAAAAATGGCTGGATGTCTACGGACTACGAAAATCCGACAGACAATATGGACGCCCTGTTTGAACTCGTCATGAGCCACGTGCCTGAGCCACGCGTGTCTGAAGGCTCGTTCAAACTGCTGGCGACCACGCTCGCATCTGACAACTTCCTCGGCCGCATTCTCACAGGCCGCGTTGAAGCTGGCACAGTGAAGCCCAACATGGCCATCAAAGCCCTCAACCGTAACGGCGAAATCGTCGAGCAGGGCCGCGTTTCTAAAGTTCTCGCATTCCGCGGTCTTGAACGCTCTCCAATCGACGAAGGCGTGGCAGGCGACATTGTATCTATCGCCGGCCTCACCAAAGCGACGGTTGCGGACACGATCTGCGCGCTGGACGTCACAGAGCCTATGCAGGCGCAACCGATTGACCCACCAACCATCGCCATGACCTTCCGCGTGAACGATTCACCGCTGGCCGGCACTGAAGGCTCTAAAGTGACCTCCCGTATGATCTGGGACCGTCTCCTGAAAGAAGCTGAGGGTAACGTCGCGCTGAAAGTGACTCGTTCTACCGAAGCCGAGGCGTTCGAAGTTGCAGGCCGCGGCGAGCTTCAGCTCTCTGTCCTCATCGAGACAATGCGCCGTGAAGGCTTCGAGCTTGGCGTGTCCCGTCCGAAGGTTGTCTTTAAGGAAGACGAGAACGGCGAGAAGCTGGAGCCAATCGAAGAAGTCGTGATCGACGTTGATGACGAGCACTCCGGTGCGGTTGTTCAGAAGCTTTCTGAGCGCAAAGCTGAAATGGTTGAGATGAAGCCATCCGGCGTTGGCCGTACACGTCTTGTCTTCCATGCGCCGACACGCGGCCTGATCGGTTATCAGGGCGAGCTCCTCTCTGACACACGCGGTACAGCGATCATGAACCGCGTCTTCCTTGAATACCAACCGCACAAAGGCAAGATTCAGGGCCGTCACACAGGCGTTCTCATCGCTATGGAAAAAGGCGAAGCGGTCGCGTTCGCCCTCTGGAACCTGGAAGACCGTGGCAAGATCATGATCGAGCCGCAGGAAAAGGTTTATGGCGGCATGATTGTGGGCGAGCACTCTCGCGATAACGACCTCGAAGTGAACGTTCTCAAAGGCAAGAAGCTCACCAACGTCCGTGCATCTGGTACTGACGAAGCGGTTCGCCTGACGCCTCCGATGAAGCTCACACTCGAGCGTGCTCTGGCTTATATTCAGGATGACGAGCTGGTGGAAGTGACACCGGAAAACATCCGCCTGCGTAAGGTCTATCTCGACCCCAACGACCGCAAACGCATGAAGAAAAAAGCGGGCTAGTTAACGTCCACCTCCGACCTTCTCGGGGGCAACAAAACACTCCAATAAAAGAAGCCCGGCAGACCGCCGGGCTTCTTTGTTGGTGGTCCGGTCAAACCTCTATCACGTTCACAGCTTTGTACAGCTTCCTCAGCACATCATCGAACCCATTCTTAGGAGAACTCATCCTCCACTGAGGACGAACTTTTGCTTTTCCGTCAGAATAGATAACGTGCGCAGGGTCATAATAAACGACTCCGGCGGAGATCGCCCGTAGAAGCATGAAAACATCGGTTCCTTCGCACATATAGAAAGGTGAGAGATACCGGTACTCTGTGCTGGCCCGATCACGTTGTTCCTCAGCCCGCACATACACCGCGAAAGCGTGCTTCGTGTTCCAACCTTCCGCTAATTTTGCGAATGACCACGACGAAACTATTTGGCCATTTTCGGCGACGTAATGCTCAACACGAATGTCTTCCGGGTTGGTCGCAAATGAATCCGTAACGGCATCGAACCCAGCGACGCGCAGCGCCCGCCCAGAGGACCCCACACGCTTTGTGCGATCAGACCGAGCGACTCCCGTAAACCGCAACGACCCATCATTCTTGACACCAGGAGTTCCGTACCCCGACATAAAGTCGCTGAACGAAAGGTCTCCCTCAAGTCCGCCGTCCGCAGTTGGGGTCATTAAGCTGATTTTCCCACCTCGAAACGATTTCACTTCATGACCGAGATAATCAGGCTCTTTTCTGGAATTAGACTCCACACCTAAGAAAGCTTCCAGAGTAAATCCCGCCCCCTGATTCCCTGAAAACGCTACAATCTCTCCGCCCTTATTTCGAACTGAAGGCATCCAGCCCAGATTCACAGCTTCAGTAATCTTCTTTTTCACGAGTTCGACTGGGCTTTCGACACCAGAAGCGGTCGTCGTAAACACGCCTAAGAGAGATGAAATACTGGACGTTGGAAGTACGGGAAAAAACGATACCAGAGGGTCGTCTTTTTCAGTAAGCAGAATGCCAAAAACGCTACCGGAAGCGTTGGCACCTATGCACAATATTCGCGCGCCGTATTCTGCCTGAAACTCTCGCCGGATTGCCCGTGGTCCCCACCGGCAATTGTTTAAAAACCCGGACAAACGAGCTTCCGGATATTGAAAGTAATCTATTATTTTCGTGTCTGGCGCTTTGAAAACCTCGCCCTCTGGGCTAACCCAGTAAAAATCCAGGGCGGCTTCTAAGATCGGCTGCCCAGCGTCCGACTTCCGCTTCAGCTCGCTTGCGCTTGGCGCTCGTGCAGTTACCTTTGCCGCAAAGGCGCTGGTCAAACCCTTTAACCCGCTGGACAGCACAATTTGGTTTTTTTGATTGTCCTGTTTGCGTGCCAGCGTCTTCGCGTAAACTGTGTTCACACCAAGATCCGCAAATATCAATTTCAATTCGTCGAACGATTCAATCGGCATGGAAGCCGGTCTAGTATTCAACTCTTAAATTTCTTTTTCAGTGCCAATTTGAATCAAGGTTTCACTCGACCAGAGCCAACCGCCAATGCTTTCAGCGACGACGACTGTTCCGACGCCATGTCGCCCCTTCAGGGCACATTCCCACACGACGCACACCCTGATCCCGGATGAGATCAGCGCTTCAATATTCCGCGCGTCCCGCTCAACATTGGCCGTAATCTTCTCGCGCCAGAATTCTTCGCGCGTCTTAGGCCACTTAAAGAGATGACACCCATGACCGTGCCAGAAGCACCCATGAACGAACAAAACAGCGTTGTACTTACGGAAGTACAGATCAGGGTTCCCCGGCAAACGCTTGTTCTGAAGTGAATACCGAAAACCAAGTTTGTGGAGCGCTGACCTGATCAGAAGCTCGGGCTTAGTATTCTTCCCCTTAATAGCAGCCATGTTCTTCCTGCGAATGTCAGGAGAATGCACATCCGTCATATCAGGCGCTCAACCGCACCCCTTGCTGGGACATCACACTGAACAAATGGGGCTGCATCGCCGCCGCTACGGCCTTGAATACCGGAACGGCGACCGAATTTCCAAATTGCTTGTACGCCTGAGTGTCCGAAACGGGTATGCGAAAGCTTTCAGGAAAACCCATCAGACGCGCACACTCGCGAGGCGTCAGTCTGCGTGGGTTTTTTCCTGTTCCTCGGTCAATCAGGATTTCAGATCCATCTTTATAGTATCTCGCCGAAAGCGTCCGACACGTGTCATTCGGACCGACCAGACCGAAACCAAAGCCATTACCCGCCGCTTTATGCTTAGCCGCATAGTTTTGCAGATACTGCCAGAGCTTGTCAGAGAGCGTATATTTTTCATTCACTGAAGCATCGGCCCCAAGCGTGAAATGACTCTCAGCAACTTCGCTGCCGTCTTCCGGATGCAGGATGTCCCTCATCCTCGAAACGCCTGCCTCCGGCAGGTTTACATCATTCCATGAAAATGACGTTGCGTCCCGAAAACCAACCAGTACAACGCGTTCCCGGTGCTGTGGTAGAAAATGTTTGGCATCAATAACCTTCACATGAAGCTCATACCCAAGTTCATCTTCTAATGTCCGACGGATAACCTCGAAGGTGCGCCCTTTGTCATGACTTTTCAGGTTTTTGACGTTCTCCAGCAGAAACGCGGCGGGCCGATGATGATTAATAATCCGCGCAACGTCAAAGAACAGCGTGCCTTGCGTCTCATCGAGAAAACCATGCGCCCTGCCAAGTGCATTCTTCTTGGAAACACCCGCAATCGAGAAGGGCTGACACGGAAACCCTGCAACCAGAACATCGTGCTCGGGAATCTGATCTACGGCGATTTTCGTAATATCACCCTCTATAGGACGGTTATCCCGGTAATTTGCCTCATAGGTCTGTTGCGCAAAACGGTCCCACTCAGATGTGAACACGCACCGCCCACCGGCCGCGTCGAAAGCGGCGCGCAGGCCACCAATTCCTGCAAACAGGTCAATGAACGTAAATGTAGTGAAGCGATCATCCGCCTCCCGAAGACCGGACATTGCACGCAAACTGTCCAACACAGCTTTACGCGGTGTGATTTCACCTGATTCCATTCGAAAGATCTGACGCTCAGAATAGCCAAGCTGATTAGCGGCGGCATCCGTGGTCAATCCAGCCTGAATTCTCAGCCTTGCAAATTCAGTCGACATCAGAATCATCCCCGTGGTTAAAGAGTGCCATTCTGTCAGTATTTTTCCCAGCACACAAGCATTTGTTCCACCTTTGTTCGCAAAAACTTATCCCTCTCCCCAGAGATCACGCCATACTGGCTGGCATGTACGAAGCGCCGATCAATCTGTCTGAAGATACGCCCAGTGACCTGCTGGCGCGGATCATGACGTATATTGGTGCGGCCTTTCGTTATCAGAGAAGCTGGGCCCTGCCCGCGCAAGCTGGAGAACCGCCTCGCCTTCTGACGTTCGAACGCCGCGTGCTGGCGCGTATGGTGAGCCGGGCCGAGCATATGATCCGCTGCTGGATTATTCTTCTCGCCTTCGCGCACATTCGTGACGACACAGCGCCCGCGCGCCAATGGACGCTGCCAGTGTCTATTCAGGCCGGCAAACGTCAGCCGATCAGTTTTGCGGAGCGCGAGATTCTTGCACGGCGCAAACCTGTACCGCCTGCATTCTGCATCTCACTTCCATCAATCAGAGACATCACCAAACGGTCTTCCGGCGGGCGCCACACCGGCCACCCGAAACGTCGGTCAGAGCAGATTGAAGCGGCTCTAGATATGCGCCTGAAACGCCTGTTCACACTGCTTGATCAGGCAGACGACCGTGCCCGCAACATCGCCTCAATCTGGAAAGGTCGCATACGGAGCATTCGGAAGGCTCCGCCCACTAGGAGGCCGATCTTTAATCCACTCAAAGGAGCTGCCGCGCCAGGCGCGCTGTTAGAGACCGCCGAGGAGGATGAGGCCCGAACCGTCAGGCAGTTCCACCTGATCGCACACACTGCCGTGCAGGGCATTTATGCCTTGTGCGGGCGCCAACGCAGCTAGGGCGTCAGCGTAACCGTGAACTCATGGTCCGCATTCTGAAGAACGTAGTCGCGCAGCAGCTTTAGCGATGTGAGCACAGTGTCGATATCCCCCGCGCCCAGCTCTTTTGGTGGCAAAGTCGGGATATCCATAATGGCATCGCTCACCAACTTTAAGAGCTCAGCCCCCACTATTTTAGGCGCAACATCATCGCTGTCCATATAGAGAAACGGCTCCGTCAGATCATCGCGCCAGCCAAGCGTTTCACGAAGCGCATGCAGAAAGCGGTTTCCGCCAGACATGACCTCGAGGCCTGCAGTCTCATCCGTCACCGAGTAGTATAATCCCATGGCTCACCTCTACTGAGACGTTGGCGCGATTTAAACTCACACACAAGCAGGGGCGCTGTGTGTTGAAGTGATTTTGGAATTTCAAAAAACTGAGCTAGATTATCGGGTATGGCACTTAAGACCCATCACGCTGCCGGATGGGAAATCCGGCCTCACGCGCGCGAAGATCGTGACGCCATCAAAGCCGTTTTGCAAACATGTCTGCAAGAATTCCCGTGGCATGTCACAACCCGGTTTGACCCTGACGCGCTGGAACACGCGCTTAGCTACACCACCGCCATCGTCGCGACTGAGAAGAAAGCCGGCATTGTTGGCTTCATAATCGTGAACACGGAAAGCGGATATGTGAGCCATATTTTCGTCCTCCCTGAATGGCGTCTCTGCGGCATTGGATCTGGCCTGTTGGAGGTCGGCCGTGTGCTCACCGGCAAGCGCCTGTTTCAGGAACTCGACGTGCGAAACAAATATGGCCGCGCCGCCTGCGCTGCGATGGGCTGGTCTGAAATGGTGCCGGAAGGAAACAGCGGCAGCTGGCAGGTCCGCCTGATTTCAGAATAGGCCCCGCTCCCTTCTGCGTAAAATCTGGTCGCTTGCCGGTTTAGCAGCGCGTCACGCTTGTCGTCTCACATAGTTTGCGTTTCATTGCCATTCGGGAGGTGCCCTCATGGCATTTTATGAAGTTGATCTTCGCGGCGAGTTTTTCCCTCTGCACGACAAGGGACGCTGGAAACTATTCGGTTTCGAGACGACCTGCCATGTTGAGGCTGACAGCGCACAGGACGCCGAGATGGAAGCGGTCAAACTGATCCGTATCGACCCGGTCTGGCAACACATCCGCCCGCGCCCCGGCTTTCCGACGCCGCGCCTCTATCCTGAGGGCACAGTTAGTGCCGATCCGGCAGAGTTCTCGCTACCAGAGTATGATCTCTATCGGATGGTGAAATAGCGGCTAGCTGTCTCGTTCGCCGAACAGGGCCGATCCAACACGGATATGGGTCGCGCCATAGAGTATCGCGGTTTCAAAATCACCGCTCATGCCCATGGAGAGCTCTTTCAGGTCATAACGGTTTGCAAGCTTCGCCAGCAGAGCAAAGTGAGGCCCCGCCGGTTCGTCCGCAGGCGGAATACACATCAGGCCTTTTGGGGTAATCCCGAATTCCGGGCAGGTTTTCGTGATGAAGGTTTCAAGGTCTGCTGGCAGAACGCCAGCCTTTTGCGGCTCTTCACCTGTGTTCACCTGCACCAGAATGTCTGGCGATTTACCGAGTTTCTGGATCGCTTCCGCCAATGTACGCGCGAGCTTTGGCCGATCCAGCACGTCAATCGCGTCAAACAGGGCGACAGCATCTTCTGACTTGTTCGACTGGAGCGGCCCGATGAGACGAAGTTTCAAATCTGAGTACTGTCCACGGCGCTCACCCCAGCGCTCCTGCGCCTCCTGAACGCGGTTCTCACCGAACACGCGCACGCCTGCCGCCAGCGCTGCTTCAATCCTCTCATCCGGCTGGCGCTTGGAGACGGCAACCAGTTCCGGCGCGGTTTCACGCTCTGCCTTTTGACAGGCTTTGGAAATGCGGGCTTCTATCTCGGCAAGGTTTTCTGAAAAGCTCATAAGGCGGTTTTCCGGACATGATGCATCGAACAGGACGAAGAATGGTGTCTGCCGTGCGAGAGGCAAGCCGTCAAATGCCTTATCCCCTGCCCGGCGCATTTTTCCTGACCGATCCGCAGCGAACACCGGATCCGGTCAGCGTTGTGAACACACTGCCAAACGGTACGGGCGTCATCTACCGCCATTTCGGCTCAACCGACCGGAAGGAAACCGCAAAAGCACTAAGAGCGGCTACATATCGCAAAGGGATCGCCCTGCTCATTGCGAATGACCCAGACCTTGCCATCGCTACAAAAGCCGACGGCGTTCACTGGCCAGAAGCCCGCGCGCAGCTTGCCCGTAAATGGCAAGGCCGCTTTCTGATCCAGACACAATCTGCGCATTCAAGACGCGCCATAGCCGCCGCCGTTTGCGATGCCATTCTGTTCTCCACCGTATTTCCATCCAACAGCGCGAGCGCGGGGGCTAGTATGGGGCCGGTGAGGTTTCGGAGACTGGTTATGAGAACGGAGAAGACGGTTTACGCACTTGGCGGCGTCAACGCAGAGACGGCAGCACGCGTGAGCGGGTTCGCAGGACTCGCCGCGATTGAAGGGTTTATCTGCACGTAAAACTTGTCTCGCCCGCATGCCACGCTTAGAAATTAAGGCAGTCAACTCAAGGGGACGTAGTATGAAAAAGAAAGCCAGCCCGATTAAATCCGACTTCGAAGCTATGAAGCTCAGCGACGAGAAATGGGCAGAATACAAAGCCGGCAAGAAGCAGATGGCGAAAAAGCGCATGGGCGCGAAAGGCGCCAAGAACTTCTCCCGCAAGCTGGAAGCCAAGCGCAAAAAGTTTCTGGGCGGCGGCGCTTAAGCGCTTTGATCACCGGATCTGTTCAGAGTCCCGGCCTTTTCTGAAGGTCGGGATTTTTAATGGCTCCAGCCAGGCGCAGCGATTGTCATCAAATACGGAACGAACGGGCTTAGAATCCGGCAGATCATCAAACGCACCCACGGCAATGCCAATACCGGACGGATGACGCTCTGTTGTCCAGTAAAGTGTTGTTGCGCAATTAGGGCAAAAGAACTGGATAAAGTCAGCGCCTGATGCGGCCTTGCGGATATAGCGCTGGGATACGCCGGTTATGGTGACGGCTTCACCCTGATAATAGGCACCAAGGCCGAACGCACTGCCCGACCGTTTTTTACAGTCGGCGCAGTGACATTGAACAATACTATCAGGCGCCCCGTCGCAGCGGGCTTTCAGCTGGCCACAGCCGCATGATGCCGTGTAGCTCATCAGTCGTATTCCGGGCCAAGAGGAATAAGGTCTTCCGCGTTGGGCCATGACGCATTCGCAAGCAGCTGGCTCAAGGCGAAGGCGTTTCGGCATCCAACAGCAACGAGCCGTGGCTCGCCGCCATTGAGAACGATTTCACCAGCCCAGGAGTTTCCATCCGATGGACAAACATAAGGATCGAACCATCCGGGAATATGCTCGGGTCCCGCGGCAACGCACTGATCAAAGAATAACTGGTCAAGCCGTTTCGAACTTTCAGCGTTCAAAGTGCGATAGCTTGGTAGAGGCGGCCGATTTCGTGCACGTTCTTCTGCCTCTGCGCGTCGTGCGGCCTCCTCGGCCTGACGCTGCATGTAGCGTTCATAAGCCTCTTCATCTTCTGGTTCTGGGGGCGGAGGTGGCGGCGGAGGAGGTGGTGACGGATTCCACGAGTATCGCTGATAAGTGCGAACGCCCTGAAGGTTCCAGAGCCCTGTGTTATCGTCGCGCCAGTAAGTGATGGATTTATCAGGTCGTCCGAACATGCGAACACGCAGACGGTTTTGCGCAGCGACAGCCTCGTCCGGTAAAGGCGCTTCTGACAGAGCTTCAGGAACGAAGCTCTCCACGGGGCGGTCAATATAGGTGCTAGAGGCCTCTAGCCTCTCCCGGCTATAACCATCTACCGCCGGGCAATTCAGTTCCGCCTCCGTAGGCAGAGGAGGTGACGCAGGCTGCGACGTTTCACAGCCCGCAACAGCAATCAGGACAGTCAGAACAAAAGGTGTTTTGCTGCCCATTTTGCTTATTCCTCGGAAGGTTCAGGCACGCCTACAACGTGGAAGCCTGCATCGACGTGCAGAACTTCACCCGTAATAGACTGGCCGATGTCAGACAGAAGATAAAGCGCGCAGCCTGCAACGCCTTCCATCTTCGTGTCTTCTTTCAGGAGCGACCATTCGCGGCCCGTACCCATGAGGGATTTGCCGCCGCGAATACCAGCCAGAGACAGCGTACGCATTGCACCTGCAGAGATCGCGTTGACGCGAATGCCCTGATTACCAAGGTCGCGTGCTGCATACCGGGTGGATGCTTCAAGTGCAGCCTTGGCAACGCCCATCACGTTGTAAGACGGAACAACGCGCTCAGCGCCAAGATAGGTCATGCAGATGATAGAGCCGCCCGGGTCCATCATTTCAGATGCACGGCGGGAGCAATCAATGAAGGAATAAACCGAGATATCCATAGCGCGGCGGAAACCCTCACGAGAGGTGTTCGCCACCATGGAGCCCATCAGCTCATCTTTGCCAGCGAAGGCGATGGAGTGAACCAGAAAGTCGATCTTGCCCCATTTTTCTTTCACTGCCGCAAAGGCTGCATCCATGCTTTCGTCGTCAGTCACGTCCGCCGGAATCATGAAATCCATGCCGATAGATTCGACGAGTGGACGCACGCGGCGCTCAAGGCCCTCGCCCTGATAAGTGAACGCGATTTCAGCGCCCTGTGCAGCGAGTTGCTTTGCGATACCCCAGGCGATGGAGTTCTGGTTTGCGACGCCCATAACGATGCCGCGCTTGCCAGCCATCAGATTGCCTTCCGGCATGTTCCAGTCAGACATGTGTCCTCCAAGACGAAATGTTGAACACGTTGGCTATGCGCGGACGCCCATCACGTCAAGTAAGGCAAGGCCTGCACTCAGGCGATTTCAAGGTGATAATAGCTGTTAAAGTCGGAGACGACATAATCGCCGAACACATCACCCGGCTGGAAGCCAAAGCTTCGGTAGAGGGCATTAGCTGGCGCATAGACCTCTGTCGTACCGGTCTCAAGGCTCACGGTCTGATAGCCGCGCTCTTTCGCCATGGCGATGAGCGTTTGGAGCACAATGCGGGCCACGCCTTTGCGCAAATGATCCGGATGAGTGCGCATGGATTTGATCTCGCACTGGGCATCCGACAAATGCTTCAACGCGCCCATACCGACGAGCTGATCGCCCTGCCAGACTGTGATGAAATCAATTTCCGGCACTTTGAGTTTTGAAAGGTCCAGCACGAAGGCGAGCTCTGGCGGAGAATTGGCAAAAGCCTCTCGAACGTGAAACTCCAGAAGTGACACCACTTGCGGATCATCAAAATCACCAGCGCGGATTTCAAACTCAGGTGCCACGCGTATCCCCGTATAGATGGATATGCAGACGGTCGGTGAAGTTCATGCCGTGTCGCAGGCATTCTTCGGTGAGCCATTTGCTACGCATGCGCACTTCGCCCGAAGATCGGCCGAGCGGCATAAGATACACGCGCTCATGCGGGATACGGAATTTCCGGGTCAGCGCGAGAACCTCTTCAAGGTCCTCAGGTGAGCCGATAACAAACTTAAACCAGCTTTGCGGCAGCGCGGCATAAGCGGAAAGCGAGGCCTCATTCAGCGCAATAGCGGCGTCATTGCCAGAATGGGCGAGCTTTGGGGAGACGTTGAACTGATTGACCAACGGAACGAGACGTGCGGGCGGCGCGATAGAGCCATTGGTTTCAATCTCGACCCAGACAGGCCCGCAATCGTTTTTGATCGCTGTAATCAGGCCTTCAAGCTTACCCTTCTGGAGCATGGGCTCGCCGCCGGTAATCACGATGCCCGAAGGTTCTAACTTGGCGACTTCAGAGGCGATATCCGCAAAGCTGCGTGAAAGCCGTTCCGCTTCCGGAACGAACTTTACATTGTCTTCGTGAGAGAAAGGTGTGCCTTCGAAGTTCCAGGTGTAGGCGGTGTCGCACCATTTACAGTGCAGGTTACACCCTGAAAGGCGGATAAAGGTGCGGGGCGCGCCAAGGCTCGCCCCTTCACCCTGAATAGAAGAAAAGATTTCCGGATTGCCGTGATCGTCAACCGCAAGCCAGAGCGTTTCCTGGCTCATGGCTATGATCAGCTTTTTTCCGGTTGGAACAGTCCAACGCGCATGTCGTCAGCTGTATAAATCAGCTTGTCGTCAGCGTACAGACGACCGTCTGCAATACCCAGAACAAGGCGACCACGCTTCACGCGCTTCAGTTCCATTTCATAACGGACGAGCTTCACATCAGGTGTGACCTGACCGGTGAACTTCACATTGCCAACGCCAAGCGCGCGGCCTTTGCCCGGAGAGCCGCTCCAGCCAAGCCAGAAGCCGACATTCTGCCAGAGCGCATCAAGGCCGAGACAGCCTGGCATAACCGGGTCGCCAATAAAGTGGCACTGGAAGAACCAGAGTGACGGATCGATATCCAGCTCGGCAACCATATTGCCCTTGCCGTGCGGACCACCATCCATGGTGATCTCGGTGATGCGGTCCATCATCAGCATTGGCGGCGCCGGCAGCTGAGCATTACCTTCACCGAACAGGCTGTTCTTGCCGCTCTCGATCAGCTCTTCCTTCGTGTAGGAAGATTTTCTTTCAAATAACTCAGACAATTGGGATTCCTTACCGTCGTGCTGTCCGCTGAAAGTCTGCCAGAAACGGTATGTTTCCCTTGAGGTCAACCCACACACGCATAGCGAGTACGGGCTTTGCCTTAATTTACGGCAGCAACCTGCAGAGCCATATCAGCGTTTGTATCGCCGAGGTCATCTTCGTCATCAAAGGCGACGACAGACGGCGCAGTACCCGGCGCGCCCCAGAGATAGGTTTTGTCGGCCCAGCCACGACGATGATTGATATAGACTTCGCACATGGTCTCTTCACAGCCGATGAGCGTGGCGATCGCGCCGGATTCCATGCGCGCCACGACGCGGGATTCAGAATTGGAAGACCGATGAAGATCAACAAGGTCTGAACCATGGATCATAACGCTTGGCTGACCACCGAGAGTACGCTCATGCATCCAGACTTCATCGCCGGACGGGTCACGCACCATGCGCCAGTCGCGTGTTTCACGAACAACCATAACGGGCAGGCCGCGACGCTCGTATCGCCATGCTACCGGATATTCGAGGCTCGGGCCTGTGCGACCGTGCACGGCGGAATACTTCAGCGATTCAAAGCGCGGCACCGGCAATCCGGAGAAGGCGCTGATTCGCACAGCCTGACCGGTCACAGGGCCCTGGTTCGCAGATTGCGCGACCGATGGCAGTGAAATCATGAGGCTGGCGAGAAAAAGGCTTTTCAGCTTCGCAAACATGCTTAATTTCCCGAGGTCTGTTCCATGGGAAATTTTTGCCTGTTATGGTGAATAAGGCGTAAACAGGTTCTGAAAATTTATCTGGGACTTCTGAACGCATTGGCCACGCCGCACTTGTTTGCTATGGCACGAGAAAAGAAGCAGGATAGGGACGCGATGTCTTCGCAAAAATTGAAAGTTATAGTGACCCGTCGACTTCCGAGCGTGGTGGAACTTCGCCTGAAGGAATTGTTCGACACGACACTGAATGAATCTGACCACCCTATGTCACAGGGTGAGCTGTCAGACGCAGTGGCGGAGGCAGATGTACTTGTCCCGACCGTGACAGATAAAATCGACGGACGCGTTCTGGCTCATGCTGGCGACAATCTTCGTCTTATCGCGCAGTTCGGCGCGGGCGTAGACAATATCGACGTACAAAGCGCAACCCAACGTGGCATCACCGTCACCAACACGCCCGGCGTTCTGACTGAAGACACTGCGGACATGACAATGGCGCTGCTTCTGTCTGTACCGCGCCGCATGATCGAAGGCGTCAAAGCCATCGAGAATGACGAGTTTAAAGGCTGGACACCAACCTGGATGATGGGCCGCCGCATCTCCGGCAAGCGTCTTGGCATTATCGGCATGGGCCGTATCGGTCAGGCTGTTGCGCGCCGCGCCAAAGCTTTCGGCATGCAGATCCACTACCATAACCGTACTCAGGTCAGCCCGCAGATCGAAGAATCTCTCGGCGCAACTTATTGGGACAGCCTCGATCAGATGCTGGCGCGCATGGACTATGTGTCCATTAACTGCCCGCACACACCGGCTACCTATCACCTTCTGAACTCACGCCGTCTTGAGCTGATGCAGCCTCACGCTTTCGTCGTGAACACATCGCGCGGTGAAGTGATTGACGAAGCTGCACTCGCGCGTGCGCTTGAAGAAGGCAAAATCGCAGGCGCGGGCCTCGACGTGTTCGAGCATGAGCCAGCGGTGAACCCGAAGCTCAAAGAAATGCCGAATGTCGTTCTGCTGCCTCACCTTGGCTCTGCGACTGAAGAAGGCCGCACCGAAATGGGCGAGAAGGTTCTGATCAACATCAAAACCTTTGCTGACGGTCACAAGCCGCCGGATCGCATCATTCCGGCTATGCTGTAATCAGTCTTCCGATACTGGAATTTCAGGCCCCGCTGTCTCTGGCTGCGGGGTCTCTTGATCTGGCGCCAACGTATCTAAAAATGCACGCAGATCAGTCAGCGTGACATCCGGAATCTGTTCATGCGGCAAATGCCCAACGTCCGGATATATGACGAGCTCTGCCTGAGGGACCGCTTCAACAAAACGCCTTGCATGATCGGCAGGCACGATTTCATCGCCCTCCCCCTGCAGAACGAGTACGGGCAGGCTCAGGCTTTGCAGCCGTTCCAGAGCATCATCTGATACCCCATCGGTTCGCGCAGAGACGCGTAGCAACGCCTCACGATGCCCCGGCGCACGCGCAAAGTCAGCATACTGACGAACCGTTTCATACGGCGCGGCTTCTCCGCTTGCGGCAACAAAACCGCGCCGGATCGCTATCGCTGGATCAAGCGTCACCGCGAGGGCGCTAACGACCGGGTTATTCACGATGTCGGACGCAAAGGCAGCATGCTCGCGCGCTTCATCGGGAGACGACAAACCGGCTGGCGCAACAAGCACCAGCCCGCTCAGATTATCAGAATGACGGAGCGCATATTCCCTACCAATATGTCCGCCGAGCGAGGCCCCCACTAATACAAACTCATCAAGATTCAGGCGCGTAGCGAAGCGGGACAGAAAGTCAACGAGGCCTGCCGTAGTGAGATCAGTCGTTTCAAGCACGCGAGTGAGACCATGCCCCGGCAGATCCACACTGATGACGCGGTAGTCTTGTTTCAGATCCTCTCTCCAGGCCATCCAGCTCTGACTGGCCGAGGCAAGGCCATGCACCAGCAAAAGCACCGGCGCATCGCGCGGGCCTTCGTCAGTGTAATGCACCAGAAGCCCGTTTGGCAGGCGCGCATATTCAGACACTGGCTGCTCATAGAGCGCCTCAAGGTCTTCATAGGGAATGTCCGCGCGATGAAAGGATAACCAGGTTGCGCCGGTCAGCGCGAGAGCGGCACAAAGGCCTACAACAGACCATTTCAGCGGTCCGCGCATCATTTAGCGCCACATGCCGGACAGGCCGGATCTTTAGGAAGCTTAACAGTCCGGAATGCGCCGGTCAGCCCCTCTATGAGCAGCAACCTGCCAAACAGATTTTCTGTTTCGCCGATGAGGTAACGTGTTGCGAGAAGCGCCTGCTGACTGGCGACCAGATGGGTGATCGCGCCCACAACTCCAAGGTCTTTGCAATTGCCTGCATCCGGCGGCTCAGCAGGCACAAAGCACTGATAACAAGGACAGTTTTCATCATGCGGCGCATTCACCGCCATAACCTGCCCCGTCCAGCCGGCAACAGCGCCGGAAACGAGCGGCACGCCCTCTGCAAGGCTTGATGCGTTAAGTGCGAAACGGGTTTCAAAATTATCGGAGCCATCCAGAACAAGGTCCGCTTCAGCGAGCGTCGCATCCGGCGTCCAGCGCTCCTGAACGACATCTATGCGGATATCCGGATTGAGCGCAGACAGCCCCCGAAACAACGCCGCGACCTTCCAATCTCCCACATCACGCGATGAAAACTGCGTCTGGCGCTGAAGGTTCGATACATCAACCTTGTCATCGTCAAAGATGGTCAGCCGCCCAACGCCGCTCGCTGCGAGTATCCGCGCCGCAACACCGCCAAGCGCGCCCGCACCGACGATCAGAACATGCGCATCCAGAAGTTTTTTCTGGCCATGTCCGCCGATTTCTTTCACGAGGAAATGGCGCTTATATCGTTCAATCTGTTCAGGTGTCATATCTGGCCCGGCTATTAGCTGGTTTCGTTTTGCGCCCTCGCGGCGCAGGCTTCAAGTGGAGGAATGAGAATTGTCGGACACTGAGAGCTCAGCTCCACTGAAATGGGTTAGCGGCGAAGAACGCTCCCCGACCGGCAATGTGTTTCTGACCGGTCGTGCGGGAACGGGTAAAACCACGCTTATCCGCAAATTCCTCGCTGACGCAGGCGAGCAAGCCATCGTGCTCGCGCCGACAGGTATTGCTGCCATGAATGCGGGTGGCCAGACCATCCACTCTTTCTTCAAATTTCCGCCAAGACTACTTGATGCAACCGATATCAAACGCCTGCGAAATGCGCGCCTGATCAAAAAGCTCGATACGATTATCATCGACGAGATTTCCATGGTCCGCGCAGACATGCTGGACGCAATCGATAAATCACTGCAGCTCAATCGCGGCTCCCGAAAACCGTTCGGCGGTGTACGGATGGTTTTGTGCGGAGACCTGCATCAGCTGCCTCCTGTTGTCTCCCGAGACGAAGAAGAAATCCTGATGGAGCGCTACGGCAACCCATATTTCTTCCGCGCGGAAGCCTTCCAGACCGGCGCGTTTGCACTGGTCGCGCTCAAACATGTCTATCGCCAGAATGATCCCGAATTCCTGAAGCTCCTGAACGGAGTGCGGCAGGCGCGCCTGGATGAAGATGATGTAGAGGTACTGAACAATCGCGTTACGGGCCGCCGCGCTATTGAAGCGAGCGAAACCCATATCGTTCTCACGCCGAACAATGCCGCCGCCTTCCGCATCAATCAGGCACGTCTGAAAGCGCTTGATGGCGAAACCTATGCCTTTCAGGCAACCGTGGAAGGCCAGTTCGACGATAAAGCCGCACCGACAGAAAACATTCTGGAGCTGAAACGCGGCGCGCGCATCATGCTCATAAAGAATGACCCCCAAGGCCGGTATGTGAACGGTTCAATCGGAACGGTTGAAGGCTTTGATGAAGACGAAGTGATTGTCAAAATCGATGGTGAGACCTGCCGGATCGAACCTGCCGTCTGGGAAAAGTACCGCTATGAGATGGACAAAGAGAACGACAAGGTCGACCGGTCTGTCGTCGGCTCATTCAAACAGCTGCCGATCCGCCTCGCCTATGCGGTCACGATTCATAAGTCTCAGGGACTGACCCTGAAGAAAGTCTATATCGACTTCGACAACGGCATGTTCGCGCATGGTCAGGCCTATGTTGCCTTTTCAAGGGCGACAACACTTGAAGGACTAGAGCTTTCACGCCCGCTTCGCCCGTCCGATCTGGCGTTTGACCGCCGCGCCTTTGAATTCGGCCAGCTGGAGATCGTCGAAGATACAGACACACACTTGATTGCAGGCTTCCAGCCGCGCGAAGACGAGCTGCTTTAGCCTCTTACAGAAACAAAAAACCCTCCCGGCGAACCGGGAGGGCATCTAGTTTACTACGTGACTGCAGTTCAGATCACGTAACCAAAACCCGCAACTGTCATCGCAATTACAGCCGACGCGAGCGGCACTGCCGCGAACATACTGATCAGATTGCGTTGAAACTCCGTGCTCATTGTTTTTCTCCGTTCCCTTAGAGCGGCACCATGCCGTGTTCGTGGATTGTATATAGAACCAACATGAACCAAAAACAATGAACGAAATCAATTTTATTCAGTATTTAGGTGTAAGAATTCACTGCACCTTGTTTTTAAAGCCGTTTCAGGTGAGCGATTTTTCGAGAAGCTTCATGACGCCGTCGAATTCGCGGGTCAGTTCTTCATAGGACTCGTCAGCCCAGAAGCGTGGAGACTCAAACTTCATGAGTGCGATCTGCAGCATTTCAGCGGTAAAGTTCGGATTATCCAGTGACTTGATTTCACCGGACTTGCGCCCCTGCTCCAGGATCTGAACGATATAGATCCGCTCCTGAGCCAGCTCTTCGACATAATATATCGGGCGCTCACGTGCCAGAACATCCGCCATTTCTAAGGCTTTCGTCTTGTTCTGCATCATGTGGTAAGTGCGTTCCAGCCGCGCTTTGAAGAGCTCAGTCAGGCGTGGCAGGGCCGGCTCGTCGCTCCGGCGGGCGATCTCAGCGAATAGCTGGTAAAAGGCCTGATTAAAGCCGCGCACAATCGCTTCGGCGATATCCAGCTTGGATTTGAAAAACCTGTAAATATTGCCCGCAGACATATCGCAGTCTTTTGCAATCTCGGCCATTGTGGTCTTTGCATATCCATAGTGTAGGATACGGGTCATGGCCGCTCTGAGGATCTGTTCGCGGGTGTCTGTAGTCTCGGTCATGGTTTGAGCATAGATGATAAGAATGAATCATCAATGATTTATTCAGTCGATAGGACAATTAATGAGTTTTGATCGAATTGGCGTTCTTGGCGCTGGCGCATGGGGCACAGCACTGGCTTATTCCACGCAGGCCGCCGGACGCGATGTGCTTATCTGGTCACGAGAAACCGAGGTCGCTGAGGCCCTCTCTTCCGGTCAGGGCAATCCGCTATTCCTGCCCGGTGTCGACCTCCCAGCTATCCCTTCCACGTCATCCCTTTCCGATCTTGCAAACGTCGATGCGATGCTCGCGGTCGTGCCTGCGCAATTTGCACGCTCCGTCTTCGAACAGCTGAACGGCCTGATACCGGACGACACACCTTTCGCACTCTGCGCCAAGGGCGTTGAGCACGGCTCTCTGAAACTGATGGCTGATGTTCTTCAGGGAACGCGACCGTCTGCTCCGGTTGCCGTTCTCTCGGGCCCCTCTTTTGCTATCGACGTCGCCAAAGGATTGCCCACAGCCGTCACGCTCGCCTGCGAAGATCAGGCTCTTGGCGCGCTATGGATGGAGAGCATTGGACGCCCAGAGTTTCGTCCATACTGGAGCAACGATATTGTCGGCGCAGAAATTGGCGGCGCGGTTAAGAACGTGCTGGCGATTGCGTGCGGCGCTGTTGAAGGGCTTCAGCTTGGCAAGTCTGCGCATGCTGCGCTCATCTCCCGAGGATTTGCAGAGATGGTGCGCCTTGGTAGCGCTATGGGCGCCCAGCCCGAAACGCTTGCCGGCCTTTGCGGGCTGGGTGATCTGGTTCTCACCTGCTCGTCACCGCAGTCGCGCAATATGAGCTTTGGTAAAGCGCTGGGCGAAGGTCGCTCTCCAGCTGATATTCTGGCAGAACGCAAAGCCGTCACCGAAGGCGTCGCGACCGCACCCGGCGTCGTTGCAATTGCGAAACGCTATGACATCGAAATGCCGATCTGTGAGGCGGTCGCTAATATTCTGGCTGGCAATATCACTCTGCGCGAAGCCATGAAAGGTCTGATCGAACGCCCGTTTAAGGCCGAAAACGTTCTATGAGCTTTACCACGCCGGACATAACCCGCGCGGTGACGCAGGGCGCAGTCCGGCTGCTTGAACAAATGTCTCTTGCCTGCGTGACAGAGCTGGTGCTCGCAAACGGCAGACGCGCAGACATCATGGCGCTGAGCGAGAAGGGCGAGATTTGGATCGTCGAAGTCAAATCCGGAAAGCCCGATTTTGAGTCCGATGGCAAATGGCATGAGTATCGCCCCTATTGCGACAAGTTCTTCTTCGCCGTGCATGAGAGCTTTCCGACCGAGCTTCTGCCACTCGATACCGGCCTGATAATTGCCGACCAGTTTGGCGGCGCGCTGATTCGCCCGGCTCCGGAACACAAACTCGCCGCGGCACGCCGCAAAGCCGTCACCCTGAAGCTTGCCCGAACAGCCGCACAACGCTTCTCCGCGCAACAATTCGCAGCCGGTTTCACACCAGAATAAAAACCTTCACTGACAAACCGCAACAATTCTGTATATCCTGTCCGAAACTGGGAGGGACACCATGCTGAAAACGACTGTCGGACACCGCGACCTGATGCCGGACCTGATCCGCGCCTGGGCGATTATCGGGATTGTACTTGTAAACGTCGAAATGTTTTCAGCAGGATTAAACGCAGGCTATCCCTCCACCGGAGAGGCAGGGGATCACTGGGCGAAACTGCTGGTGAACGGGCTTTTCACGCTGAAATCCTATTCTCTCTTTTCCATGATGTTCGGCGCTGGCCTCGGCTATCAGCTCGCATCAGCCGCACGCACAGAAACCAATGCGACAGCGCGTTATTATCGCCGAATGGTGGGCCTGCTGGCGCTCGGCCTGATCCATGTCATCTTCCTGTTTCTGGGCGATATTCTGGTAACCTACGCCATTCTGGGCAGCCTTCTTTATTTCTGCCGGAACGGAAAACCGAAAACGCTCATCATCTGGGGCCTCGTGCTGATAGCGATTCAGACTGCCCTGATGATGCTTGGCGCAGGCGCCATGGCGATGATGGAAGGTATTACCGACCCTGCGACCCGCCGTATGATGGACGATCAGATGGCCGAACAGCGCGAAGCCTTTCTGGCCATTGATGCCATCTTTGCTGAAGGAAGCTTCCTGCAGATCGCTGCTGCAAGAGCGTCTCTGATCCCAACGCTGATCCCGACAGTCATACTGGTTCAGGGTATAAGTGCGTTCGGTTTCTTTCTGATCGGCCTCGGGTTTTTCAAATTGGGTCTGCTCAGTCAGCCAGACCATAAATTCTGGAAGACGTCGCTCTTCGTACTTCTGCCAATCGGGCTCATTTTGAGCTTTTACGGCTCAAATGTTTACATTGGAGCGCAGCAGCGTGAAAGCGCGCAGGGCCTGTTCGGCATGGCCATCATGATCTTAGGCTCACCCTTCTCCACCTTTGGCTATATCGGCGTGATTGCCCTCATCGCACGCATGGGCACAGGGCCGGTCCTTCAATTCCTGGCGCGAGGCGGCTCAGCCACGCTGTCCGCTTATCTGCTACAATCTGTGATTCTGTGCATCGTAACCCTGCCGATCGGCTTTGGCCTCTATGGTCATCTGGGCGCGTTGCCAGCCGTTCTGATTGCGCTGGCGACCGGTATCTTCACACTGTGCTTTGTGAGCCTCTGGCTTACAAAGTTCAAACGGGGACCGATGGAAATTCTCCTGCGCCGCTGGACCTATCTCGGTTACCGCCAACCATTACAGAGAAACAACGCATGACACGTTCATGCGCAGCACTGGTGACGCCTGTCTTCCTTCTGTTGGCTGCGTGTGACCAACAGGAGGAACGCCTCGCCCGCGCTGAAACACTGGCGAACGCAGTTCAGGATCAGGTCGTAGAGACTGTTACGGGCGAAACAGCCCCTATAGACCCATTCCCCGAGGCCGCGAACGACGGCTAGACTTCGCCCCGATGGTGAAACCCGTTTCGCGAACCACAGGCAGGCGCTTAGTCTGAATAGAGAAGCGCGACATCGGACTGGGGCTAAGCCGTGCGTAAACCCGTAACACCAGCAAACGTATTTATTCTGGAGATTGGCATCGCCGCAGCGATTGCCATGGTTGGTGCTATGGCTGTGCTGCTGACGATGGTTCCACCTGCAGACCGCCAAAGTGCGCCTATCATCATGGATGCGGTTGAACGCTTTGAGGGCCTGTCGCGGCCCGCAGAAATCCTTCGGGCCAGCACCCGCGCAGGCATCATCAGCGAGACAGAAGCAACGCACACATCGGGCGCACCACAACCACCCCGCTTTATTGTCAGCCTTAGTTCACACTCCGAAGCGGCACGCTTTCTTCGAACCTTCCGCGAAAACCGCGGCGCCGCCCGCGCGCAATTTGCCGATTGGACCAAAGCCAATCCGACATTCCGGGGTTTTTATCTGGAAGGTATTACAACGTCAGGCGAGGCAATTCTCACCTATCGTCTGGCGGGCGATCCGCGCGCGGCAGGTGAACTGGAAGTTGCGCTCGCACGCCAGCTAAGCGCCTCAGGCGATGTACGCCACATCACTGCGGTGACGAGCAGACGGGCGGCGCGATAGCCGCCCGGCCAGATCATCCAACTCAGAGCGCGAGTTCGAAGATTTTCTCATAATCAGCCTGCGTGACAGGCTTGGCGTTACCATAGTGCGCAAGGTCTTTCAGCGCGTACTCGACGATTGACGGACCGTGATCCGCTGTAACGCCGATATCTGAAAGCTTAGCTGGAATGCCGATATCTTCGTTCAGCTTAGCAATCGCATCGCCCACACATGCGCCTTCTTGCAGGTTCATCATCTGGCGGATGCGCTGAAATTTACGCTCGTCAGCATCAGCGTGGAAGCGCATGAAGTGCGGCAGGAAGATTGCGTTCAGCGTGCCATGGTGAAGCTTAAGGTCATGCAGGCGACCAGCCGCGTGAGACATAGCATGCACGCCGCCAAGGCCTTTCACGAAGGCGAGCGCGCCCTCAAAAGAAGCCACCATCATGTTCCAACGGGCGTCTGTGTCCGAACCATCCTGAACAGCGCGCTTCAGCCAGCCATCACCAACGGCGCGGCCAAGACCTTCATAGCCGATGCCTTCAGCCGGCGGGTTCACTGTAGGGGTCAGGATCGCTTCGATACAGTGAGTGACAGCGTCCATACCTGTCGCAGCCGTAAGCAGCGGCGGCAGGCCGAGTGTCAGATCAGGGTCACAGATCGCAGTCGCTGGAACAAGGTGTGGAGACGCATAAGTCTGCTTATGCCCGTCGTTCTGAATGATGATCATACCCACGCTGACTTCAGAACCAGTACCAGCCGTTGTCGGGATCGCGATCAGAGGCGGGATTTTGCCAATCTTCTTGCTCCCACCAACAGTCGCGCCGTAATCGGCGAGGTTTCCGCCATGGCTAGCCATCAGACCAACAGCCTTTGCAAGGTCCATGGAAGAACCGCCACCAAGCGCGATAATGCCGTCACAGCCGGACTCTTTGTACATCGCAGTGACTTCCGTCACCTGCTTTTCGGTTGGGTTCGGCTCGGTTCCGGCGAACACTTCGTACGCACCGCTGATATTTTCTGTGACTTTGTCCAGCAGACCGACTTGTTTAATGCCCGGGTCAGTGACTACAAATCCCTTTGTGATATTAAGACCGGCCATGGTCTTGCCAAGCTTTGTGATGGCGCCATGATCGAGAATGCACGGTGTTACGAAATTGATGACAGGCATTATGTTTCTCTCCCCTGAGATGCTAGTTGCAAAAAAGCGTAAGGCGCGCCTGTAAGCAATGAAAAATCGGCGGAAAGTGATAGTTAGCTATCCCTTTTTGACGTAGGTCCGGAGTAAAGAGTTGGAAAATCAGGCTAAAACCCCACTTCTCAGCATAGAAAATCTCGCTGTGGAATTCGATACGCCGGATGGCGTTGTGAACGCAGTGAAGGGGGTCAGCTTTGAAGTCTTCCCCGGCGAATGCGTCGGCGTTGTCGGCGAATCCGGATCAGGCAAAAGCCAGTCCGCCCTCGCGGCAATGGGCCTGCTCGCCGCGAACGGACGCACCAAAGGTCAGGTAAAGTTTGAAGGCAAAAGCCTGCTCGGCATGAGCCAGAGCGAACGACGCATGATGCGCGGCTCTCAAATGTCCATGATCTTTCAGGACCCGCTGACATCTCTGACCCCGCACATGACTGTCGGCGCACAGCTTCGCGAAGTACTCGCCATTCACCGCAAATTGCGCGGCAAGGAAGCGGACAAAGAATGCATTGAATGGCTGGAACGCGTGCGTATTCCAGACCCTGCCCGTCGCATGGACCAGTTCCCGCACGAACTCTCCGGTGGCATGCGCCAGCGCGTCATGATCGCGATCGCCATGCTTTGCGGCCCGAAACTTCTTTTCGCGGACGAACCGACAACCGCACTCGACGTCACCGTTCAGGCGCAGGTTCTGGCGCTGATGAATGACCTGAAAGCAACGACCGACACCGGCATCGTTCTCATTACCCACGATATGGGCGTTGTTGCACGTATGTGCGACCGCGTTGTGGTGATGAAGCAAGGCGAGATCGTAGAGACTGGTACGGTTGACCAGATTTTCTACGAGGCGCGCCATGACTATACAAAAAAGTTGTTGGAGGCAGTGCCGCGAATTGACCAGCCGGATCGTCCGGGTCGCACTAGCCTCTCTCCGCCGCCCGCTGCAGATGTGAAGCCGGTGCTGGTGGCAGACGATGTACGTGTCAGCTTCCCGATCAAGACCGAAGGCGGCTTCTTCGGCACAACAAAGCAGCTTCGCGCTGTTGATGGCGTAAGCTTCGATCTGCGTCCGGGCGAAACGCTTGGCGTGGTTGGCGAGTCCGGTTGCGGCAAGTCCACGCTTGCACGCGCTGTTCTCCAGCTTGTCGAGCCAACGGGCGGATCGGTCTCATGGATCGGCAAGGACATCACAAAAACCAGCCAGGATGGGCTGAAAGAAGTCCGCCGTGATCTGCAGATCGTCTTCCAGGACCCGTTTGCAAGCCTCGATCCGCGTATGACCATCGGCCAGTCGATTGCAGAGCCGCTCACCGTGTTCGAACCTTCGCTTTCGCGTAAAGATCGTGAACTCCGCGTTCGGGAAATCATGCCTCGTGTTGGCCTCGATCCGGCACTGATCAACCGGTATCCGCATGAACTGTCAGGTGGCCAGAACCAGCGTGTCGGTATTGCCCGCGCGATGATCATGAAGCCAAAGCTGGTCATCTGCGACGAGGCCGTTTCCGCCCTCGACGTTTCGGTTCAGGCGCAAATCATCGACCTTCTGATCGAGCTTCAATCCGAGTTTGATCTGGCGATGATCTTTATCAGCCATGACCTTGCCGTTGTACGCGAAATCTCGCATCGCATCATGGTACTGTATCTTGGCCGCGTGGTCGAGATTGCAGGGCGAGACGCAATTTATGAAGACCCGCGCCACCCTTACACAAAGTCTCTCATTGCTGCCGTTCCTAACCCGGATCCACGCGCCGAGAAGGACCGTGATATTGTAAAGCTTCAGGGCGACCTGCCGTCACCGCTGGATCGCCGCGCAACGCTGCGTTTCATGAAGTCCAAACTGGTTGATGACGCCGATACAGAACAGTATCGCCCACAACTTGTCGAAGTTGGCCCGGGTCACGTCGTGGCTGAGCATGATCCCTCAGAACTGAGCGAAGGTCTGCTGGCGAGCTAAGCTCTCAGACCTTTCGGGCGATGATCGTGTCCTGATAGCCGAACTGGCTGTGAGGATTAGCCCAGTTTCCGTACTCAATGGCCTCGATAGCGAGGCCATTTTTCAGATACGCGTCGCGCACCCAATTCTCCGAGAATGCGATAGCCGCTTCAGGGCTATCTTCCAGCGTCGTCTTAGAGCCCTCATCCACCGGAAACCTGAAAGTCAGGCGCGGAGCTTTGCAGGCTTCTGTCTGCGGGTTCAGCAGGAACCATGTAATCAGGCAGCGACCGCCCGGCTTCAATGAGCGTGTAATCTCTGACAGATAACGCTCCACGTCCGTCTGCAACATGTGCGTGAAGACAGATGTCAGGAACGCAAAATCATAGGCATCGCTGTCGGATGGGAATGTGTAGGCAGATGCTTCGTTATGGCCGTCTGCATTATATCGAGCGTTGAACACATCAGCATGGACGAAAGTGAAATTCGGCAGATCAGCATAGTGCGTCTGGCACCATTCCACGCCTGCTTTCACAATATCAAAACCGAGATAGTGCCCTTCCGGCACCAGAAACTCCGTAAGCGGACGCGCCATACGACCCTGCCCGCACCCCACATCAAGAATGGCCATATCCGGCGTCACACCATGTCGTTTGAGTGTCTTCAGGAAGTCGTCGCCAACTGCCACAAAATCGCCGCCGCCGACAAACGTGTCACGACGGTTTGGCACACGCGGATCCTTCACCGGATCAATAATGTCTTTAACCGCATAGCCCGCCCATTTCAGGCGTGTACGTACATTTACCGGCAGGATGGATTTGATCGCATCTTTCATGATCGCCGCGCTCCGATAGCAGATTTACTCGACACATAGTTGTCGGATGCGAAGTTAAGGCTACACATGTGGGATAACTATACGGGAAAGGAAGCACAATAATGGCAAGTCCAAATCTTCAACGCTGGTATGACCATATGCAGAGCCATGACCATCAAGAGCTGCGCGGTATGCTGGCAGATGATGTGGTTTTCCACTCGCCGGTCGTTCACACACCCCAGCGAGGCAAAGAGATCACCTTCCAATACCTTGCTTCTGCTGAAAAAGTGCTGGGTGGCGAAGACTTTGTCTATGTGCGCGAATTCGATCTGGGCGACCGCGCCGTGCTTGAGTTCGAGACCAAGATCGACGGCATCTACATCGATGGCATCGATATGATTTCATGGAATGAGGCTGGACAAATTACTGATTTCAAAGTGATGGTCCGCCCGTTGCAGGCTATCAATATGCTGCACGCCAAAATGAAAGAAATGCTCGAAAGGCTGAAAGCTCAGTAAGGACTGATGTTAAACGTGACCGAAAACACCCTAAAGCTCGAAGATGTTCAGGCCGCTGCGGACGTAATCGCAGGACAGGTGGAGCATACCCCTATGCGTCACTCGCGGACGCTGTCAGAGATTACGGGTGCGGAGGTCTGGATTAAGTTCGAGAACTTCCAGTTCACAGCAGCCTTTAAAGAACGCGGCGCGCTGAACCGTCTCATGGGTCTGACCGATGAAGAGAAAAAGCGCGGCGTGATCGCTATGTCTGCGGGCAACCACGCACAGGGTGTCGCTTATCACGGACAGCGGCTTGGTATTCCGGTGACCATCGTCATGCCGGAAAACACGCCCTTCGTGAAAGTGCAGCATACGCGAAACTATGGTGCGCGCGTGATCCTGAAAGGCAGCACGCTGATCGAAGCCAATGAGCATGCCCAGATGCTGTGCGAGAAGGAAAACCTCGTCTTCCTTCATCCGTTTGACGACAGGCTCGTCATGGCCGGTCAGGGCACAATTGCGCTTGAAATGCTTGATGACGTTTCAAAGCCGCTGGATTGCCTGGTCATTCCGGTCGGTGGTGGCGGACTGATCAGCGGCATCGCAACAGCCGCTAAAGCGCTGCAGCCGGACATTGAAGTCATTGGCGTTGAAGTCGAACAATTCCCTGCGCTCTTCAACGAGCTCAAAGGCGAACCACCGAAAGCGGGCGGCACAACGATTGCTGAAGGCATTGCGGTGAAGACTGTTGGGCGACGCAACTTTGAAATCTGCCAGCGCCTCGTAGACGACGTGGTGCTTGTCGATGAAGACACGATCGAGCGCGCCATCACGCTTTATGCAACGGTCGAGAAAACGATTTCCGAAGGCGCTGGTGCAGCAGGTCTTGCTGCGCTTCTGGCGCACCCGACGAAATTCTCCGGCAAACGCGTGGGCCTCGTCCTGTGCGGCGGCAATATCGACACCCGTCTGCTGGCTTCAGTTCTGACACGCAGCCTTGTGCGCGACCAACGCCTCGTCAACATCCGTATTCTGGGTGACGATCGGCCGGGCCTTCTGGCGCTCGTCTCCAAAGTGATCGGCGATTCCGGCGCAAACATTATCGAAGTTGCCCATAACCGTCTTGCACTGGATGTTCCGGCGAAAGGCGCGGAATTTGATATCCTCGTAGAAACACGCGATGCGCAGCACACTCAGGAAGTGATTGAAGCCCTGACAGCTGCCGGCTATCCGCCACGCAAGCTCTGATCTCAGACACAAGGAAACAGTAATGCTGAAACCTACCCTCCTCGCGCTTTCCATGAGCGCTGCTTTCGGACTGGCTGCCTGCGAACAGGGCGCGTCCACAACAAGCGCCGCGCCGCGCATGGAAGCTACACCTGCGGCCGATCCATCCGATCCGTGGGCGACTTACGCGAATGATGGCTGGGACCATGAAGGTGACGCCGTAAACATTATGGAATCAGGCCTTGAATACATCGTTCTCACAGCTGGCCCTGAATGCGAATCCAACGTCAACAATGACGACATTGCGCTCGCTCACTATGAAGGTCGCCTCGTAGACGGCACGGTTTTTGACTCGTCTTTCGCGCGCAACCAGCCGTCTCAGTTTCCAGCTAACCGCGTCATTCGCGGCTGGACAGAAGCTCTCGGCATGATGTGTCCGGGCGATGACTGGCTGCTTTATATTCCGTCTGAGATGGCTTACGGCCAGAACCCGCGCCCAGGTGGCCCGATCAGCCCGGGTGACGATCTGATCTTCCGCATCGTGCTGCTGGACGAAATGAACATGACCTCCAGCTATGAAGCTGATGTCTGGTCAGGCGAAGCGTTCAACTAAATTGCTCTCATTCGCCGTTTACGACTTAGCGAACGGCGAATGAATTGCCCCCATAATAACTCAAAGCGGGTGGTTGTCTGTTCCAACAGGCTTCCACCCGATTTGCATTTAAGCGGCGCGAGTCACTCTCCAGCTGGTCATCCCGCTCCAGCATATAGAGAATATAGACCTGCTCGCGATACTCACTAACCGCAGGAGCAGGCGTAAAATCGCGTCTACGTTCGGGGAAACGCTCAATGCCCGGCACCACCTCAGGAAACCCTGCAACCGAGCCAGCATTGCGCTGATCCAGTTCCGCAAATGCGGTGTAGAGCCAGTATTTAGAATTATACGTCGACTCATAGGGCGAGATGATTTCGCGGCGCCCCTGAACATCAATACCGGCAGCGCAGGTCATCGAGTAGAGAAGTGATGGCAGCGTGAGCGACAGACGCAACTGTTCCAGGCTTTCCTGCGTCGCTGCTTCATAGCGTTCGCGAACGCCCGGCTCATTGCGAACCGTCTCGTAAATGTCATCATAGGCTGCCCGCTGTTCGGGAAGATACAGCCCGCGAAACGGGGAAATGCTTTCGCGGGACGTATCCTGCATCGACATATCAAGTTCACGGGGTTCATCAGAACTTGCCATGGCGCGAATAGAAGACAGCGACGACACGGCGGCACTTGGTTCGGCAGAGTCGCTTTCGGCAGTTTCAACAGGTGTTGGCGCAGGCTCTTCAGCTGCACATGACACTATTCCCGCGCATAGTGCTGCCGCACACAAAGCTCTAAAACCTGACACTCCAGCCCTCCCCGATGAAGCTGGAACTTTATGTGTGATTTTGCGCAGGTGCAATCTAAACGGGCGCTATCCGTTTTCTTCGGCTTCAGCCTGCTCGCGGGCAATAATCAGAGCTGCGATGTCGTCTTCATAGGTTTCAAGGCAGCTGTTCAGCTCTTCCTGCAGGGCATCACGGTTTGCGCTTTCAAGCAAAGCATCGCGCATGAGGAAATAGTTCAGGTAATGGCGTGTCCGCAGGCGGTTTTCTTCGGCTTCAAGCGCGCGGCGATGGTTGAAACGATCAAGCGCTGTACCGTTCTCCTGCAGATCAACCATCTGCGCTTCGAACGCCTGAAAATCTTCGCTTTCCATGTCGTCTGCGGTGATGGTGATGGAAAGCTCAGTAAAATCGATCGCATGATCAAGCGCAACGTGCGGCACAAGCACGCCCAGACGGCCCAGAACGTCAGCCGACACAGCGCAGGACAGGATCGCCTGATAGGACTCAAAGCTCTTGCCCGGGCGTACAACAGGCAGGCTCTCTTGCGTCGCCGCGAGCGAACGGGAGAGGTAATCACTCTCGGCGCGGGCATCAGCCAGTAGCCCGTTCAACAGGTCCCGCTCATATATTGTGTAATCGAGCCCGTATTTGAACGGGTCAATGTTTTGCGCCGCGGCTTCAATAGTGTTCGGATCAACGACATCCACACGCTCTTCATTCAGACTGTCCCGCAGCCCTGATAAAGTGCGGATATTCTCAGCACCCGCACCATCGCCTTCGGTTGGAACATCTGAACCACCGCAGGCGTTCAGCACCAGAAGGGAAGCAATAAAAAGAGGGATGGCGGTACGCGTCATTCTGAATTCCTGATTTGATACTTAGTTACATAATGCCGGGCGTGGATTTCTTCCAGAAAGAACTACACATCGCCCAAATCAAAAAAATGACGCCTGCGTCATAGTTTTTAGCAAAGAGCTGTGATATAACCCTCTCAAAGACCTATTCGGGGAGAAGAAAAATGGCAGATACCGCCTCTGAAGTTGCTGATACTCAGGAAGAACGCGATTGGCGTCTGGATCGTAAATACGTGATCCCCGGCGGCCCTGTCCGCCCTGCAAGTTCGCTCGACCTTTCTGATCTTGATATCTCGGATCCTGAACTCTGGCGCCGCGAAGCCTACTGGGACCGTTTCGCCCGTCTTCGCGATGAAGAGCCAGTTCACTACTGCTCAGAGAGCGCGGTTGGCCCATACTGGTCCGTCACACGCTATGAAGACATTATGGCTGTCGACACAGACCATAAGCGTTTTTCCTCTGCGGGCGGCATTACGCTGGTCGATCTGGACGAAGACTTTTCGCTTCCAATGTTCATCGCGATGGACCAGCCAAAGCACGACGTTCAGCGCAAGACAGTTCAGCCAATCGTGGCGCCGGACAATCTGCGCAACTTCGAAAGCCTGATCCGCGAGCGCACAGCTAAAGTTCTCGACAGCCTGCCAGTTGGCGAGCCGTTCGACTGGGTCGACACTGTTTCTATCGAGCTCACAACCATGATGCTCGCGACACTGTTCAACTTCCCGTTCGAAGATCGTCGCAAGCTCACACGCTGGTCTGACGTTGCAACCGGCCGTGAGAACCCTGAGATCTGCCCGGGCGGCGAAGAGCAATGGCGCGCAGAGCTGATGGAATGCCTCGGCTATTTCACAGAGCTCTGGAACCAACGCGTCAACGCAAACGAGCCAGGCAATGACCTGATCTCCATGCTGGCGACGGGCGAGCACACTAAAGACATGGAGCCGATGGAATATCTCGGCAACGTCATTCTGCTCATCGTCGGCGGCAATGACACGACCCGTAACTCCATGACGGCATCTGTGCTTGGCATGAACCTGTTCCCGCAGGAGTTCGACAAGCTGAAAGCCAATCACGATCTGATCCCGAGCATGGTCTCCGAGATCATTCGCTGGCAGACACCGCTGGCGCACATGCGCCGTACGGCTCTGGAAGATGTCGAGCTTGGCGGCAAAACGATCAAGGCCGGTGAGAAAGTTCTCATGTGGTATGTTTCCGGCAACCGTGATGAGCGTCATTTCGAGCGCCCGAACGATATCTGGATTGACCGTCCAAAAGTTCGCAGCCACCTGTCCTTCGGCTTCGGCATTCACCGCTGCGTCGGTAACCGCCTCGGCGAAATGCAGCTGAAAATTCTCTGGGAAGAGTTCTTCAAGCGCTTTGAAGACATCATCGTTGTTAAAGATGCTGTCCGCACTCCAAGCTGCTTCGTGAAGGGCTATACAGAAATGATGGTTGAACTGGTGCCGAAGAAATAGTCGGCAGTCAGACTGAACAAACAAAAGCCCGGGCACTCGTCCGGGCTTTTTCTTATGAAGCAGGATCGCCTTTAGTAGCCCGATACTCCGAAAATTTCAGGTCCGGATTATCACCAAGCTCATAAGCGACATAGTTCTTCAGCTCTTCGGTCACGAGCTGAACGTCTCCGGCCAGATCTTCAGGCTGGATAGGTTCACCCGCTGTCATCTCGAAGCGTGAGCCTTTCTTGTTCAGAAGCTCATAGAAGAGCGTGATATCGCGCAGCTCTCCGGAAACCTTCGACAGGAAGTAAAATAGCCAGGAATTTCTGGCATTCACATGCACAGGAATGATCGGGCATTTCTGCTTACGCGCCAACGTGGCCACAGTCTGAAACCATGGACGCTCGGTCAGTCCATCCTCTTCCATGGCAGCCAGACGGCCTGAAGGAAAAATGACTACGCATTTTTCGGCTTTGAAGGCTTCCTTTGCGCGGCGCAGCGTTTCTTTCGCTTTGGCCGGAGAGCGTTTCTCGGCCACCCATTCCACCGGGATAATAACGTCCACCATGCGCGGGCTGACGCGGATCGCATCCGCATTGGCGAAGAACAAAATATCGCTGCGAATACGCTTCAGCGCTTCCCACATAGCAACGCCATCTGCGAGCCCTGTTGGATGGTTTGCCGCGATGATCACGCGTCCCGTTGCCGGTATCCTGTCAAACTGATGCAAATCGAGGCCGATATCGAGATCCTCAACCAGATAATCGAATGAATCCCGGCCGCGCAGCTTTTCAATATAGTCCGCCATTTTCACGGCGCGCCGATACCCCAGCATGCCAAACAGGATCGGACGTAGAAGCGGCCAGCTCCAATGACCGGCAAAACTTGGACAGCGCTCCTCAATGAGCACATCCACGATATGAACATCGTCACGCTCGGCGTCCGGAAGAAAGAGGGCCGTATTGTCTGTCGTCTTTTCTCTGGATGTCATTGCCGGGCGCCTGAATGAAACTATCTTGGCTATCAAGAGCCTGTAATTATTTCAAAATGTCTGAATCGCGTCTGAAAAGCGTTAACGCGAATCGCGATCATCATTAAGTGTTAACGCGCTCTGGCGCGGAACCGGTAATAATTTTATGCTACTGGGCTAACGAGTGTGGTCAGTCGAATTTATGCAGAAACCTTTCGTTTCGGTTTCGGAATATTCTTCAAAAACCTGAAATGAAGGGGATTTGGAGGCAATCAAGGCGCCAGCTCGCTACAGAAATGCTATTTTTATTTCGATATCGTAACATCTTATCCTTAACAATTTTATCAAAAAAATTAACCTCACGCTCGAAAGCTTTAACGCGACGAGACCGTTAAATTTACTTTCCGGAAAGGGTCTTGAGGCAAACTCTGCGTGTTATTGAGGATTTGACCTGATTTCAGGTGTAGGGGTTGGAAATGAAAGTGTTATGGGTCGAAGACCATCAGCGCGCTCAGGAGATGCTTATGGTTGCCGCAACAAAAGCGGTTCGTAAGCGCATTCAACTTGATCTCGTTATTGCCGCGAACCTGATGGAAGCGGAACGCCGTATCCGTTACGAACAATTTGATCTGGTTGTTCTGGATCTCCGCCTGCCCGACAGCTTCGACGAGAGCATGACGCTGACACGCGTAGCATCTATGGGCAATTTCCGCATGGCGGTCGTTTCTGCAAGCGAGAACCGCGACACCGTCGCGCAAGCAGCCATCGCTGCGGGCTGCGATTGCGCACCGAACGCAGTTGCCAAAGAAAATCTGCCGTTCAACCGCTTTATCCAGCGCCCGGAAGAGTTCTACGAATTCCTGCAAAGCCTGATGCCACAGGCAGAGCCGCAAGCCGCCTGAAAGCAAGGTGACGACTCGTCAGACAGCTAAGCCTGTCAGGACCCCGGGGACGCGAAACCTCCGGGGTTTTTGATGTCTTGAGCACGGGCAAAGGCTCAAAACAGCCTGACCGCAAACAAACTTTTTTGATTCCCACGGGTTTAACCACTAAGTGAGGGTCAAAGACCTGTCGCACTGCTCAAATCTGCCGGAGACGCCCTAGCGTGGAAGACTTACTCACATCGCGCGCAACCCTGATTTTTCTGGTTGCGAACATCGCCTTGAGCGTCATGGCCTTCTCTAACGACGGATTGATGCGCTGGGGCATTCTGAACACGCGCGCTGTGCTGCAAGGTAAGGACTATCACCGCCTTCTGACATCGGGCTTTCTGCACGCTGACCCGACGCACTTATTCGTAAATATGCTCACGCTGTTCTTCTTCGGCCCCGTAGTTGAACGCGTGCTTGGAAGCCAGAGTTTCTTCCTGATCTATCTGGGCGCCCTGATTGGCGGCAATCTGTTTGCGCTATGGCGGCATAGAAACAACCCGAACTATATGGCGCTCGGCGCTTCCGGGGCTGTGTCTGGCATCATCTTCACCTTCTGCCTCTTCGCACCGTTTCAGCTGCTTTATGTGTTTTTCTTTCTCCCGCTTCCGGCAGTTGTGTTCGCATTGCTGTACGTGGCTTACAGCATTTACGGCATGCGCGCCGCCCGCGATAATATCGGCCATGATGCCCACCTCGGCGGCGCTTTGATTGGCATCGCAATCGCCATCCTGCTTCATCCGGAGCTCTTGAACATCTTCATCGGCGAGATCACGCAGGCTCTGGGGGCTTGATGGGCACTCTGTATAAAGAATACGAGGCTAAAACCGCCAGCGGCACCATAGAGTTTGACGCCGCACAGGCCGAGGTTGCGCGCCTTCTGGATGACCTTCAGGACCGTATTGAAAATCGCGGCAAGAAGGGTTGGTTCTCAAAGCCGAAAAAGGTTCGCGGGCTTTATCTCTGGGGCGGAGTCGGGCGTGGCAAGTCCATGCTTATGGACCTCTTCTTTTCGACCACAAATATCGAGCACAAACGACGCGTCCACTTTCACGATTTCATGCAGGAAGCCCACGCGTTCATCAACGACTGGAAGAAGCTCACCCCGTCAGAGCGCCGAGCTTCTGGCTGGGCCGTTAAGGGCGGCGTGGATGATCCGATACCACCGGCCGCTAAGAAATTTGCCGCCAGCGCCGAGCTCCTCTGCTTTGACGAGTTTCAGGTCAAAGACATCGCCGATGCCACGCTGATCGGTCGTCTGTTCGAACACCTTCTCGCCCGTGATGTAGTCGTCGTCGCGACCTCTAACCGTCCGCCGGATGATCTCTATAAGAATGGTCTCAACCGCCAGCGCTTCCTCCCTTTCATCGAACTTCTAAAAGACACGCACGACGTTCATGAAATCCGTTCCGACCGCGATTATCGCCTTGAGCGCCTGACTGCGGCACCGGTTTATTACTCTCCGCTGGGCCCGGAAGCGGATGCGAGCATTGATGCCGCCTGGGAACGCCTTACCTCTGGCGCAGAGCCACATGAAACGCATCTCACGGTGCATGGCCGTGAATGGCGCATTCCTGCACAGGCCGCTGGCGTTGCCCGCATGAGCTTTGAAGAGCTGTGTGACAGACCGCTTGGCGCCGCAGACTATCTGTCACTTGCCCGCCATTTCGACACCGTACTCATCGAGCACGTACCGATCCTTAGCCCTGAAAACCGGAACGCCGCTACGCGCTTTATCACGTTGATCGACGCACTCTACGAAGCGCGTGCCAAGGTAATCATTTCTGCGGAAGCCGAACCGAACGAGCTCTATGTCTCAGGTGATAGCGCGTTCGAGTTTGAGCGAACATCATCACGCCTGTTTGAGATGCGCAGCGCCGATTACCTTGCCGCCGAGCGCATCACCGAGCCGGAAGAAACCTAGTCAGCCTCGATCACGCTGATGATGACCGGCAACAGGCCTGTTGCCATCACCTCTACACCCTCGGCAGTCGGGTGAAGTCCGTCCCCTAACAACAGAGACGGCGTATTCCAGACACCTGCCATCAAGTCTGGATACAGCGGCACGCCATAATCTTCGGCGAGCGCCGGATAGATGGCGGCATACTCGGCCTCGAGACTATCATCGGCGCCCTCAAAGCGCGGCGACAGACCTGCAAGAATCACCTCAATACCGTCTTGCTGAGACTGTTCAATGAGCGCAGATAGATTATCCCGCGCCAAACTGGACGGCAGGCTTGAGAGGAAATCATTCGCTCCGAGCGCAATCACCAGGATGTCCGGATCAGCCGATGCCACGCTCCAGTTATAGCGAGCGCGTCCCGTTGATGTGGTGTCACCGGAAACACCTGCATTGATCACCTCGACTTCATAGCCGGCCTCGGTAAGTTTTCGCTCGACAACGGATGGCAAGGCGGCCGCATCGGGCAAACCAAAGCCTGCGGTCAGGCTGTCGCCGAGCATGACAATCACCTGCGCATCGTCCGTAACGACGTCCGCGACGGTCGCGTCCTCAATGGCTGGAGCTGGCGGCTCTGCAGGAGGCTCATTCTGGGCAGAACAACCGACCAGCAGCAAAACAGACATCACGAAAGCTTGAAAACCCATTTGCTTCACCATCTTCCCTGACTTTCCTGCCATTCGTATGCTTCATATAGCTCATTCCAACCAAATCGTGATCGGAGCGCTCCATTGGCTGAATCCCTGAACCTGCATGATGTAAGGCTGACGCTGCCTGCGCAATCCGGTCCGGTCGAAATTCTCAAAGGTGTGAGCCTGAAAGTCGAGCCTGGCGAATGCGTTGCGGTGATTGGTCCATCAGGCTCGGGCAAATCTTCTCTTATCTCCATTGCGGCAGGGCTCGAGCGCATCACATCCGGCAAAGTCGAACTTCTGGGAACTGACATAACAGGGATGAGCGAAGATGCCTTGGCCCGTCTTCGTCGCGGCCGCGTAAGCCTGATCTTTCAGTCCTACCATTTACTGCCGACAATGACGGCACTCGACAATGTGCGGGTGCCACTCGAAATTTCTGGCATTGAGGGCGTGAAAGACAAAGCCACAAAGCTGCTTCAGGAAGTGGGTCTGGGCGACCGGCTTGATCACTATCCCGGCCAGATGTCCGGCGGGGAACGTCAGCGCGTTGCCGTCGCGCGCGCGCTTGCCAGCGATCCCGAAATCGTTTTTGCCGACGAACCGACGGGCAATCTCGATGGCGATACCGGCGCAGGCGTTGCCGACATGTTGTTCGATATCGTGCAGAAGCGAAAGACCGCGATGGTGCTCGTCACCCATGACCGGGAACTGGCCAAGCGCGCAGACCGTATCGTCACCATGCGCAACGGAAACCTTGAAGCATGAGTGCAGCCTGGCGCATCGCAATACGTGAGCTGTCCGGCGGGCTGAGAGGCTTCTGGATTTACCTTGCCTGCATCACGCTTGGCGTCGCGGCCATTTCGTCTGCCGGTTCGGTGACAGAAGTCTTCACACGCGGCCTCGCAGGCGAAGCGCGTATGCTGCTTGGCGGCGACGCCATGTTTGCGGTGAACCAGCGCAGGCTGACCGATGACGAACGTGCATACGCAGAAAGCCTCGGCGACGTCTCTGAGAAAATCACACTCACCGTCATGGGAACCGCAGGAGATCTGCGCCGTCAGGTCGATCTCACAGGTATAGACGATGCCTTCCCTCTGGTTGGCGAAATGGAACTGTCGGGCGACATCGATACGACGTTCGACCAACAGGGCGAATTATGGGGCGCGGCTGTCAGCCAGAGTTTTCTGGACCAGTTTGATGCTGCCATCGGTGACGAAATCAATCTTGGCCCGGTACGCGCGGAAATCCGTGCCCGCCTTGACCGCCTGCCCGACCAGATCGGAACACCCGGCTCGTTTGGCCCTGAAGCTGTGGTCAGCATTCGCGCACTCGAAGCTGCAGACAGACTTGGTGTCGGACAACTCTTCCGGACACGCCTGATTGTCAGCGCCAATACTGAACTGCCCATTCGGGAATTGCGCGAAGCATTCGATGAATCCTTCCCCGAAGCCAATGTGCGCATTCGCGGACCCGAGAATGCCGTTGATGGCTTGCAGGAGCTTCTTCAGACACTGAACGATTTTCTGTCGATCATCGGCATCGCAGCCCTGATCGCAGGCGGCATTGGCGTCGAACAGGCAACGACATCCTTTTTACAGTCACGTACCTCTGCCATCGCTGCGCTGAAATCTCTGGGCGCTGAAAGCGGCCTTATCCGCACAGCCTACACCATTCAGCTGGGGGCGCTCGCCCTCCTCGGTGGTGCTCTGGGTCTCACTATAGGTGCTGCAGCGCCGTATCTCATGGTGAGCTTTGCAGGCGATCAGATCGCCCTCCCCCAGGCGCTGGCCATTTATCCCATACCTTTAATCACGGCGCTTGCGCTTGGCCTTCTGAGCGCCGGTTTCTTCGCCATTCCCGCCATTGGCCGCGCACGCGCGACGCCGCCATCAGCGCTCTTCCGGAACCTCTCTGAAGAAAGCGGGACGCGCACGCCTGTGCTGGAACGCAGCCTGTCGCTCGCCTGTCTTACCGGATTTATCCTGCTATCGACACTTAGCAGCTCCCGTCCGATGATCACGCTCGCGCTTCTGGCTGGTACGGCAATTATCTGGGGCGCATTCCTGCTCACGGCGTGGCTGATCAAACGTGCCGCAAAGCCTGTCGCTGACAATTCGCGCGGCCTGACGCGGCTCGCTTTTTCCAACATTTCAGGGCCCGGCTCTCTTGCAAGCGCAATCATGCCGTCTCTCGGTATCGGGCTCGCGCTGTTGTCACTGGTCGTTGCTGTGCAGGCTAACCTTCTGCGTCAGATAAAGGAAACAGCCCCTTCCAACGCGCCGTCTCTCGTCTTCACCCAGATTCCGGGCGACCGCGCAGAAGATTTTGACCAGCTCATATCTGGCTTCAGCGTGGATATTGACGACAGGGACGCCTATCGCCGCGCGCCTTTCCTGCTTGTCCGCATCACTGAACTCAACGGCGTTCCGACCGCCGAAGCAGAGATCGCAGACAGTGAGAGATGGGCTGTCCGCGGTGAAACCAACGTGACTTTTCTAGGCCCCGAACCTGAAGGCGGCGAAACACTCGAAGGTGAATGGTGGGCAGAAGATTATTCCGGACCGCTTCTGGTCTCTGTTGAAGAGGGCGCAGCCCGCGGTCTTGGCCTCTCGCCCGGCTCAACGATTGGACTACGTGTCTTTGGCCGTGATCTCACCGCAGAAGTCGCTGCTATCCGGCGCGTGGAGTGGGGCACGTTCGATATAGGATCGAATACGGCATTCATCTTCTCGCCAGGCACTCTGGAAGCCGCAAACCCGTCTCATGTCGCCATTGCGCGAACAGAAGGCAGCGAGGACCGCGCACTGATAGCAGCGCTGAAAGATGATTTTGCGGGCGTGGTCGTATTCGAAACACGTCCTGCGCTGGAAGCTGCATCCAAAATCTTTGACGATATTGCTCTGGCCGTAAACGCGGCTGCCAGCGTCGTCACAATTGCGGGCCTTCTCGTACTGATGGGGACGCTTGGCGTGATGACACAGAAGCGCGCGGTAGAAGCAGCTCTATTGAAAACCTTCGGCGCTGCGCGATCGCAGATATTCCAGCTCTATGCTCTGGAGTTCAGCATAGCCGGCGGCATTGCAGCCCTCCTCGGTGCCCTGATAGGCATCGCGGCAGCTTATCCGATTATCGTGAGTGTATTCGAAGCGCGCTGGTCAATACCTTACGGGCCGGTTGGCGTCATTCTCATCGCCGCTCTCGGCATCTCAGTTCTTGGCGGCCTGTTTGTCGCGCGCAGCGTTCTGGCGAAGCCTGCAGCCCGCGTTCTGCGCGACGCGTAATCCGGCTGTTGTGTGAACAAGTCCTTACGCCGACGGATCAAGTTCCGTTAACAGGCCTGCCAGTTTTTTAAACGCATTTATGAGAGTATACTCTCTGACAGGAAAGCGGCTGAGCAAAAGAACAAGGCCGTGCGAGGGACTTATGACAGGCATGAAGATGTGGCGCACAGGATTAGCGGGCGGTTTGGCGCTCCTACTTGCAGCATGTGGCGGCTCGGTTTCCGAGGGCGTTATGGAATCTTATAACGGCTATGCGGCTGCGGTCAGCTCCGGGCGCGGATATGATGCGACTGACTATGTCTCCGAAGCCTCAATCGACCGTTTCGAAACGCTCCGTCAGATTGCGCTATATGGCCCGGAAGGCCAGCCCTCTCTTGGTATCCATGATGAGATTTCAGTCTACTATCTGCGAAGTGAGTTCGACGCGTCGCACCTTCAGCGCCTGACTGGCCGCGATATTATGAACATTCTGGTATCCGCTGATCTGATCGGTGAAAACGGCTTCCGAAACATCGAAGCTGGTGAAGTTATTCAGGGTGAAAACGGCCGGGCCACACTGCCACTGCGCGACACGCGCTCAGGCGCAAACTATTCACTCGAATTCATTCGAGAAAACGGTGACTGGGTTGCTGACACCCGTGGCTTCCGCAACCAGCGCGATCAACGCCTTGAAGGACGCATTCGTGAATTCAACGGCAATCGCAGCGAAGTCATCAACGAACTTCTCATCGTGCACGGTGCGTCGGACGGTTTGACAGCAGAATTGTCTAACCCGCTGCTTCGGCAAAACTAAAAATTCAGGTGAATCTGAAATAATTTGCCCACCTCAGCCCCCAGCTGCAAAAAGATCAATTTTTTACAGCTGGGTGTATGGATTAATATGCCGCATTTCGTCTAACACACAGCAACCCTATTTTGTGTGTGTAATTGGGCGAAGAGAAATGACCGCGATAGATAAATATACAATTGAGCTTGAGAAGACTCTCAAAGGATTCAGCGCGCTGGCACAAGACACGCGCCTTCGAACTTTCTGCCTGCTCATGAAAGCAGGTCCGGACGGTCTGCCGGCTGGCAAAATCGCGAACACTCTTGACGTCACCCCGAACAAGCTGACCGCACATCTTAATGTGCTGACAGAGGCTGGCCTTCTTAACGTTGAACGTCAGGGGCGGCACATGATTTATTCAGTAAATCGGGACGAGATTGCGACTTTGATGCGTCGCTTTACCGAGAATTGCTGCGAAGGCGCGCCGGAATGCGCGGGCGAGCTCGTCAGCGAGGCCTGAGCTCCGCCGTCAATATCAAAACAGCGAATGGTTCTGCTGCAACACCAGCCACAGGCTTGTGCCCAGCATGGTTGTCAGCAGAGTCATTGAGACGGACCGTTTCAGCCAGTTTACCTGTCCCATTTTGAGTGACTCCTTTTGCGGTTCCTGAAATACAAACCCGCTTGCAGCGGGCTGGTTCCCTGAAATTCAGAACGTGCAAGGGCTGCGCCAGGTTAAAGATTATCTTTCAGGCATAGAGCGCCTTCTGAAGCTCTGCATCTTGCAACCGCCACCGGAAGCGCTATGGATTTTTCCGAAGGGGATGCAGCATGTCGATATCCAAATCAGCGCTCACATATGTCGGGATAACGCTTGTCGCGATTATCGTCTCATTCCTTCTGTTCCGCTTTATCGCCCCGCCGCCACCCAAAGAGGTTAGCTTTGCATCGGGTAGCGCTGGCGGCGCCTATGCGCAGGCAGCTCTCGATTATCAGGCCTTCTTTGCAGAAGAAGATGTCACGCTGAATGTCGTGAACACGACGGGTTCAGGCGATAATCTCGATCTTCTGCGTGCCGGTGAAGTGCAGGCGGCTATTGTGCAGGGCGGCGCGACACTTCCTGAAGACGAAGACGAGCTGCAATCTCTGGGCACGGTATTCTATGAGCCGCTCTGGGTGTTCTTCCGCGACAGCGCAGATGTCATGAACATCGACGATCTGGATCTTCGAAATTTCAGCAATATGCGTATCGCAGCCGGTTCGGAAACTTCAGGCACACGCCTTCTGGCAGACCGGATGCTGGCTGAAAACGAGGTCGACGCGACGTTATTGCCGCTCTCGGGCGATGCTGGTGCGCAAGCGCTTCTGGCCGGAGAAGTGGACGTATTGATGGCCGTGTCCGGCCCGAGCGCACCATTTGTCTCTCAACTTCTGGCCGATCCCGATATCGCGGTTCTGAGCTTTCCCCGCGCCCTCGCCTATGAACGCCGGACACCTTACCTGAAGCGCGTCATCTTCCCTGAAGGCGGCCTCGATCTGGCAGACAACCTGCCATCGGATCCGATTGAACTGATTGCGCCAGTCGCCGAAATCATCGTGCGTGAAGACTTACATCCGGCTATTCAGGCCCTTTTGATCGAAGCGATGGTGGACCAGCACCGCGGCGGCACGCTTCTATCCGAGCCGGGTGTTTTCCCAAGCCCGAACCGCACAAACCTGCCTCTGTCTGAGGAGGCTGCCCGCTATTACGAAAAAGGCCCGAGCTTCCTGCGTAGCATGTTCCCATTTGGCGTTGCCAATTTCCTTGAACGCGCCTGGGTGCTCGCGATTCCGCTTCTGACGCTTGTCTTTCCGCTCATAAAAGCTGCACCGCCGCTTTATCGCTGGCGCACACGCCGCAAAATCTACATCTGGTATAAAGACCTTCGTACACTGGAAGACCGTGGACGCGCGGCCCACACAATTCAGGAACGCGATAATGTAATCTACGAGCTGCAAGCCTTGCAGGCAGAAGTTGGCAATGTGGAAGTTCCTGAATCCTACACAGACGAACTTTATCGCCTGCGAAGTCACATTCTGTTTGTCAGCCAGCTCATGCAGCGCCTGAACGACAATTAGCACGTGAGTCGCCTGCCCTTTTCTTTACGCGAATTCCTGATCGGGTTCGCTGTGTGCTCCCTTTTCCTGGCTGCGCTAGTTTTTCTGTTTCTGCGCGACACACAATGGGGCGTGCTGGCGCCACTTCTCTCAGCAGTTTCCAGCTTCTGCGTCGTTCTGATTTCAATTGTAAAGCGACAGGACTAGATCACCCAAGCCAACCGGCTTCGCGAACCTTCGGGGCAAATGTGCGGCTGACCGGAACCTCAACATCCGATTTCAGGGTAATGGTCATTTTACCGCTGGACGTCGTCACCGACTTCACACCCGTTTCATTCACCCACCATGATCTATGCGTCTGAAGGCCGGGCGCGCGTTCCAACTGGTGCATAGCTGTGCTCAGGCGCTCCAGAAACAGATGCTCCCCGGCGCTGGTATGCACACGTAGATAATGGTCTTCGGACGAGATCGCATAGAGAGCGGCGTTCCGATAGGGAAGCGGCAAACGGGACATGAAGATCGCAATAGGATTCCCAGTTTCGTCAGTTCCGCCTTCAACGGCGGCATCGCCATTAGTTGCGCGATCCAGAAGATAGCCAAAAATTGTAATGCCAATCGAGATGACGAGCGCGAGGCTATAGACACGCGGATACTCGTCGAGTGGCACGCGTCCACCAAAGGCATGTTGCAGGATGATGAGCACCGGCGTCACGAACAGAGCGCATACAGCTGCGATCACTGCGAGAATGAGCCAGATGGGCAATCCATCCAGCCATTTCAGCGCAAGTGTCGCCGTGCCCCAGCCGATCACCGATCCGTAGATGACGAGTCCGGTCCAATAGCACCAGACCGCCCAGAAAGGGAGGCTGTTTCCCGCATTGAACGGATTGAGAATCGAGAGAAACGTGCCGATCCCGACAAGGATTGCCAGTTGGCGGCCGCGTTGTGCCCAGTCAATCGCGATACGCAAAATGCAAACTCCCCTCAAACACCATGCAACTCACGCTTCGTGAACGACATTAGCTGCGTTTCGCGAACCTCGTCATCCCCTTCATGAAGATCAGCTCGCAGCAATCGCTCCCTTTGCCAGAATGGGGTCATCGGCACAACGCCAGACACATTCAACCGCGACCTACGGAGCCCGTCATCATGTCTGATACACTTGTTTCCAAACCCTCACCACGTTTCCCGACGATCAACATTCCGGGCCTTACCAGATACCGGATCGCGGTTGTCTTTGCATTGGCTGCTTATAGCTTTCTGGCATACCAGATCGTCAGGGGCTCAGGTGTTATACCGCAGTTCCGGGTGGACCTTACGCCGCTCCTGACAGCGCCAATTGAAATTCAGATCCACGCCTATGGCGCAATTGCGACCTTCATCATTGGTCTGGTGCTTCTGTTTGCGCCAAAAGGTTTCCGCCTGCACCGGACACTTGGCTGGACATGGGTTGTCACCATGGCGATCACGGCAATCTCTTCCTTCTTTATCACCTCGTTCAGCCCGGTCCATTTCAGCCCGATCCATGCACTCTCCGCCTGGACGCTGATTGGTCTGCCAATGGGTATTGCCGCCATTCGTCGCCGCAAGGTTCAGGACCACCGTAAGAAAATGACCGGCATGTTTGTGGGCGGCATGATGATCGCTGGCCTGTTTTCCTTCCTGCCGGGTCGCCTGATGTTCAGCCTGTTCTTCTCATTCTGATCGACGACGACAAAATCTACCCGTCAGAGCCACAGGCCGAAGCAAGACTTCGGCCTGATTTCGTTTTGAATTGAATTTTCTTTCATGGGGCGTCATGACAATGTCATCCATCCGGTCTAGCGGTCTGACGAAACGGGAGAGCCTCATGAAACATATTGGTGTCAGCCTTATTGCCCTTGCCGCGCTTGGCGCATGTGCAACTCAAACAGCAACGTCACCAGCAGCTGTCTCGCCGCAATCCGCTGAAGAAGCACTGAGCGTTTATTACCGCGCTATTCCGACGAGCGAGCTTCCGTCAGGTCCCGAAATTCTGCCGCTCAGCACATCAGAGGCGCTGACACGTGTCATCGTCGCGTCTTGCAATGATGAGGAACAGCCAAATCCGGCAATGGCGCGGATTGCCGAAGAAGACGCCGATCTGTTCCTTTTCATCGGCGACAATGTGTATGGCGACCGCGATGGCCGCAATTACGCCAATGCTGATTTCGAACTGGCCGAGCTTCACGAAAGCTATGCCGATCTTGGCGTAAGCGAGGCTTACAACGCCGTGGCTGCGGCCATGCCAATCCTCGCGACATGGGATGACCACGACTTCGGAATGAACGACTTTGGACGCAACTTCGCGGGCCGTATTCTGGCCGAACGCATGTTCGAAAACTTCTTCCACATGGATGACACCGAGATCGCAGACTATCCGGGCGTTTATTACTCTCGCATGGTCGGCCCTGAAGGCCAGCGAACACAGATCATCATGCTGGACACGCGCTTCTTCCGCTCAGACCTGATGCCGACCGATGATTATGGTGCAGCAGGCCGCGAACGCTATATTCCAAGTACTGACCCGGCGCAGGATATGCTGGGTGAAGCGCAATGGGCGTGGCTGGAACAGGAATTGTCCAAACCGGCGGACCTTCGTCTGCTCGTTTCATCCATTCAGGTCATTCCCGATGTTCACGGCTGGGAAAGCTGGGACAAGATGCCGACAGAGCGCCAGCGTCTCTACGACATGATCGACGAGACAGAAGCAAATGGTGTCGTGTTTGTCTCCGGCGACCGCCACACATCTTTTCTCTATAAAGACGAAGATCGCGGCGCGTACCCATTCTATGAAATTACGGCTTCATCTCTCAATGTCGCCTTCGCACGTGAGCCCGACTCCACAGAAGTCGATCCGCGCCAGCTTGGCCTCGGCTACACATTTGGTAATTACGGCGAAATCGAAATCGATTGGGACGCCCGCCAGATCAACTTCGTCATCAATGATGAAACTGGCGAAGAAGTCCGCTCAACATCGTTCTCCATGGACGAAATCAACGCTGGTTAAGCCGTGACTGCCTTTCGCAATGTAGCCTCTCTTATTCTCGCAGCAGCTTTGCTGCAGGTCGCTGGCGGCCTGCTGGGCGTTGTCGTGCCTCTGGCGCTTGGCGACGTCGGTGTGTCTGATGCGATTGTAGGTCTCATTGCGGGCATTTACTCAGCCGGCTTTATGGCGGGTGCAGCTCTCGCGCCAAAGATGATCCGCGAGATTGCCAATATTCGGGTGTTTGCCTTCGCTGCCGCGTTAGGTGCCAGCATGGCGTTGCTCATGGCACTTTTCCGCGATCCGTTCACATGGTCGATTGCACGGTTTGCGCAAGGCATCGGCATCGCGCTCATGTTTGCGAGCGTTGAAAGCTGGATGACCGAAGCGACGCCGCAGAGCCAGCGTGGCTCTGTCATCGGCATTTATCACGTGGTTGCCAAAATGGCGCTGATCCTTGGTCCATTTCTGGCCGTCGGGAATGCACCGGCCGATCTGGAGCCTTATATCTGGTGCGGCGTCTTCCTCGCATTCTCTCTCATGCCAGTGTGCATCACGAAAAGCCTGCAACCGGCGCCGCCTGATCCCGCGCCTTTTCCGTTCCGGCGCATGTATGAAGTGGCACCCGCCGCCGTTATCGGTGTGTTCATTGCCGGTTTCTCCAATACCGGCTTTCTCTCTCTCTTGCCGCTCTACGCGCAGCAGGCAGGTGGAACGACCTCAGTTGCAACCGCAGCTGCCACCCTGATGGCTGCCGCCTATTTTGGCGGCGTACTCAGCCAGTGGCCTGCAGGTTATCTGTCTGATCGTGTCGACCGACGCGTCGTGATCGGCGGAATGGGGCTTATTTCTGCGTTCGCCGCAATCGCCCTCATCTTCCTGAACGCACCCGGCAGCCTGATCACTCAGGCGCTGATCGGCCTTTGGGGCGCAGGCGCGCTTTCATTTTACGGTCTTTGTATTGCACACGCGGCTGACCGGTGCGAGCCATCAAAATTTGCGCGCATGCTGTCGGGCCTCTTATTTGTATGGGCGGCTGGTTCCGTCATTGGCCCGATGGTTTTCGGCCTTGTCATGTCGTCGCCGCTCGGAACGCGCGGCCTCTTCATTCTGGAAGCCGTTATCGGATTTGTCCTGTTTGTTCTGATGGTGTGGCGTCGTCAGGCGAAGGCTCCGGTTGTCGAGGAAGAGCGCGAATCTTACGAAATGGTGCAGCCGACATCTGTGGTCGGCGCGGAAATCGACCCTCGTACAGACGAAGAGCAGGCAGCATAACGCCAATCTCTGACGGGAATAATTTCCCGTAAAAATCCGAGTTTTCTCGTCTGGTGGAAATAAAGTGACCATCAAACCGGTAAAAACCCATATATTTGGCCTTCAGAGGGACAATCACACCAAAGATGGAGTTGCACACCCCTAGTGCATTGTTATAACCCGGTCCTGTCTTAGGGGGCGAACCGCCTTCACAAACAAATAAGAGGCAGCATCCATGAACATTCACGAGCACCAGGCCAAGGCAGTTCTGAAGTCTTTCGGCGCACCGGTTGCAGACGGCTATGCCGTATTCTCTGTAGAAGAAGCAGCGGAAGCTGCGGCTAAACTCCCGGGTCCTCTCTGGGTCGTGAAAAGCCAGATCCACGCAGGTGGCCGCGGCAAAGGTAAGTTCAAAGAAGCTGAAGCTGGCGAAAAAGGTGGCGTTCGCCTCGCATTCTCTCCGGACGAAGTTTACGAACACGTCAAAGCTATGCTCGGCAACACTCTGGTCACGCACCAGACTGGCCCGGAAGGCAAGCAGGTCAACCGCATCTACATCGAAGATGGCGCTGACATTAAATCAGAGCTTTACTGCTCGCTCCTCGTAAACCGCGAAACAGGCAAGCCGGCATTCGTCGTGTCTACTGAAGGCGGTATGGACATTGAGGAAGTTGCAGCAGAAACACCTGAGAAAATCCTCACAATCAACATCGAGCCAACAACTGGCGTTACAGATGCAGACTGCGAAGCGCTCTGCAACGCGCTGAACCTTGAAGGCACTTCTAAAGAAGACGGCTACAAACTGTTCCCGATCCTCTACAAAGCCTTCACTGAAAAAGACATGGCGATGCTGGAAGTGAACCCGCTGATCGTTATGGAAGACGAGCACCTGCGCGTTCTCGACGCGAAAGTGTCTTTCGACGGTAACGCTCTGTTCCGCCACCCTGACATTCAGGAACTGCGCGACAAAACAGAAGAAGACGAGAAAGAAATCGAAGCTCACGAGTGGGACCTCGCTTACATTTCTCTCGACGGTACAATCGGCTGTATGGTGAACGGTGCTGGTCTCGCTATGGCGACCATGGACATCATCAAACTCTACGGTGCTGAGCCAGCTAACTTCTGTGACGTTGGCGGCGGCGCATCTGCGGAGAAAGTTGCTGCTGCGTTCAAGATCATCATGAAGGACCCGAATGTTGAGGGCATCCTCGTCAACATCTTCGGCGGCATCATGAAGTGTGACGTCATCGCGGAAGGCGTTCTGCAGGCTGTTAAAGAAACAAACCTGTCAGTTCCGCTGGTTGTTCGCCTTGAAGGTACCAACGTAGAGCGCGGTAAAGAGATCATTGCGAACTCTGGCCTCAACGTGATCCCGGCTGACGATCTCGACGACGCAGCTAAGAAAATCACTGACGCTGTTAAGAAGTAAGCTTTCTGCTGATCTTTGAATTCGAAAAGGCGGGCCATTGGTCCGCCTTTTTTGTGAAAGGGCATGACCATGATCGTCTACAAAATCTTCCGCGCCGATGAGCAGGCTGCATTCGAAGCCGCGGGCCGCACATCGGGCGCACCGATCGACCTTCAGGATGGCTATGTTCACATGTCTACGGCCGAACAGGTGAAAGAAACAGCAGCGAAGCACTTCGCGGCTGAAGACAATCTCTACCTTCTGGCAATTGAAACCGACCGTCTTGGCGATGAAATAAGATGGGAAGTCTCTCGCGGCGGCGCTGAATTCCCGCACCTTTATCGCGATCTTCTCGCCAGCGATGTTGTCTGGACAAAAACGCTGAAGCTCGGCCCGGACGGGCATGAATTCCCGCCGCTCTGACGAGCCGTCGTCCCGCCTTCCAATTCCCCAGTTAGTTGTGTCTCAACGCCTTTGCTGCGATCAGGACTTGGCGAACTGTATTCCTTGAGTACAAATACACCGCTGCAAACGTTTCCTGTACGGAGTTTTCGATGAAACGTGTTCCTGGTCTTTTGGGTGCCCTATCGCTGATGATTATGCCCGCGCACAGTGATGACGCATTCCACCGGCGTGCTTATGAAACCTGTATTGCACATCTGGAGCACCACATCTTCCCATCTGGAGACGGTCTGGTCGTCTATCCACATCAACAAGGGTCAGTTCAGGTTGGCGACGGTGAAGTTGTGATCAATTTCCCCCAAGGCAGCATTCTCAACGGCGAAAGCAATGACGGCATTTGGGGCTATGAACTGAGCGCTGAATGCGTTGCGCACCCGGACTCAAATGTCATTTCCCAGATCATCGTAAATGGTCAGCCTGTAAATCATCGAACGATTTCGTTCTGATACTTCGCGCCAAAATAAAAGCACGACAATTTTAAATTCAGGATTGCCGCCACTAATCCTTTCGCATAGCTTTTCTCCGGGAAAAGCAGGGGGTTGGGCATGAAAGCCTTTTTCGGATTTCTGATAATCGTCGCACTCGTACTGGGCGGCGCTTATCTTGGCAGAGCATTCATCGTCGATAAGCTCTACCCTGATTCCGAGATTTTCTCTGATGAGATTGGCATCTTGCCGCACGATATGGCCGTCAAAGAATACTCGGTAAGCCAGCCTTCCGAGATGATGATCCGCGTTACCTTTCTGGATGGAACAGAGAGCCTGGTAACCGTCTCGCAAAGTGATGAGGATCGCGATTGGGAGAACGGTGTTTCAGGCCCGCTGCCTGTACAATTTTCTATTTCGAGCGGACGCTACTCAACTGAATGGTTCCCAGCTCAGGCAGATGAGACCTTCCGTGTTGCGCTCGCCAATATTGCAGCCAGCCGCCTCGCCGAAGTGGGCACGCTCTCCAGGATTACTGTTTATCGCCGCGAACCGATTCCAGCCTGGATCGCCGCGCTCGTACCTCAAGCCTATGACATTGAAGGCGCACGTATTCGGCGCTTCGATCCTGACAAGGACATCGACACCGAAAACATCATGAACTTTGTCTATGAGATGGATGATTAAATGCGCGCCTCGTTTTTCGCACTCGCGACCGCTTCTGCCATCCTCGCAGCCCCTGCGAACGCACAGCATTTGCCCGCAGCAGCCCCGGCAGGCATGGACCCGCTTTCTACTCTATTCATTGAGGCGTGCGAGAGATACGGCCGCGGAGTGCACAATGATGACGGCACACTCGCAGCGGCCGGCTTCACATTTCTTGGCGGATTTGCGCTCGAAGGAAATGATCACCAACCAGAACATAACTCGCGGTTTGGGAATTTTCTTCCGGGCACTGAACGCAATCACGAACAGGCTCAGATCACTTTCATGAAGTGGTACCATGATGACGGAAGACCTGAATATTTCTGTCATCTTCTGGTGGATGAGGACACGAATGCGCTGAACCGGTTCAGCCCGAACTCATTCCACCTTCTGACCGATTTCGACTATTACCCGCCCCGGCCCGGAGACGTAGGTTACGGCGCAACCGAAGACTGGGAAGTAGACGCCCGCGACCGTTACACAAAGATCAGCCTTGATAGCCAGGATGGCGACTGGTCTGTCTCGATCACGTCTTACCCGCACTAAGGCAGCGCTGAACAATTTTCAGAAAAATTTGAATTATCGCGACGGAACACGTTCACAATCTCGTTAGATTGGTGAGGTTGTTGCCGACTAACGCGATAAAATGAGAGCCCACTATCATAATTTCCTCGCAAATCGTGCAGCAATCAAATATAAATAAGAAAAAATAAAACCGCGACAGGAGGACAACGCCCATGCGAAAGATTTTCGCCTTTACTGCATCTGCATTTGCCCTATCAGCACTGACTTTAAGTGCAGAAGCTTCCCCGACATATGTGGATAACTTTCGCCTCGTAGACCACGAGCGCGTTTCACATGAACTGTATTATTATCAGGACGCCCCAGCGATCGTCCTCATGACAGTTACGGCCGATTCTGATTTTGCAATGAACGCTGTCGAAGCGTTTGCTGAACTGCGCGATGAATACGCAGCAGAAGGTGTACGCTTCTACCTCATCAACCCTGACGCAACTGAAACCCGAACCCAAATGAGCGACGCGATGGCGGCGGCAGGCGTCGACATGCCTGTTCTGATGGATGCCCGTCAGCTGGTATCTGAAAGCCTCTCGCTGCAAACAACCGGCGAAGTTCTTGTAATTAACCCGCGCACTGGTTTCCAGCTTGCGTATCGCGGACCAGTCAACGGCCGCATCGATGGTCGCGGTCGCACGCCTTACGTCGCAAACGCTTTGGACGCACTGATCTCCGGTGAAGCCGTCGAAGTGACATCCGTCGAAATGCGCCGCGGCGATTCAGTCGAACTTCCGCACGCAAACACAAGCTTGCACCAATCTATCTCTTACTCCGAAGACGTTGCGCCAATTCTGGTTGAGCGCTGCGGTGGCTGTCACGTTGCTGGCGGCATCGCTCCGTGGGAATTGGCTGACTACGAGACTATTCAGGGCTGGGCGCCCATGATCCGCGAAGTTATTCGCACGGACCGGATGCCACCGTACTTCCCTGACTTTGATCACGCAGGCACATTCTTCAGCGAGAACGAACTCTCACCTGAAGAAGCCCGCACAATCGTGCACTGGATTGAAGCAGGCGCACCACGCGGTGAAGGCGAAGACCCGTTGATCAACGCGCTCCAGCCGCTTCCGGAATGGCCGCTCGGCGAACCGGATTACATCGTGGAAGTCACGCCGTTTGATATCCCGGCGACCGGTATCCTCGAATACGAATACCCGACCATTCCAAACCAGATGGAAGAAGGCCGCTGGCTGCGTGCAACACATGTGCGTCCGGGCTCCAATCAGGGCGTTCACCACGTAACGTCGGGTTACATTCAGAACCGCAATGCGGCCGTTGATGAGATCGAAGGCAATCTGCCAAGCGGCTCAGTCGGCAGCTACACGCCAGGCCAGAATCCGCAAGAGTTCCACGAAGGCGTTGGCACCTATCTGTCACCGGGCGGCGCGTTCCGCTTCTCCATGCACTACACGACGTTTGGTCTGGAAGAGACAGACCGCACGCAAGTCGGCCTCTACTTCCATGACGAGCCGCCAGAGCTCATCATGCGCTCTACTGTGATTGGCGATTCAAACTTCGTGATTCCTGCAGGCGAAGAGAACTTCCACATCACGTCTTACACGCTGTTCCCGGCGGACGCCGAACTCTACACGCTTTATCCGCATGCGCACTATCGCGGCAAACGCGTAGAACTGTCGATTGAGTATCCGGATGGCACGAGCGAGCTGCTTCTGTCTCTGCCACGCTATGACTTTAACTGGCAGCGCGACTATGACCCGGTCGATCCAATTCAGGTTCCAGCGGGCTCCCGTCTGGTAGCTGACTGGTGGTATGACAACTCCGACCGTAACTTCGCGAATCCGGATCCGGCAGCAGATGTCTATCCAGGCGACCAGACGCACGAGGAAATGATGTATTTCCGCGTGAACTATCGCTGGCTCGACGAAACCCGCGAGAACATCACGAACTATACTGAGATCATGCAGCAGGATCGCCTGTTCGCTTCTCTGGATGACTCTCGTGATGACATGCTTCAGCCAGCCGAGATCGTCGGTCAGCGCAATGTCTGGCTCGCAAGCGGCTTTGACGGATACGATACAAACAATGACGGCCTTCTCGACCGTGAAGAGTATCAGGCCGCTCTGCCAGATCGTCCGGCACGTCGCCGCGGCCCTGCCGCACAGGGCGTGAACGAGTTTGGCGATATTGATGAGAACGTCATCAACTCCGAAGAGAATTCCGGTGAAGCCGACATGACCTCTCTGGACACGCCAACAACACGCGCTGGCGTTCAGTAAGCCTCTTCGGATATAAATTCCAAAAGCCCCGGCGGAAACGTCGGGGCTTTTTCGTTGCAGCACAAATTGTAAACAGGTAAAGATTCGCGAGAAAGGGGTGCAGCGTCATGCGGTTATTTTACGGTCTGATCGGAGTATGTCTCCTAACCGCTCAAGCAACAGCGCAACATCTTCCACGCACAGCGCCAGCCGGAATGGACCCGCTTTCCGCTCGCTTTATCGAGGCTTGCGCACTCTATTCTATGGGCACCCATGAAGAAGCCGAATTTCTGACAGATCAGGGTTTTCTCTATTCCGGCCCTGTTCGCCTGCGTGAAGCCTCGCGCCCCAGAGATCATTCCGCCGTTTATAGGAGCACTTGGGAGCCCGCCTCTGCTGAACTTGAGGACGCGCAGATTCAGTTCGAATCCGATTTCGAAGACCCAAATGAACAGGCAGCGCCTATCGCCTATGCCTGTAGACTGATTGTACATGAATCCGTTGAGGTAGAGGACCGGTTCAAACCGGAATCGTTTTTTCAGCTTGAGGATTTTGAAGATTATATCCCACCCACCGAAGACCAGGCGATTGGCATTACCGATGCCTGGGAGCTTCATGGCAACGACCGGTATACAGGCATCCAGTCCGGCTCACCGGAACCGGGTTTATGGGTCACGCTCATCTACTCCTACCCATTGACTCGGATTACCGAGACAGTCGAATAACACGCATACGTCTTGCATCCCGCATATCCTGTGTTACACGGCTTATGTGGAAATGAGGCCCGCGTGACGAAAAACATCACACTCGCCATTGATGAAGACCTTCTGGATAAGGTCCGCGTTCTGGCCGCTCTGAAGCGGACCAGCGTCAATGAGCTTGTGCGCGGCTTTCTGACAAAGCTTGTCGAACAGGAACGCGCCCATGATGAAGCGCGTACCGGCCTGCTCAATCTGATGGAAACCTCGCCTGCGCGCCTCGGCAAATGGCGCCCTGACAGCGAGGCGTCATCATGATTGATGAAGCCGATGTATTCCTCGACACGTCCATTCTCGTTTATGCCGCGCTTGGCCGCGAGGATGCACCAGAACGCTATCAGATCGCCCGCCGCATTGTGCTGGAAGAAAACTACGCGACATCTGCAAGCGTACTCGCTGAATTCCACGAAGCAGTCACCACACGCGGCGACACACCTATGCCGTCAGAGCTTGCTTCTGAATGGGTGCGCACGCTGGCACTCAAACCGTGTCAGGCCGTTGATGACAAGCTGGTCCGTGAGGGTATTGCGCTAGCCAGCGAGAACGCAATCTCAACTCGCTCTGGCATCACACTCGCATCGGCGCGCCGGCTTGGCTGCAAAACGCTCTATTCTGAACATTTTTCACCCGACCAGACCTTTGAAGGGGTTTGCGTCGTCAATCCATTCAACTAATCAAACACCGATCCAAACAGGGGAAACGTAAATGTCCATTCTGATCGACAAGAATACCAAAGTCCTCACTCAGGGCATGACCGGTAAAACCGGCTCATTCCACACAAACCAGGCGCTGAACTATTTCGGCACGCAAATGGTTGGCGGCATCCACCCGAAAAAAGGTGGCGAGAAGTGGCAGGCTGAAAACGGCGCAGAGCTTCCAATCTTCGCATCCGTCGAAGACGGTAAAAAAGCAACTGGCGCGACAGCCTCTGTGGTTTACGTTCCACCGGCAGGCGCAGCAGCAGCTATCGAAGAAGCGATCGACGCAGGCATCGAGCTCATCGTTTGTATCACCGAGGGCGTTCCTGTCATGGACATGGTCCGCGTGAAGGACAAGCTGGTGAAGTCTTCTTCCCGTCTTATCGGTCCTAACTGCCCGGGTCTTCTGACACCTGAAGAATGCAAAATCGGCATCATGCCGGGCTCTATCTTCTCTAAGGGTTCTGTCGGCGTAGTTTCCCGCTCAGGCACACTGACATACGAAGCTGTTTTCCAGACATCTCAGGTTGGCCTCGGCCAGACAACAGCTGTCGGTATTGGTGGTGACCCGGTCAACGGCACGAACTTCATCGACGTGCTCGACATGTTCCTCTCTGACGACGAGACACAATCTATCATCATGATTGGTGAAATCGGCGGTTCTGCGGAAGAAGAAGCTGCTGAATTCCTGATTCAGGAAGCTAAGAAAGGCCGCAAAAAGCCAATGGTTGGCTTTATCGCTGGCCGTACAGCGCCCCCAGGCCGCACAATGGGTCACGCTGGTGCGATCGTTTCCGGCGGCAAAGGCGGCGCGGAAGACAAAATCGCTGCGATGGAAGAAGCTGGCATCGTTGTGTCTCCATCACCAGCTCGTCTCGGCGTTACGCTGCAGGACGTTCTCAAAGGCTAATCGACTGCCTTTACGGACAGATTTTGAAAGGCTCTCTTCGGAGAGCCTTTTTTATGCGCACTAGAATGCAATGCCTTCGGACCGTAACAATTCAATATCGCGCATCTGGTCGGCGTAATCCCGATCCTTCGGCTTTGGCAGGCTGAGAACTGCATCACGCACACGTCGGCCGACTATCTGATCAAGCGCAATCGACCACAGTCCGTGCTCAGTCAGGCCGATGGCCTGACTGAGGTGGCGTTCGCGCGTTGGGTGGCGAAGCCTTATCTGCGTTTCAGGATTGATAGCCACCCTGTCCGCAGGCACACCCCATATCTGCAAATCTCCCTGATAGCCGGACACATCCAGCGAAAACTCCGGATCATCTATCTGACGATCCTTTTCTTTTTCACTCGTCAGGCCCGGCTGTATTTCAAATCTGTTTGCCTTTGCCAGCGAACTGGCGCGGACATGTCTCATCTTCGTCCGGTTATCGAACATGAAACGCCAGACTTTTAGCTTGTCGAAGTGGACATTCTCCAACTCATAGCCTTCGCCTAACCAGAAAGGTCCGGCTTCGACCTCGCAGCGCTCAAAATGAACATCACGAAGGCAATGTGGGCCCTTCGTTTTCAATGCACCTTGCGTCGACTTGAAAACAGTCCGGTCGAAATGCCGGTCAGCCAGAACCATCCCCTTGCGAAACGGCCCAAGACGCACCTCCGAAAAATAAGACTGCAAATCCTCGGCCACACATCCCCCGATTGTTGCGTTCGGCAAACACTTCTATGCATGCACCGTATCGGCGGGAGAGATGAATGCAAGCGAACGATGACGCAGCCACGGGACAACTCACAAAGTCGCTCGAACTCCTGTCCGAAAAAGTCGGTGATCCGGGCGCGCTCGTCTATGCAGAGCTTTTCCGCCGTCACCCCGAACACGAAGACCGCTTTTTCATGGATACCGACGGCAGTGTGCGCGGCGAAATGCTGTCTCAGGCCTTCGAGGTTCTTATGGGGACAGACGAGAACCGCGCCAGCGCAAAAACCATCGCGACGGCTAACCGCTTTGCGCATGACGGCTATGATGTTTCAGAAGGTGAATTCAATCAGTTCTTCTTCATCATCCGCGATGTGACGCGTGATGCACTGGAAAGTCAGTGGACAGCAGAATTTGAAAATCGCTGGGCGGATATCCTCAACAAAGTCACCGGCGAAACCACAAACCCGTGAGCTTACTTTCCTTTGCGACAATCATGCGCAGACTGCTCCGTCACCGGAGATTTCGTGCCTATATTTCACGTCTGAAGCAACAGCCGTTCACTAGTCGCAACCGCATAGCAGTTATGCTGTTCTGACCTCGGTATAAAAAATGGACCCGTCGAATCAAATTCGATTAATGTTGCATTGCGGAGTCGGCTTTTTTGATTTAGCGGAAGGCAATTTTTTCAGGCAGGCCTGTTGCAGGAATTGCCGATGAAGCCCGATTACAAATCTATGACTTAGGTTGGGTTTCTATCCGGCAGAAAATTCCCTAAATAGGATAGCAAGAAATTTGTGTGTTTTGTTTCTGCAAAACAATCATCAGGACGTATAGCAATGGCAGATGACGGCTCCCCACCAAACGGCAATCGCTCCGACGCAAATTCGGCGATGCTGGAAACCCTGTTTCTTTACGGTGGAAACGCCTCATACATTGAGCAGCTTCAGGCGAAGTTCGATCGCGATCCGAATTCCGTTGCTCCTCAATGGCGTAGTTTCTTCGAAAGCCTCGGCGATGGCGGCGAGCCGGTTTCCAAAGCAGCTGACGGCCCAAGCTGGACACCAGCAAGCTGGCCACTGACGCAGCGCGACGAAAACACCGACGCAATCGACTATTCATGGTCTGCGAACGAACCGCAGATCGCGGCGAAGATCACCGAGCGCGCCGGCCCAAGCGCAAACCCGCAGGACGTTGCACGCGCCATTCAGGAATCGATCAAAGCGATCATGATGATCCGCGCCTATCGTATGCGCGGCCACCTCGCAGCTGATCTTGACCCGCTGCGCCTCAATGACTTTGGCAACCAGCCGGAGCTCGATCCGCAATCTTACGGCTTTACGCCGGACATGTGGGATCGCCCGATCTTCATCGATTTCTACCTCGGTATGGAATACGCTTCCATCCGTCAGATGCTCGACGTGCTCAAGCGGACTTACTGCTCGACCGTCGGCATCGAATTCATGCACATTTCCGACCCGGAAGAGAAATCCTGGCTTCAGGAACGCATTGAGGGTCCGGACAAAGGCGTTGCCTTCACGAAAGAAGGCAAAATCGCCATTCTGAAGAAATTGATCGAAGGCGAAGCGTTCGAGCAATTCCTCCATAAGCGCTATCCAGGCACAAAACGTTTCGGTCTTGATGGTGGCGAAGCAGCCGTTCCTGCTCTCGAGCAGATCATCAAACGCGGCGGCGCACTCGGCGTTGAGGAAATCGTTCTCGGCATGCCACACCGTGGCCGCCTGAACGTACTGGCTGCCGTCATGGGCAAACAGTACAAAATCATTTTCCACGAATTCCAGGGCGGCTCGTCTCAGGGCGCTGACGAGTTTGGTTCCGGCGACGTGAAGTATCACCTTGGTGCCTCTTCCGACCGTAAGTTCGACGGACATAATGTTCACCTGTCCCTGACACCTAACCCGTCTCACCTTGAAGCGGTGAACCCGGTTGTTCTGGGCAAATCCCGTGCAAAGCAAAGCTTCCTGAAGCGCGAGTCTGCAAAGAACCGCCGCGCGCAGGTTATGCCTCTCCTTCTCCACGGTGACGCGGCGTTTGCCGGTCAGGGTGTTGTATCAGAGTGTTTCGCGCTCTCCGGTCTTGCGGGCTATCGCACAGGTGGCACGATCCACTTCATCGTGAACAACCAGATCGGCTTCACAACGAGCCCGAAATATTCGCGTTCTTCGCCATACCCGTCTGATGTTGCGAAAATGGTGGAAGCGCCGATCTTCCACGTGAACGGTGATGACCCTGAAGCTGTGGTGTACGCGGCGAAGGTTGCGACCGAGTATCGTCAGAAGTTCGGCAAGGACGTTGTCATCGACATGTTCTGCTACCGTCGCTACGGCCACAACGAAGGCGACGAACCAATGTTCACGCAGCCTTTGATGTACAAGAAAATCAAAGGCCACCCACCGGTTCAGAAGCTTTATGCTGACCGCCTGATCGGCGAAGGCATCGTTACACGCGAAGAAGTTGATCAGTGGAATGCTGACTTCGACAAATTCCTCGACGACGAATTTGAAGCTGGCAAAACATACTCTGCGGATCGTGCTGACTGGCTGGATGGCAAATGGTCCGGCCTCGGTCTGCCTGAAGGCGACGAGCGCCGCGGCAACACAGCTGTCGAAATGGATACGCTCAAGCGAATTGGCACAGCGATTACAACGATCCCTGAAGGCATTACACCGCACAAAACGCTCGCGCGGGTCATTGATGGCCGCAAGAACGCGATTGAAAGCGGCGAAGGCCTCGATTGGGCAACCGCGGAGCACCTCGCATTCGGTTCGCTTTTGGATGAAGGCTTCCCGATCCGACTGTCCGGTCAGGACTCCGGTCGCGGCACATTCTCCCAGCGTCACTCGCGCGTTATCGACCAGAAAACAGAAAAGCCGTACACGCCGCTGAACAATATCAGCGAAAACCAGGCTAAATACGAAGTCATCGACTCCCTGCTCTCTGAGGAAGCGGTTCTTGGCTATGAGTATGGCTACTCTCTGGCAGACCCGAACACGCTTACGCTCTGGGAAGCCCAGTTCGGTGACTTCGCAAACGGCGCGCAGGTTCTCTTCGACCAGTTCATCTCTTCCGGTGAACGTAAATGGCTTCGTATGTCCGGCCTCGTCTGCCTTCTGCCACATGGCTATGAGGGTCAGGGCCCTGAGCACTCTTCAGCCCGCCTTGAGCGCTTCCTGCAAATGGCTGCCGAAGACAATATGCAGGTCTGCAACCTGACTACACCAGCGCAATACTTCCACGCGCTGCGCCGCCAGATTCACCGCGACTTCCGTAAGCCGCTAATCATCATGACGCCGAAATCGCTTCTGCGTCACAAGCTGGCGACCTCTGCGCTTGCTGATCTTGGTCCGGAGTCATCTTTCCACCGCGTTCTGTGGGATGATGCAGAGACACCGGGCCGCGGCGGCGAAGTGAAACTCGTATCCGACGACAAGATCAAACGCGTCGTTCTCTGCTCCGGTAAGGTCTATTACGACCTGTTTGAAGAGCGTGAGAAGCGTGGCATCGACAACATCTATCTGATGCGCGTCGAGCAATTCTATCCGGTCCCACGCAAGTCTCTGATGCAGGAGCTGAAGCGCTTCCCGCAGGCAGAAATGGTCTGGTGTCAGGAAGAGCCACGCAATATGGGCGGCTGGACCTTCATCCGCGACGAAATCGAATGGTGCCTTGAGCAGGTTGGTGCGAAGCATACACGTCCGCTTTACGCTGGCCGTCCGGCATCTGCGTCTACCGCAACCGGCCTCATGTCTAAACACGTCGCCGAGCGCGACTCCTTCATCGACGCTGCCCTTGGCGACAGCGGCAATTGTACAACATTTGAAACGGCCTGAGCGCCGAGAACCCCGGAAAGAGAGCAGTACGAATGACTGATATTATTGTCCCGACGCTCGGCGAATCTGTCTCCGAAGCAACTGTCGGAACATGGCTCAAAAAAGCCGGCGATGCCGTCAGCAAGGATGAAGTGATTGTCGAACTGGAAACCGATAAGGTTTCTGTCGAAGTCGCAGCCCCGGAAGACGGTGTTTTGTCTGAAATTGTTGCCGCTGAAGGCGAAACGGTCGGCATTGGCGCGCTTCTCGGTAAAGTTGGCGCGGGCGACGGCGCTGCGGCAGCACCTGCTCCTGCAGAAGAGACATCTGAAGCCCCAAAAGAAGAAGCGGCCGCTCCGGCCGCCTCCTCCGGTTCTGGTGACACGGTTGACGTAGAAGTCCCGGCGATGGGCGAAAGCGTCTCTGAGGGCACTCTGTCTTCATGGCTGAAACAGCCTGGCGACACGATCTCCAAAGACGATATCCTTGTCGAAATCGAAACAGACAAAGTTGCTGTTGAAGTTCCGTCTCCGGTCGATGGCGTCCTCTCTGAGGTGCTCGTCGCTGAAGGCGAAACAGTCAGCATCGGCACTGTAATCGCACGCGTATCCGGCGGCGAAGGCGGTGCGGCGGCACCTGCAGCAGCGCCTGCGGCATCTGCACCGGCTCCAACCACATCTGCACCAGCGGCAGCCCCATCGGGCGGCGCGCCGGTCTCTCCATCTGTTCGTCGCATCGCAGCGGAGAACGGCGTAAATCCGGCAGATATTCCGGGTTCAGGCAAAGGTGGACGTGCCACAAAAGGCGACGCACTCGCCTATCTCGAAAAGAAACCTACGGAAGCTCCTGCCATGTCATCTTCGTCCGGCATTCCACGCGCGACGGGCCCTCGCGAAGAACGCGTAAAAATGACCCGCCTTCGTCAGACGATCGCACGTCGCCTGAAAGAAGCGCAGGACACAGCTGCAATGCTCACCACGTTCAACGACGTGGACATGACCAACATCATGGAAATGCGCAAAGCGTACAAAGACAATTTCGAGAAACGCCACGGCGTAAAACTCGGATTCATGTCTTTCTTCGTGAAAGCGGTTGTGAACGCTCTGCAGGAAATTCCAGCTGTTAACGCTGAGATCGACGGCACAGACGTCATCTACAAAAACTATTACGACATCGGTGTCGCAGTCGGCACAGAAAAAGGCCTCGTGGTTCCGGTTGTCCGTGACTGTGACGCGCTGTCTCTGGCTGGCATCGAAGCGTCCATCGGCGAATATGGCCGCAAAGCCCGTGATGGCCAGCTGACCATGCAAGACATGCAAGGCGGCACATTCACCATCTCTAACGGCGGTGTTTACGGCTCCATGATGTCTACACCGATCCTGAACCCGCCACAGTCAGGCGTTCTCGGCATGCACCGCATCGAGCAGCGTCCAGTTGCGATCAATGGTGAAGTTGTGATCCGTCCGATGATGTATCTGGCTCTGTCTTACGACCACCGTATCGTTGACGGCAAAGAAGCTGTGACCTTCCTCGTGCGTGTGAAGGAAGCTCTGGAAAATCCTGAGCGCATGCTTCTCGGCGTCTAAGCGACCTGAAAAGATCAAAGAAAAGCCCCGCTCTCGCAGCGGGGCTTTTTTATTCTCCCCACATGCGTGTGAGATTGGCGAGCGTCTTGGATAAGGTCAGCAGTTCCGGCGAGTTCTTGTCATGAGATACCAGAAGCTCTGCTTTGAGATTGTCCAGATCGAATAGAATCTCCCGCTGATAACCAGACCGGATAAGGCTCTGGATCCAGCCGACACATACAATACGGCGACCGCGCGTCACCTCTGCAACCTGATGCAGAGTCGTAGAGGGGTAAATCACCAGATCCCCGCGTGCACCTTTCACCGAATGCGTCATACCGGCCATGTCGATATTCAACTCACCGCCTTCATAACTATCCGGCTCTGAAAGAAAGAGCGTGAATGAGAGATCAGTACGCACGCGGCTATCCCCGGTGCCCATAAAGGCGTTATCGATGTGCGTGCCATAGCCTCCGCCCTCACCCGTCTGACTGACAATAAGCGGAGACCATTTCGCGGGGCGTGCAAAGGCCAGCACGACCGGATGCGTACGAAGCGCAGTCTGCACAAGCTCGCGAAGCCGGGTGCCTGACCGCGTCGAGAGATCAGCCTGACGGTTTCTCTTCACTTCGCGCGCCACAGCACCTGCGGTTTTCGTGCCGTCTGCCCACATTAGTTGCGGCAGGAGTTCAGCAACGCTGGCAAGGTCCGCCTCGTCCAGTACATTCCCGATAGTGATAGGCATCAGACCTCCTCATTTATGATAATGAGTTGCATTATTGGATACATTAGGTTTATGTCACGACAAACGCAATTCGCCAGAGATTAGCAAGGACGATTACTGTGAAAACAGACACGAAACGTTGGACACGCCTCGGACTGACGGCCGCACTCGCAGGCACAACACTTCTCGCAGCCTGCGGAAACTCAGGTGAAGCCGGAGAGGCTGGCGAGCAAGGTGAAACCGCTGTCAGCACCACTGATGCAGGTGAAGCGGCAACAACCGCACGCGCACCGTCTTACGCCGCTGCAGATGGCGGTGAAGGTGAAGGCGCCGGCGGCGAGGGTGAAGGCTCTGGTGGAGAAGGCGAAGGCGGCGAAGGTGAAGGCGGCGTCGCTGTTCAGCAAGCTACGACAGACCCTGTCGTATTCCGGTCTGCGCTGGCTATCACAGAAGCCCACGTAATCGCAGCGCGCGACGCATACATTGTTGGTGAGACGAGCGCAGCCGGCGAAATGTTCGCGCACCCGGTTTCAGAAGTTCTCTTTGATGTCGGCCCTTATCTGGAAGAGCGCGGCGTTGAGAACTTTGACGAACTGCTCCTGAATGCGTCTTCAGCCGTTTTTGAAGGCGAAACTACAGAACAAATTTCAGAGCGCACGGATGAGATCATCGCGACGCTCCGCGCCGCAGCTGAAAAAGCACCAGATGACGGGTCATCCGAAGCACGCATCCAGGCTGGCGTAGCTGCCGATCAGATCGACCGCGCCGCCGTTATGTACACAAACGCGCTGCAGTCAGACTTCTTTGAGCCATATCTGGACGGCTATGGTTTCTATGAAGCAGCCAAAGCCGCGTTCGCAGAAGAAGAAGCGGCTATTCGCAATGAACTTCCTGAAGTCGCATCAGCCATCGATACGGCATTGGCACAGCTGGGCGAAGCTTACGCGACCGTGGAACGTCCAGAATCACTGGATGCCAACCCCGCAGCGCTCACCGCGACATCATCTGCCGTACTGCTAGCACTCGGCAACTAACGACACTCTATGACGGGCCAAACTGACAGTGGTTATGGCCCGTCACCTATCGCCAATAGCGCGATCCCTGAAAGCTTTCTATGCTGGCGCAGCATGACGCTTTCGATCCTAATCATTCTGTTTCTGGGTGCGTTCTTCGACGCAACACTGGTCACATGCTTCTTCGTGTTCGGAGAGGCTTTCTTCCTGATGGCTGGCGGCTTAGCCTACACCGATAATGACTGGCGAGGCGTGATTGCTGTTCTGGCCGGAGCCTATCTCGCAGATCAGACCGGCTTCTTCATTGGCCGACAAATGAAACCCTGGTTTCTACGTTTTGCCAGATCAGGCAAACGGCGACGGAACGCGCTTCGCAAAACACGCAGCCTCCTTCGAAAGCATGGCATGAAAGCCGTCGCAGGCTCTCGCCTGATGGGACCCGTCGCCTGGTTCATGCCGCCAATTTGCGGCGGCGCGGGTATGCCATGGCGCCGGTTCGCGATTGGCTCGCTGGCGGGCGTTGGTATTGGTGTGGGCATGTTTCTGGTGCTTGGGTACATAAGCGCCTGGGGCGCGGACCAGACCAGTTTTGATGTGGACGGGTTTATTGAGCGCTATAAATGGGCGCTCCTGATTGGCGGTCAAGTTTTCTTCATTCTGACAGCGCTTGTCGCGCGCTTTGCCGCCCGCTTCCTATTCTCGAAAGTGTAAACTCAGCGATTTCTCTCGCTCCGTTTCGGGAGAGCAGTGGACCTGCGACCTGTTTCGCGAACGCTCTGGCCTCTTCACTAAACGCGAAGCTCAACGCAGTTTTGATGTCGGTGCTCGTGACCTGTCCGCGTTTCAAGGGCTTCGGGGCTACTCCGCCCTTCCAGAGCGCATCAGCATGCCAGAACTGATCAAGATGCCGCGGCAAGATGATTTGCGGAACGCCCGCTCTCAGAGCTGTATCGAGTGTACCAGCGCCGCCATGATGAAGGATCGCCGCGCATCTCGGAAATATGAGGTCATGCGGCACCTGGCCGACGATGATGTGTTGATCGCCTATTGGGCTATCCAGTTTTTCGGCCAACCCTGCAGAGAGGATCGCCCTGCGTCCTCTTCCCGCGATTGCATCAAGAATAACGCGCAAATCTGAGGCGTAGGCCTCAACATCCATTGAGCCAAGGCCGATGAAGACCGGCGGCGCGTCCGCTTGCAAAAAGGCTTCGATATCTGGCGGCAGAGCTGCGCCGGACACAGGCACAAGCGACGGGTATGGCTTTAACACATCATAGGGCCGCCAATCGGGCGGAGCATCAGGGATGAGAAAAGGCGAAACAGTCGTCAGCCGTACCATATCAGTGTGCGGCTCGCCGCGTGAGGCGCCAAGATTATGTGGCGCGCGCAAGCCAAGCCGGCGCCTGTGTCCGCCTAGAGCTTTCTCCATAGCACGCTGCGCGCCCCAGACCATCGCATAGCCCGCTTTATTCAAAAATGAGGGCATGCCCGGCTTCCAAAGCATGGCGCAGGGGTAGTCTCGCGTAGAGCTGATCGCGGGCTGGTGTGCATTCAGGATGAACGGAATGTCGTAATACTCGGCGACCATCTGGGCAGGTGCGCATATCGAATTGGCCAGAATAAGATCAGCGCCTTCAGCGGCTTTGAGAGACGCTTCCACGGTTCTGGCGACATAAGGCGCGACCATTTCATTCCAATCAAGGAAGAAGTTGAGCGGGTTCTTTAAAGTGCCCCGTTGTTCAGCTTCTTTATCCCATGCGGCGAGCGTAAAATCTTCTACTGCTTCGGCCTTGATATCGCGCGCTTCAATTGCCCCGGAATAGTCAGACGGTGAGAGAATGCTGACGTCTTCACCCATTTTATTCAGATAATGCGCGACGGACACAAAAGGCATGACATCGCCAAAGCTTCCCAATGTCTGGATCGAGACCTTCGTCATATCAGGGCCTCGGGCGCGACACTTACACGGCGAAGTTTATGACCTGATGGCGGCATGAGCTCGGTCACATGCGCCGTAACCTCAGGAGCAGCACCGCAGGATGCAAAGAGCGTCTGAAGCGCCTCGCAGGCAGCCGTCAGACCGGGCGCATTCGTGGTAGGCAAAGTCAGCTGAACGGCGTTTCCACCAGTCTGAACGACACGAAAGTCCCTGATGGAACGATCAGTTCCTATAACGGTATTCCGGATTACATCCGGCGTAATCCGGATCGTTTTGCTATCTCCGGACACCAGCTGAAACACGTCATCACATCTGCCATGGACGGCCTTGATAACGCGATGAGGACACCCGCAATTGCAAGGGCGTTTTGCCAGCTCCAGAACATCATTCATCCGGTATCGCACCATAATTTGCGTGGTTCGGGAAAAATCAGTGATCAAGGGTGAGACCAGAGCGTCAGAACCTTCGACAGGCTCAAATTCAAAATGCACATGGTCTTCGATCAAATGAAGCGAGCCCTTCTCGCAGCCGACAGCAAACAGACCTTCGGTCGCCATGTAGATTTCGCGCACGATCACGCCGAACCGACTTTGGATGATGTGCCTGTCCTCATCATCCAGAACTTCAGCGCCTGAAAAGATGCGGTCCGGAGAGAGCTTCGTTTCACTTTCTGCAAGTGCCCGCAGGAACTTAGGCGGGGCCACAATCACAGTCGGGCGAAAATCTTCTAATGGCGCAAACTGCGCCTCTATGCCTTGTCCCAGATCAAAGAATTGAAGTGCCAGATGCCGGCTTTCATTCGCCGCATCATAGAGGCGGCTGTTGGCAGGCAGCACGACCGCAACGCGGTGTCGGCGGGTCAGCACATCAGGCAACGCTCTCGACAGCATCACCCCGAGCCAGCGATAGCGCTCCGCTTCCGACACAACATAAAGCCCTCTATTACCAGAGGTGCCCGTGCTCGCGCCAACGGCATACCCTTCAGGGGCAGTGCCATTCTCAAAATGCGCCCATGCTTCTGCTGTGGTCATGCCGAGCCGGTTATAAAGCGCGAAGTCTGCCATGAGCCGGGATTTGTCCATTGTCGGCCAGTCTTGCAGTGGTAGCCCACGACATCCGGCAAACGCAGGCACTTTGCTCGCCGGGCCGTTGAGAAACCGCGCGAGCCGCCGCGCCTGTTTTTCCTCCAGCTCATCGCGATACGCTACAGAATTGAGACGCAAGCTGGCATCAACAAAAGCCGCTAAAGTGCCCAATGATGCTTTCAGCGACATCAGCCCTCTCCTTCGGGATCATGGCAAAGCTTCAGCTCGCCGCCGGCTGCTACAAAGGCCCGAAGCTTTTCACGTGTTGTTTCGGCTGCAGCTTTATCTTCAAGAATTTGCGTCGCGGGAAAACCCGGTGCCCGGCGTTCATCTATCGCCTGCCAGAGCCACTCACTATCAGCCGCGTAGAGAAGCGGACGAGCTCCCGTGAACAACACACCCGTATGGCCAAGCATATGGCCGGGCAAAGGTACGCCCAGCACGCTCCCATCACCGAACAAATCAAACGCTTCGCCAAGACCCATTGGGGCCTCGATCTTCGGGCAATCCTGGAAGCGCACGAGGCGATCCGCAAAGTCGTCCGGCAAAAGTTCTTTGAAAAACCCGTGACGTATACGTTGAAACCAGCCTGCTGCGAGATAATGGTCCAGCGCGTCACCATCGAGTACAAAGCGCGCGTTTGGATAGTCCCGCAGCGCGCTGATATGATCTGCATGCAGATGGGTAACGATGATCGTGTCCACATCAGGCATGGCATCCGGCAGGACATCTGATGTCAGCTTCGGTTTCAGAATGCCCCCGTAAAGACGGAGAAAGGCGCCGCGCCGACCACTCATTATCCGCCCGGAATATCCGGTATCGATCAGGCATTTACCGGCCGCAGGATGCTCAAACACGCCATAACGGACCGGTAAATGCCGCATGGTTCGCGTACCATTTTTCATGATCAGCCATTCAGGCGCCGAAACAATCGCGCTATTTTTAAACTCCGGCCTGATCATCCTGTCCGCCCCGCGAAGGTTTTTTCCAGACCTTCATCAAATGAGACTTTGGGCCTCCAGCCAAGAAGTTGCTCCGCCTTTTGAATATTCAGAGTCTGGCGGAAGGCAAACAAGCCCGCTGAATAAGCCGTTACAGCCGGTTCTGGTCGCTTGGGCAGCATAGCGCAAACGCGCTCTGAAGCAGTGGCAAACGCCTTCACCAGCGGCCATGGAAGCTGTCGCCAGCGCACATCAATTCCAGCTTTTTCTCCTGCCCGTTCGGCAACCATTTTCACCGGAAGAGCCACCCCGCCTGAAATGTTGAACGCCTGCCCGCTAACCGATGATGGAGCGACCATCGCCGCCAGAATGCTCTCGACGACATCGTCTATATAGGTGAGATCGGTTGCCGCATCTCCGCCTCTCATAAGTGGCAGTGGCCGGCTCTCCGCCGCTTTTAGAAGCCTCGGCAACAGCGCCGTATCCGCCGGGCCGTAGAGCCCGCGCGGGCGGAGCGTAACCGTTTCAAACGCCGACGCTTCACTGACCAGTTCCTCCGCGCGACGCTTGGTATCTGCATAGGCATTTACCGGATCCGGAAGAAGAGCATTCTCCCGCAAACGGTCCTGATCGGCGAACCGAAAATAGATACTCGGTGAGGAGATGTTGATGAAACGATGCGCGCCTACCCGTTCGGCAAGGCGTAAGGCATTCGCTGTGCCCATTATATTCGCACGCTCAAAATCCTGCGCTCTTCCCCATGGCGAGGAGAGAGCTGCCGCATGCACGACAATATCACTCGCATCAGGCTGCATGTCATCTGGAAGGACTGCCAGATCGCATGGCAGCGTCGTTGCGCCGAGGCTTGCAAGCTCTGCAAGCTTTTCCTGATTACGCCCAAGAGCGACAACTCGCACGCCATCACCGAGCAATCGTCGCGTGAGCGCCCCTCCGAGAAACCCCGTCGTACCTGTGACCAGAACAGTTGTCATGCGGTGAGTGTCGCCCCGCCAAGCGAGACGCCGGCGGACGTCCCTATCAGAAGGATTTTATCCCCTGCTTTGATGCGCCCGTTACGGCGCGCGGTGTCCAGCGTCGTCGGTATAGAGGCCGCAACGAGATTGCCTGTTTCGCGCACGGTCGAGACCACTTTTTCTCTGTCGAAGCCGCATTTGCGGATCATATGCTCCAGCGCCAGCGGGCTCGCCTGATGCGGGATGACGACATCGATATCGTCGCGCGACCAACCGGATGCCTCAAGCACTCGATCTATGAACTTGGGAAGCTTGCTTCGCGTAAGTTTAAACAAGGCATGTCCGTCCATCCTAAAGAAGGCGTTCTTTTCAAACTCGTCACGCGCGCTATGAAAGTCATAGCGTGTTCCGCCCGCGCCGAGCGTGCAGAACTCATAGCCCTCAGACCATGTTTCCAGCAGGACCTGATTAACCGAGATGCCTGATGCGCCCTCACCTACAATAAAGGCAGCAGCCCCATCGCCAAACAGGCCTGCTGTCGCCGGGTCAGTGTCCCATGGCAGAGCCCTGGTTGCGACTTCACTGGTGACGACGAGCACACGCTTTGCTCGCCCCGCACTCACATAGAGAGAGGCAACATCGAGCGCCGCCACGCCAGAGAGGCATGTCGCATTAATGTCAAACGCTGGAATAGCTGTCTTTCGAAGGCCAAGCGCATCCTTAATCAGAGCAGCTGTTGCAGGAATTGGTTGCCGCCCCACAGCAGACGCAAACAAAATGAGATCTAAGTCGTCTGGATGAAGGCCGGCGTCATCCAAAGCGGTCTGCGCAGCCTGAAGGGCCAGAGATTCCTGAGTTTCGGCGTCCGTGAGCACGGGCCGCGAGCGCACGCCGCATTGCGCCTCAAGCCAGCCGGACTTTCGCCCGATACGCCCGTCTATTTCTTCTGACGTAAGGAGCCGCCCTCCAGCGCGTGCGCCCGTACCCAGCAGAACAGGTCTCGTCATGATCTTCTCCGCTATTTCCAATCAATAGAAAGTGATCGAACACTCACATTATAGTATCTCTTGAGATTTGACCAGAATTTTCTGGAATACTGCGACCGATGCGCAAAGAATGACAGCGGGAAAACTAAAAAGCCCCACGGAATTAACCGCGGGGCCAAGGTAGTACGCTTGGAGAATAGCGTCCGGTGATCTGTTTGAGCTGAGCCCGTGTCAGATCTCACACGCCTCGATACGGCGCTTCATCGCCGCAACGAATTTGGCTGCGGCCTGACCATCGATGATCCGATGGTCAAAGCTGCAAGACAGGTTCATCAGCTGGCGCGGCTCAAATCCTTCGCCATTCCAGACAGGCGCCGTGCGCACCTTGTTGACGCCGATGATCGCGACCTCTGGCGGATTAAGCACCGGCGTTGAAGCAATGCCGCCGAGCGCCCCCAGAGAGGTGAGCGTCATGGTAGAGCCCACAAGCTCGTCACGAGACGCTGTACCATCACGCGCCGCTTCAGCGACATGGCGGATGGCCGCCGCAGCTTCGTACACATTTTTCTTTTGAGCATTGCCAATGACTGGAACCATCAGGCCTTTATCAGTCGCAACAGCAATACCGAGACGGATTTCGTCATAGATATGCACTTCTTGACGATCGCCGTTATAGAGCGCGTTTACATAAGGCGCTTCCGGCACAGACAGGACGAGCGCGCGCATAATGAACGGCAGAATGGAAAGCTTCTCACCGCCATCCGCCTTCGCGTTCATCTCACGACGCATAGCCTCCAGATCGGTGACATCGACTTCTTCAACATAGCTGAAGTGCGGCACACCGGGCTTGGCCTGATTCATCTTCTTGGAGATCGCACGACGCATGGACGACAGGCGGTTGACCTGAATTTTGCCATGACTGCTTGCAGCCACGAATGACGCAGGTTTAGGTCCAGCCGTAGGTGCTGGTGCAGGCTTCGGCGTTGGTACAGCCGGGCCAGAGCCAGATGAAGCTTCGGCGCGGATTGCCGCAATCAGGAACTGGTCGAGGTCGTAGTGGGCAATTCGACCGCCAGCGCCCGTACCCGCCACATTTCCAAGATCAATCTGCAGGGATTTGGCGCGAGCGCGAACCGCTGGAGACGTATGCACCTTAGACGAGCCGGAAAACACCGCCGCTGACGCAGGCGCTGTTTGCGGAACGGACGGCGCTTGAGGCGCGGCCTGTTTCGGTGCTGGCGCAGGCGCAGCTTTTGCAGGCTTTGCCGCCGCATCAGGCGCATCACCCTTCATATCGTCGATCTTGGCAAATTCTGCGCCGATCGCGATCTGGTCACCCGGCTCACCGGATTTCCATGTCAGTTTGCCTGCGTAAGGAGATGGCACTTCGATATTAGCTTTATCGGTCGTGACGACAGCGATTGCCTGATCTTCGGCAATCGTATCACCAACCTCAACCAGCCATTCAACCAGCTCGGCTTCAGCAACGCCCTCGCCCACATCAGGAAGTTTGAAAATCTTTTCCATATCAGGCCTCCATGATCTGGTTCAGCGCTGCGCCAAGACGCTTCGGGCCCGGGAAATAATCCCACTCCTGAGAGTGCGGATACGGGGTATCCCAGCCGGTAACGCGCTCCACTGGAGCTTCCAGCGCCCAGAAGCACAGCTCATTCACAATAGAGACAAGTTCTGCGCCATATCCGCATGTGCGTGTAGCCTCATGAACAACAACGCAGCGACCGGTTTTCTGAACCGATTGCGCTATCGTCTCGGTATCGAGCGGCACAAGCGTACGCAGGTCGATCACTTCGGCATCAATGCCCTGATCTTCTGCGGTCTTCTTGGCGACATGCACCATAGTGCCGTAAGCGAGAATGGTAACATCCTTACCTTCACGCACGATCTTCGCCTTGCCGAGCGGCACGGTATAATGCCCGTCCGGCACTTCGGCGTCGTCATGTTTGGACCATGGCACGATGCTTTTATCGTGTTCGCCATCGAACGGACCGTTATAAAGGCGCTTCGGCTCGAGGAAGATGACCGGGTCATTATCCTCGATAGAGGCAAGTAGAAGACCCTTCGCGTCATATGGCGTAGACGGGATGACCGTCTTCAGGCCGGAGACATGCGCAAACAAAGCTTCAGGGCTTTGAGAGTGCGTCTGACCGCCAAAAATACCGCCGCCCGTTGGCATGCGGATCACCATCGGCGCAGTGAACTGGCCACCCGAGCGATGACGCAGACGCGCAGCCTCAGATACGATCTGATCATAGGCCGGATAGGCATAGTCTGCGAACTGAATTTCAATGCACGGACGCAGGCCATAGGCCGCCATACCGATTGCCGCGCCAACAATACCGCCCTCGCAGATCGGCGCATCGAAACAGCGGGCTTTGCCGAACTTTTCCTGCAGACCGGCCGTACAGCGGAACACACCGCCGAAATAGCCAACATCCTCGCCAAACACGACGACCTTTTCGTCAGCTTCCATCGCGATGTGGTGGGCATCACGAATGGCTTCGATCATGGTTTTCTTAGCCATATCAGCCTTCTCCTGCTTCTTTGAGAGACTGGGCGAACTGCTCACGTAAATGAGGCGGCATCTCCTCATACACATCTTCGAACATGTCCCGCGGTCCTGGCTTGTCGCCTTCGAGCAGCGTACCAATCGCCTCGGACTCGCGCTGCGCCGCTGCAACTTCGTCCTCGATCTGGGACGCCATTTGCGCGTGGCGGTCTTCACTCCAGACACCCTTAGCAATCAGATAGCCTTTCAGGCGCTCGATCGGGTCTCCCAACGGCCAGCCATCAGCTTCGTCTTTTGGGCGATAAGCGGACGGATCATCTGATGTCGAGTGCGCCCCTTCACGGTAAGTCACATATTCAATCAGGGTCGGACCGAGGCGCTTACGTGCGCGCTCGATCGCCCATTTAGCGACTGCATGCACCGCCAGATAGTCATTGCCATCGACACGCAGGGACGGAAGACCGAAGGCGAGGCCTTTAGAGGCAAATGTCGCCGCGTTGCCGCGCGCAATGCCCTGATAGGTCGAGATCGCCCACTGGTTATTCACGATGTTGAGCACGCATGGCGGCTGGTATGTAGACGCAAAGACGAGCCCTGCGTGGAAATCACCTTCCGCCGTCGAACCATCGCCGATCCAGCCCACGCCAACGCGGTCATTACCCTCAATCGCGGACGCCATAGCCCAGCCCACAGCCTGCACGAACTGGGTCGCGAGATTACCGGAGATGGAGAAAAAGCCATGCTCTTTGGAGGAATAAAGATTGCCCAGCTGGCGGCCTTTCATGGGGTCTTGAGAGTTGGAGAATATCTGGTTCATCATGCTAGTCATCGGATAACCGGACGTGATGAGCAGGCCCTGCTGGCGGTAGGTCGGGAAGTTCATATCGCCAGGTTCCAGCGCTTTCTGGAACGCACATGCGACAGCTTCCTCGCCAAGCGCCTGCATATAGAATGAAGTTTTACCCTGACGCTGCGCACGTAAGAGACGCGCATCCATAGTGCGCAGGCGCATCATGTCTTTAAGGCCCTCAAGCGCCTCTTCGTCGGTAAGCGACGCGGCCCATTCGCCAACAGCTTCATTATCGCTGGACATCACGCGAATGATGGTGCGGGCGAGGTCCTGAATATCATCGGGGTGAACATCCACAGGCGGACGGCGCACGGCGCCAGCCTGTGGGATAATCATTTCATCAAATGTTGGCTTATCGCCCGGCCTGAAGCTTGGTTCAGGGACGTGGAGATAAGAACGTCCTGTATCTGTCATTTTTCCTCCGGCATGCCTTATTATTTTTCGGGGCCAGAAAGGTCAGAAATTGCGCTTCATCCGAAACACGAGGCATGACCGTTCGCCCGAGGCAAGCTTTGTGGAATATTTATACACCAATCAATTTATCAATGGAATACACGTTCTGCTTATTCGGAATAATAAGAGAAGAAATTGCGCATAGCGCTTAGCGCGCGGAAGGTTTTGCCAAAATCAGACATGGAAAACGAAACGGCGGGAACAAAAATCCAGCCTGTCGTGACGGAATGCAATGAGCGAGGAAATGGCGCACCCAAGAGGATTCGAACCTCTGACCTCTGCCTTCGGAGGGCAGCGCTCTATCCAGCTGAGCTATGGGTGCTAAAATCAGCCATGATGCGCTGATATAACCGGCCCTGATTATGGCGGAAGAAGGTAAAACGCAAGTGACCAGCTGGACTTTTAGAGAAATTATAAACGCCGTTTCAGCCTGCGTTGCTGCGCTTGCGGTCTCACTATCTTTCTCACCTGCGCAGGCCGCGCCTGCCGAAGTTCTCGGCGATACCCGTTTTGAAATGAGCGGCCCCGCAATGTGGATGATCGAAGACCAAGACACAGAGCTGTATCTGTTTGGCTCGGTCCATGCGCTACCACCGCAACTCGACTGGCGACGCGATGAATTCATCGAAGTGATGAACACCGCTGACATCATTTTCTTCGAAACCACGACACGCGATTCCAGCGACGACTTTCTGGCCTTTTTTCGTATGGGGATCGCGGGGCCAGGCGAGTCCCTTCATGATGTGCTGAACACAGAGCAGCTTGAACGTCTCGCAGAAGTTCTCGCTGACGTCGGTCTCGATCTGGAAAGCTTTCGGGGCCAAAAGCCGTGGTTCGCATCCCTTATGATCAGCTTTGCTGTCATGGATATGCAGGGCGCAGCAGCAGAAGATGGCGTTGAGGCGTGGATGGAACGCCAGCTATCTCTGGACCGCGATGTAAGGTCTCTCGAGGATGCTCTGGTTGTCGCTGAATCGTTTTCAGAGCTGACGACCGAGGAGCAGATCGACATGTTGATGGACGGGCTCTCCGATGAAGAGCTTAGCACACCGGTGGGCGAGAACATGCTGCGCGCCTGGATGAAGGGCAATCCGGATGGGCTTTATCGCGGTTCGTTTCGCGAAATGAGTGAAGAACAGCCCGGCGTGTACGAGATCATGATTACGCGGCGCAACACGCAGTGGGCAGAGACGCTTGATACGCTTATGGACGAACAGCCCGGCCGTATTCTGGTCGTTGTCGGCGCGGGCCATCTGGCTGGCCCGGAAAGTGTTATTCTGATGATGGAAGAGCTCGGCTGGGAGGCCGAACAATTCTAAGGAAAACCATTAAGCCGCTGCGTTTGCGCTGCTTGTCATTGAGACGAACACATCTTCGAGATCCGGCTCTTCTGTCGCGAGATCCGCAATTGAGATGCCCGCAGCGCGCACAGTTTCCATGACACGGCCAAAGCCGGTCTCGCTGGAGCGGAAGGTGATTGCCAGCGTGCCATCAGGGCGCAGCTTGCACTCGTAATCCTTCAGCGCCTCCGGAATGACGGTGAACGCTTCAACTGGTTCGATAACCAGTGTTTTATGATCCAGACGCTTGAGAAGCTGAGCCGTTGGCTCACATGCGATGACTTCGCCATTATTGATAATGCCAATCTCGTCGCAGAGCTCTTGCGCCTCTTCCAGATAGTGCGTGGTGAGGATGATTGTTGTACCGGCCTTGTTGAGCTCGAGCACATATTCCCACAGTGAGCGACGCAGCTCTACGTCCACGCCCGCAGTCGGCTCATCGAGAATAAGTACTGGCGGCGCATGAACGAGCGCCTTTGCGACCATGAGACGGCGCTTCATGCCGCCGGACAGCTGACGCACATAAGCGTCGCGTTTGTCAGCAAGCCCTACGGCCGCCAGAATCTCGTCCGTGCGGCGCTCTGATTTCGGCACCCCGTAAAAACCCGATTGCAGCTCCACAGACTCAAACGGCGTGAAGAACGGGTCCATATTGATTTCCTGCGGCACAACACCGATGGACGACCGCGCGGCGCGTCCGTCTGTGTCGATGTCATGTCCCCAGATACGGGCCGTGCCGCCAGACTTTGTCACAAGACCGGATAGAATATTGATAAATGTCGACTTTCCAGCGCCATTCGGACCGAGCAAACCAAAAATCGAGCCTGTGCGAATTTTCAGATCAATCCCGTTCAGAGCCCGCTTGGCAGGCAGTTTACCGGAAGCCCGATAGGTCTTTTCAAGGCCTATAGCTTCAATTGCGTATTCAGGTTTTGAGGAAACTGAAGTCATTAGAGCTTCTTTCAAGATTGACGTAGTGAGCGCGCTCAACATACCTAGTGTGCAATATCCATTTCACAAACGCCACAGGGGCTAAAATTATGGTGAGTGAAGCAGAACTAAAGTCAGCGCCGGAAGTCCTGATCGTCGAGGACCATAAAGTGTCATGCGATGGCGGTGGTGGCGCACTCGGTCACCCGAAGGTCTGGTACGAAATGGGCGACGAGGACTATGTGACCTGCCGCTATTGCGACCGCCTGTTTATTCTGAAAGGGTCGGAGCACGATCCTAACGCGTAAAGCCAATCTGTCGGGGGGACAATTTGGAGGAAACTCAAGGTCGCAGTAAAGCGCAAACAATAGGGCTGATTCTCGGCCCTGTCCTGGCGCTGCTCATCGGCTTGATACCACCGCCTGACGGCCTGTCGGTTGAAGGTCTGCGCGTGGGTGCCCTTCTGGTATGGATGGCCGTCTGGTGGTCCACCGAGGCCATCCCAATCCCTGCGACCTCGCTCCTCCCCCTCGTTGTCATTCCCATTATCGGAGCCGGCACCGCCGGACAGGCCGCGGCTGGCTATTCCAGCACAATTGTTCTTCTTCTGCTTGGCGGCTTCGTTGTCGCCATGGGCATTGAACGCTGGAATTTGCACACGCGCATCGCCCTGAACATTGTGTCTCGCGCTGGCAGCCGACGACGGTTCATCATTGCGGGCTTCATGATCGCGACCGCGCTGATCTCCGCGTGGATTTCCAATACAGCCACGACCATTATGATGGTGCCGATCGCCATTTCTGTCGCCGCAGAAACTGGCGACGAGGAAGGCCATTTTGCGAAGGCGGTCCTGCTCGGCATTTGCTATTCCGCAAGCATTGGCGGCGTCGCGACACCGATTGGCACGCCCACAAACCTGATCGCGATTGACTGGCTGCGCACCAATACCGGCGAAGATATCGGCTATTTCCAGTGGATGATGTTTGGCGTGCCAGCCATGCTGCTACTCATCCCGCTCGCCTGGTATGTCGTGACCCGCGGCCTGCCAAAACGAGCGCTGGGTTCGACTGCCAATGACGGGCAAGCCGAAGTCAAAAAGCACCTTGATGCTCTGGGCAGTGTAACAGCGCCCGAAGCGCGGGTCGCAATTGTGTTCGGTATTGTCGCGACACTCTGGGTACTGCGCGTGCCGATGCAGGAATATCTGGCGCCCATTCCGGGACTTGGCTGGATTTCTGGCCTTAGCGATATGGGCATTGCTGCCTTCGGCGCTGTCATGATGTTCCTCATGCCCGCAGGTGGCGGCGAAAAACGCACGCTGCTGACATGGGATGAAGCCGTTCAGCTGCCCTGGGGCGTCATTCTGCTCTTCGGGGGCGGCATTTCTCTCGGGCAGGCGGTCAGCCGGACAGGGCTTTCAGAGTGGCTGGGTAATCTGCTCACCGTGCTTGAGGGCGCGCCTGCCCTCGCCGTTGTGTTCGTCGTTGTGGCACTTGTGGTCTATCTGACCGAGCTGACAAGCAATGTCGCGACCATGACAACGCTTGCGCCGATTCTTGGTGCCTTCGCTGTGGGCGTTGGGATTGCGCCCGAAAGCCTGCTTGGCCCAGCAGCCGTGGCAGCGAGTTGCGCCTTCATGTTGCCGGTGGCGACAGCGCCGAACGCCATCGTCTATGCGTCCGGTCATATGCATGTAAAAGACATGATACGGGCCGGTTTCTGGATAAATATCGGTGCGGTAATCATCATCGCGCTGATCGGCACTTATCTGGCACCGCTCGCGCTTTAACGGAGTACGCGGCGCACGGCCAAGGCGTTCGAGTACATCATTGCAAACAAGCAAATGATCAGCGCACCAAGCAATAGCGAGAGTTCGTCGAATCCGATTTCAGGCGTTCTGCGCAAGCATGCCGCGTAGTAAGCATAAGCACTGCTACCGACGAGTGACGCCACAAAGCCGAGAAGTGCCATACGGCTACCGAGAATTAACAGCACCGCTCCCGCAAAGCCTGTCCAGACGCCGAGCGCCTGCCCCGAAGATGCCCAATGCGGCATCATGGAGAACATGATAGATTCCGGAGAGTTTGGCGGCGCTGAACGCGAGGCCACAAATTCAAGCGCGACATATCCAAACCAGACCAACAGCAAGAAGCTGATCATCCAATCCTGAAACCGTGTTTCTGCACGCGAGAGCATATCATCACACCCGAAATGTGAAGCGAACGAAGGATAAAACTATCTGTCAGAGAGTTTGCGCGCGAGTTTCCGAAATCGTTAAAATCTGTGAACGCAGATTTCCGGAAGGTTAAGCATGAGGGCCCAATCGATCAGACCTCACCCCAGCACATCTTCCAGCTTATCGCCAACATAGGAATAGATGTTTTCAATCTGCTTGGTCGAGACAAGGCCACCGGCCACCGACGACGCCCCTGCAAACAAGGCGACAAAGATGTATGCCAGTGCACCCCAGATATGATGGCCGAACCATTTCTTCTTTTGCTTGATCTCAGCCGGCTTAGGTTTTTCAGGCTCCGGCCAAAGCTGCGCCCGCAGGTCCTGCCCGCTGGCAGACCACCCTCTTAGCATTTCATTTCGGTTGAGTTGGCGCATGGGCATCAGCGATAGCAGCGCAAGGTTAAGGCCGGTAAAATCCACCGCGTCCAATTCGCGGCTTCAGAAAAAAATCGACAAGCGGCAAATTCAGCCGGAGGCCGGAATGGACCTTGGCGCAATTGTCGTTAATTGTGGGCGCTCGAAGGAATCACTCTGCATGACCGACAACTCTGCTCCTATTACCGAAGACAGCCATCTCTATCTGATCGATGCGTCCGGTTACATCTTCCGGGCCTTCCACGCTCTGCCGCCCCTAACCCGCCCGTCAGACGGCCTGCCGGTTGGTGCTATCCAAGGCTTTTGCAATATGCTGTGGAAGCTTCTGGAAGACCTGAAAGGTGATGAGCGACCAACCCATTTTGCATGCGTTTTTGATAAGGGCAGCTACACATTCCGGAACGACATGTACCCGGACTACAAAGCCCAACGCCCGCCCGCACCAGAAGATCTCGTGCCGCAGTTCCCGTTGATGCGCGATGCCGCTCGCGCCTTCGGCACACCAGCAATCGAGATGGAAGGTTATGAAGCGGACGATCTGATCGCGACTTACGCCAAACAGGCTGAAGCGGCTGGCGCGCGCGTAACAATCGTCTCGTCAGACAAAGACTTGATGCAGCTCGTCTCCGACAAGGTCTCTCTCCTCGACACGATGAAAAACAAGCGCATCAGTTTTGAAGAAGTGATGGATAAGTTCGGCGTCACGCCGGACAAGGTGATCGACGTGCAGTCGCTCGCTGGTGATAGCGTCGATAATGTTCCAGGTGCCCCCGGCATTGGCGTCAAAACAGCCGCGCAGCTCATCAACGAGTATGGGGACGTGCTGACCCTGCTCGAGCGCGCCGAGGAAATCAAACAACCAAAACGCCGTCAGACGCTGATCGACCATGCCGAGAAAATCAAAATCTCCAGAGATCTCGTCACGCTGAAAACAGATGTGCCGGTCGAAACTCCGGTTGAAGCGCTAAAGGTCAACGATCCCGACCCGAAAACGCTCATCGACTTTCTCGAGACGATGGAATTTCGCACCATCACACGCCGCGTAAAGGAGCAATTCGAAGCCGACGGCGAGATCGAGCCGGCGGCTGAACGCGAAGGTATCGATACCTCAAACTATGACACGGTCATCACTGAAGAGGCGCTTCAGGGCTGGATAGAGAAAGCCTTCAAAGCAGGCGTTATCGCAGTCGACACAGAAACAGATGCATTGAACGCCGTCTCCGCCAATCTCGTCGGTATTTCACTCGCAACCGGCCCGAATGAGGCCTGCTACATCCCTGTTGCCCATGTGAATGTGCCTGAAGGTCAGCTTGATTTTGGCGATACGGAGCGTCCGGAACAGCTCAATCTTGAGCGCGCGATTGAGCTGTTGAAGCCATTGCTTGAGGCGCCTGAAATCCTCAAAGTCGGTCAGAACTTCAAATATGATCTGGCAGTCCTGAGCCGCTACGGCGTCACCGTTGCCCCGTATGACGATACAATGCTCCAGTCATTCGTACTGCATGCCGGCATGCACGGGCACGGCATGGACGAACTTTCAGAGCGTTTCCTCGGCCATACGCCGATCACCTTCAAAGATGTTTGCGGCACAGGCAAAAAGCAGATCAGCTTCGATCAGGTGCCGCTGGATAAAGCGACGCCTTATGCAGCTGAGGACGCGGACGTTACACTGCGTCTCTGGCAGATATTCCGACCACTGATCACTCAGCGTCAGGTCACGCGCGTTTATCAGCGCATTGAGCGCCCGCTCCCTGCCGTCATCTCCCGCATGGAGCTTGAAGGCGTCAAAGTCGACCGGGATGCGCTTTCGCGCATGTCGTCTGATTTTTCCCAGCGCATGGCTGGCCTTGAAGCTGAAGCGCATGAGACTGCAGGCCGTGAGTTCAATCTCGGCTCTCCGAAGCAGCTTGGTGAAATCCTGTTTGACGAAATGGGCCTGCCGGGCGGCAAGAAAACAAAGTCTGGCGGCTGGTCTACTGATGCAGATAAGCTGGAAGAACTGGCTGCTGCCGGCCACGAACTGCCGACAACCCTGCTAAAATGGCGCACGCTCTCTAAGCTCAAGAGCACCTATGCCGACGCCCTGCAGCAGGCGATCAACCCGAAGACTGGCCGCGTTCATACGTCATTCTCTCTTGCGGTTGCGCAAACCGGGCGCCTGTCTTCTACAGACCCGAACCTTCAGAACATCCCAATCCGAACTGAAGAAGGCCGTAAAATTCGTGAAGCCTTCATTCCTGAAGAGGGCAATGTTCTCGTCGCCGCTGACTACTCGCAGATCGAACTGCGCCTGCTTGCGCATATCGCCGATATCGACGCGCTGAAAACAGCCTTCCGCGATGGCCTCGATATTCACGCCATGACTGCAAGCGAGATGTTCGATGTGCCGATTGAGGGCATGGATCCGATGGTTCGCCGTCAGGCGAAGGCAATCAATTTCGGCATCATTTACGGCATTTCCGCATACGGATTATCTAACCAGTTAGGCATCCCGCAGGGTGAGGCACGCGACTATATCAAAGCCTATTTCGAGAAGTTTCCCGGTATCCGCAAATACATGGATGCGACGAAGGAATTCGCAAAAGACAATAACTTCGTCCAGACGGTTTACGGTCGCAAATGCTGGGTGCAGGGCATCAATGCCAAAAACCCAGCGCAGCGTGGCTTTGCCGAGCGTCAGGCGATCAATGCGCCAATTCAGGGTTCAGCCGCTGACATTATCAAGCGCGCTATGATCGCTATGCCATCCGCTCTCGAAAAAGCAGGCCTCAAAGGCCGGATGCTGCTGCAGGTGCATGACGAACTTCTATTTGAATGTCCGAAAGCGGAGGCTGAGGAGCTGATTCAGACAGCCGTGAAAGTGATGGAGAACGCGACATTCCCATCACTTCAATTGTCTGTCCCGCTTGAGGTCGAAGCACGGGCTGCTGGCAACTGGGCTGCAGCACACTAAATTTTTTTTGGAACCAATGAGTGCGCGGTGCGTTCCCGCCCCACGGGCTGCATCACAAGGTGTCTCAGCCGAGTACCGCGTGGTTGTTTTATGGATCAGAAATTTCGCTTCCCCGGAGCAGACGGCCTGTTCAGTTTCCTGACAGCCGGTGCACACAATGCCTGGCTGGCAGCTATTATCCGGTCTTCAAATGACGCGATTATCTCCAAAAAACTGGACGGTTCCATAACCAGCTGGAATCCTGCGGCGGAGCGCATGCTTGGCTATACCGAAGATGAAATGCTGGATGAGTCTATTCGGAAAATTATCCCTGAGCATCTTCAAAAAGAGGAAGACGAAATCGTCGCCTCTATCAGCGCAGGCAATCCCGTCGAGCATTTCGAGACAGAGCGCATCCACAAGAACGGAAAATCCGTCGCGATCTCGGTCTATGTGTCACCAATTCTGGATGAACATGGAAAGGTAGTCGGCGCATCCACCATTGCCCGCGACCTTTCAAAAGAGATTGAAAACCGACGCCGTATCGAAGAAAGCGAATTTCGCTTCCGGATGCTGGCAGACAATATCTCTCAATTCTGCTGGGTTGCCGACAATACCGGCCATATTTTCTGGTATAATAAACGCTGGTTTGACTATACCGGCACGACGCTGGAAGACATGGAAGGCTGGGGCTGGAAATCGGTTCACCACCCAGATCATGTCGACCGCGTAGTCGAAAAAATTCAGCATAGTTGGGATACCGGAGAAGACTGGGAAGATACGTTTCCACTTCGCAGTAAGGACGGCGAATACCGCTGGTTCCTGTCACGCGCCAAGCCGATCTACGACACCGACGGCAATATAGTCCGTTGGTTTGGCACCAACACCGACATCACAGACGAGCGCGAACGTCAGGAGCAAATTCGCTTCCTGATGCGTGAGGTCAATCACCGTTCTAAGAACATGCTCGCACTCATTCAGGGCATTGCCCGCCAGACCGGCAAGAAAGAACATCCCGAATTCATCCGCAAATTCGAGCAGCGACTGCAAGCCCTCGCAGCCAGTCAGGACCTTCTGACCAATATGGGCTGGCGGGGCATGACCATCGATGACCTGCTCAATTCGCAGCTCGGCCATCTGGCTGATCTAAAAGACATCCAGATTTTTGCTGAGGGCGAGGAGATCCGTATCAATTCGCATTGCGCCCAGAACCTCGGCATGGCGCTACACGAGTTGTCGACAAACGCCTCCAAATACGGCGCTCTGTCTACAGATGAAGGCAAGGTGTATGTGAACTGGTCGCTGGAACATCGCGACGGCGAAGACGCGCCTCGGCTTCGCATCAGCTGGCGTGAAGAGGGCGGCCCGCTCGTGACCGAGCCTGGCCATAAAGGCTTTGGCTCAACAGTGATAAACCAGATGTGCCGGAGCGCCTTTTCGGGAGAGGTGACGCTCGATTATCGACCAGAGGGCCTCTACTGGGAGCTGGTCGGATCACCTGCTCGCGGGCTCGACCTCACCTATGATGAGGATCAAGACTAGAGCACGATGTACATGCCGAGGCGTTTGTAAAACTGCAAAGCGCCGTTCGGATTATCCTTTCGCGCACGCAGATCAACTTTCGGAATTTTGCGTCGTTCGAATTCGTGGAAAATGCGCGCCATCAGGCACCGGCCAATCCCCAGCCTGCGGTGCTCGGGATGAACGGCCAGATCCTTTACAAAGCCGGTCACCCAGCATTGGGCGAAGGCAACGACTTCACCCGTTTCAGTCATTTCGATCACAAAACAAAGCTCAGGGTCATACTCATCATCTTCGATCAGCATGTCCCACCATTCTTCGAAGGCAAGAACTTCGCCGCCACCATCGCGGAAGGACACATTAAGAAGCTCTCGGCCCGCCCTCGCATGACGGGACGGATTGAAGGGCGCAAACTGCATCCCTTCAGGCAGAGGCAATATAGTATTCGCACGTTCGTTAATCAGTATACGGAAGTGCACCGCATCGTTCATGCACCAGCCTCCCTTTTACTGTCTGCCGACTGCGCCTTCATCAGGCTTCGGGCAATGCCGCCAGGAAGCACCTGCCCGAGTACCGCCAGGCACTTGTTTACGAAGCCGGTCACAATCACAGGACGGTTTTTCTCAACCGCGCGCGCACCGAGCTCAACGACGCGGTCCGCTGTCTGCCACATTAAGCCGGGTGTTTTAGACACCCGCGCTCGCTGACCATTTACGTCATGAAACTCGCTGAATGTCAGACCTGGGCACAATGCCGTCACATGAACACCGGTCCCCTCGGTTTCAGCGTTCAGAGACTCTGAGAACCGCATCAAACCGGACTTCACCGGCCCATACAACGTGTGCCCCACGCCGCCCGGCAGAAAGCTCACCAATGACGCGACATTGATAATCCGGCCATATCCGCGCTCGATCATGCCAGGCAGTAAGCGATGGCATAACTCCAATGGCGCGGTGAACATAAGCTGGATAAAATCGCGCTGATCTTCCCAGTGGGTTTCGGCGAATACACCCGGCAAGCCGAAGCCGGCGTTATTGATGAGAACATCAACATGTCGTCCCGCGCTTGACAGGTCTTCGAGAATTCGCTGGGGCGCATCCGGAGCAGACAGATCGCTCACAACGATCAAAGTCTCGATATCAAACCGGGATTTCAAATCCGCGGAAATCTCAGCGAGACGGTCACTCCGACGCGCAACAAGAGCCACGTCAAAGCCTTGTGCTGCATAGTGTTCCGCAAATGCATGGCCAATGCCCGCCGAAGCACCTGTAATCAATACAAGTTTACGCAAGCCCCTCGTCCCCCCTGCCAGCGCGTTCGCATGTGCGCACAAAACACTTGTCGAACGCGATTTGCAATGCCAACTGAAGGGTATGTCTGGTGATCTGTATCACAATCGCGTTCTTGAGCTTGCAGCCGATGTTCCAAATATCGGTGAACTTCATGCGCCTGATGGTAAGGCTCATAAGATTAGCCGGGTGTGCGGCTCGGAAATCTGGATCGAGCTTGATCTCTCTGAAGACGGCGAAACGATCACGGGCATTGCGGTTAAATCGAAGGCCTGCGCCCTTGGCGCGGCCACACTCAGCGTACTCTCCGAACATGCTGTTGGCGCATCTGTGGAAGAAGTCTACGAAGCGCGCGAAAAAATGCGCGCCATGCTGAAAGAAGGTGGGCCACCGCCTGAAGGGCGCTTCTGGGAACTCCGCCATCTGGAAGGCGTGCGCGATTACCCGCAGCGTCATATGTCGACCCTTCTGGCCCTTGATGCAGCAGTTGCGGCTATCGAAGACGCGCTGTCGAGCCGAGAAGCTGCCTGATACAGTATAACTATCGCGATGACAGTCGCGCGCCTTTCTGCTAAACGCTCTCTAATGGCTCACAAATACGCCCATATCGCCCCGGCGCCGCGCGCGCTTCTGGTCGGCTATAAAGCAACGCTCTCTGCAGCTTTGTTTGCCTTCGGCGTGCGTTGTCGCCATGAGCCAACCTGCTCGGAATACGCTGCAGAGGCCTGGACAAAACACGGCTTCCTTCAGGGCGCACGCCTTGGTGCGGGCCGCCTTCTGCGCTGCCGCCCAGGCGGCACAAGCGGCTATGATCCTGTACCGGACGAATTGCCCGCTTTCGGCACGACACCAACAACCACCACAACCACGCGAACTTAACGCGCGTCCCGGTGCCATGTCTGCTGCACGCCGGGGCGCGTTAGCCCCTGCTATGTAGCCGAAAAATACCGGTCTAAGGGGGTGGTTTTGCAGCCAAGTTCAGTTAAACAGCCTTGATACTAATCAGAGAGCAAACTCATGCTTGAAGTTACGCTGCCAGATGGCGCGAAAAAAGAATTCGAAGACGGCGCATCCCCAATGGATGTGGCAGAGTCCATTTCCAAATCCCTCGCTAAAAAGGCGCTTGCTGCCAAAGTAAATGGCGAGCTGTGGGATTTGAAGCGCCCTCTGCCGGGCAATGCGGAAGTGGCAATCGTCACAGATCGCGATCCTGAAGCACTGGAGCTGGTGCGCCACGATGCGGCGCACGTTCTCGCACAAGCTGTTCAGGAGCTTTATCCCGGCACTCAGGTCACAATCGGCCCGGTAATTGAAGACGGCTTCTATTACGACTTCGCCCGCGACGAACCGTTCTCGACTGACGACTTTGAAAAGATCGAAGCCAAAATGGCTGAGATTGTCGATCGCGATCTGCCGATTGAACGTGAAGTCTGGCAAAAAGAAGACGCGATCAAGCACTTCAACGAGATAGGCGAGAAATACAAAGCGCAGATCATCGATGGCATCATTCCACCGGGCGAAGACATCACGCTCTACGGACATGCTGATCAGTGGTCTGACCTTTGCCGTGGCCCGCACCTTCCTTCAACGGGCAAACTGCCGAAAGCCTTCAAACTGATGAAGCTTGCAGGCGCTTATTGGCGCGGCGACAGCAATAACGAAATGCTTCAGCGCGTTTACGGCACTGCGTGGACAAATGAGAAAGAGCTGAAAGCCTATCTCACACGCCTTGAAGAAGCTGAAAAACGTGACCACCGCAAGCTGGGCCGCGAACTCGACCTCTTCCACATGCAGGAAGAAGGTCGCGGCATGGTGTTCTGGCACAAGAAGGGCCTCACGCTCTGGCATGAGGTTGAGAACTATGTCCGCCGTCGCCTCGACGCAGCAGACTATGAAGAAGTGCGCACACCACAGGTTCTGGATCGTAAGTTCTGGGAACAGTCCGGTCACTGGGACAAATACCGCGAGAACATGTTCGTTGCGGAAACCGCCGAAGAAGAGGTTCTGTCTCTGAAGCCGATGAACTGCCCGGGCCACGTGCAGATCTTCAAACAGGGCCAGAAATCCTATCGCGACCTGCCGCTTCGTATGGCTGAATTCGGCGCATGTCACCGCTATGAACCATCAGGTGCGCTTCACGGTCTGATGCGCGTTCGCGCCTTCACACAGGATGACGCGCACATTTTCTGCCGCGAAGACCAGATTGAAGACGAGACAGCGAAATTCATCACGCTGGCCAAGTCCATTCACTCCGACTTCGGTCTCGAAACGCATCACATCAATCTGGCGACACGACCTGAGACACGCGCCGGGTCTGACGAGTTCTGGGACAAGGCCGAAACACAAATGCTAAACGCTGCGCGTAAAGCAGGTGTTGAACCGGTAATCGCAGAAGGTGACGGAGCGTTCTATGCACCGAAGCTCGACTTCATCGTCAAAGATGCGATCGGCCGCGAATGGACATGCGGCACCATCCAGCTGGACTATGTTCTGCCGGATCGTCTGAATGCGGAGTATGTCGGTGAAGACGGCGCCAAGCACAAGCCGGTCATGCTGCACCGTGCGATCCTTGGCTCTCTCGAACGCTTTATCGGCATTCTGATCGAGAACTGCGCGGGTGCCTTCCCGATGTGGCTCGCGCCGACACATGTGGTTGTTGCGACGATTTCCGAAGAGTCCAATGACTACGCGGAAGAGGTTGCTGAAGAGTTCCGTAAAGCGGGGCTTCGCGTCGAGACAGACATGCGGAACGAGAAGATCAACTACAAGATCCGCGAGCATTCTCACCAGAAAATCCCTTACATCGCCGTGGTCGGCCGCAAGGAAGCAGAAGAGCGCAAAGTGGCCCTTCGTCAGTTTGGTACCAAGAACCAGGAAGTTCTGAGCCTTGATGAAGCATTGGTCAGATTGCCTGCTGAAGCGACCCCACCCGACCTACGCGAATAAAATGTATAATAAAACCTGAAATCTGTTGGTCGCGGTGCGCCGCGGCCATACAGTTTCAGCAGTGTAGGGAGTATAGGCATGCTGGTAGCTGTCTGGTTCTGGCTATTTGCCTGGGTGATGTGGTGGGTCAACGTGGCGCTCGGAGTGCAAGGTGCCTCTCCGATACTCGCCATTATCGCAATCCTTTCTCTGCCCGTCCTACTCAGAAAACGCCCTGCCTTGTCTCGCGATGTTATCGCCTTTGGCGTTTTCATTATCTGGTGCGTCGCTTCCACGTTCTGGTCTCCGGGCGCTGCCAGCGGGCTGTTCGTCTTTGATCCTGAAAATTCCAATTATGCGATCTCTTCGCCGGGGCTTCGCATTGCACTTACAAGCCTGATTTGCGCCTTTGCTTACTGGGCGCTTCATCAGCTCAGTGATAAACAATATCAGCATGGCGCACGCGCCGTGCGTATCGGGCTCGGTATTCAGGTCATTCTCACGGCACTTTGGGCGCTAACATTCCAGCTCGTTTTTCAAGTCGCTGGCGAGATGACAGATATTCCGTCAGCCTTTCAGAACATGATCCGTGTTGTGAACATCTCTGTGCTCATGGTTCCACTCGCCGCCATATCTCTTCCGGTAAAGAGTGTAGCGATCAAATGGGCGGCCGGTACTGCAATGATGCTGGGCCTCGCCACCCTCACATCTCGCGACGGTTTTGATGCGGGTGCAGCTTTGCTCGCAATTGCTGCCGTGGCCGCGACGGTTATCGCAACTGCTTTCTTTGGCCGCCAGATTTTCCGTCTTCTGGGCCTTGCAACGGCGGTTGCGGTTATGGCCATGCCATTTGCTGTGCAACTGCTTTTAACCGCCGTCTCACACGGCTCAAATATGTCCTCCCAGTCTCGCCTCGATAGCTGGAGCTACGTGCTCGAGAAGATCAAAGAGCGACCGATCACCGGCTGGGGCGTTGAAGCCTCTAAAACCTGGGATGAAACCATTCGTATCATCGGCGCGAACGGCATGGAAGTGGACTACCGCATTGTGCCTGGCCACCCCCACAACGGCGCATTGCAAATTTGGGCGGAAACCGGCCTGATCGGCGCGCTCCTTATTTCTGCTTTCGCACTGCTGCTCGGCGACCGCCTCGCGCGCACCTCGTCGCCATCGAAACAGATCATGGCTGCAGGTGCTGCGCTATGGGGCGGCGGGCTTGTCTATTCTGCAATCTCCTACAGCGTCTGGAATGATGCCTATTGGGCGACCTTCCTCTTCCTCGGCACAGGCATTTACGCGCTGTCTCGCACACTTCCGAAAACGCCGGAGGCTACGGCCTAGTGAACTCTGAAGGCTTCCCATCTGTTTCAGCAATTGTCGTGACCTTTTTATCAGGTCCGGCGCTGAAAGAGTGCATAAATGCGCTCTGCGTGGAAACAGAAGTCACTGAAATCATTGTCGTAAACAACGGCAACAAGGACGCGGATAACAAATGGCTAGCGCAGTTCAAACCGCCGGTGCATTGCCGCTATAAGGTCGTCGGTGGGCACGGCAATATAGGCTTCGCCGCTGCTGTAAATCTCGGCGCGCGCCACGCGACAGGTGAGCGCTATCTGATCATCAACCCGGATGCAGTCATTCGCGTGCACTCTCTGCCCGCGCTGGAAGAAGCCCGCCAGATGGGCGCTTCACCCTGCCTCGTAGGCGGCAAACTGATCTACCCGTCTGGACAGGAGCAACGCGGCGCACGGCGGGATATGCTGACGCCTTCGCGCGCGCTCGCCACCTTTACCGGCCTTCACAAATTTCAGCGCATCATCCCGCAGCTGCGCAACATGCATAAAGAGCATGAACCTGAACCAGCAACACCAGTGCCCATGCCGGTCGTTTCGGGCGCGCTCATGTACATTTCCGCAATCGACTATGACCGTGTGAACGGCTTTGATGAAGGTTATTTCCTGCATGTCGAGGATGTCGATTTCTGCCGCCGCATCGCCGAAGCGGGCGGCCAGGTCATGTACACGCCCTTTGCCGTGGCAATGCACTATGGATCAACGTCCGATGTCTCAGCGACTTTTGTTGAGTACAACAAGGCCAAGGGCCTGACGCGGTACTTCCACAAGAATGCCAAAACGCCGTTCGCACGCTCAATGGCCAAAGCAAGTTTTTATGGCTTCGCACCTCTACTCGTTGTGCGTTCAGCAGTGATCCGGTGTCTCATGCAAATGCGGCAGGCTCTGCGCGATCTGAGAGTTAAACGCTAGGGAAACTTCCGGCTTTCAGCAGCGCAGAGGGCACGCTGTGCCCGAGCGCGCCCTCAAGCCATTTCGATACCGAAACGAGTTTTGACAGATCTATTCCCGTTTCAAATCCCGCCCGCTCCAGCATGTAAACGACGTCTTCTGTAGCAACGTTACCTGTCGCGCCTGGCGCGAACGGACACCCGCCTATACCGCCGCAACTTGCATCAATCGTATCGACTTCGCCCTCGATCGCCGCGAACACATTTGCGAGCCCTGTGCCCCGCGTATCGTGGAAGTGAGCCCTCAGATACACATCGGGCGCATAGATGCGCATTTCTTCAATTCGTGCACGGACAAGCCATGGATCAGCGACGCCAATCGTATCAGCGATGCCAACCTCGGCAACACCAGCACGCTGAGCCTGCGCTGCCAGTCCGCCAACCACGCCGTCACGAATATCGCCATCGAATGGGTCTCCGAAAGCGACCGCGATGGTCGCTGAAAGCGGAATGTTGGCCTCATGTACGATGGGCGCGCAGGCTGCTAGCTTGTCTGCACTTTCCTGCGGGCTCATACCCTGATTGCGACGACCAAAGCCCTCTCCGGCGACGAGCACGAAGTTAATCTCGTCAGCTTCTGCCTCAATCGCACGGCGGACACCCGTCTCATTCATAGCGAGCGCGATATGGCGAACGCCCGTCTTCCGGTCGACGCCTGCAAAAACTGCGTCACTGTCCGCCATTTTCGGTACAGCCTTCGGCGAAACAAAGCTCCCCGCCTCCATTCGACGGATACCGCATTCAGCCAACCGCTCGATGAATTCCAGCTTCTGCGATGTTGTAAGGTCTGACGGGTCATTCTGCAGCCCGTCACGCGGACCAACTTCAACAATGTCGATACGGCGTGTCATGACTGGCAAGCCTCCGGTCCCACGAGCAAAGCCTGGAATGTCGCCGCGCTTCCATTTGAGTAATTCAGCGCGTGATGCAGCTCGCTCTGATAGACGCAGCGCCCTTCCGCGTCTGCTGCCGCCCTAATATCCGGAGCGACGTCGCGGGCGGCCTCGCCATCCTCAAGATTGATGATGAAGGCTGAATAATTCGCCTCACTCAGAGGGCGTAATTCACGGCTTGAGTGCGGTTCTATCTGAACATCCGTCCCGTTCGCGAACACAAAGCTCGGTTCTGCAAAGCCGATGATCTGAATATCCGATGCACTAAGCCCTTCACATTCTTCCATGCCCGCTGATGCGCAAGCCTCTTCAAGGGAAGCGCGCGCCGTAACGCTCGCCTGCAGCCAGTTTTGTTCCGGCAGGAAGGTTGTGCGGATGTGCCAGCCAAGAAACAGGCTCGCAGCCACCGCGCACACCACCGCGAACTGATAGCGTTTCACGACAAAATAAAATGCTGAGAGCAACAGACCCGCGACAATGAAAATGAGCGGCCAGATGATGACGTTCGTCATCTCCCAGCTTTCCAGTACCAGCGCGGCGTCCGTGAAGCGATAGTCACCCGCCCCTTCAGACATAAAGATGTCGACACCAGCAGGCGATGCGATCAGCGCGAGAAGCCCGCCGCCGAGCAAGAACATCACAAGCGACGCATAGCGCGCGATTGGCGCGCGCGCACCATCGATGAGCTTAAAGATGCCATACCCGCACAGCAAACCGAGCGCCGGATAGACCGGCATCTCATAATGGCTGAGCTTGGTCGGCAGCACCTCAAACATAAGCCATGTCGGCAAAAGCCACGCCCAGAGAAATCTTACGCCATTGGCCTCTGCCGCGGCCTCTTTAGAAGCCTTTGCCCCAATGAAGAGCGCAGGAATGAGGAACAGCGTCGCCGGGAAGAAATGCGTAAGCAAATAGAGAAGATGATATCCAGGTGGGCCGGAATGGCCTTCAGACGCGCCGCCAACTTTATCGCCAAGATCCTTACCCAGAGCCTCTGCGAGAAATTGACCATCGGTCGCTATCTGGATCGCGATCAGCCATGGCAAAACCATCAGCACAAACAGAACAGGCCCCGGCCACCACGACAGCGCGCGGACATAACCCTTGCGCCATTCGCTTTTCGCGACCCGAACAAGACTGAAGCCAATCAGTCCTGCAGCGATGACCTTAAAGAGAATACCGCCTGCGGCGCTAAACGGACCGAGCGGCACATAAGCGTCCAGAAACACAAAGACCAGCCCGCCACAGAACATTGCCGGTGGTTTCCAGCCCCGTTCTGAAAGTGCCGAAAACACCAGCGCGAACACAGCGACCATAGGGGTCACGGGCCCTTTGATCAGAAATCCAAAACCGATAGCAAACCAGAATATGAGAGCGAGGCGCTTTGGTTTGTCTGCGCCCATTTTCAGATGCGCCAGCGCGCCAAGCGCCAGTGTCGTCGCCAGCAACAGCGTCGCATCGGTTTTGGCGATGTGAGCCTCGGTCGTGACAAGCAGCCCCGCCCCGAACAGAGCGGCTCCCAGAAATGCTGCACGCCGCCCGACAAGCGGCATACCTGCCCAGAACACCAGAGATGTGGTAAGAGCCGCTGCAATCCAGGACGGGATGCGATAGCTCCAGATTTCCTGCGCCTCCGCCGAAGAAAACACGGCGGTCGATACGGCCTGAAGCCAGTAAATACCCGCAGGCTTTTTATTCCGCTGTTCATCCTGATTACGAATGATCAGATAGTCGTTTGTTTCCAGCATCTGCTTTGATGCCTGCGCAAAGCGCGATTCATCGCGATCTAACGGCGCGAGATTAAAAACACCCGGCGCTGCTGCGATAAAGGTCAGCAGAAACAGAAGGACATAGCCGCGAACTCCGCGGCTAATCTGGTCCAGAACGGAAAAACGATCCATAATTCAGGGCCCCGACAAACAAGTTTTCTCACTTAACGCCTTTTCTCTGCATTGTCGCCTCTCGCTTCTTGTAAAATGAACAGGTATGAGGGGCGCTGTAGGCAGACTGAGGAGAACGAAGTGTCTGACGCCGTTGAACTGAGTGTGGTGGTTCCCGTCCATAACGAAGCGGGTAACGCAGCCAATCTGGTCCGAGAGATCGCCAGTGCGCTTGAAGGCCGCGCTTATGAAATGCTGTTTGTGAACGATGCGTCGACCGATTCAACCCTCGACGAGCTGGTTGAGGTGCGTAAGGAAGTGCCTCAGCTTCGAATCCTTACCCATCGCAAGAATGCCGGACAGAGCCGCGCCATCCGCACAGGGGTGATGCATGCGCGCGCACCAATCGTCGGGACGCTGGATGGTGACGGCCAGAATGATCCTGCAGACCTGCCAGAGCTTTACCGCACGCTGACGCGTCCGGATGCACCGGAGAAGCTGGCCATGGTGATGGGACGCCGCGCAAAGCGTCAGGACACAGCCTGGAAACGCTTTGGCTCTCGCTTTGCGAACAAAATCCGCCAGAAAATTCTGAAAGATGGATGCGACGACTCCGGTTGCGGTATCAAAGTCGTCAAACGCGACGTGTTCCTACGCCTCCCATACTTCGATCACATCCACCGCTATATGCCGGCGATCATCCGCGCAGAGGGCTTTACTGCCGAATTCGTCGATGTGAACCACCGCGGCCGTGTACATGGTGCATCCAAATACACCAATTTCGGTCGTCTTTGGGCAGCATTTTCCGATCTTCGCGGCGTCACATGGCTGATGACACGCCGTAGACTTCCTGAAGACGTTGATGAAGTGTAAGAATTACACTTAACGAAACCTTGCAGGAGCGCTAACAATGGCAGGTATGTTCGGGCCCATGTTTGCAGCGGCCCGCATGGAAGAACGGCGAGCTGCCGCTGGGGGCGGCAATAATCGGAACCGGAGGGGTGGTCCTATGATGACACTATTCAGCATTTTCCCGCTGCTCACCATACCCGTGGTGATTTACAACATTATGGCCTTTGCCTTCACCGGTAGCGGCCCGATCGACGCTGGTGCAGCGGCGCCGATCCTGGCTAATCTCGAAGCACCAATGCTGAGCCTGCCAATGGTTTCCGGCGCGGTCTGGACGATGACAGGTGGGGACCTGCTCATTCTGCTCAGCCTTGTCTTCCTGTTTGTTGAGATCCTGAAATCAACAAGCACAGGCACAGCGACCATCATGAACCACGCGGTATCCATGATCCTGTTCATTGTGTGCCTCGTCGAATTCCTGCTGTTCGAAAATTTCGCAACATCGATCTTCTTCATCCTGACGATGACAACGCTTCTCGATGTGCTCGCTGGCGTGGTTGTGACGATTGTCTCTGCACGACGCGACTTTGCCGTCGGCGAAGGATTTGGCGGCTAAGCGATCTCGTCACTTCTATAGAATTGAAAAGGCGCCTCAAATGGGCGCCTTTTTTGTTATGCGAAGAACAGGATGATCAGCGCAAACACAGCAAGATCGAAGCAGAACCAGGCCAGACCGTTTCCCTTAAGAATGGCTGGCTCTGCTTTTCGATCAATCCGATGCGTCAATAGAAGTGGGTCCTGGACACGCATCAGATCAGCCCTCCGCGACGGGACTGAATAGGTTTCATTGAATTTGTGTACGCGCTCGCTGCACGCTTTGCATCGGCAGGCGCCTCATAGGCCTGTCCAATCAGGTGCGCGCTGAAGTCTGCAGTAAGCCAGACCTGCGCGTCGGTACGCGCCATGCGATCTGTTGCGCGGCGGCCTTGCGCACGGCGATCAGCCTGACGACGGTCACCCATACGACGATTGCCATGATGACGACGGCTCTCAGTCGTCTCCGCACTCTCTTTGGCACGGCTGTACTGATCCTGCCGTGGCTGGCGTGTGAAATGTGCCAGATTGGCACCATATGTCGGTAGAATGCGCGTCATAGGCGAACAGATGCAATTCATTCGCCAATCGGGCTGAACACAGAAATGGTGTCAAAAATGACACTGCTGTGATGTTACTCATTTTTCATTTGATATTTTTCTTTTATGTGGCACATTAAACACATAAGCGATTGACTGAATTTTGCGTTGTCCCCCCCCCCCGCTAGTCAGTCGTAAGCCGGTCTTTTCCCCTGCCGGCCGCGTTTGAAGCGCAATCACCCGGACCCTCTCCCAAGGTCCGGGTGATTTCTTATCTGCCATCTTGTTTTCATACCGGACTCGTGGCCAAACGAAATTATGAGCGATTTGTCGATTGTCACCTGGAATATCAATTCCGTCCGCCTGCGCGCGCCGCGCGTGTCTGCATTTCTTGAGCAACACAAACCTGACGTGCTCTGCCTTCAGGAAATCAAATGCCGCGAGAGCCAGTTCCCGACCAAAGTGTTTGAAGAGCTTGGCTATAAGCACATGCATATTGCGGGGCAGAAAGGCCTTCACGGCGTCGCAACAGTCTCCAAACTGCCAATCGAACAATTAGAGCCGCCGGAATTCTGCAATCTCGGCCATGCGCGCATTGTAGCCTCGCGAATTGCAGGCTTTGACATTCACAATATCTATCTGCCTGCGGGCGGGGATGAAGCCGATCCGGTCATCAATGAGAAATTTGCGCACAAGCTCGAATTCCTCGACCGGATGGAACGTATCTATGGCGAGTTCGATACAAATACGCCGCTTATCGTGGTTGGCGATCTCAACATTGCTCCGCACGAAAACGACGTCTGGTCGCACAAACAACTTCTGAAAGTTGTCAGCCACACGCCGGTTGAGACGGACGCCATGGCCCGCATCATCAAAGCTGGCAGCTTCACCGACCTCGCACGCCGCGAGCATAGCGATGATGAAAAGCTTTATAGCTGGTGGAGCTATCGCGCGAAGGATTGGGCAGCCTCAAATCGCGGCCGCCGCCTGGACCACATCTGGGCGAACGCCGCGGCTGAACCGAAAGCAGTTGGCGGCACGTATCGTATTCACACAGATGAGCGCGGCGGCGAGAAGCCATCCGACCACGCCCCTGTCGAAATGCACTTCAACGTCTGATCAGGCGGCTGAATAAGCCTCTTTCAGCCAGCCCTTCACCTCATCATCAAGCTCACCGGCACCGGTGAGCTTAACAACATGTGTGCACATTGCGTTCTTTGAGGCCTCAAGACGCCCCTCCGGGGCTTTGCCTTTAATGTTGATACCAAGATCAACCCGCGTCTTAGTTGCTGGTGTCACGAGCGCGAACTGCTTTGAACGCCGCAGAGACACACTCGCCTTTTTGGGCGCGATTTCCACATCACCGCCAAGCGTCTGCACATAGGCAATCACAGCATCGTAGATTGGCTTGAGGTCCGCTTTCGCACCAGAATACCGAGCCGCCACCAGATCATCCGACGACTCATCTGTTGTTGAGGCTGCAGATTTGAGCGCCGTGTGCGCAACCAGATTAGCAAAGCCGTGCGTCATACCATGATCGGTTTTGAGCAGTTTAACGATCGCACCATGCTTTTCCAAACCGGATGCGAATACGATTTTCAACCAGTCTTCCATGGGCTTGCCGGTCTTTTCCGGCATATTGGCAATCATAGTTGCCGCCATTTCTTCAGGTGTCGCCATTTCGCCCTCCTACAATTTGAGGACGATTTTACGCGATGATTTTCAACTGGCAAATCAGCGCCCGGCGAAACGTGCCTTCACCTGACGCCAGAGCTCGAAGAACACATCAGGACGCATAACCGCAACAACAACCAGTCCCGCCAGCGCGCCCGCAAGGTGCGCCTCATGACCAACGCCGCCAAACGAGCCGGACCTGATCGCAAAGGTCGAAAACCCGATAAAGCCAACCGCATACAAAATGGCAGGGATCGGGATGATCCCGAAAATGAGGATCATCATAAACGGCGCGAACAGGCTGACACCGATCATCACGCCAGATACCGCGCCCGACGCGCCAACGGCTGCGTAGTTTACATCACCCAGATTAGCCCAGACAGCATATCCACTGCCCACCAGAAGGGATACGAAATACAAAATCAAGAAACCACGCCGACCAAGAAAACGGTCACTCTCCAGCGCAGGGCCGAAGAAGAACAACGTGAACATATTAAAAAGCAGATGGGTAAAGTTCAGATGCAGAAAGCCTGACGTCAGGAGACGCCAGATTTGCCCGTCCATAACCGCCCCGACATGCAACAGCCCCATGCCAAAGACATAAGGGCTGGCAAATCCGGCGAGCGAGATGATCACGTTGACCGCGATGATCACATATGTCGCCGGAAGGGATTTCTGTCGGGTCATTTAGGGCTCACCTGCTATGCCTGCAGGCGATACCCGCCTGTCTCGGTCAGAAGAAGTCTGGAATTGGCCGGATCCGGCTCGATTTTCTGCCGCAACCGGTAAATGTGAGTTTCTAATGTATGGGTGGTGACATTGGAATTGTAGCCCCAAACCTCAGAGAGCAGCTCCTCACGACCGACAGGCTTGCCGCTGGACCGATAGAGATACTTCAGAATGTTGGTTTCTTTTTCCGTCAGACGGACTTTGCGGCCCTCACTGTCTGTCAGCAGCTTCGTGCTTGGACGGAACTCATATGGACCGACCTGGAAGATCGCATCTTCGCTCTGCTCGAAGCTGCGCAAATGTGCACGCACACGCGCCAGAAGAACGGAGAATTTGAACGGCTTGTTGACGTAATCATTCGCGCCGGAGTCGAGGCCGAGAATGGTATCCGCATCCGTTGTCTGACCCGTGAGCATAATCACCGGGGCACGAATACCATCACGGCGCATCAGCTTGCACGCATCGCGCCCATCCATATCCGGAAGCTCTACATCCAGAAGGATAAGATCCACACGGCCAGTTTTGGCGGCCGCAATACCGTCTGCAGCATTCGCCGCCTCGATAATGGAAAATGTATCATAAAGCTCGAACTGCTCTTTCAGAGCGCCGCGCAGATCCTCATCGTCATCTACCAGAAGGATCGTTTTAGTCGCTGACATGGCCAGCCTCCACAAATTGTCTCGGTCAGACTTTAATAGGGTAAGTCAAATCACATTTGTAGATTTTTATCGATAAACAGAAATGACGACAACTACACATTCACGTGTAGTTAAGCGTGATTAATCGTCTTCGTCGAGATCGTCTTCGAAATCCTCTGCCTCGAGTTCATGGTCAATATCTTCGATATCGGCGACATAATCGCCCGCGACCGAGTTCACGCAGTCCGAATAAAGGTCCAGAAGCAGCTCTTTACCGAGATCAGTTGGCTTCAGATCCTTGCCTTCCAGAATCGTCTCCATCAGCCTCCATGCCGTGTAGGATGGTGACCAGTTCTTCGTATCAGACATGAGGGCGCTCCAATGATTTCACATCAGGAATCATGGATGCGTTCGCGCTGTTGTGAAAGAACAGAAATGGATGGCGGAGGGGTTATTCTCCGCCAAGCGTTCCGGAGAGAGCAGCACGTGCAGCAATGCGTGGGCTGACAAGGTGTGTACGGCCATCACGGCCCTGGCGGCCCTCGAAATTCCGGTTAGACGTCGACGCGCAGCGCTCGCCGGGTTCCAGCGTATCAGGGTTCATGCCCAGACACATGGAACAGCCAGGCTCACGCCACTCAAAGCCAGCCGCGGTGAAGATTTCGTCGAGACCTTCTTCTTCGGCTGCTGCGCGCACGAGACCAGAGCCCGGAACGACCATAGCGCGGACGCCGTTAGCAACTCTCTTGCCTTCAACTTCCTTCGCCGCAGCACGCAGGTCCGCCAGGCGGGAGTTTGTGCAGGAACCAATAAAGACGCGGTCGATCTTCAGGCCGGAGATCGGCTCGCCCGACGTGAGGCCCATATATCTGATTGCGCGGGCCGCAGCCTCTTTCTTCACCGGATCATCAAAATCTTCCGGCGCAGGAATGCTTGCGGAGAGAGGCAGAGCCTGCTCTGGGCTTGTGCCCCAGGTGACAGTGGGCGGAATATCGGCAGCATTAATCTCGATCACATGATCCCATTGCGCGTCATCATCAGAGAAAAGCGTTTTCCAGTGCGAAAGCGCCATTTCCCAGGCGCCACCTTTCGGCGCTGCCGGTCGGCCCTTCATATATTCAAACGTGACCTCATCTGGCGCAACGAGGCCAGCACGTGCCCCGCCTTCGATCGAGAGATTACAGAGGGTCATACGGCCTTCCATATCGAGGCCGCGGATTACGTCCCCCATAAATTCCATGACACAGCCCGTACCACCCGCCGTTCCGATCAGGCCAATCAGGTGAAGCGCGATATCTTTCGCGGTCACGCCTTCCTGAAGCTCGCCATTCACGCGCACAGCCAGATTCTTCATCTTGCGGGCGCGCAGGGTCTGGGTCGCCAGAACATGCTCGACTTCGGATGTGCCAATGCCGTGCGCGAGCGCGCCAAACGCGCCGTGCGTCGAGGTGTGGCTGTCACCGCAAACGATTGTCAGGCCCGGTTGGGTACGCCCCTGCTCCGGCCCGACGACGTGCACGATACCATTACGGATATCGCCCATCGGGAAAAACTCGATGCCATACTCTTTCACATTGCGCGAAAGCGTTGCCAGCTGGTTCTTCGCTTCCGGGTCTGTGACACCATCAATGCCTGCCGCCTGATTTTCTGTCGGCGTATTGTGGTCCGCGACAGCCAGTGTCAGGTCAGGACGGCGCACCTTGCGGCCCGCAGACTTAAGACCCGCAAACGCCTGAGGCGTGGTCACCTCGTGGATAAGATGGAGGTCAATGAATAGCAGCGCGTCACCATCCGGAGTTTCATCAACCAGATGTGCATCCCAGATTTTGTCGTATAGCGTCTTGCCGGTCATAAGTCTTTTTTACCCATAAGAGAAAAATTCACGCGCTCTTCTTTCAAGACCGAAGACGTTTGTCCAGTCATTGAGGCATAAGTTTGCGCGTGACGAACATTAGAGATAATGCCCGGTCTTACTCATGTGTAGAGTTGGTTGCATTCTGACCAACGCGTCGGCCATAAAGTAGCAGAACAAGCACAGCACGAGATAACATGCTTACCGACGCCAAGCTTAATGAGTGGACCAGCTGGGTCTGGACAAATCTGCATCGCGGGGTCTCTCCGTCCATGCTGAAAGCAGAGATGGCAAAACAACTTGTGCCAGACAGCGAGATTGCACGCGTTTTTGGCCGCGCGCTCGAACCCACAGCTCCGGTCGATTACGAAGCCCTTGCAAATTGCGCGATCACCAGAAAATTCACCGAAACAGCCGGGCTGAAGAAAATTGCATCACGCAAGGCGCAGGTTTTCACTTGGGAAAATTTCCTGACACCGGACGAGTGCGAGAAGACGATTGACGTCATCAACCAGCATTTGCGCCCATCTGAAGTGACTGATACGCGCGGCGACAAATATGTCCGCACATCCTCCACCTGCGATCTGGGTGATATTGCTGATCCGCATGTCTTCATGCTCGATCGCAAGATAGCCGAAGGCCTTGGCATTCACTGGAGCTATTCAGAACCAACTCAGGGGCAAAAATACGAGGTCGGTCAGGAGTTCAAATCTCACACTGATTATTTTGAACCGCGAACAAAAGAGTTCGAACCAAATACATCAGAACGCGGCCAGCGCACCTGGACTTTCATGATTTACCTGAACTCCACACCGGAAGGCGGCGCGACACGGTTTCCGAGGCTTGAAAAACTGTTCCGTCCAAAACAGGGCATGGCCGTGATCTGGAACAACCTCAATGCTGATGGGAGCGTAAACCCTTTTACCCTGCATCATGGTATGAAGCCGCGTCAGGGAGAGAAATACATCATCACCAAATGGTTCAGAGAACGCGGCTGGGGCCCGATGTTTGATGACCCCGGATTTTCGAAGCTTTGATTTCGCCAAGATTCGGACCAGAAACGTTATGTCTGCTTCTGCACAGCAGACGTATCAGGTGCAGTTCGATGAATACCAGTGCGAAATGCCAATCCGATACATAAATAGATGATGTGTAGCCCACAGTAATGTCATACAGCCGGATAGGGACAGAAATGTCTTTGACACAACAGCAGAGAGACTACTCCAGAAACTGGGTCTGGAGCAATTTGCACCGCGGACATTCCCCCAGATCACTCGCCAATGAATTGCGGAAGCACGGGATGCCCGAGCATGAATTAAAGGCGATATTCGGCGAAGCTTATGAAGCTGAGACTGACGCGATCAATTATCAGGCTCTATCGCAATGCCGCCTGACGCAGCAAATTGACCGCAAGCCGGGACTGGAAAGACTGCCCACCCCGAACGCTCAGGTCTTCACTTGGGAGGACTTTCTTTCTGGTGATGACTGCCAAAAGACAATGGAACTCATCGATCAGAATTTGAAACCGTCAACCGTCACGGGCGCACAAGGCGAGACCCGTACGCATGTTGATACTCGCGTCCGAACCTCATCGACCTGCACTCTGGGACTTCAGCCAGATCCGTTTGTTCTTGATCTCAACCGCAGGATTTCCGCTACACTCGGAATTCACTGGAGTTATTCAGAAGCAATACAAGGCCAGAAATATGAAGTGGGCCAGGAGTTCAAATCTCACACCGATTATTTCGAACCGGGCGCAGCAGAATATCTGCCCAATACTGCTGAGCGCGGTCAGCGCACGTGGACCTTCATGATCTACCTGAATTCCACGCCCGAAGGCGGCGAAACGCGGTTCCCGAGGCTGGAGAAATTATTCCACCCCAAACAGGGCATGGCAGTGATCTGGAATAACCTCAATGCTGATGGCAGCGTGAACCCTTTCACTCTGCATCATGGCATGAAGCCGCGTCAGGGTGAGAAATACATCATCACCAAATGGTTCAGAGAACGCGGCTGGGGGCCAATGTTTGATGACCCTGGATTTTCGAAGCTTTAGAGCCTCTTGACGATATGGCCCATTTTCCGGCCGGCGCGCATTTCCCGCTTGCCGTAGAGCGTGATCATATCGCCCGGGCCAGCTGATCCATACGCTGTCATCACATCGTCGCCGAGCAGATTCTCCATCTCAACATCCATGAGACGGTCCGTACTACCAAGCGGCCAGCCCGCAATCGCGCGAATATGCTGCTCGAACTGACCGGTGATGCAGGCTTCTGGCGTCCAGTGCCCTGAATTGTGAACGCGCGGGGCGATCTCGTTCAGCAGAATCTCACCGGACTCCAGAACGAAGAACTCACACGCCATAACACCCACATGGCCGAGCGCCTCTGCGAGTTTTTTGGCGGCCCCGATAGCAGCCTGTTTTGTCTCTTCGGCATAACGCGAAGGCGCACGTGAAATGTGGAGAATACCGTTCTTATGGATATTCTCGGCAGGTTCGAACGTTGCCATTTCACCATCAGCGCGGCGCGCAACGATGACAGACATTTCTCCAGCGAAAGGTACGAGCGCCTCGAATACGCACGGCGCTTCACGTAAATCTTCGAAGGCCTGAACCGGGCTGTCTTCAGGCTTCAGCCGGCGCTGGCCATGCCCATCATATCCGTCCCGGCGCGTTTTGAGGATGCCGTTTCCGCCAAGTGCCTCAAAGGCAACGACCGCATCATCCACAGAGTTCACGACGTGATAATCTGCTGTCATCACGCCCGCCTCGCGTGAGAAGGACTTCTCCAGATGGCGGTCCTGACAGATTTTAAGAGAGGTCTGGCCCGGGCAAACTGTAGCGCCCATATCCTCAAGGATTTGCAGCGCCTCAACCGGCACATTCTCAAATTCCAGTGTGATAAGATCGCAGCGGACAGACAACTCCGCCAGCGCATCACGATCTGTGTATTCTGCGACGATGGAATGTGACGCGACACGTCGCGCAGGACTATCCTCATCCTGACCAAATACAACAACATCAAAGCCAAGCCGGGCCGCCTCACTGGCTAGCATCCGGCCAAGCTGACCGTCGCCCAGAATTCCGATCACCGAGCCGACGGGTAAAGGTGTCATTGTTCTACCGGTTCCTCTGTCACCGCGGCGCTTTGCTCTTCGCGGAACGCAATCAGGCGTGCGCGGACATCTTCATCATGAAGCGCGACAACAGACGCCGCCAGCAAAGCAGCGTTCGCAGCGCCTGCGCCGCCAATGGCCAGAGTGCCAACGGGAACGCCCTTCGGCATCTGCACAATAGACAGAAGGCTATCCATGCCCTTGAGCGCCTTGCTTTCCATTGGAACGCCAAACACTGGCAAATGGGTCAACGCTGCGACCATGCCTGGTAAGTGGGCTGCGCCGCCTGCACCAGCGATAATGACCTGAATACCGCGCGCCTCGGCTTCCCGTGCATAGGTAAACATACGGTCTGGCGTACGGTGGGCAGACACAATCTTGCACTCGTGTGCGACACCGAGGGTTTCAAGCATGTCATGAGCGGCGGAGAGAACCGGCCAGTCTGACTGACTGCCCATAATAATCCCAACCTGAGGCGTGGTTGTCATAGCGGGTGTACTCCGGCAAAGGGACAACTTATGGATTTTGCCCTCGCTGGCAAGACCCTCTGCATTTGCAGGGTTTCTATCCGGTTTTTTAAAGAAAAAATCGCCTATCGTTAACCGTCCACTAAGCCATTCGGCGCATTCTTAATAGAATTGCGAGGAATGATTTAATGTCTGACACGCCTTCGGGTCATCAGAATTGGACATCAGGAAAGGTTCTCCAGCTCTATCCGGGCGGGGGAAACCATGACCGCACGTCCGATTCCGTTCGCGCGTCGCTCAACACATTTCTCAATGCGTCCGGCTGGTCTGTGGATGACCTGACACCAAACCAGCTTCACATGCTGGTTGGCTTGATGACCGAGCGCCAGAATCTTCTCGAAACCGTACAATCGCTCAACGCTGCTCTGGATCAGGCACGCGACATTGCCGATCACGACCCGCTTTTGCCGGTATATAACCGCCGCGCTTTCATGCGCGAGCTCGCAAAACAGATTTCCTTCTGTGAGCGCTACGGGACGACGGTCTGCCTTGTGTATATGGACCTGGATTACTTCAAGGCTCTCAATGACTCTCTCGGTCACTCGACCGGTGACGTGGCGCTAAAATCCTTTGTCTCCATCATCAAGAAACATGTTCGCCAGTCCGACCTTGTTGGCCGCATGGGCGGAGACGAGTTTGCTGTCCTCCTTCTCAACGCGGAAGAAGAGCAAGCCGCCCAGAAAGCGGGTTTCTTTTCTGATGACCTCAAAGAGATGGAATTCGGCGAAGCAAGTGCTGCCATGACACTCGATGTCTCATGCGGCGTCGCTGTCTGGGAACGCGGTGAGACACCGGAGCACTTCATAGAGCGCGCCGACGAGGCCATGTACATTCAGAAACGCCTGAAGAACAAAGCACGCGCCTGAACTCCCCTAAATGCAGAAACAAAGCACCGCCCGTTTATCGTGCAGCGGCGTTTGAAAACGCGTCAGAGCTTACGTTGCGGCATGCTTTAGTATTTTTTCTGCAATTAGTGAGTTGATCGCGAAACTGTACGCGTTTAATAGCCTGCACTAAAGATGTAGCGAGCCTATCATGAAATCGCCCGGCGGGGCCATTTGGCGAGGCTTGCATTGGGGGAGTGCAGCAAGGCGCGTTCGAATAAATCGAACAGCGACAAACTCTTCCACGACAGAACTGAGCGCGGTGCCTGCCTGTGTAGTATCCGCCTCAAAACAAACGACGCGGTAGTCCCTTGTATTGCCGTCTCGTAGGAGAGTCGGCTTCCGGCGCTCCGAGGTCAGTCTCTTTTTCCCCTGTGCAAGGGTTGAGAGTCTGTCTTTTCTTTCCCAGAAGACCTGAAGGCGGTCGGTTTCCGACCGCCTCTTTTTCTGGCAAAATTGCGCATAGTGCGACCTGCATAGGTGCGACACAATCCTGCATAGCTCCCCCGAAAAATCTGTGTTCCAAATGAGAACGACAGTGTTCATGGGCATTTTTTAAGCTTTTTTATAGCGAAATCCGATAAAAGTATGAGGTTTGCGAGCTTTCAATCACTTACATGCTGTGATCATATGCCTTGCTTGAGTCTCGGTACGGAATGTATCGGGCTCGTTATAAAAGACGAACCCGAACCAACTGGGACAAGAAAGAAAGACGGACGAAAGACATGACGACGAAATTTCCATTGCGTACGAAACGGAAAATGGAGACGCGCCTGAAACTCGTCAGGTCTGCCCGTCACCTGTTTCTGAACAAAGGCTACGACAATACGACTCTGGAAGAAGTTGCGGAAGCCGCTGGCCTGCACGTTCAGACACTTTACCGTCACTTCGGTACGAAACAGGATCTCGCAAAAGCAGGCGATGAATACTGGCTTCGCCTTTTCGAAGAAGCGATCAGCAAGCGCGACGCGTCTCAAAGCACATTTGCGTTCTGGCGCAACTGGATGTCCGAAACCGTTGATACGCTTCTGGAAGACGCCGAGGCATTTCGTTCCCACCTTCGCATGAGCTATTCAACGCCAACCATTATGGGCGCGACACTCGCGATCCGTGGCGCGTATGAAGATCTTCTGACCAAACATCTGGCGAAAGATTTCGGGATGCCGTTTGAAGGCGTGACAACACCGCGTCTGGTTGCGGGCATGCTCATGTCGGGCAACCACTATGTCCGAATGAACTTCAAAGACCATGATACAGACCTGAAAGCTGAAACACTGCAGGTCATCGATACTGTCACTGAAATGTTCTCCGATCTGGTGAAGGCACCCGCGAAAGCTCCGAAGAAAGTCAGCGCTGAATCTACACCGGCCTGAGCGCGTTTAAAATCACTGGCACACCTCCCGCGATTATGCATAGTTCACTCTAATAAAGAGAGAACATAATCCGTGGGAGGATACCTTGAACACAACCGAGACGAAGGGCGTACTGCGCCCAAAGCTGATCGCTGGAGCATGCTTTGCGGCGCTGCTTGCGCTTGGCGCATGTAATCCGACAAGTTCGGAATCCGCGCCAGCCGCTGTTGAACACACCGAAACCCATGAAAGCCGCTTCTCTGAAGAAGGCCTTCAAAACCTGGACGACGCGATGCGTCAGGCGGTTGAATCCGGCGAAGTCATCGGCCTGTCTTATGTTCTGGTATCCGGCGAAGAAGAAGTCGCACGTAATTATTTCGGTCTCGCCTCAACTCAAAGCAACGCGCCGATTCAGGAAGATACGATCTACCGCATCTACTCCATGTCCAAGCCAATAACCGGCGTTGCCATGATGATGCTGTGGGAACAGGGCCTGTGGGACCTCGACGATCCGGTCACTGACTACATTCCGGAATTTGAAAATCTGCGCGTTCTGGACGGCATGAATGAAGACGGCACACCGCGTCTTGTAGATGCGGACCGCCCGCCAACCATGCGCGAAGTCATGAGCCATCAGGCTGGATTTGCTTACGGTCTGGGCGGCACGGACATGGCAAATGAAGCCTTCCGCGAGCGCCGCATCCTGCGAGAGCCGGATCTGGATTCCTTCATTGATGCAGTCGCTGACGTTCCCCTGCTCTTTCAGCCGGGCGAAAATTGGTATTACAGCGCAGCCGTCGATGTGCAGGGCTATATCGTCGAAAAGCTATCAGGCCAGCGCTTTGGTGAATTCCTCGACGAAAACATTTTCACACCGCTGGGCATGGACGATACCGGCTTCTTCGTTCCGGAAGCCGATTATGACCGCCTGTCTGATGTTTTCACCTTCAGTCAGGAATATGATCGACTGGTAACTGTCCCGACGCTCGAAACGCGTTTCCGTGAAGATACGGTACCTATGGAATCCGGTGGCGGCGGCCTCGTCGCGACACTCGATGACTATAAGAATTTCTGTCAGATGATGCTCAATGGCGGCGAACTGAACGGCCACCGCATTATCCGCGAAGATACTGTCGAGCTGATGCGCACAAACGTACTCGGTCCGGACATGGAGCTCTGGTCCAACGGCAATGCGGGGCGCGCAACAGGCGCTGAAGGCCATGGCTTCGGTCTTGATTTCGGCATCGTTATGGACCCGTCCGCCACAGGTACAGGACAAGGCCCTGGAACATATTACTGGGGCGGTGCTGCCGGAACATGGTTCTGGATCGACCCTGCCAGTGACCTCTATTTCATCGGCATGATCCAGCTGTTCGCAGGCGACCCTGAATCGCAGTTTGACGCGCGCGGTGCGAGCCGTGAAGCCGTCTATAATGCTCTGGTCGAGTAATCAGCCAGCTGGCAAATTTACCTAACTTGACATTCGTGTAGTTAAGTATCACAAATTCAATGGCAGGCTGGCAAAGTGCGCAAAAGCGCCGCCAGCTGCCAACTTACTTGAGGAGTCAGAAAGGCGAAAATGCCTTTCGCGGGAGGATACACATGAAGGCTTTGTTTTCAGCCGCTGCAGCGATGGCGCTGCTGGCCGGCTGCGCGACTGCGCAATCAACCGGTACAGCGACAACAACCGCGGCAGCACCAGCTGTTGCTGAAGAAAGCGCTCGTCCAGACCTGAACGGCGTCTGGCGCGTCAACAATCGCGCTTACTACGACCTGGAAGCACACCATGCACGCCATGCTATGCAATTGCGTGAAGGCCCATACGGCCCTCTGCCTGATAGCCGCGTTGTCGCACTGGGCGCCATTGGCGCGGTTCCAGCGGGCGAAAGTGTCGTAAGCACTGGCGACATTCCATATACAGCGGACGCACTCGAGCGGCGCGATGCGAATTTTGAAAACTGGATTGATCGCGACCCGAATATCAAATGCTACCAGCCGGGCGTTCCGCGCGCGAACTATATGCCATTCCCGTTCCAGATAATCATGAATGAGGAACAGGGCCAGATGCTGATTGCTTACGAATATGCTGGCGCAGTTCGTAACGTCTTCCTCGGCGAAGATCCGGGCGAAGCGCCAGTCGATAGCTGGATGGGTCAGAACTACGGTTACTGGGACGGCGATGATTTTGTAATCGAAGTCAAATACCAGAACGGTCAGACATGGCTCGACCGCGCAGGCAACTTCCTGCCATACGGCGCCGAAGTCACCGAGCGTTATTCCCGCATCGACGACAACCACATCCGCTACACTGCGACAATCGTCGAGCCGGAAACCTACACAGAGCCGTGGGAAATCTCCATGGTACTCTACCGTCAGATCGAAGAAGACGCTCAGATTCTTGAATTCAACTGCGTTGAATTTGTTGAAGAACTTCTTCACGGCCACCTGCGCCGGGAGCCGCTTGACTAATGAAAGCGCTCAAACTTCTTACAGCCTCGGCGGTAGCGGGTCTTCTCGCTGCCCTGCCGGGTGCGATGGCTCAAGATGGCCCAGCCCCGTGGGACCCGGACTATGAGCCTCCGCGTATGGAAGACGGCACTCCAAGCTTTGCCGGTGTGTGGTCAAAGGCATCCCTTACCGTTCTGACACGCGGACGCCAGTTCTCCGATCTCGTGATCCCGCCTGCCATGGCGCAAGCGATCGAGTCCGGAAACGCTGCCGCAACAGAACGCGCCAATGCAGCACGCGATCCTGATGAAATACGTCAGGCACCCGAAGCGGGCGGCGCTGGCGTGGGCGGCTATAATCGTTTCTGGATGGACCCGGGCAATGCACTTGGTGTGATTGACGGTGAATACCGCTCATCCTGGATTGTTGATCCGGCAGATGGCCAGATCCCTTATACAGACGCGGCCCGCGAAGAAGCTGAAAACGCCATTTCAAACATGCGTAACAGCTTCTCTGATCCGGAAGTCCGCTCTGCAGGTGAACGCTGCACAGTCGGCTTTGGCTCTACAGGCGCGCCGCCTATGCTGAACGTGCTTTACAACAACCACATTCAGTTCTTCCAACAGGACGACCTGATCGTCATTCTCGTGGAAATGAACCACAACGCCCGCATGATCCGCATGAATGCGGAACACCGCGGTCCGGAAATGCGGGAATGGCTTGGCGACTCCATTGGCCACTGGGAAGGCGATACGCTCGTCGTGGAGACAACCAATTTCCACCCGGATAACTCTATCCGCACGGCTATTCGTCACGAGCTCTATTTCGAGCCGGATACAGTCGTGGAAGAACGGTTCACACGTGTGTCTGACGATGTGATTCACTATGAATTCACCGTCACAGACCCTGATCTGTTCACACAGCCTTGGCGCGGCGAGATGCCGATCTGGGCGGCTGAAGGTCCGATCTATGAATATGCCTGCCATGAGGGCAATTACTCTTTGCCGGGCATTCTGGCTGGCGCACGACGCGAAGAACGTCTGGCAGCGGAAGCTGCTGCAAACGGAGGTGGCGGGGAATAGACCTGCCGCTTTCAGAGATGGCTAAACCGGTGCGCGTTTCATCAACGCGCGCCGTGCATCTCAGACTATGATAATCAATTTAGGGAGCGCGACATGACATCACCGTTAAAAAACCTGGTTTCTAAGGGCGCCATTTCCATGCTTGTGAGCGCGATGGCGCTGGCTGCTTCCGCACAGGACGCGCCGCCTGCATGGGACCCGAACTATGAACCGCCTCGCATGGAAGACGGCACGCCAAGCTTTGCCGGTATCTGGTCGAAAGCATCCCTCACCGTGCTCGAGCGTAGCCCACAATTTACCGATCTTGTTATTCCGCCGGCAATTGCTCAACGGATTGAACAGGGTCGTGCTGCGGCGACCGAAGCAGCTAACGCACCACGTGACCCGAACGAGCTGGAAGCCCCGGAAGCTGGTCAGAATGTTGGCGGCTATAATGCGTTCTGGACAGACCCCGGCACTGCGCTCGGCGTGATTGACGGCGAGTATCGCTCGTCCTGGATTGTCGACCCGGCTGACGGACAAATTCCGTACACTGAAGCGGGCCGCGAAGAGGCTTTTTCTGCGCGTCAGGAAGCACGTGAAAACTTCGACGATCCGGAAATCCGCATGGCTGGCGAGCGTTGCTCCGTCGGCTTCGGTTCCACGGGTACGCCGCCAATGCTGAACGTGCTCTATAATAACCACGTCCAGTTCTTTCAGGATGGCGACACAATCCGCATTCTGGCGGAAATGAACCACAATGCCCGCATCATCCGGATGAACACAGAGCACCGCGATCCTGAAATGCGCACATGGCTTGGCGATTCCATCGGGCATTGGGAAGGCGACACGCTTGTCGTGGAAACGACCAATTTCCATCCGCAGAACTCGGTCCGTTCGGCCATTCGCCACTATCTGTATCTACAGCCGGATTCTCTTGTCGAGGAACGCTTCACCCGCGTGTCTGACGACGTGATCCACTATGAGTTCACGGTGACTGACCCGGACCTGTTCACCCAACCATGGTCTGCTGAAATGCCGCTCTGGGCGGCTGAAGGCCCAATCTACGAATACGCCTGCCATGAAGGGAACTACTCTCTTCCAGGCATACTTGCTGGCGCGCGTCGTCAGGAAGCCCTCGCCCGCGAAGCTGCGAGCGAGAACAGCGGCGGCGAATAATTCGCCGTACGCTATGAACGGAGCTGACCCGACAAAAGAGGTTAGCCCGTTCGACACGAGTTAGGGAGGATATGTCGTGCAATCGGCATTAAAGAAACTAGCCGCAGCCACTGCGCTTACCGCAATGACGGTAACTGGCGCCGTGGCCGCCTCGGCACAGGACGCGCCAGAAGCGTGGGATCCGAATTACGAACCGCCTCGCATGGCAGACGGCACACCAAGCTTTGCTGGTGTCTGGTCCAAGGCCTCACTCACCGTTCTGGAGCGCACGCCGCAATTTGCCGACCTGATGATTGCGCCAGCCGTGGCGCGCGCCATCGAAAACGGTCAGGCTATGGCGATGGAAGCCAGTCAGGGCCCGACTGATCCCGATGCACCTGCGCCGGAAGCAGGTCAGGATGTTGGCGGATACAATACGTTCTGGATGGATATGGGCGACCGGATCGGTGTGGTGAACGGAGAATACCGCTCCTCATGGATCGTTGATCCTGCAGATGGCAAAGTTCCGTATTCAGAAGAAGGCCGCGCGGCAATGGCAGAGGCCATGAGCCGACGCAGCTTTGATGACCCTGAAGTTCGCTCAGCCGGTGAACGTTGCACTGTGGGCTTTGGCTCTACGGGCGGCGCGCCAATGCTGAATGTGCTCTACAACAACCACGTTCAGTTCTATCAGACCGAAGATGTCGTTTCCATTCTGGTCGAGATGAACCATAATGCGCGTATGGTCCGGCTGAATGCCGAACACCGCGCGCCTGAATTGCGCCAATGGCTCGGCGATTCCGTCGGACACTGGGAAGGCGACACACTCGTCGTCGAAACAACCAATTTCCATCCTGGAAATCTGATCCGCGGCGCGATCCGTCATCGCCTCTATGTTGAGGAAGACACTGTTGTCGAAGAACGTTTCACACGCGTAGCGGATGACGTCATCTTCTATGAATTCACCGTCACCGATCCGGACCTTTACACCCAGCCATGGCGCGCAGAAATGCCGCTCTGGGCGGCTGAAGGCCCGATCTATGAATATGCCTGCCATGAGGGAAACTATTCTCTGCCGGGCATTCTCGCCGGCGCGCGACGTGAAGAACGTCTGGCCGCCGAAGCCGCGGAAAGCGGTGCGACTACGAACTAAACCAAAATCTGCCCGTCGGCCCGTCGCATCAGTCTGATGAGCCGCCTGCAACAAGAATAAAAACGTCATAGCCCGGGGAAAAACAGCAATGACATCACGCCTGACCAAATGCCTTACGGCGACCATCAGTATCATCGCACTCGGTATGTCCGGTGCTTCGGCACAAGACGGCCCAGAACCATGGGACCCAAATTATGAACCGCCGCGCATGGAAGACGGAACACCAAGCTTTGCTGGCGTCTGGTCCAAAGCGTCAATCACATCAATCGAGCGCAGCCCGATGTTTGATACTCTGGTCATTCCGCCGGAAGTCGCAGAAAACGCAGAAGAAATGCGTCGCCGCATGCTTGAAGCGCGGTCACAGCCAACCAACCCCGATGAAGGCGCACCTCCGGCTGGCGCAGGTGTTGGCGGTTATAACTCATTCTGGATCGATGCTGGCGACCGCCTCGCAGTCGTCAACGGCGAATACCGCTCTTCATGGATTGTTGATCCAGCTGACGGCCGCATCCCGTATTCCGAAGAAGGTCGCGCGGAGATGGAAGAAGCCGTCGCACTCGCCTGGCACAATTATGACAACCCGGAGAACCGCTCCGCAGCTGAACGCTGCACAGTAGGCTATGGCTCAACCGGCGCACCTCCAATGTTGAACGTGCTCTACAACAACCACGTCCAGTTCTTCCAGACCGAAGATCTGATCGTTCTGCTCGTCGAAATGAACCACAACGCTCGCATGATCCGGATGAATGCTGAACACCGCGGGCCGGAAATGGCGCAGTGGCTCGGGGATTCCGTCGGCCACTGGGAAGGTGACACGCTGGTTGTGGAAACAACAAACTTCCATCCGGATATGAACCAGCGCTCGTCTCAGGCGCAACGTTTCTATCTGCAGGAAGATACAGTGGTTGTTGAACGATTTACGCGCGTCGCCGATGATACGATTTTCTACGAGTACACGGTCACCGACCCGGATCTCTTCACTCAGCCATGGAGTGCTGAAATGCCTTTATGGGCTGCAGAGGGGCCAATTTACGAGTATGCCTGCCATGAAGGCAACTACTCGCTGCCGGGCATTCTCGCTGGCGCGCGTCGTGAGGAACGTCTCGCGGCTGAAGCGGCTGCCGAAGCAGATGGTGGTCAATAACAAAACGCAGTACAACTGACTCATTCAGTTGATATTCATACTGGTCATGATATTAAACTAACATAAAGTGGCCCGCACACTTATAATCTGGAGGCAACGTACATGATTAAAATGGGGAAAAAGACACTCGCAGCATTCGGTACAGCGACAGCTGTAGCCCTGATTGCTGGCGCATCCTACGCCCACCACGCTTTCTCTGCCGAGTTTGACGCTGACGCGCCGGTTCTGCTGGAAGGCACAGTAACCCGCGTTGAGTGGGTGAACCCGCACACATGGATTCACATCGATGTGGAGCAGGAAGATGGCACAACCCAGCCTTGGATGGTTGAAGGTGGTACGCCAAACACTCTGCTGCGCGCTGGTCTGAACCGCCGCACGCTGTCACCTGGTACAGACCTCGTTGTTCGTGGTTACCAGTCTATCGACCGCCTTTGCGCGCCAGCTTGTAAAGCAAACGGCCGTGACGTGACCTTCCCGAACGGCGAACAGATGTTCGTAGGTTCTTCAGGCACGGGCGCTCCGGATGATGGCTCTGACCCAGGTCAATAAGACCAGCTCTGATCTCATCTGAAACAATGCCGCCTCTGGTTCACACCTGAGGCGGTTTTCTTTTGCCTGATCTAAAACCGTCGTAAACAAAGAAGCCCGGACCAATCGGCCCGGGCTTTCCGATTTATGACTAAGTCTAATCGCCTACCAGAAGGCAATCCAGCGACCAGAGATCGCCACAGAAAGCCATAGGAACATGCTCATCATGCTAACAAATCGCATGCTCAATGGCTGAGTTTGCACTGCGCCCATACCAATCCAGGAGATCACGCCGGCGATATAAGACACCAGCATCATACCAAGGATGGACGGGTGGAAGAATGCAGCAATCCCCATCGCGTTGAGGTCAAGCTCATGGAAATACTGATAGTCGATCCGCGCCAGCAGGAATGCCGCGGAAATCAAAGCACCAACGACAACCAAAAATCCCGGTACTGAAATATACATGGGCAGAGAGCGTAATTTCTCGACCTTCTCATTCTTCAGATACATCGGCGCGGTGATAAAGCCCACGATGAGCAGCATCAGAATAAGATAGGCCTGACGAGCCGCGAAACGCCAGTCGGTCAGCTCAATCCATGCATACCAGAAGACCAGCATCGAGATCACGAGACCAACAATCGCGACCGGCGTGAACTTACCATTGTTCCGGATGACGCTGTCGCGCGTCGTGAAGGTGAAGACGAGCGCCGAGAACAAGCCTGCCATTTTCAGCCAGAATGGCGGACTGTTATAGATCCGCATCACTTGCCCTAACCCAAGCATAATGCCTGAGATGATCAGAGCGATTGCTGCCCCGACAAGGAACGGGTGCATTTTCCGGTTCAGTTCGACAGGTGAACGCGCCGTTACGCCCGGGCCAACAACTCGAAGGTCTGCCAGCAGAATAGCGCCGCCCAACAGAGACAATGCAACAAGGTGCACGCATCCCGCCATCGGCGTAAAATACCATGCATCTTTTACAAATCGCGCCGCAGGCCCCTGGTCGGTTGCCCGGAACAAAGGTTCAATATTATCAGAGAAGAAATCGGCATTGCCTGCGAGTTGGTAGATCAGATCAAACAACATCAGTGGCCTCCCAGCTGCGGACAATCAGAGAAGAAGTAGAGGAAATCGCCTTCATTGAACGTCGCGCAATGGAACCAGTCACCATACGCGATAAGACGTCCGAGACAGACGACGATCACCCAGCTCGAAAGTGACAGCCCGGCGATCACGCGCGCACTCATAGGCGGCTTTTCAGCATTGTCCCACTTCGCCTGACCGTGCTGAACCCGGAAGTGAAACACCATGATGTTGATCATCGCGAGCGCGATCACGATCAGTTTCAGCCGGAAATACATATTGTTGTAATAGGTAAGTGGCTTGGCGTAGAACAGAACAACGCCCGTGATCATCAACACCGCAAAGCCGATCATCGTCAGCGGAAGAATGCGCTTTTCAATCGCCGACACCGGCGTGTTCTTGAACAGCACACCGAGCAATCTCAGATCGACCATGATGATGGTCCCGACAAACAGCATTAGCGTCATGATGTGTGTCGCTTCAATCGCAGACCAGACCAGGAACGACTCCCGTAAGGCGACACTTAGCTGCTGACCATCCAGCCACAGCATTAAATCTCTCATTCAGTACCCTCCCCGTTTATTTGATCCTCGTAGACTCCTCCATCACGAAACAGGGTGGCTTCGTCATAGAACCCGTAAGTCAGGAGTGTAATCTCGACATCATCCGCCCCGCGGTTTTCAAAAAAGATGCCGTGAATTCCGTCATATGGCGCGACATAACTCCCTCGCGCGCCTGTACCTGCTGAGATAGCAAAGCTGTCGGACACCTCTTCGCCGTCAATCATCGCATCGGTGTGGAAGTCGTATTCAACTTCAGCCGTTGCAGACCAATCGAACAGAAGAGATTGCCCTTCTAGCAGGTGGTACTTGTATTCAAAATTCTCATAAGGCGCGATCGTCCAGACCTGACGGTCGGAGCGGATATCGGCCTCACCTGCCTCGTTATAATTCGTGGTTTCCATCTCTTCATTGGAAAGGGCCATCAGGCCTGATGCGCGGCCGAAACCTGTCGGGTCGACACCGAACTCTGCTGGCAGAACGGCCAGCACAAGCACGACTGCCGCGACAATGATGGAAAAGAGAAGCGGAAGCAGAGTTCCGCGCGTGGTCTCATTCATCTCAGAAACCTCCTGACTGAATGAAAGCGAAGGAATGCTGGCCGAAAAGCACAAAACCCAAGGTCATGAGCAGAACGTTCGCGTACCAGGCCTGTTGTTCGAAACCGCGCGCCTGACGCCAGATGTTCAAAAGACTGACAATGAAGATCAGCACCAGAACCTGGCCGAGTTCGACACCGATATTGAAGCTGATCATATTGGCGATCAGCCCCTCTTCTGAGACAGAGAGCGCCTGCAGCTTAGTCGCGAGGCCTGTGCCATGCGCGAGGCCGAATGCCGCCACCGCCCATTTCGGGTTTACCCGCAGCGCACCCCAGTTCCTGAAGCCGCCAATATTATCATACGCCTTGTAAACGACAGATAGGCCGATGATCGCATCGACCAGATACTCATTCGCGTGAAAGCCGCCCAGCACACCGCCGAGCAGCGTCAGGCTGTGGCCAATCGTGAACAGGCTCACATAAACCAGGATATCTTTGAACTGGCGCAGAAAGAAAACGACGCCAAGCAGGAAGAGCACATGGTCAGTGCCCGTCACCATATGTTTGGCGCCGAGATACAGGAATGGGATTGGCGCGAATCCGGAAATCGACTCGATATAGCGCGCATTCTGCTGCGATACGTCATGTGCGAATGACGGAAGCGCAAACAGTAAGCAAATCGCGAGGCCTGTCAGCGCAAGACGCCAGACAGCCTGTCGATCATAGCCATAAGGGGACGAAAGAGCGTTCATCGAATTCTCTGAATATCCATGGCGTAGCGCTGGTGGCAGGCAAGGCACACGCGATAGACCTGACCGCCTGCATCAAACAGCTCTTCTTCGTCGCGCGCTTCAGCAGCCGCGCGCACGCGCTCAGCTGCTACAACCAGCCCTTCAGAGATCGCGATCCATTCTTCATCGTCACCTGCAAACTCCTCAGACTGCAGACGACGCGTTTGCGCAATCAGATCATCTGTCGCCTGAATTACGACAGCCCACTCTTCATCGGTTTCCGGGAAAAGAGATTCTTCTCCCTCTTCGGTGAGAATATATCCGGCATTGTCCCAGATACCGTCGGCCGTTTCATCCATTTCCTCGGACATAAACGTGGCGACAGCCGACATGCGCGCTTCGATCTCGGCTTCTTCGTTGTTGCCGCAGGCAGAGAGCATCAAGGCCCCGCCGAGTGCGAAAATCGCAAGGTTAGATTTTTTCATTTTTATTCTTCCTTCCCAGTCAACCTGAAAGCGAGGAGAGCATTCCCCGGCATCTGGCTGAAACCGCTATAGCCGGACTGTACATAAAGCATGTCACCGGCGAGGAACGGCCCGGCATTATCAATCGCGCCGCCATGGGCGGAGATCCCGTTCACCGTTTCAAATTCTCGAACCGTGTCATATTCCCAAAGGCGCTCACCCGTTTCCGCATTGAATACGAACAGGTTTCCATCCAGCGCGCCAATGACGACCAGTTCGTCGGTAGACGCAGGCGTCGCTGAATATCCGTAAGAGAAAGAACAGTCCGGCCAGGGCTCAGTCTGCTCGTTACGCTCCGCGTAAGTGATCTCACACCCGCGCTCAGCGCTCACCGACCAGAGCAAGTCTCCTGTATCGAGATCGAGCACATAGAGCCCCGGTTGTGGGTTATATTCGGCCGGGTCCATCGGAAATTCCGGATCGGCCGCAGGCGCATAAACGCGGCCATTGGAGACGGTTACCCCCCAGTGTACACCGCCGAGAGCAGACCCTGCAGAGATTTTCCGCGTCCAGACGAGTTCGCCCGTAGCCGCATCAACGACATGCACATCGCCGGATTTCTGACCCGCCACGACGACCTCGCGGCCATCGGAGAGCTGCGTGAACGTGACGCCGCCGCCAAAGTCATAGTCCGGCCCTTCAGGTGTCGGGCAGTTTGGACCATCAGGACGGAACGCCGAGCAGGACATGTTCCACGTGTCGTGATCCCAGGCCTGATACACCCAGAGCATGTCTCCGGTTTCAAGGTCGAGTGCGATCAGCGCATCACTTGTTTCTGTCGCCGGCAGTGACGTGTTTTCGCCGGTACCAATGTAAACCCGGCCGTTCTCGAGATCGACGGCAGGCGTCGCCCAGACAGGCGCTCCGGAAGGACCCCATTGCTGGGTACCAACAGACGACACACCAGTCGGTTCCGCGTCCGGTGTCATATGTGTCGTCCAGAGGATCTCGCCGGTTTCCATGTCCAGTGCATGCACGCCGCCATGGCCTTTGCAGCATTCAAAACGCGGATCCATGGCCCGAGGCGCATCATTGTTCGACATAGGAACAATCAGGCGATCACCTGCTGGTACCACACCGCCTGTGCCCATGGATGTATTGAAAAGCGCAGCTTCAGTTGACCAGAGCGCTTCACCGGTTTCGCCGCGATAGGCGTGGACGGTTCCAATAGCATCCATCACGAAAATAGCTGGTGCGCCGCCGACTTCGCCAAGCGACACAGCAGAACGCATCGGGCGCTCCGTCTGATTATGCCATTTGATACAGCCGGACTGACGGTCAATTGCAAAGAGGTGACCGGAGGTCGCAGCTGTGAAAATCGTGTCTTCGGTTACGACAGGATAGGATCGCATGTCGGACGTACCCGGCATGCCGAATGCCCAGGCGAATTCAAGCCCATCAACATTCTCCGCCGTCAGGGAAGTCGATTGAGACCCGAAATATCGCTGGTTGTTCGTTGTTACGCCCCACGACCGGACGTGGACGGTATCAAAATCAATATCAGTGTTTTCACACTGCGCAGCCTCTGAGACGACAGTGCCCGCTTCACCCGCAGGGGAAAGATAATCGATCAGGTCAGCAATTTGCGTACGGTTCAGGCCCGTCGCCATATCGCGCATTTTGCCCTGCGTGACAGCATAGCGAAGGAACGGTCCGCTCATATTCTGAAGATCAGCGAGACTCGGCATGCGTAGGTCTCCGCCTGCATCATGACAGTCCGCACATCGTTCCTGATACACGAGTGCGCCCGGATGCGGCGTCTCTACGCGCTGTTCAACAGCCACCGTTTCAGCAACAGAATTATCCACATTATCGGAAGACGCGGTCTCGGTCTGGACGCATCCTGCCAATACCATCAGCGAAATGCCGCCTAGCAATATTCCCGCAATTGGGGTCGTTCCGCGCTTTGCTGGCATTTGCACCAGACTTCCTCCCGTTATGGCTGAGGCTCTTTCGGCCTCTATCTCTTATAAACATTGCTATATCAGAGAAAAAAATAGTCAACTATCCTAAACTGCCACAGGCTAGATAACGCGCTCTGAATCAGGGGGCTCCGGGGAAGGCAAAACTCAGTCAAGCCAAGTTTTACTTTGCACTTTGAACAGTCATGCTACACGAAACCGCATTAGACGAATACAGGACACCTGTATTCATCGGGGAAACACGAAACAAGCAAGTAAGGAGACGCCCATGCAGATGGACTTTGACAATTTATTCTCGGTAGCCGGCAAAACCGTGGTCATCACAGGTGGTTCACGCGGTATTGGCGAGATGATGGCTGCAGGCTTTCTGAAAGCTGGCGCGAAAGTCATTATTTCATCCCGTAAGGCCGCTGCATGCGAAGAAGCTGTCGAGCGCCTGAAAGCGTATGGCGACGATGTCGGCGCAATCCCGTCTGACATGTCCACTATGGACGGCGTCAATCACCTCGCTTCAGAACTGGCAAAAGTCACAGACAAGGTCGACGTGCTTATCAACAATGCTGGTGCAGCATGGGGCGCACCGATTGATGAATTCCCTGAAATGGGCTGGGACAAAGTTATGGACGTGAACGTCAAAGGCGTTTTCTTCATGACCCAGAAACTGCTTCCAATGCTCCGCGCAGCAGGCACAGCAGAAGATCCAGCACGCGTCATCAATATCGGTTCTATCGATGGCCTGCGCACACCAAAAATGCTCACACCATCTTACAGCGCATCCAAAGCAGCCGTTCATCACCTGACACGCGTTCTGTCTGCGCACCTGATTGGCGACAACATCACTGTGAACGCAATTGCACCGGGGCCATTCCCGACATACATGCTGTCCACAGGTGTTGGCTTTGGCGGCAAAACCGAAGGTGACGACGTAGACTGGGGCGCAATCGGCGCGCAAAATCCAGCTGGCCGCGTCGGCGCGCCATCAGATGCCGCAGGCGTAGCGATCTTCCTGTCATCTAAAGCTGGCTCTTATGTCGTCGGCCAGACAATTGCACTGGATGGCGGCATTGTTGCGACCTGCTAAGGCCTGACAATCTCATCAAACGAAAAGAGCGCCCCTCACGAGGCGCTCTTTTTTGTTGGGATCGCTGGCGTTCTAACTCGCCAGGAGACGCTTCACAAAGCCGTCTGCCTGCTCTTTCAAGCGGCGGGCTTCCTGAATAGCGCCATCCGCCTGATCACCGATACGGCGCGAAGACTGGCCGGTTTGCTGGGCGATGCTCGCAACTTCGCCAATGCTCGCAGATACCGAACCAGCTGACTGCGCGGCGCGGTCTACATTGCTGGCAATCTCTTGCGTCGATGCACCCTGCTGCTCCATCGCGGCCGCAATCGCACCGGAGATGTCGTTCAGCTTCACAATCAAATCGTTGAGGCTATCCGAAGAGTGAGACACGCTGCCAACCGATGTGCGGACGCGAGATATCTGGTTAGCAACAGATTCCGTAGCAGATGCTGTCTGTGACGCCAGCGCTTTCACCTCGCTTGCAACCACCGCAAAACCCTTACCGGCATCGCCTGCTCGTGCGGCCTCAATCGTGGCGTTTAGAGCAAGAAGATTTGTCTGTTCAGCAATGTCGGAAATCAGGCTGACGATGGACTCAATTTCTTTCACGACACTCTCAAGATCTTCGACCTCGCGAACTACATTGCTGCCCGCGGTCTCACCGGTTGCTGCAATGCTGGCAACCTGATTTACCTGCTGAGAAATATCGCGGATTGTTGCAGACATTTCTTCGGTTGCACCTGCGACTGCCGTAATATTGCCCGCTGAATCTTCGGTCGCGTGCGAGACTTCACCTGCACGGTTGCCTGTGTCTTCTGCTGCCAGCACAACCGTGTCGGATAGAGATTTCAGTTCAGCAATGACGTCTGTCAGAGAGTTGATACCGCCAGCGACCTCCTGCTCAAACTGACTAGCAATTTGTTGCAGCGTTTCCTGCTTTTCCTTCTCCGCCTGCTTGCGTGCAGCAACCTGCTCTTCTTCAAGCTGACGCGTGCGAATCAGGTTGTCTCGGAAGACCTGTAGCGCACGGGCAAGGTCTGAGACTTCATCTTTGCCTTCACCGGCGTCGACACGAACGTTGGTATTGCCTTTGGCAAGCTCCTGCGTCGCATCACGAATTTTCGAAAGCGGGCGAGAGACCACACCATTGAACAGGAAGCCTAAAGCGACTGACGCGAGAATAGATACAACGGAAGCAATCACGGACACGATCAGGATGTTGCCAAGGCCCGTCATACTCTGCTTGGACAGGTCCGCAGACTTCGCCGAGATATCCGTCAGAACGGCCTCAATTTGCTCTACCACCTGAGCCTGACGGCGACGACCTTCGCCTTCGCTTTCCAGTGCGCGGGCATAATCGATCGTCTCCAGACGACGCATCAGCGTAAACTGCTGTTCCATCCAGTCCTGAGCATATAGCTCCCAGCTGGATTTGACCGAACGAATTGCCGCGGCCGCAGCCGGATCAATTTCAGAGAACCTCTCTGCGACATGATCAAATTCAGCCGCGAGCTGAGGGGTCTCTGCCAGAAACGCCTCGCGGTATGTCTCATCAGACGACAGAAGATACGCGTTCGCCGTGAGCGCATGCTGGCTAAGCCCACTTTCAAGGCTGGAAAGGCTGCGCACAGCGCTATTGAGTTCTTCGTTCACGACGGAATCGCGGCGTACACTGTCAGCGAAGAAGAATATGGAAAGACCAGTCGCCGCACAGATCAGCGCGATGATCGCAAATGCGGCTGCGGCTTTCAGGGTAACAGACAGAGACTTCAACATATCAAGACCCCTGATACGCACGGCGTCGTGCGAGTTCGCTTAAATTTACTTCAACGGTACCCGCGCCAATCGGCGTACCATTCCGGTCAATCGTCAGATTGACCTGAGTCAGCCAGACACCGACGTCATCATTGAATTCAGGCTCATCAATGAAAACCGCGCCCGTACCTTCGGGGAAGGTACGCTGGAACTTGGCCTCATCTCCTTGCCAGAAGTCACTCGTAACGCTGCTCTGCGCCACGTTCAGACCATGCCGGTCCATTACAAAGATTTCGCTCAAAAGACCTTTGGAAGACGCCTGAGCACGCAAAAGAAACGTGGATGCCGAACCACCAAGAGCAGCAGTAATAACAGGTTGCGGACCATCGGTTGTTGTTTCTTCCCGCCAGCTGCGATCAAGCGCGTCGATCTCAGCCTGAGAAATGTTTCCACGCACCTCGTTCTGGTGATCGATCGCGTGCAGCACCACTGGCGAATTGAGCAGCATTTCAAGCTCGGCAATAAACGCCCCGTCGATAATATCGATTGGTGGAGCCTCAGGTGCCGTCTGGGCGATTGCCCCGCCTGCCGCGCCCAGAATGAAAGCGCTGATTGCAAGAGAGCTGGATAGTTTTTTGCTTAACATGGGGGGGTCCTTAGTACAGCTCAATCTGGGCCCGGAAGAGCACAGAGTCGGCATCGCCACTGCCATAAGAAGGGCTGTTATCGTATTCAGTATGAGCAACGTTCACCATCAGGCGGACATACTTATCGAGATACCAAGTACCGCCAAGAATATAGGTGTCCTGAGAGCCACCATTCAGCGCAGCATCTGAAAGGTCCGCCATGTCATAGCGAGCAGACAGCTGAAATGCGCCATGACCGCCATCATGGATAGACTGGTCGATGGATGTGCGGCTGAACAGGCTGTTACGATAAACACGGTGACCGCCCCAGACATAAGACGCATCCACATAGAATGCTTCTGCCTGCGGGTTGCTCGTGCAGAGCGTTGGCGGGCAATCAATCTCGGTGACGCCATACTCGCTCTGCAGCGTGAAACCGTCATTAATGTAAGCCGCTTCAACGCCAAGGAAGAGATCACTCTCGGCTGTCCCGCCCACACGAACCGTACGAGGCGCAGAAATACCCAGCGGGCGCTGCGAGTAAGAGAACAGGCTCTGGTCGTTTGAATCGCGATAACGAAGCGAACCGCCAAGATGCAGAATGCTTTCATCAGCGAACGTATTCGTCCAGGCCAGACGTGCCGACGCTCCGAACAGATCGATATCTTCCACGACATTAGCGTCCGGACCATAGACAGCACCTGAAAGGTGAATGTCGCCAAACGCCTTGTAGAGACCGATACCCAGCGAACGGCCGATGCCGTTCATGCGTGAAACCGACGATTGCTCCATGAAGGTCGTCGCATAAAGAGACGATTGCTGCTCCAGACCATTCATGATCTTGAAGTTGCCAACCCGCACGGTCAGGTCATCTCCAAATTGCACGAACAGGTCACGGATAAACACGTCGCCGTTTTTAATGTCGAAATTGCTTTTGAATTTATAGCCGTTTGCAGACCCGCCGACATCTACACGAAACAAGCGCAGATTTGTGCCGTCGACGACGTTGTTTCCGCCTACGGAAATATTCTCGTAATCGAGGAAGGCGTGCGCGCCCAGCTTAATATTCAGATCATCTGCGGAAGCCGAGAAAGTCAGCGCGAGGCAAGACGAACATAAGAGAAAAAATTTATTCATTGGGATACTCAGAAAGTTATGTTTGTTTTTTCTGATCGTACCCGAATAGAATTGAGACCTTGTTGCTTAAAGGATAAACAATTAGCGCGCTGCGGTTAACCAGTCCGACGCCGCTCCCGACCGCTCAAGCGAGCCCATTGCCATCATTCATCGAAGTATGTTGTCCCAGCACAGGGCCGCACTTTTGCGTTGAATTCTGCGAACAAAAACAGTCAAGCGTCACAAGCTGCTTACCTTAACGTGTACAAAAACCCATGGACAAACCGGCTCAAAACAGTCAAGTATAGTGAACTATCTTGATGGATGCTCATAAAATCGGGCGGCATCACCCGGGAGGAAAATTAATGAAGCTCACAATGCGCGTGGCAACCGCCACGATCGCTCTCTTAGCAGGCTCCGCATTTTCGCCTGCATTCGCGCAGAACGCAAACCAGCCTGATGATGATCTGCCAGGCCGTATTATTTACGAAGAAAACTGCGCAGCGTGCCACGATAATCCAGCAGATACGCGAGCAGCGAGCTTTGAAACCCTGACAGGTATGACTGGGGAACAGATTTATGCGGCCATCAGCGAGGGCGGCATGATGGAAGCTATGGCTGGTCATCTAGAGATGAGCGAGAAAATCGCGCTCATTGAATATCTTGTATCCGGCCAGACCCCGACAAGCGGCGAAGGCAGCTGGGCGGAGCCTCTTATGTGCGCTGCAGACAATCGCACGGTTGATCTGACAGGCGACGCCTCATTCACGACATTTGGCGTGGATACGCGCTCCACCCGCCACGCATCTGCAGAAGATACTGGCCTCACTACCGAAGACATGCGCGACCTGCAGGTTGCCTGGGCAATCGGCTTCCCGGATTCACAGAATGTCAGCGCAGCACCTGCCACTGTCGGAAACACCACCTTCATCAATGGTGATGGCGTTCTGGCAGCGTTCGACACGCAGGATGAATGCGTGAAATGGACGTACGCTGGCGGCATGTCCCGCTCCCCGATCACCTATGGCAAGATCGATGGCGTCGACACAATACTCTATGTGACAGGCACAGCTGATGTGCACGCCGTGAACGCGCTGACTGGCGAAATGCTCTGGGAAGCCTCTGCACAACCGCGTCGCGGTGATGGCGGACGTGTCCGCTCCGGTGTTGTCCTGCATAACGATACAATCATCGTGAACATCTCCGCGTCCGGTGTCGGCGGCGGTGGCAATTATTGCTGTACCGGCCACGGTTCGGTGACCGCTCTTAATGCAGCAGACGGCAGCTGGAAGTGGGAATGGCACACTATGGAAGAGGCCACAGATAACGGTCTCATCAACAGCCTCGGTCAGATGCAACGCGGCCCGTCTGGCGCACCAATCTGGACACAGGCAACCATCGACGAAACGCGCAATCAGGTCATCGTCACATCCGGCGAGAACACATCCTTCCCGGCGACACGTACATCTGATGCGATTATCGCGCTCGACCTCGACACAGGCGAACCGAACTGGATTTTCCAGGCGATGGAAAATGACATCTGGAACGTGCACTGCCGCGGTGACGATTCAACCGCCGGTCCGAACTGCTCATGGCATTGGGATGACGAAAATATCGGTCGCGACTTTGACTTTGGCGGCGCAGCAGCTCTGACCACCGTCGAAATCGATGGCGAACCGCGCGACGTCTTTGTTGCCGGTCAGAAATCAGGCCATGTCTGGGTACTGGACGCTGCAGCCGGCTACGTCATCTGGGAACGCCAGATCGGCAATGGCACACCGCTCGGCGGCAACCACTGGGGCATCGCGATTGATGGCGAACGTGTCTTCCTGACCATCAATGACCCTGTATCTTACGGTACAGAGAACCCGGTACCAGGCGTCTATACATTCGACATCGCAACGGGTGAACCTGTCTGGGAATATCTGGCAGAGCCTGATTGTGAGAATGGCCGCGGCGACATGGTCACGCTGTGCGAGCAGAAGTACGGCTTCTCAGCAACGCCTCTCGTAGTGGATGGTGCTCTGATCGCAGGTACGCTCGACGGTAAAGTATTCGCCTTTGATGGCGCGACCGGTGAGATCTTGTCTGTGACAGATACGGCCGTCGAATTTGATACGATCAATGGTGTCGAAGGTGCACGCGGCGGCTCTATCGACAGCCATGCTGTGAATGTCGGCAATGGCATGCTGCTGATCGGATCGGGCTACGCCTCCTTCCGCCAGACTGCGGGCAATGTGCTTGTGGCACTGGAACCGGCTGAATAATCCAGCCAGACGACACGAAACAAGGCGGAGCAGCGAAAAGTTGCTCCGCTTTTTTTTATGCTATGAATTTGTGGATACAGCAGTCTACGGACAAGAAGGCGCGAACGCTCAGAGTGATCTCGGGCGAAATCGGCCTCTGTGTCCCCGCGCTCACGACCTTCCCGGGTCCCCTTGCTCTTACGAGCTTGCGTTCTTCCCACCCTCGTGTGCGGAACGCCTGTCCGGTCTAGCTGAGGTTTTCACAACGAAAACTGACACGTTCATTCATATTCGGTTCAAGTAGGCCGAAATCCTGCTCTTATTCGTCCCGAATATCACTTATGATACTGAAATAATGAGATTTTTATAGAGTCACTTATGCGTTCAATTTTCTCGAATTTTTATTCATCTAACATCATCCGTTCATCTTCGTTCCCGAACTGAACAAAATGGCGCTCTTCAGGCGCAACAAAAAAGAGCAGACCCTGGGAGGGGCCTGCTCTTTTCTGGGGGGAGGTTGGACCTACTCAGAGAAATTCAATGAGCGGATCACTTCGGGGTGGGTAATCTTTCCGGCTTTCACATTCAGGCCATCAGTAAGAAACGGGTTATCTGCGAGCGCTTTATCTGTGCCTTTATTCGCAAGCTGAAGCGCGAATGGCAGGGTGACATTGCTCAGCGCCTCGGTTGCAGTGCGCGCAGCCAGAGCCGGCATGTTGGTCACGCAGTAATGCGTTACGCCATCGACAATGTAAGTCGGCTCTTTGTGAGAGGTTGGCTTGCTCGTCTCGAAACAGCCGCCCTGATCAATCGCGATATCGACGACAACGCTGCCTGCACGCATCGCCTTTATATCTTCAGCGGAAACAATCTTCGGCGCAGACGCACCCGGAATAAGAACGGAGCCGATCACCAGATCAGAGTCACGAACCGCTTCAGAGACTGAGCTGGAGGTTGAAAAGCGAAGCTTTGCGCGGCCATCAAGGATAGCGTGCAGCTCACGTAGGCGTTCTGTAGAGCGATCCAGAACCGTCACATCTGCGCCTAGGCCGATCGCCATCATAGCGGCGTTCGTGCCAGCGATACCGCCACCGATAACGGTGACCTTCGCTGTAGATGTACCGGTAACGCCGCCAAGCAGAATGCCCGGACCGCCATTGTTGATCTGCAGGAGCTGCGCGCCGACCTGCGTGCCAAGACGGCCTGCAACTTCGCTCATAGGCACGAGAAGCGGCAGCTTGCCTTGGCGGTCTGTTACAGTCTCATACGCGATGCATGTCGCGCCGCTTTTCATCAGACCGCGGGACTGAACAGGGTCCGGAGCCAGGTGAAGATAAGTGAACAGGGTGTGCTTTGGCTGGAGCTTTTCGATCTCGACCGGCTGAGGCTCTTTCACCTTCACGATCAGATCTGAAAACTCGAAAACGTCGTCAGCAGTGGCAGCGATAGACGCGCCTGCGGTGACGTAAGCTTCATCGCTGAAACCGATGGCATCACCCGCCATAGTCTCGATGATGACGTCGTGGCCGTTATCAACCAGTTCCTTCACGCCTGCCGGTGTAAGGCCTACGCGATATTCCTGATTTTTGATTTCCTTTGGCGAACCAACCTTCATGTCTGCACTCCATGCTGAACATGAGGACAATCTACCACATAATTCGAGAAATAGGCTTCGAATTATGTTACAGTTTTAGAAATTTGACGTATAATATTTCTCTTAATTAAAAAATTGGAGAATATTTAATTATAGAACTGGATGCATATGACCACGCGCTTATCGCTTGCCTGAAAGAAGACGGACGCCTGACCAACGCCGAACTTGCCCAGCGTATCAATCTGTCGCCGTCCGCATGCCATAAACGTTTCAAACGGCTTGAAAGCGAAGGCGTGATAACGGGCTATACTGTGATCCTGAACCCAGACGCGGTAGGGCGCACTCAGAACATCTTCGTTCAGGTGACCCTCGATAAACAGGATAACCGCACCATCCAGACGTTTGAGCAGACGGTGCAATCTGTTCCGGAAATTGCCGAATGTTATCTGATGTCCGGCAGCTATGATTATCTGATGCTGGTGCAGGTGAGCGATACAGCTGCCTATGAGCGCCTTCACCGCGACGTCCTGACATCTCTGCCAGGCGTATCGCGGATCAGTTCACACTTTGCTCTGCGAGCGGTGACGGCGCAAACCTGATACGGACTATTTCAGCAGGTTTTCGATCGACTTTGCGAGCTTCATATCACGCTCGGTCAGCCCATCCGCATCATGCGTAGAGAGCAGGATTTCAACGCGATTATAGACATTGGACCATTCAGGATGGTGGTCCTGCTCGTGCGCGAAAAAGGCAACGCGCGTCATGAAGCCGAAAGCCTCTACAAAGTCATCAAACTCGACTTTGGCCGATACAGACTTGCCGTCCTCTGACAGTGCCCAGCCGGGCTTCAGAGCGCACAGTGTCTTGATTTCGGTCTCGGTCAGCGTTTGCATCATACCTCCACTACGGTCTGTTCAATGGCACCGAAGATTGAATGCCCTTTCTCGTCCAGCATCTCCATGCGAACGACATCTCCTGCTTTCATGAACGCAGTGGATGGCTTTCCGTTCGCAATTGTTTCAATCATCCGAATTTCTGCGATGCAGGAATAGCCAAGGCCACCCTCTGCTACCGGCCTGCCAGCGCCCCCATCAGCATCCTTATTAGACACTGTGCCCGAACCAATAACCGTACCCGCCTTTAATGGACGGGTTTTGGCAGCATGGGAGACAAGTCGCGCCATTGAGAAGGTCGCATCAACACCCGCATTCGCGCGGCCAAACGGCTTGCCATTATAGTCGACATGAAACGGCAGATGGACGAGCGCGTTCTTCCATTTATCACCCAGCTCGTCCGGCGTAACAGCGACCGGCGAGAATGAACCAGGCGGTTTGGACTGGAAGAAGCCAAAGCCTTTGGCAAGTTCCGGCGGAATGAGCCCCCGCAGGGACACATCATTACAAAGCATGATCAGCTTGATATGGTCAGCGGCATCGGCCTCACTGACGCCCATCGGCACATCGTCGGTGATGACGGCGATCTCGCCTTCCATGTCACACCCCCAGGCCTCATCACCCAGCGGAATATCATCACGCGGGCCCAGAAACGCATCCGAACCGCCCTGATACATGAGCGGGTCATCGTAAAAACTTTCCGGCACTTCAGCGCCGCGTGCTTTTCTCACCAGCTCGACATGATTGATGTAGGCCGAGCCATCCGCCCATTGATAGGCGCGCGGCAGCGGGCTTTCACAGTCATGCTCGTGAAAGCGGAAAGTTGGCACAGAGCCCAGCTCAACGCCTTCTGCCTGACGCATCAGACGCGGCGCGACATGCTCCCAGTCATCCAGCGCCGCCTGCAGCGTTGCCGCAATTCGCGCGACATCCGTTGCGCGCGTGAGGTCTTTCGAGACAATGACCAGACGGCCATCGCGGCTACCATCTTTGAGTGTAGCAAGTTTCATATTTTACCTCGTATATCTGAACCAACTGCCGCCATAGTCACGGCGAAAAACTTCCTTTGAATCGAAGCGGATTTCGAGTTCGCTCGTCGCAAGCACCCCGAACTCGTCAAACGGAAGAACCTCAGCCCGCCAGCGGTCCGCAATCTGCGCCTGAACCCCATTGTTCTCGGCAGCCAGTCTTTGCGCCTCCGTCTTGAACATCATGATCGTGCCCGCTAACAACGGCTCTAACAGCGAAAGCCCCGCAGCGGAAAAGTCTCTCAAGACCTGCTTTCGCGTTCGATCCGATACACGCGATAGCGCCTCATGGATCGCAACCGGATCAAATGGCGACCAAGCCACAAACCAGCCGTCAGTACTTTTGAGCAGGCCACACGCTCTGGCTTTTCGCAGAACGGCATCCTGTTTTTCTTCATCGCGCCCGTAAAACTCTTCTGTTTCCGTATAAAAACCCTCTGCATCCGCCCGAGTTCGCAGAACGACATGGAGCCGGTTGCGCCCATCCGGAGTGGGGTCTGAAACAGCGCTTACCGGCGTCGCAATGCAAAATTCAGCGCTCAGCCAGTCGCAAAACTGCCTTTCAGATGCAGGAATATCCTGCTCCCCCCTGAGAACAGCACAACATTGCTTGTAAAGCGGGTCTGACGGCAATTGCATTCAAGAGGCCTCAGGTTTCTTCTGCAGACATATTAAACCGCCACATAACAAGCGTCACGTGGCGGGTGCTTTGTCAGGTGCGTCAGGTTGTTCATCTGGATGGGCGCGCTTGAAAGCGTCCAGCGTCTGGCAATGATCATCAATCGCCCGAAGCGCCTGAAACGGCGCCAGATCCACTTTCCAGCGGCGCGCATTGTACAGCTGAGGAATAAGCAGAACTTCAAATGCTGTCGGACGCCCGAATGGAAGCTCTGCATCACCCGTCATTTCACGCGACAGGCGCCTTTCCAGCCCGCACAATGTTTTCTGCATCCAGCGCTGGTTCCAGGCCTCTTTCGCTTCCTGATCCGCGCCGAACTCGGTTTCGAGGTAAGTCAGAACAGGCAGATTGCAGGGCGCATGGATTTCCGTTGCAATGGCATAAGTGAGTTCGCGGCAAATCTGGCGCTCTCTTGCATTTTCAGGCCACAATGACGGTTCCGGATGTTCCTCTTCCAGCCAGTCCAGAATAGCCAGCGACTGAGCCAATACAGTTTCATCATCTGTCACCAGTGCCGGAACACCGGCATGAGGATTCAGGCGCCTGAAATCATCCGATTTCTGTTCGCCTCTGGCTATATCGACCGGCTGAATATCGTAATTCAACCCCTTGAGATTGAGTGCAATACGCACGCGATAACTGGTGGAGGACCGGTAATAGCCATATAGCCTCATTATGGTTTTGCTTCCTTCCCGAGCTCATGCAACCACGCTGCGTGGCGAGGTGCCTTTTTTGTTGCTGACCATTCGTCAATCATGTCCGGGGCGACGCGCTTAAGCTCTGTGTACTGCTCATCCGTGCCGATGTCGCAAGCGAGCTCAAGACGATGCCCGTTAGGATCAAAGAAATAGATCGATTTAAAGATACCGTGATGGGTAGGGCCCAAAATTTTTAATCCCATACCCTCAAGATGCTCCTTTGCAGCCAGCAACTCGTCCATGGTCGCAACTTTGAAAGCGATATGCTGAACCCATTCAGGCGTGTTCTGATCACGTCCCATTTCCAGCTGTTCCGGCAATTCAAAAAAGGCCAGAACATTGCCGTTACCGGCATCCAGAAAGATGTGCATGTATGGATCGTAAGCGCCCGTAGACGGCACATGATCTTCGGCAATTGCGAGCTGGAAATCCATGCCAAGAGCCTCGCGGTAAAACTCTACCGTCTCTTTGGCATCCTTACAGCGATAGGCGACGTGGTGTACGCCGCCAAGCTTGGGAGCAGCCATTATGCAGGCTCCTCTGTCTTATCCCCGATCACGCCGCGCGCGACCTGATCACGCTCAATACTCTCGAACAGAGCTTTGAAATTTCCTTCGCCGAAGCCGTCTTTATAGTCACCAACGCGCTGGATGAACTCAAAGAAGACCGGGCCAACCTGTGGCTCTGCAAAAATCTGCAGAAGAAGACGCGGCTGACCGCCTTCTGTTGTGCCATCAAGCAGAATACCACGGGTCTTCAATTCAGCCTCATCACGTTCGTGACCCGGCAGACGCTCGCTGAGCATTTCATAATAGGTGTCTGGCGGCGCTGTCATGAACGGCACGCCATTGGCTTTAAGCCGGTCCCAGCACGCGATAAGGTCGTCGCAGATGAGCGCAATGTGCTGAATGCCTTCACCGTTGAATTCACGCAGGAATTCTTCGATCTGGCCACCGCCGCCCTTGCCTTCTTCATTCAGCGGAATGCGAATACGGCCATCCGGAGCCGTCAGCGCCTTGGATGTGAGGCCGGTATACTCGCCTTTAATGTCAAAATAGCGGATCTCACGGAAGTTGAAGAGCTTCTCATAATAATCGGCCCAGTACTTCATGCGGCCACCATAGACATTGTGCGTCAGGTGATCGATCTCATTAAAGCCTGCGCCCGCCGGATGACGGTTCACGCCCGGAAGATACTCAAAATCAATGTCATAGATGGAAAGCTCGCCCTTACCGCTGTCATAACGGTCGACGAGATAGATGATCGAATTACCAATCCCGCGAATGCCCGGAATAGACAGCTCCATCGGGCCGACATCCATGCGCACAGGCTCTGCGCCGCGTTCGATCAGGCCTTCATAAGCTTTGCGCGCATCTTTCACACGAAACGCCATGCCACATGCAGACGGACCATGCTCGCGACCGAAGAACCAGGCCGGTGAGCGCGGCTCGTAATTGGTGATCAGATTGATCTGGCCCTGACGCCATAGCTCTACATCTTTGGTGCGGTGGGTTGCCACACGGGTAAAGCCCATCGTTTCGAAGATCGGCTCCAGAATACCTTTTTCCGGTGCGGTAAATTCGATGAATTCAAAGCCATCAAGGCCAGCGGGATTTTCAAACAGGTCGGGCATGAAAGCTTCCTCTCGTCTTAGTCGGTGTGTTCGGGATGGCGCGCCGCTTTGGCGCGAAAATAGTCTTGTGTGCCGCGATGGATGAGCCGGTCAGCGTCCGTGATCTCATGCGGCTCGATAGCCGGCCGACCGCGCACATCATCATAGATCGGGTCGAAATCGCGGTAGCAGGCATCCAGAAGTGCCTGAAAATCATCGATCACGAAATAAGTCTTCTGGAAGTCGTCGATAATGTATTTCGTGCACATGATCCGCTCCAGATCGAAGGCGATCCGGTTGGGAGCGGCATCTTCAAGCGCGAAAACGGTCTCCTTCGGCGAAGACAAAATACCAGCACCGAAAATGCGCAGCTCGTCCGCCTCGCGGATGAGGCCGAACTCTACTGTATACCAGTAGAGACGGGCCAGATTATGCAGCTGCCCGCGCTCCATCGCACGCAGCCCGCCCTTGCCATAGGCTTCCATGAACTCGGCAAAAACAGGGTCTGCCAGCATTGGCACATGGCCGAAAATATCATGGAAAATATCCGGCTCCTGGAGGTATTCGAACTCCTCTTCAGGACGGATAAAAGCACCGGCCGGGAAACGGCGATTGGCGAGGTGATCAAAGAAAACCTCGTCCGGTACCAGTTCGGCTACAGGCACAACGCGCCAGCCGGTTTTCGTCTCCAGCTGGTCGCTCAGCTTTTCCATATTCGGGATACCGCCCTCCGACAGGCGCAGCGTCTCAATCGCGTCCAGCGCAGGCTTGCACGCACGCCCGACAACCCGGTCCGCCATGATTTTAAACAAGCGGTCCCACCGGTTGTGCTCGGCGGCTGTGTAGGTGTCCCAGCGCTGGTCAATTGTGTAGTCAGCATTGCGCGGGGCGTCAGCATAGCGGTTTTTGGTCAGTCCTTGGACTGAAGCCATATTCCTCTCCCGTATTCTTTTTATTTTGAATCAGAATAACAGGAAGCCATGAAACACGTGGTCCAAAACTGACCATTCATTGTAAATTTTTGAAACATATGTTTCTATTTGTCGAATAATTCGGAACATATTCAGAGAATACCGTGCTCAATAAAACCGATCGTAAAATTCTGAAAGTCCTTCAATCCGACGCCAGCCTGAGCCGTCAGGACATGCTGGATGCAACGCGCGTATCCGCGACAACGCTCTGGCGACGCATCACCGATCTGGAAGAAGCCGGTACGATCCAGAAGCGCGTTGCGCTCTTAGACCCTGTCGCCGTCGGCTTTCCAGTCTGCGTCTTCGTTTCTATTGATATGAAAAGCCATGACCGCGTGGATCGCGACAGCTTTCTGGATTTTGTCAGACGCACACCGGAAATCATGGAATGCTATTCAGTGACAGGCGCGCATGATTATTCGTTGAAGGTACGGGTCGAGAGCGTGGCCGATTTTGAAAAGCTCCTGATGGAACAAATCCTCGCTCATAAGAGTGTGGCATCAGCGACGTCACAGATTGCGCTTCGCCAGCACAAATACTCTACAGAACTGCCAATCAGGGCGAATGACTGATTAGTTTCGCTGGGTTCAGATATCAGAGAAAAAACTCTCTGGCGGTGAGACAGGGATTCGAACCCTGGAGACAGTTTCCCGCCTACACGCGTTCCAGGCGTGCGCCTTCGACCACTCGGCCACCTCACCGGTCAGAGGTAAGCGCCGGAATATAGTCGGCAATTTCGCAGGCGCAAGTGTTGTTTTGCTTAAAACAACGTGATTTCGCACACCCCTGTTTTTTCGGCCCGAAAGCCCCTATTTTACGGGTCAGCAATTTAGGTGAAACTCCATGTTCCTTTCCAAGCGTCCGACAACGCTGCCAACGCGCGACGAAGCCCTGCAGGGCCGCGCAGAGCCGCTGCCGACAGCCGACAAACACTTCGTCACGGGCGAGCCGATCAAAGGCCCGTATCCTGACGGATTTGAAACCGCTATTTTTGCTCTGGGCTGCTATTGGGGCGCTGAGCGCCGCTTCTGGCAGACACCCGGCGTCTGGGTCACAGCCGTAGGCAATGCGGGCGGCTTTACCGAAAACCCGACCTATGAAGAGGTCTGCTCCGGCAAGACTGGCCACGCCGAAAGCGTGCTGGTTGTCTATAATCCCGATATCATAGGCTATGATGTTCTGCTGAAAGTATTCTGGGAAGCTCACGACCCGACACAAGGCATGCGTCAGGGCAATGATCAGGGGACACAATACCGATCTGCCATTTTCACGACCAATGACGAACAGGCCGAGATCGCTAAGGCGTCACGTGATGCCTATCAAAAAGGTCTCGACGAGGCCGGATACGGTAAAATTACCACGACAATCGAACCGTTGGATGAATTCTACTTCGCAGAAGAATACCACCAGCAATATCTGGCGAAAAACCCGAACGGTTATTGCGGCATTGGCGGCACAGGCGTGTCCTGCCCGGTCGGCCTCAACGTATAGAGCGCCTTAAGCGTTCCAGCGAATGGAGAAGCGCCGGCGGCTCTCAAGGATCTGCTCGGCGCGCTTCATGGCTGCAACGCCCATTTCAGCCTGTGCGCGGCCCTCACCGGCCTGACTCGCGTTCACGCCATCACGAATATGCGCCATGGCTTCCTGCAGTTTGGCAGATTCAAACTTCTGTTCGCACTGATAGCACATGGCCCGGCCAAGATCGATTTTTGCGCGCGCCCAGTGCATCAGATTGTCTTCCGGACTGAGCTTGGAAAGAGCGGTCGCAAGACGGGCAACCGACTTATCGAGCCAGTCGGTATCTTTAAACTGTTCACCCAGATGCAGCGCGCCTGCCGTGTAATCACTTTCAATCTCTGCAAGCGCCTGCCCGGTCAGGACGCTGTCGGCGAGGAGAATTTTTTCCATCGCTTCAACAATTGGCGTCAGACGGTCTGCACGAAAATCTGCCGGACGGCCAAGCGACGGACGCAGACGACGACCGGCAACATAAGCAATCGCGCGCATTTCGCTTTCGGCCCATTCAGACGGTTTACCGGTCATGGTGAGCGTAAAGAATCCCTTTGGATTGCCGCCCGCCAGCATGTCGCGTGTGCAGAAGCAGATACGCTGCAGCTTTTCTTTCACATCAGCGGAGCCCCAGACGATGAGGTCCGCGCCGGATGTCGCAAAAATCTGCTCGAGGTTTTGGAAGTCTGCACGCGTGAGGGCGAAATCGGACGCTTCAATCTCAGTCGCAGAATAGCCAAGGTAAAAGGGCGACCCGAAATTGAACTCCGGCAGATAATGCTCCAGCGCATTGGTAACAGCGTGGCGCGTCGCACGGCCATTGGCGCCGCGAAAACGCACCATCATGATTTTATTGCCCGGCGTCGTATCTGCCGCCATCGCACGGGCCGCCGATACCTGATTGAGATGCTTCGATGTGATCAGAAGGCCGCGCACAATCAGCACAAGAACAACAAGGCCCAGCAAGACCAGAGCGACAGCGCCCATTGCCGCGAAGAGATCGCGGTCTGGCAGCGAGGCAGCAAATTCTGAGATTGCTGTACCAAACGCGCCTGAAGCTGAATTCACTGACTGAGCCATGGATTAATCCATCCAAAAATATCTAATGTGCTGGCGAGGCCCTGATTTGGCCCGTTATCATTTGGGTTGCAAGCCCATTTCACTCGACGCGCGAACAGAAACGCCTTTTCATGTCGCAATCAGAGTTTTCACAAAGCGGAATCTACCATGTCAGTTTTCCCATCCCTGCCAGACCGGGCAACACTGGAGCATCTTTTCTCTGCCTTTCCAGCTGGCGCGCAATCGCTGATGAAGCTTCATGACGACCTGCTTCGCACGGATGGCCCTTTGACGGTTGGGCAGAGAGAACTCATCGCCGCCTATGTCTCATCTCTCAATGGCTGCGAGTACTGTTTCGGTGCGCACCGGACAATGGCGCTCGCCTTTGGTGTGGATGCCGATCTCATCGATGCACTGATCCAGGATTTCGACGCGGCTCCGCTCGAACCGCTCATGCGGGCCATTCTGAGTTATGCGCGCAAAGTCACTGTGAGAGACTCGGTGCTGCCCTCGGATATCCGCGCCATCACTGAGGCAGGCGGCACAGAAGAAATGGCGAATCAGGCGCTCATGGTGACTGCATTATATAACTTCATGAATCGGCTGGTGGATGGCGCAGGTCTTTCCGCAAAACTCTCTTACACCGCGCCCACACACGCCGATCTGGAGAGAAGACGTAGCGGCACGTATACTGGTTGGGGAATCGATGCCGGTTTCATCGGCGAAGATTGATGAACACTGATAGATTATTAGTCAAAGCGGTCTTTTCAAACCGAATGAGCATGCTAGCTTTGCCAAACATGATCTCGGAAAAGAGACTGTTTCAAGTGCTCGCCTAGTAGCACATCTTTCGGGTAGAAGAGTGGTGTACAGTGTTTAACAATGAGAACAATGACGCGATCGCGTCATCTGAACTGAGCAATTCAGGTCTCAAAGAGCGCGCAATTTTCATTGCAAAGACAGGCTTTCTGGTGATGACAGGTTTTCTGGCCATCCAGATTTTCATGAAGGCCGTCTATTTCGCGCATCTTTAAGCAGATCAATTCTGCAGGTTGAAAGCGGGCGGGTTTTCCAAAATTTCAAAACAAATATGCGCGCGGCGCAGAGGCCAGCGCGCATTGTTTTTGGCTGATACAAATATAAGCCCGGCACATAAGCGTCGGGCTTTTTTTGATGCTATTGGTCGCTGAGAACCGCTGAACAAAGAATGTCCAGCTTCTCAGTCGCGCCGCCAGACAGGCGATAATGGATCGTTTCCAGACACTCACGCACGGATGATTGCGTGGTGTATTCAGAGATGGTCTTCCCTATTACAGATTTCACTTTATCGCGCTGTGTGATCAGGCTGTGCGGCGTAATCGCGCCGGTGTTTTCTGGAATCGTAATGCCCGCAACATTAATCTTTCGCTCTTCCAGAGCAGATTCGAGGGCACAGCTCATATTGCGCGTTTCGGCGTGGAGTTCACCGAAAATATCCCGCTCAACGCGGTGGATACTATTCTGCACAAGAGCGATTGCATTCTCGTGTTGCTTCAACAGACCAAATGCCTCTTCAAGCGATGCGGTACGGGCTACGGTCATAGCGACTTCCTTTCCAGTTACGCTAACAGCCAGTCTGGCCTTGTGTTCCTTAATGAAAACACTAACGCCAGCATATCGTTCCGAATTCGACTGAAAGAGGGCAATATGTGTGCAGTTCAATGACCCAAGGTGACGATTTTGTGCATCGCAGCATTTTTGCGCAGATCACGAAATTGTTTCACCATTTGGCAAGCGAATCTGTGATCTGGCCTCTTTACCGGTCTGGCAATCTGATAAACTCTAAAGTCAGTACCTGCCCGTTCTGACCGGAAACTCTGAATGATTGCCCGCCTTTTATGCCTGCTCGCTTGTCTGACAGCCCCGCTGGTTTCAGCAGAAGACCGCATTCTGAACACCGAAATGTGCGGCACATACTTCTTTATTAAAGTCGTTCTCGATCGCGATGACGGCCGCAGCGAAGAAGAGCGCACTCTGCGGATGCTGTATGACACTGGGGCATCCTCCAACTTTGTAGACCAGGCGGCCCTGGCGCGCGCGTCAGGAGTTCACGTCGCCACAGGCGAGATGGCCCGTATTCACGAAGCAGATGCAGGAGATATCCACTTCAACTTTATTCGCGCCCGCGTGCGTGATCTCAGCCATCTGACAACCTCACTCGGCTATCCGATAGATGGCATTTTCTCCCATGACGTGTTCGAGGATTTCACCATTGTCCTCGATTATCAGGCAGAGGCCATCACGTTGACACAACTCGACCTTCCCCGTCCGGATGGCGAGTGGATCTTCAACACACGCCGCGGTGACGAGCGCCCCTGGCTGGACATGCGCTTTAATGGCCGCCGACAGCGCGTACTGGTCGATACAGGCTCGGGCACCACACTCGCCATGAACCGGCTCGGCCGATATGAGACCATGACCGAGCCGGTCAATAGCGGGTATGCGGCGCGTTTTGACCGGATGGAGCCACGCCGTGCCGCACGCCTCGACGGAAATGTCACTTTAGGGGACATCACCTTCAGACAGCCCATGCTTACCGAAACACCGTCCAACCAACTCTTCGGTGGCGCGCTCCTCAGCCAATTCCGGATCAGCTATGACCCAAGCGAAGAGCGCATGATGTTCGAACCCTACGAAGACGGCCCGATCACAACGCCGCCCTATCGGTCGATCGGTGTTGCCTTTGCCCCACAAGAAAGCCTGTTAGAGGTAGTCGCACGTCTGACCGATGCAGCACCCGACCTGATTGAGGGCGATCTTATTACCCATATCGACGGCGCATCTGTCGGGACACACGGATGTCGTCCGAGAACCGACACCAGCCCGCGCGAGATCACCCGCCTGCGCGACGGCGTCAGCGAAACGCTGACCGTGCCGATTATAGATCTCGTGCCATAAAGGTTTGAGGCTTTCCGTTTACGGAAACGGCGTTATGCTACTCTCATAAACTGGGAGACAATCATTTCTGGCACTGAAGACGAGCCGTCCGCCGAAGCAGCGGACGCGCCAAAGCCGCTATCGGAAACCGGCCTTTTAATGTTCGCGCTCGCTTCGGCGGCTGTGACAGCGAACGCGTATTATATCCACCCGATCATCGCGACGGTCGCAGATCATTTCGGCATTTCCGATGCCATGATTGGCATGGTGCCCAGCTTCAACCAGTTGGCGCTGGCAGTCGGCGTCTTTTTGCTTCTTCCGCTGGGTGACCGGTTTTCCAATCGCACGCTGATCCTGATCTTCGTCGCCTTTCAGGTTCTAAGCCTGCTCGCTATGGCCGTCTCCAGTGAGTACTGGATGTTCCTGACGGCCTCGACCGTGCTGGGCTTTTTCACCATCGCGCCCTATCTCCTGCCCGCCTATGTTTCCAAGCGCGTGGCAGCAAACCGGCTGGGACACTCCAACGCCATTCTGACCGCCGGGATTATGTTCGGCATTCTGATCGCCCGGGCTGGCGCAGGCGTGATTGCCGAATGGCTGAACTGGCGCGTCGTCTACTTCATCGCCGCCGGTTTCATGCTGGCCGTCACATTGCTGCTTCTGGCCATTATGGAGAACCGCGCGGAAGAAAAGAGCGAAGCTTCGCATCTGCCCTATCCAAAGCTTCTGGCGTCCATTTTTCCGATCATTCGCAAAAACCCCGATATCCTGATTGCGGGCTCTATTCAGGGGTTGGGCTTTGGTATTTTCCTCGCCATCTGGATGGGGATTGGCCTGCACCTCACCAGCCCTGAAATGGGCTATGGCACAGACACAGTCGGCTATCTCGCCATTCTGACGATCTCCAATCTGATGCTCACACCGTATCTTGGCAGGCTGGCAGACCGGATGGGCGCACGCCGGGCGCGGTTCTATTTCTCCATCCTCTACGTGTTCGGCATGTCTCTTTTCAGCCTCACCGGGCACTCGCTCTGGCTGATGATCATACCGATCTTCCTGACCAACACATTCGGACCGGTCATGGACATCACCAACCGGATGACCTTTCTCACTGCGCCGCCAGCAGAACGCACACGCCTGATGACAGTCTATATCATTTTCATGTTTGTCGGCGGCGGCATAGCCAGCTGGGCCGGCACAGCCGTTTATGATTTTGCAGGCTGGTTCGGCACATCCATGCTGGCACTTGGCATGGCTCTGGTTCTGTTTGCGCTGACCTTTATCGGCTGGCGCTGGAAGGGCGATGGCGCCCAATAGAAAAGGCGACCGAAGCCGCCTTTTCCTGCCCGTATAACTTGTCGTTATTTAAGCTGAGACTACACCGCGATACAGCGTTTGCTGGGTGCCGGATTTACGGCAACGCACCATGCGATCTGTGGGCACGAAGGTTACACCACGATAAATTCGCGGCGACTTATCCTGTTTGCCCGTCTTCTTGTCAGCGATGACGTCAAATCCACGATAAATAATCTTCTGCATAATGCCCTCCATCTGCATGCTGCACCCCGCGCGCAGCCTTTCTTCTCCCTATTCCTGAATGCAAGTTACACTACATGTGTAACTTTGTCAAATGTATTAAGTATACGCCTTTGGTCGGGCATGCTTACCAGCGGGTCTCGACGAGCGGCACAATGCTTTCCAGCTCCGCCTTCGGCACGAAGTGAATGTCGCCGCCATTGTGGAGCGTATGGAGCACAACATCATCCAGGCGTTCCGCACCGTCCTGCTTCACACGGCGCAGGCTGAGATGCTCGTCGGTTGCACCTTCGTCGGCTATTTCCAGAAGGTCGGATCCGTTCGACATATAAATGCTGGCAATTCGGCCCTGCTTTGCGGCCTCTGAGAGGTCATCGGAATTCATCGGCGTAAGCTGCTGGTCATCTGGCAGGGCGCTTGTCTCGCCAAACACGCTCGTCAGATCGAGACCCGCGATACCATTGCCCGCCTGATGCTGGACGACATTCCAGTCTTCGCGCGGGCTAAGCTTGGCAAAATGGCCGACCGTGCCGCGTTCGCCAACGATATGAACATTCTGAGACTGGGCCGGAATGACATGCTGTAGCGCCGACCAGACATCGCGGTAATAGGCTTCTTCTGTCCGGTCTTCTTCTTCGCTCTTGTCAGTGCCCAGCGAGTGAAATTTGGACTGGCCCGCACCGCCGCGCGATGCCGAGTGAAAGAAGACATCATCCATAATCTCGCGGCGCTCGATCACCTCTTCAAATTCGGGCGCGTTCAGACGCTCTGAAAGATCGTGCAGGTTCTGGCCATCATGGAAGAAGAGGCCCGGCGCTTCGCGGTTAATCTCGACAATCCAGCCCTGCGCCTTGTTATCAATGTCGGCAATCAGCGGCGATACAAATGCCGCGTCCGGACCGGCAATCATTGCTTTCGGGCGGGCATTCAGGTCAGCGGTACGCAACGTATCGTCTTTCTGGAATGCGGCCTTACCAAGCCCCAGAAAGTCAGACAGTTCCAGCCCTTCAAGCCAGGCTTCAATTCGGTCAGTCCGGCCCTCAAATTCAGCGAGCTGTTGCTGAAGATTCTTCTTCAGAATGCGCCATTTTTCACCGTTGGCTTCAATTGCCGGGCGCGGCACATAGAGGCTCACAACGTCTTTATCGAATTCGGTGCTCAGCTTTTTAATGTCCGCAAGGGCCATGTCAGTCTATCTCCCAGTCTTGTGTTTCAGTTGAACAGAAACAACGGACTGGACCGGCGGCATGTTCCGAAACTGTTCGGAAACGCGCAGATACCTGCACCAGCGCCGTCGCTTGTGCGGGCAACACACGAGCAACGCGAAGGCGGGCTTGTCAGATATGCTCGGGTGCGTCGTTCGCTATGCTCACCACCCTGCGCCTGCGCCGTCGCCTGTGGAGGAGAAACCACGAGCAACGCGAAGGCGCAGCACCGCCGAGACGAAGTCGAGGCACAGGTGCGAGCAGAAACTAAAGAGACCTCACTCTAGGCGGATCAGGCGGATCAACGCAGGACAAGTCCGGCAGGCCCGCATAAGGATCCGGCCTGATGCCATAGCCGATCTCTTCCAGCTTTGCGGCAGCCATATAGTGGATGAAGTTCACATCGCGCCGCTCCACCTCATCATGGGCAGACGCCCATAGGTCTTCAGGCGGGCAGAAGTGAGCGAGCGGTTCGAAATATAGGGGATTAGTAAGCCCTTCTCCCTCAGGGAGAAGGGTTTGGGATGAGGGTGAAACCCGGGCGTTTTCCATCCCCTCACCCCCAGCCCCTCTCCCCAATGGGAGAGGGGGACGCAAAGCCCGCGCGGCGAGTGACATCGCCATTCTATCCACGCGCGTGAGCACAGATGACAGCCGATTAAACCGCGCCAGCAGATGGCCCGCATCCACCAGCCGCAGACTATCTGGCAGGAAGGTGTAGCTCCGCGCGCAAGACCGGCCACGCCCCTTGCCCTCAATCACCGGCGTCAGAACAGAAAAGCTGTTGAGCCGTGGCAGGTCTCGCAGCTGATCGCGCAGCGTCTCATCCTGCTTCTGGACGAGTGATTTTTCTGCTGGTTTCGCACGCGTGCGCGGCACTGACGCCGTCACGCGGCCAAGCGCAATCAACTCGCCCGCAAGAAACAGAATGAAACAGCGCAGCACATATTCCAGTCGCTTCACATGTTCCATCATGGCGGTGTGATAGCGGTGCTGGATCATTTTGGTTTGTTCTCGTGATCCTCCGGGATCACATAGAACGCGCTCAGGGCTGCTTGCCCCTTCACTATAACCTACGTTCTGGGTGTTTTCTGTTTGACCACCCGCTTCTCCCCTGACGAGGTCCGGGGCTTCGCGATGGGTCGCGCTCTGGGCTGGTTCTTCAAAATGGTCTTCCGCCAGAGACGCCGCGCGGCAGATATACGCCTTCAGCCGCTGCGCAATATCGCACGGCCCGTAAGACTGAATTTCGGTAGCGGTCTCTGACATGCTGTCAGGATAACGTCAGGCAGAGCGAGTTGGATTAAAAATGTCATTCCGGCCCGTGCGGCGCTACGACGGGAAACATCCGCCTTATCTCCGCAGACACCAGCGCAGGCTGGTGTCCACACCAGAGCGTCGGATGCGCGCACTTTGGCGATTCTCAGGCTTGGATCCCAACCTCCGTTGGGATCGCCGGATTGCGTAGCTACATATTCAGTTGAAGATACAGGTCATTCCAATGCGGATTTGTCTCCTCAATCAGCCTGATCTTCCAATCCCGCTTCCAAGCCTTGATCTGATACTCTCTCGTTTTAGCCGCCTCACGTGTGGTGTGTAATTCATACCAAACAAGACGCGTCACATTATACTTTCTCGTAAATGCCGCACCTCGCCCGTCCTTGTGGCTCCAAACACGAAAAGCGATGTCGTCAGTACTCCCGCAATAGAGCGTACCATTCTTCTTGCTTGCCAGAAGATAAACGTAAAAGGCCACAACCCATCTTTAGATTGAGATGTTTGAACTCACAACGCCGTGTGCGTTTAAGGGCACCCTCTCAACACCGCAGGTTCCAGCGGCGGCTGGAACCCATGCCTGAGTGATAAAGACGTGCACCTGGCCAGCGCTCAGACTTGGATCCCAACCTCCGTTGGGATCGTCGGAGAGGTCGGCCCCTCGAATATAAAGTACAGGCGCCTTTATACGTCCGACTTGCCCCGGCGAAAACGCTTCAACCGATGTAATTGTTGATCACTTCCGACAGAAGCACATCAAGTTCGCGCCTAACGTCTACTTGAATTCTATTCGGCAATGATATCTTCTTTTTTATATGTTCATGCAGAAAATTATCCGAAATGTGCCTCATTGACTTCTGCAAATGATCCATCGAGCCCTTGAAAGACTTTCCGCCGTGTTGTGCTGCTAATTGGCCGAATGACGACTGTCCAAAAACTGGAGGAAGATGGTCCATTATTGCTCGCACCAACATTCCGACAGAAAAATAGTTTTGGTTCTGAAAGGCACCATTCAGTTCTTCACAAAGTCTAATCAGCTTACTCAAATCCCATTGAGGTGAATGCACTTCACGAAGTTGTTCAATCCTCTCGACGCTAACATAGACATTGTCTGCGTCAGTGGTGCTAAGTGCCTTAGCAATAGCGTGAGGCTGGCGCGCCAATAGCTCTGCGCTATTAGAAACAAGCTTGCTTATTTTCATGACGCAGTTGAGAGAAGGGCCACCCATCATCCCGCCGACGTCTTCATTATACGCTGCGACTATTCTGCTCCTGAACAAATTAATGTCCTGTCGCTCCGAGGACAACAATGCAATCGTCGTCGTAAATAGGGCTTCGAAATCAGACGCATCTTCCGACTTTAAAAAGAGACCTGAAAAGGAACCTCCTTCCACAAACTTTGTTTGAAGGGCCGCGAATCTTTCAGACAGCTCAAAAAGCTCATCTGCGATAGCAGCTCCGGACATGACGTCGGCTAACCACATTTCTACGACAGGTTTTTTGCGCTCTCCGAACTTTCCAGTTGAAAGCCGATATTGAACCTCCTGCACACCCATTCGCGAAAGAGTTTTGCGAAACTCTCGTCGTTTATGTGGGTCATCGAGTTCCAATACCTAATCCCCGTCCATCCGAAGCGCCGCAACAAACGCTTCCTGTGGGATTTCCACCTTACCGAACTGGCGCATGCGCTGTTTACCGGCTTTCTGCTTGTCCAGAAGCTTACGCTTACGGGTCGCATCACCGCCATAACACTTCGCCGTCACGTCTTTGCGGACCGCAGAGATGGTTTCTCGGGCAATGACCTTCGCGCCAATCGCCGCCTGAATCGGAATTTTGAACTGCTGGCGCGGAATAAGCTCTTTCAGGCGTTCGCACATCTGACGGCCACGGCCTTCAGCGCGGTCACGGTGAACCAGCATGGCAAGCGCGTCGACCGGCTCGTCATTCACCAGAATGTTCATTTTCACGAGGTTCTCAGCGCGGTGTTCGACAATTTCATAGTCGAAGCTCGCATAGCCGCGTGAGATGGATTTCAGGCGATCATAAAAGTCGAACACCACTTCATTGAGCGGGAGTTCGTATTTGATCATAGCGCGCCCGCCCACATAGGTGAGCTCTGTCTGAATACCGCGGCGGTCCTGACACAGTTTCAGGATAGCGCCCAGATACTCATCCGGCGTGTAAATGGTCGCGTTGATCCATGGTTCGCGCACTTCCTTGATCTTCGTCACCTCCGGCATGTCTGCCGGGTTGTGAAGCTCATAATCGGTGCCGTCCGTCATGGTCAGCTCATAGACCACGCTTGGCGCTGTCGCGATAAGATCGAGGTCAAACTCGCGGGAGAGACGTTCCTGAATGATCTCAAGGTGTAGAAGACCGAGGAAGCCACACCGGAAGCCCATGCCGAGCGCGGCTGAGGTTTCCATTTCCCATGTGAAGGAAGCATCGTTCAGGCGAAGCTTGCCCATCGCGGCGCGCAAATCGTCAAAGTCGCCAGCATCCACAGGGAAGAGACCACAGAAGACCACGGGCTGAACGTCTTTATAGCCTTTCAGCGCGGTCGTTGTCGGGTTTTTCTCGGTGGTGATCGTGTCACCAATCGCGCAGTCGGCCACCTCTTTGATCGAGGCGATCATGAAGCCGACTTCGCCCGGGCCGAGCTCGTCTACGTAGGTTGGCTTAGGCGCAAACACGCCGACATTATCAAGCTCGTATGTTGCGCCGGTGCGCATCATTTTGACTTTTTGCTTCTTCTTCATCACGCCATCAATGATGCGCACGATGACCACGACGCCGAGATACGGGTCGTAATAGGCATCAACGAGAGACGCTTTGAGCGGCTTGTCACGATCGCCCTCATGCGGGGCAGGCAGGCGTGTGACGATGGCTTCAAGCACATCTTCAATGCCGATACCGGTTTTTGCAGAAATCTGGACCGCATCAGAGGCATCAATGCCGATCACGTCTTCGATCTGTTCGGAGACGCGCTCGATATCGGCAGCGGGCAGGTCGATCTTGTTGAGGACGGGAACGATCTCATGGTCCTGATCAATCGCCTGATAAACGTTCGCCAGCGTCTGCGCTTCCACGCCCTGAGACGCATCAACCACCAGAAGCGAGCCTTCGCATGCCGCAAGACAGCGTGAGACTTCATAGGCGAAGTCGACATGGCCCGGCGTGTCCATCAGGTTCAGAACGTAATCCTCGCCATCCTTGGCGGTATAGTTCAGGCGAACCGTCTGCGCTTTAATGGTAATGCCACGCTCGCGCTCGATATCCATGGAGTCGAGCACCTGCTCTTTCATCTCACGGTCTGTGAGGCCGCCACACTTCTGAATGAGGCGATCGGCCAGGGTAGATTTACCGTGGTCAATGTGAGCGATGATGGAAAAATTACGGATGTGGGATTTGTCTGTCATTTGAGCGATCTACCACTGGCGAACACAACCGCCAAGCGGCTATACCTGCGAATACGAAAATACAATCTTGAAGATTGTCATACACGGCCAAAATTCAATGTTATGACAGCTTCAGATGACTTCAGGATGGGACATATGACAAAGCTATTCCGACGCGCCGCTCTGGCCAGTGCTTTCGGCCTTACTTTTATGGCTTTGCCAGCCTTTGCGCAGGATGATGCCGACGCGCATGCCGCTGAAGACGTGATGCATGAAGCTGAAGCGCATGAAGAAGCCCCTGTCCCGGAGGCCGAGACGGCTGAAGACGAGATTTCAGTCGCGGGTCAGGCAGAACTGACCGCCCTCATCTTTGAACATATGTCACGCGGCGTGCTGGCCATGGATGGTGACCGCGACACAGCAGAGCTGCGCCGTGATGTCTCTGTCTGGCTCAATCGTCTGGCAGGCAAGCTTGAAGGCGATGTGAGCGGCGTTCTGCGCAGTGAGGCCGCGCTGGCGACGGCGATTGCGCGCGATGCTGAGGCCCGCGCTGAAATGCGCAGCGAACTCGCGGCAACGCTCTCAGAAGCTCTGGAAGACCTCGCGGCGGTTCGCGCCGAAGGTGTGCCGGATGAAATGGCGCTGCGCCTTGAAGAGGTTGAAGACCTTCTGGATGCTCTGGAAGAAGCCTCAGCTGATACCGTTCAGATGCGTGAGCTGATCATTGATCTGCATTTCGAAGACCCGCTGGAAGAAGATGTGCGCCTTGCGCTGGTTGAACGTCTGATCGCGTTCCAGACCGCGCATGGCGTTGTGCTCGACTTTGATGGCACAGACCTCTCGCAGAATATCCATCTGGAAGGCGAGGCACCGGTTACGCTCTCCACGCTGGAGCTGCGCACAGCGCTCAATTCCATCTATGATGAAAATATGGACGTGCTGACGCCGGAAGGTGAAGAGGCAGAACCTATGGTCGATGTGCCGACACCGACATTCATCGGCATCACGCTGAACTAATGCACTGACAGATCGGCCAGTAACAGGCCGATCACCGTCAGCACGAGCAAGCCTGCCATAACGAGGCTGAAAATCCGAAAGCGCAGCGGGGTCGACAGAAACCGCTGTATCCCCACGCCGAACAAAACCCAGCCATGTGAGCTCAGCATGCCTGCGGCGAGGATCACCAGCGAGATGATCAGCGGCGGATACCAGAACGGCTCCTGTTCGGGCAGCTGCCCCGCGAACGAAATTGCCATGATCCACGCTTTCGGGTTCACCCACTGAAAGGCTGCCGCCTGAAAAAAGCCCCAGGGCTTGGAGGTTTTCACCTCATGCGGCGGCTCGAACTTCGATGTGCCGATTTTCCATGACAGCCATAACAGGATCGCTGCACCGACCCAGCGGAGCACCTCACGCAGAAGCGGGAATTGGGCGAACACGCTGCCAAGGCCAAGGCAGATGGTGAACACCATGAACGCGAAGCCAATATTCACGCCCATAGAGTGCGGCAGCGTACGCACCAGCCCGTGACGCGCGCCCGAATTGGCAAGCAACGTATTGTTCGGGCCCGGCGTCCAGACCAGCGTGGATGCCAGCAGGAACATGCCCAGCAGGAATTCGGTTGTCATGTGTCAGAAGCTTTCAGTCAGGCCGGCGTATTGTCATCGTCATCTTCAAGACCAGTGAGCTTTTCGCGAGCCTTTTCTTCGGCGCGCTTCTCACTTTCCTCGCGAATGACGTCTGAAAAAGCACTGGCGAACACGCCTGCAGGCAGCGCGACGAGGCCTATACCCGCCAGGGCGATACACGAGGCAGCGACACGGCCGAGCGGCGTAATCGGGTAGACATCGCCATAGCCGACGGTCGTCAGCGTCGCGATGGCCCACCAGATCGCCCGTGGAATAGATCCGAACGCCTCAGGCTGGATCTTGCCCTCAATCAGATAGAGCGCGACAGCCGACACATAGACGAGCACCAGCGCCAGAAACAAGCTGGTGAGCAGCTGGCTTCCAGCCTTGCGCAAGGCATCGCCAAGCAGGTTGAAGGCGGGAATAAAGCGGGCGAGTTTAAACAGGCGGAACAGGCGGAAGGCTTTCAGAACCGCCAATACCTGCGGGTTCACCTTGTCGGCCGCGAAAATCATCAGAAGCAGCTCTGGCAGAAAAGCCGCGAGGTCTGCCACCGCATAAAGCGTCGAGGCGTATTTCAGCCGCCCCATCAGCCCGCGATATTCAGGGTTTTCACCGGCCACCCACAGGCGCAGCCCATATTCTATAGCGAATATAACGACGATAGTGACATTCAGAATGCGCAGAAATGACTGGGTCTGGCCTTCAATATCCGGCTCGGTTTCCAGAGCCAGAAGCACAAGGCTGGTCAGCACCAGCACCACGAGGATGCGGTTAATCGTGGAAAGCTTTTCCTTCCCACTACTGCCTTTTTCCATCGCCCTGTAGAGACGCGCCCGCACTGCGTTCACCATCTGCCCTACCTCCGTGAAAAGAGGTTAGAGCAGATTGATCCCGTTTGTCAGTCCCCAAATGCGGGGCCTAACCGCGCAGCGTGCCGCCAAGCTTTTCGATGTTTGCGATGATCTTTTTGGAGATCGCATCGATTTCAGCGTCTGTGAGCGTTTTCTCGCCCGGCTGGATGGTCACTTCCAGCGCGATGGACTTATGCCCCTCTTCAACGCCTTTGCCGACATAGACGTCGAAGACGTTCACGCCCGTGATCATCTTCTTATCAGCGCCTTGCGCGCCCTTGATGAGATCACCGGCAGCAACTTCGTCTTTCACGACGAATGCAAAGTCGCGGCGGATTGGGGTGAGGGCCTGCTTTTCAAGGACAGGCTTGGTTTTCACGCCGACCTTTTTAGGCAGAGGCAGCGCGTCTACATTCACCTCAAAGCCGACCATATTGCTGTCCACGCCAAGCGCTTTCAGAGCACGCGGGTGAAGCTCACCGAACTCGGCGACGACGTTCTTCGGCCCGAGACGCAGCGTTGCAGAGCGGCCCGGGTGCCAGTGATCCGACACAGGCTCCATAACCATCAGCTTGCTCGCATCATGACCGAGCGCATCGATCAGCGCCATTACGTCAGCTTTTGCCGCGTAAATGTCATAAGGCTCGGCCTTTCCGACCCAGTTACGAACCGTTTCAGGACGCGCGATTGCAGAGATATAGCGGCGCTGGTCTTTCGGGCCGTCACCCAGATAGACAGGACCAGCTTCAAACAGGCGGATATCGCGCTGGCTGAAGTCTGCGTTTTTCTGCGCGGCTTTGATCAGGTTCGGCAGAATGCTTGGACGCATGCAATCAAGCTCGGACGCGACAGGGTTGTCGACAACCATCTCTTTCGCCCCTCCGCCAAAGGCAGTGGCTTCGGCTTTAGAAACAAAGCTCCATGTCACGGCCTCGAAGAAACCACGTGCAGCCATTACGCGGCGACCTGTACGCATACGGCGTTGAGGCTCTGTTAGCACCTGACGCACACCGCCTTCCGGCTGCGGCATGGATGTGAGTGGAAGCGCGTCATAGCCTTTAATACGGATGATTTCCTCAACCATATCAGCAGACTGTTCCAGATCACGGCGCCAGCTTGGCGGCGCCACATACCAGGCTTCACCCGCATCTTCGATGTCGCCGCCAAGGTCTTTAATGATCTGGCGGATTTCAGCGGTTTTAAGCTCAACGCCCGTGAGGCGCTTCACATCATTCAGATAGAACTGAACCGGCTTTTGCGGTTTCGGGTTTGCGCCCGCAATGGTCACGTCAGATGCTTCGCCGCCGCATGTCTCCAGAATGAGCATGGTTGCAAGCTCAAGACCTTCAAGACAGCTTTGCGTATCAACACCGCGTTCGAAACGGTAGCGCGCATCAGAGATAATGCCCGTCGCGCGGCCTGTGCGTGCTGTACGGAGCGGGTCGAACCATGCGGACTCAATGAACACATCAACGGTCTCATCTGAGACGCCAGTAGACGCGCCGCCCATAACGCCGCCAAAGCCCACTACACCGCTATCGTCAGCAATCACGCATATGTCTTCGGTGGCTGTATATTCCTTGCCATCGAGGGCGAGGAAGGTTTCGCCTTCGCGGCCGAGACGTGCCGTCAAACCGCCCTGAAGCTTGGCAACGTCATAGACATGCAGCGGGCGGCATCGATCGAGCGAGATGTAGTTCGTCACATCGACGAGCATGTTCTTCGGCAAGATGCCAACCGCTTTCAGGCGCGCCTGCATCCAATCCGGTGATGGACCATTCTTCACGCCTTTGATCACGCGGCCTGCGAATACAGGGCAGGCTTCGGGCGCTTCGGTTGTCACCGTTACCGGACAAGGGTGCGTGCCGTTTACCGGCTTCACCTGCATCGGCGCAAACTTGCCGAGACCGGTTGCGGCCAGATCACGCGCAATACCCAGAACGCCCAACCAGTCCGGACGGTTAGGCGTCACTTCGAAATCAATGACTGGATCGTCAAGCTCAAGCGCTTCAGCCAGCGGCATGCCAACCTTCACCTTGCCCTGAAGGTCCATAATGCCTTCATTGGCCTCACCCACGCCAAGCTCTTTGGCAGAACACATCATGCCATAGCTTTCTACACCGCGGATTTTGCGAGGCTTTTTATCAAGAGAGAAATCAACGCCCGGAATATACGCGCCGAGCGGTGCGTAAACCGCAAACATGCCCTGACGCACATTTGGCGCGCCGCAGACAATCTGCTTCTCGCCATCAACCGTGTCGACCGTGCAGACATTCAGCTTGTCCGCATCAGGGTGTTTCTCGAAAGATTTGATCTGCGCCACGGTAAATGTCGACAGCGCCTCAGCCGGGTTCTCAACGCTTTCGACCTCAAGGCCGGCGCGCGTCATCGCCGCAAGGATCTCGTCCGTGCTGGCTTTAGTGTGAAGATGGTCCTGGAGCCAGGAAACAGTGAACTTCATGATTGAGACTCTTCGGTCGATGGTGAAATGGGTGTGTGTGGTACGATCTGGTCAACGATGTCTGGCAGAGCTTCGCAGCTGTTTACCTCAATCGGGCGGAGTGCGTGGCCTGCGCTGGTAGAGACCCAGCAATCATCCAGAATGGAACAATAGCAGACGAAAACCTCGGCCGGCTGGCGCGTTCCGTCCAGAAAGCTTTGTACCGCGCTCAGAAAATCACGCTCAAGGCCCTCAGCGCCCGGCCATTCCGCGCCAATGGTGCGAACACTATCGCCCTGACGGATGACACGGCCGCGCAGTGCCTGATTGGAATAGGCCGGTAGTCCGTATGTTTCTTCCAGACTGTCCGTGATGAAATAGCGGACCATCTCATCAAATGAGCGAGTGTCTTCGCGGCCCGGAATACGGATCAGATAATCTTCGATCAGCGCGGGGCCGACGCCCGCGTTCTGCACGTCGAATTCATAAAGCGCGCCGCCAGCAGGCGTAGAGGTATTGTGCTGAAGCTGCAGGATCGGCCAGACGTCGGCCTTCTCCTGAGAGCGCATGACACGCGCCTGATCCCACGCAATGAACACCGCCGCAATCGACGATATCACCGCACAAATGGCGATCAGCATTTCAGCCTTATTACCCTTGCCCATTGCCGCCACCTAAACCGTTTCGCCCGCGCGTTCGCGGCGGAGATGATCTGCAGCGCCAGCGGCAAAGTCATCATCCAGAATAGAGAGAACACGGAAGGTCTCAAACACGACCTCCATATCCTCGGCGAATGTACCCTCACGGGTGAAGTAGTCTTTGTGGGCGTCCTGCCAGTATTTGAGCGACAGATCGCCCTCGCCTTCCAGCGCGGCCATTTCCTGCGTCATCTCATTATAGCGCAGATGCGTCACGGTTTCTGTTTCAAGCACGGCAACAGGGCGGTCCGCCCCGTCGACCAGAACGCCGCGTTCGCCCGGATGGCTCCACTCATTGTGGACCCTGGCAGAGCACGTACCGGTTTTGACACCCGCCACAATCAATGCAGCGAGCCTGTCTGCCAGTTCAGGGCTATCCCCGAACGGCCAACGCGGCAGCGTCTCGATATTCTGGCTTGCTCTCAAGAAAGCCCTCCGGAGAGGCTCGGCAGGAGCCATGGGGTGAAGCCATAATGTGAGAGCCAGCGCACATCGCTTTCAAAATACGGGCGCAGGTCCGGCATGCCATATTTCAGCATCGCCAGACGGTCGACGCCCATACCAAAGGCGAAGCCCTGATATTCGTTCGGGTCGAGGCCGCAATTGCGCAGCACATTCGGGTGCACCATGCCGGAGCCAAGCACCTCAAGCCAGTCTTCGCCCTGACCAACCTTCACCGTACCGCCTGAGCGGTCGCATTTCACGTCCATCTCAGCGGATGGCTCTGTGAACGGGAAGAAGTGCGGGCGGAAACGGGTTTCAACTTCGTCGACCTCGAAGAAGGCGCGCGCAAAGTCGGTGAGGCAGCCTTTGAGGTGACCCATATGGCTGACCTTATCAATGACGAGACCTTCGACCTGGTGGAACATTGGTGTGTGGGTCGCATCCCAGTCATTACGGTAGACGCGACCCGGAATGATCACACGGATTGGCGGCTCCTGGCTCATCATCGTGCGGATCTGAACCGGCGATGTGTGCGTGCGCAGAACTTTGCGCTCGCCTTCTGCGTCCGGTGTCATAAAGAATGTGTCGTGATCTTCGCGCGCTGGGTGGCCAATCGGGAAGTTCAGCGCCGTGAAGTTATGAAAGTCATCTTCGATGTCCGGGCCTTCAGCCACAGCAAAGCCCATTGCGCCGAAGATTTCCTCGATTTCTTCAAACACCTGCATGACGGGGTGAAGCGTACCGGTGCGGTAAGGACGCGGCGGCAGGGTGAGATCAGCTTTCTCGCTGGCGAGGCGCGCATCGAGCTCGGCATCTTCGAGCGTCGTCTTGCGGGCATCAATCGCGTCACCGAGACGATTTTTCAGCGCGTTGAGCTTCGGCCCCATCTCTTTACGCTCTTCCGGGTCCATGCCGCCGAGCGTTTTCATAAGGCCGGAAACGCGGCCCTTTTTGCCAAGCTCTGCAACGCGAATGCCGTCCAGCGCGGCCAGATCGCCTGCGCCATTGATGGCTGTGAGAACTTCGGCTTCAATGTTTTCAATGTCGGACATGTGACTTCGAGACTTTCAACGCGATGATTTTAGTTTGGGCCTATTTACCAATCTAACAGTATAAAGCTAGCCAGAGCTTTTCTTCACTCAGCTTCTTTGTAAATCTGTTCGATATCAGACAGGAGTTTCGGTGTGATAGCGACGAGAGAAAGTTGGAAGTCCGAGCCATTCACACCGAATGGAAGTCTTCCATATATGGAAACTTTCTCGATCGATGAATTTGAGAAAATATCGACAGGCGTCATTCCAGTACAAATGGAAGACAAGTGGTTCATATTCATGGAAGGCACTCGCTTATTCTTTCATCGAAGCTGGACAGGTCAGGCCGTCTATTGTGTGACCTTCATTCGTCACGGTGACTCCGTAAGCGTCGAAAGTGCTATGATTTCCGATGCTATCAAACAGCCTGTCGACCTTAATTATCACTCAAAATTGCTCCATTGGCTGATTGGCGTTCTTTTACTTGATCAACCTCTAAAGTTTCCCGTGCCATCGAAAATTTCTACCAAGCAAGTTTCGGCGTATCAGCACCATATTGCCGGAACAGGGTTTGAAGCAGATAAACCTGAGGAGGTGTCGTCTGGCACAGGCGGACTTAAACAAAGCGGACCCAAAAAGCTGAAACGTTGGTGGAAATTCTGGAACTAACCAATGGAAGTTCGCCAATACGAAAACGACCGCTGCTGAAAGGCAACGGTCGCTTTGTTGGAACAGTCCTGTGCGCGGTCTGATTAAGCAGCCAGCGCAGCCTTGGCCTGTTCCATTACAGCTTTAAACGCAGCAGGTTCGTTGATCGCGAGATCAGAAAGAACCTTACGGTCCATGTCGATGCCAGCCTTGTGAACACCGTCGATGAAACGAGAGTATGTCATCGTGTCGTCGAGTTCACGAACAGCAGCGTTCAGACGCTGGATCCAGAGAGAGCGGAAAGTACGCTTCTTCTGCTTACGGCCAACATATGCGTACTGACCAGCCTTCTGGACGGCAGCATTTGCTGTGCGGAAAGTGTTTTTACGGCGGCCATAATAGCCTTTTGCCGCTTTGATAATTTTCTTGTGCCGAGCGTGCGCGGGCACCTTGTTACGGGAGCGTGCCATGTGTCTAAATCCTTCTCAGCTTACGCGTTATTTCGTGCCGTATGGCAGCCAGCTCTTCACACGAGCCTCGTCTGCTTTTGCAGCAACAGATGTGCCGCGGTTCTGGCGGATATATTTCGCGTTGTGGCTGATCAGGCGGTGACGCTTACCAGCAACACCATGCTTGAGCTTGCCCGTAGCAGTGATCTTGAACCGCTTTGCAGCGGCCTTTTTGGTTTTCATCTTCGGCATTTTCATCTCCTTGCGCAAAGCGCATCTGATAGTTTCTCCGTGAGGCAATGCCTGGCGCCTCTTTGGAGCAAACAGCGCTTATACGCAAAAAGAGGGGAAATTCAAGTCCGGAATCGGCCCTGTTTCCCGCTTTTACGAGGCCTGGCGGTCTGCCGCATCTTCCCGAACCGGAATGAGGGTTTTGGTGAAGGCCTCAATCGCAGAGATGGAGGCATCCACATTGCCGGTTTCTTTTACCGAATTCAGCTCGTTGACGAGCATATCGGCCGCAGTACGCATACGGTCAAGTTCGATCTGGTTCATCGGTTGCTCCTTACGCATCGCAGCTGCGCGACGCTTCTTCTCGAGTTCGGTCAGCGGAAGTGGTGGTTCGATTTCGAACAGAACCTGTTCGTAAATCCCCATCTTGTTTCGGGTATCGATCAGCACGTGCGGGCCCGCCTCGATCATCACGGCGACAGCATCACCATCGCCATCATCAAAGTGCTGTGGATCGCCCAGATATTCGACGGGCCAGACCTTCGCCATACGGTCGACAAAGACCGTATCCATCAGACAGGTGAAGTCAGTAATGCCGCGATCGACGGCGAATTCCATAATCCCGCACAGCAGCGTTTTCTGTGCATCAGCGATCACACCCTCATGACGACGGCGCGCATGTGGCGCAATCATCCAGCGGGTGAGGTCCCAGATCGCTTCATCACGCGGCGGCTCACCGTTGATATACTCGGTCAGCTTATCGCCCATAAGGTATGGCGTATCTGTCGGATTGAGGCGAAAAGTCGCCAGAATCTTCCCATGCCGGTCAAGGTTCATGAGATAGACCGCATGTTCGTTATCGAACTCGTCCGTCTCACGACCATCTGCAGAGGTGAGATTGGTCCAGCCACGTTGTTTTACATAAAACTAGTGGCGCATGCGGAACATCTCATCGAGCTGCTTGGCATAGAGGTGTTGGTTTCTGATTGTTACGACGTGTATCACGTGCGACCCCCATCATTTCCTGTAGGGATAGAACGACACAAAACGAGAACATCTGAAATGATGGAAATCCACCAATTGGACCATCAATCGATCAAAAAAGTTCAATTTTAAGAGTGATCAAGCTAGCTTTTACAGCTTCAACGCGCCTAGCTGGACGGCATGGTTCCGTTCAACACACTGCGCCCGCCATCAAGTTCAAGCGCGTGTCCATTCACGTAGGCGCCTTCCGAAGACGCCAGATAATAAGCCGCTTCGGCAATCTCCGAAGCACGCGCGGCACGCTTCAGCGGGGTACGCTCTTTCAGCCAGCTCTCGGTTTCCTCACTGTGAGGACGAACGGCAACAATCGCGTTAGAGCGGATTTTGCAAGGTGCATACTCCAGTGCCAGAGCCTTCATGACTGAAAGCACAGAGCCCTGCGTCACCGTGTTGAGCGCACTGCCCGGATTACCTGCGATCGCCGCACGGCTGAGAAGTTGTATGAAAGACTTTTTATAAGGCACGCGCTCTGCATTATCTTCGTGCGCGCGAAGCTCAGCCACCATTTCACGGCCGAACACCTGTCCGGCCATCAGCGCCGTTGTCGTGGTTTGCTTGAGTTCCTGTGTCACCCGCTCAAGGGTGAGGTCATCCATATCAATCGGATCAGACAATGGCGGAATATTGAGAACAACATCAACGCCGTCAAACTGTTCGAGCATACCCGACAGGGCGTTTTTCAGCCCGAGCCGGGTAGACTGGTTTTCAGAGAGATAGCTGGCCAGATCTCCAAGATCATCCTTAGCGCGAGCCAATGCCTTTTGGTCGTCCTCCACAATCATGACGGACCAACCGGATTCAGCAAACTTACGCGCACAGCTTGCGCCAACGCCTTTTCCAAGGCCCAGAATAACAATTGCCGGCGCGCGCATCTCTATGCCTTCCGTTTCCAGCTGAGTTCAATCGGCATTCCATGCCACGCTCAGGCGGTCAAGCCAAAGCAGGCCGCCTGACGGTTATGGTCTCTGCCGGACCCGGAGTATTTTTAACTGTTGAGATCACCTCGAAGAGACTGGATCTCTTCCTTCAGTTTCAGCTTCTCTCGTTTCATGCGCGACATTTTGAGAGAGTCAGAGGAAGGTCTTTTCGACTCTTCCTGCAGTGCATCGTCAATCTTCTTATGACGGGTGGAAAGTTCCTGCAGATGATTTTCTAAACTCATCGCTTCGAGCCTCCTTTGCTGAGCAATACATCAAAGCATGAAGTCACAAACTCGTCACGTATTGACTCTCCGAAAAAGTGCATCTGCGAGACGTTTTTTCGCGCGTCGGTAAATGTTTCACTTTTATCCACAGCCAAAATTTGTTAATGGAACGGCCTCTTTCTTAAAGGTTACGGCCATGGACGGCACACATTTCGATTTTGATGAGACAACGCGTCAGTTGCAGGCGCGCCTTGATCAGCTCGAAGCCGAGCACCGCCTGCTTGATGAACAGGTCACGGCGCAGCAACTGGCTGGCGCGGACATGATCACTCTTCAGCGCCTGAAGCGCGAAAAGCTGCGCCTGAAAGACGAGATTTCCCGTGTACGGGGCCTGATCCGCCCGGATATCATCGCCTGATCGAAGGCCGCTAAGCGCCGAACATAGCCATAACCGTACCAAACGCCCGCAAAAGCAGTGCTTTTGCACACTCTGCCATATTCTCGACATGCTGCCCGTTTTTACAGAAGCGGTCTGTTTCATTTGATGTTTCGGGCGGCTGACCATTCTGAGAGCAGAAGCTGACCTGCTCACAGGGCTAATGACCACAAACTGGCACACAGAATGCACAGCCGGAGCTGTATTCAAAACCGGGTGAAAAAATGAGCCACTCTAACTACACACCGCGCCAATCTCTGGGCTTTCGAAGCGCCGTTATTGCGAGCCTTGTGCTGTCGGTCGTCTCATTTCTGACAACCTGGAGCGGCCTTCGCGCGGCTGACCCGATCCAGCAGCTCATGACATCAGGCGGTAGCCTTGAAGGCATTTCCTGGTGGGACCGGGCTGAAAGCCTTGCCATCACGCTCGGCCTCGCTTTCGGCATTCAGGCTCTGATGCTGGCGCTTGCATGGATTGCGAGCCGCCTGCTCATGGTCGAGGACCGTAAACGCTGGGGCCTGATTTCCGCGATCCTCGTCGGCTATCTCGCCGCGACAACCATTTCTGTCACCTTCTCTTATATTGACCTGTTCGACCGTATGTTCAGCGCCCAGAAGTCTGACTGGTCTGCCGAAACCATTCGCGAGCGCGGTGATGTGATCGTCGAAGAGCTTATCGAAGCGCTGGAAGATGAAGTGCGCGATGCCCGCGGAGATTTCTCTACACAGCAGGCCGAATTTCAGGCCCAGATTAACGTACTCGCCTCTGCGTCGAACGAGCAGCGCCAGTCCATTCTTACAGAACTGGACGAGCGCCGCACCGAACTTGCAGATTATCGCCGTCAGGTCGGCAACGCGCAGGCTGAAGCCCGCAGCGCCGCGGTAAGCCGTCAGGCACGTGCCGCAGAACTCGAAACAACGGTCGCAGACTTTGAACGTCAGGTGCGCCAGCTCACGCCGGAACAGGATGAATGGGAAGCAGAAACCGCACGGCTTCTGGCCCAGTCTCAGGCGCTGTCTGATCAGAAACTGCTGGAAGAGCGCGGCGCGCAGGAAAGCGGCCAGGTCGGTCGTGGCCCGCGCTGGCGTGAACTCGATCGCCAGCACGATATTGTGCGCGCGAACCTCGAAGTCGCGCAAAACCGCCTGAGCTCCGTCACGCGGGAACTCGATAATGCAGAAGAGGCGCTTCTCTCCAGCCGTCAGCAGCTCGCTATCGTACAGAGCGGCGGCGATGCACAGGATGTCGAAAACGCGCTGAATGCCGGAAATGACGTTCGCATCGGTTTCCTTGAAGCAGAGATTTCTGCGCTCACAGCACAATCGGATGCACTGGAAATTCCGCAGATCGATTTCTCGTCAGAAGAGATCAGCGAAGATGAAGTCGATCAGATCCTGACCGCCTGCACGACTATCAAATCAGAGCTGATCGCAGCGCAGGCGACGTCATTTGATGAAGACACGCTTGCTGACTTTGATCCGTCCAGTATCGACTGCACATCCGGCGGCGCGTTCGAGGCGGCTCGTACACTATCAGAGCTGCAGTCCAGCCTGCGCATGGTTGAAGAAAATTGCCGCGCGACCTCTTCAGAGGCCTATGCCGGTGCACGCGGTTCAGAGCTTCTTCAGTATATCCGCAATGAGTGCGTCAACAGCTCAGCGCTGCGTGCCAGCGTGAAGTCTAACTTCATGGAAGATCTGCGCCGCGTGGCCCGTACGCGTGATCCGGAAGCGGCCCCGATCGCATATTCCTTCGTTGCGCTTCAGGACCGTGAGCCGCAGGCTATTTTCGCTCTGACACTCGCGCTTGCAGCTGACCTGCTCATCCTTCTGGTGAGCCTGTTTGGCAATGCCGGTCACCATCATGTCTACGGCTCTGGTGCTGGCAATGGCGCGGCACCGCCAAGCCGTCAGATCGGCCGCCGCGAACCTGCCCTCTTCGAAGACGAATAGGGCAAGCCTTTTAACTAGGTCGCAATCAGGGCCTCAGGCATTCCGGAAACCAGCGACTCCAGATCTGTTTGCGCTGCAATCAAATCAATGCTCTCCGGCGTTTTGAAATAGGATAAAACCGCGAATTCCAGACATAAAATGTCAGTTAAAACCTCCAGAGCGTCCAGAAGATTTTCATTTATTAAGACGCCGCGCGTCCAGAAGTCCTCAACGCCATAAGACGTGGCACCACCCGACGAAAACACGCGTGCACCGAACCTCGACCGCAAACCCTCAAGTTTGGCAGTCATGAGCTTAGGCCATTGAATCAAACCAAGCGGCGCACTCAGCGTACTCGCATCAAGCGGAACACCTGAGACCTTTCCACTAAGAAAAAACTCTGTACGGCGGACAATGTGCCATCCGAGCATTAAGAGGCCGTCCAATACTGCCCCACCCGCCAAAGCAACACTGGGCACGACAAACGACCCGCTTGACGAAATCCGGTACGCACCGTTTTTTGACTTACGGATTTGGGGGTTGCCGCTCGGCTTAAACAGATAATAGCCGATCTCTTTCGCAAATTGCCCCGACGTTGAGAGAAAGCCGTCCATGATTTGAGGCGTCGACCGTATAGACACATAGGGTTGCGGCTGTTGCTCAGTTGGCAGGCGCGCGTTCTTAGTAACAAATTCCACCGCCCTGATGGTTTGAGACCGGCTATCGCAGTGAGGAAAATCAAACATGTTTTGATCGACACTCACCTGCGTGAACAGCTTCTGCGTACTTGCGAGAAACATTCTCCAAAACCTGTTCAACTGCGCAACGACGTAAGCCGAAGTTCCAAGATGAACGAATGCACCATTGATTAGCGCCATACCCTCACCGGGCTTCAACTGATACCCCGTAGTTGAAAGAATTTGCGACACCCAGTGGGATGCTGGTATCACGTCACCGGACGAATAACTGCTGTTTCGCGGCACGTTGATCGTGACGCTGTTATCTTCAAACACGTCGTACAGGACCTGAAATGCTTCAGGCGAAACCAGCGAGTCACCTGCAGCGACACTGTAACATTTCGCGAGCGTTACATACTTCCCCACCTCATCCGGAAATGATTTGTCATAAGGAAGACAGTGGTTTCGGACGATCTTGCCCGAAAGGTCCGCCGCTTCGTCAAGTGACAAATGAACATTGTCACGATGACCGGGCTGCGTGTTCACGCCATAAATGTTCGACAGCTGTCCTTCACTCAAAGATCGCTGAAACCATTCATACGCCTGAGCGGTGTTTTCAACAGCGCTCAAGACGCGCTGAGGCATTTCTCTATGCTCACAAGCCGCGATGAATTCATTGAGAACGCTACTGACGTCGGAATGATGCATACAGAGCACCCGCAATAATAAGAACTGAAAGGATGTTGAACGTGACGTTCACGTCTAACCACTGGAATAATTCCACAACGCCAGGAATCATTCTCTGGCTTTTATCTCCCAGAAACATGAAAAGGTCGATCAACAGACCGACAACCTGCGTCGCACCAAGCAGAAACAACCAGAATTGCAGTATTTTTCTATCCGTACGTTGAATCTCGTACGTTTTCCTTTCTAGGCGGGATTCTACGATCCTGTCCCGTCGCTGCAACACACCGAGCAATTTTTCCGTACCAAACACGTCGGACAAGGACGCAAAATAGCGCCGCCTCGCGCTCTGAAGAGAAATCTCGACATCACTCATCTCATTGAACACGTATTCAATGAAGTTTTCCATCTTGTGGTATTTGACGATGATACCTGAGACCGCAGACCGTTTTTGGGTTGCCGAAAGCTCACGGTATATCCGGTTCTGACCCTCGTTCAGGATATCAAAAATGCAATAGAACATCTGCGCGATAGAGCAAGCCGACAGGAAATCCTGAAACAAGCTTGATCGTTCCACGACGCTGGTCCCGACATAAAACCTGACGCCATCATCGTCGGCTTTGCCATGAGTCTCTATCTCATCGAGTCGTAACAGCTCACGGATCGCTTCGGCTTTGGTATTAATATCACTGAGCGAATAGACGCGGTGGGCCCAAAAAAAAGGAGATACGTCATCATCCCATTCAGGAAATGGGTGATGATTGAGATCATTGAACACCAGATAATTGCGTGGGGGCCGAACGAAGCTATCCTGATTACGCTTTCGATCTGAAAAATCCATCAGCGCCTTCAGAACGGGAGCGAGAATGGCATTATTGACAGGCGACACAAATGCTTCTGCGAAATCCGACAGAAAGCGCTCAAAATCTGGTGCTCTCCATGATACCGGCACGCACGAGAGATCTAGCGACCCCGTAAGGCTCGCAACCGCCAAAGTGTTGTCATAAAACTCGACATTCGCGGAAACTGACATGGATTGTATGAGGTTTTGTAGTTCGGGTTCGCGCGTATCCAGGAACCGGTGTTTTACGAATTCTGTGTAGTTCGAAGAAAAGCAAACGGTTGCGAGCGCCTTGCTAAACCATGGCCTGATATCCTGAGAGAGATCCTTGAGGCCGCTTTTTCCAATAGGATTTTCACAGGAAACAACAGCAACACTCTCTACGAAATCCGTGCTGTCTATTGCCGCAAATGCGCTGACCAAGGCCGCTGACGTTTTCTCACGCCGTAGAGCTACAACTTCCGACTCGAGATTCAAAAGTGTCCGAAACGGAATCGAGAGCGCAAAATCCATCAAATACCCCGAACAATGCCAAACCTCGACAACCAAACAGGTTTCTCAAGCTCTGAAAAGAACAAAGCGGATGACTTTTTCGGAGAAATGGAGCGGGCGATGAGATTCGAACTCACGACATCAACCTTGGCAAGGTTGCGCTCTACCCCTGAGCTACGCCCGCTCACAATGGGTAGTCCGGCAGCGCCGGAAGCGGTGATAAAGCGCATCTCTGCTTCGGATGCAAGAGGAAAATTGCTAAAAAATGCACTTCATGCTCGACGACGTCCGGCATGGCTCGCAACCTGCGCCACATCTAGCAGAAGCTTGCCCACCAGAGCCTCTTGCGGACTGCCTGCTGTACGACATTGCGCGTCTGCCTGCGCGACCAGAGTCATGAGGGTGAGGATGCGATCTGGCGGCCATTTCTGCATGCGACGCTCGAATGCAGGCCATTGGCGATCAAACACGCGCGGGCTGAGCCGCTCGCCGATTTTTGGCCCGTGAATGCCCTCGCCAGACACTTCATGCGCACGGTTAAGCCGCTTGAGCTGGTTCATCAGCCCGATCAGAACCGGAATGGCGCCAGAGCCTTCTTTGAGCTGATCGCCCATGAGACCGGCCAGATCACTGAGCTTCCCATCAAGGGCCAGATCAACAAGATCAAAGCCGGTCGACTGATCTTCCAGAATGATAAGGTCGCGAATGTCCTGCTCAGTCAGCGGACGATCCAGATCAACGGCATAGAGGGCGAGTTTTTCAATCTCGCCTGGTGCGAGTGACTGATCTTCAAGAAGTGTCCGTAAAAGCAGGATCTCGGCATCCGGCTCCAGGCGTAGCCCGCTGGCGGAGAGCTGATCTCGCACCCAGTTTTCAAAGTCCCGTTCGGAACGTTCGAAAATCTGAAGCGCCATCGCTGACTTATGGTCTTCGAAGGTTTTTCGTAGTTTAGACCGCGGCGTCAGATCGCCTGCCACAATCAGAAGCTTGCCATTTGGCGGCTCTGACATGTTTTCGATTTCTGTCAGGGCGTCGAGAAAAGGCCGCGCCTCTGTTTCGCGCGCAATGCTGACTTGCAGCAGGCTCGCGCCACCGAAAAGGCTTTCAGAACAGAGCGCATCCAGGATGCCGCCAGGGTCCTGTTTCGCTTCTTCTGGTGACATGCGTCGCCGGTCGAGCGCAGGCTGGGCACCTTTGATCCAGTGCTTTGCGAGGTCTTCGGAGAGTTCTGAAACAGGCGCGCCAGTTTTACCGAACACCAGTGCCGCAAACACACCGGATGTCGGGTCAGAACAGAAGCTTTCTGCCTGACGCCCCGTCTTCTTCACTTTAGTTGCTGCCCGCCGGCTGGCGATAAGCGCTTTCATCTTGCGCGTGGAGCTGAAGCTGTTCTGCGATCAGATTAGCAGCTTCCATAGCAGCGCGTGCGGACATATCGCGGCGAACCGCAATGTCGTCATATGCAAGATCGCCCGGCGCTGAACTAACCGAGCTGTTCACAACACCAGACAGAATACCACGCGGCGTTTCGAGACGATACTGAGCCTCTCCCTGAACATTCACGCGCGCAGACTGACCGGCAGCCAGAATGGCAAAATCATTCACATCTTCTTCGTACGCGATGGACAGAGCGCCGCTTTCAACGCCCGGAAGCCCCGGGCGCAGAAGCATGAGCAGCTCGCGGCGCAGAATATGCCCCGCATAGCCATCAATCTGAGCAATCTGGATAGAGCCCTGCGCGACATCAGACTGGGTGGAATAGACCGGCGAGAACCCGCAAGCCGAAAGGCCAAGAGCAGACGCTGCTAGGAAAAGGCTGGTCAGTTTTTTCATTATCCCACCACAATGTTTACGATGCGTCCCGGTACTACAATCACTTTTCGTACCGTTTTGCCAGATGTATGGGCCGTTACCTGCTCATTCGAGAGGGCAATTGCCTCAATGTCATCCTTGGATGCATCAGCCGCTACCTGAATTTCAGCGCGCTTCTTACCATTTACCTGAACAGGCATGGAAATTGTGTCATCCTTGAGGAGGCTGTCCTCAACAACCGGCCATGTGCCCGCAGAGACGAGACCTGTGCCGCCAATACGCGCCCAGCATTCTTCTGCAAGGTGCGGCATGAACGGCACAAGCGCATGAGCGAGGAATCCGGCCGCTTCGACGCGCGCAGCCAGAACTGCAGGTGTCCCCTCAAGGCTTTCAGCCTTGCGAAGCGCGTTCACCCATTCATGCACGGTCGCAATCGCAGAGTTAAAGCGGAAGCTTTCGATCGCGTCTTCAATCGCCTGAAGTGCACGGTGCGATGCCTTACGGATTTCAGTCGCAGCGTCGTCCATGTCTGGCAGAGCGACGCCATAAGCAGGCGCGCCTTCCGGAAGTTCGTCAACAACGGCCCAGACCTTCTGAGCAAAGCGCCAGGAGCCTTCGACACCGGACTGCGTCCATTCAACGTCTCGTTCTGGCGGCGAGTCAGACAGAACGAACCAGCGGGCAACGTCTGCGCCGAAATCAGAAATGATCTCGGTCGGGTCGACGGTGTTCTTCTTCGACTTGGACATTTTCTCAATCGGACCAACCGCAACAGGCTTGCCTGTCGTGATTTCGATGAGCGCATTGTCCTTCTGCTCGATCTCTTCGGGCGAGAGCCATTTGTCGTCAGCAGACTTATACGTCTCGTGCGTCACCATGCCTTGCGTGAAGAGCGCCGCAAATGGTTCGCCGCTTTGCAGAGGTACCAGATCGCAGTCACGCATCGCACGCATGAAGAAGCGCGAATAAAGGAGGTGGAGCACCGCGTGCTCTACACCGCCGATATACTGGTCGACCGGCAGCCAGTAGGCCGCGAGATCAGCATCAACCGGCTTATCGTCGGATGGCGCTGCGAAACGCGCAAAATACCATGAAGAGTCGGCAAATGTATCGAGTGTGTCCGTCTCACGAAGCGCTTCACCGCCGCAGACTGGACAGTTTGTGTGCTTCCATGTCGGGTGACGTTCCAGCGGGTTACCCGGCACATCGAATGTCACATCGTCCGGCAGGCGCACAGGAAGCTGATCGTCCGGCACAGGGTTTGTGCCACACTTTTCACACTTCACAACAGGGATAGGGCAACCCCAATAGCGCTGTCGGGAAACACCCCAGTCGCGCAGACGGTAGGTAGTTGCGCCTTCGCCGAGCTTCAGCTCTTCCAGCTTTTCGATCGCCGCGTTGATCGCGTCTTTCGTGGAAAGGCCGTTCAGGAAGTCGGAATTATAAATCGTGCCAGGGCCGGTATAGGCCTCAGTGTCGATAGCATGGGTTTCAGCGTCCGCATCTGGCGGCAGAACCACCGGATTGACCGGAAGACCGTATTTGCGCGCAAAATCGAGGTCGCGTTGGTCGCCCGCAGGTGAACCGAATACCGCGCCAGAGCCGTAAGCCGACAGAACGAAGTTTGCTGCGAATACCGGAATTTCCCAGTCAGGGTCGAACGGGTGACGCACCTTGATACCCAGATCAATACCGAGCTTAGGCGCTTTCTCGATCGCCTCTTCAGACGTACCGAGCTTCGCACACTCTTTCTGGAAGGCTGCAATTTCTGGATTATCAGCTGCCAGCGCCTTGGTGATCGCATGATCTGGCGCAATCGCAAGGAAGCTTGCGCCGTAGAGCGTATCCGGACGGGTGGTGAAGACTTCAATCGCTTCGCCATGCGTCGCAGCCGCATCGCCGACGATTGGCCAGCGAATGGTCGCGCCGCGTGACTTGCCGATCCAGTTTGCCTGCATCAGGCGCACTTTTTCAGGCCAGTTCTCCAGCTTGAGAACTTCGTCCAGCAGATCGTCTGCGTATTCGGTGATCTTGAAGAACCACTGTTCCAGCTCGCGGGTTTCAACTTCCGCGCCAGACCGCCAGCCCTTGCCGTCGACAACCTGCTCGTTCGCCAGAACCGTCATATCGACAGGGTCCCAGTTCACTTTGGAAGTTTTGCGATAGACCAGCCCCTTCTGCATCATCGCGATGAAAATACGCTGCTGCTGGGCATAGTATTCAGGGTCACAGGTCGCGAACTCGCGCGACCAGTCGAGCGACAGCCCCAGCAGTTCAAACTGCTGTTTCATCGCTGCGATATTGTCATAGGTCCAACCTTTAGGATGGACACCTCGCTGCATGGCAGCGTTCTCAGCCGGCATACCAAACGCATCCCACCCCATCGGGTGAAGCACGTTGAACCCTTTCAGCATTTTATAGCGGGCTACAACATCGCCCATGGCGTAGTTGCGCACATGCCCCATGTGGAGACGCCCCGAAGGATACGGAAACATCTCAAGCACAAAGGACTTTGGCCGGTCATCCGGCTCGCCTGCTTCAAAAATACGGGCTTCAGACCACGCAGCGCGCCATTTGGGCTCCGTGGTCCGATGATTATAGCGAGACGCCATGAGGCGCCCTCCTTCCGGATCTGAGTTTTAAAACTTAGCTGAAATCGCCGACGCGCAGTTCACGTGCGCGAGTCAGGATCGCATTTTCGAGCTGAATTTCTGTGTCCGGGCTGACCGCTGCGTCTTCCCATCCAGTTGCGCCGCGAACCTGACGGAACGCAGACACGTTCACACCGTCAGCGCGAAGGCGTGTATCAAGGATATAAACAGTCAGCTTGAAACGCTCATCAGGCGTTTCCGGTGTAGAATACCAGTCAGTGATGATCACGCCGCCCTGTGGGTCAGCGCTTGCCAGCGGCATGAAATCAACCGTGTCGAGCGTTGCACGCCAGAGAAATGCGTTTACACCAACGATAGTCGCCTGCGTATCTGCCTCTGACTCACGGCTGGAGGAGCTACATCCGGCAACCGTCAGTGCGCATGCCCCAAGAACAGCTGCTAAAGCTCTAAATTTACTCATGATCACTCCCGGCATTCACGCCAAACTGTGTCTTCAAAACGTTTTCCGCTTCGGTGTATAGCATGCACATCGTAAGCTGAAAGTCCCGATCAGCAATCAACAGGTCGAAAATGCGTATCTTCTTTTTAATGTTCCTCGCAGGTATGCCGCTGGCAAGCGCCGCTATCGCAGAAACTGAGTATGATTTCGACACGGATCTGACCCTTGTGGCGTCCATTCTTTCGGACGAAAGCGAGGGTGTTGAAACCGAAGGTCTGATGGGAGAATTGTCCTTTGGCGGCTCTGCCAGTCAGGTTCTGGAGAACGGGGTAGAGGTCAGCGGAAACTTTGCCTTTCGCCTGCAGTCAGATCACCCCAACCGCGCAGGCTTTTCGGGGCACATAATAGAGTGCCCGCCCGCATTTGCAGGCTGCCCGAGCCTTAACGGACAAGGCATTCGCGGCGCGTTTTCTCGCATTTCTACACTTTCTTTTACCGACGAAGCCGGGCCGCGCGGCAGCCTTGAGCGGGCCTATATTGAGATTGATGGCGGCTGGGGCGCGCTGGGCATTGGCATTGATGAGGGCGTGGGCGCTCGCTTTTACGAAGGCGGCCCGACCGTCTTCACGCTTGCGCGCGATCATGACCCGATCCTCGACCCGACCGGTATAAACGGTGTGCGCGTTCGCAATGATATCTCCTCCATCGGGGCGAAGGTCAGCTATGTCACCCCGCGCATTCTGGGTCTGCGCGCTGGTCTCTCTTATACGCCGGATGCAGGCACACGCGGGCTGGACCTCGATACAGACAGACGCGCACCCGGCGTAATCGAGCCAGAACTTGATGATGTCATCGAAGTGGGGCTTCAATTTTCTCGTCTGCTCCGTAGCGCAGACCTTCGCGTTCGCAGCTCGCTGACCTGGTCACAAGCCAATAGCGCCTCTTCTTTTTATAGCGATACATCGACCACCAGCTTCGGGCTGGAATTTGAACGCCGCGATGTTTTCCGCGTCGGCTTCAGCCTTTTATCCTCGGACAATGGCGGTTTTGGCGACTATTCGGCCCTCAGCGCGGGTGGTGAATGGTATGTCGATGGCTGGGCGATTGGCGTAAACGGGGTACACGCCGAAGACGACACAATCGGCTTTACCTCGCAATCAGTGACTGTTGGCGCCTCTCACGAGATCAACGACATGATCGATTTCACCATCGGCTATCGTGATAGCGAAACGGACTTCGACCTCGTTAACTTTTCTGCACAGAATTCAGCCACTCACAGCGGAGTGTTGCTCGAAGTCCGCATTCAAAAATAATTCAAGATTCATATGCTAGGCTGACCTTTCAATTAACCTGAAAGTCGGCATAAATATCATTATGAAAACGCATATGCTCATCTGTGCAGGGATTACCCTGATATTCTGTGGCTCCGCCGCAGCTCAGAACGCGTCTGCAATTTCACCTGACGAGTCCAGCTATCTGACACCGAACAGCTGGACACGTAATTTCACCCTGTCCGACACGACACCTAGCCCGAGCGATCCGGTCCCGAGCGTTACGCTTCAGGAGCGGTCTCAGGATTTCCAGATTATCGGAACCAGCCGCTGGGCCATGAACCTCAACGTCACCACACGTTCGGAAGATTCTCCGCTACCACGCGAAGAATACCGTGCGGGCGCGACCTATCAGTTCACGCCGCGCTTCAGCTTTGGTGGTTCTGTGAGCGTTGGTGCTGACGAGCTGGACGATGTGTCCCGCTGGCAGGAACAGGAAGTTGAAGCAGGCGTTCGTCTCGAAACGACCTTCCGCTTTTAGGCTTTCCCTTTAATTCGTATCATCCGGATAGCGTGAGAAATCGTCTGACTTAACGATTCCGTGGTCCTCAAGCCAGTTGCGAACCGGCGCGAGCATACGCATGACGGCATGGCGGGTCGGGCGCGATGTTGTAAAGGCTGGCAGCCCCTCGTCGGCGATCACCAGATCCGCAATGTATTTATGAGGGCCGGTCACGCGGTGATGGGTCGGGCGCACAAAATTCAGGTACTGGGAAATCACGCGGTCGACGCTACGGCCCCGCCCGCCCTGATCTTCGGGCGCGGTATCACGCAGAATACGGCGCGCAAGACGCAGATCATCGGGCGTATCGACATAGACTTTCAGGTCGAAAAGCTCGGCAATCGCCGGGTCAGACAGCACGTGGATGCCTTCAACAATCGTAACGCGCTTCGGAACGACAGTTTCAAATTCGCCTTTTTTGCGGTCATGCGCAGCAAAGTCATACACCGGCTGGTCGATGGTTTCGCCACGTTTCAAAGCTGCGATATCGCGATACATCATTGCCATGTCTTTGGAGCGGACATCATCAAAGTTGATGGTCGCTTCGACTTCTGCTGCCGGCATGCCGACAATGCCATTCTCTTCGCGGGTTTTGTAGTAATTGTCCTCACCCAGCACTACGCACAGCTCTTCACCCAGTACGCAGGCGATGGCTTCAGAAAGTGTGGATTTACCGGAACCCGATCCGCCGGAGACAGCGATCAGGCAAACAGTCTGTTCAGGGGGCGTGTGTGGCAAGGTCTGACACCGGTCCGTTCAGCATGAGAAAATGTGAGCGGCTTGCCTGCACGAGAACGACAAGACGGACAAGCCCTTCGCCATCAACTTCTGGCACTATGACGCGGTTTGTACGTCCGCGCGCGAGCATCTCGCCATTTTTACGCTCGAGAATCCAGCCACCCACCGGACGTCCGTTGAGTTCAGTCGGCAGGTCAAATGTCAGGCCCGGAAAAATGCGCGACGGCCAGTTCTCATCAAGATAACCTTCGGCCGAGAGAAACACCTGCACGCCGACATAGGTATTGCCATGGCGAACAATCGCAGCGCCGGCATGGGAGTAATCAGCATTGATCATCACATCGAAGTGGCGCGGGCTGAGCTCTAACTGCTCCTGCAACAGGCCCGGATTATAGGTCTCGGGCCAGCCATCGCGGTACCAGGCAAGGTTCTCACCGGCATAGCCGAAAATCTCATTCCGGCGCAGGCGGCGCAGACGGTCATCATTGCGGAGACCTTCCAGAGACTGGTGAGAGAAATAGTCCCGCCGCAACATATCAATGCCATGCAGACGCGCGACTTCAGCAGCGCCCGGATGCCAGACAACCGGCGGAAGGCCCTGCGCTACGCGAACTTCATTGAGGCGGTGAAACATGACCAGCACATCACCATCCAGCATCTGCATTTCGGGTGCATTCTCGCCAAGACAGCGGGCCGCATATTGCAAATAGGAGGAGACATCGGTCGGGAGGGTCTGCGTATGCGCACAGCGCTCTGCAGCCGTCGTATAGGAAATGTCCACCGGAGCAGGCACCAATTCATCAGCCCCTAAGGACCGGTTAGGCATCTGCTCCAGCAGGATAAAAACGCACAGGAATGTTACGCAGAAATTCAGGGCTCCTGAGAGACTATCCCATCGAGAACCAGGCATTCAGAAGCCCCTGTTACACTGCGATCACTCTTCGGAATCAGAGGCTTTCTCTTTACCGGTTTCCTGATCAACGACCTTCATAGACAGGCGTACTTTGCCACGATCGTCGAAGCCAAGCAACTTGACCCATACAGTATCACCTTCAGAAACAACGTCCTTCGGGTGTTTTACGCGCTCTTCAGCCATCTGGCTGACATGCACGAGACCGTCTTTAGGGCCAAAGAAGTTCACGAAAGCACCGAAGTCTTTGACGGCAACAACCTTGCCTTCATAAACTTCGCCGACTTCCGGTTCAGCAACGATAGAGTGGATCCACTTGCGAGCCGCATCGATGGACGCCTTATCGAGCGCAGACAGGGTAACCTTGCCGTCGTCTTCGATATTGACCTTCGCACCTGTGGTCTCAACGATCTCACGGATGACCTTGCCGCCAGAACCGATAACTTCACGGATCTTGTCGGAAGGAATCTGCATGCTTTCCATTTGTGGCGCGTTTGCAGACAGCTCACCGCGGCTTTCGCCGAGCGCTTTGTTCATCTCGCCAAGGATGTGCATGCGACCGCCGCTCGCCTGAGCGAGAGCCGTTTTCATGATGTCCTCAGTGATACCAGCGATTTTGATGTCCATCTGCAGAGAGGTGATACCTTCAGATGTACCCGCCACTTTGAAGTCCATGTCGCCGAGGTGATCTTCGTCGCCCAGGATGTCAGACAGAACAGCAACGCCGTCTTCGTCTTTGATCAGACCCATAGCGATACCGGAAACCGGACGCTTGATCGGAACACCAGCATCCATAAGCGCCAGAGATGTACCGCAAACAGTCGCCATGGAAGACGAACCGTTAGACTCGGTGATCTCGGAAACAACGCGCAGAACGTAAGGGAATTCGTCCTTCGTAGGCAGAACTGCCTTCGTTGCACGCCATGCCAGCTTACCGTGACCGATTTCACGACGACCCGCACCGCCCATACGACCTGTCTCGCCGACAGAATATGGTGGGAAGTTGTAGTGCAGCATGAACGATTCTTTGTAGAGACCGTCCAGACCGTCAATCATCTGCTCGTCGTCAGCTGTACCGAGTGTCGCCACACAGATCGCCTGAGTTTCACCGCGGGTGAACAAGGCAGAACCGTGAGTACGTGGCAGAATGCCAACTTCGGAAACAATCGGGCGAACCTGATCAAGCGCACGGCCGTCAATACGAACGCCGGTCTTGATGATGTCGCCGCGAACGACTTTCGCTTCAGCTTTCTTGAACACGTCTTTGAAGACGAGAGCATCCATGCCCTCTTTCTCTTCAGTCGCAACCAGAGCTTCAGCCGCTTTCGCGCGCGCTTCGCCTACAGCTGCCTGACGCTCAGCCTTGTCCTTGATCTTGTAAGCAGCAGACAGGTCTGCGCCAACGAGGTCCTGAACCTGCTTGAGTTCTGCAGAGCGATCTTCCGGCTCATAGTCCCAAGGCTCTTTCGCAGCGCGTTCGCCAAGGTCGATGATCAGGTCGATAACTTCCTGGATCGCTTTGTGGCCAGCCATTACAGCGCCCAGCATAACGTCTTCGGAAAGTTCTTTCGCTTCGGACTCAACCATCATGACCGCGTCCTGAGTACCCGCAACGCAGAGGTCGAGGTCGCTCTCAGGAAGCGCCTGAATAGTCGGGTTGATGATGTACTCACCATCTTTATAGCCAACGCGGCAACCGCCGATCGGGCCCATGAACGGTACACCTGAAATGGTGAGCGCCGCAGATGCAGCAACCATAGCAACCATGTCAGGATCGTTTTCACCGTCATAAGACAGTGCAGTCAGAACGACTTGAACTTCGTTTTTGAAGCCATCAACGAAAAGCGGACGGATCGGACGGTCAATGAGACGTGATGTCAGCGTTTCTTTTTCGGTCGGGCGACCTTCGCGCTTGAAGAAACCGCCTGGAATGCGGCCAGCAGCGTAGTATTTTTCCTGGTAGTTTACGGTCAGCGGGAAAAAGTCCTGACCTGGTTTAGCCTCTTTCTGGGCTACGACAGTCGCGAGAACCGTTGTCTCGCCATAGGTTGCCAGCACGGCACCGTCGGCCTGACGCGCTACGCGTCCAGTCTCCAGCACAAGCGGACGACCCGCCCATTCTGTCGACACTACATGTTTATCGAACATATATCTCTCTTTTCATACAAAAACCCGCCAGTAGCCGGATTGCCGCTGGCGGGTATTTTCTCGGTTTGCCTTAGCGGCGGAGACCGAGCTCTCCAATGAGCGCCTGATAACGCTCTTCATCACGGGACTTTACATAGTCCAGCAGCTTCCGGCGTGTTGCGACCATTTTCAGGAGGCCACGACGGGAGTGATTGTCTTTTTTGTTGTCTTTGAAGTGCTCTGTGAGGTTTGAAATGCGCTCTGTGAGGATCGCAACCTGTACTTCAGGTGAACCTGTGTCACCTTCTGAACGAGCAAATTTCTTGACCAGCTCTTGTTTCTTTTCAGCCGTAATCGACATCGCAATACTTTCTTTCTTCGCCCGCTTTGGGGAGGGCGTGTGTTATAGCCAGATTGGCATTGGAAACAGGTCGCTTGCCTCAGTTCAGCGCATGCCGAGATGTCGTCCAGCAAGGCTAAGTGCGACACAGGTCGACCCGTGGCGCGCTTATGACAGAAAATGCCCTGAAAGGAAAGACCTGTCGGGCCGTGGCGCGCGCCCCTGCGCATTACCTTCGAATTATTTTGTGCGGTTAATCTGCGGTTAAGGTCTTCATAACGTCCGTTAACCGATACGGGCGTAGCTTTCACGCCATGCTCAAGATTTCGCGCCGCGCCCTACGCTTCTATTTTATCGGTATCGCGCTGATCGCTCTGATGACGACAGCCGGTCATATGCTGATCACCCGCGTTGTGGGTGATCAGCAAGCCTATGCGTCCGTCATCAACCTGTCGGGTCGCCAGCGTATGCTCTCCCAGCGGATCGCACTCAATGCGCAAGGTTTGCTGCTGACGAATATGCAACGCGACTATGATGCGTTGAGCCAGTCTCTCGATGAATTCGAATCCGCGCACACAGCTCTGATGACCGGGTCACCTCATCCGCGCCTCACATGGAATGCACCGGTTAACGCCTCTACAGAGGTTATCTATCGCGGCGAAACCAATCTTGATGAGCAGGTGCAGACGTATATCCGTCAGGGACGTATGATGCTGACGGACGAGACACGCACGCAAAGTGTGGCCGATGCGCTTCGTGACCAAAGCGCGGGCGAGCTGATCAACGGCCTTGAGCTTGCCGTTAGAGAATACCAGAGAGAAGCGGAAATCGCCAGCGACCGCGCCATTCAGATTGGCACTGTCCTCTGGGTCGCGACCCTCATCATGCTCATCATAGAATGGGTGTTTATCTTCAAGCCGCAGAATGACAGGCTATATCGCCTGATCAGAATGCTCGTAAAGCAAAAGCGCCGTATTGGTCGGGCTCGAGAGCGGTTTTTGCTCGCGGCAACATCCGTGCGCTTCGGCATCTGGGACAGACCAGACACGTCTGAAACCCGAATAGTGTTCACAGAATCATTCCTGCGCGCGATGAGCATTCGAAATGCTTCCGATATCAAGCAATGCTGTGATGGATTTCTGGATCTCGTCCACCCGGACCACAAAGAAGACACTCGCAATCGCCTGTTCTCGGACGCGGCTTACCGGGAAAAGGATGCGACAATGGTGCATCTTCTTCGGATTGCGCCTGACGAATATCGATGGTTTCAGACCAAGCTCCGCAATCTGGACTATGACAAGAACGGCATTCCGCGCCGCCAGGTCGCTTTCGTATTAGATATCCACCGCCAAAAACTGGCCGAACAGATCAAGAGCGAATTCGTCTCGACAATGAACCACGAGCTGCGCACCCCGCTCACCTCGATAAAAGGCTCACTTCAGCTCTTATCGTCTGGCAAGCTAATGGAGCTGAACCCGTCAGCGGGTCATCTGGTCGGCATGGCGATGACGAACACAGAGCGGCTGTCCGCGCTGGTTGAGGGTATTCTCGATCTTGAGCGCCTTGATGCGGGCCGTATGCCTGCTTCGCCGGAAACTCTGCCGCTGAAAGAGGTGCTTGGCCAATGCGTCGAGAATGCCGAAGGCTATGCCAGCGCCCACGGCATTGAGATCGTCAGAGGCTGCTGCACGGGTGCAGAAGCACTTATACATGTCGACCCGGCACATCTGGCCCGCGTCATGGACAATCTTTTATCAAACGCCATCAAGTTTTCCGGTGACTCCAAACAGATCACCGTCTCCTGCAAAGCCAACGAAGATCACGTGTCCTTCTCTGTAGCCGATCAGGGTATCGGTATTGATCCGGATTTTCGTCAGCGCATGTTTGATCGCTTTACCCAATTCGATGGCAGCTCCACCCGTAGTCATCAGGGCTCCGGCCTTGGTCTGGCGATTGTTCGGGAACTGGTGACGCTTATGAATGGGGAGGTGAGCTGCACATCTGTTCTGAGCGAAGGCTCTTCGTTCACAGTCACCCTGCCCCGCGCGCACACCGTCACAAATACACAGATGATCGATCTGCCTTCGCAGATAACGGCAGCCTGAACCGTACCGCATATGGCGGATAAAGGGCAGCTAACAGCGCAATTCCCGCACGAAAATGCTGTGACATTATCTGAAAAAAGTTTTGCATCCTGACGCCCTCGCACCGGTCGAGGGCATTTTTTGTTTTAGAAATCAGAGCTAAGGCGCGAGATTCAGGGGTTTCTGAATTATTAGAATAAGAATGTTGACAAACTTACACACCTTGCATATATTTATCTCAATAAAGGAACACAAACGGCGCCTCCCCAGACGCCGAAACAGAAAGGAGCTTATTATGAAAAAGCTTGTTTATCGTGGTTACGAAGTTCGCGCTGCTAACGACAATGCAGCTCCGAAAAAAGACGCAAAACTCTTTTATCGCGGCGCGCCAGTCGCTGCAAAAGCAAACGCGTCTGAACGTAAGAACACCGCACGCCTCATCTATCGCGGCAGTGCCGCTGCATAATTAGATAATTAGAGGCGAACCTGGACTGCCCCCCAATCTTTCCAGGTTTTCTGAAGGGCTGCCCGCCCCCAATTTCCCGGCAGCCCTTTTTTCTTGCCTGAAGTTTGGGTCAGATCTGGAAAACGCGGAACGGCTTGAAAAAGCCCGCGCGGATTTCACCGAGCGCCAGCGCCGTACCGTCAGCCATAGCGAGCGCGACCCGATCATCAGAGTCTTCACCCTGCAATTCGGCCCGTAGCGTCTGGAACTTGCTCATTTCATGCGGCAGCAGGCGGAACTCATTGCCATTGCGCAGCTTCATCTCTCCCTCAGAAGAAATCTCGATCGCCGGAATGTCGTCCAGCGCAGCCTCGATAGGCACGAGAAGGCGCCTGCGAGTTTCAAGGTCGCTGACGGCTTCGAGAAGTTCTGGCGAATTACCTTCAGAGATTTCAAAATTGCCGACGCGCGTACGTTTCAGCGCGGAGACATGCCCTTCAAGGTCAAGCTTTGCTGCAAGGTCACGTACGAGCGAGCGAATATAGAAGCCTTTGCCGCAGGTGACATGAATAATTGCCTTATCACGGGTTGAGGCCTCATCAAGGCGCGCTTCATAGAGGGTCACCTGACGTGATTGCAGCTCAACCTCTTCACCGTCGCGCGCGAGATCATAGGCGCGCTCGCCATTCACCTTGATGGCGGAGAATTTTGGCGGGACTTGCTCGATATCACCGACAAAGGTTTCGAGCGCAGCAGAAATCTCTTCCATGTTGGCGCGCGCGTCTGATTGCGCGACCACATCGCCTTCACGGTCCTGCGTGGTCGTGGATGAGCCCCATGCAATCGTGAACGTGTAGTCCTTATCCGCATCCATGGCGTAGGCAGACGTTTTGGTTGCTTCACCGAACGCAATCGGAAGCACGCCGTCAGCCAGCGGGTCGAGCGTGCCACCATGACCGGCTTTCTGGGCATTGAACAATCGCTTTACGAGGCCAACGGCCTGCGTGGATGTCATCTCCACCGGCTTGTTGAAATTGAGCCAGCCATGGACCGGATCGCCCTTACGGTTCTTCTTGCGTGCCAAAACACATACCTCTCAGATCATCGCCGGATCGGACGGCGTATGATCGCTGCAGACCTGAACAGGAACGGGATGTTCCAATTTAGAATTTGATGATTGGGGCGTCTCTCTAGCCCGTCAGTTATGGGGCGTAAACCCGAAATCCGGCGCTTCTTTTATATAGAGGTGGCTGTGGCTATCGACCATTCGGCCATCATATCCCGATAGCATGCGGCAGACAGGGGCCTCTCCGAACAGCTGCGGCTCTGTATAGGTGAAGGCCACGCAGCCGAGAAACACTTCGCAGGCAATGGCGCAGTCCAGAGGCGTCTCAACCGCCCATTCCTCATTGCCATCCCGCAGCACCGTGACCTCCTCCAGATCGGATACATTCACGCCGGCATTCCAGCTGAAATTCTCGATCCGGCGCGCAGGCTGATAGTCTTCACCATCAGGCGAGACAGATTGCGCCATGGCCGGCAGAGCGCAGAGAGCACTAAGGCAGAAAAGAGCGATCCGAAATGTCATCAGAAACGATCTTTAGTCTGATGCCCATTCATCTGCAACGGCGCGGCCTGTATCCGGAAAATCGGTGAAGAAGCCTGTTACGCCCGCATCAAGAATGGCGCGGATTTCATCTTCAATGGTTTCAAAACCGGGCGCGATATCATCATCGCGGAACGTCCATGCGTGAACTTCAAGACCAAGCTCGCGGGCGCGTTGCGCATAGCCGGTTGGCTCTTGCGTCCGATAATCGAGAACCAGAGTTTTGAACGGGCCAACGCCATCAGCGTATTCGGCGATATCTTCCAACTCATAGCTCGGTGCGCCATCCAGCGCATAACCTTCAGGATAAACCAGCTGAACAAGCGGAATGTTATCGAAAGCGCGCCTGTCATTCAGGTCGCGCAGGATACCGTCCTCGAAAGACTGCACGTAGATGGGCAGGTCGCAGTTATAATCTTTCAGCGCAGCAAACAGCGTAGTTTCTAACGCTCCGGCCATATTGAGGCCGCGCGCCGCATGGTGTTCAGGCCATTTTGTTTCCGGATAGACGCCGAACGCCGCATAGCTTCCCTGATTAATGTCTGCGCTATCGTATGGGCGGCAACTACGCATGGCGAGCGCCAGAACGCTGTCAAACCGCGGTATTGGCAGAATATCATTATGCGTATGGTCGCGGCCCGGACGAACCTGCCGGGCGCGCAGCGTGCTCAGCTCTTCATAGGTAAAATCCCAGACAAACCAGTCGGTAAGCTCTGTCCCGTCCGGGCCAGTAACTGTGGTCTGGCGATCTGCAAATTCAGGATGGTCGGCAATATCTGTCGAGTCCGACAGCCACGGGTCATGGCGCGCGACCAGAACGCCGTCAGAGGTCATGACGAGATCGGGTTCGATAAAGTCAGCGCCCATATCAATAGCGAGCTGATAAGCGTCCAGCGTATGCTCCGGCAGATAGCCGCTCGCCCCGCGATGGGCGATCACCGTGATATCGCTGCGATCAACAACCGTTTCAGCGACTGGCGAAGGTATTGCCGAGCAAGACGCCAGAACACCGGCCAGCCCAGCGGAAACGATTGAAAGATTACGCATTTTATTCTTCTTCGCCGTCTTCGAAGCCTTCGCGTTCGGCAACTTTGTTGAGCAGTTTGTCCATCGCAGATGCTTCGTCATAGCTTTCGTCGGCGAGGAAGCGCAGCTGCGGCGTAAATTTCATATCGATATTCCGGCCGAGCTTGCCACGAATGAAGGCTGATGCGCGGTTCAGCGCGTCAGCAACCGCTTTAGCGTCATTGCTGCCAACGAGCGGCGAACAGAAAACCGTCGCGTGCTTCAGGTCTGGCGAAGTACGCACTTCGCCTACCGTGACGGATACGCCCTGAAGCGCGGGATCACGAAACTCCTCGCGCGCGAGAATATCAACAAGCGCGTGGCGCACAAGTTCTCCAGCACGGAGCTGGCGCTGGGATGGCCCCATCGGGCCGGTAGATTTGTGTTTCTTATTCATGGCGGCCTCTCTATCAGAGAAATGAGGCAATGTGCAGACAGAAGATCACACTTCTTCGATGAGCTCCGGTCCCTGATTGCGGACGTTTCCAACTTTCGGATCGACCACCCAGGCATGCATCTCATCAGTCGGGTATGGCTCGAACAGATCGTCCATCTTCCGGTAATCGCCATCAATCCAGCGCGCATAATTATCCGGATGAATAATCACCGGCATGCGCGTGTGAATACCCGCCATCAGATCATTCGGCTGGGTTGTCAGAATGGTGAAAGTATTCAGCTCGGAACCATCGATATGCGCGCAATCCCAGAGGCCTGCAAAACAGAACCAGCGCCGGTTACGTAGCCCGATCGCAAAAGGGATTTTGGAATTACCCTGACGCGACCATTCATAAAACCCGCTTACCGGAATCAGACAGCGCTTATGGCGGAATGCGCCTCGATAACTCGCCGCTTCATGAGCGGTTTCCACGCGAGCATTGAAGGTCGAAAACTTCTTCTCAGACAGTGGCTTATTCCACCAGCTCGGCACCAGCCCCCAGAGGGAAGGAAACATTTCCATCTCGTGCGTATCAAGGTTTCGACGCACGACCGGGCTGATCGTCATTGGCGCAATATTGTATTTTGCTTCTGGTGGTTCGACGTTCTCAGGCGGAATGATGCCAAGGCTGTCGCGATATTCTTCCCAGCTCACACCATGTCTGAAAAATCTGCCGCACATAGACTCGCCTCCTATCAGGGCGCGAGTGTAGCGGGGATCGGAAGAAAGAACAGATCAGGCAGTCATATCCGTGGCGTCGCCGGACGCGCGGTCACGATATTCCTGAAGCACAGCGATCGCAGTTTTACGATCTTTACGCTGCTCAAACCAATTCGTCGGAATGAGCACGTCGTCGCCATCCACCACGTGAACACGAATGAAATTGCTGTCGGCGGTGATGTCGCTAATGCCATCCCACACGATACGGGTGCGGATATGGCCTCGCGTCCAGAAAATACCGGCCTCATCGACTTCAACATCGGTGTGTTTGCCGACCTCGGATGTGCGCCCATAGCTATGGCGATACGACCAGCGCATGAAAATGAGATACCAGGTGATACCGGCCATGGCCGCAACAAGGCTGGCGCTGAGAAGTGTCCAGTAAGGATCAACGCCTGCACGCTCCAGTGAGGCAGATACAATAGTCGACATGCCGGCCGCAATCGCTGGTGCGGTGACACCGGCATAATAGACCGATGTCGGCCCGACACGTCCGGAACGAACCCGGCGCGCAAGTTTCTTCATCTGTTTTTGGGAAACGGTCCCGCCAATCCGCAGAGTTGGCAGTTCAGATGCATCCAAAGAATTGGCATCTGCAAGATTGGACTGAAGCAGTGTTGCGGTCATACCATACAGGTTAACCGCAACACCTGTTTCTGTAGTAATTCAAAAGCGTGAAATTTCACGCTTCTGCAAATTTTATACGTTCACTTCGAGTTCGCGCTCGATCATTTCGACCTGGAAGCACTCGATAAGGTCGCCAACGCGCATGTCTTCATAACGCTCGAACGCCATACCGCACTCAATGCCTTCTTTGACTTCAGGCACTTCGTCTTTGAAGCGCTTGAGCGTAGAGAGCATGCCTTCGTGGATGACCACATCGTCACGCAGAAGTCGCACACCGCAACCACGTTTCACAACGCCTTCGGTTACGCGGCAACCAGCAACCTTGCCGACCTTGGAAATGTTGAACACTTCGAGGATCTGAGCATAGCCGATGAATGTTTCGCGTTTTTCCGGAGCAAGCATACCAGAAAGCGTGTCGCGGACATCGTTGATCAGGTCGTAGATCACTGAGTAATAGCGAATTTCAACGCCTTCTTTCTCAGCAAGCTCACGCGCCTGTTTGTTCGCACGCGTGTTGAACGCGATGATCGGCGCACCTGAAGACTGAGCCAGAAGTACGTCGCTTTCGGAAATACCGCCCACAGCGCCATAGATGACACGTGCGCGAACTTCTTCGTTCGACATTTTCTCGACGGCCTGCGTGATCGCCTCAACAGAGCCCTGCACATCGCCTTTAACAACGAGCGGCGCTTCCTGAGTTTCAGCCGAACCGTCTTTGAGGCGGCTGAGCATCTGCTCAAGGGAGGCTTTCGCTGTAGACGTACCGCGAGCCTGTTTCTTCATGCGGATACGGTAGTCGGTAATTTCACGAGCACGCGCTTCGGAATCGACCACAACAAACGGATCGCCCGGATCCGGCGCACCGTCGAGGCCAAGCACCTCAGCAGGCACAGTCGGACCAGCCGTCTTCAGCTGTTGGCCGCGTTCGTTGGTAAGTGCACGGACTTTACCCCACTGAGAGCCGGCAACAACAATGTCACCACGCTTCAGAGTACCGCGCTTGACGAGAACAGTTGCGACAGGACCACGGCCCTTATCGAGCTGGCTCTCTACAACGACGCCGTCAGCGTCACGGTCAGGGTTCGCCTGAAGCTCAAGGATTTCCGCCTGAAGCGTGATCGCCTCAGTCAGCTCGTCCAGACCCATTTTCTCTTTCGCAGAGACTTCGATTGCCTGAACTTCACCGCCCATAGCTTCGACCTGAATGTCGTATTGAAGAAGCTCTGTCAGCACCTTGTTCGCATCGGCATCCGGCTTGTCGATCTTGTTGACCGCAATGATAATCGGCACGCCAGCAGCTTTTGCGTGGCTGATCGCCTCTTTCGTTTGCGGCATCACGCCATCGTCGGCTGCAACAACGATAATACAGATGTCTGTAATATCGGCGCCGCGTGCACGCATAGCAGAGAACGCCGCGTGACCCGGAGTATCTAGGAAGGTGATCTTGTCGCCGGATTTCAGCTGAACCTGGTAGGCACCGATGTGCTGCGTAATGCCGCCGGCCTCACCAGACACAACGTCAGTTGAACGCAGCGCATCGAGCAGAGACGTCTTACCATGGTCTACGTGGCCCATAATGGTCACGACCGGTGGACGGCCTTTCAGATCAACTTCATCATCGTCCGGTCCTTCAAGACCGATCTCAACATCCGCTTCAGATACACGTTTCACAGTGTGGCCGAACTCTTCAACGATGAGTTCTGCCGTATCAGCGTCAAGCACGTCATTCGCGCGCATCATCTCGCCCTGCTTCATCATGTATTTCACGACGTCCGCAACCCGCTCTTTCATACGGTTTGCGAGGTCTGAAAGCGTGATGGTTTCAGGTACGATAACTTCACGAGTTGATTTCTCGGACTTGTCGCTGCCGCCCATACGACGTTCGCGTTCGCGTTCACGCGCACGGCGAACAGACGCGAGTGAACGTTGACGATCCTCGTCACCATCGAGCGCAGCTGCGATCGTCAGCTTACCCTGACGGCGCTTAGGCTCGCCGCGTGTCTGACGGGCAGGCTTGGCCGGCTCGATTTTCGGCTTCTTGCTCTTAACACGACCACCAAGTTCGCCGAGTGCACCAGCACCAGAAACTTCCTTCGGCGGTTCAGGACGACGAGGGCCTTCTCTCGGCGCACGTGCCTCGACAGGCTCTTCAGCTTTTGCCGGTGGCTTCTTGGTCTTGTTGGCTTTGGCTTCCTGCGCAGCAATAGCAGCGGCTTCTTCAGCCTGTTTGCGTGCTTCTTCCTCAGCCTTCTTACGGGCTTCCGCTTCTTCACGCTCCTGCTCTTCGCGCTGGAGACGATCCTGCTCTTCTTTCAGGCGGCGTTGCGCATCCTGTTTCGCAGCATCTTCAGCCTGACGCTTCTGCACGTCTTCTTCGCGCTTTTTCAGCGCGGCCTGACGTGCACGCAGCTCGGCTTCGGTAATACCAAGTTTCTTGGCAAGCTCGGCAGCTTTCGACGGACCAGCGGATTTGGCCTTTGCCGTTGAGCTTGCATCAGCACCAGATTTCGTTGCCTTGGTCGGAGCCGCAGAAATACGCTTCTTCTTTTTCTGCACGACGACCTGCTTGGAACGTCCGTGTGAGAAGCTCTGCTTGACTACGCCCGTGTCTTTCCCACGCCCGAGGGAAAGCTGCTTACGGCTACCATCTGAATCTGACTTTGTTTTATCTGTATCGCTCATCGACCACCAAATCTAAAATACATTCTCGCTTCGCACCGGGGACCAGCACGAAATCTCTCTACTCGACCGCCCCAGAATACCATACGTCGCCAGAGATCTGGCGAAACTCGTACAGCCTACGATAGTCACTTGTCCACATGTCTGCGAACCGACCGGTTTTCAGCAGACCATGTATCACATTGTCACGGCCTAAGGCCATGCCCAATTCCGAAGAAGACAGCCCTGAGGCGACGCGCACCTTTTCCCATAAGCCTGCAGCGAGGCCCATGATCTTGCGTCGGCCATCTGATGCGCCATCTGACGCCTCCAGAAGCCAGCCCGGAGCTCGCGCTTCGAGCGCGCCGCGGACCTGATCAAATCCTAAGATAAGTGCGCCCGAGCGTTTTGCCAGCCCCAGAGTGGACTGACAGCGCTGCAAGAGCTGGTTTTCGACCTGATCGATCAGATCTTCAGGCAGCTTTACCTGACGCTTGAAGCCGCGCGCAAAGCCGCCTTTGGAGCCGACGAGCTCTTTAAGCGCATCGCGGTCGCAACGTACCCAGACACCACGGCCCGGCAGTTTTCCAGCAATATCCAGCACGACCTCGCCATCCGGCGACAGCACGAAGCGGATCATGCGCGACGCAGGAAGTTTTTCCCGTGTCGCGAGGCACATGCGGAAGGGTGACCCGGCTTTCTTTGCCGGGCCAGCATCCATAAGGTCCTGATTATCGTCTACGCCAGGATCGGACTCATTGAGGATCTGCGTCTTCATCGGCGCCCTCCTCACCGCTCTCTTCTGAGAAGTCAGACTCATCAAGGTCTGCCAGCTCTTCCAGAGCGTCATTGCCGATATCATCAAGCGCCATGAGTGCGCGCTCTTCTTCGGTCAGTCCAAATTCGTTCACAGCGCCTTCTTCAGCTTCGTCTTCATCAACGAACTGTGCTTCCAGCTCTGCAAGTTGTTCATCGTCGATCCAGCCAACCTGATGACGCGCACGCATCACGAACAGCTCAGCTTCGTCAGCAGACATGTCGCCTTTAGGCAGAAGACCCGCCTGGAAGACAGGCTTGCCATCCGGGCCCGGCTCACGCCAGCCAGTCAGATCGTCCGGCACGAGGCCCGCAACGTCTTCAACTGTCTTGATGTCGTTCTCGCCAAAGATCACAGCCAGTTGCAGTGATACGCCGTCCATTTCGAGAACCGCATCATCAACGCCAAGCTCGAGACGTTTTGCATTCAGCTCTTCGTTCTGACGCTCGAGGAACTCGCGGGCACGTGTCTGAAGCTCTTCAGCGATCTCGTCGTTAAAGCCTTCAATGCTCGCCAGATCGTCATGCTCGACAAAGGCAATCTCTTCGACAGACTCAAAGCCTTCTGTTGCCAGAAGCTGCGCCAGTGTCTCGTCCGCATCGAGCGCTTTCATGAAGAGCGCTGTACGTTCCTGGAACTCACGCTGGTAACGCTCGGAGTCCTGAGTTTCTGTCATCAGGTCAATCTGCCAGCCTGAAAGCTGTGTCGCCAGACGCACATTCTGACCACGACGGCCAATCGCGAGCGGGAATTGCGCATCCGCAACAACCACTTCGACGCGCTGCTCGTCCTCGTCCAGAACAACCTTGGTGACTTCCGCAGGCTGAAGCGCGTTGACGATGAATGTCGCCGGATCTTCAGACCATGGGATAATGTCGATCTTCTCGCCGCCCAGTTCGCCTACAACAGCCTGCACGCGCGCGCCGCGCATACCCACACACGCACCGACAGGATCGATAGAGGAGTCGTTGGACCAGACACCGATCTTCGCACGTGAACCCGGGTCACGGGCACAGGATTTGATTTCGATCACGCCTTCGTAAACTTCAGGTACTTCCTGCGCGAACAGGGCAACCATGAAGTCAGGGTGCGCGCGAGACAGGAAGATTTGCGGACCTTTAACCTCGCGGCTCACCTTATACAGGTAAGCGCGAACACGGTCGCCATTCTGATAGTTCTCACGCGGGATAGAGTCGCCGCGGCGGATAATGCCTTCTGCGCGACCAAGGTCGACAATGATGTGACCATGCTCGACGCGCTTAACGATGCCGTTAATGACTTCACCGACGCGGTCTTTATATTCGTCATACTGACGGTCGCGCTCAGCGTCGCGGACCTTCTGCATAATAACCTGTTTCGCAGTCTGCGCACCGACACGACCGAACTCGAACGGAGGAAGCTCTTCTCGAATCTCGCCACCGATTTCGATTTCCGGATCGATTTCGCGCGCCTGATCGAGCGTCAGCTGCTGGACTTCATCTTCCAACTCTTCGTCGGCAACAACCGTCTGAACACGCCAGAGTTTCTGCTCACCCGTTTTCGGGTCGATCTTCGCACGAATGTCGTGCTCCTGACCGTAACGCGAGCGGGCAGCTTTCTGGATCGCCTCTTCCATCGCCTCAATGACGATCATGCGGTCGATATTTTTCTCAGCTGCAACTGCGTTAGCAATCTGCAGGATTTCAAGCCGGTTCGCTGAAACGCCGATAGCGCTCATGACTGGTTTTCCTCTTCCGTATCGGGCGCGTCGCCCTCTTCTTCAATTTCGTCGAAGCTGCCGTCTTCCACATCCGTCAGCTCGCCCTGAGCCTGAGCAAGATCGATCAGCTCGTCTGTAAGCACGAGGCTCGCTTTGCTCATGTCGGCAACGTTTGCTTCCAGCTCGGTATCATCATCGAGCTGAAGCTTCACAACGCCGTCAGCCTCTTCCGTGATCACGCCCTGAAAACGGCGACGACCATCGATTGGCATGGAAAGTTCAACTTTTGCCAGATGACCTGCCCAGCGCGCAAAATCCTTCGCGCGCGTCAGAGGGCGATCAATGCCCGGTGTTGAGACTTCAAGGTGGTATTTATTGTCAATGAAGTCATGCACGTCGAGCGCGGGAGAAATGGCGCGTGAGAACTTTGCGCAGTCTTCAACGTCCGTTCCGCCATTGGTTTTCTCGACCATGATCTGCAGCGTAGGCGTACGCCCGCCCATCATACGAATGCGCACCACCTCAAGCCCCAGAGCCTCAGCTTCAGGTTCGATGGATTTCAGAATGCGCTCTTCAATGCCTTTGATGGTAATCAAGATTGACTGACTTTCAGGAACGAAAAACGGCGACCCGGTTTTCCCCGAGCCGCCGCCAACTATTTAGCGATTTGAAGCTCTTATAACGCTTAACGATGATCTTGTCGAGCATTTGTGTGAGGCGGCGTAAAACGCCTCTGTTTTCCATGCAAAAGTAATGTCGATGCACAGATAAGCCCTTCTCCCTGTTAGGGAGAAGGGTTTGGGATGAGGGTTAATCCAAATCCTGTAGCGCTGAAGTCACTAGCTGGTGAAGGTGTTCTGGATGAAACGCTTGATCATTGGGGATGCGCAAAATTCGCCACCCTCGTTCCTTCAAATCCGCTTCACGTGTCTCATCTTTCGCTTTATCGGCGGGCAAGCTGCGAATACCCCCGTCAAGCTCGATTGCCAGCCGAACAGACGTTATGGCGAAATCGACGATAAAGTCTCCAATCGGATGCTGGCGGCGCACCGGATATCCAATCTTTCTAAAATGCCGGAGCTTCTGCCAGGCAGCATCCTCTGCCGAGGTTGAAGCCTTTCGCAGTTTTCGCGCCCTTTTCGTCGGTTCACTCATCCCCTCACCCTAAATCCCTCTCCCAAAGGGGCGAGGGACTTTGCAGACCAGAGCTTTACGCCGTAAGACCAACACTCAAGGTCGGTTATTCGACGTGTCGCATGCCGGTTTTTCTTGCAAAACGATATGCTGGCTTCCATATTATCGGCAATCCGCAATAGTGCGGGCTGACCTAATAAGGTGGAATTATGAACGATTTCAATTTCGCTCGTGCAGGCCAGATGCCCGCCGGCACAATGGACGCGTCGGTTGATGTAGGCCTGCGCAAGTTCATGCTTGGCGTGTTCAACAAAATGGGACTGGGCCTCGCATGGACGGCTATTCTCGCTTTTGTTGTTGCGAACACTTCACTGATCAACATGTTCTTCGCGACGAACGCTGCTGGTGACATCACAGGCCTTTCGATCCTGTATTACATCGTAGCTTTCGGCCCGATCGCCATTCTCTTTGGCTCGGCTTTCGTCATGAAGAACCCGTCTCCGGTTGGCGCAAGCGTCATCTACTGGTCGGTCGTTTCTCTGATCGGTACTGGCATGGGCCTTCTTGTCTGGGTGTACGCAGGTATTCCAGACGGCATGGCGACTATGGCTAAAGCCTTCCTGACAACTGCGATTGCATTCGGCGGCATGTCTCTCTGGGGCTACACAACGAAGCGTGACCTCACGCCAATTGGTAACTTCCTGATGATGGCCGTGTTTGGCCTGATCGCAGCGATGATCATCAACATGTTCATCGCAAGCTCTATGATGAGCTTCTTCATCTCAATTGGTGGTGTGCTGATCTTTGCTGGTCTGACCGCGTTCGACACGCAGCGCCTCAAATTCCAGTATTACGAACTGGGCGGCAATGAGCGCGCAATGTCAGTTGCAACGACTTACGGTGCACTGAGCCTCTACATCAACTTCATCAACATGTTCCAGTTCATTCTGGCGCTGATGAGTGGTGGCGACGACTAAACTCAGGGCAAAAGCCTGAAACATCAAACCCCGGCTACGGCCGGGGTTTTTTGTTGCGCGCAAGACACTGCTTGTCGGCACGCCTCACTCCGCGTTAGATTCAAATCCGGTATGGGGCGAGAACGGGACGAAACATGATTTCCTACATTTTTATTGGCCTGGCGGCGCTTTGCGTGACGATCACCGTCATCATCTACAACACGCTGACGGCCAAAAAGCTGATGGTCGACAATGGCTGGTCTGACATTGATGTTCAGCTGAAACGCCGCGCCGATCTCATCCCGAACCTTGTCGAGGTGGTGAAAGGCTATGCCGAGCATGAACGCGGCACGCTGGAAGAGATTATCGAGACACGCAACCGTGTCCTCACCGCTCCGGACGAACCAACCGCAGAACGTCAGGCCGGCGAGAGCGAGATCAGTCAGGGACTGACTCGCCTGTTTGCGCTGGCGGAGGCCTATCCGGACCTGAAAGCCAATGAACAGTTCCTCTCTCTACAAAAAGAGCTTTCTAAAACCGAGGACGAGATTTCCTATGCCCGTCGATTCTTCAACGGTGCAGTGCGTGACTATAACACGGCGCGCGAAAGCTTCCCGTCCAACATTTTCGCAGGCATTTTCAACTTCGGCCCACGTGAGTTCTTCGAGATCGAAGAGGTCGACCGCCTGAACCCGAATATCTCTCTGAACGGATAAGCCCTATGGTCCGCGCCTTTCTGATCAGCCTTACCGCGCTGTTTTTCACGCTTCCGGGCTTCGCGCAGGAACGGATCCACGATTTTGACGTAGATATCGAAGTCCGTACAGATGGCGATTTTGTTGTCTCCGAAAGCATTGCGGTTACTGCGATGGGCCAGTCCATCCAGCGCGGTATCTTCCGCGCCCTGCCGCGCTATTTCGGCGATGAGGAAAATCACCGGTTCGAGTATCGCTATGATGTCATGTCGGTCACGCGAAACGGCCGGGAAGAGCCCTACGAAACTTACAGCGAAGACAATGCCTATTACATCCGCATAGGCGATCCGGATGTTTATCTGCCGCGCGGTGTGACGCATACTTACGAAATTCGTTATCTCGTCAGAAATCAAGTCCGCTATAATGAAAGCTTTGACGAGCTATACTGGAACGTCACCGGCTCTTACTGGGATTTCCCGATTGATAAGGCGAGCGTGACCGCACGCTTTCCGGACGGGGTAAGCTTTCAGGATGTCAGCCTTTATACAGGTCGGCTTGGATCGACACAGAGCGATGCCCGCGCAGAAATTCTGGACAACACGGTTGAGGCGCGCATTACCCGCGCTCTGCGTCGTCAGGAAGGCTTCACCATATCGGTATCCTTCGACAAAGGCCTGATCGATCCGCCATCGGCGGCAGACAAGTTTGACCTCTGGCAGCAGCTCTGGCTTGGCCTCGTGCTTCTGGCCGCGTCTCTTTTCGGGGTGGTCTTTTTCTATTATCAATCCTGGCAGCGTGTCGGACGAGATGCGTCCCGCCTGCCGGTCTTCCCGCATTACCACCCGCCAAAAGGCATTTCTCCCGCCGCCGCACACTACGTTTATCACCGCAGCTTTAAGGGCAATAAAGCCTTCACCGCGAGCCTGATGGACCTGGGCGGAAAAGGCTATCTGGAGATCGATTCCGACAAAAAAGAAGTGACGTTCACGCGCAAGGATGCAGACGCTGAAGGTCCTCTGCCAGACATAGCGCCTTACCAGCGCGGGCTTCTCAATAAGCTGATGGGCACGTCTGGCAGCAAGACCATTGGCAAGGAATATGACTCCGGTTTTGCGACCGCGTATCAGGACTTCAAAACCACCGTGTCAAAGGATTACGGCAATCCGTATTTCAAATGGAACACCGGTTATGTGCTGTTTTCCATGGTGGCCAGCCTTGTCGCGATTGGCATCGCGCTCGCGGTCACGATCAATTGGACCATCTGGCATGCAGTAGCAATTGCCGGCCTGATTATCGTCAATCTGGTCTTCATGTATCTCATGCCCGCCCAGACAAGAAAGGGTGAGAAAGCACGTTCTGAAATCGCCGGTCTGAAGCTCTATATGGAGAAGGCTGAAAAGGCGCAGATGAACTCTGTCGACCCGCATGGCGACCGTCTGCCGCCCATGTCCAAAGCCCGCTATGAAGAGCTATTGCCCTATGCCATCGCGCTTGATGTCGAAAAGCCATGGACGAAATACTTTGAAGACGTACTGCCGGAAGAAGCCCGGAATTATAATCCAGGTTGGTATACCGGCCACATGATGGGTCACTCACTCCATTCCATGAACCGGGCCATGGAAAGCTCGATCAGTTCAGGCGTCGCAACTGCATCCGTTCAACCATCCTCCAGCTCTGGCGGTGGTGGTGGCGGGTTTTCCGGCGGCGGCGGCGGTGGTGGCGGCGGAGGCGGCTGGTAAGCCATTCGCTCCCGTTCGTCTTTGATGACGAACTCGGGACGAACTCAAGGCCGCCACAGCCACCCAAAGATCAGCTATAGCGCGTCTTCAAAACCTCGAACATGGCGCGAAGGCCTTGCGCCGCAGCGCCTTCCGGATTGCCGAACTTAGCGTGACGCCATGCCCAGACATCCCAATGCACCCAGCTTGGCGCATCCACGAATTTCTTCAGGAACAGGCCAGCTGTGATGGAGCCGCCCATCGGGCCTTTGGCAGAGTTCTGGCAGTCGGCAATATCGCTTGATAGCATGCTCTCATACGGCATCCAGAGCGGCATACGCCATGCAGGGTCTGCCACCGCTGAGGAGGCATCAGCAATGCTGGCAGCCAGCGCATCATCATCTGTGTAGAATGGTGCAACTTCAGGGCCCATCGCGACGCGCGCAGCGCCTGTGAGCGTTGCAAAGTCGATCAGCAGGTCAGGTTCGCCCTCTTCCTGCGCACGGGTGAGCGCATCGGCCAGAACGAGGCGACCTTCCGCGTCAGTATTGTCGATCTCTACGGTCAGACCTTTACGTGAATCCAGCACGTCGCCCGGACGGAAGGCGCCGGCACCAATCGCGTTTTCAGCAGCCGGAATACAGAGCTTCAGATTGACCGGCAGGCCGTGCGCCATAACCAGACGCGCAAGTGCAATCGCATGCGCAGAGCCGCCCATATCTTTTTTCATGAGGCGCATATAGCCGCCGGTTTTCAGATCGAGACCGCCGGTATCAAACGTGATGCCCTTACCAACGATTGCCAGCTTCGGCTTGGACGCATCACCCCATGTCAGCTCCATAAAACGCGGCTCATCATCGGCGGCGCGGCCGACCGCATGGATCATCGGATAATTCTGCTCCAGAAGCTCGTCACCGACCACAGATTTAAGCTCGGCGCCAAACTCTTCTGCAAGGCTCGCGATCTCGGCCTGAAGAATAGACGGCGACAGATCCTGCGCCGGTGTGTTCACCAGATTACGAAGCAGCTCGATGCTGTCTGCAAATTTCACGGCTGAATCCAGTTCACCGGCATCCGGAATGACCAGCACGGGCGCGTCAGCCGAACGGGCTTTGTAGCGATCGAATTTATACGCGCCATCTGCCCAGCCGACATGAAGCACGGATTTTTCAAGACCATCAGCGATGAAGTCGAACCGGTATGTGCCACCTTTCAGAGCCGAAGAAAGCGCCGCCACACCCAGAGGCGCCTTACCATCGCCCATGCCGAAGGCGATGCGGGAGAGATTGCCGGTCATATCAGGCAGGCGAACCAGACTGCCCGCTGCAGCCTTAAACCCTTCAGCGTTCAGAACCGCGCGCGCATATTCAGACTGCGCCGACAGATAATCTTCCAGAATGTCACTCGTCACGAGATCGACAGGGATCGGGGCGGCGTGTGAGGTGGTGAAGTAAGCTGTCGGCATAAATGGCTCCCTTGATTCTCACTCAATCTAAGGGGCGCCGCGCCCTCTTCCAATCCGTGAGGCCGGGAAAGAGCGCAGAAATCAACAGGTCTTAACCAATCCTTGACGCAAATCGTCGATTTTTACGGAATTAGATTCCCTGGAGTCCGCTATGTTTGCCGTAAAGAACTCACGTGCAGTCCTCTCTCTTCTCTGCGCCACCGCACTTGCCGCCTGTGCGCACGGTCCGACCGACGAAGAGCTCGCCTATCGCGAGTCCGTTGCCAATGAGAGCCTTCTGCCGGCAACAGCCGAAGAGCGTGACGCCATCCGCAATCAGGACCCGATCACTCAAGCGACATTCTGGGGCATGGAGTTTGAGCGCAGCCCTGGCGATATGGAAGCGGCTGTTGAATTTGTCGGCGCGCTTCGCGCTATTGGCAGCGAACAGCGCGCGCAGGAAGTCGCCTCTCAGGCGCTCGCTATGGCGCCGAACAATGCAGAGCTTCTGTCTCATCTGGGTAAATCGCTTCTGACCAGCGGCGATGCCAACGGCTCGGTGAACATTCTGCGCCGCGCTATGGTTGCCGCGCCGGATGATCTCTCCATTCCGGTCGCGTTAGGCGTTGCCTATGACCAGACAGGCCGCCACCGTGAAGCACAAAACACCTATCGCCGCGTTCTGGAACGTGATCCGAATTCGGCTGCTGCTTTGTCTAACCTGGGGCTGTCACTCGCGCTGACAGGCAATCCCGAAGAAGCTGAAATCTATCTGCGCCGCGCGGTTGTTCAGCCGGAGGCCGGTGCGCGCGAACGCCAGAATTTGGCACTTGTTCTGAGTATTCAGGGTAAATTCGATGAGGCCCGCGATGTCGGTGCTGCAGATTTGCCGGACGAACTGGTCGACGCCAATATCGATTATTTCCGCGCCATGCTCACACCGCGCCAACGCAACTATTCTACACTTCGCGGCACGACGGACGAATAAGCTCTAAATGACGCTTTCAGGCAGTCTGCGGTCTTTTCGAAAGAAGCGACCGACAGGCGGAATCGTGATCGCCAGCACAACCATCGGAATAATGACATAAGTCACGAACGGTCCGCGAATTGTCGGATCTGAAAACGGGATTTGCAGGTCGTAATACATGTTACGGATCAGCCAGTTAAAGCTGGTATATGGCGCAAGCGCCGCAAAAGAGGCCACCATGGAAATCAGGCTCGCCATCGCAACGCGCTCAAACCTTGAACAGGCGTAAAGCGCTGCAGAAACGGTAAGTGCGGTCAGACCAATCATGAAGGTACGATCCCCCAGCCAGAGGCTATGACTGTAGGCAGCCGCCTGCAGAAAGATAGCCATCACGCCGGTCGCGAAAATCCCGTACACAGCACGAAGGTGGGAAGTGAATTTTTCCAAGTATGCGCCCTTCCAGCAATTTGCATTGCAGACCGTTGCTGAAAATAAAGGAAAAACGCGGACAAACCTTTATAGCACAGGTTCAAATTTTAACCGGCGTCTTTACCAAAACAGTAAGGGCGTAGAGCCCTACTGCTCCATTTCGGTGAATTTGATGTAGGCGGGGCCGAGGATTACAAGGAAGAGCACCGGCAGGAAGAAAACGATCATCGGAACCGTCAGCTTGGCTGGAAGCGCCGCCGCTTTCTTTTCTGCTTCAGCGATACGCAGATCGCGGTTTTCTTTCGCCATGACTCGCAGGGACGAACCGAGCGGCGTACCGTAGCGTTCAGCCTGAGCGAGCGCCATACACACGGCTTTCACCCCCGGATGGTTCGTCCGTTTGGCAAGGTTGTCATAGGCCTCACGGCGATCAGCCAGATAGGAAAGCTCTGCGTTCGTCAGCTTCAGCTCTTCGGCAAGCTCGGTCGATGCCGCACCGATTTCACCACCCACACGGTCAAACGCCATCTCAATGGACATACCCGCTTCCACGCAGATCAGCATCATATCGAGCGCATCCGGAAAGGCGCGCATAATGGAAGCCTGACGCTTCTTGGCAAGATTGGAAAGGTAAAGGTTTGGCGCGTAGAAGCCCGCAGCAGCCGCAAACACGACAATCGCGATACGCATTTGCGGCGCGGCCTGAACCATACCGAGCACAAACACATAGAAGAAAGCTGCACCGGCAAATGCAAATGGCAGCGCAAAGCGGAAGAAGTAGAAGGTTGCGAGCGGACCACCGCCACGCAGACCCGCCTGAACCATTTTATCCTTAACGTTCGGGTCTTCGAGAAGCTTTTGAAGGTCCAGCTTGTCCACTGTATCCTTCATGAAGCCCGAGCCCTGATTCTGCTTCAGACCTTTTTGTTCGAGCTGCGCACGGCTCTGACGTCTTAACTGTTCGCGTCGGTTCGTAACTGCCTGCAAACGTGTTTCCAACTTGTCACTCTGAAAGGCAGGCAGGGCAATCGTCAGGATCGTGGCAAAACATGCAACGGCTGCGAACACCGCGGCCAGCATGCCCGGGTCTGTGACGTATTCTGCAATGTCGGTCAGTTCCATAACGCCGGCCTTTTAGAAGTCGAAGTTGATCATGCGCTTCATGACGTAAATGCCGAGCCCCATCAGGCCAACGCCGATCAGAAGGATCAGGTTACCCATAGGCTTCAGGAACAATTCCATCATGTAAGCTGGTGTTGTAATGTAGACGAGTACCATCACGGCAATCGGAAGACAGCCAATGATCATCGCGGAGGCTTTCGCCTCGGATGAGAGGGCCTTAATCTTCTCACGCAGCATTTTACGCGAGCGGATTACTACGGAGAGGTTGTTCAGCGCTTCCGACAAGTTACCACCCGTCTGCGCCTGAATGCCCAGAACGATGTTAAAGAAGTTGACTTCCTGCAGCGGGACGCGGCGGTAAAACTTATCGAGCGCCTGAGAGATAGACTGACCCATGGAGAGGCCATCTGTGATCTGTTTGAATTCAGACCGCAGCGGCTCAGGACTTTCTACGGCAATAATGCGCAGACACTCATTGAGCGGCAGACCGGATTTCACACCACGAACGATGATATCAAGCGCGTCAGCAAACTGGTTGGTGATCTTCTTGTGGCGACCGGCGATCATGAAGCCGAGCACCCAGCGCGGCAGACCAAGAAAGCCTGCAAAACCGAACAGCGCGGCGATCAGAACACGCGCGCCTTCACCCAGAAATGTCGTGGTGACGCTGGCAGGTGCGAGAATGAAACCGAGTGCACCCAGACCTACTCCGACACCCAGAGAACCGAGATAGAATGTCGTCGCATTCATATCGAGGCCAGCCTGTTTCAGGCGGGAACCAATATCCTGCGGAACGAGAGATTTCTTTTTCTTCTGCTCGCCTTCACGCAGGTTTTTGAGCATGTCCTGCGTCTGGCGACGACGCGCGGCGAGAGGGTCATTGGCTTTGCCATCCACACGGCCGGTCGACGCAATCGCTTTCGCGCGTTTGCTTGCCTTGCCGGAATCCTGTCCGCCGGAGAAGGCAAAGCCGACGCCTGCAATGGCGAAAAAGGCGAGCGCCGCGATGATGATGGTTTGTGTATCCATGATCAGCTGCCCTCAAGCGCATCAAGTGCGTCTGCCAGTTCGCGCTCCATGTTGTAATAACGCGCACGATCCCAGAAGCGTGGGCGACCAACACCAAGACCACGGTGAGCCCCTTTGATCTTGCCGTCAGCATCTTCGCCATCAACTTCGAACTTCATGATGTCCTGAGTCACGATAACCTCGCCCTCAAGGCCCATGACTTCAGTGATGGAGATGATTTTACGTGAACCGTCGCGCAGACGGGACGCCTGAACCACAACGTCAATCGAACCGACAATCATCTCACGAATGGTTTTCGCAGGCAGCGAGAAGCCACCCATCGTAATCATGGATTCCACACGAGACAGCGCCTCACGCGGGGTGTTGGCGTGGAGCGTACCCATTGAACCGTCGTGACCTGTGTTCATGGCTTGCAGGAGGTCAAACGCCTCCGGGCCACGCACCTCGCCCACAATGATGCGGTCAGGACGCATACGCAGACAGTTCTTTACCAGATCGCGCATGGTAACAGCGCCTGTACCTTCAAGGTTTGGCGGACGTGTCTCGAGACGCACCACGTGCGGCTGCTGAAGCTGAAGCTCGGCCGCGTCCTCACAGGTGATTACGCGCTCGCCCGGCTCGATAAACGCCGTGAGTGAGTTGAGAAGCGTCGTCTTACCAGAACCGGTACCGCCCGAGATCAGGACGTTACAGCGGCAAGCGCCGATAATACGCAGGATTTCAGCACCAGCTTCAGAGACCGACCCGAAATTAACCAGGTTCTCGAGCTTGAGCTTGTCCTTCTTGAACTTACGAATGGTGAGCGTAGGGCCATCCAGCGCCAGTGGCGGGGCGATAACGTTCACACGCGAGCCGTCCAGAAGACGCGCGTCACAAATCGGGGAGCTTTCGTCGACGCGGCGGCCGACCTGGGAAACGATACGCTGACAGATATTCATCAGCTGGGCGTTATCGCGGAAGCGGATATTTGTGCGCTCGATACGGCCGTCGACCTCGATATAGGTCGTGCCGGCACCGTTCACCATAATATCGGCAATATCATCACGCGCGAGCAGAGGCTCGAGCGGACCATAACCCAGAACATCGTTACAAATGTCTTCGAGCAGGCTTTCCTGCTCGGCAATCGACATAACGACATTCTTGATAGAAATGATCTCGACGACGATGTCACGAATTTCTTCGCGCGCGCTGTCTGCATCCAGCTGGGCGAGCTGCGCGAGATCGATTGTGTCGATCAGCGCGTTAAACACCATGGTTTTGACGCGGTAATACTCGTCAGAGCGGTCATCAATCTTGGCGACCGCTTCTTTGGTTTTTTTAGGCTTTTGCTTCGGTTCGGGCTTTGGCGCTGCTTTAGTCTCGACGCGCTGTTTGGCACGCGGCGGCTCAGGCGCCTTGGCAACCGGCTTCACCTTTTCAGGTGGCGGAGGTGCGACTGGCGCCGCAGCCGGTTTTGCCTTTGTTGGTCCGTCAGTGCGTTTCCCGAACATTCAGTCCGCCTATTTTCCAAGCTTGATGAGTTTTTTGAGCAGGCTGACCTGCTGTTCCACGACCGTACGGCCAGTGAGAAGACCCGCCAGATGGTCGATGCCAACAGACGATTTCGATGTCGGGTCCGTCTCGGAGATCATCTGACCGTTATTGGACGCCTGACCGAACAGGTTAGGCTCAAACGGCAGAACGAGGCTTGGCTCGACACCAATCGCAGCGGCAAAATCCTTCACCGGAATTTCCGGACGCTTCGGTACGCCAACCATGTTGAGAACAACTTTTGGCGGCGCATCATTGCTGCGTGCGTTTTTCAGGAAGTCGACAATGTTCTTACCATTGCGCAGCGATGCGAGGTCCGGCTGGCAGACCACGACAACGTCATCTGCGTTCGTCATGGTCGAACGGCTCCAGTCAGACCAGATATGTGGCATGTCGAGCACGACGAACGGCACATTGCGGCGAACGCGGTCGATCACCTCATCATATGCCTCTTCGTCGAAATCGAAGTCCGAATTGAGAGAAGACGGCGCGGTGAAGAGAGAAAGTCGCTCTGTCGCTTTTGTCAGCAGGCGGTCGAGAACCGTGTCATCGACGCGGTCAGGGTCGCCAAGCGCATCGACAATCGTCTGATTGCCTTCCTGGTTGAAGTCGAGCGCTGTCGTGCCCCAAGAAAGATCGAGGTCAACAAGTGACGTGTTGATCTGGATGTTCTCTGAAATCGACCATGCAAGATTGTGTGCGATGGTAGAAGAGCCAACGCCGCCTTTTGCGCCGACAACCGCAACCGAGCGGCCCATGAACGGACGCTCCGGATCGACATACAGCGCAGAAATCGACTGGATCAGCTGTGTTGGCTGGAATGGCGGGACGAGATATTCGCTCACGCCGCGCGCAACAAGCTGGCGATAAAGCTGAACATCATTCATCGCGCCGATTACGAGCACGCGAATATTCGGATCGCAAAGCTCTGCAAGCGCATCGATCTGGGCCAGCATCTCACGGGCTGGAAGGCTGGATTCTACGATCAGAAGGTCAGGCGTAGACTGTTCCTGATAGACCTGAATTGCGCGCGCGAGGCCGCCGTCTTCAACTTCGAGATGGACTTTCGCAAGGCGGCGGTCACGAGAGGCTGCATCAATCGTTTTGGCAGTACCGGCACGTTCGCAGAAGGCATGGATCGAGATGCGGGGAACTGTGATGTTCCCAGTCAGGCCTTCATCAGTAAATGTAGATGGCCCGGTGTCGACAGAAACTGTCGCGCGATACTCGTCGTCATCAGACGCTGGCGCCGGAGACGCAGAAGCAGGCTCAAAGCCCATATCGTCGCCACCGAAGTCATCGCCGAAGTCGGAGCTTCCACCATAGCTCTTATCCGGGACGAAGCTGTCATCAGCGCCGAAATCATCGTCAAAGTCAAAATCGTCGATAAGATTGCTTTTGTTAGACATCAACCGATCCTCACCTAAACCCTATTCCACAGCCGTGCTGACAGCGCCGCTTTCGCTATCAGACCGCTCTGTTGCCGTGCTCTGGCCAGCACGATAAAGATCCAGCACCTCAATCCGGCGCAGCGTATCTGCCGGATCGGACCGGCGCGCACCGAGAAGGTCTGCCGGATCAGAAACCATTGCCGCGAGATTTGCCCGCATAGAGCAGCCAAATGACGGGTGCGGATCATTCGAACTCGTCGCCGCAAGGTTCAGCGTTGCAAGTGAAGGACAATCCGGCGCAATCGCACGGTACGCGGTGAACGCGAGCACCATTGGCGCTTCCGGAGACCCGTTGGAATTGTAGTCGCTGCGCTCAATGTCGCGGATATTGTACTCAGCCGCGAGATTCAGCATCTGGTTCACGCTCGCCTCATAGCTTGATGCATGCGGGCTGCCCTGCGGCACGGATACGACCAGCGGGCCATGACGGCGACCGCGGCGCGCATATTCAGACAGGAAATAGCGAACATCGCCCTGACGGTATTGCGGAATGCCATGCTGGCCGGAATAGGCCTGAAGCTCGAGCACTTCAGTGTCCTCGACCACTTCAATATCATGGTTATAGCGGCCGTTCGTGCCGGAAACCGTAACGATCGGGTCATACGTCGCACATCCAGCGAGTGCGGAGAGGGCGGCAGCGCCGATGAGATAATGTGAAAATCGCATCTTTATGTCTCCAATCACTCGATGATGAACCCGACCGGCGCGTCGAAGTTTTCACCTTCAACAGAAGCGCCAGGGACGGAGTAAACGTCGTTAAGTCGGCCAAGGAAGAAGCCCGCAGCCGGACCAGCCGTTGAATAACCTTCATCAGGCGTACGCAAGCGGTTCGGATCAGTCGGGTCGACCAGATAAGGCGTCACGATCACGACCAGTTCGGTCTCGTCATTCTGGAAGTCGCGCGAACGGAAGAGCGCGCCGAGAACCGGAATGTTGTTAATGCCAGGAAGCGAGTCCATGGACTGCTTGGTTTCTTCCTGAATGAGGCCCGCAATCACGGTTGAGCCACCGGATGGAAGCTCGACAGTTGTTTCCGCGCGGCGAACGCTAAGCGCTGGAATGTTGATCGTCTGGACTGTTGTGACATTGCCGTTCGCATCCGTACCGGCGACAGATTGCGGCGCAAACGCACCTTCCTGTGTCAGCTCAGAAACTTCTGTAGAAATGCGAAGCGAAATACGGCCCTCGGAGAGGACAACCGGTGTGAAGGCGAGGCCAACACCGAACGGTTTGAATTCGAGCTGTACGTTACCTGTTTCGTCCTGACCAACCGGAACCGGATACTCACCACCCGCAAGGAAGCGTGCAGATTCGCCGGAAATCGCAGTCAGGTTCGGCTCTGCCAGCGTACGCACGAGGCCAATACGCTCAAGCGCCTGAATGTTTGCACCAATAGAGTTCTGCAGAACTTCGGAGCCACGCGGGCCAACAAAATTTGCAAGGCTACCCGCCATCGCTAGACCGCCAAGCGCGCGACCGGCCACGTTAAACGCGTTGCTGGTAGAGGTAGACGAACCACCGGTGAAATAGCCGTCATAGACAGTATCGCCGATCGGGTTGCCTGCCGTATCAAGAATGAGATTGCCACTGCTATCGCGCAGCCATGTCTGAACCGGATCAACATAGTCGCCATAATTGTGCGTGCTGTTGAGGTTCACACCGATCTGGCGGGTCAGCGTGCGCTGCATCTCGACAATGCGGACCTGCAGCATAACCTGATCATTGGCGTCGATGTTAAGAAGGTTGATGACCTGGCCGCCGGTGTCACCAGACGACATCATCATGCCGCCCTCACCGCCTGCAGCCGCTGCACCGCCCGCTGGCGACTGAACGATAAAGTTCTGCGCAAGCTCAACAGCGCGCTGCGCCTCAGACAGGCTTGATACGCGGCCGGTCAGAATGATCGCGCCATTAGAGGCTTCAGCGGTGATCGCAGCGTTCGGAAGCAGTCGCGCATAAAGGTCAGCAAGACCGGAGAGGTCCTGCTCGACGCGGATTTGCAGGTCCAGAAGCTGGTTACCGTGAATATCAAAGAAGAAGGCGTTCGTTTCGCCTGTACTCACGCCGCGGAAAATCACACGCTGCGGTGTGCGCACCACTGCGTCAGCAATATCCGGATTTGTGATGATGACATCAGCGGCAGGGATGGACAGTTCCACAACAGACGATTTGTTCATCGGCAGGAGGAGATCACGCGTTACCGGATTAGCACCAGACTGCGAGATGTTTACCTGAACGACGTTTTGTGCCGCAGCGGGCGGCACAAGTGGAAGGCTGATGGCGATGAGGCCCGCGAGTGCAGGCCAGATAGACTTCCCGATCATTGAGAGCCCCCGATATTCATGTGCTCGGTATTGCCGCTTCGGTATATTCGGACACTGCCGGAGGCGTCCTCTGCGGCTTCGATATTACTGGTCGCGACCACGGTCTGGCCTGATCGCTGTGCTTCAGCGACACCGCGAAGGGTGAGCGAGATATCGCCCATACGGGTTGCCAGCATGAGGACCTCGGCGTGGCGCGGTTCAAGTTCGAGCGTTGCCGTCGTGCCGACCACAACGCTTTCATCTTCGGTTTCAGCAAAGTTCTGGTCGATCGCGAGGACGCGTACGTTCTGAAGAACAGTCTGCGTGGATGGGCGCTCTATAAGAATATCGCCTTCGGCGACCTCAATGTCGTAAGTCAGAATGACATCAACACGGTCATTCGGAAGAATAAAGCCACCGGCAGCTGTCTCGACCGAAATCTCAACAGCAACAGCGCGCATACCATCATTCAGGATCGCAGCCATAAAACCATTTTCACCCGGCCGAACGATTTTGCGCTCGATCATCGGCTCACCGGAGTAAATCGGTGTGCGCACTATAGAGCCTGCTAGCTCTGTAATTGCATCCGGCGACATTTCAGCGACGAAATATGTGTCGTTTAGGTGTGCTTCCGGCCAGTCCTGCCAGGTCAGATCGTTAGGTGCGATACGATGACCGAGTGGCATGTCACGTGATGCGATCAGGATTTGTGTCAGCGGAATTTGTGGCTCAGGCTCTGCCAGCTGTTCGACAACCTGCACAATCTGAGGCGGAGCTTCCTGCTGTCCCATCCCACGAACGAGCATTGCAGCGACGAGCGCAGCGCCGCCTGCCACAACCAAAATCAGAATTCGCATTAAGGACACAGAGACCACTCCTTACGGGCAATTTCCCGAAAACTTCACCAAAAAGAACACAATGCAGCTAAAGCATGGTTAACGAATTGAGCGCCGAGGCACTGAAAATTTGAAACAGAACCGGGCTGGCCGGGATTGCCCAGACGCCGCCGAATGCAATAGCTACGGCATATGGAATGCCAGGACCTTCGACGACGGACCGCTGCAGAAAGCCTGGAACCGCGTGAGACGGTACAAAACGGCGCGACATAAGAATCAGAATTGCAAGCAGACCGCCCGTGAGCGCGAGCCCATAGACAAAGGCCATAGCACCAGCCGGTCCGACCCAGACCATCACTGCGGGGATGAGTTTCGCGTCACCCCCACCGAACACACCGATCGAAAACAGGCCAAAGCAGATGAGGAGAGCAATAAAACCGGCAAGTATATGCCAGCCAATTGTTACCAGAGGCACGCCGAGAATTAACGATCCCACCGGAAAAAGAACTGCAAAAGCAATTGAGAGCCAGTTTGGAATGGTCATGTTCGCTACATCGTGCAGCGCACCAAAGATAAGTCCCGCAAGAAAAAGCGCGATTAATACCGAAGCCAACATGTCCTATCCCTGTCGTTTCAAAGAATAAGGTGACAAGAATTACTGAATGAATTGTTGAGGCTTTCATTCGAGTTCGCTGCGCCTCTTAGCCATGTTCAGTTTGGGCGGAATTGCGCGCAGCAAAAAACCGCCGGGCGAGATGCCCGACGGTTTCCTGTAAACCTGCGATACTCGCAAATTTGACTGGTTGGCTATTAAGCCATTTCAGCAGCAACTGTGCTGAATGTTGTACCAGCGTTTGTACCGAGAGCGGTAACGCCAGAAATAACAGCAACAGCGATGAGCGCAGCGATCAGGCCATACTCAATTGCAGTTGCACCAGATTTGTCTTTAAGAAAACGTACGATGTTTTTCATTTCTATCTCCCACATAGGCAAGGATGGCCCGTCAACGTGTTCGTCCCCGGGTCGAAAATCAGACTATGCGATTGAGATGAAAACCAAGTTCACCAGACCAGAAAGTTTAGAGGGGTCCGTTAAGCTTTTGGTTTACCATAAAAACGAGATGCCGAATGACCGCCTTTGCGATGCATCCCACTCATTCTGTTAGTATTCGGTCAATGCTCTCCGTTTATTCTCGCACGCGTGTAATGGGAGCAGTGCGTTATGAAGCACATTCTGATGACGATTTTACTCGGTGTTGCAGCGCCTCTGGCAATTGCAGGTGAAGGCGGCCCTGTTCAGCAGGTTATCGAAGCACCCCGACAGGAAGTCGGGCCGGTTATCGTTCAGCTTGAAGAATCCATTCCCCTGATCATGTCAGACAATATCGCTGGCATCTCCATCGGCACATCCCGCATTGCAGACGTGATCGTCCACGACCAGAACACACTGTTTGTCACAGGCAAGGCGTATGGTTCGACCAGCCTGCATGTCATCGATACGCTTGGTAATGTCGTTGTCGACACCACCATCCATGTTGTTGATGCCTCCCCGACACGCCTTCGCGTGAACCGCGCGGGTAGCGATTTCTCCATGGATTGCACCCCGAATTGTCAGGCCGCGCCAAACATTGGCGACAACGCTGATTACTATCAGTCGATCATCTCTCAGGCGCGCGACTCAAGTCAGTAATTTCGGGCTTTCCCGTAAATTTCATCAATCGACGAAACCCGGCGCAAAACAAGTTTTGCTAGGCTGAACGCTCAACGCCAGGAGGACGTTCAGTTGCGCGTAAGCGGGATACTTTCAAAGACAGGATCTAAAAGACTGGCGAATAGCACATTGCTACGCCGGTTTGCAGGTGATCGCTCAGGCGCGAACGCAGTCGAGTTCGCGCTCGTCGCCGCGCCATTCTTCGTGCTTCTCATCGGTCTGTTTGAAATCTGCATGATCTTCATCGCCATGACGACACTTGAGCATGGCGCAGCCGAAGCCGCGCGCCGCATCCGTACAGGTGAACTTCAACAATCCGGCGCAAGCGCGGACTCGTTCAAAGCACTCGTCTGCGACTCCACGTTTGGCATTCTCGATTGTGACGACCGCCTGAAAGTGGACGTGCGCGTGTTTGATGATTTCGGCGCAGCGCAAGGCAATGACCCGCTTCAGGATGGCGACGTGAATGACGATGATCTTCAGTTCGACGCCGGTCAGGGCAATGACATCGTGCTCGCCCGCGTCTTCTATGAATGGCAGATCATCACGCCGGTCATCGGCGCGCCTTTATCCAACATGGATGGTGACCGCCGCCTGCTTCAGGCCAGCGTCGCCTTCCGCAATGAGCCGTTCGGAGACTAGCCCATGAAAACGACCGGTTTCCTTTCCCGTCTGCGTAATTTCTGCCGCAATCGCGATGGTGTATCCGCTGTCGAGTTCGCGCTTATCCTGCCTGTCTTTGCGACGCTCTATTTCGGATCCATCGAGGTTTCATTCCTGATGGCCGTCGATCGCAAGGTGACGCATACAGCAAGTGCGCTTGGCGATCTGACTGCACGCGGTACAGTTCTCACACGCACAGAGGTGAACGATATCTTCGCCGCCTCACGTGCCCTCTTCCAGCCATATGACGGCACACAAGCACAAATGCGTGTGACCAGCATTCAGCGCATTAATGGCAAGAATGAAGTCATCTGGTCAGAAGCACAAAACATGACGGCTTATGCGCCAGGAACGAATGTCGATGTACCGAACAATCTTCTGCAGAACGGCGACAGCATCGTTATGGCCGAAGTGGCCTATAATTATAACTCGACACTCGGTTACTTCCTGCCATCGGCGCAGAACCTGAACGAGACGTTCTATCTGCGTCCGCGCCGTACGGATGTCGTCGAACTGGACGACGACTAGGCCTTAATCGTTCTGCTGGCCCTTCTTGTATTTCACGGTCAGCATGACGACGATACCAAACAGGAAAAGCACGCTGATCGTCGCCATGCCAATGCGCTGGGAATTAAACATGCGTGTAAAGGTTTCCACCAGAAGCGGGCCGAGCCAGACGGTGATCGTTCCCGCAATCGCGTAAAGTCCGAAAAATTCCCCGATCATCTTCTTCGGCGCCATAGCGACCAGCATGGAGCGCGAGGACGAGATACAGGCTGTTGCGAACACAGCAAGGAAACCGGCAACGCCAAGATATGCCCAGTCATGCAGATGTGAATATACTGGCCAGTCAACGATCTGACGGGACTCCATCAGGCCAAAGAAGATTGACTCTTCCGTAATGGAAATAAGACCGACCAGAATGATCACCAACGCGACGAGCTCGATCAGAAGGGCCTTTTTGACGCCAAGCAGACGATCCATCATGCCCCCCAAGAAGCCACCAAACGTGCCGAAAATGGATAACCAGATCGCATAACCGACCAGCTCCTGAAAATTCCAGTGCAGAGCACCGGCGACATAAACGGCGCCAAGCGCCAGAAGTGCTGCCATACCGTCTGCATAGATCATGCGGGCAATTAGAAACTTCATCGTCTCTTTGTAATGGCTTGCCCGTTTCAGCGTCTGAAACAGTCCCGCAAGGCCTTCTTTGGCGGCCTTTGACCAGCTCGCGCCCTTAGTGCCAGCATCTGGTGACCAGAGGAAAAACGGCATGACAAAGACGACAAGCCAGACTGCTGCCAGCGGGCCTGCAATACGGAACTGGTGCTGTTCAGACACATCAAAGCCGAAGATTGGCGCAGAAAACGGCCAGCCGAACTCACCCGGCATAGCGATCAGGAATACGATAAGCATCATGGCAATCGTGCCACCCAGATTGCCAAGCGCCAGACCATTGCCAGACACATTCGGAAGCAGCTCCGGACGCGCTGCGTCCTTCAGCATCGCGTTATGGGTGACCTCTGAATAGGTATAGCTGACGGCAGCCACGATCAGCGCCAGACCAACCGCCCAGTATGGCAGACCGGCCTCACCTGGCATTGTCCACCACAGGCTGAAGGACATGAGCGCCAATAGGCCCAGAAACACCATCATGATCGGCTTGCGACGCCCGCCCCGATCCAGCGTTGCGCCAAGAATAGGCGCTGTAATCGCCGCGGCAAATCCCGCCCATTTGGTAACGCCTGCCACAAAGGCCTGACCATATGCACTGGCCGCTTCGCCGGTCTGCGAGGTATCAAGACCGGCAAATTCACCGCGTGCAACGGCATCGGCCGCGACAATACCCGCAAGATAGGGTGCGAAAATGTAAATAATGACGAGAAGATAATAAGGATTGCGGGCAAACTCGAAGATGACCCAGCCCAGCGCAGGCTTATCCCAGACACCACCGCGATCTTCCGGCGCGACCGAACTTGGCAAATCGCCATCCACGGCAGCCGCCATTGCAGGGCGGACGCCCTCCTCTTTCATCTCGGTCATGTCTTCTCCCTCGGTAGCGGTTTTCCGCTTTTCGACAAGGAGACTACAAATTGTAAGGGATGACCAGAACTATATCGCTGTCCGATCAGGCCTCTATGTATTTGCGGCGGATCGTATCTGCCCGTTCTTCATTCACACCCAGAACTTCGGTCATGTAATTGCGCGGCGAGCCATGCGCATCGCTCATCACTTCCAGCGCATTCTCAAGGTAGACATTGCGCACCCCCATGAATGGCCGGAACACATCCGTTTCGTGATTGGTTCCAAGCATTTTGTTGAAGCGCTCGCTGGCCAGAGGCAGAAATTTCTCAATATCGACGGCGCGATTGGTGAGGTCATAATCCTCAAACATGTCGCGCTCGTTTACGCCGAACAGAATGTGGGTGAGCGCGCAGATAATGCCGGTCCGGTCCTTACCGGCTGCGCAATGAACCACTGACGCGCCATCAGCTTTTTCAATCCCGTCAAACCATTGTCGGAAGAGCTCGATATGATGATCCTTGAACGGCGCCTCACGATAATAGTTCGTCATATAGGTTTCGATGGAATCAGGCGTCACATTCTCCTGCGTAAGCGCAGCAACATGGGCCGGTGTTTCCTGACGTCCGCCTTCAGATGCAATCTGGATAACATGTTCAGCTGGCCATTTATTTGGCTGGCGGTCCCGCTCGTCCGGGCGTCGGAGATCTACGTGAAACCCCACATTCAGCCCGTTCAGAAAGGCAAGATCGTCATCAGTTGCTTCATTATAATGGCCTGAGCGAAACAGCAGACCGGAACGCACACGCCCTGTCGGGGTGTCATACCCGCCAAAGTCACGAAAATTGCGAACACCTTCGAGCGGCTTTACACGGTCCTGCATGATCTCTCCCCTGATCTGTCGTTTCTAATAGACACCTAGATCAGTCGTGGGCCTTCGGTAACCCCCAAGAAGACCTTCAATTGCTTCGGCGATGTCCAGAAGACGCGCATCAGAGTTTTGCGGGCCAATAATCTGAATGCCGACAGGCAGTCCTGACGGTGTGCGACCTGCCGGAATCGAAACAGCCGGAAGGTGGAGCGCCGACGCGAGCGAAATCCAGTTCAGATGCGTCGCATAAGGATGCGACTTCCCATCAAAAGTGATGAAGCGCTCCAGAACCGTGCCCCGGGTATTGTGCGGAATAGCAGGCGTTGCTGAAATCGGCATGATGAGCGCGTCATAGGTTTTAAAGAAATCGCGCAAGATACGCTTCAGTGCTGCACGGCGACCATCAATCTGCATCCACTCATGATGGGACAGCGTGGCTTTGACCGCCCAGTTGCCATCTGTGAAGGGCGATTTCTCATACTTCTGGAGGCGTTTCAGGATCGGGCGAAGCAGCTTCAGGCCCACCGAACGAAGTTGAGGCATATCCATCGCGACAACCGGAATGAGCAGCCCAAGGTAAACATCCATCAGCTCTTTAGGGTCCACGTCAGGCTTCACGCGCACAACTTCGGCCTCAGAGGCTTCAAGCTCGCGGACCGCGCTGGAAATCACCTCCTGCACCGCAGTCGATAGCGGCCATTCTTCCTGCTCAGCCCAGACGGCGAGGCGCTTGTTTTCAAGCGATAGCGCAAATCCGCTCTGCGTGGCAGTGGCCCCTGCCTGAATAACAGAGCGCATAATTTTCAGGTCGCGTACCGTGCGCGCCATCGGCCCGACGACATTGAGGTCCACCTCACCTGCATATTCAGGCGAAGGCGGCACATGGCCATGCTGGGACACGAGGCCGAATGTCGGCTTTAATGCGCAAACACCGGTAAAGTGAGACGGGATGCGCAACGATCCGCCAATGTCAGAACCAATCTCGATAGGGGTGATACCAGCAGCCAGCGCGGCAGCAGATCCGCCAGATGACCCGCCTGGTGTTACATCCAGATTGTAGGGATTGTTCGTCTGCCCAAAGAGCCGGTTAAACGACTGCCACTCGCCGGCAAGATACGGCACGTTCGTCTTGCCCCAGATCAGGCCGCCAGACGCTTTGACCCGCATAACGACATTTGCGTCTTCAACAGGGCGTGCTCGGTTTGCAAATTCGGGTGCACCGGCGGTCGCCGGCATGTTATCGACATCAAACGTGTCTTTGATCGTCATCGGCAGGCCGTGCAGAGGGCCCAGAATTTTGCCGTCCGCACGCATCCGGTCCAGAGCATTGGCGTGCTGACGCGCGCGTTCCAGATCGGTCTTGATGACAGCGTTGATGGTTTTGTTAACGCGATTGAACTGATCAACATGCAGATTAAGGAGCTCGACGCTCGTAATCGTACCGAGGTTCAGCGCCTCCATCTGGCGCCATGCCGGCTGGAAGCAGATATCACTCACAGGCCGAGAACATCTTTCATGGAATACCAGCCTGCCGGTTGGTCCGCGCCCCATTTAGCAGCTTTCAGTGCGCCGCGGGCAAAGACATTCCGGTTCAGCGCAGAGTGGGCCAGCGTAAGCGTTTCTTCTTCAGAGCCGAAGCTTACTTCATGCTCGCCAATCACGCCGCCCGAACGGCGCACAGAAAAGCCGATCCTCCCTACAGGACGCTCGCCAGTAATGCCGTCATAAGGCGCAAGGCGCACATCTTTCAGATCAACATCGCGGCCATCAGCAGCCGCTTCGCCGAGCAGAAGCGCAGTTCCGGACGGCGCATCAACCTTGTGACGGTGATGGGTTTCGAGAATTTCAATATCCCAGTCTTCACCGAGAGATTTCGCCGCGCGCTCGACAAGCGCTGCGAGCATATTCACGCCAAGCGAATAATTCCCCGAATAGATGATAGCGTAGCGATCAGAATACCCCTGTAAGGCGGTAATTTCCTCATCCGACATGCCGGTTGTGCCAACGACGACACAACGGACACAAGTGCCCTTAAGCGCTTCCATCGCGGCAAGTGTCGCTTTCGGGCGGGTGAAATCGATAAAACAGCTGGCATCGCCTGCGGCCGCATTCACGTCAGTTGTCAACGCAACGCCGGTTTTGCCCTTGCCCAGAAGCTCACCAATATCCACACCAAGATCGTGGAATGCAGGCGCTTCGGTCGCACCAACCAGCTTCAGAGACGGATCATCAATCGTAAGCGTAGAAAGCGCGCGGCCCATGCGGCCAGCGGCGCCAGATACAGCGATATGTACAGGGGCAATTTCAGACATGGCGCTATAGAAGCCCAGCCTCAGCGCAAGTCAATCAGACGTTTGATCAAAACAGCTTCGTCTCGAAGGCACGCTTCAGTGAGCCGAACAAACCGTACTGGCTCGCCCACGCTTTGATTTCAGCAGATTCTTTCTTGCGCAGGCGTTCTTGCTCTTCGGAAAAGCTCTCAAGGTCAGCCGTTACCGAGCGGATATCAATGCTCGCCAGATGTTTGGTCTGGAAGCGCTCGATGAGGTCACGTTCAGCGTCGGAAAAGTCGTTATCCTGCTGGAAGATAACATTCGACATATCAATCAGGCGGGCACGGTCCTGCGGATCGGTAATGTCCGGCCAGACGCTCGATAGCTCGACCGGCTGATCGACTTCACTGTGGAGCAGAGTGCGATCTTCAACGCTCAGGCCCTGATGATTGTCGATGATTTCATGGAGTGTGGATTTCTCATCCGGATGCAGCTCGTGATCAGCCCATGCCAGCGCGATCAGGCCCCGATAAAGTGCCAGCTTGCTCGTGTTTTGGTTCTGAATAGCAGTATCAGCCACGGTCCCACTCCTGATGTCTGGTCAGGATTTTAGGCTGAGAAACTTAATGTCCGGAGAATCGGACTGATGGAAATGACCGGATCGGCAGTCCCATCAGCCCTAAATTCAAGCCTTCAGGGCTTAGTCTTCTACGAAGACAAAGCCATCATCGCTCGTTTCAATGTGGCCAATGCCCGGGAACGGGAAGTGATAGGCGAAAATGGTTTCACCGGTCTCGGCCAGCTCTGCGAGCAGCGCCTCACGGCTTTCACGCGCAACCGGTTCGTTCATATCAAACGCAATCGTCCACCCCGGGTGGCCAACGGACAGCACGAAATGGTGCATGGAATCGCCAACATAGAGTAGCGTTTCGTCACCGGACGCAATGCGGAAACCGGAATGGCCCGGTGTGTGGCCATGCGTATCGAGCGAGGTAATGCCCGGCAGAATGTCTACTGTGCCTGCCTCGAAGGTTTCAACCATCGGAGACACCGCCGCAACAATTGCCGCCTGTTCTTCATTCGTCTGCATGAAGTTCCACTCTTCGACAGACATACGAACTGTCGCGTTCGGGAAGGCTGGCTCCCCCTCTGAGGTGATCAGACCGCCGACATGGTCAAAGTGCGAGTGAGAGATGAAAATATCTGTGATATCAGCTGGATCGACGCCGGACTCAGAAAGCGACGTCATCAGACCGCCAGCTGGCGGACCACCAGTACCCGTGTCAAACAGGATTGTGCCATCAAGCAGCATTGGATGGAGAGAGAGACTAAGCGTATCGCTTTCAAGGCCAGCATCATCGAGCGCTTCAACCACATCTTCCAGAGGCTGCGCGCCGAATGGCGACTGATCGACCGGCATTGTGAACTGACCGTCTGTCAGCGCGAGCGCATTGATCTCGCCAATATCAAACGCGAGCACGTCCTCTGGCATGACCTCCGGCGCTTCTGCGTCTGCCGCTGCTGGCTCGGCAGCAGGTTCAGCTGCAACAACGGCTTCCGGCGCAGCTGGCGCCGTCTCTTCGCCTGCACACGCCACAACGGAAAGTGCCAGCGCGCTGACAGATAGTTTGGAGAGAAGGTTCATCTGATGCCCCCTTAGGCTTTGAACGACGTAGAAATCTAGTCAGACAAACGCCTCAACGCCAAGCGGGTTCATTTGAATTTTTCGCGAATGCAAAACGAAAGGGCAGCGCAAAACGGCTGCCCTCCTGGCTGACATTCTAACGGGCTTCGTCAGCGTCCGTAAGATCGTCCCAGAACCGTTTGACCTTGCCGAGGAAGCCATTGCTCTCAGGGTTACAGTCTTCACCGGATTCATCGCAGAACTCGCGCATGAGTTCTTTCTGACGCGATGTCAGCTTTTGCGGTGTTTCCACGAACAGCTCGACGTAGAGGTCACCGCGCGGGCCACCACGTAGTGAAGTCATGCCCTTACCGCGCAGGCGCATACGGCGGCCTGTCTGGGCGCCTTCCGGGATGGTGATGCGTGTCCGGCCACCCTCCACGGTCGGGATTTCAATATCGCCGCCAAGCGCCGCAGTGACCATTGTCACCGGTGCGCGGCAATAAAGGTTCGGTCCGTCACGTTCGAAGATTTCATGGTCAAGCACTTCTACAAAGATGTAGAGATCGCCCGGCACGAGGCCCGGTCCACCCGGATCACCCTCGCCGGAGAGGCGGATACGCTGACCGCTTTCAATTCCGGCTGGAATGTTGATGGAAAGCGTCCGCTCTGTCTGAACATAACCCTGGCCTGCACATTGGCGGCACGGATCTTTAATCACTGTGCCACGGCCTGCACATTTCGGGCAGCCACGTTCCATTGTGAAAAAGCCTTGCTGCACACGGACGCGGCCACGTCCATGACAGGTCGTGCAGGTTTCAGGCTGTGTACCCGGCTCTGCGCCTTGGCCGTCACAACGGTCACACGCTTCCTTGCCCGGCAACGTAATTTCCATATCTCGGCCGTTAAAGGCATCTTCCAATAAAATTTCAAGATCGTAGCGTAGGTCCTGCCCACGCGCCTGAGCACGTCCGCCGCCGCGGCTACCGCCGAAGAATTCAGAGAAAATATCACCGAAAATGTCGCCCGGATCGACACCCTGACCAAACGGGTTGCCACCGCCGCCGCCCTGTTCAAAGGCAGCTTTACCATAACGGTCATAGGCTGCGCGCTTATCGCCATCAGACAAGATGGAATAAGCTTCGCCCGCCTCCTTGAACTTCGCTTCAGCTTCAGGATCATCCGGATTGCGGTCCGGGTGATATTTCATGGCCAGCTTGCGATAGGCGCTCTTGATCTGCTTTTCGTCGGCATCCTTGGCTACGCCGAGAATGTCATAATAACTCCGGTCAGACATTGGTCATTCCCTGATGGAAACGAGGCCGATCAGTCGGTACGGCTCGTATCGTAATAAGTCTCACATCCCTCGACGACCGTACGAAATTGCGTGTCGCCGGAGTCGCGCGCTTCTGTCAGCGCTGCGATGTAGAGTTCGAGTTGATTCTCGAAATAAATCTCATTTGCCGCGATACCCTGCGTCTGAAACCAGTCCGAAGCCTGAACATATTTCGCGTGCTGCGAAATCATCATGCCGGGCCAGCCGCGCGCGAGATCGAGGGCCGCCGAACACAGGGCGGCATCATCTGCGTCCAGCGATCGCTGAGCCATCGCTGGCTGGAAAAATGACAAGGCCAGCACCGGAACAATGAAGGTCATATGTTTCAGGCTGGCCATGTCGTTTTCCTATTTAGCGTCAGCTAAGGCAGGTTAGGCAGACTTCTTGTCGTCGCCGACATCTTCGAAGTCAGCGTCGATGACATCGTCATCTGCCGCATCGCTTGCTGCGTCTGCAGCCGCTGCCGCTTCACCCTCAGACTGTTGCTGAGCGTAAATCGCTTCACCGAGCTTCATGCTTGCCTGCATCAGCGCCTGAGTTTTAGCCTGGATGTCTTCCAGATCTTCGCTCTCAGCAGCTTTCGTCAGGTCGGCCATAGCGGCTTCGATGTCGCTCTTAATAGACGCGTCTACCTTATCGCCATGCTCAGCGAGCTGCTTCTCGGTAGAGTGGACCATCGCTTCAGCGTTGTTTTTCGCTTCGACGAGTTCACGACGTTGCTTGTCCGCGTCAGCGTTTGCTTCCGCGTCCTTCATCATCTGGTTGATCTCGTCGTCAGAGAGGCCGCCATTCGCCTGAATGGTGATCTTCTGCTCTTTGTTGGTCGCTTTGTCCTTCGCAGACACGTTCACGATGCCGTTGGCGTCAATGTCGAACGTAACCTCGATCTGTGGCATACCGCGCGGTGCTGGCGGGATACCTTCAAGGTTGAACTGGCCGAGCATTTTGTTGTCGGCAGCCATTTCACGCTCCCCCTGGAAGACGCGGATCGTCACAGCTGGCTGGTTGTCGTCGGCTGTAGAGAAGACCTGAGACTTCTTCGTCGGGATTGTCGTGTTACGGTCGATCAGACGTGTGAAGACACCGCCGAGTGTTTCGATACCGAGAGACAGAGGTGTAACGTCGAGAAGAACAACGTCTTTCACATCGCCCTGCAGAACGCCCGCCTGAATTGCCGCACCAAGCGCAACAACTTCGTCCGGGTTCACACCTTTGTGCGGCTCGCGACCGAAGAATTTCTTCACCGCTTCCTGAACCGCAGGCATACGCGTCATACCGCCAACGAGAACCACATCGTCGATTTCGCCAGCAGATTTGCCTGCGTCCGCAAGCGCTTTCTTACATGGCTCGATCGTGCGCTTCACGAGGTCTTCAACCAGGCTCTCAAACTTCGCGCGGGAGAGTTTGATGTTGAGGTGCTTAGGACCTGTTGCGTCAGCCGTGATGAACGGAAGGTTCACTTCATACTGAGACGCAGAAGACAGCTCTTTTTTGGCTTTCTCAGCTTCGTCTTTCAGACGCTGGAGCGCCATTTTGTCAGCTTTCAGGTCGATGCCGTTCTCTTTTTTGAACTCATCAGCCAGATAGTCGACGATACGAATGTCGAAGTCTTCACCGCCAAGGAAGGTGTCGCCGTTTGTAGACAGAACTTCAAACACGCCGTCACCGATCTCGAGGATGGATACGTCGAATGTACCACCACCAAGGTCATAAACTGCAATCGTTTTGTTTTCAGACGCTTTGTCGAGGCCGTAAGCCAGCGCAGCGGCTGTCGGCTCGTTGATGATGCGCAGAACTTCAAGACCGGCAATTTTACCAGCGTCTTTCGTCGCCTGACGCTGAGCGTCATTAAAGTAAGCAGGAACCGTGATCACGGCCTGCGTAACTTTCTCACCGAGATAAGCTTCTGCTGTCTCTTTCATCTTTGTCAGAATGAAAGACGACACTTCCTGCGGGGAGTAGTCTTTGTCGCGACCTTTAACCCATGCGTCGCCGCTTGGGCCTTTTGTGATCTCGTAAGGAACGAGCTTTTTGTCTTTCTCAACAGTCGGATCGCCGTATGCACGACCGATCAGACGTTTGATCGCAAAGAAGGTCTGCTCAGGGTTGGTGACGGCCTGGCGCCGTGCAGGCATGCCGATCAGACGTTCACCACCTTCAGCGAAAGCAACAACGGATGGCGTTGTGCGTGCACCTTCAGCGTTTTCGATTACCTTGGCATCCTTGCCGTCCATAACGGCGACACAGGAGTTTGTCGTACCAAGGTCGATACCAATAATTTTTCCCATTATACAATCCTCTGGTTAGCCGTCATCCGGCCTGTTGGATGGCCTGCAAGCAGCGCCTAAGCCCGATGACTCTACGGATACGTGAAGAGCGAACTCCTCAGGCTTCTGGCTGGATATGGGAAAAGATTCGAAAGGCTCAAGGCGTCAATGCATTTTGACCTCGCGAAATTGTGAAATTTCCGAGTGACGGCTCGGTAGAGCGCTCTATCTTTATGAATAGCGATAAAAATCAGCGGAAAATCCATGGAAATCCGGCCAAACGGAACACAATTTTTTTCACAACACGTGAGCACAGAGGATCAGAATCTGCTGCTGGAAGACATCCGTGCCCGGATTCCTGAAGCCCCGCTTTACACACCTACAATGCCTCGTACGGGAAAATCCATGTCTGTGCGCATGACAAATTTCGGCGCTGCAGGCTGGATGAGTGACACCAAAGGCTATCGCTATCAGCCCACCCACCCTGAAACCGGCAGTCCATGGCCGGATATTCCGCAAAGCATTCTTGATATCTGGACAGGCTTGTTACCCGATGCCCCCCTGCCAGATGTTTGCCTCTGCAATTATTATCCGGCGGACGCCAAAATGGGTCTGCATCAGGACAGAGACGAACAGGACCTGACAATTCCGGTCCTGTCTATCTCTCTGGGAGACACCGCCCTCTTCCGCCTTGGCCAGACAACGCGCGGCGGCAAAACACAGTCCTTCAAGCTACGCTCCGGCGATGTGATGATCCTTCGAGGGTCAGATCGCCTCGCCTATCATGGCATAGACCGGATTTACCCCGGCACCTCGTCGCTTCTTAAGCAGGGCGGGCGGATCAATCTCACACTAAGAAAAGCTTTATAGCTGGTATCGCAATTATCACTTTGAGAATTATTCTCAACTAACCCACATTCAGTTCGTTGCTTTACCATGCATGGACGAACCAGAATGTTGAAAACAATTACTTATGGCCTGATGCACTTGATCGTTGCCATCGCCGTTGCCTTTGCATTGACCCGCAACTGGCATGCAGCCTTAGCCATCGGCCTGATCGAACCTTTCGTGCAGACCTTTGCTTACACCGTGCATGAAAAACTCTGGTCGCGCGCAAAAGACCGGCGTGAAACGCATTCCAATCATCATCTGATCCCTACGCCTTGATCGCGCCTCAAATCCCATTCAGATATCCATACGAACGCGCACGGCAGGATGTCTTTGAGGCTTTATTTCTACATTTTTCTCACAGGTTTGATCGCAGCATCACTGATTATGTTCGCAATTGCTGTTGCGTGGCGCGTCCTTCCTCAACATCGCGACCGCGCAGAGCCTTACCTGCGCAGGCTCGCCTGGGCCGGATTGGTTGTAACGTTATGTATGGTGATCTTTGTCACCCATTTTCCAATGCCCGACGATTTTGGAGCGTATTGTGAAGCGCATTGGCGGGCTAGGCCAAACTTAGACCCGTTATTCAGTTGGCACGAGCTAATTTGGCACGTCGAACGTCGTGGCAAGATTGATCTTATACCCATCATAACCTCCGGCACGGCGGTCCAATTCGGGCTCAACCTTTTCATGCTGGCCCCATGCTCATTTTTCCTGCGTGCAGGCTGGCGTCATGGACTATGGACTGCGCTGGCGATCGGCTTTGGGACATCACTTGCGATCGAAACGAGCCAGCTCACAGGCGTTTTCGGGATCATGCCATGCGCCTATCGCACCTTCGCAACCGAAGACCTTTGGGCGAACACACTCAGCGCTGTGATGGGATGGTTTGCGTTCCATCACATTGTCTCCCCACTTTTGAAGCGAGAAAACAAAGAGGACGCGGCCAGCTAGCCGAAGCGATAACCGGACACGGCTTTGCCGAGCACGATGTCAGAATATATCTGCTCACCTTGGTCGCCCGTCGCAGCGCCTGCGGCAATCATCATAGGCAAAAGGTGTTCAGAAGTCGGGTGAACTGCGCGCGCTGTTGGCACTTTCAGCCATTGCGCCAGCTTGTCATTACGACCGTCCGTATCGGTTGCTGCATCTGTCAGCCACTCATCGAATGCAACTGAAGCCGGGTTTGTCACCAGCGGCTGGTGATAGAGCTGACGCAGATTGTGATAACTGAGGCCTGAGCCGATGATCTGAACGCCCTCATCACGAAGCTTTGCCAGCGCCTGACCGTAACGGATCTGCTCTGCCGCATTATCCGTGTTCAGCATGGAAAGCTGTAGGATCGGCATGTCAGCATCCGGATAGATCAGCTTGAACGGCACGAACACGCCATGGTCGAGGCCGCGCTCTGTCTCTTCAGCTACGCGGTATCCGGCATCGTTTAAGAGTTCTTTTGTACGGGCTGCCAGCCAGCCTGACGTCTTCGCAGGCCATGTCAGCTCATATGTCTGCGGCGGAAAGCCGTAATAATCAAAATAGAGCTCTGGCGCTTCGGTTGTGATCATTGTCGGCACATCTGTCAGCCAGTGCGCTGAGATGATCAGAACAGCCTTTGGCGGCTCTGGCAGGTCTTCCGGCAGCTTCTTCAGGAAGTCTGCCATACGGTCCCAGGTGTCCACAGGCGTGCCCGGAAACGGGTCCATAAAGAAACACGGACCACCGCCATGCGGGATAAAATATGTTGGCATACGGGTCATGTTGTATCTCCGTTTCGTTACGTGAGATCAGAAATGACCTCTCACGCACCAGGACGCAAGTACACACCTTTTGGTAACCTATACCGCAGCCAGACCCGCCACAAGATAGAGCACACACGCTATGCCTGCTGTCGTCAGTGCATACGGCAACTGAGTTCGCACGTGTGACAGGTGTTCAGAGCCGGAGGCGACACTCGCAATCAACGACGTATCCGAAATCGGAGAGCAGTGATCGCCAAATACGCCGCCGCCGAGTACGGCGGCGAGCGCCAGTGATGGCGGAATGCCAAGCGCGGCGGCCAGCGGCATGGCGATTGGCACCAGAATGCCATAGGTGCCCCAGCTCGTGCCCGTCATGAAACTGGTGAGCGCCGCGGCGATGAACATCACCACAGGCACGGTGAATGCCGGAATGGATTCAGCTGCAATCGACGCTATATAGGCGCCTGTTCCAAGCTCCCGTAGGGAGCCGCCAAGCGCAATCGAGAACCAGAGTACAGCGACCATCGGCACCATTTCGCCGACGCCCTTAAAGGCTTTCTCCTGAAGCTCTGAGCCGGAATAAACCTTGTTGAAGAAGAGCAGGCCTGCGGCAACGATGATCGCAAGGCAGATCGCCCAGAGGATAGAACGCGCGCCATCGCCATCGGTGATATTACCATTGCCGGTCCACGCCATGAAGCCAAGCGCCGCGCCAACCATTATCACCAGAGGCAGCCACATATAGAGTGCCTTTGTCGGCTCAGGCCCCGCCTCGGTAATGGCACTTACCTTCTGGTCTGCGGTTTTCATCGGTCCGAAAACCTTGCCCGAAATCGCGGTGAAATAGACGCCGATCAGGGTCAGAATTGCATAGAAATTCCACGGGATAGAGCCGAGCACCACATCAAGCGGGCGGTCGAACCCGTAATCGGCGACAAGGCTCAACGCATACGCGCCCCAGCCATTGAGAAGGATAATCACGCTCACCGGCGCAGAGGTGGAGTCGATAATATAAGCAAGCCGCTCACGCGAGAGCTTATGCGCATCATAGAGCGGTCGGCCGAGCACGCCGGAAGAGAGCAGGCTTACATTTGTCTCAATGAACACGACCGTACCCGTCGCGGCGACAGCGAGTTCTGCCTTGCGGCGACTACCAGCGACACCCGAGCGGATCAGCATATGCGCCATGGCAGAGACGCCGCCGGAATCCCTCATATAAGCGATCAATGCGCCAATCAGCAGACAGAAGACCAGAATGTGCGCATTATAGCTGGAGGCGAAGACCTCCATATTCCGGTCTGCAACACCCAGAAGCCCCATGCCCGGGTTAAATGCCGCAATCAGGGTTTCAGACAGAAACAAAGCGGTCAGCAGCGCCGCATACACATTGCGCCAGACAACGGCGACGATAATCGCCGCAACCGGTGGAATGATTGTCAGAATGTCCATGCGCCTGCCCCGCTTCGATACCGGCTGAATCTGTGACAGAAACAGATGGAAAGCCAGACCTGCGATTAAAAATCACTATTTGGTCAGCGCGGTGAGACGAAACCGGTCACATGTCGCCAGCACTCTGCAGCCGCCAGGCCGGAAAGCCTCGGTTTTGCCCCGCATGAAACAGACAAAGTTCATTGCCGGACGGGTCTTTAAACCGCGCTTCTCGCCAGCCCCAGACTTCATCGCGCGGCGCATTCAGAAATTCGACGCGCCGGGCGCACAAAGCTTTATAGCGTGCATCCACATCATCGCATTCGAAATAGATCACCACGCCCGGCGGCATGGCGTGATCTGCCACGTGTAGAGAGAGCGTCGAGCTACCAGACGGAAGCTCAAAACGGGCATAGCGTCCTTGCGAATACACAATCGGCTTGAGGCCGATCTGCCCGTAAAACTGATAGGCGGTTTCAAAGTCCGTGACCGGTAAAGTCACCTGATTGAGGTCCATGTCTCATCCTTTCATGACGAAAGGAGAGGTTATGGAATCTCAAGCGCAGTTGAGATCAAGCCAGAAAGCGCAAAAAAGCCGGACGCATGGCCCGGCTCTTTCAAAATTAAAGATTTCAGAAGAGGATCAGCCCGCGCTAACGGCCACCATAGCGGCGCGAAGCGTGCGGTTACCAATCTTCCAACCTGTCTGGAACGTCGCGGCGACTTTGCCTGATGGATGCTCGGACGGCATCTGGCTGACGGCCTGATGCAGGTTCGGGTCAAAATCAGAGCCCGGTTCTGCGTGGATCGCCGTAACGCCGTGACGGGCAAACGTCGCGTGCAGCTCTTTCTGGATCGCTTCTACACCAACGAGCAGGTTTTTACCCGCATCGGAAAGGCCATCACGTTCGCCTTCAGGCAGCGCATCAAGCGCGCGCGCGAAGTTGTCAGACACAGGCAGAAGATCGCCAGCGAATTTCTCAACGGCATAAACGCGTGTGTCAGCTACCTGACGCTCGGCACGCTTACGAATGTTGTCCATCTCGGCATGTGCGCGCAGCACCTGATCTTTCAGCTTCGCGTTCTCGTCGGCCAGCATCTGGAAGCGTTGCTCCATAGAGATTTCGTCGTCAGCCTGCTTGCCGTCCATCTCGTTAGCCGCCGCTTCCATAGCGTCAGCCATTTCCTGTGCAGCTTCGCTCAGCTCCACATCGTCCTGGATTTCTGATGGGTCTCTGCCGTCACTCATTTACTGTCCATCCCGTTTTTGGCGGCCATCCAGTATCTGGCCTACCACTTTGGCTGTATAGTTTACCATAGGTATCACCCGGGCATAATTCAGACTCGTTGGTCCGATCACGCCCAGAGCGCCTACAACTTTTCGGTCGCTGTTCATATAGGAAGAGACGATCATGCTGGAACCCGAAAGTGAAAAGAGAGAGTTCTCAGAGCCGATAAAAATGCGCGCTCCGGCAGCATCTCTAGTAGAATCAAGCACTTCCAGCATGCTTTTTTTCCGTTCCAGCTCATCGAAAAGATGGCCGATCCGGTCAAGATCTTCCTTTGCGCTGGCCGTTTCAAGCAGATTTGCACGCCCGCGCACGATCAAAGACCGTCCGCGATCCGGTTCTTCACCAGACCATTCAACAACGCCAAGGCGGATAAGATTGGCCGCCGCGGCATCGAGCTGAGCGCGTTTTTCGCTGAGTTCGCGTTCAATCTCCATGCGCGCTTCTGACAGGCGACGCCCGCGCATCCGCGCCGTGAGATAGTTCGACGCTTCCATCAGCGTGGTTGGGCCGATCTCCGGTCCGAAATCAATGATGCGGTTTTCAACATCGCCGCCATCAGAGACGAGAATACATAGCGCGCGCGCCGGCCCGAGCGGAATAAACTCTACCTGACGGACCGGATCATCGCTCTTCGGAGATGACACCAGACTCGCTCCGCCTGTCAGGCCGGACAAAACCTCGGACGCTTCATTCAGAAGCTCATCCATATCCCTGCTGACGGCAGCAAGACGCGATTCGATCTGGTCGCGATCGTCCTCACCCACTTCACCGACTTCCAGAAGGCTATCGACAAAAAAGCGAAGGCCCGCATGGCTCGGCCTGCGACCGGCACTGATATGGGGCGCGTCAAGAAGCCCGAGCGAGACAAGGTCCGCCATCACATTGCGAATAGACGCAGGCGACAGGTCCACACCGCGCTTGGAAATCGTGCGCGAGCCAACCGGCTCGCCTGTTTCAAGGTAAGCCTCTACAATCGTCTTAAATATTTCCCGCGATCTACGGTCGAGCGCTTGCAGGCTGGTCATAACTGAAGGGTCCGAGCGTTTGAGGTCTTTCGCGCCTCAAGATTTGAGGTCATTGCCAGAAAATACAAGTCTTTCCTGCAGGCCATGATAGACGAACCGTCCGGTGATGATTAGACCGGCACCCAATTTCATCTGGAGATAATATCATGCGCCCATCCGGACGGCAGGCAGACCAGCTTCGAACCATTTCACTCGAAACCAATGTGAACGCGTATGCGGAAGGCTCATGCCTTGCCAAATTCGGCAATACGCATGTGCTCTGCACAGCAAGCTGGGAGCCACGGGTTCCAGGCTGGATGAAGGGCAAAGGCGAAGGTTGGGTCACGGGCGAGTATGGCATGCTGCCACGCGCGACACACACACGCGGACGCCGTGAAGCTGCCGCTGGCAAACAGTCCGGCCGTACGCAGGAAATCCAGCGTCTGATCGGTCGTTCGCTTCGCGCAATCACAGACCTGAAGGCGCTTGGCGAAAACCAGATCACCATTGACTGCGACGTCATTCAGGCAGACGGCGGCACACGTACAGCCTCTATCACCGGCGGTTATGTGGCGCTGGCTCTGGCGTGCAAATACCTCGTCAAAGAAGGCGTGATCGACAGCTTCCCGCTGACAGCGCAGGCAGCAGCCATTTCTTGCGGCGTCTATAAAGACGTACCGGTTCTGGACCTTGATTATCCGGAAGATTCAGAAGGCGAAGTCGATGCGAACTTCGTGATGACCTCTGACGGCAACATCATCGAAATTCAGGGCACAGGCGAGGAGCGTAGCTTCACGCCGAACGAATTCGCTGAGCTGATGCGTCTGGCGCAAAAAGGCTGCGGCGAACTTTTCGAGGCGCAGCGCGCCGCGATTGGGTAGCACGTTCCAGCATTGGACAACAAAAAAAACGCCGCCTCGAAGGGCGGCGTTTCTATTCAGGCCGTATGAGCGACTTATTCGCCGATGAAGTAACGGAAGCGTACGCCAACCGTACGCGGCGCGCCGATGGTTGCGTATGGATTACGAACCGTAACCGGGTCACCATTGATGTCAGAAGCGACCTGCGCTGACAGCGGCGTGCCAACATAGCCGGTGATCACATACTCATCGAACAGGTTTTTCACGTAGAGAGACGCATCCCAGTTATCTGCCGCATAAGTGACGGATGCATTGGCCAAGCCAACGTCTGGAACCGTCAGAGATGAACCACGCCCGCCCGTACGAGTGAGAATGTCCCCCTGCCAGTTGTACCCACCGCGAACCGTAACTTCATTGCCGCTGGCAAGCGGCATGACGTATTCACCGAAAATTGCGAACTGGTTTTCAGGAGAGCCCGGCAGACGATCGCCAGCCTGACCATCTTCAAACGCAGTACCAAACCCCGGAGGCGTAATCGTGCGAATGAGGAATGGCACATCTTCTGTCAGCTCCGTTGCAGCGTGAGAGAATGAACCGCGCAGGCTGAACTGGTCGTTAACCTGCCATGACCCCTGAAGTTCAAGACCTTTGGACTCTGCGCCCGCAGCGTTGACCGTGATCGGAATATTCGCGTTTACCGTCGCAGAAGATACCTGTGGATCCGTCCACTCAACGAAGAAGATCGCACCGTTCAGGATCAAATCGCCATCGAGCCATGCGGTCTTTGCACCAATCTCATAGCTCGTTGTCTGGTCAGGACCATATGCGCGCTCGTCAAACTGAGCGACATCACCCGGGTTCGGGCCATATTGCTGACCTGGCGCCAACGCACATGCGCCCTGCGTAGCGTTTGGATCGTAAGCCGCACACGTGCCAAGTCCGTTGGAATTACCAATGCGATACCCCTCAGCCACTGTGAAGTAACCCAGAATATCGTCAGTGAATTGGTAAGACGTATTGAACTTGTAGAGGAAGCCATCATCAGATTGACCGAGTGTCGGGTCAAACGAGTTCGCGCGAATCTGGTCGAGAGTCTGTTCATTGAACGTCTGGTCAAACAACGGGAAATCAACCGCGCTGAATTCTTTCAGCTCATAATCATAATATCGACCACCGATGGTAACAGACCAACGGTCTGTAATGTCATAGCCGATTTCACCGAAGAAGGCGGACTCTGTAAGCTCAATAAGACTCTGTGAGAAGTACTCAAGGTCATTCGGATGATCTTCCAGGAAGGTGAAGCCCAGTGTGTTGATAGCATATGTATCGTAGTTCGGCGTGTATTCAGCGGAGAATGCTGCGCTTTCCGAGTTAGAATAAAATGCACCGACGATCCAGTTGAACGGTCCGTCTGTAGTTGAGACGAGGCGAAGTTCCTGAGTGAAGGTATCTGTCTCACCAACTTCGTGTGTCATAGAACCGAACGCAGGGAACAACTCGTAAGAATACTCCAGAGTAATCAGAAGATTGTTCTGGTCGCGGTTACCATCATCAGCGAACTCTGAATAACCCGTCGCAGATGTCAGCTCTGCAAACCCGAGGTCAGCCGTGAATTCAAGCGCGAGAAGCTCGTTTGTGATAGAGTTTGGCTCAAGAATACGGCTCGCACTTTCGAACTCACCTGCAGAGAAAAGCTGCTGAGTACCGTTATAGTTCGGGTAGGTCGTCATGCCATGAGAGATGCGGCGGCCACCAACGTCAACGTCCTGGAAATAGTATGTCAGCGTACCATCGAGCCAGTCCGTTGGTGTCCAGCGCGCGGCGATACGACCTGAAATCGCATCCTCTGAGTCGACATCTTCCATGCTCGTCAGATTCGCTGCAACATCAGCCGGGTTACCAAAATCAGGATCAGGGTTGGAAACACCGAGCGTCTGGACCAGGAATGGCTGGTCTACGAAACCAGAATCGCGCAAAACATCGACAGAGCCACGGATCGCAAATGTGTCAGAGATCGTCTGGTTAAACGTAATGCCAACGTCCTGAGACATGGAAGACGCTTCAGAGTACTGATAAAGATCAGCGCGCATCTCAAAAGTGTTTTCGCCAATTTGCGGGCGAACCGGAATATAGCGGATTGCACCAGCAAGCGTGCCCGCACCATACAGTGTGCCCTGTGGACCAAGCAGAACCTCGACCCGTTCCATGTCATTCAGTTTCAGGTCGATGAAAAGCGGAACTTCACCGAGATAGGTTGCAACAGTGCCGCCACCGCTATTATCGCCATCGCCCGAGTTGATCGGGTCAGCGTTGATACCGCGCACAATGATCGGGTTACCCTGACGACCGCCACGGTCGACAATGTTTATCCCCGGTACCGATGCGATCAGGTCTGCAAGCTCTTCAATGCCCTGCTCTTCGATCTGCTCAGCACCAATAGCTGCGATATTAAGAGGTACTGTCTGTACAGTGCCCTCGCGGCGAGTTGCCGTCACAAGAACTGTATCCTGACGTGAAACTGCGTCTTCCGCACCCGGAGCATCCTGCGCAATCGCAGGCATTGCGAGCGAAGCGACCGCGAGCGCACTCGACGTCATAAGAAGTGAAAGTTTCATCTTTTATTCCTTGATTGAACGCTACAAACCAACCAGAATTGTCTGGAAAAAAGCTATTCAGTATGGAAGCCCCTTGCGGACAACTCTCCCAAAATTAGTCCTTTACTGTGGACATTTGCATCTTATTGGCGACGTCGAAAGCAAAAAATAGGCATTTCACCCACCATGAACGAAAAGACTATTCTGTGTTAAAAATAGCACGCCAACTTTTGGCGGAGAAAAAATACAAGGAAGCTCACGCGCTCTGTATTCGGTCTCTGCAGAACAATCCGTCAGACGGAGAAGCCTATTTCCTTCTCGGGCAGCTCACTGCAGATCATAACAATTTTGCAAAAGCACTCGATATCTACGGACGCGCGCGCACTTCTGGTTATAGTGAGGCGGAGACATGTGCCCAGATTTCCCGCTGCCTGATCGCGCTTAATCGCCGCGATGAAGCAGTCAGCATGGTGAGACATGCAATCAGCGCGGGCCCAGTCGATGCGCTGACACTGGACACGATCGGTGTTGTCCTGAGTCGGGCTGGCCTGCACGATGAAGCTGTCGCGTTTTATCAGAAAGCCTGCGCCAGAAATCCGAACATCGCCGATTATCAATACAATCTCGGAGCGGCGTTGCAATTTGTGGGACGCTTCAAAGAAGCTGGCGACGCCTTTCAAGCCTGTCTTGCGCTCGCACCTCGCAATACCCGTGCACGAGTTGCCTTGGTGTCAATAACCACCCAATCAGAGCAGGATAATTCACTGCGCGAACTTAAAGCCGACTGGGATCAGCGAGCTGTATCTGACACTGATGCCAAATTGCAGCTTGCGCATGCGATCGCTAAAACCCAAGAGGATATGGGCGATCAACAGGAAGCCATGACATGGCTGGCGCAGGGCAAGGCCATTAAATTGGCAACGCTGAAACCGCGTGAAGATGAAGACCGCGCTTGCTTTGACGCAGCCAGACACCTCGCAGCTACACTGAATATTTCACCCAACGATACAGCAAATGGTCCAATATTTATCGTCGGGATGCCCAGAACGGGCACGACACTCGTCGACCGGATTGTGTCTTCACATTCGTCCGTAACCTCCGGAGGCGAACTCGGTGATTTCTCAATCGCGCTGAAACGCCAGGCTGCCACAAAAAGCCCGCTGGTTCTGGATGAGGAAACGCTGCGCGCCACTGAAACGCTGGATATGAAAGCGCTCGGTCAGCGCTATCTGAAATCTGTTGAAGCCACGCTGCAACTAACCGGGCGCTTCACGGATAAAATGCCACTCAATTTCTTTTACGTACCTGCTATTCTATCCGCCATTCCAAATGCACGTGTAATCTGTGTGCGGAGAAATCCTGCAGACACTGTGCTCAGCAATTACAGACAACTATTCGCGACAGCATTTTCCTTCTACACCTACGCCTACGACCTGAAACTTGCCGCACGCTATGTGGTAGAGTTCAATAAGCTTATGGACGCTTTTTCCGAGCGCATACCCGAAAAAGCCTTCACATCGGTGCATTACGAACAGCTCGTTACTCACACTGAAGAGGAGGTGCGCAGGCTTCTCGCGTTTTGCGATCTGCCGTTTGAAGAGGCCTGCATGCGATTCCATGAGAGCAAGGCCGCCGTTGCGACAGCGAGTGCCACTCAGGTTCGCAAGCCCGTCTACACAAGTTCAGTCGGTCGTTGGCAGAAATGTGAAGACGCTATGCAGCCCGCTCTGGAAATACTGCGCGACGCAAATCTGGAGTTCTGATCCCTAAACATCAAACCGGCCCGATTTGGCGTCCTTCGAAACCTCATCAGCCGTGAAGATGCGGCCATTCATAACCGCGTACACGCCAACCGGCAGAGCCTGGGCTGCAACCACTGCACCGCCCACATTAAAACCAGCATCCGACTTTCCGAGCGCGAACGGGCGAAGCGCACCTGTCAGCACAACCGTCTTGTCGCCAGTCTTTCCATCAAGAAACCGAGCTGTTTCACCCATCGTACTGGTGCCGTGCGTGATGACGATATGCGTTTCAGGTACAATCTTCACGGCACTTAGAATGTGCGCGCGGTGGTCTTCTGTCATATCAGCGCTATCAAGGCTCATAATGGGCTGCACACGCGGAAAATGCGTTTTCCCGACCCGCAACAGTTCCGGCACATTGGTCACGTTCTCAGTGTTGAGAACCAGACTCTCGGTGAAGGTGTCATGATCCTTATCGAGCGTTCCGCCTGTGGTGAGGATAACGAGTTTTTCCATAGACATAGCGTGGTGCCGTCCTGCCAGGTGTCAGACATAAAAAGAACGCGGGAACAGGTTTTCCGCGCGTCGCTTGATTGAAGAAATATCAGAAATGGTCATGTCCGGACAGAGTCCGGGCGTGAATTCACTCGGCCGCGGCTTGCTGGCCGTCCTCATCCTCTTCATCATCAAACACAAGAAGATCTGCCGGCTGACAGTGCAGCTCGCGGCAAAGCGCTTCCAGCGTTGAGAACCGGACGGCTTTCGCCTTACCGGTTTTGAGAATAGACAGGTTGGCGAGTGTCACACCGACCCTATCACTGAGCTCCGTCAGTGACATGCGGCGGTCCAGAAGGACGCGATCTAGGGTAACGCGAATCGGCATATATTATCAGATTGTCATTTTTTCTTCTTCGCGCAAGCGCGTGCCTTCGGCAAACACCTGGCTCAGGACCATAAGAGTGATCACCGCGACCCATGCGGCGAGGTTAACAGAGAAGTTCACTGATGTATTCACCAGGAACATTTTAGCTGCAAAACCAATGGCGTGGCGACAAAGTTCCATTCCCGCGACAATCAGCGCAAGCCGTGTAAGTCGGCGCGCGTTTTCCGGGACGAATGGATCGCCATCAATAAGAGTTTTGAGAATACGCTTGAGCTGGCCGGCCATAAGAATGAATCCGACCAGGATAACGATGAGACTTGCAAAGCCGATCAGATAGGTCGGCGTATCAACGGAGATATTGCCTTCAAGCACAGGCAATTGCAGTGCGCCGCCGGAGAGATCAGTGGCCATTGCGATCACAAGAACCGTGACGCAGATACCCAGAACCAGCCAGCCAAGGCTGGTGATAACGCTCATCAGCACATGCAGTGCCGAAGCGATTGATCCTTTTCCTAAAGCCTTCAGCGGCATTGTGTCGTCAGCTCCAGTTGTTCGTTGCAAGGGTGGAGGCCATATGCTCACCACCCTGCCTAAACCGCAACTACTATACGCTCAAGGGCGAAAGTGCGGTGAGGTAACCGGTTAGTACTACCATGGGCGCGCCAAAATAAACCAGCCCGATCATGAGACCCGTTACGCCGGATTTGAGAGTACGCATTTTAAAAAAGTCCTTCTTGCTCTAGTTAGAAAGCCGTTCAACGAACCGTGACACTATGTCGGGAGGAAAGTGGCTCGCCTCGACTTGTCCATAAACAATAATGATTTATCGAAAAACAATCAAGCATAAATTTATCGAAAAACATAAAATCGACGTGATGAAGGTGTGATCTGATGACCAGAAAGCTTGCTCCCGGCAACCTGATTGCCGCCACCCACAACTCCGGAAAAGTCAAAGAATTGAAGGCACTATTTGAGCCTTTGGGGTTCCAGGTACGCTCTGCGATCGAACTTGATCTTGCAGAGCCGGAAGAGACCGAAAAAACTTTTACGGGCAATGCCGCTTTGAAGGCTTTGGCAGCCGCAAGGACCACTGGCGAGCCTGCTTTGTCAGATGATTCAGGCCTTGAAGTGTTCGCTCTGGATGGTCAGCCAGGCATTTATTCAGCGCGCTGGGCCGGTGAGCCGCGCAGCTTTGAAAATGCCATGAAGAAAGTTCAGACCGCTCTGGTAGAAAAGAATGCCGACGATTATTCGGCGCGATTCGTCTGCGCCCTCGCCATTGGCTGGCCGGATGGCCATACCGAAATCTTTGAAGGCGAAGTTCGTGGCCATCTGGAATTCCCAGCCCGCGGCGATAAAGGCTTTGGCTATGATCCTATTTTCGTCGCTGAGGGCGAAACCATCACATTCGGCGAAATGGATCCTGACCGGAAACATGCCATGAGTCACCGCGCCGATGCTTTTGTGAAGCTGAAGGCTGCGCTGGAGATTTAATGTCGGGCTCGCCGCGCCTTCCTGATGAGCTGTTCGGCATATACGTCCACTGGCCGTATTGCGCGAAGATTTGTCCTTATTGCGATTTCAACGTCTATGCGGCGAAATCGCGGGACACTTCAGCTCTGGAAGCAGCGATCCTGAAAGATATTGAAGGATATGCGGCCGGCCTGACGGGCCGCACACTCACATCTTTATACTTTGGCGGTGGTACGCCCTCTTTGTGTGCCCCGTCATTTCTATCCGAGGTGATAGAAACGTCCGCCGTTCAATTTGAGCCGGATGGCGATATCGAGATCACTCTGGAAGCCAATCCTGAAGACATCACGCCCGAACGCCTGAAAGCGTGGAAGGCCGCAGGCGTAAACCGGCTTTCACTCGGCGTGCAGGCTTTGAATGACGATGCGCTTCGCTTTCTTGGGCGCAATCACACCAGCGACGAAGCCCGCAAGGCGATTGATGCAGCGCTAAATGTTTTTCCGAACACATCGATTGATCTGATTTATGCGCGGCCGGGCCAGAGCATTCATGCTTGGCTGGAGGAGCTCGATAGCGCGCTTTCAAAGGGCACGCCGCATTTGTCACTCTATGAACTGACAATCAAAGAGAAGACCGCGTTTGCCAAACAGGTCGAGCGCGAGCAATTCATACCTCTGGGCGAAGATGAGCAGGCGGACCTTTATATAGAGACGCTGAAGCTAACTGCTAAGCGGGGCCTGCCCGCGTATGAAGTCTCCAACCATGCGCGTTCTGAAGACTATTGCTCGCGACATAACCTCACCTATTGGCTGAACGGCGAATGGCTTGGCATCGGCCCCGGCGCAGAAGGTAAGCTGGAATTACCGGACGGGCGCACGACGACAATCGCTGAACAACGCGTTCCGGATTATATCAGCGCCGTCGAAGAGCGAGGCACCGGCTCGGCTGAGACTTTCTCCCTCACTGGCATTGAAGCGGCTGAAGAAGCGGTCATTCTGGGCCTGCGTTCAAAGCGAGGTGTGGATCGCGCCAGTGTCGAGGCCCGCCTTGGCGCACCGCTCAACGCCCGCAAGCTTGAGAGCTTCACAGAAAACGGCCAGCTCCTTGAAGAAGCTGGCCGCATATCATTGACCGAAAAAGGCTGGTTGCTGGCTGATTATATTGCCGGCGAAATCCTGCCCTGAGCCTAGCTGCCGCCGACCACAAAACTGTCTGGCGCGTCTTCGACCAGCACCGGACCGCTCGGGCGGATCGACATGATAGACAGACCGCGCTCGATTGTACCGTCTTCACGAAAACGGAAGAGACCATTCACACCGCGAAAGCCGTCAGCTTCGAGAAGTTCATCTTCTGAAACGCGGCCATCGGTGAGGAAAGATATAGAGAGCGCCGCAGCATCATAACCAAGGCTGGCAAGCGAGGCAGGTTCGCTATTGTAAACGCCCTGAAACGCATTGCTGAAATATTCAGTGTCCTGCGGATCAGGCATCGCGAAGATGGCGTTCTCCAGAACCGGCTCACGCCAGATTTGCGGATCGTTCCAGATGGATGTACCGATATACTGAAGCTGGCGCAGATTTACTTCATAGTATGGAAGCAGCGGAGCGACTGCGCGAAGCTGAACGCCATTATCCGGGATCATCACTGCAACGCGCTCAGTCCGGTTCATAAGTGAACTATTGATACGCCCAGCAAGACGGCGCGCCTCATCCACCGGCGCCTGATTGTCTGGTGCGTAGAATTCGGACGCGATGACAATGCCGCCGCGACGGGCTGCTTCAAAACGCAGAGCCGTTTCCACGCGGCGCGAATAGGTAGACGCTGGCCCCATAAAGGCAAACTTGCGAATGCCCTGAGCCATTGTGTGATCCACAATGCGCGCGACTTCTTCTTCCGGCGGGAAGCTCATCAAATAAGCGCCGCCACCCGCCGCAGACCGGTCATTCGAAAAGGCAATGATTGGAATGTCTACGGCTCGCGCCGTTGTCGCAACCGACTGAACACTCGTCGCAAACAGCGGACCGATAATGACGTCAGCGCCTTCATTGATCACTTCAGTGGCTGCAGCAGCAGACTGGCGCGCATCACCGGCAGTGTCCTTCGGAATAATCAGAATGTCTGTGCCAGCCTGATCGAACAGAGCCATCTCGATAGCGGCAAGAAGACCTGAGGCTTGCGAACGCACGCCCGCGCGCGAGTGAGAGAAAGGCAGAAGTACGCCAACACGGCGGATCTGGCGGCCTTCCATGAATTCAGGTGTGAGGAAGAGGCGCGCATCCGGACCGGTTTCTTCAGGCTCTTCCGGCAGAACCTCTTCAGGCTCAGGCAGCTCATCGGTTGGCGGAGGCGGCGGCTCAGGCTCTGTACGCGGCTCACCTGTAGAGATCGGTACAGGCGGGCGCGCAGGTGCAGTTGCACAGGATGCCGCAAGCAATCCCGCCAGAAGCAGGCTTGGCACCACAGAAAACTGCCTTAAAGCTAGAACCGGTTTCATCGTCTACTCTCCCAGGTCCCCGAAGATCGGACCGTCATACCTTATGGACGCTATCGAGGTAATGCCCGTGACACAACTTATTCGCTCAGTCGATTTGTCATCGGCTTTGTATGTGGTGGCAACACCAATTGGCAATCTCCGGGACATAACTTTACGCGCGCTCGATACGCTTACCGCCGTGGATGTGATTTACGCAGAAGACACCCGGCAGACACGGCGCCTGCTGGATGCCTATGGAATTAAAACTACCCTACGCACCTACCATGACCATAATGGGGCGCAGATGCGGCCTGTTATCATTGAGGCGCTGGAAAAAGGCGAACGCCTCGCCCTTGTTTCGGATGCGGGCACGCCGCTCATTTCAGACCCGGGCTTTAAACTGGTCCGCGATGTGCGCGAGGCAGGCTTTGATGTCATCCCCATTCCAGGCCCGTCCGCTTTAACCGCAGCCCTGAGCGCGGGTGGCCTACCCACCGACACCTTCACCTTTGCAGGCTTTCTGCCGGTGAAAACCGGTCAGCGCCTTGAGCGCCTCAAATCCTTTGCGGACCAGAAAACGACTTTGGTTCTCTATGAAAGCGGCAACCGGCTCGATGACACGGTTGCGGCAATCATCGAGGTGTTTGGCGCCGAAACCGAACTCGTTATGGCACGCGAGCTGACCAAAATGTTCGAAACCATAATTCATTCAGAGGCTGGTGCCTTTCTCAGTCAGCTCCAGGAAGACGGCCCGCCTAAAGGTGAGATCGTCCTGATGGTATCACTCACCGGTGAAGGGCAGGTGGAGGTCAGCGAAGAGGATATCGACGCTTATCTGATCGACCGTATGGCCAATCTTGGTGCTAAGGGCGCTGCCGCCGAAGCGTCAAAAAAGTTTGATCGTCCCAAGCGCGAACTTTACGCTCGCGCCGTATCCCTTCAGCACAAAGCGCGCGGTGACAACGGGTAATGGCGCAGAATAAGCGGCAGAAAGCAGAAGCTGCAGGCCGCTGGGCCGAACGCTATGCCTGTCTCATGCTCACGCTAAAGGGCTATAAAATCCTCGCAACACGGCAAAAGCTAGCAACCGGAGAGCTCGACATTGTCTGCCGAAAAGGCGGTCTTGTCGTCATTATCGAAGTGAAGAAGCGCGCCCGCCTCGATGATGCAAAAGAGGCCGTATCCATGCAAAACTGGGTCAGAATTGGCCGAGCCGCAGACCTCTGGCTGTCGCGCCATGGCGATCTTTACAATGCAGACCGGCGCTATGATCTGTTCGCAATCGCGCCCAGTTTAACCTTTTGCCACATTCGCGACGCATGGAGACCCGATTTTCCCCTAACTCATGGTTAAGAGACAATGAGTAAGTTGGAGTAGATTACTCAGGGAGACACACATGTCCGTTCGCGCCTTACTACTGGTTGCCTGCATACTGCCGCTCAGCGGATGTGTTGCCGGTGTTGTTGGCGCAGCTGGTGCCGTCGGGGTCGCAGCCGTTCAGGATCGCACGCTCGGTCAGAGCCTTGATGACGCAAACGCATCAAATGAATTGAAAGCCCGGCTGCTGGCCGCTGGCCCACGTCGCTATAACGAAGTCGATGTTGAAGTCGCCGGACGCGTGGCACTTCTGACAGGCCGCGTTGAAACCATAGAAGACCGCATGGAAGTCGAGCGCATCGCCTGGACCGTCGGTCTGATCGAAGATGTGGCTAATGAGATTCAGGTCCGTGAAGCCGGTGGCGTCCGCCAGAACCTCAATGATGAATGGATTACGGCTCGCGTCCGCACGCGCCTTTTCACCGATCAGGAAGTCAAAAGCGTCAACATCAATATCGAGACCTATGACGGCGTCGTTTATCTGATGGGCATTGCGCGGTCTTCTGACGAACTGCGCCAGATTGCAGAGCATGCAAGCGTTGTGAACGGCGTGCGTGAAGTGGTGTCTTATATCCAGATTCGCGAGCCGAATTCTGCCAGCCCGAACCGGGAGCAGAATTCCGGAAACAATGATCGATATGATCCGGACTCAGGGTTACTTGGAGGCCCGTCCAGCTAGGACCGTCCCGCCCGCTCAAGCAAACTTGCCAGCCTCAACCAGTAAAAGTACGCTGCGTTGAAAACGTGGCACTTTATGGCGGCGTTCGGGGGCGGGTATGATCATATTCATTTGTTTTCTGATGGCGTCTGTATCCGCAATCCTCGCCTATTGGATCGCTGGCCCGATCTGGATACGTGAACACGGCATCCGCGTTCAGGCCGGCGCCATCGATATCCGCCTGAGCGGCGAGATCGTGCTGATCGGTGCTGCGGCGCTTTTGTTGTATCTGATCGATTTCGTTTCAGATAAATCCAGCATCGCCGATCTGTTCAGTGAATATGGCCCGCTGCTCTGGCGAGTGTCGCCGTCGTCAGCGGAATCGTCATTCTCTACGGCATTTATACCGCCCTGACGGCGCCTGCTGGTAAAAAACGCCCGCTATTCTTCACCTATCTGGTCTATAACGCCTATTCGATCATCTTCTTTGTTGGAGGTCTTCTACTCGCGCTGATCATCGTCCAGCAGACGTATCGAGACGGTCAGAGCTTCGAAACCCGCGGCGCCGAAATCCTGTCATTCTTCGCACAGAACCCGAATTCTCCACGCGCACTTGAACTATCCTTTATCGATCTTCAAATCCTGCTTGGAAGGGTGGAGCTCTATATGGTGCCTGCCTTCATCTTCATGGCCGGTATTTTCGTGATCAATATCGTCATCCGCTACACCCCGATTTATGGCGTCTTCCGCGAAAGCGCCCGAAACATCACGCACGCGACCACGGCAGTTGGCGTGTTGACGGTGCTCGGCGTAGCAGGCTGGGTTTATGTTGACCAGTATGCCCGTCTGATCGATGATTTTCTCGCGCAGATGTATGTCATGCGAGAAGGCGTATTACCCGAAGACCCTGATTTTCTGGAACGCTATGGTACGATCTACCTTACGCTGGACGATCAAAAATCCATTCTGGGGTATATTGGCAGGCTCGCGAATGAATGGGGTGGACTTGCCGCTATACTTGGCGTCATGCAGTGGGTTGGACGCAAGATGATCAGCAAGAAATCGAAAACTTAAAGGACAGCGCGTATGAAAATGATGATATACGGCGTGCTGATCGTTCTTCTGCTGATCGTGCTTTATCTCGCGGTCGCGATTGGCAGCACCTACTTCAACCGCTCGATCAAGACGGTGTTCCGTAAATCCGATACTGCGCCTCAAACTCTGGCCTCGGCTGAACTCACCGTCATGACCTGGAATCTCGGCTATGCGGGGCTTGGCGAGGAATCCGACTTTAAAGCAGACGGCGGCGACATGCTTTTGCCGCCATCAGTGTCTGTAGTTGAGAAAAACCTTGCCGGCATTCAGGCAACGCTGACTGCCAATCCGGTAGATGTCTATCTGCTTCAGGAGACCGCAGCAGCCGGGCTTTTGACACGTGGCGTTGATGTACGCGCTGCTGTGGCAGACACGCTTTCGGACTGGACGATGTTTTTCTCCTCCGATATCGGCTCGCGCATGTTGCCAGAGCCTTTGCGTCTGGAACATGGGCCGTCCATGTTCACACGCCTCACCGATCAGCAACCAGAACTGGTACGCCTGCCGAGTGAACCTGAACCTATTATGGGCTTCATTCCGCGCCATTATCACATGCAGGTTTCTGAAGTTGAGGTCGCAGGCACGCCGTGGGCGGTCATCAATCTGCATCTGGCAGCCTTCGATGAGGGCGGGGACACACGAAACGAACAGCTACGCGCTGTGATCGACTTCGCCGAGCAGCTCCATGCAGAAGGCAAAAGCATCGTCATCGGCGGTGACTGGAATATGCGCCTGACGCAGACAGACTTCCCGTCCACATCGACTGAAGACGCACTATTCTGGATTCATGACTTCCCGCAGGAAGAACTTCCCGAAAGCTGGCATCTCGCCTTTGATGCGAACGTTCCGACCGTGCGCACAAATGAACGCCCGTTTCAGCCGGATGAGAACTACCGCACGATTATTGACGGCCTGCTCCTATCGCCCGACGTAGAACTGGTCGATGTTCGCGGTATTGATCTGGCATTTGAATATACAGACCATCAGCCCGCCGTTTATCGACTGCGTCGGCGCACCAATAGTGAATAACAAAACACCTGACAGATAAACTCACCATGAAGTGAGGCGTCTACTCTGGTGAAATGCCAGAGAAATACATATGTCTGTCGGCAGTTATGGAGACGCACCTATGAGCCTCAGAATTGCCATTCAGATGGACCCGATGGAAACCGTGGATATCAATGCAGATACCACTTTTGCCATGGCTGAGGCCGCAGAAAGCAGAGGCTATCAGGTCTGGACCTATCATCCGAACGACCTCTCCTGTCTGGACGGTCGCCTCTATGCAAAGGCACGCCGCACCAAGGTCCAGCGCGTTCCCGGCACGCCGGCTCTGTTTGAAGACTATGAACGCCTCGATCTGGAAGACGACGTCGATGTGGTTCTCATGCGTCAGGACCCGCCTTTCGATATGGCCTACATTACGGCGGCCCATCTTCTTGAGCTTCTCAAAGGCAAGACGCTCGTCCTGAACGACCCTGAATGGGTCCGCTCATCGCCTGAAAAACTCTTCCCGCTTCTGTTCCCGGGCCTGCTGCCGGAAACGCTGATCACCCGTAATCCGGACGAGATCGCAGCCTTCCGCGAAAAGCATGGCGATGTGATTATGAAGCCGCTTTACGGCAATGGAGGCGCGGGCGTTTTCAAAGTGAATGCGAAAGATTCCAATTATGGCTCCCTTCTGGAAATGTTCACCGAACGCAACCGCGAACCTTTCATCGTTCAGGCCTTCCTGAAGGACGTTTCAAAAGGTGATAAGCGCGTCATTCTGATTGATGGCGAACCGGCGGGCGCAATCAACCGCGTCCCAAAAGAAGGTGAAGCGCGGTCCAATCTGCACGTTGGCGGCACGGCGCATCCGGTGGACCTCACTGAAACCGATCTTGAAATTTGTCGCCGCATCGGACCGGCCCTCAAAGAGCGCGGACTTGTGCTCGTCGGCATCGATGTCATTGGAGATAAGCTAACCGAGATCAACGTTACCTCCCCGACAGGTGTTCAGGAGATGAAGCGGTTTACTGGCATTGATGCCGCGCAGCTCTTCTGGGATGCGGTGGATCGCAGACTTCAGTCGACCAGATAAGGCAGACGGCAGCTGGCATCGGTCACACGCAGGTCAGCTTCGCCAACATATATGCCGAGCTCTTCCAGAATATCGTTCACCAGAATGACCAGTGGGCGATAAAGAAGCGGCGTGCGGTTCAGATTGACGCCCAGTCCAGAGGATACTGTCTTCGTAGTACCAGCTTCGATTTCAGCTGCGGAAAACTCCACCTCGACAGTGTCGCCACCTGACAGATCGATCGTAATATCCCGGAGGTTTAACGGATTGAGAGTCAGAGTGGTTGGCGACGATTCCGCCTCTACGGTTACGGTTTGAACACTTCTTCGTGCATCACATTGAACGTCAGTTATACGTGCTGAGGCCGATCCAAGTTGCAATGACGTGTTGAGAAGATTCAGCCCGCTTCCAATATCCAGCTCGATATCAATCTGGCTGGACTCCATCTCGTCAAAACCGTCAGCGCCATGGTCCCAGTGAAGAAAACGGCCCGGATCACCAATATCAACACGCGCAGCAACGAAATCACCCAGAACCTCAAGGTCCGCTTCAGCCTGACTATCTCCGTTCGCGAGCGCCGCGGAAGCAAACAGCAATTCACCTGCTGAAATCATGAAGGCGCGTGTGGACGGAAGCTCTCCAATATCCAGTCCACCAGAACGGCCCAGATCCAGGATCTCGCTCAGCAAAAGGGTTCGTCTTGCCGCGCGCCCTGGTGGCTGAAGATTGAACGGGAGCGTTCCCGACAAATCAGAATACCGGATGGCAGATGTCACATCGCCCAGAGTTATCTCCGCTCCGAGAACCTCATTATATGTGAGCGCATCGAGATCCAGGTCGGTATTTATGATCTCCAGCGCCTGAAAAATATCGAGTTCGATATCCAGAAGCTGCTCATAATCGGCAACCGTAATCCGGCCATTATATCCGACTAGTGAATCCAGAAGCGCCGCAGGCAGACCGCCCTCAAGACGCAGAAGACGTGACCCCATCCAGAGTGATGCGCTACGCCTGAGCGTGGCCGTTGAATGAACCTGCAATGAGTTATCGTTCTGTACGAGCCCGCCCATAATGCGTTCTTCGATCGGGAAGGTGATTTCTACCCGAACGGCATTCCAGTTCACTTCGGATTCTTCAAACCTCTGATTGTGAGGAATTGTTTCGTCCTCGCGATAAATGCCAGTGACGAGACGCGCCTCAACACCCTCATCATCAAATCCCTGAAGATCGAGATGCGCCTGCAGCGCCGACACTTGTGGATTGGCGCTTTCAGACAACCTGAGCGCGGCCACGTCCGACGCAGACTGGTATTTTCGCTTATCCAGATAGGCGAGTCCAAGATTGGCCCCTACCGCAACAAGAACGCAGATAGCGCCCAGAAAGAGCGCTGTCAGGATGAGGGATGTTCCCCTGGTATCTCGCGAATACTCCCGGAATGACCTCATGTGGTCCGTTCCGAGATACTCTGGCGCACAGTGAATGTGTTCGCAGGCATAGGTATCAAGCCGCTAAACAGCTCTACCGGATGACCTGTGATATCGTAATTGATTTCAACAACCGTCGTTTCCGTGTCAGCATCATATGTTACATCGACAGCGACCTGATTGTTATCGATGAGGACATACTCTCTGCGAGCAACGGCCAGGTGCTCGGCGGCGAGCTCCTGCTTCTCGGAAGCAGAAAACCCGCCGATCGTCGCGCGCGTCACGTCCGCGCCGAGCTGCTGAAGACTTATCGCAGTTAGAAAGACCATGCCGTAACCGACAATTGCCGCGAGTATGAACATCAACACCGGGGCCACTAAGGCAAATTCAACCGCAGATGCCCCTTTTTTGTCATAAATGAAATGTCTCATAAAAAGTCACTTATAAAATAGCTCGATAATTACGCGCTAATGACTGAAAACATGACATAGGGCCGTAGCCAAACCGTTAACAAAACAGCCCGGATTTTTTGGATTTATCCACAGCTGATAACTTTTAGTTATTGTAATTATTTGTAATAGAAATGCCGAAATTTCATTTCTGCCAAGAATGCCGCTGATTTTATTCGTTTATTTTTGAACGCGTTCAAAAAAAGGTCAGTTTTATCTGACACTTGGCTTGTGTATTTCCGAGTCGCAACGTGGGACTAATCGTTAACAGCTTTGACGCGACAGCTTGTTCTGTTTCGGAACTAATTTGTTAATGGAAAATCCATTCGCGTTAACGATTCACTTTTGTTCTTGTATTGTTCGCGCATTCCTGTCTATCTTCAGTTGCAAGACAGGAGATCAGAATGGTCAGCCGGATTACTACTTTTGCATTTGATGGAATCGAAGCGCGACCAGTGGATGTTCAGGTGCAGCTCCTCGGAGGGCAGCCTCACTTCTCCATTGTAGGCCTTCCAGACAAGACGGTTGCCGAAAGCCGTGAACGCGTGCGCGCGGCATTTTCTTCTATCGGTCTCGCCCTTCCTCCCAAAAGAATTATTGTAAATCTGGCTCCAGCGGACCTTCCAAAGGAAGGAAGTCATTATGATCTGGCTATCGCTTTAGCTCTTTTAGTCTCCATCAACGCCGTTCCATCTGATGCCCTGGAGCGTATGGCTGCGATCGGCGAGCTGTCCCTGGACGGGCATTTGCAGCCGACCTATGGCGCGCTTCCAGCCGCAATCGGCGCTGAGGCTATGGGGCTTTCTTTGATATGTCCGGAGCTTTCCGGCGCAGAGGCGGCCTGGGGCGGCGGAAATGTGATCGCAATTGAAAGCCTTATGGCCTTCATCAATCACTGCGCAGGGCGCCTTCAGCTAAAACCACCCGAAGCCGGAAACACGAAAGCGCTGCCACCTCCGCCCGACCTTCGCGATGTGAAAGGTCAGGAAGGCGCAAAGCGCGCGCTGGAGATCGCGGCAGCAGGAGGGCACAATCTGGTTTTCTGCGGTCCGCCGGGATCGGGCAAGTCCATGCTTGCAACGCGCCTGCCGGGCTTATTGCCGGATCTCTCCCCGAAAGAGCTGTTAGAGATCAGCCAGATCCAATCCATCGCGGGCCTTTTAGAGCGCGGCGAGCTGTCCCGTCGCAGGCCGTATCGCGCACCGCACCATTCTGCCTCAATGGCCGCATTAGTCGGCGGCGGCGCCCGCGCGCGCCCGGGAGAGGTGTCTCTTGCGCACCACGGCGTTCTGTTTCTTGATGAATTGCCGGAATTTCCCGGCATTATGGAGCAAACTCACCAAATTTGGTGATTAGGCCAAAGCCGGTCAATTCTAAATAATTTCAACGGTATCATTAACCATCTGCTCAAATCCTGAAACCTCCAGCAATAGGAGGTAAAGAATTGAAACCAACAGATGCAATTGAAGCCCGCGTCGAAGCTCTGGAATGTCTGCTGACGATCCTGCTAACCAGACAGGCTATGATTGATGGAATTCCATCAACAGAGGCCGCACTGCTATTCAAAGCGGCCTACAGTGTCGCGGAAAAGAAGAGATCAGATAATGCCCTTCACGGTCTCGATAGGATGTTCGAGATCGTTATGAACTTCATCAAGGGCGACTAGCAGGAAACAGACCTAGCCAAACGTCAAAGACGAGCCAGCAAGCCACTGGCAAGGCCAGAACAGCCACTATGGCTAATATCCAGCGAAGGTCTTTCCATGACCATTGTGGAGTATAATCGGGCGCATCATTCCAGCCCATTATACTTTCGGCTTTCCATCGAACGGAGAATTCCATTTCAGCCTGCGATCTAAGTAATCAACCATAGATGGCGTGAGGAATTCAGTTTGTCCCATTGGTACAATCACGTACCCATTTGGAGATGTAATTTCTATGAAGGGCGTAAAGTCACAGACACCACTTTGACAAACAAATCCTTGTTTGGCGGCCTCGGCCATATACTGGCCTAGTGTGGGGTGACCGCCAAAGGGAAATGCCATTCAATCTAACCTTATGCAGCGGAAGCCATTTCTACCGCTAATTCAGGCAGCTTGAATCTGTCAATGGGGTGATCATTCTCAAGGCTCATCCACAAGTCGAAATATTCTTGTGGTGCAGCATCGATACCGCTTAAAGGGGTATCGTCTTGGCGACCATGACTTTTCTCAAGTTCCAACATCACGACGCACTCAAAGCGTTTCTTCAGGGTGTCGAAGTCGTTCGCTTGAACGCATATGTCGCGCTCAATAGCTTGCGCAACAAACACGTCACCTTCTTTAAAGGTCAGAACACGAAGTCCAAGTTGTGTTTGCATTATGCTCTCCCGTTTCACAGCGTGCGCTGATGCGCACAATTTCCACGAGTGTCAACTCATCCTGTGGAAATTATATTAACGAGAGAAGCACGTAAATGTTTCTTATGGCAAGCAAGAGTCACACTTTTGGTTTAAGATTCTTCACCTGAGTCAAGCATGGAGTCTGCCAATAAATCCAAACATTGCAGCATAAACGCAGCTGAAAATGTCCCGCGTGCTATTTTGTTTTCAAGGCCACGAGCCGTTATGTCAATTCCCGCGTCATTTAGCTTTTCGGAAAGCGTCGCATATTCTGTTCCAATGGCGTCGCGAAGCATTGCTTTCGCTTTCTCCTGATACTTAGCCTCAAGCTGTACCCGTTCCGCCTGACGCTCCTTACGGATTGGCGGCGCGCTTTTCGTCAGTGTCATGCTCACCTCTAAAAATCATCATTTATGGTGATATAACACTTGACCGGCCTATCTCAAAGCCTCATATTTAAATCACCAAAAACGGTGATTATGATGGCTCAACACTTTCTTCTCTCTCCAGCGGCTAAAACGCTCTCACTCGTTCAGGTTCTTCGTATGTCAGAAGAGGCCGCCCGTGAGGCGTTCCGTAAAGTTCGCTGGCCTGAGACAAATGGCGAGCCAGTTTGCCCTGCATGTGGTTGTGTCGATCACTACGACCTTAAAACCCGTAAAGTCTGGAAGTGCAAAGCCTGCTCTAAGCAGTTCTCTGAAACATCTGGCACAGTCTTCCATAGCCGCAAACTACAAATCCGCGATATTCTGGGCGCTATCGCAGTCTTTATAAATGGCGCTAAGGGCTACAGCGCTCTCCAGCTTTCCCGTGATCTTTGCGTCGATTACAAAACGGCTTTCGTGCTTCTGCATAAAGTCCGTGAAGCGATAGCTCAAGCCCGTGACGCTGGCGCTCTTAAGGGTGACGTAGAAATTGATGGCGCATATTTCGGCGGCTACGTTAAGCCTGCGAATAAACGTGAAGATCGCAAGGACCGTCGCAAGAAGATCAACCAGTCTGGCAAGCGTCAGGTTGTTATTGCGATCCGTGAACGTGGTGGCCGTACACTCACATTCGTTCGTAAGTCGGAAGCAGAGGGCGTTGCTCTGGCGTCGCAAACGATTGCGAAAGGCTCAACTGTACACGCTGATGAAGCTGCTCACTGGGACAAGCTCGCTGCTCGCTTTCCTACTAAGCGTATCAATCACCAGATTGCGTACAGCATGGAAGGCGCTTGCACGAACCAAGCGGAAAGCTTCTTCTCCCGCCTCCGTCGCGCCGAGATCGGCACGCATCACCATGTATCTGGCGATTACCTCGGCCTGTACGCGGAAGAAATGGCTTGGCGTGAAGACGCTCGCCGCAATTCAAACGGTGATCAGTACGCTATGGCTCTCAGTGCTGTCGGCATAGCTGGCAAGTCAGAGCGCATGTGTGGATACTGGCAATAAGAAAAGAGGCGAACGCCGTTCGCCTCTTTGTGATTACTAAATCAGATAAGAGCGCAAATGATCGCGCCCACGATCGGTGATGGCCAAGCCATCAGGAATGGACTTCAAGAACCCCTTCCTGATGAGGCTTGATGGGCCATTCCGGTGGCAATTAATGTTGCGAACACGTTGCTCCCACATCAATTCCATTGGCCTTGTTTGCGAGGGTTCGTAGTCCCGCGTTGTCAATCGAATCTGATTTGGGATTACATCAATCAATTCTCGATAAGTCGCCGCGCCATGTGGCAGTTCATCCAGAATTCGAAGAGTAGTTTGCGCAAGTTCGCGCTCGGTCGTAACCGTTTTCATACTTTCCCCTTGCATTAAGGGGGCAGAGGTGATTCTATCACCCCTGCCGGTTTATAGGTTGATCTAAAAGCCCGCATTAAGGCCGCGTCTCGTATCAGGAGCGCGGTCTTCGTCGTTTTAAGCTCGTCACGTGCTGCGCAGCATCACAACGCTAGAGCTAATCCGGTATCGTCATAACTACTCCTTTCTGCCTGAGGCGAATCTTGCCTCGAAAGTATCATTGCGAGGCATTGAGCAATGAGTCAAGCGCTTCTTGCTTGCATTTTGAGCAACTGAAGAAGTAAGTGTTGCATTTTTTGATAAACGGACATAAGAAGAACAAGCCTTTCCGGAGATTCTTTATGTCAAATTCACTTGAGGCCGAAAAATCCACTCGGCAATCCAGCCCAAGATTTCCGTTCATTTCGCTTGCAAAGGCAATCGAGAGACTCGAAGAGCTGCGACAAGCTGCAAATTTCGGCTATGCGCCGGTTGCTGAAGTTCGCAAGGTATGGGGATATGCACCTAAAAGTAGCGGCGGCGATCAAACTCATGCGGCGCTTCGCTATTACGGATTGATCGAAGAAACGGGCACTGGCGCTGCCCGAAGGGTTAAAATTTCCGACTTGGGGGCAAAATACCTCAGGGATGAACGTCCAGACGTCCAAGAAGAGTTGCGGCGGCAGATGGTTCAAATGCCAACGGCCATGAAAAAGCTCTGGGAATTGTGGAAGAAAGACATTCCTAGTGATGCTATTGCGCGCAGTATCTTGAAGAACGATCTTGGATACTCGGATACCGCAGCTAACCAAATATTATCTGTTTATCGTGACAATTTGGTGTATTTCTCGTCCCCATCTTCTGCTAAACTTCATCCTCAAAAGCAACCCATTGAGGAGCAACCCAATGACTTTAATGAACCGTTTACGCTTGACGTCAAGGTGGGGGATTGGGTCCAATACGCACCGGGTGGCGTTCTCCAGTTTGATAAGCCAAAAAAAGTCAGCTGGGTTGGTGACGGTTACTGCCGAGTGGAGGGCAGTATGACGGGACTTCCTCTTGCCGACATCGAGTCGGCCAAGCAATCTGTTAATGAGCTAAATGAGGAGCCAAAATCAGAAGATCCACCTTGGGAGGTTCTTCTGAGCGGCAAGCGCTTGCAGATTACAGCAGATGTAGACCGAAAAAGCCTGCAAAAACTCAAGCAAGTTCTTAACAAGTACGAAGAGATTTTGGACCTGATGGGAGATTAATCCGCCACTCGCCACAGCTTATAAGGCCCGTTAGCGTCGTGATTTGTGGTCTGGCCGCACCCTTCAATCAGGCCTTGATTGACGCAAGTCTTTATACAGGCACCGATACGCTTCCTTATTGTATTGAGCGTTGCTTCATCGGCAGACAGGCCACGATCCTTTACCCACAGTTCGGTAATCTGGCGCGAGGTCATAGGCTCTGGCGACTCCCTCAGAGTGTTCAGCACAAAGCGTTTCACTGAACCCTTCTCGGCCCTGTGCTTGGTCACGTACTGCTTTATTTGGTACGTGTCCGCGTTTGGATCAAAGAGCCGGATAGCAGCGTCGAGGTGGTCTATATCGCACGTGAGTTTCTTGATCTCCGCTTTGTATTTTTCGCGAAGGTCCATAAGCTCTTTGTGTTTGGCGACTAGGCCAGATACCGTGTTAGGGCGTTCGTATTTAGTATCATTTTGCATGGGGCGATTATCACCAAAAACGGTGATAAATCAATCACCAAATTTGGTGAGTTTGCTCCATAATGCCGGAATTTCCAACACAGGTTCTGGAGGCGCTACGCCAACCACTCGAAACCGGCGATGCGGTGATTTCCCGCGCCAACCGTCACGTCAGATACCCGGCCCGCTTCCAGTTGATCGGCGCGATGAATCCGTGCCGGTGCGGCGGCGGTCCGGCAGAAGGCAATTGCCGTAAAAAGCCGAAATGCCTGCAGGATTATCAGGGGCGGTTATCAGGCCCCTTCCTCGACAGGATTGATCTCTTCTGTGACGTTCCACCTGTTACCGTCGCCGATCTTAATCTGCCACCACCTGTAGAGGGCACTAAAGAAGTAGCAGCCCGTGTTCTAAAAGCACGCCGCATTCAGGCTGAACGGTTTGCAGACATGGAGCATGACACCCGCGCGGTAAATGCCGACCTCTCCTCAAAGCAGATTGAAGAGGTTTGTGTTCTGGATGATGCCAGCCGGAAACTTCTAACCGATGCAGCTGAGCGGTTCTCCCTGTCCGCCCGCGCGTATCACCGCGTTCTGAAACTTGCCCGCACGATTACTGATCTTGATGGCGAACGAAATATTGCCCGCCATCATCTGGCTGAGGCACTGACCTATAGATGGCGTGATCCTGCTGTTTCGTCGCTTTTAACGGCGTAATCATATCTCTGTGCGAGAACCTGTTTCGGGATATCCGATCGGGACAAGAGAGATATGAGCGAAGCTGAAACGCAACCAATCGAGCAGCGCTTTCTGGCATCAGTCAGCCACGAAATCAGAACGCCTCTGAACGGTATTCTGGGCATGGCCTCTCTTCTGGCCGAGACCGAGCTCACGCCTGCGCAAGCTGATTATGTCTCTGCCATTCGCCGAAGCGGCGCGCGTCTGCTCGATCTCCTCAATAATGTGCTCGACTATGCGCGCATGGATGCAGCGGGCGTTGAGCTTGAAACAGCTGAAACCGATATTCGCGGTCTGGCGCAGGATGTGGTGGAGCTTCTCAGCCCGCGCGCGCACGAAAAGGGCATTGATGTCTGCGTCCGCGGGGCAGGCGATCTTCCTGAGAAGGTGGTTCTGGATGATGGCCGTGTCCGGCAGATCCTGTTCAACATTGTCGGCAACGCGATCAAATTTACCGAAAAGGGCGGCGTACTCGTTGATCTTTCAACGCTGAAAGACAAAGAACTCTGCATCGATATCATTGATTCTGGTCCCGGCCTGACCGATGAAGCGCAGGCGCGCCTGTTCAATGCGTTCGAACAGGCAGAAGCTGGCCATCGCGGCATTGATGGCGGCGTGGGCCTTGGTCTCACCATTGTGAACCACCTGGTCGAAGCCATGAATGGCAGCGTGACGATTACCAGCGCGCCGGGCATTGGCGCCCGTTTCAGAATTCTTCTGCCGCTCAACATTGCTGCCGAGGCCAGACCGGCCGAACGCGCAGGCCAGCCAAAGCGCATCGGCCTTGCAGGCATGTCCACGCCGCTAATGCTGTCTCTTGCTTCGATGGCGGATGCCGCGGGCCACACCATTCTTACCGAAGCAGACGGCAACGAGGTTGATATCTGGCTGGCTGATGCCCGCCTTCCACCAAGTGAACTGAAACGCCTCGGAAACTCGGCACCTGTCATTGCCCTGATCCGCCCGGAAGACCGCGATCACATTGAAAACCTTCGCGCCAATGGATGCGCGGGGTATCTGATGCGTCCGGTGCGTGAGACTTCGCTTATGGAACGCCTCGCGGTTTCAGGCAGCGCCGCAGAGCAAGAGGCCACCGAACAAACAAGCCAGTTCGAGACAGGCCGGATCCTGATCGCTGACGACAATGCGGTGAACGCGCTTCTGGCGACGCGAGTTCTTGAAAAAGCAGGCCATGCCTGTACGACGGCCGCCACCGGCGCCGAAGCGCTCGAAGCGGTCCAGTTCTCTCATTTTGATGTCATTCTCATGGACCTTCGTATGCCCGTCATGGACGGTTATGAAGCAATGAGACAAATCAGAGCCCTGCCCGGCGCTGAAAAAAATAACACTCCGATCATTGCGATTTCTGCTGAAATCAATCCAGATGTTGAAAAAGCCGCGAAAGCCGCGGGTGCAGATGCCGTCGCGGCCAAACCGCTCGACGCCCATACGCTCCGCTCGATCGTGGACCGCTGGACTGACAGGCAGAAGGCGCAGACATGAGCGATTCCATCACACGCAAGCAAAGCTTTCGCGAGAATATTCGCATCTATATGAAGCCGAAAATGCTGGCCATGCTTGCACTCGGGTTTGCCTCTGGATTGCCATTGATGATGGTGTTCCAGAAGTTATCTTTCTGGCTTCGTGAGGTCGGCATTGACCGGTCTACCATTACATTCATGTACTGGATCACCATTGCCTACACGCTGAAATGGCTCTGGTCTCCTGTTGTTGACCGGATCACACTTCCGGTTATCGGCAAGGCGATGGGCCAACGTCGCTCATGGATGATTGTCGCCATTGCAGGCACGATTGTTGGCCTGATGACGATTGGCCAGTCCAACCCTGTCGATGCCCTCTGGGTGACATTGGTGGGCGCGACTATTCTGGCCTATTCCGGCGCCACGCTTGATATCGCGATTGATGCCTGGCGTATCGAAATAGGCGAAACCTCCGAGCAGGGCCACCTGGCCGCCGTGTATCAGCTCGGATACCGGTTTGCGATCATGTTTTCAGGCGCAGGTCTGGCGATTGCGGAATACTATCCATGGTCCGTCTCCTTTGCTGTGATGGCAGGCGCCATGGCGGTTTCAGGCATGATCGTGATCTTTTTCATTGCAGAACCACATCATGCGGCCCGCATTAAACGTGAAGCCAAAGCGCTGCACCGTGCCGTTGCAGATGCGATTGTCGAACCATTCAGCCAACTGGTTAAACGCCTTGGCTGGTGGATTTTGCCCGTCGCAGCTCTCGTAGCCCTCTATCGTCTGCCAGACTTCACCATGGGCGTCATGGCCAGCCCGCTTTATGCCGATCTTGGCTATTCAAAGGTCGTTGTTGGCGGGTTTCAGAGCGGTGTCGGACCTTGGCTCCTCATCGCAGGCGCATTCCTCGGTGGATTCTCTGTAGCGGCATTCGGAACAATGCGAACACTGCTCATTGGCGCGCCGCTGACATTCATCACGACCGCCGCTTACGCGGGCCTTGCAAGCCTTGGCGCGCCGGACATGGCCGATGTTATCCGTGAAGCCAATAATGGTGAGCTGATAGGTGTTACACCGCCGCCAAATATCTATCTGATACTGGCGATCGGAGCGGATAACATTGCGGGCGGCTTTGTTGGAACGGCCTTCATTGCCTATCTGTCAAACCTCACAGATCCGAAGAATGCGGCAACCCAGTATGCGTGTCTCAGCTCGCTTTATGCTTTTTTCTGTAAATTTATTGCAGGGTTTTCCGGCACGATTTCGGAAGCCATCGGATATGCGGGCGTCTTCCTGTTATCAGCAGCTTATGCCATTCCGGCCGCAGCACTGATCATCTTCATTCTCTGGCGCGGTACGATTGCCGCGAAAGGCGAGCAGTCCTTTGATGAGAACACAGTGGATGATGATCCCGAAGCACTCGCGACCGAACCGGCTTCCAAACCCGCCGCTACATAAGAAAAAAGCCCGGCCATAAAGCCGGGCTTTCTTTTATCTGTGAGGTAAACGCTTACTGGGCTTTCAGCGCCGCGTGAGCGTCTTTCTCGTTCACATCATAGGCAGAAATCGTCGCCATGTTCACAATGTCGGAGACGGTAGCGCCGAGCGAACAGATCTGAATAGACTCTTTCAGGCCCATGAGCATCGGACCAAGAACCGTCGCGCCGCCAATACTGCCGAGCAGGGACGTTGCGATGCTGGCCGAGTGAATAGCTGGCATAACAAGCACGTTTGCAGGGCCCGTCAGGCGCATGAACGGATAAGAACGCTTCGCCATAGGGTTCAGCGCAACACCGGCTTGCATTTCGCCTTCATATTCGAAGTCGATGTCGTCGCGTGCATCAAGCAGAGCCACAGCTTCACGGACTTTCTCAGCGCGTTCGCCGAGCGGGCTGCCGAATGTGGAGTAAGAGAGGAACGCGACACGCGGCGTCGCACCAAGACGACGTGCTGCGTGCGCTGCTTCTACAGCAATGTCAGCAAGCTGCTGCGCATCCGGAAGTTCGACAATGTTTGTGTCGGCGATGAAGAGCGTCTGACCTTTGCTGACAACCACTGACATACCCATCACCGGATCATGTTCGACTTTGTCGATCACCAGACGCACATCTGACAGAGCTGACTCATAGCTACGGGTCACACCCGTCACCATGCCGTCTGCATCACCAAGCGCGACCATACATGAGCCGAATACGTTACGATCATTGTTGACGAGACGTTGAACGTCACGCTGCAGATAGCCTTTACGCTTCAGGCGCTCATACAGGTAATCGAAATAGTCCGGGTTACGGTCAGAAAGCGCCGCATTGACGATTTCGAGCGCGTCTTCCGGAACACCAACCTGTTTCATAGTGCGGCGAACACGTTCTTCGCGACCGATAAGGATCGCCTTACCGAGTTCCTGATTTTCAAAGCTGAAGGCCGCACGAATAACCGCTGGCTCTTCACCCTCTGCGAACACGATACGCTTTGGTTCTTCTGTACGAACCGCGCCCTGAATGCGCTGCAGGAAGGATGCTGTCGGGTCCAGGCGACGCGCAAGCTCTTCCTTGTAAGCGTCCATGTCTTCAATATTCTTGCGCGCAACGCCTGTATCCATCGCAGCCTGTGCAACGAATGGCGGAATGTAAGAGATAAGACGCGGGTCAAACGGAACCGGAATAATGTATTCAGGGCCGAATGTCGGGCGCGCACCGTGATAGGCCGCAGCAACCTCGTCAGGCACATCTTCACGTGCAAGCTGAGCAAGCGCGCGCGCGCAAGCGACTTTCATTTCCTCATTGATCGTGCGAGCACGCACATCGAGCGCGCCGCGGAAGATGTAAGGGAAACCGAGCACGTTATTGACCTGGTTGGGATAGTCCGAACGACCGGTCGCAACAATCGCGTCGCCGCGCACTTCGCGAATTTCTTCCGGGCGGATTTCCGGATCAGGGTTCGCCATAGCGAAGATGATCGGGTTTGCCGCCATGGACTTGATCATGTCTTTGTTGACCGCACCCTTAACAGAGAGACCCAGGAGACAATCGGCGCCTTCCATGGCTTCAGTCAGTGTGCGCTTGTCAGTCTCAACCGCAAAGCCGGACTTGAACTGGTCCATGCCTTCCTGACGGCCCTTGTAGATCACGCCGTTACGGTCGCACATCAGAATGTTCTCAGCCTTCACGCCAAGATGGCGTATAAGACCTGCGCAGGACAGGCCCGCCGCGCCTGCACCCGAAATCGCGACCTTGACGTCTTCAAGTTTGCGGCCTGTGATCTCACACGCATTGATCAGACCGGCTGCGGCGATAATCGCTGTACCGTGCTGGTCATCGTGGAAAACGGGAATGTCGAGCTCTTCGCGAAGACGGGACTCAATGATGAAACATTCCGGGGACGCGATGTCCTCCAGATTGATGCCACCAAATGTCGGGCCGATATTGCGGACCGTTGTGATAAACTCTTCGATCTCTTTCGTCGTCACTTCCACGTCGATGGAGTCAACGTCAGCAAAGCGCTTGAAGAGAACCGACTTACCTTCCATCACCGGCTTGGAGGCCATCGGGCCAAGATCACCCAGACCGAGGATAGCCGTACCGTTGGAAATCACGGCGACCATATTGCCTTTGGCGGTGTAATCATATGCGAGGTCTTCATCTTCTGCGATCGCCAGAACCGGCACCGCAACACCCGGCGAATACGCAAGCGAAAGATCGCGCTGTGTGGCCATTGGTTTCGTCGCGATGACGGACAATTTTCCTGGCACCGGGTATTTGTGAAACGCTAAGGCTTCTTCGTCGGTGAAGGACGGACGTTGATTACTCATTTGAATGGCGTTCCCTGCTCGCACTATATTATGAATTGTGTGTAGAACTCTGCGTAGGCGGTAACAACTCCCTACTTTGGTATTTCAGGCCTACACGTTCAGATTTTTTGACTTGATGCGCGAATTTTCTCATGTGACGTCAGATCATGTCCAACGCCGTAACGCCTTTCATGGCGCAATACCTCGAAATCAAATCCCGAAACCCGGATACAATGCTGTTTTTTCGGATGGGGGACTTTTACGAACTCTTCTTCGAAGACGCAGAGCTTGCGGCTGACGTGCTGGACATTACGCTGACCAAACGTGGCCAGCACAATGGCGATCCGATCCCGATGGCGGGTGTTCCTCATCACTCTGCAGAACCCTATCTTGCCCGTCTGATCCGCGCCGGACATCGCGTTGCTATTTGCGAACAGACAGAAACACCTGCTGAAGCAAAAAAGCGCGGCTCAAAAGCCGTCGTGAACCGGGACATTGTACGAATAGTCACCCCGGGCACACTGACAGAAGACACGCTGCTCGAAGCGCGCTCAGGAAACTTCCTGGCAGCGATTTGCGCTGACGAAACGCTGGGAACCTGCGGCGTCGCGCTGTGCGATATTTCCACCGGCCAGTTCATTCTGTTCAAAGTCTCGACGGCTGAGCTCATTGCGCGCCTTTCCGGCTATCGCCCGAACGAACTTGTCATGAGCGAGGCGCTTAAATATTCGCCTGAAATGACCGCCGCGCTTGAAGCCGCGCCAGTGCCGGTCACAACGTTCCAGACCCGCTCGGCAAGCGCCAAAGGCGGGGCTGAAGCTCTGAAAGAAGCCTTTAACCTGTCTTCAGTTGATGGGCTTGGCCAGTTTGAAGACCTGCATTTGTCTGCTGCGGGGCTTCTCCTTGGTTATATCGAGCTGACACAGGCTGGCCTTCCACCTGAGCTTGACTATCCCGTGCTCGCGAGCGGCGATGTCCATCTCATGCTGGACGAGACAACACGCCATGCGCTGGAAATCGACCGCACCCAGACCGGCGCGCGAAAAGGCTCGCTTCTTCATACAATTGACCGCACGCTGTCAGCAGGCGGCGCACGTCTTCTGGCGGATCAGGTCTCGCGGCCACTCACCGCACACACCGCCATTGAAGCGCGCCTTGATGGCATTCAGCTGCTTCTGGAAAATAGTGAACTTCGTGAAGATCTGCGCGAAGAGATGAAAGGCCTGCCCGATCTGGAGCGGGCACGTTCACGCCTGCGTCTTGGCCGCGCGACACCCGTTGATCTGAAATCCATTCGCATCGGCCTTGAAACCTCAGCGCGCGTGCTTTCTCTTCTCGAAGAGACCGACCTGTCTGCAGCACCAATCATCGCCAGTGCGGCAAGCGACCTCGCCGGGACGCTGGCTTCGGGCCTGACGGTGCTTGGCGCGCAGATTTCCTCCATTCTTGTCGATGATCCTCCGGCTATAATGTCTGATGGCGGGTTTGTGCGATCTGGCGCGAATGAAGACCTCGACCGACTGCGTACGCTGCGCGATGACAGCCGTAAAATCATTGCTGGGCTTGAAGCAAAATATCAGCAGGACACTGGCATTTCGGCCATCCGTATCAAGTTCAATGCAATGCTGGGCTATTTCCTCGAAGTCCCGGCAAAACATGTCGAACCTTTTGAGGCGCTGGAAAATGCCAGCCTATTCCACCGTCGCCAGGGCCTGGCCAACGCCACGCGCTATTCGACCGAAGAACTGGCTAATATCGCCCGAGAGATCGATAGCGCCACCACCGATGCCAAAGCGCTGGAACTTAAGCTGTTTGCTGAGCTTGTGAACGCCGTGCTTAAACAATCTGACGCAATCCGTCAGGCCGCCATCGCATTGTCGCAACTGGATGTTTCAGCCGCGGGCGCTGAATGGGCGGATGAGTTTTCTGCCTGCCGACCACAGATTTTTGACGATAAACGCCTTCATGTAACGGATGGCCGCCACCCTGTTGTTGAAGCGGCGCTCCGCAAAACCGGAAACGGATTTGTCTCAAACTCGCTCAATCTCGGAAACGGCGCAGACAAAGACACACGCCTTCAGATCATCACCGGCCCGAACATGGCCGGTAAATCAACCTTTCTTCGCCAGACCGCTCTTCTGGTCATTCTGGCCCAGGCCGGCTGGTATGTGCCTGCCCGCGAAATGCAGATCGGCATTGTTGATCGCGTCTTTTCCCGCGTTGGCGCGTCTGATGATCTCGCCCGCGGCAAGTCGACCTTCATGGTGGAAATGCTGGAAACTGCGAGCATCCTCAATCAGGCCAGTGACCGTGCACTGGTCATTCTGGACGAGGTCGGCCGTGGCACGTCTACTTATGACGGCCTCGCCATCGCGTGGTCCTGTGTGGAGTATCTTCACGATACTGTTCGTTGCAGAGGCCTGTTCGCGACCCATTATCACGAGCTGACAAAGCTCGCGACACGCCTGCCATTTGCCGGAAACCTGTCGCTGCGCGCCCGCGAATGGCGCGGCGATCTCATTTTTCTGCATGAAGTTCAGGATGGGCCGGCAGACAAGTCTTATGGCGTTCAGGTTGCCCGCCTTGCTGGCCTGCCAAAGCTTGCGGTTCAGCGTGCTAAACAGGTACTCGATCAGTTGGAAACGGTTCAGGAACGCGGCGTTCCGTCCGATGACCTTCCGCTTTTTAGCTTCTCCGAGGAAGGTCCCGCAGCCATAGCGGACACACCGTCCGACGAAAATGCGCCCGAGAGTGACGCCATGAACGCGCTCGCCGAAATCGATCCGGACGAGATGAGCCCGAAAGAGGCGCTCGATGCTCTATATCATTTGAAGGGTCTTATGCGGCAGTAATCTTCTAAAGCGCTGGCAAAACACCCTGAAATCGCGATAGAAGCACCTCATGCCGACACTTCCTCTCAGTAAGACCGAAATTGCAAACCAGTCCAAGCCTTTCGGAGGCGCGCCAAAACCCTGGCGGATCGACTCGGTCATCGAAACACGCAAGCTCAAAGTCCAGCTGGAAGCTGCCGCGCTCGATCATCTGCCGCAGGATAAAGAACTGCGTGACCGCGCGATGGACCTTCTGCACGGCGCATTGTTCCGCGGACGCATGATTGCTCAGGAACGCCTGAATGCCGGTATTGATGGCCTTGACGTGGCGCGCATGCTGGCCGCCGTTCAGAATGAAGTGATCGCCACGCTCTACTGGTTTACCACCACAATTGTTTACGGCGACTCCAACCGCACAGAAGGCGAAAAGCTCGCTGTGCTGGCCGTTGGCGGTTATGGCCGCAACGTGCTTGCGCCATCATCTGACATCGACCTCCTCTTCCTGCGAAATTACAAGCAGACGCCATGGGCTGAGAGCGTCATCGAGTACATGCTTTACATGATGTGGGATATGGGCCTGAAAGTCGGCAATGCCTTCCGCAATGTAGATGAATGCATCCGTCTCGCCAAAGAAGACCTCAACACAGAAACCGCCCTTCTTGACGCCCGCTATATTTGCGGCGACGAGCAGATTTATGAGAATCTGCGCAAGCGTTATCATGATGATCTGATCAAAGGCCGTGCAAGCCAATTCATTGCTGCCAAACTGGATGAGCGCGATAAACGCCACAAAAAGCAAGGTGATAGCCGTTACGTCGTGGAGCCAAATGTCAAAGAAGGCAAAGGCGGACTGCGTGATCTGCAAACCCTGTTCTGGCTGGTACGCCATGCCTATGGCGGTTCAACACTGGAAGACATTCTGGCCCAGCGCGAGGTCTTCACCGAAGACGAAGCCCAGGCTTTCCGCGATGCCGGTCGTTTCCTGTGGACCGTGCGCTGCCACATCCACTATCTGACAGGCCGTCCGGAAGAACGCCTCAGTTTTGACCTTCAGCCTGAAATTGCCTCACGCATGGGGTTTGAAGACGAAGGTGAGCGCATGGGCGTCGAGCGCTTCATGAAGCGTTATTTCCTTGAGGCAAAAACAGTTGGGTCCCTTACCCGCATTCTGTGTGCGCGCCTTGAAGCCGACCAGCAAAAAGCAAAACCGAACCTTTTGCACTTCCTGCCCTTCACACAAGGGCCGAAAATCTCCGAAGACGGGTTCGTCATGGATGCCGGTCGCCTCAACGTCGAGGACGAAACCTTTTTCCAGCAAAAACCGGTCGAAATGCTTCGCCTTTTCAAGCTGGCCGAGGACAATAATGTCGACATTCACCCGCGTGCGCTGTCGGCTGTTACGCGTTCGCTTGAATGCTTTAACGAAACACACCGGACCGATCCTGAGGCGGCTCAGCTTTTCATCGACCTGCTGATTAATACGTCAGACCCTGGCCCGATCATGCGAATGATGAACGAAGCCGATGTTCTGGGCACTATGGTACCGGAATTTGGCGATATCGTCGCGCAAACCCAGTTCAATATGTATCACCACTTCACCGTGGACGAGCATACACTGCGCGCCATTGATGCGCTGGCAGAAATGGAACGCGGCGACGATAAAGGCCTCTTCCCGCTCGGTCATGAACTCTTCCCGCTCCTGAAACATAAGCGCGCGCTTTACCTCGCCATGTTGCTGCATGACACAGGCAAAGGCCTTGGAGACCAGCAGGTTGAAGGCGAAAAGACAGCTATGGCGGCCTCCAAACGTCTTGGCGTGGGTGAATCCGAGTGTGAGCTGATTGGCTGGCTGGTACGCAACCACCTTGAAATGAGCGATTGCGCGCAGAAACGTGATATTTCTGACCCGCGAACCGTGACTCAGTTTGCAGAGCGTGTTGGCTCTCTTGAACGCCTGCGTCTTCTGCTCATTCTGACGGTTGCCGATATTCGCGCGGTTGGCCCTGATGTCTGGAATGGCTGGAAAGGCCAGCTCCTCAAGGAACTTTACGAACTAACGGAAGCTGCACTCGGTCAGGACGATGTGGAAGAGACCCATGTCGTATCCGATCTCAACGCACGAGCGGAAAAGGCGCGCAAAGCACTCATTTCCCGCAAGGGCGAGCTACCAGAGCTCATGTCCCAGATGGAAGCTGGCTACTGGACCAGCCAGATACCGGACGAACTCGACTGGCAGCATGACCTTCTAACAAATGCGGGTGCTGAAACCATTGTGGAGTGCAAAGTCACACCGCAAACATCCAGCGTGGAGCTGATGGTCGCGACAACCGACCGGACCGGTCTGTTTTCTGATATTGTCGGCGCACTTGTAAACGAAGAAGCCCACATTGCTGCGGCGCAGATTTACACTGGCAGTGAGGGCGGCGTGCTCGACCTCTTTGTCCTGCAGGATGAAGATGGGCGCATGTTCGGCCTTGGCGAAAGCCCACGTCTGAAACGGTTGCAGAAGAAAGTTATGGACGCGGTCCTCAAGGGTGTCAGCGATGTCCGTGAGCGCAAATCCATAAATGCCCGCCGCGAAGCCGCCTTTGTCGTTGAACCGGACGTCATTTTCGACAACTCCGGCTCCGCCGAATACACAATTATCGAAGTCACCGGCAAAGAACGTGCGGCACTTCTGTACGATCTGGCACGGACGCTGGCGAATAAAGAGCTGAAGCTCCATTCTGCCCACGCAGGGGCTTATGGCGAACGTATTCACGACACGTTTTATGTGCAGACTGCCGCAGGCGATAAGCTGACCGAACAAACACTGGTCGACGCGCTCGCAACGGATCTTCTGGATGTACTCGGCGCAGACGAACAGAACGCGCCGCGCACACCGGCACATACACTGGCGCAGGCTCGTTCAGCAGACAGTTTCTGATACAGCCATTAGCTTGGCTCACGGGGGATTATTTGAGTCTGGTTCGTAACACGCTCGTACAATCGAGCCTGACACTGGTGAGCCGTGCGCTCGGCTTCACGCGGGACGTGCTTCTTGCCGCCAGAATTGGTGCGGGTCCAATCGGTGATGCGTGGACAACCGCGTTGATGTTCCCGAACCTGTTCCGCCGTATTTTTGCTGAAGGCGCGTTTGCGTCAGCTTTTGTTCCATCCTATTCGCGCACACTTGAGGCTGAAGGGCCGGAGGCTGCTGCCAAAGTGGCTGAAGAGGCGATGCGCGTACTTTTCGCGATTACCGCAGCACTTACCATTCTGGCCCAGTTCGCAATGCCGTGGCTCCTGCTTCTGGTGCATGGCGGACAGGCAGACGATACTGAGAATTTCAATCTGGCGATCCTCTTAACGCGCATCACCATGCCGTATCTGACCTGCATGTCGATTGCGGCGCTTCTCTCAGGCGTTCTGAACTCAAGCGGCCGGTTTTTCCTTTCGGCCTTTGTACCCACACTTTTGAATATCTGCCTTATCGGCGCAGCTTTTGTCAGCACGTCTCCGGATGTGACGGCGAAAGCGGCAGCGGTGGCGACCCTGCTCGCCGGTATCCTGCAAATGCTGCTCCTCTATTGGGGTGTACGCCGCCAGAATGTGCGCCTGTCTATGATTGGCCTTCCGCGCATTACGCCCGGCGTCAAAAAGGTCATGGCACTGGCCCTGCCCGGGACGATTGCGGCGAGCGGCACACAGATCAACATTATCGTCAGCCAGTCTCTGGCGAGCTTTGAGGTCGGCGCGAAGACATGGCTTTACTACGCTGACCGTCTCTACCAGCTGCCTCTTGGTTTGGTGGGTGTAGCTGTCGGCGTTGCGATCCTGCCGCGCCTGTCACGTGCTGCCCGTTCCGAAGACACAAAAACGAGCCGCGCGACAATGGATGAAGGCATTGGTCTTGCGCTCGCGCTCACGCTCCCCGCTGCAGCAGCGCTCGGCGTTGCTCCGGGCTTCCTGATTGAAGGCTTCTTTACACGCGGCGCCTTCCTGACCTCAGATGCCAATAATGCAGGCCTCGCGCTTATGCATTATGCCTGGGGCGTTCCGGCGTTTGTTCTGATCAAAGTGCTAGCCCCTGCCTATTTCGCGCACGAAGATACCAAAACGCCGATGGCATTCGCGCTCTGGTCAGTCGTGATTAACACCGTGCTGGGCGCTGGCCTTTTCTTCTGGCTGCAATCAAACGGCGCTTATGGTTTCCCGGGCCTTGCAATCGCCACCAGTGTTGCAGCCTGGATCAATGTGATCTTCCTGTTCAGCGGACTGATCAAGCGCAGCTGGTACACGCCCGGCCCGCGTCTGGTATCGCGCCTCGTGCGCGCCCTGCTGGCAACAATGATGATGGCTGTCGTGCTCGTTGCCGTGCTTCATTATCGCGCGCTGATCGAAACGCACATTTACGATAGCAAACTCGTCGTCACCATGATCTTCATTCTGTTTGGCATGATGACTTACGCAATTTCAGCAATAATCACAGGCGCAGTTCGTATCTCTGACCTAAAAGGGCTGGTGCGACGCCGCGCTGTCGAGTAGATGACCCGCCATGACTGATACCACATCGACATATTCCGGACCGGAGCTCGTATTCTCCGGCGTTCAGCCAACAGGTAATCTCCACCTCGGAAACTACCTTGGTGCATTGGTGAAGTTCGTCCGTCTGCAGGAAACACATAACTGCGTTTTCAGCGTGGTCGATCTTCATGCCATGACGATCCCGCAGGAACCGGGCGCACTGAAAGCCAACACACGTCAGATCGCAGCCGCTTTTCTTGCGGCAGGCGTTGACCCTGACAAAGCTGTTATTTTCGCTCAATCCGCCGTTCCGGCACATGTCGAGCTTTGCTGGTATTTCAACTGTGTCGCCCGTATGGGCTGGCTGGAACGCATGACGCAGTTCAAGGAAAAAGCCGGCAAGGACAAGGAACGCGCCAGTGTAGGCCTGTTCGACTATCCGGTTCTGCAAGCCGCTGACATTCTGGCCTATAAGGCAACCCACGTGCCTGTAGGCGAAGACCAGAAACAGCACCTTGAATTGTCACGCGACATCGCCGACCGGTTTAACCGCGAATACGACGTGCCGGATTTCTTCCCGCAGCCAGAACCCCTCATTCAAGGGCCGGGCGCGCGCATTATGAGCCTGAAAGACGGCACAAAGAAAATGTCGAAGTCCGATCCATCCGATCTATCACGCATCAACCTTACCGATGATGCAGACACGATGGCGCGCAAGATCAAGAAAGCAAAGACAGACCCTGAACCTCTGCCGGATACGGTTGATGGCCTGAAGGGTCGCCCTGAAGCAGAAAACCTGGTTGGCATTTATGCGGCGCTGGCAAATTGCACTTCAGAGGATGTGATCAACCAGTTTGGTGGTCAGGGGTTTGGTGCCTTTAAGCCTGCTCTGGCTGAAGTGGTGGTCGAAGGTCTCTCGCCGGTCACAAAATCCTTTAATGAGTGGCTGGCTGATCCGACTGCGATCGATGCCGTACTCGCGGCGGGCGCAGAAAAGGCGTCAGCGATTGCGCAACCGGTTATGGAAGAGGTCCGCGACATTATAGGCTTATGGAAAAAAGGCTGATTCACGTTATGAAGGCGGAAAGTCACCGCCTTCATAAAAGGATCTCCTCCCATGCTCCGCAAAGTATTCCTCGCGACAGCCATTCTTGGCCTTTCAGCATGCGGCAACTCAACACCGTCCGAAACCACGCAGGAAGCGACCGGCCCGGCATTCGTTGTAACTGACGCATTTGTCCGCGCACCTGCCGGAGGACGCAATGTCACCGGCGCTTACCTCACGGTGACATCAAACTCATCTGAGGACGCGGAGATTGTAGCGGCATCGGCAGACCGTGCGGGCACAGCGGAACTTCACACCCATCTAATGGATGAAGGCGTCATGCGCATGCGTCCGGTCGAAGCCGTCGCGCTGCCAGCTGGCGGAACGGCAGAATTTGCGCCGCTGCACGATCACATCATGCTGTTCGACGTAGAAGAGGGCCTCACTGAGGGCGACACCGTCACGCTCACACTGGAAATCCAGTATGGCGACTCGGTTGAATTCGTTTCAACTGAAGCTGAAGTACGCCTGCGCAACTAGCGCCCGCGCTCAACGTCGCAAGAATAGCAGCCTCCGGCCTTGCGCCCGCCGCGCGAGAAATTCATTCTGCACCTCAATGTCTCGAGACGGGCGAAAAAGGCTGGGAAGCAGCATGTTTGGATGGTTGCGCCATTGGAAACCGATAGGCGGCGGGATGATCATCATCGCGCTATTTGGCTCCTATCCGGCAACCATGGTGCTCTCTCACACATTGCCGGACCAGATAGCTTCCAATGGCCGCGCCGAAGTCTGGGCCGATCAACAGGTTGGTGCCGCCATCGAGCTCATCCAGACGGAGTTCGAGGTCAGGCACTGGTCCGACGCGCTTCCCGAATGGCATCCGCAAAATCAATTGATCGCGGTTCCGGCGTTTCAGGACGGGTTGAGAGAAACGCTGGCGCTGTTTGCAGATCTTCGCGCCAACACCTCACGGGCGGGCAGCACACGCAATGAAGATCTGTCAATCGCCGCCACGTTGATCCTGAATGCGACAGGCGAGGGCTCGGAAGACCAGCTATCTGCCGCCGTGCAGGCATTGCGCCGGTTTGATGGTCTTATCGCACGCTCGGTTCTCGACAATGACGCTACGGCAAACCTCATGCGAGCCGAGGCTGCCCTCTATGCGGACATTCTATCGGAAAGCGTTTCGGACCTTCGCCGTTCCATTCAATCTGATGACCATAAAATCTTCAATCGGGCGCGAACGGACCGCTATTACCGCAGTGTGGGCAAGATTTACGCCGTCGGGACGCTGCTGAATGCGGTGCAATCTCATGACATTGTCCAACCCGGTTTCCGCCATGCCCATGAAAAAGCCCGAGACGCGTTAACGCGCGCCTTTACGCCGCGTCCGCTCATTGTCTCAAATCCGGAACCTGGCGACTTTTCTCTGGGCGGAAATGATATGATCACGCTCGCCTATCTGATGGAAGATGCCATCTTCGCACTGCGCGAGCTGGAAGCGGTTCTGGAAGAAAATCACCTTGCCAGCGCAACAGATATCCGTGACAGGAGTTGATTTGGAGCCAATAGACCTCCATTTCATGGCTCGATAAGGAGTCTCAAATGTTCATTCAGACTGAAGCCACCCCGAATCCGGACACGCTGAAATTTCTACCGGGAAAAACCGTGCTGGAAGACGGCGTGCGTGACTTCGCAAATGCTGAGGAAGGTGAGGTCTCACCGCTCGCGACACGCCTGTTCGACGTTCAGGGCGTCGCGCGCGTCTTTCTTGGCGCAGATTTTGTGTCGGTCACCAAGACCGCCGAATCCGACTGGCGCCATGTGAAAACCATGACACTCGCCGCGATCATGGACCATTTCATGTCCGGCATGCCCGTAATCGATGAAGCAGCCGACCAGGCCGCCGTCAGCGAAGAGATCGTCTATGAAGGCGACACGGCAGAGATTGTGGAGGAAATCAAACAACTGATCGAAACACGTGTTCGCCCTGCTGTTGCTCAGGATGGCGGTGACATCGTGTTTGATCGTTTCGATCCGGACACCGGTGTTGTAACCCTTCACATGCGTGGCGCATGCGCCGGCTGCCCGTCATCTACAATGACCCTCAAACAGGGCATTGAGAATATGATGCGCCACTATGTTCCGGAAGTAACTGCCGTCGAGCAGACCCTCGGTTAAATAGGAAATCCTACATGTCGTCTCAACTCCCTGCGGAAAGTCTGGATCAGATCTTCCGCGACGCTCGCACACATAATGACTGGACCGACAAAGACGTCGAAGAAGCACTGATCCGTGGCACATACGATCTTATGAAGTTCGGCCCGACCAGTGCAAATTGCTGTCCGGCACGTTTTGTCTTCATCCGTTCCGAAGAAGCCAAGCAGCGCCTCGCTCCTTTCATGAGCGAAGGTAACCGCGAGAAAACGCTGAAAGCGCCATGGACCGTGATCATCGCGCACGATCTGAACTTCCCAGAGAAGATTCCAGAGCTTTTCCCGCACAATCCGGGCGCAAAGGACTGGTTCAAAGACCCGCAAAACCGCGCTGAAACGGCGTTCCGCAATGGCACGCTGCAAGGCGCCTACTTCATGCTCGCGGCTCGCTCTATGGGTCTTGATTGCGGACCAATGTCCGGCTTCGATCGCAGCGGCGTTGATAAAGAATTCTTCCAGTCCAATCCGGAAACGGAACAATGGACGGCGAACTTCATCTGTAGTCTTGGCTATGGCAATGAAGATGCACTCTTCCCGCGCTCTCCGCGTCTGGCGTTTGAAGACGCCTGTCAGATTCTCTGACCCTCAATGAGCCTTAGCCTCGGCATACATACGGCTGGTCCGTTCTGCGGCGTAGCACTTCTCGATGACGACACGCTTCTGGCGTTCCGCGAAGAAAAGATGCGCCGCGGCCATGATCAGTTTCTGCCGGGGCTGGTTCAATCGGTTCTTGATGAAACCGGAATTGTCATGGGCGCGATTGACCGGTTTTCGGTTTGCGTCGGCCCAGGCAGCTTTACCGGCATTCGCATCGGTGTTGCCTTTGCGCGCGGTCTCGCGCTCGCAAATGGAACACAGACCTTCGGCATTACGAGCCTTGAAGCCTTGGTGAGCAAACCTCCGGACCGGCCGGTTCTGGCGCTTATCCCCGCCAAACTAAGACCTCCGGATCAGACCTTCTGGGCCCAACGCCTCCAGGGAACAGAGCGTTCCGAACCGTTCGAACTGAGCGCAAACGATCTTACGGACTATGTCAGTTCAGATATTTCGGTTGTCTGCACACCGGATGCTGTCAACACCATTCGGAACTTTTTGCCGGACCCGTCTCTGGATGTACGCGAGATTACGGCTAAAGGTGTTCCGTGCTGGGCTAACTTTATCCGTCCTGATGACATCCGCGCACCAAGCCCGCTTTATGTAAGAGATCCGGATGCCATTCCCGCCAAGTCTCCGCTTCTCTGAACTTAAAACGCTATCTGCGGCAGAGCTATCGAAGCTCGCAAACCTGCAGACCGAGAGTCTGGACGAAGCATGGTCGAGCGAAACTCTGACCTCAATGATACAATCCCAGTCGGCATTCGGGCTCTGCGTGTTTGATGGCGAAAACTGCGTCGGTTTTGCGGTCTATCTGCCCTGCGTTGATGATTGCGAACTTCTATCTATTGCGACAGCGCTCGCTCTACGCGGCAAAGGGCTGGCAAAACATATGCTCGATGAAGGCGAAAAGACCGCGCGCGCAGCAGGCTTTGACCGAATTCTTCTTGAAGTCGCCGACGACAATCTGGCTGCGCACGCTCTATATGAGCAGCACGGCTTTTCAGAAGATGGCCGTCGCAAAGGCTATTATACCCGCGTGGATACACCGGCCCGAGACGCAATTCTCATGTCAAAGCCTATCAAATAGGTCAGGATACTGGACCTCGCGCACCAATATGGTCATAAGAGATTTACTATCAGGAAGGTGACTATGAGCAGGATCGAAAAACTCTGCCAGGAAAACGGGCTCAGACTTACAGAACAGCGCCGCGTTATTGCGCGCATTCTGTCAGAAGCTGATGACCACCCCGATGCGGAGGAACTTCACCGCCGCGCTGCCGGCGTGGACCGGAACATCTCGCTTGCCACTGTCTACCGTACTGTGAAGCTGTTTGAAGAAGCTGGCATAATTGAGCGCCATGACTTCCGCGACGGCCGTTCGCGCTTCGAAGAAGCCACTGATGATCACCATGACCATTTGATCGATGTACGCACCGGCGACGTGATCGAATTCGTCAATGAAGAGATTGAGCGGCTGCAAGTTGAGATCGCACGTAAACTGGGGTACAAGCTCGTCGACCACCGTCTGGAACTTTACGGAGTTCCGCTGGACGACTCCGAAAAATCCTGACTGAACGAGCGAAAATGAACGCGGCGACCAAACGCCTCTTTATCAAAACCTATGGCTGCCAGATGAACGTCTATGATTCCGAACGGATGAAAGACGTGCTTGCACCATTGGGCTATGTGACCACCGAAACAGCAGACGATGCCGATCTGGTGCTTCTGAACACGTGTCACATCCGTGAAAAGGCAACCGAAAAGGTTTTCTCCGAACTTGGCCAGCTAAAGCGCCTGAAGCAGAAGTCTGGCGGCAAAATGCTGCTAGGCGTGACAGGCTGCGTCGCTCAGGCTGAGGGCGAAGAGATTATGCGTCGCCAGCCTGCTGTCGATCTCGTGCTCGGCCCGCAAGCCTATCACAAGCTCCCAGAAATGATTGCGCGGGTTCACCGCGCAGCAAACGAGCGTCTTGAGACCGACTTTGACGTCGAAGAAAAGTTCGATGCGCTACCGCTGGATCGACAGGTCGACGGACCATCAGCGTTCCTCTCTGTTCAGGAAGGTTGCGATAAATTCTGTACATTCTGCGTTGTGCCATACACACGCGGCGCGGAATTTTCACGCAATGTCGACGCAATCGTCGCCGAGGCACGTGCGCTCGTGCACAAAGGTGTGCGCGAAATCAATCTGCTTGGCCAGAATGTCAACGCGTATCACGGCGATGCGCCTGTCCTCGAGGGCGGCGACAGCTGGACACTCGGAAAGCTCATCCGACATCTTGCCAAAATTGACGGGCTGGATCGTATCCGTTTCACCACGTCTCACCCGCGCGATATGGATGATGACCTGATCGAAGCGTTTGGCGACACAGAAAAGCTGATGCCTTACCTGCATCTTCCAATTCAGGCTGGCTCTGATGCCATTTTGAAAGCGATGAACCGCGGCCATACGGCTGAGCGCTATGTCGAGATCATTGATCGTCTGCGGGAAATCCGCCCTGATATGGCGATTACGTCCGACTTCATCGTGGGCTTCCCGGGTGAGCGAGACGAAGATTTCGAAGACACGATGAAACTGGTTGAGCGCATTGATTATGCGGCGGCCTATTCCTTCAAATATTCGCGCCGTCCGGGCACGCCAGCCGCTGACATGTTCAGCCAGGTGCCGGAAGAGGTGAAAGACGAACGTCTGCAGCGCCTTCAGGCTCTGCTTCGCGAGCAACAGACACGGTTCAACCAGTCCCAGATTGGTAAAACGCTTCCGGTTCTCGTCACAGGCAAAGCCCGCAATGAGGGTCAGATGGCAGGACGTACGCCTTATCTTCAGGCCACACACTTTGAATGTTCTGAAGACCTGACCGGCCAGATTGTGAATGTGACCATGGATGCAGCAACGCTGAACTCTGTTGGCGGACATCTGGCATCCAAAGTGGAGCCAGTCGCTTGAGCCTGCCTCCGCGCTCGCCCGCATCTCCGATAAGTCGGATTTTCGCGGTCTCAGACACAGAAACCCTGCAAACGCTTTGCGGACCACACCACCGTAATCTGGAACGGCTTGAACAGCGTCTGGAAGACTATCAGCTTCGCGCGGAAAGTCAGGGCGGTGGCGTAATGCTGTTTGGCCTCGCTGAAGGCGTCTCCATCGCTGAATTTGCGCTGGGCGCATACCTTCAGAAAGTTACATCCGGCACAGCACCGGGCGAGCTGGAATTTGATGGCGCGATCAATGGCGCGCTTTCCCGCCTGATGCAGTCGGCTGGCCCGATCAAAGGTCTGAAGGTAAAAGTGCAGGCGCAAACCGCCGGCCAGACAGCCTATCTCTCTGCCCTGCAGAATGAAGAGGCTGGTCTCGTGTTCGGCGTTGGCCCTGCTGGTACAGGTAAGACCTTCCTTGCCGTGGCTATTGGTGCAGCTGAACTGGCAACTGGTCGACGCGACCGCCTGATCGTCGCGCGCCCTGCTGTCGAAGCAGGTGAAAAGCTTGGCTTCCTTCCTGGTGATCTGGAAGACAAAGTCGACCCTTACATGCTGCCGATCTGGGATTCACTGCGTGAGCTTTTCGGGCAGGAACAACTCGACCGTCGCCGCCTTCGCGGTGAAATCGAAGTCGCACCACTCGCCTTCATGCGTGGTCGTACGCTCAAAAACGCGTTTGTCATTATCGACGAAGCGCAGAACGCGACCATTCCGCAGATGAAAATGGTGCTGACCCGCCTTGGCCGTAATTCACGCATGGTGGTAACAGGCGATCCATCTCAAGTCGACCTGCCAAGCAAGCAGCCATCCGGTCTTCGCCACGCGCTGAATATTCTCAAAGGCGTGGATGGCGTGCGTCAGATGTATCTGTCGCGCAGCGATGTCGTACGTCACGACCTCGTTTCACGCATTGTTGATGCCTATGATAAGGCCGAGAAACAGTCACCTCCGGACGAGCAGGCAAATGACCGCTGATCTTCCGGAGATCGATCTGCGCATCGACGCAGACAACTGGTTATCCGACGGCGATGAAGCCCGGCTTCTTTCACTTGCACAATTCGCTATGGCAGCCGCCGCAAAGCACACACGTGGCGGGCGCGTTGACCTTCTGCTGACCGATGACAACGCCATGCAGGTTCTAAACCGTGACTGGCGCCAAAAGGACAAACCGACTGATGTTTTGTCCTTCCCGTCTGACGATGACGCATTTGAAGGCGGATTTTTAGGTGACATCGCCCTTGGATACGGGGTGGTGCATGCCGATATGGACAAACTCGAACGCCCATTTGACGCGCATTACAGTCATCTTCTTATTCATGGATATCTCCACTTGCTGGGATTTGATCATGAAACCGAAGACGATGCTGCAGAAATGGAACCGCTCGAAACCAAAATTCTTGCAGAGCTGGGTTATCCTGACCCATACTGCCTGAACACCGAAACTTGAGGATATCGTCCAAGTGGACACGTCAGAACCATCGCCCAGTCAGGGTTTGATTTCTAAACTCGCTACGGCCCTGTCTCGAAACTCCGCGCCAGCGCATGAGGTTGCCACCTCATCCGAGACGACTTCTACGCCATCCCCTGCTGAAATCCGCCTGCGCCTCGCTGAATTCGAGCGTATGCGCATTGATGACGTTATGATCCCGCGCGCAGAGATTGTTGCCGTGGAAGAGCAGACGACTTTACCGGATCTCGTCCGCTTATTTGCTGACACCACGCACTCCCGTCTGCCGGTTTATCGCGAAACGCTGGATGACCCGATAGGTCTTGTTCACATCAAGGACCTTGTTTCTGTTCTGGCGGACCAGTCAGACGGTGAGGAAACAGATGCCTTGCGCCCGCTGACCGGTCTGCGCCGTGAAATTCTCTATGTTCCACCGAGCATGCGTCTTCGTGACCTGCTGGTGAAAATGCAGTCCACCCGCATTCACCTTGCTCTCGTTGTAGATGAATACGGTGGCACCGATGGTCTCGTGTCTCTTGAAGATCTCGTTGAACAGATTGTTGGCGAGATTGAAGACGAGCACGATGATGACGCGCCGCTGATCACAGCAAAAGGCCGCGGTATCTTCGAAGCAGATGCCCGCGCCGAAATCGACGACTTCCTGGAAGATTCCGGTTTCGATATGTCTCTGTCTGAATACGAAGACGAAATCGACACGCTGGGCGGTGTTGTGTTCGCGATCGCAGGCCGAGTGCCTCAGCGCGGTGAGATCATTCGCCACCCGAATGGGGTGGATTTGGAAATCATCGATGCAGACACGCGCAGAATTCGTCGTATCCGTGTGCGTTGCCCTGTTGATACCGCGCCCAAATCGGGCAATTCAATCGGTTACGATATCTAACGCCACGCGCCGGAGACCAGCTTTTGGACCGCTCTGAATCCTTTTCTGTTGGAACACTCCACGCGGCAATTGCAGGTCTCTCTCCCCTAAAAGCTTTCATGCTCTCGCTCGTCTGCGGGATTCTGACTGTTTTTGCGTTTGCGCCGTTTTATTTCTGGCCCGTTTTCATTCTGGTGATCAGCCTGCTGATCTGGCTGGTTGATGGCGCTCGTTCACGCGAGAAGTGGGGTAAGGCCGTCTTCATGCGCGGTTGGGCGTACGGCATCGGCTTTACGCTCGCCAGCATGCACTGGACCGCTCAGCCTTTTCTAGTGAACCCTGAGCAGCATCTGGCCTTTATCTGGATGCCGCTGATACTGCTTCCAGCTGGCTTGGGGCTTTTCTTCGGTCTTGGAACACTTTTGGCAGGTCGGTTCTGGAGCCGCACACCAGCGCGCGTCTTTGCGTTTGCGACAGCGCTTGCCTTCACTGAACTTCTTCGCGGAACTGTGTTTGGCGGTTTTCCGTGGAACTGGTCCGGCATGATCTGGGAGCCGGGCTCACCCGTCTCTCAAATGGCGTCATTGTTTGGTCTCTGGGGCCTGTCTGCCCTCACCTTCCTGCTGGCTGCCGCACCTGCTGCCATGGCCGACTATCGCCGAGAAGGAAGTGATTTTAATCGCATTCTCCCACTCATGGTCAGCGCGGTCATTTTCGCGTCCGGTTGGGCGTGGGGGACCGGACGGATTATGGCCATGCCACCCACCGAGGGCGCAGCCGTGCGAATCGTCGACGTCGAAGTCAGACAGGACGATAAATATCCGACCGACCCTGAAGGGCGACCAGTAGTCACACAACAACTTCGCGATCAGGCCGCAACAAATATTCTGCGCGCCTACCTCATCGGAACCGGCGACGACTTTCAGGATGAACCACGTCTGGTTGTATGGCCGGAAGCTGCCCTGCCACTTCCATTGCTTCAGGACCCGAATGCGCTGGATGCTGTTGCGCTGAGGCTCGGCGAAAGATCACTCATTGCAGGAACAGCCCGCGTCGATCGCTATGCCGAACCGCAACCGGAATGGTACAACAGCCTCGCCATCATAGACGCCCGAAGCCGGATGCGCGGTGCAAATGCTATCTACGACAAGAACCGTCTGGTACCATTCGGTGAACTTTCAGCAGCCGACATCATACCCTTCGGACATTCGATCAGCGGAATTCTACCCGGCGCACTTCAGCAAATGGCGACCGCCGGTTTCACACCCGGACCGGAAGGTAGCCCTCTGGAGCTGAATGACGGTCGCAGCTTCCTCCCTCTGATCTGTTACGAAGCCCTGTTTCCGGGACTGGTTCAACGGACATTGGGCGAGGCAGATTTTCTCGTGAATATATCGATCGACAGCTGGTTTGGTACGGGTATTGGCCCTGAGCAGCACTATTCTCAGGCACGCTACCGTGCAATCGAGACCGGGCGTCCACTCGTTCGTGCAGCAAACCTTGGGTATTCAGGGGTAGTTGACGTATACGGAAGGGAAGTGCAGTCGAATATTAGCGCTAACATGGTTGAAGACCTCCCAGTAAAGGTCATCGACACTATAGTTCCCGACTATACGATTAAAACCCTTTTCAATCAGTGGTCATCGTACTGGACTTGGTTAATGCTGGTTTTGATGAACATGGTCACGTTCTTTTATTACAGAATCAGCGCTTGACAGGGCATGTTAGGCGTAACAAAGAAGTGTGCATACAAAGTGTGATAAAGAAAAAAACAACCCCAATAACTGAGCGAAAATAAAAACATAATGAGCGAAAATAAGCTTCCAAATCTGATCGACAAACATGTCGGTCGTCGTATCCGGTGGCGTCGGCGCGAGCTGAAGCTGAGCCAGGAACGTCTTGGCGAGATGCTGGGACTCACATTTCAACAAGTCCAGAAGTACGAGAAGGGTGTAAACCGTATCTCCGCTGGTCGTCTATTTGACGTGTCTAAGGTTCTCGAAGTCACCATCAATTATTTTTATCAGGGCGTAGATGAAGTCGGTGACCTGGCTGCACTTGGCGTCGCCGAAGACGGTGACGAAGGGGATCTGGCTGGCATGATCGACGCAAACGCGATCGACCTTGTGACTGCATATCAGTCCATTCCTGATCCACGTCTTCGCAAATCCCTGCTCGACGCAGTTAAAGCAGCAGCTGAATCTTTCAGTCGTAATGCAACGTTCCGCGCCGAAGACGAGAACGAAAAATCCGATTAACCACGGGTAGACGTTCGGGCTATAAACAAATAAAGAACGCCCCGTGTTGCGGGGCGTTTTTTGTTATCTGCTGATGGAGACTTTGGGTGATCCGAAAATCTTACAATTTCACAAGTGAAAGTGTTTCTGAGGGACACCCGGACAAAGTCTGCGACCGGATCTCGGACTCTATTGTCGACTTGTTCATTGGTCGCTTTCCTGAAGCGCGCGTAGCGTGTGAAACGCTGACGACTACAAATCTGATCGTGCTGGCTGGCGAAATGCGCATGCCGGAAGATCTGATGCCATCTCTGGAAGAGATGGAGCACACGGCCCGTCAGGCAGTGAAAGATATCGGCTACCACCAGAAAGGCTTCCACTGGCGCACGGCCGAGCTGATCAACCGTCTGCACGGCCAGTCCAATGACATCGCGATGGGCGTTGACGAAGGCACTGACAAGGAAGAAGGCGCGGGCGACCAGGGCATTATGTTTGGTTATGCGACAAATGAGACGCCAGAGCTGATGCCTGCGCCGATCATCTATTCCCACCAGATCCTGAAGCGTATGGCAGAGCTCCGTAAATCAGGTGAGCAGCCTGAATTCGAGCCGGACGCAAAATCTCAGGTGACGCTGCGCTATGAAAATGGCCGCCCGGTCGGCGTCGAAAGCGTTGTTGTCTCCACACAGCACAAATACGGTTTCACGCCGGACGATATCCGCGAACTGGTTCGCCCGATCGTGACAGAAGTTCTGCCTGAGGGTTGGTTCCCACCGGAAGAAGAATTCTACGTGAACCCGACCGGTAACTTCGTCATTGGTGGTCCGGATGGTGACGCAGGCCTGACAGGCCGCAAAATCATCGTCGACACCTACGGCGGCGCAGCCCCACACGGCGGCGGTGCGTTCTCCGGTAAGGACCCGACCAAAGTTGACCGTTCAGCAGCTTACGCCTGCCGTTACCTCGCAAAGAACGTGGTCGCTGCCGGTCTTGCTGACCGTTGCACCATTCAGGTCTCTTACGCGATCGGCGTTGCAAAACCTCTGTCGGTTTATGTGAACTGCGATGGCACAGAGAAAGTCGATCCAGAAAAAATCGAAAACGCACTGCGTGATCTGATGGATTTGTCCCCTAAGGGTATCCGTACCCACCTGCAGCTCAACCGTCCGATCTATGCGCGCACGGCAGCTTACGGTCACTTCGGTCGCACGCCTGAAGCAGATGGCGGCTTCTCCTGGGAGAAAACCGACATTGCTGACCAGTTGAAGGGCCTCCTTTAGAGGTTAGACCCGACAGATGACACAGGACGACCGTCCTCTGCGAGAGATCAGAACATTCGGGCGCCGCGATGGGCGCCCGCTCTCAAAGAAGCAAAAGCATCTTTATCAGACGCTGTTTCCCGAGATTGAAGTTCCAAAAGAAGGCCCGCTCACCAGCGAAGGCCTTTTTGGTGACGCGCGCCCGCTCTGGCTGGAAATCGGCTTTGGCGGCGCCGAACATCTCATCCGCCGGGGCCGTCTGAACCCTGATGTCGGTCTCATTGGCGCCGAACCGTTTCACGACGGCGTCGCAAAAGCGCTCACCGGCATTGCCGACAATGATCTTAAAAACATCCGTCTGCATGACGATGACGTCCGCCTTGTCCTGCCAAATTTCGGTGAAGCGGCATTCGAGCGGTGCTTTATCCTGTTCCCAGACCCATGGCCGAAGCGTCGCCAACAAAAACGCCGTCTAATTCAGCCAACCTTTCTGGACGAACTTGCCTATGCTCTGAAGCCGGGCGCCCAGGTGCGGTTTGCCACCGACGTTATGAGCTATGCCGATGAAGCGCTCTGGCGTTTCCTTCAACATGGGGCATTCGAATGGCATGCCGAACGCGCTGATGACTGGCGTAACCAGCCGGAAGACCATGAACCAACACGCTATCAGCTGAAAAAGCTGGGCGATTGCGAACCGGTCTGGCTCGAGTTCACCCGCCGCGAAAATTAAGGCATAGCTGGACCTGAAAAGGTCGGGGGCTTAGCCGTGCTGGATAATCTTCGAAACATTCTGACAAGTTTTGCCGCTTTGTTATGTGGCTTTGCTGTTGGCGGCACATGGATCGGCGTCGTGGTCGTGCCCAATGAATCCTTCGACCATATGGATCACACGCGGGCGGACCGGAGTGTCCGCGAAACACTGGTTGCCGCTTCTACACCGATAGCCATCATGCTGCTGGCTGCATCCGTTCTTGCTGTGCTGGGCGGCGCTTTAGGTGCAGGCATTGTCGCTGCTGTCTCAGCATTTGGCTATTTCACCAACCGCTGGACGCTTGCGCCTCGCAAACCGCGATCAGCCCCGCCGGGAGCCCGCCAGCGCAAAAAGACACAGCGCGTCGTTGCCGTCGCGCTGTCTCTCATATTCGGATTGGGATCCATCGCGGCCGGTGTCATGGCCGCGCTACAAATCTGAACGTTACTGGGCGACCCAGCCGCCATCCATTTGCATCATTGTGCCATTGATCTGGTCTGCCGCTGGCGAGCAGAGGAAGTAGGCCATTTCGGCAACCTGCTCAGAGGTTACAAACTCTTTGGTCGGCTGCGCCGCGAGAAGCACATTCTCTTTGACCTCCTGCTCGGAAATACCGCGCGCTTTGGCCGTGTCTGCGATCTGGTTCTCTACCAGCGGCGTGTAGACATAACCCGGGCAGATTGCGTTACAGCGAACGCCTTTCGTTGCGCCCTCAAGCGCGATCACCTTCGTGAGACCCGCAATGCCATGTTTCGCCGCGACATAGGCAGACTTGAAAGGCGACGCGACGAGCGCGTGTGCCGAAGCCGTGTTAATGATGCGGCCCCAGCCTTTTTCTTTCATGTAAGGCAGGGTCAGGCGGGTCGTGTGAAAGCTGGATGTCAGGTTCAGACCGATGATCAGATCCCATTTTTCGACCGGAAACTCCTCGATCGGCGCGACGTGCTGAACGCCCGCATTGTTTACCAGAATATCGACACCGCCAAACGCCTCATTGGCTTCGGAGATCATCGCTTCAATCTGGTCAAGTTTGGTCAGGTCCGCACCCGAATACAAAGCCTTAATGCCGTACTCGTTTTCTAGTGATTGGCGAAAGTCTTCGATCTCTTTCGCGTCTCCGAACCCGTTGACTACGACATTTGCTCCGGCTTGTGCGAATCTGGTCGCAATTGCCTGGCCAATTCCGCTCGTCGAGCCTGTAATCAGAGCGGTTTTTGCTTGAAGCATGGCGCAATCTCCTAAATTGTTGCTACAACCAATCTGAACGTGACAGTCCACCGGTTGGTTCACGTGTATCTTCTAAGGGGAGTCAAATGGACGCGGCAATCCAGTCCTTCGCTCACGGTTTTGATAACTTTCTGATCAGCACGCTCACTGCGGGCGCAATGTTACTCGTGAGCTGCGTAATTTATGTTCTGCTTACCCCGATGAAAGAGCTCGAACTTCTGCGTAATGGCAATGCGTCAGCTGGTCTCGGCCTTGCTGGTGTAATCATCGGTCTGGCTATCCCAATTGCCTCCGCTCTCGCAACAAGTGTTTCGCTTTTTGACCTGTTAATCTGGGGTGTCGTCGCACTTTTGATTCAACTTCTGGCGTTCCGCTTTGTTGACCTGATCCTGAAAGACCTCCCGCAGCGAATCCAGAATGATGAAGCCGGTGCGGCGATCCTTCTGATTGCCGTCAAAATCTCCTCAGCCATGATCATTGGCGCAGCGCTCTGGGTGCCTGCTCCAACACCGCTTGGATAAGGTCATTTCTGGTGAAGCTGCCTGACTGGTTCATATATACAGTAGCCCTGGCCGCCGTGCTCTACACGCTCTTCGCTAACTCGGAGAGCAATGACGCACCGCCAGCGGTGCCTGAAGACATCCAGCTTCCTGATGTCACGCTCCCACTGCCCTCCATTTTCGATGAAGAAGTGCTGGTCGAGCTGGAAGAAACCGACAGTCCGAGCATTGGCACGGCCTTTTCCGTAGGCCGCGCGGGCATGTGGCTGACGGCGCGCCATGTTGTTGATGGCTGTTCGGATCTCGCCGTGCAGGTCGGCAGTAGCCGTATTGTACCGGTCACCCGGTATGAAACCGCTGCAAGCGCCGACCTCGCCCTCCTCTACACGGAAGGCGGACCGGAACCGACTGTACTCGATCTTGAAGAGGAACTCCGTGTTGGCCAGCAAGGCTATCATATTGGCTATCCGCAGGGGCGTGCCGGTGAAGTCAGCTCCCGCCTTCTCTCAAGATCGGTTCTGCGCACGACAGGCCGCTATCAGTCATCTGAACCTGTTATCGCCTGGGCTGAATCAGGGCGCACCAGAAACCTGATCGGTACACTGGGCGGAATGAGCGGCGGCCCGCTCTTCAATGAAAATGGCGAGGTGATTGGCGTCACAGTGGCCGAGAGCCCGCGCCGTGGCCGGATTTACACCGCCGCGCCGACCTCTTTGCAGGCTTTCCTGAACACCCAGGCAGATTTAATGCTGGACGGGGAGCAGACACGCAGCCTCAGCCCCGATAACTATGGCGGCGAAGGCGACCGTCTGCGTCGCAATCTGACCATTGTTAAAGTCCTTTGCAGAGCCAGAGATTGATATGACCCGACCATTTGCTGACAGGCTGATTGAGAAAACTCGTGAGTTTGGCCCTCTCTGTGTCGGCATTGATCCTCACCCGCATATGTTTCCGAAACTATTCGGCAATCCGAGCGCAGGCAGTATCGCCGTCTGGGCGGACGGCATTATCGAAGCGGCCGCTGGCAAAGTGGCCTGCATCAAACCGCAAGCGGCCTTCTTTGAAATCTGGGGCAGCCCGGGCGTGGCCGCGATGGAGCATATCTGTAAGACAGCGCGCAATGCGGGCCTTCTTGTGATCATGGATGCCAAACGCGGAGATATCGGCTCGACCGCGCAGGGCTATGCCACTGCCTATCTGGGTGAGAATGCGTCATGTGCGTGCGATGCACTTACCGTGAACCCGTATATGGGCCTTGAGACGCTCGACCCGTTCGTCAATACGGCTGCAGAAAACGGCCGAGGCATTGCCGTGCTCACGCGTACATCCAATCCAGGCGCCGCAGACATTCAGGAAAAGTTCGTTGATGGCGAACCGGTCTTCATGCGTATGGCCAAAGCCTTCCATGAAAAGGGCCAGAAGCTGAAGGGCAACTCGACAGACTGGTCAGGCATGATGCTGGTGGCCGGCGCAACCGCTCCGGAAGAAGCGCGGCAAATCCGTGACGCTGCGCCTGACAATCTGTTACTCGTTCCGGGCTATGGCGCACAGGGCGCTGGCGCTGCCGAAGCCGTCGCAGGTTTTGTGCCTGTAAACGGCACGCTTGAAGGCGGCGTTGTGAACGCCTCGCGCTCAGTTACCTTCCCCGAGGCGGCCCAAAAGGCCGGTACCGTCGAGGAATGGCAGCACGCGATTTCCGAAGCGATTAAATTTGCGCAAGATGATCTGTTAAAAGCTACCCAGAATTGCTAAACAGTTTCCTTTCCTGATTGGGGGAGGGAAACTCACATGCATATTCTTCTTGCCGTGCTTGGCGGACTTAGCGCGCTCGGTGTTCTGCTCTGGCGGATTCAGTCGGGCATGCATGCAGCCCGTGAAATCAAGGACTTTGCAGAAGGTGCGATCAACCTTCCCCGAAAGCTCGCCTTTCGCAGAAAATCCGGCAAATCAGGCTCCCGTCTCGTTGAGGACCCGCGCGAAGCCGCGACGATCCTGATGCTGGAAGTTGCGCGCGCCGGCGGAGACGTGACGCGCACTCAGAAAGACGTGATTGAGCGCCTTGTGTCAGATAATTTCGGCTTTTCTGCCAGTGACGCAGAGGAAGTTATCGTTCAGGCGGCGTGGGTCAGCGAAAAAGAAGCCCGGACCGATGCCCTGCTGCGCCGTATGGCACGGGTTGTGTCTAACACAGTGTCCCGCCAGGAACTTATTGAGCTGAAGGATATGATGGCTGAGGTGAGCGCAGCGGACGGTGGACCGAGCCAGAACCAGCTCGATACCATCACGGAATATCAAACTCTCGTTGGACTGACCCGCTAGGCCTTAATGTCTGCTTTTCCTTTCGAAGCGCCTGTCCTACATTGGAAGGATTAGAGGCCGGATCGAAGCTGGATATGATGAAGCACACAGTCACTTCATATTTGAAGTATTCTGCATCACAAGACTGGTGCGACGTCTGATGCAGGTCTGGTTCGCCATTATCGCCATCGTTGCGTTTGCCTTCCTCATCGCCCGCGCTATGCGCGAAAAGGCTGAGAAACAACGCATTGAATCCTCTCATGAGAGCGAAGTGACCCATCACATTACAGAGCCCCTAATGGGCATTCTCGGCTTTATGATGGCAATAATCTGGGCCGATGGCGAACCTGATAACACGCAGATTGATGCGACATTCGCCATGCTGAAAAGCCGGTTCCGCCTTGATGATGACGAAGCGCCACAAGCCATGGGCGCAGCATCCGGCTTGCTACATTCGGCCAAAGATAAAGATGCCCTGCTCCGTGATCTGGGCCGCCTGATCCGTCGGAACTATTCTGACCGTGAAATTATCGATTTTGACGAAGTGCTGGTTGAGCTGACCGAGGTGAAAAGCGAACCAACGCGTGCCCAGTTGCGCATTCTACAGGTGTTCCGCACTCAGACAGGTGTGACCGTTTAGTCGGGCCTTCCCTAAAGTGACGCCATGTTCTAATCGAAGGCATCCGATCTTAGAGCAAGCAAGCGTAATTTCATGTCTGATCCCTATAATTCCCGCGTCTGGAAAGATAACTGGCTGAACGGATCAGTCTTCCGTCATGGTCGCCTGCAAGGGTGTCTGGTGACGTCGAAAAATTCCGGAACGCACTGGATCAAATACATGCTGAGCGTTGCGCTGGCCGAAACGTATGGCGTGGAACCTCCGCCATACTTCTCAGAAGCTGCGACCCAGCCCTATATCGGTAATCCGAAGAACGTATCACCGTTCAAAGAGCTGCCGGCACTCGCTTTCGCCCACACGATTCCACACGCGCTGATGGATCAGAAATGGTCACACAGCCTGTTCAACCTGCCGCCATATGTTCTGCAGGTCCGTCACCCGATGCAAATTCTCGCTTCCCACTTCACCAAGTGGAATTACGAGCTGCAAACCGACTGGCTGACCTATCTGAAGGGCGATCCGTCAGGTGAAATGTATCGCTGCGATCTGTTCTGGCTTGCGCGCTTCTGGAACCGCTGGGGCGATCTGAAACAGCGCTTCCCGGAAAAGATTTTACGCGTGCGTTATGAAGAGGTTCAGGCCGATACGCGCGGCCGCCTGCAAGCGATCTCCGACCATTGGAAGATCAACCTCACACCGGCGTCTATAGACATGGCAATTGAAGCAGGCACGAAAGAGGCGATGGCTAAAAAGGTCGACCCAAGCGCAGAAAAGAACGTGCTTCAGAAGCGCAAAGACGATCTGAACGAGCTCTTCACCGGCGAAGCGCTCGCTATCTATCAGGATATTGTTGGCGAATATTTCCGCCATGACCTTGGATATGACCTTCTGGCCATTCCGCAGAAAAGCTAGTTCGAAATGACCAGCTTGAACGGGCGGATATCCACTGTCTGGAAGAGGCCGGCCTTCACATAAGGGTCTTCAGCCTGAAACGCTTTCAGCGCCTCTTCGCTTTCCGCCTCAATCAGAAACACCGAACCGATAAAGCTCTCACCGTCATCAGCCAGCAGCGGGCCCGCCATGCGGACGGTCTCGCCAGCGGCTTTGGCCCACTCAAGGTGAGCGGCGCGGTTTTCGAGTCGGAGATCCAGCGCGTCCGGCTTATCGAGCGCGATCACATGAAACAGTGCCATTACCAGCTCCCGATATTCTCTGCGCTTGCCCAGGGCTCTTTAGGCGCCTGCGGTTTGCCCTTCTGGAGAAGTTCAACGGAGATACCATCCGGAGAGCGGACAAACGCCATATAACCATCGCGCGGTGGGCGGTTGATCGTTACGCCCATAGCGGACAGGCGCTCTACGACTTCGTAAACATCACCGACCTGATAGGCCAGATGCCCGAAATTTCGGCCGCCTGAATACTCTTCAGGGTCCCAGTTATGGGTCAGCTCGACCATTGGAATACCCTCTTTGAGCGGCGTACCAGAGGCATCGAATTTCGCGCGGTCCAGGTCTTCAGGTGCAGCCAGAAACACCAGCGTGAAGCGACCTGCCTCATTATCGACCCGGCGGACTTCCTTCAGTCCGAGCCCCTCACAGAAGAATTTCAGCGTTTCATCCAGATTGGTCACGCGAACCATGGTGTGAAGATACTCAATGCTCATTGTTCGGAAACTCCCCAGGAATTCAATGTTGCGGGATCGGGCGCTTTTTCCTGCGCCCATTCCACGTCAAAATTTGCCGGACGGCCTTTATGATAACGGTGCGCATAAATACCTGCGACCAGCACAAGCGACGCCATCGTCGTTACCGCCAGATAGAAGGAATGGATCAGCGTTCCTTCGGCGAACACATCGTTCGCGCCGTTAAAGTAATAAAGCTTCACCCAGATTGAACTGAACAGCCAGACGGCCAGCGGCATGACAATGGTCGCCGTCAGACAGGCGAGCCAGCGATAAATCGAGACACGCAAAACGCTGGTGCGGATATGCGCTTTTTCGAAAGGCTCATAAGGTTCGTCCGCAGGAAACTCGCCGCGCTGACGGGCGGCGTCATACACAATGCGCGCCTCTTTCTTGATGCCGGTAAAGCTCCACGCGATGAACGCAGCCCAGACGGCATAAAAGCCGATGATGCCAAGGATAATCCAGGTCAATAAACGCTACTCCTGATCGGGCTCGGTCAGGAAAGCGCTTCTGCCTCCCGATAACCGGCTTCCATCGCCAACATGGCGCGTTTTCGTCTTACGCCCCAATGATAATTATGTAACCGACCATCAGAAGCCAAGGCCCGGTGACAGGGAATAAACCAGGAAATCGGATTTGCGCCCACGGCCGTGCCGGTTGCGCGGGCTGCGCCTCCCCTGCCTGCAGTGCGTGCAACCTCGCCATAAGTACGTGTCTCACCTACCGGAATTTCAAGCAAAGCCCGCCAGATTTGCCTTCGGAATGGCGTACCATATAACGCCAGCGGCACACGCGCGCCCGGTGCAAAAATGCGATCTGAGAATTCAGTCGCCTTCATATCGTCCCGGCGAATGTCTGCCTTCGGATAGCGGGACGCCAGATCAGCAAACGCGGCCTCTTCCGGCCTGCCGACATGCTCACCTGCCCGGCCGGCTGTTTCTGGTTGGTCATCTATGAAGCCAAGGCCGCTCAATCCGCGATCTGAGAACAGTAAAACGCCAGTCCCGAACGGTGTCGGCCCCTTGCCGATTGTCAGCGTTACATCGCGGCCTCCAGAGCCCGCCTCACCCGGGGTCAGAGCCTCATGCGCGATGAATAGATCATGCAGGCGTGATGGGCCGGACGCTTCAACCTCATAACTTGCTTCCAGAACGCTCGCGCCCTGCCTGAGCAGATCTCCCGCTTCCGCATGTGCGAGGGACGCCATGTACTGTTTCGGAGAAATGCCGGCCCAGCGCGTAAACTCTTTCTGGAAATGCGCCGGAGACAAACCAAACTGCGTGGCAATTTCATCAAGGCCCGGTCGCGCCTTCCAGTTTTCACCCAGATAAACGAGCGCATCAGCCATGCGGTTATAGGCTTTGCAGCGGTCATCCAGGGAAAGAACGGTATCTATCGTCATGAGATCAATGTGACGCCGCAAAGTGTTCTGCGCCACCTGAATCTTGTGGTCGGGCTTTACTCCACCTCACCGGCATAACGATGTGTCCGCGCGCGCTGAATCGCATCCCGCATCGCCTCGACCAGAGATTTTCGCTCATCAACCGTCAAAAACCGGCCGATGACATAGGCCTGCCGCTGATAGGACAAGGTTACCCAGCTATTTACCGTCACCGGCTCTTTCAGCTCAACACGGGCAAACGCTGTGGGCAGCTCGATATGGGTTTCAACGCCTTTCGGATTGCGATGATCGACCCGAAGCGTCTCCGGCGAAATTCGCACGCGCGTCCACTGGGTCTGGTCTTTAAAGCAGACTTTAAAGGCCAGCCAGACAGCAAGGATATCGAGACCCAGAAAACCAATAATCGGAAACGCGCCACGCGATAAAAAGCCAATCATCGAGAACACGTTAATGGCAATGATCACGCCCATAATCACCCAGAAGCCCGAGCGTGACAAAGACGCGTTCGGCTTCATCAGCGCATCGAAATAGAGCTCTTTATTCAAATCAGCGTCAGTCATGGGCCTGTGAGGTTCTGCGACTTGTCTCTCTTTCACAGGCAAACTAATCAGTTCCTGTGAAATGAAAATGGCGCGGGTGATATTTCCTGCATTCCAAGGGGCTGACATAAACCGTCAGATCGTCAGATGGCCGAGAAAAAGAAAAGAAAATCAGCGCCAAGGCGTTTTCCGAAGGCGAAGGCCGAAGAGCTCTTTCGTATTCTGGCAGAAGACCGCCCAGACCCGCGTACAGAGCTGAACTTTGTGAATCCCTATACGCTGGTTGTCGCTGTCGCCCTGTCTGCGCAAGCCACCGATGTCGGCGTGAACAAAGCTACGAAGAAGCTTTTTGAAATCGCCGATACACCGGAAAAAATGCTGGCGCTCGGCGAAGAAGGTGTTGCTGATCATATCAAAACGATCGGCCTCTGGCGAAATAAAGCCAAGAACGTCATCGCCTTGTCAGACATGCTCATCAAGGATTTCAGCGGCGAAGTCCCTCGGACGCGCGAAGAGCTGGTGAAGCTGCCCGGAGTAGGACGTAAAACAGCGAATGTCGTTCTGAACGAGGCTTTCGGCCAGCCAACGATCGCTGTTGATACGCACATTTTCCGCGTGTCCAACCGCACCGGCCTCGCGCCCGGTAAAAACCCTGATCAGGTTGAAGAACAGCTGGAGAAAGTGGTGCCGGCTGAATACAAGCTCGGCGCGCACCACTGGCTCATTCTACATGGGCGCTATTGCTGCCTCGCTCGCACGCCGAAGTGCTGGCTTTGCCCGATCATTGATCTTTGCAAATACAAGCCGAAAACACCCGGCCCGCGCGATTAGCTCTCAGACATTTCAGCAATCGCCTTCTGAACCGCTTTCTGATCGTAAGGCTTCTGGATGAAGGTCACACGCTCAAACTGATCGGCCAGAGCTTGCGATTCTCCATATCCGGTGGCGAACACAAACGGGATTCCAGACGCCTTCACCTTGTGTGCAATTGGCTCGCTCGTTTCAGAACCGAGATTCACATCCAGAATCGCAAACGAGAAATCGTACTTCTCAATAAGCTGAAGAGCTTCTGATACAGATGACGCAATCTCTACACTGTCCGCACCAAGCGCCATCAGCATATCTTCGGCATCCAGCGCAATAATCATATTGTCTTCAACGACAAGAGCCGGTCCGCTAAGGCTTGCGCTAGCCGGTTTCGCGTCTTCTTTTGCTTCAATAGCAGCTTCAGTAGCAGTGACCTCGCGCTCGGCAAATTCCACAACCTCGGCCGGAATACGCATATTCGCTTCAAGGCCGTTCACTTCAAACCGGACGTTGGCTTCGCCTTTCAGCTCGAACGGAATGGAGCGCTCAATCACTGTGCTACCAAAGCCCGACCGGGTAGGCGCCTGAACAGCCGGACCGCCCGTTTCCTTCCAATTGAAGATGAGATCGCCATTGTCCGCTTTTTGGCCAGATAGCATCAGTACGCCCGTGTCATTCGACAGACAGCCATACTTTACCGAGTTCGTGGTCAATTCGTGGATAACGAGAGCCAGAGTTGAGAACGCAAAAGGTGTCAGCAGAACTTCTGGGCAATCGCATTGCACGCGGCCACTTTCGAGGCCGATATATGCCTCAAGCTCTGTATTCACCAGCTCGCGAAGCGGGGTTGAATCCCAGTTCTTATTTGTTAGCTGATCATGAGCCCGCGCAAGCGCATGAATCCGGCCGCCAATGATTTCCGTGAACTCCGAAATCGAGCCCGCCGACTGTTTGGATTGAGATACAAGGCTTCGAATCAGGTTCAGAATATTGCGAACACGGTGATTGAGCTCTGCAATGAGAAGCTCCTGGCGCTCCTGAGATCGAACACGCTCTCGGCTGGCCGCGTCTGAAATGCGAAGCACAACCTCCAGAAGCGTTACACGCAGAGCCTCTGCACCCGCGATCTCGCCCGCTGTCCAATCGGCTGATTTGCCAGAAACAATCTCTTTCCACGCCGCAAAGCTACCACGTGGCGTCAGGCGCACGCCGTTCGGACCCACATCCACCGGTTTTTCAGGATTGCCGGCCCATCGAACTTCCTGAACCAGCTCGCGGCGGAAGAACACGATATAATCGCGCGGCGTTCGAGACACAGGCAGCACGAGCATACCCGCAGCTTTGTCCTGAAACTGTATTGCGTCGGGATAGTCATCAGCGATGCAGTTCGTCGCGATAATCTGGCTGCTCGGATGGACATTCAGATGCCGCGCCAGGCCAGTGAACTGGTCTTTCGAAGGCGTGTGGCCAATATTGAGAAACTCGCCATCAACCCACAGGGCCGCACCATCACTTTTAATCAGGGCGCGCATAGCATCCGAGATAACCTCGAAATTCTGAGCAAGCGACTGGCCTTCGGCCAGCTGGCTCATCAGCTGATCGTGGAGAATGCGTGCACGGACCGCCTCTTCGCGTTCAATATCGTTTTCGATCCGCTCGAGCACGAAGGAGAACATCTGCGCGAACAATTCCGCCGCCGACCGGATTCCATAATTCAGAATACGCGGCTCATAATGGTGGCATGCGAACATGCCCCAGAGCTTTCCACGGATGACGATACTGATCGACATGGACGCCTTCACGCCCATATTCCGCAGATATTCGAGGTGGATCGGCGACACGGCGCGCGACGCAGACAAAGACAGGTCCAGAGGTCCGGCATTGTTTGACTGCTGAAGGATCGGAGAGACTTTGTCGTCTACGTCCGAAATAATGCGCAGAAGGTTCCTCTTATAGAGGACGCGCGCCTGTTTCGGGATATCACTCGCCGGATAACGTAGCCCCAGAAACGGATCGAGACCGGCACGTGCGGTCTCGGCAATCACTTCGCCTGAATCATCCGGCCGGAATTTATACACCATGACACGATCAAAACCGGTGAGCGACCTGACGAACCGAGATGCCTGCTGACATACCGCGTCGACAGAGTTTTCATTTTTCAAACGGCCAATTATCGGACGAACGACACTACCCTGATCGGTATTCCGGTTCAGGTCAGACTTCTGGCATTCCATAACGATTTCAGCGCCAGACCGGTGGATGGCGACATCAAATTTTTCGTCACTATCGGGCAATAGTGCGATATCAAATGCACGTTCGACAGCATCTTCATCCCACATGAGTTGCATGCGCGATCTCAGATCGTGAATAGCTTGTTCACTGAAGAATTCTGTCAGTGAGCGACCGAAGATGCTGGCCGGCTCAAGACCCAGAAAGTCTTTGGTGTTCTGGGACGCTCGGGTGATCAGCCAGTCAGATGTGACGGCGATCAGACAGGCAAAGCTCTGAACATGGCCAAGCAAATGAATCGGCTCGCGATCACAGTTCGTCAGGTCCAGGCTACCGTCATTATAGCCAGGAATCTGGGTATCTTTAGTCATTCTTTCCCGTAGTCCCCGCTATCAGTTCGGCCGACAACCCGAAAAGCAAAAACGTTTCTGCGGCAGATTTTATAGACGCAAGATTTTCCTGCCTCAAATAGCCCGCGGTTAAACTTGGTAAAATATTTTTCCAAATGTTTTTCAGGTGCGAAGACTCAAGATAGCGGTAGCATCCGTCTTCAGGCAGATCGCGAGAAGTACGCATTTTTTTCCGGATGAACTGAGATCCGAAGTGAGATCCTGACACCACATATGTCACCCCGAGAGGGTCTGTCGGGATATGAGTTTCCAGAGACACCAAAAGCGGCTGTGCGTTTAACGCTTCAAGGTCTTGTAGAATTTCACTTTCCAGATGCCGAAAATCGAGCCCGTAAACGTTCGGCTCGGCGTGGACAGATTTCATTGTCGAGAGTGAAAGCAGATGGGATCGGAGGAATCCGGTGTAACCTGCTCGTGTTGTCAGATCGAAAAGCTCAAATGCAGCTTCAGTATTGGCATGATGGCCATCTAGTTCAGATCGCAGCGCGTCGCGCAGCGATATAGTCTTACTTGTCGTCAAATATTCTGTCCGCACACAATCAACGCACCCTTTTGCACAGAGCACGGCATAATATAACGCCCAACTCGTCTGATTGTTCCGGATAAAGATACGGTTCAATCAATTCGAGCTCCATGAGCAGAAGATGCCCGTCGTTTCCACGGATCATATCCACCCGGGCATAAAGTGGCATCTCATCGAGCACTGCCAGAACCGAGTTCGCGGCAGCAAGATCGTCAGCAGATGGCACAATGGGTTCTTCGTATCCACCATAGGCTGACTGGATGCGATAGTCGCCGGTTTTAGCCCGTTTGATCAAAGCATGAGAAAGTTCACCGTCAATCATGATGAAACTAAATTCGCCTTCCTGCTGAATGGACGACATGAAAGGCTGTATCATGGCGGGATACGCATAATCTGAGAGCGGATCATCGCGGTTAATCAGAATTTGTCCGCCTGCCCCCGCGCCGACCTGTCGTTTAACCACAATTCGTTGAGAGTTAAGGGTGTCAAAAGCAGCCTCCAACTCATGCGCGGTCGGGCAATCAGCCCATATGGTCGGAATGCAGGCGATTCCCTTGTCCTCGAGCTCTCGCAGATAGGTTTTCCGGCTATTCCAGCGCACCAGAAATGATGGATTGAAAACCGGCACGCCAAGCGCCTCAATCTCCTCGAGCCGCGCCAGAAAAGCCTCACGCTTATCGGTATAATCCCATGTCGCACCGATGAGCGCAGCATCAAACTGCGCCCAGTCCACATCGGCCCTGTCCCACTGCACAACGACCAGCTCATGGCCTGCCGCCACCAGTGGCTCCGACAGGCAGGCAAACTGCAAATCATGTTCGTAAGCATCACTGCGACGGTTCGGGTTTTCCGGGAGTACCGAATACGCAGAAAGATATGCGATTTTCATGGTTTCTTGAGTCATTCCAGCCTAAGCTGCCCGTTAACGTTAATATTTTACGATTTTTAGGGCAGGCTCTCAGTATGAGTGGTGATTTGGATGTGGTTGGTGTTGGCAATGCCATCGTCGACGTTATCGCATCAGTTCCAGACGGATTTCTCACAATCCACGACATCCGCAAAGGTGGAATGACGCTTATCGATCAAATGCGCGCTACCGAACTGGCGCGCGCGTTTGGTGATAAAGGCCGCTTCGTTCCAGGCGGATCGGGTGCGAACACAATTGCTGGCATTACCAGCCTTGGCGGCCATACAGGTTATATCGGCAAGGTCGCAGAAGATGCGCTTGGCAAATTCTTCCGCAAGGAAATGAACCGCGTTCAGATCGAATTTCCGACAGCATCTCTTGTAAACGGACCGGCTACAGCGCGCTGCATGATCGCTGTGACACCGGACGGTGAACGCTCCATGAGCACTTTCCTGGGTGCGTCTACTGAATTCACGCCTGAAGACGTCGATGCCGAACTGATCAAACGCGGCAAAATCCTCTATCTGGAAGGCTATCTCTTCGACAAGGAAGAAGCAAAAGCGGCATTCGTCCACGCCGCAGAAATCGCGAAAGCCGCAAAACGCCGTGTTGCCCTGACGCTATCTGACAGCTTCTGCGTGGATCGCCACCGCTCGAGCTTCCGTCATCTGATCAAGGGCCATGTCGATCTCGTCTTCGCAAATGAAGCAGAGTTGCTCTCGCTTTATGAAACGACAGACTTCGACGCCGCCGTTCAGATGCTTCGCGCTGACGCTTATGCTGGCGCAATCACGCGGTCGTCCAAAGGGTCTGTTGTCGTGACACCTGACGAGATCATCACCATGCCAGCAGAGCCTGTGAAAAAAGTCGTCGATGCCACCGGCGCCGGCGATCAATACGCCGCCGGCTTCCTTTTCGGCTATGCGCGAAACCGTCGTATCCGTGACTGCGCCAAGCTTGGTCATATTGCAGCGGCCGAAGTGATTTCACATTACGGCCCACGTCCGGAAACCAGCTATCGTCAACTGGCTGTAAAAGCCGGTCTTCTTTAACGGATCCAGCTTTTTTCGGTCAGGGCATCTTCTACAAAGTCGATCCTGTCCTGACCGAAATACATTTCATTTCCGACGACAAATGATGGCGCGCCGAAAATGCCGTGCTCCAGAGCCATTTTGGTAAATTCGGAAATGATCTCTGCGTTTTCTGTAGCATCTGCGCGCGCCATAAACTGATCGGTGCAGAATTCTTCACCCGTCAGCACGTCGCGGAGCACCGCTTCATCGGCGAGATTCTTCGGCTCACCCCAGCTATGATGAAACATCGCTTTCATGAAAGGGATCAAAGCGCCATCCTCCAGCAAACTTGCCGTAATGTTCAGGGCTTTGCGTGAATCAAACGGAAAATGCGGATTGAACGTGAATGGCAGATCAAACCGTTTTGCATGACGAACTGTGTCGACGAAAAAATAGTTACGTTTTGCCTCAACCACACCCGGCGGGCGGTTGCCTGTGGCCTTCATCACGGCGCCCAGAAACATTGGTCGCCAGATGATTTCGCAACCGGTGCGCGCCTGTAGATCAAGGACCCGATGAAATCCGAAATAAGACATCGGACTTACATAATCGAAGTAAAACTCTACCTGGCCAGCCATATGAATCTCCTAAATTGTATATACAATATATGAACTAAGAATTCAGATATCTACCCCAAACAGCGCTCAATTTGCCGTGAAATACGACTCCATTTACATGACATATCATATTATGGAGTGACCATGACGCTTCCCAAAAGGTTCCGCGATACGATTCTGGCCGCACAACGCAGCGGTCATCGCGTGTTTGCGGACATGTTGAGACCGTTAGGCCTGACGCCAGCCTGGGCAGAGGTTCTAGCAACGCTTGAGGAGAATCGAGCTTTATCTATCAGAGAGCTCAGCCACTTTCTGATCTGTGAGGCAGATCACCCCTCCCGCCTGATCAAACGCATGGAAGAAAAAGGGCTCATCACCCGCACGCCAGATCCAAATGATAGAAGAGCGGTCAAACTGGCACTTACAGAATCTGGTCAGGTCGCAGCATACAAGGTCGCCCAGATCGAAGCGGGTTTTAATGAATGGATTGAGCAGCGCCTCAATGCTGACAACGTCAGCACAACCATCCTTACGCTCGAGCGTCTGATGAAGGGCACCCCTGAGGCCAGAAGCCTGCAAAACCGCTACGCCGACAAACAATGACGCTCCCCCTGTTGACAATCATTCTCATCTAATTCATTGGCCTTTATTGAGAATAATTATCAGTTGCATTGGAAATGTTATGTGCTGCTCTTCTTCGCGCATTCCGAACGCGCGTAGCCAGCCCGTCCATCCGTACTGCGGTCATTTGGTCGCAGATCGTATACGACGGAATGCTAAAGCCATAACGTTTATATGGTTATAAGGATCAGCTTGCAGCTATCTCAACACGTCAAAGTCGGCCCTGATATGCATGTCATGTCATATAGTTTCACCGGATCTATAGCGCATTTCAGGCGGACTGAGGCCTCAGGCAACCAACAGACGCCCATTCGCGCCGTTTAATCTGTAAAAAGGGTGAAATCCCCATGTCATTTCGTCGGATCATTTTCTGGAGCCACCTTGCAACCGGCTGCGTTGCAGGCCTGTTCGTACTTCTCATGTCGGTCACCGGCATTCTTCTGATGTATGAACACCACCTGCCGCTCGCTATTCTGGACGGCGTCGAGGTCGCAGCGCCAGAGGGTGCATCTCGCATGACTGTGGATGAGCTGGTGCAGACAGAAGCGGTTCAGGAAGCTGGTACTAATCGGGTGTCTCTGGCGTTTGACAACCGCGAAAACGCGCCCGTAATTCTTCAGGCGGGGCGCTCAGATGCCATTCTGTTAAATCCGTTCACGGGCACACCAATCGAGAACCCGGCGCTTGCAACGGAAGACTTCATGCACACGATGATGGGCATCCACCGCTGGCTTGGCGCAGAAGGTGAAGCCCGGTCTACAGCGCGCGCAGTCACCGGTGCGGCGAACCTCGCCTTTCTGTTTCTGGTGATTTCAGGCCTGTACCTATGGTTCCCAAAAGCGATGCGCTGGACCTTCTTCAAGTTGAACCTGTTCTTCCGCGGATCTTATCCGAATGCGAAAGCCCGCGACTATAACTGGCACCATGTCTTCGGCTTCTGGGCGCTTATTCCACTCTTCTTTATCGTCATCTCTGGTGTCATGATTTCATACCCGTGGGCATCCCAGCTAATCTACGCAGCATGGGGCGAAGACATGCCTCAACGCGGCGGACCACCTCCGTCAGGCGGAAACGGGCCGGACGCTGCGGAAACAGAGGAAACGGTGATAGAACTGATGAGCCTTCAGGCTGCAGTCGACGCCGCAATCGCAGAATATGACGGAGACTGGAAGCGTATGTCGATTTCGCTGCCATCAGAGCCGGATGCAAAAACAGTCAGCCTGACGCGTGATTTTGGAAACCGCATCACGCCTCAACAACGCACAAACCTGACCTTTGACCGCAGCGCGGGCGAGATTACGCAAGTTCGCGAGTATGCGGAAAACTCACCAGCCATGAAGACCCGTATGTTTCTGCGCTTTATTCATACAGGCGAGCGTTATGGCGTGATCGGGTCTACAATTGCTGGCATCGCATCCCTGGCCGCCTGCTTCCTTGTCTGGACGGGTTTGGCTCTGTCGTGGCGCCGACTGGTGCTTCCTGCATGGCGACGCCGTAAGGCAAAACAAGCCTGATCAGAGAATGTATTTTGAAAGGTCGGCGTCCTGAGCAAGGTCGCCGACTTTTGTTTTTACGTCCTCCGCCGTCAGGCGAATTGTCTCGCCTGAGCGGTCTGGCGCCGTGAAGGAAATCTCGTCCAGCAGGCGCTCCATCACCGTTTGAAGACGACGCGCGCCAATATTCTCCACGCTCTCATTCACGCGCACAGCGAGATCTGCGAGCTCATCAATGGCATCTTCGGAAAACTCGAGCGTGACGCCTTCGGCTTCCATCAGAGCTGTATACTGCTTGATGAGGCTGGCTTCCGGTTCTGTCAGAATACGGCGAAAATCGTCGCGGGTGAGGGCTTTCAGCTCAACTCGAATTGGAAGACGCCCCTGAAGCTCTGGCAGAAGATCGCTTGGCTTGGCCACGTGGAACGCGCCTGACGCGATGAACAGAATATGGTCGGTTTTTACAGCGCCGCGCTTCGTTGTGACGGTTGTGCCTTCGATAAGCGGGAGAAGGTCACGCTGCACGCCTTCGCGAGAGACATCGGCGCCGCGGCGATCACCACCGGAAGCAACCTTGTCGATCTCATCCAGAAAGACGATGCCATCCTGCTCAACAGAGCGAACAGCCTCACGGATAATGCTTTCCTCGTCGAGAAGCTTATCGCTTTCCTCATTCAGAAGAGGCTCATAGGCATCCCTAACCTTCATGCGGACCTGTTTGGTGCGACCGCCCATCGCCTTGCCGAATATGTCACCAAGATTGATCATACCCATTGAGCCACCACCGCCGGGGATATCCATCATATCCATAGGCGAAGAGGTATCGGCTATATCGATATCGACTTCGCGATCATCAAGATCGCCGTCTTTCAGCTTCTTGCGGAAGGTTTCGCGGGTGGACTGGCCTGCGTTTTCACCGACAAGCGCGCTCAGCACCCGTTCTTCGGCAGCAATCTCAGCGCGTACACGTACGTCCTGACGTTTGCGTTCCCGAGTTATGCCAATTGCAGCTTCCACGAGATCGCGAATGATCTGTTCAACATCGCGGCCGACATAGCCAACCTCAGTGAACTTCGTCGCTTCGACTTTCAGAAATGGCGCATTAGCGAGTTTCGCAAGCCGGCGAGAGATTTCTGTTTTACCGACACCGGTGGGCCCGATCATGAGAATGTTCTTCGGCGTAATTTCTTCTGCTAGTGGTGAACCGACCTGTTTACGTCTCCACCGGTTACGCAGCGCAATCGCGACTGCCCGTTTCGCGTCAGCCTGACCGACAATATACCGGTCGAGTTCAGATACGATTTCGCGGGGAGAAAACTCGGTCATAAATGCAAAGGCTCCGGATAGTTCTGGCAAAACGCGCCACTGGTCTCACTAGGAGTTAGGAAGAGAGCTGGAATCTCCAAGAAAAAATCCCAGCCCGTCTTCGGATTCTAATTTTCGAAAGCCTCAGACTTCTTTCGGAAAGATACGCCCGAGCAGCCCTGTCGATGGCACCCAGGCCAAAAGAATCTTCCGTGCGGTCTTCCAGCCTGCGCCGAGCAGAACAACGATCGCACCGATGAGAAGGAAAGGCGCAGCAAACTTCATCAGAATGGAGTCGCCGAATGCCTGAAAGAGATTCCAGATCGCCCATCCGAAAGTTACAAGGCCAGAGATAATGAGCGCGCGGCGGTTCAGAGCCAGCGAAAGAATGGTCAACACAGCAAGGACAGAGACGAGTGCGACATGGACCATGGCGCTTCCATCTGGCACGGAGCCCTCAACAATACCCCGAATGCCATAGACAAGCTGCGGAGCCGCAGCCACGTGCAGCCAGAAAGCATTATCAGACAGGCGGGAAGAGCGGTGAGGGTCGCGCGCATCGAAGAAGATGGCCAGCAAGAGCGAGACGACGCCCATAGCCACCAATGTTTCATAGCCCGGCATCAGAATGAACGCGATGAGCGACAGCGTGATCATCATCAGGAATTGGGAGAAGGGCAGGCGGAAGCGGATGTAATACGCAAGCGCCGCACCCGTCGCGACCAGAATGCCGAGAATGGCAGATGTACGCGACTGCGTTGCCAGATCTTCAAAGAAACTATCGCTCGGCTCGCTTCCCGTGAAGACAGATGACGCAATCTCGCCGCCATGCTCCTGAAACACGTTCCAGACGAGCAGGAAGTAAGCAGCAACGCCAACACAAACCGACCAGATAATCGCGAGAACAATGCTCGGCAGGAGCAATTTTCGGCGGGCGCAGAAATATTCAGAAAGCCCCCAGGCAATTGCTGCCAGCAGCCCGAAGATCACCGGTGCAAAATGTTCAAAACGAACAGTGCCGGATGTAAAAATGGAGATTGAAAGGCCGGCACCCAAGCCGACAAACAGAATGACGAGACCAATAGAGAGGAAAACGTCATTCAGATTGGAAAGAAAGCGTAACGGCTCGGATTCGGCCTCTTCACCTTCTTTTCGTGTAAACATCGCTTCAAGCCGGGCGGCCTGATCGGCAGAAATAACATCGGCTTCAATTGCCGCCTTCAGCTTGTCGCGATCCATATCATGTCTCCGATGGCAGAGATTCCAGTGTGAAGCTGGAATTTGTGTAGACACAGATATCTGCCGCGATCTCCATCGCTTTACGGGCAATCACTTCCGCGTCTGGTTCATATTCATAGAGTGCGCGCGCTGCGGAGACGGCGTAATTGCCGCCAGAGCCAATCGCCAGCACGTTATGCTCCGGTTCGATGACGTCGCCCTGTCCGGAAATGAGGAGAGTGACATCCTTGTCAGCCACGATCAGCATGGCTTCGAGTTTTTGAAGATATTTCTCGGTACGCCATTCCTTGGCGAGCTCGACAGCTGCGCGTTGAAGCTGATCCGGATAGCGTTCGAGCTTGCCCTGAAGGCGTTCGAACAACGTGAAGGCATCCGCCGTCGCGCCTGCAAATCCAGTCAGCACCTTGCCTTCGATAAGCTGGCGCACCTTCTTCGCATTGCCCTTCATAACTGTCTGGCCAAGGGAAACCTGACCATCACCGATAAGGGCGATTTTACCGTTCTTGCGCACAGCCAGAATTGTGGTTGCACGCCATTTATTGTCCTGGTGGGTATCATTCATCATGCTGGCAATGTGGCGAAGCTATCGCCAAAACGCAAGCAAAATTTCCGTTTATCGATAAATCTGATATTTCGAGGCTAAGCTGCACCGTCCAGAGAGGTAAGGAAATCCTCAGCCAGCGTCTCGCCAAAAGGACGCCAGTTTTCAAGGAACTTCATAAATTCATCCGGCGGAATCGGCTTCGCATAGAGATAGCCTTGCGCCAGTGTACAGCCGCGGCGACGCAGGAAGTCGCTCTGGGACGGTGTCTCAACGCCTTCAGCCACAGTTTCAAGACCCATGGTCTCGGCCATGGCCAGAATCATCTCGACGACAGCTGGCGCCTGAGAATCAGAATGGAGCGCACTGACGAACTGCTGGTCGATCTTGAACACGTCGAATGGCAGCTTGGTCAGTGTCACGAGGTTGGAGTGACCCGCACCGAAATCGTCAATCGCAAGACGAACGCCCATAGCACGGAGTGGGCGCATGATTTCTGATACACGATCCGTATCGGCAACGGCCATCGTCTCAGTAATCTCAAGCTCGAGACGACCAGGCGGCAGGCCAGCGTCGCGAATAGAAGACAGAACCTTCTCAGAGAAGTTAGCCTCTTCAAACTGAAGCGGGGAAACGTTCACCGCGACTTTACAGTCATGACCGGCTTTCATCCAGCGCGTGGCCTGCACACAAGCCTGCTTCAGAACGGACTCGCCAATACGGGAGATCAGGCCAAGCTGCTCGGCCATCGGAATAAAAATGCCTGGGGAAATGATATCACCATCTTCACGCTGCCAGCGCACAAGCGCCTCGGCACCGGAGATCTGACCGGTTTTGAAGTCCACCTTCGCCTGAAAGTAAGGAATGAACTCGTCTCGCTCGATACCGCGACGCAGATCAGCCTCAAGGTGAAGGCGGTCCATCGCGATTTTATTGAGCTTGGTAGAGTAAAAACGGGCTTTAGAGCGACCTGCACGGCGCGCTTCCTTCAAAGCAAGATCAGCATTTTTAACGAGGTCTTCGCCTTTCACACCATGGATTGGCGCAAGCGCGATACCACCAGACAGGCCGAGCGTGATCGCCTGACCGCCAATTTCAAGCGGCTGGCGCATGCTGGAAATCACCATCTGCATGAGACGGGTAATGTCTGACTTGGCGTCAATATTCGGAACAACGACTGCGAACTCGTCACCGCTGAGCCGCGCAACCATCGAGGGTTGCTGCTGCGCATCGGTAAGACGAACAGCCTTATCCGCCGCGACTAAAGCCTTGCGGATGCGCATGCCAATCAAAGATAGCGCTTCGTCACCTTTTTGCGGACCAAGTGTTTCATTCACCCAGCGAAAGCGATCCACATTCAGTATAATGACAGCCGTAAAGCAATCATCTGTACGGTCCTGAAGGGACTTGTTCAGAACACGCAGGAAGCGTTCGCGGTTAGGAAGGTCCGTCACGGAATCTACAAAAGCGAGCTTCTGAATATGGCGCATGGTGTTTTCCATGCGCTGCATCATCTTGTTGAAGGACTCGCCCAGAAGATCGAATTCGTTACCAGCTTTCAGATCAACGCGAGATGACAGATGACCCGCATTAATGCCCGACGTGAAATCGATAAGACGATAGAGCGGGTCGGTAACTTTGTGTACGAGCATCAGAACCAATGGAATGCACAGCGCGCAAATAAGGGCGCCAGTTGCAAGGCTCCACATCAAAGTACGCAGCCACGTATTTGGCAGTGCCGAGAACGGATACTCGATCGCGAAATAACCAACAAGCATCCCGTTTGAGAAAACAGGCTGGGCCAGAACGATTCCATTTTGACTCTGAAGAACGGTCCGTTCGTCTGAAAGTTTGGTCAGCGCAAGCGCTTCCATGATCACACGATGAGAGCTCTCTTCCTCGGTCACATCAAAAGAAATTTCGCCATTAACATCGATCACTCGCAGAGCGGAAACTGTTTCGGAAACCCGAACGAGCTCAGTGATACGTTCCTCATTCTCAACGGTCGGGCGCGGCAACATAGCCGGCATAACCGGGTTCCAAGTATTCGCACTCGCCTCAATGTTCGATGTAGCTTTGGCCGCACGTGTGAAATGATCCAGCGCGAGATTGGACAGTGCAAAGCCCAATGACGCAAGCACAACAAGCCCGATCGCGAATCCAATCAGACTCGTTCGCAGACCGTACTTTACGCTTCCGTTTGGCGTTTCCTGCCTAGCCATTTGCTCCTCAAAGCATTATGGGCAGACCTGAAATCAGGCTCCCATGAGACCTCTGTTAAGAGAATTTGTTTAGAAATCGGTGAATAAGCCCCTAAATCTTCGTAGAAACCGACAAAAAAGTCGGCAGGGAATGTGATCATGCGCACTGCAGAAGTTTATCGCGAAACAAAAGAGACCCAGATCCGCGTCAGTGTAACACTGGACGGTAAAGGAAAGTCTGAGATCCATACCGGAATCGGCTTTTTCGATCATATGCTGGAAGCTTTTTCCAAGCACAGCGCTATCGACCTGAAAGTCGAAGCCAAGGGCGATCTTCACATCGACATGCACCACACTGTTGAAGACACCGGCATTGTGATGGGTCAGGCCATCGCAAAAGCGCTCGGTGATTTCAAAGGCATCAACCGCTTCGGCCACGCTTATGTACCAATGGATGAAACGCTCAGCCGCGCGGCGATCGATATGTGCAACCGCCCGTATCTGATCTGGAATGTAAATTTTACCCGCGACAAGATTGGCGATTTCGACACCGAATTGTTCAAAGAATGGTTTCAGGCCTTCGCAATGAATTCCGGTGGTTGTGTCCACATCGAGAATCTCTACGGCGAGAACTGTCACCATATTGCCGAATCTTGCTTTAAAGCGCTTGCTCGCTCGCTTCGTCAGGCAATTTCCTACGATCCGGTATTTGCAGGTGAAGCTGTCTCTACTAAAGGGTCTCTCTAGAAACGAGACAGACCCAGTAAGGCTCTATGCAAACCGTAGCTCTGATTGACTATGGCGCAGGGAATATTCCATCTGCGCAACGCGCGCTCGAAGTTGCCGTCGAGCGCTCGGGCCTGTCCTGCGGACTGATTGTTACCGACAGTCCCGAAAAAATCGCCGCCGCTGACCGCGTCGTTATTCCAGGCGTCGGACACTTTAAAGACTGCCGCGAAGCCATGTTCGGTGTTTCAGGTCTGGTCGAGGCACTCGAAGACAGCATCCATAAAAAGGGCCGTCCGGTGCTTGGGATCTGTGTTGGCATGCAGCTTATGGCTGATCTTGGCCTTGAAGACGGTGAAACACCGGGCTTTGGCTGGATTCCGGGAAAAGTTGAACACATCCCGACAGATCCTGGTCTTCCTATTCCGCATATGGGCTGGAACGAGCTGGTCGTTCGAACCGCACACCCGGTTCTGGAAGGCATTCAGACGGGCAACCACGCCTATTTCGTCCACTCTTTTCACATGCACTGCGCAAATCCGTCCGATCTTCAGGTCGAAGTCGATTATGGCGGTCACATCACAGCAGCCATTGGGCGTGACAACGTTTTCGGTACTCAGTTCCACCCGGAACTCAGTCAGGAGACCGGCCTTCGCCTGCTCACCAACTGGATCAAATGGAACCCATGACCGCTTTTACTCTCTATCCGGCGATTGATCTGAAAGACGGCCAGTGCGTGCGTCTCATTCAAGGCGACATGGAACAGGCGACTGTGTTCAACAACACACCCGCTGATCAGGCCAAACGCTTTGAAGATATGGGTTTTGAATATCTCCATGTCGTCGATCTGAATGGCGCCTTTGCGGGTGAGAGCAAAAACCGTCAATCGGTTCAGGAGATTCTCTCAACGGTGAACATGCCCGTGCAGCTTGGGGGTGGCATTCGTACGCGCGAGCATGTCGAAAACTGGCTGGATGCTGGCATATCACGCCTGATTCTCGGCACGATTGCTGCGCGCGACCCTGATTTCGTCAAAGAGTGCGCCGCGGCTTACCCGGGCAAGATTGCGGTCGGTATCGATGCGCGCGACGGCTTTGTTGCTGTTGAAGGCTGGGCAGAGGTCTCAACTCTGCAGGCTGTCGAACTCGCCAAAGCATTCGCAGACTCCGGCGTTGCAGCCATCATCGTAACGGATATTGGCCGTGATGGGCTGAAAACAGGCGTGAATGCTGATCTGACAGCAAGTCTTGCTGACGCTGTTTCGATTCCTGTCATTGCGTCAGGCGGCGTAAAAGCCGTTGAAGATATTACCAATTTGCGTGCGTCCAGCGCGCCGATCTCCGGCTCTATTCTGGGCCGAGCGCTTTATGATGGCGATATTGATCCTGTCAAAGCTCTGGAGGCTGCACGGTGCTAAAAACCCGGATTATTCCCTGCCTCGATGTGAAAGACGGACGCACTGTTAAAGGCGTGAACTTTGTCGATCTACGCGATGCGGGTGATCCGGTTGCTCTGGCCAAAGCCTATTCAGAGCAGGGCGCTGACGAGATTTGCTTTCTGGATATCTCAGCATCCGAAGAAGGTCGCGGCACGATGCTGGATGTCGTCAACAAAACGGCCCGCAATTGTTTTACACCGCTCACAGTCGGCGGCGGTGTGCGTTCACCTGACAATGTGATCGCGCTTCTTCGCGCGGGTGCTGATAAAGTCGGTATCAACTCGGCAGCTGTTGCAGATCCGGACCTGATTGCCCGTTGCGCGGCGCGTGTTGGCCGCCAATGTGTGGTTGTCGCCATTGATGCGCGCCGGACAGGTGATGGCAAATGGGAAGTCTTCACCCATGGCGGCAAGCGCGGCACAGGTATCGATGCCGTAGAATATGCCGAGCTCGTATGCGCCAAAGGGGCAGGGGAAATCCTCCTCACCTCCATGGATAAAGACGGCACAAAATCCGGCTATGACATTGAACTGACCAGGCTGGTTGCATCCCGCGTGACAATTCCTGTCATTGCGTCTGGTGGTGCAGGGACTATTCCTCACCTGATCGAAGGTATTCAGGAAACAGGCGCGACCGCCGTGCTTGCGGCATCCATCTTCCACTTTGGCGAGATTGCCATCGAGGATGCCAAGCGAGAAATGCAGGCTGCTGGCATTCCAATGCGGATAGAGGAGAACTGATCATGAGTGACGCACCTCTCGGCTATGCCGGTTTCTTCGGAAAAGTCCTTCAGGAAGTGGCTGCCACAATCGATGAACGCGCCAAATCTGCGGACGTGGGCACAAGCTACACGGCCAAACTGCTCTCTAAAGGTCCTGAGCGCACGGCGAAGAAACTGGGTGAAGAGGCAGTCGAGCTTGTTATTGCGCTGACCTCTCAGGAAAAAGAAGAAGTGGCCGGCGAGTCTGCCGATCTTCTCTATCACTTCCTAGTCGCACTCCGCTCTCGCGGTATCAGTCTGGAAGAAGTCGCAAATGTGCTAGCTGAACGTCAGGGCATTTCAGGACTTGTTGAAAAAGCCAGCCGGGATGGTGACGGCATCTAAAGCCGTCTCAGAAATACGTAAAACGCGCCATCGCCGCCATGCTTCTGGTTGGCGCGCGCATATCCACCAATATGCATGCGAAAATCAGGTTCACCGATCCATTCCAGGAAACGCGAGCGTAAAATCCCGCGACCGCCGCGACCCTTACCGGTAATCACCAGCACAGACCGCTCACCCGTATTACGGTGCGAGACGATAAAGCGAAGCAGGTTTGAGCGCGCGCTTGCCTGCGTTTCACCATGCAAATCAAGGCTCGGACCGATATCAAACTTACCGCGCTGAATACGCTTTTCTCCGCCACGATCCGCGACGCTCGCACGCGGGGATGGCGGCGTAGGCTTCAATTGCTTTGTCAGGCGCTCATGAATGCGCGGGCCGGTATGCTCAGACAGAAGCTTTTCCAGATCCTCGCGTGAGGCTTTCGCTCTTTCATAAGATTTCGGCGCGTGATGGGTTTCACGTGAAACAGCCGGCGACGGCATTTTCGCGTCTTCTTCTGGTTTCACGTCCGGTTCCGGATGGCGACCATCCAGGCGACGGATAGATTTCGTCACTCTTTGCCACATCCGCTCTTCGCGCGGGCTCAGAGGACGTTTCCGGCTCATTCCGCGTCTCGCTCAACCGGTTGCGGCAGCATAATGAAGAACTCACCCGGCTGGTTCATAGAACCCGCAAGCGCGCCCGCCTCATCACCCGACCCGAAGAAAATATCGCCTCGGCGTACACCCTGAATGGCGCCGCCTGTATCCTGCGCAATCAGCACAAGGTTTTGGACATCGCCCTCACGACCTGGCTCAGTAGGAATAGGCGCGCGTACAAGAAAGGGCACACCCATAGGGTGATGATTGAGATCAACGGCCATACTGCCCATTGGCGTCAGCGGAATAGCTGCAGCGCCCGGCGGGCCCTCATTCGGGTTGGAGATATCTGACAGTCCAAACCAGACATAGCGCGGATTCACATTCATGGCTTCCTGTGCGCGTTCCACGCCGACGCGCTCCATCCAGTCGCGAATGCCTTCCATACCCACTTCGGAGCGCGCAATCTCGCCGGTCCGAATGAGGTGGTTGGCAAGCGAGCCGAACGGCCGGTGATTGTGCGCGGAAAAACCTGCGCGTTTTAACGTGCCATCGGGAAATCGGAGGCGTCCGGACCCTTGAATTTGCAGAAAGAACACATCGGTCGGATGCGCATAGGCGAGGGCGTTTTCATTGCGGCTCTGAATATCTTCGCGCGCATAATAGAGATTAAGCGTCTGGCCATCGACACGTCCCCAGACACGGCGCCCCTGAAGCGACGGGTCGAATTGACCGAGATCAACCTGAATCAGATCATCTGGTCTGCCGGGAATGGGCTGGGTCAACTCTCCGCGCGGACGTGTGCTAACGTCGATTTCAGGCTCGTAATAACCGGTCAGGCGGTTGGTCTCTTCCTCGGTTTCAATCGCGTAGACAAAGAAATAATCTTCAAAGAAGCGGTGGAGTTCACCGACTTCGATATATCGCGGCAGTATTTCGCAGGCTGGAAGCCAGTCACCCACCGTTCCGCCATAGCTAGCCCGCTCGGACAATGCCTCTTCAGGATCACGGGACGCTAGCCGTTCGCAGTGCGCAGTCAGGGCAGAAACTGACGGCTCTACTGGGGTGGTTCGCCAGTCTGGCACATCGGAAAAGGCAATTTGCGACAAATCAAACGCCTGAGGAGACACATCCTCAGGCGGCGGAGTTACCTCAACGGTTTCACAAACGGGGCATTCCGGTGCGGGCTGCTCGCACGAGGCAAGCAGGGCCACAACGCAGATCAGGCCGCCGAGACGTCTGCGAGTCGCCAATTCGGATCCCTGCTTTTCGTGTCGCGTTCAAAAGTCCAGATTTCGCGCGTCGACATGATGCGTTCTTCGGTTGCGAGTTCTGCAGAGAACAGAACGCTGACCTCGGCAACCGAGCCATTCAACTCACCGCCTTCGATCTGAGCATCACGGATACGCTCGAAATCAGGGGCTGCTTCGCCGGATGTCTCACGCGCCTCTATCGCCGCTTCGTAATCACCATAGACATCATCTGTGAGAAGCGAGCGGAGCGTTGCGCGATCACCCGCTTCAAACGCTTTCACGATCATCTCGTAAGCAGATTTCGCACCCGCCAGGAATTCACGCTGGTTGAAGGACGGGTCTACGCGAGCGATTTTCTCAAGACCGGATGCCTCTTCGAAATCGTCTTCCTCTTCATCGTTTGAATCTGAGTGTACGAGCACAGGCTGCGGACGTTCGCCATTTGCCTGACGGCGAAATTCTGGCGGAGGCGCACCCTTTTGTTTCCCCATGACGGAGAACAACCGCGCAAGCACGAACACCGCAACAGCTGCAAGGATCAGAATTTCCATACTCATCGTGTTATATATCCAGTCCCGATATCTATTCTTTCAAACCATATATGGTGGTTTGGCGTTTTCCCCAATCAATGTAGCAATGTCGCGGGCGCTTACAATGCGAACCCGGGCGTTCTTGCAGCATTATCGGGCCGATATCAGCCCTGATCAGCTTCAGCCGCATCCCAGGTCGACTGGAGCCAGCGTGATTTAGCGCCAAATTCGGAAATGTACGCGAAATGGGCTGCCCGTTCTTCCTCAGTGATAAGGGAAGGAAGCGGATTAGGTCGTTGCTTTGCGGGTTTTCTACGGCCACCAAATTCATCATCGCCGTCATTTGCATCAAAAGAAAAAGTCCGGTGTCGGCCGCCATTCAGTTCCAGATACACTTCGGCGAGAAGTTGGGAGTCGAGCAAAGCGCCGTGAAAGGTCCGCGCGTCGGAATTGATGTTGAAGCGTTTACACAGCGCATCAAGCGAAACCGGAGACCCTGGAAACTTTGTACGCGCCATAGCGGCGGAATCGAGCCAGCGATCATACGGGATCGGGTCATAACCGCAACGCTTCAGCTCCATATTCAGGAAGCCATGGTCGAACTTTGCGTTGTGCGCGACGATGCGGGCGTCCCCGAAAAAGGCAAGCAGCTTGTCGACAATTTCCGGATCTTCAAATCGCGGCTTACCTTCCAGCATATCGTCGGTAATACCCGTGATTTCGATCGTTTCCTTCGATACCGAACGACCCGGATCGACATAGGCCTGAAATATCTCGCCTGTCGGCATGAAATTGACGACCTCGACCGCACCGATCTCGATGATACGGTCACCCTGATCATGAAAAAGGCCAGTGGTTTCAACGTCGAACATGATTTCACGCATGATCATTTACTCCCGTGTTTGCGGCGGATTGCAGATAGTAAGGATCGTACTTGCTCGTGCGCATAGTCGATATCAATCACGGTATTGATGATGAAATCGGCCCGGGCGCGCTTTTCCGCATCCGGTGTCTGCTTAGCAAGTATAGCTTCGAGTATGCCCTCGGTCATACCGTCTCTCGCCATAACGCGTTCGCGTTGAATGTCGGCCGGAGCGGTGACAACCACCACATAATCAACGCGCTCATTACCGCCAGTCTCAAACAAAAGCGGAATATCAAGCACAGCAATGTCTGCGCCGCTTTCTTCCGCGTGTTTGCAAAATTCCTGCTGGGTTTCGCCTACAAGCGGATGAACGATGGATTCCAGTTTTTTCAGAAGATCTGCATCATCAATCACGATCTCACGGAGAGCGGCACGATTTACGCGACCATCTTCAATGGCGTGAGGAAATTCCACAGCTATCGCTTCAACAGCGCTTCCACCTGGCTCGTAAATCTGGTGAACGGCGGCATCAGCATCATATACGGGCACACCTTCATCGCGAAAAAGCTGCGCAGTTGCGCTTTTCCCCATGCCAATTGACCCGGTCAGTCCGAGATAAATCATACCTCACGCCCTTTCTGAGCCGACTATGAGACAATTTTTGTAAATGCGTCCAGCTGGTGACTAATCCAGCTGCAGAGTTTCCTGTGTACCAGTCCATTCGCGGCAGGCTTTAAGCGCTGCGATCCGGTCGGGATTGATATCGAACCAGAGTTTGAATGCATCAGCGGCCTGGCCTACCAGCATTGGTAACCCGTCGAGAACACGCCATCCGGCCTGTCTGGCATTTTCAAGCGTTGCTTCGACAGCCGCGCCATAGCTGATATCAACAAACGCCGCCCCTTCATTCTTCGGCAGGTCCAGTGACCCGCCCGAATGACCAAGACTGATCGTATTTATGACAAGCTGGCTTTCAGCGGCAAAGTCAGAAAGTGCCTCAAGCGGAAAAACGCGCGCGCGGGTCAGTTTCAGGTCTTCGGCCATTTCTACGGCCCGCTCGATAGTGCGGTTCAGAATAATCAACCGGTATCCACGTTCGTTGAGACCAGCAGCGACAGCACGCGCTGCGCCGCCAGCGCCAATTAGCACCGCTTCTTCGGTTTCAGTCGGTCCAAATTGATCAAGTGACCACAAAAACCCAGTAATATCAGTATTGTGCGCCTTCCAAAGCGCTTTCCCTGACACGCTATCATTTCGCGTCAGTGTGTTAGCAGCTCCAATTTTGCGCGCATTGGACGAAACTTCCGCAGCGCAAGCCAGAGCTTCGGTCTTGTAGGGTAGGGTAATGTTCAGACCGGAAAAGCCGGATCGTGCGAGCCCGCGCAAATCATCGATGGGGGAATCAGCCGACATTTCGAGCGCTACATAGCGCGCATCGAGCTCCAGCTGATCATACCAGAACTGGTGAAGCTTCGGAGAGATGGAGTGCTTTACAGGATTTCCGACAACACCAAAAAGTTTCATCGTGCAATCACGCTACGTTCGCGCAGATAATCGAGGACCTGCAGAAGCGGCAGGCCCAGAATAGAGAAATAATCGCCCTCAATCGACGAAAACAGCTGCACACCAAGGCCTTCAAGCTGGTAGGCGCCGACGCTTTCGAACGCCGCATCACCGATCTGATCGAGATAAGAGTTGATGAACTCATCCGAAAGCCTGCGCATGGTGAGTTTCGGGCGCGCAATATAGCGCCAGACCGCTTCGCCATTCTCGGAAATAACGGCTGCACACTCCAGATGATGGGTTTTGCCGGAAAATTCTTTCAGGCGTTCAAATGCTTCTTCCCGAGATTTCGGCTTATCAAAGCCGCGGCCTTCAAGCGACAGCATCTGATCGGCGCCAAGAACAAGGCCGCCGGTCTGCGATGAAACTTTTTCAGATTTCATCTGCGCGAGGTAATCAGCCTGATCCATCGGCGAAAGGCCTTCAGCGCGCATGGATTCCTTGAACGCGTCTTCATCGACGCGTGACGTCTGCACGCGGAATTTTACGCCCGCATTTTGAAGAATAGTCGCCCGGATTTTACTTCCGGAGGCAAGAATAATTTCGTCGGACATAATTTAGCTTTCGCGGCGCAGAAGATTGAGGATCGCTGCGGCCGTTTCTTCAACAGAGCGGCGTGACACGTCAATGGTTTTCCATTTCTGGCGCAGGAAGAGCCGGTTTGCTTCTGTCGCTTCGTGTTTTACCGCATCATCGTCAGCGTAACTAGTTGTCGATTCCTCATTGAGCGAAAGAAGACGCTGCTGGCGGATCTGAACCAATCGCTCCGGAGAGATCTTCAAGCCAATCACCATTGGCATCTTACCGTCTAACTCTAAGAGCTGGCGCGGCGGCGGAATTCCGGGAACGAGCGGAACGTTCGCCGCCTTAATCCCGCGGTTTGCCAGATACACGCAGGTTGGCGTTTTAGACGTCCGGCTAATGCCTACCAGAATAACGTCAGCATTTTTCAAACCGTCCGGACCAGCGCCATCATCATGCGCGAGCGTATAATTGATCGCTTCCATGCGCTCGAAATACTCATCATTCAGCGCATATTGAGCAGCCGTTTTATCAGACGTTCTGAGGCCAAGATGCCGGCTCAGCATATTCACGGACGCGTCCAGAACTGGTAGAGTTGGATGTCCCTGAGAGCGGCAGTGATTTTCCAGCTTCGTACGGAGCGATTCATCTGTAATCGTGAACCAGACAACGCCCGGTGCACCGTCAATTTCTTTTAAGACGCGATCGAGCTGCTTTTCAGACCGGACGAGATAATAATTGTGCTCGAGCGGCATGATGTTTTCAAACTGTGCGCAAGCCGCACGCATCACCGCGTTCAGAGTCTCACCGGTCGAGTCCGACACCAGGTGAACGTTGAAATAGATATGTAGCTTCGATTTCAGATCACTCTGCGACACGATTTACCCCTGAAACTCCACAGCCCCTGTGGAAAATATGTGGAACGAATCTTTTCCCATATTTAGTCCACAGCACAATTCACAGGCTGGCTTTTTCCTCGATTTTGTTCGCTTTTTATCCGACATCTGTGGATGAATTTGTCGATGCGACGTCTTGAAGCCTGTTACAAACGGCAAATTTCATTTTCTAAAAGGATTGCGGTCTGTGGATGAACTGTGATTAGCCGGATGAAAACCGCCGGACATGTGGAAAGTTAATAGATTGTTAACCAACCACACTGGTTAAGAAATAGTAAATAATTGAGTCTTATATAAGGATTGGGTAATGGCTGGTGCGGAAAACTCCCTTTTCATTAAAACCTTGAAGGGCGAAAGATCGCATAGGCCTCCGGTATGGTTGATGAGACAGGCGGGCCGATATCTGCCTGAGTACCGGGAGATACGTGCAACTGCGAAAGACTTTCTGGATTTTTGCTACACGCCATCTCTGTCAGTGGAAGCAACTCTGCAACCTTTGAGACGCTATCCGTTCGACGCAGCCATTCTTTTCGCAGATATTTTGCTCGTCCTTGACGCAATGGACCGTGGTTTGCGTTTTGAGGCGGGTGAGGGGCCGATTCTGAACCCTCTTGATAGGGCGAGTGATCTGGAAGCTGTTTCGCTCTCTAAGGTCATGCAGCGCGTTTCTCCGGTTATGGAGACAGTCGAGCGTCTGAAGGCGGCACTACCGGAGGGATTCCCGCTCATCGGGTTTGCCGGTTCACCCTGGACAGTGGCTGTTTACGCAATCGAGGGCCGCGGCGGCACAGACAAGAAAAATCCTAAGCTCTGGGCGTATACACGACCGGATGATCTGAAGGCAGTTCTGGACTATCTCGTTGTTGTTACAACAGAATATCTGAAAACTCAGGTCGAGGCAGGCGCGGATGCGCTGATGCTGTTCGATAGTTGGGCTGAAAATCTTCCAGATCATGTCTTTGACTGGCTGGTCATTGAGCCAACCCGAAAGCTCGTCGAAAACCTGCGTAGTGCCGGTGTGACCGTACCAATTATCGGTTTCCCACGTGGTGCAGGCGCGAAACTCGCTGATTATGTCGCTCAGACCGGTGTAAATGCCGTCGGCCTTGATACCGGTCAGGTCCCGAGCTTCGTAAATACTTCACTACCGAAGGGTTTTCCTGTCCAGGGACACCTTGATCCGTTGTCTGTGATCGCCGGTGGAAAACAAATGCTTGATCGGGCTGATCAGATCATAGAAGCTTATCGCGCTGATGGACGTCCTCACGTGTTTAATCTCGGTCATGGTATTACGCCAGATGCGAAGCCGGAACACGTAGAAACGCTCATGAAGCATATTCAGGCGATGGGATAAGACAGATCAATGCTGTACGATTGGGTCAGAGCGTTTCACATTATTTTTGCGATCGCCTGGATGGCGGGGCTGTTAATGTTGCCGCGCTTGATGGTCTATCGTCTGGAAGCGACGCCGGGCGGTGAAACCGATCTGACGATGCAGAAGGCGATTTCCCGCCTGAAAGCCATCATTCTGACCCCGTCTATGATTATTGTCTGGGTGCTTGGCCTCACAATGGCATTTATGCAGGGCCAGATTATTCTGACATTCGGCTGGTTTCATCTGAAACTTCTCACGGTCGTAGGTATTTCTGCCATGCATGGGGTGTTTATTGGTATGAATAAAAAAATCGGCACCGAAAAAGCGCCTAAGCCGAAAACACTTAGAATGATCAATGAAGTACCGTTTGTTCTGATGATTTTTGCAGTCATTGCAGTCGTCGTTCAGCCATTCTGATCTTGACGTTTTGCCGGTTTGATGTCTTTTACTCACAAGCCTCATTCGTAGGCGTGTAATAATCTTCACCTTATATCCCCGACATTGCTGGCGCATTTGCGCTGCAACTTTTGGCGTGAGTCCATGACAGAACAAATTGCTGAACAGCAACGGGTCGCTCTTCGCGATCTAAAACTCAAAAATCCGACAGAACTTCTCGAAGTCGCTGAAAAGCTCGAGATCGAGAATGCGTCGTCCCTGCGTACGCAGGAGCTCCTTTTTGCTATCCTGAAAGAATATGCCGATAACGGTACCGAGATTGTCGGCGCCGGCGTTATGGAAGTTCTTTCAGACGGCTTCGGTTTTCTCCGGTCGCCGGAATCCAACTATCTTCCAGGGCCTGACGATATCTATGTCAGCCCGCAACTGATTAAGAAATTTGGTCTACGTACGGGTGATACGGTTGAAGGTGAAATCCGATCACCACGTGATGGCGAACGTTATTTTGCGCTCGTTAAAGCGACTACGATCAACTTCGAAGATTTTGAAAAAGCAAAACACAAAATCCACTTTGACAATCTGACGCCGCTTTATCCTGAAGAGCGTCTGGTTATGTCGCCTAATGATCCGACGAGAAAGGATCGTTCTGGCCGTGTGATCGATATTGTTGCGCCAATCGGTAAAGGTCAGCGCGCGTTGATCGTTGCGCCGCCGCGTACCGGTAAAACAGTTCTTCTTCAGAATATCGCGGCGAGCATCGAAGCGAACCATCCTGAATGTTATCTCATTGTACTTCTTATCGACGAACGTCCGGAAGAAGTTACGGACATGAAACGCTCTGTGAAGGGTGAAGTTGTGTCTTCTACATTCGACGAACCAGCACAGCGCCACGTTCAGGTCGCTGAGATGGTGATCGAGAAAGCAAAGCGTCTGGCAGAACATGGCCGCGACGTTGTTATTCTGCTCGATTCGATCACGCGTCTTGGTCGTGCGTACAACACGACTGTTCCTTCCTCCGGTAAGGTCCTGACAGGTGGTGTTGATGCAAACGCGCTTCAGCGTCCAAAGCGCTTCTTCGGTGCCGCACGTAATCTGGAGCAGGGTGGATCTCTGACCATCATCGCGACAGCTCTGATCGAAACCGGCTCCCGTATGGACGAGGTCATCTTCGAGGAATTCAAAGGTACAGGTAACTCCGAGGTTGTTCTCGACCGTAAGGTTGCCGATAAGCGCGTCTTCCCTGCGATCGATATTCTCAAGTCCGGTACGCGTAAGGAAGAGCTTATTACGCCGAAAGAACACCTCACCAAGGTTTATGTTCTGCGCCGTATCCTCAACCCAATGGGTACCGCAGACGCGATCGACTTCCTGCTCGATAAACTTCGTCAGACGAAAGATAATGACGAGTTCTTCTCAAGCATGAATAACTAAACGCCCGTCAGGGATTGTTTCACGTGAAACAATGATCAGGTTAGAGCGATGACACATCAGGAAACTGACACCATCATCGCTCTATCATCCGGCCAAGGCCGCTCCGGAATCGCAGTCGTTCGTATATCCGGTCCCAAGTCCGATAAAATTCTCAAACAGCTTACGCACTTCAGATTACCGCCGCCGCGCAAAGCTGCGACGCGCTGGCTTCATGATTCTGATGGTGTTCGTTTCGATGAAGCGCTCGTTTTGAGGTTTTCAGCACCCAATAGCTTTACCGGCGAGGACTGCGCCGAGATTCACTGTCATGGCAGTCCTGCAATTGTCGAAGCCATTCTGATAGAAGCGACGCGACTGAAAAAGGTTCGGCTTGCCGAGCGAGGGGAGTTTTCCCGCCGTGCGTTTGAGAATGGTAAGCTCGATCTTTTACAGGCTGAGGGCATCGCCGATCTGATTGATGCGAATAGCATCGCGCAAATGAAACAGGCAGCGCGGTTTGTTGGCGGCGACGCGTCCGAACGTATTGAGACTTGGCGGAAAATTATTCTCGAGGCGTCTGCGTATCTGGCGGCATCTATCGACTTTTCGGATGAAGGCGATGTGGGTGAAGAGGCTCATGCGCCTGTGGTTGGCTTGATCGATGAGTTGATTTCGGAATTCAACGCTGCGCTGACAGATGCTAAGTCCGCGTCTCGAATTCGCGATGGTCTTCGTATAGCAATTCTTGGAAAGCCGAACGCCGGAAAATCTACACTGATAAATGCGCTCGCAAAGCGCGATGCGGCAATTGTCTCTGATATTCCGGGTACAACGCGGGACGTTCTAGAGACGCATATTGTTCTCAACGGTGTTCCCGTAACAGTCGCCGATACCGCGGGCCTTCGTCTAACTGAAGATCCGATCGAAGCGGAGGGTGTGAAACGGGCACGCCGATGGGCTGAAGACGCCGACATCCGGATATTTCTGACGCGCGCTGATGATGACATCGGAGATCGCCCGACTGAGCTCGGACCAAATGATATCTGGGTAATAAGTCAGGCCGACCGCGCTGACGGTGATCTTTTCCCAAATGAAGTTGATCTGTCATTGGCGGTAGCGACGGGGCAGGGGATGGACACTTTGGAGTCCACACTTCTCCAGAAAGTTGTCGGGCTCACAAGCTCCGACGAAGCCCCGACGGTTGTTCGGTTGAGGCATATTGAGAGCCTCAACGAAAGCCTTGACGCTCTGCAGCGAGCAAAAACACTTCTTATGGAAATTGGGGATGTTGATCTCGCCGCTTTTGAGTTATCAATCGCGAGAACTTCACTCGATCAGATCCTGGGCCATGTAGATGTTGAAGACATTCTTGGCGAAGTGTTCTCCGGATTTTGCGTCGGGAAATAGTGTTTCACGTGAAACATATTAATGGGAGACAGGCTCGTGACCGAGTTTGATGTCATTATTGTTGGTGGCGGGCATGCCGGAACGGAAGCTGCAGCGGCGTCTGCACGAATGGGTGCGCGCACGGCATTGGTAACCTATAAGGCCGATAAGATCGGAGAGATGTCCTGTAATCCGGCGATTGGCGGGTTGGGTAAGGGGCACCTCGTTCGCGAGGTTGATGCGCTTGATGGTATCATGGCGCGTGTAGCTGATCAGGCAGGCATTCAATATCGTCTCCTAAATCGCTCTAAGGGGCCAGCTGTGCAGGGGCCGCGATCACAAGCCGATCGGAAGCTTTATCGTGAAGCCATGCAGCGCGAGATCGAAAGCACCGAGAACCTCACAGTGATAGAAGATGGCGTGGATGACCTGATCGTAGAAGATGGACACGTAGCTGGCGTGATCTGCGCGTCGGGCCAGAAAGTTCATTCCAAAGCCGTCGTTCTGACAACAGGTACATTCCTGCGTGGTTTGATCCATCGCGGTGATGAACGCATTCCGGCGGGGCGAGTCGGTGAAGCTCCGAGCATAGAGCTCTCTAGGCGTCTTTTGGCGCTGGAGCTGCCGCTTGGTCGCCTGAAAACAGGAACGCCAGCGCGTCTCGATGGGAAAACCATTGATTGGGATAAGCTAGAAATGCAGAACGCCGACGAAGATCCGGTCGCATTTTCTTTCCTGACCGAGAAGGTCGAGGTGCCTCAGATCGCGTGTGGTATCACTTGGACCAATGGCGAGACCCATAAAGTCATTCAGGAAAACCTCTCTAAGTCGGCGGTGTATTCCGGCGCGATTGAGGGGCGGGGACCGCGATATTGCCCGAGCATTGAAGACAAGGTCCATAAGTTTGCAGACCGTGACCGCCATCAGGTTTTCCTTGAACCTGAAGGTCTCGACGATGACACAGTGTATCCGAACGGCATTTCTTCTTCTTTGCCGGCTGATGTTCAGGATGCGTTTATTCGCACTATTCCCGGCCTTGAGAATGTTCGGATCATCCAGCCTGGTTATGCCATTGAATATGATTATGTCGACCCGCGCGCACTCACACGAACTCTCGAGGTGAAAGCGCTTCCAGGTCTTTATCTGGCAGGTCAGATTAATGGCACCACCGGCTATGAAGAAGCAGCAGCTCAGGGACTAATCGCTGGGCTCAACGCCGCACGTCAATCGGCCGATCAGGGCGCAGAGCCAATCGTATTCGATAGAGCTGAGGCGTATATTGGTGTTATGATCGATGATCTTACAACACGCGGCGTTACCGAGCCCTATCGTATGTTCACATCGCGCGCGGAATACCGTCTGCATCTTCGTGCCGACAATGCGGATCAACGATTGACTAAACGAGGCCGTGAGATCGGCTGCGTGAAGGATAAGCGCTGGGATGCCTTCAGCGCAAAACGCGCGAAACTTGATAAAGCGCAGGATATGCTGTCATCTCTCGCGCTCACACCGAACGAGGCTCAAGCTATTGGCATTGAGATCAAGCTGGATGGACGCCGGCGCACGGCATTCGAGCTTCTGACCTACCAAGGCGTGACGCTGGATATGCTCTCAGCGAAATGGCCGGAGCTCAACTCTATTGAACCCAAGATACTCGAGCAGGCTGAGATTGAAGCTCGCTATGCGAGTTATTTGGAACGGCAGGCGTCGGATATTGCGTCTCTGCGCAAGGATGAGAAACGAAGCATTCCAACTAATATCGTATATGAGGAGGTTGGTTCTCTGTCGAATGAGATCCGTGAGAAGCTTAACCATATCCGACCGGAAACGATCGCCCAGGCTCAACGCATTGAAGGCATGACGCCAAGCGCCATTCTCGCCATTCTCAGTCATATGCGAAAGCGTGACAAAGCGGCTGACGTCGCTCAGCAGGCGTCGGGTAGCTGATGACTTACGAAAAGTTTTTGGATCGTATCGGCTTCGATGTTTCACGTGAAACATTCGAAAAGCTCTGCCGATACCACGACCTGCTTCTGCTCTGGAGCAAGACACACAATCTGATTGGACCGAGAGAGCGCAGCGAGTTATGGGATCGGCACTTCGTCGATTGTATTCAGGTCTGGCCGTTGGTTCGTGAAGGACGGGTCATCCTCGACATCGGAACCGGCGCGGGATTGCCTGGAATTGTAATGGCCTGCTGCGCAGACCCAGAAGTGCATGAAATCGTCCTGGTGGAGTCTTTATCGAAACGATGCGCCTTTCTCAGAACCGTTGTTCGTGAACTAGATTTGCCCGCGACCATTGAGAATTCTCGCGTTGAAGATGTTTCACGTGAAACAGTCAATTTCGTGACCGCACGCGCTGTGACCGATCTGACCGGATTGATCCAATATTCCGAGAAATGGCTTAAAAACTCGGCAGTAGGGGTGTTTCTCAAGGGGAAAAACTGGAAAACCGAATTGACCGAAGCCCAGTCTTATTGGACTTTTAAATCTGACGTTACGCCGAGCGTGAGCGATTCCGACGGCGTTATTTTTTCTGTATCGGAGGTACGCCGTGTCTAAATCCCGCATCTTGGCTGTTGTTAACCAGAAGGGTGGAGTTGGTAAGACGACGACTTCGATCAACCTTGGTACTGCTCTGGCAGCAGTTGGCCGCAAGGTCCTGATTGTCGATTTTGATGCGCAGGGCAATGCGTCTACCGGTCTTGGTGTCGGTGTGCGTGACCGTAAAATCACGTCGTATGACGTAGTTGTCGACAAGGTTCCTCTGGAAGACGCCGCTGTAAAAACGCTGGTTCCCGGCCTTGAACTGGTACCAGGCGACGAAAATCTCGCCGGTGTTGAAACAGCGCTTGCACACGACCCGAAACGATCTTTCCGTTTGCGTGATGCGCTTCGTAGCTATCGTGAACGGGCAGGGGCTGACGGCTATGACATTATTCTGATTGATTGCCCGCCATCCCTCTCATCACTGACGATCAATGCAATGACAGCAAGCGACTCCCTGCTCGTGCCACTGCAGTGCGAATTTTATGCGATGGAAGGCCTGTCGCAATTGCTGCGCACCGTTCAGATCGTGAAGAGTGGCCTTAATCCAGATCTCGACATTCAGGGCATCATCCTGACCATGTTCGATAAGCGAAACAAACTTTCTGGCGAAGTCGAACAGGAAGCACGTGAAAAGCTCGGCGGTAAGGTCTATATCTACGACACAGTTATTCCGCGTAACGTGAAACTCTCGGAAGCGCCAGGCTATGGTAAGCCGGCACTTCTTTATGATTATAAGTGTTCCGGCAGTGAGGCATATATCCGTCTTGCGTCTGAATTACTTCACCGTGAACGAGCATTGGTGGCAGCCTGAAATGAGCGAAGAGCGCAAAAATAGTCGACTTGGCAAGGGGTTATCGGCTCTTATTGGTGAATACGACACCTTTGAAGCACCTGAAGGCGCGTCCGATTCTGTCAAAGAAATTCAAATGTTGCGCATGGCACAGGTTCGCGCGAACCCGCAGCAGCCACGTAAGAAATTCGACGAAAGAAAGCTTGCAGAACTGACGGCATCTGTGAAAGCGCATGGCGTTCTCACGCCTATTCTTGTACGCGAAGTCGATCACGCCGATTACAAATTCCAGATCATCGCGGGCGAGCGTCGTTTTCGTGCGTCCAAAGCGGCTGAACTTGAAGAGATTCCGGCGCGCATTCTGAAAACGAACGATCTCCAACTACTGGAGATTGGTCTGATCGAGAACGTTCAGCGTGAAGACCTCAACGCGATGGAAGAAGCTGAAGGTTATCAGGCTTTGATGTCGCGTTTCGGTAAAACTCAAGAAACTGTAGCAGAATCAGTCGGTAAGAGCCGGGCGCATGTCGCGAATATGCTTCGTCTTCTGAATCTGCCAGAATCTGTGCGCGATCACTTGCGGGCAGGGGATATTACTGCAGGTCACGCACGTGCGGCGCTTGCATCCGATGACCCTGATGCTGTTGTCGAACAGGTTATGGCCAGAAAATTGTCTGTCCGTGAGACTGAAGCGCTTGTTCGCAAGATGGCCGCCGGCGATCTGAACGGTAAGGGCGGCGCAAAAGCCATCGAAGAAAAAGATGTCGATACCGAAGCGTTGGAAGCTGATCTGTCACGTGCTCTTGGATTAGTCGTCGATATCAAAGCCAAAGCGAATGGCGGTGAGATCAAGATCAAATATCGCGATCTGGAACAGCTCGACGATATCTGCCGCCGCCTCAGCCGAAATTAATTTTCTGAAAATCAAGCGCTTAGCTTGGATTTAGCTTCGGCCTGTAGAGGGAGCGTCATCATAACCTCTTCGTCACGGGCCGCGCCGACATCAATTTCATGAGTGCCGCACGCGCGGAAGCCGCGGCTCTCATAAACTTTGATTGCACGCTTATTATTTGACGACACGCCGAGGCAGATTTCATCGGCGCCGCGTTCTTTAGCGCGCTCGATTGCCCAGCTGAGAAGAATGCCGCCCACACCCACACCCTGGCGTGCACCGCGAACATAAAGGCGGTGCAGTTGGAGGCGGGTAGGGTCAGGTTCCGCTAGTGGCAGGGTGGCCGGACCGATTTTAGCATAACCGACGAGTGTGTTTCCCGCTGCGGCGATACGATAATCGAAATCAGGAACCTGAAGATCCCTGCGGACCTTTTCGACCGAGAAATAGCGATCCATGTAAAGATCGAGATCAGAGCGCTTGAACTGGCTTCCAAAATGTTCGGCAAAAGTCTGGCGGCCCAAGTCGGCAATGCGTTCCGCATCATCAACCGTGCCATCCCGAAACCGAAGATTTATGTTAAGCGCCTGAACCACTACTAAGCCTTCACTTCTGTTTCTTCTATAAAGCTACGCATTGCGTTCTGATAGAGAACAAGTTTCGCGAATGTCCATGCACCAGACTGATCGAGTTCAGCAAGGTTAATCTGAAGTCTATCATGAATATCTGTATGCATAGAAACAAATTCATCAACTCTGTTTTTCGCGGAGTCAAAACTGCTCCAATCCGAAAGCTCTGAATTTGCTGAAATACGCTCAGCGAGTACTATTTGCTGGCTCAAAAGAGATTCAACAAGGCCGCGAACCGCCAGTCGATCCCAGTGTTGATCCAGATCAAGATTTAAAGCGGTATGCCTTAATCTATCGTAACCGAAGGCTGTGCCGATCGCGTTGAACAGCGTAGCCATTTGCTTCACATCACGTTTAGTTCGGTGCGCCAGGTCAACGATGTCTGTGGCCGTCGTCATCGATAGCACCGTGGCTACCTTGTCTGCGACCTCACTTGGCGCGCCGAGATCGCGATACTCAGCATCTCTGCTGTTGAGAAGATCACATTCGTAAGGCGAAAGTGTGTCTTTGCCCGCGGTAATGAGCTCTGTGACGCCGTCTTTATACGTGTTTACGAGCGTTTCGATTTTGCCATCCAGTGATCGGGTTCGTGCAAGCCAGAATACAAGGCGTCGCATTGCGTTGATCAGATCAACGCGCAGACGGATCTGAACATCGGTCGGCACCAGATTATCAAGCTGGTCGATGCGCTTAAGCAGCGGTTTCAATGAAAAGATTGCCAGAGCGGCTGTAAAGGCGCGAACAATCTCTTCGGTTTCCACGCCCGCGCGTTCTTTCACCCGATGGACGAATGTAATACCGCCAAGATTGATGACGTCATTGGCGAGCTGGGTCGCGATAATTTCGCGCTTCAGCCTGTGATCCTGCATCGCATCATCAAACTCTCGAAGCGGATCCGGAAAGTAATTACGGAATTGCTCGGTCAGATATGGATCATCAGGAACATTACTTGCCACGAGTTCGTCGAAGAGCGTGATTTTGGCGTAAGCCAGAAGAACCGAGAGTTCAGGACGTGTGAGACCCTGATGTGTTTCATGGAGTGCGCGGACATCTTCTGGCTTTGGAAGGCCTTCAACAGAGCGGTTCAAGAGGCCGGCGGACTCAAGTCGCTCCATCATGCGTTCATGGGAATCAAGATCGTCTGCTGCCGAAGCCAGCGCTACACTTAGTGCACCTGTCTGATCATAGTTATGCACCAGAACCTTTTGAGCCACCTCGTCCGTCATTGATGCAAGAAGATCGTTGCGGTCCTCAGATTTAAGTGCGCCGGAATCGATGGCGTTTCGCAGAAGGATTTTGATGTTCACTTCGTGGTCGGAGCTATCGACGCCGGCCGAGTTATCAACCGCGTCGGTGTTGATACGTCCACCATTGCGGGCAAATTCGATGCGGCCAGCCTGTGTCACGCCAAGGTTAGCGCCTTCACCGACAACGCGGACGTTAAGTTCGTCAGCGCTGACGCGAATGGCATCATTGGCGCGGTCGCCAACCTGTAAATCCGTCTCCGACTGGCTTTTGACGTAAGTTCCGATACCGCCGAACCAGAGGAGATCAGCCTCAGCCTTCAGAATAGCGGTGATCAGTTCATTCGGTGTCATGATGTCTTTGTCAGACCCGATGAACTCTTTGATCTGCGGTGTCAGCTCGATACGTTTGGCAGACCGTGAGAAAACACCACCGCCTTCGGAAATGATGGAGGCGTCATAATCCTCCCAGCTGGACCGCGGCAGTTCGAAGATACGTTTGCGTTCTTCCCAGTTGCGTTCCGTGTCTTCCGGGTTCGGGTCCAGGAAGATATGCATGTGATTAAATGCGGCTTTAAGCTGGATAGTCTTCGACAGCAGCATGCCATTGCCGAACACGTCTCCCGACATATCGCCAACACCGATGACTGAAAATTCCTCGGACTGAATATCCATATCAAGTTCACGGAAGTGGCGCTGTACAGCAACCCAGGCGCCGCGTGCAGTGATGCCCATTTTCTTGTGGTCATACCCAGCAGAGCCACCCGATGCAAAGGCATCGCCCAGCCAGAAGTCGTATGACTCACTTATTTCATTCGCAATATCAGAGAATGTTGCCGTGCCTTTGTCGGCCGCCACAACCAGATATGGATCAGGTTCATCCCAGATCACGGTGTTCTTCGGTTGCTGCACATCGCCATCTACTAGATTGTCTGTGAGCGAGAGAAGCGAGCGGATAAACGTCTTATAAGAGCGAATTCCCTCATTCATGAAGGCTTCCCGGCCACCGTCTTTCGGGAGCTGTTTCGGGTAGAAACCACCTTTTGAACCAACAGGTACAATAACCGAGTTTTTGACCTGCTGAGCCTTCACCAGACCTAATACTTCAGTTCTGAAGTCATCGCGTCTATCCGACCAGCGAAGTCCGCCGCGCGCGACCGCGCCAAAGCGCAAATGGACGCCTTCAACATGTGGCGCGCACATGAAAATCTCTCGGAACGGCTTTGGCTCCGGGATGTGCTCCAGTTCGCGGCTCGCAATTTTGATCGCGATATAGCTGTGCGGCTGATTGTTCTCATCAAGCTGATAGAAGGATGTACGTTTCACTGCGCTGACGAGTTCTGTCAGGCGCTGCAGGACGCGATCTTCATCAAGGCTCTGAACGTCTTCAAGTTCAGTACCAATTTGTTGAATGATTTCAGAGAGTTTTTCGCCTCGTTCGTCCATGGAAAGCTCCAGAGACGGAGAAAACTTCACTTTAAAAGCTTCTAGCAGAAGCGATGCGATTTTCGGGTTATTGGCCAGCGCATTGATCTGTGTGGATTGCGCCAGATCCATGCCGGTTTGTTTGCGATAGCGGCAGAGGGTGCGGAAAAGAGCGGCTACACGCCAGCTCGCCCCGATTGCCAGAACCAGCCGGTTGAAGCCGTCATTTTCTGTCTGGCTGGTCCAGACCGCTTCAAACGCAGCCTCGAAGTGATCTTTCACATCATCAAGGGCGATAGGGCAGCCATCAGCCGCGCGCATTTTGAAATCATGAACCCAGAAGACGTCATCATCTTCGGAGCCCAGCTCGACCGGATAGCCGATCTCCGTGATCACATAGAGGCCCATATTTTCGAAGACCGGCACGCAGGCTGAGAGCTGAACCGGATTGGTGCGTGTATAAATCTTGGTCCGCAGAACATTCTCTGCGTCATCGAGATCGCGGGATACGCGGCTGGTGACAACATAATCTTCGTTTAGCGAGGCAATGTATTCTAGGTCATCCATCGCCTCTGAAGGCGTGAAAGCTTCTTTATAGCCGGCAGGAAAGGCACCCGCGATGGATTGGAAGTCGAGCTTTTTCGGAATGCGGTGGCGCTGGGATCGCGCAAGCGTGCGCAATTCGTCATTCCAGCTTTGCGCAAGCCGTGTGATTTCAGCGTGAAGCTTGTCGAGATCAGGCTCTTTATGACCCTGATTGAGATCCATCAGGAAGTGAATGCGCGCGAGGGGGGCCTCACCATATTGCGGATAGAAAGCCGTTTGCTTTGCGTCGAATGCGCGCTCGATTGCGCGGCCGATCTTGCGGCGCAGTTCTGAATGAAAGGCTTCTTTCGGAATATAAACGAGCGCTGACATATAGCGGTCAAAGCGGTCTTTCCGAATGAAGATGCGTGTTTCCATACGGTTCTGCAGTTGCAGAATGGAATTGGCATGTTCCAGCAGCTCTTCATCAGAAATCTGAAAAAGCTCGTCGCGAGGATAAGTCTCGAGGATGTGACGCAGCGCATTTGAATCATGGCTGTTTGGTCGCTTGCCGGCAGCGATCAGGACGCGGCGGACCTTTTCACGGATCAGCGGTACGTCCTTGGTCATGGAGTTGTAGGCATCCGCGGTGAAGAGGCCGACAAAACGGATTTCGCCAACAACCTGACCTTTATCGTCATACTGTTTTACGCCGATATAGTCGGCGCGAACACGGCGGTGGACGCGTGACTTGAGCGTTGCTTTTGCGATGATCAGGGGATCGGCTTCGTTCAGGAAGTCTGAGATCTGGTTGGTGACAATGGTCGGTTCGCTGCCACGTTTCAGAATATAGCGCGTTTCATCGCGCAGAATGCCGAGGCTGGAGCCCGGAATGATCTCCGGCTCTTCAGCGGCCAGGGTTCCGTCTTCGTTTCGTGCGAATGTATAACGGCGGCTTCCAAGGAAGGTAAAATGGTCATTGGCGAGCCAGCGAAGGAAATCTTCGGCTTCTTTTGTGCGCTGGCTGTTCATATGGGCGTTCATGCCCACCGTGCCTGCGGCGTCTCTCATGCGGGTTTGCATGGTTGCAAAATCAGCAACGCAGCTTCGCACTTCGCCGAGTGTTTTCTGGATTTCTTTGACAAGCTTATCGGCAGAGTCCGCGTCGATCTCTTCCATATAGATCTGGATGTAGGAATCGCGTGTTTCACCCGGCGACAATACACGTTTGCCATTGCTATCGCGGCCATGCTCCAGAATAGGGTGGATCACCATATCGGCGTGCAAATTGGCATCGCGGCAGGCGCCCAGAATGGACCCGACGAGGAAAGGCATATCCTCGCCAATCACTTCCAGAACTGTGAAACAGTCATCGCGATTATCGGTTGGATCTATGAGCCGGGTACGGACAAGGCTGGTTTTGTCTTTGCGGGTTTCCCCCCAGAGCCAGAAATCTTTCAGAAGGGTCGCAAGCAAGTCGGGAGAAATGCGTGCGAGCAGGTCGCCGTCCAGAGCAGAATGGCTCTGCGTCAGAAATTGAGTGATCAAGGGTTCTGATGTTGGCGTCGGGCCTCCCCAGTCCAGGCCATTTGCTTGATCCACCAGCTCAGCAAGGGAAATGTTTGTCGATTTGGATTGCGCAATCATTATTACGGGCTTCTACGAAAAAGAATTTCAAAACAGACCCATTATGTAGGCAGAGTCTGCTTAATTTCTTGGAAATTTTTGTGAAGACTTTGTGAGGTGCGGACCCGTCAGACGGGGACGTGTCTGACGGGTCCTTTGGACCTCAATCCGCAGGCTGGGTGGGGGACGCACGCGGAGGCCCATTCTGTATTCTGTAACATGTCTGTCACAGACGCAAAGCCCTATATGGAATTCAAATTAAGGTTTGCCAAGTGAATTTAGCAGGCTCTCACGATCAATCTGAGTAAGCGTGTGATTTTACTGGGGAAAACAACTTTAGTTTGAGCCGACTATTTGGATTATGCTGTTTGCTTCCCTCTCTAAGCGAGTATTTACAGTCAATTTCTCTCAAATTGAAATATTTGATGCTGGCGAAACCGGTGTGATGACAAATGTCAGCGTCTAAACTTGTTTATATTAAGGCAATCAAAGGTGTGTGACGTATAAGCCGATTTGCAATCCACGCAGCTCAGGCTAACACTTCGCAATCCGGAGGAGGGCAGGTATGAGCGATTCAATCTTCATTGGTGGTGGTGGTGAAACGCAGGACGAACCGCAGACGCTTCTTTTAAACCGAGCCAATCGCCACGGACTGATTGCGGGCGCGACCGGCACGGGCAAAACGGTAACCCTGCAAATTCTGGCACAAGGCTTCTCCGATGCGGGTGTTCCTGTGTTCTGCGCCGATGTGAAGGGCGATCTTTCCGGCATCTCCCAAGCAGGCAGCGAGACACATAAGCTGCATGAAGCGCTCCGTAAGCGAGCGGGCACGATCGGCCTTGAGCCTTATGACTATTACAGCGCGCCGACTGTGTTCTGGGACGTGTATGGCGAGCAGGGCCATCCGGTTCGCACAACGATCTCTGAGATGGGGCCTGTTCTGCTGTCCCGCCTGATGGAACTCAATGAAACACAGGAAGGCGTTCTGACGATCGCGTTTGAATACGCGGACAATAACAATCTCCTGCTGCTTGATCTGAAAGACCTGCGCAAACTGCTGATCCACCTCTCCGAAATACGTGCTGAGATTGGCCGCGAGTACGGTAATGTCTCGCCAGCCAGTATTGGTGCAATCCAGCGACGTCTTCTGGTTCTGGAGCGAGAAGGTGCCGACAAGTTTTTCGGCGAGCCGGCGCTGAAACTGTCAGATCTTTTGCGTACCGATCTGAATGGCAAAGGCTATGTGAACCTTCTGGACTCGACAAAGCTGATCAACAGCCCGCGTCTTTATTGCACTTTCCTGCTCTGGCTCCTGTCAGAGCTGTTTGAAGAGCTTCCGGAAGTTGGCGATCCTGACAAACCAAAGCTCGTTTTCTTCTTCGATGAAGCGCATTTGCTGTTCGATAGCGCCCCGAAAGCGTTGCTCAGTAAGATCGAACAGGTGGTGAAGCTGATCCGTTCTAAGGGCGTTGGCGTCTTCTTCGTCACACAGAATCCGCGGGATATCCCTGACAGCGTTCTCGCCCAGCTGGGTAACCGCGTGCAGCACGCCTTGCGCGCCTACACGCCCGCTGAACGCAAGGCCGTGAAAGCTGCCGCTGAAAGCTTCCGCGAAAATGATCAGTTCGACACCGAAGAGGTCATTACCGATCTGGGCGTAGGCGAGGCGCTTGTATCCACGCTGGATCGAAAAGGCGTTCCCAGCGTGGTCGCACGGACGCTTATTCGTCCACCATCATCGCGACTAGGCCCTGCGACTGACGCCGAACGTGAGGCTGTAAAATCAGCCAGCCCTGTCGGCGCCCAGTATGACGAGGCTATCGACCGCGAGTCGGCTTACGAAATCCTGCTCGAGCGTGAAGAAGAGGCAGCCGAGGCTGCTGAACGTGAAGCCGAACGCCTCGAAAAAGAAAAAGAGCGCGAGCGCAAAGAGAAAGAACGATCTTCGTCGCGACGTCGCCGTTCTACACGCCAGTCTCCGGGTGAGGCTGCATTGAAATCAGGGCTTCGAACTCTTGCGAACGAAGTTACGCGTTATCTGGTTCGAGGGATTCTTGGCGGTCGACGCAGGTAGGTCCAGCTTGTCTGCAGTGTAAAACAGCATTGATCTGCGCACCCAGTAACAGACACGCCGCGCAGGCATAGAACCATAACAGCACATTGATCAGAAAGCCCGGTGACCCGTACCATTCGCGGTTTACCGGGTTGATCTGAAAATATAGCGACAAGCCTATGGTCACGACAGAGATCATGGCTGCCGCGATGCTTGCACCCAGCCACCCGTGAATTGGTAAATTTTGACGCCCGATCAGACCCGACGCATAAACACCGTTCAAAAATCCGATAAGCACCACCGTTACAAGCAGCCAGAGCAGAGGCGTCACTAGCCAGCCAGACTGGATAATCCCTGTCAGCGTAATCACGACATAACTGATCACTGCGACGAGGAATGATGCAATAAAGACGAAGAACAGGACGGGGATAACAAACGCAATCGACCGCCAGGCGATCGCGAACACGCCGATCACGGCATCCGCGCGCGAGATTTCCCGAAAGCTGAACATCATGGAGCGAAGGGCTGCGCCCGCGCTCAGCATCACCAGAAACAAATGAAACGCCGCAAGCCATGCGGACTCCGCGCCCGATAGCTCAAGCCGGTGATTCACCTCGTCATAAATCAGCTCGACAAAGTCATGCGGCAGGAAGGTCGAAAACTGCAACACCATGTCTTTTGCAGAATAGGTGCTACCCGCAAATGTGCTCACCCAGACGAGCAGGGCAACGAACGGGAACACCGACAGGATTGAATAGAAAGAGAGAGCTGCCGCGCGCGTCGGAATGTCATTTTCGCCAAAGGCGACCACAACATCTTCGGCAAACGAGCCGTGATAAACCTCTTTCAGACGATCCAGCATAATCAAATTCCGTGTCCCCGCCTGAACATGCGGTGCACCTTGTCATTTGTCATCTGCAAACTGGTCAGGTGGAGAGGGTTTCATCCTTGCTGAAACAGAAACGGGCGAAGCCTTAAAGGCTCCGCCCGTTTCCCGACGTCGCGTCCCAGTTCGGGCCGGACCACTTTCAGCCCGTCACTGCGTCCCCCGACGCTGAATGACGTCGTCTTCCTGCGCTAGCGCGCGGTCTTCTTCATCGAATTCCACGCCGTCTGAGCGCCCTTGCGCGTAAGCGCGATTATGTTGAGCGAGATTTTCCATGGTCGCGCCCAGCCGTTCACTTGAAACGGCCATCTGGTTGGTGCGGGCAACACCTGCGGCATCGGCGTCTCCGAAGCTTGCAAACTCCGCTCCCAGAAACACAACGGCCCAGCCGCGCTTCTCAACTCGGTCCAGCACTTCGCGAATATTGTCTCGGCTGAACTCGCGGCTGGCATTCTCGTGGCCGTCCGTCATGATGACGATCACGGCTTTGTCCGGATTATCCTCTTCGGCGAGGGCGACCATCCGGCCAATGGCATCAAACAAGGGTGTCATGCCGCGCGGTTGCACTTCGTCAGATGTGATTGTCTGCCAGTCCTCACCTGTCACGTTACGCCGGAGCGTTTCGAACTGGAGGCCGTCCTGTGCATCGAATACAGAGAAGGTGATGTCATTAGCGACATCCGGTCCGTCATCCGGTGTAATGACGCTATCAACATAGGCATTCACCGAGCCGAGCGCCTCGTCCCAGATGGAGTTCATCGAGCCCGTCCGGTCGAGCAGAATGTAGGAGTTGAGTTGAACACTCTCATCTGAAGCGGGTGAGGCATGCACCTGCGCTGCTGTACTGACGGCTAAAGTCGCGCCAAAAAGGTATTTCAGGATGTTCATTCGGCCCTCCATGCCGCTTAGACTGCGGTGGCGAACACGTTCAGCGAAAAATAAGGCGCTAAATGGCCGCTAAAGGGGCAATTTACTTGCGTGATTGTGGCCGATGGATATTGTGCGCGCAAAATTTTGGCGTGATCGCCATAATCCAACTTAGAAGTAGGAAATAATGTCTAACCGCACCGTCCCGAAAAAAGTCGTCCTCGCCTATTCCGGTGGTCTCGATACGTCGATCATTCTGAAATGGCTTCAGACAGAGTTCGGTTGTGAGGTCGTAACCTTCACAGCAGACCTTGGTCAGGGTGAAGAGCTCGGTCCGGCACGAGACAAAGCCCAGCTTCTCGGCATTAAGGACGAGAACATCTATATCGAAGATGTGCGCGAAGAGTTTGTTCGCGATTTCGTCTTCCCGATGTTCCGCGCGAACGCTGTTTATGAAGGCACATATCTGCTGGGAACATCTATTGCGCGCCCGCTGATCACGAAGCGTCTTGTTGAGATCGCAGAAGAAACGGGCGCTGACGCAATTGCACACGGCGCGACTGGTAAAGGTAATGACCAGGTTCGTTTCGAGCTTTCGGCTTACGCGCTGAACCCGGATATTCGCGTTGTTGCACCATGGCGTGAATGGGCTTTCAAAAGCCGTGAAGCGCTTCTGGAATTTGCTGAACAGCACCAGATTCCGATTGCGAAAGACAAGCGCGGCGAAGCGCCGTTCTCAGTTGATGCGAACCTGCTTCACTCGTCTTCTGAAGGTAAAGTTCTGGAAGATCCGTGGGAAGCAGCGCCTGAATACGTCCACCAGCGATCTCTGTCGCCAATGGATGCGCCTGACGAACCGACTGAAATTGTCATCGGGTTTGAAAAAGGCGACGCAATAACGCTCAACGGCAAAGAGCTGTCGCCAGCTGAAATGCTGACTGCGCTGAACAAGCTCGGCCATGATAATGGCATTGGCCGCATCGATCTCGTTGAGAATCGTTTCGTGGGCATGAAATCCCGCGGCGTGTACGAGACTCCGGGTGGCACAATTCTGCTGCAGGCACACCGTGCTATGGAATCCATCACGCTCGACCGCAATGCAGGCCATTTGAAAGACGAGCTGATGCCGCGCTATGCAGAGCTCATCTATAATGGTTTCTGGTTCGCGCCGGAACGTGAAATGCTTCAGGCCCTGATCGACAAGAGCCAGGAAAAAGTGGCCGGTGAAGTCCGCCTCGTTCTCTATAAGGGCAATGTCATCGTGTCTGGTCGTCGCTCACCATACTCTCTGTACGACGATCTGCTCGTTACATTCGAAGACGATGGAGGCGCATACGACCAGAAAGACGCTGAGGGCTTTATCCGCCTGAACGCGCTTCGTCTGCGTACACTTGCAGCGCGCAACCGTCGCTAGGCAGCACAATGGATGTGTCTCCTGATCTGATCCTCACCTTTGCGGACCGGATCGGCGTATTTGTATTCGCTGTCTCAGGAGGCATAGCCGCGGTCCGTAAGGATATGGACCTTTTCGGTGTTATCACGCTCGCATTTCTGCCCGCTGTCGGGGGTGGAACCCTGCGTGATCTCATCCTCGACGCGCCGGTATTCTGGCTTGAAGATACGCTGTCGCTCTGGCTTGCTATGGCAGGCGGACTGGCAGCGTTTTTCTTTGCCAATGCGCTGGAAGGCTTCAAGCCGCTCAGATGGGCGGATGCTGTGGGTCTCGCACTATTTGCGGTAACGGGCGCGGCTAAAGCCGCCGACCTTGGCCATGATTATCTGATCATTCTGATTATGGGTGTGATGACGGCATCTGCTGGTGGTCTCATTCGTGATGTCGTGGCAAACCGTGATCCTCTGCTTCTGAAGGAAGACATCTACGCGACAGCAGGGCTTCTCGGGGCAATGGTGTTTGCTGCGCTGATCTACTTCAATGTGAATGAGAGCATTGCATTTGCCGCTGGATTTGCGGCGGCATTCACGCTTCGCGCACTCGCCATCATTTTCAAATTATCTTTGCCGAAGCCGCGGCTTTAAGTCCGGTGTATCGGAGGCGTTAACCAGCTAGGGTGCATCAACTGGCGCAGAATTTAGACAAAGCCTGAATAAACTTCCCTCTACGCCTTTTGTTGCGCTTGCGCACGACCTGCTGCGCGGCTAGAGGGAAGCCATATAGACAAGACGCGTAAAAGAGGGACGCATTATGGATCTTTCCAAGATTTCCAGCGGGGAAAACCCACCAAAAGACGTAAACGTGGTGATTGAGGTTCCGCTGGGTGGTGAGCCGATCAAATACGAGATCGACAAGGATTCCGGCGCGATGTTCGTCGATCGCTATCTCTACACCTCTATGCGTTACCCGTGTAACTACGGTTTCGTACCACACACGCTGAGCCTCGACGGCGATCCGATCGACGTCATGTGCTATGGCAGCCGCGCTCTGGTTCCAGGTTCCGTTCTGCGCGTGCGCCCGATTGGCGTTCTTCTGATGGAAGACGATGGCGGTCCAGACGAGAAAATTCTTGCAGTTCCACACGCAAAACTGACCCGTCTCTATGACAAGGTTCACGAAAAAGAAGATCTGCCAGATGTCATTCTCGAGCGCATCACGCACTTCTTCGAGCACTATAAAGACCTTGAGCCAAACAAATGGGTGAAGGTTGATTGCTGGGACGGCCGTGAGAAAGCTGAAGAGCTGATCGCGCAATCCATCGCGCGTTACGCGGAAACCAAATAAGCTCTGATACCTGAGGGGCTGACATGGAATTCGGCCTCTGGGCATCCATGATTGTATTGTTTGCGGCCGGCGGGTTAACACCTGGTCCGGCCGTAATGCTTGTTATCGCAGCGTCGCTTCGTTACGGCTTCTGGCTATCTCTGGTGAGCGGGCTCGGTATTTGCGCTGCGAATGTCGTATGGATTACGCTCGCAGCCTCTGGTGCCGGTGCGCTGGCTGAACAATTTCCAAACGGATTTTTTGTTCTAAAGCTTGTCGGGCTGGGCTTTGTGCTCTGGCTTGCCTGGTCGACGGCAACGCAACCCGTCGATACAAACTTCGAAGATGAAGTAACTGATGTGTTCAAGCCGAAGGGCCAGAACTTCATCAAAACGGGCCGCATCACCGGCCTGTTCCTGCGTGGCTTTGGGCTACAGCTAGCCAATCCGAATGCATTGGTCTTTTTCGGCGGTCTGCTGCCGGCATTTTTCAATGTTGATGCCCCGATCATTCCGCAAGTAATTATTATGGTTCTGACGGTCACAGCGACCGAGCTGTTTGGCCTGAGCATTTACGGCAGCGGCGCACGTCTGCTTTCACATAAATTCTCTGAACCGAAGTTCGCGCGCGTATTCTATGTGTGCGCCGCCACTCTGATGGCGGGTTCTGTCGTCTGGGCGCTGGTCAGTCCATATCTATAACTGCCTTGAATGAGTGCAATTTTGCCACGCCAATCCCCTGAAACGAGAATCAACTGCTGAACAGACTCAGTTAAGCGGCTGTTTGTATGATACATTGTGCAGAATGGCTTGGGGCAGGCCATACGGGGCAGGGCGCAATATGAAATCTGATGGACCTACAGAAACGACTTCCGTTCGGCGCGAAGGGCCGAAGCGTAGCGAAGCCTCTCGTCAGGCCATCTTGTCTGCTGCGCGTGAAGAGTTGATTGAGCATGGCTGGCGCGCTTTCAGCCCTGACCGGCTGTCACGCCGGGCCAAAGCCTCCAAGCAAACAGTATATCGCTGGTGGCCGTCCGTGGCCGCCATCGCAATCGATGCCGCAATCAGCATGATTGACGAGCCGGTTATCAAACCTGATGAGCCCGTTGATGTGCAGCTCGCGGCATTCATCGAGCCCTTCTCCGAGCTTGCCCGTGTTGGTGACGGCGCTCACCTTCTGCGTAGCGCGCTGCTGGCAGCATCTGATGACCCGGCCGCCGGTGAGATTTTCAGGACCTGGTTCAACAATACCATTCGTAAGCCGATGAAGAATGTGCTGGCGCAAGCTGCATCCAAAGGTCGTATCCGCAGGGATTATGACCCTGATGCTGTGTGTGAGACATTGTTTGGCGCAGTATGGCACCGGTTGATCCTTATGCGTGGGCCGTTACCGCACGTTCTTGCTATGAAATCGGCTCAGGCCGTTCTTGCGTCGCTTCGTCCTTAAACCTCATCTCCCGGTTTTCAGAATTCTCTGATAAAGGGGCGGCATGACACGCCTGCCTTCACGCCCGAATCTTGACTGGAAAGACGACGGAACCCCCGTCGCGACTGCATTCGATGACGTATATTTCTCGCGCAGTGACGGGCTGGAAGAAACTCGCGCGGTTTTCTTTCGCGCTTGCGGGTTACCAGATCGGTGGCGAGACGAAAAAAGCTTCACTATTGCAGAATTAGGCTTTGGAACCGGCCTGAACTTTCTTGCACTGGTCGATTTATGGCTCGGATCTGAGCGGCGAAGCGATGGCTGGCTCGACTTTCTGACGGTTGAGAAGCATCCGATGGCGGCTGAAGATGCGCGCAGATCACTGGCGCGTTGGCCGGAACTCAAGATCTACGCTGATCAGCTGCTTGCGAGCTGGCCTGAACAGACTATCGGCCTGCAGCGCATCGTATTTCCGCAATGGCGCATCAGCCTCAGCATTTTTATTGGCGATGCCGCTGACTGGTTCAACTTGGTTGATTTCAAGGCGGACGCCTGGTTTCTGGACGGGTTTGCCCCTGCCAAGAATGAAGCCATGTGGTCTGAAGACATTCTCAAGGGTCTCGGCGACCATGCAAAACCTGGTTGCCTCGTTGGCACTTATACGGTGGCGGGCCATGTGAGACGTGGATTGGCCGCCGCAGGTTTTGAGGTGTCTAAACAGCCGGGATTTGGCCGGAAGCGCGAACGCCTCGAGGCGATCTATCCGGACAACGCTCCGTGCGATCCCCAGCCGGATATATTCTTGCGGCATGTGCCGAAACGCGAGATTGAACGCGTCATTGTCATGGGTGCGGGAATTGGCGGCGCCTCGGTCGCGCGCCAGTTTGCAGAGGCCGGTTTATCGGTAACGGTCATCGACAGAGCTGAGGGACCTGCCTCCGGCGCCAGCGGTAATCCATATGGTCTTGTGATGCCGCGCCTTGATGCGGCAGACACGCCGCAGGCCCGCTTTCTCATTCAGAGTTATCTCTATGCGCTATCCTTTTATGCGCAATATGCGCCGGACTTTGCGCACGAAGTCAGTGTTACGCAGGTGCCTCAGAGCGACGCGGAAATTAAACGCTTTTCAAAGCTTGCAGAAGATCCGCCGCTGAATGACGGACGCCTGTCATTCAGTGATGAAGAACCTGTATCGCTGATCCATCATGGCGCTGCATTGGTGGAGCCAGCAAAGCTGGTGGCTGCATTGCTTGATCATCCCAGTATTGATTGTCGCTGGAATCAGTCTGTTGAAACGCTCGAGGCGATCTGTGGCAAATCTGACGAAAAGACGTTGATTGTCATTTCGGCGGGACACCTGATTTCTGGTCTGTTGCCGGAAATGGCTGAATGGATTGCCGGAAAAACCGGGCAGGTGGAGCTCGCTGAATCTGTATCTGAAGACAAAGAAGCACTGGCAATTGCATCCGGCAGCTATGCGCTAAGGAAAGGTGGCGATCTGCTATTCGGCGCGACGTTTGAGGGCTTTGAGGGTGATGCGCCAGCAGTAACTGGTGAGGCACGCACTCATAATATCGAAGCGCTTGGCTCGCTTGCGCCTGATTGGGCTGGCACTCTTGTCGAGGCACAGCTCGTCTCGCGCGCATCGGTTCGGGCGACAACGCCGGACCGTTTTCCAATTGCGGGGTGCTGGTTTGACCGGTCTGAAACGCTCTTAAATCTTGCGCCGCTTCAGCATGGCGCACCCGTTAAGGGGGGAGCTGTTTCTGATGGTGACGTGTATGTGATCGCAGGGCTCGGTGCCCGCGGCTTCACATTTGCGCCCCTTCTGGCGGACCTGATTGTATCTCAGGCGCTGGGGCGGCCGCTTCCTCTCGCCCGGTCAGAGCAGGAGATTGTCTCTCCTGTTCGTTTCCTGGTCCGGGCGATCCGGAAGGGGCAGATAACTGACTAGCCGCGTGTTGCGAGCGACCAGTCGAATGCGAACGCTGGGCAATCAGCACCCGGGCAATCGAGCCCGTCAATCTGGACTACGAAGCCGCGGTCTATATGTGTGCCCATTGTTACGTCCAGTCCGGCAGCCTGAACATGGAAACGTCCTGAGAGTACGGCTGCGGCGGTGAGAACGATGGCGGCGCCCATTACGAACATGCCCGTCATTGTTCCGTTTGATGATCTTCCCGTAAACATTGTTTGCCCCTTCGATACAAACGGTGGTGAGTTAGGTTACTGACCTTTTTCGAGGTCACGGAACTGGCGGCGAAGACGCCACTCGTCCGAGGTAACTGCGCGCTCCATGGATTGAAGGCGATCTTCGAGATCCATGAATTTGTAGCGCAGGTTGGAGAATGTGATCGTTGGTCGATCCGAAACGCCGCGCCAGAATGTTTCTTCATCCGGGCTGAGTGATGGTGCATTCCTTGGTGGTGTCGGCAGGATAACCCACATCACCATATAGGCGATGATGATCAGCGGTCCTGCGAACAGGAAAAAGGAAAGGACAGTGGCGATACGGACCAGGGATGGTTCCCAGCCGAACCGGTCAGCAATGCCGCCACAGACACCGCCAATGACCTTGTCACGAACAGACCGGTAGAGGCGTTTCGGGTTAGGTGACCCGTTGTAGTCGTAAGGCTCATCACGTTCCGGACCACGGTGGAAAGTGTTTCTCCACTTTCCATAGTCGTCATCATGTCGTCTGCGATGTGGCATTAGTTCTTCCTGTAAATGTCATCGCGGAGATTGTCGGAGCGGTTGTTAGTCCGCTCCACTTCACCGTCGATAATGGCTTCGAGGCTTTCAATGCGGCGCTCCATGGCGCGCGCTGATCGCCAGAGATCTTCAAGCATTCGCTCATCGTCCGGTTGGAGCGTCTTCTGCTTCCGCCAGATCGTGATGTAATGAAACAGCACGGCCGGGAAACCTATGAAGAGCATGCCGACGATGGCGATTGCGATAAATTCCTCAGGCATTGAGTTCGCCCTTTTCGGTGGTTACTGCAGTCCGCTCACGGCGGTCCTTCAGATAGTTAGCGATGAGACCAGGTGCTGTCAGCACTGTCATGATCCCGGTGAGGACAAGAAACGGCATTGCCATAATGATTACTCCTCAGAGTCTTTTTTAGTTGTCTCAGGCGTCGCAGTTGTCTGAACACCTTTACGGCGTTTCAGCTCAGCGAGCTCTTTTTCGACTTCGTCAGATTGTGCGAGGTCGGCGAATTCCTGCTCGAGCGAAGGCTCATAGCCTTTGATCGTGTCAGCATAGGCTTCCATCTCGTCGACTTTACGCTCTACGGCAGAGTAACGTGCCAGCGCGTCATCAACGCGGGAGTCATATGTGCGCGAACGGGCGCGGATGCGATGTTCGGCAGCTTCACGACGCATCATAAGTGCGCGATGTTTGGCTTTAGCTTCATCAAGCTTGGCCTGAAGCTTTTCGAGATCGGAAGAGCGCTTTGCGAAAGCTTCCTCTGCAGCAGCAAGGCCTTCCTTGCGCGCAGCAATCTCTGAAGCAGCTTTCTGTTTCGCTTGCAGCGCGCCACGAGCCAGATCTTCACGACCTTTATCAATAGCGAGTTCTGCTTTGGCTTCCCATTCAGCGGCAACCGTTTCGAAATGCGCGATTTCGCGTTCCATTTCTTTCTTGTCTGCCATAGCGCGGGCAGCACCAGTACGAACCTCGATCAGCGTGTCTTCCATTTCCTGGATCATCAGACGCGCGATTTTTTCAGGATCTTCCGCCTTGTCGAGCATGGCGTTGATGTTTGAGTTTACGATGTCTCCGAAGCGGGAAAACAGTCCCATAGTCGGTCTCCTTGATAAATTACGTTTAGAAGAGAATGCGTGCGACGATCACACCGGCGATAAAGAAGCCCCAGCTTTCCATCGGACGACGTGACAACCAGCCTGTGAAACGGCTGAAGCGATCTTGCAGCGTGTCATCCCGTCGGGATTGGCTGTTTGCTTCATAGTCTCTCATGTCTCTCTTCCTTTTCTTGCGGCCCCCTTAGCCGCTGAGCTGTCCTACAATTTGCAAAGGGCGTGCCAGTTTTGAATTAATGTTATAGACCACTGTTTTTATTATATAAAAAATTTCTCTAGTACGTTTCGTTATACAAATTTAGTAATATCGACGAAATAAAATTAGCTATTTAGCGAATAATTATGGTAGTTTTGACGAATGATTGAGCCTGTTTCACCAATTGGCGAAAGCCCTGAATGGTTGGAGGCGCTGGAAAAAGCGTCATTCATTGCCCCGCTGGACCGATCAATCCTGATTATCGGGGAGCGAGGTACGGGTAAGGAGCTGATTGGCGAGCGCGTTCACTTCCTGTCGAAGCGCTGGAACGGACCGTTTATTAAAGTGAACTGTGCTGCGCTTTCTGATGAGTTGCTGGATTCAGAACTGTTCGGGCATGAGCAGGGCGCGTTTACAGGGGCCAGTTCCAGAAGGATTGGCCGGTTCGAACAGGCTGATGGCGGCACGATCTTTCTGGATGAGATCGCCACGGCATCTGATCGTGTGCAGGAAAAGCTGTTGCGCGTCGTCGAGTATGGCGAGTTTCAACGCCTTGGCGGCGAGCATGTGCTCAAATGCGATGTCAGAGTGACTGCAGCGACGAATATCGACCTTCCAGCGGCGGTGGAGGCCGGTAAGTTTCGCGCCGACCTTCTCGACCGCCTTGCCTTTGATGTGATCACCTTGCCCCCTTTACGGGTCCGGATAGAGGACATCTCGCTTCTCGCTGACCATTTCGGCAGCCAGATGGCTCGCGAAATGGGGCTTCCGTTTACGGGCTTTTCTCCATCTGCAATTTTGCAGCTGGAAGCGCATGATTGGCCGGGCAATGTGAGGGAGCTTAAAAATGTCGCCGAGCGGATCACGCACCGTTCGCTCCATATGGATCCTGAAAGCTATATCGAGTTTTCAGAAGATGCGATTGACCCGTTTTCATCGCCCTTTCGCCCACAAGCCAGGCAAGCGTCTGCCAAACCGGTTCAATCAGGCCCGGTTCAAGACCTGCGTCTCGATGTTCCGCCCGTGGAGGACGGCCTCGATTTTGAAACCGAGATCCGGCTATATGAAGTGCGTCTGGTAGAGGCTGCGCTAAAGGCGAGTGAGGGACACCAGGGTAAAGCTGCCGACTATCTTGGGCTCACCTATCACCAGTTCCGCGGCCTTCTTCGTAAGCATGGCATGGACAATAAGAAGAAGCGCGGCGAGGTGGATGAACCTCAGGAACGTCAGCCTATTCGGGGCATGTAATGCGGAGGAAAACTCTCCGAATTTTATGTAAATTCTCCGACTACCCGAAACGCTAATTTCCTTGTTTTCTGCCATGACGTCAGTATGGAACTAACTTCTGCAACTGCCGCTGATTTTGCTGTCGACCCTGAACGGATAGAGTTTATGGGTCTTATCTTCGATCCCTTGGATACCGAAGGCACGGTAAACGAGATTGTGCGCCGCGCGGATCGCGGTTGCGACTTCACTTATCTGGTCACACCGAATGTCGATCATATGGTTCGCCTCGATGCGGAGCCTGATCTTCGTCCGCTCTATACAGACGCAGGCATGCTGGTGTGTGATAGCCGCATCCTTGAGCTGTTCGCCAAGTTTGAAAGTAAGGAGCTTCCTGCTGCGCCGGGCGCAGACATTGTTGAAGCGCTGATCCGTGATCACATTAATTCCGATGAGAAGATCGTTGTGATTGGCGGCGATGAAGGGATTATTGAATCGCTGGCGCGAGACTATGGCATCGCAAATGTTGCCTGGCACAATCCGCCTATGGGTCTTCGCAATAAGTCGGATGAAGTCCGCAAGGCCGCAGAGTTTCTTGCCAGCGAAAACGAACGTTTCGCCTTTCTGTGTGTCGGGTCCCCGCAACAGGAGATGGTCGCCCGTGAGGCGCTGCGTCTTGGTCGCGGTAAAGGTGTGGCCCTGTGTTGTGGCGCAAGCCTTGAGTTCCTGGCAGGCCGGGTCGAGCGTGCGCCGCTCTGGATGCGCAATGCGCGTCTTGAATGGCTTCATCGCCTGCTGAGCGAGCCGAAGCGCATGTGGAAGCGCTATCTCGTTGACGGGCCGCGTATCTTTGCGATCTGGCGAAAACATAAATCAGAACAATAAAAAACCCCCGCGTTGGCAGGGGTTTTCTTTGATCAATGCTATGCAAGCCTAGCCAGCGAGCATGTCGATTTTGCCGTATTTCTCAGCGAGAATGTAGTAGAATGTGACGCGGGACTTATTGCCCTTCTCGTCCTTCATCACTGTGCAGACTTCCTGAATTGCAGCGTCCAGATCAGCGTCAGAGTCAGTCAGTTCAAACTTCTTCTTCAGCCACTTTTCGCGCACACGTTCCAGCTCGGACGGATCAGAGCAGGAAACCAGAGACGAGTCGCGGTTGCGAAGTGCAATACCGAGATGGTTTACAATCTTCTGCAGTGCAGTTTCGTTATATGCTTTCGCATACTTTTTCACGTTGTCTACGTAAGGTGCAATATCGGCCATTTGGATCACTCCCCGTCTAGCCCGTACCAAGTTGAGCGATTGCCCAATCACCACCTTATCCAGCATTAGAAAGTCGGCAAGTAGGTAGGCTGCGATTTATGGACACGGATTTGGCTGGCGCGCGTGCAGTTCGTTCACGCTGTTTTCCAGATCGTCAGTCCATTCAAGATCAAACGCATCAATACACGTCTTCAATTGTTCCATTGTCGTGGCGCCGATAATCGTTGAGGCCATGAAAAGCCTTGTGTCGCAGAACCGTATCGCCAGCTGGCCCGGATCAATGCCCTTCTCTGCCGCCAGATCGACGTAGGAATTGATCGCGTCTTCTGCGTGCGGCTTCTCATAACGGCTAAGACGTTGGAACAAGGCTTTGCGTGAGCCTTCAGGCAAAGCGCCGTTACGATATTTGCCAGTCAGATAACCCTGCCCTAATGGCGAGTATGACAGGAGCCCGACATCCTCATGCATGCAGACTTCTTCAAGCCCCTCTTCAAAGGTGCGGTTCACCAGATTATAGGCGTTCTGGATGGATTGAACGCGTGGCAGGCCGCGCTTTTCGCTTTCGGCAATAAAGCGCATCACGCCGAATGGTGTCTCGTTCGATAGACCTATATGGCGGATATTGCCCTTCTTCACGTGGGCATCGAGCGCTTCGAGAATGTCTTCAAATGGCTCGTATGAAATATTGTAGTGCTTGGCTTTCAGTTTGCCGCCGAAAATCGGCGCGACACGGTCAGGCCAATGAAGTTGATAGAGATCAATATAATCGGTCTGTAGACGCTTAAGGCTCTTCTCAACGGCTTCGTCGATTTGCGCCTTGTTGATACGGCACATGTCTACGTCGTCGCGATACCAGGTGTTTTCAGACCGGCCGACAATTTTGGTAGCGAGAATGACTTTGTCGCGATTGCCGCGCGCTTTCATCCAGCTCCCGACAATGCGCTCTGTCGAGCCTTGCGTTTCCGGTTTTGGCGGAATGGCATAAAGCTCGGCTGTATCGAAGAAATTCACGCCGCGCTCGACAGCGTAATCCATTTGCTCGTGACCTTCGGCCTCAGTATTCTGTTCGCCATAAGTCATTGTTCCGAGGCAGCACGCGCTGACCATCAGGTCTGTACGACCAAGTTTGCGTTTTTCCATTTTTGTCTCCCAATCCGGACAGGCTGACGTGGTCCGAGCGCAGACTCAAGCCGTTATTTTCGGTTGCGCGGCGGTGGTGGTGTGGCGCTTGCCGGATCTTCCGGCCAGTTATGCTTCGGATATCTGCCTTTCATATCCTTACGCATGTCGGAATAGCTGCCAGACCAGAAGCCCGGCAAATCCTTTGTGATGGCGACAGGTCGCTGTGCCGGAGACAGAAGGCTCAAAGTCATCGGCACGCGCCCGTCACAAATCGTTGGATGCGTTTTAAGGCCATAAAGGTCCTGAACCCGAACCGAGACGAGCGGCGCTTTCTCATCCGCGTAATCAATAGCAACGTTGCGACCTGACGGCGCCTGCCATTTGGCGGGTAGCGCTGTTTGCAGCGCCTGGCGGAGTTCCCAATCGATTGTGTCATCCAGATAGCGTCGAAGCGAGCCCGCCTCGATACCTTTCAGGCCATGCGTTTCAATATGTGGCACCAGCCAGTCCGACGCCGACGATATAAGCTCTGCTTCTAACGCCTCGGGCGTGCCTCCAGTCTTCGGGGCTTTCTCGGGAAATGCGGAATAGAAGAAGCCCAGTCTGGAAACGTGATCCTTGATGGTGTCATATCCGGGAAGTGAGGAGAGGCCATTCTCTTCCACCGCCCTGAGCAACGCCTCTGCGATCGTCGTATTATCCGGTTGGGACAGTGGCGTTTCGGACATTACGATTTCGCCAAGCGTTTTCTGGCGCCGTGCCTTCACCTTGCCGGACTTCGGATCAAACTCGGCAAAGTCGCGCTCGGCTTCGGTGAGAACGCTGCGCACCAACCGCTCATCGAGCGCGCCCGCTAGACGGACTATGCTTTCACTTCCGCTTTGGCCGCCCGTTTCGCAGACGACAATCCATTCACTTCCTTCAAGCGTGAAGTTATCCGGAAGTTTGACGCCCCCTCCTCCCGCAAGCTGGTAGCGTTTCGGATCGCTTTTGCGACGCCTGGCAATCCGGTCCGGCCAGGCTTTCGCGATAATGTCTGCGGCATTTCCGGATGGGATGGCTTTGACGCCTGCCCAGCGCTTTGCCTGTTCTTTTAGAGAGTTGGCGCGTTTGGAACTATCTCGCTGAAAAGACGAGACCCTCGAAGACAAATCATCAGATCGCCCGCCTGCGCCCTGTTCTGAAAGCATGGCGGCGACCTGGGCGGCGAGCGCTTTTTCTCCGTCGCCTTCTGCTGCCAGAATGACCGAAGACAGACGCGGATGAAGCGGCATTCCGGAGGCTTTCTGGCCCTTCGGTGTCAGCCTGTTCGGGTCATCTGCGTCGATGAACTCCAGCCGCTTCAGCATATCGAGGGCCGCCGCAAAATGCCCGCGCGGTGGATAGTCCAGAAGGTTGAGGTCATAAAGGTTGTGGTCGCCCCACTCGATCAGACGCAATAATGCTGAGCTGAGATCGGCATTGAGGAGTTCCGGCGTGGGTGCCTTTGGCAGACCGCGATTTTCTTCTTCGTGCCACAGCCTGTAGCACACACCCGCCTCGGTCCGGCCGGCGCGTCCGCGTCGCTGGTCAACATTCGCGATGGAGGCTTTCACCGTGGAGAGCATCGCGCCGAGGCTATTGGGTGAATAGACCGGTACACGGGCAAATCCGCTATCAACAACCACCCTCACCCCCTCAATGGTGAGCGAGCTCTCTGCGATATCAGTCGAGAGAACGACTTTGCGCTTGCCGCTGGGGGGCGGCTTGATGGCGTCATCCTGCTCTTTGGGAGGTAGCGCGCCATAAAGCCGGCAGATCATGATGTCGTCTGAAAGGCCACCAAGACGCTCAGCCGTCCGGTTGATCTCCGCAGCGCCCGGAAGGAATGCGAGAATTGATCCTGTTTCAGCAGCCAGCGCTTTGCGAATGGCCTTAGCCATCTGGTCTTCCAGCCTGTCCTGCGTACGCCCGAGATATTTCGTTTCAACCGGATAAGCCCTGCCCTCGGACTGGACGACTGGTGCCTTCAAAACGCTAGCGACCTTTTCAGTGTCGAGCGTCGCGGACATGACGACGATCCGCAAATCCTCGTTCAGATAGTCCTGACTTTGTTGCGTGAGGGCGAGGCCGATATCTGCGTCCAGAGAGCGTTCGTGAAATTCGTCGAACAGAACAGCGCCATAGTTACTGAGTTCAGCATCGCGTGTGACGAGATTGGTGAACACACCCTCGGTGACGACTTCAATCTTTGTCTTTGGTCCAACTCTCGTATCGAGGCGTGATCGCACACCAACCGTTTCACCGACCCGTTCTCCAAGCATGTTGGCCATACGCTCGGCGGCGCGCCGCGCGGCGATCCTGCGTGGCTCAAGCATAATGATTTTCCTGTTGCCGAGCCAGTCAGAGCCAAGAAGATGTAGTGGAACTTTTGTCGTTTTACCGGCGCCTGGCGGCGCAGCGAGTACGAGCCGGTTGCCGGTTTTCAGCGCAGCGGAAATATCATCCAGCACATCATCAATGGGAAGTTGGAATGCGTCCGCCACGGCCAGTCTTTCGGTTCAAACAGGCTAAAACCGCTAGCTTTCTTTGATGCGGGCTTCAAGGGCTGAACCGATCAGCGCGTTGAAGCGTAAACAGACGTAACGGTTAAAGGATGCCTCAAATGACGCTGCTGAGAATTGCGATTGCCGGCCTTGGTATTGCCCTCGCCCTGATGTGTGTCTGGGCGGGTACAAACGGCCATTTCCTTAATGAGTTTGGCATTGTCGGTGGTCTGGCATGGGGCAAGGTCAGCCTTGCGGACCTCTATATCGGTTTTGCGCTTCTTGCCGTGCCTATCGCACTGACGGAAAAAGTAAAACTGTCAGCGCCAATTATTATTGCCTTGTTCCTATTAGGAAATATTGTCGGCGCGTTTTGGCTCGCCTGGCGTTTGCCTAAGCTGGTCAGGCTGCTGAAGCAGGATAAGCCGGCGTAAACAGAGAGCGGATTTCTTCCGCAACAATGCGCGCATCGGATTCTCGCGAAGACCCTGCGCGCCATGCCACACCGATGGATCGGCCGATCGCTGGCGGCGAGAATGGACGGATGTTGACATCAAGCCCATTTCCAATGCCGGCATCGGCGGCAATCTTTGGAATAAGTGATACGCCCAGCCCACCATCTACCATCTGGATGAGTGTATGCAGGCTGGTAGCGCTCACCTCCCCGCCATCGCGTACAGTTGGCATCTGACAGACAGATAGCGCGTGGTCACGCAGGCAGTGGCCGTCTTCCAGAAGCAGTACATCATGGGGCGCGAGGTCTTCGGGCTGCAGCGCGCCGTCTTTTCCGAGCGGATGCCCCTTTGGAGCAGCCAGCAGGAATTCATCATCAAAAACAGGAATGGAATCGATGCCCGTGGCATCATATGGCAGCGCGATCAACGCGGCATCGAGACGTCGTGCGCGCAGATCATCCAGCAAACGTGCGGTTTGTTCTTCGCGCAGATAGAGTGTCAGATGATCAAACTTGGATTTCAGATGCTTCATCACGCGCGGTAGCATGAAGGGCGCGATTGTCGGGATCGCGCCAAGGCGGAACGTACCATAAAGCGGCTCGCCTGCCCCTTTGGCCGCAATCACAAGATCTTCGGCGTCTGAAAGAAGACTACGCGCCCGATCTACGACTTCTGCGCCGGTGGCGGTCAGTGTCGCGCCGCGCGCTTCGCGCTCGACGAGCTGTACCCCCAGAATACCCTCAAGCTCGCGGATCGCCGTTGAGAGCGTTGGCTGGGTGACATGCATGCTTTCGGCGGCACGTGAGAAGGAGCGCTCTCTTGCGAGCGCATCAAGAAACTGGAGCTGTCTGAGTGATGGAAGAATCATAGAAAAAATTTATGGCATCTGGAGAAATAATCAAGAATGCTGCATTGCCGCGAAGTGGAATGTATTTCAATAATTTTTGAATAGTCGGATATTTCCAATATTTGGCGATATGCAGAATATCCTTTCGCTGCGCCGCGATATACCGAGAATAATTCCAGACTATCCCGAGTTTATTACTCAGGCGCTGCCTCTACGGCATCTGCGATAAAGACAACCTATCGCAAGTATAAATATTATAAATTTGTGTGATGCAGCAAGCTCGACCATATAGCATTCTGTATCCAGCCAACCGAGAAAGGATCACTTCATGGCTCTCATCAACACAGAGATTAAACCATTCAACGCGACAGCATTCAAAGAAGGTCAGTTCGTCGACATTTCAGACGCTGACGTGCGTGGCAAATGGGCGATCTTCTTCTTCTACCCAGCTGACTTCACATTCGTATGCCCAACCGAGCTCGAAGACCTCGCAAACCTTTATGGCGAATTCCAGAACCTCGGCGTCGAGATCTTCTCTGTTTCTACAGACACACACTTCTCGCACAAAGCATGGCACGACACATCGCCAGCGATCGGCAAAATCAACTACTACATGGTTGGTGACCAGTCCGGCACAATCACAAACAACTTCGACGTAATGCGCCCACGCGTTGGCCTTGCTGACCGTGCGACATTCCTCGTCGATCCGGATGGCATCATACAGTTCATGGAAATCACATCTGAAGGTGTTGGCCGTAACGCTGCTGAGCTTCTGCGTAAGACAAAAGCTGCTCAGTACGTTCGCAACAACCCAGGCGAAGTTTGCCCAGCTAAGTGGGAAGAAGGCGAAACAACGCTTGCTCCTTCACTGGACCTCGTCGGCAAAATCTAAGCCGTCGATACCAATGGCGCTGGCACAACGTCCCCCCACCCCTTCCCGGTGTGCCAGTTGCCATTGGCCTGACATCAGGCCCCTCATCGCAGGGGCCTGATCTTCGGCCAATGGCCTGAGACTTTCTTTAGGATGGCCTTTTCGGTCGTCCCCGACCCATCACATGGAGACCCATCATGCTTGATGCTGGAATGAAGACGCAGCTGAAAACCTATCTGGAAAACCTGCGTACCCCGATTGAACTGATCGCTTATGCGGATGCGCAGCCAAAATCTTCCGAGATGAAAGGCCTGCTCGCAGATATCGCGGAAGCTTCAGATAAAGTAACGCTGACCGATGGCACGCCGTCCGCTGACAAGCGCACGCCGTCTTTCGAGATCGTACGCAAGGATGACCCTGGCGTCGCTGTCACTTTCGCTGGCCTGCCAATGGGCCACGAGTTTACATCTCTCGTTCTTGCGCTTCTTCAGGTTGGTGGTCACCCGCCGCGAGTCGAACAGGACGTGATCGATCAGGTGAAAGCGCTCAAACCAGCGCAGCCTTTGCATTTCGAGACGTATTTCTCTCTGTCATGTCAAAACTGCCCTGACGTTGTTCAGGCTCTGAACCTGATGAGCGTTCTGAACCCCAATATTACGCACACATCTATTGATGGCGCATTGTTTAAAGATGAAGTCGAAGCTCGCAAAGTTATGGCGGTGCCAACAGTTCTTCTGAATGGTGAGGAATTTGCGCAGGGCCGTATGAGCCTTGAAGAAATTCTGGGCAAAATCGACACGGGCGCTGCGGCGCGCGAAGCTGAGAAGATTGCTGAAAAGTCTGCCTTTGACGTTCTGGTTGTCGGTGGTGGCCCGGCTGGTGCCGCGTCCGCAGTCTACGCCGCGCGTAAAGGTATTCGCACGGGCGTTGTCGCTGAGCGTTTCGGCGGTCAGGTGCTTGATACTATGGGCATCGAGAACTTCATCTCCGTACCACACACAGAAGGTCCGAAGCTCGCAGCTGCCCTTGAGCAGCACGTGAAGGATTATGATGTCGACATTATGAACCTTCAGAAAGCGACAGAGCTTGTGCCGGCGGCCGAGCCGGGCGGCCTGATCGAGGTTAAACTTGAGAATGGCGCGTCGGTGAAATCCCGTACCATCGTGCTTTCTACCGGTGCGCGCTGGCGCCAGATGGGCGTGCCAGGCGAGGACGAGTATAAGAATAAAGGTGTGGCCTACTGCCCGCACTGTGATGGCCCGCTCTTCAAAGGTAAGCGTGTGGCAGTCATTGGCGGCGGCAACTCCGGCGTTGAGGCAGCAATTGACCTCGCTGGCGTCGTTGCCGAAGTCACTCTGATCGAGTTCATGAGCGAACTTCGCGCCGATGCGGTTCTGCAGCGTAAGCTCTTCTCTCTGCCGAATGTGAAAGTCATCACGAATGCGCAGACAACAGAAGTTCTGGGCGACGGTACGAAGGTCACGGCTCTCACTTATAAAGACCGTGTCAAAAATACCGATCATCAGATCGATCTGGAAGGCATCTTCGTTCAGATTGGCCTCGTGCCAAACACGGAGTGGCTGAAAGGCGTCGTTGAGCTCTCTCCTCGCGGTGAGATCGAGGTGAATGCACGCGGCGAAACCAATGTTCCGGGCATTATGGCGGCCGGTGATTGTACCACGACACCTTATAAGCAGATCGTCATTGCAATGGGTGAAGGCTCTAAAGCTTCTCTCTCAGCCTTTGACTTCCTGATCCGCAACAGCGTGGAAGCAGACGTTAACGCGGCTTAATCATTTCTGGACATTGCCCGTCCTCTCGTGTTTTTCCTCCCGAACGGGGGTGGGCAATGACAAAACTGTCCAACAGTATGGAGAATGATGTGGTCCGCCTCGAACGGCTGACCGCAGACCATAAAGACGCGCTTTTGCGCCCGGCGACGGAAGACGCGCTGTGGAGCTGGATGCCCTATCGGCCGTCCGGAACTCGTCTGGAAACCTATTTCGACACATATCTGGCAGAAGCGCACGAAGACCATTTTGTGCCATTTGCGGTCATTGACCGTGCCACAGATGCACTTGTGGGCGTCACGGCATTTCTGTCGATATCACGCCATCACCGCCGATTAGAGATCGGACACACCTGGTATTTACCATCTTCACGCGGAACAGCGATCAACCCATCGGCGAAACTTCTCCTTCTGGGACGTGCCTTCGACTGGGGTGCACTGCGCGTTGAGTTCAAAACTGACATTGCGAACACCGCATCACGTGCCGCAATCCGTAAATTGGGGGCGCGGGAAGAGGGGATTTTCCGGTCTTATGTGCGGATGCTGGACGGAACACGCCGTGATATCGCGTGTTTTTCGATTCTGAAGGATGAATGGCCATCTGTGCGTGCCAGGCTGCAGGAACGGCTCGAAATGCATGCAGATGACTCAAAAAACTAGAGTTTTTTTCTCTCTATGCTTTCTTTCTTGGCTAAAATTTCGTTAATCTGAAGGAAAGCTGAGGTATTATACTCCAGTCAAAACTCTCCAATTGGGGGAAAGCTTTTGGATGAGGGCGAGGGCTGTTCTAAAAATAAAAATGTAAAGGGGCACGAGACCTGCAACGGGGGTTTCGTCTGGGCCAGTTTGGCACAGTTGAGCAAATTTAGTGATGGCATGGCCTGACGAGGGTCAAAGGGGAATAGAAATGAAACTAGCAAATGGTCTGATGATCGCAGGCATGCTTGCTATGACCGCTATCCCGGCTTGGGCCGGAAACGATGGCGGCGTAGGCGGCGTAGATTATGACGCACTGAGTGGCGAAGCCCGCGTTCTAACTGAACAAGAAATTCTTGATCTTCTCGCACGGTCCGGTCAGGCCAGCGCTCAGATCAACCCGAACGACGTAGACATCCAGTATATGGGCGCTGAAAGCGAAATCGCTGTTTCCAGCGAGCTCTGCTGTGAGAACGTCAATGAAGTCGTGACAGAGCGCACACAGGTTCAGGAAACTGAAACCTTCATCGACGCTGTAACATCACGCGAAATCATCCAGCCGGTTGAGCGCACACTCATCCAGCCGGTTACCCGTCAGGTTATCGATGGCCGCACGGTCACTGAAACTGCACCGGTCCAGTATGAAGAAGAAGTTCTTCCGGTGATCGTCGATGAAGACACTGTTCCAGCAATCACAGAAGAAGTGATCCCGCAGGAAACATTCGAAACACGCGAAGAAATCACTGAGCGTTACGAAGATGCAGTCGCGCGCCGCGACGTCATCCAGCCTGTCGTTCGTACAACTGTTGTACCAGTTCAGCGCCGCATCGACCGTCCGGTTGTTGTTGAAGAAACTGCACCAACTCAGTACCAGACCCGTACAGCGCCAGTTCGTGTCATTCCGGCACCAAACCCGACTGTAGACGAATTCACGACTGTTGATGTGACTGAGACTGTTGTTGAAGAGTATACTGACGAAGTGATCGACGTTGTAACTCAGCGTGATATCATTCAGCCAGTTGAGCGCACAATCGTTCAGCCGATCGAGCGTCGTATCCTTCGCCCACAAACTGAAACTGTTACAGCGCCAGTTGAGTACCGTGAGCAGTACCTGCAAGGCCGTACAGAATATGGCCCACGTCCAGAGGTTCAGGAAAACGTTATTCCTCAGTACCAGGACCGCACAGTTCTCGAAGTCAGCGACGTTTATGTTGACCGCGTAACCCGTAACATCGTTCAGCCAGTTGAAGTCACAGTTGTTCAGCCGGTAGAGCGTCAGGTTATCCGTGGCCGTTCAGAAACAGTAACTGCGCCAACAGTGTACGAAACTGAGTACCTGCCAGGCCGTGTGATCGAAGCTCAGATCCCACAAACCCGCGTGAACTACATTCCGCAGGTTAACGAGGTTCGCCGCGAAGATTACCGCGAAACATACTTCAACGCAGTAACACGCCGTGAGATCGTTCAGCCGATCGTCACAACACGCGTCCAGCCAATCGAAGTTGTTCGCTACAACCCGGTAACAGAAACAGTAACAGCACCAACTCAGTACGAAACAATCCGTGCTAATCAGGTTGTCCTGAATGTTGGTGGTGGCTGCGTCTGCTCAACCGGCTACTAAGACAAGTCTAACCAGACTTTCTATTCCACCCGGAGGCGTCTCATATCGAGACGCCTTTTGGTGCTTTTTGCGATTCAGGGCGCAAAACAGCCTGACCGGCAAATATTCGATGTGCGATTAGTCGAATGGAAGCGGATCGTTGATGCCTGGTACGGCATCTACATTGAGAAGCAGGTCTTCAAGAGACGGGGCTTTCGCAACGATCCGGCGCTTTTCATCATAAATGTAATAAGCCGTGCGGGATTTGCAGAGCGTAAAGCGCCGCCAGTTCGCCTTGTTGCGGAAAATCCAGACCTCATCATCGCAATTGCCCGGAAACGCCCAGCCGGTCCAGACATGGTCTATCGGGCAGGCGCGCCACAGAGCATCTATCTGCTCTAGTTCAGATGGGGTAAAGACGATCATGTTCTCATCACCATTCACTTTCCTGCGGCGTACATCAAGCCAGTATGAAGCTGCGCTCTGGATGTTTCTCTCGGGAATTCTCTTTACCGCCCATGTCGCGCTCGGGAAATTATTGAGTGGAAGTTATGAGCCGGGCCTTCTGGCCTTCTACCGTTCGGTGATCGCCCTGGTCTGGGTTGCGCCTCTTTTGATGCGCATGCCGCTTTCCAAGTTTAAGACAAAGCATGCAGGGCTCATTGTTATCAGGAGCTTGTTTGGAACGGCGGGTTTTCTGCTGGCGTTCTATGCCTATTCGCAGGAGTTTGGCATCCCGCTCTCCCAGTTCAATGCGATCTCGTTCTCACGATCTCTATTCATTGTAATTCTTGCCTATTTTCTTCTGAAAGAGCAGGTCGGGCCGCGCCGGTGGATGGCGACGGCGATCGGCTTCATAGGCGTTCTCATCATGGTGCGGCCGAGCGCGGATATGGAGATTGGCTCTATTCTGGCGCTTGGCTCTGCGCTTTGCTTTGGTGGCGCGATTATTCTGGTGAAGACTTTATCGCGGTTTCACTCGCCGCTGGTCCTGCTGACCTATGCCAATCTGCTCTCCGCTATTCTGACGCTGCCAGTGGCGATCATGCAGTGGGAAAACCCTCATAATCTTGCTGATGTCGGGCTGATCGGCCTGATGGCGCTTGCGGGGCTTCTTGCGCAGAGCTGCTATATCACCGGCATGAGCAAGGGTGATGCGTCATTCCTGTCGACGATTGATTATCTTCGCTTGCCGATGACTGCCGTCGTCGACTGGCTGATCTTTCAGGAGTTTCCGGGCCCGCTTATCTGGCTCGGCGCGGCAATCATTGTTGCTTCAACGCTCTACATTACGATCCGTGAGGCGGCGTCATCACCGAAACCGGCATCCACCGTCCCCTCGGACTGACCGCGCGGGGTCACCTTGTTGAGTATCAGCGCAATAAACTCATCGAGATCATCGCTGAACTCGTTCTGGCTGGACACCATAGACATAAGGCCGGCCGAAGAAGAGATGATTATGCGCGCTGCAACCTTCGCAGACTGAGCCGATACGCCGCCCCGGAACATGTGCCTGCGTAGCATCACCTGATAGTCTTCCTGCGCGGCCTCAAACGCTTTGGCGATATCTGAATTGCCCGTGTTCAGATACCATGGGATCTGGCCCGCAGAGAGGAGTTGTTCCAGATAGAGACCGTCGCGTGCCATGATGGCGCGCTTTAGCTGCTCCGACAGTGGACCGTCATATGCGAGCGCCGTTTCGACCTGTTCCTGCACGCGCATTTGAAACCGCGTCAGAGCTGCGGTGATGAGCGCACTTTTCGAGCTGAAATATTGATAAACAGCCGGGCGGGACAGCCCCACGGCTTCTGCCACATCGTCCATCGTGACCCGGCGCAGACCATAGCGCGTTAAAAGTGCCTCGGCCGCATCCAGTATTTGTGTCTCGCGCGTTTCCTGGATCATGTGTGCCCCCTCTGCCAATCCCACCCGAAGGAAGGATTTTGATAAATCAGGTCGAGCTATGCAAGCGCCACGCCAGAAAGGACAAGATTTACAAGGAAGTTGATTAACGCCCGAACCGTTTTTGCAAACTTGTCTGCTACACTATGGTTGTCTGAATGCGGCTTTATTATTCCCCGTAAGTGAATTATCCTTAATTCAAATAAGACTAATAGGGGGAAGTCATGGAGGCTCAAATGGCCACTGGGAATAAACTACCTGATGTGAATGAAATCAGCTTTTCGGCACCGCTGGGCTGGCTTGCGGGTGGATTATCGGATTTCCAGAAAGTTATGGGCCCGGCACTGGTCTACGGGATTGGGCTTGCGGCGGTGAGTGCCATCTTCGCGCTCGGTATTCTGTTTTCCGGTCAGGCAAGTTGGCTGATGGTGTTTGCTGGCGGATTTATCTTTCTCGCGCCGATGATCGCCATGGGGCTCTATGAAGCCGGTCGTCAGCTGGAGCAGGGAAAGACCGCCACTTTGCATGAAATGCTTTTCGTCAAAACCGCTTCGGCGCGCAATCTGGCTTATCTGGGGCTTGCACTGCTGGTGGTGTACTTTTTCTGGACGCGGATGGCGCAGCTTATCTACGCGCTTTCCACCTTCACGCTACATGAGACTGTGCCAGAGTTCCTGACCTTTATGGTCGCGACACCTGAAGGGCACGCCATGGCGATGACGGGCACTGTCGTCGGCGCCTTGATTGGTGTGATCGCCTTCAGCCTGGTTGTGGTGTCGGCGCCGATGCTTCTGGATCAGAAGTCAGATGTTTTCATTGCCACGGTCACGAGTGTGCGGACCGTCGCGAAAAACCCTGCACCAATGCTTTTATGGGCTGCGATCATTGCCGCTCTGACAGCGCTTGGAATTGCGACTGCGTTTCTGGGCCTGATTATCGTCTTTCCGGTGATCGGACTTGCCAGCTGGCGTGCTTACAGAGAGTTGGTGGTCTCACCTTCTGAGTAAGCGGTTTCCGGTTCGGGCAATCTTAGTAGCCGGCGTGCAGCCCGTCTGTGCGCCGGTTTTACATTGCTGCCAACCACGCTGAACGCCGTCGCGATCACCGTCGCGTCATCGCCAAAGCCGATACCTGCAACGAAGTCGGGTATGAGATCGGCAGGAATGACGAAATAGGCGACGGCGGCGAACAGCACGGCTTTCACATGCATATCGGTTTGTGGATCGCGCGCGCAAAACCAGGCGGCGGCGATATCATTTGCGAATGGAATTTTGCCCGCGAACCTTAGAAGCTTCGGCACAAGCCGTGTTCGGGAGATGCGTTGGGTCTGTTCTACGGCCATAGGCAGGTTATCGGGCTTCTCGCCGCGAATAATTCCCAGAAGTGACCTTACGTCAGTGATTGGCATAGCGAACTCTTTCGTCCAGTCTCCGTTCAAAATCTTATATGGGAAGAGCGATCATGGAACTCAAATCAGGTATTTCAGCGGTTGTAACGGGCGGCGCGTCCGGCCTCGGTGAAGCGACAGCACGCGCACTGGCGGCTCAGGGCGTTAAAGTCGGTATTTTCGACCTTAACGAAGAACGCGGCGAAGCACTGGCCAAAGAGCTTGGCGGCTCGTTTGCGAAAGTGAATGTAACATCTGAAGAAGATGTCGATGCAGGCTTTGCCAAAGTGCGCAGCGAAATTGGGCAGGAGCGCATTCTCGTGAACTGCGCAGGCACCGGCAACGCGTTCAAAACGGCGTCCCGCGACAAGCAGACTGGCGAGATCAAGCACTTTCCACTTAAAGCCTTCGACCTCATCATTCAGATCAACCTAGTTGGCACATTCCGCTGCCTTGCAAAATCTGCAGCGGGCATGATGACGCTTGATCCGATCAATGGTGAGCGCGGCGCTATCGTGAATACAGCGTCTGTTGCGGCTGAGGACGGTCAGATGGGTCAGGCGGCGTATTCAGCCTCCAAGGGCGGCGTTGTCGGCATGACGCTTCCTATCGCGCGTGACCTCTCTCGCGAGCTGATCCGCGTGAACACCATTCTGCCAGGCATCTTCAACACGCCGCTGATGAATGGCGCGCCGGAGAATGTGAAACAGGCTCTCGCTGCGTCTGTTCCTAACCCTGCACGTCTTGGTAATCCGGAAGAGTATGCATCGCTCGCGCTCGAGATGATCCGCAACGCTTACTTCAATGGCGAGGACGTACGCCTTGATGGTGCTATCCGCATGGGTATGCGCTAACGGTTTCTGTCAATATGTCAGATCATTGAAAAAGCCGGGGTTTTGCCCCGGCTTTTTTGTTTTTGAATGACCCTGCGGTTTAGAGTTCCGGATTTCGAACAATCTGGGGTGCGAGATTCATCAGAACGTCTTCTGCATTATAAGCATTCACGTCATTCGGCTTCGGGCCATTACCCATGACGATTTCTGAAATTGCCTGATAGCGGCTGACTTCGCGCATATCGAAATTGTTGAAATACGGGTCGTTGCGATAACGCCAGCCCCACATCGGATGGTAATACTGCATGGCAAATCGTTGGTCGAAGCCAGTACCGCGATACGATGAGTCTTCATCCGTCTGACGGTTCACCATGATGAAATAATCATAGCCGTTCTGATTTGTGAGCTCAGCTGCACGGTAAAGCAGATAGCGCTCGACGGTCTCAAGGTCGGTCAGAGCATTGCCAGAAAACGTAACCTGAAAGCGATTGCTCTCAATTCGGGATTCAGAAAACCCGTACTGGCTTTCGGATGCCGGCGCATAACCGGTTTCTGTGGCACAGGCACCAAGCGCGAGCGCGCCCGCAATACCTGCAAGAGTGAGTTTCAGATTCACTGGGTCTCTCCTGCGTTCTTATCCTCAATGTAAGCCATAGTCCTGATTATGAAACGCCCGAAAGCAGTAAGCTGCGTGAATTTTATGTGAGGCGTAAAAAAGGCCGCACCCAACGGGTACGACCTGATCTTTGAAATCGCTTGAATAAACTTAGGCGCCAGCGCCCATCATAGCTTTCAGCTCGAGGAATTCCTCAAACGCGACAGGGCCCCACTCACGTCCAATGCCAGACTGCTTATAGCCGCCAAATGGCGCCATAAGGTCAGGGCCCGCACCGTTGAGGTGAACCATACCAGTGCGAAGCTTCTTGGCGACTTCGGTGGCCTTCTCGACGCTACCTGCGCTCACATAGCCGGACAGTCCATAAACCGTGTCGTTTGCGATGCGAACGGCTTCATCTTCATCAGAGTAAGGGATGATTGTGAGAACGGGGCCAAAAATCTCTTCCTGTGCGATGGTCATGTCATTGGAAACATTTGCAAACACGGTCGGGCGAACATAATAGCCGCGGTTGAGGCCTTCCGGACGACCAACGCCGCCAGCCACGAGTGTCGCGCCTTCGTCGATACCCTTCTGGATGAGATCCTGAACCTTGTTGTACTGGTTCGCGTTTGAAATCGGACCGAGAGATTTTTTCTCTCCTGTGCCGACTTGAATAGATTCAGCGACAACCTTCGCGATTTCCGCGGCCTGATCATGCTGGTCCTTGTGGACGAGCATACGGGATGGCGCGTTACAGGATTGTCCTGTGTTGTTCATCATGCCGATCACGCCGCCTTTGACGGCTGATTCCAGGTCAGCGTCAGGCAGGATGATGTTTGGAGACTTACCGCCAAGCTCAAGCGCAACACGTTTCACAGTTGGCGCAGCCGCCTGAGAAACGAGAACGCCAGCGCGTGTCGAACCGGTAAACGACATCATGTCGACGTCAGGGTGAGACGACATAGCCTGACCAACGCCGGGGCCGTCACCGTTTACAAGGTTAAACACGCCCGCTGGTACACCAGCTTCGTGCATAACTTCCGCGAGGATCATCGCGTCGAGTGGCGCGATCTCGGATGGTTTGAGAACCATTGTACAGCCGGTCGCAATCGCTGGCGCGACTTTGCAGGCAATCTGGTTTGCAGGCCAGTTCCACGGCGTGATGAATCCGCAAACGCCGATAGGCTCTTTGCGAATCATCGTGGTGCCCTTCATTTCTTCAAACTCGTAAGAGCGAAGAACTTTAGCAGCCGTAGCGAAGTGACCGAGACCTGTAGGCGCCTGAACAGCCTGAGCCAGCCAGGTTGGCGCGCCCATTTCGTTTTCAATCGCCTGACCGATTTCAGCCATGCGGGCCTTGTAGCCAGCTGAAATCTTGTCGAGCAGATCAGCGCGGTACTCGACCGATGTCTGGGAGAAGGTTTCAAATGCAGCTTTTGCAGCGGCAACAGCTTTATCTACATCGGCTTTAGAGCCGAGAGAGATGCGCGCAAAAGGCTCTTCGGTCGCCGGGTTTTCGACCTCAATCGCGCGCGGTTCAACAGGGTCGACCCACTCGCCGTTGATATAGAATTTCAGGTAATCCTGCATTTGGTTTCTCCCTCGAATTTTTTAGAGCTTTCCATATAGGCGCTGGCGGCCGGTTTGTCGCGGGGTAACGTTGCGGGAAGTCTTCAGAATGGCAATAGTCTACTTACACGAAGTATAATGTGGCTCCTCGAAAGAGGCTGGTATTTCCGTATGGATGGCCGGAACGTTACGAATGCCCGAGTTGGTCGCGAGAAAAATTTTGCGCAATGTTCATTTACAGTACATGATTTTTCCATCATAAGGCGCATTCGTCTAACGCGGAGATTATCCCATGGCATATCGCCAGAAAAATTTCCTGAATGTGATCCCTCGAGCATGGCTCGGATGGGATGGCATGCCTCATGGAGGACGTTGGACGTAGTGCATATGCACGAATGACGGAGTAGTCCGTCAGGTCTCAACCCTCCGCGCAACGGAGGGTTTTTTTGTGGCTGGCGCCACCACAAAGCCACCTTTCGTTGTCCGGATTTGAAGAAACGAAAGGAAGGTCATTCAGACCTGTAGAAAAATGAGCACTTTTGAAGTGATCGAGACGTCTCGTGGCGGAACGATCAAAGCGTGGGTTAAAGGCGTACCTGTAGAGCCGAAAGCCCGCGAACAGCTTGAGAATGTAGCCGGGCTTCCGTTTATCCATTCTCACCTTGCAGTCATGCCGGACGTGCATTTCGGGCGCGGAGCGACAGTTGGATCTGTCATCCCGACGAAAGGCGCGATCATTCCTGCTGCTGTGGGTGTGGACATCGGATGCGGGATGATGGCCGTCCGCACGAGCCTTAAAGGCAAGAATCTGCCGGATAATCTCGCTCGGGTTCGCGACGAGATTGAACGCAAGGTTCCGGCCGGCAATGGCAAGCGCGGGGATCATCAGATCACACCTGCGGGCGTGGAAGGCAAACTGCGTAATTCCGGACTTGTTGAACGGCTTGAGGCCATTACCGACAAGCACGGCAAGATTACGCCGAGCAGTTTCTCCCGTCAGCTTGGGACACTGGGTGGCGGCAACCACTTTATCGAGCTTTGTCTCGATGAGGATGACCGTGTCTGGGTCATGCTGCATTCCGGGTCACGGGGCACGGGTAACCGTATCGGAACATACTTTATTCAGGAGGCGCGCGCCGCACTGGAAAAGCGTGTTCTCGGCTATCACGTGCCTGATCGCGATCTGGCATTCTTTGTCGAAGGGGAAGAGCTCTTCGATGATTACACGAATGCCGTCTCATGGGCGCAGGATTATGCACGGTTGAACCGCGAGGCGATGATGGAGCGCACTTTGCTGGCGCTACGCGAAACGCTGCGTGAGTTCTCGATCGATAAGCAGGCGGTGAACTGCCACCACAATTATGTGGAGCGGGAAAACCACTTTGGCGAAAATGTCTGGGTGACCCGTAAAGGGGCCGTTCGGGCAGGTGAGGGCGAGCTTGGCATTATTCCGGGCTCAATGGGGGCAAAGTCCTTCATTGTGCGCGGGAAAGGCAATCTCGACAGCTTCTGTTCCTGTTCTCACGGAGCGGGGCGGAAGATGAGCCGTACGGCAGCGAAACAAAAGTTCACGCTGTCTGACCACATCGCCGCAACGGAAGGCGTTGAATGCCGGAAGGACAAAGGAGTGATCGATGAAACTCCAATGGCCTACAAGGATATCGACGCTGTTATCGCTGCGCAGACCGACCTCATTGAGGTTGTACACACGCTGAAACAGGTTGTGTGTGTGAAGGGCTGACCGGTGATCCGCTTTCGCGGACCGGACGTGCCAGTGGCACGTCCGGAACCGGTCAGTACGCAGCTTTGCGCACCGAATGCTTTAGCAGAGCGATGGCAGTCGATCGGTGTGCCGCGAGCCTTAAGCCCCAAACACCCAAAGAGATTGCGCATTCACGCCGGTCGGCTAACCTGACCTCTACATAAAATTGAGGGAGGACGACGATGCGCCTTAAGGCTCCGCGAATTTTGCCGCTGCGTGACGAGGAAATGGACGCGGAAACGCGCGAAACTCTGAAAGACCGATTTGAAACCGGTGCCGTCTTCAATATTTTCAGAACACTCGCGCGCGCGCCAAAAGGGTTCAAACGCTTCAGGCTCTGGGGCGGATACATCCTCTCTGAACATAATGATTTACCCCCGCGCGAGCGTGAGCTGGTCATCCTGCGAACCGGATATAACTGGAAAGCCGGCTATGAATGGGCTCAGCATGAACGTATCGGCCTGACTAGCGGCCTTACGCCTGACGAGGTTGAACGCATCAAAGTCGGGCCGGATGCGCCGGGCTGGGGCGCACTCGATGCAGCACTCCTGAAAGCTACAGACGAGCTGACATCAGATTCCTTCATTACTGAAGAGACATGGGCAAAGCTCGATGTTCTGACTGAAACGCAGAAGATGAATCTGGTTTTCACCGTCGGCCAGTACACGCAGGTCTGCATGATGCTGAATACGTTCGGCGTACAGCTTGATGATGATCTCACCCTGGATGAGGATCTGACCAAATGATCAGCCCTGACCATGGAAGTGCGCCGGTCACAGACCGCCTGAAAGGTAAGGTCGCCATTGTGTGCGGGTCAGGCCAGACCCCCGGCTCTACGATTGGCAATGGCAAAGCCATGGCGCTTCTGTTTGGTATGGCTGGAGCGAAAATTCTGTGCGTCGACCGTGATGAAGACCGGGCACGGGACACGGTGAATACCGTGTTGAACGAAGGTCAGCGTGCAATCGCCTGTCAGGCCGACATCACGAATCCCGAAGACGTCGCCCGCCTGGTGGCGACTGCGAATGACGCCTGGGGCCAGATAGACATTCTGGTCAATAATGTTGGGGTAGGCGGCCGTGATGCGCCAGTTGAGCATTTAGACCCTGATGCTTTCGATAAGATCATGAATGTGAATCTACGCGGTGCATTTCTGACAACGAAAGCCGTGATCCCGCACATGAAAGAGCGCCAGACCGGCTCTATCATCAATATATCATCGCTTGCCTCGCTCGCAGGCCATCAAATGCTGTCTTATGAAGTGTCCAAGGCCGCAATGAACCGTATGACGACGGCGACGGCCTTATCTGTCGCGAAGCATAATGTGCGCTGTAATGCCATTCTGCCGGGTCTGATGGATACCCCTATGGCGATTTCGGGTATTTCAAAGCGAACCGGCACACCTGAGGATGAGTTACGCGCTCAGCGGGCCGCGCGCGTACCTATGGGCCATATGGGCAATGGCTGGGACACAGCCTATGCCGCACTATTCCTCGCATCTGATGAAAGCCGGTTTATCAATGGCGTTTGCCTGTCGGTTGATGGCGGGCAGGGCGCGCGCATTGGCTGACAAGAAAAAAGCCGCCCGGTCAGGGGCGGCTTCTTTATTAAGATATTTCGTTAGCCGTTAGTCGGTCCAGCATTCGCCTCTTCGACTTCTACATCCTGAAGCTCAAGACGACGCGTCTGAAGTGTCACGCGGCCAATATCTTCAGAGTCTACTTCGATGCGGACCGGGATCATCATGCCCTCAATCGCTTCGGCGAAGAAAATCTTCATCGGGCCATCAATGCCGGACAGGTTAGAGCCCGTCTCACCTTCATTATATCCCGCAACGCGGTTCAGCGTGACGTGACACTCAATGCCGCGGCCACGCCATGCGTGTGTGCGGATATTTGTCTCGCGGACATATTCCAGACTTAGCTCGGTCAGCTGACGGCCATCAAACGTAGTGATCGGTCCACCACAAGGTTCTTCCGGGTCACGCGGCTGGAAGGACACGTTGATCAGCGCCGTAATCGGGTCGAGCGCCGCCAGAGCCTGTTCTGTGGTTGCTGGCGGGAAGCCCAGATCACCAAAGGCAGGTGTCGCGACCATATCGAACGAGTCCGGATGGTAGGTCATCTCAACGCGGCGGTCTTTTTTACCGTCATAGTTCTGAGAGATGTAATTATAGGTGTAGAGACCATTGTCTCTGACATAGCCGCTTGCTGCCAGATGCATGTCATAGTCGACGAAAATATCTGCCACGCCCGTCGTGCGAACGCGGGATGTCATATTATACGTGTCGCCATTCAGCATCACATCGAAGCTTGCGCGCGCCGTGATCGGAATGAAGAGCAGATACGCGGATGCTTCGAGCTCGTAGATGAACCGGCGCGGATTGCCATCGCGCACATCCGTCAGGATCGGGTTTGTATCCGGGCCGAAGGAAACCAGTTGAGCATCTTCCTGACCCATCACCGGAGGAACAGCCAGCGCTGACGCTGCGAGCGCAAATCCCGCTAAAAGTTTCGCTTTCATGTTTGCATTTACCTTCGCAAAAAAAACTCTACGCCCACCCCGAGCAAACCGATTTAACACAACCATTTCGTCTCGAATATGAACAGCCCTATCACAGAATCTCCATATTTTGGGGCGTATATCCCACCCCAACGCGTGAGATTCGCAGTTGGTTGCCGAATCGGTGTTGACCTTTCCAACTTAAATGCGTAAAGCCCCGCTTCCAGTTTTCTTACACGATGATCAAGAGGCGCTGCCATGTCGCGCGAATGTGAACTTTCAGGCAAATCCCCAATGGTTGGTAACCGGGTTAGCCACTCTCAAATCAAGACCAAGCGTCGGTTCCTGCCGAACCTGGTGCGCGTAACACTGCGCTCCGACATTCTCGGTCGCGATTTCAAAATGCGTATCGCTGCATCTACGCTGCGTACAGTCGATAAGCACGGCGGCCTCGACGGCTACCTGCAGAAGACAAAAAAATCAGCGCTGAACGAACCAGCTCTGAAAATTCTGTCTGATATCGAAAAAAAGCAGGCTGAAGCTGCTGCATAACTGGTCTTTGACCCGTTAATTTGAAAAGAGCGCCTTGCGAGGCGCTTTTTTTGTGCGCAATCCTGTCCCTGAGCATCAGTAAAAGGGGTCTGATATGCGCCGCGCCATCCTTCTGTCTACCAGTCTGGTCCTTCTGGCTGCCTGTAATCGCGAAGTGCCGATCCGCGCTGACGTGATCTATACCGGCGGCACAATCTATACCGGCGTGGAAGCGGGCGAGACTGTTGAGGCGGTCGCGGTAGGTGATGGCCTGATCGTTTACACCGGCCCTATGGACGGCGCGATCACCTCGGCATCTTCCGGCGCCAATATTGTTCGCCTGCCAGATGATGCGGTCATGTTCCCGGGCTTTACCGATTCCCACGTGCACCTTTCAGGTGTCGGCCAGCGCGAGCTGACGCTGAACCTTGATCAGGTGCGCTCCGTTGCGGCACTTCAGGCGGCGCTGACGGCCTATCGTGAAGCTAATCCGGATGTAGACCGCATTCGCGGCAGAGGATGGATTGAGACCCACTGGCCTGAAGGCCGTTTCCCTATGGCATCTGATATTGATGAGGTGATCGCCGACATTCCTGTCGTGCTCACCCGTGCAGATGGTCATGCCGCTGTGGCCAATACAGCTGCGCTGAACGCTGCGGATATTACGCCGGCAACCGAAGCGCCTGCAGGCGGCGAAATCCTCTATACAGACGCTGGCGAGCCGTCCGGCATGCTGATCGATAATGCGATGGAGCTAGTCTCGGGCCTCTTCACCGCGCCGACCATCGAAGACATGTCGCGTTTTGTCTCGACCGGATATGACGTTTACGCCTCTCGCGGCTGGACCGGCCTGCACAATATGTCTGTCGGCGGACTGGAGCTGGAAGCCCTGACAGAACTGGCAATCGACGGCACGGTGCCGCTTCGCACATATAATGCCGTTGTGCCGGAACAGTTCGAGGCGGCTGCTAACCGCTCGCCAACTGGCGATCGCATGACCACGCGCGCGGTTAAAATCTATATGGATGGCGCGCTCGGCTCTCGCGGCGCGTTGCTATTCCAGCCTTATTCTGACGCACCGGACACGGTTGGCCTCGCCCTTCGTGAGGAAGAGGAAACCGTCGAGTTTTTCCAGCGCGCGGTTGATGCTGATGTGCAGCTCGCAATCCACGCGATTGGCGACCTTGCCAACCACCGCGCTCTCATCTGGATGGAAGATGTCTTCGGTGAAGAGGTGCCTGAGCATCGCTGGCGCGTAGAACACGCCCAGATCGTTCAGGATGAAGATCAGCTCCGCTTCGCTGAGCTTGGCACCGTCGCCAGCATGCAGCCGTCTCACGCCATTGGTGACCTCCACTTTGCGCCGTCACGTCTCGGCATGGCCCGCCTTGGCGATGCCTATGCCTGGCAGGATCTGATGGATAAGGGCGTTGTCATTGCTGGTGGCTCTGACGCGCCTGTTGAAGTGGGCGATCCGATCATCGAGTTTTACGCCGCAACGGTCCGCCGGGATCTTGAAGGCTTTGCCACAGACGGCTGGCACCGTGAGCAGGCGCTCTCACGTTTTGATGCGCTGCGTATCTTTACGCAAAACGCCGCCTATGCAGCCTTTCAGGAAGACGAGTTGGGCACGATTGAAATTGGCAATCTGGCTGACTTCTCAGTCTTCAATCAGGATCTGATGACGATTGAAGACGAAGAGATTTTGGCGACCGAACCGGTCATGACGATTGTTGGCGGTGAGATTGTCTGGCGGGCGGCTGAATAGGCCGTCCCGGAATTATTCTGAATGGGTGTAATCCAGCACCATCAGAAGCGTCTTCTGGCGGGCCGAAAAATTATTATCTGAAACGATGACGATGCGGTCCGTCGTCGGCGATACGGGCTGAACCGCAATACCCTCAAAATTATCGACTGTGACGTCTGAGCCGATCATGGCGAGGCGTTCCATCTCACCAATGGTGCCGTCCTCGGTGACCGCGCTTACGCCAATCGCGATACGGTTGCCGCGGATCGGATCGTAAGACCGGAAGAGTGAATAAAGCCGGTCTGTTTCTCCGCTGATATAGTCCGCGCCGACAAGAAGCGTGAGTTCCGGTGCAGCGAGGCGCTGGGATACGCTACCATCAATCCCGTTGAAGATACCAATCGGCGCGCCATCTAGTTGACGGGCTTCAACACCAATAACGAGTTCACCCGTTTCGCGGATGGCCAGAGCTTCCATGCCCTGATTTTCGTCGACCGTGCCGATCTCGCCAAAATCGCCTGACCAGAAATCAGTGACGAGTGCGCCGCGCGCATTTGCGCCGCAGCCTTCAATATCATAGCCGAGCACGCGATGGCCGCGTTCAAAGCTGATGAAGAGGGTTTCACCATTCCAGGCGACACCTTCAGAATCTGCATAGGTTTTACCATCCAGAGGCTGACCGTCCGCGCCGCGAAGGCTCGTCATATAGGCGTGGTCAGCTGGCTGGAGCATATCGCCTGTTACATCAATCCAGATGAGAGACCCGTCATCGCTGACAATGATCAGCGTGTCATCATCCAGAAAATCCATGCCGGAGAGGCCGCCAAAGCGTGGATCATCGCTATTCAGTTCATAAAGGGCGACAGGCGCGAGCGGCGCATAATAGCTCGATACATCTTCGGACGGATCTTCTGTCCAGCTATGCGTCGTGACTGTCAGTCCGATCCGTTCCGGTAAGACAAACGGCACATCATCAGGGCAGGAAACTGCGCTGACATTGCTCATGAGCGTGAGTGGGCCGAGCGCGTCCGGTTGCTGCGGCGGTTCGCTGGATACGCAGCCAGCAGCGATGATCGCTGCGCCGGAGACGAGAAGCCGGTTAACCGCGCGCACTGCGGGCAACCTCACGCAGATCAGCTGAACGAAGGCCGGTTCCAGGCTTGTTCTTGGGAGCCTTTGGAGCCTGATCCTGATTAGCGCGGCCACCATCTTCATCAAAGAGAGAGGCAAGCTGCTCGGTCATAGCGCCGCCAAGCTGTTCGGCATCCACGATTGTCACAGCGCGCTTGTAATAGCGGGTGACATCGTGGCCGATACCGATTGCGATCAGCTCCACGTCGGACTTGTTCTCGATATGGTCGATCACTTCGCGCAGATGGCGTTCCAGATAATTGCCGACATTCACTGACAGCGTGGAATCATCAACCGGCGCGCCGTCAGAGATAACCATCATGATACGGCGTTGCTCCGGGCGACCGAGCAGGCGCTCATGTGCCCAGATCAGCGCTTCGCCGTCGATATTCTCTTTCAGCAGGCCTTCGCGCATCATCAGGCCAAGATTGCGTCGTGCACGGCGAAGCGGCACGTCAGCAGCCTTGTAGACGATGTGGCGCAGATCATTAAGGCGACCCGGGCCCGGCGGTTTTCCAGCATTCACCCAGTCCTCGCGGGAGAGGCCGCCTTTCCAAGCGCGTGTCGTGAAGCCGAGAATTTCGACTTTCACGCCGCAGCGTTCCAGTGTGCGGGCAAGGATATCGGCGCAAAGCGCGGCAACCATGATCGGGCGACCACGCATGGAGCCTGAATTATCCATCAGCAGCGTCACGACCGTATCGCGGAAATTGGAATCGTCTTCCTGTTTGAATGACAAAGGCGAGGTCGGGTCGGTGATCACGCGTGTCAGCCGGGCTGTATCCAGAACGCCTTCTTCCAGATCGAACGTCCAGCTGCGGTTCTGCTGCGCCATCAGGCGACGCTGAAGCTTGTTTGCCAGACGCGATACCGCGCCCTGAAGACCGGAAAGCTGCTGATCGAGATAAGCCCGCAGGCGGGTCAGTTCTTCCGGATCGCACAGCGTGTCGGCATGAACTGTCTCGTCATGCTCGGTTGTGAAGACCTTATAGCGTGCCTCATCGCGGCCGTCTGATTGCTGGAAGTTCGGACGCATTGGCTGGGTGCCATCGTCTACGTCTTCCGGCTCGTCACCGGATTCGGCATCAACTTCGGTTTCCAGAGTGACATTGGCGTCCTCTTCAGAATCCATATCCGCTTCTGTGGAATCGACAGACTCCATAGACGTGCCCATGCTCTCTTCAGACTGGTCGCCGTCATCCTCACCCTGCTGAGTGGTGGAGTCTTCTTCTTCGGTGCTCTCTTCGTCTTCAGAGTCGAACTCTTCGCCGTCTGTCATGTCTGCGGCGGTCAGATCGCGGATCATTTGTTTGACGATTTTCGCAAACGCATCCTGATCGCCGAGGGCATCCGTCAGTGCTTCGAAATTGTTTCCGGCGGCAGATTCGACATCCGCGCGGTAAAGATCAGCAATGGCTTTGGCATTGGGCGGAAGCTCACGGCCTGTCAGCTTCTCGCGGAGCAGAAACTCAACAGCATCCGATATTGGCGCCATTTCACGGCTGGTGAGGCGTGTATAGCCAGCGCGTTCGCAGCGATCGACCAGCTTGGCATCAAGATTTCGCGCAACACCGGCCATATGGGCCGCGCCGATGGATTCCACACGAGCGCGTTCTGCTGCCTCAAACAGGGAGCGCGCTTCAGTGGTTTTCGGTGCATTGCGCATATGCGCGTCTTCATCATGGTGAGCGAGGCGTAGTGCTTCGGCGTCTGCTTCACCGCGAATACGCGCGGCGACTTCCGGATCAATCGATCGCGGAGGCGTCTTGATCAGGATTTTCTTACCGTTCGTCGACGTGCCATCAGGCGTGAAGTTCACCTCGACTTCATCGGTCGCGCTCATCGCCTTTGTGGTGATGCCCAGCGCTTCTTTGAAGAGCTCGTCCGGTTTGATTTTATCGCGTGCCATAGGGGAGATATAGACCCCTTGGTCCGGCTTGCGAAGCTTTGATTGAACACCGTGCTGGCCAGATTCCACGTTTTATAGTGAATTGAAGCCGAAGGCAGGAATCAGCCGCGGCTTTTTTTGGGGGAACACAGTGCGTCAGACCAATCGATATGACCTTTTAAGGTTTGTTTTTGCTGCGATTGTTTTTGGCTGCCATGTGATCGTTCTGCCCGGCTTCGGCATCTCGCCAGAGATGGAGTATTTCTTCCTTGAGACGCTTGGCCGCGTCGCGATTCAGGGCTTTTTCGTGATTTCCGGCGCGCTGGTTCTGGGGTCGTTAGAGCGTAGCTCGTCTGTCGCCAGCTATGCTGCCAAACGCACGCGGCGCCTCTATCCGGCGTATTTCGTGATTGTGATGACCTGCGCGATTGCCGCGCTCATCCTGGTGCCGGCAGCCCGCGAAGACCTTGCGACGACGGCGAAATATATCGGGTACAATCTCATCTTCCTGAATTTCCTTCAGCCGGACCTGCCGGGTGTGTTTGAAGGTCAGCGTTTCACCGCAGTGAATGGCGCGCTCTGGACGGTGAAGATCGAGGTCATGTTCTACATGGTATTGCCGATCCTCGTCTGGATGTTGAACCGTCTCGGCAAATTCCGATTTGTTCTGCTCGGCCTGATCTACATCGCCTCTGAAGTCTGGCGTATCGGGCTGGAGCATTATGGCATGACGAATGGATCTGGCATTATTGTCCAGTTGAGCCGTCAGCTTCCGGGGCAGATGAGCTTTTTCGTTGCCGGGATGCTGCTCTGGGAATTCAGAGATATTGCGCGCAAACGCTGGGCAATCGTTGCGCTCATTGGCGTTGTTGGCCTCGTTGCATCCTATCTGCCCGCGCTTGAGCCGATCCGCGCGCTGACGCTGGCATGCCTGATTGCGGCGATTGCCTTGTCACCGGGGCCTGAGCTTAATGCAGCCCGTTTCGGTGACTTTTCTTACGGCATGTATGGCGCGCATTTCCCGGTCACGCAGACGGTTATCGCGCTAGGCCTGTTCCAGACGTCTATGGCGCTTGGCTATGTCGTCTCAGCGATTGCGACGATGATAGCCGCCATCCTTCTCTGGAACTTTGTTGAGAAGCCATTCCTGCATAAGGGGAACTGGTATCTCAAAAAGTCCAAAGAGGATGAGCAGACCGCCAGTTAGCGGCCTTTGAACTCGGGTTTGCGCTTTTCAAGGAACGCGCGAATGCCTTCGACATAGTCTTCAGTCGCGGCGAGTTTTGGCTGGACTTCAGCTTCCATGTCTAGCTGGGCGTGAATGTCCTGCGTAGATGCAGCGTCAAACAGGCGGCGCACTTCCGGATAAGCTTTGGTCGGGCCGTTTGCGAGACGGGTAGCCACGGCCGAGACTTCTGTATCGAGCGCGTCATCGGCAACGCATTTCCAGATCAGGCCTTCTTTTTCCGCATCTTCCGCACTCATCTTGTCGCCGAAAAAGGCCGCAGCCATAGCTTTGGCCCGGCCCATAGCGCGTGGGGCATGCCAGCTTGCGCCGACATCCGGTACAAGACCCAGCTGGTTGGTGAAGACGAGAATGAATTTGGCGCTTTCGGCTGCGATGGTGAGGTCTGCTGCCAGAGCGAGCCCATAGCCTGCACCCGCAGCGACGCCATTTACGCGCGCAACGGTCGGGAAAGGCAGGTTCATCAGGCGCTTGGCCACCAGGTTGAAGCCGTTATGCATGTTCTGGCGGGTAAACTCGCCGCGCTCTGCTGGCGTTTTAGGGGTGCGCGCACCCGGTTTAGGGGAAAGGTCAGCGCCAGAACAAAAACCCCTGCCTGCGCCGGTGAGGATCAGCACGCGAATATCCGGATTAAGCGCTGCGTCATTCAGATGCGCATTCAGCTCTTCTAGCATTTGCGGGCTGAGGGCGTTTAGAGTTTTCGGGTTGTTCAGCGTGAGCGTCGCAATGCCTGCATCATCGACTGAAAATAGCGTCTGCGGTTCTTTTCCTACATCGCTCATGGCGTGCCTCCCTTGTATTTTCAGGAAGTGAAACACGCAGATTTTAGAGCGACAATCCGTGACGTAGCGTCGCCCGGCGAGGTTTTTTTGTTCGCCGGTGCGTTAGAAATGACAGTTCTGGAAAGGATCGCGCTTAAGCGACCTGAATCATAACTGCGCTCTCCGGCAGTTCCTGATCGAAGCAGCGCTGGTAGAATTCAGCAACAGTCGGGCGCTCGAGCTCGTCACACTTATTGAGGAAGCTCACGCGGAAAGCCTGACCGATATCACCGAAGATTTCAGCGTTTTCAGCCCATGTGATCACAGTACGCGGGCTCATAACGGTCGACAGATCGCCGTTCATGAAGGCGTTACGTGTGAGGTCCGCAAGGCGAACCATCTTATCGAGCTCTTCCTTGCTGAAGTTTGGCAGTTTGGAGCTGACAATCTCAACTTCGGCATCGTGATCGAGATAATTGAGCGTGGTCACAATAGACCAGCGGTCCATCTGACCCTGGTTGAGCTGTTGTGTGCCGTGATAGAGGCCCGTCGTGTCACCCAGACCGACAGTGTTCGTGGTGGCAAACAGGCGGAAGAACGGGTTCGGCGCGATGACGCGGTTCTGGTCGAGCAGGGTCAGGCGGCCTGAAGCCTCCAGAATACGCTGGATCACGAACATAACGTCCGGACGGCCTGCGTCATATTCGTCGAACACGATTGCGACAGGGCGTTGAAGCGCCCACGGCAGAATGCCTTCGCGGAATTCGGTCACCTGTTGACCGTCTTTCAGAACGATTGCGTCCTTGCCAACAAGGTCGATACGGGAGACGTGGCTGTCGAGGTTTACGCGGATAAGTGGCCAGTTCAGGCGCGCAGCGACTTGCTCGATGTGCGTAGATTTACCCGTACCGTGATAGCCCTGAACCATGACGCGGCGGTTATGCTGGAAACCAGCCAGAATCGCCATCGTGGTTTGCGGGTCGAACCGGTAATTCGGATCTTCTTCCGGCACATATTCCGTTCTGGTGGAGAAGGCGTCGACCACGAGGTCTGAATCAATGCCGAACACATCGCGCACGCTGACCTTCCGGTCAGGTGTGAGTGTTTCCAGTTCAGGCGCGTCAGTGATCACAGACATACAGCAGTTTCCTCAGATTTTCTGAAAGCAGTTCTAGCCCGCAAAGTCGGAAAGTCCATTCCCCAGCGAGGAAAATGGGCGCTATGTCTCACCGGATGAATGCGGGAAAGGGGGAAACCCTTAGTCGCTGCCAGTCAGGCCAGCAGCTTTCAGGGTTTTGAAGGCTTTGATCACGCGCGCAAGCTTATGCTCGGACGAGCGGTCACCGCCATTGGCATCCGGGTGGAATTTTTTGACATATTCGGAATAGCGCTCGCGAATTTCTGTCGGCCCTGCTGTTTCCGGCAGATCGAGATCTGCAAGAGCACGGACCTGGAGACGCGTACGGCCTGTCTGCTTACGCGATGCCTTCAGTGCATTTTCATCAATGCCCTGGCTGGCCGCCCACATGCGCGGATCACCGGAACGGAGCTTGGTCTGTGCGCCATTCGGACCGGTGCCGAATTTCCACGTTTTACGGTGACCGTAAGCGGCTTTCTCCGAGAAGGCTTTTGCCTGTGACTCGGTCATGCCGTCAAAGAAGTTCCACTTTTTATTATATTCTGCCGCGTGACGCTGACAGAAATTGTGGTGGCCACCGCCATGCTTGGGCGATTTGAAATCGCCGGTAGCATCGCAGCCCTTGTGTTCGCAGGTAACAGCTTCTGCTTCCGGCTCGGATTCAGCTGTACCAGACTTTCCTCGACGTTTCTTGGAAGCGCCGATAGAGATGTCTTTGAACTTTGGGCGGTATTCATACGCAGATGTCATAAAGCGATAATGCTCCGATACGCGAAAAGAGGCAAGAATTGACAAGCAGACAAAATCGAATAGAGGTGCGCCTTCGTGCCGATTTTAACCCTTCTGATCTGAAGGTGGTCGATGAATCCCATACGCATGCTGGTCATGCCGGCGCAGGGGATGAGGGCGAATCTCATTTCTATGTGGAAATTGTGTCTGAGGCCTTCGCTGGCAAGAGCCGCGTTGAAGCTCAGCGCATGATAAATGAAGCCCTGCGCGAGGAATTCGACACAGGGCTTCATGCATTACGTATGAAAACGAAAGCCGCTTAGGCGTTATTCGGTTGTCGCTGCGGCCGCCAGTTCGGCCGCATGCGCTTCAGCAGCTTCCAGAACGCGAAGCGAGTTGCCGCCCATAATATTTCCGATGTCTTCCCAGCTATAGCCTTCGTCCAGAAGGCGTTGCGTGATGGCCGGATAATCAGAGACATCTTCCAGGCCAATCACGCCGCCGCCGCCATCCCAGTCCGGGCCAATGCCGACATGTTCAGGCCCGATGACGCGAAGCGCGTGGAGGAGCTGCTCCATGAAGTCTTCAAAGTCCGCGCGCTCTGGCGGGAACTGGGCGTCGACTTCGTTCCGGCGGGCGATGTAAACTTCATATTCCTCTTCCGTCATGTCTGCAGGAGAGGTTGAGAACTCGGCGCGCATGGCACGCATGGCCGCGTCACGTTCCGGGTTTTCAGGGAATTGCTTCAGATAGCTGCCAAGCGCGTTGATCTGAATAACACCGCCATGTTCTGCCAGCGTGCGCAGGCGCTCATCATCAATGTTGCGCGGGTGCATATAGATCGCGCTTGTTCCGGAGTGCGACAGGATAATCGGCGCGCCGGACAGCTCAATCAGATCGTCGAATACGTCATCAGCTGCGTGTGATCCGTCCAGCACCATGCCGAGACGGTTGGCTTCGCGAACGAGTTCTTCACCCAGTGGAGAAAGCCCGCCATAGGCCTGCTGGATGTCTGTGCCAGAATCGGCAAACTGGTTGTTGCGGAAGTGAACCGGACCAACCATGCGCACGCCGAGATTATAGAATGTCTCAAGCAGGGAGACGTCTGTGCCCAGCGGATAGCTGTTTTCAATGCTCATCATCACGACTTTCTTGCCTTCATTGGCAATGCGTCGCGCGTCTGCGGCTGTGTCAGCCATCTCGAATTCGTCAGGGTTTGCCGCAACCATTTCACGTACGGCAACGGCGCGCATGATCGCGACATCGCGCGTCAGTTGGTAAGAGCGCTCATCCAGCGGGCCTTGCGGCGTGTAGAGCACCCACCAGCCACCGTCGAGCCCGCCTTCTTCCATACGCGGCCAGTCTACCTGAGAGTAATCCAGCGCCGCATCATGGCGCTCCATGATATCAAAGCCCGGCTGGACGAGGTTAGCAGGCGTATCAAGGTGAGTATCAAGGATGATCAGTCCCTGATGCTGTTCCATGAAATCTGGTTCTGCGGCTGGTTCCTGGCTTGTCGCTGTCTGGCAAGCCGCGAGGGCGCCTGCCGCCAGTGCGATCATAGATACTCTCAGTTTAACACCCATCAACTCTCTCCCGAACTGTTGAGTAGGGGAGATTAGAGAGATTGCGTGGCGCGTCCAGAGACGCGCAACACAATTGCGTGTGATGTGCGATTAGCGGGCTGGATTTAGCAATCCTGCCAAGCACTGAAGCATTAAACACTTTCGTCCTGTTTCACGCGCAGGGCCGTAATCTGGTTACGGGATTTGCGCAGGATATCGAACTGATAGCCATGGAAGGAGAAACGCTGGCCAGGTTCCGGAATGGTCTGTGCCTCATGGATGACGAGGCCGGCAATCGTGACGGCTTCTTCGTCTGGCAGATTCCAGCCGAGAGCCCGGTTGATATCGCGGATGGTAACAACACCATCGACATTGACCGAGCCATCCGGTTGCTGGCGAACACCCTGAACCGGAATATCGTGCTCGTCCCGGATATCGCCGACAATCTCTTCCAGAATGTCTTCCAGCGTGATCAGGCCTTCAAGCGCGCCATACTCATCCACCACGAGGGCGAAGTGGTTACGCTTTTTCAGGAAGGCATCGAGCTGTTCCTGAACGGTCAGCGTTTCCGGTACGAACCATGGTTCACGCATAATGCCTGCAATATCGAGCCCTGACAGGTCGCCATGCATAGGGGCAACGGCGCGAAGCAGGTCCTTTGCGTGCAGAATACCGACAACTTCGTCTGGATTGCCGCGATAGAGCGGGATACGCGTGTGCTGGCTGGAAAGCGCTTCCATCACGATCTCACGCACCGGCGCATCGGCATCAATCATATTGATGCTTTTACGGTGGATCATCAGATCGCCGACAACGAGGTCTTTGAGGTCCAGCGCGCCGACAAGCATGTGACGGTCAGCTGTCTCCACGCCGCCTTCGGAGTGGTGCAGGTCGATCGCGCCGCGAATTTCTTCTTCCGCAGAGACCATGCCTTCATCGGTACGAATGCCGAAAATGCGCAGCGTCACGCCGACAATTGCCTGAATGACAGCAACGATCCATCCGAGCGACTTCACGAGGAAGGTCACCGGGCCGGATACGCCCATCGCCATATTGTCCGAGTTCGAAATCGCGTATGTCTTCGGCAGAACCTCTGCGAAAACGAGTACGAGCACCGTCATTACGGCGGTGGCGATTGGAACGCCCGCGTCACCGAACATCTCAAGGAAGAGAGCCGTTGCAATGGCGGATGCCAGAATGTTGACGAGGTTATTGCCCAGAAGAATGGCGCCAATCAGGCTTTCGCGATTGGCGAGCAGGCGGTTCACCCGCGCAGCGCGTGGGTCGCCATCTTTTTCAAGGCCATGCATGCGTGCACGCGACGCAGCGGTGAGTGCAGTCTCAGAGCCAGAAAAAAAGCCCGAAAGACACAGCAGGAAAATAACGGCAGCGAATGGCCACAGTGTGGTCATCAGAGTTTCGTCTCAGCCTCCAAGAACGCGCGGAGCGGCGCAATTTCTGCTCCTTTTTGCACAAAGGACTTACCAATCCCTTCCGCAAGGATCAAAGTTAGTGATCCCGATTCTACTTTTTTATCCTGGAACATGTGTTCCAGAAGCTCTTCAGCCTCGAAGCTGCCCGTATTGAGGGCGCTGAGGGTCGGCGCGAGGCCGGATGTCTCGAAAAGGCGTTCGGCGCGCACAACATCTTGTCCCGGGCAGATGCCCAGCTCGCGGGAATAGCGGTATGCCATACACATGCCGGTTGCAACGGCTTCGCCATGCAGAACGCTTCCGTCAAATCCGCGCGCTTTTTCAATCGCGTGCCCGAATGTGTGACCAAGGTTCAAAAGCGCCCGTCGGCCGCGCTCGGTTTCATCCGCCGATACAACATCAGCTTTGGATTCGCAGGAGACTTTCACGGCATTCGCCAGCGCGTTTACGTCGCCAGACAGAATATCCGGTGTGGCAATTTCCAGATGCTCGAAGAAGTCCGGGCGGTCGATCAGGCCGTATTTGATGACTTCGGCATATCCTGCGCGCCATTCGCGTGGTGGCAGGGTTTTCAGAAGCGAGATATCGGCCAGCACCAGAGCGGGCTGGTTGAACAGGCCGATAAGGTTTTTACCAAAGCTGGAATTGATTGCGGTTTTGCCGCCAACCGAGCTGTCTACCTGCGAAAGCAGCGTTGTCGGCACCTGCACAAATGGCATGCCGCGCTTCATCAGACCTGCTGCCAGACCGGCCAGATCGCCGATCACACCGCCGCCAAAGGCGATCAGCACGTCATTGCGCTCCGCCTCATGGCTGATCATCCATTCGAGAACCGACTGGAGATTGGCAAAAGATTTCGTCGCCTCACCAGCAGGCAGAATATTGGCAATCGCTTCAATGCCGCCGGTCGCAAGGTGAGATTTCAGAGCGTCGCCATGGTTGTCCCAGACATTCTCGTCCGTCAGAACGAAAACGCGGCGCGCACCATTTTTTACAATGCCGGAAAGGCGCGTGGCGATGGAGGATAAAACCTCGCCGCCAATCACAATATCATAGGAGCGATCTGCCAGATCGACACGAACCAGAGTTTCAGACATCAGCTTTGCGTATAATCCTCAAGCGCTTTCAGGATCGCATTGACTGCTGTCGAATGCGGTCCTTCGCGGCTGTCTACCACGATATCGGCCTCTGCATAGACAGGGTTTCGTGTTTCCAGCAGATCAGCGAGACGCTGTTTCGGGTTTTCGGTCTTCAGAAGCGGGCGTCCGTCTTTCCGGCTGACACGTTTCCAGAGCGTTTCAAGGTCGGCGCGCAGCCAGATTGTGACGGCATGCTGTTTCAATGCCGCGCGAATATCCGGGTTCATGAAAGCACCACCACCGGTGGCCAGAATATGCTGCGGGCCTTCTAAAAGGCGCTCAATCACGCGCTGTTCGCCGCGGCGAAACTCGGTTTCGCCATGTACTGAGAAAATATCAGTGACAGACAGGCCTGCAGCCAGCTCGATCTGTTCGTCGCTGTCATAAAAGGGGAGGTCCAGCGTATCGGCAAGGCGTCGACCAACGGACGACTTACCCGCACCCATCAGACCGATGAGTGCAATTGTTTTGCCGTTTGCCACTTTCTGGGCAGATTCTTCAGTATCAGTAGGCACTTCACTTATGCGCATCTGATTTTGCGCCTCCACAAAACTCGCGATTATACATAAAGGTGAGGTGCAGCAAATATGATGCAAGGCGATAAAGGTTTGAAATGCGAGCTTTCCTGATCATTCTCGTTCTGGCGGTTGTCCTGATTGGCGGCGCTATCTTCTGGCTGGCTGACAGTGCGGTGAAAAATCCACCGTCGAATGGCGAGCAGCGTATTGAGGTGGAACTCGATGTTTAAACAGAGCCTGACGGCCATTGCCGCCGTGCTGGCGGTAAGCGCTGTGCCGGTGACGGCTTCGGCGCAGAGTTTTCTTGAGAGTACCGGACTCGGTGATATCGACCCGTGGGGTGTCGGCACAATTTCCCGTGCTGACGGCGCTCTGCCACTCACTATGTGGGAAGGCAGCACGACCGAAGATCTTCTGCCGCTCTTTGCGCGCCTCAACCCACGCGGCCTGACGCCAACCATGAACACCTTCCTGCGCCGCGTGCTCTTATCGCCGTCACGCGCGCCTGAAGGGGCCGGTGCGGATCAGCTTCTTGCCCAGCGTATGCGCCTGATCTGGAGCCTTGGCGAACTTGAGGCCTATGAAGAGATTGCGCGTCAGCTGCCAGACGCAGATGGTATTTTGTCAGCGCGTGAAGCGCGGATCGAAATGCAATTCCTGCGCGGTAACCTCGCGTCTGCCTGCTCAAACGTTCGCGCGTCCACTGAGGCAAACGCCTATCTCTATGCGGCACGTGCTGGCTGTTTTGCGTTGGAAGGCAATTATTCGTCCGCCAATCTCGCGCTGGAGCTTGCTGCAGAACTTGGAACGCCTGATCCGTGGATCACCACAGCAATCGGCGCGATGCAAACCATGCCAGCCGAGCCTACAGAGCGTGATATTGAGCGCCTGCCTGCCGCAAGTTTTGCCTCCGGCCTGACAACGGCATTGTCGCTTGCGGGCAATTTCCCTGTCCGCGACGAAAGCTTTCAGGGGCTGAACCCTGGCTTTGCTCGCGAAATTTCTGGCCGTAACGACATTTCCCGCGCGCTTCGCATCCAGATGGCGGATGTCGCGACGTTTGCTGGCCTGATGACAACGCAGGAGCGGTCTTCTGCGTATCGCCTCGAGCCGGTTCCGGCGCCTCCATTGCCGGTCGCGGGTGAAGCACCGGCCGAAACTGAAGAGACGGATGCGCCAGACATTAATGCGCCTGTAAACGCGCTTGATGAGGCGCTTCAACTGGCCGCCGATCGCGGTACAGAAGAAGCTGATCTGGTTGTCGCGATCCGCCGCGCGCTCGCGCAATCGGGGTCAAATACGGTTCATTTCTCAGAGAACGCCAGACTGCTTCTGCCGGTCATGACGCGTCTTCGTGATCTTGATGCGCTCGATCAGAATGGCGAATACTTCGCTATTGCAGCTTTTGCTGCGGGTGATCAGCGTCAGGCGACCCGTTTCCAACGCGTGTCAGAGATTGAAGGCGGTCCGGAGCCGGACCTCTTCCTGAAAGCCTGGGTGGATGGTCTTCGTGTTCTGTCCGGAACCGACCGGTCTCCGGCGTCTGCGCGTCTTGCTTCGACCCAGCTTGCGCAAGCTGCCAGCGGTGATGGCCAGACGGCTGCCGCAGCAGAGCTTCTCTATTCGCTTTTGATGGTGGACGGCGTGCTGTCACATGAAGCGCGTGATTTCCTGTCTGGATCGGCAGGCGATACGCTTTCAGAAGGTGACCAGCTGGATATCCAGACGCAAATCCTCCTCACATCCGGTCTTCGTGGCGGTTCAACGGGTGAGGGACTTCTGCGTCTCGTCAGTGCGCTGGGCCGTCGCCCGGATACATATGCGCCGGAAGATATTGTCGACGTGATCGAGCTGTTGCGGGCAACCGGTTACACGACCGAGGCGCGCGCGCTCGCGGTTGAGGCGCTTGGCTTCCACCAGATCAGGAATTGATGTGACACCGGACGATCGCTCCCGGATTGATGCCTATCTTGAAATGCAGGCGGTCGAACGGGCCGCCTCGGAAAATACGCTGGCGGCCTATCGGCGCGATCTGAAAGATGCGGCCGCCTTTCTCGCTACGCAGGGCACAGACCTTGCCAGCGCCGACCGCGAAGATCTGACCGCCTATCAAAGGGCGCTGTCTGATGAGGGCTTCTCGGCGGCAACCATTGCACGGCGTATTTCTGCGCTTCGCCAGTTCTACCGGTTTGAAGTGGAAGACGGCTTGCGCGATACCAATCCCGCGCAAGGCTTGTCGTCTCCGGATGCAACACGGCATGTCCCGAAGGTTCTCTCCCGCGATGACGTGGCCGCTTTGCTGGCCGCCTGTGAAGGCGAGGATAGCAAGAATGTCCGCGATCTTTGCATTCTGGAACTTGTCTATTCGGCAGGCCTGCGCGCCTCAGAAGTCTGCGCACTGCCTATGGCGGCGCTTCACACTGTGCGTGACGGCTATATTCGGGTGCTGGGTAAAGGTCAGAAAGAGCGGCTTTGCCCTGTCGGCGGCCCCGCGCAGCGCGCGCTGGACGAGTGGCTGATCGAGCGTCCCGCGCATCTGCCTAAAAAGAACCGGGAAGCGGCAGAGCGGTTCGTCTTCCCATCAGGCGGTGCGGACGGGCATATCTCGCGGCGCACACTGCAGAATATTATCCGCGACCGGTCTTTGAAAGCGGGGCTCAACGCGGCTGATATCTCCCCGCATACGCTGCGCCATGCGTTTGCCACTCATATGCTGCAGGGCGGGGCGGACCTTCGAACCGTGCAGGTGCTGCTTGGCCATGCCGATATCTCAACCACCCAGATTTACACCCATCTTCTGACCGAAGATCTGGCAGACATGCTTGCTGCAGCGCACCCGCTGGCGCAGTCATCCCGCAAGAAATAACCCATAAAGGCGCGGTGTTTCCGGTGATCTGGAAATTTTCCCTTCACATTGCAGTGCAGCAGACATAGTTTCCCCCTCAAATACAAAACATCTTCAAATCTCGGGGAACACAGTATGTCAGCGACGAAACCGCCACAGCAATTCTACAAAGCACTCGCTATTGGTGCGCCAGCGCCGCTTCGTGAGCAGCCGGTGAATGTAGAGCGCATGATCCACTTTGTGCCGCCGCATCTCGATAAAGTGCGCGCCAAGGTTCCGGATATGGCGAAGAAGGTCGATGTGATCCTCGCAAACCTTGAAGACGCGATCCCGGCAGATGCGAAAGACGCTGCGCGCGCTGGCGCAGTTGAAATGGGTAAAACCGTTGATTTCAAAGCTTCCAACACAGGCTTCTGGTCCCGCGTAAACTGCCTGAACTCGCCATGGTTTCTGGAAGACGTGACCACGCTTCTGGCGGAAGTCGGCGATGCGCTGGACGTTCTGATGATTCCGAAGGTTGAAGGCCCGTGGGATATTCACTTCGTTGACCAGCTTCTGGCGCAGCTCGAAGCCAAGCACGGCATTAAAAAGCCGATTGGCATTCACGCGATTCTGGAAACAGCCGAAGGCGTGAAAAACGTTGAGCAGATCGCGCTCGCGTCTCCGCGTATGCACGGCATCTGCCTTGGCCCGGCTGACCTTGCAGCCTCCCGCAAGATGAAGACGACCCGCGTTGGCGGCGGTCACCCATTCTACCGCGTGATTGAAGATCCGGTCGAAGGCCGCGAGCGCATGAATGCGCAGCAGGACCCTTGGCACTACACCATCGCGCGTATGGTTGATGCCTGCGCGTCTGCCGGTATCAAGGCGATGTATGGTCCGTTCGGCGATATCTCCGACCTTGAAGCTTGCGAACAGCAATTCCGCAATGCCTTCCTGCTCGGCTGTGACGGTGCATGGTCACTTCACCCGAACCAGATCGACATTGCGAAAAAGGTCTTCTCACCAGACCCTGATGAAGTGAAATTTGCGGCACGTATCCTCGAAGCTATGCCGGATGGCACGGGCGTTGTGATGCTCGACGGTAAAATGCAGGACGATGCGACCTGGAAGCAGGCGAAAGTCATCGTCGATCTGGCGAAACTCGTCGCCCAGAAAGACCCTGAATACAAAGAAGCCTACGGGTTTTAATTTAGCAGAAACGTACAACAGAAGCCCCGCCGGATCAGGCGGGGCTTTTTTGTTTGTGCTGAACGCCAGTCCTCTGCCTGTGCAGGGCGGCAGGTGTAAGGCCGGACATGGCTTTCACATCGCGCGCCATATGTGCTTGATCTGAAAACCCGAAGTCATAGGCAAGGCCCGCCCAGTCAGGCGTTTTGAAGCGCATCGCGGTCTGGACGAGTCTCTGATGACGCACATAACGCGCATAAGCTTTGGGCGAGAGGCCGATCCGGTCTGCGCTGACCCGCCTCAGCGTTCGCCCTGACATATCTGCAAATTCTGTCAGTGCGTTGATCTCCATTTGCCCGTTATGCTCACGAATGGCCTGTAGCGCCGCAAACATGCCGCTCATTGCCGGTGCAAGTGTCTCGATCTGACGGGAAATGAGGCGTAGCAATGCCTCTGCAATTGTCTCTGCCGCTGCGCCGCTCTCAGCCAGCTTGCGCAAATGACTGCACGCACGCACTAAATGCTGCGGCCAGTCCGGATTGGTATCTGAAATCTCCGATGGCCTGAGGCTCAGCAGAGGGATCGCATATTCCGGGAAAAGCCGTGCGGCGATAATCTCCAGCCCGTGTGGCGTGTCCTGAGAGACTGGCTCCGTTACCGGCCCGAGCACGCGAAGCGAGACATCGTCCACCGTGCCGTCAGCGCCAAACCGGCGGAACACTGCAAGGCAGGTTTTCCAGTGGCCGGTGAGTGTCTGGCGCGACAGCGTTCGGCCCGCCCCGCCATAAATCCATAGGCTTTCCACGCCGCGCGGCAGGTCTTCGGGCCTGTCATTCCAGCGATACTCGCCCAGTGGGTCGCAAAACGGCAGGCAAACCGAGCCGTGGCCGAAATCTTCAATACGCGCCGCACCGAACATGCGAGCGAGCCTCTCTAACGAAGGAGAGACCGACATGCTGTATCGACTGGCCTGCATTATCTGCGCCTCGTGTATTGCCCTGAGCGCGCCTGCACTTGCTGAAACCGGCGCGCATGAAGAGCTGATCATAACCGAAAACGGCATCACATGGCTCGACCTTCCAGATCACAAAAACGGCACTACGAGTTTCGAGCTCTGGATGTCGCCGGGGCGGGCCTTTACCGGATTTCTGTTCCGCGCGCCGGACGCGCAAAACGGTGAAATCCTCTATCTGCGCCATCACCAGCAGGGCAATCCGGACGCGTGGCAGTATCACCCGCGCTATAACGGGCATCAGGCGTATCAGATCTATCAGGGTGAAGGTTTTGCGGGTGTGACGAACGTCACCATGGGGGAATGGGTGAGCGGAGAGCTGGTCGTGTCCGATGATCGGGCTATTTTGCGCGTGAATGGCGAGGTCGTCGCGGCAGTGGGCGACCTCATCCGTGACCCTGAGTCCGGACAGATTGGCGTCTGGGCGCTGCGTGGTGAGCGTCGCTTTCGCAATCTGAGCTTCTCATCTGAGGTCGAAGACATTTCAGCGCTCGTGCCGCCCCCGCAAGAGCAGGTCTCGTCAGAAGGCCTCATCGCAGACTGGTCATTCAGCGCGTCAGTGTCTGCAGAGGTGGCGGTTAGTCCCGAAGGTGTTGTCTATGAAAACGCGCTGTCTGCAGGCCATAGAGGGCTTGTGGATATGAACCAGCTTACGCCGCTCTCATCAGAGGCGAACACCATCTTCGCCTCCGTCACGGTGACGTCGCCGGAGCCGCAAATGGTGCTGCTCGATCTGGCATTCTCCGATAAGGCCAGCGTTTTCCTGAATGGCGAGCTTTTATACTCCGGAACGGATGTTTTCCTCACGCGGGACTACCGCTTTCTCGGCACGGCGGGCTTTAACGATACCGTGCCGCTCTACCTGAATGCAGGCGACAACCAGCTTGAAATCGCCGTCACAGAACAGGAAGGCGGCTGGACAATTGGCGGTACTTTGCGCGGCGGTGAGGGCGTGACGACGCGTCTTCGCGACTAGCGGCCCAATCGACCGGCAATTCCCTAAGGAGAGGCTTGCGCGGTGCGGGTTAAGCTGACTATCTCCAGCTCATGACGACTACATCTGATACGACCCGTTTCTTTGATCTCGACCCGACTGATGACCCGAACAAATGGACGCTTGATGTCTCCATGGGTATTTCGGTTGGCCCGCCAAAGCATAAATTCCTGTTTGGCGGTGTCGGCCTTGCCTCTGCGATCCGCGCGCTGGAGCTCACCCATGAGCGCCCGCTGATCTGGGCGACGGCGCAATATCTCTCCTTCGCCCAGCCTGGCGAGACGGTGAATGTGGATGTACGCGCAGCGACAGAGGGCAAGAATATCACGCAGGCGCGCGTGCTGGGCCATGTGGGTGACCGCGAGATTTATACCGTCAATGCCGCTGTCGGTTCGCGCGGCAAAGAGCTTGATCACCAATGGCTGGAGATGCCGGATGTTGCCCCGCCAATGGACTGTGAGGCGCTGCCGCGCTTCCGCCCCAAGGTGGATGACGAGCCGGATGATCTGCAGCAACGCCTGCATACCCGCGTTGCCCATGGCCGTTATGGCAAGAAGCGCAATGAGGGCGGCCTGTCAGAAGATGGCCGCGCCGTGCTCTGGTCTCGCCCGATGGACCCGAACACGCCGATTGATGCGACGATGCTGGCTGTGATCGCGGACTTTGTGCCGGGCGCAACCGGCAATGCTCTGGGCCTGCAGGCGGGCGCAAACTCGCTTGATAACACCATTCGTATCCGCAAGATTGTACCAACCGAATGGGTGTGCGCAGACCTGCATATTCAGGGCATTCATGATGGCTTTGTGCATGGCGAGGCGCGCTTGTTTGCTGAAGATGGCACGCTCATGGCCGTCGCCTCACAGTCCGGCATTGTCCGCATCTGGGATGAGAACGGTAAGCGCTTTAAGTGAGCGGGTGAAACCCGCTCATCCCTGCGAAGGCAGGGATCTCGTCAACACAAGCACCGAAGATGCCCATGCAGGTGGGTATCCAGTCTTAGGCCTCAACATCTAAGCATGGGTTCCCGTTTTCATGGGAACCTGCGTGTCAAAAACCTTATCCAACCCTGGCTCCCCGACGCCATAATCGGCCTCATGACAGAAGAGGCCTACACCCTGCATCGCGTGACCGCGCCAGCCACTGACCCATCCGGGCCAGCGGCGTTTGCAGAGGACATAAAGGCGCTTCACACCCGCGCTGCCGCGCATCTGGATGCGCATCTTCATCCCAATCCACCCGAAACCTATAACGAGCCATGGACGCAGATGGAGCATATTTATGCGCGGGGGCTTCGCCAGTTCATCGCGCTGGCTGAGTATGCGCTGCGCTGTTTTATTCTGGTTCTGGCTGGCGAGCTTCTTGGCACTGAGAACGGGCGCAAAGAGGTAGAAGCCTATCTTGACCGGCCAGAGCGCGAGCCGCCGCGTAAACGCCCCTATTCCATCTTTGCCGAACATCAGGAAAAACGCCCCGCACAGGGCAGCTTCACTGCATTTGCGCCGCGCGCCTCAGCGCCGCGCAGGGGTAAGCGTAGCCCGCGCCCGTTTGAGCCCTATGACTGGCAGGTCGTTGATTGTTCGCGCCTTATGCGGCGGCTGGAGCGCTTGCCGGATGCCATCGCAAACGCAGAGGCGCATGCCGCCCGACTTGCGGCGCATATTCTCTCTGGTGCCTTCGTGCTGAGCGAAGAGGAGCTTACCGCCCCGCGCATCAGTGTCATCACAAGCGAACGCGCAGGCGCAGGCCTTCGAACCGCAGGTGACAAACGGGGCCGGGCACAAACAAGACACCCTACCTATCCCGGCTTCTTCCGGTGTCTGCAGCATTGGTATCCGCCGCCCGATGTGATGGAGCGCGCCGATGACAGCGCGCGCAGCACACTTCTCTCCCTGCACTATAAAGCAACAGAATCCCTAGAAATTCTGCACACCCGATTGGCCTGAGGCCTTTCGGGGCAAGGACGATTCGGCGAATTCGCTGAGAAGGTATTTTTAGAGAGGGTCGCGGTATCTTACGGCTGATACGATTCATCGATACAGCGGATGAGGCTGCTATCCGGATCGGTCATGTAAAACAGTCTGATACCATGAGGTTCTGTACGAATTTCACTCAGGCGTAGCCCCGCGCGCTGGGCATCGTCAAACGGCGCGGCTGAAAATTCAGAATGCATCGCGTCGAGTTCTGTCGTGCGAAAACAGACGCTGAACCAGCTCTCCTTGGGATCAATGCCCATTGGAAAAAACTCGACGATCAGTGCGTCGCGTTTGAGGATCATCCAGCCCTTGTCGCGATAACTTCGTTTGAAACCGAGCGCGCCATAAAACGCTTCCGTGCGGTCAAAATCTGCGCTCGGAAGGTTAGGGGTCGCGATCTCAGGCATGTTGGCTATTCCGCTGCTGTGCCTTCAGCTGCAGTTTTCGCTGCCAGTTCCGCTTTACGGCGATCTGAGGCTTTCTGCTTGACGCTCTCAGAACGCAGCTGACCACAGGCAGCGAGAATATCGCGGCCACGCGGCGTGCGGATTGGCGATGAATAGCCTGCACGGTTCAGAACTTCGGCAAAGTTCTCAATCGTCTCCCAGTCAGAGCACTCATATTGAGAGCCCGGCCATGGGTTGAACGGGATCAGGTTGATCTTTGCCGGTGTGCCACGCAGCAGGCGCAGAAGGTCTTTCGCCTCGGCAACAGAATCGTTCACGCCTTTGAGCATGACGTATTCGAATGTCACTTTCTTGGAGTTGCCGAGATCCGGATATTCACGGATCGCCTCGAAAAGCTCTTTCAGCGGGTATTTCTTGTTGATCGGCACCAGTTCGTTGCGCAGATCGTCATTCGTCGCGTGAAGCGAAATGGCGAGCATCGCGTTTGTGCGGCGGCCAAGCTCTGGAATGAGCGGCGCGACACCGGCTGTAGAGACGGTGATACGGCGACGACCGAAGGAAATGCCCTCATTATGGCTGATCGTGTCGATCGCTTCAGCGACATTGTCGAGGTTATAGAGCGGCTCGCCCATGCCCATGAAGACGATGTTGGTCAGCTTGCGGTTCTCGTTCGAGGTCGGCCATTCTTCCAGCGCGTCACGTGCAACCATGACCTGACGGACGATCTCTGCCGCGGTCAGGTTACGAACGAGCTTCTGCGTGCCGGTATGACAGAAAGAACAATTCAGCGTGCAGCCAACCTGAGAGGAGACGCAAAGCGCGCCTGCACGGCCGACATCCGGAATGAAGACGGTTTCAGCCTCGGTGTTGGGGCCATATTCGATCAGCCATTTGCGCGTGCCATCAACAGAAACCAGCGCCTCTGTGATTTCAGGGCGTTTCAGCTCGAACCAGTCTTCGAACTCTGCGCGCTGCGCTTTGGCAATATCGGTCATGCCGGAGAAATCGCGGACACCGTAATGATACACCCAGCGCCAGAGCTGGCGTGCGCGCATGTTGACCTTTTTCGGCTCAATGCCGCGGTCTTCAAGCGTCTTTTTAAGCGCGTCAAAACCAATCCCTGCGAGGTTTTCTTTAACGCAGGAAGCACGGTCGGCGTTTGCCGCGTGTGAAATGTCGAGGCTCTGGGTCAATGTATCAATCTCCGGAAGACCGGCCTGATATCATAAAAGGCCGGACCGGCCAAATCCCGAGTTCACAGATCAGCTATGAGTGATCAGCTACACAGAGACCGGGCGCGGTCGATTGCGCCGGATGAACCGGCCAGAGAGAAATGGTAAGCCACTTCAGTGTCGCGTTCGGATACGGCTTCAAGGCGAAGTTCGGAGCCACGTTTGATAGCGTCTTCAATGGCGCGCTCGTCTGAATTGTTCGCGAAGATTTCGTTGCGGGCCGTGTACATCATCCATGAACGACCGCCGACTTCAGCTGTCGCGGGCAGGTCTTCACGGAAATTGAAGTTAGCGCGCAGGCTGGCCTGTGGCAGCTGGGAATTTCGGAAATAGGTCACGAAGAAGACCACGTCGCCATGCTCCACATTGCGCGGCGCAAGGTCTTCGGCGCGCGTGGCGGCAAAGCAAACGGACTCGCCGTTTACAATGTCCTGATAGACGGTCCAGTCGCGAAAAGCGCCTACATATTCAAAGGCCTGCGCTGGCAGTACTGTGGATGCGAGCAGGGTGAAAGCTGCGACAAACCGCTTCATTCTGAAATCATTCCCTCTTTAGTCGTTAAAGACTAGCGTAAACTTGTGACGTAGTCGTTAATATGATCTGTACGCAACAAGGTTCCAACCTATCTGTGCAGTGGCGATCTTTCTGTTAAGGTCGAAAACGCGGTTTAGTAAGTTTCTGGGAGGTATGTCTTGCTCGATCCGGTTCCGAACAAGCCAGGATTGGGTAAGAGCGAGCGCGAGGCCTTTGCGCTTGCGTTGCGCGATATTGCCGAGAGCAAATCCAAAGGCGCCTTCCGTCTTCTGTTTGATTATTATGCGCCCCGCCTTAAGAGCTTCCTCATGCGTCTGGGTGCCGACGATATGCAGGCCGAGGAGATCGTGCAGGAGGTCATGGTCACTGTCTGGCGTAAGGCTGAACAGTATGATCCAGCACAGGCTTCGCCGACGACCTGGATTTTCCGCATCGCCCGTAACCGGCATATTGATGCCTTTCGTCGTCAGCGACATCTGGACGCCCAGCCTGACGAACCCATGCTTTCTCCGGCTGAATTGCCCGAGCCTGAAGAAAGCTACCAACTCCTCGAGATCGAGGAGAATGTACGAGAGGCGTTAAAGACGCTTCCGGACGAACAGGTGGAACTTGTCAGGGCGTCTTTCTATGAAGGTTTGTCCCATTCGGAGATCGCTGAACGCAAGCAACTGCCATTAGGTACAGTAAAATCACGAATCCGACTCGCCTTTGAAAGACTTCGATCCACATTGAGTAGGGAATTATAGAAAAAAGGCCGAACAAGGCTGAAACTACGGGCATTCCGGCTGACGTCGGACACGAAATTGTTGGAGAAAAGACGTGGAAGAAACAGATCTGGGACAGGAATTCTACAGCGCATATGCCGCTGGGACTCTTGATCCGGCTTTGCGCCTTCTGATCGACACGCGCAAGGCGTTGACAGAAAATCAGACAATCCAGCCAGAGCTGGAAGACGTGATTGCAGGCGAATTTCTTGAACGCGAAGCACCGGCGCCGATGTCGTTTCAGGCGACTGACCGTGCGCTCGCGAAAATCGACGAGCTGGGTCTCAGCAATGAGACATCACACCAGGCGGCGCGCTCTGCTGCGACGATGATTAACGAGCTGGTGAACCTGCCAGATCCGCTTCAGGACATCGTTCTGGAATCCTCAGTTCATTCAGGTTGGAAGTTTGGCGGACCGGGTATCCGGGTCATGCCGCTTGAAGTCAGCCCTGATGTGACAACAGAGCTGATCCGTTTTGAGCCGGGTCATGGCGCGCCGAAGCACACACACTCCGGCTTTGAATATACGCTGGTTGTGTCCGGTGGCTTCAGCGATGAGGCTGGCTCTTATGGCCCGGGCGATCTGGCTGTGTCCGGCGAAGGCCGCGAGCACCGTCCTGTCGCGGACGAAGATGGTGTCTGCATCGCGCTCATCGTGCGTGATGGCGGCCTGAAATTCTCTGGCTTTATGGGTGTGCTTCAGAAAATCTTCGGTTAGAACCGGGCAGTAAGTTTTTACTGCCGGGGTCTGACATGCACGTTTCCACTTATCTGATGTTCACCGGCGACGCAGAAGCGGCGCTGAATTTCTATCGTCAGGTCTTTCCTGACATGGAGGTTTCAGAGGTGAACCGTTATCCCGAAGAATCCGGTGAGTTGGCAGGCAAGCTTCTGCCAACGCGCGTCGTGATTGGTGACCACAACATCATGCTCACGGACAGCCCGAACGTGCACCAGTTCTCGTTCACGCCGTCCATGTCGATCTTTATCAATTTCGAGACCGAAGAAGAGCTTGTCGCCGTGCACGACCGTCTGTGCGCGGAAGGAGAGCCGCTTATGCCGCTCGATGATTATGATTTCAGTCGGATGTTCGCCTGGATTCAGGACAAGTTTGGCGTGAGCTGGCAGCTAAACCTGCCTTGAGGCTTAAACGCGGCGGCCGCGCTGGATCGCATCAAGCTCGCGCTTGGTCATTGGCCCGCCCGGTTTGATCGGGCGTTCGGCGTGGCGACCCATGGAAATCATGCGGTCATACATGACAAGCGCCGCAGCGACGGACACGTTCACGCAGAATTTGGTCGGGATCTTTACCGTGAAGGCGCACTTCTCGATCATTTCAGGGCTCAGACTGCCACGTTCGCGGCCCAACACATAGGCGGCAGCCGTCGGGTGGCGAAAGCTTGGCAGATCAACGGCATCGTCGGTGAGCTCGACGCCGACCAGCGTGCAGCCACGTGGCAGCGCCATATCGTCGATAGTGTCCCATTGATAATACGGCACATGCTCAAAGCTTTTCGACGTATCGGCTTTATAGACAGTTCGGATCTTATCTGCGGCGTCTACTGAAAACGCGAAGTTCGCGCCAAAGGCATGTGCTGTGCGCATGATCGCGCCAAGATTCATGGGCTTGGAAATGCCTTCCGCCCCGATTGCAAAATAGCCACGCACGATCAGAATACCTTTACGTCAAACTCGTCACGCCAGGTCGCAAATCCGCGCTTCATAATGCTGGTGTTGAAGGGCATAGCGACACGACCGAGCCGATCAATCGCAATCAGGCCGCCTTGTCCACCCAGAAGTGAGATTTCTTCCAGTACGCAGGCCGTGGCATTTTCCAGATCAGACCGTGTATAGCGGATGCGGGCCGATACATCAGAGGCAGCATTCACGCGCATGAAATACTCGCCCTGACCGGTACAGGATACGGCAACGCGTTCGTCAGCCCATGTGCCGGATCCGATCTGTGCTGAATCGCTGATTCGGCCCGGCGGCTTGTTGGTCAGGCCGCCAGTGGAGGTCGCCGCAGCGAGGCGTCCCTCACTGTCGAGAGCTACGGCTCCGACGGTGCCGTGCGTGCCGTCATCATAAGATGCATCGCTGATGATCGGGCGATAATAGCCGTGCGGATTGCCGATAGTTTTCAGGTCGCGCTTCTTCAGGAATTTTTCCGCGCCTTTGCCTGAAAGCAAGATATGCTGGGAGTGTTCCATCACGGCGCGTGCGCAATCGACCGGATTTTTATATCCCTGAATGGCCGCGACGGCGCCTGCGCGGCGGTTCGAGCCATCCATAATGGCGGCGTCTTGTTCCCATTTGCCTTTAGTGTTCGGGCTAGAGCCGCGACCGGCAATGTGAAGCCCTGAATCTTCCAGCTCGTGTACGGCTTCCTGCACAACATCCAGTGCGCTTGCGCCTTTGCGAAGATCGCGCCGTGCGGCTTCGAGAATCTTCTTCATCGACGAAGACACATCAGAGTAGTCGTCTTTATAGCTGGGGCCGGAGCCTCCGTGGATTGCAATGGCCCAGACCGGGTCAGACATAATAGACTCTATTACAATTATGCATCTTGCGACGACTTCACAGATGAAAGGCAGTCAGCTACCGTCCGCGCCATAAGAAATACAACATTTTTGTGTCATGCGGAGAATAAAAAATGAAGGCTGTGGTTTCTACACAACCCGGTGGCCCTGAAACACTTGAAATCGTTGATCTGGACTCTCCTGAGCCGGGTCCAAAACAGGTTGTACTTGAAGTCAAAGCCATTGGCGTGAACTTCCCTGACTCTCTGATCATTGAAGACCGCTACCAGTTCAAACCGGAACGTCCATTTTCTCCGGGCGGTGAAGTCTCTGGCATTGTGACGAAGGTCGGCGCGGAAGTGACGTCCCTGAAAGAAGGCCAGCGCGTGATCGGGTCATGCGGCTGGGGTGGCTTCCGTGAGGAGCTGGAAATCGACGCAAACCGCTGCATTCCAATTCCTGACGAAATGCCGTTTGATGAAGCGTCTGCTTTCATCCTTACATACGGCACATCCTATTATGGCCTGAAGCGCCGCGGCGATCCAAAGCCGGGCGAAACGCTGTTCATTCTTGGCGCAGCGGGCGGCGTCGGCGTTGCGGCGATCGAACTTGGTAAAGCGATGGGCCTTAAAGTCATTGCGGCGTGCTCAACGCAGGAAAAAGTCGATTTTTGCCTGTCTAAAGGTGCTGATGTTGGCCTCATCTACCCGACCGGCGAGCTGGATCGTGGCCAACAGAAAGAGCTTTCCAACCAGATCAAGGAAATCTCCGGCGGCGGCGTAGATATCGTCTATGACGCGGTTGGCGGCGACTATGCAGAACCAACGCTTCGTGCGCTGAACTGGGAAGGTCGCTACCTTGTCATCGGGTTCCCTGCGGGTATCCCGAAGATTCCACTAAACCTCACGCTTCTGAAATCCTGCGATATTCGCGGCGTGTTCTGGGGCGCATGGGTGCGTCAGTTCCCTGATCAGTACGAGACCGACGTGAAAGAGCTGTTCGACTTCTACAAGGAGGGCAAGATCAAGCCGCATGTCTCAAAAACCTTCCCGCTCGATCAGGCGGGTGATGCGATCAAGCATCTGTCAGACCGTAAGGCGACAGGTAAAGTCGTCGTTCTGACCTAGCAAACTTCAAGCCCGGTGATACGTTCACCGGGCTTTTTACATCCGGACCGGTCCGAAAAAGACGATCGGCCATCAAAGGGAGAGAAACATGACCCTAAGTCTTGAGGGTAAAGTCGCTGTTGTAACCGGCGGCGCGAGTGGGATTGGCCTCGGCACCGTAGAATGTCTGATCGAGTATGGCGCGAAAGTCGTTGCAGGTGATCTGCAGGACGAGAAGCGCGCGTCACTTGTTGCCCGTTTCGGCGAAGACAAAGTCGCCTACCGCCATTGCGATGTGACTGACGCTGACCAGCTGAAAGCGCTTATCCAGGCCGCTGAAGACGAGTTTGGCGGGCTCGATATCCTCTTTAACAATGCCGGTATTGGCGGGCCGCGTGAAGGCATTGAAGAGCTCGATTTCGACGACTACGACAAGATAATGAACTTGCTTTTGAAGTCGGTCTTCATGGGCACGCAATATGCGATCCCGCTCATGAAAAAGCGCGGCGGCGGTTCGATTATCAACACATCCTCGGTCTCTGCGATTTCCGCTGGTTATGCGCCGCTGACTTATTCGGTCGCCAAGGCAGGCGTTGCGCATTTTTCTAAAATGGCAGCTGCCGAGCTTGGGAAATACAAAATTCGGGTGAATGCGATCCGTCCGGGCCTGATCGCGACGTCCATTTTTGGCGCAACGCTGGGCCTCCCACGTGAGCAGGCTGATCAGCTGGCGGCGCTAATCTCGCAAACGGCTGCAGGCATTCAACCTGCCGGTCGGGCGGGGCAGGCGCGTGACATCGCTGAAATGGTGGCCTTCCTTGCTTCTGATGCTTCGGGCTTCATTACCGGCGAGAGCATCACTGTGGATGGCGGCATCACGGTTGGACCGCCTCATTCCTGGAAAGAGGATGCGCCAAGCCCGATGGATGCCATTATGAACATCACTGAAGGCGCCTAGGGGCTGACTAGTCCAATGCCGGATCGATCTATGTTATATAAGAGATAGGGAGATCGGCATGTGGCATTGGAAACAGGTTCGATATTTTGCTCTTGGCGGTGCAGCGCTCGTTTCGGCCTGCGCGTCACTGCCGGACTTTCCCGACCTGTCGTCACTGGCGCTGTCGGAGGTTCGTAACGGCCCTGACGCGCTACGTCCCGGTTCATATGAGCTCGATCCGCAGCATGCGCATCTCTATTTTGCGATCAACCATATGGGGCTTTCGCTCCTCTATGGGCGCTTTGATACGTTTGATGCGAATTTCTCGGTGGATGATAGCCTGACGGGAGCCTCCGACTTCGAGATGGTGATCGATGTGAACTCTCTGTTCGTGTCGACCGAAGCGTTTTCTGAAACCTTGCGTGGCGATGGCTGGTTTAACGCTGAAGCACACCCGCAAGCTCTGTTCAGGGCGCGCGAGATCACCCGCATGGACGAACGAACGGGTGTTTTGTCAGGCGATCTGACACTGAACGGGCGAACGCAGCCCGTTGAGATCAGGTTGATCTTTAATGGCGGAGCCTTCGTCGCGCTCACAGGCAAATATACCGTCGGGTTTAATGCTGAAGGCAGTTTCAACCGGAGTGATTTCGGGCTGGGCCAATATGCAGGCCTTGTCGGCGATGAAGTCCAGCTGAGGTTCTCAGGTGAGTTCCAGAGAGTGAATTAGACCGCCGGACCAGCAAATTGTGCCGCGTGGAAGTGCGATGACGCACCGACCATATGTGCGATTTCGCTCTGGTCACCATTTGGCGCAGCGCTCACCGTCGAGATGAAGTAGTCGCCAGCGCGTTGCAGGCTGATCACCCAGACGGAGCTATCATCTGCTTCCAGAACAAGGCAGCGCAGATCATCTTCTACCTGATAGTCGCGGAAGCTGGCTGTGAGTGAGGCGATGGACGAGCCGCCCGCTGCGACAGATGCCATATTGGCTTCACAGCCAACGCTGTAAGTCATGCTGGCGATAGCGCCATTGTCTTCGAAATGGGCAAGCGTGCGTACCAGCTCTTCTTCGGTGTCATGCGGACCGGCAGCATAGAATTGTACGGTAAAATCAGTAGCGTCCGTGATTGCCTGATAGGCGCAGAAGCCACCTTCGCTATAAGCGGCGGTTTCGACGCGGGTGAAATCGTCAACAGATGTCGGGCAGACAACGCCGGACATTTCCTCAATCATGCTGCCGTCATCGCGGGTCAGCCATGTGTCAGCGTACGCGCCAGCAGACTGGGCGCTCGCAAGCGGTGCGAGGCAGGCGATAGATACGGCGGCGAGTGCGGATGTTACGAGTGACTTGGTCATGAGTATTCCCTTCACCGGTTGTTAACTTCCGTCGGTGGGGTTGGTTCCTGATCGGACGGACAGAATTTTTGACTCAGATGTGATTTTACACTAAAGCCAGCGGAAATTACTGGTTTCGCGCATTCCCGATCTTGCGGGCGTGCACCCCGCCCAGCGAAGTCTCGCCCGGCGGGGCTTTTTGCTTTAAGTGCTGCACCCATATGTGAGGGATCACGGGAACAGCTAAGAGGAAGTCGCATGTTTGATGCTTTGACAGATCGATTGACGGGTGTGTTTGAAGGCCTGACGGGTCGCGGCGCGCTGTCAGAGAAAGATGTCAGCAATGCAATGCGTGAAATCCGCGTCGCTCTTCTTGAAGCCGACGTCGCGCTGCCAGTTGTAAAAGACTTTATCGCCAAGGTTCGCGAAGAAGCCGTTGGCGAAGCGGTGATCAAATCGGTCACGCCGGGCCAGATGGTCATCAAAATCGTCCATGATGCTCTTGTTGAGATGCTGGGCGGTGAAGATGAAGAAGGCGCAGCGGCTAAGCTGAAAATCGACAGCCCGCCAGCTGTCATCATGATGGCCGGTCTGCAGGGCTCTGGTAAGACGACCACAACCGGTAAGCTTGCCAAGCGCCTGAAGGAAAAAGAGCGTAAGAAAGTTCTTCTCGCCTCGCTCGACGTGCGCCGTCCGGCGGCGATGCAGCAGCTCGCTATTCTGGCCGAGCAGGTCGGCGTGTCTTCGCTGCCAATCGTTGAAGGCCAGCTTCCGGCAGATATTACCAAGCGCGCGCTTCAGTCCGCCAAGCTTCAGGGCTTTGATGTTGTCATCCTCGATACGGCGGGTCGTACGACCCTCGACGAGCAGATGATGAACGAGGCCGACGATGTCGCTAAAATCGCCAAGCCTCAGGAAACACTCCTCGTTGCTGACGCGCTGACAGGTCAGGACGCCGTTGAAACAGCCAAGCGCTTCCATGAGCGTCTCCCGCTGACCGGTCTTGTTCTTACTCGTATGGATGGTGACGGCCGCGGTGGTGCAGCGCTCTCCATGCGCGCAGTCACTGGTCTGCCAATCAAATTTCTCGGTGTCGGCGAGAAACTGGACGGCCTTGAAGTCTTCGCGGCCAAACGCGTTGCGGGCCGTATTCTCGGTCGTGGTGACATTGTCTCGCTGGTTGAAAAAGCCGGCGAGCAGATGGACGCCGAAAAGGCCGAACGTCTCGCTAAGAAAATGGCGAAAGGTCAGTTCGATCTTGATGATCTGGCAGAACAGCTTCGCCAGCTTCAGCGCATGGGCGGCCTTGGCGGTATCGCAGGCATGCTTCCGGGCGCGAAAAAAGCCAAACAGGCGCTTGCTGGCGCCAATATGGATGACAGTGTCATCAAACGTCAGGAAGCAATCATCTCTTCCATGACGAAGAAAGAACGCGCCAAGCCTGCGCTTCTCAATGCGTCTCGCCGTAAGCGTATCGCTGCGGGTGCGGGCGTAGAGGTGTCGGACGTCAACAAAGTGCTGAAAATGCACAAGCAGATGTCCGACATGATGAAGAAAATGGGCAAGGGCGGCATGAAGGGCCTTATGGGCGCTATGGGCGGCATGGGCGTGTCTCAGGGTGACCTTGCTAAAATGGCTGCGCGTAATGGCGGTATGGGCGGCGGTATGCCGGGCCTTGGTGGTCCGGGCGCGCCAGGCGGCCTTCCGGGCCTTGGCGGCGGCGCACTTCCGGGCGGTCTGCCGGGTCTTCCGGGAGCGAAGAAGAAATGAGCGATAAGTCAGAGACTTTTATTCTTTCGGCGGACAGATTTCGTATTGTCCGCGCGATTGGGGCCATTTTTATTGCTGTTGGTCTATTAGCTGTTTTCGTGGATCTTGCGTTCATTAGCGACCATAAAAACGAATTGATGTTTTTTGGATTTGGCTGGGTCCTTGCGACGCTGGTCCTTGATCCTAAGCAAGGTGCTAAATGACCACGCTCGAAGATCTGAAAGCCGCGCACCTTAAAGAGCGTCAGGCCGCTTATGGACGCCTGCGCGGTGGTTTCCCGATTCCAATGTCCGGAACGGTTTACTGGCTTGTGATTGCGGCTATGTCGCAAATGTTCGCACCAGCGCAGCAGCTCTTTTACAGCTTCGTCGCAAGTGGCGCGATCTTCCCGATGGCGCTTCTGTTTGCGGCGCTGTTCAAGAACGACTTCATGAAAGACAAGGGCGTCGCGACAAGCGTGCTCGTGCCAGCTTTCATTTCCATGCTCTTGTTCTGGCCTATGGTCGTCGTCGCGGTCGCTGAAGGCAGTGCAGATATTGCGCTTGTTATTCTGGCGATCGGCCTGTCCATCCACTGGCCGGTGATTGGCTGGAGCTATGGGCGCACCCCAATTTTCTGCGCCCATTCCATTATTCGCGCGGTTCTGGTGCTTGCGCTTTATTTCCTTTTCCCGGAACAGCGCTTCCTTTTCATCCCGTTGGCAGTTGCATTTGTGTATGCAGTGACTGTATTAGCGCTGATCCTGGATTCAGGACGTTTTGCCAAGGCCAAAGCGGAGGGCGCTGAATGAGCTCACCAATGGACGAACTTCTGCGCTTGCGCGCCAGCATTGATAACCTCGATGCCGTGCTGCTGCATACGCTGGCTGAACGTTTCAAGCTGACCAAACAGGTCGGTGTACTGAAAGCCGAAAACGCGCTTCCACCGTCTGATAAACAGCGTGAAGCCGAACAAATTTACCGCTTGCGCAAGCTGGCCGATGACGCAGGTCTCGACCCGGCTTTTGCCGAGCAGTTCCTCAACTTCATTGTGGCGGAAGTGATCCGGCACCATGAGAAAATCCGGTCAGAGGGTACGGACTAAACCTCTCTATTGTTGGGCCTTTCAATGTGACTGGCCTGAAATGAAGCGCCATAAGATACTTAAGGAGATACACCATGGCTCTTAAAATTCGCCTCGCTCGCGGCGGCTCTAAAAAACGCCCGTTCTACCGCGTTGTTGTTGCTGACTCCCGTTCACCACGTGACGGCCGTTTCATCGAGAAAATCGGTAACTATGACCCGCGTCTTCCAAAAGACTCCGAGAGCCGCGTAAACATCGACGCTGAAAAAGCTGCAGCGTGGATCGCGAAAGGCGCACAGCCAACTGACCGTGTTGCTCGCTTCCTGAGCCAGATCGAAGTTGACGGTAAGCCGGTTTACACATGGACAGCGTCCAACAACCCGAACAAAGGCGAGCCAGGCACAAAAGCTAAAGAGCGCGCTCAAGAGAAAGCTGACAAAGCTGCTGCTGCGGCTGAAGCGGCTGCAGAAGCTGAAGCTGCACCAGCTGAAGAAGAAGCTGCTGCTGAAGAGTAAGCTTTACGCTGAATCTGATTTTGAGCCCTTCGCCTCTGGCGGGGGGCTTTTTTTATGCGTCCATCCGTAAAGTTGTCAGGCGTTCAGCTTTGCTCGTATAATTTCACCATATCGAGGTCGAGGGGACGCATAACATGACTGGTTTCAAGACGCTTTTTAAGTCCGCATTGATTGCTGCGGGGCTGATTTTGCCCGCGCAGGCACAGTATGGCTCTGGCGAGCTTCAATTGTTCAGCCTGGATTATTTCGGCGGGCAGACGGCCAGCATAAGGCAGGAAACCTCGCAAATGAGGTTCTCTCAGCTTGGCGATGACACGCGTTCCATTCGTGTGCGCGGGGGTGACTGGATCGCCTGCCGCGATGCCTATTATGCAGGTCCATGTCTTTATATCAGTCAGGATGTGCAATCGCTCGGTGAGTTTGGCATGGCGGACACGATTTCCTCCATCATGCCTGCACCATATGATCTGGAGCTGAAGCACGGCTCTATTTTTGCCCGTAATCCTGCAGGTGGCTTCACCTTCTTCCGCCGCGAGAACAACAACACGGTCATTCCGTTCGAAGCGACGGGTACTGTGGGTTATGGCTCATCCGGTTCTGGCAATTACGGCAGCGGCTATAACAATAACGGGTCCGGCTATAATCAGGGCGGCTCCTACGGCAATAACAATAATTCAGGTTATCCGCCGCCGGATGAGCCACCTTATACTGGCCCACGTAATCCGGCTTTGATCGTCTATGACGAAACCGATTATGGCGGCGAAGCGATTGGGACGAACCGCGATATCGCACGTCTCTGGGATTATGACTTCGACAACCGGATCAGCTCGGTCGAGATTATTCGCGGCGAGTGGGAGTTTTGCGAGGGTTCAAATTTCCGCGGCGATTGCGTCATTCTGACGGCGGATGAAACCCGTCTTTATGCGATCCAGCTGGACAATCGCATTTCCTCTATTCGCGAAGTGCCGGTCGGTACGCTTGCCCAGCGCGAGGAAGAGGAGCGTCTGCGCCGGGAAGAAGAGGCTCGTCTGCTGCGTGAGGCGCTCGCACGGGCCGATGTGGTTGTGTACCAGCATTCAAACTTTGAGGGTCGTCCATATCCCGTGGAGAACGATATTTCAGGTCTCGGCAATACGGGCATGAATGATGAAATCAGCTCTATTCAGGTCCGCCGTGGCACCTGGGAGATCTGTTCGGACGGTAATTATCGCGGTCGCTGCGAGACAATTTCTGCGGACATGCCGCGTCTCAACGGCATTCGGATGAATGACAATATCTCGTCCATCCGCCGCGTGAACTGAGCGGGTTTCTGAACAAAACCTGCAAGAAGCAGTTGTCTCTCATTCAGATAGGTTCCGGTAACCTTGTTTCATCGGGACCTTCAAACATGGAGAGACACGTGAAACTTAAAACAATTCTGACGACACTTTTAGCGGGTTCTGCCTGCGCCCTGATGGCTGCGGCACCTGCGAGTGCTGATCGATACGACCAACGCCGCGGCCCGGCGACAGGCGATGTTGTGCTTTTTGAACATTCAAACTTTGAAGGTCAGGCCGTCGAGATTACCGGCGCCGTACCTTTTCTGAATGAGGCCCGCTTTAATGATCGCACAAGCTCTATCGCGATCCGACGCGGCGCCTGGGAAGTCTGCACAGACGCGAACTTCCGTGGTCGCTGTGAGGTGATCCAGGGTAATGTGGATCGTCTCAACTACCTGCAGCTCAACGATAATATTTCGTCCATCCGTCCGGTGAGTGGCCGTTTCGGCTTCAACCATCGCGGCAATGACGGGCGCTATGGAAATCGTGGTTACGGAAACGACCGCTACGGCGATAACCGCTGGGGCTATAATGACGGTCCTGCCAGCCGCGCCGACATTGTTCTGTTTGAAGACAGCTATTTTTCCGGTCGCGCTCTGGCGGTGAATGGCGATCTGCCTGATTTTGCGGATACAGGCCTTAATGACCGTGTGTCATCTATTCAGGTGAACCGTGGTGCATGGGAAATCTGCGTCGACTCTGTTTTCCGTGGCCGTTGTACGGTTGTGACGCGGTCTTCTGATGCGCTGAACGACATCCGGATGAACGACAACATCTCATCGATCCGCCGAATTGGCTGATCAGACTGTGAGCGCAGACCCTGAACCCTCGCTCTGGCGGGGGTTTTTGCGTTTTTGGCTTGGTTAAACATCTGTTGCCGAGCGTTCAGGGTCGTTCAGCTAAGTTATCAACATGTACGGGGCTAACTTGAGGAACAGGCTATGAAAAATACAAAATCCGTTCTGAAGCTTATAGGTGGAGCAGCGGCGGCGCTCGGTTTTGCAGCGACGGCTCATGCCAATCATGGCGAACTCGTTTTGTTTGATGGCGCCAATTTCAACGGCGAAGCGCGGGCGATTAACGGACCGATTGATACGCTTGTTGATCTGCGCTTCAACGACCGCGCCGCGAGCATTGATTTTCAGGGACCAGGTTGGCTCCTGTGTAAGGATTCTTTTTACGAAGGTCCGTGTCTGGTTGCGCGTCAGCCGATTGCCGATCTCGACAGATTTGGCATGGGCGACGAAATTACATCGGCTTATCCAATCGACCCTCAGAACCCGTATCCGCACGGAACGGTTTTTGGTGTGAACTGGGCGGGTGATCTCGTGTTTTACGAAGCGGACCTGTTCGGCAATCTTTCCGAGCTGAGCCCGTATGATACCTGGGGCTATTACGCCTATGACTATGGGTATGGTGCCGGCACTTACACGGGCGCTTACGGCGAATTTGGCCGGTATGGTCAGTACAACCCGTACTACCCGCGGTATGACTATAATCAGGCGAGTTGGACCGGTTATCGTGGTCCGCGCAATGCTGACATCGTCCTGTATCGCGACTCCAATTTCCGTGGCTCGGCCTATGGCCTGAACCGGAGCGCGTGGAGCCTAAGCAATCTCTACTTCAATGATGAAGTAAGCTCGATTGAGGTGCGTCGTGGTACATGGGAAGTCTGCACAGATGCGAACTTCCAGGGCACGTGTCGGATCATAGACAACAGCCAGGGACGCCTCAATAACATTCGTCTGAACGACAATATTTCATCCATCCGACGTGTCGGACGCGGCTCAGGTAACAATAATGGCCGCTATGGTGGTGGACGTGGAAACCATGGTGGTCGCGATGGCGGCTATAATGGTGGCCGGAATCATGGTGACGGAGACCGCGGCGGACGTCGCGGTGGTAACCGTGGCGGCAATTATGGCAATGCCGATGCGATCCTGTTCGAACACGCCAATTATGGCGGCCGTAGCATTCCGGTCAGCCGGAGCATTGGAAACCTTGGAACGATTGGCCTTAATGATGCTGCCAGCTCTATCCGTATTCGTTCGGGTACATGGGAAGTCTGTGAGCATCCGAACTTTCAGGGCCGCTGTCAGGTTGTCACGGTCGATACGAACACGCTCGGTGGCTATCGCCTGAACGACAATATCTCGTCCATTCGCCGCGTGAATGGCGGTGGTGGCCGGAACAACGGAAACGTTGGTGGCGGGCGTCGCGGCGGTGATGACAACGCACGTGATCGCAACCGTGACCATGATAATAACGCCCGCGACAGGAACCGTGATCGAGACCGGGATGGTGCGAGAGACCGTAACCGCGATGGAAACCGTGACCGCACGAACCGGAACACGCCGCCGAACACTGATGTGTTGGTGGGTGGCCGGAATGGCAATGACCGGATCAACCGAGACCGCAATAGCCGCCGCGATCAGCCTGTAGATCAGGTGCGCAATGGCCGTGGTGGTCAGGATGGAGGTTGGAACCGTAACCGTGACGGACGCAGTGGTGATCGGGCGAACAATCGCAACCGTGATAGTGACCGCGCGAACCGTGGACGTCGCGGTGGCCGCGTAGAGGGCAACCCGTATGCGGGTGCTGAGCCACGTGCAAACCGCGGTAACCGGAATGAAGGTCGTCGCAATGAGGTGAACAATAACCGTCGCAGCAACCAGCCGGTTTCTCAGCCGCAGCGTCCGCCGCGCGTTCAGTCTCCTCCTCCGCCGCCACCTCCGGCGCCGCGTCCACAGGCGTCACCGCCACCACCACCTCCGCCGCCTGCGCCACCACCGCGGACGAATAACCGGAACACAGACAATCTGCCTCCGGGTCTTCGCCGGGTGATGCGCGACAACTAAGGCCATTCCTCTTGCCAGTCGGCAGGGTGTATGAGTAATCCGTCTGCGGCGCTCTTTATCGGGCGCCGCAGATTTTGTTTGGAATGCTATGGCAGTCGATAAGTCTCTTGTTTGTGTAGGTGCGATTGGCGGCGCGCATGGTGTGCGCGGTGAAGTGCGCGTACGAAGCTTCACGCTCTATCCTGAAGATGTGTTCGCCTACGGGCCGCTTCTGAACGAGACCGGATCTGTCATGCTGACGGCCAAAACGGCACGTCCTTCAAAGAACCATTTCGTAGTTGAAGCCGAAGAGACGAAAACCCGTGAAGAATGGGAAGCGCTCAAGGGCGAGAAGCTCTATGTCCATCGCGACATGCTGCCAGAGCCTGAAGACGATGAATTTTATTATGATGATCTTCTCGGCCTCACCGTTACCCATATGGACGGGCGCGCGCTGGGTAAGGTGAAGTCGGTCCAGAATTTTGGCGCGGATGACCTGTTGGAAGTCGTCGCACCGGATAATCGGACGGCTTATTTTCTGCCTTTTACCAAGGCAGTGATCCCCGTTATCCGAATGGCTGAAAAAGAACTTCTTGCAGAGCCGGATGAAAGCTATTTGCCTGAGCAATTACAGACCGGCGAGGGAGAGTCCGCCGGCGAATAGTTTCAGGAGCGGTCATGTCCGGCGCAAAATACGTCTTTCGCCATCGTCTGGCGCAGGAAAGCGATATTCCTGCGATCATGGACCTGATGGGCGCTGCGATCACCGTGAATATGCGTGAATTTCTGAGCGATGAAGAGATCGTTGCAGCGCGCGAATCCATGGGCGTCGACCGCTCGCTTATCGCTGACCAGACCTATTTCATGATCGAGACCGAGGTGGACGGTAAAACCGTGCTGGTTGCCTGCGGGGGGTGGGGAAAGCGTAAAACTCTGTTCGGCGGTGATGCGACGGCAGGCCGTGATGACAGCCTCTCTGACCCTGAAAGGGACGCCGCCCGTATTCGGGCGATGTACACGCATCCGGACTGGATCCGTAAGGGGCTCGGTACGCTGCTGCTTGATCTTGGCGAAGGCGCGGCGCGCGATGCCGGCTTTAAGGCGATTGAGCTCGGGTCCACCGTGCCGGGGCTGCCGCTTTATGAGGCGCGGGGCTATGAAGCTTTCCATACCGAGGTGCGTACCAGCGCCAACGGGCTGACCAACACCATTATCCATATGCGTAAGGCGCTCTGAAAAACTTCTCCTGCTGCCGCAACGTGAAGGATTGCGGCGCGATCATTCCTGCCTCTAGGCTCTCGCCAAATATGAGGGAGAGAGCGATATGAGCGTGCCAGAGTCCAGAATTCCGGTAATTGTCGGCGTCGGGCAGATCAATGACCGCCCAGAAGTGCCTCATGAAGGACTGGATTCGCTCGGCCTGATGGTTGAAGCGCTCAAGCGCGCGGACGCAGATGCTGGCGCGGGCTGGCTGGAAGGTCTATCTACCATTCTTACGGTTGACCAGATTTCTTTCCCGAAGCTCGGTGATTGTTCTCCGCAAGTCGCGTCAGCGGTTGGCGCGACTGACGCAACGTGTCGTCAGACGCCATATCCGATGGGCGATGGCCCGATCCGGCTTCTCAATGAAGCGGCCAACATGATCGCCAAGGGCGAGGCGACCAGTGTTGCGATTACAGGCGGCGAGGCGCTTCGCACAGCAGGCGCGCGCAAAAAGCTGGAAGCTGCCGGAAAAACATCCGACCCGCTGCGCGCGAGTGCTAGTGTCCGCAAGAAACGCTATTCCGACCTCTTCCTGCTCACCACGCCCACGGATGTTTACCCGCTTTATGAAAATGCCTGCCGTGCAAAATGGGGCCAGAGCCTTGAAGAGGCGCAGGCTGAGAGCGGCATGATCTGGTCGAATTTCTCAGAGGTCGCGAATGAGACCGAAGGCGCCTGGATACACAGCCCGAAAACGCCGGAAGAGATTACAACGGCCGATGAGAATAACCGTCCGATCTCCTTTCCCTATACCAAGCTGATGGTTGCTAATTCCTCGGTGAATCAGGGTGCAGCTTTCATCGTGACGAGCCTTGAAGCCGCGCTGGCCCGCGGCGTGCCGGAAGACAAGCTCGTCTATGTCGGCCTTGGTGCGCATGCTGAGGAAGTGGGGAATATTCTCGCACGTGACACATATGCAGATTCTGTCAGCATGTCGGAAACGCTCAATAAAGCGCTGGAATTCAATGGCCTGAGCGTCAGTGATCTGGACGCCGCCGAGCTTTATTCCTGCTTTCCATGCGTGCCGAAACTGGCGCGCCGCGTCATTGGATGGCCTGTTGAGCGCCCGATGACGGTGTTTGGTGGCCTGACCTTCGGCGGCGGACCTATTGCCAATTATATGAGCCATGCCGTCGTCGAGATGGTGCATGAACTGCGCGCGCAGGGCCGCTATGGCCTTCTGTTCGCGAATGGCGGCTATGCGACTTACAACCATACGATTGTTGTGGGCCGGGACCGGGCTCTCGCCGAAAGATATCCGCAGGCGTTCGATGTGCAGGGAGGGGCAGAAGCTCGCCGTGGTGAGGTTCCGGAATTCGTCGAAGCCTATGAGGGTGAAGGCGAGATCGAGACCTATACCGTCCACTATAAGCGCGATGGCAGCGTTCGTTTTGGCGTTGTGGTCGGGCGTACGCTCGAAGGAAAAAAACGCTTCCTTGCGAAAATTCCGGCATCTGATGAAGCGGGCATCGAATTCCTGATTTCAGGCAATGAAGAGCCCGTCGGAACCAAGGGCGCCGCGGTCGCTGCTGACGAGGCTTCTGACGGCATTATGTACTGGAAGCGCGGCTGATATTGCGTGGGTCTGATCAAGCAGAATTTACGACCCGTTAGAAAATCTAACAAATTGCGGACTTGAAACTCTGCGCTCCGATCCGCACTAGTACAGGTAAGACTGACGCGGGAGGAAACCCCTATGAAAGTGAACTCACTACTCGAAACAATTGGCGGCACACCGCACGTTCGTATGAACCGGCTGTTCGGTGACCGTGAGGTCTGGATCAAATCGGAGCGCTCCAATCCGGGCGGCTCGATTAAAGACCGCATCGCCCTCTCAATGGTTGAGGAGGCTGAACAGTCCGGAAAACTGAAGCCGGGCGGTGTGATCATCGAGCCGACAAGCGGCAATACAGGCGTTGGCCTCGCGCTGGTCGCAGCGGTGAAGGGCTATCGTCTTATTCTTGTTATGCCGGAAAGCATGTCGATCGAGCGTCGCCGCCTTATGCTGGCCTATGGCGCGGAGTTCGTCCTGACACCAAAAGAAAAAGGCATGAAGGGCGCTATCGCGAAAGCAGAAGAGCTGATTGCTGCAACGCCGGGCTCATGGATGCCGCAGCAATTCGAAAACCCTGCCAATATCGATGCGCACGTTCAGGCGACAGCGCAGGAGATTATTGTGGACTTCAAAGTGACGCCTCCTGATGTTCTGATCACAGGTGTTGGTACGGGTGGTCACATCACGGGCTGTGCGCGCGAGCTGAAGAAGGTCTGGCCGAACCTGCAGGTGTTTGCGGTTGAACCAACTGCCTCTCCGGTGATTTCGGGCGGCGATCCGGGCCCGCACCCAATTCAGGGTATCGGCGCAGGCTTTATTCCGAAAAACCTCGATACATCGCTTCTGACAGGCGCAATCCAGGTCGATCCGGAAGATGCGAAACGCTATGCGCGTGATGCTGCACGCCTCGAAGGCATGCTGGTTGGTATTTCGTCTGGCGCGACGCTTGCGGCGATCGCTAAAAAGCTCGAAGAACTGCCAGCAGATGCGCGCGTGATCGGCTTCAACTACGATACAGGTGAGCGGTATTTCTCTGTACCGGATTTCCTGCCCGAAGCGTAGACTCTTTCAGGTAAGAGGCGGCCTGAGGTCGCCTCTTAACCTTATGCTCGCTTCCCCGAGAGCTATCGGTTATAGTGTAGAAAACTATAATAAATGGGGAGGAACGCATGGCTGATGGTAATCAGGACATGGTTCTGCGTCCGGCAGAAATGTTGGCTAAACCGGTCCGGTTGGACCCGGCTTTTTCTAATCCTGAAAAAGTGCTCGATCTGTGCCGAATTTCGGCGCCGTATAGTCTGGCGGCCAAAGTTCATAAGCGCGCGCAAACCGGTAAGGACGTGCCATGGTTTCGCGTGATGTGGGCTTATGGCGGAAAGGTTGTCGAGCCGCGCTCTGAATTCATCTTTCGCTCTGAGAACTTTATTGAAGGCGCGAAGCAGAGCTTTGACGCGAAGGTTATCGTACCGCAGGCGCTGATGAACAACATCAACATGCCGATGGCGGCGGGGCCGCCCCACCTCGATCTTCCGAAATTCCGCGGCGGCGACCGTATGCCGTTCGATCTTCTAGTTGCGATGGCTTATTCCGGCCTTTTCCATGATTGGGCCGTGCCGCAAGCCTCTACGATTTCATGGTTCTATCGCGGCCGTGGCGGAGATTTCGACTACTGGCCGGATGGTCCTGACGGGGAACGTCAAAGCGTTGAAGCGCCCGTCTGGAATGTCGGTTATGTCTCCGACAACGAATATATGTGGCACCGCGTTGGTGCTATTGGCCCGACGGCGAACCATATGGAGCCGGGCACGATTTCCCGCGACGCGCAGTTGCACGCGCATTCCCATGATAAGGGATGGGCGATTGTTGATGGTGAAAACCGCTGGGAGTTCACCGAAGCCGAGACGCGTATTTCTATCCTCTGGAAGGCGTTTGCCTTCGAGAATGAGCGCGAATATCAGCGTTATCTCAACAAAGAGCATGACCTTACAATTCCGAAGGTGGTTGAGGTTCTGAACCGAGATCTGGATGCACGCGGCCTCGGGCGGTTGCCCGAAGATTGCGATTTCTCGGATGAAGAGACGCGTAACTTCGTGCTGCGTGCCTATCGTCCGCGCCCCGTAAATGACGATTACCGGCCGGTGATCGAATAGTCCGGTTTAAACTGAATTCTGACGGGCCATATACTCCGCCAGGAGATTGTTCATGGTAAAACTATCCATTCTGGAACTCGGTCGCGTTCGCGAAGGCAGTGATATGCGCGCAGCGCTCGATCTGGCGCGTGATCTGGCTGTACATGCCGAACGCTGCGGATACGAGCGGTTCTGGGTTGCCGAACACCATAATATGCGCGGTGTCAGCACGGCGGCGACACCAGTTGTGATCTCGCACATTGCGAGCGCCACCTCGCGTATTCGCGTTGGCGCTGGCGGTGTGATGCTGCCTAACCACACGCCTTATGTGATCGCCGAGCAGTTTGGCACTCTGGCGACGCTTTACAATGGACGGATTGATCTGGGGCTTGGCCGTGCGCCTGGCACCGATCAGATGACCATGCGGGCTCTGCGTGTGGACCCGATGAAAGCCGAACGCTTCCCGCAGGATGTGATCGAGCTGCAAGGCTGGCTTGATGAGGCCGAAGAGGGACAGAAGATTGTTGCCTCGCCAGGTGTCGGTACGAAAGTGCCGCTCTGGATTCTGGGTTCCAGCCTATTCGGGGCGCAGCTCGCCTCACAGCTGGGTCTGCCATATGGCTTTGCCTCCCATTTTGCACCACAGGCGCTGGATGTGGCGCTGAAGCTCTATCGTGAGCGGTTCCAGCCGTCTGAAGCGCTGGAGAAACCCTATGCGCTGGTGGGCGTGAATGTCATTGCGGCCGAAACTGATGAAGAGGCCAAGCGCCTCGCGACGTCCCAGCAAATGTCATTTGCCAATCTGGTGCGTGGTGCGCGCCGCTATCTGATGCCGCCAATAGATGACATCGACACATACTGGACGCCGGCCGAGAAGGCGCAGGCGGCGGGTATGCTGGAGTGTACGATCATTGGCGGTCCGGAGACGGTGAAGAAAGGCCTTGATGCCTTTATCGAGCGTACACAGGCCGACGAGCTGATGATCGTCTCTGACATGTATGATCCGGCCAAGCGTTTCGGCTCTGTCGAGATCATTTCAGAGGTCATGGGCGCGAAAGAAAAAGCCCCGGCCTGAACCGGGGCTGATCTGATCAATTATGCCAGATGGCGGTCGAACAGCATGAGTAGACGGCTCCACGCCCGCTCGGCCTGTTCTTCGTTATAGACCTGCGAGTCCGGCGGGCACCAACCGTGCATGGCGTCCTCATAGACCTCGACTTCCGCAAACAGCATGTTTTCGTCGAATGTGTTGGCGAGAACCGTTCTGGCTTCCGGGTCCTGCTGGTCGTCATTATCCGCGATGGCGATCAGGAAAGCCGCGTTCATCTCTGGAACAAGATTATGCGGGCTGCCGTCCTCGTCAGTGACGAGGCCGCCACCATGGAAGCTTGCGCCTGCACCGATCCGGCTAGGCAGAGCTGCGGCGGTGCGGAAGGTCATCGGGCCGCCCATGCAATAGCCCATTGTGCCAATCGGGCGTGAGGTCGCGACTGCATCCTGCGCATCAAGCCATGCTGCGAAGGCACGTGCGTCAGTGACGTTGGTTTCAGCCGAGAGTGAGCGGTAATTCTGGATCAGGCGCGGGCGGACTTCCGGATCAGAGAAGCTTTCACCCGGCTGGATCACTGGCGCGGTCGCCGTGCGATAATACGGGTTCACCACCAGCACCGAATAGCCGGATTCAGCGAGGCGCTTGCCCATCATGCGGAAGGCAGGGCGAAGGCCCATAATGTCTGGCCAGATGATAACGGCTGCGTGTGAGCCCTCTGCCGGATGGACGAAATAGCAGTCTGCCTCGCCATCAGGCGTGGTGATGGTGACGTCCTGCTCCATTACGTTCAGCGCGTCTGCCGCGGCTGGTAAAGCGGCGATGAAAGCGGCCCCAAGGCCGAGCTTTGCAAAGTCACGACGGCTGAGAAGACCTTTCCTCTTCAGCCATTCGATATTCTGTTCAGCGGTTCTGTCGTTGCACATGAAAGCCTCCCTCGTCCTTTGGACTTAGGCCAATTTGGCAGCGAGAACAGAGCTGGTGTCAAGGGAGGCTTGAACACGTTTATGCTATCTGACGTACATCATCGCAAAGCCGTCATAGCCCTTGCAGCCCATGGTCTGCAGCGCGGTGCAGTCGAGTTGCGGGTGGTCTTTCAGCATGTCGAGAAAGGTTCTGACGCCGCGAATGGACGGGTCTTTGCCACTATCGTCGAGAATGCGTCCGTTACGAATGACATTGTCTGCAATGATCAACGTGCCGGGGCGTGACAACATGAGAATCTGGTCGAGATAAGTCGGGTAGCGGATCTTGTCAGCGTCGAGGAAGATAAAGTCGAACGGTTTAACGCCATCGTTAATGAGGATGTTGAGGGACTTTTCCGCGGGGCCGCGCCGGATTTCGATGCGGTCTGCAAGGCCTGCATCATCAAAGTTGCGCTGGGAGAGATCGGCATTCACATCCTGAAGTTCCAGCGTGATCACCTTGCCGCCTTCCGGCAGGGCGCGTGCCAGCCAGATGGTTGAGTAACCTGCAAAGGTGCCAAGCTCCAGAATGCGCTTTGCGCCAATCGACTTTGCTAGAATGTTCAGAAATGCGCCCTGAAGCGGAGAGACCGCCATGGGTGGCAGACCAGCCTCATCCTGCCGTTTGAGCGTCAGCTCAAGCGTCTCATCGGGCGGCGTCAGCCGTTCTTCCAGATATGCATCCACATTATCGAAGACCGGATTTTCGTTTTCATACATGAGAAGAGCTCAGGCGAAGGACTGGTATAAAAGGCGTGCTGCGACCACCAGAATTAGGATGGCGGTAATGCCTTTGACAAGCCGTTCAGGAAAGACGCCCAGCATGAATTTATGTCCGATAAAGCTGCCAATAATGACCGCCGGTATAAGCGGCCAGAAGTCATAGAAAATGCCGCGATCAATCACCATCGGGTTGGAAATGATTTTCCCGATCAGGCCAGCGGCTGAGTTGGCCGCGATATAGGCGCTGGCGATTGCTGCAATCTTGCGCGGACTGGACCAGTCTACAAAGTGGAGAACGGGCGCGAGAAAAATGCCGCCGCCAATGCCGACGACGCCGGAGAGATAGCCAACACCCATGCCGATAAGCGGCGCGGCAAACCCCGGAAGTTTGCGTTTGACCGCCGCATCCGGATTGCGCACGGAAAGCGTTGTCCAGCCAAGTTGCAGGCCAGCGATTAAAAGCGCAAATCCGAGCAGTAAAACCAGCATTTCGCGGGAGACAGGTGTAAGCCCGCCGAGGAAGGCCGCTGGCACCGATACGGCTAGAATGGGCAAAACACCCGAGCCTTCGTAAAGGCCTGATTTCCAGGACTTCCATACGCCAGACGAGGTGACCGTGAGGTTGCAGAAGAGCGAAATGATCGGAACAAAGTAAATCTCAAGGCCTGAAAAGACCAGCATGGCCGTATAGGTCGACCCACCGCCAAAACCAACGCTTGAGTAAATCAGCGCGACGATCGCAAATCCGATGATCAGGAAAAATGACAATGAATGCGGTCCACAGCTAAGGAGTGTCAGGTCGTTTCCTGAGTATAGCTCGCCACATTAAATGCCAAGACACGAGAATGAGAGCCTGATTGCCCAGCGGTTATCCACGCTCTCCCCAGTGGGTGACAGCAAGAAAGATTGAGCTAAGTCACTGGATAGCCTAGCATCCGAAATGGTTAATGCGCTGGCATCAGGAACGGTCTATGCAACTGAATGTAAACGGAACCGCATACGAGGTGGATGTCGAGCCGGATATGCCGCTTCTCTGGGTGCTGCGCGATGAGCTTGGCATTACCGGCCCGAAATATGGATGCGGCGTCGCCTTTTGTGGCGCTTGTACTGTCTGGGTAGACGGAATGGTCGTGCGCTCCTGTTCTTATCCGGCCTCTGCTGCCGAAGGCGCGCAAGTCACGACAATTGAGGGCATTGGCAATCCTGATGCGCTTCACGCCGTGCAGGCCGCATGGGTCGAAGAACAAGTCGCCCAGTGCGGTTATTGCCAGTCGGGTCAAATCATGACGGCTGCCGCCTTCCTTCAGGAGAATAGCAATCCGAGCGATGCCGAGATTGATGACGCCATGTCGGCCAATCTCTGCCGGTGCGGTACGTATCCGAAAATTCGCGCGGCAATCAAACGGGCTGCGACCAGCCTTCAGGGAGAATAGCCGATGGGTATTGTCTCTAAGATTACGCGTCGCACTCTGCTCGTTGGCTCTATGGCTGTCGCGGGTGGCGTAGCGTTCGGCATTTACGCGTATAAAAGCCCGCAGGATAATCCACTGCTTGATGATCTGACTGAAGGTGAAGCTGCGCTGACGCCCTATATTGTGATCACCGCAGCAGGTGTGACCCTGATCACGCCGCGTGCGGACAAAGGGCAGGGCGCTTACTCGGTGCAGGCGGCGCTGATTGCGGAAGAACTTGATGTTGATCTCGATCAGGTGAGCGTCGATCCGGGCCCGCCAAGTGCTGTCTATTACAATACGGCGCTCGCCAATGAAGCGTTGCCGTTCTCGCCGGCAGATCAGTCCAATGTAGCAAACGCCGCCCGCGCGGTTGCCGACGCGGCGATGAAGTTTATCGGCATGCAGATTACGGGCGGGTCGACCACGGTGGCAGATGGCTTCACCAAACTGCGTGCGGCCGGCGCAATTGCACGTGAAACATTGAAAGCTGCGGCGGCGCAGGAAAGCGGGCATGATGCCTCGCAAATGCGAACTGAGCGCGGTGAGGTCATTCTACCAAATGGCGAACGCATTAGCTATGCGCGTCTTGCCCCAACAGCTGCAAAAATGCGTCTGCCAGAGAATGTAGGCCTGCGTGATCCGTCCAGCTGGCGCCTTATCGGCAAGCCCATGCAAAGGGTTGATATCGTTGCCAAATCTACCGGAACACAAACTTACGGCATTGATCTGCGCTTTGATGACATGTTGCACGCGACTGTGCGGCGCAACCCTGCAAATGGCGGCGGAATGGCGAGCTATGATGCCAGTGCGGCTGAGGGCATGCGCGGCGTAGAGAAAATTGTTGAACTGCCCGGCGGCGTCGGGGTTATCGCGGACAATACCTGGCGGGCGTTTCAGGCGGCAAATGCGGTAGAGATTGAATGGGCCGACCCGCCATTTCCGGCTGAAATGGATGCGCACTGGGCAACGCTTTCGCGCTCATTCGCGGCTGAAAACCTCAATAGCCGCCCGCTGGATGCAGGAAATGTCGAGGCCGTTCTCTCTGATGAAACAATCGAGCTTGAATACCGCGCGCCCTATCTTGCGCATGCGCCGCTGGAGCCGGTCAGCGCTGTTGTTCAGGTTGGCGATGGCCGGATCGATATCTGGACGGGGACGCAGGTGCCGCGTTTCATTCAGGCTAATATCGCGGAACTCACCGGCCTGAAGCCTGACGACATTCACGTGCATGTGCAGATGATGGGTGGCAGCTTTGGCCACCGTCTTGAGGACGACTATGTTCTGCACGCTGTGCGCCTCGCGATGGAAGTGTCCGGCCGTCCGGTGAAGATGACCTATTCCCGCGAAGAGGACATGGCGCATGATTATCTGCGTCAGATCGCGATGGCACGCGTGCGCGGCACGGCGCGAAACGGTCAGGTCCACGCATTTGATTTATCGATCGCTATGCCATCTGTTTCTGAATCCCAGATGGGGCGTCAGGGGCTCTCTCTTGGTGAGACGGACCCGATTATTGTGACGGGCGCAGGCGACCAGCCATACTCTATCCCGAACTATCGCGTGACCGGTTACAAAGCGCCCCAGCTTGCGCCGCTCAGCTCATGGCGCTCGGTAGGCGCATCCACCAATGCTTTCTTCCATGAGAGCTTTCTGGACGAGCTTATCCATGCGGCGGGTGCCGACCCGCTAGAAGAACGTCTCCGCCTGCTGAACGATGCAACTGCGCGCGGTGTGCTTGAAGCAGTTGGCGACATGTCGAACTGGGGCACTCCAATGGAGCGTGGTCGTGGCCGCGGCGTTGCTTTCTCCCGTTCGTTTGGCACGCCCGTCGCCGAAGTTGTTGAGGTGACCGACACCGGAAACGGCATTCGTATAGATAAAGTCTATGTCGCGGCGGATGTCGGGCGCGTCGTCGATCCGGTGAACTTCGATAACATGATGAAGGGCGGGGTTATCTTCGGGCTTGGCCATGCGATGAATTGTGAGATCACCTTCGCGAATGGCCGCATCGAGCAGGAAAACTTCTACGCTTTTGAAGGCATGAAGCTCTATCAATGTCCGGACATCGAGGTGAGAGCGCTTGAAAGCGGACCGGCCGTAACCGGAATTGGTGAGCCGCCCGTCCCGCCCGCTGCCCCGGCATTGGCGAACGCCATCTATGCGGCGACGCGTCAACGTTTACGCGAAATGCCTTTCAGTAAATTCGTGACGTTTGTGTGAGGAGCTGAGCGGATGAAACTACCGATTATTCTCACTGCTGTTGCCGTATCGCTTATTTTGGGCGTTGTGCTGGAAAGCGCTTCCGTAATCGCGATGATCGGCTTTCTCGCAACGGGCATTTGTGCGGGTGTTCTGGCGCAGAACCTGCCGCGCGGCGCTGAACGTCCATACTGGATCTTTGTTGGCGTCATCCTGCTTTTGATGATTGTCAGCTTTTTTGGAGCAGACCTCTCAAGGCTCTGGTTCATCCTGCCGATCGTCTTCGTGATCAGCTATTTTAGTGCCCGTTTCGCTCAAAAAATTCTGCGCTGGCTATCCAGCGACCTGCCTTGAATGTCCGGTCGGTCTATTTCGTGAGGCCGAGGCGGGCTGCCTGCAGTGCGGCCTCGGCGCGCGATGAAATGCCCAGCTTCATATAGATCGACTTGATGTGGCTCGCGATGGTGCTTTCTGTGAGGCCCAGCGCTTTGGCGGCATCCGCGTTGCGTAGTCCGCGCCCGATCAGCCCGAGCACATCGCGTTCGCGTGGAGTAAGATTGGCGTCTGGTTGTTCCGGTTCTGCTGTCGTGCGGAAATGGTCGAGAATTCGACGCGCAATGGAAGGTGACAGCGCCGGAATGCCTTGTTCGATCTGACGAAGCTGGCGCTCGAACACATCTGGCGGAGAATCTTTGAGAAGATAGCCATTCGCACCTGCCGAGATCGCCCCGACAACCGAGGCATCGTCCCCCATGACGGTGGCGACGATGATCATCACATCGTGCTCGCAGGCGGCCAGTTTCTGAACAACATCGATACCCGACCCGTCCGGCAGGCCAAGGTCTACCAGCGCGAGATCAAAATCATGGCCTTTGATCGAGAAAAGCGCTTCGCGAACATTTTTGGTCTCGTAAACGTCGCACCCTTCGAAACAGTTTTCTGTGACTTCGCGTAGCCATTTACGGGTCTCGGTGACGTCTTCGACGATGAGGGCTTTCTTCATGATGTGACGGTCTCCCTTGGAAGAATTGCAATCAGGCTGACGCCCGGTGAGTGGGTACGCATTGAAAACTGGCCACCAAGTCCTTCGACGCGGGCTTTCATATTCCCAAGCCCCTGTCCGAGCGTGACGGTATCGATGTCGAACCCTGTGCCGTTATCGCTGATGACGAGATGAAGCTCTTCCGGTTGAACATCGATCTTCACGGTTAGCGCATCTGCGTTTGAGTGTTTGATAACATTGCTCGCCGCCTCGCGAATGAAAGAACGGAGCGCATGGACTTTACCCGGCATGAGCGTGTCGTCCGCCGTTGCATCGAGCGTCCAGTCGAGCGTGATATTATGAGGCTCCAGCCTGTCAGCAGTTTCAGCGCGCAGGTCTGCGAGCACATCATCCAGAGGCAGGGCCTGACTTTGGGCATTGTTGATGACATCGCGCAGATCAGCCAGCGTTTCCCGGATCATTGTGTCTTTGCGATCAGAACGTTCTGAATGAAGTGCACGCATGAGCTGCGCACCGATATTGTCATGAATATCGCGGGCAATGCGTGTGCGTTCCTCGGCGACGCCGCGGTCATAGGCATCACGGCTTTCGCCGGCATATTGCATGAGCTGAACAATATGGCGCGCAAAGGCGACATCATCGGGTGAGAAGAGCGCACGTCCGTTTTGCGGATAGTCAATTTGCAGGGCTGTCGCGTCTCTTACGGGTGGAATGTAGAGCGATAATCCTTCCGAGCCGATCTCGACATCATGTACGGTTGTTTCAACCGGAGTGACTTCCAGTGCATGGAAATGGTTCTTCAGAAGAGTTTGCCAATTCTCCGCCCGGCGTTTGCTATTTGCTTCGAGCGCAGCGTCGAGAACACGGGAGAAGACCTGCATATCGGTTTGTGATTGCCCGGCGACGAACTTACGCCAGATGAAATCGCGAAGTGGCAGGTAAACAAGCGCCGTGATCAGCAGAGACATGCCAATCGCTTCGGCAGAATCAAACGAGAGAAAGCTCACCAGCGCTATATCGATCACGATCATCAGAACGGCGGCGGAGACGTAAAAGCCCAGACGGTAGGCCCAGACGCCAAGGTCAAACAGGCGATACCGCATCAATCCGACGGCAAGGCCAAAATAGATCAGCAGGAAAAACGCAAAAGCGTAGGGCGCGGGGATGAGCGCTGGCAGACCGATAGAGCTCGGCGCGGCAACCGTGAAGATGAACCCGCCCGAGCCGAGGATGGTCGCAACGCCAAGCCAGACTGCAATCGCCCGCTGTCGCGGGTCATGTCTTGCCGCCCAGACCTGCCAGATCACAGCGACAATGATCAGGATCATTTCGCACAGCGTGATCAGCTGAACGTTAGAATAGTCCTTGAAAGGGCCGAACATACTGGCGAGTGTCCAGCCACCAAAAACGAGCACAGCTGCGGCGGTGAGAAAACGCCAGGCCGGTAGTCTGGAGGGATAGATCAGGAACAGGCAGATCATTACAATGCCGAACCCTGATGCGCCCGCCATGTTCAGATAGGCGAAAAACCAGAATGTGCTCTCAGAAATTGGGATCGCGACCTGACTTGCCGTCGCTGCAAAGCAGAAGACAAGCGTCATCAGCCCGCTGGCTGCAAACAGGCAGGCAGATGGATGTGTTGGCTTAAGTGACCACACCCATGCCGAGATCATATATGCGATGAGGCCGGTCAGAAGTTCTGACCACATATACCCGCTGATCATTGTGAGCGGACGCCATTGAGAGACATTCCACGTCCAGCCATCAGATGGCTGAAGCCCAAAAATCAGAAATCCGAAGAAGGCGATTGCGCCGATGACGACGAGCGCAATCAGATGCAGAAACGGCGGAATATAGGTTCTTGAACTGGCCATTGCGCCCCACACACAACTCAATAGGGGGCCAGCATACGTCGTAATTTTAGAAAATACCTCCCCTTTTCAGGTGAGACGACAATTCTCCTGTTTTGCGGCTATCCCCCATTCAGGGGATGGTGGCGCTTCGGGCAGCATGGCAATTTGCGTTCTGGATGCTTTGCAGGTGAAGGGACGCACGCGCAGACATTCATGCCCGGAGGTTAATTGCCCAACTGACCTCCGGGCTTATTTTACATTTTCTTCCCCAAACCATCAGCGCAGCTTGCCGAATTTTCGGTGGCCTGCGCTGACTGCTGTTACTGATCCGGGCCCGGAATTGCTGCGCACGGGTCGCCATACATTGCGCCCTGATCAATACAGAAAAAGGTCCATGCGCCGTCGGTTTCCGGTTTGTCGCCGACATTATCGCCGAGATATGCGATCACTTCGACGTCCGGATAACCTTGTGCAGCAAGCATAGGGGTTACCAGCGCATAGCGTTCGTCTTTTGCGCTGACGCCGTTCGGGCGCGCACGGGTCATCAGAATCTGAAAATCATCACCGCGAACAAGGCCAAGATCTGCCAGATTGTTTTCGGTCGCGAGCTGCTCCCGGTCTGACCTATTCGTGACGAAAGCAACGTGTCCGCCAAGTGTGTTCACCGTTTCGAGGAACGCTTCGACCCCGGGTACAAGCGTTGCGGCTTCTTCCTGTGTCCATTCATACCAGCTATCAGGCGTGTAGCCGAGACCGAGGCGCTCCCGGCGCAGCTGGTATTCGACATTGTTCATGACGGTTTCGTCGAGATCGAGAATGACTGCCCAGCCTGCATCCGGGTTTGCGTCTGCGTAGGACTGCACGAAAGAGGTCGCTTCGGCGTAAACGGCCTCTGCTTCTGCATCCCAGCCATCATCAAACGCGACCCATGCAGTTCCGGCCGAATAGGCAAAGTCATCTGCGGCGGGTCCGGTTGTTGTGCAAGCTGCCAGCACCAGCATGAGAGATGGAAGTAGGAGAGCGCGCATGGTGAAACCTCGATTTAGTTGTCGGGCCGACATTGAAGCTAAACCGGGCATTCTGTCCATGCGGCGCAATAAGTAAAAGCGGCGTTCCTAGCGCTGAATGAATTCCAGCGTATTGCCATCACCGTCATGACCAATCGCAATGATGAGCGACATGCCTTCGCGGACCGGAATAGCTTCGCGTTCGACTTCAAAACCCGCAGCGCGGATTGCGTCGATCATGCCAGCGGCGTCCTCAGTGTAGAAAACGATCCGCGACGGTCCGATGGACGCTTCACCTTCGGTCACTTGAATCAGGGCAAGCTTGGTGCCTTCGGCATCTGCTGTAGAGAGTATTGCCTCTACATAACCCGGGCCTGATGAATTTCGCACGACGCTCATTCCAAGACCCTGCGTGTAAAACGCAGTCGCAGCGTCTAAATCGGATACAGAGATAGCTGCAGCGGCTATGGACGCAGGGGCAGTCACTGCATGTTCTACGTGCTCAGCTTCTTCATGGTGATTTGCGATAGCGGGTGCTGCAGCCATGCTCACGATGAGCGCTGCTGCAAGTGCGCAGCGGATACCTGTGTACGTCAATTAGTCCTCCCTATGTCTGACTCATGGGTCAGTCGTTCATACAATCTCACTAATAGTGGAGATCGGGGCGGGAAGAAAGGAAAGAATACAGAAATCCTTATCGGGGCCTAGCGAAGGTGAATGCGTCGCCCCGCGGATAGATAGTTTGCGGCATTTACAATCGCGTCTGCGTCGATCTGGAAATGTTTGTAGAGATCAGAGATCGTGCCTGTCTGGCCGAAATGCTCAACGCCAAGCGGCGCTGTCATATGGCCTGCAACCGAGCCGATCCATGCGAGTGTCGCGGGATGACCGTCGGTCACCGTGATGAGCGTTGCATCGCGTGAGACGTCGCCCATCAGACGTTCGATCTGACTGACCGCATCCTTATGGCCACGTGCGCGTGCGCGGCGGGCAGCCGTCCAGCCGGAGTTCAGACGGTCAGCAGAGGTGACAGCCAGAACACCAATGTCGCGGCGGTCATTACCGATGCGGCCCGCAGCTTCAATGGCTTCGGGGCCGACAACGCCCTGATAGGCAATCACAAGCTCGCAGTTCGGGCCCGGCTTGCGCAGCCAGTAAGCGCCATCAACAACGCCGCGGCGGAACTCCTCATCATCGCGGCTGGACAAGCCAAGCTGCTCAATCGGACGCGTGGAGAGGCGCAGATAGACTGAGCCGCCGGTTTCATCACGCAGCCATGTGCGCTCGTCCGGATCATTCTCGCCTGAGCGCTGAAGGTAATCGAACGACCAGTCCATAATGATGGAAAGCTCATCCAGATAGGCAGGTTCGAAGGAGACGAGGCCATCCTGACTCATACCCACAAGCTGGGTGCCGATCGATTGGTGCGCGCCGCCTTCCGGTGCCAGCGTAATACCTGATGGCGTGCCGACAATGATGAATCGGGCGTCCTGATAGCAGGCATAGTTCAGTGCATCGAGACCGCGATTGATGAACGGGTCATAGACCGTACCAATCGGGATGAGGCGTTCACCGAAATGACTGTGTGACAGGCCAAGCGAGCCGAGCATAAGCATGAGGTTCATCTCTGCAATGCCCAGTTCGAAATGCTGGCCCTCAGGTGAGAACTGCCATTTCTGAGTCGAAGGGATAGACTGTTCGCGGAAGGTGTCGCTGACCTCATTGCGCGCAAACAGATTGCGGCGGTTCACCCACGGGCCGAGATTGGTCGAGACGGTGACGTCTGGCGATGTGGTGACAATGCGCTCGGTCAGCTGGTCGTCGCGTTTGGCGATGCCATCAAGGATTTTACCGAACCCGGCCTGCGTGGAGAGAATACGGTCGTCTAGGAAAACCGGGCCGGCGCTTTCAACTTTCGGGGCGGTAAAGCGACGTGTGCCTTCTGAAAAGAATGGCACGTCTTTGAGGAAGGCTTCAACGTCAGCTTTGTTCTCAACGGTCGCCAGCGGCTCCCATTCCTCGCCTTCGGTAACACCCATATGGGCCTGAAACTCAGCCATCTGGGCCTTGTTCATCAAGCCAGCATGATTGTCCTTGTGACCTGCGAGCGGAGTTTGCCAGCCTTTGATCGTATAGGCGAGAAAGACAGTCGGTTTGTCATCTTTGATGGCGTCAAAGGCGTCGGTGAGCGTTGAAAGACACTGGCCGCCTAGGTTGTTCATGAGCGTGTTCAGCTCTTCATCCGAACGCTTGTTCAGGAGCTTAGACACATCACCCTGATCGCCGATGTCGTCCATCAGGCGTTTGCGCCATGCCGCGCCGCCTTTGAAAGTTAAGGCAGAATAATCAGGGTTGGGGCAGTCCTGAATCCACTTCTTCAGAATATCGCCGCCCGGTTCTTCAAACGCTGCGCGTTGTAATACGCCGTGGCGCAGAACGACCGTACGCCAGCCAAAGGCTGTGAAGATGGCTTCGATCTTTTCCCAGAGGCCTTCGCGCACAACACCGTCCAAACTCTGGCGGTTATAGTCGATCACCCACCATGTATTGCGAAGGTCATGCTTCCAGCCTTCCTGGAGGCATTCATAGACATTGCCTTCATCAAGCTCGGCATCGCCGACGAGCGCCACCATGCGGCCAAGCGGGCGATCCTTCGCCCACGACTTTGCGGCGAGATAATCCTGAACGAGGGAGGAGAAGGCTGTCGCCGCAACGCCGAGACCGACGGAGCCCGTTGAGAAGTCGACATCATCAATGTCTTTAGTGCGGCTTGGATAAGATTGCGTGCCGCCCCAGCCGCGAAAATTCTGCATTTTTTCAAGCGTTTGATTGCCCATAATGTACTGCATGGCATGAAAGACGGGAGAGGCATGCGGCTTTACCGCGACACGGTCTTCAGGGCGCAGCGTATGATAGTAGAGCGCCGTCATGATGGAGACCATGCTCGCGCAGCTTGCCTGGTGGCCGCCAACCTTCACATCGCCGTCTTCCTTGGCGCGCAGATGGTTCGCATTGTGCACGATCCATGCAGACAGCCAGAGAAGGCGCTGTTCGATGGTTTTAAGATGGTCGGTCATGGGGCCTTTCCTCCTCGCAGGCGGGCATTGCCGTGCGCGAAGATATATACTGCAAAACGGGCGATATCGAGGGAGGATATGCCTCTTTTGCGTATAAGGCCGCAAGCCCTTCTCTTGAATCAGCCGAAGAAGGGCGTTGGATTTTCGTTTGATCGGGTGAGGCTGGGCTATCAGCCTTTAGCGGCGTAGCTTTCCAGAGACTCGATCTTCGCCTTGTCGCCGATGAAGACAGGCACTTTCTGGTGGAGCTTGTCGACCGGCATTTTCAGGAGAGACATCTCGCCATTCGTGGATGAGCCGCCAAGTGCGTGGATTAGGAATGCCATTGGAATGGCTTCATAAACGAGGCGCAGCTTGCCTGTTTCATAGCCTTTGAAGTCAGCGCCCGGATACGCAAACAGGCCGCCCTGCAGCACCATGCGCTTCATGTCGGAGACCATGGAGGCAAACCAGCGCATATTGTATGGCTTTTTGCCGCCGGTCGCTTGCAGATTGTCAGAGACATAATTCTGCAGCCATGTTGGCCAGACTTTCTGCATCTGACCGTTGATTGCCAGAATGTCAGCAGACGGCATGGCGCCTTCGAATGGAAGGAGCGTCCATTCACCGGACGCATCGTCGAACTGGCCCTTATAGGCCTTGTCGCCATCTGCGAAGTAAACTTCCAGATTCATGCCGAATACGAAAAAGCCACCAGAAAGAATGTTGCCGCCGTGAAAGTCTTTGGCTTCGTCAGCATTTTCCCAGACGCCAAAAATTGCGCCGGATGGGATGCCAATCAGCGCAGACTTGGAGCCGTCCAGAGGGTCCAGCGCGACGCTGTATGGGCCATCAGACGTTTTCACCATGTCCGGGCGTTCTTCTGAGACGACATAGCGAACGAACGGGTCTTTGCTGAGTGTTTCAAAGAAGGCTTCGTCCGCGATAACGTCGAGCTCGATCTGGTCATCGCCGGACTCGTTCGAAGAGGTCGCAAATTTCAGGCCTTCACCCTTTTTCAGGACGCCATAGATTTTCTCTGCGGCGGCGAACAGCGCTGAATACACGCCATCCATATTTTCCAGCTGGCTTTTGAAATTCAAAGACATGTTCTGATGGTCCCCCAAACCGAAACTACTAAACGCGCTTTCCTTGGACCAAAACGCCAGAATTTGGAACGTTTGGAACGTGAATTTTTCATTTTCAGAGGATGAATGACAGGAATCGGAATGCCAGAGACGCGAAACTGATCGATTTTCGTGACTATGTTCAACCGGGGATATCGACCATGAGCCACACAGACACTGATGACGCCCGATACAATGCCATAGTCAACAGGGACAAGGACAGTGACGGGCTGTTTTTCTATGCTGTTCGAACGACGGGTGTGTATTGTCGCCCGTCCTGTGCCGCGCGGCCTCCATTACGAAAGAATGTCGAGTTCTTTGTATCCTCAATTTTGGCAAGAAGTGCGGGATATCGCGCTTGCAGGCGATGCTGTCCGGACGACGCCAGAACTTAAGACAATCGAATGCGGGTCAGGACTGGCAGATCTGGTTCCGGGCGCGCTGCGTGTGATTGTGCACGCCGCCACACCCAGAGGGACAGTGGAGGCCAGTATTATCGACTTAACCAATATATTGAAACGCATCGTTAGATATCTTGCTGATCTTTCAAATCTTCTGGGCAACCAGAAAAAGAGCCGCGTCTTTGCTGGGTTGCCATTGATGTACAATCTGAAAGCCAGCGCGCGTGTGTGCTTCGATCAGGTCGTTCTGCGAAAAGAAGGATATGAAAGGTGCTTTTCCGATTGCGCGCATAAGCGGTAAAAGCATGCGCCAATGTATCTGCCCGTCGCCGAGGCATGTCGTGCTGGTTACAAAAACGCCCCCAGGTTTCAACATGGTGTGCACGCGCTGCAGTACTGCGTCACGATCATGCATCAGGTGCAGTATTGATAGCCCGAACACTGCGTCGTAACGGCCAGTTTCAAGGCTTGGATCTTCTATGTCTCCCTCACGAAACGTCACATTCGGAACATTGCCGGCGTCGGCCTTGCGTTGCGCGATAGCGATCATTTCTGATGAGACGTCGATCGCATCTATGTGTGCCACATAAGGTGCATGGCGCAGAGCGGTTGAGCCAGTACCGCATCCGAACTCCAGCACACAATCTTCGGGACTGAGATATTCCCGCGTAATGGAGAGTTTGATTTCATAAGCTTCTTCGTCGGCAATCGGCTTGCGCGAATAGCTATCCGCGATGTTGTCCCAGAAGCGAGCGTCTTTCAGCGTTGCTGTCGTCATGTCTGTCACCTCAAATCGGTATTGTTCGGTGAGGGAAAGATACTGCGGCGTAATCCATACGAAAATTGCTGAAATTTTTTGATCTGCTATACAATAATGTATGAATTGGGATGCTGCCGACTTTGACTGGAATCAGGCGCGCGCCTTTTTGGCCACCGCTGAAGAGGGCTCGCTTTCAGCGGCTGCGCGTGCACTGAACGTGACCCAGCCGACACTTAGCCGACAGGTCAGCGCCCTTGAAGAAAAGCTTGGTGTGACTTTGTTCGAACGCGGTACGCGCGTGATGACGCTTACCGTGGCGGGCATTGAGCTGCAGCAACATGTTCGGGCCATGCATGATGCCGCCATGCGGGTTTCGCTCTCGGCATCGGGTCAGTCTCAGACGATCGCGGGTACGGTTCGCATTGCGTCCACGCACAATATGGCCTGCTATCATTTGCCGAAAGTGCTCGTAAAGATCAGACGGACTGCGCCGGATATTCAGTTGGAGGTGACTACGGCCAATGAACTGACCGACCTCATGCAGCGAGAGGCGGATATTTCAATCCGGCATGCCCGCCCGACCCAGCCCGAGCTGATCGCCAAACTGATCCGCACGACCACCGCGACGTTGATGGCATCAAAAGCTTATCTTGACCGTGTCGGCCGCCCGAAAACGCTCGACGATCTGAACAAGCTCGATTTTCTGGGTTTTCTGAGTACGGACACACTTTTGCCAGCTCTCAATGGGAATGGCTTGAGACTTACACCATCCAATTTTCCAGTGATTTCGGATAGCGGGCCAGTGAGTCTTGAACTCGCCCGCCATAGTTTGGGTGTCGGTTTACTCTTGCCAGATGACGCAGCTTGCTTTCCAGAGCTGGAGCCGGTCTGGCCTGCCTTTCCGCCGATAGAGATTCCCATCTGGCTGGTCACTCATAGAGAGCTTCACACCAGTAAGCGGATAAGGCTGGTCTTCGACCTGATCGCTGAAGGCCTTAGCTGACGCCGAAGAAGTCCGCGCTCGCAAGTTCGCACGTGTCATCAAGGCTCGCGACAAGTTCGAACGTGTTGAACACTTTGGAAAGCTCATAGCGGAAGAAGTACTGGGCGGCGGCAATCTTGCTTTTGTAGAACGTCTCTTCGCTCGAGCCAGCTTCTGGTGATGCCTGTTTTGCGACGCTTGCCTGCCAGAGCCATAGCCAGGCGACGACAACTGTACCGAACGCATCGAGGAACAGGGTTGCATTCGCCAGGCTGAGATTTTCTTCTTCGCAGCTGCGTACTACTTCGATGGCTTTTTCAGCGGAGGCAAGTGCCTTTTCCAGCTGATCGCACTCTGCGTTCAGGCCCTGAGCGCGTGCTGTCTCAATAGTTGAAGAAATCTGGTTGCGCAGCGGGGTAAGTGCGGAAACACCGGCACGCAGTTTGCGGCCCAAAAGGTCGCGTCCCTGAATGCCGAATGTACCCTCGTGAATATGGTTGAGGCGGTTATCGCGATAATGGCGTTCAACCGGATAATCACGCGTATAGCCGTATCCGCCGAGGATCTGGATCGCCCACTTATTGGCTTCGAGGCAGTGTTCGGACGGCCAGCTTTTCGCGACTGGCGTCAGAAGGCCCAGAAGATCGTCATACTCGGCTCGTTCTTCTGCTGTTTCTGCCGTCTTTTGCTTGTCGACGAGCAAAGAGCAATAAGATGTGAGAGAAAGTCCGCCTTCAACCGCGGCTTTCTGCGCCATCAGCATGCGACGGACATCGGTATGTTCAATAATCGAAACCTGAGGCGTGCTTTGATCTTTAACGCCAGCCGGGCGGCCTTGTGGACGTTCACGCGCGTAATCAACCGCATGGAGGTATCCTGCCAGTGCAGACATGACCGAAGCCTGGCCGACACCGACGCGTGCCTCGTTCATCATATGGAACATGCAGGCGAGACCTTTATTCTCTTCGCCCAGCAGATAGCCGACAGTTTCGCCGCTCTCTCCAAAGTTCAGAAGGCAGTTTGTCGTGCCGCGCTGGCCCATTTTATGATTGAGACCGGCAAGCGCGATATGATTCCATTCGCCGCGTTCGCCAGCCTCGTTGAGGCGGTAGCGCGGAACAATGAAGAGCGAGATGCCTCGTGTGCCAACCGGTGCGCCTTCAATGCGGGCCAGCACCATATGGATAATATTGTCGGACAGTTCGTGATCGCCGCCGGAAATCCACATCTTGCTGCCGGAGAGAGAGAATGTGCCGTCATCCTTGCGCACCGCTTTGGTTTTGATGTCCGCAAGCGACGAGCCAGCTTGAGGTTCTGACAGGCACATTGTGCCAAACCATTTGCCCGCCAGCATGTTCGGCAGATACGCGTCTTTTTGCTCATCTGTGCCGAAGGCGTTCAGCATGTTGGCTGCGCCGACGGTGAGGAAGGCATAGTTGGCGACAGAGAGGTTTGCCGCGGTGAAAATGCCGTTGATGTTCGTCGTCACGACCCATGGCAGCTGAAGCCCGCCAATAGCTTCGTCAAATCCGGCGGCGAACAGCCCTGCCTCGCCAAGGACTGATAGCGCTTCACCGACTTCAGGAATGATCTCGACTTTGCCGTCCACAAATTTCGGCTCGTTTGCATCGAGCTTTGCCGCGAATGGCAGGAAGTTTGTTTCAGCAATACCTTCAACCACGTCCAGCATCGCAGTGATGGATTCACGGTCATGCTCTTCATAGCGCGGCGTTGTCAGAAGCGTATCAAGGTCCAGCATTTCAAACAGGACGAAATCAAGATTTCGACGGTCGACGAATTCAGACATCAGGGTTTCTTTCCTCGAGACATATTTTTGTGCGTTTTATAGAGTTTTATTTCTGCATTTAGCCAGTTCGAGCCAGTGAATTTATGGCATATTGCCAATTCATCACGTGGAAATTGATCACCTGATCTACGGAAATTTCTCAAACTTCACTTGAAATCCGGCGTCAGAAATGTTGTTGTCGGCGCGAATTGACACCGGTGTCATAATAGTTTGGCCGAACCGATCTATGCAGCGCCGATGAAACAGATAATCCGGAGCATCTGACCTGAATGATATGCTCCGCCAATGAAACTAAGGGAAGACAGATGAAAATCGCTCTGATCAATGAGAACAGCCAGGCGGCTAAAAACGAGATCATCCACACAGCGCTGACAAATGTTGTCGAGCCTATGGGCCATGAAGTCTTCAATTACGGCATGTACTCAGCCGAAGATGCAGCGCAGATCACATATCCGATGATCGGCCTTCTGACAGGTATTCTTCTGAACTCTAAAGCGGCTGATTTCGTCGTTACCGGTTGTGGTACAGGCATGGGCTCCATGCTCGCTGCGAACTCTATGCCGGGCGTTTTCTGTGGTCTGGTTATCGACCCGACAGATGCGTTCCTCTTCTCACAGATCAACGCCGGTAATGCGATGTCTATGCCTTACGCCAAAGGCTTTGGCTGGGCGGCTGAGCTGAACCTCGAAGATTGCTATCGCAAGCTGTTTGAAGGCAAGCCGGGCGAAGGCTATCCGAAAGAGCGCGCAGCGATCATGGCAAAGAACCGCAACGTTCTGGCTGATCTGAAAGGCGCAAGCTGCAAGGACATGCTGTCCGTTCTGAAAGACGTCGATCAGGAGCTTCTGAAGTCTGCGATCTCTGGCGAGAAATTCTCCGAGCATTTCTTCGCAAACTCTCAGGACGAAGAGATCAGCGCCTACCTGAAAGGCCTTCTCGGCTAAACGGCAACGCCAACGATAAAGAAAAAGGGGAAGCTTCGCGCTCCCCCTTTTTTTGTTGTGCTTTTCAGATGAAGCCTAGCCTTCAATCGCCGTGATCATGTCGACGCGCGTACCGTGACGACCGCCTTCAAATTCGGCCTCAAGAAACGCATCAACGATATCGAGCGCCAGGCCCTCGCCGATCACACGCGCGCCCATGGACAGCATATTCGCGTTGTTGTGCTGACGGATCATACGCGCGGAAAATGTGTCCGAGCAGACGCCGCAGCGAATGCCTTTCACCTTGTTCGCAGCCATCATAATGCCCTGACCCGTACCGCAAACGAGAATGCCAAGATCAGCCTCGCCGGAGGCGACCTTGCGCGCTGCTTCTTCGCCATGCTTCGGGTAATGCGTGCTCTCAGACGTCATCGGGCCGATATCTTCGACTTCAAACCCTTTAGACGCGACGTGAGCGGCGATGGTTTTGCGCAGCTCGATATCAGCGTGGTCGCTGGAGATTACGATGCGAGTCATGATGGAAACTCCTTCTGAAGGCTCCATCGCCCTAATGAAGGTTCAGTTCAAGTCTAAACCCGCGAAATGGGGATGACTTCAGCTGAAATGCTGGTTCAGCGCCTCGCAGAGCAGTTTCATGCAGCGGTCCGCCTCTGGAATACGGCCCGTAAACGAGGCGCAGCCATGAATTGTGCGCTTTGCAATGATCACTTCCGATTTCACGCCATTCGATCCGAGCAGATCGGCGTATTCCTGGCCTTCATCACGTAAAGGATCGAGTTCCGGCAAAACGTGCCAGCTTGGGGGTGTTCGGGAGAAATCGGTTTCTAAAAGCGGTGTCATGAGTGGAGACGCGGGATCTTGTGCGGCGCCACAATACTGCACAGCAGCGCCGATAATCGCAGGCTCGGTCAGAAAATGCTTCCCTTTGCCAAAGGCTTTTCGTGATTGGTAGCTCGCGTCAGGCCGAAGATCGATCACTGGATACAGCAGAACCTGCGCACCGATATCGACACCCTCCGGAGGTTGATTGGACAATACCGCCGTCAGATTTCCGCCCGCAGAATCACCCATAAGCACCAGCTTGCTTTTGAAGCGGTCAGTCGCCCAGACAAGGAGGCCGGACAGAGCTTTCAGAGCTGCGGGTGCTTCTTCTTCAGGTGCTTGCGGAAAGTCTGGTACGAGCACGCGCATATTCAGTTTGCCGGAGAGCCAGCGTGCCAGCGGTGCATAGGCCTGAGCGGTCCCGAGCGACCAGCCGCCGCCATGAATGAAGATAAGGCTCGGCCGATCCGCATCAGGCTCTACCGGTTCTACAATCAGGCAGCGGCGAGCCTCCCCCAATGCCTCTATGGCGACCCAGGTTTCATTCGTTGGCTGCAAGGCAGGTGCGCACCATGCGGCGAACACTTTGTCATAGGCCGCACGGATATCTGAAAGTTCAAAGCCCGGAACATTGAGTTCCTTCACGTCTGAAAGGTCTTTCAGGACAGCTTTTGTCGACGGGTCGGGAGAAGACACAATCAAACTCCCTTAGTAAACGACTGAAGCCGTCAGGGTGAATGTGCGCGGCGCACCATAATAGCCGAGCTGGTATCCAAGACTATCGGACAGGTCGAAACCTTGCGTGCGGTACTCTTCGCCAGACAGGTTTCGGCCCGACAGGGTCAACGCATATTTTCCGTTCTCAAATTCAAGGCGGGCCGATGCATCATAAAGAGTGTAAGAGCTTTGACGGAGCACTTCGCTTGAGCTGACTGTCGGATAGACATCGCCGCGATAGGAGGCGGCACCTGAAAGTATAAGATCAATCGAGCTCGAAAGCTGCGTGCTGTATTCAGCAGCCAGACGGCCTGTCCAGTCAGGTGCGTTGGCTGGCGTTAGCTGATCTGACACATCCTGACCGTTCTGTCCGATAAAGGTGTCATACTCGGCATCCAGATAGCCAAGCGCGTAGTCAAAACGCAGCGCGCTGCTCGCCTGCCAGCTACCTTCAACTTCGAACCCGGCGATTGAGGCTTCTGCGGCATTTGTGAAGATCGCAGCAAACGCACCGTTTTGCTGGGTAAAGCTGGAGACTTGCAGATCTTCATACTGGTTGAGGAAAACAGCGGCACTAAGAGAGACGGTATTCTCAAGGAAGTCACCCTTCAGGCCCGCTTCCCATGCGGTAAGCGTTTCAGCATCGAACGGCTGAGCCTCAAGGCCGGAGTTCGAGCGCCCGTCAAAGCCACCGCTTTTGAAGCCGCGCGAGTAGGACGCATAGGTCGTCACATCGTCTGTGAGATCATAGCTGATTGAGAATTTCGGAGATGTGTTGGAGAAGGTCTCTGATACATCAATATCGGTCACGCGTGCGCCTTGCCCCAAGACGGGAACCATTGGCGTGGTCGCACTGAAAAATTCCTGAATGCGCGCAAAGTCTTTTTCTTCTTCGGTGAAGCGAATACCCGCGCTGATGCTGAGGCGATCAGAAAGATCAAAGCTGGCATCGGCGTAGGCCGCGTACGCCGTGGTGGTCTGATCGTTCAGCGAATTGGAAACGAATGCGATATCAGGTCCGAAAACACCGGATTCGGTGACATCCTCTTCTTTGAAATAATAGAGCCCTGACACAAGCGACCAGCTATCTGCGTCATAGGTTAGCTGGAGTTCCTGGCTGAACTGGTTCTGTTCTTCGAAAACGAAGACGCCGAACAGAGAGGCGCCAGTCGCATCGAGATCCAGATTGGCGTCATACTCCATTTCCCGATAGGCGGTGGTGGAGCGCAGCTGCCAGTCATCTGCGAAGCTCCAGGTGGCCCGCCCGGAAATGCCATAAACGCTCAGATCGTTCAGGCCATTGAAATTCGCATCGATTTCAAACGGGTCTTCATTGGGAGGAAACAGGCCGAAGACCGATGTTTCGCGGACGGGCGTTCTGGATGTATCCGGCGTGTCGCTTGATCCATCGACTGTGAGCAGAAACTCAAAATCATCAGTGAAGTTGGCAAGCAGGGAGCCACGCCATGCCAGTGTGTTGCGGTCACCATCGCTTTCGCCGTCAACAGAGTTGTCGGCGTAGCCGTCCCGGTGAAGATAGGCGATAGCCGCCTTGCCCAGAAGGCGATCACCGGCAATCGGACCTGACACGCCAACGCTGAGATCGGTTTGTTCATAGGAGCCGATGCTGGCAGACACGCGGAGTTCAGGATCAGTCGTTGGCTCACGGGAGACGAATTTGATCGCGCCGCCTATTGTGTTGCGTCCGTAGAGCGTGCCCTGCGGGCCACGCAGAACTTCAATACGCTCGACATCAAAAACATCGAGGAAAGAACCTTGCGCACGGCCGAGATACACATCGTCCAGATAGATGCCTACACCCGGGTCCGCAAAGGCCAGACTGTCTAACTGTCCGACCCCCCGAATGTAGGCAACCGTGTTTTGCGCATCCCCCTCATGCAGCACAACGTTTGGAATACTGGACTGTACATCGCCGATCTCGGTCGCGTTGAAAGCCGCCAGAGCATCGCCGCCAATTGCCGTGACTGAACCGGGTACATCTTTCAGGGATTCTTCGCGGCGGCGTGCTGTAACGACGACCGTATTCAGCGAGCGAACGCTTTCCTGCTCTTCAGGACGGTCTTCGACCTGCGCGCCAGCTGGCAGGAAGAATGAGAGGGCGCAGACAGATGCGCCAGCGAGCCCGAGCGAGCGGATGGTTTTGTTGAGAGCCAACTTTGCTTCCTCCAAATTTATATTTTGGAGTAGGGTGAAGCAGTGGGCTGATTTTAAAAGTGTTTTGTTTTCGGAAAATATACCCGCAGATTCTGCGTATATTTTCAGGCGCCCGTTTTCGGAAATTTCGACATCACCTGTTCCAGCGTGCGCTGCAAATGACCGGTTACGAGGCTCTCAAGTTCAGGTGTCGGAATAACCACTGTTGCGCGGCCATCTTTGGCGTCTTTAGCTTTTTCCAGATAGCCGTCATCCACCGCTTTCTTGATCCGTTCTTCGCGAGTGCGATTGGAGCCTGATTTCATGGTATGCGCGAGTTGGCTGACCGTGAGCGGATTGCCAGCCCAGTGCGCGCGCACACAGCCGACTAGCATGTACCAGAATTCCTGTGTGAAATACGCAGACCGGCTGCCGAAGGTTTCATCCCAGTCCCGCGCATAGAATTCTAGCGCATCCATCCAGTCGATGAGAGGCTGGCGATCTTCCATGGAAAAAACTCTCGTTGGCTAAGCTACGCAGCTAGAATCTTACAACGAAGTTTCATGTTCAGGGAAGAGACCTGTTTGGGCGCGGCCTCAGACCATGCTTGCACTTAGTCTGAGGCCGACACGGAATTTATCGATAGGATTTGTCTGAGCTTAGTTCGCTGACAGACCAAGCGCAGCTTCAATCGCCGTCCAGTCGACGACTTTGAAGTTCTGGTCGACTTCTGATGTCGGGTTAGCGTCGTCCTGTACGATCAGCACGCCGCGTGGATATCCCGGCAAAGGCGTTGAGTTCACATCAAGACCATCGGTGTGGGTTACCGCATCCACACTACCATCAGCATTCGCCGTGACGGTGAAGATGCCGCGAGCCGCGTGAGGCGCCTGAAGGTCGTAAACAACGAACCGGTTTGCAGCCTGCGCAGACACGACGAGATAGCCCTCGCCATTCTCGCCTTCCCAGATATCCATACCTTCAACATCCGCGACGAGACCGTTTGCAGCGGCAATCGTGTCGATGGTAACCGGTGCAACGGACAGATCATTGAGGTCGAGCTTCCAGACGCCGTGTTCTTCTTCGCCAACAAAAATCTGGCCGTTCGTCTCGTCAAATACGCAACCTTCAAGCTGAAGCTGGCCAAACTGACCGACCTGAATTTCAGCGATGAGTTCCGGGGCAAGTGTCGGCAGGCTGCTCATATCCTGCGCCCAGATTTGTGCTTTGCCGTCCTTATAGGTCGGCATGGCGTAATAGGTGGAGCCGACGAGACCGGCACAAATGCCATATGGTTCGTCTTTCTGGGTTGGTGTGTCGCCCAGATGGATCACGCTGGCTGTTTCAGCATCAATGCTGAACCAGCTGATCGAACGTGTCTCATCATTTGATGCGACGGCGATATTTGCGCGTACATCCACGTTGTTGACGGCGCCGACATCAAGAAACTGGGTTTCCGCGCCAGAAAGGTCGTAAACGTGAAGACCTTCATCCTTATTGGTGCCGAGGATCAGGCTGTTGCTGATATTGGTCGGGTTTGCCCAAAGCGCCGGGTCATCGGCGCGATCGCCAAAGCCAACCATCGGGGCTGTTTCGAAGCTGGCAGCTACGGGCGTTGCGGGAATACCGTCATCTACCCATACGTCGTCCGTTGCACAGGCTGCGAGCAGAAGCGCTGAAGTAGTTGAGAGCGCGAGCGTCGAGAACTTCATTGAATTAGTCCTGTCGTGAAGAGAAAAGGGCCGGATACGATATGTCGTACCGGCCCAATATTAAGAGTTAAACCGGCGATTAGTAAGTCAGGCGCGCGCCGAAGACGACGGTTGTTCCAAACTCGTCATACTGCGACAGACGGCTCTCATCACCGAAGTAATAGTGCTCAGGCTCGTCTGTGAGGTTCTTACCTTCCAGATAAATCTGGAGGTTGTCGTTCACCCGATACTTCGCCGACGCTTCAATAAGCAGACGATCATTCGTCATACGGTCAAGGTTTTCGTCTTCCAGCTCATCCAGATAGTCGCCGCGATAGTTTGCAGAGACACGAAGATCCCAAGGGCCATTGTCATAGCCGATCGCCACGTTCCATATGGTGTCGGATTGCTTCAGGAACGGCACTTCGCGGCCATCTGGCAGCGTCGCTTCACTTTCGGTCAGCGTCAGGTTGCCTGAAACAAGGAAGCCATCCAGAGCGGAGTTCAAATCGCCGAGGTTCTGAACATAGTTGAACTCGATGCCATAGATTTCGCTGGATGCGACATTGATGAAGGTCGAAACCTCTTCAATCTCGCCGCCATCTGTATCAACGCCGTTCAGGAGTTCGGCCGGGATGCCGGAAAGGTCCACATTAGACGGAACATCTGCGGTATCGAACGTCGCCGGGAAGATCGCGTTGGAGATATCCTTATAGAAGATACCGGCTGAGAGAACTGACAGCGTCGTTGGATAAAACTCGATGCTCAGATCGAAGTTGTCCGCTTCCAGTGGATCAAGGTTCGGGTTACCGATTTCGGCTTCATCGCGGTCATCATTGATGAAGAAGAATGGCGCCATTTCGCCAAAGGCAGGGCGGACAACGGCAGCGTAATATGCCGCGCGGCCGATAAGTCGGTCGCTGAAGTCGTAACGAGCGTTCACGCTTGGCAGGACGTTTGTATAGTCGTTGCTGTAACGTGTTGTTGTTGCCGTCAGTTCGTCTTCAAGAACAACCCGGCCTTCCAGATCAACATTTGATTGCTCAACGCGAACACCTGCAACGAGCGTAAGCGCGCCGATGTCAAAGGTCCCCATGCCGTATCCGGCAAGGATTTGCTCATCGATCTTATAGTCTTCGCCATTCGAGTCGAAGAAGCTGCCTTCCTCGTCGAGGTCACCTGCACCGAAAGCACCACGCAGAGAGCGTGTCAGGCCCGGGTCCGGCCATGCAGGCTGTGCATTACCAAGGCGCCAGCCTGAAATAAGGTCGTTATTTACAAAGCCCGCAAGATTAATGCTGTCGTCTTCATAGATCAGAACATTCACATCACGGATTTTTTCGCGGTCACGAATTTTCAGGCCAGCCTGCCAGGTTACTGGCATTTCGCCGAATACGCTTTCGCGCGAGATATTGAACTGAGCCGCGTATTCTGTGTCTTCGTTGGCAGTAAATTCCCGCTCGAATTCGTCGAGGAAGTAGTTTGACGGGTCATAAACCGCGTCCAGTACTGTGCCCTCGCTGAAGCGGATGATTTCCGGGTTGGAATAATCGATGGTCACATTGCCAGGGAAGTTATCCTGAATGTCTTCAAAGCGGAATTTGACGTCATGGTTGTCGCTATCATCTTCTTCAGCGTAGGCGTAGGACACTTCATAGTCGGTTTCCCAACCATCCCACGTCGTCTCACCGCCAACCGCAATCGTCTGGATTGTACGCACTTCGCGGCGAACGCGGACTTCGGCTTGCGTTTCGTTCAGCGGGAAGGTCGCAGACGTATCCGTCAGCGATGAGCCCGCAGCGATGATGTCATCACCATTGGCATCTTCATCGATGATATCGTCGAGATCACGGAACTGTAGAACGTTGCGGACTTCGTCGTCTTCATAATTGTTGAAGAGCGTACGCAGGTAGAGGTCTGTATTGTCAGACAGACGCCAGTCGAAGTTGGCAACAAGGCCGAGGCGCTCACGGTTGAGGCCGTACCAGCGATGCTCATAGCCATCATTCATGTAAGCGAGACCGTTGATGAAGTCCCACTCATCGGCTTCGTTATTGTGGGTTTCGATGCGCAGATCCTGATAGTTTACAGAAAGCGCAACGCCCAGCCGGTCGCCAAATACGTCTGAATAGGTCAGCGTCGCTTTTGGCGAGAACTCTTCGGTAATCTCGTTATAGGCGCCTTCAATCTTCGCGCGGATAAAGCGACCGTCGCGGTCGAAGGCGGAAATGGTCTGCAGATTGATCACGCCGCCAAGGCTGTCGGCATCGACGTTCGGTGTCAGGGATTTTTGAACTTCAATGCCATCCAGCAGGTCGGATGGAACACCATCCAGAAGTACGCCGCGGCGATCTTCCGGCGACGGTGTGCGCACGCCGTTAATAGAGGCAGAGATCAGGTCTGTGTTGATGCCGCGGATCGAAACATAGCGGCCTTCGCCCTGGTCGGTTTCAATCGAAAGGCCCGGCACACGTGCCAGAGAGTCCGCGACTGTCGTGTCAGGGAAGTTGCCGAGGCCGTCAGAGTCGATGACGCTGATGATTGCGTTGGACGCGCGCTGTTGGTTGATCGCGCCAGCTTGTGCTGCCGCTGAGCCGACGACGAGCACGTTATCAAGATAGCGGACATCTGCGCCAAGGCGGAAATCCAGCGTGGACTCGCCAGAAACTGCGATAGACTGAGTGACAGGATCAGCGCCGATATAGGACACGGTGACGTCATACTCGCCAGCCGGAATGCCGGAGAACCGGAAGTCGCCGAAGCGGCCTGTGCTTGTGGTCCGGTCCAGCTCTTCGATTGTGACCAGCGCGCCTTCGAGCGCACCTTCGCCAGAGCCGTCTGTTACTGTGCCTTGCAGAATATCTGCGGCTGCAATTTGCGCAAAACCAAGGCTGACAACGCTTACCGCGGCCAGCTTCCCAAGTTTGAACTTCATGGAATTCACCCCTCTCAAAAGTAAGGGGCGGGTAACAGACCTACGTGATGGTTTTGCGTCGGATTGGTTTCAGTTCGACGACAAAAAAACTGCGGTTTTGTAACATGGCCTCGCAGTCTCATTAACCTGCGAGGCTGTTCTGAACTGCTATTCCCACTCAATCGTGCCAGGTGGTTTCGACGTAATGTCGTAGACCACGCGGTTCACGCCTTTGACCTCATTGATTATGCGCGTTGCAACACGTCCAAGGAAATCATGCGGGTACGGATAATAATCAGCTGTCATGCCATCTGTTGATGTGACGGCACGAAGGGCGAGAACTGCTTCATAAGTACGCAAATCACCCATCACACCCACAGTGTTCACCGGTAGGAGTACAGAGAAAGCCTGCCAGATTTCATCATAAAGACCGGCATTTTTGATCTCTTCGATATAGATCGCGTCGGCTTTGCGCAGCGTGTCGGCTTTCTCACGCGTGATCTCGCCGGGAATACGAATCGCGAGGCCGGGGCCCGGGAAAGGATGGCGACCGATAAAGGCCTCCGGCAGACCAAGTTCGCGGCCAAGGGCGCGCACTTCGTCTTTGAACAGCTCACGCAGAGGCTCGACCAGTTGCATATTCATGCGCTCTGGCAGACCGCCGACATTGTGGTGAGATTTGATGGTGACGGATGGGCCGCCAAGCGCCGAAACGCTCTCGATAACGTCCGGATAGAGCGTGCCCTGCGCGAGGAAGTCAGCGCCGCCGACTTTTTTCGCTTCTTCTTCGAACACGTCGATAAAGAGGCCGCCGATAATTTTGCGCTTCTTCTCCGGATCAGAGACGCCTTCCAGCTTGCCGAGGAAGAGATCGGACGCGTCTACATCCACGAGCGGGATGTTGTAATGGTCGCGGAACAGGTTCACCACCTGCTCGGATTCGCCAAGGCGCATCAGGCCGTGATCGACGTAAACACAGGTAAGCTGGTCGCCAATCGCCTCGTGGATCAGAACAGCTGCAACGGAAGAATCCACGCCGCCAGAGAGGCCGCAAATCACTTTCTTATCGCCAACCTGCGCGCGGATTTTTTCAATCGCTTCGGCGCGGTAGGCGGCCATAGACCAGTCGCCTTTGAAGCCTGCCACATTGTGGGTGAAGTTCTTCAGAAGCTGGCGGCCATGAACCGTGTGGACGACTTCCGGGTGGAATTGTGAGCCATAATAGCCGCGTTCCGGATCAGAGATAACTGCGAACGGCGCACCCGGAGAACGCGCGACCACGCCGAAGCCCGGCGCCATTTCGGCGACGTGGTCGCCATGGCTCATCCAGACTTCTTCTTTGTCGCCATTAGAGAACATGCTCTCAAACAGCGGGTCGTCAGAAACCTTCTCGATAAAGGCGCGGCCAAATTCGCGGCTCGTGCCACCTTCAATCTTCCCGCCCAGCATGTGAACCATGGCTTGCTGGCCATAACAGATGCCGAAGACAGGGATTCCAAGTTCGAAGACTTTTGGGTCTGGCAGTGGGGCATCTTCCCAGTACACACTTGATGGACCGCCCGAGAGGATGATCGCCTTAGGTGCATAGCTTTCAAGGAAAGCTGCATCCACTTTGTTATAAGGATGGATCTCACAATAGACGCCGCTTTCGCGTACGCGTCGCGCGATCAGCTGAGTGACCTGAGAGCCAAAATCGATGATGAGAAGATGTTCATGTGCCGTCATGGCGCTCTATAGACAGGAATCGACACGAAGTTCAATCTGTGAAGGGCCGGAAGTCACCTCCGGCCCTCGATTTTGTTCAGATTGTGAGCCTAAAGATAGAGCTGGGCCACGCCGGTGATATTATCTCCGGCAAAGCCTTGTTCCTTAGCCTTTGCGTAAACGCTCCGGGTCGCTGCTGAGAGCGGAAGTGACGCGCCCAGCGTTTCACCATCCTGTGCGAGAAGACCAAAATCCTTTTCGACAAGATCAATCGGGAACATGGGCGCGAAGCCGCCTGCCTGCATCGCGCCCATGGCGAGTTTTACGGCAGGGCTGCAAACGGGTGTCGCTCCAATGGCTTCACTCGCGCCAGCGACGTCAATACCTGAGGCTTTGGCAAAGCCGAGCAACTCGGCTGCGACCGCCAGCTGTACACCAAACAGGCCGTTCACCATCAGTTTGACGATAGAGCCAGCTCCGGTGCCGCCGACATGATGCGTAGCGCTTCCCATAATGGAGAAGAGCGGACCGAGTGCCTCGACGTTGGCCGTCTCTCCGCCCACGAGGAAGATAAGCTGTCCTTGCTCGGCCTGAGGACGGGATCCGGCAAGTGGTGCGTCGACCAGCTTACGGCCCGCAGCGTCAAATGCGTCGCTGAGTTTTTTGATATGCCCGTGCGATACGGTCGAACATTCCACGGCGATGGCACGTTCAGGCAGTGCGTTGAGGGCGCCGGTTTCGGGTGACAGCCAGACATCAGAAGATGCCGCATCGTCACGGACCATAGAGAAGACGATTTCGGCGTCCTTCACGGCATCGGCAGGGTCTCTGGCAAGCTTTGCGCCGTGTGAGACGAGAGGTGACGCAACGTCGGGGCTGCGGTTCCAGATGGTTAGATCGTGTCCTGCAGAGAGCAGACGAGCGGCCATACGCTGGCCCATGGCGCCGAGGCCAAGAAAAGCAATTTTTGTCATTTGAAATCCTTAAGCGGCAAAGAGTTCGTCGATGTCTGCACGGGCTCGTGTCAGCGTTGCTTCCACATGGGCTGCATCGCCGGTCATGCCTTCGGCGGAGATGAATCGGATGGATTCAGCACCCATGAATCCGAACAGAAATTCCAGATATGGCTGCAGGAAGTTCGCAGATTTCATGGCGTTCGCGTCGAGATAGCCGCTTGCGCCATAAGCGCAGATGATGACGACGTCTTTCACTTGCAGCAGGCCGCCGAAATTCTCGCCATCAAATGAGAATGTGTGGCCGATGCGCATGATCTGGTCGATCCACGCCTTCAGGCTGGAAGGTAAAGAGAAATTGTAGAGCGGGGTCGTGATGAGAAGCGTATCCGCCGCCTGCAGCTCCGCAATGAGTTCATCTGACATCGCTGTCGCGGCGTAGAGGTCTGGCGTGAAGCCGTCAGGCGGTGTGTAGAAGCCGGCAATCGTCGAGTTTGCGATGTGGCTAATCGGACGTGCAGCAAGATCGCGGCGGACAATCTCGTTCTTTGGCGTTTTGGATAGAAAGCGCCGCGTGATCGGGTTGGCTGTTTCCCAGGCCGTTTCGAAATAGTCGCCGAGAGCGCGCGAATGGGACTCTTCAATGCGAGCGCTGGCATCAATGCGAAGTAAGTGAGCCATGTGGCTGATCCTTCCTGATTTCTTGGAGGGCCAGCATTACTCACGGCTAAGAGCGCAATAAATTAGTTGAATTGCAGCATTATCATGCGTTTAGTGCATGAATGGATGTGAAGCAGCTTCAGCTATTTGTTGAGACGGTGAAGCTCGGCAGCTTTGCCGCGGTTGCGCGCGGAGAGGGTGTCGATCCGTCCTCAGTGTCCCGGCAGATTGCATCACTGGAAGAGCGGCTGGGCGTGCGCCTGTTCCAGCGCACAACGCGCAGTCTGTCTCTGACGGAAGAAGGTGAAGCCTATTGGCGGCGCGTTGAGCCTTTGCTCGAAGAGCTCGCCCGTGCAGAAGATGCCGTTCAGATGCAAGACGGGCAGCCAAGAGGTCGGCTGCGTTTAACCACATCAGTGGCATTTGGTCAGACAAAGATCGTGCCTCTGCTCGGGGCCTTCAAAACGCGATATCCCGAATTGCAGGTCGAACTACATATGACCGATGCCAACGTTGATCTGATTGCAGATCGCATGGATCTGGCAGTGCGGCTCAGCGCGCATCTTGAAGGTGATCTCATTGCAACGCGTTTGATGACGACGCGATATCGTGTGTGCGCGAGCCCTGATTACCTGCAACGTGCAGGTAAACCGTCTCTACCGGCGGATCTCGCTAGTCATGATTGTCTTCTGTTCACGCTCGCAGCGTTTCGTAACACCTGGAAGTTCCAGACTAACGAAGGCCGGCTGGAAGAAGTGCCCATTGACGGTCATTTCAGTTTTTCAAGCGCTCTAGCGGTAAAATCCGCGGCCCTGCAGGGGATGGGACCTGCGCTATTGGCTGACTGGATGACAGACGAGGACGTCAGGGCAGGGCGTCTGATCGACCTGTTTCCCCGGTATCAGGTGACCGCGACCAATTTTGAAACGGCTGCCTGGCTGATTTATCCCAGCCGGTCGTTCTTGCCTTTGAAAACCCGTGTCATGATCGACTTTCTGAAGGCCGAAGTTTAGCTATCTTGACGCTTTTAGTGTCTCAAGCGCCCGCGCGCGGAATGCGTTGAGCATGTCTTCCAGCTCTTCAGGCTTCTGGCCATACATTTCGGGAAGATAGGTTTGCGTCCGGCCTGCAGACGGATCGCCCGGCGGATGAAATGAAAAGAGGATGCGGTCACCGACAGTGATGAAGCTGACCGTCATGGCTTCTGTTTTGAAGTCTGACACATCCAGCCAGGAAAAGGACTGTTTATGGCCAAGATGGCTATATTCCAGTCGGTCCAGTGTCAGCTTTAGCCAGCTGATCTGCAGAAATACCTGCAACGCACTTCCCAGCATCCCCAGACCGAAAACAGCGCCTATCAGGAACTGTAGAACTGCAGGCATGGGCAGGGCCAGCAGAGCAATCAGCAGCAGAGCGGCGATGATGAAGACGCTAGCCCATTTGGCTTTTGAGGGAAAATAGGTGCGATCGTCTGGCAAGGTGTGAGTAGACATTGTGCCAGCCTATTTCGTCTTCTGCTAAACTAAAAGGCCCGGGTGAGATGCATTAAATTTCATTGATGAAATTAACTCTCTGTTTATAAGAAGATTTACTAAAAATTTTTGAAAATACAACGTTTTGTGGAAAACAAAGGCGAGTATTTCCAAGATATAATGGTTCTCAAAATAAATGGGGAAACCATGTCTATCGCAGTCCAGACCAGCTATTCAGCAAACCTGAAATTTGTCGACCGCACATCGACGACCAGCAATGTACAGAAGTCGAGCGCTTCCACGACGAGTGCTTCGACACGCGCCGCTCAACTGCCGAGCCTGGAAGAGACGCTGGGCCCTGACAATTTCAAACAATTGGAAAATCTGCGAGCACGTAAAGAGGCACTCATGGGGCGCTTGCCGGATTTGCAGTCGCGCTTTGACACGGCTGAAAAGTCGTTCGGTACCAATCTGAAAGACGATATCGACGAGATCGTTGATATCGGGCGCACGGTTTTTCGCACGGCCCTTCAACTGAAGAACATTGAGTCTAAAATCAGCAAACTGCTTGGTGACGTCGATCCCTCAAGCGTTTCAGGGATCGCCGAAGGCAAAGGTAACCAAAAAATAGACGCCTCTACCCTTGCGAAGGACCGCGCGTTTGGAGAGCAGTTTAAGTCTTTCACTGAGAGACTTTTCGGCGCGTATGAAACAACCAAGGATTCAGCTCAACAGGCACATGACCGTGATGCTCTGAAATCCCATTCGATGAAGCTTGCGGACAAACATGGCCGCAAACTGGTCAATCTGGTCAGCCATTATCAGTCAAACTTCGCGAAGGCGTCGGTGCAGTCTTCGTCTCTGTCGCTGATCGTCTGAGCGGGTTTGCGTTCAGGCTTTCTTTTCAAGAACCGCAAAGAAGAAGCCATCAGTGCCTGCTTTGCGCGGCGTAAGACGTACCGCACCGCCTGGAATCTGGTTGCGACGCACGATATCAATGCCAGCATCCGTGAGCTGACCGGACTCGATTACGCTTTGAACGGCGTCAAGCTGACGGAATGCGTCGTTGCGTTCAAGGAAGGCTGTGACCTGATCTTCGTCTTCTTCCGCAAGGAATGAGCATGTCGCATAGAGGAGACGCCCGCCCGGTTTTACAAACTCGGACGCCTTATCAAGGATCATGGCCTGCTCTTCATTACGCTTTGCGAGCGCAGATTCTTTCAGTCGCCATTTCGTGTCTGGCTTGCGGCGCCACGTGCCGGTGCCCGTGCATGGGGCATCAACGAAAACGAGGTCCATCTTGCCAGTAAGGGCTTCCAGAGCTTCAGGCTCTTTGGGATGGCAGAGCTGTACATTGTGCGCGCCGGAGCGTTTGAGGCGCGGAATGAGCGCTGAGAGGCGTCGTCCGTCAATGTCGTAAGCAAAGACCTGACCCTTGCCTTCCATCATAGCGGCCAGCGCCAGTGTTTTGCCGCCGCCACCTGCGCAATAATCGAGAACACTGTCGCCCGGCTTCGCATTACCCGCGGCTGCGGCGATCTGAGAGCCTGCATCCTGAACTTCCACCCAGCCTTTGGAATAGGCAGGAATGGACTGAAGGCTGGTTTCACGTTGGGACGGGTCGGGTGCTGGAATATGATAGCCGTTCACCAGAAGCTCGGATGGTTTGCCACCCGCAGTTTTGACGGCTTTGCCTGCTTTTTCCGGGTCAGCCTTGAGCGTGTTTATACGCAGATCGACCGGCGCGCGGACTGACATTTCCTGCGTTTCAATCACGGTGTCTTCCCCGAAAACGCGCGTCAGGTGAGGCGTCAGCCATTCCGGGAAATCTCCGCGCACATGCGGCGGCGCAGACGGGTCCGGCGCAAGCAGAAGGCCTTCACGTTCTTCGCCTGTTAGCGCTGCAGGGGCGTGTTCGTCTTTCAACGCGCTCTCAATATCCTTGAGGTCCCAATCCCAGACATGGCGCAGCGCGCCAATTACCAGCACGCGCGGGGCTTCAGACTGCATGGCATAGGCAAGCGAGTTGCGGTGGCGCAGCGCATCAAGCACGAGGCCAGAGACCCAAGCGCGGTCTTTGGCGCCAGCATAGCGCGCCCGCTTGCCCCAGTCGCGCATGGCGGATTTAACCGGCTGGTGCCGGTTCATAACGTCATCAAGAACCTGAATTGCGGCTTCGATCCGCCCGCCATTTTTCATTGTGTCATTCCCGGATATCTGTGCGCGAGCCGTCAGGACGGCATAAGGGCGCTTTGGCCACCTCATAGCGTCATGACAATTTTGATGGAAGCCCTATCCGGAATAAGTGCTCAATTGCCTGTCTTTCGACAAATATTTTATGATTTTCGTTATTTTGGGTTGTTATCACGCGGACGGGTGCTCAGGTATACACTGTATCTGTCCTGTCTAAGTTTGTTTCGACTGGATGAACCAGGATGATGGTGTGACCCGCAAAAGCTCTGATGAACTGATAATCCGTGTGCTGCAGGATGACTGCACGCCCGAAGAGCGCACGGAGTTCGACCAGTTGTCAGTGAGTGATCAGAACTTTGCCCGGAAAGTCGCAGCCGTGAAAACGTGGCTGGATCCTTTATCGGATGAAGAGGCCAGTCAGGCTCCGGATGAAACCCTGCTGGATGATATCTTTAAGGAAATCGACGCGCCGGACCGCTAGGTCAGTTTATGAACGCGGCGACCTGAGCCGTTTCGAAAGGCAATGCGTGACGCAGGCGCTCAAGCCCGCGGCGCAACCATGAGCGGATCGTGTTCATAGAGATCGAGAGCTCTTTGGAGATTTCTGCCACGGTCTGGTTTTTCAGAAAATATAGTCGGATTACGTTTGCCATACGTTCCGGAAGTCGGGATAACTCGGTCTCCAGAAGTCCTCTGATGATCGACCGGTCAGTGCATTCGTCAGGTAGGGGCGCTGAATCGTGGAGCGTCTCTTCGATGGTTTCGTCGGAGTAATGTCGACGTAGACGACGCCATTCATCAATCGATGCATTGCGAACGATCACGAGCATCCATGTCATCGGACTGCCACGGAGAGCGTCGAAGGTTGAGGCTCTCTTCCAGATGGTTACATAAGCGTTTTGCAGGACATCCCGTGCGACGTCCTCATCGCGAATAATACGACGTGTCAGCGCAAGCAAACGAGCATATGTGCAACGATAAAGTTCCGAAAATGCGGAACGGTCGTCTGATGCACAGCGCTCTATCAAATTTTCTAATTTAATATCTTTCATAAGTGCGCCCCACCCTTTCAGTATAAAAGCGGTACGCGACTCCAACTAGATTGTTCCCCTTCGCTGTCCAAGAATGACTCACTAAAAGAATAGGAATTTTCAGGTTAGCGCTACAGTGCCCTGTATTTGTTTGGAATAATAACGAAATATTTTTTGCACAGAATCTCGGGTTTCTTCCGTAACTCTCCTTAGAAGCGCTTCAGCTTCGCGTGATTTCACCAAGGAGGACACCTATGACGCATACTCTCAAAACCGTGTTGAGCGGAAAAACGGCCCTGGCTGGCGCATTCTTTTTATTGGCGGCAGCACCGGGCGCTTATGCTCAGGTAGTAGATGGCGTCGGTGCCAATGCGTCGGCTGATGCGGCTGTAGCAATTGGCGATGGTGCATCTGCAGATGGCGACGGCGCTGTCGCAATCGGTGATGACGCGACTGCGACAGGCGCGGACGCGACAGTCGTTGGTACTGATTCAACAGCGACCGGGCCGTCAACGACAGTGATCGGTGGCGAGTCGACAGCGACTGGCCCTGGCGCGACGGCACTTGGCTGGCGTGCATCTGCAAGCGCGGAACGGGCAACGGCGATCGGCCACCTCGCAACGGCGCAGGGCATTCGTTCTACAGCCATCGGCGAAAACGCTGATGCGCAAACCGACTTCTCGACCGCAATCGGTAATGAGAGCATTGCAAACGGTATTGATGCGCTCGCAATTGGCGATACGGCTTTTGCCAACGGTAACTCAACGACAGCTATTGGCGGCGAATCCATCGCGACAACGCCGGGTGCGACCGCAATCGGTTGGCAGGCTGCTGCGACAGGTGCGATGGGTACGGCTGTCGGTCACCAGAGCACAGCATCCGGCGATCAGAGCTTTGCAGGTGGTGAAGACTCAGTTGCCAGCGGTTCAAACTCGATTGCTATCGGTAATACAGCTGAAGCCAGCGGTGGCGACTCTATCGCGATCGGCGGTAATCGTGACGGCGCAGCCGGAATTCAGACGGTAGCGTCCGGACCTTCCACAACGGTTGTTGGTGGTCAGGCCCTGGCAATGGGGCCGGGTGCAACAGCATTCGGCTGGCGTTCAGCAGCGACGGCGGAACGGGCAACGGCGCTCGGTCACCTTGCAACGGCGCAAGGTATCCGCTCCACTGCTATCGGTGAAAACGCCGACGCGCAGACGGATTTCGCTACCGCTATCGGTAATGAGAGCATTGCGAACGGCATTGATGCCCTCGCAGTCGGTGACACGTCGGTAGCAACCGGTAACTCCACAACAGCGGTTGGCGGTGAGTCCTTCGCATCCGGTCCGGGCGCGACAGCTTATGGCTGGCAGTCCAGCGCTGGTGCTGAACGCGCGACGGCTCTTGGTCACCTCGCGAATGCATCCGGCGTGCGTGCTGTGGCTGTAGGTGAAGCGGCTGTCGCAAGCGGTGCTGGTTCAATTGCGATGGGTAATCAGGCATCCGCAACCGGCGTGAACTCAGTTGCCATTGGTAATGGCGCTGTTGCGACACAGGATAACTCTGTTGTCGTGGGCGGTGCGAACTCCACCTATCAGATGGCTGGCCTCAGCTCGACGGCAAGCACATCTGCGCAATCTGGCCCTATCGGTCTCGTGACGACAGACCAGAATGGTAACCTCGCCGCTGATTATACGTTCTCCAGCTCTCTGTCTGCAAATGCCGGTGCGATTGCGATGAACACAAATATGATCTCAATCAACTCTGACCTGATTGCCCGCAATAGCGAGCTCATTCAGGATAACCAGGCTGGTATCGCAGCGGCTATGGCACTCGATATGCCATACATTCCTGCAGGTCGCACATTTGGTCTGTCAGGTGGTTTCGGCTTCTATGGCGACGAGACAGCGCTCTCTGCGGCAGGTGCATACCGTATGAACGAGCACTGGCAGTTTAACGCTGGTGTGGCTGCGGGCATGGATCGCGGTGAAACCGGTGGCCGTGTAGGCTTCTCTGCTAGCTGGTAAGTGTCGACGGTCCGGCTAGCCCCCCCATACATGCCGGATCAGAGAGGGCCGCTCCGAAAGGAGGGGCCTTTTCAATTTTATCTGTTCCCGAAGACATCAGTTAAGGCTGCTGAGCTAAATTGTTGGTATGTGGGACATGATCAGCCATTTTTTCAGTATGCTCTTTGGCGTCTGCTTTGCTGGCGGCCTGCTTGTATTTATCTATAGCCGCCATTCAGAAATGTGGCGCGAGATCGCCTTTGCTTATCCGGGGCCATTGGGTATATCCGGACCACGAACCCATCTCGACAGCGTGTATTTCTATCTGGGTAATGCACGCTATTTCAGCCACAAGGCCTTTATAACGGTGACGCGCGGTGAAGACGGTGTGCATTTGTCGACTTTCTGGCCCGCCTCTTTGCTACATCCGCCAATTTTCCTGCCTTATGACCATATCCGGATGTATCGGGGTGAATGGGGCTTGATGCGGAATGTCTGCCGGCTTGAGATTGAGGGCTTTGAAGGCGTCAGAATGGCGATTACCAGCCCGGGCGGAGACAAGCTTTTAGAAGAGGCTGAAAGCGCCGTTATTCTCGGCCGGGCCTGATGCATTCAATAAAAAACCAGCTGCCCGTAAAGACAGCTGGTTCTGATTGGAAACAGGCCGAAACTAGCTTTCGACTTCGAAGGTCAGGCCTGCGTTCTCGATGAGGCGTTTGCGCAGCTTGGCGCCCATAGCTGCGGCTGGCGTATAGATGCCGCCTCCAAGGTCAGGACAATCCATGACGATGCAGACAGCAGACTCGCTGAGCATTTTTGAAGTTGATCCATAGCCCGGATCTTTATCACCCTTCACAGCAATCCGGAGTTCCTGCCCCTCGGTCGTCGTGCCAATGGCGAGGAAGTCGTAAAAGCCGTTCTCACGTTCTTCTTTAGACGGGCCTTCTCCGGGTTTAGGCGCGTCCTTGCCACCGATTTCCATGCCGGCAACCGCGTCGGCCATGGCTTTTCCTTTTTCACCCGGACCTGTCATCATCATCTCGTCATAGACAAAATCTTCGCCGTAAGCGTGGCCGAGAAGTTTGTTGGAGCGGTGCACATTCTTGGTGTTGATTGTCGCCATGACGAACGGAGCAACCCAGATGCCATCTTCTTCGAGGACCTTATTGCCCGGAGGCTGTGCCGGGCCGGCAAAGCCTTCAGAAAGAGAGAACGGGTTGATCAGGTCATTCAGCAATGTCGGATTGGCCTGAACCGCTGCCATTGTCGCTGCGCCCGATGCGGCTGTGCCACCAGAGAATGTGCCCTGCATTGCGCGCATACGGCCACGCACTCGCTGGCATGGTTTGCCGAAACGGGATTGGGCTTCTTCCTGCAGGAACTGCACACCAAGATCGAACGGTATGGAGTCAAAGCCGCAGGAATGGACGATGCGCGCGCCGGAGGCTTTTGCAGCCGCCGAATGGCGTTCGATCATGTCTTTCATCCAGAGCACTTCGCCGGACAGGTCGACATAGTCGGTGCCAGCTTTTGCGCAGGCCGCGACGAGGGCTTCACCGTAATGCGTGTAAGGGCCCACAGTTGTCAGCACGCATTCAGTGCGAGCGACCATGCTGGCAAGGCTTTCGTCTGATGAGGCATCTGCCACGATCAGCGTGATGTCAGCCGGAATGCCCATCTCGTCGCGAACGGCTTTCAGCTTGTCTTCGGAACGGCCTGCCATAGCCCAGCTGACGCCGGAGCCTTCAGGGTATTGCTTTGCCATATATTCGGCGACCAGCTTTCCGGTGAAGCCGGTGGCGCCGTAAACTACGACGTCAAATTCTTTTGTAGTGCTCATCATGTCTCTCCCAGACTGTTTTGCACGCTAGGTATAGAAGCTGGCGCAGGTGGGGAAAGGGTGACGTTGCGGCAAGCAGGCCGGCACTTGGTCGCTCACATTGTAAAACAAGTTTGGCCATGCTCATTTGCCCGGATATATCTGGGGGGTGGCGAATGCAAATCGACTTACGAGACGGCGCTCGCGTGGCGCGTCGTAACGACTGGAAGCAGCTGGGCGGTATTCTGGGTGAGGCCTTTCGCGATGATCCCATCAATCGCTGGCTATTCGGCAATCCGCGCGCCATCACATCACTTTTCAGGATCATGGCTGACGACGTTTATACACAACACGGATTTTGCCATCTGATCGCAGATGAAGCCGCTGCAATGTGGCTGCCCGCAGGCGTGACATCAGATCTGACGGCGTTCGGATTGTGGAGGCTGATCGCGGGGCAGGTGCGTTGGGGAACGAAGGGCGCGATGAAGCGCGCTATGCGAGCCGGCGCGGTCATGGAGGCCCATCATCCTGAAGTGCCCCACCTTTATCTATTTGCGATTGGCACGCGAGAGTTTGCACGGGGTAAGGGATTAGGCAAAGCGCTGCTGCGTCCGGTTCTCGACGCGGCGGATCGCGATGGCCTCTCGATTTATCTGGAAAATTCCAATCCTGTGAATTCCGGATTTTACGAGGCGCATGGATTTGAAACCATGACGTCGCCTTTCAGCATTGGCGAGAATTCACCTGTGATGGAGCCTATGTGGCGCTCGCCCGCCACACGCTGACCGAGACTGGCGTATTCCCGAAACGCTGATACGCTCTTCCCAAAATATAAAAATCTGGGAGGAGATGAAGTGAGCATTTCATCAAACTGGACGGTGCGCCGGCTTTCGGGCGCATTGGGCGCGGAGGTGACGGGCGTTGATGTAACCGCGCCCACGCCAGAACTTATTGACGGTATTCGCGCCTTACTGAACGAGCATCAGGTTATATTTCTGCCTGGCCAGTCGCCTTCGCCAGACGCGCACGTCGCATTCGGCCGCCATTTTGGCAAATTGGAGGGGCACCCTAATCTGGAGGCTGATAGCAGTCTTCCGCCGGAAATCTTCCAACTCAAAGCGAGCCGTGGCGGTGTTGCGGATGAGTGGCACACCGATCTCACCTTTCAGGAACAGCCCTCGATAATGTCGATCCTGCACATGGTGACCTGCCCGGATGTTGGCGGCGATACCATGTGGACCAGCCTTTATGAGGCCTATGACGGTTTGTCGGAGCCGATGAAGGATATGCTGGAAGGACTGACAGCATTGCACGATGCTCTGCCGCATAATCGTCCGGAGCAGATGGCCGTTCACCCGGTTGTGCGCGTACATCCGGACACGGGCCAAAAAGCGCTCTATGTGAACGAGCATTTCACCCGCCGGATTGTCGAACTGAATGCAGAAGAAAGCGAAGCTTTGCTACGTCATCTCACCAACTGGGTGAAACATCCGAGATTCACAGTGAGGTATAAGTGGACGCTCGGAACGATTGGCATCTGGGACAATCGCTGCACGCAGCATTTCGTGCTGAATGACTTCGAAGGTGAGCGGATAATCCAGCGTGTCACGGTTATGGGCGACGAGGTTGCGGGAGCGCGACCTGCACAATGGAAACCCTGGGTGCGTGAAGGTCGGCTCTCGGCCACGAGCCGGCATGATCGCCAGCTCTATTTTTATCTGAAGAGCAAAAACAAGCTCGGTTCGTAATCTAGCTGCGCGGGATCGAATAGTTCGGCGCTTCGCGGGTCATGGTCACGTCATGGACGTGGGACTCACGAAGACCTGCGCCTGTGATCTGAACGAAGCGAGCCTTCTCGTGCATTTCCGGAATAGTCTTCGCACCGACATAGCCCATCGCCGCGCGAAGGCCGCCAACAAACTGGTGGATGATCGGGCTGATCGGACCTTTGAACGGGACCTGACCTTCAATGCCTTCCGGAACGAGTTTCTCCTGAGAGACCTCTTTCTGGAAGTAGCGGTCAGCAGAGCCGCGCGCCATTGCGCCCAGTGAACCCATGCCGCGATACGCTTTGTAAGAACGGCCCTGATAGAGGAAGACTTCGCCCGGCGCTTCTTCTGTGCCTGCAAAGGCAGAACCCATCATGGCAGTTGATGCGCCAGCTGCGATGGCTTTTGCGAAGTCGCCAGAGAATTTGATGCCGCCATCTGCGATGATCGGAGTGCCGGAGTCTTTCGCCGCGCGTGCCGCTTCGGAAACAGCGGTCAGCTGAGGAACGCCAACACCTGCAACAATACGGGTTGTACAGATAGAGCCAGGGCCGATGCCAACTTTGATCGCATCTGCGCCAGCGTCTATCAGCGCGCGCGTGCCGTCAAATGTCGCAACATTGCCTGCAATGACCTGAACCTTGCTGGAAAGGCTCTTCACGCGGGCTACAGCATCGAGAACTGACTGCGAATGTCCGTGGGCAGTATCGATAACAAGCACGTCCACGCCGGCATCAAGCAGGCGCTCGGATCGTTCAAAGCCTGCGTCACCGACCGTAGAGGCTGCGGCAACAAGCAGACGGCCTTGCGCGTCTTTGGCTGCATTTGGGTTGGCGACTGCTTTTTCCATGTCTTTCACGGTCAGCAGACCAACGCAGCGATTGTCGCTGTCTACAACAACAAGACGCTCGATCTTGTGTTCGTGAAGCAGACGGCTGGCTTCAGCCTCAGTGATACCTTCGCGGCAGGTCACAACCTCTTTTGTCATCAGCGCAGATACCGGCTGGTCGAGGTTTTCCGCAAAGCGCACGTCACGGTTTGTGATGATGCCAACAACTTTACCTGGCTTGCCCGGCTCGTCAGCTTCAATCACCGGATAGCCAGAAAAGCCTGTGCTCTCTTTCAGTTTGCGAAGATCGCGCAGCGTTGTCTGAGGGGTCACGGTCGCCGGGTTGATCACAACGCCGCTTTCAAACTTCTTCACCTGACGGACCTGCTTGGCCTGTTCTTTCATGGTGAGATTGCGGTGAAGCACGCCAATGCCGCCGCTTTGCGCCATTGCGATGGCAAGCTTGGCTTCGGTCACTGTATCCATCGCAGAAGATGCGAGCGGAATATTGATCGCGATTGTGTTGGTCAGGCGAGTGCGAACGTCCGTCTGGGCGGGCATAACCTCGGAAGGGCCGGGCTCTAGAAGTACGTCATCGAAAGTGAAAGCGGAGCGAATCTGCATTGGGTCTGCATCCTTTTTGGCCTCTTAATGGGATGTGCGGCCTCCTGCAAGAGGGAAAAGTGCGACTCTTTGATGACGAAACGCATAGCTCGTTCCGGGATGCGCGACGCGGTTGGAATTTTTTTGCGGCGATAACATTTCGCGTGACCAGACCAGCCTCCGCTTGCCTCACGGGTCTCAGACGCGCCAAATAGATACCAACACAACGATATAAATTCTTCGGGGAGAGATCATGCAGGAATTTCAGGTTCAGAAGACCGATCTGCACAAAACAAAAATCGTAGACGTCGATAGCGCGCCGCTCAAAGACGGTGAGGTGCGCGCGAAGGTAGACCTGTTCTCCTTCACTGCGAACAATATCACTTATGGTGTGGCCGGTGATCAGATTGGCTATTGGCAGTTCTTTCCGGCCCATGGCGCGGAAGGTCAGGGCTTGCTGCCTGTCTGGGGGTTTGCCGACATCTCTGAAAGCAAGCATGCGGACGTGCCGGTCGGCGAGCGGCTGTACGGATATTTCCCGCCCGCCGAAGAGCTTGTGCTGTCACCTGTCGGTATGCGTGCGGGACAATTTATCGATGGCGCAGAGCACCGCTCGGCGCTTCCGCAAGGCTATAACGTCTATCGGCGGGTCAATGCAGAGCCGGGCTATAACGGGGCTTTTGACGAGGCGCGCGCGCTTCTCTTCCCGCTACACGTCACGTCTTTCTGTCTCTGGGACTGTATGAAGGATAATGACTGGTATGGCGCTGAGCAGGTGATTGTCGTCAGCGCGTCCAGCAAGACGAGTATCGGTCTGGGCTTTGCGCTGCATGAAGATGCTGATGCACCAATTTCTATCGGTCTGACGTCCGGCCGGAATGCCAGTTTTGTAAAGTCGCTTGGATATTACGACCAGACGGCCACTTATGATGACCTCTCATCAATTGATATCAGCAAGCCGACAGTTATCGTCGATATGTCAGGGAATGGTGATGTTCTGGGCGCGCTTCATGCGAGCCTTGGTGCAAATATGAAACATTGCCTGAATGTCGGCCTCACCCATTGGGAAGAGGGCGCAGCCAATAAGAATATCATAAAGGAACGTAGCGAATTCTTCTTTGCGCCCGGCCACATTCAGAAACGGATTGGCGATTGGGGCGCAGAGGGTTTTACCGAGAAATCAAATGACTTCCTGATGAAGTCCATGATCGCCAGTAAAGGCTGGATGAAGGTCAGAGAGGCCAATGGCCTTGAGGGGCTGAGCGAGCATTATCAGGCCGTGTGCGATGGCAAGTTTGCGCCGGATGAAGGCCTGATCGTGCGCTTTTGATGCTATCTCGTAGGGGCTGGAGTTATTCCAGCTCCTGCGCGCATTCCAAAAGTTGAAGCGTTACAGGCAGAACCGACATCTGTTGCTGCGGAGGAAGGGTCGAGATCGCCTCGATTGGGTCAGCTGCGCCGTCGCGGATAGCCTCTGCGATATTGGCGAGAACCTCGTCAGACAGGCTGGCTTCCATTTTATCATAGGTGCAGGCGCAATAGGCCTCATTGAGAGACTCATCTGCTTCCAGGCAAGATGTCACGATAACCTGTTCGTCTGATTTGGCGCAGCCCGTGATAAACGCAGCAGCACAAAGAGCGATCATGATTGTGGTTCGTTTCATCTTATCAGTCCTCTTGAGATCAGGCGCCTAGAGGCTTAACGCGTTCGCCCTCTCTGAGCCAGAGATAAAGCGGCAGCGCGAGCGACAGACCCACCATAAAATTTGCGGGCAGCACCACCCACCAGTGTCTGATATCCATCTTGCGGGCATCCAGAAATGACCAGAGTAAAAATGTCACCGAAGAGATAATTACGTCGGCGGTGAAAGCTGATGCGACAGAATTGGCGAACGCCGCCGCGATAAAGCCCTGTGGTGCGAGGCCGAACCCGGCGAACCAGTCAGCGAATAGAAGCCACGGAACAAGAGTGCCAATGATGGCGAGGGCGAGATAAGTCAGGCGCATAACTGGCCTCCATATAAAAACAGCCCCTGATTGCTCAGGGGCTGTATTAAAAGTCACGACGAAATCGCCGCCTAGTCCATCAGACGTTCTGATAGATACGTCACTTCCAGCGCAACGCGGCGCGCTGCTTCCTGAAGGTTGGCCGCTGCTGAGTGACCGCCATCAATATTCTCATAATAATAGAACGGCATGTCAGCCTGATCGAACAAGTACGCCATCTTGCGAGCGTGACCCGGATGGACGCGGTCGTCCTTTGTTGAGGTCATGAAGAATGGCGTCGGGTAATCCGCATCCTGATCGAAGTTGTGGTACGGCGACATTTGTTCCAGCCATTCACGCTCTTCAGGAATGTCCGGAGAACCGTACTCATCTACCCATGATGCGCCCGCCAGAAGCAGGTGATAGCGCAGCATGTCGAGAAGCGGCACCTGAACAATAACTGCATCCCACAGGTCCGGACGCTGGGTCAGCATAACGCCCATAAGCAGGCCGCCATTAGAGCCACCCTGAATGCCGAGATGGTCGGAGTTCGTGACGCCGCGATCGATCAGGTCTTCGGCAACCGCAATGAAATCATCATAGACGATCTGGCGTTCGGTCTTGAGACCTGCCTGGTGCCATGCAGGACCAAACTCGCCGCCGCCACGAATGTTCGCAAGAACATAGGCGCCGCCGCGTTCCAGCCAGAGCTTGCCTCGAAGCGCTGAATAGCTTGGCGTCATGGAGATCTGGAAACCACCATAGCCGTAAAGAAGCGTAGGCGTTGTACCATCAAGCGGAATGTCTTCGCGGTGCACGATGAAGTAAGGGATCATCGTACCGTCCGTGGATTCCGCTTCGAACTGCTCGACCACGAGGCCTTCTGTATCGAAACGGCCCGGCAGGCTTTTCAGCTCTGTGATCTCGCCGTCAGCCGCATTGTAAGACATCAGTGTGTCCGGCGTGAGGAAGCCTTCATAATTGATGAAGACCGTGTCCTCATGCTGGTTAGCGAACACAATGCCGAGCGCGCCATTCTCTGGCAGGTCAAGTGGACGGGTTGTCCACTCGCCTGTGAAACGGTCCGGAATAGCCGTCAGGATCTGACCGCTGACATTGTCGTTTATAGCGATCAGAAGCGCTTCATTCGCGAGCGCTACGGATTCAATGGACTGACGCTCGTTTGGTGCGAACACCTCCCAGACATAACCCAGCTCACCATCTTCCAGCATCGCTGCGTTGATCGCGACGAGGCTGCCGGACGAGAAGTTCAGCTCTTCGCCTTCATGCTCGACGGTCCAGTCTTCCTGAAGCGTCACAAAGACGAGGTCCCATTGTGCGCCGACAATCGATGACTTCGCAGGAAGCGGCAGTTCAAGTGCTTCTGTGCCGCCATTCGGGAACACGAAATACTTCGATGTAAAGAAGGTATCTGCTTCGGTTACGCCTTCCAGCTGGGTTCCATCGGCGAGTTCCAGCGTGAATGGCCAGATGCCAACGTCAGTGCGGTCACCGGTGAAAATGGTTTCGGCTTCTTCCAGAGGCGTGCCGCGTGTCCAGCGACGCACTTCGGTCGGGTAACCTGACTCTGTGAGTGTCGAACCGTCGCCGCCCCAGTCAGTCGCGATCAGCATGGTGTCATAGTCGACCCAGGCTGTGCCGGATTTTGCTTCTGGGATGTAGAAACCGTCTTCCACCCAGGTCAGGGTTGTGAGGTCGAATTCACGCATTTCTGCAGCGTCTTTACCGCCATCAGAAAGAGAGACCATGCAGGTCCAGCGTTCGCTCTCGCCGTCATTGTGGCAACTGGCGCCTTTATAGACCCAGTTTGCGTCTTCTTCGGCCGCGAGTTCATCAAAGTTGATGATGGTTTCCCATTCAGGTTCTTCGGTGGCGTAGCTCTCAAGAGAGGTACGGCGCCACAGACCGCGTACATTGTCCGCGTCCTGCCAGAAATTATAGACCATGCCGTCGCGAACGGAGCCGTAAGGAATACGCTCGCTCGCGTTTACGATCGCCTCGGCTTCAGCTTGCAGCTCGTTATACAGGTCGGTCGCCTGAAGATGACCAAGTGTGCGGTCATTCTGCGCGCGAACCCAATCGAGCGCACGTTCGCCTTCAACCTCTTCCAGCCAGATATTCGGGTCTTCACCGTTAGGATCGACCTCCACATTTACGCTGGTTTCAGTGTCCGCTGTGTCGCTTTCAGGTGCCACGGGGTCTCCTTCAGAGCAGGCTGAAACAGCGAGAAGCGCTGCAGCAGCAAGCGAGGTAAAAAGTTTCTGGGCCAATGTGTATCCTCCGAAATCTTGCGCACTTTTCGCGCGAAGACGCGTGAGATCAAGTAGGGTTGGAAAACTTTATGAAAAGTCTTGCCCTGATGATGCGGTGCCGGGCAGTAAAATCTGAAACAACCTCGCTCAGGTTTCACATAAGTATTACAAAATCCGGTAGAAGGTTGCTGTGGTCCTATGTCAGAGGGGAAAGACGCCATGTCGGATGCCTATAATGTACTCGTTCTCTGCACCGGAAACTCGGCGCGCAGCCTGATCGTTGAAACGCTTATCCGTGAGCTGGGCGCTGATGCCGGGTTTGCCGCCTATTCTGCGGGAAGCATGCCGAAGGGCGAGCCGCACCCGGTCGCGCTACAGGTGCTGGCCACGAACGGACATGACACATCAGGCCTGTCTTCAAAGTCATGGGACGTTTATGCGCGCGATGATGCGCCGGAAATGAACCTTGTGATTACGGTTTGCGGAAACGCGGCCGGTGAAGTCTGTCCGATCTGGCCGGGACACCCGCTGCAGGTGCACTGGGGCGTGCCTGATCCGGCTGCTATTGAAGGGGATGGCGCTCTTGTGGCGTTTGAAACGGCCTACCGGTCCTTGCGTATGCGCGTGGAACAGCTCGTGGCGCTGGATCTGAAAGGCATGAGCACCGACGAAGTGCGCACTGCGCTGCAGGAGATTCACGCGACAGTGCCGGGTGCGGAAGACTAAGCGGGCTTAGTCGGCCTTAAAGCCGGTCCGCGTCCGGTTTGCAAAAGCCACGAGCGACAGCATAACCGGCACTTCGACGAGAACACCGACCACAGTCGCCAGCGCTGCACCTGAGTTCAGCCCGTACAGGCTGATGGCTACGGCGACCGCCAGTTCAAAGAAGTTCGACGTTCCGATCATGGCGCATGGCGCAGCGATTTTGTGTGGGACTTTCAGCAGGTATGCAGCCCCGTAAGCGAGGGCGAAAATGCCGTAAGATTGGAGCAGGATGGGAACGGCAATCAGCGCAATCAGCATCGGGCTTGAAACAATAACCTGCCCCTGAAAGCCGAATAGCAGCACGATTGTTGTCAGAAGCCCAATCACTGAGAACGGCTTCACGCGGCCAAGAAAAGCCTTAACGGCCGGTTCGCCGCCAGAGGCTTTCAGCGTTTGTCGAGTGACGATGCCCGCGCCCAGAGGCAGAATGACATAAAGCGCGACAGACAGGAGCAAGGTTTCCCATGGAATAGTGATGTCCGTGACGCCCAGCAAAAACGCGACGATTGGCGCGAACGCGAAAACCATGATGGCATCGTTCAGGCTCACCTGAACCAGCGTGTAGGTTGCATCACCCTTTGTGAGTTGTGACCAGACAAATACCATCGCGGTACACGGCGCAGCACCTAGTAGAATGAGGCCGGCAATATAGCTTTCTGCGTCATCTGTCGGGATGAAATCTGCAAACACGTATCGGAAGAATAAGACACCCAGCGCCGCCATTGAGAACGGTTTGATCAGCCAGTTCACAACCAGCGTAATCATAATGCCTCGAGGTTTTGAGCCAATCTGGCGCAGACTGGTGAAATCGACATCCACCATCATCGGGAACACCATTGCCCAGATGAGTACTGCAACGGGGAAATTCACCTTCGCGTATTCAAGACTTGCGAGAAACTCGAAAACACCCGGAACAAGCAAGCCGAGCACAATCCCGCAAGCAATAGCGAGACCAACCCATACCGACAAAAGACGCTCGAAAAGACCCATTATGACCCCCGATCAGAGCTCTCCTCTTAGGCAATCAGTGTGACGGATTTTTTACATCACTCATCGCGTTTTCGACTGGTGGCGCCTATTTAAGGCTTGCGGCTTTAAAAGCCGAGTGACCTTCGCGCCTCTTATCGTTATGCTAACAGCCAGATTTTTGAGTTTTCGGATCAGTACGTCATGCACATGTTTCACATGAATGGTTGCGGTAATCGTTTCGTCGTTTTCGACGGGCGCGCCCGCCCATGGCGTAAAACGGCGGAGGAAATTCGTCAGATCGCCCATCCGAATGGAAAGCAGGCGTTTGATCAGATCATCGGTATGGAATCTACGCCGAATGGCGACGTGTTTATGCGTATCTGGAACGCCGACGGTTCACAGGTTTCAGCCTGCGGAAACGCCACGCGTTGTGTCGGCTGGCTTGTCCAACGGGAAACTGGTCAGGAAGAAATTCTGATCGAGACCGAAGCCGGTCTTCTGACGGCGCGTGCGGCTGGTGACGATATGATCACGGTTGATATGGGCGAGCCGCGTCTTGATTGGGAAGAGATCCCTCTGGCTGAAAAAATGGATACCCGTTTCGTGGATATCAAAATCGGCCCGATGGACAATCCGGTCCTGTCGCGCCCGTCATGTGTGAATATGGGTAATCCGCATGCTGTGTTTTTCGTGGGCGATGTGAATGCCTATGACATTCCCGCTGTTGGTCCACTGGCCGAGTGGCACCCGCTTTTTCCGGAAGGTGTAAATGTCGGCTTTGCGCAGGTGGTTGACCGCCAGACGATACGCCTTCGTGTGTGGGAACGCGGCGCCGGCCTGACGCTCGCATGTGGTACGGGCGCATGTGCTGCGGCTGTTGCTGCGGCGCGTTTGGGGCGCACGGAACGCAAGGTCAAAATGATCCTTGATGGTGGCGAGCTTCACATTGAATGGCGCGAATCCGACAATCACGTACTGATGACCGGCCCCGTCGAACTGGAAGGCGAGCTTCAGATCGCAAGCTGATTTCAGTGAATCTGACTTGATCATAAGCCGCTTCGGCGTCATCTAGCCTCCATGACGGACCGCACCCCGACTTCAGACAAACTCCAGATCATTACGCATGGCTGTCGCCTGAACAGCTATGAGAGCGAAGTCATGCGAGATCACGCCGAGGCTGCGGGCCTTTCTGATGCGGTTATAATCAATACCTGCGCGGTGACAGCAGAGGCTGTTCGCCAGGCGCGCCAGTCCATCCGTCGTGCACACCGGGACAATCCGGATGCGCCGATCATTGTAACGGGCTGTGCTGCGCAGATTGATCCGACGCAATTTGCTGAAATGCCCGAAGTCACACGCGTGATTGGCAATCATGAAAAGATGAAGGCTGAAACCTTTACCTCTGCTCATTTGATGGATGCGCCTGAGAAAGTCAGCGTTGATGACATTATGACGGTGCGCGAGACGGCGGGACATCTGGTGGATGGCCTCGATGGACGCGCGCGTGCCTTTGTCCATGTCCAGAACGGCTGTGATCATCGCTGCACGTTTTGTATCATTCCTTATGGTCGCGGAAATTCACGCTCCGTACCTGCTGGTGAAGTGGTCGATCAGGTGAAGCGCCTCGTCGCGCGCGGTCATAAAGAGGTCGTGCTGACAGGTGTCGACCTTACAAGCTGGGGCGGCGATCTGCCGAATACGCCGCCGCTTGGAAATCTTGTGGCCCGTATTTTGAAGCTGGTGCCCGACCTGCCGCTTCTGCGGCTTTCTTCCATCGACGCGATCGAGATGGACGAAGCCCTGTTCGAACTCGCAGCCAGTGAGCCGCGTTTTGCGCCCTATCTTCACATCTCGCTTCAGCATGGCGACCCGATGATTTTGAAGCGGATGAAACGCCGGCACTCACGGGAGGACGCAATTGAGCTGACATCAAAACTGAAAACCGCACGGCCAGACATCGCGTTCGGTGCTGATCTCATCGCCGGTTTCCCGACCGAGACCGAAGAGATGTTTGAAAATTCGGTCAGCCTGATCGAGGCATGCGATCTCTCATTTGTGCATGTGTTTCCATACAGCTCGCGCGAGCGTACGCCGGCAGCGAAAATGCCTCAGCTGGAGCGTAAGATCGTGAAGGAACGCGCGGCGCGTCTGCGCGAGGCTGCAAATGCGGCTTTGGAACGTCACCTCAAAAAGCACGTTGGTGAAATCCGACGCGTGCTTGTAGAGGCTGGCGGGCAGGGGCGTCTGGCTGACTTTACACCGGTGACGGGCCTTCCTGATGCGCTGCCTCATGGCGAGTTTGCAGATATCCGCATTACAGGGCACACAGATGGCCGGTTAACAGGAGTAATTCAGTGATCCTCTGGTTCGGCAAAAAGAAGAAGAAGAAGCTCGAAGACGCAGCCGAACAGGCGGCGCTCGATGCCGCAACTGCGCGGGATCCTGAAACCGAGGCCCTGAAGGCGCAGCTTGAAGATGCTGCAATGTTTCAGGAAGCGACCGGACACGAAGACCGCGCCGAGGCCATTGAAGAAGAAATCGAGAAGATTGAGGAAGAAGGTGTTGAGGCCTTCTCCGCACCCATTCAGGCTGCTCCGCCAGAGCCAGAGCCAGAGCCAGAGCCAGAGCCAGAGCCAGAGCCAGAGCCAGAGCCAGAGCCAGAGCCAGAGCCAGAGCCAGAGCCAGAGCCAGAGCCAGAGCCAGAAGTTAAAACAGGCTTTTTCAAGCGTCTGACATCCGGCCTCTCACGCTCATCCAATAAGCTGACTGAGGGTCTGACAGGGGTCTTCACCAAGAAGCGCCTGGACGATGAAACGCTCGAAGACCTCGAAGATATTCTGATCACGTCGGACATGGGCGCGAAGGTGGCTTCGCGTATTACGACGAACCTCGCCAAAGATCGTTTCGATAAGGAAATAACCGACGACGAAATTCGCGGTGCACTGGCTGACGAGATTGAAGACATTCTGTCTCCGCGCGAAGTGCATGTCGATTTTGCAGATGGTCCGACGCCGCGTATTGTTCTGTTTGTTGGCGTAAACGGCTCGGGCAAGACGACGACCATCGGCAAGATCGCCTCAAAGCTGAAAGCTCAGGGTGCAAAGGCGCTTCTGGTCGCGGGTGATACGTTCCGCGCCGCTGCGATTGAGCAGCTGACCGTCTGGGGTGAGCGCGCTGGCATTCCCGTCATGGCAAAAGCGCCGGGCGCTGATGCCGCAGGTCTTGTTTATGAGGCTGTCGAAAAAGCCAAGGCAGATAATCTGGACCTTGTTCTGGTCGATACCGCAGGACGTCTGCAGAATCGAAAAGAGCTGATGGAAGAGCTTTCAAAAATCCTGCGCGTTGTTCGAAAGCTTGATCCGGACGCGCCGCATGATGTCTTCCTGGTGCTGGACGCAACAGTTGGTCAGAATGCGATCTCTCAGGTTGAAGCCTTCACCGAGACGGCGAATGTTACCGGCCTCGTCATGACCAAACTTGATGGAACGGCGAAAGGTGGTGTGCTTGTCGCCATCGCTGAAGCTTATGATCTGCCAATTCACTTTGTTGGTGTGGGCGAAAGCGCTGAAGATCTTCAGCCGTTCTCTGCGCGTAGCTTCTCCCGGGCACTTGTGGGCCTTGAGGGGTGACGCCTGACGTCATCGCCATCGGGTTAGGGCTGGTTTCAGCTCTGACGCTGGCGTTTGCAAACCTCGTCGTTAAAGCAACGAATGATATTCTGGTTACCCGCGCAGTCCTGTCTTCGGCCTGCGCGATAATTGTCTCGCCGGTAGCCTTTTTTGTACCTACGCCGACACCTGAATTGTGGGCGGCGATTGCGATCTCTATCCCCACCCATTTCTTCTATCAGATGAGCATGATCCGCGCTTTGCATCGCGGGGATCTGTCGCTCGTGTTCCCCGTTATGCGCGGCCTTGCGCCTCTGCTCGTGGCGATTGGTGCATTCTTCTTCCTGAATGAAACATTATCGCCGCTCGCATTGCTGGGCCTGCTCATTGCGACCGTCGCGGTGATCGCTTTCGGATTTCTGCGCGGCAAGGTGAGTTCAGATGGAAAGCCGGTCAGCTGGTCTGCGCTATTCTGGGCAGGCATGACCGCGCTTGGTGTCATGGCATATAACGTCGCTGATGCGCGCGGCGTTCGCATTGCCGAAGAACCCCTGACTTTTGTGGTCTGGCTCTTCATGCTCGACTGGATTGGAACGGTCGTTGTGGCGGTGATTGCACGCAAGGAACGGTTCGTTCCGGCATTAAAGCCGGTCCTGAAAAACGGGATAGCGGGCGGCGCGCTCTCCGTTGTGTCGTATGGGGCTGCGTTGTTTGCGCTCGATATGATCGAAGCGGCCCGTGTGACGGCAATCCGTGAGACTGCCGTCGTGTTCGGGGCGCTAATGGGCTGGCTCATCCTGAAAGAGGGCATAGGACCGAGACGGATTATCGCCTCGGTCGTGCTCGTGGCAGGCCTTGCCCTGATGCAGGTCGGCTAAGCGCCTTTCATCCAGCGTGTCGCAGCTTTAGCGACGCGTTCGCCAAGCTTGCGACCTGTTTCCAGCTCCGGCTCGTGAGGAAATTCTTCCGGCGCTGAGTCGGATGGAGCAAAAGCGCCGACACCGAGATAAAAGCCGTTGCGGTTCTCTGCGCTGTCATAGTCGTCGCCTTTCGCGTGATAGCCTTTTGCGACTGCTGGCGTGATCCATAGCATTGAATGCTGTGATGCGAGTGTCGCGAGACGTGACAGCGTCTCTGCTTTGTCGCCAGATGCGGACGCAGAAATCGTAAAGCCCGCGGCCAGCTTGTCTTTCCAGAGCTGGTTGAACCAGATTTTTGAGGAGGCTTCAGCGAATTGCTGAAACACGGCCGTCGCGGTGCCCATATAGGTTGGTGAGCCGAAGATGATCGCATCTGCTTCTTGTAGAACGTCCCAAGGGCCTTCATCAGGTTTGGTCAGGTCGTCGGCTTTCAGAAGGGAAACTTCTGCGCCGCCGCGCGTTACGCCTTCAGCGATTGCTTCGGCCAGCTTTGCGGTGTGTCCGTAACCGGAGTGATAAACGATTGCTACTTTTGTCATGACTGTCTCCCGGAAAAAGTAAGTTGCCCGACAGACCTAATAGGTGGTATGTTTTTAGCTAGTACATACCTAATGGTAACTATGAAGATTCTTTCGAAAGAGGCCGCAAATGCTGAAAGCTCCTGAACAGACACCACTGGAAATCATGGAAGTTCACGCCTGCCCGTCCCGTCAGGTTATGGAAATGCTGGCCGATAAATGGAAGCTTCTGGTGTTTCATTCCCTCCGCCAGCGCGATGTCATGCGCAATGGTGAGCTGATGCGCGCGCTGAACGGGGTGAGCCAGAAAATGTTGACCCAGACCCTCCGTGCGCTTGAGCGCGATGGTTTGATCTTTCGTCGTGATTATCAGGAAGTGCCGCCGCGTGTGGAATATGGCCTTACAGAGCTTGGCCGCTCTCTGTCAGAGCCGATCCTGCAGATTTCTGATTGGGGACAATCGAACATGACCGCTGTTGAGGCAGCCCGCGAAATCTACGATCGCAGCGAATCTGAACAACACGGTTAATCCGGTTTTTATGGCTTTGGCTTAAGACTGCGCGTCAGGAGAGGCGCGCAATTTGCCAAAACTGATCAAACACCTGTTCGGCTATCTGCCTGTGAACCTCGTGTCGGCGCTGGTTGCGTTCGGCGGGGTGTTTGTATTTACGCGCCTTCTTGGCCCGGAAGAATACGGCCGCTATGCGCTTGCGCTGTCCACCATGCACCTGATGCATACCTTTACCCTTACATGGGTGGAGGCTGCCGGTTACCGGTTTAACGGTGAAGCCGAGGCAAATGGAACTTTGTCTGCGCATTATCGCACGGCGCTAACGCTTTGCCTCGTCTCGCTTGTGCCGGCGTTTCTGGTGCTCTCCATCGTCTGGTTTATGGTCGCCAATGCGCCAGAGTTTCAGGCGATACTGCCCTGGCTGATCATTCTGCTTCCTGTGTCCGTGCTCGCAAACCTGGCGCTACAGACGCACCGCGCCAGTCAACGTATTCGCCGCTTTTCGGCGGTTGAGATTGGCCGCACACTTGGCGGTTTTATCGTCGGCGTCGGTCTTGCGCTCATGGGCGGGTTTGGCGCGGCGGCCCCGCTTATCGGTTTGACGGTTTCATTTGCGGTGGCGGGCGTGACGGAAGGCTACTGGCTTTGGAAGAACTCACGTGGTGGACGTCTCGTGCCAGAGAACGCCAAACGCTATCTGCGCTATGGCGTACCAATTTCTGCCGCCCTCGTTTTGGACCTTATTCTCTCTGCTTCAGACCGTTTCCTGATTGCGTTCTTCCTCGATGAGGCGGCCGTCGGCGCCTATGCTGCCGGTTATGGCGTGGCGGATAAAACTGTTCTTATGCTGTGCGCCTGGGCTGGTATGGCTGCGTCCCCGCTCGTGATGGAAGCGTTTGAAACCGAAGGGCGGCAAGCCGCAGAGCGCGAAGCGCGCACTATGGCGCAATCTATTATGTTGATCGCCATTCCCGCGGCTGCTGGCATTGCGCTGACGGCGACGCCCCTTGCCAATGTGATGATTGGTGAAGAGCTTCGCGAGCAGGCCAGACATATCATTCCATGGATTGCGATTGCCGGCCTCTTCAATGGCACGCTGATCCACTATTTCTCTGAAAGTTTCCAGCTCGCGCATAAGACCGCAGAGCGGGCCATGATCATGACGATACCGGCGATTGCGAATGTTATTCTGAATATCATTCTGCTGCCGCGCATCGGCCTTATGGGCGCTGTTTATGCGACTGTGGGATGCTACTTCCTCGGCATGGTGCTGCTCGGCCTGTCCGGCCGACGCCATGTTGTTTTGCCGGTGCCTTTGCTGGATTTAGTCAAAGTGCTCGTGTCCTGCGCAGCTATGGCGGGCGTGGTTCGTCTCATGCCGGACCTTGAGTGGGATCTGGTCGAACTTATGCTGAAGGCTGGCTTTGGTGCGTCAGCTTATGCGCTCTGCGTGGCATCGCTGGATGCGGCTGGCGCGCGCGGTATGGCGCTCAAGATCATATCTAAGGTCCGCGGAAAGCTCTCAGCGTCGAGCGCGACTTGAATTTCCTTGCGTGCGCATCGTCGGCTGCTAACGTTGCCAAATGCAAGATCAGGTAGAAATCAAGCCGCCTCGCGGCTCCGCAATACCATACTGGCGGGAGCCATTCGCGGTGATTTTCATGACCGCATATTTTGCGGGAGGTGAGCTTCTTCCATTTGAGTCCATCTGGCGCTGGGCTTGGGCTCTGGTGATAGGCGTGATCTGGGTGTCGATACCTGCCATTCAGGCGGTTTTCGACAAACGCCCGATACCCTGGCGAAAGACGATCCGAAACGTATTGCTGGTTCCCGTGATGATGGCGGCTGGTTTGGGAATCGTTCTGGTAATTATGTCAGATTGGTTTCAGGCGCTGATCTCATGGTTACCACAGATACCTTCGGGAGTTATCGAGACTTTTAGCTCGATTGCATTCGGCGTCGCCGTTATTGGCTTTCTCGTTCACATGTTCATTGCTGAAGAAATTGGGAAACAATTAAGAAATCCGCTTAACCTCGCCTTCATTGCCGCCGCCTTAATATTGCTTGCAGGACTCTTCTTCATAGCAAGGGCGATTGTTTAGAAGATGGAACACGCAGGCACGCTGGACACGCAAGCCACTCCGAAGGCGAGTGATATGTTCCCATCCCATCTTGTTTGGGTGGAATCCTTCTGTCTCTTTGCCAGCGCGGTTCTGGTGTTGTTTGCGCCGCCTTCTGTTCTCAATATTGTTTTATTTTCTGGTCTGGCTCTTCTCTGGCTGTCGATTAGCCGTTCTATTGCCGAGTACCGAAATACAAAGCAAATCTCTCGTCAGAAACTTGCGCTCAAACTGACCGCCTGGGGCTATCCTCTGGTGTTTCTGATCGGCTGGGGTCTGAAGAGCCTTGTCGATTTGCCCTCGCTTTCCGATGGAATGTTCTGGATTGCGTTTCTGGCGCTGGCCGTAGCCGCCGTTATGCCGCGTCGCTTTGTGGTCAGCCGTTTTGGTGATGATGAAAAGCAGGTTCTCAACCATTTCCAGACCGCAGCGAAAGAGCGCTATCGCGGTTGGGTGCCAATCTATGCAATCGGCGCCGCCGTAATGGGCTGTATGTGGGTGGTTCTGTCCGCGACAGCTTTCATCTCGGCATAATTTCCCGCTACCCGCGCGAATGTGATTGAACTCTTTGGCGGAATAGTGCGTAAACAGAGCCATGACTGACGCACAAGATACTGCTGACAAGCAACAGAGCAAAAGCCCGACAAGCCTTTGGGCAGAGCTCGGACCTACTATCGCTTTCATCCTGACGTACACGCTGATGGGACGCGTTCCCGATCAGGATGGCATGTTTTCCGGAGATAAGGCGATCTTCTGGGCAACTGGCGCGCTGATGCTGTCTACGGCAATTGTGATTGGCCTGAAGCTGTCGCGGAAAGAAAAAGTCCCGCCAATGCTGATCCTTTCGGGCAGTGTTGTCGGCTTTTTTGGTGTGCTGACGATCGCGCTTCAGCAGGAAGCCTTCGCTTACATTAAGCCGACGATTATCAACCTCCTGTTTGCGGCGGTGATCCTTGGCGGTCTTGCAGCGGGTAAAAACCTCTGGAAGCTGATGCTGGAGCATGCTTTCGAGCTGCCGGACAATGCGTGGAACACGCTCGCCTTCCGCTGGGGGCTGTTCTTTATCTTTCTGGCCGTGCTCAATGAGTGCATCTGGCGCTATTTCTGCCCGGCACCGGAAACACCGCTGACTTTCCTCGGCCTGACGCTGGTGCCATCAGAACCCTACACCCTGTTCGGTATCGAGCTTGGCTCGCGTGATCAGGAAGGTGTCTGGGCCTGGATGAAGCTTGTAAACTTCCCGATCGTGATCGGCTTCATGCTTCTGAACCTGCCTTATGTCATGAAGTACTGGTCGCCGGATAAGAAAGACGAGGCGGAAAGCTAAGCGCTATCCGCGTGTCATATGCTCCGTGCCTTCCGGATTTCCGAAAGGTGGGTGGACCGTTTCGCCGTTAAGACTGTGCCATTGTTTGAGCGCCCAGACGGCTGACGGAAATGCCATCTCCTTCCATGGAATTTCATCCCAGGTGACCAGCATCACATCCTGACTTTCCGGCCCCGCAGCAATGTCTGGCGAGCGAAGCTTTGCTTTGAACATGATCTGGACCTGCGAGATGCGCGGAATGGAATAAACCGCCAACAGGCGTTCAATCTCGATATCGGCGCAGGCTTCCTCGCGAGCCTCGCGCGCAGCCCCTTCTTCAATGCTCTCGCCATTTTCCATAAAGCCTGCAGGCAGGGTCCAGAAACCGAGCCGCGGTTCGATGGCACGTTTGCAGATGAGGATTTTATCTTCCCACGTCACAACCGAGCCAACGACAATTTTGGGGTTTACATAATCGATGAAATCACAGCGCTGGCACATGCGGCGTTCGCGATCATCACTTTCCGGAATTCCGATTTTAAAGTCTGCTGGCGCGCGTGACATGCTTCCCCCTTTATCTTTTTCTGGTCGAATAATGCCCGATTTCGGAAAAATCATCCGCACACGATCAAGTTTCACGTGACTGAAACAATTGCGTATTATGCTTATCAGTGAAGCCACGCTGTCAACATGTAACAAATCGGGGGTGCACGCCGTGGAAAATATCGATCAGGACAAACCATTCAGCCTTGATAAGTCGGCAAGTCACCTGCTTCACCGCGCGCAGCAATTTGCGTCCGAGCAGTTTGATGGGATGAGTGACGCGGACATTACACTTCGTCAGTTTGCGGTACTTGCGGCCGTAAATGAAAACGAAGGCTGCTCTCAGTCTGACCTTGTGAAAACGACCGGCATTGACCGCTCTACCCTGGCGGACATGGTGGCGCGCATGGAAAAGCGTGGCCTGCTTGAGCGCCGTCAGGCCAAGCTGGATGCACGCGCTAAATCGGTACATATGGCGCCAGACGGAACGGCGGCACTGAATACGGTTCTGCCAATTGTTCAGCGTGCAGATGATGCCATTCTCAACATGATCCCGCGCAACCGACGCCGTGCTTTTGTCGGTATTCTGGGTCTGCTGGCCAATGTGGACTGGGCAGACTTCGAGGAGCTGGATTCTCCGGTAGATGTGAAGGCGAAGAAGAAAACGAACGACGCCAAGACCGAAGAGAAAAAGAAGAAAGAGAAGAAGAAAAAGAAGAAGGACAAAAAGGGCAAATAGCCCTTCAGCATCAGTCTTTTTCAGAAGCGCTCGCCTGCTCCAGCATGGCGAGCTTTTTCTTTGCGCTCGTCATGCGGATAATGGTCCAGAGCGCGACCCCACCCAGCGTAATCGCTGAGATCACATAGCTTGCCCATATGAAGACATCGCCGGAATTGACCTGACCGGTAAGTGCTTCGTTCATGATCCGCTCCTGTTGAGGCGTGCGAGCTTCGCTTCATACTGGCGATTCTGAATGTCGGCGCGCATCGCCGCCATGAGAAGAGCGCCGAACACGAACATCATCGCGAAGAGATTATAAAGCAGTGGCCAGAAGAACTCGCCCGCAAGGCTGGAGCCGCTCATCGTGATGAAACCCGCCGGTTGGTGAAGCGTATTCCACCAGTCGACAGAGAATTTGATGATTGGCAGGTTCACTGCTCCCACAAGGCAGAGAATGGCGCCAGCGCGGGCCGCGTCCTGCTCACGCTGGAACGCTGAACGCAGAGCCATATAGCCAAGAATGAGGAAGAGCTGGAACAGCATGCTGGTCAGGCGCGCATCCCAGATCCAATAAGTGCCCCAGGTCGGACGGCCCCAGAGTGCACCCGTAATGAGGCAGATGAAGGATAGCGCGGCAGCCGTCGGCGCGGCGCTCTTGGCGGCGACATCGGCCAGCGTGTGCTTGAGTGTCAGATAGAGAAGGCTGCCGACAGCCATCGTGGCGTAAGCGGCCATGGAAACCATCGCGGCTGGCACGTGAATATACATAATCCGCGCGGTCGCGCCCTGATACTGTTCCTCCGGCACGAAGAAAATCGCCCAGATCCAGCCGGTCGCAAGCATGATAATGCCAAGCCCTGCAAACACAGGCAGAAGCCATTTTGACAACGCCATAAAGCGGTGTGGATTTGCGAAAGTCGAAAACATGCGCGTGTCTCTATTCCAGTTTGAGTGCAAGTGACATTGCAAATGGTGAGATGGCAAGTGCGGCAAGGCTGTTTGCGGCAAGAAGGCTCAGGCCGGCACCGAAGGTCTCTCCAGTGAGGAGGTGGTTAAGCTCCTCTGCACCGAAGATCACAACCGGGACGAAGAGCGGCAATACAAGAAGCGCAACAAGTGGTCCGCTGCGTCGGAGGCCGGCTGTCAGGGCTGCGCCAACGCCGCCCCACAGGAAAATCGTGATGCTGCCAAGCAGCACGGGCAGGATGGTGGCCGCGCTGACTGTCTCGGCGCGCATCATAACGGCGGCAATCGGTGTGAGAAGCGCGATCGGCAGACCGGAAACCAGCCAGTGTGCGGCGACCTTTACGAGGGTGACCAGTTCCATGGAGAGGCCTGCAAGACGCTGATGGTCCAGAGCCCCCGTCTCAAGGTCAGCCTGAAAAATGCGCTCAAGCGTGGTGAGCGAGGCAAGGCAAAGCGCTACAAAAATCAGGCCCGGACCAAGCGCAGACAGAAGGCGCGGCTCCGTGCCGACGCCAAGTGGGGCAAGGAAAATCGTTCCAGCAAAGAAGGCGGCAGGAAGGAACAAACCTGAGCCGCCCGCCCATGCCAGCACCAGTTCGCGGCGGAAAACGGCGAGTACACCCCTCATTTTGCATACTCCCCGAGGTCCAGAACCGTGTCTGGCTGGAGTTCCAGCGGATCATGCAGCGCGGCGAGGATTGAACCTCCCGAGCCCAGATGCTCACGCATCAGATCGCATAAGAGCGCCTGACCGTGCACATCGAGCGCAGAAGCGGGTTCATCCAGAAGCCATAGCTTACGCGGAGCGACGAGAGCGCGTGCGAGCGCCACGCGTTTTTTCTGTCCGGCGGACAGAGAATAGGCGGGAACATTCTGACGAATGGTAAGTCCAACACGCTCAATTGCCGCGCTAATCCTGTCGCGCGGGGCGAAGTGCATGTCGGCCCAATCCTTCAAATGTGAGAGCGGCGTTTCGCTGGCGCGAAGCCCGTGTTCATGGCCGAGAAAAAATGGACCCTGATCGCGGAACTCTTCAGCGCGGGATACGTTCCCTGTTTCAGGTTCGATAAAGCCCGCAATAATTCGCAAAAGCGTTGTCTTACCTGTCCCGTTCGGCCCTTTAAGAGCAGCAAAGCAGCCACTAGATAAGATGAAGTCCAGACCAGAGAACAGTAAGCTATACCCTCTGACGGCTGTAAGGTTGCTGATTTGCAAGGCAAATTCGGAATTTAACGGGTCTTCAGACAAACTAGCTTCCAAACATGGCGACAGACGAATTGCAGGTGGCGGGCTGTGGCGATAAAAAATCGTTCAACGGACCTCCACACTGACCATGTGTAGCCAGTTTGCATATACGCAGGAAGGAAGAAAAGCCCATGGCATCTCTCGACAGCTTCAAGTCCAAGAAAACACTTACCGTAGGCGACAAGACTTATACCTATTTCAGTCTCGAAGCAGCTGCGGCGAATGGCCTTGGTGATGTAACCAGTCTCCCGGCCTCTCTCAAAGTGCTTCTTGAGAACATGTTGAGGTTCGAGGATGGCACGACAGTCACCGCAGACGATATCAAAGCGTTCGCGGCATGGCTGACCGATAAAGGCTCTGCCCAGCATGAAATTGCTTATCGTCCGGCGCGCGTCCTCATGCAGGATTTCACCGGCGTTCCCGCCGTCGTTGACCTTGCTGCCATGCGTGACGCTGCTAAGGCGCTGGGCGCTGACCCGAAGGCGATTAATCCGCAAGTGCCTGTTGATCTGGTCATCGACCACTCGGTCATGGTGGACTATTTCGGCCATGCAGACTCGTTTGAAAAGAACGTGGCGCGCGAGTACGAACGTAACGCTGAGCGTTATGAGTTCCTGAAATGGGGCCAGACCGCCTTTGAAAACTTCCGCGCTGTGCCGCCGGGCACTGGTATCTGCCACCAGGTAAACCTTGAATATCTGGCCCGCACTGTCTGGACCAAGGAAGAGGGCGGCGAAATGATCGCCTACCCGGATACCTGTGTTGGTACGGACTCTCACACCACAATGGTGAATGGCCTGTCGGTCCTCGGCTGGGGTGTGGGCGGTATTGAAGCGGAGGCGGCTATGCTCGGCCAGCCGGTCTCAATGCTGATCCCTGAAGTCATCGGCTTCAAACTCACCGGCAAGCTGGCCGAGGGCGTTACAGCGACTGACCTCGTTCTGGTTGTCGTCGACCTGCTTCGTGAGAAAGGCGTGGTTGGTAAGTTCGTTGAATTCTACGGCCCGGGTCTTGCCAATCTGTCTCTTGAAGACGAGGCAACAATTTCAAACATGGCGCCGGAATATGGCGCAACGTGTGGCTTCTTCCCGGTCGATGACGAAACGCTGGATTATCTGAAAACAACCGGCCGTTCTGAAGAGCAGATCGAACTCGTCAAAGCCTATGCGAAAGCGCAGGGTATGTGGCGCGCTGATATGGGAGACCCTGTCTATACCGACACACTCGAGCTTGATATTTCTACAGTCCGCCCGAGCATTGCCGGCCCGAAACGCCCGCAAGACCGTATTATTCTGGATGATGCTGCCGACGCCTTTGCAACAACGCTGGGCACTGAATTCAACAAGCTCGATGAAGCGACTAAGCGTGCTAAAGTCGATGGTGAAGAGTATTCTATCGGCCATGGCGATGTTGTCATCGCGGCGATCACATCCTGTACAAATACATCCAACCCGTCTGTCATGATTGCAGCCGGCCTTGTTGCCAAGAAGGCAGTCGAGCGCGGTCTTACAGTGAAACCATGGGTGAAGACGTCGCTCGCACCAGGCTCTCAGGTCGTAACCGATTATCTGGCGAAAGCTGGTCTTCAGGATGACCTCGACAAGCTTGGTTTCGATCTGGTCGGTTATGGTTGTACGACCTGTATCGGTAACTCTGGTCCGCTGCCTGAGAAAATCTCCAAAGCGATCAGCGAGGCTGACCTCGTTGCGACGTCAGTTCTCTCCGGTAACCGGAACTTTGAGGGCCGCGTAAACCCTGACGTTCGCGCCAACTATCTGGCGAGCCCGCCACTGGTTGTCGCTTACGCGCTGGCAGGCTCTATGAACATCAATCTCACGCAGGATCCGATCGGATATGATGATGAGAATGAGCCGGTATACCTCTCAGACGTCTGGCCATCGAACGAAGAGATTACGGCTGTTGTTCGTGAATGCGTGACACCTGAAATGTTCGACACGCGTTACGGCGACGTGTTCAAAGGTGACGAGCACTGGCAAAAAATTGAGGTGAAAGGCGGCGAGACATATGGCTGGCCTGAATCCACATACGTGGCGAACCCACCATATTTCGCAGGCATGACGATGGAGCCAGATGCGATCAACGACATCGAGAAAGCCAATATTCTCGGCCTGTTCGCTGAATCAATCACGACGGACCACATCTCGCCTGCGGGTAATATCAAAGCCGATAGTCCTGCGGGCCGCTGGCTGGCGGAGAATGGTGTGCCGGTCTCCGAGTTCAACTCTTACGGCTCACGACGCGGTAATCATGAGGTCATGATGCGCGGTACGTTTGCCAATATCCGCATCAAGAACCAGATGGTTCCGGGTACTGAGGGCGGCGTGACCAAGCTCTGGCCTCAGGGCGACGTCATGTCGATCTATGATGCGGCGATGAAGTACAAAGATGTCGGAAGAGAGCTCGTTGTGTTTGCTGGCGAGCAATACGGTACAGGCTCATCGCGTGACTGGGCGGCGAAAGGTACTAACCTTCTTGGTGTGCGCGCTGTTCTCGCAGACAGTTTCGAGCGTATTCACCGCTCCAACCTGATCGGTATGGGTGTGGTTCCGCTTCAACTGCCGGAAGGCAAAGGCTGGCACGACCTTGGTATGAAGGGCGATGAGATCGTCACGATCAAGGGCATTGCTGATCTGAAGCCGCGTCAGGATGTTGAAGTCCTGATCGAGTTCCCGAGCGGTGAGCACGATATCGTTCTGGCGAAGCTGCGCATCGATACGCAAAACGAGCTGGATTACTTCAATAATGGCGGCATCCTGCACTATGTGCTGCGCAATCTGGCGAGTGAAGCAGGCTAAAACCTGCCCAAAGTATGCGAAAAAGCCCCGTAGCCATGTGCCGCGGGGCTTTTTTCATGGGAACTGCTATTTGTACTATTGGTCACAGCCAGTTGATTGGTAAGTGTGCGTCAGCTTAGCTAATTTGGTCCCATGAGAAAAACTGATTTCAGATCCCTGTTTTTATTGAGCGCTGGTGTGATGTGCCTGAATGGCCTGTCTGCACAGGCCGACTCTGTGACCTCACGTCCGATACTGGTTGAGCTGTTTTCGAGCCAGAGCTGCGTCGCATGCCCGACAGCAAACGAAATTCTGATCAATCTGACAGAAGAAGATCAGCATATTTTCCCGATCGTATGGTCCGTACCTTACTGGGAATATATGGGCGTCGAAGAGCCATACGCCGAGCCTGAGTTTCTTGTTCGCCAGCGCAATTATGCAGAAGCGTTTGACCTTCGCGGTCCGTATACGCCGCAGGTTGTTGTCGATGGCTGCACGCAGAATTCGGGCGTATCCGAATCCAATATTGTAGAGCGTATCCATCATGTGGATCACGAGGCCGATCCGGGAACGCGTGTGCATGTGACGGATTCGCTTGTTGAAATTTCAACGCCTCAGCCTGTTGCGCCGTCAGATATCTGGCTTGTCGGCTATCGTCCGGGCATCACAGTTCTCAGCCCTGATCGCGGCGGTAATTCCGGCACGGATCTTCCGCATATGAATATTGCAACCGGGCTAGACAAAATCGGCACCTGGGATGGCACGTCCGGCGCGAGCTTCACATTTGAGTGCGAGCACGAAGCCTGCCTGGTTATTCTGCAGGAGCAGGACTCTTACGAAATTCTCGATTTCGGCACAGTCCCATTGGTGACGGGTTAAAGTTCCAGCGCGAGATCGAGCGCGGATAGTTCGTCGATTTTGAACTCCCGTCCCGCATATAGCTGCATGTCGTCGCCAAATCCCTCAAAGCGGAAGCGTGCCCAGACGGCATCATTGTCCTGCAGGAGTTCTATTGCCTGCATGCGGTCACCGGCATAGTCGAAATAGATAGTGTAATAGGCCCGTGTCAGGCCTTCGCGGCGCACATCTTCAAATTCCAGAAATCGGGAGGTGAAGATCGCGGCATCGATTGTCTCTTCCGGAATAACCTCGCCCTGATCGGTGACCCAGTTTTCACCATTTCGCAGAATGGCTGCCGTTTGCCCGCCGCCCCGAATGCTTATGGCGGTCACGTCATCTTGCGGGCGCGGAAGCGTGTTGTTTCCGAGTGAAATCCAGCGCAGCGCGTTGTAAAGCGGGGGCAGGACTTCGTTCAGGCGCCAGGTCTGATCATCGCCGCGGAGGCGACCGTATTGAGCGGCGTCTTTTCGTCCAAAAATGAATACGTCGTCCTGATCATCGAGTCTGATGGCCGCGCCATACCCGCCTTCGTCCGGGTCTGTAAGGCCGATGCTGGCATGACGCTCTGCCAGAGCCGTAGAACGGGCTGCGGGCGCCAAAACCTGAAGCGCGCTCAAAAGTTCAGAGACACTTTCCTGCCGGGCAGGGAAGTCGGCTTTCTCGCGTAGGGTCCACGCATCGCCCGATCTGACGAGCGTGTACATCGCTTCAGAGGTGGTGATCTCAATCTCCTGCGCGCTGGAAATCGCGTCGCTTGAATAAAGCGGGCGGGTATCAACAGAGCTGTTCTGCGGCACTGAGGTCAGGATGCTATGCACCAGAAGGAACAGACAAAGCGTCAGGACAAACAACGTTACGATAACGAAACGAGTTTTAGCAGGCATTTTCTCGACGAAAGTCATCGAGCAAACCTCCTGACCCAAAGCCTGATGGTCGCGCTGAGCAGGAATGCGAGCAGTGCCGGAAACCAGATTGTCCACCAGCGAAGCCATGCTTCCAGACCGTCGATCTTTTGTCTGAACTGACGCTGAAGATCGCGTAAGGCTTCGCGGGCTTGAAGGTATTCCGTTTGTAGACGGACGTTATCTGCTTCGCTTGAGGCTTCAATCTCTGCTTCGAGTCCAAATAGCCGGTCTTCGATTGCGGTCTGTTCAGCGAGATATAACGTTTCGGCTTCGTTACGAAGCTCTGTAACCCGTGTCATTGGGCGAATTGCAGGTGGGCGAGCGCGGAGCCGGGCAAGTTCAGGATTTCCCGCGAACTGGTCAATCGCCGTCATCAGGAAGGCACGGTTGTCCGCAATCGTCGTGCCGTCCTGAGGATTTATATAGAACGCATCGAACAGAATATCCGTATCCGGAATAAACAGGATATTGGCCTGCTGTCCCTGACTTATAAAACCGGTGTTTGAGTTCACTTCGCTTGCAGCGAGGCGCGCCAGTACAGGGTCATCCGGCAGGTCCGGCTGCGGAGCGGCCGTAAAGAATGATGGGAATGAGCCACTCAGCCGCGCGGCAAGCGTGATGGCCCCTTCATGCGGTTGCATCACATTTCGGGCCGTCGTTGGCGTAAGAGACACATTGCTCCGTGCGTCTGCGGATATGAGAGCAGGTGTATCGCTGGTGGACACGAGCGGTGTCAGGCTGACCGCATCACTATCGTCAAATACCAGATATCCCGCGGCCCCGAAGTTTATCGGTTGCCTGAGATTGGCGGTCAGAAAATCTTCCCGATCAAACAGAGCCGGTCCGGGCGCAGGGAATATTGGCTGGCTGACTGTACGGTTTCCGGAGGCTGATTGCACCGTCACAGGCAGGCCGAGGCTTTCGTCGGCGACGATATCGCTCGTCAGCGTAAGCCCCCAGCCTGTCATCCAGCCCCGCAAGGGCTCTGCGATCTGGCGGGTTTGATGCATCACCGGCTCAGGGTCTGCCAGCACAATCAGATTGCCACCAGAGAGGAGATACTGATCGAGAAGATAAAGCGTATAAGTGCTGAGATGCTCCGGCTGGGCTATGATAATCGCTTCAAGACCGTCTGGCAGAGAGTACATATCACCCGTCAGCCAGCTCACCTGATACTGATCTTCTATCGCGCGCTGGATCGCCGATCTCTGAGTGCCGGTGATCACGTCGTCGAGCGCTGGAATGTCTGACAATATTCCGAGACGGGATCGCGTCACACTATCCAGTTGAGAAATCATTCGCGCGACTTCAAACTCCAGGCGATGATCCTGCTCGGGTGCAAGGAATGGAATAGCTTTCTGATCATCAACCAGATTTCTACCACTCAGGCCGAAATAGAGCGGGTCGATCCCCTCGGTTGGAACAGCGGAGATGCCTTGCGTAATCGCGAGATCTTCACCGGAAGAGAAGGGGGCGGGATTGACCATCCGAATACGGATATTGCCATTCGAAGCGACGGCAAAGGCGTTCAGGAGCGCTTCTACCCTGTCTGCGTGCGCGCGGATGTTCGGGTATTCTGCTCCAATGTCTTCACTGTAGAACAGTGTGAGATCAATCGGTTCTTCTACGGATGCCGCAAGCGCTCGTGCGCCGGGAGAGAGCGTATTGAGTTGGTATCCTGTGACATCAATCCGCACTTGCCCGATGGTGAGATCGAGCGTTGCCCGCAGTGCAGGAAAGCCCAGAAATAGAACGGCAAGTGTTGCGCCTGTCCAGCTTCGCCAGACTGGATGCCCAGGTCTCCGGCGCGCATCGAGAAGCGTGACGCCCGCAATGCAGAACAGGGCCATCAGGCTGAGATAAATCAGTGGATCAGAAAGCCTTAAAACGCCGCGCTGAGCATTTGTCAGCAGCGAGAATAGCCCGAAACTATCAAGCCAGCCCGTTAAAAGGCGCGCGGGCAGGTTTCCGGCAATATCGGTGACAATGTTCAGTCCTGCGACCAGCAGAATGAGATTGACGGTTACACCAAGCACAAGCGCAACGACTTGCTGGCGTGTCACGGCAGAGAAGGTCATTGAAATTATCAGAAAAAGCGCGCTGATCAGTATCAGATGCAGATAATTGAGCGCGATCAGCCCATGGTCCGGCGCACCTAGATAGCTGACCACAATCCAGTAGGGGAGCGTTGCAGCCAGAGCGGCGATCAGCACTGTGAGGCCTGCAAGCGCTTTAGCCAGATGAATCTTTATGAGCGGGACGGGTGCGGTGAAATAGATATCCGACGAGCGGCTTTTAAGGTCTTCACTCCAGAGCCGCATGCCGATGGCTGGCGCAAGGATCGCCAGAAACCAGGGCTGGAACTGGAAGAGCGGATCAAGATCGACCCGTGCCGTATCAAAGAGGCGGGCAATATTCCACGTGGCGAGACCGGAGAGTAACAGATACACGCCAATGAATACGTAAGCGAGCGGGCTTGCGAAGAACGCACGAAGTTCACGTTTGCAGACAGACTTGAAAGGGCTCACGATTGTGCCTCCGCGTCCTGAAGAAGGTCTGCGAAGGCTGTTTTCAGCGTGCCGTCGCGTGCGCGTGCCGCAAGCGCAATAGTGCGGTCATCAAATACCTTCTTACCGGCACTCAGGACGATTATCCGGTCACAGATCGCGCCAACGTCTTCTAGGCTATGGGTGGAGATCAGAAGGGTTTGCTCGTCTCTGTGACTTGCAAGGCTTTCAAGCACGTTGTCTTTCTGGAACGGATCGAGCCCGTCAGTCGGCTCGTCGAGAAACAGGATTTTCGGGTTGCCGAGAAAGGCACCAGCGAGCGCGGTTCTGCGCTTATAGCCTTTAGACAAGGTTTCAATCGTCTTGGTACGGACATTTTCAAGATTGAAGCGCTTTATCGCGCTTGAGACATCGCCCTCGGTGATACCAATGCGGAGCCCGGCGAGGGTTTTGAGATGTGCTTCAACCGTCAGGTCTTCAAACAGAGGCGCGCCTTCAGGCAGAAAGCCGAAACAGGCCTGCGCGGCGCGAAGGTCTGATGAAAGATCATGGCCGAGAATACTGACATGCCCCTCATCGGGTAGTAGCCTTCCTGTGAGAAGTGACAGCGTTGTGGATTTGCCAGCACCATTGAGACCAAGCAGGCCAACAATTTCGCCCTTATGTAATTCGAAGCTGACGCCATCCAGCGCGGTATGAGCGCGATACCGTTTGGTTAGTTTCGATGCCGTTACAATCGTGTCCACACTGCCACTCCCGTCCACGGGGAACATGCCACAGATTTGGTTACCAAAAAACGCGTTACCAGAGGCAACGCGTTTTGATTGGGGAGTTTCATCATGTGTCCCGTTTGAACGGGTGTCGGGTACCGGCATTAGCGAACGCCCAGGGGGCTGGGGGGCTGATGGGTCTGGAGCGAACACCTGCCAGCGCCCGACCCTTTCAATATTGGGTATCGTGATAGGCAAAGAAGGGGGTGATTTGCGGCAAGTTTGTGTTTTTGATTAAATCTTCTTCACAAACAGACCCTCACTCTGGTCTAGTGAGTGTGGAAGCGCATGGTATCTGAATGAACGTTCAAACTCGTACGAATAACGCGAAAACTCACGAGCCGGTTTTCTTTCATCGGCTCGAACTTGATCAGATAATGGGCGTGTATGGCCGTATGGTTGCCGCCGGCGAGTGGCGGGACTACGCGCTCAACATGCATAAAGACCGCGCCGTCTTTTCCATATTCAAGCGCGCCGCTGAAATGCCGATATATCGTGTCGAAAAACAGCCCGCACTGGCAAGGCGCCAGGGTGCATTTTCTATTGTTTCCGCGGAAGGCGTAATTTTGAAACGCGGACATGAGTTGAAGAGCGTTTTGGCCTTTTTCGACCGCAAACGCTTCAACGTGATCGGCTGACCCGAACTATCGCAGCAGGTTGACCAGAGACAGGTCCTGAATGGTGTTAAACACCGAAGCTGTCGCCTGATATTGAAGCTGTGCCTGATTGAGTTGCACTGCGACTTCCGCGAGATCTACATCTGTTATGTTCGCGGACAGAGATTCCAGAAGGTCACGTTCAGAGGTGTGGCGTTCAATCGCCGCATCAGTCTCATTGAGCACGCGGCCGTTTTTTCCTTGTGCCTCAATCAAGCCCTCATAAACAGATTTCATCTGCGACAGAGCTGATTTGATTGCGTCTTGCTGGGCTTGCGTCGGGTTCTCGGAGAACGGGCCGTCCACGCTTTCAGCGAATATCTGAAGGTCACGCAGAATGGTCAGAGACTCTTGGGAAATCTCATGTGCGAGAGGCGCTTCGTCTACGAGGCGGGATTTGTCGATACGTACCTGAACGGCGCTCGCATCTGAGTTCACAGCATCTGCGAGCGGATTATTGGCGAGATCGCTGATTGAATCGGTGACGATGGGCGCTTCGGTCGGGAGATTGCCTCCGAACATGTATTTGCCGTTCAGCGTCGCGTTGAAAGAGGACTTGAGGTCGGAAAACGCGGCAGAAATATCGCTACCGACGGAAGAGAGATCGCCAAGAGCCAGCGCGTTAGTCAGCTTTTCGCGGAGCGTGCCGACAACGTCAGCCGCGCGGCCGATATGTGCATCCTGTAAATCAAGGCGTGTGGTCAGTTCTTCGGCTGACGCTTTATAGGCTTCGGCCTGCGCGCGCATGCGATCAAGGCTGACGACAGTGCGGGCATCCGAACCATAGCCTTTCAGGTCTTCGGCTTCGCGCTGGGTGGCGGTCTTGCGCTGCGCGTCAAACAGTTCGCGCTGTGCGCGCTGCAAATCGGTCAGCGCGTTTGAATTGATCATGCTGGAGGCGATGCGTGTCATGCGAATTCAGGTCCTACACCATGTTTAGCAGCGTATCGTACATGTCCTTCGACGCCTGAATGAGGCGCGAAGCTGCCGAATAGCTTTGTTGGAAGACAGTCATATTGACCATTTCTTCGTCCAGATTGACGCCCTCTGCAGATGCGCGGCGAAGCTTGGCTTCTTCTCTCAGCGCCTCTGAAGCCTCGGCTCTGTTCAGAAGCGTTGTCGCCTTGGAGCCTGCGTCGGACGCGATTTGCGCTGCCGCATCGGTGAGCGATAGGTTGAGATATTCCGCGCCCTGCATGGTGCGTAGATTTACAGCGCTGCCGAGTGCGCCCTGAAGCGCGAGTGCGCCGTCATTGCTGCCAGCAGCCACGCCAACGGAACCTACCGCAGTTGCAGTCGTGTCAAACTTCGACGTCGCCAGAAGGCTTGGGCTGAGGCTTAATTCGTCTTTGAGCGAAAGGCCGCGCGCGCGCTCGGCAGGGCCTTCAATACCAAGGCCGAAAATGGCGCTGAGTGAAGTCCCGGTTGTGCCGCGAAGTGTGGTGTCTGAAATGACATCGATAACGGCAACACTGCCGGCTGTGTTTGGCGAGATTGTCAGGCTGCCATTGGCGTCGAGCGACGCCGTTGCGAAACTTCCCAGAACACCAGCGCCATTCAGATCGTTGATAATGTCATCAAATGTTGTGCCGCCGGGAGTGTAGGTAATCGACTGTATCAGATCACCATTTCCGTTCCGGATGCCAAAGGTGATGTCACCGCTCGTGATACCATGAGTGTCAGTCCCGCTGAGGCCGGTCTGATAGAAGACCGGACGTGATGTCGTCACGACATCATTGAGTCCGAAGAACGCAGATACACCGCGGCCACCACGATCAGATGGGTTGGTTGGGTCCTGCGCAATGGCTACTCCATTTGTGCCGGTGGCGCTCAGGCTCATCACGCCGTCTGTAAAGCTGACTGTGGCAGACCCGCCAAACGCCGAGTTCAGCGCCGATGTGAAACCCGTAATCGTGCCGCCCATTGCGGTCACGCCGCCAGCGGAGGTCGTCAGGGTTCCAGCATCAAAATCGACCTGCACAGACTCGATAGTGCGGCCGGAAGAATCAACAACGGCGAATGTCGCTGCGCCCGTAAAGTTTAGAGCGTCCGTGCCAAGCAAGCCCGTTTCTCGTCCGGTCAGGCTGGTTGGCGCCGGAACAGCGGTTCCTTCATTGTGTGCCTGATTGAGTTGGTCTGCGAGCGCGGAGGCATATTCACCCAGAGAGTAGGCAAGATCAGGCAGGTCTGAATCACGGGCTGTTAGCAGGCCGCGAATTTCGCCGGATTGAATCTGGCGCGTTACATCGAGCTCGGCATCGGACCCTGCGGGTGAAATGGAGACGCCAGGATAACGTGCACCATCCGTGCTCTGATTAACGGCTAGCTCCGCTGCACGGTGGTCGACGAGCAGAAGCCCTGACGTTGTACGCAGTTCTACACCGCCCAGCTCTCGCTGGGTCACTTTGAAGTCGATATAACCGGCCAGTTGGTCCATGAGCTGGCTTTGCTGGGTTTCTGCGCCAGATGCGTCAGCACCAGCCATTCTGAACTTCTGAATTTCGGCGTTAAGAACAGAAATCTGGCTCAAAATCTGGTTGGTGTCTGAAACTGCGACTGTCAGCTTCTGGTGCGCTTCGTCGCGTAATCCATCAATGGTTTCAAAGGTCGCCTGAATGTCCTGGAAGGTCGCATTCACGGATGACACAAAGTCAGTTTTGCGCAGCGAGGACGAGGCATCGCTCGCAAGTGCGGCTGCATCAGACATAAGATTGTCTACTGCCGCGAACATGGATGTCGAACTGGTCGGGTCGCCGAAACCGGCCTGCGCGCGATCGAGAAGCCCCGCGGTAGCCTGATACTGCCCGGCATTGGAAATGCCTGAGAGATGCGCTGCGGCGAGAAACCTGTCTGCTGCGCGCTGAACAATAAGTTCGACGCCAGTGCCCTGACCGTTAAGGACGGTCTGAGCTGTGCGAGCATCCTGACGCACATAGCCTTCAGTATTGACGTTGGCGATATTGTTAGAGGTGACGCGCAGCGCTGACTGGTTCGCCAGAAGTGCGCTCAGTCCTGTATTCATGATACTGTTTACGCTCATCGGATCACCCGCTGAATTTAAGTCTGCTCTTTCGCTAAGGCGCTCTTTGCCCGCGCGCGCATGTACTCATACAGGGGTAGATTTTATGGAGCGGACATTTCGCAATCCTTTACAAGGTGCAAAAAATATTCCCGCGAGAAATCAACTATTTGGAAGGAATGCTTACCTGCGCAGAGGGCAGTTTTTACCGTTCTACCCGGCAAAAAATGTTGTCGTGATTGATGTAAATAGAGGGGTGATTTCCGCAGGTCTAAATAGTGTGCTGTTTTTATTATAATTTAAATCGTTAAAATCGGTCAATAAATGTGGCCAGCCGATTGCTTTTAATCTCTTAGGCGCGACAGGCGCTCTGGAGATGTAAATGAATATTGTGCCATTTGGCCTTTCTGTTGCGAAAACTGTTACCGATGATCCGTCGCGCGCTTTCGATGGCGACGCTGGTGAATTTGCGATGCTGCTTGAGCAGGGCAATAACTCGCAAAAGGCTGTTGGTACGTCCTATACTGATAGTTTCGTGTCTCCCGAAGTTCAGGCTTTATTCGCTGCATCTGCAGCGCAGGCGCTTCCTTCACAATCCTCCGGGCCTCTCACCGGCGTGGCGCCTCCGCAGCCGTCCGAATTGGTGATCAATGCTGATGGTTCCAAAATCAGAACCGATACAGCGCTGAGTAATCCTATATATAAAGACTCGATTTTTGCCGGCGGTTGGGCGCGACCTCATATTGACGGTCAGGCTGCAAACCAGCTTGCAGGAGACGCCGGAAATTCTGCCGATGCCACAGCGCCTGCTAAAGCGGGTGGATCAGCACTTGATGCGCTGACGCAGAATGGAAATGGCGCTCGCCCTGCCATAGCAACTGGACGGGTGCCGGTTGAAATTGCCGGTCAGGGCCAGGCAGCAGGTCAAACTCTGAAATCAGCTGCTCCAGCCAGCATGTCGATTCCTTTGAACGGCCTCACGTCACAGGGCGCCGAAACGGCATTGAAGCAAGCACTGCCTGAAAGCAATTCCTTCGCTGCGGCTGCTTCTTCTGCCTCTCAGGGCGGAGAGGGGAAAGTGACATCCGGTACTGCGCAGACCGGAGGCGCAGCTACGTCTTCGGCGGGAGTTCAGGATGGAGCTTCATCGCAGAACGGGTCCTCAACATCTTCAGGGCAGGGAAATGGCCAGCAAGGCCAGTCAGGACCACAGACGCAGGCAGCCACCCAGGCCGTTTCATCTTCTAAGGAGCTGGCTGCGTCTGAACTTCTGCCCGAAGATTTTGTACAGGAAATGGACCTCGCTGAGGCCGATGCTGGTGATGTGCAGATGACCGAGGCGCAACGCAGCGCTGCGCGCGCCGATGCGGCGCTTCCGGCTCATCTTCGCGGGGCGGCTGCGACACAAGCCGCGGTTCTGGCGCAAGTCAGCCAGAAAATGCTGCAAAAGTTTGATGGCAAGACATCACGCTTTGAAATCCGTCTCGATCCGGCAGAGCTTGGCAAAGTGGATGTGCGTATTGAGGTTGATCGTGATGGCAGGGTGCAGGCTGTTCTGGCTGCTAAAGAGGCCGTCGCAGCGGATGCGCTTACACGTGGTCTTCGTTCACTTGAGAACGCTCTTACCCAGGCGGGCTTCGATCTTGGGGATAAAGGCGTTCAGGTAGAGCTGGATCAGAACAATAGTAAGAAATCGTTCACTCACTCAGGTGATAGTAGTGACCAGACGGAGCTGCAGCAAGCGGCATCCGACACCGAGCAGCAACCGGCAGAAGCGCGGACTGTGACACCTCAGATTCAGGCATGGTCGAGACAGCGTCTCGATGTGAAAGCCTAGGAGCCAGTTTAAATGGTTGATGTGGTATCAACAGTCAGTGGAATTCAAAGCCAGGCATCGAGCGCGTCCGCGTCTCTGTCTGCCAACTTTGATACCTTCCTCAATCTTCTGACAGCGCAGCTTCAGAATCAGGACCCTCTGGAGCCTGTGGACTCAAGCGAGTTCACAAATCAGCTCGTTCAGTTTTCTGGCGTAGAACAACAAATTCAGACGAACCAGAATATGGCGCAGCTGATTCAGCTGACGAATAATTCTACGGTCGCAGGTCTGTCCGGTTATCTGGGACAGATTGTCGAGATCGACTCGCTTGTTGGTGAACTGGGCGCTGATGGAATTGAATGGCGTTACGACATGCCGGAAGGCGTTAAGGGGGCTAAGGTTTCCATTCAGGACCAGCGCGGGAACATTGTCTATTCGCAGGAGCTTAGCACGACTGAGGGAACAGCGAGCTTTGAATGGAACGGTGAAACCACGAGCGGCGATGTACGTGAAGACGGTTTTTATCAGATGATTATTCAGGCCACGGATTCTAGCGGAGAGGCCGTAAACGTACCAGTCCGCGTCCGGGCCGAGGTTTCAGGCGTTGATCTGACGACGGACCAGACGGCGATCTCGACGACCGCCGGTGCTTTCTATTTCGATCAGGTGCTCAGACTGGCGGCGGCTAGCTGAGCCCGAACTTGAATTATAAGGCGGGTTAAAATGACCGGCCACGCTAATGCGAAACGGACCACGAAGGGTCGACACATGAACAATGTGATGATGGGATCTTTCAAGGAGTAACTCAGTTATGAGTATCAACACAGCTCTTCTGGCCGGCACATCCGGCCTGCGCGCGAACGCGTCTGCACTCGCTGTAACATCTGACAATATCGCGAATGCGAACACGGTTGGCTTCAAGCGCCAGCGTTCCGATTTTACTGCTCTGCTTCTGCAACAGGATCAGTTCTCCAGCTATAATGCGGGCGGTGTGATCGCTTCGAACCGTACAATGGTTGAAGAGCAGGGCGCGCTGGAAAGCAGCTCTTTCTCTACGCACCTCGCGATTGCTGGCGACGGTATGTTCGTCACGCGCCAGAAAGCGGCGAACGCGACTACATCCGACGGATACTTCTTTACCCGTGCAGGTCAGTTCGAACCTGACAGTGAAGGTTATCTTGCAAATACCTCCGGCTATTACCTCTATGGCTGGCCGGTTGATGAAACCAACCCGATCCCGACTGGACCTACCGATCTGTCTGTTCTTGAACCGGTTCGCGTGTCCAATATTGGCGGTGCGGCTCAGGCAACGGAAAATATTTCCTTCTCGGCAAACCTTGAAGCATCCCAGGCAATCAATCCTGCCGCGAGCACATATGACCTTGCTGCCAATCCGAATGTGAGCATGGCGTCAGGTGACTTCACACCAGACTTCCAAAGCACGGTTCAAATTTATGATTCGCTCGGTGGCATTCGCACACTGGCTATGTCGTTCATGAAATCCCCAACCGCGAATGAGTGGTTCGCGGAAGTTCATGTTGTACCAGCGTCAGATGTTCAGGCAACTGGTCGTCCAGATGGACTTCTGGCGAGCGGTGTTGTGGCGTTTACGTCTGATGGCCAGCTTGATCTCGCAAACTCGACTCTTCCGAGCACGATCGATATTCTGGCGTCTAACGCTACAGCGACAGATCCGCAAATCGGTTGGGCCACAGCTTCCGGTCTCGCTGCGCAAACACTCAACCTTGACATTGGCGGTGCGCTTACGGCTGGCGGCCTTACGCAATATGACACGCCGAACGAGTTGGTCGAATCCACAGTCGATGGCCGTGCATATGGTGTTCTGTCGTCGGTAGAGGTCGATAAGGATGGTTATGTGAACGCGCTTTTCACAAACGGTCTGTCTCGCTCTATTTATCAGCTTCCGCTCGCGACCTTCCCGAACATGTCTGGCCTCAACCTGGAGCCGGGCGGTGCATTCTCCGCGTCCCCTGATTCGGGGCAGCTGAACATGAAAGCTGCCAGAGAAGGCGGAGCAGGCGCGGTGCAATCTCGCGCGCTTGAAGCGTCTACTGTGGATCTCGCAGAAGAATTTACAACGCTCATCGTGACACAACGGGCTTACTCGGCAAGTTCTAAAATTGTTACAACTGCCGACGAGATGCTGGATGAGCTAATTCGTATCAAGCGATAGTAAGTCTTAAATCTGCGATTTAACCGCAGAACAAAAAACGCTTTAAAACCGGGGGCTTAGGCTCCCGGTTTATGGTTTATAGGCGCATGAAATTTGCCGGAAGTTTCCATTAATTCCAAACGCGCGCTCAAGTCTGACCTTAAAACTCTGCCTGTATAACCAGACCATCGACAAACCGAGCCACAAAAAGAAGGGCTTTGATGATGGTGCATGAATCGCAGGTGATCACATCAGTTCCGGGACCAGACGGAAAGCAGATCACACTTAAGGATCTTCCAGAACCCACGATTCGTCGTTGGGTAACTCGCCGTAAAGCGGAAGTTGTTGCCGCCGTGCGTGGTGGGCTTCTGACGCTCAAGGAAGCGTGCGAGCGTTACAATCTCAGCGAGGAAGAATTTTCCGGCTGGCAGAAACTTTATGACCGCCATGGGTCGAAAGGACTGCGAGTTACACGCGTACAACAGTACCGCGGCTGATAAAAAACATTCTGTCTTAACGACTTTGTTAAGCCCTCCTTTACGGTGAGGTGGGAAATTCCTGCCTAGCACTTCGTAAAAAACGGGTTTGGCTAGGCATTTATGGCTGAGACAGAATCAAAAAAATCCGGATTTTCCATCGCCGGCATAGGGCAGACCCGAATCATTGCGGGTCTGATCGTCCTTGCTATTGTCGGCGGTGTTATGTCTTCGCTGTTCCTGCGGACGGGTTCAGCGCAACAGGCACTGCTCTATTCCGGTCTGGAACTCGCTGAGGCGTCCCAGATCGCAGAGCGCCTCGACCAGGCCAACATTCGATATGATATGCGCGGCGATGGGTCTTCCATCTTTGTGGCTCGCGATCAGGTCATGGACGCGCGCATGATGCTGTCCAGCGAAGGTCTGCCGTCCCGCGGCTCTGTCGGCTATGAAATCTTTGACCAGCAGGATGCGCTCGGAGCGACGACGTTCGTTCAGAACGTAAACCGGGTTCGTGCGCTTGAGGGCGAGCTTGCCCGTACGATTACCAATCTGGATAACGTCCGCTCTGCGCGGGTTCACCTCGTTCTGCCAGAGCGACGTCTGTTTGAGCGCGACGCCTCGGCAACAACTGCCTCTATCGTTGTGGACATTGTCGGCCGGTCTCTGGACGGTGCGCAGATTCGTGCGATTCGAAATCTTGCAGCGGGCGCGGTTCCAGGCCTTGAGCCTGATCATGTGACGCTTCTTGACGGTCAGGGCCGTCTTCTTGCGGCGGCAGCCAGTGATGCAAATGGGTCGATTGGCGGTATGACGTCAGACGAACGCCGCGCCATGATCGAAGAAGAGCTTCGCCGGAAAGTACTCGATCAGCTCGAGCCCGTTGTGGGTGCAGGCGCTGCACGGGTTCAAATCAGCGCCGACGTCGACTTTAACCGCGTCACGCGTTCATCTGAGTTGTTTGATCCGGAAGGACGCGTCGTTCGATCGACACAGACTGTAGAAGAATCATCTGCAGACCGTATTCGTGGCCGTCAGGAAGCGACAACGGTCGAGCAAAACCTGCCAGATGCTGAAGACACAGGCGCGGACGGTCCGACTGAAGACCGGTCTACATCCCGCACTGAAGAAACGATCAACTACGAAATCTCGCGCACAACGCAGACCGAAGTCGTTGAAGGCGGCGCGATTAATCGTCTGTCTATCGCTGTTGCAATCGACAATATGCGGACCGTTACTGCCGGAGAAGATGGTGCAGAGATTGTGAACTTCGCACCGCGTTCCGAGGCTGATATGGCGCAGATTGCTGCGCTGGTTCGCTCCGCTGTCGGCTATAACGAGACACGCGGCGACGTTGTTGAAGTTGTGAATATTCAGTTCGCTCAGCCAGACCTCACACTTGGTACCGCAGCAAGCTCTGGTGGCTTCCTCGATTTCACCAAGAATGACATCATGCGCGCCGTTGAACTCATCGCGCTGTTCATTGGTGGTCTGGCGGTTGTGTTCTTTGTTTTGCGTCCACTGATTTCGGGTCTTTTGAGCGGTCCATCCTCGTCGCCGAACCGGTCACCGGGTGGTGAGCGAATCACAGCTGAAGGGTATTCGGCAGGCGCACTGCCAGCACCTTCAGACGCAGGTGGGTCTGCGGCCAGTGAGCTCGAGCACTCCATTGATGTTGCGAACGTAACCGGTCAGGTGAAAGCATCTTCCATGAAGAAGATTGCTGAGATGATCGACCAGCATCCAGATGAGTCTGTCTCCATTCTCCGGACCTGGCTAAACGAATCTGATCAGAGGGCCTTCTGATGTCGAAGGAAACAGAAGCCCTCGCCGAACTCGTTACAGCCAATATCGCCGGTAATAATCCGTCGAATGCGGGCACCAGCCTCAAAATCCGCAACCGGATTCAGGGTATGACGGGCGCTGAGAAGTCTGCCGTTATCCTGATGGCGCTTGGTGAAAACATGGCGCCGGTCTGGGAAAAGCTCGGCGAAGACGAGATTCGTGAAATCTCACACGCCATGTCCGGACTTGGTGTCGTAGAAGCAGAACTTGTTGAGAGTCTGATCTCTGACTTCGTCTCCAAGATGACTAATCAGGGCAATATCATGGGGTCCTATGAGCAGACGCAAAAGCTGCTCATGAACTTCCTGCCGCCTGAAAAGGTGGACGCTCTGATGGAAGAGATTCGCGGTCCTGCGGGTCGGACCATGTGGGACAAGCTCGGCAATGTGAACGAGGTCGTTCTCGCGAATTATCTGAAGAATGAGTACCCGCAGACTGTTGCGGTGGTTCTCTCCAAAGTTAAGGCCGACCATGCCGCGCGCGTGCTGGCGGCGCTGCCGGAAGAATTCGCAATCGAGTGCGTTCAGCGTATGTTGCGCATGGAGCCGGTGCAGCGCGAGATTCTCGATAAAATCGAGAATACGCTGCGCTCGGAGTTTATGTCCAACCTCGCACGCACATCGAAACGCGACAGCCACGAGTTGATGGCGGAAATCTTCAACAGCTTTGACCGTCAGACGGAAGGTCGCTTCCTCAACAGTCTCGAAGAACGCAACCGCGAAAGCTCGGACAAAATCCGCGCGCTCATGTTTGTCTTCGAAGACCTTTCGAAACTCGATCCGGGCGGCATCCAGACCCTTCTGCGCAGCGTCGAGAAAGACAAGCTTGCGCTGGCGCTCAAAGGCGCATCCGACGATCTTCGCGATCTGTTCCTGTCCAACATGTCCGAGCGCGCTGCGAAGCTGCTTAAGGACGACATGCAGGCGCTCGGCCCTGTACGTCTGAAGGATGTCGATCAGGCACAAACTGAAATGGTATTTACGGCGAAAGACCTCGCGGCACGCGGCGAGATCATGCTGTCAGAAGGTGGAGGCGATGATGAGCTCATCTACTAAAGCTGACGCATTCTCTTTTGATACAGAGTTCGGCGCGGATGGCACCGTCCTTCAGGAGGGCGGTCGTTTCAAGCGCTACACTCAGGCCGAAATGGATGCAGCCGTCGAGGCCGCACGTCAGGAAGCCATGGCGTCTTCCGAGGCGCAGATGCATCGTCAGGTGGAGGCATCTGTTCAGGCGCTGGTTCAACATGTCAGCCCGACCTTGCCATTCGCCATGTCGATTGCAGATGACTTGCGCAAACAGGCCTCTGAACTGGCGCTTATGATGGGGCGTAAACTTGCTGCTGAAGCTATTGCAGCCTTTCCGCAGGAAGCCGTACAGGCCGCGCTCGCCGAAGCCGTTTCCGATCTGCCGATGAACGCAGTCGTTACGCTGAAAATTTCGCCTGATCTGGAGGCGCTTGTTGCGCCGGTTGTCGAGGCCAGAACGCCTCCGGGCACAGATATCAGACTTGTTGCAGATCCGATGGCAGCTCCGGGTGCATGGACGCTTGAATGGGCGTCCGGCGCGGTGAGCCAGGACCCGGAAATGCTCGCAGAGAAGCTGGAACAAATCGTTCGCGGCCATCTGACACAACCCCTTGAGCCACAGGGCGACCTGTTCGCCACCGTGGCATGATTGAAGAGAGTGTATCTTGAGTAACGACGACGCTTTAAACCTGCCGGAACTTGAAAACACCGGAGCCCCGGCTTCCACGCCGTCTCAGCGCGCGGAAGAGAAGGCTGCTGCCGATCTGGAACCCGTCTTTGACGTTCCGGTCAATATTCAGGCCGTGCTCGGTCGCACTCAGATGGAAGTGTCAGAACTTCTACGCCTCGCGCCCGGCTCGCTTCTCGAGCTTGATCGCCGCGTCGGTGAAGCCATCGATATTTACGTCAATAACCGGCTCGTTGCCCGCGGTGAGATTGTTCTCGTCGATGATCGCCTCGGTGTCACGATGACGGAAATCATCAAGGATGGGGAGGGCGTAAACTAATGACCCGTCTCGCCTCTTCCCTCTCTGTAAAAGTATCTGTTGAAGGAGCCCGCCCATGCGCGTGATGATGATCGGAAATCTGGGAGGTCAGCTTTCGGTCGCTTCGAAGATCGCGTTCGATCGCGGGGCGAAAGTCACTCATTTCGACCAGATCGAGCAGGCGCTTTCGGCTCTGCGGGCCGGTCGTGGTGCTGACCTGATCATGGCGGACTACAATCTGGACCTCGCCAGCCTCACATCTGCACTTGATGCAGAACGGATCGCCGTCCCCGTGGTCGCTTGCGGTGTTGAAGCTGATGCGACGGGCGCTGCGAACGCGATCCGCGCTGGTGCGCGCGAATTCATCCCGCTTCCGCCAGATCCAGACATGATCGCCGCCGTGCTGGAGGCGGTCGCTGATGACGAGCGTCCGATGATTGTATCCGATCCGGCAATGCAGCGCGTTATACAGCTTGCTGACCAGATTGCAGGTAGTGAAGCCAGCGTGCTCATCACAGGTGAGAGCGGTGTCGGTAAAGAAGTCATGGCGCGCTATGTGCACAAGCAGTCACGCCGCGCCTCGAAGCCGTTCATTTCAGTGAACTGCGCGGCCATTCCTGAAAACCTGCTGGAATCAGAACTTTTCGGGCACGAGAAGGGTGCATTCACGGGCGCTGTCACACGCCGTATCGGTAAGTTTGAAGAGGCTGATGGCGGCACGCTTCTGCTGGACGAGATTTCCGAGATGGATGCGCGTCTTCAGGCCAAACTCCTGCGCGCTATTCAGGAACGCGAGATTGACCGTGTTGGCGGCTCCAAGCCGATTAAGGTCAATATCCGTATCCTTGCGACGTCTAACCGGAACCTTGCAGACGCTGTAAAGGAAGGCATCTTTCGCGAAGACCTTCTTTATCGCCTGAATGTTGTAAATCTGCGTATCCCTCCACTACGCGAGCGAAAACTCGATGCAGTTGAGCTTGCTAATTACTTCGTCGAAAAATATGCGGCGGCCAACGGCCTTCCGGGCAAACGCCTTTCAGACGAAGCCCGCGAATGCGTTCAGGCGCATGACTGGCCGGGCAATGTTCGTGAACTTGAAAACGCAATGCACCGCGCGGTGCTTCTGTCTGTCGGCGATGTCATCGATGCCGAAGCGATCCGCTCGCCGGATGGTCTTGAGCCAGTTGCAGCGTCCAGCCACCCAATGCCGACGGGTAATCCTGTTGTTGATGCGGCGACGCAGTCAGCATCTGCGCTCAACACATCTCTGGTTGGCCGTACAGTTGCCGATGTCGAGCAGGATCTGATCCTTGATACGCTCAGCCATTGTCTTGGTAACCGTACACACGCCGCGAACATTCTCGGCATTTCGATCCGCACGCTTCGCAACAAGCTGAAAGCCTATTCGGAAGCGGGCGTAGACGTGCCGCAACCGGGCGAAGTTCGCGAAGCAATCTAGGCGTCATTAGAGTAGGTAACGGGTTTGGCTGATACGACGTCATCTCAGGGTCTTTCAGAGGGCAACGCAGCCGGAGGCGGTTTGCGTATTGGTGGATTTGACGTCCAGGCCTTTCTGACATCCGGTCTCAAGAGCGAAGTGGCCATGGGGGTCGGGGTGCTTGCCCTGATCATCATGCTGATTATGCCTATGCCGAGCATTCTGCTCGACATGATGCTGGCCGTTTCCATTACCTTCTCTGTTCTGGTGCTGATGACAGCGCTTCTGATTAAGAAGCCGCTCGAGTTCAGCGCCTTTCCGGCTGTCCTGTTGATCGCAACGTTATTGCGACTTGGCCTCAACATGGCCTCAACCCGCCTTATCCTTTCAAACGGCGCTCAGGGACCTGACGCGGCCGGTGATGTCATCAAGGCGTTCGGTTCGTTCGTGATGGGCGGTAATTACGTCATTGGCGTCATTATCTTCATCATTCTGGTGATCGTGAACTTCGTCGTGATCTCCAAAGGTTCTGGCCGTATCGCGGAAGTCGCAGCCCGCTTCACCCTTGATGCGATGCCCGGCAAACAGATGGCAATCGACGCTGATCTGTCTGCAGGTCTCATCAATGAAGAAGAGGCCCGCGAGCGCCGTAAAACGGTTGAAGGCGAAAGCAATTTCTTCGGTGCCATGGATGGTGCGTCGAAATTCGTTCGCGGTGACGCGGTTGCCGGTCTTCTGATCACAGCGATCAATATTATTGGCGGTATTATTATCGGCGTGGCGCAGGAAGGCCTGCCGTTTGAAACGGCGGCTGATACCTATACGCGTCTGACAATCGGTGACGGCCTTGTCAGCCAGATCCCAGCACTGATCATTTCCATTGCCGCGGGCCTTCTGGTCTCCAAAGCCGGTCTCGACGGCGCTGCGGATAAAGCATTCGGCAAGCAGCTGATGAGCAATCCGCTTGGACTTTATATGGTTTCGGGCGCCGCGCTCTTTGCCGGTTTGCTGCCGGGAATGCCCATAATTCCGTTCTTTGCGCTCGCAGGTTCGCTTGGATACATGGCTTATCGTGTCGACAAGCAGCGGAAAGAAGCGGCTGAACAAGACAAGATTGCCGAGGCGATCAAGACTGAAAAAGCAGCGGAGCCAAAAGAAGCGCCAATCTCTGATTCGCTTGCGGTTGATGATCTCAAGATCGAACTCGGCTTCGGACTGGTGGCGCTTATCAATGAGACCAAGGGCCGTAAGCTGACAGATCAGGTTAAGGCAGTCCGTCGCCAGATTGCAGCTGAATTCGGCTTTGTTGCGCCGTCTGTGCGCATCGTCGACAATCTCGAACTACCGTCTGAATCCTACCATATCTGCGTTAAGGAAATCGTGGCCGGTGATGGCCGACTTAAGCTCAATCACCATCTCGCAATGGATGCGATGGGTAATGCCTCACCGATCTCAGGTGAACGCGTAACAGAGCCTGTTTTTGGGCTTCCTGCGATCTGGGTAGACGAAGCGCGCAAGGAAGATGCGGCGATTAACGGCTATACGGTCGTCGATCCGGCAACTGTACTTACGACGCATTTTACCGAAATTGTTAAGGAAAATATGGCTGAATTGCTTTCATTCGCCGCAGTGAAGTCCCTTCTGGATGACCTGCCGCAGGAGCAGAAAGCCTTGGTCGCAGATATTGTACCAAATCAGATCAGTACTTCAGGCATTCAGCGCGTTCTTCAGAACCTGCTACGCGAATTTGTGTCTATCCGCGATCTGCCGACAATTCTGGAGGGAATTGCCGAAGCAGCATCTGCCAATAAGGATATGACCTTTATTACAGAGCATGTGAGGTCACGTCTTGGCCGCCAGCTCTGCCATGTGAATTCCGATGAAACCGGGCAGCTTCCGGTCATCACAATGTCTCCGGGGTGGGAACAGACCTTCGCAAACGCCATTGTCGGGCAGGGTTCAGAGCGCCAGCTTGCGCTTGAGCCGTCCCGTCTTCACGCGTTTGCCGGTGAGGTCCGACAGGCCTTTGACAAGGCCAGCCAGCAGGGCATGACGCCCGTGCTTCTGACGAGTGCTGCGATCCGGCCGTTTGTGCAGTCGCTGATTGATCGCTTCCGTCCGAAGACACCAGTCCTGTCTCAGAATGAAATTCATCCCAAAGCGCGCTTGCGCGCTGCCGGGACGGTTTAGGGGGAGTAGCGGCCATGAAGATGAAGCTTTATTCGGCAGATACCAGGGAAGAAGCGGTGGCTCTCGCTTTCGCCGATATGGGGCAGGATGCAGTTATTCTGTCCGAATGGGAGGCTGAAACAGGTTATGAGGTCCGCGCCGGGGTGGAGCGGGCAACGCAACGTGTGGCGCCGAAATTTGAACTGAAGGCTGAGCCAAGACCATCGCCGGTTCTGCAGCTCAACAGGTATCGCGAGCAGCTCAAAGATATTCTCTCATGGCATGGTGCGCCGGACGGGTTCTCTGATGTGCTGGCAACGACGGGCGCTCGTCTCGTTGATGCAAACACGGATCTTTCAAACGGTTTCGTTTATGCGCTGGAAGGCATGGTTGGCTATTCTCCGATCACGCCGGGTCTTGAGCGACCAATCATGCTGGTAGGCCCGCCGGGTTCGGGCAAAACATCTACCGCTGCAAAGTTTGTCCGCCGGTCACAGGCTGCAAATTGTGAGGCCGTTCCGATTGTCGCTGACTTTGATGCGACGTCTGGCTCGTCCCAGCTCGCAGCTTATCTGCAGCGCGATGTCGGCAAGGTGCCAACGTCGCTCACGCCTGACCAGCTGCTGAAAAGTTATGACCGGATTCGCGCGCTTGGCCGCGGAATGGTCATTGATACCCCCCCGATCAACCCGACAGATTCAGAGGACCTGGATCGACTTCGCGACCTCATTACCCTCGTCGATGCGGAGCCGGTTCTAGTTATTTCTGCAGAAGGCCATCCACTGGATCTGGAAGATAATGTAAAAGCCTTTGCAGAACTCGGTATTCGACGTTGCATCATTACCAAACTCGATGTTGTAAAGCGCCGCGGGAGCGTTTTGTACGCTATCGCGAACGCCAGACTTAATATCTCGCATCTCTCACTGACCCCATTTATCGGCGGGGGCTTAATCCCTGCCACGTCTAATCGTCTCGCCCGCATTCTCCTCGAGCATGCGCCAGGTGCAGAATCCCTGAAAGGAGCCGCGTAATGAGTTTCGGCTTTCGTAGACAAAAAGAAACGGCAGGGCCGCAATCTCGCGTTCAGCCGGCATCAATCATCGCTGTAGCGTCCGGTAAGGGCGGGGTCGGGAAGACCTTCCTGTCTACCGCACTGGCAGGTGCGCTGGCTAAGGCCGGGAGACGAACGCTTCTGGTAGATGGTGACCTGGGTCTGGCGAACGTAGACGTTCACCTTGGCATTGCACCTGAAACCGATCTTGCGGCTGTAATTGCCGGATGGGTTGAACTCGAACACGCGGTCACGCCGGTTTCTGGCGGTGTTGCCGAAGGTGGTTTCGATGTTCTTCCGGGCCGTTCCGGTTCAGGTGCGATGGCCGCGCTGCCTCAGGAAGAGGTTGCCCGTCTCGCAGCTGGTCTGACAGCGCTCGCACTTCAGTATGATCATGTGCTCGTCGACCTTGCCGCTGGCCTTGAAACCAACGTTATGCGTCTTGCCCGTTCCGCCGACCGCACACTGGTCGTAGTGACTGATGACCCGGCATCCATGACGGACGCGTATGCCTTCATCAAGGTCATGAAAGGCTATGCGCCATCCGTGCAGCCGATCATCGTGATTAACCAGGCTGATAACCGTCAACGTGGCCGCCAGACGTATGAAGCGATTGCCAAGGCGTGCCAGACCTTCCTTGGTTTCCGCCCGCCGCTGGCTGGTATCGTCACGCGTGATCCGAATGTACGTGAAGCCCTGCGCAATCAGATTCCGATCATGGAGCGCTGGTCTACAACACGTGCAGCGGTTGATGCCGCTCAGATCGCAGAATCTCTCATCCGTGGATGGGAACTTCCAACCAGCGACGAGGACCGTCCACGCGCCTGATCAACGCGCGCAATATTAAGCGCGTTGATCCTTCATCGGCTGTACCGGCACAATCCCCTGAGGCGTGTCCATCCGGTAGCCGGATTCATCACTGGAGCTTTGGCTCTGGCTCGTATCATTCGTAAGGCTGTTCATCAGCCAGAGAATGCCCGCAGCCAGAATGAGCGCCGTGAGCAGTGTCACGAACAAATTCGGAAATGCCAGAAAGGCGCGGTGGGTTACCTGCCGCCCGGTCGACCAGAGTGCGCGCTCGCCAGAGGCTTGCGCGCCTTCAGGCGGATCATACAGATATCCACTCGTGTAGGGACTGAACTCACGTGTCTTGAACGCGATATCGCCCCAGCCGGTGGCGAAGGTGTGCGGTGACGCGTCATCAATCTCCCGAAAATAGCCTGTTGGCTCCTTCAGAATGATCGTCTGGTCAATCTGCGTCGGAAGCTGCATTGTGCGACCATCATTCAGTGATATTTCCAGAAACCGGATATTCTGAGAGATCGCATAAGCGGGAGCCGCTTGAACATATCTGTAGTGCCCGGACTTTCTATTGGCCTGTTCCTGTTTTTGTAGGCGTGTTGTCACGCGCCGGCTTTCGGCGGTGTCGAGGCGCCGGTTTACGAGCCAATCATCCAGTATGCGGCCCGGAAGCGGCAAGGTACGATGAGTGGATCGGAAATCTGATGATGCAATCTCCTGTTTGGGAATACGTTTTACGCGGCTCTGCAGCGTTCCGGCCAGGCTGTTGCACACGGCTTCGCCTACAACGTAATGCGTGTCGGTGATAAAAAGGCAGACAAGGTAAAACGGCGTGTACAGGCCTTCAAAATCGGCATTGTCAGCCAGCTTGTGATCTGGGGACGGTCCATAGGCGACGTCCCGTCCATAGGGTGTGACCGCGCGAAGTGATTGATGCCTGACGGGCCCCAGAAACGTGTCGAGATCATCCTCATCAAAGAGCAGGCGCTCAAGTTGCGATGCCCCCGCGGTTCTGACTGGCAACATATCTGACGGGCGCAAACCGGAGGCCTTCAGTATGGCACGTAGTGCGCGTTTGTAATCTTCCCGCAGGATATTGCGCGCCTTCAAAGCCAGCGCGTGTCTGTTCTGGTTGCGCCGTATGCGGGCGAGTATTTTGAACAGGTTAAGCAGTAGGAAGATAATGCAAGCCGAAGCCGCCATGATCGCCAGTGCGACAAGCGCGGCATCCATATAGATCAGCCCGAAAATGGCTTCTCTTTCAGGACGGTCCCATTCGAGCGCCCACGCAAAGCCATAGCCCATTACGGCGAGCTGGAGCAGAAATAGCAATACGGCAAAGCCCGGGCGTTCGATAATGTCATCGAATTGGAAGAACGCATGAAGTTCTTCCCGGCCTGCTGGCTTTACCGGCATTATTATGCCCCCGCCCGCGGAGCTGTATTGTTAAGTTGACGTCCCATTAGGATTTTCTTTAGCAGACGGTCTGAAGTTTGCATGCTCAATCCAACTAATAAGCGAGTCCTGTTCGGCGCATTCGCGGTATGAGCGGCACGGTCCTTCCGGAGAGATCTTGAATGAAATTGGCTATGCAGTGGTTTTCGGGTCTGTTCATGGCGCTCTGTCTCGGCACGACGGCGCAGGCACAATCGATTGATTACGGCTATCTGGATGCTCGAATCCGCCTGCTGATGCAGCGCGACGACATGATGGGTCTCGCTGTCGCGGTCGTCGAAAACGGCGATATCCGGTTTGTGCGTGGCTATGGCCTCACTGAAGAGGGCGGCAGCCCGGTAAACACTGACACACGCTTCCGGTGGGCATCTGTTTCCAAAGGACTTGCGGGCACGATTGCAGCAGAACTCGATCATCAGGGCATTCTGTCTCTGGATGATACAGTGTCCGAATATCAGACAACTTTGCGTCTTCCGGGTTTTGGTGAAAACACCGCGACGCTTCGTGATGTTCTGTCTCACCGCCTTGGTCTTGTTTCCAACGCGTATGACAACATTCTTGAAAGTGGCCGTGAGCCGTCTACCATTCGCGGCATGCTGGGTGATCTCGATCTGATCTGCCCTGTCGGTCAGTGCCATGGATATCAGAACGTCGCGTTCGATACGATTGAAGAGGTGTTCTACGACACAACGGGCGACGACTTCGATACGATTGTCTCAGAACGTGTTTTCCGTCCGCTCGGCATGAGGAATGCGGCCTCCACTTATGAAGGCTTCGTAGATGGTGGCAATTATGCGCGCCCTTATAACTATCGCGGTGGCCGTATGGTCGCGGATCGCATCACGCCGCCTTACTTCCGTGTCGCTGCAGCAGGCGGTATCAGCTCGTCAGCGGATGATATGGCGCGCTATCTTCAGGCGCAGATGGGGCTTCGTCCTGCGGTTTTCTCTCAGGAAGCGCTGACCGAGGCGCACACGCCCATCGTTGAAACTCTTCGCGAAGCGCGCGGCATGGGCCGCCGTTATGACCGTATTCAGGATGCTGATTATGGCCTTGGCTGGCGCATTTATGATTATGAAGGCCACACCGTGGTTGGGCACCGCGGTGCGGTGCGCGGCTATCGCGCTCTGATCATGTTCGATCCGGAGCGTCAGACAGGCATTGCAGCGATGTGGAATTCAAATATCTCGCGCCCGACGGGTCTGCAGTTCGAGCTTATGGATATGGTCTACGGTCTTGAGCACCGTGACTGGATGCGCCTTATGTCGGGGGACAGCTAAGGCGCATCTGATTTCGTTTCGGAAAGTTAAGCCGCTTCAGGAACGTTGTTGAGCGCTTCTTCAAGCTGCGCGAAAGTCGGCTGCGCGGTGCTCGGAATATTGCCGCGACCGATCTCGACAGAAATCTGCGCTGCGTTGCCGTGCAAGTGCGCCACCAGAACGTCTTTGATGATCTGATAGAATTTGCCTTCTTCGTCGATCACTTCGCCCAGGCGTGCTGCGAACGGCCCAACCAGACCGTAAGCGAGAAAAACGCCGAGGAATGTACCTACGAGCGCCGAACCGATCAGCTTACCGAGATATTCAGGCGGCTGGTTGATCGCGCCCATGGTTTTGATGATACCCAGAACCGCCGCAACAATGCCAAGAGCTGGAAGTGCGTCTGCCATGCCCTGAAGCGCATGAGCCGGAGCGTGCGCTTCATGGTGGTGCTTTTCGATCTGTTTCTCGATGGCGTCTTCCACCTGATGCGGATCTTCCATGTTCATCGTCATCATGCGGAGCGTGTCGCAGATCAGATCGAGCGCGAAATGGTCCTTCATAATCTTCGGATATTCCTGGAAAATGCGGGATTCTTTCGGGTTCTCGATATGCGCCTCAATGGCGACCACCCCTTTGGTCTTCATCGTCTTCGTTAAGACAAATAAGACCGATAACAAGTCGGTATAGTCTTTAGGCTTCCATTTCGGTCCGGCCATGGCCTTACCAAAACCGCTCAAGACACCGAGCACAGTTTTGAAAGAGTTGCCGATCAATAGCGCACCAACGGCGGCACCACCAATCATCATCATTTCAAAAGGTGCAGCTTTGATGATAACGTCAAAGTGTCCGCCGGCGAGCATGAAGCCCCCGAACACCATGCCGAAAACGACCACGATTCCAATGATCTGAAACATCGAACCCAACTTTTCTGTTGTTATATTGGGTAACGTCATAGCCCATTAGGCTTAACGCACGGTTTCTGCGGGGGCGGAATTAACGATAAGTCCGTCAATCGAATTTCATGAGCCGTACGACGTAAAGACAGTTGTTGACCGTCGCAAAAGCGAGGCGCAAAAGATGGCCATGACAACTGAGGCAGCTTGCACGACACCCCCAGAAAGACGCGGCGCATTCCGCCTGCTCTTCTTTGCGCTGATGGCTGTTGGCGCGGGCAACACTATGCTCATCACCTCGGTCTTGCCTCTGCTTGTGCGCCGCCTGGAGTTGCCGGCCTGGACAGCGGGCGCGATCTTCTCGCTCTCTGCGTTTCTTTGGGTGGTGACCAGCCCGTATTGGGGAAAGAAGTCCAACCGGTGGGGACGCAGGCCGGTCGCCGCGCTAGGCATGGCGGGCTTTGCCCTGTCGATGATTTTGTTCGGAACGGTGGGCGCGCTCAGCCTTGGCGGCTTTATCACCTTCTGGCCGCTCATCTTCGTACTCCTTATCTCTGGGCGGTCATTGTTCGGTATTTTCGGATCGGGTACGAACCCGGCCGCTCAGGCTTATGTGGCTGACCGGACCTCTTCCAAGAAACGGACTGAAGAAATCGCTTCGCTGACTTCGGGCTTCACCTTTGGGACGGCGATCGGGCCAAGCCTTGCCGGTGTTCTGATCAAACAGGTCCATCTTCTCGCGCCGGTCTATGTCATTGCCATTATCGCAAGTGTGATCGGCCTTTTGATCTGGTTCCGTCTGCCGGAAAATCGCCCGCCGCAGATCGAAGAGGTTGAGACCAATGAAGGGAAAGGGCTGTGGCGAGAGCCGGGGGTTCGGCCCTTCCTGATCTACGGCATCGGCCTCTCGCTTGTGTCCGGCGTGATGCTACAGACCTTCCCGTATTTTATGCTGGATCGTCTGTATGAGGCAGGGCTTCTGCCAGATGCCTCGCCGACGAATGAAAATCCGGGGGCTGGCGAGCTGAGTATCGTGATGACACTTGGCGCGCTTGCTACGCTCACAGCGCAACTTGCGCTGATCCCGAGATTGAAGCTCTCACCCAAAGCGCTCATGATTTCGGGCTCTGTGCTTTTGATCATGTCAGCGTTTCTGACCATTTCCATTCCGACGCTGGAAATCTTTGGCCTCGCGCAAATTCTCTACGGAATCGGGCAGGGCTTTTCACGGCCGGGTTTTACCTCGGGCGCATCGCTTGCCGTTGGTACGACGCTGCAGGGCAATGTGGCAGGTCTGGTGACGGCAGCAAACGGCATGGGGTTTGTCGCCTCACCTATATTTGGGCTGTGGGCGTATGAGAACATACACCCGGCTTTCCCGTTTATCTTTTCAGCAGTGGTTCTGAGCTTTATGGGGCTGTTCGCCTATTTCCGCGCGACAGCCTCATATGCAGATGAAGACGAAGCAGAAACGCCTGACGTCTAGCTCGCGGCAAGCACTGCGGCGAGCGCAGTACGTGTCGGAAAGCCGTCCGCCATCATGCCGCGATCAATCTGGAAGCGCTGTAGCGCTCCGCGTGTGCCGCGTCCGGCAATGCCGTCTGCAGGGCCTGCATTATATCCAAGGCGGTTCAGCGCAACCTGAAGCTGTTCGATTTCAGAAATGCTGAGGCGATCAATACCACGCGGCCATGCGCCGGTTGGTGCGCCGCGCCCGCTCACGCCTTCAGCAATCAGGCTGACAGAGAGCGCGTAGGAGTCTGCGCGGTTGTAAGTCTTGATGACGTCGAAGTTCGGGTAGAGCAGGAAGGCTGGGCCCGTTGCGCCAGCAGGAAGCCAGAGCTCTGCCTCGCCGACGCCAGCCGGGTCGAGGTTCAGGCGGTTTGCCGGAACGATCCCGATTTGCTGCCAGAACTGGGTTGGACGATCGACACCGTTCGCGAGGGCGTAATCGAAATTCTGAGGCAGAACGACTTCAACCAGAGACGGTTCGCCCGGGCGCCAGCCTGAAGCGCTCAGATAATTACCCGCAGACGCCAGCGCGTCTGCGCGCGCCCGCCAGACGTCTTTTGTGCCATCACCTGTCCAGTCGACGGCATAGGCGACGTAAGTTGTCGGCATGAATTGGGTCTGGCCCATAGCGCCGGCCCAACCGGCGATCAGTTCGTGGCGATAGGCGTCACCATTTTCCAGAATGGTCATCAGGGCGAGGAGTTCACGTTCCGCAAAGCTGCGACGACGACCTTCAGCGGCCATGGAGGCGAGTGCGGATGGCGCATCGAAATCGCCAATATAGCCGCCATAGCTGGTTTCCATGCCCCAAATGGCGACAAGGTATTCGCGCTGCACGCCATAAGTCGTCTCAAGTGCACCGAACAGGCTGGAGTCGGCGGCGAGACGTTCGCGGCCGTTCGTCAGGCGTCGCTGGCTGACCGTATCGTCTACATATTCCCAGATCGGCTTTGAGAACTCGGCCTGATCCACGGCTTCGGAGCTACGCTCCAGAAACACGCTCATAGGCTCGATGCCCTCTAGAATCGACCGGATTGTCTCGATCTGGTGACCCGCATTTCGGGCCCGAACAGCGAATTCATCGCGCCAGGCATCAAGGCCTGCATGGCCAGAGCTGGCAAACGCGCCAATCGAGGATGATACGCTTGGTGGGACGGGTGTTACAGCGCTCGGACCGGAGATATCAGCCGATTGAGGTGAGCTTTCGCAGGCAGCAAGTGCGACAGTTGCGGACAGCAGGAAAGTGCGCAGCATAAGGCTCGTCATCGGTCGTAATCCCTAAAATATCCCCCGCGAAATGGATAACTGTAATTGTATTCTTTGCCAAACCCTGTTTCGCAGCATTTCAGGGCAACTCTCCGGTTGACTCTGTCGCGGCAAGCCTGTAGTTCCCGCGCTTCGTTTCACCAACCGACGGCAGAGAAACCATGAAAGTTAAGTCATCCCTCAAAGCCCTTAAAGAGCGTCACCGGGATTGCAAAGTGGTGCGTCGCCGTGGTCGCGTTTACGTGATCAACAAAACTGATCCACGTTTCAAGGCTAAGCAAGGCTAAACAGCTGCCCCTCGGGCGCTTGTTTGACTGGCTGAGCATTGTGGACACGACCACTGCTCTGAAACCACATGCTCCGGAAATTGCAGGTGACGAAGCCATGAGCTTCGTCACCTTTCGCATGTCTGGAGTTCTGTACGAAACGCGTGCACGACGTGTTCAAAGGCAGCCTGCTGTCCAAATGGTCTATTGACCGGCACGGTCGGCTCTACAATGTTAGGTGAAGCCGCAACGGGGATAGAACGCGTTTCATGTTACCAACCTTAGTCTCAGCTTTTGCCGGACTTGTTCTGGTGGCCACGTCAGGTGGGCCCTCTGATGAGATGTTTGAGGCATTGAGACGAGCGCCCGAAGGCCCGAGCGCCGAACAGCTTGAAGCTGATGTATCGGCGGCGCTCCGTGAATCAGGGTCTGCAACGGCCGATATTCTTCTCGAACGCGCGATGGTCGCTCAGACAATGCAGGACTTTGACCTGTCTCGCGAATTTCTGGATCGGGCGATTGCCGTTGAACCGGATTTTGCTGAGGCCTGGTTCCAGCGTGCAATGCTCTTCATTGTCGATGAAGCCTACGACCAGGCAATCCTCGACCTGAATGAAGCGCTGACCCACGAGCCGCGTCATTTCAATGCGTGGCTGATGCTGGGCAATGTGTTCGAGCAGCTGGGTCAGAATCGCGAAGCTGTCGAAGCGTACCGGGAAGTGTTGGCGATCCATCCAAACCATGAGCGCGCTCGTACACAGGTCAGGCGTCTGGAACCATTAGTGTTTGGCCGCGCTATCTGAGGTTATGACCGCTTTTCGATTTTCTCTCGCGCTTATGGCGCTCCTGTCACTTTCAGCCTGCATCACTTCGCCCATGTATACGTCTCGCGTTGAAGCCCGTTATCCGCCCGCCGGAGAGTTCGTCTCGTTTGAAGGCGAAGAGTTACATGTCGTACGTCGCGGAGAGGGGCGACCGGTTCTGATGATCCATGGTGCGAGCGGCAATTTGCGCGAGTTCAGCTTCACGCTTGCTCCACATCTGGAAGATGCTCCTGTAGAGCTCATTATGGTCGACCGGCCCGGACATGGTTATTCAGGGCGGTTTGGAGACGCTTACGAACTTGGTGAACAGGCGCGAGCTATGGCCGCCGCTGTTCAGGCGGGAGGCGGCGAGCCTGTGGTTGTCGTTGGGCACTCATTTGGCGGCGCTGTGGCGCTTCGGTTTGCACTGGATTATCCCGAGCTGACGCGAGGTATCGTCCTTTCGGCGCCGGTAACCCATGACTGGGGCAGTGGCGGTGTCACCTGGTACAATAAGATCGCATCTATTCCGGCTATCGGTCATGCTTTCTCTCAGTTTGCGCCGCTCGTCGGGCCAGATATTGCGCGCTCCAGCCTTGAGAGCCTGTTTTCGCCTGCGCCGGTGCCGGAAGGCTATGCTGAAAACCTCGGTGTGGATCTCTTGTTTCGCCCACCGAATTTTCGCGCGAACGCGCACGACCTGATCAATCTGCGCGATGAGCTAAGCGTGCAGGAGGCGCGGTATGCGCGCGAGCTGAATGTGCCCGTGGTTTTGTTCTCGGGAACGTATGACACGGTCATCAAGCCGAGCCTTCACGCTGCGCGGCTAAGACGCGATTCACCAGACCATGTTGTGCTTGTCCCGCTGGAGGATGAAGGGCATATGCCTCACCACGCGAAAGCAGCGCTTATCGCAGAGACAATCGCTCGACTCGCACGCGGCGAATCGGTGCAGACATCGGATTTTCTGAACGTAACGGGGTAAGTCATGTCAGACGAAGAGTATTCCAACGTATCCATGCAATCGCTGAACGAAGCGACGAAGGAAAAGCTTCGCCAGACGGTCGCCCGTATCGAGCGGCTGGAAGAAGAGAAAACGGAAGTCGCTCAGCAGATCAAAGACGTTTATGCGGAAGCCAAGGCTTTTGGTTTTGATGTGAAGGCGCTTCGCCAGATCATCAAAATCCGTAAAACAGACCGTCAGGAACGTGAAGAGCAGGAAATGGTTCTGGAAACCTATCTGCTCGCGCTTGGCGAGATCTGATTTTCAGGCAATAAAAAATGGCGCGATCATTCGCGCCATTTTTGTTTAAGTTGCGATGTGGTGCAGCTTATTCGAATTCAGTGCCAACAAGCGCAGCTTCGTTGGTGAATGCTGCGAGGTTCATTTCGCGGCCTTGCTGAACAGCAGCTTCATAAGAGCGACGGACGCATGCGCGCTCTGCAGCAGCTCGGCTGCGCACAGCTGAGAATTCAAAATCAGTTTCCGCGCAGATCGTACGTGCAGCTTCAAGAACCAGCTGGTGTGCTTCTACGATTTCAGCGGCAGACTGAGGCTCAACAGCGACTTTCACGTCGATAGAGTCCTGCGCATATGCGCCGCCAGCGATGAGGGTGAAGAGTGAAGCCCAAGCGAATGCTTTTTTCATAACAGAGTGTCCTTACAGAGGTTGATCCCGGAAACTCCCTAAAAGAACACCGGACTTGAACGCCGGATTAAAGGCATAATACAATACAGCTACTATTCCTAAAGCCTATAATTGGGCATTGGTGGTATGCTGTTGCGCATAGATAATCTATGCAGGACTGCCCTCTGGAATGTTTCTTTAAAGGCGTTAAATTTGTCCGCGCTGAAAGGGTGAAGCTTCGTGCCGCGCGATACTGACGAAAAGAAAACACGCAAAGCGCTGCGAAAGCTGCGCAAGGCTGCTGAACGCGCGGAAGCTGAGGGTATCGAGTTATCTGAATGGGAACAGGAGTTCGTTGAGGGAATTGACGAGCGCCTCAACAAATACGGGTCAGCTTTTAATGACCCCAACCTCGGTGCCTCTGATGAGGCTTTGTCCCGGGCTCAGACCGAAATTCTCCGTCAGCTTGATAAGAAGAGCCGCGGCAAGGGCGGAAGCAGTTTTAAACAGCGAAAGCCGCTAAAGGCGAAGAAAAGCGGCAAAACCTTCACGCCTAATGTTCGTGATCTCAATGATGACGTTGAGCCACCGGCTGATGCGCCTGTCGCGCCAAAAAAACCGGAGCTTTCGGTAATTAAAGCGGTCGATCTCGGCAAGAAGCCGGAATCTACCCGCGCGAAGGCGACGGATGTAAAAGACGGAACGAAACGTACTCCTTATAAGGTGTCGCCTTTTCGCGTCATTGAGGGCGGAAAGTCAGAAAGCGAAAGCTGATGTGCGGGGCTGCTCACGATTTAGTGACAGAGAACTGCGCTTGAGAATGAACCATACAGGGACCCGCCGCGTAGATACTGCATGCAAAATCAATCTGAAGAGCCGACAGTCTTAGTCACCGGAGCATCCTCCGGCATTGGATTTTCAATCGCAGAAGGCCTCGCCGGTGCAGGTTGGAAGGTCTTCGCCGGCGTGCGCGGAGATGATGACGCACGAAAGCTGCAAGCGGCGCACGAGAACATTCGTGCGGTTCGTCTCGATGTGACGAGCAATGACAGCATCACGTCTGTGGAAGCTATTTTACGTGAAGCGCTCTCCGGTCGAACGCTCAATGGTCTGGTGAACAATGCAGGTATCGCGAAAATGGGCCCGCTTGCGCTTCAGCCTATGGATGAAATCCGCGCTCATTTTGAAGTGAATGCATTCGGTTTGATGGCAGTTACCAAAGCGATGTTGCCACTGCTTGGCACTGATGAGACCCGTACAGGCCCGAAAGGCCGTATCGTCAATATTACCAGCGTAGGCGGTGAAGTCTCCGCGCCCTTCCTTGGCGCTTACTGTGCCACCAAGCATGCGGTTGAAAGCTTCACTGACTCGCTGCGCCGCGAACTGGTCATCTATGATATCGATGCAATTGCCGTAGGCCCGGGATCTGTGAAGACGCCGATCTGGGGTAAGGCGGAAGATGCCAATAAAGACTCGCGCTATGAAAGCTCGCGCTGGGGACTCGCGCTCAGCATTTTTGCAGATGTGATGCTTCAGGGGGGCAAGGATGGTCTGCCGCCGGAAAAAGTTGCGGAGATTGTCGAAACGGCGCTGACGGCGAAAAAGCCGAAAGCTCGCTATGCGCCGGTACCAGACAAGCTGACCAACTGGATTTTGCCGAGATTGCTTCCCAAGCGCGTTGTCGATGGCTTTATGGCAAAACGTTACGGTCTCAAAATGAAATAGGCGCTTGCCTGGCTGTCTGGTTAATTCTTGAATTAACGTCCGTTTTGCATAGGCTCACCCGATAAGGGAGGGAGCCATGCTTCCAGAACATGTCGATCCGGTCGTGTTTGCGATCATCTGCCTTTTTGCGGTGGTGTTTTCCATCGCCGGGCTCGTAATGCTGTATCTGGTTTTGCGCGTGCCCCGTCAGGGAGACAGGGCGAAACTGAGAATCGTTGATTTTGAAATTCATGTCGGCGGTGAGGGCGAGGCCTATCCGCCTGTATATGAGGTTCTGGATGGGCCGCGAGCCGGAGCGATCGTTCGGTCTTATAATTTCAGCTCCAAATCTTCTTCGACAGTTCGCACAACAAGTTATCCGAACAAGAAAACGGAGAAGCTAAAGCTTCGCGTTGGCCGTGAAACGGCTGGTTGGGTTCATCGCGTGGACGATAAGGGACTCAGCACGAAGGATTTTGTGTTTCAGATGCTCTTCGCTATGCCCTTCTTGCTGGTTGGCATTGGTGCCATTGTGCTCGCCGTGAGAATGTATTTCCGATGATGTGCTCAGGCAGAACATTTTATGACCTTCGGTCCTGTACGCTTCTCTTCAGGACAAAACAGCTGTGATCAGACAAAGACTAACAGTGCTCCGTGATCTTCCGGACGATGAGACTCTGGTGCGAGAGGCGCGGGAGACCTTCCGCATTTTTCGGTCGCAGTCTAACGGCCTTTATTTTGTAGATAGTGAGGCTGAACGTGAGTCTCCAAACCCTGTATTCGGCGCACACTATGACAGCCTGTTTCGGGGGGCTGACGATCCAGTGCCGGAGATCATCGAGGCATTCGCAGCAGAAAGCTCAGACCGCATCGGCGAGTTTCAATACTGGCCGGAGATGATCTCTGAAGCCATCGCGCTGAGCCGAACCTTCCAGACGCGCGTTTTGTCCTATTATGGTGACGACGAAGGTGCTGATTTCGCTGCGGTTGCGGAGAATGGAGAGCTTTTGCGGCTACGGTTTCAGGGCGAGAGGGAAGAGATAAGAAAGCTCTCAGATGATGAGGCTCACGCGGTAGAAACTGAAATCCACGCCGAGCGCATTTCGCCCGAAGATGAGGGCGGCGTGGATGTGTTCGAATTTGCAGCTTTAGAGGCGTTTTACACCGGCAATGGTAAGCCTGAGTGGAAACGGTATTGGAAGTATATCGAAGGTGAAATCGGTCGCCGCGTCGTGTTCCGGTCCTTATGGCATGTGTCGTCAGAGTTTCCGTCCGACGGCATGTTCCGCAATGCCTATGTCGAGTTCAAAGAGGCTTTCGGGCATGATCTGAAAGATCCCTATTACGAGCCTGAGGACTATGAACTCGTCACGGAAGTGAAGGTCAAAAAGCCACGAGCCCCGATCTGGCCTCCGCTTCGCAGACGCCTCCTTCGTTTCGTGAAACGCCATCCATTGTCGATTGGCTTTGTGTGTCTTGTGATCGTCGCAGGTTTGTTTGCGGACCGAACAAAAGAGACGTCGACGGGCAATAGCTTTGAAGAAAATTGCGAGATTGTTGGCGGGGAGTACCGGAGCGTCCGGGCGGCAAATACCGTATCACAGGGCTCGGGCAACCGTTGTGAGATTGGTGGCGAACTCTACACTCGCTACGAGCTCCCATTCACGGGTGAAACGCCTGAACCTGTCGCAGCTTATCTGAGTACAGTTTCATGTGAGGCGGGAGGGGCCGAGCTGTGCCCCGCACTGGATGGCCAAGTCTTCACCGGGGAGATTGAGGGCTTTACCTTTGAGCCAGGCCAAAACCAGATCCTGGTGCTCGGGCGACGCGCTCTGTGTGAACAGACCTCGCCTGGCAGGTGCGCTGATGGCTCACCTGCTTTTGAATACTCGCTCCGACAGGCGATCCCGATCGGAAATGAAGACTAGCTCAAACCGACCTGCGCGAGTGCCTCTGCCTGACGCGTTGCAAGTGCAGTGGCATCAAAGCCCTGAATGCTTTCTTCGAAGAGCTGGTAATAGTTCAGCTCTGCGCCCAGTCTCAGATACGCTGCGCCAAGGCCAATAGCGGCCCGGTCCATGAAGACAAACTCTGCAGGTATGGTGACGGGGCCGCGTTCTTTCAGAAGGCGGCGGACTTCAAACGCTTCCTTACGGCCATATTCGCCCGGCTTTACACCGTCCGCGATCTGGCGAACCCGGTCGTCGAGAATTGGTCCGTAAATGAAGTTTGCCCAGACGTTCAGGACCTCTCCCAGCTCGCGGTTCAGGTTCTTAAAGCCCCAAATGTCATAGGCTTCCATACAGCCGTTAAAATCATCGGCGCGGATGGCTTCGCGCAAGCGGACAACGCCTTCAACAAAGCTTGCCGGGAAAATTCGTATGCAGCCGAAATCAAGAAGGTTGATGCCAGTGCCTTCGCCGGTGATCTGGTAATTGCCCAGATGCGGGTCGCCATGGATGACGCCATAGCCATTCATCGGGCCCCACCAGGTCCAGAACAGCATTTCGGCAATCCGGTTTCGTACCTGTTGTGGTGCGTCTTCAAAATCCTGAAGCGGCTTGCCGCTGACCCAGCTCATGGTGAGCAGGCGGGACGTTGAAAGCTCGTCTACCGGGTCGGGCACACAGACGAAATCCTTGTCCGCCAGCATCAGCTCGTAAAGCTTCATAGCTTTACGCTCACGCTCATAATCAAGCTCTTCGCGCAGGCGGGAGGAAATCTCATCGACGATTTCGGACGCATCAATCGAGCCGTCCATTCGGCGGAACAGACCCATCATGTTCTTAAGCTGGCCAACATCGCTTTCAACGGCGCTGGCCATGTCCGGATACTGAAGTTTACAGGCAATCTTGCGCCCGTCATGCGTCATGGCTTCATGGACCTGTCCGAGCGATGCGGCGTGTGCGGCTTCCTTGCCGAAATCGGCAAATTTGGATTGCCAGTCCGGCCCGAGCTCGGCGCGCATACGGCGCTTCACGAATGGCCAGCCCATGGCTGGTGCGTGCGCCTGAAGCTGGGAAAGTTCTTTGGCGTATTCCGGCGGAAGGAAATCCGGAATGGTGGAGAGCATCTGGGCCACTTTCATAAGTGGGCCCTTTGTATTCCCTAGCGCAGAGGCAAGTGCCGCAGCGATCTTGTCATCTGATCCGCCAAACACCTGGCTGGCGCCGAATTTCAGCGCGGCGCCGGAGAGGTTCGTGCCGACCTTCATGGTCCGGCCTATACGGGCGGAAAATCTGTTGCGTTCGGGATCTTCAGTCACTTTGGTCAGTCTCCTTGATGAAAGAGATAGTCTATGACTTACATCTGCCAATGTGACGCTTTGGCGTTCGCATCATGATTTTTACCGATTGGAGCCCTTATGACCACGCAGGAACGCTTTCAAAGCTGGTTGAAGTCTGACCGTCCGGCACCTGCCGAAATGATGGAAGGGCTGCATGGCGATGTGAAACACCTTCGGCTGGATAAAGCGGGGCTTGAAGCGCGCGGCTGGAAAGATGTCCCTAAAGACTGGTCGCCTGAAGACGGCGAGCTCTGGGCCGGCGGATATATGGAAGACCGCTCCATCTATGACAGCGATGTGTTCACCGGAGATGGTGAGCCGCGCACGGTCCATTTGGGTGTCGATGTCTTTGCGCCGGCCGGAACGCCGGTCTTTGCGCCAATTGAAGGTTTTCTGCATAGCGCGCAGGTAAACGCGGGTGAGCTTGATTACGGCCCGACCATTATTCTTCAGCACGAAATGCCCGGTGGTCTGATTTTCTGGACGCTCTATGGTCACCTCTCAGAGGAATCCATGTTTGGTCTCGAAGAGGGCGATCTGATTACGGCGGGAGAGGTCTTGGGTGAACTTGGCGGGGCCGAAATCAATGGGGGCTGGTCACCGCATGTGCATTTTCAGGTCATGCTCGATTTGAAAGGTAAGAGCGGCGATTTTCCGGGCGTTTGCAAAAAGTCTGAAGCCGATAGCTGGGCTGCAATCTGCCCGTCACCGTATGAAATCCTCGGTCTCAAACTCACATAAAAAAGCACCGCCATCTCGTAAGATGGCGGCTTTGGAGTTGGGCGAAAATTCCGATGTTAGCCAACAGCTTCACCTGTCTCAGTCTCGTAAACTGCATTCATGTGACGCGAGTTGAGACTTTGGACCGCGCTTCGTGTGGTTTCTTCGATACAAGCGCGCTCAAAGCGGCGGCTTTCCATATCACGTACGCCGACTGAGACGTCACAGGCTTCTTCGATTTCATCCTGAAGGCGGTCGTAGAGTGCTTGTGCACCTTCTTCCGTGATCAGTTCAGTACGATCATAAGAAAATTCGATCGCAAATTCTTCCTGTGCGAGTGCAGCTGGTGCCGCCAGTCCAATGCCCATGACTGATGCTGCTGCGATAAGTACGTTTTTCATTTTCAGTGTCCTTCCTAAAGTCCGGCCCTGTGCCGGTTTGTTCTGGATCACTGCTCCCTACAAACACGTTTATATCGAAAAACAACATGAACTGCAAGTGAAATTATCGTAATTCAATAAATTTTGCAAGATAGTTCAGATTAGCCTGAAATTGCTGCCTACCCCTATATATAGAGAATCCTATTCCGGGGGGCGTGTTTGTCCCGACATATTCATTTCACTGACGGGTTTTGTCGGGACGGCCAGAAATGCGCGTCCGGCACAAAATTGCGTGGTCTGCATTAAGGCTAATTTTAAACCAGTGTGCCATCTTGGCACCCTGTGACACGCCATAAGGCGGGACGAGGGTGATGTATTATGGCTAAGACGGTTCTCGTCGTAGATGACGATCCGACACAACGTCGTTTGCTTCAAGCGGCTGTAGAACGCGCAGGGTTTGCCTGCCGCGTTGCACCAGATGGTGAAAGCGGTCTTGAAATGGCGCGTAATCCTTCTGATGGCGTAGACGTCATGCTGCTGGATCTGGTTATGCCAGGCCTGTCGGGCATGGAGGTTCTGGAACGCCTGCAGGAAGTTCGCCCTGAACTCCCCGTTATGGTTCTGACGGCGTCCGGTTCGATTGATACGGTTGTTCAGGCCATGCGCGCCGGAGCTATCGACTTCTTCGTTAAGCCGGCCTCGCCTGAACGTGTTGTTGTTTCTATCCGCAACGCGCTACAGATGACGGAATTGCGCGGCGAGGTGAAACGCCTCAAGAAAACAGCCAGCGGAGAATTGTCGTTTGATGACATGATCGCCGCAGCGCCGCCTATGCGTCAGGTGGTTCGCCTCGGTCAGCGTGCCGCGTCCTCGAATATTCCAATCCTTATCCTTGGCGAAAGCGGTGTCGGTAAGGAAGTCATTGCGCGCTGTATTCAGGGTGCATCCGAGCGCGCAGGTCGTCCATTCGTGACGGTGAACTGCGGCGCGATTCCTGAAAATCTTGTCGAGAGCATTCTGTTCGGTCACGAGAAAGGCGCGTTTACAGGCGCTGTTTCCAAATCGCCCGGTAAATTCGTGGAAGCCGATGGCGGTACGCTCTTCCTCGATGAGGTTGGCGAGCTGCCGCTGGATATGCAGGTAAAGCTTTTGCGTGCGTTGCAGGAAGGTGAGGTCGACGCGGTCGGCTCACGTCGCCCGACTAAAGTTGACGTACGGATTATCTCCGCGACCAACAAAGATCTTTCCCAGCTCGTCGCTGAGGGCCGCTTCCGTGAAGACCTTTACTATCGTCTGAACGTATTCCCGGTCGATATGCCGTCTCTTCGTGAGCGTAAAGAAGATATCGCGGCACTGACTGCCCACTTTATTCGCCGCTTCAACGCGTCGGAAGGCACGAAGGTTACTGGCGCAAGCGCGGCAACTCTCGCACTTCTGAACGCCTATGATTGGCCGGGCAACGTCCGCCAGCTTGAGAATATGATTTTCCGGGCTGTTGTACTTTGTGAAGGTGACGAGCTCGAGCCTCAGGACTTCCCGCAGCTAAGTGGCCTTGTCGGTGAACTATCAGACCTCGACCAGCTAGCTGCCGAAGGACCATCTGTATCTGCTTCTACGCCAACAAGTGCGACGGTGGAAGCGTTCAGCGAAGCCTTCGATCATCCGGTTCGTATCACAGACACAACCGGCGAGCTTCGCCCGCTTGAAGAGGTCGAGCGTGACCTGATCCAGTATGCGATCGACTTCTACGCCGGTCATATGTCTGAAGTGTCCCGCAAGCTCGGGATTGGCCGGTCTACGCTCTATCGCAAGGTGCGCGAGCATGATCTGCGTGTGACGCCAGAAGACAAAGCTGCGAGCTAAACGCTCAGCCGCCGGCTTGCATGCGGACCAGAGGCTCGATGGTCTCAGCGTAAAAGAGCGCTTCCGGCACATCGCGGCGAACGCCTGCATTTGCATTCGTGTGCAGGTCTACATCTGTCGATTGGACGTCGGCTTCACCGTGCAGCGCCGTCATACTAGCTTCCAGATTCGGAATATCGCCACTTTCGACAAGGACCCACACCATAGCCAGTTCGTCATTCAGAAACACGAACTCAGCGAGACGTGGGGCACCAAAATAGTCAAATCCTTCACAATCGATCTGGCTACGCGATGTGATGCCTGGCACGGGCGGTGGATCAAGTTCTCGGAAGGTCTGGGCTGAGCAAAGCGGGCTCAGATTGTCGGTCATGACTTCAGCATTAGTCCCGAAAGAGATGACATCCGGTTGTGAAGCGTCGGTTGCGCTGGCGCTTGCGCAAAGTGAAGCGGCAAGGCCGGTGCAAATGGCCAATGAACGAAAGGCTGAGGTAATCACGACCGTTTTCTCCTGAATCAATAATCTGATCAGGAGAAAACACATTTATTGAAAAACAACAACACATTTTTGTTTTTCGAGGTGAAAAATCAGCCTTCGCGCCATTTTTCCATAGCGAGTGAGATCTGGAAGGTCTCACGATATTTAGGGCTGTCTGACGGACGCGGCGGCTTTGCAGCTGTCATGGCCATGATTTCAGCGAGCTTGTTGTGCGCTGAACCGGATTGGCCTGCGCCAATATAGGCGTGAAGCTCTACCAGAGCAGAAGACAGCGGGTCGCGCGCGCGGATTACGAAATACGGCTCGTCATCTGGAAGGTCTTTATACACTTCAAACTTGGAAGGGTTGGCTTTGGAGCCGAGTGGTGCACTCATGGGATCACCTTTCTGGAGCGTCGAATCATTTGCCTAAAGGTCCGCGATATCGCGCCATTCCGCAAGTGAACCGTCCGTCGCATGTACGTGGATATCGGGGGATAAATGAGCCGTTCGACCCTTTGGATACGTGTGTTTGTCGTGATCTTTATCGCGGTGTGGTTCGTCGTGTCCGAAAGCTTTCTGCGTGGTGCGTCGCGACTTGGCGTGGAGCCGGACTGGCTGGCGCAGTTGTTCGTCTGGCTTCAGGGGGTGATTGGAGGTCCATATTATGGTGGGCCGATGAGTTATATCGAGACCAATCCGCTGGCCGCGCCAGTTCATGTTTATCCGCCCTGGTATGCCTATCCAGTGATTGCGATCTGGACGTCATTCCGGCTGGAGTTCTTCGGTGAAGCGCGTGATGAAATCGCGGTGGGACTGACCTATCTGACAATATTGCTGCCGTTATCGTTCGTTTTTGCGCCGGCAGACCGGTTGAAACTGGTTGGCATCAATATTCTGATATGGCTGCTGTTTCCGATATTGGCGCTTGGATATGCCGGCTACAATAAAGCCGATCTGGAGCCGGACTTTTTCAGTCTGGCGGTGCTCATCGCCTATTATTTCGAATTCGTGGTGTTCATCCCGGTCATCATGTTTATCGTAAGGATGCAGAAACCTGAAAACGAGTTCTGAGCGGGGAGGCCATTGAAATGTATCGTCTCTTTGCAGGCATAGAAATTCCGCGCGAAATTGGAGAAGAGCTTCAGGCGATCTCAAAAAAGGTGACTGGTGCGAGCTGGCGACCAATCGAGAACTATCACATCACGCTGCGCTTCATGGGGGAAGTCGACCGCAATACGGCTGAAGATCTTGACCATGAGCTGTCTCTGATTGAGGCGAAGCAAATGCAGCTCACACTGAGCGGGGCAGGCTGGTTCGGCTCATCTGAACCTACTGCGCTCTGGGCGAGTGTTGAGGCCGATGAGGACCTCACGCGTCTTGCCGAACGCTGTGACCGCGCCGCAAAGCGTGTCGGGCTCTCTCTGGATAAGCGCAAATTCCGTCCCCACGTGACACTGGCCTATTGTAAGGGGACGCCTTTGCAGGAGGCTGCTGCCTTTGCAGAAAAATATGGTTTTCTGAAACTTGGTCCGTTCTGGGCCGACCGGTTTCACCTCTATTCGAGCTGGTCTGGCAAGGGGCCGTCACGTTACGTTTCAGAGGCAGAATACCCGCTGACATGATTGTCGCGTGAAAGCGAATTTACCCTATAGCAACCAAAGCATTTGTCTTTAGTATAAGAAATTCGGAATTTGCTTAGCCCGATGCGGGGCGCACGAGTGATTTGATGAGTGATGAAATAGAAAAACATACTCCGGCTGAACCGGGGCCACTCTCTCAGTATATGGGCGATATACCGCCTTCTCCTGAATGGTTCACCCGCGCCATCGCAACGGGTTATGATACGCGCTTTGTGCGGGTAAATGGCGCGCGCATTCATTATCAGAGCTGGTCCAGCCCTAAAAAGCCGGGGCTTCTTCTGGTGCACGGTAACGGGGCGCATTCGCACTGGTATGATTTCATCGCGCCCTATTTTGCCCAGCACTATAACGTCGTTGCCATGACATTCTCCGGGATGGGCGAGTCCGACTGGCGTGATACTTATGACATGGAGACCTTCGCTGAGGAGCAGATCGCTGTCTGCGAAGCGACGGGCATGTTCGACCACGCGATCAAGCCGACCATCGTGGCGCACTCTTTCGGCGGGTTCGTTACCATCCTTACGGGTGCAAAATACGGGGATCGCCTGACAGGCACCGTGATTGTGGACAGCCCGGTCAATCCGCCCGAGCGGGATATCTCCACACGCCCGCGGCAGGCGCGCGGAAACCGCGTCTATCCGGACCTGAATACGGCGCTTGGTCGTTTCCGCCTCGCGCCGGTCCAGCCATGCGATAATCATTACATTATGGACTATATCGCGCGCTGGAGCCTGAAGCAGGTCGATAATGAGCGCGGCAAAGGCTGGGCCTGGCGTTTTGATCCGGACATCTGGCAGCGTTTTGAATTCGGCAAACCGGCTTCAACTCTGCTGAAGGAAACGGCCTGCCGTATTGCGCTCTTCCGCGGTGAGGAGTCTGAGCTCATGCCGGATGAGGTGAAAGACTATATGGAGCAGATTCTGGATCGTAAGGTTCCGTTTGTGTCCATCCCGCATGCACGCCACCATGTCTTGCTAGATCAGCCGCTCGCCTTCATCGCGGCACTCAGAGCATTGCTGGCTGACTGGGACCATTCAGAGCCAAACCGGACGATCAGCATCTAAATCGCGGCAAATTGGCAGGTTTTCCTGTGACAGGTCTTGCCGAAATGGCTGCTTCAATCTATCCGAATAAAAAATTCACGAGCTTTTTGACTGAAAGGGCTTTCGCATGAGCGATTATGTTCGCGGTGAAATGGATATCACTGCTCAGGAGAATACCTGGAAAGGTTTCATGGCTGCGTTTACGTGGTCCAGCTTCCTCATCGTTCTCGTCCTTGCTTACGCAGTCTTCACGATCACAATGGGCATGAACTGGCTCGTTGCGATGGGCATTCTTGCAATTGCCGGCATCGTTGGCGGTCTGGTGATGAGCATGGGTAGTGCCTGGATCGTGACTGTGGTTGGTCTCTGCGTCTTTGGCGTGTTCCTGCAGATCATCATCTCGCTGGCTCAAGCCGTACTCTAGAGCGTTATGTGGGGCGGCACGCCCCGCAGCTGACGATTGAGGGGTCTTTATCCAGCTCCTCAATCGAAATGGCGTCATTACAGATGACGCAATAGCCATATTCGCCGCTTTCCATGCGGGCGAGGGCTAACTCCACTTTGAAAAGAATGTTTGCACGCGACGGCGGTGATGTATCCGTCGGTGGCGTTTGCCAGGTGTAACCGCTCTTTGAAGACAGAGCGTCCGGCGCTCTGGGCTCCCCCGAATTGCATCCCCGGCGAGAAGGTAATGTCTTACTCACCCTTTCATGCTGCGCTTGAAATATTCTCGGGGCAAGCGAATTTTTTGATTCCTTTAACAGGCCAATTAGCCCATCCTGTCGTTCAACAGCGTTGAAACTGGGACAGAACATGGCTGCACCTCCACTTAGATTTGAAAGCGTTACAAAGCGCTTTAGCGACTTTGACGCCGTAAAAGATGTAAGTTTTCAGCTCGGTGCGGGTGAAGTGATCGGCTTTCTTGGGCCGAACGGTGCTGGTAAATCCACCAGTCTGCGTATGGCGCTTGGCATTATGTCGCCGGACGAAGGTGCGGCCGAATTATTTGGCGGGCCGCCGACGCTGTCCAATCTCCGCCGCGTCGGTTTTCTACCCGAAGAGCGCGGCCTCTATAAGAAAATGTCCGCCCGCAATGTGATTGCCTATTTCGGTCAGCTGAAGGGAATGAAGCGATCGGATGCGTTATCACGTGCAGATGAGCTGCTGGAAAGTTTCGGTCTGGGCGAGTTTCGTAAAACCCGTATCTCGCGGTTATCCAAGGGCATGGCGCAGAAGGTTCAGATCCTCTCCACCTTCGTGCACAGTCCTGAATTTCTGATCCTGGATGAACCCTTTTCCGGTCTCGACCCCGTCAATCAGGCAGACCTTGAGCGCCTGATTGCAGACCAGAACGCCAAAGGGACGACGATCCTCTTCTCGACCCATGTGATGGAGCATGCAGAGCGTCTATGTGACCGTCTGGTGCTGATCGCGTGTGGGCGTAAAATGTTCGATGGCACGCTGAAAGAAGCCTTTGCGACGCAGGCCCATCAGGTACGCCTCGCCACTGTCGCGGACCGAGATCTGTCAGCTGATTTTGTCGATACACCATTTGATACGCGAGCACTGCCGCCCGTTGAGGGCGAAGATGACCGCATCTGGTGGGAGATATCCCTGCCTCAGGGCGCAACCAGTCAGGATGTCCTGAAGCGGGCCATCGATCGGGGCATAGCGATTGAAGGCTTCGAGCCGGCCGAACCACGTCTGCGGGACGTGTTTGTCTCGCTGGTATCAGAAGCAGATGAAAAATACGGAGCGCTGCGTCATGGGTAGAGCCTTTCTCGTCGCGCGCCGCGAATACCTTGCCTATATCACCGCCTGGGGGTTCTGGGTCGGTCTGCTGATCACGCCCGTTGCGCTTTCGCTCGGTATGTTTCTGCCATCCCTTATCGAGAACTCACAGCCGGTTCGCTATTACTCTGTTATCGAAAGCGGCGACAGCTTTGCCCGTGAGCTGGACGGATATATGGGCGAACGCGATGAAGACATTGCGCGGGACCTGATCAGCCAGCAGGCAAACTTTGACCCGACATTCGATCCGGATGCCGCATTGGCAGAGTTTGAACGTCAGCTGGCAGAGGGGCGCAGTACTGCAGAGGCGCTGGAAAGCGTCGTACCCATGGGGTCTATGGCGCTGTCAGATGATGACTATATCCGTGTGCCACCTCCCGCCCGGACTCTGGAAGAATTGAGGCCGTACCTTTCCGGAGATCTCGAAATCGATGGCCCGATTGGTCCAAGACCGCTTTATGCGGTCTTCGTTCTCGACGGTGACGACATTGTCTACTGGAGCGAGGATGTCGTAAATGACACGCTGGTCAACCGAGCCAATCTGGTGCTGGAGCGTTTGGCCCGTATCCGCACCTTTGAGGCGGAGAATGTGCCATTGGAAATTCTCGACCGCGTTCGCGAAAACACGCCATTGCTTCTGGTGCGTAGCCCGACCGCAGTTGACCAGTCCGGTGAGGTCTCGTTCGCAGATCAGGCGCCGTTCTTCATCTCTATCGGCTTCTCATTCCTGCTCTGGCTTTTGATCTTCTCCGTGGTGAATTATTTGCTCACTGGCACGATTGAGGAGCGGTCGAACAAGATTTTCGACTCGCTTCTGACCTCGGTTTCCTTGCCTCAGCTGTTAACGGGAAAGCTGGTCGGCGTGTTGATGTTGTCGCTAACGCTCATTTCCATCTGGGCCTTGATTGGTACAGGGATGTTGATCGCTGCCGGAGACAATATTCCGCCTGATATCGCAGAGGGGCTCCGTCAGGTTGTCAGCCCGAACCTTCTGGTCCCGACGCTGATCAGCTTCCTGCTTGGATATCTTATGTTCGGGTCCATCTTCCTCGCGCTGGGGTCGCTATGCGATACGATTCAGGAAGCGCAATCGCTTCTGTCGCCGGTTATCATCGTGATGATGATCCCGCTTCTGCTGCTGCCGGTATCTATTTCCAATCCTGAAAGTCCGATCCTTCACGCGGCCACATGGGTGCCATTGCTGACACCGTTCCTCGTGATTGTACGCGTGCCGACCGAGCCGCCGCTTTGGGAACTTATCGCGCAAATCGTCTGGATGGGTGTTTTCACAGCGTTGATCATCTGGGCCGCTACGAAGGTCTATCGCGCTGGCGCTGTGCATGGTGCCGGCATGAATGAGGCGCGAGCCTGGTTCATGGGGCTATTCGGAAAGAAGGCTCAGGCTTAGAGCCAGTCTTCAGTCTGCCTTAGAAACTGGAAACACAAAAACCCCTCACACGCGCACGTGGAGGGGTTTTTGAATAATCCTGAAAAGGAAAGCTTACTTACCCAGCAGGCCTTCGCGCTGAGCGCGTTTGCGAGCGAGCTTGCGCGCGCGGCGAACAGCTTCTGCACGCTCACGAGCTTTTTTCTCGGAAGGCTTTTCGAAATGGTTACGACGTTTCATTTCACGGAACAGGCCTTCACGCTGCATTTTCTTTTTCAGCGCTTTTAGAGCCTGGTCGACATTATTGTCGCGCACAACGATCTGTACGATGGGTCTCTCTCCATTTTCAAAGTTGTGCGACAAGGCCGCACGCTATCTTTTTTGCCCGACTTAACGGACAATATAATTCGGAAGCCGCGCTCATAACACAAGGGAACGCGTATGCCTACACCCGAAGATGCACCAACTGCGCTATTGCGACAAAAAATTCTGGCTTCGGCGCTTGAAATAGCGCCCGTTTCCGGCTGGACCGAGGAAACTTACCTCGAAGCGTGTGCCAAAAACGAGGTTTCGCCAGACGATGTTGCCTATGCTTTTCCAAGCGGGGCGGCATCTCTCATCCTCCTATATTTCGATACGCGGAAGGCAGAAATCAAGGATGAGCTTGCAGCACTCCCCCTCGATGAGATGCGTATCCGCGATAAAGTCACTCAGGGTGTGGCGCTCTGGTTTGAAGCGCTGTCACGTCATCATGCGGCAAGTGTGAAGGCGTTGGACTGGTCTCTGGCCCGCCCGACTGGTCCGTTATCCATGCCGGAGCTGCTCTGGGGTGTCGCCGATACAATCTGGCGCGGCATTGGTGACACGTCTGACGGGTTTACCTACTACTCCAAGCGGACAACGCTGTCTGCCGTGCTCGGCTCGACGCTGGCGGCATGGCGCGGTGCGGAGGGCAACGAGCCAGCCTGGCGCGAATTTCTGGACCGCCGGATCGAGAACGTGATGTCGTTCGAGAAATTCAAAGCTCAGGTGAAACTGCCTGAGGTCAAACTTCCGTTCTGACGGTTAGTATTCTGCGAGTGTTTGCCCGAAGAGACGAATGCTGCGCTCTTTGACCTGCACGGTGAGCGGTGTGCCGTTTGAACTCGCCTGAGCAACTGCGTTGATGATGGCTTCGCCTTGTGGATCGATGCTACCAGCTTCGCGCAGGGCAGAGATCAAATCTTCTGAACGTTCCAGAAACAGGCTCACTGTGCCGTCCGGATCATTGTTGCGGTCAAGCTTCACGTTCGCGCGCATGGAAAGATCGAGAGGCCCCATATCGAGGTCGCCGCGGACGAGCTCAATGCGGTTTTCGTCTAGCTTCCACTCTGTAACTGTCAGACCGTCCTCAATAACGCTGAAGAAATTTTCGATCTCGCCCCAGATCACCAGTTCACTCACCTCGCGACCGAGCCATTCTGCGCCTTCAGGCGCTTCTGGCAGTGACAGGTTACTGAATGAAACAGCCAGCTGTAGATTGCGTGGTTCGTCGGGCATTGGACGAAGGCCGATTGAGCCATTGGTCAGCGTGTAGCGTTCGCTCTCGTTCAGCATTGCATCCAGCGTGGGAAGCTCGAAGCCCACACGGCGTAAATTCCCGTCTTCCCAGACGAAACTCGCCGCAGAGCTATCATCAGCAGAAAAACTGAACGTCTGTCCGTCGGGGAGATCAAAGTTATTTTGCCCGGGTGCGCGGGCAATGACGTGATTGAAGTTCCAGGCCATCGCGACAAGCTGAAGCTTTTCGCCTTCCCAGCGTGCCTGCATGTCTGGTGCATCAATAACAGGATCATCGGCCTGCAGGACAAAGCGGTACGGATAGCCGCTGACATTCAGCGCGGAGTACTCAACCGAGCGGCCCATTGCCTGCTGATCCTCAATCCATTCGCGCGCGCCCTGACGCACCACACCTGCGCCATAAAACCAGTAGACGGTCCAGATGGCGAGGCAGCCAAGTGCCAGCAGGCCGAGAAGAACGGGTAGGGTGAAAAAGCCTTTATTACGGGTCTCGCTCATGCGTTTGCTGCCTCCGCCGCCTCTGTCGTTGAAACATTCACGCCAGCGTCTTCTGCCAGAGCGAGTGAGCGGGTTTCGATGCGGTCGTGCAGCGTATTCATGAAAGCCTTTCGTGACAGCCCCGGCTCAATACGTGGCAAAAACTCCACCACCATCGTGCCCGGATATCGCATAATACCTTTGGCCGGCCAGCATGTGCCTGTATTGAGCGCGACCGGAAGGCATTCAATGTCCAGTTCTTTATATAGCAGTGCGATGCCCGGTTTGTACTCTGCATCGATACCCGGCCTGGTGCGCGTGCCTTCAGGGAAAATGAGAAGCGAACGCCCGTCGTCACGCGCCAGCTTTGCCTTGCGCGTCATTTCTTTCAGGGTTTTCATCGCGCCGGACCGGTCAATTGCGATCTGGCCCGTTTTCAGGGCGTAGAACCCGAAGAGCGGATACCAGAGAAGCTCGCGTTTCAGGATAATGCACGGGTCTTTCAGGTAGAGGAATGGCAACACCGTATCGAGCGTGCTCTGGTGTTTTGACGCTACGAGAAATGGTTCTTCGCCGATATTCTCAAGGCCGCGCACTTCGGTCTTTGCATTGCAGATAACCCGCATGCCCCAGACAGCAGCACGCGCCCAGCAACGAATGCCAACCGTTGCTGCCTGACGTGGTAACAGCATCGTCGGGAGAAACAGAAGGCCGATGAATACCAGCGATCCATACAGCCAGATTACAAACAGGACGGAGCGAAGTGCAGCCATCAGACAAATGCTTTCATTACCGCGGTGACCCGATACTTCAGCCATTCCAGCACCAGCCCGCGAAATGAGCGCCAGGAACGCCACCAGCGCCGTGGCTGGAGGTTAGACTGGATGGGATAAGGGATAAGCTCGACTTCTTCAAATCCTTCTGTGAACCAAAGAAGCGTTCTGGGCATATGATAATCTGATGTGACAATTATGAGCGAGTTATAGTCATGGTCAGCAAGCCAGCCTGCTGCTTCGAGGGCATTGCCCTCGGTAGACCTGGCCTGACGACCAATATCAATGCAGCAATCATAAAGCGCCTGTGAGCCGCCCGCAGAACGGATTAGCGTATCAATGTCGACGCTCTCATTCACACCGCTTACTAGCAGCCTGTGGCCAGCGCCGTCTTCCAGAAGGTCGATTGCGGCCTCAATGCGCAGGCCTGACCCGCCCGTCAGCGCGACAATGGCGTCGGCACTCGGCGGTGTATCGGTTTCCAGCGACGCGACACGGTTCACGAACCGATGAAAGTCCGCAAAGGCGATCACTGCTGTGAATGCAATCAAAAACAGGATCAGTTTGCGAAACACGTCAGGCAGACCTTTTTAATAAAGCTCGTTGAGCGCCCGGGTCACAGTAATACGGGCCGCAATCATGGCAACAAGCGCGGCAATCAAAGGCGTCAAAACTAACACGATAAAGGTGCCGATATCCGGCGACATTTGTGGAAGCAGCCAGCTGCGGTCACCGGATTGCTTCGCCGCAAAGAAGAGCAGCATGGCGCCGAGCAGCGCGAATAATGCGCCGAGGCCACCCGCCCTGAGGCCGAGACCAAAGAAGCGGTGCTCGAACAAGCGGGAGATAAACCGGTCAGATGCCCCGCATGTATGGAGCACAATAACAACTTCGCGCCGCGCCAGTAGTGCCGCGTGCGTCGCAAAAGCGATGACCGAGAGCACGATCGTCAGAAGCAGAACAAGCGCGACAATGCCCACCATACGTAAAATTCCGAGGCTGCGTTCGACATCGTTGGCCCATTGCTGGTGGCTCTCGACCTCAATCTGAAAGCCTGCGCCTTCGGCGGTTTCGCTGATCTCACCTGTAAGGTCACCAGCTTCGGGAACCGTGCTTACGGCGAGATAGCGCGAAATCGGCAGATCTTCCGGCAGATTTGTGCCAAGCCATGGCTCGAGCAGGCTTTCTGTGACTTCGCGGTCTTCCGGTGTGGCGCGCCTTACGCCGGAAAGGCCCTCGAGAAGCGCGGCCAGATCGTCGGCGTCTTCGGCGCTGCCTTCCAGCAGTCGAACTGTGACTTCTCCCTGAATCTGACCAGCCCAGCTTTCCGCAGCGCCATATGCTGCACGCGTTGCGAGTCCTGTCAGAGCGGCAAGAAAACAAAGGGCCGCGACAACAAAGAAGAGCGCAGCTTCACGGGCATCTTCGCGCGGAAGCAGGGGAGAGCGTTTTGTATCATACATGATGGCCACCTCCCGCGCCGACATCTCCGCGCTGATGTACCAGAAGTCCGTTCTCAAGCCTGACAACTGGCGCGCCGAGCCGGTCAACCAGCGCAATATCGTGAGTGGCGATCAGGACCGTGGTTGAAAGACGCCGGTTCAGTTCAAGGATAAGCCGCATCAGCCGCTCACCCATTTCCGGGTCGACGTTTCCTGTCGGCTCGTCGGCAATAAGAAGGTCCGGCTTGTTGACGAGCGCGCGGGCGATCGCGACGCGCTGCTGTTCGCCGCCAGACAGAGTTGTCGGCTTCGCGGTGATCCGATCGCCAAGCCCAACCCAGTTCAGAAGGTCGATGACATCGTCGCGATATTCACGCTCATGCTTGCCCGTAACGCGCAGAGGAAGCGCAGCGTTTTCATAGGCGGTCAGATGGTTCAACAGGCGGAAGTCCTGATAGACGACGCCGATTCGTCGCCGCAGGCGGGTTAACGTTTTCCGCGTGGCGTTGCTTGTATCCACACCAAACAGCGAAACCTTGCCGTTACGGGGTTTCTGGGCTGCGTAAAGCAGCTGTAAAAGCGTGGTTTTTCCCGATCCGGACGGGCCCGTGAGAAACGTAAAAGAGCCGGAGTTTAACTCGATATTAAGGTCGCCTAACACATTCTCGCCAGAGATATACCCATGGTTAACGCCATCAACTCGGATGGTGGGCTCATCAAGAGAAATATCGGGCTCGTAATTCATGTCTCGTTTCAGTCCTTTCGGGACTGCTGAAGGGCGAATTCCAGGCACAGAATCGTGCCTAACGGAGTGGAGAGAACTGCAGTGATCCTCACATGTCCATCCTGTAGCGCACAATATTTTGCCGATGATAAGGCAATCGGTGCGAATGGTCGTACAGTTCGCTGTGCGGCATGCGCCCATTCATGGTTTGCCCAGCCGGAACTCTCTCTTGAAGAAAAGCTCGAGGCAGCCTCCCTTTCGCGTGAAAAGGTCGAGCGCCAGCGTCAGGAGCATTCTCCGGCAGCGCCGTCTGTCGCGCCGCATCTGGCGTTTCGTGAAAAAGAATTCTCTCGCAAGGCAAGCGGTTCGCGCCTTGCTGCGCTCACTGCGTGGGGCGGTACAGCGGCTGTCTTCTTTGCGCTTGGTATCGGCGCGGTTGTGAAGCGCGAGGACGTCGTGCGCATGTTCCCGGAAGCGTCCAGCGCCTATGCGATAGCTGGCCTTGAAGTGAACCCTTTCGGGCTGGAATTTGCCGATGTCGCAGCAGACCGGCGCCTTGAAGGCACCGTGCCTGTACTCACTGTCAGTGGCACAATTCTGAATGTATCAGACCGTCCACAAGCTGTACCAAATGTGCGTGTAGATCTGCGCGATGATGCAGGCTTTGAAGTCGAGAGCATTCTTGTGACGCCCGAAGCGCTGAGCGTTGGTCCGGGCGGAGAAGTATCGTTTTCGTCGCGTCTCGATTCTCCGTCGCTCGCAGCGTATGACCTTGAAGTGACGTTCGTGCCGCCGACTGAAAATGTGCGTCTGGCTGCCGGCGTCCCGTCCCAGCCGCATCATGAGCCTGAGAGCCATGCACTTGCGTCTCATGAAACGGGACATGCGGCGGACGATCACAGCGAAGATGCACATCATGACGCGCCTGCTGCTGTTGACCATCACGAAGCACCAGCAGATGATCATCATGAACCTGCCTCTAACGGGCATGACGAACATCACTGAGCAGAGCTTTGACCTGTCCCGAATTTGACGTCCTGCTGGACGAAACCGAGCTTCAATCGCGTATTGAAAAACTCGCCGCTGAACTCGCGCCGCGAATGCAGAGCGATGACTGGACGGCTGTAACCATTCTACTGGGTGCATCTCCGTTTACGACCGATCTGATGCGTCACCTGACCAAGCACGACGTGCACCCACAGCTGGATGCGATCTGGCTGGAAAGCTATCGCGATGAACGCGAAAGTTCGGGCCGCGTCAAAGTGCGCGCTGATCTGCAGCGTAGCGTCAAAGGGCGCGGCGTTCTTATCATTGATGATGTCTATGACACCGGTCGCACGCTTGATTTTGCGCGCCACCATTTGATGGCGCAGGGCGCGCGCGAAGTCATGACCTGCGTTTTTGCCCGCAAGCAGCTGGCAACGGGGGAAGGGCTGGATGCCTGGGCCTATGACGCGCCAGACCGATACCTTGTCGGTTACGGTATGGATGATGCCGGTCTTTACCGCGGTCTGCCTTATCTTGGCGCTGTGCCGCAGGGCGGCTGACGCCTAAAATCTGTCGAGCAGGCGTTCCAGATATTCACGTTCTTCCGGATCGGTTGAACGGTTCAGACGTTCACGCAGTTCATCCAGAATATCGCGCGCACGCTGGCGCTCGACCTCATCAGGAATGTCTATGCCGAAGCCGTTATTTTGCTGGCCAGTGCTGCCCGCGCGGCCAAGCGGATCACGTTCGCCGCCCTGTCCCTGATCGCCAAGGCGTTCGCGGCGCATGTCATCAAGGCTTTCTGACAATTGACCGGCTGCATCGCGCATTTCGCGGATTGCGCGGTCCTGATAGCGCTGGGCACCGCGAAGGTCGCCATCACGCAGAGCGTCTTCAGCCAGTTCGAGCGCCTGACGGGCGATGTCGAGATTATTGTCGCCGTCATCTGTCGTCCCAAGGCTGTCATTAGTGTCTTCCATATCCCTGAATGCACGCAGCTGGCTTGCAATGTCTTCCTGACGATCAGAGAGATCACCCTCAGTGCTGCCAAATTGCTGCCCGCCGCCGCTTTCAGTATCGCCGTCTCCGCCCTGACCTGTGCCGTCCTGCGTTTCTGCGCTGCCGGAGGATGTCTCACCGTCTTCGCCAATGCCGGACTGCCCGTCTGTATTGCCTTGCTGGTTACCGCTCTGACCGTTCTGAGGGTCCGAGCCGAACTGCTCTTGCAGTGTTTCGTCGTTCAGGCGGCGCTGTTCTTCAAGGATCTCGGCAAGGCGTTCCAGCGTGCGCTCAAGGCGCTGTTCGTTTTCCGGTGGCGGGTCATCATTGGCTTCGCCTTCCGAGCCTTCGCCAAACATATCGCCAGACCCTGAGCCACCACCCTGAAAGTTCAGATTGTTGAGCAGGTTTGTGACGTCAGACAGGAGCTGACGGGCCGCATCTGTTGCGCCGGTTTCTGTAAGGTCCTGAAGCGCGTCCAGCATATCTGCCAGATCATTGCCGCCCAGCATTTCCTGACCGGGAGGTGCGCCCTGACCGCCGTCCGGATTGCCATTCATGATCGCTTCGGCCATGCGCGCGGCGATGTAATCCTCAGCGGCCTGACGGAAGGCTTCCATAAGGCGGCGGATTTCATCTTCGGATGCCCCGTCGCGAAGTGCACGTTCCAGAGCGGCGCGTGCGGCATTCAGGCGGCGCTCAGCATCGGCCACGGTGCCATACTCGGCGCGCAAAGCCGCAGCCCAGAGAAGGTCGTCCAGAGGTTCAGCGTCGGAGGTTTCATTGGCATAGCGAAGCAATTGGTGAGCGCGGCGCAGCGCGAAATAGACGGTCAGATCGGAGAAATAGCTTTCCGGGCGATAAGTCACGGCATCAAGCATCAAAGCAGCGTGTTGCAATCCGTCTGGAGCATATTCAAGGCGATCACCAAGTCCTAGGTCTTCGCCTTCCAATACGGGCAGCATATTCTCGATCGGCGTCGTGTACTGTTCGTCCTCACGCAGCACGACGAGCCGGATTTCCTGGCTCGCACGTGCGAGCGGTTCCAGGAAAAGCTTCTCGGGCAATTCCATGATCACCGGCTCGCTATAGCCAGTCTGGCCAATGGCATCTGTCGCTGCGAGCGTTAGCTCAACTTCGGCGCCGGCCCATTTATGGCGGGTGAGGTCAATATCCGCCTGGTCATTGCCGACGCGGAAATTGGAAGACGGGATTTCCACCGGAGCCGTTTCAGATTCACTTGTGTCGAGGCCGGACGCTTCTGTTGGCGTGATGATCAGCTGAAGTTCAACGACGCCGTATTCGTCTTCTGCGCCCCAGAGAAAGCTTAGTTCATCATTGTTGCCGATTGTTGGGTCTGATGCAAAGCGCACAGTCGGTGGCTGGTCCGGCGTCGCGGAAAAATTCCAGCCTGCGCGTTCGCCCCAATAATCCAGCCGGACGGATTGGGAGGTGTTAAGTTCGACCTGTGTTTCCCACGTGCCATCGGACGCACGTTCCAGCGATGGACGCTCACCTGCAAGGGGTGCTTCGCCTAGAGGGCTTCTCTGCAGGGATGGTCGGCCGCCGCCTTGCGCGCGAAGGGTCAGGCGTGAGCCTTCTGGTACCTCGACATCCCGATCTGCGGAATTGAGGAAGATTGGAGCTGCGCTGGTATAATCCGGCGGTGTCACCCATGCTGTGACGGTCATGCTGTCTGCGCCGAAGAGCGCGCCGATATCCGTACCCATGGCAGATGAAAGTCGCCCCATCGCCGTGTTGGAGTTCGCTGCGATAATAACTATGAGTGCGAGTGGCGTAATGACCCGTAGATAGAGCGGGTCAGTTTTGCGCCATTCTTCGCTCAGCGCCGGAGGTTCCATCTCTGCGATAATGCGGGCAAGACGGGCCTTGTGCTTTACCCAATAGGGGCGGGATTCTGCGGTGATGCGCGCCGGCTGGTCATAATAGGCCTCAGCAGGGCTGTCAGGATGCGATGCATCAAGCCGGGCGCTGCCTTCAGCAAGGTCGGGTGTCTTGTATTTTCTAAAGCCCCGAACGAGCGCGATGATGAAAAATGGAAAGAAGGCGAGGTAAAGGAGGGCTTGCGCAGGCGGTGCAAAGCGCTCGAACGCGCCGGTAAAAACCAGAGCCAGTGCCGCAAACAAAAGCGCGCCCGGCAGAGCAAAAGCTTCGAAAAGCCTTACCCGCACGAGGCGTACCCGTGTCCGCTCGATCTTGCGGCGGAGAATGGTTGGGATCAGGTTTTCAGCCACTCCGGTACAGTTTCACTCGCTATTATCTCTTCAAATGTCGGTGGGGTGCGGATCAGCGCCACATTGTCCCCGTTCACCAGCACTTCAGCACACATTGGGCGTGTGTTGTACTGATTTGACATTACAGCTCCGTAAGCGCCGGCAGACATGAAGGCGACGAGGTCTCCCTCATTCATTTCCTGCGCCGGGTAGTTCTTTGCGAAACGGTCTGTACTCTCACAAATGGGCCCGACAATGTCATAGTCCAGTGTAGCGCGCCCTTCAGAGCGAACAACAGGTTTCATTTCGTGAACGGCCTGATAGAGCGCAGGGCGCATCAAATCGTTCATGCCCGCGTCCAGAATGGCGAAGCGCCGCCCATCGCGTTCTTTGATATATTCGACACGGGAGACGAAAATGCCCGCATTACCGGCAATCATCCGGCCCGGTTCAAGAATGACTTCTACATCGAGATCACCGAGCACTTCACGTACCATCGCCGCATATTCTGCAGGTGTGGCCGGCTCGTCCCCGTCGCGATAGGGAATGCCAAGACCGCCGCCAAGATCCATGCGTGTGATCGGTACGCCGGCTTCACGAAGATCGCGTACGAGGCCCACAACTTTCTCAAACGCGGCGCGCAGCGGATCGAGATTTGTGATCTGGCTGCCAATATGTACGTCTACGCCGCAGACATTAATGCCCGGCAGTGACTGGGCCAGCGTGTAAAAGTCTTTGCCTTCATGCCATGCAATGCCGAATTTGTGTTCAGCGCCACCTGTCGAGATATTGGCGTGACCGCCCGCTTCGACGTGCGGATTGATACGAAACGCGATATCTGCCGTGTAGCCATTCGCGTTCGCCAGCTCTGAAATACGGTGGAGCTCCGGCAGGGATTCCACGTTGAACTGATGGATGCCTGCTTCAAGCGCATCGAGAATATCCGTGCGGGATTTGGCAACACCGGAGAAGACGATCTTATTTGCTGGAATACCTACGGCCATTGCGCGTTTCATCTCGCCGCCGGACACAACGTCAGCGCCTGAACCGAGCGCTGCAAGCGTCGCCAGAACAGCCTGATTGCTATTGGCTTTCATCGCATAGGCGATGAGGCATGGCTGGTCTTTAAACGCATCAGCCAACACTTTGTAGTGCCGGGTCAGCGTCGCGGACGAGTAAATGTAAACTGGTGTGCCAAAGCGTTCTGCGATGTCAGACACGGAAATGTCTTCACAGTGCAGAACACTGTCGCGGTATTCAAAATGGTGCATTTGGGATCAGCTATTCTGCTAGAGGCGGAAGCTCTTCTTCCTGAATCGTGGTCGTTGGTGACGCAAGCGGTGCATAGCCGCCGCCTTCGTTTTCAACCCAGATTGTGCGGCCGGTTTCGGGGTCCACATATGAAGTACCAGCCAGACGCTGTGGCTCTTCATTGCGCGGGCGCAGTTCCGGTTCGGCGCTTGCTTCTTCTTGAGTTGTCGCTTCCGGTTCGCCCCAAAGCGGATCCGGACGTTCCAGATCGCCGCGCAGGCCGCAGGCAGACAGGCCCGCAAGAGCAATAAAAGCAGGGATCAGGGCGATGCGTTTCATGAGAGAAGCTCCTTCCAGCGGCTGACCTGTTCGCGTACACGAACAGGCGATGTTCCGCCATAACTCTGGCGCGAATTGACTGATGCCTCAACAGTCAGAACCGAATATACGGCATCAGTAAGGCGCGGCTCAATCGATTTGAGATCATCAATTGAAAGCTCAGCCAGATCACAGCCTTTGTCTTCAGCCAGTTTTACGGTCGCGCCGGTTACGTGGTGCGCCTCACGGAACGGGAGACCAAGCTCGCGGACGAGGTAGTCTGCAAGGTCTGTCGCCGTAGAAAAGCCGTGCGCCGCCGCAGCCCGCATGGCTGACTTATCTACCGTCCAGCTGGAAACCATGCCGGTCATGGAGGCAAGGCAAAGGTCCAGTGCGTCAAAAGCAAGGAAGGTCAGTTCCTTATCTTCCTGCATGTCTTTGGAATAGGCGAGTGGCAGGCCTTTCAGGACCGTCAGCAGTGCCTGAAGCGCACCATAAATTCGACCGGTTTTTGCGCGCACAAGCTCGGCTGCGTCCGGATTGCGCTTTTGCGGCATTATGGATGAGCCTGTGGACCAGGCGTCAGACAGGCGCACGAAGTGGAACTGTGCAGACGCCCAGATCACAATCTCTTCTGCAAGGCGGGAGAGATGCATGGCGCAGATCGAGCAGGCAGAGACAGCTTCGACAGCAAAGTCGCGCGCAGATACGGCGTCGAGAGAGTTTGCCATTGGCGCTTTGAAGCCGAGGTCGGCAGCTGTTTTCTGGCGGTCGATAGGGAAGCCCGTGCCAGCGAGAGCTGCTGCGCCAAGCGGGCTTTCATTCATCCGGTCCTGACAATCCAGAAAACGAGATCGGTCGCGCGAGAACATCTCGACATAAGCCATAAGGTGGTGGCCAAAGGTGACCGGCTGCGCCGTCTGAAGGTGGGTGAAACCCGGCATGACGGTATCAGCGTGAAGGTCAGCCTGTTCAAGCAAAGCTTCCATGAGGCCGCGTGTCTGGTCGGCGCGGGTTTGCAGCGCCTGACGTGTCCAGAGACGAAAATCCGTTGCGACCTGATCATTACGCGAACGCGCCGTGTGAAGGCGTCCGGCTGGTTCGCCGATAATTTCCTTCAGGCGTGCCTCGATATTCATGTGAATATCTTCAAGGTCTTTGCGGAACGGGAAGTCGCCGCCGACAATTTCCTGTTCAACCTGATCGAGGCCTTCAAGTATTGCGTCGCGGTCTGTCTCAGAGACGATGTTGCTATCAGCCAGCATCCGCACATGGGCGCGTGAGCCCTGAATGTCTTCAGCGGCCATGCGCTTGTCGACATCAATGCTCGCATTGATCGCTTCCATCACTTCATCGGGCTTCGCGGCGAAACGTCCGCCCCACATTTCCTGACCGGAGGCTGGCTTTTTGGCCATAATTACTATCTCTTACGTTGCAACGAATGAGGCCTGTAATGACAAAACTCACACGTATAGGAATTCCGCTAATGCTTTTGATCGGGCTTGGCGCATTTGTCTATGCCTGGTTTTCCGCAGCATCCCCGAGTGTTACGCGCGAAGGCATCCAGTCTTACGCGGTCGGAGAGATGTCCCGCCTTCAATTCCAACGCGCCGGCGAGCCGATCTCGACGGCCGAGTTCCAGGCGCCTGACGGAACTACAGCAACGCTGGCAGACTATACCGGGCGTATTCTGGTTGTGAACTTCTGGGGTACGACCTGCGCGCCTTGCGTTCTTGAAATGCCAACGCTTGCCGCCCTGCAGAACGAATTCGACGAGAGCGATCTCCTTGTGATGCCTCTGTCTTTCGACCGCGTCGGTGACTATCCGATGGCACGCGAGCGCCTTGATGAGCTGACCGACGGCGCACTCGATTTCTACGGCGATGCCGAGCGCGGCGTTATGTTCGACTCTTACATTGGCGGATTTCCAAGCACGGTCATTTACGACCGGAATGGACGGGAAGTCGCCCGTTTTGAGGGCGACACGGACTGGGCATCAGAAGAAGCTCTGGAACTTTTCCGGGCGCTGGTCGGCTGATCAGCCTTCAGAGGCTTTAGGCAGTTCTGTAGCAGCGCGGGCTGCCTGAGACAGATCGCGTAGCATCCGGCTGAGATCAGGATTGGTTTTCAGCGCTTCGCGTGCGTCCTGCTCTTTCAGCATTTTAGTTGCGGACATCGCCGCTAGTGTCGAGCTCTGCCCCTTCGGAAGCGCCTCGGCGGCAAGGCGGAATAGCGCAACGGCTGCCAGAGCTGGTGAGCCAGCCTTGCGGGCGACCGACGGGAACAGCTTGGCATTCGAAATCAGGCGGACGCCGAGCGCGTCGAGATCCTGCGCGCCGTGAATGCGCTCTGCCTCAGGCAGGTCAGATTTCAAAAGCGCGGCTTGTGTCGCGCGTAGCGTCATCAGCACCTGCACGTGCCGACCTTCATTGTTCATCACCGCTTCTTCAAAGCGGGGCTGACCGATCATACCCCGGAGCAGAGTGATCATTTTGGTGCGGGCGTCATAGCCAACCAGATTGTCCTGCAATTTGAGAAGCTGCATCGGACGATCCAGAATTTCAAACCGCTCCAGATAGCCATCGACCGTGTCCGTCGACATGAGGCGTTTGGAGCGCGCGCAGAAGGAGTCATACATTTCTGCGTGGCGATTGGACTTCATGATTTTGACGAGCCGGTCACCGAAGTCCTTCAACATCTTGAATTCGGTCAGCAGGCATTTCTCGTAAAGGCGATGGTTCGACCCGATATGCTCAAAAATGCGCGATACGATTGTCTGTGATGCCGTTGGCAAAAGACCCAGTTGTACTGCTTCTGCCAAAGCTTGCGCGTGAGGCAGGTCATGCAGCGGATCACGCGTATTGCGTCTGTCAGGGCGGGGTTCGAGCACACCGATGAGCCGGTCGACGACTTCGCCGGTGTTTTGTGTTTCGCCCAGAATGGCGCTGACTGCACCCGGTGTGTCGATCCACTCGGAGAAATAATCGGTCAGGACTTCGTTGACGAATTTTCGATCGGCTTCCTCAAGCGTTTCAGCTTCTTTCCAGATTTCGACAAGTCCGGTCAGCTTTTTGGGCCAGCTCGTCTCACGCATCAGCCGGTCAGCCAGAGCCGACTTGAACGCTGTTAGAAGGTTCGGCTTCTGACGACATTTTTTGACGACGTCGTCGAGCGTGCCTTCGTATTTCACAAAGCGCCCAGCTTTTTTCTCTTTGAAGATGCTGTTGACGCCCTGATTAACCAACTCGTGCAATTGACGTGCAATCGCGTGCAGACTTTCTTCGCCGGCCCGCGCGATTGCAACGCGCTGAATGGCCTGTGTGATTTCCGAGCCGGAACTTTCAAGAATTTCCAGAAGGTCTGTTCGATATATAAGTTCGCCCGGCAGTACGCGGTGTCGTTCGAGAAAGCGTGGAATGACTTCCAGATAGGTTTTACGTGCTGAAACTTTCCGAAGGTCGCCCGCAGAGACACAAGAAGATGTCTGTTGCGGAATAAAGGTGCGAGATGGACGTTTGCGCGGCTCTTCGCAGTCGCCAAGCGCGGCAACCAGAATGGCAATATAATCACCATTCGCGCCTTTGCGCTCTTCCTTCATAACCTTCACGCCACCTTGCGGATGGCTCTTCAGAAATGCGTTTGCGCGCTCAATGGCCTTCTGGCGATTCGGAATCGCATCGACCAATGCCCAGCTCGCTTTGGGCGATTTTCTCAGAAAAAGTTCGAAATGTGTTTCGCGACCGCCCATAACCCACCTGCTTTTTAAGGGATTATCATACTCCTGTCCGCTTAAGGTCACATGAAAGTCGCCTTTAAAGGTTGTAGTTTCCCCGTTATGGTCTTGTTAAAGAACGACGAGCGCCTGGGACGGCATAGAGAAGGAGCTGGGATGGCTACGCTGGCATTAGTGGACGATGACGAGAACATCGTTGAATCCCTCAAAATGTTTTTTGAGGCGGAAGGGTATAAGGTCCGTACATATCATGACGGGCAGACGGCGTTGACGGCTCTGACCGAGACACCGCCTGATCTGGTTGTTCTGGATGTGAAAATGCCAAAGATGGACGGCATGGAAGTTCTGCGCCGTCTGCGTCAGACTTCCGACATTCCTGTAATTTTTCTGACGTCGAAAGATGAGGAAATCGACGAGGTGATCGGTTTCAACATCGGTGCTGACGACTTCGTGCGTAAGCCTTGCTCCAACCGTCTCCTGTCCGAACGTGTAAAAGCTGTTCTTCGTCGTTCACGCGGCGCGGTTGAGGTTGAAGGCGATCAGAAGCCGATTGTTCGTGGCCGTCTCGTGCTTGATCCGAACCGCCATGTCTGTTCATGGGATGGTGAGCCGGTTCGCCTGACGGTGACTGAATTTCTTATTCTCCTCGCCCTCGCTCAACGTCCGGGCTTTGTTAAAAATCGCGACCAGCTCATGGACGCGGCGTATGACGACCAGATCTATGTCGATGACCGAACAATCGACAGCCATATCAAACGCCTACGGAAGAAATTCCGTGAAGTAGACGGCGAGTTCGACGCAATCGAAACCCTCTATGGCGTCGGATATCGCTATAAGGAGAGCTAGCCTGTCGGTTCAGCGAAAATCGCGGACTTTTGTGAACTCGCGGATTGCGAGGCTGATTTTTGCCTCCAATCTCGCGGGTCTGCTCGTTCTGATCATCGGCGCACTCGTGCTGAACGAGATGCGTGTGGGTCTTGTGCAGGCGCGGATAGACAGCCTCAATACACAGGGTGACCTGATCGTCTCGGTTCTGGCTGAAGGCGCCACTGTTGGCGATCCGGAGCCGGAACTGATTGAAGTGAATGCACGACGCATTCTGAAGCGTCTGGAGCTACCGTCCACTATTCAGGCCCGGATATACAATGCAGATAGCGAGATGGTCGGCGATTATAACCTGCTCTCGGACCGGGTGGATGAATTCGCGCTCGGTGCGCTGGACGAGCCCAATATGTTTGAGAGTTTTGTCGGCGGTGTATCCGGTTTCATGGATAGTATCGGGCGCTGGCTTCAATCGAGCGCGCGCGAGTCGCTCCTGCAGCCGGGCACTTTTGAAGACGAGCTGAATGAGGCTTTGTCTGGTGAGCGTGTGTCAGGCGAGCGCATCACGGATGACGGGCAGCGTGTTGTTTCTGTATCTCTGCCTATCCAGCACGTGTCAGCAGTCGTCGGGGTTCTGACGATTGAAGCCAGTGATGTAGATACGATTGTGCGCCGTGAACGCGCTGCGCTTCTGCCCTTTATTGCCGTTGCGATCATCGTGTCGCTTCTTTCCTCTGCGCTGCTCGCGATCATGATTGCACGCCCGCTCAGGCGTCTCGCGCTGGCTGCTGACCGGGTAGGGTCTGGCGCAGCAGAAAAAATCGAGCTGCCAGCACTCACTAGCCGTAAAGACGAGATTGGCGAGCTGGCGGATTCTCTCGAAGGGATGACGGCTGCGCTGTTTGACCGGATCGTAGCCAACGAGGCGTTTGCTGCAGACGTGGCGCACGAACTTAAAAATCCGCTGACCTCTATCCGGAGCGCGGTGGAAACCTCCGAACGTGTGACGGATCCGGAAGCGCGTGAGAAACTACGCAAAGTCATTGCTTCGGATGTGCGCCGTCTGGATCGTCTGATTACTGACATTTCCAATGCGACGCGCCTTGAGGCGGAAACGGCGAGACTTCCGAACACCTCGGTCGATCTTGGCCAACTTCTGACCGATCTCACAGAAACTTATGATGCGATCCGGAATGAAGGCGACCCACGTGTGCGTTTCGAGCGGGATGAAGATAGCGGCGATCTGATTGTCCTCGGACGTGATGGCGCGCTCGGCCAGGTGTTCAGAAACCTGATTGAGAATGCGCGGTCTTTCTCTCCTGAAGACGGGCAGGTCGTTGTTCGCGGTCGCACAATGGCGGTACGTGGACGCGCATCTGTCGAAATCAGTGTTGAGGATGAAGGCCCGGGTATTCCGGACGGCAAGCTCGAGAAGATTTTCGAACGCTTTTATACTGACCGGCCCGCGGGTACGAAATTTGGCCTGAATTCAGGGCTTGGCCTGTCTATCGTCGCGCAGATCGTAGAAAGCCACCGCGGGACAGTGGAAGCCGAAAACCGTGAGGATGCAGACGGCAATGTGCTTGGCGCTCGCTTCGTCGTTGTGCTGCCAGCTCAGCTTCAGAGCTGACGGGACGATCCCATGTCGCAATTTCGACACATGTTGAAAAAACTGGCCACACAATTTGCCGGATTTTCTGATTAACGATGCTGCAATTGCAAAAACCCCCTTGCCAAGTGGAAACGTCTGACCTCACTCTTGTAGTTTAGTCGGTTGAAAGGTTTCCCATGATCGGTGTCGTGGTGGTCAGTCACGGAAAACTCGCACGTGAGCTTGTTGCAGCAACAGAGCACGTCGTGGGTGAGCAGCGTCGGTTCCGGTCGATTTCAATCGAGCCAGATGACGATATGGATGCACGTCGCACCCAGATTCTGGAGACAGCCGAAGCCTGCGATGATGGCGACGGCGTTATTCTTCTGACAGACATGTTCGGTGGCACGCCGTCCAATCTTGCCATTTCCGTTATGGGGCAGGGCAAGATTGAAGTGATTGCCGGTGTGAACCTGCCAATGCTGATCAAGCTGGCTGAAGTTCGCGAACGTATGTCCATGCAGGAAGCGGCTGAGGCGGCTCAGGAAGCGGCCCGCAAATATATTTCCATCGCATCGAAGGTGTTAGTCCGATCCCAGTAGAGTTTGAAATGTCCTGTACGCGTGTTGTTGAGATATGTAACCAGAAGGGCCTGCATGCACGGGCCTCGGCGGCATTCTCTCGAACAGCGCAGGAATTTACTTCAAGCATTCAGGTCTCGCGCGCCGGTATGGAAGCGGATGGAAAATCCATCATAGAGCTGCTCTCGCTTGGCGCGGGTAAGGGCTATGAGATTGAAATTTCTGCCACTGGCGAAGACGCCGAAGCCGCTGTTCAGGCTCTCATTGATCTCGTGAATAATCGCTTTGGGGAAGAGTGCTAGGCTGAATCCTTAGCGGTTCGCGCCGCTACGGTCTGCGATATTCGGACGAAGCAGACGATCTGCGCCGCCATTTTCCCGATCACCGCGTTCACGACCCGGCCCGAGGGTCAGGGTTTCAAACATGATGCGGCTTTCATCATTCTCAAAGCGCTGCGACAGGGTGAGCATGCCCTGAACAAACTCGTCTTCGGTTACCTGATTGGGCGTCGCAGCAGGAAACAGGCGCGGATTGGCAATGACATCATTTTCGCCAGCAAAGCGCGCTGCCCAGTTGCGTTGCTCGATAGGTGTCAGAACTTCATTTCCGTCCTGATCGGCATTGCGAAAGGCAAGGCGTGCGCCTGCTTCGATCTCGTCATGCGTAATTTCGAGGTCGAGATTGCGGTCGAAGGCAATAAAGATCATCGCGCCAGACTTCAGGAATGTCGCGCCGGCGCGGTCTTCGTTCAGGCCGTTTCCGCCACGCACGGGCAGACGCTCCTGGGCAAATGACGTCCCGATGAGAGACAGGCAGAGCCCGGCTCCGGCCGCCGTGATCATGGCTTTGAACGCGCTGTTTGCTGAAGCTTTCACTCATCGTCTCCGTCTGGTTCGCGGTGAGACTATGCTCACATTTCTCCCGCGCAAAGCATTTTGTCCGTGGCTGACTGAATTGTCATCTTCAAAAAACATATAAAGGAATATTTATATGGTTTGGTGATTATGGTCGTCTCTGGTATATGCGACCCAGAAATTTTCCCCTTTGAAAGGCTAAACCCATGTCCAACGATTATCAGGTTGCCGATATTTCCCTCGCTGACTTCGGTCGCAAGGAGATCGAAATTGCTGAAACAGAAATGCCGGGCCTGATGGCTGCGCGCGAGGAGTTTGGCGCGAGCCAGCCTCTTAAAGGCGCGCGCATTGCCGGATCTCTGCACATGACGATCCAGACGGCTGTTCTCATCCAGACGCTTGAGGCGCTGGGCGCAGAAGTGCGTTGGGCAAGCTGCAATATCTACTCCACGCAGGATCACGCTGCTGCGGCGATCGCTGCTAATGGCACGCCTGTCTTCGCGCACAAGGGTGAGACCCTCGAAGAATATTGGGATTTTGCTGACAAAATCTTCTTCTGGCCGAATGGCGAGCTTGCCAACATGATCCTCGACGATGGCGGCGATGCGACGATGTATATTCTGCTCGGCGCGCGCGCTGAGGCAGGTGAAGACGTTCTCTCCAATCCGGGCTCTGAAGAAGAGGAAGTTCTCTTCGCCCAGATCAAAAAGCGCCTTGCGGCAAGCCCGGGTTTCTTCACGAAACAACGCGACGCTATTCAGGGCGTGACAGAAGAAACAACGACAGGCGTGAACCGTCTCTATCAACTCGTTGAAAAAGGCATGCTGCCTTTCCCTGCGATCAACGTGAATGATAGTGTCACCAAGTCCAAGTTTGATAACAAATACGGTTGTAAAGAGAGCCTTGTAGACGCGATCCGCCGCGGCACAGACGTTATGATGGCAGGTAAAGTCGCATTCGTTGCAGGCTATGGCGATGTGGGCAAAGGGTCTGCTGCGTCTCTTGCTGGTGCTGGTGCACGTATCATCGTTTCAGAAGCTGATCCGATCTGTGCGCTTCAGGCTGCAATGGATGGCTTTGAAGTGAAAACGCTGGAAGGGTCACTTCCCCGCGCTGACATTTTCGTCACCTGTACGGGTAACCGCGACATCATCACGATCGACCATATGCGTGAGATGAAGGATATGGCGATCGTTTGTAACATCGGTCACTTCGACAACGAGATTCAGGTCGAAGCTCTTCGGAACTATAAGTGGACGAATATCAAGCCGCAGGTCGACATGATCGAATTCCCTGATGGCAAGCGTATCATCCTTCTCTCTGAAGGCCGCCTTGTGAATCTTGGCAACGCCACGGGTCACCCGTCTTTCGTTATGTCCGCGTCGTTCACTAACCAGACGCTCGCGCAGATCGAACTCTGGACCAAAGGCGACCAGTACGAGAACAAGGTCTACACCCTGCCGAAAACACTGGACGAGAAAGTGGCTGCGCTTCACCTCGACAAGCTTGGCGTGGAACTGACCCAACTGAACCCGGTTCAGGCGTCTTATATTGGTGTGAAGCCTGAAGGCCCGTTCAAGCCGGAACACTACCGCTACTAGGCGGACGCAAAATCAGACGAAGAGAGCGCTGGGCATCACCGGCGCTCTTTTTGTTTCAACTGAGCTTTTTGCCGATTTCGATCACGGCATCAATCAGCAGGTCGAGATCAGAAAGCTGCGTCCGGTGATTGGTGATGTTTACCCGTATAGCCAGATGCCCGTTAATGCGGGTGGTAGATGGCGCAGCTATGCCGTCTTCCTGCAGTCGGATGACGAGTTCCTGGTTCAGCGTATCCAGTGCCGCTTCGTCCAGACCCTCTGCAACATAGCGGAAACAGCAAATATTGAGTCCCATATAGCTGAGCAGGTCTAGCTCTGGTTCTGTCTCGATCTTGCTGGCCAGATATCCGGCCTGTTCGATATTCTCATCGACGACTTGGCCCAGTTTTTCCGGGCCATGCTCGATGAGTTGGGTCCACACTTTCAGGGCGCGAAAGCCCCTTGAGAGTTCGGGGCCAAGATCGACCGGCCATGGCAGGTCCGAACCGATGCCCCGTCCGGCATCGGCCAGATAATCAGGGCGGTCGGAAAATGCGCGCAACTGATGTTCGCGGTCACGTATGAGCACGCAACCCGCATCGTAATTCACCTGCATCCATTTATGGAAATCAAAGCCGATAGAATCGGCGAGCTCGATACCATTGAGCTTCCCGCGATGGCGATCGCTGAGTTGAAGCGCCGCCGCAAAAGCCGCATCGATGTGGTACCAGAGGCCTTCGCGCTTTGCGATTTCACCAACCGCGCGAAGATCATCAATCGCGCCGCGATTGACCGTGCCCGCTGTCGCGCAGACAACGAATGGTTGCCGGCCGGCCTCGCGATCCTCTGCGATAGCCGCTTTAAGTGCATCAGCGCGAATGCGCCCCATTTCGTCCTGCGGCAGTTTGCGAAGGCTGGCTTTGCCAAGCCCCAGCATATCGAAGGCACGCTCAAAACAGGCGTGAACGCCCTGCGAGGCATAGCCGATGAGTTCTGGCCCGCTGCGAACGCCGTCAGCGCCGATGGTGAAAGCAGTCGCGACGTCGCGCGCCGTTTTCAGGCCGATCAGCGTTGCCATGCTCGTGCCGGTTGTAATAAGACCGGAGCCGGTTTCCGGCAGGCCGAAAAGCTCCAGACACCAATCAATGACTGCCCGTTCAACGCGGATTGCTGCGTGATTGCGCCCGCCGCAGTTTGCGTTGAGCGTCGAGGCGACCATATCCGCCAACAGGCCAGATGGCGTTCCCGCGCCATGCACCCATCCAAAAAAGCGAGGATGGGAATTGCCAACGCCAAAGGGCAGAAGAGATTTCAGAGCAGTATCGGGCGTGCTTCCGCCTTTACCGGAAATCTGAGGCAGTTCCAGATCGTCCGGATGACGCCAGACCGGCCCCTCCCGATACGACTCCATCTCATCGAGCACGGTTTCCAGCATGTCGCGGGCTCTGGCGCGAAAGGCCTGCCAGTCGTCCGGATCGAGAGTGTGCGTCATGAATGTGCCTGTGAGGTGACTTCGTCGAAACCGCTGTCTAGCGTTCACATATCCGTGAAGACAACAGCTGAGTGCCAAACTAAGTCGCCTTGCTCCGCCGGAAAGACGTGATCTACTCAGGTTTGAGTGAGGAGACCTGCATGGACGACTTCAAACGCTGGACGATAACGCGCCGTGATACCGAATACGAAAATCCGTGGATTCGGGTAGACCATAGCGAGGTGATCGCCCCAACCGGCGCTGACGGCATTTACGGCACTGTTCACTTCAAAAATCTGGCAATCGGGATATTCCCGATTGATCAAGACGGCTTCACCTGGATTGTCGGCCAGACCCGTTTTGTCTTTGATGCCTATAGCTGGGAACTGCCACAAGGCGGCGGGCCACGCGGTGAGCCGCCGGTAGACACGGCGCAGCGTGAGCTATCTGAGGAGTGTAATCTGGCCGCGGAAGACTTCATTCCGCTATTTGAAAATCTTCAGGTCTCCAACTGTATTACAGACGAAATCGGCCATGCCTTTATTGCACATGGTTTGTCGGCGAGGTCCGGAACGCCGGATGATACCGAAGAGCTTACGGTGCGTCGTATCCCTGTTTGCCGACTGATCGAGATGATCGAGGCAGGCGAGATCAGGGACATGTTTACTGTCATGATGGTCGCGCGGGCCTGTCAGCTTGCCGCGATGGGCAAGCTTCCAGAAGACATTGCGCGCCATTTCCGGTTCTAGGAGCGGCTATTTTACCGCGTGATAAACCTCTGTGCGGCAAGTTTCCGGATCAACAGTTGTCGGATCATCAACATAGATTTCCCAGACCGGCATTGCCTTGGTCAGGCCCTCTTTTTCAGTCGCGTCCCAGATGTCTTTATGGGTCTGGTTCAGGTTGGCGTAAGAGCCGACATGGGTTGCCATCATCACATCGCAAACCGGGATTACGCCCACCTTGATGCTGCCCGTGGCTTTCGAGGCGTCTTCTGAGTTGATCAGAAAACCAGCGCGAAACGGCATGGTGTCGCCCGTTGGCATCTCTGCATAGAGAGACATCGGCATGCTGGCGGGTGCGATATTGTTCTGGCCGAGGAAGGTGTAGACCTCGCCAAAGCCCGTCGCCATCGCGTTTGAAATCTCTTCCGGAGAAAACTCCGGCGCGCGTTCGACATACAGATATGTCTGCGCGGGCAGCGTTTTGCGTTTGATCTCCATATCGTCCCTCCCAACAGAGACGGAAGTAAAATGCCAGAAAGCGATCTTGGCAAGTTTGACGGAATTCAGCGCATGCGACCGCACAGGGCGGCAATGCCCTCTGCGGCGTTGTATGCGGCCCAGTGAAGGGTGATCAGATCTTCCGTCTCATTAGGCGGGGCGCCTTGCGTGGTTTCGGGTGGTGGTCGCCAGTCTTTCAGCGGCAGAAACAGGTTCGCCGGTCTTGTGATAACTGGCGTGGCGCGAACAGCTTTTTGCCGCGATACGATCATCCCTGCCCAGATCGCGGCGAGCTTGTCCGCGCGGTCATCGATTTCGGCTCTGATGATTTTGAGCCTCTCAATGCGCGCCAGAAGGATATCGCAGGAAAGTACGTCGTCATTCCTTGCGCGCCGTTGCGGCGTTCGCGTTACCTTCAGGGATGGTGTAGCTTTGGCTGGTCCTGCTTCGCTCGGCATGGATACGGAGAATCCGGGCGGCGCGGGATCGCGCTTTTGTATGCCACGCAGTGCCGCAAACGGATGAAGGGGTGGTTCGGGTGTCCGGCTGGTTCGCGCAGGCGCGCCATTCAGGCCAAATGGGCGCGGGGTAATTTCGCCCTGTCGCAGGCGTTCGAAGACCGCCAGAATGATCGCGCACCGCAAAAAGTGTTCGGCCCGTACAACCATGCTGGTCAGTCTTCTGACGTCATAGCGAAACAGGCGCGGTGTACCGTCCTCATCAAAAATGCCCCAGTCGTCGGCGAAACAGGCTGCCAGCTGAATATAATGGCTGATGCGCAATTTTAGCGCGGAGAGCGTTTCGCTCGCATATCTGATCGGCCCGGTAAGCATGGCCAGAGGTTAAGGGTGGAAATGGTGGGGTGGGATTGTTTCAGAGATGCGATGCTCGTGTCAGGTAATTAAAAGTGCCTGCGGCTCAGGTCACTTGCGCCTGAACAGTCGCCTATGATGGTTGTTTCTTTATGTGTGCTCGGCTAAGAGGTTCGCCATTCGGCTCGCCCCGCCTGCGCCCAGCCCAGTCGGGCTGTTGGAGCCTCTGCACGAGCACCGCGAAGGCGCAGAACGCCCGAGTGAAACGAGGAACAGCGTTCGAGCATGACTTACAAAACCTCCATACTCACGCTCTTTCCGGAGGCCTTTCCGGGCATACTCGGCACGTCTATTATCGGTCGGGCGCTGGAAAATGACATTTGGTCGCTAGAAACACTGGACATTCGCGCATTTTCTGATCATAAGCACCGTTCCGTTGACGACACCCCTGCCGGGGGCGGTGCTGGTATGGTACTGCGGCCCGATGTGGTGGCGGCAACAATTGATGCGGTTGATCGAGAAGACCGACCGCTCATTTATCTGAGCCCGAGAGGTAAAACGCTTACTCAGGCCCGGGTGCGAGAGTTATCTCAGTCCCCGGGAGTTATACTGATTTGCGGACGCTTTGAAGGCCTGGATGAGCGCGTGATCGAAGCGCGCGGCATTGAGGAAGTCAGTATCGGGGATTATATCCTCGCTGGCGGTGAGGTGGCAGCCATGGTCCTTCTTGAGGCGGCTGTCAGGCTTCTTCCGGGTGTCGCGGGAAATGATCTCTCGCTCGAAGAGGAAAGTTTCGAGTCCGGCTTGCTCGAATATCCTCACTATACGCGACCGCGCGTGTGGGAGGATCGGGCAATTCCGGACGTATTGCTGTCGGGTAATCATGGCGCTGTTGAGAAATGGCGACGCGAAAAAGCCGAAGAGCTGACAAAGGTTCGCCGACCAGATCTCTGGAAGGCACACATGGAACGTAAAGAGCAAGGCTGAGAAGCCTGGTTTGAAAGGCCGGAGTAAAGAAGATGACGAACATCATCGCAGAGCTTGAAGCAGAAGAGATTGCCCGCGTTGCTGGCGACAAAGAGATCCCGCACTTTTCTCCGGGTGACACGCTGACAGTAAACGTACGCATCAAAGAGGGCGAGCGTGAGCGCGTTCAGCGTTACGAAGGCGTTTGCATTGCACGTTCCGGCGGTGGCCTGAACGAGAGCTTCACAGTTCGCAAGATTTCTTTCGGTGAAGGCGTTGAGCGTGTATTCCCGCTTTACTCCCCGAACATTGAAAGCATCGAAGTGAAGCGTAAGGGTAAAGTTCGCCGTGCGAAGCTTTACTACCTGCGTGACCGTCGCGGTAAATCTGCTCGTATCGCTGAGCGTACATCTGGCCACGGCATTGAAGTTCGCGAAAACATCCTCGGCAAAACCGAGCGTAAGCGTAAGAACGAAGCAGCTAAAGCTGAGCGTAAAGCAGCAGCAGCTGAAGCACGTGCAGCAGCGGCTAAAGCTAAAGCGGCTGAAGAAGCAGCGGCAGCAGCAGCGGCTGAAAACACTGAGGGCGGCGAAGAGTAGATCTTTCGCATCGCGTCAGTGAGAATTTGAAAGGGCGGTCCTAACGGGCCGCCTTTTTTGTTTGAATTCAATGCTGTTCGGGCTGCCAATTATGGTTGACGTGGCGGCAACCATGAATTCACATAGCGATATGCCAAAGGGGCATATGCATATGGGGCATTAAAATGGGCATTATGAAAGAATTCAAAGAATTCGCGATGAAGGGTAATGTTGTCGACATGGCTGTCGGTTTCATTCTCGGCGGCGCGTTTTCTACAATCGTAAAGTCTCTGGTCAACGACGTTATCATGCCGCCAATCGGACTGGCGCTTGGTGGTGTTGATTTCGCGAACCTGAAAGTCGTTCTGAAAGAGGCTGTGATGAACGGCGAGGAAGTCGTGACAGAGGCGGTTTCTATCAATTACGGCATGTTCATCAACAATGTGATTTCCTTCATCATTGTTGCAGCATGTCTGTTCTTCATCATCAAAGCGATGAACTCACTGAAGAAAAAAGAAGAAGAAGCGCCAGCAGAGCCTGAAGCGCCGCCGCCACCACCGCGTGAGCAGGTTCTGCTTGAAGAGATCCGCGATCTTCTGAAGAAGTAAGCGCAACGTCTCACGACAAACAAAAAACGCGGCCTTTTGCAGGCCGCGTTTTCTTTTGGATGCTCTCTCGTGGGCTATTTCACATACTCGACGAAGAACTGGTCCGTATTGCCGCGAATATTTGGCGCAAACACGTTGGTCGTGCCGTTATCGAGCGGATTTGCGAACATGTCAGAGCTTTCGCCGAGCCGAAGACCCGCAGATGTTGCCATCTCATAGATAATGTTCGGATCGATGCGGTGGGTATCGCCGCCGGTAGATGGGGGTGCGCCAGCGGGCGCGACATGGTCAATCACATAGAGCCGGCCACCCGGTGCCAGAATGCGGTAGATTTCAGCGAATGAACCGGACGGATCGCCCAGCCCGTCAGGCGCATTGTCCGGCGTGTACCAGAGCTCGTGTGGTCCCTGAAACCAGGTGACGACGTCAACGGAGCCCGACGGCACGTCGCGCATCGCATCAAAATCTGATTCCAGATAGGTGACATTGGCTGGTAGTGAGGTAAAGCGAGGTGGCAGGTCGCCTTCCCAATAAGCAGAAAACGGTGCTGGGTTTTGCATGTAGACCTGACCCTCAGGGCCAACTACGCTCGCGAGGAATGGTGTAAAGTAACCACCGCCTGCTTCCATCTCGACGACTGTGTCGCCGATCTTCAATTCCATAAATGAGAGCGTTTCAACCGGCTTGCGGATGGCGTCACGCTCTAGGTCGGCTTCAAGGCGGCCCTGCGCGGCGAGTGCGGCCGTATAGACAGCCTGATAGTCAATCGGCGGCGGTGGTGGCTCGGATGTTGCGCAAGCGGCAACGGCAAGCGCGCTCGCGGCGGTCAGCAGAGTAGTAAGTTTCATCGATGTCCCTCCAGCTAGTCAGCGAAGTTTAGCATGACACAGCTGGAGCATATCTCACATAGGCGTGAAAGGCCGGAACGGAGAATTCTTACGGCTTCTCATATCGGATGAGGAACTGATCTGTCCGTCCACGGATTTCAGGCGTGAACACATTGAGTGTCCTGTCGTCGTCCGGATTGGAGAAGAGATCGGATCGGGCGACTTCCACAAATCCTGCAGTCTCGGCAAAGCCATCGACGAGTGCAGATGCAATTCGGTGTGTGTCTCCGCCGGTTGTAGCAGGTGCGCCTTCAGGCGCTTCGTGATCCAGCAGGATGAGGCTTCCGCTAGGCCGCATGACGCGGAAAATCTCGGCAAAGGTTTCGTCCGGATCGCCAAAGCCTTCCGGGCGATCATCCGGTGTAAACCAGAGCTCGTGTGGGCCGAGCATCCATGTGACCACATCGACCGAGTCGCTCGGCACGGCGCTCATATCGTAGAAGTCGGCAATGAGCAGCTCAACCTGATCTGGCAGGCTGTTATTGGCCATTCGCGGATGGGTGTCCGTGTCCCAGAATTGGATGAAGTTGGCAGGCGCCTGCAGATAAACATGCCCGTCTTCGCCAACGACATGGGCGATCATCGTGGTGAAATAACCGTTTCCGGCTTCCATTTCGAGAACGGTGTCGCCGGGCTGAATGCCAGTGAATTCCAGCACCTCAACCGGTTTGCGCATCGGGTCGCGTATGCGGTCTTCATCGGTTCGGTTCTCAAGGTTCAGTACGTCTGAATAGGGAAATGGCGCGCTCTCCCCGGCAGCAAAAGCCGCGCCTGAAAGAGCGGTAGCGCCCGCTATAGCGATGATAAGTGATTTCATGTCCAGCCCTCCGGTATATTGCGTCAGCCTAAACCGAGGGTGCGCTGCGCCGCTGTACACAAGCGCGTGACGTTCCTTACTTCTGCGTAGGAAACCTTACGGGCTGCCGCTTCAGCAGGCAGCGGCCGCGCGCTCAATCACATGGGCGTAACAAGGCTCGACAGGGTGAATGGCCTCTGTCTAACTTCCGGCATGATCGTCTGGGGAGTGACTATGCATCTGAAATTTATTGCCGCCTGCGCCGCTGTGTTCTGTAGTTTCATGCCTGCAATGGCCGAGGCGCCTGATTTCTCAGAAGCACGGTTTGAAGAGCGGGACGGCTTTTTCACGCTGCAGGTCGATACCGAAGGCAATAAGATTTACGCACAGCTGCCTGCAGCCGGCGAGGATGGCGTCGTCCTGCGTATGATCCATACCGCAGGGCTGACAGGCGGGCTTGGGTCTAACCCTGTCGGTCTGGATCGCGGCTGGTGGCGCGACGGCGAGATTATGGCCTTCCGCCGCATCGGTGACCGGCTCATTCTGGAGATCGAGAACCTCAATTACCGCGCCAGCGCGGATAATCCTCTGGAAGCGCGTGCCGTACGCGAGAGCTTTGCGACTTCTTTCATCGCCAGCATGGAGATCCTGTCTGATGAGGATGGTCTCGTTGTCGATATGACCGATTTCCTCACCGCGGACACGCTTGGGCTGGTTCAGTATCTGGCAGATGCGGGGCAGGGGCGGTTTACGGTCGCCGGTGACCGCTCGCTTGTCGATACCGCGAACGCTTTTGCCTTCCCCGACAATATCGAGATCGACGCCTATCTGACGCTTCGCAGCGCTGATCCGGGCCGCGAGGTTTCCACGACTGCGGCGAATGGCACAGATGTTACCCTGATCCAGCACCATTCTTTCGTGCGCCTGCCGGAAGAAGGCTATACGCCGCTTGAGGCTGACCCGCGCACGGGCGCTGTCACCATGACCCATTATGACTATTCAGCCTCGCTGACAGACCCGATCGAGACACGTTATGCGCGCCGCTATCGCCTGCAGCGTGATGAAAACGGCGAAACCATCAACCCGATTGTGTTCTATATCGACCCGGGCGCGCCAGAGCCGATCCGCTCAGCGCTTCTCGATGGTGCCCGCTGGTGGAGCGACGCGTTCGCTACGGCAGGTTTCCCTGATGGCTACCGCGTGGAGCTTTTGCCGGAAGACGCGCACCCGCTCGATATCCGCTATAACGTGGTTCAATGGGTGCATCGTCAGACGCGCGGCTGGTCTTATGGCGGCGGCATTGCAGACCCGCGCACCGGCGAAATGCTGAAAGGTCATGTCATTCTCGGCTCGCTTCGCGTGCGGCAGGACCGGATGATTTTTGAAGGCCTTGCAGGCACGCAGAATGTGGGCACAGGCGCGCCGGATGATCCGGTAGAGCTAGCGCTCTCGCGCATTCGTCAACTGTCGGCGCATGAGATTGGTCACTCGCTCGGCTTTGCGCACAACTTTGCGGCCAGCACGTATGATAAAGGCTCGGTGATGGACTATCCCGCGCCGGACATTCGGGTGAGCGGCGGCGCGCTTGATTTCTCGAACGCTTACGGTGTCGGCGTTGGCGCGTGGGACGAGTTCGCGGCGACCTGGCTTTATGGCGAGCTGACGGATGACGCGCGTGAAGCGCTTGTCCGTGAGGCGGTCGCTAATGGGCTCGTCTTCGTTGATGATGGCCATGCGCGCGGTATTGGCACCGGCCATCCGCTCGGAAATATCTGGGATAACGGGGCGGACCCGCTCTGGGGTCTGGAGCAGGCGATGGGCGTGCGCGCCATTGCGCTTGAAAATTTCGGCGTAGACCGTGTGGCTGAGGGGCGACCTGTCTCTGATCTCAATGCGGTGATTGTGCCGATCTACCTCTTCCATCGTTATCAGACGGCAGCAGCCGGTAAGCTGATTGGCGGCATGACGTTTAATTACAGCGTGCGCGGGGATGGCCAACCGGCGGCGCAAATGGTGCCCGCCGCCGACCAGCGTGACGCGGTCGATGCGATCCTTGAGACCATCACGCCGGAGTTTCTGGATCTCTCTGATGACGTTCTGAACCTTCTCACGCCAAGCATTGATGCCTATCTGGCGGCTGCGCCAACGCGGGAATTGTTCGCGCGTAGCGCATATCCGGCATTCGATCTCACCTCTGCGGCGGATACCTCAGCGCAGATGACATTCGATGTGCTTCTACATCCGCAACGCGTTGCGCGTCTGATCGAGTTTTCTCGTCGGGACCGTTACCAGATGAGCGCGGTTGAGCTGTTTGATGCCATTCGTATTCAGGTCATGGTCCAGCCGCGTGAGCCGCGTCTTGCGGGCATCGCAGAAACCGTGCGCGCCCGTTATGCCTTTGCCTTGATGGATCTGGTGGATGCCGAGACATCATCTGCGGTGGAGGCTGCGGCGTCTGCTGCGCTGGGTGAGCTGAAGAGCGATGTTTCCGGTCTTGATACGGCTCATGGCGACTGGCTGGCCGAACAGATTGCGGCGTTTGAAACCCGTCCGCGTGAGGCTGCGCCTGCGGTTGTAGACGCGCGGGGGCTGCCGCCGGGCGGCCCGATTGGCATGGACGCTTACGAAACCTGCTGGTTCTGCGAGTAAGCGTTAATCAATCCCGATGCGGGATTTTCTGCCTGCTGAACGGCGCAGAGAGATGACGGCCTGATCCATAATCTCCTGTGTGGCTGCGCAGGCAAGCTGCGGGCCGAGCATGGCTGGCGCGCCTGTCCATTCACAGGCGAGACCGCCTGCGCCGCGCACAACCGGAATGAGGGCGGCAATATCGTGCGGTTGAAGGCCGGTTTCAGTTACCAGCTGGATGTCACCTGCAGACAGACGTGCATAGGCGTAGGCATCAAGGCCATAGCGGGTGAGGCGGGCTGTCTGGCGCAAATGTTCGAACGCGCCGCGTTCTGAGGGTGTCAGAATGAACGGGTCGGTCGTTGAGAGGATCGCATTGGTGAGGCGGGTTTCATCTGAAACTTTCAGCGGGGTGACTGCGCCGCGCACATTAATTTCAGCGCCGTTTGTCCAGCCGGTATAGCGTTCACCCAGATAGGGCTGGTCGATAATGCCGATTTCAGGGGAGCCGTCCCTGACAAGGCCGATCAGCGTCGTCCATGACGGCAGGCCTGCAATAAAGGCGCGTGTGCCATCAACCGGATCCAGATACCAGGTCCAGCCGGATGTGCCTTCGGTCACGCCGAATTCTTCGCCATTAATGGCGTCATCGGGGACTTCGCGGGTGAGAATTTCCCGCATAACGGCTTCTGCGTCCCGATCTGCCTTCGTGACAGGATCGAAATCGCCTTCGCCAAGCTTATTGTCCGTTTCGCCGTGCCGGCGGAACAGGGCAAGCGTTACATCACGCGCCGCATCGGCCAGCTTGTGAGCCAGCGCAAGGCGCGATTGCATGTCAGCTGACAGCGCGGAGGAAGCAGTAGAAGGCGTGTTCATACACCTTCCACTGCCTCAACATGGCTGTTCAATCAAGCAACGTCTGAAGAGGTGGACTCCAAAGACTTTGCAAGTTCGAGAAGGCGGCGGCGTGGGCGCTCTTCCAGACGGTAGTATGCGCGGACGAGTTCGAGCGTTTCTTTCTGGGAAAGAATGTCGCCTTCGAGCTTTTCTGCGTCATTGGCTGGTGTCACGTCATTCTCATAGGCTTCGAGGCCATCAAAGAAGTACTGAACTTTTACGTTGAGCGCTTTTGCGAGCTCATAGATGCGGCCGGATGTGATGCGGTTCGCGCCACACTCGTATTTCTGGATTTGCTGGAAGCGTACGCCAACTTGTGAAGCAAGTTCCTGCTGGGTCAGTCCGAGCAGGCGGCGACGCCAGCGAAGTCGTTTGCCGACGTGTAGGTCAATATCAGTAGCCATGTGTCTCTCCGAAACAATCGTCCCGTTTGGGGACGGTTCAGAGGGGAATGAGCAAGCCGCATGCCGACTGACAGGCGAGTAGGGGTTCGGTTTTTGTGCGCTGCACAATAAAAACATGTCCGATTGGTCATTCTGTGACAAAAATCTCACGAAAGATTACCGTATATGCGAAATTGTCGCAGAAAAGGGGCTTGCATTTTTTGCGGTGCAGCGTATTTTGATTTCACAACGTCTGACGTTGTCGCCCTGATTTGGGGCGTTTCCTCCCTATGACTTTACAACCGCGCTCTAACCAGCGCGGTTTTTTTTGTCTTTTTTCAGTCCATAGCAGCTGCTGTGACTGCGCGTTCCTATCGAATTGGTAGACTTACAGGGGCGTGTTCAGCCAAAGTGAACGCGAATTGATTTTCTGGATGATGAAGCATGCATTCTCGGGCATGGACGTTTTCAATTTCCGCAGCGATCGCCACGTGCTGTCTGGTTTCCTGCTCGGGCTCACTTGCCAGGCACGCTCGCCAACCTGATTCAGCGATGACACTTTGCTCTCTAAGAGCGATTGCTTCAGATGTTGAGCAAACGGTGACGGTAGAAGCATTTGTTCGAGACGAGATTCGATTGCTTCGTGACGGGAATTGTCCGGACTTTGCCGTACCATATGAGGTGTCTAGGGCGGAAACAAACGGCGGACTGCAGTTTGAACAAATGGTCAACGCCTCAGATTATTACGCCTCTGATGTGCAAGCAGTTTTCACTGGACGACTGGTGAAGTTAGACGAGCATTTAGTTTTGTTTGAGCTAACGGATGTTCGCGACCCGACCTTTGTGCCGTTAGATTAAGTTCGTTGTGAATTTAACATGCGCGTGCCCTCTGCCCAGTTCATGATGGAAAGTCCAAGGGCCTTCATGTCTGATTGCAGCTTATAGAAGCCGGGTTTCAAGCGCACCGTGTCTTCATCCATATAAAGACGGCGGTTGATTTCTATCTGCAGGGCATGACGGTCTTCCAGCGGGCGCCCGTGATGCTGGGTGCAGTATCCACCTGCATAGGGAATGTTTCGAGCGACTTTATATCCGAGCGCGAGGAAATGGTTTTCCACTGTGCGCGCCAGACCCTCATCGCAGGAGGCGCCATGGCGCGTGCCGATAATAATGTCTGTGCGGATGCGCCGTCCCGCAACGAGCGACGGCATGGAGTGGCAGTCGATCAGAACCGACCGGCCGCAACGCCGTTTGATCAGGTTCAGCCAGTTGGTGAGCGCGCGGTGATAGGGGCGATAGGCTTCCTGCAGGCGCGCTTCAGCTTCGTCCCGGCTGAGCTTTCTAACGTGAATGTCCTGACCTGAGGCGGCAATGCGCGGAATACAGCCAAGCCCCGCCTCAACACGCGGGCTTCTTTCACCTGCAGGCGTTGGCGCGCCGTCTGAAAACATGCGCGAGTCGAGTTCCGTCTCAGACCGGTTGAGGTCCACGTAGGAGCGGGCAAAAACGGCGCTCAGCGTGCCAATGCCCAGCTCGGACACCGGAGAAATCATCTGATCGATAAAGGCGTCTTCTACACGGCGTAAATCCATAAGCGGTACGCGCAGGAGAGACTGGAATTCGTCAGGATAATGCCGCCCGCTATGCGGGGATGCGAACATAACCGCACAATCATCCTGAGGCGCTGACAGCTGGAATGCTGCCTTTTGCGCCTCATCTTTGGATGAGTTGAGCTGAAATGTATTCACTTGCGTCATTTCGTTTAGGGTTTAACCTGAAAATATCCTGCAGTCTTCGACAGACGTTCACCGTCAGTTTACAATGGTTGAGGATACTCCAAAAGGGTTCGGTGGAATACAGGTCTCGTAATGACAAAAATCCTACTTGCTGAAGATGATGACTCCCTGCGCAGCTTTCTGACTGCGGCGCTGCGCCGTGCCGGTCATGAAGTGCAGGCGTTTGAGGATGGCGACACCGCGCTGACCGCGCTTGAGCGTGAAGTCTTCGATCTGCTTCTCACCGATATTCAGATGCCTGGCATTGACGGTATAGAGCTGGCGCGCCGCGGCGCGGAACTCGATCCGGCTATGAAGATTGTCTTCATTACGGGCTTTGCGGCTGTCGCACTGTCTAACAAGGCAAACACACCTGCAGGCGCGAAAATCCTCTCCAAGCCATTCCACCTTCGCGAGCTTGTCGACGAAGTGGAACGTGTGATGGCGGCCTGAGCCGCCACCAGGTCTTCTCCAAAATTTATTAGTCTGCCGGTTGGTCGCGGCCTTCGCGGTTCGCAATGCGTACCGGCCATGCTTCCTCGCGGAACGATAGCGTGGACTGCGGGAACGGGATGGTAACGCCCGCTTCATCAAGCGCGTCCTTCACGGCGAATGCGACTTCATCATAGGTGTTGCGCTGTTTGGCAGGCTGGCTGTCTGCCCACCAGAGCAGTTTGAAATCAATACTCGAACCACCAAAGCCGACACACTTCACCTCGGTATCCTTCGTGCGATCGACCGTCTCACAGCCATCCAATGCTCTCTGCAAAGTATCGCGCACCTGACGCATGTCAGCGTCATAATCGACACCCACGACGAGATCCTGTCGGCGTAGGGGCTGGTCTGTCTGCACTTCCACAGGGTTTTTGAACAAGTGGGCATTTGGAACAATGATCAGCTCGCCAGATGTGTCGCGAACATGCGTTTCTCGGATCTGAATGTCTTCGACGCGTCCGAATACGTCGTCGACTTCAATCACGTCGCCAATACGCATTTTCTTACGCGCCAGAATGATGACGCCAGCGAGGAAGTTCTCGAAAATATCCTTGAACGCAAAACCGATAGCGACAGTCGTCAGACCGAGACCCGCAATCAGGTTAGCTGGCGTAATGGATGGGAAAACAATCGTTACAGCAACAGCAATCGCGATGATCCACGATGCGATAACAATCAGATTACCTGCAAGCCTTATGAGGGCGCTCCGCGTGCGTGCGCGCTTCATGATTGATGTGATGACTTTGCGGATGATTGTCGCTGCCACCAGAATGGCAACCAGCGTGATCAGTGCGAGGCCGATCTGCGGCAGGCGGGAGATCAGGCCCTGATATAGCGAAAGAATTGTGCCCCAGATAAGGGCGAGCGGTTCAAATTCTGCAGAGTTTTCCATGCATGACTAATGCAGGAATCTGCGCAGGGTTCCGAACCGCCCGAAACCTGTTAGCCGCGGCAGAGCGCGCAGAGCTTGTTGCCGTCAGGGTCGCGCAGATAAGCGAGGTAAAGCTTCATACCGCCGCCTTCGCGCCAGCCTGGCGGGTCTTCAATCGGTGTGCCGCCCGCTTTTTCGCCGGCCGCGTGCCATGCGTCGGCAGCTTCGGTTGTCTCCATAGCAAAGCCGACCGTAGACCCGTTGCCGATTGTCGCCGGATTGCCGTCAATTGGCTTGGTGACGAGGAAAACGGCTCCATTGTGGGCATAGACCAGACGGCCTTTCGGATCGAGAATGCCCGGCTTACCGCCCTGAGACTCAAAAAGTGCGTCGTAGAATACCTTGGCTTTATCGAGGTCGTTGGACCCGACCATCATATGGCTGAACATAGTCTCTCCCTATACTGACAGGCCCATACAGGCCTGTTCCAACGTTGATATTCGCGAGTGCGGTGTGATTGTCCAGCCATACCGTGAGGTGAAGGGGCATTGTTTCCGGTGAACCCATTGCGGCGGAAGGCGTTGGTAGATCGAAACCAGATCTAACGGAGCGACCTCATGCAACTGATCGAAAGCAAAAAGAAGAAAGCAGTTATGTACACTGTTGGTGTGCTGGGCATTGTGATGATTGCGCTTGGCCTGGCGCCAATGCCGAACGTCATGCTGCCACCTCTGGTAACAGGCATAGGCTTCCTTGCGCTGGCCTGGGGTATGAAGGCTTAGCCCTGCTTTAGCAGCCCGCGAAGCCGCTCAGCTGAAAGGGCGTAATGCAGCGCGATCAGCGCAGCATGGGAAAGAGCTATCCATGCATGTCCGGCAAGATGGAAGGACAGTGATCCGCCAAGCAGGATTGTAAGTTCTATGGCCAGTCGAACCGGGCCGGAGACGCGCACTGGTGCCTTGCCAGACCGGCTTGGATCATCTGGAACATTGAAAACGCCCCACACTATGGCCGCGAGGAGTACAGCGGCGATAGCATACGCGTAGCCAATCATTCCTTCGCCTGCCTGAAAGGCGGCTAAGCCGATACCGGCAAGAGCCGCAAGCTCAAGGCAGAAGCGTAGAAGAAGATTCATAGTGTCCCCCGCAAAAAAGCCGCACACTTCTCAGTATGCGGCTTCCTTTAAACTAATCCGACCGCGCGTGACTTAGAAAGTCACAACAGAGCGGATCGACTTGCCTTCATGCATCAGATCGAACGCGTCGTTTATTTTCTCGAGCGGCATGACGTGTGTGATCATCGGGTCAATCTGGATCTTGCCCTGCATGTACCAGTCGACGATTTTCGGAACGTCTGTGCGGCCTTTCGCGCCGCCAAACGCCGTGCCGCGCCAGTTACGACCCGTCACCAGCTGGAATGGACGTGTCGCGATTTCCTTGCCAGCTTCTGCAACGCCGATAATGACGCTTGTGCCCCAGCCGCGGTGGCAGCATTCAAGCGCCTGACGCATCACGTCTGTATTGCCTGTGCAATCGAAGGAATAATCTGCGCCGCCATCTGTCAGTTCAACGATGTGCGCGACAACGTCTGAGACGTCTTTCGGATTGACGAAGTGCGTCATACCGAATTTCTCGCCCCATTCTTTTTTCGCATTATTGAGGTCAACGCCGACAATCTTGTCCGCGCCAGCCATTTTCGCGCCCTGAATGACGTTGAGGCCAATGCCGCCAAGGCCGAAGACGACGACATTGTCGCCGACCTGAACTTTGGCCGTGTTGGTCACCGCGCCAACGCCCGTTGTGACGCCGCAGCCGACATAGCAGGCTTTGTCGAAAGGCGCGTCTTCACGGATTTTCGCAACTGCGATTTCCGGCAGGACTGTGAAGTTGGAGAAGGTCGAGCAGCCCATATAGTGATAAATGGTCTGGCCTTTGTAAGAAAAGCGGGATGTGCCATCCGGCATCAGGCCTTTGCCTTGTGTCGCGCGAATGGCCGTGCACAGATTAGTTTTGCCGGAGAGGCAGGATTTGCACTGGCGGCACTCTGGCGTGTAAAGCGGAATCACGTGGTCGCCCGGCTTCACACTTGTGACGCCCGCGCCAACTTCACGAACAATACCTGCGCCTTCATGGCCCAGAACACTCGGGAAAATACCTTCCGAATCAAGTCCGTCCAGTGTGTACGCGTCTGTGTGACAGATGCCGGTTGCCATAATTTCAACCAGAACTTCACCGGCTTTTGGACCTTCCAGATCCAGCTCAACAATTTCGAGTGGCTTTTTCGCTTCAAAGGCGACTGCAGCGCGGGTTTTCATGTTTGCACTCCGTAATTTTGCTGGTAACCGTTTAATCAATGCTCCAGATGAAATAAAGAGCTAAATTAAATATGCATAATTGCAAGGACGGGATAGTTTGAGTCAGTGGGATGGTATTGAAGAGTTTGTCGCCGTGGCCCAGCAGGGCAGTTTCAAGCGCGCGGCCGAGGTTCTAGGCCTCTCCTCTTCACATGTGAGCCGGGCGGTAATGCGCCTTGAAGAGCGCCTTCAGTCTACCTTGTTTTTCCGTACAACACGTCAGGTGTCGCTGACGGATACGGGCCGGTCTCTCTTTCAGCATTGCGAGCAATTGGTTCAGGACCGCGACGAGGCCTTTGCGCTAATCGGTGGTGACAGAGAACCGGTTGGGGAACTGCGCGTTACATGTGCTGTGTCACTGGGTGAGCGCTTTGTTGCGCCAATCGTCCGTTCACTGATGCAGGACTATCCGCGCCTGTCCGTGACCGTGGATCTTTCAAACCAGCGCCGCGATCTGGTCGCTGACGGATTCGATATGGCAATCCGAACGGGTGTTATGGATGACCCGCGATACATTCAGACACTAATTGCGCGCCGCAACTGGCAGGTCTGTGCATCTCACACTTATCTGGCGCAGCATAAAAAGCCGAAAACGGTAGAAGATCTGGCGAGCCATGAATGCGTTATGGGCTCGTCTGAGACCTGGAAGTTTGAAGTTGATGGTGAGCCGGTCATGTTCCGCCCGAAAGGGCGTTTCAAATGCAACTCAGGTTCGGCTGTCGTTGAAGCGGTGAAGGCAGGGCTCGGTATATGCCAGCTGCCGGACTTTTACCTGCGCGATGGCATTGCCTTCGGCGAACTCGTGCCATTGTTGAAGAAAAGCCTGCCACCTGCAGAGCCTGTCTGGGCGGTCTATCCGCAGCGCAGGCACCTTATGCCGAAAGTTCAAAAACTCGTCGAACGTTTGCGCGCCGAGCTTGGCCCTGCCATGGGCGGCGCGCCACTCGAAACAGAATAAAGGACAGGATGATATGACGATCGAAACAGTCTCCACCAATAAAGCCTTTGGCGGTACGCAGGGCGTATACAAGCATCGTTCCAGCGCGACAGGCACGGATATGGCCTTCTCGGTTTATGTGCCGCCCCATGCGCCGGGTACGAAACTTCCGGTGGTCTGGTATCTGTCCGGGCTGACCTGCACGCATGCGAACGTCACCGAAAAAGGTGAGTTTCGCGTAGCGTGTGCGGAGCTTGGTCTCATCTTCGTGGCGCCGGATACATCACCTCGTGGTGAAGGTGTGCCGGATGACGCTGAAGGCGCATATGACTTCGGTCTTGGCGCCGGCTTCTATGTCAACGCGACAGAAGATCCGTTTACGGAGCATTATAAGATGCGCGACTATATTGAGAGCGAGCTGCCTTCGGTTATCGCTGCAAACTTTCCAGCGGATATGGAGCGCCAAGGTATTACCGGCCACTCAATGGGCGGGCATGGCGCGCTGACGATTGGCCTTAGAAATCCCTCTGTTTACAAGTCTGTGTCGGCTTTCGCGCCAATCGTTTCGCCTCTGCAATGTCCTTGGGGTGAAAAGGCGCTGACCGGCTATATCGGCGCAGATAAAGCTAAATGGCGTGAATACGATGCTGTAGCACTTATTGAAGATGGTGCGCGCGTTGAAACCGGCCTGCTGGTCGATCAGGGCACGGGCGACAACTTCCTTGCAGGCCAGCTGAAGACCCATCTTCTGGCGGAAGCCTGTTCGGCAGCCGGGCAGGCTGCCGAGATCCGGATGCAGGATGGTTATGACCACTCATACTATTTCATTTCGACCTTTATGGCCGAACATTTGAAATGGCATGCCGAACGCCTCGGCTAATTAGTCAGCAAGCTGACGATCAATGAAGCTGGTGATCGCCGACAACATGTCTTCGGTATTTTCTGATGGGTAATGTCCGAAGGCATGCGGCGCACCGGGATAGAAGGCATAGTCTACCTTGCCGCTGCGCGCCTGCCAGGCCTGCAGAAGATCAAATGTCATATCCTGCGGGATGTTTGAATCCATTCCAGGCTGAATGACGAGGATAGGCGGCAAATCTTCTGCCTCACCTGCCTGAACAATGCGCGGGATCGAGGCGTCCCACATGGCATCCTCACCAGAAAAATATCGTTCCGTTAGCGTTACGAGCTGGTCGATGCCTGCGCGCTGGGCATAGCGATAGCGTGTAATCGGCGATGAGACCGGCCACATGGCGACGACATAGTCGACGCTCGCATCAATCTCGTCATGTGGTGAGAAGCCGTCATCCGCGCCCGCAATAGGCGTGCCGAGATGGGCTTCGTTGTTCGGGCGCACCGCAGCCAGCAGGGCGAGGTGACCGCCAGAGGATGAGCCAATCAGGCCGATCTGTTCCGGATCAGCATCGAGTGCCTCTGCGTTGAGGCGCACCCAGCGAACGGCCGCGGTCACATCGGCTGATCCGGCGGGGTGCTGATAGTCGGGTGATTGGCGAAAATCGATTGCCACGACCAGATAGCCGGCATCAGCAAGCGCCTGATCATAAACCCGGCCTGATGTGCGATCATACGCGCCCCACGCACCGCCATGTACTGAAATGACTACAGGTAGCGGGCCTGCGGTACTTTGCGGGCGATAAATCCGCGCGAGCAGGTCAAGCCCTTCAGGGTTGGCGTAGGTCACGTCTTCCCATGAGGCTGTTTCTGCCGCGACCGCATCGGCCTGTGCGTGCGCTGCTAAAGGTGCAGCGCTGATCGCCAATCCAAGTGCAAAGGCTGAAATCAGGTGACGCAAAATAATCCTCCCATCCGCTTGGCGGAATTTCTGTTTGGGTCAAACTAGTTCGCTATCGCAGTCACGACAATCTCATTGTCAGGGTAAATCGCGGCGCTAAAGTGCCGTGCATGACTGAACAAACCGTCTCTGTGACCGAAGCCACCGGCCCGCTTAAAGGCCTGCGCGTAATCGAACTTGGTGTTCTGCTGGCAGGGCCGTTCTGTGGGCAATTACTGGGTGATCTCGGCGCCGAGGTGATCAAGGTGGAGCCGCCGGGCCAGCCAGACCCTCTGCGTGACTGGGGGCAGGCCAAGCCGGACGGAAAATCGCTCTGGTTTCCTGTGGTCGGGCGCAACAAGAAGACGGTCACGCTGAACCTTCGCGAAGCCAAAGGGCAGGCCATGCTGAAAGAGCTGGTCGCCAAATCGGATATACTCGTCGAAAACTTCCGGCCCGGTACGATGGAGAAATGGGGGCTCGGTTATGATGTGCTGTCAGAGATCAATTCGGCACTGATCATGGTGAGAGTGTCCGGGTACGGACAAACAGGACCGCATTCTAAAAAAGCAGGCTATGCGAGCGTCGGCGAAGCTTTTGGCGGACTTCGCTATGTGATGGGTGAGCCAGATCGCATGCCGAGTCGCGCGGGCATTTCTCTGGGCGATAGCCTCGCGGCGACCTTCGGTGCTCTCGGTGCGCTGGCGGCGCTGCATCATCGCCATGTCACAGGGCGGGGGCAGATCGTTGACTCTGCGATTTACGAGGCGTGCCTTGCCATGATGGAGAGCCTTGTTCCGGAAGCTGGCGTTGCTGGTTATGTGCGTGAACGTACAGGCAGCTATCTGCCCGGCGTCGCGCCGTCCAACATCTATCCGACATCGGATGGTATGGTCATTATCGGTGCCAATCAGGACACGGTCTGGCGGCGTCTTGCTGCGGCCATGGGTGAAGCTGAACTGGCAGACGATCCGCGCTATAAGGATCACTATGCACGCGGCGAACATCAACAGGAGCTTGATCAGCACATTTCCCGCTGGAGCGTGAAGCTGACTTCGCAAGAGGTCATGGATGCGTGCGAGGAACATGGCGTGCCGTGCGGGCCGATCTATCGCGGGCCTGAAATGTTGGCGGATGCACATTATGCGGCGCGCGAGGCGATTACAAAGGTTGCTCACCCGTATTTCGGTGACATCCCGATGCAGAATGTCTTCCCGAAATTCTCTGACACACCCGGCAATGTGCGCTGGTCTGCGCCGGAGCCTGGCGCATTCAATGAGGCGATCTATTGCGGGCTCCTCGGGCGGGACGAGCGCGAACTTGAACGGCTTGAAGCCGAAGGCATCATCTAAACTGAAATCACTGGACGTATAATTTCTGCTTGCGCTCTCAGATTCATAACGATAACGCATTATATAACATGATATAGGAATGCGTTATGCTGGATGTCCTCTCGCAAAAGAATTATCTGTTTCTTGGCAGCCGTATGAAGCGGCTGGCCGAGCGTATGCAGGCTGATGCGACGAAAATCTTCGAAGCCAACGGACACGGTAAGCTCCTGCCTGCATTCAATACGGTGCTGGCGGCGTTGGATCTGCGTGGTGACGCAACAATTGGCCAGCTTGTTGAGCTGATCGGCATTTCGCAGCCCGCAATCACGCGGACTGTGGCGGGTATGGCCGACAAAGGGCTCGTACGCCTGACGGCAGATGATGACGATCAGCGTGTCCGTAATGTTGCTCTTACAGAGGATGGCATCTGCCTTGTGGCGCATTTGAAGTCCACGGCCTGGCTGCAGATCGAGTGCGCAGCGAAGAATATAACACGTAATGTATCTGGTGATGTCATCGACCAGCTGACTGAGATTGAACGCCGCCTCGAAGAGTGCCCGCTGACAGAGCGTATTCATCCTGAAAGCGGGCTGGAGATCGTGCCGTATTCAGAAGAGCTTGCGCCTGACTTTTATCGCCTGAATGCCGAGTGGATCGAGGACATGTTTGTCCTTGAATCATCGGATATTGAAGTAATGAAAGATCCGCAGAGCCATATCATAGATAAGGGCGGTGATATTCTGTTCGTCCGAAATGCGAGCGGCGATATCATCGGCACTGGCGCGCTGCAGCCGGTTGGCGACGATGGCGCGTTCGAATTCACGAAAATGGGCGTGTCATCGACAAAGCGGGGAGAGAAGGCGGGTGAATTCCTGCTGGTCGCGCTAATCAATCGGGCGCGTGAAATGGGCGTTCAAAAGCTGCACCTGCTCACGAATAAGAAATGCGAAGCCGCGATCCATCTCTATGAGAAATTCGGGTTTCGCCATGACGCCATTATCATGGAGAAGTATGCCGCCAAGTATGAGCGGGCTAACGTCGCGATGCGCTATCCGATGAATACCCAGTCGGTGAAGGCGGCTGCGCCTGTTGAGGTCGTTCCAGCGGAAGCGCCTGCTCCGGAGCCGGTCCTCGAGCCCGTCGCAGAGACGCCGTCGCAGCGTTTTGCAATCAGTTTTTCACCGGAAATGGATGCACCGTTATCGCTTGCGCGTGGCTACCGGTCTGACATCCTGAAGCGCGCGGAGCTGCGCGAAGCCTGCAATCAGGATGTTTGCTTCATGACCTTTGTGGCGGATGGCATAGAGCTTGCGCATTCGGCGGATACCGTCATTGAGCATCTTCAAAGCCTCGACGGCGAACTGAAAAAGCTCCGCCATGATGGTGAGCATCTTATCCGGTTTGTCGGGGACGCTGTCGGGCTTGCTGAGGTACGCGGCGAGAAGATCACTTTGAGCGTTGTCGCGCCATCAGATGAGATTGTGGGAAAGACTGTCCAGCTTCGCTATACAGATCAGGGCATTCGCCTCGGGGAGATAGGCGTGTTCCCGAAAAAGCTCGTCATTGACGAGTTCGAGGCATCTATAACGCGCGTTCGCGCCGAGATTATGCGGGTCTACCGCGCGCTATAGGATGCATTTAACGCCTGGCTGGCAGATAGGTCAGCTCGGGGAAGTCGTTTTCAAGCGTCTCGGTGACGAAGACTTCATTCTCGCTGCGGGTCTCCTCGGTTTCTGCAAAGACCGATTCCAGAAGCGCATGAATAGCGAGTTTGGCGATCATTTGCTGGCGTCCCGCGCTGATGGCCTCGCCCAGTTCGAATGAACAGGCCGGTACAAATTCATCGGGAGATATCAGGCCGAGTTCCGGCCCGCCAAACATGCCATCGAACGGGTGGCTGCCCGTACCGAACTCTGCGACGGAGCAAACCAGCTCATCCGGATTTCCGAAGAGGCGGGGAATGCCTGACATGAGGTCCGCGAAGCCTGCATGCGTGCCGCCTTCAATTTCCAGAAGCCCGCCAGATGAGAGTTTGTCCGGCATTGGCGCGGCATTCGTGCGGTGGGGAACGATCGCATCCTCAGTGCCGGAGATCACCAGATACGCGGCATCGGTGGTGGTGAAAAAGTCAGGGCCGAAAACATCCGCCGGACCGGCCATAGAGACAGCGGCCTTAATCCGAGCATCGCGCCATTCTGGATGAAAAGTGGTGAGCGTGGTTGTGAGCCCGCCAAGCGAGAGACCGACAGCGCCGATACGATCGGCGTCCAGCATGGCGCTGAAGGGTTTCTCGTCACCCGAAAGAGCGAGCATCTGGTCTATGACAAAACTGACATCGCCCGGCTGGCTCGGCACATCTGAAATGGTCGCGCCGCCTGGCGCCATGCCATTGGAAAGCGGGAAACGCGGCGCGGCGACGACATAGCCATGGCTTGCCAGATATTCGGCGATATAGGCCCCGCCTACATTATTGGACCGGAAGCCATGGCTGTAGATGACAAGCGGCGCAGAGCCGTCTGCGCCTTCTGGATACCAGATGCGCGTTGGCAGCATGCGATCGGGTGCGCCTTCGAACTCTCCGTTTGGCGGGGTGGAGCGCGTCGTATCAACCCAGATGTATTCATTGGTTGCAACCTCATATGGCCCATCAGCCAACCGCGCCGCGCTTTCTGAATTCTCAGGCGGGGGCGCAGGGCGTGTGACGAAAAGGCCAATGGAAACCGCGGCGATAACAGCAACCAGCACGATCAGGATGATGATCCCGATCCACTTCAACACCTTCAACATCTTTCTTCTCCCCCGAGTTTTCTGAACTGTCGGGCGATTAGGAGAAACTGGCAAGAGAGGATCGGCCAGCTCAGCGCTGGTATTTGATGAACTTTGTCTGTTTGGCCATGCGGTCATAAAGCTTCATGGCCGTGTGATTGTCGTTCTCGGTCATCCAGTAGACAGTCGGGCAACCCATCGCGTCGCCCGCGTCATAAACCGCCTGAATGAGCGCGCGGCCCGCGCCGGTTCCGCGTGCGTCCGGATTTACATAGAGGTCCTGCAGGTAAATGACGTCTTCAGGGCGCCAGCAATGGCGCTGGCGCATAAAGTGGGTGAGGCCGATTGTCGTGTCGCCCTGCCAGGCGATCAGACCATGCGGGTCATAAAGCTCGTCTGTGAGGAGACGGGCAAATGTCGCGTCATAGACCGATTGCGGAAGCTCGGATTTGTAGAAGATCAGATAGTCGGTCCACAGTTTCTCCCAGACGGGTTTGTCCTCGGCGCCTACTGGTCGAATATCCAACTGGCTCATCATTAGCTAACCCTCTTGTCTCGTTCCGAATATTGCTAATGCGGACGGGATGAGTTGGCGTCAAGCTGGACGAAAGATCAGAGCTCGCTTGCGCCGCCATTGCCCAGAAGGTCGTCCTCACCTTTGGCGCGGCGCTCTGCGTCGACACGTTCCTGTAGCGAGGTATCGGGCGAGGTATCCGGCACATCCGGTGCCTTGTCCGGCGCAGTTGTTTCCTCCGACGTGTCCATTTCTTCCACGACAGCTGAAACAGGCTGGGTCGGAAGGGCGGCGCCGCCTTTAATGGAGATACGATAGCTCGGGTCCGGCAGGCTGAAGCCAGCAGCTTCGAGCGCGGTTTTGACCGCAGAAATCGCAGCCGAACGCGCTTTATTGAAGTCGGTGTTTCGTTGGTCGACCCAGCCGCTGAAGGACAGGTCTGTTGTCGATGCGCCAAGCTCTTTGATCAGGCCGACTGCAGGCGGATCGCCGAGCACAAAATCCAGCTTTTCAAGAGTTGCCTGCCCCAGCGAGGCGGCTTCCATTTCGTCCTGTTCAGGATCAATGCCGAGCATGAAGCTGAAGCGCCGGTCCGGATTGCGCGAATAATTCAGAATGACGCCTTTGAAGACATTGGCGTTCGGAATCCGAAGATGATTTCCGTCCAGCGTCATCAGGATAGTGGCGCGCGATGTCAGGCGGATGACACGGCCTTCTTCGCCATTGATCACGACGTGGTCATTCGGCTGGAAGGGCTGGCGAATAGACAGCATGACCGATGCAGTGAAGTTCTCGATCGTATCTTTGACGGCAAAACCGATGGCGAGGCCCACCACGCCCGCTGCGCCGAGCAGCGTGCCGAGAAAGGCCGTCGCGCCAATCAGGCTTAGCGCCGAAATCATGGCGATGATGAAGGCGAGTGTGAATACAAAGGTGGAAATCAGATCGGCTACAAACCGGTTGGGCGAAATAGTGCGCCAGATGAATTGCGCGCGCGATAGAAGCCAGCCGCCCATAAGAATAAGTGCGAATAAGCCGAGTGCCAGCGCGTAAAGCGGAATATAGCGGATGAAGGCTTCAATCTGGCCGCGCGCGGCGTCCATGGCTGGGGTGACGCGGTTCGTCACCGAAGCATCACGGGTGATCTGGTTCTGAACGGCAACGACGCCCTCAACGCGGGATGAGAGTGTTTCAGCAAGCTCTATCGCATCGGCATTCGTTGTTGTGCCTGAAAGCGTCACCACGCCTGACTGAACGCTCGCTTCAATGCCTTGAAGCGATTCAAGCTGGGCGAAAATGTCGTCAATTCGTTCGAGAATAGCTGCATCGTCGGGGACGCCTTCTTCAAGCGAAATGGGCGCATCTGTCTGTGAGGCGTCCTGCGCCTGCAGCGACAACGGGCTGAGAAAGCTCAGAAAGAGTGTGAGAAGCCCAAGGCGAAACAGGGATGCAGATGTCATGGGAAAGAAACTTGCGCCCTCTCTGACGGTTCCGCAAGCGACAATAAAAAAGCCGCCCTTTCGAGCGGCTTTGATGGGTAGGTGTCAGCGAGGCTACGCAGCTGAGCGGATTTCGTCGTCATCGCCTTGTGGCACCGCGCCGGAGGCATCGGCTGGCATCATGCAGATAACGCGCGTGCCTTCTCCCGGTGCCGACTGCATCATGACCTGACCGCCATGCAGCTCCACGAAAGAGCGGACCAGTGCAAGGCCGAGGCCTGCGCCGCGGCGGTCGCCGGATGCAAAGCTGTCAAACACGGAGGCCTGCTGGTCGTATTCGATGCCAGCACCCGTATCTGAGACAGAAAGCCAGACCATATCGTCCTGCTTGTGCGCTTCGATAGTGATCTTGCCGCCAGAGTCTGTGAAGCGCATTGCATTCGTCATCAGATTGAACAGGATCTGACGCAGACGGCGTTCGTCGGCCATCATCGTGCCAAGGTCAGGCTGCAGCTCGCAGACAACTTCGACCTCTGTGTCCTCGGCGTTCGAAACCATCATGTTGATGCTGTCGTTCACGACCTCTTTCAGGTCGACAGACGAAATGTCGAGGTCAAGACGGCGCGCTTCAATCATGGCCAGATCGAGAATATCGTCGATCAGCTTGGAAAGGTTGTTAGAGGCTGTCAGGATTGAATCCACAAAGCCTGATTGCTGTTCGTTCAGCTCGCCAACCTGGCCACTCTCAAGGAACTGCGTGTAGCCAAGAATAGTCGTCAGCGGTGAGCGCAGCTGATAGCTGACATTGCGCACAAACTCTGTGCGCAGCTTGTCGGCCGCTTCGAAGGCTTCGGCGCGCTCACGGAGCGCTTCTTCCACGCGGCGAGCTGCGGTCATGTCAACAAATGCGACCAGAGTCGCGCCATCTGGCAGAGGCTGGGTGAGATAGGTCACCACGCTGCCGTCAGAGCGTTTCATCTCGCCGGTTGTTTCGCGGCGCGCTTCGGAAGACGGGTTGGTGATGTGGCCTTTAATATTGGCCCATGTGTCCTGATCGTGGAACAGCTTGGTGCAAAGACCTGAGAGATGGTTGTAATCCACCTCGCCCTCAAGATCTTTAGCATCCAGCTCCCACAGGCGCATGAAGGCTTCATTATGCAGGCGCAGGCGGCCATCCGGGCCGAACACGGTGACAGCCTCGTGCAGATTGTTGAGCGTTGCTGTCTGCGTCTTGATGAGCATTTTGTATTTGCTCTCAAGTGCCAGCTCGTCCGTCATATCTTTGAATAGGATAAGCAGTCCGCCCAGCGGGTGATGCTGGCGGGTCACTTTCAGCGTGCGGCCGTCCGGCAGACGCCAGATGTCCTCGGCTGTTGAAGATTTCATCTGGTAATGGGCCAGCTCTTCAGCGCGCCATTCACCAAAATTGGCACGGGCTGGCAGTTTGCGACCAGCGCGAAGCTCATCGAGCACCTGTCCATGGCTCGGCTTTTCGATGAGGAAGCTGTCTTTCAAATCCCACATTTTTGAGAAGGCGCGGTTGAAATAAACGAGGCGGCGGTCGCCGCCAAAAATCGCCACACCTTCATCGATATGGTTCAGCGTTTCATCGTGTGCGCGGACGTGACGGGTCAACGTCTCCTGCGCATCGACTTCGTCTGTGACGTCGAACGCCATCGCGCCAGCACCGCCGGAGAGCGGGAAGGTGAGCACGCGCATGGAACGGCGCTCGCCATTTACTGAAATCTGACGTGTCTCGGAAATTTCCGAATTGCTTTCCAGCGTGGATTTGACCTGATCATTCACCTGCGAGTCGAGGTGGATCTGCTTCTCGAGCGCGGAGTCGAGGTTACGCGCTTCAACCGCGGTCAGATATGCGCTGTTCGCCCATTGAAGTCGCCCCGTGCCGGAAAGACGCCAGGCCGGGAAAGGGGCTTTGGATAGCATGTCGAGGAAGGCTGTCGGATCGCGTGCAACGACCTGACGGGCTTCTTCAATGCGGAAGCGTGCAGAGCTTTCTTCGAGGCCTTTGATCGTGGAGTCCGTCAGCCACATGACGGCGCGCGCACCAGCGGTGCGGCCATCAGCTTCGAGGAAACGGCCAGACGGGCCGATCAGCGTCAGCGAGAATGGTGACCCCGAGAGGCGAAGTTCGCGCAGGCGCTGGCGAAGTGTTGTGTCTTTACCGGATGCGTCACGCGCTTCCAGATCGGCAAGGCCTTCGACAATCCGGATGGCCGGATCGTTTGAGAGCGAGTCATCTGTAAACCGGAGCAGGCCGGCAAGAGCGACAGGTGATCCGTAAACGACAGGGGAGCCGACCTCGTCGCCGTCCAGGGCGTCATCTTCCCATACGAGGATAATGCCCGGATGGGCGTCGAAAATACTTTCGGCACGAATGAGTTGTTCTTCGGATGTATCTGCGCGCTGGCGGAATTTACGCGCCGCGCCGCGATGGCCGTCTGTAACGCGTAGCGACCAAAGCATGGAAGACAGCGCCAGAGCTGAAGCTCCGACAGCCACCATGACTGGTATCTGATCTGCACTAAACGCCATAAAGCCGCTCCGTCTCGAACAAGTCGCCGAATCTTTTCAGATTCCGCCACTTTAACGAAATGACCGGTTTCAGTTAATGTCCCGTTAATGAATGTTTACGGTTTCAGGCGCGCTGGGAGCTCGACTGTTCGCTGGCATCGCTACCTTCGGCTTTTAATTCCAGGGCTTCGCGAACTGCATCAATCAGGCGCTCCGGTGTTAATGGTTTGCCGATATGCATATCAGCCCCGGCCATCATGGACTGATCGCAGTGCTCTGGCATGGCATTCGCGCTGAGAACCAGAATTGGGGTATGGCCGCGGTTTTCATTGCTTTCAATGTCGCGGATCTGGCGAGTGGCTTCCAGACCGTCCATGACCGGCATACGCATGTCCATCAGAATAACGTCGTAACTGCCATCCTTATAGGCTTCGACGGCGTCCTGACCGTTCTCGACAATTTCAACGCTGACACCCAGCGGTCTAAGGATGAGCTGCACGACGCGCTGGTTCACCGGGTGGTCTTCAGCAAGCAGGACGCGCGTGGATGACAAATGGTCGGCCAGCGCCTCAGCTTCCTCTGATACGGGCGTCAGCGAAGGGTTTTGTGTCTGGCATCGAACCAGCGGGATTTCGAACGCGAATGCGCTGCCATGTCCCGGACGGGACCGCGCGATGATCTCGCCTTCCATCAGCTCGACGAGAGATTTCGAGATGGTCAGGCCGAGACCCGTGCCACGGTTTGGCTCGGCAACGTTTTTCGTCGGCTGTGCGTATGGTTCGAAAATCTGTGCAAGGCTTTCTGCGTTCATGCCAATGCCGGTATCAGTGACTTTGAAGCTGACCATCTGCCGGGTGACGTCAAGATACTCGCCGCCGCTGACATCAATCGTGACAGAGCCTTCGCTGGTGAATTTGATCGCGTTGGTAATGATATTGTTCAGCACCTGTCGGATGCGGACTTCATCGGCGAGGAAATATCCATGCGCCGAGACATCAAAATTCAAAATCAGGTCCAGACCACGCTCTTTCGCTGAGTGACGATGGAAATCACATAGCTCCGTCACGCAGGATGCGAGGTTTGTCGGGTTCCTGATGAGCTCAAGTTTGCCGGCTTCCACTTTGGATACATCCAGAATATCTGACAGCTGCCGCTCCAGCATTTGCGTAGACTGCTGGATGAGTTCGACCATTTCAGACTGTTCTGATGTAAGGTCAGTACGATTGAGCGCGCCTGAAACGCCGAGAATGCCATTCATCGGCGTGCGCAGCTCATGGCTCATTGTCGCGAGGAATGTCGTCTTAGCCTCGCTGACGCGACGCAGTTTCTCGGTACGCTGAGCAACGGTGTCTTCTAGTTTGGACGTATAAGCTTCAGTGCGATTTCGAAAGTCCGCCAGTGTGTTTGCAAGCTGGCCAATCTCGTCACTGCGTTCCGTGAGTTCATCAATCTGATGATCCAGTTTGCCGGTTGAACCTGCAGGCGCGTCGAGTGATCGCGTCAGAATGCCAAGCGGTTTCAATGCGACGCGGCGCACAAAGATTGTCATGCCGATAATGACACAGGCACCAACCGTAAGCGACATGATGAAGATCGGTACGAGCTGGTTGAGCGACGCATAAAGCAGGGTTTGTTCCGGTATCGAAATGACCAGATACCAGTCTGGAATTTCGAGGTGATAAAATGCGATCGCTTCGGAGGAAAAATGCTCGGGGTTACGGAAGAAGACGCCGCTGCCTGAACGGGTGTTCTGAAACGTCTCCAGAAGCTGTTCAGGTTCGATGAGCTCTTCCATTGCGTTCATCAGCGCGGGGCGAACATCAGTCGTCTCATCAATATCATGGTGTGCGATCAACTGCCCTTCAGCTGAAATGAAGTAGATATCGGAGTCCATGTTCGGAAGAGAATCGAATGCGGCCTGGAATACCTCGTTGACGAACATGGTCGTACCGAAGATACTGACCTGTCCACCGCCGAACTGGCGAAGCGGGGTCTGGCAGCCTGTGACAAGAGTTTCGCCGGTCTGGTCGTAAGCCGCGCTCATGAGAGGCGTGCAGCGTGTGCGGCCTTCCGGATTCACCTCAGGCTCTGACACGTCGCCAATGCCGATGCTTGTCGCGCTGAAATCATGAGGCGCTTCGTGGCGGTAATATTCCAGTCGGTCAGGACGGTTGGGTGCAAAAATGATGAGATCGTCCAGCGGCGACAGGAACCAGAGGCTTTCATGAGTATCGTTCATTGAAACGCCATGACGGGCGATTGTCAGGAAGGCCGAGTAGAACGTACGCTCGCGCGCAGGCGTCCATTCATGCGTAGAGCTGCCGAGCGCGGCGATGCCATAAACACGGCCATAGCCCGGGACAAAAACGCCTTCGAACAGCTCATCTGTACCCCGGCGGGCGCCATTTTCCTGCAGCGGGAAATAGGTGTTGAGTCCGGTCTGGATTTCTGCGTCGGTCAGGCCTTCAACATACTCGGTGAAGGTTTGCATTGCGGCGTTCTGGGATTCGGCGATGGTGTTGAAGAACGCATCTTCTCTGAGGCCGCGCTCGGACATGTAGTCCGCCAGCGCGCTGCTTTGCTGGTGGCGCACGTGCCAGTTGACGCTGACGGCAGCGGCAAATGCGGTTGCAAGAATGGCAAGCACTGTCGACGCTATCAGGAATTGCGTGAAGCGCTTCTCGAGACTCATCGTTATCATTGTTCTGATCCTCAGGCCGAAGCCCGGAACCCCTTAATCATCACCTGTGTGACATTAACAATGATTATCCTTTAAATATGAATAACACCGCGGATTGGTTGGTTTTCTAACGCAAAATCCAGTCTTCCGGCGCCATTTCGAAACCTGCAAATTCAAAGCCCGGCGCGACTGTGCAGCCAACCAGCGTCCATGCGCCAAGGGATACGGCCGTCTGCCAGTAATGACGCGGAATGGTGTGCTGTGGTCTCTGGCCCGTCCTGAGATCAGGGCCGAGTGTCATAGTGCCAGCGTTCTCTTTCGTGCCATCTGAGGACCAAGTGAGAGACAGCGGGCCTCCGGCATACCAGTGCCAGGTCTCATCGGCATCCACCCGGTGCCAGTGAGAATGGTCTTCGGCTTCCAGCAGATAGTAAATCGCTGTTCCGGCTGCCCGCTCGCCCGCATCTGTGTCGCTACGGAAGGTTTCTGCATACCAGCCGCCTTCCGGATGTTTCTGCATATTCAGCATGCGGATAATTTCGCGTACGCCAAGGTCGCCGGACCGTGCAAACATGTCAGAAATTGTCCTTTCGCTTGCGGATTTCAGCGAAAGTTGCGACCGGGTCCCCCGAATGACCCATAGCGTCCTGCAGCTCGGGAGCATCAGCGCGCAGGAACGGGTTTGCGGCGAGTTCGGCAGAAAGCGTCGTTGGAACAGTCGGCTTATTTTGACTGCGGAGCTCGGTGACGCGTTCGCTATAGGCGGCAAGATCTTTATTATTTGGTTCGATCGTTACTGCGAATTTGGCATTCGCTGCAGTGTATTCATGAGCGCAGTAAATCGTCGTATCTTCAGGCAGGGCTTTCAGCTTGGACAGGCTATCCCACATCTGCTCTGCAGAACCTTCAAACAAACGCCCGCAGCCGAGCGCAAAAAGCGTATCGCCGACGAATGCCAGACCATCATCTTCCATAGAATAGGCGCAATGGCCCAGAGTATGGCCAGGAAGGTCCAGTACGCGGGCCGTGTGCGTGCCAAGATTAACGAGCGAGCCCTCGGTTACCGCGCGATCAAGACCCGGAATTTTCTCTTCTTCGCCGGCCGGCCCGATGATCACGCAGCCGGTCTCGTCTTTGATTTTCAGGTTCCCACCCGTGTGATCCGGGTGCCAGTGCGTGTTCCAGATCTGGGTGATGGTCCAGCCTTTGGACTTCGCTTCTGTGAGAATGCGGTCGGCGTCCGGCGTATCGATAACAGCCGTCTCGCCAGAAACCGGGTCGTGCACCAGATAGCCATAATTGTCTGACAGACATGGAAACTGATGAATTTCTAATGCTGACATGGCGGAACTTTCCTCTTTGGATATCTTTGTATGATAAACCCTAACAGTGTTAGGCGCGTGAGACGAGATGAGACTGGACGTAACTGAACTCCTTAATTTTTACGAGACGCCGCTGGGTGCGTGTGCGCTTCGTGCCATTGTGGAGCGCGTGAACGGCCTCTGGGGTAATCTGTCCGGTCTGGATATTCTCGGTGTCGGCTATGCCGCGCCATATCTACAATCGCTTGAAGGTGAGCCGCGTCGGCTTGTCAGCCTGATGCCTGCAAGTCAGGGTGGACATGCCTGGACGCCCACAGATCGCGGATCGGCGAGCGTGGTCGCTGCCGAAAGAGAATTGCCGTTCCCTGACGCTGTGTTCGATCGCATTCTGATTGTTCACGCTCTGGAGGAAACAGGCAATTACACCCGCTTCCTGCGCGAAATCTGGCGGGTGGCTGCACCCGAAGCCCATATTCTGGTTGTCGTGCCGAACCGCTCCGGCGCGTGGTCGCTTTCCGATAATACGCCGTTTGGACACGGACGACCGTTTTCCCGCCGTCAGACAAAGCGCCTTCTACGGGACGCGCTTATCGAGCCATCAGCCTGGACACGTGCATTGTATACACCACCTGTTGACTGGAAAATGTTCACTTCCGCCAGTGAAGGCTGGGAACGGGTAGGTGAACTGTTTCTCCCGAATATTGGTGGGGTTAACCTTGTTGAGGGAGTGAAACGGGTCAGGATCGATCCCTCGACTCCTTCAAAGGTGCGGGTTGTGGCGCCATCAAACATGAGGCCCGCAATGATCACAAAAAAGCAGTTGCGTGAGCAATCTGCATATGTTACACACCTAACACAGCGCAAGGAGACGACGCCATGAAATTTGTAACTGCAGTATTTAAACCATCGAAACTCGATGCTGTTCTTGATGCCCTCACAGAGCTGGGCGTAACCGGCCTTACGGTTACTGAAGTACGCGGTTACGGCCGTCAGCAAGGCAAGACCGAAGTTTACCGCGGCACGGAATATGAAGTCCGCCTGCTGCCAAAAGTGAAAGTAGAGATCGCGTGTGCAGCTGAAGCTGTCGACAAAATCGTTTCTGCAATCTCTGAAACAGCGAACACAGGCAAAATCGGCGACGGCAAAATCTTCGTCACTGGTCTGGAAAGCGCTATGCGTATCCGTACGGGCGAGCGCGACGCACAGGCGATCGAAGCTTAAGTCCGATTTCGGATAACTACAGAATTAAACCCCCATGGCCTCGGCTGTGGGGGTTTTCTTCTGTCTACTGCTCTGAAACCACATGCGAAAAACCCCGGGCGTGTGCCCGGGGTTTTGCGTAAAATACTCTAATCTACTGAAACTTGTGTCGGGGTTAGCAACCGCCGCCGCAGCTACCACCGCCACCGCCATGGTTTCCGCCATTATGGCCGCCACCGCGACCTCCGCGGCCACCGCCATGATAGCCGCCACCATTGTGACCGCCGCCGCCATGGTAGCCACCACCGCCATTGTGTCCGCCACCGTGGTGTCCACCACCACCGCCACCATCGTGACCACAGCCGCCACCGCAAGGTGGGTTATGAGGCGGATTGCTCGGTGGGTTGTGCTCACGCGTGCGACGACGGAACGTGTAGTTTGAAGCTGCGTGGTTCAGAACGCCCGAATAGGTTGCGCCGCCTTCAATATAGGTGCCGCCGCCGCCATAGTATTCGCCGTGAACGCCGGAACCGACGCCGCCAAACATCGCAAACACCGTGCCGTCAGTCAGACGCACTGATACGGGTGCAGGTGCTGGTGCCGGCTCGTAATAAACTGGCGTGTTGCACGGAGGAATATGGCCGGAAACGGTTGTGATGACCTGACCGCAAGGTGTGACCCACACTTCCTGCTGTCCGTGATGGTAAGATCCGGACTGGTGGTGAGGCGTATAAGTCTGCCTGTAACCTGACGCGTAAGACGAGCTGGAAGCGCTTGCATGGGAAGAGCCCTGATAACTTGCGCCGGTGTGGGCGTAGCTTGTCTGGCCATAGCCTGAGGCATAGCTGCCATCATACATGTAATCGACAGCCGGACCGCCGCGATAAGGTGGGAGCGCATCGGCAATAGAGCTCATGCCCTGCGCACGCAGCGCTTCGGCAAGGCCTGGAATTGCGTCACAAGGAACTTCTTCGCCATGCAGGGTGCAGATGATTTCATCGCTGTAAATGTCGACAGGGCCAGCGGTGTTCATCACATAGTTCGGGCCGCCATGAGTGGCGCCTGTGTAACCATAGCCCGCGCCATAAGATGAGCCGGCAGAGCTGTAAGAACTGTGGGAGCTAGCACTCGCACTTGAATAGGCGCTGGACGAAGAGCCATAGGCGGATGCTGATGCAGAAGCCCGTGCGTGGCTGGATGCTGATGTCTGAACTGAACCATGTGTCCGGTAGGTTGGCGCTTGCGCGCTGCCGTAAAGGACATGGCCCGTCTGGGCACCATATTGAGATGACGCATGGCCCGGATGGGTGCGTGATCCTGTATAGCCGGGTTCACCGGCATAAGCTGTTGCTGCGAATGTAGACGCGAGAAGCGTCGCAGCGAGGAAAGTGTTCAGTTTTGGCATGGCCTCAGCTCCCTGACATAGCCGAAATGCAGTTTCGACAGTCATGTGCAAGGCATGGGCCAACTGGGTTTTGTTTACCAGTTGCTTCCCCGAACACTAGAAATCGTAAGCAATTCCTTTGCGTTCCCAATCGCCATTTCGGGTCGGTTCAAGACCACGCGGGCCATTGAATTCTTTCTCTTTTGCAGCCTCTTGGGCGGCTTTCTCTGCGGCGCGACGACGGTCTGCGGCCTCTTCTAACGCGCGAATCGCGTCAGGCGGGAGCACTTTGTCTTTCGCTGCGCCTTCTGGGAGATCAGGTGTGTCAGTCATGGAATTTACGCCTTGAGAAAATGTGACGAATTTTTATCGCTCACTAAAGAATTGCACAGGGTTTGTTAAGCATTGGCTGTACATTCTAGATCGAAATCTGAACAAAACCCGTCAAAACATAAATGAAGGAGGACGCCTTGGCACTTCTCAAGGTCAACCTTTTCGCCGCTTTTCTCTCCGCAGGCCTTGGCTGGCTGATCGGCGGACCCGTAATTGCAGGGCTTTTGGCAGTTCTGGCAGTGCTTGTTGTGCTGATCTGGTACAATGCTGCGCCTGAGTTTGTTTTGAAACATCTTAAAGCTCATACGCTCACCGAAGCCTCGGCTGGAAATATGATGCACAGATTGTTTGTGGGTGACACGAACCGGCTCTGCATGTCTGCAGGCATGTCGCGCACGCGTTTTTCTATCATTGATACGCCTTTGCCTATGGCATTCTCGATGGGCGCTTCTGGCTCAAGCGGGCGGGTCATCGTCACGACCGGTCTTTTCAAAACACTGACACGCCTTGAGATCGCTGCGGTCACCGCGCACGAACTCGGCCACATCAAAGCTGGTGAGCGTGTGACGACCGCAATGTCGCTGGGCATGTCCATCATTGCAACGAAACTCGGCCTGCGTAGCCTTTTGCGCTTTGTGAGCATGGGCCGGTTGTTCGGCGATGCTGAGAGCCAGCTCACCCGTCTCAGTAAGAAGGTGTTGCGCCCGGATTGCCGCGCTGATGCTTTCGCTGCCCAGCTTTGCAAGGACAGCGCGATCATGACATCAGCACTTCAGAAGCTTGAGCAGGGTGTGCGGTCGTCCAATCTGTCTGCCATTGAAGGTGTCCCGATGATTGCGCGTCTCGCGACCGTCAATCCTCGTGACGCGATCTACGCGTCGTCTCATCCGGAAAAGTCACCAATGGCGCATCGCGTGGCAGAGCTTAAGCGGCTTTCCTTTGCAAAGGCGGCCTGACAGGCTTGATGCTGTGTGCTAGTGGGCCGCGATGAAAAAGCATTGCCCTCGTATTGCAGCTGTTTCGCTGCTCACCCGTATTCTCGATCACCGCCAGACCCTGGACGAAGCACTCTCCCAGGATCAGCGGTTTTCTGCGCTTGAAGGTCCGGACCGCGGCTTTGCGCGCGCTATTGTGTCAGCGGCGCTCCGCCAGCTCGGACAAATGGATATGGTGCTGGCGTCCAAGGTGACAGGGCGCAACTTCGAACAGCTCGACCCTGACGTACGAAATGTTCTTCGCGTGGGCGCGGCGCAAATTATGGCGCTGAAAACGCCGCTGCATGCGGCAGTGTCCGAAACGGTGGAGGCAGCACGTGGCGTCGAAGGCGCGCGTAAAGCGGGCGGCCTCATCAATGCGGTGCTGCGCAAGCTGCGCGAAGATGATCTTGATGTGTACGACGAAGACCCGATGAGTGTCTGGCCAGCAGATTTTCAGAATATGATGGTGAAGGCGCTCGGCGAAGAGGGCGCAGCGCAAATGGCGCGCGCGGAACGCTATCAGCCGCCGCTTGATCTTACTGTGCCGAAGGATCGCAAACTCTATGCAGAGCGTATGGGAGGCGAGCCTGTCGGGCCGACTTCGCTTCGCCTCGCGGAAGGTATCGTAGAAAATCTCATGGGCTACGAAGCGGGCGCCTGGTGGGTGCAGGATGTCGCCGCCACTCTGCCTGTTCACATCCTGTCACCGAAAAAGGGTGAAGCTGTGCTGGATATGTGCGCGGCCCCTGGCGGTAAGACCATGCAGATTGCGGCAAGCGGGGCAGAGACCACTGCTGTTGATCGCGCGGCCAAGCGGATGCGTCTGGTCGAACAGAATTTGAAACGTACGCGCCTCACGGCGAAATGCATCGCAGCTGACGCGACCAAATGGGAAGCACCAGCGCCGTTCGATGCCGTGCTTCTGGATGCGCCATGCTCGGCGCTCGGAACGCTGCGTCGCCACCCTGAAGGCCCATGGATTAAAACCGAAGACGATCTGGCGCGTTTCCCGCAGATTCAGGCCCGCCTGATTGAGGCCGCGTCAAAGCTCGTTAAGCCGGGCGGTCGTATGGTCTATTGTGTGTGCACCCCATTGCCGCGTGAAGGTGTTGAGGTTGTCGAGGCATTTTTGGCCGAGCACGAAGACTGGTCGCGCGCGCCGATCTCGGGTGACGATGTGCCGGATTTTGTCAGCTCTATAACGGAAAAGGGTGATGTCCTTACCCTTCCGGAGACAACAGACATTCCTGACGGGTGTGACGTATTTTACATCGCGAGGCTGGAGCGCCGTCAGGGCTGAAATTTGAGGAATCTCTCGTAAATTTCATCAACTAACATTTTTGCGCCACGATCAGTTCATATACAGTTCATTCAACGAGTCTCAGAATTGAGGCACGGGAATTTTTTGTGGAGCTGATGTTATGCCCATTCTGAGTAAATCTTATCGTTCACTCGCTATCGCAACCGGTATCGGGTGTCTTGTGGCTCTTGGCGGCTGTGCAAACAGCTATAGCGGTTCAGAGCGTACGGCGTCCGGCGTTGGCGTAACAGCCACCATCCGCGAAGGTGTTGTCATCGGCGTTCAGCCTGTCACCATCCGTCCGGACCGCAATTATCTGGGCGCGGCGACTGGCGCGATTCTCGGTGGTATTGCCGGCTCGAACGTTGGCGGCGGTGATGACGAGCGCGCAGCTGGCGCGGTTGCCGGTGCTGTTCTTGGCGGTGTGATTGGTAATGAAGTCGGTGAAGCGGCGAATACACGCCCTGGCTATGCCTATACAATCGATTTCGGCAACGGTCAGATCCAGGAAATCGTTCAGGGCGTTGAGCCAGCCATTGCGGTCGGTACACCGGTCTATGTTTCCTTCGGCGAAGACGCTGTCCGCGTGACACCGAAACCATACTAAAAACCATCTCTGGGGCGCGTTCTTCGCCTTGTGATGAAGAACGCACCTTGGTATTCAGGGGGAATGAGCTCAGTCCTTATTTCCCCCTCTATTCTCTCTGCTGATTTTTCCAAGCTGGGAGAAGAAGTGCGCGCCATTGATGAAGCTGGCGCTGACATGATCCACGTCGATGTGATGGATGGCCATTTTGTGCCGAACCTCACTTTCGGCCCACCTGTCATCAAGTCTCTGCGTTCGCACTCGAAAAAGCCTTTCGACGTGCATTTGATGATCGCGCCGGTTGATCAGTTTATCGCTGATTTTGCCGATGCTGGGGCAGATATTCTGACAGTTCACCCGGAAGCGGGGCCTCATCTGCACCGCACGCTGCAGTCTATTCGTTCGCACGGTATGAAGCCGGGTGTTGCGATGAACCCTGCAACCCCTGTCGAAGTGCTCGATTATGTGATGGATGATATCGACATGATCCTCGTTATGTCTGTGAACCCGGGCTTTGGCGGACAGAGCTTTATCGACAGTCAGCTGCGCAAAATCGAAGCCCTTCGCAAAATGATCGAGGCCACAGGCCGCGATATCATTCTGGAAGTCGATGGCGGTGTGAAGCCGGACAACGCTCAGGCGGTGATCTCAGCCGGTGCGAATGCACTTGTTGCAGGTTCAGCTGTCTTTAAAGGCGGCCCTGATGCTTATGCGACGAATATCGCAGCGCTAAGACCCGGAGCCTGATCGGAGTGGTTGATAGCTCATCTGCCGAACGCGATTTGTCTGAATGGCGTCATTTTCTCGGCCGCCTTGGTGAGGATGCGCGCGCGACATCGGTTTACAAGATGAAGCTTTCGGGGCCCGCGCCCCACAAACTCAGCCTCTATCCGCAAAGCCTTCGTTATGGTGATCCGGCGATTGGTGAGGATATTCTTGCCGGCGTCTGGCATATCGGACAGAGCGAACTAAAACTCGCGCCGGATGCATCCCCGTGGAGTGTTCCAAACCCATCCCGCCATTTTGCAGACCGTCTTCATCGCTTTGAGTGGATGCGTCATTTGATGGCTGTCGGCCCGAAAGGGCATCGCCGTGCCAGAGAGCTGCTGACGGACTGGGTTGCAGATTTCGGCAAGTGGAACGGCTTTGTCTGGCGTCTGCCGGTGACGACAGAGCGTGTCTGGAACTGGCTGGTCGCAGGGCCGATACTTCTGGAAAATCATGGGGCTGATAGCGAGGTGATGAACTCGCTCATGCGCCAGATGCGCCACCTTCAGCATTCGACGGGTGAGTATCCGGAACCGATCGCGGTACTGAAGTCCCTCTTCACCCAGCTTGCTATGGCGTTCGCGGCAGATGAAGGCGAGCGCCGGATCGCGTCTCTGGAAGCCCAGCTTGAGTTTACACTGAACGACCAGATCCTCGCTGATGGCGGCCATATCAGCCGTAATCCGGAGATGGTTCTTAACGTACTTCTCGATTTGCAGACGATAGATGATCTCTATCTGCGGACGGGGCGTCCGACACTGAGTTTCGTCGCCAAGATGATGCCGCGTATCGCGGGCATGCTGAAATTTCTGCGTTTGTCTGATGGCGGCTTGCCAATCATGAATGGCAGTAGTGAAGGCAATCGCGAAGACATTAAAAACGCGCTTTATCCCTATTCAGATACACGCGCTTTCTCGTTCGCGACCAAAACAGGCATTCACAAGCTGGAAGCTGAAGGTACGCGCATGACGCTCGATGCCGGCCACGCGCCGCCGGGTGAGTTCGGGACAGGCGCACATGCTGGCTGTCTTGCGCTGGAGCTTGAGGATCAGGGCGAACGCATCATCACCAATTGCGGCAGCCATGTTGATGTCCCGCCTGTCTGGAGCGGTGCAACGCGTCGTACGAGCGGACATTCGACGCTCGCCGTGACCGGATTTGACGCGTCTCAATTTGTGCCCGTTCGTTCCATGGGGCTTCAGGCGCCCGTCGGCCCGACGGGTGTGTCTGCCAAGCGTATGGAAGAGAAAGACACGATCTGGATTGATAGCCAGCATAGCGGCTGGAAGGATACCCATGGCCTTGTCTATCGTCGCCGTCTCTACATGGACGGAGATGGTCGCCGTCTCACGGGTGAGGACACGCTGTTCCGGCCTTTGTCGGCTGGCCTGACAGAAGATACAGAAGCGATTCCATACGACATCCGCTTCCATATGCATCCGTCTGTGACCCTGCGGCCGGAAGAGCCGGACGGGCACCATATCCGCATCATTCTGCCGAGCGGCGCTGCCTGGGTTTTCAAGACCAAGCATGAGCGTAAATCGATCGAACGAACCGTGTATCTGGCGCGCGGCAAGGTCGAGAAAAGCTGGCAGCTTGTCCTCTCAGGCGATGCCGATCCGAATGGTGACGCGAGCAATCCGGCAAATATCGTTCAATGGGCCTTCGTGAAGGTCGTCTAGTTATCCGGACGCCAGAGGTTACGGATTGACGATGGTAAAGCCTGGCACCGCTTCCGTTTCTACATATCCGCGGTGATACATATCCATAATGACGGTTGCTTCCGACGGGCTGCCACCTTCGCAGCTCAGCTCGTAGATATCGATAATTGAGCCGTATGCGCCAGCGCCGCCGCTGCCTGCGCGTCGATAGGTTGGTGCGTTTCCATCAGAGCACCTCAGACGGCGCAGATAGGCATGTTGGCCGCGCGGCATATCGGTTCGCACCGGATTCTGGCGGGTTCCAAGCGGATATGAGCCAGCCTGCTGAATACGAGAATCCAGAGCCGACTGATCGGCATTCGATCGACCTTGTAAAAGTGTCTGCATCAGCTCGTCATCGCTGGCAGCCGAACTCTGCGAAGCCGGTTGTGACGCACATGCTGAGACGAGAAGCGCGATAGCGGCAACTGACAGGCTGTATAGGATTGGTTTCATTACTGTTCCCCCGACTTTGAAGGCAGCTTGCCCCAGTTTCGTTCTAGCGTGCAACGTGAAAAACAAGTGCACGCAATTCTGGGGCGTTGTTGTAATCATGTCTGCTTGCGTAAATTGGCGTTTCTCGCGACTGGATTTTCGTCCGGAAACCGCCTATGCCACGCGCAATTCACGACTTCAGCCAAGAAAGCTCATTCACAAATGTCTGATCTTCCAATTAAACGCGCGCTCATTTCTGTTTCCGACAAAACCGGCCTGATTGACCGCGCTAAGAAGCTCAGCGAGCTGGGCGTAGAGCTCCTCTCCACCGGCGGCACGAAGAAAGCCATTGCCGATGCAGGCATTCCGGTAAAAGACGTTTCTGAAGTCACAAACTTTCCGGAAATGATGGATGGCCGCGTGAAGACGCTGCACCCTGTCGTTCATGGCGGTCTTCTGCATCTGCGTGACAATCCGGAACACGTGGAGCAGGCCAAGGCGCATGGCATTGAAGGCATCGATCTTCTCTATGTGAACCTCTACCCGTTTGAAGAGACAGTCGCCAAAGGCGCCGACTTCCATACTTGCATCGAGAACATCGATATTGGCGGTCCGGCCATGCTGCGCGCAGCGGCTAAAAACTATGCCTTCGTATCTGTATGCACAGATGGCGATGACGTGGACGCTGTGATCGCGGATATGGAAGCCAATGACGGCGCAACAACGCTCTCGACACGTAAGAAACTGTGCGCGAAAACATATGCGCGTACTGGCGCGTATGATGCGGCGATTTCAAACTGGTATTTCGAGCAGCTCGGCGAAGAGAGCCCTGAATGGCGCGCATTCGGCGGCAAGCGTATTTCTGTCATGCGCTATGGTGAAAATCCGCACCAGAAAGCAGCTTTCTACAAAACCCCGGAAATCCGTACGGGCGTTGCGACAGCAGAACTCGTTCAGGGCAAGGCGCTTTCCTACAACAACATCAACGATACGGACGCCGCGTTTGAACTCGTCAGCGAGTTCCCAAGTGACGAGCAGGCAGCCGTCGCGATCATCAAGCACGCAAACCCTTGTGGCGTTGCGCTGGGTGAGACAACGCTCGACGCTTACATCAAAGCCTATGACTGTGACCGCACCTCTGCCTTTGGCGGTATTGTTGCGCTGAACCGTCCTCTGACTGGTGAGACAGCTGCGAAAATCACTGAAATCTTCACCGAAGTCGTCATCGCGCCGGGCGCAGACGAAGAAGCAAAAGAGATCTTCCGAAAGAAGAAAAACCTTCGTCTCCTTCTGACTGACGGTCTCGCAGACCCGAAAGCGCCGGGCGTCTTCATGAAGGCGGTTGCAGGCGGTCTTCTGGTTCAGGATCAGGACCGTGGTTTCGTCGCCCGCGGCGACATGAAAGTCGTCACCAAGAAACAGCCAACCGAAGCGGAATGGGCGGATCTTTTCTTCGCATGGCGTGTCGCAAAACACGTCAAATCCAACACAATCGTCTACGCAAAAGACGGCTCTACTGCAGGCGTTGGCGCAGGCCAGATGAACCGTCTGGATTCAGCGCGCATCGCGACGCGTAAAGCTGAAGATGCGGCCGAGATTGCTGGCTGGTCCGTGCCGCGCACAAAAGGCTGCGTCGCGGCGTCTGATGCCTTCTTCCCATTCCCTGATGGTCTGCTACAGACCGCTGAAGCGGGCGCGACCTGCGTTATCCAGCCAGGTGGTTCAATCAAGGATCAGGACGTGATCGACGCAGCTGACGAAGCAGGCCTTGCTATGGTCTTCACCGGCATGCGCCACTTCCGTCACTAGGCTTGTTGAATTGCACGCCAGCTGCCCCGGATTTTCATCCGGGGTATGCGATGAGGATAGCGCAGTGATGCTGCTGTCGAAAGACGCGTTACTCTTCCGGCATGATCCGGGCGTAATGGTCGTATGACTGCGGCAATTCATAGTCGGTTTTCAGGCCGCCAATGCTTTCGGCGGTTTCTTCGGACAGATCGCAGGCGTTTTCCAGATTATAGTAATCGAACGACCGGCAGACGAAGTCGGTTTGTTTCAGACACAGGCGCATGCAGTCATGGCGCGAGACATAGAAAAAGCGTTTATTGTTAAAGCCGGATATCGCTGCGTCAGGGGTAAGCATGAACTCAGCTTCAAGAGCCCGTTCTTCCGAGCTCTTCACCGCATACCAGATTCCAGCCGCGCTCAGGGCGCATGTTATCAGTGCGCCAGCTGCATAAGCGCCATATCTTCTGATCTGTTGTATGATCCCGCTGGGTATTGAGACTTTGCGAGCGGTGACTTCGCCCACGAAGCGAAGGCCGGTATTCGGAATGGTTTTGATGAGCCGCTGTTCGGATCCATTGTCTCCAACCGCGATGCGGGCGGAACGCAAACGACTGGTAAGCGCGGCGTCAGAAACATGTCGGCCTTCCCATATTTTGGCATTGATTTCATCACGTGTCACAATTCGGGAATGGTTTTCCACGAGCAGAAGAAGAAGCCGAAACACCTGCGGCTCTAGCCTCACCTGCTCGCCGTCCTGCATCAGGGACATGCGACTGGGGTCTAGTTCGAACGAATCAAACTGGTAGATTACCCTGATCGACAAAAAAACCTTTCCGGATCGTTGCGTACCGCACCCGCTTTTTCAGGGCGCCGGCCCAGAGAATTGTATCTGATTTAAGTTATCAGGGCTTTCGGCAGGAATTGTAACCCTCTGGATTCAAACATCTTCATATTTCTTCAACCCACTCATTGTGTTTCTGCACTTGAGAAGTGATCTGCCTGCTCCTTAGGCTTAGCTCGCATCGTGTGGGGATGCAGGCGGAGGATGATCATGGGAAATAAAACCGGAGTAAAGTCTGTCGTCGCAGCGAGTGTGCTGCTGGTCACCGGGACCATAGCCGCACCGGCGTCAGGGCAGGGAGCGGATGAAATGAGTCCTTCGGTTTCGGATGTCCGTTATCAACTGGCACAAATGCAGGGCCGCCATGCCACTCTGGTCGATACCGAAATAGAAGATCTGGTTGACGATTACAGCGCTGGCATGGGCTCTGGCGACCACATTCAGGGCATAACGATAACTGGATCGGGCCGGATAGTCCTGTCCATTTCCAGAACCGAAACGGATCCGTCTACCAGTTGCGATGGCCTGATCACCTTTTCCAGTCCATTTGATTCAGCCGATCCAGATGCGGAACTTGACTGGTTTTTCTACTGCCCGTCGCAGGCAGACTCACCGGAGGGGCATCCGAGCAATATCCAGGCTACCGGAGAAGTGATTATCGTTGGTACGGATAACGGATCGCGCTTCTACCACATAGGCGAGGATAACGTAGTCGAGTATCTTGATCACCTCGATATGGAATTTTTCTTCGATAACGACAATGATGGCGTTCTGGAGGGCGGGCGGGATGCATCCGGTGTTGTTTATAATCAGAACGACAATCGGTTTTACGCGATCAATGCAGCAGGAACGGTGGTTCCCGATGTTGTGATGGCGGAGTTGTGCCGAACCGATGCCAATGTGTCACTTCTGGATGACACGACATCTTTCGGCGAATGTACCGAGTTTCAGGCATCGATTTCTGGACAGGGGTCCAACCTGATCATGCAGGATGACGGGACCATGTTTCTTGTCTCGGCGTTCTCATCGGATGAATTCTGGCCAGATGACTCTGATGACAGCCAGACATCAAAGGCTATTGCCTACGGTATAGCGTGCCTCGAACAGGGTGCGTCGGTTCCGCTGGAAGGCGGCTGGGACATGGAAGTAGAATATGAAGACATTCTGCATGTTTCCGAGATCGATTATTCTACGTTCAATCAAAGTTCGGCAAACCTGATTTCTGATGTGAACCTTGGTCGGACCCAGTACCTCCAGGCCTGTGTTCACCATCGTCCTGCGTTTCGCTTTTCCGGCGGTGTTTCAGTGCTGAATGACGGTATGTTGCTAGGTCTTTGGTCCGGCCGACAAAATCCGCCAGTCAACACGCAAACGGACAGCTTCGAGTTTGCATTTCAGTCGCTCGAAGCTGCCGGATCGCAATCCCTCGCGTTCTCTGTTGCGATCGACTGCTCGACGGAGAATATTAGCAATGACGGCACCGAAGCCACGATCACTGCGACTTTTTTTGACCACGCATGGCGTCAGGTGGGTGAGGCAAGCAGGGACGACCTTTCAAATTCGACCTGCGTGTTTGGTAACCCGGAGATTGAGGCTGTCACCGATGCGGAAGCCGAATATGTCCGGTTGAGCACAGATGGGTCGGATGCCTTCATGATCGATCGATTGATCATGTATCGCGAAGGCGATGAGGTCCGCACTTCAGGTGCGAATAATGATCGGGGCTGGTGTCTTTCAACTGATCCCGGAGATGGAACAGGGAGCTGGGAATATGCCGCTAATGGGGTGTGTACATCTGAGCATACCTGGAGCTACTCACGCCATCCGGTAGATAACCCGCGCGATGGGATACTGGCCAGAAGAGGTGATACCAGGACTCATCGCTATGCGCTCGATATCGACTGTGATGTCGACGACATTGAGAATGAAGGCACAGCCAGTAAACTGACAGCAATTTATCTCGATGCAGACCGAAATGAAATTGGGCGAAGCTCCTTCCAGGAAGACACCAACGCGCCAATATTGCCAATTTGCCGGGATATGGAGTGGGAGACCGTCGTTCAAGGCGAAGCCCGCTACCTCCAGATCCATACAGATGGTGGCGATGGTGCTATGCTCGATCAGATATTCGTAGAGCTCGATGGTGAGGAGATTAAAGTGCTCGGTGCCAGTAATGATTCAGGCTGGTGTCTATCTACTCAGGAAAGCGACGCTCATGGCAGCTGGCAAGGCTACGCCTATCAAAATACCTGCCAGACGTCCTGGGAGTTTGATCTCCGGTAACTGCCCAATCTTGCCAGAGAATCCCCATGGGGCGTCGGGTTTCGATCCGGCGCCCTTTTTTGTGCGCTCAGCCTTTTGGTGAGTGGCTTCTGCCGAAGTCGTCCGCGTCTGTATCCTGACCGGCGTCGACGATAGATTTGCGAATGCCGCGGGAGCGTTCAAAGAACTTCTCCAGCTGCTCGCCTTCGCCCCAGCGAATGGCACGCTGAAGGGCTGCGAGGTCTTCGTTGAACCGACCCAGCATCTCCAGAACGGCTTCCTTGTTGTAGAGGAAAACATCGCGCCACATGATCGGATCAGAGGCCGCAATACGCGTAAAGTCACGGAAACCACCAGCGGAAAATTTAACGACCTCGCCTTCGGTCACGCTCTCAAGGTCATTGGCCGTGCCCACGATATTGAATGCGATGAGGTGGGGCAGGTGAGACGTAATCGCCAGAACGCGGTCATGACGCGAAACGCTCATGATCTCGACTGTGGACCCCAGCGCTTCCCAGAAGCGGGTGAGGGTATCGAGGCTGGCGGCATCTTTATGTGCATCCGGTGGTGTAATGATGCACCAGCGGCCTTCAAACAGGGTCGCAAAGCCTGCATCCGGGCCGGATTTCTCAGTACCGGAAATCGGGTGACCCGGAATGAAGGATACGCCTGACGGGATATGAGGTGCGACGGCCTCCAGAACGGCCGACTTCACAGAGCCAACGTCAGAGACGATCGCGCCTTGTTTCAGGTGCGGCGCCATATCTTCGGCAATATGGCCCATCACACCTACGGGCGTGCAAAGGATAACGAGGTCCGCATCCTTCACGCAGTCTTCAAGCGTGTCTGCGATCTCGCCAAGATCAATTTCCCCAGCGCGTTTGCGCACGCTCGTTGACGCATCATAAAGCGTCACAGAGCCTGCTGCATCATGAGCGATAGCCGCGCGCGCAATGGATGAGCCGATCAGGCCGATCCCGACAATGGCAAGTCGATCGATAGCCGGCATTTACCGCCCAGACATGAAGGTGGTGAGGACGGAGATCAACTGGTCATTAGCCTCTTTGACGCCGATGGACATGCGCAGGCAATTTGGCAGGCCGTAAGAGGTCACATCGCGCACGATGAGGCCATTTTCACGCAGCACCGCATTTGCATTCGCTGCTGTGTACTGGCCTTCAGGGAAGAACTCGACGAGCACGAAGTTTGCAACGCTCGGATAAACCGTAAGGCCGGTTGCGCCGATGGCCTCGGAGACGCGCGCGAGTTCACGTTGATTGAACTCAGCAGACTTCTCTTCAAACGCTTTGTCTTCCAGCGCGGCAATGCCTGCAATCTGAGAGAGGCTGCCCACATTAAACGGTCCGCGTACGCGGTTCAGCGCATCAATGATGGAGGCGGCACCATATGCCCAGCCAAGACGCAGCGCGGCGAGGCCATGAATTTTGGAGAATGTGCGCGTCATCAACACGTTGTCTGCGCTGCCCGCCAGTTCCATGCCGGAACCATAATCATTCTTCTTCACATACTCGGCGTAAGCGGCATCCAGGACCAGAAGCACATCGCTCGGCAGGGCTTCATGCAGGCGCTTAACCTCGTCAAAACTGACATAAGTACCTGTCGGGTTGTTCGGGTTGGCGAGGAAGACAATTTTTGTGCGTTCGGTGACCGCTGCGATAATGCCATCAATATTCGCGGTCATGTCGATGTCCGGAACGGAAATCGTTGTGGCGCCGCATTGCTTGGCAACCAGTTGGTACACGAGGAAGCCGAACTGGGTCTGGATGATCTCATCACCCGGCTGCAAGTAAGCATGGCCGAGCATCTGGAAGATTTCATCCGAACCCGCACCGCAGATAATGCGGTCAGCATTCAGGCCGTAACGGTCGGCAATTGCTGCGCGCAGCTTGTTCGCGCCGCCATCAGGATAAAGCTCCATATGATCGAGACTCTGCGCCAGAGCTTCACGAACCACAGGAGAATATCCGAGCGGGTTTTCGTTGGATGAGAGCTTGTAACCGGACTCTGCGGAGAGGCCAGGAACGTACGGCGTGATTTCGAGCACATTTGCGAGCGGCTTAGGAGCCATGGAGCGTCACCATTCAGTCTGAAAAACGTGTTGAAGCGTCTCTAGACCAATCTGCGCGCGTATTGAAGCCGTGTTTGTCCGGAAAGAGACAGGCTGATCAGGCTGTGCCGCTTTCCTTGACGTTCGGAGCAGGCAGGCTGCCGACAACGCGAAGGCCTTCAAGGCCCGCATTTCGCGCGGCAGCAAGTCGTGGGTCGCTCTCTGAGACCGGGAAACCGATCTCAAACAGAACCAGCGTTCTAGCGCGTGAAATCTCGGTCACTTCGAGCCCGACTTCGGCAAAAATCTTCTGTAGGCGGTGGTGGTCATCATGCGCAATCAGAAGCGTGCGGTGGTCAGACAGCTCTGCCAAAGGCCCTTTAGCGATCAGGGCCGCCTGAGGGGTATCATCGCTGAATGATGGCCATGAACCGACAATGCGCATATCGTGATAGCGCGTCTCGTTCAGCATCGGCCACCACTGGCCCGCGCCCGGCCCCATAACCCAGCCCATAAAGCCGATTGTGCCTTCTTTATCCATGCACATGGTCAGGCATTCGCGCTGGTCTTTATTGTACTGCAGGGACGCGGCATAGCCGAACATGTTCCGCGCCTGTTCCATAATGCGGTGCTGTTCGGCGCCGGAGACAATTACATTCTGCAGGCCCGCATCAAACATATCGAGCGGGAATTCTACGTGCCAGCGCAGCATGAGTTCAGCAAGATCCAGCTTGGCAGACTGACGCTTCAGACGTTCCAGACATGTCATGACGGCCATCGCCAGCGCATCGCCCTGACTGCGCAGAGCCGTACGCATGTGCGCACCAGCACGCGCACGCTTTTGAATAGCGGCCACGAGCTCTCTTTCTGCTTCGCGCAGTCGTGTCTCGAGCATGTCCAGACTTACGCGCGGTTGGTCGTCACTCATTTGGTTTACCTTTGTGGCCCCTGTCTTAGCGCAGGTGGATCCGAACGGGAATCATTTGGGACGGGATATGGTCGCAAAGTTTCCCTGTACACTCAATTTTTTGTTGCGCTTTCAGGCGAAAACAAAAAAACGCCGTGACTTAATCGCGACGCTTTTGTGTTTTGTCGATATCGAACTGCCGGATTTAGCGAGTCGGGATCGGCGCGTCACCGCGATAATCGTAGAAGCCGCGACCTGTTTTACGGCCAAGCCATCCTGCTTCGACGTATTTTACGAGCAGAGGGCATGGGCGGTACTTAGTATCCGCGAGGCCGTCATGCAGGACCTGCATGATAGACAGACAGGTATCGAGGCCAATGAAGTCAGCCAGTTGCAGCGGGCCCATTGGGTGGTTCGCGCCGAGTTTCATCGCTGTATCAATGCCTTCAACCGTGCCGACGCCTTCATACAGCGTGTAGACGGCTTCGTTGATCATAGGCATCAGAACGCGGTTTACGATGAAGGCCGGGAAGTCTTCTGCGTTTGCAACGGTTTTATGCAGGCTTTCGGCAAAACCGAGCGCCATGTCATACGTTTCCTGATCGGTTGCGAGGCCGCGAATAACCTCGATCAGCTGCATGACAGGAACAGGGTTCATGAAGTGCAGGCCGATAAAGCGCTCCGGGCGGTCGGTCGTAGACGCGAGACGCGTAATCGAGATGGAAGATGTGTTGGATGCCAGCCAGGCGGTTTTCGGAACCGATTTTACCAACGACTCAAAAATCTGGACCTTGATCGCTTCTTTCTCTGTTGCAGCTTCGATTGCGAGATCGACGTCAGACAATGAAGACATGTTGGTTGAGAAGGTGATCCGGCCCATGGCGATGTCCATCTCTTCCTGAGAGATAACTTCGCGGCTGACCTGACGGGCCATGTTCTTTCGGATCGTGGCGTCGGCTTTTTTGAGGGATTCGTCGGCAATATCGTTGATAGCGACGTCGTATCCTGACAGCGCACACACATGCGCAATGCCGTTACCCATCTGACCGGCGCCTACGACACCGATCTTGCGAAGTTCAGTCATGACCAGCTTTTACCCTGCATATTTGGTATTCTATTTTTTCGCGACGCTATCACGGACGTGCTGCGCTGCAACACTTGTTTGCTGTAGCGGCGATACTTTTTTCCTAAGGGCTCGATACTTTTTGGATAGACGTGTCCTGCCCATCGCGTGTCTGGCGGGCATTATTCCCGCAGCAGGTATCCTATGAAATTGATCAACACGAGGATGAGAGCAATACGGGCAACGATCCATGCTATCGCGACCATACGCTCTGTCTTCTTAGAGAAACGCGAAGGCTTTCCGCCTTCAGCCTGAGCTTTCAATTCGCGTTGGGCTTTTTCCCACGGCGTGATGCTCTGACGCCCAGTGGCAATGGCAGCTGTTTCAACAAGGCGGCTGATCCAGAGGTTCTCATTTCGTGTGACCCAGTCAGTGCCTGTCTGCTTGGACCAGCCGAAGCGGTCATCGAGATGAAGCAGAATAGTAGGACTGATACGGTCTGAAACCCTCGCTACAGTGCGGCCTTCTTCAGGGCTCGTTTCCTGACAGACCAAGTTGCGCAGCCGGTAGGACAGCATTTGGAAGGTATCGATCCCTTCAAGATGCTCGTTATCCAGAATGGCAAGCCAAGCGCTCCATTTCTGGCGACGCTCTGCATCATCCATCAAAGTGCGGATCTGCTCTACGGCGTTCTTTACCAGTGTCTGGTCATCCGGTGTGAAGCCCCAGGGCTGTGAGGCCGGTTCTGGCGGAGGTGGCGTGTCCGCCCCGAACGGATCTGCATCATCTTCGGACCATTCGGCGCCTGCAGGAGGCGGCGGTACAGTCTCGGGTGCCACGCCAGGTGTTTGTGCAAGCTCGGGTTCTGCGCTTACCGGAGGCAAGGGCGGATTATCAGCGAACGCATTGTCTGCGTCGTTGTCTTCTTCCTCGTCCTCATATGTATCGTCATAACCGTTGGCGCGGTCTTCATCGCGCCATTTGATCGAATTGAGGGCGCTCTCGAAGTTCTTGCGCAGGCGCATAAATTCGGCCGGATCATCGTCCGGCCGCGTCACTTTCAGTCGTTTGGCGTAAGCGCGTTTAACATCCGCGGCTGTCGCGTCTTTCCGGCTCAGCTCGAAATAACGAAACGGATCTTCAAAAGACATCTTTGTTTTCCAGTCGGGTGACCGGTTCTTCAAGGCGCTGGCGGCAGTCTGCGATGATGCGCGCATCTTGTGAGTGAAGCGCGCCTTCGAATTCGCGAATGATTTCGCGCACCATTTCGCGTTCGCCGCCTAACAGGCTTTCATAAAGCGCTGAGAGGCGGGCCATGAATGCCGTGTTTTCCTGCTGGTCGCGCGGATGGATTTTCAGCCCCTCCAGCGCTTTCAGGCGGGCGTCTATTTCAGCCTGGCTGAGTGTGCCTGGATTGCCTTCAATAACGAGACGGGTTTCCTTGCCGGTAGAGATGACTTTGGTCAGAACCTCCAGAATACCGGAGGCGTCATAGGTGAAGCGCACATCGACGGCCTCATAGTCCTTTGTGTTACGCGGGATTGAGACTGACAGGCTACCGATTTTGACATTGTCTTTCACGAAAGGCGCTTCGCCCTGATAAATCCGGAAGAGGATTTCCGTCTGGCCCTTCTGAAGCGGGTAGGTGACGTGAGAGCGGCTGACAGGCACCACTGTGTTGCGCTCGATCAGCGGTGAGAAATGCCCATGCTCGAAGACGTTCGGGCTGATCTCGGTTGACGTTTCATAGCCGAGCGTGAACGGCGCAACGTCCGTCATCACCATATCGTCCAGCGCTTCATGGCGGGAGGCGAGGCCAGCCTGAACGCCTGCGCCGAGGGCTACGACATGGTCCGGATTGATGTCGTGCTCCGGAAAGCGCTTGAACAGCCGCGTGATCAGGCCGCGCACGCAATCCATTCGAGTTGCGCCGCCGACAAGAAGAATACGGTCGATATTTTCAGCCTTGAGGCCTGCGTCTGATATCGCGCGTTGGATTGGCAGGCGAATGCGCTTGGTCAGTGGCTCCGTGATCTCGTCAAATGTCGTACGGCTGATGGTCAGCGGGACATCTTTGCCTTTCAGAACAAAGTTGGCGCTTGCTTCATGACCTTCGGTCAGCCGGTGCTTAAGCGTATCAACAACGGCGCGAAGACGTGAGGTTTCTTCAGCGGCTAGCTTATCGAGCGTGAGATCGGCCTTCTCGGCGAGATGCGCCATCATCGTGTCGGTGAAGTCCTCTCCGCCCAGAAAGGCGTCGCCAGAGGACGCGCGCACTTCCATGACGCCTGAAAACATCTCCAGAATGGAGACGTCAAACGTGCCGCCGCCAAGGTCCACCACAAGGAAGGTGGTTTCGGCATCCCGGTTCTGAAGGCCATAGGCGAGCGCCGCCGCCGTTGGCTCGTTAATCAGGCGCTCGACTTTCAGCCCCGCCATTTCGGCTGCTGCTTTTGTTGCCTTACGCTGAACATCGTTGAAATAGGCCGGAACCGAAATGATGGCGCGCGTGACCGCATGGCCGAGATGAGCTTCGGCGTCGTCTTTCAGAGATCGCAGGATGAGCGCGGAAAGTTCTTCGGCGCGATATTTCTTCTTGCCAAGCATCGCTTCATGGTTGGTGCCCATATACCGCTTAAAGCGAGCCGTTGTGAGCTTCGGGTGCGTGACCAGCCTGTCCTTGGCGGCCTGACCGATCAGAAGCGTCCCATCTTCGGAATAGCCGACGGCTGACGGCGTCATGAAACTGCCAAGCGCGTTTTTGATCAGAACAGGGCCATCTTCGGTGAAGACGCTCACCAGAGAATTGGTCGTTCCCAGATCAATCCCAATAATGGTGTCCTCTGCGCTCACGCAAATCTCCCGCCAGTTGTTTCCCTTCTATGATTTGGGACGGAACTGGGCCAGAGAGCAAGGGGGAAATGTAGAGTAAATTCACAACTTGCAGTAATTCGCGGCTGCCGCGAAAGTGTCATCAGCGCGGTATAGCTTTCAGCTGAGCGGGAGCGTTGTGCGCGGTTCTAATGGGGCTGAAACGCCGTGATACGGTTGATGGATAATTTCTGTCAGAATGGGTGGAGTTGAGGTGTTTGGGACGGAGTTCGCCTGAATTTGCGCGAAAAACAACCAATATTTATTGAAAAACATAAATCCCAACATTACATTCTGTACATAAACAACACAATAAGGGGAATGCTTATGGAAAATCTTGTTTTCATTCTGATTGCGATTGTGGTCGGCCTGATTGCCGTCAGGACCGCCGTCAAATTTGTACCCCAGGGCTATAACTGGACGGTTGAACGCTTCGGAAAATATACCAAGACACTTGGACCGGGCATGCACGTGATTATCCCTGTCATGGACGGCATCGGTAAGAAAATGAACATGATGGAGACGGTGCTCGACGTTCCGCAACAGGAAGTCATTACGCGCGACAACGCGATGGTTTCCTGTGACGCCGTTGTCTTTATTCAGGTCGTGGATGCCGTGGCTGCTGCGTATGAGGTGAATGATCTCACGCGCGCGATCGAAAACCTGTCTCTGACGAATATCCGTACGGTCGTCGGCTCCATGGATCTCGACGAAGTTCTGTCGAACCGCGATGACATTAATGCGCGTCTATTGTCGGTCATTGATGCTGCGACCAATCCGTGGGGCGTAAAAGTCACGCGTATAGAGATCGCAGACCTCTCACCGCCTGCTGACATCACCGAAGCCATGGCGCGTCAGATGAAGGCGGAGCGCATGAAGCGTGCGGAAATTCTGGAGGCGGAAGGCAAAAAGCAATCCCAGATCTTGCGCGCCGAAGGTGAGAAACAGTCTGCCATTCTGGAAGCTGAAGGTCGCCGTGAGGCTGCGTTCCGTGACGCCGAAGCGCGTGAGCGTGAAGGTGAGGCGGAAGCCAAAGCGACAGCGTTTGTTTCTGAAGCTATCGCAAATGGTGACGTCAACGCGATCAACTACTTCCTTGGTCAACGCTACGTCGAAGCGTTCGAGAAGCTTGCGAATTCTCCGAACCAGAAAACGGTCATCATTCCGGCAGAGTTCTCATCCATCCTTGGCACGCTGGAAGGTATTAAAGCGCTCGGCAATGGCGGCGCGCTTCCAAACGCTCCAAAGGGCCCGTGGGGAGACCCTAAATAATGGAGATCATCTTCTCTCTCTTTGAGGTGATCACCCCCTGGCACTGGCTGGGGCTGGCCCTCGTCCTGATCGGCCTTGAGATGATGTTCGGCACGTACGACCTTCTCTGGTTATCCGGTGCGGCTTTCCTGACAGCGCTATTCAGCCTGTTCGCACCGGAAGGGTTGAATGGATGGCAGTCTCACCTCGTAGTGTTTGCCATCGCCGGTATCGGATTGGTCATTCTGGGGCGGACGGCTTTCGCCGATCTGCGGAAACCAAACTCAGATCGTCCGCATCTGAACGAACGCAGTGCGTCGCTGATCGGGAAGAAGGCTATCGCAACGGCTGATTTTATCAGCGGTGAAGGCCGGGTTAAGGTCGGTGATACCACCTGGATGGCCCGTGTTTGTGACGGTTCTGTCATAAGTGGTGACATGGAAGTCACAGTGGATCAGGTCGATGGCACAGTGCTGATTGTGCGCGCTTGAATTCCCCCAAAACCCAGATACTGCAAACGCGCCGGTGAGCTTCATCGGCGCGATTCTTTTTGTCCGGCTCCTTTGGGGGCGATCAGCGCGAGACGTGCCCGATGTCGAAACTGTCATGGATTGCAGGACTGGCTTTCATGTGTGCCGGTCTGGTTCCCGCTGCGCAGGCGCAGACCCATACACTCGCCGGACCAGAGCAGCCACGCACCCAGACGATTGCCGCGCTCGCGAATAACGCTGACCGCGAAGCCGTTGCACGCCGCGAACGGTCCAATGACTGGCTGCGCGCAAATGGCATTCCGGTAAACGACAATCTGCCAGCGCGCAGCATTGCTGACGAGACAGTCCGTCGCGACAGCGATGCCGTCATCGACCGTCTTCTGGCGCTCGCCGTTGTTGCGGTTCATGCAAGTGAGATGGATCGTGGTCTCACCGACAGCATGATTTACAATTTCGATGTTGCTGACGTTTTTACACCTGAGGAAATGGCTTTCCTGCAGAATGAAGCCCCGACACGTGACGAACGTGCTAAATATAGCTGGGCATTCGAGAACGTAGAAGTTCTGCTCTGGGCCGTTGGTCTGCGCGAAGAGCTCGGCCATCCGGGCGAGGTTTGCGATATTGATGCGATTGCAGACACGCTGCTTTCAAATGGTTCGTTCGGCCTTCGTCGCCGCGCAGAGCTGCGTTCTCAGGAAGAGATTATGGATCAGGCTGATCTGATCTACCGCATGCACTGGGCCCTGCGTCAGGCGCTGATTGAAGGCGACGCGCCACCAGCCGGTATGGTCTGGGATGTCGTATTCGAACGCCACTACGCGCTGAACTGGCTGATCGGCTATATGGATCAGCCCTGGGATGAAGTTTCTACAGACACCTGATCTCCATCATCCGCTTTCGGTAACGGAAACCGCAAGCGAAGCCAGAATGCACTTGCGCCTGAAAGACTCAAGAGACAGGCGGAGAAGGGGCCCAGCGGCGTAAATACAGCGCAAATAGCGACTAACAATCCCAGGGGCACATCAATCCAGTAATGCCAGACAGACCGCCGCGTCAAAGCGAGTTCGGTGGCGTTCAGACCCAGCGTGTCTTTCCGCTTCAGCGCGTGGCCATACATCAGTGCTATGACGAGAAATACCGTAGCATATCCGATCGAGAATATTGCGATGATATGGCTCGACTGGCTGAACCCCATCCCAGTTTCTGCCATGCGTGACCAGTCGCCCGCAAAGGCGCCTAGCAAATAGCCAAACAGGCCATCGAAAATGAAGCGCAGCGGATAGGCGATAAACAGAACCAGTAGCAAAAGCGCAGCATTCAGCACCACCACTGTTGCATCCGTCAGTCCGTACCTGCGGAAAAACACATAGTGCGCATTCCAGATCAGCACGAGAATGCTGAAGCCAGCAATAACAGGCAGGATCAGCCATAAATGCGTCAGCAGTTCGCTGTACGTTGTGGGCGGTGTGCTCGCAGACACCAGCATGCCAAAGGCGAGCGCGAACACGATATCTGACAGGTTTTCGATCCGCGTGACGTTTTCACCGCGCCAATGAAAATGCGGGTCCTGATCGGTTTGCCGGGCAATGTGATCTCGAAGCATAGTGTCCCCCAACTGACGCTTAATGGAACGGGATAATATTGCGCCTGTAAAGCGGCTTGCCGTGTATGCCTTCGCTACAATACCCTGAGGTGAGTTCTGAAAAGGTGAGACGCGATGCCCGTTGCACAGGCCGGAGGCGGCGCTAAGAAAATTCTCTACACGCTGGCGACGGTAAACCGGATCGGCGTTGCCAAAGCTGCCAAGGCGCTGACAGCTCACAATACCTGCAAGGCCTGCGCACTCGGCATGGGCGGCCAGCTTGGCGGCATGACGAACGAGCTGGGCGAGTTTCCAGCTGTCTGCAACAAGTCCGTTCAGGCGCAATCGACCGATATTCAGGATGAAATTCCGGTTGAGGTGTTTGATCATCCGGTCGCTGATTTTCTGGACCTTACACCGCGTGAAACGGAGCGGCTTGGCCGGCTCGGCTTCCCTGTGCTGAAGCTCAAGGGCGAGGACCGATACCAGCGGGTAAGCTGGGATGATGCTCTGGCATTTGCGGCAGAGAAGTTTCTCGCCACGGCGCCAGACCGGACCTTTTTCTATTCGTCGGGTCGTTCGTCTAACGAGGCAGGGTTTATCCTTCAGCTTCTGGCGCGACTATACGGCACCAATAACGTCAATAACTGCTCATACTACTGCCATCAGGCGACGGGTGTGGCGCTTGGCTCTACAATCGGCACGGGCACCAGCACGGTCGAACTGGAAGACCTGACGCGTTGTGATCTGATCTTCGTGATCGGCGCGAACCCGTCCTCCAATCATCCGCGCTTTATTCATCAGCTTGCGGCCTGTCGCGCCCGCGGTGGTAAGGTCGTGGTGATCAACCCGGCTAAAGAGCCGGGCCTTCAGAAGTTTGCTTTGCCGAAAAGCCCGAAATCTCTTCTGAAAGGCGGCAGTGAGATCGCCTCTCACTATGTCCAGCCGAAAATCGGTGAAGACATGGCCCTCATGAAGGGCATCGCAAAGGCCGTACTAGAAAAGGGCGCTTTGGACGAGGCTTTCATCGCGCAGCACACAGACGGTTTCGAGGCGTATAAAACGGCAATCGAGGCGCTCGAATGGGATGAGATACTCTCCCGCTGCGGTGTGTCGCGAGACGAGATCGAAACTATCGCTGACGTCTATATGGTGAGCGAGAATGCCGTCTTTGCCTGGGGTATGGGCATGACCCATCACCTGCACGGGGTTCAGAATATCGAAGAGATTGCCGCGCTTTCGCTCCTTCGCGGTATGATTGGTCGTCCGGGCGCCGGACTTCTTCCTCTGCGCGGGCATTCTAACGTGCAGGGTATTGGAACGATTGGCGTGAAGCCTGTGCTGGCTGAGGATGTGGTTCAACGCATCGAGGCGCGGTTCAATGTGAAGCTACCTGAAGCCGCCGGTATGGATACTATGTCCTGTATGCAGGCAGCGCATGCGGGCGACGTGGACGCCGCGCTCATCATGGGCGGCAATCTGTTTGCGGCGAACCCTAACTCGCAGTTTGCGCGTGAGGCGCTTTCAAAAATCGGGTTCAAACTCTTTCTTACAACGACGCTCAATCAGGGGCATTTTGAAGGCGTCGACGAAAACGGTGATGTGCTCATCCTTCCGGTTACCGCCCGCGATGAAGAATGGGAGCCGACGACACAGGAGAGCATGTTCAACTATGTGCGCCTGTCTGATGGAGGCATTAAGCGCTTTGAACATGTGCGCCCTGAAAGTGTGATCCTCTCAGACCTCGGTGCGCTGATCCTGAAAGACCTGCCCTTCGATTTTAAAGCCTTCGGTCGTCATGCATCGGTGCGCGATGCGATTGGAGATGTTCTGCCTGAACTAGACGGTCTGAAAGACATCGAAGTCGCAAAGCGCGAGTTCCATATCAAAGGGCGGCTCGTTCACACGCCGCACTTCAAGACGCCAAATGGCCGCGCAAAGTTTCAGGTAAACGGGCTTCCTCCGCGCGCGGAGGCGAGACCTTTCACGCTTGCTACGCTTCGTTCAGAGGGGCAGTTCAACTCGATCATCTACGAAGAGAAAGACAGCTATCGCGGCACGCCGCATCGCTGGCTTGTCATGATGAACCCTGCTGACATCGCAAAGCTAGGCAAAACGGCTGGCGATAAGGTTGATCTGGTGTCTGATGCAGGGCGTATGGAGGCGGTTGAGCTCTATCCGTTCGATGTGCCGGAAGGTGATCTGCTCGCGTATTATCCGGAAGCCAATGTGCTTGTGAACACGGATGTTGACCCGCTCAGTAAGACGCCAGCTTTCAAAGCCGTGAAGGTAAGCATTGAGGCTTAGGTGACGGTGGCGCGGACCTGATATTTCGGGTCGCGCCAGGTCTCGCGGGCGAGGATGTCCTTGAACGTGTCGAGTGCTGTCCAGACTTCGCCATAGCTCAGATAGAGTGGTGACAGGCCAAAGCGGATCGTATCCGGCGGGCGATAGTCCGTCTTGATGCCCTGATCGGCGAGCGCGCGGGAAATGGCATAGCCTTCAGGATGACATACGCTGACATGGCCACCGCGTGGACTGCCTGTCTGTGGTGAGGTTGAAGCCAGGCCGAGTTCCTCGAAAACATGCAGACACATATCGCCAAGCCTGTTCGCTTTGACCTGCAGGTCTGTCTGATTGACGCCATCAAAGGTATCCAGCGCAGCATTCAGCGTGGCTAGAGAGAGGATTGGTGGCGTTCCCGAGACAAAGCGTTTCAGTCCATCTGCCGGTGTATACTCGTCTTCAAAGGCGAAGGCGTTTGCATGACCGAGCCAGCCGGGCAGAGGCGTTGAAAGCTCGTTTTGTTTATCGCGCGATACATAAATGAAGCCCGGCGCGCCCGGTCCGCCATTCAGGTATTTATACGTGCAGCCAACGGCATAGCTCGCGCCCCAATCAGCCAGTCGCAGGTTAAGCACGCCCGTTGCATGGCTCAAATCCCAGATGATCGCGCCGCCTGATGCTCGCGCGGCCTCTTCATGCGCGCTGAGGTCAGCAATGTGTCCGGTACGGAAATCAACAAGGCTTTTGACCAGAACACCGCCGTCTTTAAGTGCGGCCTGTCCGCTGCCAGTGGCCGTATGCACGTGTTCTGCGCTAACGAGGCTTGCAAGCTTTGCCATCATATACTGATCGGTCGGAAACTCCTCGCGCTCGACGATGAGGCGGCGCTTAAGCTTGCCCGTTTCAAGAAGCGCCGAGGCGAGCTTGAAGAGATTGAGCGAAACACTGTCGCAGACGACTACTTCATCGGGCGCGACACCAAGGAGTGGGGCAATCTTCGCGCCTGTCGTCTGGGGCAGGTTAATCCAGTCTGCCGAATTCCATGAGCCCACAATATCGCAGGCCCAGTCGGTCCCCGCTGTTTTGCTAGCCTGCTTCAACGCTTTAACCGGCGCCGCGCCGAGCGAATGACCTACCAGATAGGTGACGCCCTCCGGCATGGAGAAGGCTTCGCGATGCGCCGCCAGTGGATCTGCCGCGTCAAAAGCGTGAGCGTCTTCAAGGCTTTTCGGAAAACCGGTGGTGGACATTTATCGGGCCTCGGGCGTTACTGGCGTCACGTATTTTTTAAGATCGCAGTCTGAGAGATAGGCGGGTTAAATGCAATTTCGAACGAGCGTCATGGCTTTTTTCGCCTGTGTGTCTTTTGCGGCTTGTAGCGCAAATGAGGTGAGCCCTGTGGAAACGTCCCCGCCTGAGTTGATGACATGGCCAGACCTTCTCTCTCGTGACCGTCCGGAACCACAAATGAGCTTGTCTTATGGCCCACTGGATCAGCAGGTTGTCGACCTCTGGCAGCCTGAAGGTGACGGGCCGCATCCGGTGGTTCTGATGGTGCATGGTGGTTGCTGGCAGAAGGCGATCGCTGACCGGACGCTCATGAATTATGCCGCAGAAGACCTGCGCCAACGTGGGCTCGCCGTCTGGAACATTGAATATCGCGGCGTCGATGAAGATGGCGGCGGATATCCGGGTACTTATCTCGATGTGACGGCGGCAACTGAGGCACTGTTTGAGCGCGGTGGTGAGTTCGGCCTCGATACAAGTCGTGTGGCAGGCATGGGCCATTCAGCAGGCGGGCACCTTGTGACCTGGCTGGCAGCACGCGGCCAGTTACCGGCAGAGAGCGCCGTCTATGGAGGCGGGCAGACGTTTGAATTTCGCAGCGTTGTAAATTCTGGTGGTCTCTCAGACCTTGAGGCCTCCAGTCCTGTTACGCTGGATACATGCCTTGCCGCGATTGAGAGCCAGCTGACCGGCGAGGCGACGCCTGAACGGCCGGATGTTTACGAGGATACGTCGTCAAGCCGTTTACAGCCTTCCCCAAGTGAACAGGTCAGCGTAAATGGTCAGTATGACCGGATTGCGCCATCCGCTCTGGGTGAGGGCTTCACAGCGCAAGTCATCGCGGCTGGTGGTTCAGCGCGTTTTGTCGAAGTCGCCGATACCGGCCATGTCGAATTGATTGCGCCGGGTACAGACGCCTGGAATGTGCAGGCCGCTCTCTTGGAAGAGGCGCTCGCCGACTAACGCTTGCCGATCACCAGAGACTGCACGGCGCGGCCGAAAAAGCCTTTTTCGTCGGCAAGTTCGCCATAGCCAAGGCCGGAGCCATTGTCTGACATCCATGCGCTGGCCGTCAGCATGATCCATTCGCCGACAGGCTTGCGCGCAAAGTGTAGGGTGAGGTCGGCGTTGATAAAGGTCCATTTGGTGAAATCGAGGCCGCCGCCAAACCCGTTGCAATAATCGCCCGTAGAGGCAGCGCGCATCAGGGCAGTTGTCTCAGTATGGCCGAAATACGGGCGCGGGATGTGGAACCATGCCGCGCGCTTCATATGCGTTGGATGGCTCGTTGCTTCCTGAATGGTGATGTGCTCGTTAAAGCCTGCAAACCGGTTCAGCGGCATGTCTTCACCACTTCGTGGGTAATCAGCTGGTGGAGGGTTCACAGTGTCTGGAAGGTCGCCAAATTCCGTCTCGCGGATGCGTAGAACCGAAGCGCGGCAGACTTCCTTGTCGCCATACGTGAGGGAAATATCGGCTGCCTGAATATTGCGGCCCTGACGGTTGATGTCGATCTTGTAGCCAAGTTCGCCCATCGGTACGGGGCGCTTCAGATCGATGGTCAGGCGTGACACCTGCATCGGTACTTCGGATGGAAGCGTATCTGCCAGATGTGCGATGAGGGCTGAAACTGCGCCGCCATGCTGCATGCTCGGGTCCCATGGGCCGGCGCAATGCTCGGACGCGATGACCTTGTTTTCCTGCAGCTCAAAATAAGGTTTCATCGTATAGTTTCCTCACATCATCTTGTTTTATGCGCGTCAGATCAGAGATGACGCGAGGGGAGTCAAGTAGATGGTTTGCAGAGTTTTGCTTTTACAAAGAAAAAGCGCCGACCCGAGGGTCGGCGCTCTGACACACTACACCGAGAAAGGGTTAGCGTTGTGTGTCGAACCGGTCTGCTTCCATGACCTTTGTCCATGCCGCGACGAAGTCGTGAACGAGCTTCTCTTTTGAGTCGTCCTGAGCATAGACCTCGGCATAGGAGCGGAGAATGGAATTGGAGCCGAAGACAAGGTCAACGCGTGTTGCGGTGAACTTGGTCGCGCCTGTCTTGCGGTCGCGGATCTCATAGAGATTCTCGCCGACTGGCTCCCATGTATTGCCCATATCCGTCAGGTTGACGAAGAAGTCGTTCGTCAGCGCGCCGACACGGTCAGTGAAGACACCATGCTTGGTGCCGCCATGGTTTGCGCCGATGACACGCATGCCGCCAACCAGAATTGTCATTTCAGGTGCGGTGAGACCAAGAAGCTGAGTGCGATCCAGCATCATTTCTTCCGGCGTTACGGCGTAGTCCTGCTTCAGCCAGTTACGGTAGCCGTCAGCCAGAGGTTCAAGCGGCTCGAAGGACTCAGCGTCTGTCATCTCGTCAGTCGCATCACCGCGGCCCGGTGTGAACGGAACGGTGACGTCTACGCCCGCGGCTTTTGCAGCTTGCTCGACGCCGACACTACCTGCCAGCACGATTGTGTCCGCAATGCTCGCGCCAGTTTGTTCGGCAATCGCTTCCAGAACGCCGAGGACTTTTGCCAGACGATCCGGTTCATTGCCTGCCCAGTGCTTTTGCGGTTCAAGGCGAATGCGTGCGCCGTTTGCGCCGCCACGCATGTCAGACCCGCGATATGTGCGCGCCGAATCCCAGGCGGTGGAGACCATTTCGGAAACCGTCAGACCGCTTGAGGCAATCTTCGCTTTGACGGCGTTCACGTCATAGCCGGTAGAGCCAGCTGGAACCGGGTCCTGCCAGATCAGGTCTTCAGAAGGCACCCAAGGACCGAGATAACGGGCTTTCGGGCCCATATCGCGGTGGGTCAGCTTGAACCATGCGCGTGCGAAACAATCGGAGAAGTATTCGTGATCATTGCGGAATTTCTCCATGATCTCACGATAGATCGGGTCGACCTTCATCGCCATGTCCGCATCAGTCATGAGGGGCATGGTTTTAATGGATGGGTCTTCAACATCTGCCGGCATGTGCTCTTCTGAGATGTTCACTGGCTTCCATTGTTGAGCGCCAGCCGGTGATTTCGTCAGCTCCCACTCATAGTCGAGCAGCATTTCGAAATAGCCGCCATCCCATTTGGTCGGGTTCGATGTCCACGCACCTTCCGGGCCACCTGTCAGCGTATCGCGGCCAACGCCGCGGCCTTTGGTGTTCAGCCAACCCATGCCCATGGATTCCAGCTCGCCGCCTTCCGGCTCCGGGCTGAGGTTTTCTGCCGCGCCGTTACCGTGTGCTTTACCGATTGTGTGACCACCGGCTGTCAGTGCAGCTGTTTCCTCGTCATTCATCGCCATGCGTTTGAATGTTTCGCGGACGTCCTTTGCGGTGCGTGCCGGATCAGGTTTGCCGTTCACGCCTTCAGGGTTCACATAGATGAGGCCCATGACAACAGCCGCCAGCGGGTTCTCGAGAGACGAACGGTCTTCGTCTTCAGGATAGCGCTCTTCGTTTGCGGTCAGCCATTCACGCTCTGAACCCCAATACGTGTCTTTCTCAGGGTGGTAGATGTCTTCACGACCGAATGCGAAGCCGTATGTCTTCAGACCAGTGCTTTCATAGCCGATTGTGCCGGAGAGAACGATCAGGTCAGCCCATGAGAGCTTGTTGCCGTACTTCTTCTTGATTGGCCAAAGGAGGCGACGCGCCTTGTCGAGGTTGGCGTTGTCCGGCCATGAGTTGAGCGGTGCGAAACGGATATTGCCTGTGCCGCCGCCACCGCGACCATCTGCGAGACGGTAAGAGCCTGCTGCGTGCCATGCCAGACGCCCGAACAGGCCGGCATAAGTGCCCCAATCGGCTGGCCACCATTCCTTGCTGTCATGCATCAGCTCAAGCATGTCTTTCTTGAGCTCGTCGAAATCGATCTTCTGCACTTCTTCAGCGTAGTTGAAGTCGTCGCCGAGCGGGTTCGTCTTGCTGTCGTGTTGGTGAAGAATGTCGAGGTTCAGCGTCTTCGGCCACCAGCTTGTGACGGTCGTTTCGGAACTTGTCATTCCACCGTGCATAACCGGGCATTTGCCACGAGATGAATTGTTCGGGTCCATTCTTTCCTCTCCTTCTCAGTCGTCCGCGCTATCGGATAGACGCGCAGTTTGTTGAACTGGAGAGACGGTAACCCAAAACGGTCTAAAAGTATAATTGATTGTTTGAGTTGTAAGTATAAAGAATTTTTATATTTAACTTGTTTACTCCGCGAACGGATGGCTTTTTGCCTTGGATATCCGGCTGAGAGTGCGCCCGTCGCCGCCCGGACCGGCTTCAATCACAATGTTCTGACGCGCGATAATCTGGCCGTCTGATGTGACCGGTTCGATGCGGCGGATAATCTCTCCGGACGCTTCGTCTCGCGCCAGAACCGGCTCTTTGCCGTCTCCGTAGAGATAGCTGTTCCCCCATTCGGTCAGCGCCATCACAACGGTATCGAGTGCGCGCCCTTTTGCTGTCAGGGCATAGGCATGGCTCGTGCCACGGTCTGCAAATGGTGTGCGCTCCAGTATGTCGGCTTCGACCAGCTGCGAGAGGCGCTCGGTGAGCAGGTTTCGTGAAATTCCCGTGTTGGTCAGAAACTCCCCGAAGCGCGTCGCGCCGTAAAACGCTTCACGAATAATGAGAAGCGTCCAGCGATCCCCGAGAATATTCAGGGCTTCGGCAATAGCGCATGGGTGATCGTGCTTACGTGACATGTTCCGGCTCGTTTCGTGATGCAGCCTGAGTTTGCAAACTTAATAGTTGCATTTCAAGACTAATGATTCAATAGTCCTGAAAAAAGACCATTAGGAGGAGAAGATGGCTGACAAAAACGGTGTATGCCTCGTTATTGGCGCCGGTGATGATACGGGCGCAGCAATCGCGAAGGCTTTTGCGCGTGAAGGTCTCACCGCCTGCCTTGTAAGACGCCCCCGTCATGTCGATGCGTTGGAGTCTCTTGCTCAATCCATCCGCGATGATGGCGGCAAGGCCGAGGCGTGCCCGTGCGATGCGCGCGATGAAGAGGCCATGATTGCGCTGTTTGAGCGCATCGAAAATGAGATTGGCCCTATCGAAGTCGCGGTGTTCAATATTGGCGCGAATGTCCGCTTTTCAATTACAGATACGACAGAGCGGGTCTTCCGGAAGGTCTGGGAGATGGCGTGTCTTTCAGGTTTCCTGATGGGCCGCGAAGCAGCGGCGCGCATGAAAACGCGTGGTCGCGGCACAATCCTCTTTACGGGGGCAACAGCCAGTGTGCGCGGCGCGAACGGGTTTTCCGCCTTTTCTGCCGCCAAGCACGGCCTACGAGCACTCGCGCAATCCATGGCGCGAGAGCTTGGCCCTCAGAACATCCATGTTGCGCATGTCATTGTTGATGGGGCCATCGATTCCAACTTCATCCGCGAGAATGTGCCGGACGTGGATCAGAAGCGCGAAGATGATGCCATTCTGAACCCGGACCATATCGCGGCGAATTATGTGATGCTGCACAAACAACCACGAACAGCGTGGACGCATGAGCTTGATCTGCGCCCATGGAAAGAGACCTGGTAGGGGGAGAGTATGACCAAGACTGTTGATTTCATTTTCGATTTCGGAAGCCCGAATGCGTATCTGGCCTATAGAGTGCTGCCATCCATTCTGGAGCGCACCGGCGCGAAGATGAAGCTCATCCCGTCTCTTCTCGGCGGCATATTCAAGGCGACGAATAATCAGTCGCCAATGATGGCGTTTGGCGGCGTGAAGGGGAAGCTCGAGTATGAAAATCTCGAAACGCGCCGCTTCATCAAAAAGCATGGCCTGACAGCCTTCAAAATGAACCCGCATTTTCCGGTGAACACGCTGACGCTCATGCGCGGTGCGATACATGCCGAGCGTGAAGGGATTCTGGATGCTTATGTCGAGGCCGGGCTCAAAGCCATGTGGGAAGATGGCCAGAAGATGGATGATGCTGAGGTTTTTGTCTCGGTGATGAATGAAGCGGGTCTGGATGGCGCAGCCATTCTTGCAGGAACGCAGGAGCCGGATGTGAAGGCGGGCCTTATCGCCAATACGGAGGCGGCCGTGGGCCGCGGCGTGTTCGGTATTCCGACCTTCTTTGTAGGTGATGAGATGTTTTTCGGAAAGAACACGCTCGGTGATGTGGAAGAGGCGCTGGGCATTTAGGGGGCAAGCACACTGTCAGGACTGCAATGTGATCGCAGCCAGGATATAAATCGCTCCTGCTGCAGCTGAACCAAGCGTGCGCACATGGTTCCAGCCTGTCCACTCGCGCAGATAGACGGCCCAATAGTCGCGGCCTTCATTGCTGTAGGCGGCCATTTTATCGAGACGTTCATTGCGCGGCACGTTCGCCGCGGCCGTTACGAGAAAGACCGCAGGAATGTATATCACTGCCGCGCTGATCGTCAGGGCGCGTGAGCTTCCCTCCATGTTAAACGCCGCATACAGCGCCAGCGCAGCTGACAGAGGCGCTATGGCAAGCAGACTGACCAGAAACACGGATTTGAAAACCGTCCGGTTGATGTGCTGCATCACCTCTGCGCCAGCTGAGGGGCAGGCCCGCTTCAGCCCCGCCATGACAAAGTCAGAGAAGGCCTGAAACACGCCTGCAACAAGAAGCGTGAAAAAGCCGAGAGCGAACAGGGCAACAAGTTCCATTTGATCAGGCATGTTTGCCCCCCTAGAGTAAAACAGGTTGGTTACGGGCCGCGAAAAGCAGCGCCACGCTCGTCAGAGCGACAACCACCTCAATGCCGGTTGCGTGAACCAGTGCATCGGATGGGATGCCATCAATCGCCATACTGACGAGACGTCCGAGCGCGTAGGCTCCGAAGATCAGCGCGTTCAACCGGAGTGCGGTGCGTGTATACCGGAGAAAAATTGCCCCTGCTATCAGGCACAAGGCAGAGACAAAGAGCAGTCCCGCCGCGGCTTTCAGCTCAGACATCAGGTTGGTGCCAGCACTCAGTTCAATGCTGCTCGAGGCATAAAACTGCGCCGGTGCGAATAAGATCATTGCCGAGATCACCAGCAGGATAAGGGCCGAGAGGCCAAGCGTGGCACGTGAAAACGGACGTTTCATTGTGCAGCCTCCCACAAACCTGTCGCCGCGGCCTTGCGGGCAAAGTCGGAGAAGTCTGTAGCCGGACGCCCGAGGGCTTCGGGCACACCTAGTATAACAGCGACATTGCGCCCGTCCATGACGGTGGCAAACAGATAGTCGACCAGCCAGATGACATCCTTAGGCGCGCCTGATGCGCGAATGCCGTCGATAAACTGCTCATGTGAAAGCGGAATGTAGGTAACGGGCCGCTGCGTAGCTTTGGCGAGTTCGTCTGCCACCTGTGCGAAGGTCATCGCGCGCGGGCCTGTCACTTCGTAAAGACGGCCTTCATGACCGGGCTTTGTGAGCGCTGCAATCGCAATGTCCGCGATGTCATCGACATCCACGAAGGGTTCGGGCGTATCGCTTTCCGGCAGAGTGAGTTGGCCCGAGCGGACCATGTCCAAAAACATGCCTTCGGAAAAGTTCTGAAAGAACCAGCTCGCGCGGATGATCGTCCAGGAGAGGCCGCTATTCTGAACAATAGCCTCGCTGGCCTGGGCTTCTTCTTCGCCGCGTCCGGAGAGGAGTACAGCACGCTTCACGCCATGTTTAATGGCCTTTTCAACGAAGCCCTGAATTTTGTCCGTCGCGCCCGGAACGGCGAGGTCTGGCGCGTAATTGATGTAGACGGCCTCAACGCCCGAAAGGACATCATCCCAGCCGGCCTCATTATCCCAGTCAAAGGCAGGTGACGCGCTGCGTGAGCCCTTGCGGACCGGCACACCGAGGTCTTCAAGGCGATTGTAAATTCGGCTGCCAGTTTTTCCCGTTGCACCCAGAATGAGTGTCAGCGCGGCAGCTTTTGAGTGTTTGCTGAGTGTCTGTTCCATGATTTGCTCCGTTCATCTGGATTGGGTCCAGTGATGACGGAAGCGTGATTGGTTTTCTTGACCGGCTGCGCCTGAGTTTTGACACTCCGTGCCAGAACGGGCGCTTAATGCGTTGTCAGCCGGTAATTGCGAGGTGTCTGACCCGCCCAGCGGCGAAAGGCGCGTGTGAACGCGCTTTGTTCTGAAAACCCGGTCAGAAAGGCAATTTCTGCCAGCGAGTATTCAGTGTTTGCCAACAGTCTTTCAGCCAGTTCCCGCCGCGAGGCATCAATCAGGTTCTGAAACGTATAGCCGCGCTCAGACAAACGGCGCTGCAGAGACCTCGCGCTCATTCCCAGACGAAGCGCAATGTCGTGTAAAGTCGGGATGCCTCCTGAAAGGCTCTGAGTTATCTGAATACGAACACGTTGTTCTAGGCCCATATCATGTTCGAGCTCGGCCAGTTCTTTTTCCAGATGCGTATCGAAAAAGGCTGAAAGCCCGGGATCGCCCAGACGGTTGGGAATATCGAGCGCATCGCGCGTGAGTTCCAGGGCATCCTTGTCTGAACCATGAATGATGCGACAGCCAAAATAGTCCTCATGTGCTGAAAGCGCCCTCGGCCGTGAGTGTTTGAAATGGACAGCCTTCGGGGTGAAGGGCAGTGAAACAACCTCACGTGCAATGGCCATTATGGCGGCCAAAGTCTGTTCGTTGGAAATACCCATTCCGGCGCATGGCGCACCAGCGCGATGATGGATAAAGAAATTGGTCAATGGGCCTGTTTCGAGCTCATAGGTAGAAACACTGGTCAGCATACGTCCATAGCGTTCAGCCCGGGCAAATGAGTCTTGAAGCGTTGGCGCAGATTTCCAGGCAAGCCCGAACGCCTTGTAGTCTGCACATCGCATCGACCCGCCGACCTGCATGGTCAGGCTGGTCTTATCCGGAAATGTTTCGGCAATGCGCTCGCAAAGGCCGTAATAATCGATATCGGCGACCATGACCGCTGCGTCGATGGGCGCGCTGGCATCAATACCGACCCTGCTCAAAAGGTCAGCGCGGTATTGCTCGTGAGAGAGTTCGCCCTCCACGGCCATGGAAACCATTTTATGGACGAAGAGTGATGATATGAGCCCCAAATTCCTGCGCCTCTGATCCGGTCGAGGCTAAAACCTTAAGTTGGGTGATGATCCAGTAAAACCCCTCGTGCGATATGTTACGATAACACTTCACATTTGCCTGAAAACTGGTTGCGCGGCAGTGTCACTTGTTTGATGCTGCAAAAAAATGGGGAGACATCCGGATTATGGACGAAACGCTACGTGCTGCGCTGACGGGCGGAATTTCGCTCATGGCCATCATCGGCCTCGCCTCTTGTTCTGACACAGATGAGCCAGAGGTTGATCGTGGGCGTGAAATTACTGAACTGCCGCAGGGCTCCAGCTGTGCTGATCTGGAAGGGCTCGCGCTGACTGATACTGTAATACTCTCCTCTCAAATGATTGAAGCCGGGACGTTCGAAATTCCGGTCACTCCAGGGTCGAGGCCGGTTGATGCTTCCGGGTTGCCGGAGTTTTGCCGCGTATCGGGCTCCATCCGCCCTACGGTAGAATCCGACATTTTATTTGAAGCCTGGCTTCCACTCGAGACGAGCTGGAATGGTCGCTTCATGCAGGTTGGCAATGGTGGTGCGGCTGGCTCCATCGTTTACACTTCCATGCTGGAGCCGCTGGCGCTCGGCTATGCGGTGATCAACACCGATACGGGGCATCGCGGCGCTATGGGAGATTTCTCTTGGGCGCTTGGCGAGCCCGAGCTGCTGACAGATTATCAATTCCGAGCTGTTCGTGAGACGACCCTCAAAGGCAAGGATATCACCGAGGCGTTCTACGGGACGCCGCCAGAAGCATCCTACTGGTTTGGCTGTTCTACTGGCGGGCGTCAGGGGCTTGTCGAAGCTCAGCGCTATCCGGAAGATTATGACGCGATCATCGCCGGCGCGCCGGCCAATAACTGGGAGCCGTTGCAGCTGTCTTCGGTCGCTTTTTCCAATGCTCTGGGTGATGATGGACTTCCTGTCTCGCAACTCGGCCTTCTGAAAACCGCTGCTATTGCTCAATGCGACGGGCTGGATGGTCTCGACGATGGCATCATTTCCAATACAGCGGCGTGCCAGTTTGATCCGGCCAGCCTTACCTGTTCAGACGGGGATGAGGCCGACAGATGTCTCTCGCCGGCCGCTATAGACGCTGCGCGCCGCCTTTATGCGGGTGTCGTCACCGGCAACGGTGCGGTTGCTTTTCCGGGGCCTGAGTATGGTAGCGAAGCAGAATGGGCGGCACACGCCACGCCGTTCTTTCGTATTGGCACCAGCTACATGCGCAATGTCGTCCTCGAGGACCGCGACTGGGACCCGACTACGCTGAATGTTGATGCCCACCTGACTGCTATTCGGGACCATGATCAGGGCCGTACTGCCGCAATGGACCCCGACCTTTCCGTCTTCGTTGAGAATGGTGGGCTTCTCCTGATGTATCACGGCGCGGCGGACGGTATTATCGCGCACGACAACACGCTGAACTATTATGAGAGCGTCGTTGAAACGCTGGGTGAGGACGTTGCGGGCCAGCATGTCCGCTTCTTCTCAGTGCCAGGCATGGGCCACTGTTCCGGCGGCAACGGAGCTTCGGCCGTCGACTGGATCTCTGCCATTGAAGACTGGGACGAAACCGGCGTTGCTCCAGTTCTTCTGGAAGCCACTCACCCTGACGAGGGTTTTACCCGCCCGATTTGCCCACATCCATATTCCGTGACCTATGATGGCGAAGGGCCTGAGGACGAGGCCACCAGCTTCACGTGTGAGGCGCCATGACCCCGCTTAAAACCGGCCTTCTGGCGCTCGCCTTCAGTTTTACCCCGATCACGGAAATCGCCATGGCAGAGGATACCCCGCCTGTTTCAGCCCCGACCCTCAGCCTCGTAATGGAGGGCGTGGTCGATATCGGCATGCCGCGCCAGATGGGCGAAAGCCCGAATGGCGTGCGCCGTGAAATCCCGATCACCGGCGGCACGTTCAGCGGGCCGGACTTTGCCGCAACGGTTCTGCCGGGCGGGTCGGACTGGCAGCTCCAGCGCGCAGATGGCGGGCTTGAAATCGTGGCGGATTACACGCTGCAAACCGAAGATGGCGTCTTCATCCGTGTCATCAATGAAGGGGTGAGCTATCCCGCCAGTGACGATCGCGCGCGCTACACCATGACGACGCCGCGCTTTATCGCGCCGGAAGGGCGTTATGGCTGGCTGAATGAGGCGGTATTTGTCGGCACGCTCCGCGTTTCGGGCGATACTCCGCCGAAAATTCTCATTGGCGTCTATCGGGCGGAATAGGGCGCACATGAAGGACCCGACCCCGAAGACTATATTTGTGCGGTATGCCCTGTTCGTCATCACGGCCATCGCCGTAGGTGCCGTCTACAGGTTCTGGGGGGCACCCATTCCGGCGAGCTATCATTGGCTGGGTGCCGTCTGGATTGTCCTGATCATTGTGCTCGCCTTGTTCGGCACGATTTCACGCAGAGACCGTTTGAAGAAGATGCGCCGCGAAATCTGGTTCGGTGAGCAGGACGATACCTGAGGGCGTTGTTTCAAAACGCTCCGAAGATGCCCTTGCAGAAGGGCATCCATGCTCAGGTCTTTGACTAGGTGTTGGTCTATACATCTGAGTATGTTTCCCGCCTTCGCGGGAACCTGCGGGCATAAATCAGGGTGACCCACCTCACCCTGCGAATGTATGTGAGGGCGCTGGTAGGGGATAGTTTATTGCGGTCAAAACGATTTCATACGCAAAGTGTTTAATAGCGAGCTGTTCGACAGACGTTTAAAAACATCCTCAATCAGTTCTTTGATTTCGTTCGGATTTGCAGAGCGTGGCGAGCCCTCCATATATCGTAAAGACTGGATGATGCCCCGTGCATCCCTTGGTGTATGTAGAAGAATTTTGGCCAACTTTTCCGCACCGAGAGAAAGAATTTTTATCTCTATCGAACGGTCGTGCCATTTGCCCTGCTCAAGCTTATCTAAAATGCTTTCTGTAGTAATTTGTTGAGATCTAGCGGCGAATTCTTCTTCCATTTTCGATACAAGGAGTTTGTTTGGGTCTTTCAAAAAGAATATCTCGTGCGAATTGATATTGAAGAACTCTGTCTCCTTCCCAGAATTTTTGGACAAATAATTGTCAATCAATTTCGGAATAAGGTCGTCTTTTTTTAGATCAGACAAAAGCCTCAGCGCACCATTGAAATTTGAGAGGTCTATTTGGTCGGCCCATTCAATTTGGGCGTCGTACATGGTTTGGATGAATTCGTCATCGTTTGGGGCCAATGAGTGGTGAAAATTATGCCAAGCTAAACCCACGGGCGTTTTAACGCGTGCGTCAATCGGCACATTCGCCTCCAATCCTTTCTTTAATTTTGACTTGTCGAACCAGCCTCTAATGATCCCTTCGCCTAGCGCTCGTTCAAACTCCGTAGTGTAGTGATAATTATGTTTTTCTAAGATAGGGTATGAAGGCGCGTCTTGAGAAACGACGGAGCCAATTGCCCCATAGACTGATTTGTCGTCCAGAATAGCACTCAGAGCTGGCCACCCTTCGATCTCTGCATGACACAACGACAGTATGGTGCATTGCTTTACACAAAAAACTTGGGCTTCCTCTCTCGTATCATCAACTGCTTCAAGTATTTCTAAGCACCGTTCAATGATAATGCGTAAGAGTCTGATGTTTCCAATAGAAAACTTGCTGAGTTCCTCAGTTGCTTGAGAGGGTAATTTCTTCTCAGAACCAAGCGCGATATTTATTAGGTCGCTAGTGTCTCGCTCAATTTTCAGCGTCTTTTGGATGCACTTATCAGACTGCTTCCGCAAGGTTTCTGCGTCGCTGGGTTTGAGCTGAGAAATGTTGCAAACTATAATGACTTTGCAGTTTTGCGTTTCTTGAAGCCGCGAGGAGAATGAGAGGACAGATTCTAATCGTAAATTGGGGCCCCTTCTTTCCAGATCATCTAGAACCACCACAGCATCCTTAGTTGTCAAGGCTGAGGCGGCCGCCGGAATTCGATCATTCAAAAGGCCACTAAATTTCGATGCGATATCCAAAACCTTTTGTTGCAACTCTGTTGTTTCGGCTGAACCGAATTGCGCCATGACGGTAGCGGCTTCCATTTCAGAAACTGAATTAACGTCGTACAATGAGGCGTGGATCACTGTCTGTTTGGTGTCGTTTTGATACCTTTTTGTCGCTTGGTTGACAGCGAACGTTTTTCCGGAACCCCAATATCCATCCACCAGCATGCCGGTCAGTAGCTCGTTGGCAAGGAAGCGGTAGATTGAATCTGAAAAAACGTCTGAGTGTGCCATCCATGACTTTCTAAAATGCTCGTTCGAGCTTCGCGAAGTTTCTTCTTTTGAGAATAAGAAGCCTGGAAACTGAACACAAGAAAAAGCCCGGGCACTGCCCGGGCTTTTCTGATTTGGATGTTTGTTCACTTTGCTCCCGCGAACCTGTGGTTCGCATGGAGCGTGCTCAGGGCTGCTGCCCTTACAGAGCGTCTGTGAGCTCTGGAACGGCTGTGAACAGGTCAGCAACCAGACCGTAATCAGCAACCTGGAAGATAGGTGCTTCTTCGTCTTTGTTGATTGCGACGATGATCTTGGAGTCTTTCATACCAGCAAGGTGCTGGATCGCGCCGGAAATACCGATGGCGATGTAAAGCTCAGGCGCAACAATCTTACCTGTCTGACCAACCTGATAATCGTTCGGCGCATAGCCAGCGTCGACAGCCGCGCGGGACGCGCCGATGCCTGCACCCAGCTTGTCAGCGAGCGGCGTCATGTACTTGTTGAAGTCTTCTTCAGACCCAAGTGCACGGCCACCGGAAACGATGATCTTGGCAGATGTGAGCTCTGGACGATCGCTCTGAACGATTTCCTGAGACACGAATGCAGACTTGCCGTTGCCAGCTGCCGCGTCGACAGTTTCAACCGCTGCAGAACCGCCTTCTTCAGCCGCGTCGAACGCCGTACCGCGAACGGTGACGATTTTCTTTGCATCAGCTGTAGAGACAGTCTCGATTGCGTTACCCGCATAGATCGGGCGAACGAATGTGTCAGCGCTTTCAACACCGATAATGTCAGACAGCTGCATGACGTCGAGCTTCGCAGCGATGCGAGGCGCTACGTTTTTGCCGGTTGTCGTTGCTGGTGCGAAGAATGCGTCATAGCCGTCCATGAGTGGAACAACCAGAGCTTCAACCGCTTCAGCCAGAGCGTTCTCAAGCGCGTCGCTCTCAGCCACGAGGACTTTACGAACGCCAGAGATTTTCGCCGCTGCTTCAGCAACCGCACCGCAGCCTTTACCGGCCACGAGAACGTCAACGTCGCCACCGAATTGGGTCGCAGCCGTTACAGTTTTGTGAGTCGCGTCACCAAGAGACGCATTGTCATGATCTGCAAATACAAGAACAGCCATTAGAGTGCGCCTTTCGCTTTCAGTTTGGAAACGAGGGTCGGAACGTCTTCAACGATTTCGCCAGCTTCGCGAACCGGTGGCTCGGTCACTTTGACAGTTGTGAGACGTGGAGCAACATCAACGCCGTAGTCACCGATCTCTTTCATGTCGATCGGCTTCTTCTTCGCTTTCATGATGTTTGGCAGAGACGCATAGCGTGGCTCATTCAGGCGAAGGTCAGTTGTGACGATCGCTGGCAGGTCGAGTGCAACAGTCTGCAGGCCGCCGTCGATCTCACGGGTGACGTTAGCTTTGCCGCCGTCAACTTTAACTTCGTTCGCGAATGTACCCTGTGGCCAGTCGAGCAGAGCTGCGAGCATCTGACCGGTTTGGTTGGAGTCGTCGTCAATCGCCTGCTTGCCGAGGATAACCAGCTCAGGAGATTCTTCAGCGACAACAGCTTTCAGAAGCTTGGCAACAGCCAGTGGCTCAACCTTGTCGTCTGTCTTGATCAGGATGCCACGGTCAGCGCCCATAGCGAGGGCTGTGCGGAGTGTTTCCTGGCACTGCTGAGGACCGATAGAAACGACAACGACTTCAGTTGCTGTACCAGCTTCTTTCAGGCGAACCGCTTCTTCGACGGAAATTTCGTCGAATGGGTTCATGGACATTTTGACGTTCGCGAGGTCAACACCTGACTGGTCAGGTTTCACGCGCGCTTTCACGTTGTAGTCAATTACCCGTTTGACGGGTACCAGGACCTTCATGGCGTTCTCCGTGATCACCGCAGGAATAGGTTTTCCTGCTTATTATCTTTACGGATTCCGGACGGGCCGTAATCCGTTCGCTGCAGGTGCTAAATGCTAGGAGCGACCTCGTCAAGCTTACGCAAGCGTAAGCGACGAAATGCCCGATCAGAGAAACTTTATTCCGCCTGCGCATAATTTGGTGTGCAGGTGCGAAAGATTTCTCCTCTGACCATTCAACACGTCAATCTGTTCCGCCGCCGGGGCGGGAGAGACTGAGATAGTTTGTGATCGCGGTGTGACAAGTTGTTACTGCGAGTAGCTCGCATTTGCTCTTGATAATCTCGTTTAGGTCTGCGAATGAGCCTGAAAATCATTCTCATAAGGGGAGCCCTCGAAAGGGGAGGGCGATATTTCATGACACGATTGGGCAATCGACTTCTCAGCGCGACCATGCTGTCCATGGCGCTTTCCGGCTTCGCGGCTATGGCGGATGACGCTGACGATACGCTGGTGCAGAACACGGTCGAGGTAACGGGCAATTACCTCTACACAGATCAGGTGAACGCGCTGAAGACGCCGACGCCGATCATCGACGTGCCCCAAAGCCTTTCCATTGTGACGGCGGACCAGATCGCAGAGCAGGGCTTCAGCTCTATTGGCCAGATCATCGAATATACACCTGGTGTGTCTACCTCTCAGGGCGAAGGTCACCGCGACTCTGTCGTCTTCCGCGGCGTGCGGTCTACGGCGGATTTCTTCCTCGATGGCGTGCGCGATGACGTTCAGTATTATCGTCCGCTTTACAATCTGGAGCAGGTGGAAGTGCTGCGTGGCCCGAATGCGCTGCTCTTCGGGCGCGGCGGCACGGGGGGTATTCTGAACCGTGTGACCAAGAAGGGTGAGATCGGCGAGACCTTTACCGGCTACCAGCTCGGCCTGAATTCCTTCGGCGGCTATAACGGCCAGATCGATTACAATATCTCCCCGAATGACACCTCAGCGTTCCGCATTAATGCCATGTATGAAAGTCTGGAAGGCCATCGTGACTTCTTTGAAGGTGATATCTTCGCGGTAAATCCGACGGCGCGTTTCCAGCTCTCTCCGCAGACGACGCTGGATGTCTCTTACGAGTATATTGATCAGGAACGCTTCATCGACCGCGGCATCCCGACAGGTGCGGACGGGCGTCCGGTTGAAGCATTCGAAGATATCGTTTTCGGCGACCGCGACATCAATACGACCACGCTGGAAGCGCATATCCTGCGCGCAGCCGTCAGCCATTCTTTCTCTGAAAATCTGAAAGCCAATGTCAGCGCCTTCTATGGCGACTATGACAAGATGTATCAGAACTTCTATGCGGCGGGTTATGACCCGGTGACCAACATCGTCACGCTGGATGGCTATCTGGACACGACACAGCGCGAAAACCTGATCCTGTCCGGTAATTTGATTGGCCAGTTCGAGACAGGTCCGCTCGGCCATACGGTCGTTGCTGGCGCAGAATACATCGACACGACGAACAATAATGACCGCTGGAACAGCTTCTTCGATCAGTCGGCGGACGATCAGGAAGACTTCTTCGTTCAGCGCCCGATCAACCTCATCAATGGCGTCGGTACGAATGCGAATGGCCTGACCACAACGAACGACTTTACCGTTGATCTGAATGACGACACGCATGCCAGCGTCGATGTCTTCTCGGCCTATGTGCAGGACGAAATCGAGATTGCAGACTGGCTGGATGTGATCGTTGGCGCGCGCTTTGACCGTTTCGAGATTGAAGTGCTGAACGTCGTCGCAAACGACACACGATCACGCACGGATGAAGAGATTTCTCCGCGCCTTGGCGTTGTTCTGAAGCCGCAGGAAAACATCTCCTTCTATGGCAGCTATTCAGAGACCTTCCTGCCGCGTTCAGGTGAGCAGTTTGCCAATATTAATGGCGCGAACGATGCGCTCGATCCGGACACGTTCACCAACCTCGAAGCGGGTGTGAAATGGGATTTCGCCTCTGGTCTCAGCCTGACCGCTGCGATCTTCGAAATCGAGCAAAGCTCTCCGCAGGTGGCGGATAATGACCCGTCTACGCTGGATGTGATCGATTCTGAAATCACCGGTTTTGAAGCGCAGCTTCAGGGCTATCTGACAGATGACTGGTTCATCACGGCGGGGTATTCAAACCTTGACGGTGAGATTGTGAACCGGTCGGGCCCGACAGGTCTGCGCCCGCGCGAGCTGCCAGAGCATATGTTCTCCGTCTGGAGTACATATCAGCTGACAGAAGCGTTCGGCTTCGGTCTTGGCGCGACTTATCAGGATGAGAGCTTCATCGATAACGGCAATAATGCGGTTCTGCCGAGCTATACCCGTATCGATGCGGCAGCCTTCTACGATGTGTCAGAAACGCTGCGCGTGCAGCTGAATGTTGAAAACGCAACGGACGAGCTTTACTTCCCGAATGCGCACAGCACCCATCAGGTGACCGTCGGTGCGCCGCTCAATGCACGCCTTGCAGTGATAGGACGTTTCTAGGCGCGCGGTTCAGAATTGAAATCAGGAAAAGCGGCGGACGAACGTTCGCCGCTTTTTTGTTGGTAACTACCGGTTCTTGCCAGGCACCCATTTAACGTCCGCTGCGCCATTCTCATTGGCGCGGCGGCCCGCCACAAACAGCCAGTCTGAAAGCCGGTTGATGAAGGCCAGAGCTTCATCAGAGATGATCTCGCTCTCGTCATTATAGGCTTCGGCAACATGACGCTCGGCGCGGCGAGCGGTCGTGCGGGCTACGTGCAAATATAAGGCAAGCGGTGATCCACCTGGCAGGATGAAGCTATCCAGCGGGGGGATACCGGCGTTCATCTCGTCAATCTCGGTTTCAAGGCGCTCTACCTGCTTCTGAACGATGCGCAGAGGTTCCCAGCCTAGGTCTTTGCCGCGGTCGGGTGTTGCAAGGTCTGCGCCCAGATCGAACAGGTCATTCTGCACATGGAGAATGGCGTCTTTCAGCCAGTCGTCGCCGTCAGCATGCAGGGCAGCAAGGCCGAGTGCAGCATTGACTTCATCAACGGCGCCATAGGCTTCCACGCGTGCGCACCATTTTGGAACCGGCTCACCTGTTGCTAGCCGTGTTGTGCCTTTATCGCCCGTGCGGGTGTAGATCTTGTCGATTTTTACCATCTGTATCGTGCTCGCTGCGTTACTTCGACTTCGTCTCAGCGCAGCTGCGCCTGCGCGTTGCTTGTGGGGGGGCTCAGCCTTGAGCCTGTTCTATGTGAGCTATCGGCTCACGAGAGTGAACTAAAAGCTGATCATTCCGGAAACGATGCCGACGCCGACCAGAAGCGCAATCGCGACGGCCTGAACGATGACGCGAAGACGCATCAGCTTGTTAGAGCGCGAGGCCTGTTCAGGGTCGGTGCGTGCCAGATTGACGATACCGAAAATCAGAATGACGACCAGAAGCGCCATTGCGCAATACATGGCAATTGTCAGTGCCTGTTCCATGAGAACTCCGTTTCTTACGCCTCTGATATGGACCCAACGGACCTAAAAGAACAGGCGTGAATTGTCACGGGGTAACAATCAGCCATCACCTTGCGCTGAGGAAAACGTTGCCTGTGATGAAACTGGCGTGTCTGCCGCGCATTAGTGTCTCATGACTTCGTTATCTGATATTTCGCTGCCCTTCTTCAAACGAAACCCGGCGCGGCCCAACCGTTTGCGTGAGCGCGTTTCGGAATTTCTGGACAGTAAATGGGCGCTGCCCTGGTGTGCGTTTATCGGATTTCTTGAGAACTCAATCATCCTGTTTGCGATGGAGCCGCTTTTTCTGCCCGCCATGGCAAGTCGCGGTCGCGGAGCATGGAAGGTCGCTGCAGCGCTGCTCATCGGTAACGTTATCGCCGGCGTGATGATGTATTTTCTGGGCATGTGGGCAGATGAGGCGCTCCTGCAGCCAGCATTCGCCATGTTCGAGGCGACAGGCACATATCAGAACCTCACCAACGAGCTTCAGGCAGACGGTTTCTGGCCGCTCTTCATGGTGGGGATTACGCCTATACCGTTCCAGCTTGGCGCTGCGGCCGCTGGTGCCGCGAGCTATAGCTTTGCATTTTTCCTGCTTGCGGTGACCCTGTCACGCGCGATCCGTTATTTTACGGAGGCCGGTATCGTCATGGCGCTTGGTGAGCGCGGAGAGAAATTTATCGAGCGCCACGAGCTGGAAATCTTCCTGCTCGGCATCGGTATCTTTGCCGGTATGGCGCTCGTCTATTTCCTGATGTGATTAATGGTGCGGATCGACATTGATCTTTCCGCACTTTCCGCATTTCACGATGAGGCCGTGGGCATCATGGTGTGAGACATTCACAAACAGCTTGGTCTTGCACGCGCCGCAGCGATAAGTTTCGTTGCTGTCGCCTTCTTTGACCGGTGCGCCTTTGGTGTGCTCGATCACGTCCATGCCTGCAACGGCAGATTCCGGGACGACGCGCATATCAAGCTGAGGCATGAGGAACTTCCTTATCTATTCGCCAGACCGCGCGCGCGCAGCTTCGCGGACGGCCTGACTATATGGTTGTCCATTGATTGTTTCAGGTGACAAGTCAATTCGCTCATCTTCAGCGCAGTCCCAGCCGTCAGCCATGCTGGTGATGACCTCTCGAGCAGCGTGGTCTACACCTCGTACCTGCCCGAATTCGACACGCGACATAATGCACGCTGATGGCGTCTGGTCGGGCTTCAGAGCAATGGAATACATGTTGTACGCGCCGTCTGTCTCGCCTGCGAGCGGAACTTCGCCATATCCAACAACAAGCCCCAGAAGCGTGTCATCTGCATACACCCATTGCAGGCGGTTGATGATTTCGCCGTCACTTCCGAAGCGGAGGAATTCGAGCTCACCTGAGTTGTAGCCGCCTTCCGGTTCAAGGCTGAGGCTCATATAGGTGGCGTGGTCATGCAGATAGAGCGTCCAGCCATTTTCGCCGTCGCAGGCGGATACCACCTGGTCTGACGGACTTTCTGAACTCACCACACGGCAATTGCTTTCGGAGATCAGCGTGCGTGACACGTTAATTTCAGCGTCATGGTGTTCAGCAAAAGATGGCGCAGCCGCTACAGCGAAAAGCGCCGCCGTCGCGGGGAGCTTTAGTCTGAAAGACATCATATTTCAGGCCCTTCTTACGTTCGTTAGCGACAGTTGAGCATAATCCGGATCAGTGTTTTAGCCTTTTGGCTGTTTTTTCTTTTTCGGCTTTGGTGCGGGTAAAGCCGCTGTTGTGATGCGCACTAGTTCTGACACCCAGTCAGCATCTTCAAGCTGATCACCAGAAATCTTGAACTGGTCCTTTGCGCCGTCATAGGGCGGCCCCATCTTCTGATCGGGCGCAAAGGCATGGCCCTGCTTGGTCGGTTTAATGAAGAGGGTGTCGTCGCAGACCGAGGCGACAAACTTTCCATCACAATAAAGGCCGAACTCGCCAAACATTTTGCGGGCGGAAACCTCACCAGCAGAAGAGAGCTGGTCGAGTATGTAATCGACAGTGGATTGGGACGTGGCCATTCATATGCCTCTCAACGTGGGTGAATACCGCTCTTGATAAAGCCTTCCAGCATTTCCGGAAAATCACTTTCGTCAGGAAAGCGGTCAAACGACATGGTCGCGCCCGTTTGCGCAGCGGGCAGTCTCTCGCAAGTGAAGGTTTCAGCAAACGGGATAACCCAGCTGGAATCATCGAGAAGCGATGGCCGGAAGTTGACGAGGCCCTCTGCGAAACCGTCCGTGTAGAGCCAGTTCTTGCAATATGTGCAGAAATGATGACGCAGACTGTCGCGATGCAGGCCACCAACTTCGGTCTCGCCTTCACTCTGGAGGCCGTGCGCGGGAAGCATGAGGGTGAGTGAGTAGGCGCCACCTGTCAGCTTCTGGCAATCACGACAGTGGCAGGCAAAGCTCGCCATAGGCGGCTCTGAAATGGTCATGCTGACCTGTCCGCACAGGCATTGCGCCTGCCATGGAAATTTCCAGTCTATCATGGGCCCGGCTCCTTTCGGCTTTCTAAAGTCTTAGGCTGATATTCATTGTTGTGCCAGACGACCAAATTATATACATATTGTATATGATTCATATATTGATTGGAGAATCCTATGGGGCTCGTGAAAATTGACGACCAGCTTCATGAAGACATTCGTAAAGCCAGTGCAGTGATGTGCCGGTCCATCAATTCTCAGGCTGAGTTCTGGATGAAGATGGGTATGCTGGCCGAGGCAAATCCGACGCTTTCATTCAATGAATTGGTCAGAATACAGATGGAATCTGTTGACCTGACAACAGTCGTGGACGCCGTCGCCTGATGGTGAAAACACCTGATGAAATTGCGCTGTTGCGCATTGCTGGCAGGTTGCTCGCGTCAGTGTTCGAAATGCTCGATAAGATAGAATTTGAAGGGATGAGCACGCTGGCGGTGAATGATCTCGTAGAGCGTTACATTACCCATGATCTGTCCGCGCGGCCAGCGAGCAAAGGTCAGTATGGTTTCGAGTTCGTGCTGAATTGCTCAATCAACAATGTCGTTTGTCACGGCGTCCCCAGTTCGGACGATATCATTTGCAGCGGCGACATTATAAATCTGGACATTACACTCGAAAAGAACGGGTTCATCGCGGATTCGAGCAAGACCTATATCGTTGGCGAAGTGCCTCCATCGACTAAAAAGCTGGTCAGGGTCGCACGTGAAGCCATGTGGAAGGGAATTCGGGAAGTTCGCCCAGGTGCACGACTCGGGGACGTCGGGTTCGCTATAGAGCGCCATGCCAAACGCAACGGATATTCTGTTGTGCGAGACTATTGCGGACACGGCATTGGTCGCGAGATGCATGAAGCGCCGAATGTGCTGAACTTTGGAAAGCGCGGAACAGGTGTTCGGCTGATCGAAGGAATGGTTTTTACGATTGAGCCTATGGTCAATCAAGGTACTGGCAGGGTGTCGACGCAGGATGATGGTTGGACTGTTACGACCAATGACGGAAAACTGTCAGCGCAGTTTGAGCACACGATTGCTGTGACGAAGACCGGTTATGAAGTTTTGACGCTTCGCAGTGACGGACTTTAGAAAAGGGGAGAGCGCCAATGCGCTCTCCCTAAGCGGCATATATTTAGTTCTTCGTGTCGAGTACGCGGCGGGCAATGACCATCGCCTGAATCTCGCCGGCACCTTCGAAGATGTTAAGGATGCGGGCATCCTGCAGAAGACGGCTCACTGGATACTCCAGTGCGAAACCGTTACCGCCATGGATTTGCAGCGCGTTATCTGCTGCAGCCCATGCTGCGCGGGCACCCAGAAGTTTCGCCATACCCGCTTCCAGGTCACAGCGCTTGCCAGCGTCTTTCTGGCGGGCAGAGAAGTATGTCAGCTGACGCACAGCAATCAGCTCTGCGGCCATCATGACGAGCTTGTTAGCGACGCGCGGGAATTCGAAGATCGGGCGTCCGAATTGTACTCGGTCGAGCGCGTACTGAAGGCCTGTTTCGAATGAGGATTGCGCCACACCAATTGCGCGGGCCGCTGTCTGGATACGCGCGCCTTCAAATGTCGCCATCAGGTGCTTGAAGCCCATGCCTTCGACTTCACCGAGGAGGTTTGAGGCCGGAACTTCGAATGCGTCAAAGCCGATCTCATACTCTTTCATGCCGCGATAACCGAGCACCTCGATTTCGCCGCCAGTCATGCCTTCAGCCGGGAACGGGGTGGCATCATCGCCGCGTGGCTTCTCGCAGAGGAACATTGAGAGGCCGGAGAAATTGTTCGTCGCAGGGTCTGTGCGGGTAAGCACCGTCATCAGGTCGGCGCGGACAGGGTGGGTGATCCATGTCTTGTTACCAGTGATTTTATAGGTGTCGCCGTCTTTGACTGCGCGTGTTTTGAGGGAGCCAAGGTCAGAGCCTGTGTTCGGCTCAGTGAAAACCGCGGTTGGCAGGATTTCACCCGATGCGATTTTCGGCAGGTACTTTTCTTTCTGCTCGTCGGTGCCGCCAATAAGGATCAGCTCGCCAGCGATTTCAGAGCGCGTGCCGAGAGAGCCTGTGCCGATATATGCGCGGGAAAGTTCCTCAGAGACAACGCACATCGCCGTCTTGCCCATGTCGAGGCCACCGAACTCTTCCGGAATGGTCAGACCGAATACGCCGAGCTCGGCCATGTCGTTGACGACATCCATCGGGATATATTCGTTTTTGAGGTGCCATTCATGTGCGTAAGGGACGATGCGGTCATCGGAGAAACGGCGGAACTGGTCGCGGATCATGTCCAGCGTTTCATCAAGGCCCGTATTCTCGACCGTCGCACGGCCAAGCGCATCTGGCAGGTGCTTGGCTGCGGCAGCCATAATCTCGGAAGATTTGCCCTCATTGAGGAAGCGCTGGATCGCCTCGGACGAAAGATGTTTCATCCCGTCGGCGGTCACGCCGATGTCGGATGGGCGGATCGTTTCGCCCTGGTTCATCGGAATGCCACCAATCAGCTGGGCGCAATATTCGTGAAACAGGATCTGGGTGAGCAGCGCTTCGATTTCGCCAAACTTGCCTTCTTCATCAAGGCGGCGCGCCCATGCAGCGACTTCGCGTAGCGTTTCGCCATAGGTCGCGATCCAGCCAAAGCCGTGAGCGGCGTGCTGATGGACGTCCATGAGTTTGCGGTCGATCTTGCCATCTTTGGAGACAAGTTCGTTGAGCGCTGCTTTCGCATCTGCAATATAGAGGTCTACGCTGGATACGGCCTCATCCATGCAGGCGATGAGGTCGGGCATAATAATGCTGGCTGAAGCAGCTTCAGCCGTCGTTGCGGGCATGTTCATCTTATATTTCCTCCAGAGATGGGTTTAATTAGCGCGCTCATACTGCTCTGACCATATGCTGCGACGCAGCGACGCGGATTTTTTTGCCATTCTGCGTCATTATTGCGACGCGCGCGCCATGCGCCCGGGTGCGCGATTGGTTCCCAAAATTAGAAATTTTTAAGATTGCACCCCGCAGCGGAACAGCGGGAGGGGTTGGCCGTTTTCCATGCATCGGTCCGCAACGGGCCAAAGCAAAACAGGAGGACATCCTTATGAAAACGCTTATCGCATCTACGGCACTTGCTGCCGCAATGATTACACCAGCGGCTTTTGCAGGTGAGGAAACATACACAGAAACTGAAACAGACGTCGCTGTCGCAGCCGACGTCACACTGACGGGGTTCACCGATGACAACGACTGGGTCAATAAGCCGGTATTTGATGAAGAAGGTCAGCCAGTCGGAGAAGTCGAGCGCGTATCCTTTAACGATGATGGCGCTGTCAGCGACATCGTGGTGGAAACGGGTGGCATCCTCGAAGTTGGCGGCGAAGAAATCCTCGTCACTGAAAGCGAGTACACCGTAGTCGTCGCACAGGGTGACGAAGACGAGTCTGAAATTCGTCTGGAAATGACAGCAGCAGAGTTTCTTGATCTGCCAGCGTTTGATGAAGACCTCGCATCGGAATACCCGCTGTCTGATAACGACCTTGTAGATGGTGTTGATGAGTCCGAGGGCGAGATCGACGACCAGATCGGTTCAAGCGAGACTGGCGTGGACCTCGAAAACGGTACACGCACCGATATCGACCTGTAAGTCAGGTAGAGCGTAGCGTGAAAAGGGCGTCGCACATGCGGCGCCTTTTTTATGCCTGGCTTAGCTGCGCCAGCGCAGAACACGTGGCTCGATAGGGTTTTCAAATCCGGCGTTTTCTGTGCGGGCCTTTACCCAGGCGCGTTTGAGCACCTGATACCATTTTGCCTGAACATCGATGTCATCAATCCACATCATGTTCTTCTGATATTTCATGCCTTCATTCTGAAGGTTCACCATGTCGCCGTCCTGATTGAGGAACATGCGCGCGGCCGGAATAAGGATCGGCTTCATGACGGAGAGAAGCGGGGCGTTGGCCCAGTAAGTGACCTGCGTAATGCGGGTCTGTTTTTCTTCGATTGGCGTCAGGCAGGTCAGCGTGAACAGCGTCGCCTTGTCATTTTCAACGATTTCCCAGCGGAAGCCTGGAATCTGAAAGGCAATCTCGGTTGAGACCTTGCCACCAAAGAGTGCCTTATAAGCCAGTGAGTTGCCCGATGGCTGGTGGCGTTCAATCGCCCAGCCGCGTGTTTTCGGAACAAATTGCTTCTCTTTGACTTTGAAGCCCGCGGACGGCGGTCGCCACCACCATTGATTATGTACGAATGGCACGTGGGCAGGGTCCATCAGGCCAACGACCGCGTCATCCATGTGGGCGTTGAAGATTTCCGAGACCACAAAGCGTGGCTTGTCCGGAATGTCGCCGAAATCAGGCGGCGGCACGACGGGCGGCTCAGCCGAGCGGGGATTGTCCGAGATATAGACGAATACCATGCCCTTAGCTTCGTGGATTGGGTAAGAGCGGACCTTCACCTTGCTCGGGTCGTATGGGTCACCCTCAACAAGCGATGGCATGTGTTTGCAGACGCCATCAGTGCCGAAGCGCCAGCCGTGATACGGGCACTGAACAGTCGGTTCGCCATCAGTGTCGACCTGTTGACCGGCAGAGAGTGGCACGAGGCGGTGCGGGCAGATATCGCGCATGGCGAAGGCTTCGCCTGCCTTTGTCCGGCCAACCATGATCGGCTGGCCGAGCAGGATTTCACGGCGCTGGTCACCGGCTTTCAGATCCTTTGATGTGGAAATGAAATACCAGCTATCGGTCAGCCAGCCTTCTGGTGTCTGTCCGGTTTTTGCTGCCGCGTCTGCCATATCGCTACCTGTTATTCGCTCGACATGGCGACCATGATTTGCGCGTAACCGCGGGCCATGCGTTCGAGATTATCAACTGAAATGCGCTCATTGGTTCCATGGAACCCCTGAAGATCGCCGATAGGTAACACGCCCGGCGCAAATCGGTAGATGTTGTCTGAAATTTCTGTGGTCCAGCGGGAATCCGTCGCACCTAAAACGAGCGCTGGAACGGCTGGAACGCCGCCTCCTGCATCACTCGCAACGGACGCCAGAACCTGGTAGGCGCGGTTTTCTGTCGGGGACACCGGCGAAGCCTCAGATCCAATGCCGCCAGACTGGTCGACGTGTGCTGTGACGCCATCAATGTCGGAGATCACATCGAGGACATGTGCGAGCACAGTTTCTACGCTGTCATTCGGGTGGATGCGAAAATTGACCAGCGCGTAGGAGTTTTGCGGGAGGACATTTTCCTTGATGGAGCCGGAAATCATGGTCGGCGCGGTCGTCGTGCGGATCATGGCATTGGAGGCGCCATCAGCGGCAAACTGTTCTTCAATCATCGGGCGGAACAGCCATTGGTTTGCAAAGGCCATCCGCGTCATGAACGGCATGTCTGCGGCAACCGAAGAAATCATCTCCGACATGGGCGGGCGGGAGAAGTCCGCCGGCATTTGCTGCTCATCCAGCGCCACCAGCGCGCGGGAGAGCTGGACGTTCGCAGAATTGCGCGGCGGTGTGGAGGAGTGACCGCCCTGCGCGGTAGAGGTCAGGCGGATGGTGACGTAGCCCTTTTCCGCGATCCCGATCACGCCGGTAGACGCGCCGGTCAGCGGAAACGGATCAACGATGAAATAGCCTTCATCGAGGACCATCTCCATACGGATATCGCGTTCCTGAAAGAAGTCGACGCCAGCTTGCGCGCCGGAGCCTGAGACTTCCTCGTCATGGCCAAACATAATCCAGATGGAGCGTGTCGGCTGGTAGCCGGATTCCGCAAGTGCTTCGGCCGCTTCCATAATCGTGATGAGCGAGGTTTTGTTATCGACCGTGCCGCGGCCATAGACATAGCCATCCTGAACGATGCCCGCGAATGGTGGTGCGTCCCACTGGTCTTCCGTTCCGAGATTGATCGGCACAACGTCCTGATGCGCCATAAGCAGGATCGGGTCGAGTGAGGTGTCACTTCCCTGCCAGCCATAAAGAATGGTGTGGTCTGCCACGAGGTGGCGTTCTGCAACGGCATTGAAGGCTGGGTAAGTCGCCTGAAGATAGTCGCGCAGCTCGATCCATGGGCCTTCCTGTCCCTGGCGAGGATCACCCGCAGTGAGGGTTATGGTCGGCAGCTGGAGAATGTCGGAAAGGTGGGTGGCAATCTCGTTGGAGCTGAATTCCGGAACGTCTGGTAGCTCCATCCGGTCGGCGTCGCTGCTCGTGCCAAAAGACAATGTTCTGACAACCACAACAGCAACCAGAACGAGGGCGAGTAACACCAGCAGTCCTATGAACTGCCCGATCCGCTTCAACATATTAATGACCTTCCCAGATATTTTTATGATTCTTAACACTGTTGTCTCGAACGGCGCAAAACCCAAGAAAATTGGTAGAAATTTATTCACTATAAGAGGCGTAATCTGGGTGATGGCTTAAATACGAAGAGGGTTGGGAGTCCCCGTCGCGTTGCTGGCCGGATACCTGGGGGAAGAGTTGAGTATACAGACTATCAGAACGCTGGTGCTGGATGATAATCGTCAGATGCGCCGTCTGATCAGCGTGACGTTGGAAGCGTTTGGCATCAAGAAGGTTTATGGTGCCGACACGATTGAGGAGGCTATCGACCTTTATCGTGACCATCGCTTCGACTTGGTGATTGCCGATCAGCGTATGGGAAATACGTCCGGGCTGGAATTTGTGCGCTGGCTGCGGGCGCAGACAGACCGGTCGACCAGCTTTGTGCCTGTTATCGTGATCTCTTCATATTCTGAAAAGACACGCATTCTCGAAGCTATCAATGCTGGAATTGACGAATTTCTGGTGAAGCCGTTCAAGCCGGTCGATCTGGCGCGCCGCATTGATGCTGTGACCTATAAGCGACGTGATTTCATCCGTACGCTGGACTATTTCGGGCCAGACAGGCGCCGCTTCAAGAATCCTCATTACACCGGGCCCATGAAGCGCGCTGACGATATTGTTGTCGATTGTGACGAGTTCGAAATCGGCTGATCCGCGCGACGCCTCCAGACTGTCCAGATATTGAGCGTTCGATCAAATACGCGTGCTTGTCGCTGGACAGATGAAAATCACAGCTTAGGCTGCGCCGTTCAAATCTAGAGATCGGGGCGCATTGGGGCAGCCCGATCTGTAAAAAGATTAAAGGGCACATCATGGACGGCTTCGTTCAAATTCTTGAGACCGTTAACGGTCTCGTCTGGGGATCTGCTGACTCCCTCATTGGTGCGATTGATTATCCGCCGGTACTTCTCCTTCTTCTTGGTACCGGTCTTTATCTCACTGTTCGCCTCGGTTTTATGCCGATCCTCAAAATTCCATACGCTTTCGGCCAGCTGTTCAGCAAAGACCACAATAAGGATGAAGGCGACGTGTCGCCCTTTGGCGCTCTGATGACGGCGCTCTCCTCCACAATCGGTACAGGTAATATCGCTGGTGTAGCCGTTGCGATCGCCATTGGTGGCCCAGGTGCGGTCTTCTGGATGTGGATGACGGCACTTGTCGGTATGGCGTCGAAATTCTGCGAAGGCGTACTGGCTGTAAAATTCCGCGAAGTTGATGAAGAGGGCCGCCATGTGGGTGGCCCTATGTATTACATCAAGAATGGTATGGGGTCTAAATGGGCATGGCTTGCCAGCCTGTTTGCGATTTTCGGAATTCTGGCCGCGTGGGGCACAGGCGCGTCTATTCAGGCAAACTCGATTGCTGATGCGCTGAACGCAAATTATGGCGTTGCGCCATGGGTGTCAGGTCTGGTTCTCGCAGGTGCTGCTGCAGCTGTGATTCTCGGTGGTATCTCACGTATCGCAGCTGTGGCTGAGAAACTGGTTCCGGCCATGGCGATTGGTTATCTCGTGGCTGGTATCATCGTTGTTGCGATCAACGCGCCTGAGGTTCCGAACGCTTTCATGCGTATCATCACGAACGCATTCGGCTTCCGTGAAGCCTCCACCGGTATCACGGTCGGTCTTCTGCTTCTGGCAATGCAAAAGGGTGTCGCGCGCGGCATCTTCTCTAACGAAGCCGGTCAGGGCTCTGCTCCGATTGCGCACGCAGCAGCGCGTAACAATGACCCGGTAAACCAGGGTATTGTCGCTATGCTTGGTACGTTCATTGATACGATTGTCGTGTGTTCGATCACGGCGTTTGTTATTCTGACATCGGGTATGATCCCTGAGATGTGTGAGCCGTTTGTCCGGCCGGACCTCGTCATGCTGCCTGAAGGCTGTGAGACGGGCGCGCCATTGACCGTTATGGCCTTCGAACAGGCGCTTCCAGGCATTGGTAGCCACATCGTTGCGATTGGTCTGGCTGTCTTCGGCTTCACCACAATTCTCGGCTGGAGCTATTACGGCGAACGCTGCTGTGAATACCTGTTCGGCGTGAAAAGCATTTTTGCATTCAAGATCAGCTGGATCGTTGTCGTCTTCGGCGGTGCGTTCGTTCTGATGCTTGAAGAAGGCGGTGCGGTGACTGACGTTGTCAGCCTGTTCTGGCTGCTTGCAGATACGCTGACCGGCCTGATGGCTGCGCCAAACCTCGTTGCGCTTCTGGTGATGTCACCGCTCGTCGCGGCAATGACGAAAGCGTATTTCGACCGCAAGGATACGCCGGACGCTTAAGTCGCGCTGGCTGATTTAACGAAAACCCCGGAGTTCAGGCTCCGGGGTTTTTTGTTTGAGGCGGCGCGTCCACGGATATGCCTTGTTTTGACCGCGAGGCTGTCCAATAAGGTGCCATAACGACAAACCCGACGGGAGGCAGGTTCGGACATGGTGAATTCTAACGTTAAGGCAGTGATCTGGGATTTCGGAGGCGTGTTCTCCTCATCTCCGTTCGAGGCGTTCAACCATTACGAGGCCGAGAAACGCCTGCCAAAGGATATCATCCGGAAGATCAACTCCATAAATCCGGACACGAATGCCTGGGCTCTGCTGGAGCGTTCAGAGCTCACGCCTGACGAGTTCGACAAAAAGTTCGCTGAAGAGGCCAAAGCGCTGGGCTACACCATTCCGGGTAAAGACGTTCTGGGATTGCTGTCCGGCCGTCTGCGTCCAGCCGTGTTCGAGGCGCTGAAAACCTGTAAGAAACACTTTGCTGTTGCCTGCATTACCAACAATGCGCCGATCGGCAAAAGCCCGTCCATGACGTCTGATCCTGAGAAGATCAAAGCGGTGGCTGAAATCTTTGCGAACTTCGATCATGTGATCGAAAGCTCCAAGGTTGGCTTGCGTAAGCCTGATCCGAAAATATATGAATTGATGTGTGAGGCTTTGAATGTTGAGCCCGCAGCGTGCGTGTATCTCGATGATTTAGGTATCAACCTCAAGCCTGCGCGAGCCATGGGCATGACCACCATCAAGGTGCTCAACGAAGCCCAGCTACTCAGCGATCTCTCGGAGGCGACCGGACTGGAGTTCTGATGACGCGTATCCGGCATGCCATTCTAGCTAGCTGTCTGCCTGCACTTTTTGTGCTGAGCGGATGTGATCTCTCTGACGAGATCGATGCGCGGCGTGCCCCCGCAAGCGAGGCTGGTGACGCGCCAGCCCCGCCCCCTGTCTTCAGCAGTGAAACAGAAGAACTTCCAGAAGCGGTTCTCGCCCAGCGCGATGCGCTGCTTGAGGTTCTGGGGCGTGATTCTGTGCGCCAGCTTGCGCGCTATGCAGATCAGTTTTCGGGTTTTCGGTCCAACTATGGCGATCTCAGCCATTATGAGCACTGGTACTTGCTTCGCCGTGCTGGCATCGACCCTGTAGAGGCGACGCTCCAGATTCTGGACGAGCCCTATGCCGTCAAAGATTTCGGTGCAGAGAAATACTTTATCTGGCCGGACTTTGCGGGCCGGACCAATGAAGAGCTACAGCATGACCGGCTCACCTTTTCCGAGCGTGCGCGTATCCTCAATCTGATCGGTGAGGACGGGCTGGAGCGTATCCGCAATGGCGAGAGCTATCCGGGCTTTCGTCTGGCCATCCGCGAGGATGGAACCTGGGTCTATCTGCTGCAGGACAACTAGGCGCCCGCTCACTCCAAAACCCATTGCCAAATGAACGCCCACGTTCCACTGTCCGCGCAAACTGACAGAGGGAGAAAGTCATGGGTCGTGTTTCCGGTAAAAAAGCGATTGTTACAGGCGCAGCGCAGGGGCTTGGCGCAGCGATTGCCACCATGTTGGCTAAAGAGGGCGCGAAAGTTATGCTGACCGACCTCAATGGCGATGGTGCCGCAGACACCTGTGCGCGTATCAATGAGATGTATCCGGGTAGCGCATGGTCCATGCAGCACGACGTAACCGACGAAGAGCGCTGGCAGGATGTCGTCACAGCTGCTGTAGAAGAGATGGACGGTCTCTCAATCCTCGTGAACAATGCCGGTATTGGCGCGGGCGGCACGGTTGAAGACCTGCCTTATGCCCAGTTCAAAAAGGTGATGGATGTGGACGTCGACTCCATCTTCCTCGGCTGTAAATATGCCATCCCTGCCATGGAAGAGTATTCGCCGGGCTCTATCGTGAACATTTCCTCGATTGCGGGCCTGATCGCATCCGGCAATTACGTGGCTTACAACACGGCCAAAGCTGGTGCGTGGATGATCTCCAAATCTGTCGCGCTGCATTGCGCGAAAAAGAAGAACAGCATCCGTTGTAACTCTGTCCACCCGACCTTTATCGACACGCCGATTCTCGACCGCACGAAGGAAATGTTCGGTGCGGATGAAGCACTTGCGAAGCTGGCTCGTCAGGTGCCGCTCGGCAAGGTCGGCGATCCGGATGATGTGGCTTATGCGGTTCTTTACCTCGCATCAGATGAATCAAAATTTGTCACCGGTGCGGAACTGAAAGTCGATGGCGGCATTTCAGCGATGTAAATTGCGTGAGGGAGTGCTAAGCGCTCCCTCAGTTTGAGTCTGTAGATGGAGAGTGAAGTGACCGGTTTTCTGAAAGGCGTGATCAAGTTCCAGAATGAGGTGTACCCGAGCAAGCAGGAGCTGTTCGAGCGTCTTGCGAAAGGGCAGTCTCCGGAAGCTGTCTTCATTGCATGTTCTGATGCGCGTGTGGAAACCGCAATGATCACTCAGACTGATCCGGGCGAGCTGTTCATCCTTCGCAATGCGGGCAATATCGTGCCGCCGCACACCAGCCAGACAGGCGCTATGACCGCGACACTCGAGTTTGCCATGCGTGTTCTGGATGTGCCGCATATTGTTGTATGCGGTCACTCCGAATGTGGTGCGATGAAGGGCATTATGAACCCGGACAGCGTACAGCATCTGCCACACGTTAAAGAATGGCTGGGCTTCTCTCAGGGCGCGATGGATGTCGTAGAAGAAATGTCCGCGGGCAAGTCAGAAGATGAAAAGCTGAGCCTGCTCCTGCAGGAAAATGTGAAGCTGCAACTTCAGCATCTGCGTACACACCCAAGCGTCATGAGAAAGCTGGCGAATGGCACGCTCACGCTGCACGGCTGGGTGTATGACATTAAGACAGGTCGCGTTTCGGCCTGGGATGAGGCTGATGGCCGGTTCGAGCCGGTTGATGAGCGCTATCAGGATCTGGCAGCAGAGGTCGCAGGCAATATGAGCTGCGACCACTAATCAGCTTAGCTGTTGCGGTGAATGATCGCCGCTGCAATCGTGACCTCGGCGACACCTTCGCCGAGCACCTGATCAACGGCCGTCTGTAAACGGCGGCCGATCATATCAAGGTCGGGCACGGTGCCGACTTCATAGCTCATAGACAGATAGCCGTGCACGGCGCGGCGAAGCGCATCCCGAATGCGGGGCATCTGGGCTTCTGCGCGGCGACGTTCGCGGTCGTCATTAATTTCAATACCCGCATCCAGCGCCATCAGAGACCGGAAGCCGTCCACGCCTGCAATTGGCGCATGAACGCCCGTCACGGCAATATAGTCCTGAGAACCGGTGATACGTGCGCCCGCACGGTCAGCCGGGTCGCCGCCAGCGCCAGCCGCATGTGCGCTCATCATTGCGGATGGAGCAAGCATGGCTGCGGCGAACAGAAGATGGGATAGTTTCAGTTTCATGCCTTAACGCCTAACATGACGGCGTTAAGGTGTTATGGAAACCGCGCGTTAAGATTTATCAACGGCTGGTAAGAGTTCGTTAAAACCGAAGATCGACGCATCATGCAAATGTGATGGTCGCGCATGAGATAAAGCATGCGCCATTTTCGCTTTTCGGCCCGGATTATTCTTCTCCCAGGTGGTCAGCATATCCTTCATCAGCATGCGCTGAAGCCCGTCCTGAGAACCGCACAGTGTGCACGGAATGATCGGGTAGTTCATGCCGGCTGCGAACTTTTCAATATCAGCTTCTTCAGACCGGATGAGCGGGCGCAGGACCATCACATCGCCTTCATCATTGAGAAGTTTTGGCGGCATGGCAGCAAGGCGTCCGCCATGGAAAAGGTTCATAAAGAAGGTTTCCAGCGCGTCATCGAGGTGGTGACCCAGCACGATGGCATCGCATTTTTCTTCGCGCGCGATCCGGTAAAGAATGCCGCGACGCAGACGTGAGCAGAGCGCGCAATATGTCTTCTGCGCCGGCAGTTTGTCCGTTACGATAGAGTAGGTGTCTTCGGTCTCGATCCGGTAAGGTACTTCCAGCCCGTCGAGATAATTCGGCAGGATTTCTTTTGGAAAGCCCGGCTGCACCTGATCGAGGTTGCAAGCCAGAATCTCCGCCTGCATAGCGCCAAGGTATTTCAGCTCAAGCAGGATAGAGAGGAGCGCATAGCTATCCTTGCCGCCTGACAGACAGATCAGCCAGCGCGCAGGCTCGGTGGAAGACTTGGATGTATCAAGTCCGTAAGTCTGGATGGTTTCCAGCGCCTGACGGACTAGACGTTTGCGGGTCTTCTTGAAGGTGACACCATCGGGCGCATTGGCAAAGGCTGCACGAAAGCTCCGCTCGACATCCAGCTTCGTAACGGTGGAGCGGATGGTGCGGGTCGGCATATCGTCGTTGAGCGCGGTTTCCGGGAGCATGTCCAAGGCGAAAAATCCTGAATGTCTGGGTGTTCTGGTCTGAAGCTCTGGCAAGCTTTCACGGGCTTCCTATCTGAAAACGCGCAAAGCTGCCAGAGCCGCCAGACATTCCGCTGACGAGCGTTGTGTGTGAGGACGCAGTTAAATGCGTCGCAAGCCAGCATCGTTCGGGCGGGGCCAATAAAGCAAAGCCTGTCTGAACCGGACTTAAACGCTGTATTCATGCAGGAAGAAAGTGTTCAGACTGATGCGGTATCAGGTGGCATTGCGTTTATTCACCGCTTCAATATAGGTGAAGCGAAATTATGAAGGACTGGAAGCATGGGCTATCCGATTTACTGGCTGATCCACAATGTGATCTTCTTCTATCAGATCGTGATCTTTATCTATCTGATCACACGCATTCTGATTCAGTTCGAAGTGGTGAACAGCTATAACCAGCTGGTTCAGTTTATCCTGCGATTTGGGTCTGCGCTGGTCGAGCCTGCGCTCGCGCCAATCCGCCGTTTCCTGCCATCGTTCAACGGAATCGATCTTTCTCCACTTGTCCTCCTGCTTGGACTCGGATTTATCGACCTCGTGGCGGCGCAGCTGCTGCTTAGTCCAGCTCTCAACTAACAGGATCTCACATGGGCGCGCTGATTGACGGAAAAGCCATTGCCGCAGGCATTCGTGAGGATGTCGCCAAAGAAGTCGCCGCCCTGAAATCCGAGCATGGCTTTACGCCGGGCCTGGCGGTTGTGCTCGTCGGTGAAGATCCGGCAAGCCAGATTTACGTCCGCAATAAAGGCAAGATGACCGAAGAAGCGGGCATGAACTCTTTCACGCACCGCCTTCCGGCTGACGCGACGCAGGATCAGGTCGAAGCGCTTCTGGAAACGCTGAATAATGATGACAGCGTGGACGGCATTCTGCTTCAGCTGCCTCTGCCAAAGCATCTGGATGAAGCCAGCGCGATTGAGCGTATCTCGCCGAACAAAGACGTAGACGGTCTGACAGAAGCGTCAGCGGGCCGACTGTCGCTTGGCAAAAAGGGTATTCGCCCGTGCACGCCTGCGGGCTGTGTCATCCTCGCCAAATCCGCGCTGGGCGATGATCTTTCCGGTAAGAACGTCGTTGTGATTGGCCGTTCCATTCTCGTCGGCAAGCCGGCTGCGCTTTTATTCCTTGAGCAGAACTGCACGGTGACAATCGCTCACTCGCGCACCAAAGACCTTGGTGAGGTCTGCCGTCAGGCTGACATTCTGGTTGCTGCGGTTGGTCGCCCGAAAATGGTGCCTGCCGAATGGGTGAAGCCCGGCGCATGTGTGATTGATGTCGGCATTAACCGCATTCCAGCCCCTGAAAAGGGTGAGGGCAAAACCCGCGTTGTGGGCGATGTTGATTTTGACGCCTGTAAGGATGTTGCTGGCCAGATTACGCCTGTTCCGGGCAGTGTCGGCCCCATGACGATTGCTGGCCTTCTGGTGAATACGGTGACGGCTGCGAAACTGCGCCGCGGGCTTTAGTCAGGCGGCTGCATGTCCCAGCCCTTCAAGCCAAAAGAGAATGAGTTGTTCCGCAGCCTTTGGGAGGCGCAGGCGGGAAAGTGCGCGCTCTGCGGCGAGGAGATGCCGCAAAACCGGTTCGAAACGGCACATTCCACGCTCTGGAAGAAGCTTCGTCCAACTTTTGACCATGTAAAACCCCGCTCAAAAGGCGGACCGGATACGCCTGAAAATCTGCAATTGGCCCATGCGCGGTGCAATAAAATCAAAGGAAACAGATGATTGGGGTGAATCTGCTCTCAGATTTCCCCTGTGTGGCGAAACTGGAACGAAGCTTGCTCTCTGAGCTGTGAATCTCACGGAGCCTTCAGATGGACATTTCACGCCAACGTTTCGACTCGCTCACCGGCCTTCGCTTTATTTTGGCGATCTGGATCGCCTATTTCCACGTCGGGCATATGTATGACCATGATGGCTTTGGCGCCCTGCCATATCTGGAACTCGGTGTCGCGCGGGTAGACGTTTTCTTCGTCCTCTCAGGCTTCGTGCTCAGCCATATCTACTGGAACAACCGGAACCGACCTTTCGCCTTTGGGGACTTTATGGTCGCCCGTATCGCGCGGATTTACCCGCTGCACATTCTGGCGCTTGGGATCATGCTGGGCTTCCTCGTGCTCGGCTTGGTGATGGGGCGCGCAGACATGGCTGAGGGCTATCCGCTGGAAGGCCTGTTCGCGAACCTCTTCATGATGCAATCTTTTGGTGTACCGGGCGGAGCCGCATGGAATTTCCCGGCCTGGGCGATCAGTGCAGAGTTCGCAGGCTATCTCGCATTCCCTCTCTATATCTGGCTTGCAACGAAGATGAAGGCGCATCGCACGCTCTTTTTCGGGCTCTGCCTTCTCAACGTATATCTCGTCGATCAGGTGCATCAGATGCTGCTGCACCGCGAGCTTAGTTCCTCCACCATGGCATGGGGCGCGCTGCGCGGCGCGGTCGTCATGCTGGCGGGTGTTGGGGCTCGGGTGGCGTTCGAAGACTTCAAAGTATCCGGTTTCCGCGCGGGGGTTTATGCCCTTGCCGGTGCGGGCGGCGCGCTGCTGGCAGCAATGAACCATGTGGGGACGGCGTTTGTTGCAGCCGGCGGCGCGCTGATGATCATGTCGCTTGCGCGAATTGATGCGGAAGGCAAAGGCACTTTCCTTGCGCATCCGACAATGTGCGCGCTGGGTGGCTGGTCTTATGCGATCTTTATTTTGCATGTGCCGACCTTCATGATCATGAAAAACGCGCTTGATATTCTGGGTGTGAATTTCGTCGTAAATGCGTGGACATCGCTCGGCTTTACGCTGGTTGTGGTGACGATTGCCTATCCGATCCACAAGCTGATCGAAGAGCCGTGCCGCAAGGCTATTCGCGGCGGCTGGGAGAAACGCTCCCGCCGCTCAAAAGAGGCTCAGACCGCCTGATCAGACAGCTTGACCTGCTGCGTGGGCAGACGCCCACGCCCATTGGAAGTTATATCCGCCGAGCCAGCCCGTCACATCGACGACTTCGCCGATAAAATAGAGACCCTCGCAGAGTTTGGACTCCATCGTCTTGGAAGACAGCTCGTCTGTATTCACACCGCCAACAGTTACTTCGGCGGTACGATAGCCTTCGGTGGCAGTCGGCGAAATTGTGTGCGCGGACAGACGATCAGCCAGCCGGTCGATATCGGCATTGGATAGCGTTCCGATCTGGTTTCTCAGACCCGTTTCGCCAAAAATGTCCGCTGTCAGGCGTCCGGGGAGATACTCGACCATCCAGTCCGTGACACGTTTCTTCGGATCGGTGTTGCGTGCGTGGGTCAGTTCAGACCGGACCCGTTCCGCGGGCAGATATTCCAGCGTGATCGCTTCGCCCGGATGCCAGTAGCTGGACGCCTGAAGGATGGCAGGGCCGGACAGCCCGCGATGGGTGAACAGCATGGCTTCTGAAAAGCGGGTTTTGTCTTTCGTTGTTACAGTGACAGGTGCGGCAACACCCGAGATCGCTGCAAACCGGTCATGCAACGCACCGGAAAAAGTGAAAGGCACCAGGCCCGGACGTGTCTCCACGATGGAATGGCCGAACTGCTTTGCTACATCATAGCCAAAGCCCGATGCGCCGATTTTGGGAATAGACAGCCCGCCTGATGCAATGATCAGCGAGGCAGGACGAAACGTACCTTTATTGGTTGTGACCATGAAACACGCATCTGGCTTTGTGATTTCGCTGATCTCGCATTCCATCAGAATGCGCCCGCCTGCGGCTTCAAGGTCATCCAGCAGAAACTGGATGATGGGGCCTGACTTCTGATCGCAAAAAAGCTGCCCCAATGTTTTCTCATGCCATGTCAGCTTGTGCGCGGACATGCGCTCGATGAAGTCCCAGGGGCCGAAACGGGCCAGCGCGGATTTCGCAAAATGTGGGTTCCTGGAAATGAAGCGCGAGGCTTTGGTTTCCAGATTTGTGAAATTGCAGCGCCCGCCGCCAGAGATACGGATCTTCTCTGCGGGCTTCTTTGCATGATCAACAATCAGCACGCGTTTGCCGTTTCGGGCAGCCTCTATGCCTGCGAAAAGACCGGCCGCTCCTGCGCCGACGATCACCACTTCGGGGGATGGACCAGACGGCCATAATTCGTCGAAGTTTGAACCTAAAACCGTCATTTCACTGTAATGTGATGACAAAGCAGCATCGATGTTTCATGGTGAACGCGTGCTGGAGGAGGGGAAATCATGCGGTATCTACAGGGCTTTATTGTTGCGATTGTGGCCATTCTGACATTCGGAGTGATCCAGAACAGCTTGTCGGGACATAATACCCGAACGCAGCAGACGCAAACACTCGCTTCGACTTCAGGCCAACAATCTGGCGTGACGCCCGCCCGGTCTGAAGGGCGCGACGCCCAGACCCTCCGCCGGATTGAAGAGCGTGAGCGCCTTCGTCAGGCTGCCGCAGACGCCAATGAAGAGACGTTCGGCTATCTGCGTTATCGGACAGATACAAGCGGCGCGGCCCCTCTCGCATGCCTCTCTTTTTCTGCGCCGCTCAATCCTGAAATTGACTATTCCACATATGTTCAGGTGACCCCGCGCACCTCATTGTCTTTCTCTGCCAATGGTCAGGACCTATGCATTGGCGGCCTCACATTTTCCGATACACGCGAGTTGGAACTGCGCGAAGGCCTGCCAGCGATGGATGGCCGCGTTCTGGAAGAGAGCGAAACGCTCACGGTCGATTTCACGGATCGTCCCCCTTATGTCGGCTTCTCCGGTTCGGGCGTGATCCTGCCGCGCATTGATGCCGACGGCTTGCCGATCGAGACTGTGAATGTCGACGAAGTCCGCATCGAAGTGACCCGCATTAATGACCGCGCGCTCGCCTTTAAGCGTGTGATGGAAGGCTATACCCGCTCTCAGGGCGGCTATGGCTATCTCTATGGCGACGAAAATCCGGACGATGTGGAAACGCCAATCTGGTCCGGCACGATGGACATTGACGCGCGCCAGAACGAGGCGGTCACCAGCGTCTTCCCGCTGGCTGAAGCCATTGGCGAGCTGGAAGCCGGTGCCTATTTCGTCACGCTGACCGACACGCGCGAAAACCTTGGCCGCGAAGGTCCGCCTGCGCAGGCGCGTCGCTGGATCATTACTACTGACCTCGCTCTGACGAGCTATTGGGGTGAGACCGGCCTCGATGTTGTTGTGCGTTCTCTGCAGACTGCCCGTCAGGTCGGCAATGTCAGCCTGCAGCTTATCGCAGTAAACAATGAAATTCTCGCAGAAGAAACAACTGACGGTGCGCGCGCTGTACATTTCGATCGGGCGCTTCTCAACGGCACAGGTAATCTGCGTCCGCGCATGGTGGTCGCGTTTGGCCCGTCCGGCGATTTTGCGATGCTCGATCTTGATCGCGCGCCAATTGATCTCTCTTCGGAAGGTATTGGCGGTCGCACGCCGAACTATCCGGTGGATGGTTTCGTTTACACAGAGCGCGGCATTTATCGTCCGGGTGAAATGATCCACGCGACAGCAATGCTGCGCGATGATGCTGGCCGTGCGGTGACGGACCGTCAGGGCCGTTTCGTTGTCTATCGTCCGAACGGAATGGAAGCGACACGTGAAGCCTTCACCGAAACCGAACTTGGCGGCGTGACCTTTGATTACGACCTGCCGCGCTCGGCCTCCCGTGGCCAGTGGCGTGTGGTCGTCGAGGTTGACGGTATTGGCGAGGTTGGCTCGACCCGTGTTTCCGTTGAGGACTTCGTTCCGCAGCGTATCCGCGTCGACGTTGAAGCCGACACCGAGACGCCGCTCCGTCGCGGTCAGGCGCGTGATGTTGAAGTCAGCGCTGATTTCCTTTACGGCGCGCCGGGTGCCGGTCTGGTCGTTCAGGCCGAAGCCCGCCTGGAAACCGACCCATCTCCGTTTGATGAGTTTGAAGGCTTCCGTTTCGGTGCACATGACGATGTATTCCGCCAGGAGATTATCGAATTTCCCGAACAGATGACTGATGGCGCAGGCAATGTATCGCTTGCGCTCAATCCGGAAGGCGCTGGCATTAACGCCGACCAGCCGCTTCGTCTTCGGACAGTCGTCTCAGTGCTTGAGCCTGGTGGCCGCGCCGTCTCTGACAGCGTAATTATCCCGTATCGCCCTAGGGCGGCTTATCTCGGCGTGCGTCCGGATTTCGATTACAGCCCGTCGCGCAATGAGGCATTCGCCTTCAATATTGCCTCAATCAGTCCTGAGGGCGAGGCGATGTCTGCGGATGTGAATTGGCGCCTCATTCAGGTCTATTACACTTATGACTGGTATCGCGAGGGCGAGCGCTGGCGCTGGCGCCGGTCCCGTGTCGTGCGTGAGATCAATGAAGGCACACTTGATCTTGATGCCGGTGAAATCGGTACTGTCGATTTTGAGCCGCTCGAAGAGTATGGCGATTACCGCCTGATCGTTACTGACCAGAATACCGATGAAGAAACCAGCTATCAGTTCTGGGTGGGCTGGGGCGGCCGCGCAACCGAAGGCGTGGAAGCGCCAGACCGTGTGCGTTTGTCAGTATCTGATGACCTGCCGACCGAAGGAGAGCGTGCAGAGCTTACGCTGCTGCCGCCTTATGCCGGTGAAGCGCAGATTGTCGTCGCCACCGACCATGTTCTTTCCGTCAGCTATATGACAGTCACAGAGCGCGGCGCTGAAATCTCTCTTCCGGTTACACCGGAATGGGGTGAGGGCGCCTATGTCATGGTGACGGTGTTCTCAGAGCGCGAGCTGACAGAGCGTCCTGTGCCTCGCCGCGCTGTGGGTGTCTCCTATGTGCCGGTTGATACATCTGACCGGACATTCGAGGTGAGCTTTGACGTGCCTGAGCTTGTGCGCCCGCGTACCGAACAAACAATTGGCGTGAACGTTTCAGATGGTCCGCGTGAGCCGATCTTCATGACGCTTGCTGCAGTTGATGAAGGCATTCTGGCGCTCACCAACTTCCAGACGCCGGACCCGGCAAGCTGGTATTTCGGCAAAATGGCGCTTGGCGTAGATATCTATGACGATTATGGCCGCCTGCTCGATCCGAATATGGCGGCCCCGGGTGAAATCCGCTCCGGTGGTGACCAGCTCGGCGGAGAAGGATTGTCGGTCGTACCAACACGAACAGTCGCGCTCTGGTCTGGCATGGTCGATGTGGGGCGCGATGGCCGCGCCGAAGTCGATTTTGAGATTCCGGATTTCAATGGCGAGCTCCGCCTGATGGCGGTGGCATGGTCTGCCAATGGCGTAGGCTCCGGCGATCAGGCGCTTACCGTGCGTGATGAAGTGCCGGTTGAACTCTCTCTGCCGCGCTTCCTTGCGCCAGGCGATAGCGCCGTTGCGACGGCCAGCATTGACAATGTTGAACTGGAAGCCGGTTCATTCGAAGCCTTGTTGCAATCAGATGGCCCGGTGGACTTTCTGACCGAGAGCTTCACTGTCGAGCTGACAGAGGGCCAGCGTGTCGACCAGCCGGTTGATCTGCGCTCGGAGGCCGAAGGCATTTCTGAGCTGACCATTGCGGTGACTGGGCCTGAGGAGTTCTCCGTCGCGCATGAGTATCCGATCCAGACACGCTCTGCCTTCCTTCCGGAGACACGGATCGAACGCACGCTTCTGGCGGCCGGTGAAAGCTACTCAATCCCGCAAGGTCTGATCTCGGGCTATGTGCCGGGCTCTGAGGAAACGGTTGTCTCTTTCTCGGCCCTGCCGATTGATGCCGGTTCGCTTTATGCTTCTCTGTCGCGTTATCCGTATGGCTGTACCGAGCAGATTACGTCGCGTGCACTGCCGCTTCTTTACTCGGAAGAGCTGGCGGTCCTTGCCAATAGTGATGACCCGGACGTTCGCGCCCGTGCCCGCGCTCAGGTGCAGGACGCCATCAACACGCTTTTGAACCGTCAGAGCCCTGATGGCTCGATCGGCCTCTGGCGTGAAGGCGACCGTCACTCCTCACCATGGCTTGGCGCGTACGCAACAGACTTCCTGCTCCGTGCGAGCGAAGAAGGCTATAACGTGCCGCGTGTCTCTCTTGAGCGTGCGCTCGGTGCGCTGGCGACAGTCTCTCAGGGCGAGGCATGGCGTATTTACGGCTATGACACGGATGTCTGGGAAAGCCGCTGGCATAACGATACCGAAGCGCGCCTTATGCGTCGGTCTGCGCCATTCGCGCTCTATGTTCTGGCGAAAGCCGGTGAGGCAGACATTTCTCGTGTCCGCTATATGCATGACCGTGAGCTCTCTCAGATGGAATCGCCATTGGCACGTGCTCAGCTTGGTGCGGCGCTCGCTATTCTTGGTGACCGCGCGCGTGCAACGTCCGCCTTTGAGGCGGCTGTGAACGCCCTCGGTTATTCCAATAATGGTGACTATTATCAGACGGCACTTCGTGACCTTGCCGGTATCATTGCGCTCGCTGCTGAGGTCCAGATGACAGATGTTCTGGAAGAGCTGTCTGAACGTCTCGGCGCAGATGTAAGCGATGGCGATTATCTCTCCACGCAGGAAAAATCCTTCCTGCTTCTGGCGCTTGATGCGATGACGGCAGGTGAACCTGAGCCGCAGATTGCAACAGAGGTAGACGGCGCGAATGCGCGCTATGTTCTCGACAGTGTTGTTGCGGCAGGCGAGGCGAGCTTCATCAATAATGGTGAGGCGCCGATCTGGCAGACGACTTATGTGCGCGGCGCGCCGGTTGAGGCACCGCCTGCATCATCCTCCCAGTTCCGTATCTCGAAAGAGATCATGACGCTGCAGGGTAATCGTGTGGACCTTGATAGCGTTCAGCGCGGTGACCGAATGGTGGTGCGCCTGATCCTGTCACCGGAACAGCGCCGGACAAACCCGATGATCGTTGAAGACCTGCTACCTGCCGGTTTCGAGATCGAAGCCATTCTCAAATATGACGACGGGCTGGAAGCACAGGGCGCGTTCTTCTGGGTTGGCAATATCGCGACACCGAACGTCTCCGAAGCGCGCGATGATCGTTTCGTTGCGGCGATTGATGTGCGCAATGAGCCTGTCACCCTGGCCTATGTGGTCCGTGCGGTTACACCGGGTGAGTTTGCTCTGCCGGGCGCTGTCACCGAGGACATGTACCGCGCAGACGTGTTCGCACGCTCTGACTCGCAGACTGTGACGATTTCGGGTGATGAAGGCTAAACTGTCATCCATAACCCGGCGCTTTTTGCGCCGGGGTTTCTGGCTGAAATCCGGTGCGGTTCTGGCTGGCCTTCTGGTCACGCTGGCTGCGCTGGACCTTGCCTTTCCGCCGCCAATTGAGCGTGCACGGTCTGGCTCGCTCATCGTGACGGATGTGAATGGTATTCCGCTTCGGGCGTTTCCGACAGACGAGGGGCGCTGGCGGATTAGAGCCAATCTGGAAAACACCGATCCACTTTTCATTGAAGCGCTGATCGCGGTTGAGGATGAACGGTTCTATTCCCATTGGGGCGTCGACTTTCTGGCTGTCATCCGCGCGAGTGGACAAGCCATCGGCCGTGGCCGGATTGTGTCCGGCGCGTCCACCATCACCATGCAGACCGCGCGCCTGTTGGAGCCGCGCCCGCGCAATCTCGGCTCCAAGCTGATCGAGATGTTCCGCGCCTTCCAGTTGGAGCGCCGCCTCACCAAGGATGAGATTTTAGAGCTCTATCTGACAATGACGCCTTATGGCGGTAATCTGGAAGGGCTGCGTGCGGCAAGCTGGGCCTATTATGGACGCGAGCCGGACAGGCTGACAGACGACCAGATCGCGCTCTTGCTGGCTTTGCCGCAATCACCGGAAGTGCGTCGCCCCGATCTGCGCCCGGACACTGCGCGTGCGGCACGCAGCCTGTTGCTGACTCGCATGGCTGAGCTTGATCTCATTTCTGCCCAGCGTGCTGATGAGGCGGCGGAATTGCCGCTTCCCGCCAGGAATGCTTTCCCGTCAAATGGCTGGCATGCGAGTGCGCTCATTCGGGAACGTGAATTGGCACGGCTGTCGCCTGGTGATCGTCACGGCATGCCCGTCGCTGATGTGCGCTCTACGATCGATGCCGGTCTTCAGTATGCGCTCGAAGGTTATCTGGAAGAAGTTGCGGGTGAACTCACCGATGAGGTGCAAATCTCCGCAATCGTGGTTGAGAATGAGACACGCGCAGTGCGCGCTATGGTCGGGTCTGCATCACGGGAGCGTCCTGGTGGCTGGATTGATCTGACGAACTCGCCGCGCTCGCCAGGGTCTACGCTAAAGCCATTTATTTACGGCCTCGCTTTCGATGACGGCCTCGCCATGCCGGATACCTTTATCGAGGACCTGCCGGCGCGATTTAACACCTATCGCCCTGAGAATTTTGACCGGTCCTTCCGCGGGCAGGTGCGGGTAAGCGATGCGCTCCAGCATTCGCTCAATGTGCCCGCGGTTCTGGCGCTGGACCGTATCGGGCCTGAACGGTTTGCAACGTCTCTGGAACTCGCCGGTGTGCCACTGCGCGTCTATGGGTCAGCTTCGCGTGATCCGGGGCTGGCCCTGGCACTTGGCGGTGTCGGTATGACCGTTCAGGACTTGGCGCTCCTCTATTCGGGGCTTGGCGATGGCGGCCTGATGCGGCCACTTGTCTGGACCGAGGCTGAGGCGGCTGAAGCTGAAGACTCGTCAGCGCGCCGGTTCATGAGTGCGGGCTCAGCAGCCGAGCTGATTGGTATACTGCAGTCCGCCCCGACACCTGAAGGGCGTATGCCATCCAACCTCACGCGGGATGCGCCAGAGATCGCCTTCAAGACGGGGACGTCTTACGGCTTCCGTGATGCATGGGCGGCAGGTATTGCGCGTGGTCACACGGTGATCGTCTGGGTCGGGCGCGCGGATGGCGCACCAAGGCCCGGCGCAACCGGGCGACGTGCGGCTCTGCCGATCCTGTTCAATGTGTTCGACCGGGTCTCGGCCGAGCTTGATACGCAGGGCAATGCGCAGGACCGCCTGATGGCGGAAGAGAGCTTTACGCCACAACATGCGATGGCGCGCTTTGGGCGAGATGATGATCCGCCGCTTATCCTCTTCCCGCCGGAAAATGTAATTCTGGTGCAAAAGCGGGATGACCATCCAAATCCGGGATTTGTGCTGTCAGGTCGCGGCAGCGGAGACCTTCGCTGGTTCGTGGATGGTGAGCCGATCGCGCTGGATGCAGCAGGCGCGCCATACTGGGTACCGCGAGGGCCGGGCTTTTACAACGTCTCTGCCGTGGACCCTGAAGGGCGGGAATCCCGCGTCGCGATTCGCGTACAGCCGCGTTAAGAAGTTGCGACTTTTTCGTCACGCTTGTGAGTTCTTACAGTCACATCTGCATGAGCGGGGTAGAAATACCGCGCCTTGGCCCCCTAATACGAACCACAAAAATACGCAGGCGCGAAAAATCAGACCTGCGGTTATCGGGTAAATGGGAATGAGTATGCGTATCCCAAAGAATTTCGCGGTTGCGATTGCTGCCGGACTGGCGGCGACAACCATCACAGTTTTCACGCAAGCAGGCGCTGATCAGAACAGCGACACGCCAGTAGCGGTTTCTCAGGCAGATGTCGTTTTTGCGGGTGGATGTTTCTGGTGCACTGAAGCCGATTTCGACAAGGTCGACGGCGTGCTTGAAACGATTTCTGGCTATACTGGCGGCAGTGTTGCCAACCCAAGCTATGAGCAAGTGACACGCGGCAATACGGGCCATTACGAAGCTGTGCGCGTAATCTATGATCCAAGCGTCGTCACATTCGACGAGCTGGTGGACTATTACTGGCGCACGATTGATCCGACCAATCCGAATGGCCAGTTCTGCGACACCGGCCCAAGCTATCGTACGGCGATTTTCGTAGAGACACCTCAGGAGCGCGCGATTGCGGAAGCCTCTCTGGCGGAGCTGGTTGAGGGAGACACATTGCCTGCGCCAATCGTGACCCGGATCATCGATCAGGAAACCTTCTGGCCGGCTGAGGACTATCACCAGAATTACTACCGCGAGAACCGTCAGCGCTATGAGTTCTATCGCGCGCGGTGTGGCCGCGACCAGCGCATTGACGAGGTCTGGGCAAATACACCAGCGCCTGATCATGCAGGCCACTAAATAAAAAAGACGAGGCGAAGGCCTCGTCTTTTTCTTATCCGGTTATTGGTAAGGCCTTACTCAGAGCACTCACCAACGCGTTCAGCTTCGATCATCAGAACCGCTGTCATCTCACCCATGCCTGGTCCCTGACCAGACATGTTGGATGTAATTGATGCGCTGTTGCCGCCATCGCCAAGTTCTATGACCAGATCGCCGGACATGCTCATTTCCGGAGACTCGCAGACCATCGCGTATTCATGTCGGGTGGATGTTTCAGAAATCGCCGTGATCTCGCAACCATCCTGACGAAACTCATCCGGGTCAAAGGCTGCTTCTTCTTCGGTTATGCATTCCAGATTGTTCTCCGGCGGCATTGGCATCGTGTTGCCCATTACCGTAACCGCACCTTCCTGCGTGAAGGACCATTGGCCCGGATTGAGCGCGATTTCTTCTGCGTGAGCAGACGCGGCGCCGAGAAGGAAAACTGCGGCGAGGCCGGTCGACAAAAGCTTCATGAGGATCCCCTTTTTGAAAGCGTCAGCCGCGACCCTAAGGGAAACGCCGGTAGAAAGATACCGGCGCGCTGCTATTCGTTTCCGTCGCGTGGCGCCGGATCAAAACCGGATGCGCGGAAGAGGGTAAAGCGACGCTCTTTCCCGCCGCCAAGATCAATCACCAGCTCGCCTGTTTCTTCGAACGTGTCGAAGTCGCCTCGCAAGCGTTCCAGATGCGATGGGCGGAAATTCAGAACCAGAGCGTTTTCAGCATCTGAATCAGAAATCGGTGTCTCTTCAGAGAAGCTCTGCGGAACGCCTGCAATCTGCCATGACCGCAGCGGAATATCGATCACGCCGTCGCGCCCATAATAGTCGAGGCCGTGCCAGATTTCGCGTTCGTCCACGATGATGGATGTCGCGCCCATTTCGGTGGCGATGGCATTCACGCGCTCAATCGTTTCCGGCCATGCGCGAACGCGCTTGAAGCCGTTTGCAAGACCAGCCTCATTGACCACGGCAGGTGGCGCAACAAGCGCGCCCAAATAAAAAAAGCCGAGTAGTAGGTTGAAGCCGATGCCCGTCATCAGAATGGCGCGCAGGCGTCCGCTGCCGTGAACTGCCCACGCGCCGATCAGGATCGCAGCTGCCGGATAGGCGGTTGCGGCCCAATTAGCGTGCGCGCGGCTGAGAAAAGCTTGAACCAGAATGATCAGCAAAGGCGGCAGCACAAAACCGAGAAGTAGTCTGGCGCGTGTGTCGCTGTGCAGCTGTGTTCGTGACAGGGCAAACAGGATGAAGAAGGTTACAAGCAGGCCAAAGCTCACCGGGCCAAACACGCCAAACTGGTCAAAGAAGAAGGTGAAGAACTCGTCCGGATTGAACATGTCCCCGCCCCAGTTGGCGTTATCAGCAGTATGACCGATAGTTTTGAAGCCATTGCCAAGGCTCCAGAGGGCATGCGGGGTGAGGATAAGACCTGCAGCCAGCGCGGTGACGGCGCCGCGCGGCGAAAGAAGAGCGCGGCGGCTCGCCTGATCGAAGAGGAGCGCAAGCGCCAGACCGATCAGGAAATAGACCATCGCGTATTTAGAGAGAAACCCAAGGCCAATTGCGATGCCGAGCAGGGCTGCGTTCGTCAGGTTCTGTTGGTCGCGCAGGCGTGTCAGCGCATAAAGGCCTGCACTCCAGAACATGAGAAGCGCAGCGTCCGTCGAAATGATCGTGGACGACAGCCAGACACCTGGCATGGTGAGATAAATGGCGGCAGCAAAGAATCCCTCCTTCTCTGACCAGAGGCGGCGCCCAGCCAGAAACAGGAATGTGCCGGTTGTCGCGTGGAGAAAGGGTGCAAGCAGGCGGATCGCCCATTCATCATGCCCGAAAATGCTCGTTGAAAGACCAATAATCCATGCGATCATCGGTGGTTTGGAATAATAACCCCAGTCAAACTCGGTCGACCAGCGCCAGTATTGTGCTTCATCGACACTCAGATTCAGCGTCGAAAACATCAGCGCAATCAAGCGGAGAAGCAGCAGTATAACGCTGAATATAATAAAGATTTTTTTCCAGTCAGTTTGCACTGACTTGTCTGCAGAAAACACGCTTTTCTCCGCTACCCGTGACATGGGTAATTTTTTGCGGGACACTGTGAAAATCAAGCTTGCATGGCAAGCCTAAAATGATTATTTCCGCCGCTCCATTACACCGGGGCCGCGAGGGTCCTGCAATACAAGGTTTATGGCTATGGCATATGGAGTCCCGGTAGAGCCGGATCTAGAAGATAACGTCGAACAGGAGCTGGCCGCATCGGAACAGCGATCTGATGCGGCAGGCGAAGAAGAGCGTCTCGACTTTTTCATCAAACGCGATGGTGTCGAGTTTGCTGGTACCCACCTGATCATCGATCTGTGGGATGTGTCCCGAATTGACGACCCAGCTCATATCGAAAATTCACTTTGTGACGCTGCCGTTCGTGCTGGCGCTACAATTCTCAGCTCAGACTTCCACGTCTTTACACCAAACAATGGTGTGTCCGGCGTGATCGTCCTGTCCGAGAGCCATATCTCCATCCATACCTGGCCAGAGCGTAACTTTGCTGCGGTTGATGTGTTCATGTGCGGTGCCGCACAGCCACACCGAACGATCGAAGCGCTGAAAGAGGCTTTCAACCCGTCACGGGTTGGTCTGACAGAGCACCGCCGCGGTCTGACCGTCTAACGGACCGAAAAGACACGCGCAGAGTGTGACCAGAAATCAGCAGCCGCTGATTAAAAGTTAACATGTCGTTAACTATGAAGCCGGGCAGTCTTGCCCGGCTTTTATTTTTCCCGTTACACAGTTTTAGCGGCATGGGGGTGTGACCATAAAGACGCAATTGGGAAAGTTATGCTGCAGCGCACACGCTTGTCACAAAAGCTTTGCAATCGCGTCATTTAAGCGTCATCAGTCGCCTTTAGAGGCCGCCAAACGTGTCACGCGGACTGCGTTGCGTGATCAACAGGGGAATCACATGTTTAACTGGAAAATGTTCAAAGGCGGTGTTGCTCTTGCTGCTCTGGCAGCTGCATCAGCCGTTCCTGCGTACGCGCAGGTCACCACGTCTACAATTCGTGGTACGATCACAACAGAAGCTGGCGCACCAGTTTCAGGCGCGGCGGTTATCGTCGTTCACGAGCCAACAGGTACAACGTCTTCAGCGCTGACGAGCACTGACGGTATCTACTCTGCGCGTAACCTGCGCGTTGGTGGTCCTTACACTGTCACGATCTCAGGGGCTGACATCCGTACAACGGAAGTTACCGACATTTACCTGAACATCGATGAAACGCTCGACCTGAGCCTTCCGGTTTCTGAAGAGCGCACACTCGACGCTGTTACAGTTACAGCGCCTGCAATTGCAGCTGGCTATCTCGACACAGGTATCTCTACAAACCTTGGTCTTGAAGAACTTGGCCGTGTTGTTTCTATCGACCGCGACATCGCTGACGCAGCTCAGCTCGACCCGTTCGCGTCTATCAATGTTCAGTCTGGTGGCGGTAAAGAGCTTTCCATCGCGGGTGCAAACAACCGTTTCAACTCCCTTACGATTGACGGTATTGCGCTGAACGACCGCTTCGGTCTCAACTCTAACGGCTACCCGACACAACGTTCGCCAATCCCTTACGACGCTATTGCGTCTCTGCAGGTTGAAACCGCACCGTACGACACACAGTTCAACGGCTTTACTGGCGGTACAATCAACGCTGTTACCCAGTCTGGTACTAACGAATTCCACGGTTCCCTGAGCTACTTCACAACTGACGACAGCATGGCTGGCGACCGTATCGGTGACCGCGTTGTCAACCGTACATTCGATGAAGAAGGCTATGCTTTCACGCTCGGTGGTCCGATCATTGAAGATAAACTCTTCTTCTTTGTTGCTTACGAGCATTTTGAAGAGTCTGCAGCATTCCGACGCGGCCCACAGGGTTCCGGCGCGCTGAACGAAGTCGACATCACAGCAGCCGAAGCTCAGCAAATTTCTCAGATTGCTCAGTCTGTATACGGCCTCGACACTGGTTCATTCTCTGGCGTTCCGCCGGTTGAAGATGACAAAATCCTCGTCAACCTTGACTGGAACATCACTGACCAGCACCGTGCACGCCTGACATACATCAACACTGATGGTGCTTCTATCGTCGAGCAGAACGGCAACAACTTCGTTCAGGGCGCTGACGTTGCATTCCCGTCTTCATGGTACAATCGTTCAGAAGTGATCGAATCGTGGATTGCTCACGTTTATTCTGACTGGACACCGAACTTCTCTACGGAGTTCAAATACGCGACAACGACACAGGCAACTGGCCAGGACTCACTCCTCGGTGCTGAGTTTCCACAAATCTCCATCGGTGGCCTCGGTTCACAGGGCGATTCTGTAATCGCATTTGGTCCTGACCGTTTCCGTCATGGTAACTCTCTTGACCAGGAATTCACTCAGTACAAAGCGCTCGCGACGTACATCTATGGTGACCATGCGTTCCAATTCGGTTTCGAGCGTGAAGAAGTCGACGTAAACAACCTGTTCGCTCAGAACTCTGAGGGTACTTACGGTTTCGCGACGATCGCGGACTTCCAGAACAACACACCGTTTGAAGTCACTTACAACAACGCGATCACAAACGACGAAAACGACCTCCGCGCGATCTGGGGTTACAACGTTAACTCTCTATACATTCAGGATGAGTGGAACGTTTCTCCAACGCTGACACTCCTCGGTGGTCTGCGTTACGACTGGTACGAATCTGAAGGTTCTATCCGCGAAAACGCTAACTTCCAGTCTCGCTATGGCTATACAAACACAACAGACCTTGACGGTCTGGATGTTCTCATGCCGCGCTTCGGCTTCACTTGGGATGCAATGGATAACCTCACCGTTCGCGGTGGTATCGGTCGCTTCTCTGGCGGTGCGCCAACTGTTTGGGTATCTAACAGCTACTCCAACGATGGCGTTATCTCCGACGGTGTTGAAAGCGGTGACTTCACGGGTGTTACGCCATACCTGCCAACATCTCCGGATGCGGCAACTGGCCAGTACATCCAGCCGGAATACCTTGCGGCACTTGCTTCTGGTGCGCCAGACGGCCAGGTGAACGCGCTTCACCCAGACTTCGAAATCCCGTCCACGCTGAAAGCGAACCTCGGTTTTGCTTACAATATTGACCTGGGCACATCTGAAGACTGGACGTTCTCGTTCGATGTTCTTTACAACGATTATGAGAACGCGCCTTACTGGACAGTTCCAAGCTGTACCGTAAATGGTACAGCCCCTGATGGTCGCAACACATACGATTGCCCCACATACGACATTGTCGTGAACAGCGCTGACATTGGTGAGAGCTTGCTCTACGCTGTGTCTGTAGACAAAGAGTTCGACAACGGCTTCGATCTCTTCGCAAGCTACACACATCAGGATGTCGAAGACATTGGTGGCGGCACGTCTTCAACGGCAACGTCTAACTTCTCTGACTCTGCTCGCTTTGATTACATCACGCCGACAGCTGGTACATCAAACTTCCAGGTTGAGCATCTGTTCAAACTGCGTCTGAGCTATGAGCGTGAGTTTGTTGAGAACTTCCCGACGACTGTCTCTATGTTCGCGACACGTCGTTCAGGACAGCCTTACTCTTATACTTTCTCAGAGAATAACAATTGTGTGTTCCAGGGCGGTGGTCGCTGCCGTATCGAAAGTGCGGTTGATGATGCGGGTCACCTTCTGTACGTCCCATCAGGCCCATCCGATCCGCTGTTCTCTTCAGCGTCTTTCGGCGGTGATGCTGCGACTCAACAAGCGTTCTTCGATTACATCAACAGCTCCGAGCTTGCTCAGTACGCTGGTGGCATCGCAGAACGTAACGGTGACAACTCTCGCTGGTCTACAATCATCGACCTCCGTTTCGAGCAGGAATTCCCTGGCGTTCTCGACGGTCACCGTTCGTTCTTCTTTGTTGACATCGAGAACCTTGGTAACCTGCTGAATGACGATTGGGGCCGTATCTCTCGTACTGAGTATGAGTATGAGCGCGACGTGGTTGTTGGTGCTATCGACAACGGCCAGTTTGTATACGGTACTGGCGTTGGTGCAGACGGAGTATTTGGCACTGCTGATGACGCAAACCTCGGTCTGGCAAGCAATATCAACAACCTTGAAGATCTGAACCAGTCTCTCTGGCAGATCCAGCTTGGTGCACGTTACGAGTTCTAAGAACCCGTTTCGGATAAGAATTGAGAAAGAGCGGCTTCGGCCGCTCTTTTTTGTTTTGCTCTCGCGAAATTTCATTTCGCATAGAGCGCGCTCAAGGCTGTCTTTCTTACAGAGGCCGAACGGCAGACGGGCGTATGCCCGCTCTCGCGGAGCCGCGGCGCGGCGTGAGCGCAAATTTTGCGAACGAAAGTTCGCGAGAAGAAACGAAATTACCACCCAAACGACTGTGCAGGCGCAGGACGGTAAACGAAGTGCACAACGCGTCCGAGCACATACCGAACATGTAATTTCACTTGCGCTTGTAGCGTTTAGTGATATGTGCGCGAAATGACTGAAATTATCCCGAAACTCCCGCCTGAATGGGCGCCACAAGAGCGTCTCCTGATCGGCTGGCCATCTCATCCAGCCCCGTGGGAAGAGCCTTTTGAGGCCGCCCGCGAGGAAGTTGCCTCTTTGGCAAAGCATCTCATCAATGCGGGCGAGAGCTATGTGGGCGAGGCGACAAAAATTGTGCTCGTTGTTGACGGGCAGGTTGCTGAAGCGGCCGCGCGAAGAATGGTTCCGGGTGCTGAGATTATCAATTTGCCTTGCGGTGATACCTGGGTGAGGGATACCGCGCCGATCTTTTCCCGTGATGGAGGCAAGCTCCACGCGCGCAGCTTCCGCTTCAATGGCTGGGGCGGCAAATACGTCTATCAGGGCGATTCAGAGCTTTCCGAGGCGCTGTCTGAACGCCTTGCTCACGATATGAAGCGTTTTGATTTCATCCTCGAAGGCGGCAGCGTGGATTTCGACGGGGCGGGCCACCTTCTGACAACGGAAGACTGCCTGCTTAACGTGAACCGCAATAAAGGCTGGACGCGAGAGATCGCTGAAGCGCGCCTTAAAGATGCGTTCGGCGTTGAGCATATTATCTGGCTGAAAGATGGTCTTCTGAACGACCATACAGACAGCCATGTAGACAACATTGCGCGCTTTGTGGCGCCGGGCCACGCGCTCTGTCAGGCGCCGCAGCCGGATGATCCGCATGCGGAGCGCCTTAAAGCTGTAGAGACTGATTTGCGAAACTGGCGCGGCGCGAATGGTGAAGCGCTGACCGTCACAACAATTCCGTCTCCGGGCCGTGTGCTCGATGATGAGGGAGGCGTGATGCCGGCCAGCCATATGAATTTTGTGATCACCAATCAGGCTGTTATTGTGCCGATATATAATGATCGCGGTTATGACGCCGTTGAGGCGCTGAAGCCATTCTTCCCCGGCCGTGAGGTGATCGCCTCTTCTGCGCAGGCGATTTTGACGGGCGGCGGCGCGTTTCACTGCATTTCTCAGCAAATTCCTGCTGTTTCAAAGGGTTAATAAATGTCGGTTGTAAAGCTTGGTGTCGTTCAGTGTGAGCTTGGTGGCTCGCTGGAGACCAATCTGGAAACTTTGACCGGGCATATCCGTGAAGCGTCCGGTCAGGGTGCGCAGATTATTCTGACACCAGAACTCATCGAAGGGCCTTATTTTTGCAAGACGCAGGAAGAGGAGCGTTTTGATCTGGCGCGTCCAATCATTACCCATCCGGCCGTTGCGCATTATCAGGCGCTGGCGAAAGAGCTGGATGTCGTACTGCCGCTATCAGTATTCGAACGCGATGGTCCGCATACATACAATACGCTGGTTATGATCGACGCCGGCGGCGAGAAAATGGGTATTTATCGTAAAAGCCATATTCCGGACGGCCCGGGCTATCAGGAGAAGTTTTACTTCCGTCCTGGCGATACCGGTTTCAAAGTCTGGGATACCAAATACGCTAAACTCGGTGTTGGCGTATGCTGGGATCAATGGTTTCCGGAAGCGGCCCGTATCATGGCGCTCAAGGGTGCTGAGATCCTGCTCTATCCAACGGCTATCGGGTCTGAGCCGCATAATCCGGCGCTCGATACGGCCAAACGCTGGCAGCGCGCAATGCAGGGTCATGCAGTTTCTAACTGCATGCCAGTCGCGGCGGCAAACCGGATTGGCGTGGAAGAAGGCCAGCTTTTCTATGGAAGCTCCTTCATTGCGGATCAGGCCGGCGAGATGATTATCGAAGCGGGTAAGGTTGAAGAAGTGGTTTTAATGGCAGAACTCGATCTGGAGTTTCTTCAGCGTGACCGGTCGGCATGGGGTTTTTTCCGTGACCGGCGACCGGAGCTCTATGGCGACCTTCTGAAATAGGGCATTAAAAAAGCTCCCGGACCTGAGGTCGGGAGCTTTTCGTTTTTTAGGTCTGACTGTCTGACTACGCAGAGAGTTTGAGAAGGTTCTGCGCCTGCTCAACCCAGCCTTCACGCTGCACACGGCCTTTGAAAGACAGCTTTTCGTCCAGCCATGCAATGTTCTCAGGCGTCCAGCCTGCAATCTGGCTGAAGTGGTAAATTCCCTTATCGTTCAGAACAGCGCTCAGTTTCGGGCCGATGCCTTTGATCTGGGTGAGGTCGTCGGCTTCGCCTTCGGCCGCTTCCAGAAGCATTGGCATGTCGGAGACGGTTTCAACCGTGTCTTCGACGATCTCCTCGGCTGTGTCCTCTACGTCTTTGAACGCTTCCACGACTTCTTCGACAGCCGCTTCAGCGGTATCTTCAACCGTGTCTTCTGCAGGTGCTTCAGGAGGCGTCATTACGAGTTCGACCTGATCCGCGCATTTCTTCGCCGCAGCAGTCATCGTCGCCATAACGGTGTCCATGCTGGCAGGTGACATCGCGTCAAACTTGCCGTCCTGCCATTGATCAAACCATTTGGACCAGAATTCGCCGGGCATTTTGTACGGCATTTTCATCCAGCCTGGCAGCGCGGCATAGGCCACAGCAGCATTTTCCCAGGCCTTCATGTTTGCATCAGCCATCAGGTGGAAGGCTTCGCGCGTGCTATCAGCAGAAGAGGCGGTGTAGCTGACATTCGGCATTGGCATCGGGCCTTTGCTCCAGCTAACCTTCCATGGCATTTCAATTTTCGTCGCCAGTTCGCGCTGGCGTTCCATGGTTTCTTGAGTGGCGCGCATGTTATCAAAAGCCGCCTGCATGAGTGTAGTCGCGGTTTTGTTTGCATCGCGTACAAATGTCGGAAACAACATGATTTGTATCACCTCTCAGTTATCTACGCTAGGTATAACATATTATTGTGCACTGCACAATAATTCAGTCTAAATGAAGTTTGCGAGTGCGAAATGAAGACGCCCCATTGTTTAGTGTTTGATTCAGGCATGGGTGGCCTGACTGTTGTATCTGAACTTGAAAAACAGGGCTTTTCAGGGCGCGTATCTTATGCGGCGGATACGGGCTTCTTTCCCTATGGAAACAAATCCGATGCAGAACTGACGCGTCGTATTCCCGCCATCGCGCGTGGACTGATCGATGCAACAGCGCCGGATATCTTTGTGATTGCCTGCAATACCGCCAGCACGCTTGCGCTACAAATTGTGCGGGCAGTTATCGATATACCGGTTGTCGGGACTGTTCCGGCGATCAAACCGGCGGCTTTGAAAACGCAAACCGGAACAATCGGCGTGCTCGCGACGCCCGGCACGTTGAGGCGCGCTTATACGGATGCACTCATCCACGAATTCGCACGTGAGAAACGCGTCCTCACGTACGGAAGCGTTGAGCTTGTGGAAATGGCAGAACGTTTTGCCGCCGGTGAGCCGGTTTCTGATGCGGAACTCAAAAGCGTTCTGGACCAGTTGATCCTGCAGCTCGGTGGAGACGCCATCGATATCATCGTGCTTGCCTGCACGCATTTCCCGTTGCTTCGTGAGCGCTTGTCGGCGCTCGTGCCCGCGGGCGTCCAACTCGTTGATTCAGGTGAAGCCATTGCAAGGCGGGTGCTGAGCCTGCTCCCTGAAAACGCGATGAAATCTGAAGCCGGGAATGTCGAGCGAGGCGAACTCTATACTACGGGTGCATCGCCATCTATGGAGCGGCTGGTGGCGGCCTCCGGCCGGTTCGGGTTCACCGACTTCAAGACGATAAACCCGACTGACTGGCTCTAGGCTGATCAGCCCTTCATGTAGAAGACAGCAAGTTTGTTGCCGTCCAGATCGCGGAAATAGCTAAAGTCGCCGAATTCGCCGCGTGGGCCCGGCTCGCCTTCGCACGTACCGCCAAGTTCCAGTGCTTTATCGTGAGCTGCGGCGACGATGTCCGGCGAGTCGACCTTGAAGGCCGTCATCTGGCCATTGCCGATCGTCGCAGGTTCATTATTGCCCGGCGTGTTTACGGCAAAAAGCTGGCCTGAAGCAAAGGCATAGCCTTGGCCGTGTTCACCGAATTTCATGGCAGGTTTTGCGCCGAGTACTGGCATGAGCTGGTTGTAGAATTCAACGGCTTTATGGACATCATTCGTGCCCACCATTTGATAACCGATCATATTTCCCTCTCCTGTATGTGACCTCAGGAGAGGGTAGATGAAGCGGCTTTCGCGGCGTAATAAATTATTTGTGAACAGTGTTCACTCTTTTGACGTGGAGTACCAGTCAGCGTCCGCAAGCACTTGTTTTTTCGAGAAAACAGACTGCCATGGCGTGTCGTTTGTGATCAGATCGCGCGCTTCGCCATAGCCATTGAAACGGGTCTGCATTGTCACGCCATAAGCGCCCAGCATACCGATTTCGATCACGTCGCCTTCTTCGATATCTTCCGGCAGGAAGATCGGGCCCTGAACGACATCAGATGAGTCACACGTCGGGCCAAACAGACGGAACGCTTTGAGGCGTTTTGACGGTTTGGAGCCGTTGCGGATCAGACGTGTCGGATAGGTCCAGTCGCAATGAGCTGCGTCATAGAGCGTGCCGAATGCGCCGTCATTGATGTAGACAGAGTTGCCGCGAACCAATGTGACTTCAGTCAGAATGGAGCTGCTCTCTGCAACAAGCGCGCGGCCCGGCTCACACCAGAGCTCTGCGTCTTTTGCGACAGGCATAGCTGCGAAGGCTTCGTGGATCGCATCCGTGAACAGGTGCATTGGAGGCGGCTCTTTGCCCGGATAGGCAACAGGGAAACCACCACCGACATCGATAATGTCGACGGCAACATCTGCTTCAAGAATGAGGCGGGAGAGGTGCTCGCAATGAACTGACCATGCGTAAGGGTCCATGCACTGGCTGCCAGGGTGGAAGCTCATGCCGAGACGTTCAGCATATGGACGAACAGCGCGCAGAATGTCTGGCGTGTCAGTCGCGTTTGCGCCAAATTTGCCATCGATCGGCATTTCCGCACCCTGGTTTGATACGCCGACGCGCAGGACAAGTGTTAGGTCTTCAGCTTCACCAGTGGCAGCGAAGATTTTCTCTGCTTCTTCCATGCAGTCGAAAGAGAAAGTACGGACGCCGTAATCGAAATACGCGCTTGTAATTGCTTTGCGGGATTTCACCGGGTGCATGAACGCGATCTCTGCATTCGGGCAGAGACGGGCGACCGCTTCGACTTCGCGCATGGATGCAGCGTCGAAATGCGTGATGCCATTCGCATAGAGCTCTTTGAGCACCCATGCAGAAGGGTTGGCTTTCACTGCGTAGAGTGCGTGGCCTTTAAAGTTCGTGGAGAACCATTGCGCCGCCTGACGAAGCAGATGCGGGCGATTGCAAGCAATGGGCCGGTCGGTATCCTCATGCCGGACCAGGTCCCAGGGTGTGTCGTAGGAAGTCATGACACAAATACCCCCGTGTTTAAGTTTCAAACCCAAACCGGCGTTAGTGCGGCCGTCGACCTATATTGCTTTCGCAGGGAAAGGAACATGGATCCGATGTCCGCCGGAACGGTGCACATAATGATTCACGACCCCCGAGTAAACCGTAAAATTCACCTGACACGAATATTTCACGCCGCTTCAGCCAGTTATTGTGTAGAAGGAACGTTTTTGTCGGGCCGAATGTTCCGGCGTGACGGGCACTCTGCGAGATATGCGGGCTTTGAGTAAGACTATGAAATTTTTCACGGGCAAGGCAAGTTTTGCAGCTGGGCTGGGGTTGATGCTCTGTCTTGCTGCGTGCGAACCGTCTGCCGGTAGCGGCGTGGATGCTGGTCGCACAGACGAACGGATCGTCATTGCGGGCAGCTCAACCGTTGCGCCCTTTGTGACGCGGGCTGCAGAGTATTTTGGCGCCACCAGCGAATACCGGGTCCCGATTGTCGAGACGACCGGCACGGGTGGCGGCATTCGCCTGTTTTGTGAAGGTGATGGCCCCGATACGATTTCTATCGCGACAGCATCTCGGCGCATGACAGAGAGCGAACAAGAATACTGCGCGAGCAATGGCGTGTCAGACTTTCTGGAATTGCCGCTTGGCAGTGACGGTATTGTGCTGATCAATGCGCTCAACGGGCCGGAGATCGAGCTCACGGACCGCGAGATCTTTCTGGCCCTCGCGAAGACCGTTCCAACACGGCGTGGTCTTGCCGCGAACCCTTACCAGTTCTGGTCGGAGATCAATCCCGAATTGCCGGATATGCGGATCGAGGTGTACGGCCCTCCACCGACATCGGGCACGCGCGATGCCTTTACTGAGATTGTCTTGGAGCGCGGCGCGCTGCGTCTGCCGGAGATTGTCGATCTGCGTGAGAGTGACGCCGAAACCTATAATGCCGTAGCGCATACAATCCGCACAGATGGGCACTGGCTGGATTCCGGTGAAAACGACACACAAATCGTGCAGGCGCTAATCCGTAGCCCGTCTGCGCTTGGCGTTGCCGGCTATTCCTATCTTGAGCAAAGCAGCGACCGCGTAAAACCGGCCTCGGTCAATGGCACACTGCCCGACGAGGCTTCCATTATGAGCGGCGATTATGCCGTTTCGCGTTCACTCTTCCTCTATGTGAAGCGTAGCCATATCGAGCAAGTGCCTGCGCTTCGCCCGTTTCTGGACGAGCTATTCTCAGATGTTGCGATGGGTGAGGGCGGCTATCTGGTCGAGGTCGGGTTGATCCCGCTTTCGCTGGATGATCGGGCAAACGTATTGACGATTTCGCAATCAGAAACGCCCGACCCTTAAGGGCCGGGCGGTAATCCGGTTTCGATTTCTACAAGCCTTATTCGGCAGCCGGAAGCTTTGATTTATCGAAGCGGGACCAGACGCCTGCATCGCCATGCCAGTCGCCTTGCGTCGCGCCTTTGGAATACTCGGTTGCGCGCGCTTCGAAGAAGTTTGCGTGCTCAACACCGTTGAGGATTTCCGTCAGCCAAGGAATAGGGTGTTTGTCGACACCGAAGATCGGCTTCAGCTTGAGCTGTCCGAGGCGCCAGTCAGCGATATAGCGGATATATTGCTGGATATCGTGCGGCGTCATGCCTTCAACTTCACCGGCCTCGAAGGCCAGCTCGATGAATTTGTCTTCCAGCATAACCACTGTGCGGCAGGCCTCGGTGATACGCTCTGCGAGCGTGTCGTTCATAATTCCTGTCTCATCACAGAAGGTGTGGAAGAGCTTGATCATGCCTTCGCAGTGAAGTGACTCATCGCGCACAGACCAGGTCACGATCTGTCCCATGCCCTTCATTTTGTTGAAGCGCGGGAAGTTCATCAGCATCGCGAAAGACGCAAACAGCTGCAGACCCTCAGTGAAGCCGCCGAAGACAGCCATGGATGTGGCGATGTCTTCATACGACTCACAACCAAACTGACCCAGATAGTCATGCTTGGCAGCCATTTCCTCATACTCCATGAAGGCGGAGAATTCAGAATCCGGCATGCCGATGGTTTCCAGAAGCAGCGCGTAAGCCGCAATGTGGATCGTCTCCATATTGGAGAAGCATGACAGCATCATGGACACCTCTGTCGGTTTGAACAGAGGCATGTAGTTTTCCATATAGTTCGCGCCGACTTCCACGTCGGACTGCGTGAAGAAACGGAAAATCTGCGTCAGGAGGTTGCGCTCCTTATCGTTCAGCTTGACCGCCCAGTCTTTACAGTCTTCACCCAGCGGAACCTCTTCCGGCATCCAGTGAACCTGCTGCTGTTTCTTCCAGAAATCATAGGCCCAAGGATATCGGAAAGGCTTGTAAGCCTTTGAAGGAATTAGGAGTCCCGGTTTGCCGGTGATGAGGCCGTCTGCCATGATGTGCTCCACGAGTCGCGTTAACTACAAGATATAGTGCGCCTCTTGTTAAAATCACGCAAGTGATGGTGTGTCGTAGCCAGATGTTTTCCACTGTTAACCTCTGTCTGTGGATAAGTTTGGCCCCTCCAATTCTGGGATATGGATTCAAATGTTTTCGACGGTCATGATCAAGTATACCTTGACCGCCAGTTCTCATAGCGGATGACCACGGAGAATTCTGTATGACTGACTTCGAGCGATCAAACTACATTATCTCTACGGTTGCAGCCCATATGCGCAAGAAAAAGCGACGACTTGGGGATGTTAAAAATGCACATCACAACAGTGGGGCTGTCAGATTTGACGACTATGTGTCGGGACGAGGCAAAGGCAGAGTGAACTTTCCGGCAGAACTGAAGCGGTTCATGAAAGAATACCTGCCAGAAATAAAGTTTCAGCGCAAAGCAGGTGATAATTTCTTGTTCCGAATGGAAATCTCGGACACGGCATGGCTGATGTTCGAAGTCGAGAAAATATTTGGCTACGGTGTTGGAAAAGAGTTCGGTCTCAAATTGATCTGTAGGAGTGATGCCGAAGAGCGCATTGTTTATCGCAGTTCGATTTTCGAATTATTTGATCGTGAACCGATGCGCTGGGTGTACGGTACGTTGGACGACCTGCTGAGTTGCTTCACTGAAATGGCAGAACTTATCGAGACTATCCTTCCAGCTTTACGAGAAGAATTGTTGAAAATGCTGGCGCGGCCACACGAATCGTTTCGCGAAAGTCTGCCGAAAACTGGTGAATTGGATTATTTCGAAGCCAAAAATCTGGCTCGCGAATATTGTGCGTCTGTCCTCCCGCAATGCGATAAAGTGTTTGGGGCCTCGGCATCTTTTCCTGATGTTAAACTTACTAAAAGCGGCATTCTTCAGCTCAATAGAACTCGTCCGAGTTGGGGCTGGATGATCACTTTGGCCGACCGGAATAGTGCCGAGTATATCAATGTCACCATTCCAATCTTGGGAACGCCGATCTTCAGGCGCGGATTTGGCGGCATATTTGCAAGCAACATAGGAATGCAGCGTTCACGGTATGAGCGAAATCCCGATGAGCTTCTGGCTTTACCGGATACGTGCATGGACGTCTCGTCAATCGATCCACCCAAGACTGAACCGGAAGAGTATTTGAACAGCAGTGAGATTTGGCAGTGTTTCGCTGAACGTGCGGGATCTTTTGGTATGCAAACTGACAGGGTCTACAGCGTCGATATTCGACTGGATGCGGGCGATTATTGTCGTAAACAGCGGTCAGAATGCTGGAATTTCTTCCTGGGATCTGGACCCAATGAAGAAATGAGACAAGCTTCGCATCAACTGTACTTGTGTTTCTCCGCCAGAGACGGTGAACGCATGCTCGAAACAAACCTTTGATACAAAGAACGCAGAGCTTAGCGGTTGAGTTCGGTCTCCAGATGTCAGAATAGCTTTTTCTGCTAAGAAGCTTTGGCGTTGGCTAGTCTGTCAGCGAGAAGCGCGATGTCTATGTGACATGGTTTCGACGCTCCTCTCTATGACCGCGCAATTCAAACGCCGCCTGCAAGGCGCTTCTTCATCCACGTAATACAGCCCGCCTTGCTGACGGGCTGCCAGTTCAGAACGGTTGATCAGAACCTGAGCCGGACACCTCCATTAATGATGAAGCCGTCATTGCGCGACCATATATCCGTCGTCCAGCGTCCTGATGGCGCACGCGCAGGTAGCAGGATCGGCTCCTCACGGGTCTGGCGGACATCCAGAATATTCTCCGCATTGATGAACCAGCTTGCCGGGCCAACGGTGATTTCGCCGAGTAGTCCGACATCCAGAAAGCTATCGCTTTGAAGTCTGTAAGGGCTGTCTTCCACGCGTTGCTCGCCAGTGTAATACATTTCAAGGCCCAGCCGGAATTCGCCGTGCCGCTCCCACATGGCAACCATGCCAGCCGAGTGGCGCGGCGTGAGGGCTATATCTTGTATCCCGCCCAGCCCGTCCGGCTCGCTGGAATCGACGAAGAGATAGCTGCCGGTAATTTTGAAATCTTCCCACATATAGCGGAGCAGGAGCTCGGTACCGCGTATTTGCGACGTGCCGTCCGAATTGACGAGTTCTACCCGATCAAGCGAACCACCCGCCTGGCTAGAGAAGGGTTCAAGTTCTGTCACGCCGTCTACATTAGAGGCGAAGAAGGTCGCATTGGCTTCTATAGAGCCCGAACGGTATCCAACATCGAAAGCGGCCGTCTGGGCCGTTTCTTCGCGTAGCCCGCTTAGCGGTGATAGACGCGATAGACCAGCTGCCTCTATCTCTTCCACGAACGGGGTCGGGGCAAAATAGCCCTCTGCCACAGAGCCGCGGAACGTCCAGTTGCCAGGGCGATATAGCACCGAGAGGCGTGGACTGAACTGCGTGCCATATGTGCTGTGGTCATCCAGCCGCCCGCTAAGCGACAGTGTGAGGTCTGCGTTCAGATCGTAATCCACCTCGCCGAAAATGCCCGGCACGTCATAGGTGTAATCGAATGCAGGATAGGTATCCGACTGGAAACGGTCAGACTGGTAAGCGATGCCGAGCACCCAATCGAGCCGGTTAAGGTCGCCGGAAAGAGAGGCTTCCAGAAGATAGCTTTCATGGCGGTCCTCATCCCGCGCGTCACCAAACTGGTGCTCATGGTTCTGGACCATGGCCGACGTTCTCAGGTGAGCTGAGAGGGTGTCGGTAAGCTCTGTGTTGGCGATGAGGCCGCCATCAATTCGTGTCGTCTCCTGTGACTGGATGAATGGCTGCCCGTCAGGCGCAACGCGTCCGTCCAGCGTTCCCCCATCGCGGTCTTCTGCCATCAGGCCGAGCGTGGCATAGATGTTTGTGCCCTCGCCATTCTCCCAGAACAGGCGTGGACGAGCGGTCACCCGCTCATAGCCGGGCATATCGATCCAGCCGTCGCCATCAAAATCGACTTTATCCTGACGGTGCAGACCAAGCGTGAGTGACGTACCGAGCTCGTCTGTGACGGGCGCGGCGAAATAACCGGTCAGATCCTGTCCACTGCGAGAGGTGGCATTGAGCAGAACCTCACCTTCAGGCTCATCGCCCGGTAGACGTGAGAGCAGGTTGATCACTCCGCCCAGCGCAGAACCGCCATACAGCGACGAGGCTGCGCCCTTGATCACATCAACGCGTCGAAGATCAGTTGGCGGGATTTGCAGGAGCCCCAGCGATGAGGCCTGACCACCATAGAGCGGCAAGCCGTCTGCCAGAAGCTGGGTATAGCGACCATAAAGCCCTTGCACGCGCACATTGGCCGCGCCGAGCGCAGGTGAGGTCACCTGCACGCGTATGCCGCCCGTTTCGTTGACAAGGGTCGCGATATTGCCCGGCCGCATAATCGCCTTTTCCTCGATTTCTTCGAGATTGATGCTTTCGATACGCGTGGACTGGTCCTGCGCGACACGGCCAGAGCGCGTGGTGGTGACGACAACCGTATTCATGGTGGCTTCTTCGTCATGATGTTCGCTGTCTTCCGGGTGTACGGCCTGAGCGTAGGCTGGTGCGGCCAGAAGCGCGCACAGCGTTAAACCCGCAGCGGTGCTGCGAAAATGTTTAGGCATAAGATTTTACCTGTATTGAAACTGGAATCAGTGCGCCTTGAATGAGCGCGGTGATGGCATCAGTTTCAGGCGCGCGGAGGCCGGAATAGCGATGGTGCTGCGCCGTTTACCAGCGTCTCCGCAGTCAATTGATATCGCGTAGACGGGCTGTACGGCTCTGAAACAGGCGGAACATTGTCCCGTGCCAGAATATGAACATGGCAGCTGCCGCAATTGTGCCGGTGATGCTCGTGGTCATGTTCGTTTGCGGGTGCGCTTTGTTCGGGATTGTCATGGCTGGTCTGCTCGCAGACAATTTCGGGCGCGGCCTCAGTATGGTTCGCTTCTGCAATCGGCGCTGCGATCATCACAGCGGCAAACATCAGGGCGAGCCCGATCCTCAACGCAGCGATGACTGAGTGCATTTTCATGAAGGCCATTTATTTCTGCGTGTGACGATACCCGCGCAGAGATCGCTAGCATTCCGACTGTCGTTTTGCAAGCCATTCGCAAAGATTATTGGCGCACAGGGAAACACCGTCCGCGATCATACTCTTCGGCAGCTGCCTGATAGGCCGCTCTCAGATGTGTCCGCACGGCGTGCTGTTCGGGCGCGGGCATTATAAATGACGCGATGACATCGTTGGAAAAGCCCGGTGAGTTCGCTGAGAAATCAGTAGCAATCTCCGCCGGTGCCCCGTTGAGGAGCCACCCGGTGAAGGGCGCCATCTGAGCCTGCGTTGCAACGGTCGCGCCGCCATCAATATACATGTCTAGATCGGGTGCGCGCTCGAACGTGGTGGCGACTTTGGTGATCGTATAGACTTCAGCCGCGCTGTTATTCTGGTCTACGGCGTCCATTACGAGGAATGGCGCGGATGCATCATGGCCATCATGATGGAAGGAGAAAGCGCCCGGCGCATACAGACCGTATATCGGAGGCGCTTCCATGCTGATCTTGATGGGCTCGGCATCGGAAAAGTCGAGGTTCGAGCCAACAAAATCGACGGTCAGGGCGAATTTTGTATTGTCTGCGAAGGCGAGCCTCAGGCCTTCGGGCATGTTGATGTCGGGCACATCATATTCGGTTCGCACCGAAAACTCGTAGGATGTGACCGCGCCATTATCATAGCGCAGTAGCGCAAAGACACCGTCGACGCGTTCCTGACAGGTTTGCGGCTCCAGTGGATCAGGGCCGCCCCCGCAGGCGGCCAGAAGCAACACGCTGCTTAGAACTGCTTTCCGGAACATCAGCTGTCTCCCCCGCTAAAGACCGTATAAATTGTAGCAGAATTTGCGATAAGCTCAAAATTGAGTGTGCAAATCGGGTGTCTGTCCGCCTCAGGTCATGTGCATCCGGAGAAAAACACATCTGGTGTGATGAACGAGCCTGAGGCACTCTTCAGCGAAAAGATCGGGGGAAGACATGTTCATTGGCCATTACTCGACGGCATTTGCGGCGCGAAAGCTGAAGCCTGCCATACCGCTCTGGCATGTGTTTATTGCCGCGCAGCTGGTGGATTTTGGCTGGGCGATTCTCGTTATGCTGGGCGTGGAGAAAGTGCGGGTCATTCCGCACTTCATGGAAGCCTCCATGCTGGACCTCTATTACATGCCCTACACCCACTCCCTGCCGGGTAGCATGATCTGGGCGATCGGGGCAGGGGCGCTTTATGGCCTGTTCTGGAAAGGGGAGAGAAAGCTCTCAGCGGGGCTGATTTTCGGCGCGGTGGTCTTCTCTCACTGGCTTTTGGACCTCATCGTCCATGCGCCCGATCTTCTGCTCTATCCGGGCGGGCCGATGGTTGGCTTCGCGCTCTGGAATTCGCTGGTGTGGAGCCAGCTGGTTGAAGGCGGGCTGCTCCTTGCCGGTTTTGCGCTCTACATGGTCTGCACCAAGCCGAAGACCAAAGCGGGCGTGTGGGCGCCCTTTGCCCTTCTTGCCTTCATGATCGCGCTTCAGGCCTATAATCATATTCCGGTTGAGGTGCCGCCAACGCCGTTTGTCTTCTCCGTCATGGGGCTGTTTGCCTATTCGCTTCTGGCGTTTCTGGCCTGGCTGACGGACAGAACGCGGGAGGCGGTTTAGGCCACTTTGTTTCACATTCATTGTCATCCCGTGCGCGGTGCAGCGAAGAGCCGGCACCAAGCAACTTTTCACGCAATCTCAAATTGATACATGACGTGCCTTAGTACATGCTGTGCGCCACGGAGTGATTTAATTGATGACCAGCTTATCCCCATTTACGCCTGAATATTTCGAAAAGCTGGAAGCGTTTGTTCTGAACGACCTGCGCCGTGAAGGAATGACCTTCTTCGATGAGGCCTGGCCGCTAATGTTCGAAGCTATCGGCGATCGCCATGGTGATGAGAATGTTCGAATAAAAAAGCGTTCTCAGCATTTATGGCGGGCAATTGGTGCGATGCGCCGGCACGACATTCCAGTGCCGGAGAGCTATATGCAGGAGGCCTTAACCGCCAATGAGGAGATAGAGCGGCTTCCTGTATTTTTTGCGCTTGGCAATAGAGATTACGAAAAAGCGGTGGCAGGCCTTTTAGCTGCTCAGGGAAAAACGATAATCGAAAGGTTCAAGATCGATGTTGGATTGTTCCTGAAAAAAAAATCTGAACGGCTCTATCGAAATCGCGGCCCGAAAAAGGATAAAAGCGTAAAAAAGGGAACGAAAGCGTTTTCTGAACTGATGCCGATCTTTGCCTTCTCAGACCTTACCATTACACGGTCGACAACGAGAATGTTTGAGGTGGTTCACGCGTCGGGCCGTTCCGGGGCGCGGATCGAACACGATATCGATTATTTATCGGAAATGTATCCGCAGCCGACAATATTCTTTTATCCCACAGAAGGAAGCCGTTTGGGCTATCAACTGCATCGACTTACAATGGACCTCCTGCCGCTATCCATGCATCCATTAACGCTGACGCTAAATGGATTTTCAGACGAAGAGAAACTTCACGTTCGGATACTGCAGTTTTATTGCACGATGCGCATCCCAGGTATCATTGCGCGGTTTCTGACCGAGATTTCTTCCGAGGGCGAACTGAATCTTCCTGATGTTTAACAATCCGATGCTTTGCGGTGTGTGGGGTGCATTCCGCGTAGCAATGCACCAGAAACCACCGGCGCACATGAGTTGGTGCTTCGCTCATCCCTGCAACAGCCTTGAGCGCGTTCTATGCGACGCCACACGTCGCTAGAACAAACGAAGGTAAAGCATAGTTCTGGTAGGTTTTTATGGAACCGGTTTTGCGTCTTCACGGGAATTTACGGGTCGAAAGAAAGACCGCGCACAATAAAAAAGCGGGCCGTAGCCCGCTTTTCCTGAAACTCTTATGCGTCGGCCTTACTGGCAGGCGAGGCATTCTTCGTAATCGGTTGGCTCCTGAATCTGAAGCTCGCCTTCTTTCTTGCCTTCTGAACCAGCAAAGCTTGCGCGCTGAACAGACTTGGAGCGGCAATAGTAGAGCGACTTCAGGCCTTTTTCCCACGCCGTCCAGTGCAGCATGTGGAGGTCCCATTTGTTGATGTCGCCCGGCAGGAAGAGGTTCAGAGACTGAGCCTGGCAGATGAACGGTGTGCGGTCTGCCGCCAGTTCGATGATCCAGCGCTGGTCAAGTTCGAAAGCTGTCTTGAAGATCGCTTTCTCGTCGTCTGTCAGACACTCAAGGTGCTGAACAGAGCCTTCATGCTCGAGCATGCTTGCCCAGACTTCCGGAGTGTTCTGGCCTTTTTCTTCCAGAAGCGCTTCCAGAGCTGCGTTCTTTACAGTGAAGGAGCCTGACAGCGTCTTGTGTGTGTAGACGTTTGCCGGAATTGGCTCGATGCCTGCAGATGTGCCGCCGCAAATGATAGAGATAGACGCTGTCGGCGCAATCGCCAGCTTGTGAGAGAAACGCGCCATCACGCCGTTCTCCGCTGCATCAGGGCATGCGCCGCGCTCTTTAGCGAGCTTAACAGACGCTGCATCTGCACCCTTGCGGATGTGTTTGAACATTGTGTTGTTCCAGACCTTCGCGCCAGCGCTTTCCAGAGGAATACGCATGGTTTGCAGGAAGGAGTGGAAGCCCATCAGGCCGAGGCCGACAGAACGCTCACGCTGGGCCGCATACACGGCACGCGCCATCTCGTTCGGAGCGCGCTGGATGAAGTCTTCCAGAACGTTGTCGAGGAAACGGAAAATGTCTTCGATGAACTGAGGATCAGACTTCCATTCGAGGAATTTCTCAGCGTTCAGAGAGGACAGGCAGCAAACAGCCGTACGCTCATTGCCGAGATGGTCTGTACCGGTTGGCAGAACGATCTCTGAGCAGAGATTGGACTGCTTCACAGAGAGGCCGAGCTTGCGCTGGTGCGCAGGCATAGAGTTGTTCACTGTGTCAGTGAAGAGAAGGTATGGCTCGCCCGTCTGGATACGCAGCTCGAGGATTTTCTGCCAGAGCTTACGTGCGTTCACAGTCTTGATGACTTCGCCGGACTTCGGAGAGAGAAGCTCGAACTCGCCATCGTCACGAACAGCTTCCATGAAGGCGTCTGTGATGTTCAGGCCGTGGTGCAGGTTGAGCGCTTTACGGTTGAAGTCGCCGGATGCCTTACGGATTTCGAGGAATTCCTCGATTTCCGGGTGGTGGATGTCCAGATAGCACGCTGCAGAACCGCGACGCAGAGAGCCCTGGCTGATTGCCAGAGTCAGGGAGTCCATCACGCGGATGAATGGGATAATGCCGGAAGTCTGACCGTTCTGACCGACTTTCTCGCCGATAGAACGTACGCTGCCCCAATATGTGCCGATGCCGCCGCCATTGGATGCGAGCCAGACATTCTCGTTCCATGTCTCGACAATGCCATCGAGGGAGTCATCGACAGTGTTCAGGAAGCAGGAGATTGGCAGACCGCGGTCCGCGCCACCATTTGAAAGGACTGGTGTCGCAGGCATGAACCAGAGCTTCGAGATATAGTCATAAATGCGCTGTGCGTGGTCAGCATCATCAGCGTAAGCTGTCGCAACGCGTGCAAACATGCCCTGAAAGGTTTCGCCGGGCAGGAGGTAACGATCCTCGAGGGTTTTCTTACCAAATTCAGTCAGATTCGCGTCACGTGAAGGATCAATCGTGATGCCTTCAACAATGCGCAGATCCGAGTTCGCGCGCGGTTTACCCCGGCGCAGCTCTGATGCTGGTGTAGACTGTTCTGACTTCGCTGTAATCGTGCCCGACATGAGGATTCCCTGCTGACTAAAACCCTAATGGTATATGGTGAGTTGGACTGGATATCGCCATATGTGGCGCATGTAACCCCGCTCAACCCAATATATAGTGGTTCTAAGGTTAACTGTTGGTCAACAGCCACATGAAGGCCATCAGGGCTTTTCCGTGTAAAAAAGGTTAACGCCTGTTAAGAACTAGAGTTGCACACAGGAAAAACAGTCGGTCTGCGGACCGTTTCATGACTCAAATTTTCAGTGATCACGGGGGTTTGCGAGGTCTGATTCAGATTTCTGATAATATCCACAGGGAAGTCTGAAAAACTTTGTATTGACCTGTCAGTCGCGCCTTAAAATTAATCGGCAGGAGGGTGTATTTTTCACCCAGATATCGAATTTCAACACGACTCAATTGAATGGATAGGCAAATCACCTCCGCGCGCAGACACTAGATATAGTGTCTGGGCCAAAATCTGTGGTGACTGGCGATTCACCTGATTTGGCCTCTCGGTCAGCCTAGGCACAATATATGGTGTGCCCAACCGGTCCGGCCTGTTTTCGAATAAGGCGGGGCATATCGGGTATGCGTCGTCTTTCCTCCTCAATTCTGCCCAAGAGTCGGTCTTCAAAGGCCGGGTTTGGCGCAGAACGCGCGGGTTTGTGGCAATCGTGTGGTTTTCGCGTCTGCTCCTGGAACCGGCGCACCGTCCGTGCATTGCCGTCACTTGATTGTCTGAAGAGGTGCCCGCGCAAAGCTGCGGGCTGGATAGGCGGATCGTCCGATGACTAAATTTCGAAACTACGTAGCGGCCGTTGCGGTCGCCGTCATGCTGGCGGGCTGCGGTCAGCCCGACAGACCGGAAGTTGAAGAGGCTCAGGTCGCAGGTGAAGCGCGTACCGAGACCTTGCGGATAACCCGCGAAGCTCATGACAATCCGGTGCCAGTCGCCTCACCGAGCTTTATTCGTCCTGCGCCAGATGAGCGCCCGTCATCTATATCCGAGCCCGCGCAAAGCGTTGATGACCCGGCAGCGGTAACGACGATCATGCCTGCACTGGGAGATATCGACATCTTTAATGAAGTGCGTGCACGAGCGCGCGCTCTGGCAGCTGAAGACTATGAAGCGCCGCCACAGGCACCGGCCTTTGTGCGAGGCCTCGATTATAACGACTACCGGCGGATCGAGTTTCGCCGTGACGCGGCACGATTTGCAGAAGATACGCAGGCGTTTCGTGTGATGCTGGATACGCGCGGTTCGCTCTTCCGGTCTGGCATTGAAGTTAATGTCGTGTCGGAAGGCTCGGTGACCGAGGATGTATACAATCCAGCTGATTTTAATTTTCACGATCTTGAACTGACAGAAGACCAGCAGGCACAGCTTGGTCTGGCTGGTTTCCGTCTGCTCGCGCCGATCAACCAGTCAGGCCGTTATGATGAAGTGCTGAGCGTGAAGGGGGCGAGCTTTTTCCGCGCGCTGGGCGCAGGCAATTTCTACGGCGCATCGGCGCGTGGCATAGCCGTGAACACTGCGGCTGCCGAAGGCGAGGAATTTCCGGACTTCCGTGAGTTCTGGATGCGTCGGCCCGCGGCGGGAGATCAGGAGTTTGTCTTCTACGCATTGATGGATGGCCCTAGCGTGACTGGCGTTTATGAATTCCACGTGCGTCCCGGCGTTCAGACGCGCATGGATATCAACGCGGTGATTTATGCACGCGAAGAAACGCGTCAGATAGGTATTGCGCCGCTGACCTCCATGTTCGAGTTCGGACCGCAGGACCCTGAAACCGTGAGCACGGATTTCCGTCCGCGCGTACATGATTCCGAAGGCTTGCTGGCCTATCTGAGGAATGGCGAATGGATCTGGCGACCGCTGAACAATCCGGCGACGCTACAAATTTCGAGCTTTACTGATGAAGTGCCGTCAGGCTTCGGTCTGATACAGCGCACCCGCGATTTCCATGACTATCAGGACATTGAAGCTCGCTATGAAAACCGCCCAAGTGTCTGGGTCACGCCTGGTGCGGGCTGGGAGGCTGGCGAGCTTGTGCTGGTCGAGATTCCAACGCCGAACGAATACAATGACAATGTCATCAATTACTGGCGGCTCGATGAGCCGCTCCTGCCGGGTGAGAGCATGGAATTCAGCTATACGCTGAGCTGGGGTATGGATCCGCCTTATCATTCGCCGCTGGCAAGTGTGCGTTCGACGCGAACCGGAGTGGTCGAGGGCGATGCTTCGCGACGCCTCTTTATAGTTGATTACGACATGGACGACGTCGAGGCGATGGAGAGCCTCGAGCCGGTGGTCTCTGCCTCTGCCGGCACGATCCATAATGTCAATGCGACGCCGGATGAGCGTAACGGCATTATGCGTCTGAGCTTCGAGCTGCAACCGCCGGCAAGCGGCTCCGTTGAGCTGCGCGCTTTGTTACAACAGGTCGAGCATCCGGCATCTGAGACATGGCTGTATCGATGGAGCCCGTCATGAGCCTGACTGATATTCGTCCGCCAGAATGTCCTCTGCATATGCCCGAGCAGGGTCTGAAAGGTTATGCCTGCGCACCGGTATCAGGTGCTCGTTCCAGACTTTGGCGCAAGGCGGCTGTCATTGGCGGCGGCGCAGCGGTCACGGTCTGGCTCATCTGGTTGATGTTCGATGTGTTGAGCGTTTCGGGCCTGACCCAGCTTGAGTGGGCGTTGCTGGCGATCTTCTCGATCAATATCGGTTGGATCGGGTTTGCATTCGCAAGTTCGGTCGCCGGATTTTTGGCCAGCCTTTTCATGTCGCGCTCAAAACCGGTAGCGTCTGATGCGCCACTGACAACGCAAACAGCGATCCTGTTTCCTATTTATAACGAGTCCGTCACGGATGTGTTCGCTACGGTAGAGGCGACGGCATCTGCGCTTGCCTCGGCTGCGCCGGACCGGTTCGAGTGCTTCATCCTCAGCGATACGGTGAAGCCTGATATTGCTCTGGAAGAGGAAGAAGGCTTTCATAAGCTGCGTGCTTCCCTGCCGGAAGGCTGCCGGGTTTATTATCGCCGACGCACAATCAATCTGGCGCGCAAGGCGGGTAATATTGACGACTTCGTCTCTCGCTGGGGCGGGCGCTATGATCACATGCTGATCTTTGATGCCGACAGCTATATGAGCGCCGATACGTTGATCGAGCTCGTACGCCGGATGGAAGCGCAGCCTGAAGTCGGCCTCATTCAGACCATTCCGAAACTGATAGGCGGGAAGAGCCTGTTTGCGCGAGCCCAGCAATTTGCGGGCGCGGTTTACGGGCCAGTGCTCGGGCGCGGTATTTCCTTCTGGTCGCAGAATGAGGGCAATTATTGGGGCCATAATGCTATCATCCGGACAAAGGCCTTTGCCGATGCGGCTGGTCTTCCGGTCATGCCCGGCAGGGCGCCTTTTGGCGGGCATATTCTGAGCCATGACTTTGTAGAAGCTGCGCTCCTGCGCCGTGCAGGCTGGAAGGTCTGCATCGCGCCCGATCTTGGCGGGTCGTATGAAGAAGGTCCGCAAACGCTGATCGACTTATCCGTCCGCGACAGGCGTTGGTGTCAGGGCAATCTGCAACACACCGCCGTACTGGCGCGTGCGCGCGGGATCAGCTTCACAAACCGCCTTCATTTCTCGATCGGGATCATGTCCTATCTGGCGTCGCCTCTCTGGCTGACGCTCATTCTGGTGGGTATGGCATTGTCGCTTCAGAACCGGTTTTTGAGGCCGGAGTATTTTTCGGGCGATCCGTCACTGACGCCAAGCTGGCCTGTCATTGACCCTGCGCTGGCTCTCAGCGTGTTCTTTGCAACGCTCGCTATCCTGCTTCTGCCCAAAGTGTTCGGCGTGATTGTCAGCGTCATCCATAATGAGCGTGGCAAGCGGTCATGGATGGTGATCCCGGGTGCGCTCGTCGAGACGATTATCTCTGCGCTCGTCGCGCCTCTGCTGATGGCAGCGCAGACCGCTTCGGTCATCGCCATTCTTCGCGGGCAGGATTCAGGTTGGGTCCCGCAGCAACGGGGCTCGGACGGCTATCGCTTTGCGGACGTTGCGCGGCGACACGCGCTGACAACGTTGATGGGAGTTGTGCTGACCGGTGCGGCTCTTGCTATCTCGCCCGTCTTCGCAGCATGGCTGCTGCCAGCCTCGCTTGGCATGATTTTCGCAATTCCGCTTTCTTACTGGAGCGGCAAAACGCTGAACGCGAATGGCTTGTTAGCCCGCTTGCTGGCAACGCGTGAAGATTTCGATCCACCGAAAGCCTTCTCGCAGTCGTTAAGCCGCCGTGACAGCTATGCGGCGCTTTCAAAACATGATGCCAGCGATGTTGTGATTGCGCCTGATCTGGCCCGGCGACATGCCTGTATGGTCGACCATGTCTGGCCGCTTGGGACAGGAGAGGTGCATGTGCCGCTCGCTGTCGCTGAAGCGAAGGTCGCACGGGCAGATAATCTGCACGCGCTGATGAGCGGGCTGAGCGATAAAGAATGTATGGCGCTGTTAAACGATCCCGACGCGCTTATGCGTGCGCAGGCCCGTTTCTCAGGGCCTGTCGCAATTGCCGGTGAATAAGAGAAGACAGCGCCTGCCTTACTCGTCTTCGATGCGCTTTTTCGCAGCCTTCAGACGCGAGAGGATTTTCGGGGACAGGCTCGCATTCGCAGCAAGGATATTGCCGGTCTTGAGTAGCTCGCCGCCATCAATCTCCTGAACGACGCCGCCCGCTTCGCGTACGAGTACGATACCGGCTGCAATGTCCCATGCGTTGAGGTTACGTTCCCAGAAGCCGTCAAAGCGGCCAGCTGCGACGTATGCAAGGTCCAGGGCTGCAGAACCGAAACGGCGAATGCCGGAGGTTTCCTGCGTCAAGTGGGAAAGCTCTGCCCAGAATAGCTGGTGGCGTTCCGGAGAGTGACCGACAAATGGTGTGCCTGTCGCGACAACAGCGTTTGCGAGCTTGATACGTGTCGCTACTTTCAGGCGCCAGTTCTCAAGCCAAGCACCCTGACCGCGCTCGGCCCAGTAAATGTCGCCGCTGATGACGTTATAAACGACACCGGCATAGAGCTCGCCTTCGCGCTCCAGAGCGATGGAGACAGCAAAGTGCGGAATGCCGTGCATGAAGTTCAGCGTGCCGTCGAGCGGGTCGACGATGAAGCGGTTGGTTTTGTCAGTGCCTTCAACAACGCCGCGTTCTTCCATCACAAAGCCATAGCCCGGACGTGCGCGAGACAGTTCGTTGTAAATGACTTCTTCAGCGCGGTGATCCGCGTTGGTGACGAAATCGCCCGGACCTTTTCTGGAGACCTGAAGGTTTTCTACTTCGCCAAAATCGCGGGCGAGGCCGCGGCCTGCTGCACGGGCGGCTTTCACCATGACGGTGATGAGTGGGCTTTGTCTGGACATGGATATAAATTTCGTTCGTGTAACGTTATCAGAAGGGGCCGTATCGGTCCTTATGCGTCTGGTCAAGATAAAGAGCCGTTAAGCTGCAGTGAAAGCTTAATCAATTCGGGGCGAATATGGCCCTTGGGAAAAGGGTGATGGAGCCAATCATATGAATATCATGACATTGCGGAACGCTGCATTTGGCGGCCTGGCGCTTCTGCTTGCGGCGTGCGGTCAGGGGCCTGAGGCGACAGGCTTCATCACAGAGAATCTGCCACCGCCTGAAGGCGCAGAAATTGAAGAAGGTGATGTGCCACGTGATGAAGCGGGCCGTCCCTTCCAGTACGGCCTGCTGGGTGAAACGCTTCCGGCATTCTCCGTTACCATGCCGGATGGATCTGAGGTCACGGATCAGGATATTCGCGGTCAGTGGATGATTGTCGATTTCTGGGGGCTCTGGTGTCCTGATTGTATCGTCGATGCGCGCCATGTTGATGCGCTCTATGCGGAGGTTCAGGGCGAAGAGGGGCTCGGCATGCTCTCTATCCATTCCCCGCCAAACCCGAACCGTATCAATGATGCGTTTGGCCGATGGGAGAGCCTTGAAGCCTATACCGCAGAGACCGGCTATGGCGGCCATTCGGCGGTTGATAGCGATGCCAGTGCAATTGACGCATTCGACCTGCCATGGGTGCCAATGTACTTCCTGGTAGACCCTGAAGGTACAATCCGCGGCTTCCGCTCGGGGCTTTCTACGGCGGGTGATGAACCGGTTGAAACCTTCCTGAGCGAAGTGCGTGAGGTGATTGAAGCAGGCTGAGGCCGGGTCTCTACCTTACGATAGAGCCGCAGGCAGACCTCACCTGACGGTGTAAAAATTTCAGTCAGTTTCCTGTTTTCCATGGTCCGGCCTCTTCCGGGGGGCGGGTTAAGGTGATTTAATCTACTGGGAGTACCAGTGGAGCGGGTTAGTAATGTTGCATCCATCGACCAAGCGTCTGATCGATAAGCTGATCGAGATGACTGAGGCATCGAAGATCACCTGGCTGGAAGGTGAGGATGGGACATGCATTTACGACACTGAAGGCTATCGCGTGACCATCGGTCAGGCCCCAAGCCGCGTCGTGCTGCTGGATGCTGGCGGCCGTGTGCTGGAGACTGTCAGCGAATCTATCCTCGCCAATACAACCGATTCCAACGGCATGCAGTATACGCTGCGCGTTGATAATCTCGTCTCCACTGCGCGTCGTCAGATTACCGGCGCGACCGATGTGATTGACCGCATTGTGTCAGCGCTTGAGCTGGACAAAGATAAGAAACCGGACCGAAAATCGAAAGATAAAGTGGTTCCGGCTACGCCTCGTCCGGAGGTTACGTTTCCAGACCAGCCGGAAATGGCGTCGCGCGTGGCAATGCTCGCTGCGAAGGTCAACGGCGTGCCGCCTGACGTGGAGGCCGATGAGGATGAGGTTCTCGAGCTGGATGATGTTGGCGCTTCGGATGAGAGCGATGATGCAATGGATGTTCCGCCCGTTGCAGACCCTGTGATCGAGCTGTCACATCGTGAGGCTCTGTCCGGGCTCTCTGTTGGTGCAACCGGCCTCGCGGCTGTCGGCACTGGGGTTGAGGGCGGTTCGGATGAGCTGGTCATCGATGATGAGCCGGAAACGCAAAACAAAGAAGATTATGATAGCGGATCGCCATGGAGCGTGCCGGATGCGGCGGCTGAAGCCAGTGGCGAAACGGTCGAAGATTACGTCGATGCAGATGATGATCAGGATTTCGGATTCGCACCTGCAGCTCGCGAACCGCTTCCGGCAGTTGATGACCAGCCTGAGCTTTTAAGCGAAGCGACCGCGTCAGAACCCATGCCGGATGAAGAGTTCGACAATGCGCCAGCCGCGCAATTGCCGCGCCCGGACATTCTGACGTCCGCGACTTTCGGGGCGATTGGTGCGTTCGGCACAATCGGTGCGTCTGCGGTTGAAGCCATTGGCGAGGAAGATACATCTGAAAGCGATGAGTGGATTGCCTCGGAGAAGAGCTCCGCACCGCTTACTCCGGTTGAGACCTCTGTGCCGACTGAGCCTGAAGTCGAGCCGCCCAAGGCATTGCTTCATGTCGGACCTGTCATGGAAGGCATGAGTATCACAATCGATGCCACGAAGGTGACACCACTCGAATACACAATGCCGAACGTCATGACGGTCGAGGTCAGCGAAATCGAAGCATATCTTGCCGAAGAAGCCGCCGTTGCAGCGTCTATGCCGGCCATGCAGTTGCCGCCGACAGCGTTTCTGTCACGCACGATTATGGCTGCCGCGTATAAATCGCCGGAACCTGCACCGTCACCGGTTGAAGATGCCGTAGAGTTTGTTGATGCCGTCGAGGAGGTCGTCGTAGAGCCTCAGGATGATTGCTCGGTCATTGAGGCTGAGGTGACACCTGTTGATACAGACCCGGTGATGGAAACACGGCCAGAGCCGGAACCAGAGCCGGAGCTGCGCGGCGGGCGCAGAACCGTTTATAAGTATAATCCGTGGATGTAAGCGCGGGATAGTTTTAAGGCCGCAGAGATGCGGCCTTTTTCGTACGCGTTTAGTTCGTCAGTTCCACATCCCAGTAGAGATAGTCCATCCAGGTTTCATGCAGGTGGTTCGGCGGGAAGCGTCGCCCTTGATCCTGTAGCTGATAGTTGGACGGGCATTCCGGTTTCCGGTTCGGGTGCATGCCGATGTCATCTGGCAGCCGGTTGGCCTTTTTCAGATTACACGGGCTGCAGGCCGTGACGATATTCTTCCAGCAGGTTGTGCCGCCGCGCGAGCGCGGAATGAGATGATCGAATGTGAGATCATCGCCCGATCCGCAATAAACGCAGGAGAACCCGTCTCTCAGAAACACATTAAAGCGTGTAAACGCTGGAGCCCGGTCCTGTTTTATGAATTCCCGCAGACAGATGACGCTCGGAAGCTGCATCTGGAAAGACGGGGACCGCACCACGTGATCATACTGGGCCACTACATCCACACGCTCCAGGAAGACGGCTTTGACGACGTCCTGCCAGGGCCAGATTGAAAGCGGATAATAGGAAAGCGGCCGGTAGTCCGCATTGAGAACAAGTGCGGGCCACGCGTTGGCAGGGGTATTTGAGACAGAAGCCGTCATACTCACCTCGCATCGTTGCCGATAAGATCAGAAGTATAGCGACTCTGCTGATCTTTCCAGTGAGATGATTAACTGATTCACCGCTACAGCTTTATGACAAACGCAGTTTATATCCACGCGCGTAAATATGCCTGCAGATTCAGCGCGCATTGCCTCTTAAATGGTTGATATAGCCCCACAAAAGATGGGCCGCGACACCGCGATAGGGGCGCCAGCTCTCTGCATGGGTCAGAAAAGCTTTGGCGGTGAGGCGGTCCTCAGCCTGGCTTAGAAGGCGCAGCGATTCCATTAAGCCAACATCGCCCTCCGGAAAGGCATCAACCCGGCCTAGCGAGCACATCAAAAACAGTTCTGCCGTCCACGGACCAATCCCTTTTACGGCAGTCAGATGTTTGCGGGCTTCGGCGTCGGGCATCTCATTTAATTGGGCAAGGTTGAGGCTGTGCGTTTCGATGGCTTTGGCAATGGTTGTCAGATGTCGGACTTTCGGGCGGGACAGGCCACATCCGCGTAATTCATCCTCGGCGGCGTTCATCACACGCTGGGGTGAGAGATCGCCTGCCGCCCAGTCACAGACACGCGTCCAGATCGCATCGGCAGCTTTTGTCGAGATCAGTTGGTACACAACGGTTCGTGCCAGAGCCTCATAGCTTGCAGGCTGGATGCGCCATGCCGGAATGCCAATTGTTGAATACGCTCGCGCAAGGGCCTCATCGCGGACGGATAACGCCTCGCAGGCTGTCCTCAATTGTTCGCGGGTTGGATACATTTGCTCGCCTTGTGTGAAGCGGGACTATCAGGACTTAACGGGAGCCGCCACGCAAGGTGTTTCCGAGGGACATAAAAAAGCCGGCCCTTTTTGGAGGACCGGCTTTCTTCAGATCTGACACCAGATCCTAGAATTCAGTTGCGTAGAGCGTTGCAGAAGCTGTGCCGCCGCCAAAAACGCCAACCCAGATGTCGTATTGGCCAGAGCCGGATACAGTTACTTCAGGGTTGAAGCCGTTTGTGTCGTCAGCGCAAACCCAGCTGCCATCTGGCGTGTTCACAACGATCGTTGTGTCAGCGTCAGAAACAGCACCCAGAGAGAACTGGCCGCCATTCCACATCAGGCGCGCATCAGGAGCCTGAGAGATCATGCCTGCGCAGCCAACGCTTGATGCATCGACAGTGCCGCCAGCGACGATTGCCAGCTCAGAAGGATCAGGGGCGAAGCCCGCTGAGAGTGAAAATGTGCCGAAGTTTGGCTCAAGTGAGTAGTCCTGCGCGATTGCAGGTGTAGCGATAAGTGCTGCAGTAGAAGCAGCAAGGATAAGTTTACGAAGCATGGTCAGACCCCCTGACATATATTGTGGCAAGCATCGGCTCACCTTCGTCCCCTCGTGTGACAGGATGTTAGCAACCGTAGAAAAATTTTTGAAATTTACTAGGTGCAGAACTGCAAAAAGTTCAGTGCCGTAGCGTCAACTCTCGCAAATGAGTGGGATTAAAAGCCATAAAAAAGCCGGTCAGATGGACTGACCGGCTTCCGTTAAATTCTATTGCGAAGCTTAGTTGCTGCTCAGCTCGGAGATGGACAGCATAGAGTTCGCATATCCGCCACCGAATGTGCCAACCCAGATGTCATACTGACCAGAAGATGGATTAGACAGGTAAACAGACGGGTTGAGGCCATTACCGCCGTCATCGTCACACATCCACGAACCGTCTGGCATGTTGATGACAAGCGTTGTGTCTTCGCTGGATGCAACGGAGATGATCAGAGGCAGAACGCCGCCAGCCTGATACTGAAGTCGGAAATCCGGAGCGTTTGAAATGTTGCCCGCGCAGCCAAGGCGGGACGCATCAATGCTGCCGCCAGCTGTGATGTTGACGTTATATGGATCAGGTGAGAAGCCGGATGTCAGAGAAGCGGAACCGAAGTTCGGGTTCAAAGAATAATCCTGGGCAACTGCTGCGCCAGTGGTGAAGAGTGCTGCTGCAGCAGCGATTGCTAGTTTGCGGTACATAATTTTCGTCCCTCGTTTCAAAACCCACTGGAAGTCCATTACTCTGTCAGTCACGCGGTCCCCTCCAAGGCGTCGGCAATCTGACCGGATGCTTCCGAATTCAGACTAGGCAACAGTTGTGGCAAAGCAAAGCGAAAACCTCAGTGTTCATAACAAGATAGTAATGTTGTCCTGAACCTATTCTGAATAGCTTTGACCGCCCCTGTTAATGTGACGCGGTAGCTCTGGACTGTCCATTTTTGCCAAATAACCACAATTATTTCAGGTGTTTGAAGCCTTGATTTGGGGTCAGGATGTGAACGAAATTCGAGTATAATCAGCTTCCTCATAACTTTCTGAGGAAGGACAGGTGCGCAAAAAAAAAATTCAGCTACGCTTGGCCGCACGTCGATTTTGCCAGTGAATTATGCCTGAAACCGCCCAGAAAGCCGATTTTCCAGTTGCGCGCTTTGCGCCGAGCCCGACTGGCCGATTGCATATTGGACATGCGATTGCCGCGCGTGAAGCCTTTCAATTTGCAGATGATCACGGCGGCAAATGCCTTCTTCGCATTGAAGATATTGACCAGACACGATGCAAACCGGAATTTGAGGCCGGTATTTATGACGACCTCAACTGGCTTGGCTTTGACTGGCCGGAACCGGTAAGGCGCCAATCGGATTATTTCGATGATTACACGCGCGCGCTGGGTGAGCTGCGCGAAAAAGAGCTGGTCTATCGCAGCTTTCTGACGCGCAAGGAGTTGAATGCCGACCTCGAAGAAAGAGGCATTGGCGAAAGTCCCGCTGGCGAGCGTCCCTATCCCGGACCGATCGCCCGAATGTCATTCGATGAGGAAGAGATGAAAGTCGAGCGCGGCGACAGTTTCGCCTGGCGGTTATCGCTTTCAGCCTGTCGTGACTATCTGGGCGCAGCGTTCAATGATCTGTCTTTCGTCGAAGAAGGAGCAGGCGTTATGGCAGGCGAGATAAAGGCACATCCTGCATGGCTGGGTGATGTGGTGCTCGCCCGTAAAGATACACCGACCAGCTATCATCTCGCGGTTACCCATGATGATGCGCTTCAGGGTATCAGCCATGTGGTGCGCGGGCGCGACCTCTATTTTTCGACCCATATTCATGTGCTGCTGCAGCGCCTGTTTGATTGGCCGACGCCTGTTTATCGTCACCATGGTCTCATTCTTGATACGGCCGGGAAGAAGTTTTCGAAATCCGACCGGTCCAGAACGCTTGAGAGTCTGCGCAAAGAGGGTGTAAGGCCCGAGCAGATCTTTCGTGACTGGGCCCTTTCATGACAACTCAAACGGCTGCGTATGGCGATGCCCGCAGCGTGCTTATCGGAACCGTGCTTCTGTTGACAGGAGGCGTGCTTGTCGGGTTCGCAGCGATTGGTCTGCGCCTGTCGGTCGGCGATGGCGTGGGGCCGCAGGCTACCGGTTTCTGGCGGTTCTTTCTGTCTTTGCCGGTTATATTGTTGGTGTTCGCAGCCAGAGGCAGGCTACCGGCTAAGCCTAACCTGTTTGCGATTCTAACCGGCGTGTTTTTTGGCCTGGATATCGGCGTCTGGCATTTATCGCTCACCATGACATCTGTGGCGAACGCGACCTTCATTGTGAATATGGGCAGCCTGTTTGTTGGCGTCCTCGCATGGGTGTTCCTGAAGGACCGTCCCAGTATTTTCTGGGCAACTGCCGTCGCGCTGGCGCTGAGCGGTGTGTGGTTTCTGTCAGCTGGTAAATCCGCTGCGAGCGGTGCGAGCGATATTCGCGGAGATATGCTGGCGCTGTTCGCGGCCTGCTTTCTTTCCGGATATTTCCTTTGTGGGAAGCTGGCCCGCGATACCCTATCCGCGCTTGATGTATTGTTCTGGGCGACAGCGACCATGGCGTGCGTGGCGCTCGTTTTATGCCTTGTTTTTCGTGAGCCTGTTATGCCTGAAACGCTGGGGCAGTTGAAATGGCCGTTCGCGATTGCAGTCTGTTCGCAGGTACTGGGGCAGGGGTGCATTATTGCGGGGCTTGGGCGTGTGCCGCCAGCCATTGCAGGCATTATGGTGATTGTGCAGCCGGTTGCGTCTGCTCTCATTAGCTGGCCGGTGTTCGGCGAGGCGTTGTCAGTGATGCAGTTTATCGGCGGTGGTCTTATTCTGGTGGCGCTGCTTGTCGCGCAGAGGCGTCCGGCGCGCAGATAATTCTTTTGACGTCTCACAAAACTGTTGCACTGGCGTGTAAGTGGGTATGGTCAGCGAAAAGGTCACTCAGGTGGGAATACACATGAAATCATCTCTTTTTTCCGCGGCGCTTTTGTCAGCGACAATGTTGGCCGGGTGCGAGACGCAAACGGCCGTTGAGGCTCCGGCACCCACAGTGCCATCTTACGGGCGCACTATTGTAACCCCGGTTCAGGCTGAAGACAGCTATTATACAACGGCGCAGGCACGGGTAAGCGCGCGGGCTGAAACGCGCGGCGCAGGTCAGGCGCGCAATGTCATCATCTTTGTCGGCGACGGGATGGGTATTTCCACCATCACGGCAGCGCGCATTTATGCCGGTCAGTCGCAAGGCCTGGACGGTGAGAGCTATCAGCTGACCATGGAAACCTTCCCGAACGTAGCGCTTTCCAAAACCTATTCCGACAACTTCCAGACGGCAGACAGTGCGGCAACGGCTGTCGCGATGATGTCCGGTGTTAAGACCGATTCCGGAACACTCGGCTTTGACCGGAATGTGCAGGCGGGTAACTGCGCAGCGTCTCTTGGTCATGAGGTTGAATCGCTTTTCAGCATGGCTGAGGCGCAGGACTTCTCGACGGGTGTTGTCTCAACGGCGCGCATCACCCACGCGACACCGGCAGCGACCTATTCTCACTCACCATCGCGCGACTGGGAATTTGACGGCGCGGTTGGCGCGCAGGCAGAGCTTGGTTGCCGCGATATTGCTTCACAGCTGATCGATTTTCCTGCCGGAGATGGGCTTGAGCTCGCAATGGGCGGCGGCCGCAGCAATTTCATGACGAACGAGCAGGCTGACCCTGAATATGAAGGCCGTACAGGCCGTCGCGGCGATGGTCGTGACCTCGTAGCGGAATGGTCTGCTAAGTCTGACGATCACACCTTCATTTATGATCAGGCGGGTTTTGACGCGATCGATTTTGATTCAGACGTTCGTGTGCTTGGCCTGTTCGAACCATCCCATATGCAGTTCGAACAGGACCGCCCGAATGATACTGCAGGCGAGCCGTCACTCTCTGAGTTGACTGCGGCTGCGATTACGCGCCTGTCCCGCGATGAGGACGGCTTCGTGCTGATGGTTGAGGGCGGACGTATCGACCACGCTCACCATGGCGGCAACGCTCACCGCGCGCTCGTCGATGCCGTTGCATTTGATGATGCAATCCGCACGGCGGTTGAGATGACGGATGCGTCTGAAACCATGATCCTCGTGACGGCTGACCATAGCCACACAATGACCATTGCCGGTTATGCTGCGCGCGGTAACCCGATCCTTGGTCTGGCCCGTAGCGAAGTCGGTGCTTTGCTGCGTGCATCAGATGGTCGTCCTTACACGACGCTCGGTTACGCGAATGGTCCGGGCGCGGTCTGTACAGCAGCAGACAATGGCGCATGCGAGCGCGGCGACCTGACGGACGTTGATGTCGAAGCGCCTGATTACCAGCAACAGTCTACCTATCCGATGGGATCTGAAACCCATGGCGGTGAAGATGTTGCGATCTTCGCAACGGGCGCCGGTTCTGAACGTGTTGGCGGCGTGATGGAGCAGAACGAAATCTTCTTCGCACTGGCGCAATCGCTCGGTCTGGTCGACTAGGCTTCAGACTACAGAAATTGAAAAGGGCAGGCTGTAAAGCCTGCCCTTTTTTGTGTTCGGTTCCCCTGAAAATCAGAAACGTACTTTGCCGGAATTGATGTCGTCCACAATCTCCGCAGTGAGTGGCTCGTAGGTATCTGAACCAGGCAGACGCACATAAACCGGATCGTCAATCTGGCTGATGTCATAGCCCTGTTTGACGAGGTCCACTTTGCGATATTTCAGCGTGCCGGTGGTCTCCGGCTCCGGCTGGATACGGATGAAGATCGGGCGGGCATAGACAGGCAGTTGCTGATCGACGTGCGCCGCCAACGCCTTGCCATCAAAACTGCGGCCCGGCTTCAGGTTTACGCCTGCCATGCCTGCGCGGCCATCGGTTTCCGGCATCGCGACACCATAGACGTTTGGCAGCTCCAGATCATCAAAGCTGGAAAGCGCTTCACCGACCTCGTTGGTGGAGACGTTCTCCCCCTTCCAGCGGAAGGTGTCGCCAATCCGGTCGACGAAATAGATGTAATCATGTTCGTCGCGCTTCATCAGGTCACCTGTGCGGAACCACATATCGCCCGGCACGAATACGTCCCGCAGGATTTTCTTCTCGGTCTGTTTCGGGTCGTGATAGCCGTCAAAACGCTGGCGCGGCGCATCTGCGATTTCGCCAATCGCTTCGCCTGCCTCGTCGATATCGGTTTCAATGCAGAAACCGTCTTCGCCGCGGATCGGTTTTTCTTCGGCAATGTCGAACTTCACAATTCGGGTTTTGATCTTGTCGCGCATATAGCCTGGGAGACGACCGACCGCGCCGATCTTTCCGTCAAAGTTTGAAAAGCTCACATTGCCTTCGGTCGATCCGTAAAACTCAACCAGATGTGGGATGTTGAACCGTTCGACGAACTTCTCCCAGACCTCGGCGCGCAGGCCGTTGCCGAAGCCTTTGCGGATGGTGTGCTGGCGTTCCAGCGGGTGCGGATCGGTTTTCACGAGATAGCGGCACAGCTCGCCAATATAGGCAAAGGATGTCGCCTTGTGTTTGACAGCGTCATCCCAGAAATTCGACGCAGAGAATTTGCGCGCGAGAATGAGCGTCGCGCCCGTTGTGAGAGCCTGACCGACGCCGCAAAGCCCACCCGTGGCGTGATAGAGCGGTAGGGTCACATAAATGCGGTCGCGCTCTGTAATGCCGACAGAATCGACAAACGCACCGAGCATGCCGAGTACGCGAACCTGAGTGAGTTTCGCTGCCTTTGGCAGGCCCGTTGTACCCGATGTGTAGACATAGAGGCATGTGTCGCGGCCACGAATTTCAGCGCGGTGCGAACGGTCCGGACGGGTAACAGGCAGGTCTGCAAGAAGTGGATCAAGTGATGACGCGCCAGCGATTGAACAATCAAGGCTCCACGGGACGATATCTTCGCCCAGCTGCTCTTTGGCACTGGCGTAAAGCTCTTCCTGTTCCGGGCCCATCACAATGGCGCGTGCGTTCGAGATGGAAACGCAGTGCGCAAGGCCTGCGCCCTGAAGCTGGTTGTTGATCAGGGCTGTGACGATGCCGGCTTTCGACATACCCACCCAGAAGGCGATGTAATCCGGCTTATTGTCCATGAAGAGGGCCACGGTATCACCGGCCTTGAAGCCCTGATTGATCGCCCAGTGTGCATACTGGTTCGCGCGTTCTTCCAACTCGCGATAGGTGTAGATTTTATCCTCGAAACGGATCGCGACATTGTCTTTGTGTTTGTCGAATTTTTCTTCGAGTACATCTGCCAGACCAACCGGATCGTCGGGCTGATACATGGCCGCGCGCTTCAGCGCTTTACGGACATTCGTGATGTACATCCATTCACGTTTAATCGTGTCCAGAACGCCGATCATGCTTTTCTCCCCGAGTATTTTGTAAGTATCGGGAAGTAGATTAACAGGTCGGCGCGGCTTGTCGATTGCTCCTTGCCGCGGCACTTCGGCTATTCGCTGAAATGTGAACTCAGGAGGCTGGCAGAGTTGTTCTACGCATGTGAATCACGCGAATTAGATGAAGCAATTTGAACCCGCTCGTACGAGCGCTGATTTTATGAGGGCACTATGTCTCTGACGCTTTATGGTCTGAAAAACTGCGACACCTGCAAGAAGGCGCTGAAAAGCCTTGAGACTGCAGGCAAACAAGTGAGTTTCGTCGATATCCGCGCCGAGGCTGATCTTGCCGCAAAGGTGCCGGGCTGGCTGGAAGCGGCTGGTGCCAAAGCGCTCGTCAATAACCGCTCGACGACGTGGCGCGGTCTTTCCGATGATGACAAAGCAAAAGCTGAAACAGACGAAGTTTCCGGCCTTCTGATTGCCAATCCAACTTTGATCAAACGCCCCGTCATCGAAGCGGGCGATAGCGTTTATGTCGGCTGGACAAAGTCGGTTGAAGGCGAACTGACCTGATTTCGAAAATCTGCTGTGGCCTAGCTGCACGCCTCAATGCGTGAGAGCTGCATTTCAAAGGCGCCGTCTTCGCCATCATAAATGATCAGCCCGATCTCCACGACTTCGCTTGCATCGAATACCGCATTGGGCAGTTTCCGGCCCCAGATAGAGGCTTCGAGATTGGAAAGGTTCAGAACGCCTGTGCCCCATTCGCCTTCCGGTGCGCCTTCAATCAGCCCTCGAAAGGCTATGCGTCGTCCGAATGACCGTGCATTCGTGCGCAAGGTGATTGAGTAGGCGCGGGCATCGCGTTTCATGTGGAGGCGCAGCTCCTCAGCCCCTGTCATGGCGCCGCGTGGTACATCCAGCCTGATTGAACTGAAACCGCCACCATTTGTGTTCGTGCTGCCGGTGAAAACCAGAGCACCTTCCTGAAGCGTGGAGCCGCCAGATGATCGCCCGCCCATGACATTATCATTCACGGTTTGCCACGGGTTTTGCGTGTCCGTTTCTGTGTGCTCCACGAGCGTCGTGCAGGTCATCGTATCAGCTCTCACAGGTAGTCCGGCAAATAGGGCTGCCATAAGGATCAGAACGGAAAAGCGCATAGGGCCTCCTGTTTGTTCCTTAAATACGAGCCCGCGGCGCACGCGGATCATCTAAAGAAAAAGCCCGAAGCATCAGCTCCGGGCTTTTATGTGTTCTGGGCTAGCAAGTGCTACCTAGCTGCGAACCAGCTCGTGGATCGCTTTCAGCTGGGAGAGCAGACCTTCTGCAGCCTCAAGCGGCAGGCAACTCGGGCCATCGCAGAGCGCTTTGTCGGGGTCGGTGTGGAACTCGAGGAAGACACCATCAGCGCCAGCAGCGACCGCTGATTTAGCAATGATTGGAACGCCCTCGCGGCGGCCGCCCGTGGACCCGCCCGCTGTACGCGGGTCTGCGCCCGGGAGCTGAACGGCGTGGGTCGCATCAATAGTTACGGGCACGCCGAGCGTTTTCATTGCCGGAATGCCGAGCATATCCACGACGAGGTTATTATAGCCGAAGCTCGCACCGCGCTCACACAGAAGCGTCGGGTTGTTCTTCGTAACTTCACCAACTTTGGTGATGATGTTCTTGCAATCCCATGGCGCTAGGAACTGGGCTTTCTTCACATGCAGCCAGCCGCCAGCGGCTTCTACAGCCTGCGCGCCCTCGACAACGAGGTCTGTCTGGCGGCAGAGAAAGGCTGGTACCTGCAGGACTTCGGCGACTTCGCACACCGTCTCTGCCTGACCCATCTCGTGATAGTCAGTGACAACCGGCGTGCCGAGTTCAGCCTTCACCTTGGAGAGGATTTCAAGACCATCCTGAAGGCCCGGGCCGCGATAGGATGTGATGGAAGAGCGGTTCGCTTTGTCCCAGCTTGCCTTGAAAATGTAGGGCAGGCCGAGCTTCTCGCACACGGCTTTCAGGTGCGCGCCGACCGTCATGGCCAGCTCTTCATTTTCCAGAACGTTCAGCCCTGCCATCACGACAAGCGGGTGACCTTCGCCAATGGAGATGCCGTATTTTTCAAGGGAAAGGGTGCTCATGAGGCGAACCTTCTGTTGTTTGGTATGTTTGCGCAGTCACATGCCTCAAAACGGCGGTGAGGTGAAGGGGGTGGCCCTTAGTATTGCCAGAAGCGCGGTGTCAGAACGACGAAGATCGTCAGAAGTTCGAGGCGCCCGAAAATCATATTGATCGAGCAGACCCATTTGGCGAATGGCTCAAGGTCCTGGAAAGTACCAGATGGACCAAAGATGGAACCAAGGCCGGGCCCGACATTCGAGATGGACGTCGCGGCGGCGGACAAAGATGAGATCGTATCAAGACCTGTAAGCGACAGAAGTACCGTCGAAACCGAGAAGACGAACAGATACAGGAAGATGAAAATCATCACCGACAGAAGCACGTCGTCGCGTACGGGCTGGCCTGCATAACGCACGACCATGATCCGGTTCGGGCTGAGCATCTGGCGGGTATAGGTCCAGATGGTGCGCAGGAGGATTTCGACGCGGAAGACGTTCATTCCGCACGCCGCAGACCCCGCGCAGCCGCCAAGAAACATCAGGGTGAAGAATACGATTTCTGGCAGGCTGCCCCACTGGCCGTAATCGGTGCTGGCATAGCCCGTACCGGTCAGAACCGAAATGACGCTGAACACGGTGTCGCGAAACAGGTGCTCGTCATACCTGATGAACGCTGTCTGCGGATGGAAGCGGACGCAGATATAAAGGATGGCGACGGCAACGACGACGATCATCAGATAGAATCGTGGCTGCGGATCCTTCCAGAGGTTTCTGATACGCCCATGCATCATCAGAACCATGGTTCCGAATGGCAGGCCCGCCACGAACATGAAGACGATACAGACCTCGATAATGCGCGAATCCGCAAATTTGCCCATGGAGGAGTCAGAGGTTGAAAACCCTCCAGCGGCCATGGTGGTCATGGCATGGTTCACCGCATCGAATGTGCCCATGCCGGCAAAGACATAGCAAATGCCGCACAGCACGGTGAGGCCGATATAAAGCCAGACAATTTGGCTCGCGATTTCGGCGACGTGTGGCAGGAAGCGGCCCGAGACATCTGAGGATTCGGCCTGAAACAGCTGCATGCCACCAACTCGCAGCATTGGCATGATGGCAATCGCGGTCACGATAATGCCAACCCCGCCAATCCATTGCAGAATGGAGCGCCAGAGCAGAAGACCGCGCTGTTCATTATCGAGCCCGGTCATGATGGTCGCGCCGGTCGTTGTCAGGCCGGATACGGTCTCAAAGACCGCATCTGTGAAACTGAAGCCGAGCGCGAGAAACGGAAACGCTGCCGCAAGCGGCAACACGACCCAGACAAGCGCGGTTAAGAGGAAGGCCTCGCGCGGGCCCGTCCTCGGCTTTTCGCTGCCTGAGGCGATCGCGATAATGGCGCCAATACCAAAAAGCACGAAAGCGGCGAGGCCAAACACGCCCCATGTCTCAATGCCGGAAACAACGTCGACAATGGCGCATGGCACCATCGCTCCGCCTGTGAGCATTAGGAGCTTTCCCAGAGCAGAGAGGATTGGCTGTAGCTGCATGCTGCGAAGGCGCCTTTAATTGCGGCGGGCAGTCTCGTGAGGGCTGTCGAGCGAGAAGGCCGGAATGGTCACATCAAACTCGATACCATCTTCGCGGCGCATTCCATAGCGTCCAACCATAACGCCGGACGGTTCGTTCAGCGGGCAGCCGGACACATAGACGAAGCTCTCACCCGGCGCGAGCACAGGTTTTTCGCCCACAACGCCTTCGCCATCGACCACCTGACGGCGGCCGCGGGCATCGGTGATTTCCCAATGGCGGTTCACAAGCTGGATGGTGTGATCGACATTGTTTTCGATCTGAACTGTGTAACGCCAGAGATATTCATTGTGCTCAGGGCTGGATTCATCGTCCACGAATTCCGGGAAGACGCGCACCATGACACCCCAGGTCTCCGCCTCATAAGGGAAGACCGCGTCATCCTCAAAATCCATGGCTTACTCCCCTAGTGCCGAATCCAGTGCCCGGATGAAATCTTCCGTCAGATCTTCGACATCTTCAAGCCCGATCGAGATGCGAATCCATGACGCATCGAGGCCCATGCTCGCTTGCTCTTCGACCGGAACGGCGCGGTGCGTTGTGGTGGACGGGTGACAGGCCAGCGTTTTGGCGTCGCCGAGATTGTTGGAAATACCAACAAGTTCAAGCGCGTTGAGGAAACGGAACGCCGCCTCCTGACCGCCAGCCAGTGAAATCGCCATCATTGTGCCGCCAGCTTTCATCTGCTTGGCGTGCACTTCGTAATGCGGGTGATCCTTGCGGCCCGGATAACGGATTGCGCGCAGAGCCTTATGATTTGCGATGCGATCAGCAACGATTGCTGCATTTTCAGACTGTTTCGCCACGCGCAGCGGCATACTCTCAAGACCTTTGAGCACAACCCATGCGTTGAATGGCGACAGAGATGGACCTGTATGACGGATATACGGGTCGATAATCTCTTCCATATCCTTTTGCGGACCCAGAATAGCGCCCGCCAGAACACGGCCACCGCCATCCATATGTTTGGTGCCGGAATAGAAGACCCAGTCAGCGCCAAGCTCGAACGGGCTCTGTAGCATTGACGTCGCGAAGACGTTGTCCACGATGAGCTGCGCGCCAGCCTTGTGCGCGAGTTCGGCAACGGCGGCGATGTCGACCGCGTCGTTCAGCGGGTTAGCCGGGCTCTCAACCAGTACCAGCTTTGTCGGCTTGGAGAGGGCGCGCTCCCAGGCTTCCATATCCATGCCGTCGACGAATTCTGTCTCGACACCGAATTTTGGAAGCTGGTTTGCGATCAGCCAGCGGCATGAGCCGAACAGCGCATTTGCGCCAACAACGCGGTCACCTGACTGCACAGGCGCGAACAGAAGTGATGACATTGCGCCCATGCCGGACGCCATAGTGCGGCAGGCCTCAGCGCCTTCCATCAGGCGAAGACGCTCTTCCAGCATGGCAACGGTCGGGTTGTTGTAACGCGAATAGACATAGCCCGGAATCTCTCCGGCCATTCGGGCCTGCGCCTGTTCAGCAGAATCATACATATAGCCAGAGGTGAGAATCAGCGCTTCTGATGTCTCGCCCCATTGGGTACGTTCTGTGCCGCCATGGACGAGATTTGTCGCCGGGCGGTATTTAGGCGTGTTACCGGAGGTCATGAGCGTAAAGCCTTTTCAATTTCCAAGGCGCGGGCATAGAGACTTGCCTTGGCGGTCGTCAAGGTGAAGGTTGGTTGAGGTATATAATAAACGAGTCGGACCTGACAGTGAGTTTTCCAGACGGCATTCTAGCAGATCATCAGATTGAAGCAGCCATTGCAAACGGCATGGTGCGATCAGACACGCCGTTCGCACCGCTTCAGGTGCAGCCGGCGAGCATTGATCTGCGCCTTGGCACGAAAGCCTATCGCCTGCGCGCCAGTTTTTTGCCGAACGGGCGAACGGTCGAAGAATGCCTGACAGATGATATCGTCATGCACACGGTCGATCTGAGCAATGGCGCAGTTCTGGAGACGGGCTGTGTCTATCTCGTGCCTCTGCAGGAATATGTGTCTCTGCCGGAAGGCGTGACCGCGACGGCAAACCCGAAAAGCTCAACAGGCCGTATTGATGTATTTGTCCGCCTTATCGCGGATGGTGTTTCCCGCTTTGACGGCATTCCGGAAGGCTATGACGGCCCGCTTTACGCAGAAGTCAGCCCACGGACATATTCGGTTCTGGCGCGCCCGGGTGACCGGCTACTTCAGATGCGGTTTCGGTCCGGCGAACACACGCCGACCAATTCTCTCGATTTCTCAATTCATCTTGAACCGCTGCAGGATGGTCTGATCGGCTATCGCGCCCGCCGTCATGCCCGCGTGCTGGATCTTTCCAAAGTGGGTGGCCACCGGATTGATGATTATTGGGAGCCGGTTTTTGCCCGCAATGGCAGGCTTATTCTTGATCCGGATGAATTTTACATTCTCGCCTCGAAAGAGTTTGTGAGCATTCCGGTGGACCGCGCCGCAGAGATGGCGCCCATCGCGCCGGACCTTGGAGAATTCCGTGCCCATTATGCAGGCTTTTTTGATCCGGGCTTTGGCTGTGACGGCGTTTCAGGCCGCGCCGTGCTGGAGGTGAGGGGCCGCGATGTGCCGTTCATCCTCGAGCATGGCCAGCCGGTCGGGCGTCTGGTTTTTGAGCCTATGTCAGCGCTGCCGCGTGCGCCATACGGTACTGAGGGCTCAAACTATCAGGGGCAAGGGCTGAAGCTTTCCAAGCATTTCGCCTAAGTAGTGGGGGTATAAATGGAGATAGACTGGAATCTAGTCGTTCAAATTATCATTCCTTTAGTTGCAGCTTTTTTAGGTGCTTGCGCGGTTCATGCATTTGAACGCAAGCCGAAGTTGCAAGCATGGTTCCTGCATGCTGGTGCCATACAAATTAAGGCGGACTCGCCCTTCAAAGTACATACTCACGTGATCGTTCTCAAAAATGCAGGTACAAAGTCAGCAAATTGTGTTCGGATTTCGCATACGACTTTGCCCGATTTCAGCGTTTTTCCGGATTCTGAGTATAAAATTATTGATTTGCCAGGGGGCGGCAAGGAGATTTTCCTAGAAAGCTTAGTGCCCGGACAGACACTAAACATTAGTTATCTGTACGACCCGCCTCTAACTTTTGATCAGATACACAATGGCATTCGTTTCGCTGACGGAGTTGCAACGCAAATTCCGATTAAAGCTGCTCCCGTTGTGAGTAAGCAGCTCGAAGTTACTGCTGGGGTCTTGATGTCGGTAGGATTTATCACGCTGATCTATCTCGGTGTTTTGTTGTTTTCACACTTGATGGCCTTATGACGTGGTTGGCTAATTATTTTTGCCGGTAAGTATGATATAAATCGCCGCTATGAGTTATGATGTTGGCCGCGGTGATCTTGTACTTTGCGTCGATGCAGCCCCGAACCATGTGACGGGCGAGCCTGTACCACTGGTGGCGGGTGAAACCTATACTGTCTATGATCTCTGGCTGTTTGCCTGCCCGTGCGGGCGCTCTGATGCCTTGTTAGACGTTGGCGTCGGATTCGCCTGGTGCCAGTCCCGCTTCCGTCTTCTGCCAAAGCCGAAGGCGAAAGAAAAGCGCCGCAAAGTCTCCGTCCCGAAAGAGCTAGAAAAGGTCGACTAGCGCAAAAAAAGAACCCCGCTCGTCGCGAAACGAACAGGGCTCTGGTGTGATTTCTCAGTAAACGTTAGCTGCGGATGACGACGCCGATCCAGCCCATACCGTCATAGCCTTCATAGCCGGTGGTGCGGGCGAAATAGATATGCTTTCCGCCGCTCGTATAGCTGCCCATATTGTCTCCGCCCATCTGCAGATCGAACTTCTGAGCAATGCCCTGACCGTCAGATGCGGCAATGCAGTAATGATCGTAATTCAGAAGAAGAACGCGTGTTGACTTCCATTCTGCCGGTGTGAATGGCGGCTCTTCAGCAACAACAGAGTGCCCCTGCGCCGACCAGTCAAAGTGTACACCAAGAACGCCGAGAATTTTGCCCGTGCGCTCTCCGCCTTCACGAACAGCGGTCGCATAGGTCAGAATGCGGGAATTGTAGTCATATGAGTGATATACGCGGCTGACGACATAATCGTCGCCTGAGTTCGTGCTCATGGCCTGCTGATACCAAGGCTCGTCGGCTGCACTCCGGCCCACAAAGTTGCGGGCCTGCGAGTTTGCGCAGGCGAACAGCTTGCCACTGGTGTCGACGAGAACGAGGTCCTTATAGACGGTGTAATAGCGGTGGATGACGCTGAGGCGTTTTTGCGCAAATGACTGGGCTTCGCGGTTTTCTGGCTGCGCGAGGGCGTCCCAGAATGCTGTGTCGGTCGCCCACCAGCGCACATCTGCGGTGCGTTCAAAAAGGTTGCGAACGATAAGCTGAACCGTAGAGAGCGCGATGTCTTTCATGCGCTGGTCGCCAAGCTTTTTGGCAACCTCGACCGTGTGTTCCAGTGGCGGCACGACGACCTGCTCGAAACGCTCGGCCGCCTGTTTGGCCTGATCAGCGAGATTTTTGACTTCGCCCGCAACAACTTCAAAGCCTTTACCGGCTTCACCAACACGTGCGGCCTCAATGGTCGCGTTCAGCGCCAGCAGCTTTGTGCGATCTGCAATTTCGCGGTTCTGACGGGAAAATCCGAATACAGACTTTTTGAGCTCTTCAAGGCTCGCATCAATGCCGCGCTCGCTGACGTCAGATTGTTTTACTTCGATGGACGTGTGTGTTTGTGCGCCATAGCTTGTGTCGCGCTTGGCTGCGCTAAAACTGTTCATTCTGCCCTCACCAACCAGTTGATCCTGATCTCCCTTCGCAAGTACTCGCATGAAAAGCTGGAAAAAGGATTAACCGTGAGGCGTTTTACTTGGTTGTAGTGAAGTATAGATCGCTTAAATATTGATCATTCACCTGCCCTAAAAGAGGGCAGGTGAAAACGTGTTTAGTAATTGATTGATTACGTCAGGTTTAACAGGTCCGGGTCGCCACCTTGTGCCGCAGTATTCACCGTGACAGTTCTTTCGACCGCAAAACGTTGCAAGTAATGGGGGCCGCCGGCTTTCGGGCCGGTGCCTGATAGTCCTTCGCCGCCAAATGGCTGTACGCCAACCACCGCCCCGGTCATGGAACGGTTCACATACGTATTGCCGACTTTGACTGCATCGCGCACTTCCCGTGAGAAGCTTTCAAGGCGCGAGTGGATGCCGAGCGTCAGACCATAGTCTTTCGCTTCGAGCTGCGGTGCGACCTTGTTGAGACGATCAGGATCGTATCGCACGACATGGAGTACAGGACCGAAGACTTCACGTTCCATGCTTTCAATATTCTTCATCTCAATAAGTGTCGGGAAGAAGAAGGTCTGCTTTTCAGGCAGGCCCTCCGGTGCAACGCGCTTCAGGATTTTCGCGCTCTTCCCGAGACCGTTCAGATAATTGACCAGGGTCGTTTCAGCGTCCTTATCGATCACCGGACCAATGTCGGTGGAAGGCAGAGCCGGGTCGCCAAGCTGAAGCTCGTCCATAGCGCCTTTAATACCCTCGATGAGCATGTCCGCGGTATCGTCCGGCAGATAAGCGATGCGCAATGCAGAGCAGCGCTGGCCAGCAGAACCGAATGCAGAGCTGACAATGTCATCAATGACCTGTTCGCGCAGGGCGGTCGTATCAACGAACATGGCGTTCATGCCGCCGGTTTCGGCGATCAGCGGAAGGATCGGTCCTTCGCGGTCTGCGAGTGTCTTGTTGATCAGACGGGCAACTTCGGTGGAGCCGGTGAAGCAGACGCCGCCAAGATCTTTATGCTTGGTCAGCGGCGCGCCAATGGTTTCGCCATCGCCTGGAAGCAGGTGAAGCACGCCTTTTGGAACCCCTGCTTCAAGGAACAGCTTTACGGCCTCGAACGCGGTGAAAGACGTTTGTTCTGCAGGTTTTGCGATAACGGCATTACCTGCTGCAAGCGCTGCTGCAACCTGGCCGGTGAAGATCGCCAGCGGGAAGTTCCATGGCGAAATGCAGACAAACGTGCCGCGGCCATGAAGGCTCAGATGGTTTGTCTCGCCCGTTGGGCCCGGCAGGCGGGTCGGCTGGTTGAAGTGGGTTTCGGCTTCGTGCGCGTAGTAGCGGCAGAAATCGACGGCTTCGCGAACTTCGGCCACGCCGTCGGCCAGCGTTTTGCCGCCTTCGCGAGACATGAGCGCGATGAAGAAGTCCATATTCTCTTCGAGCTTGTTACCCATTTCGCGCAGAATGTCCGCGCGGGCAACACCGCCTTTCTCATCCCATGCGGGCTGGGCTTTTTTCGTGGCTTCAAAGGCTTTCTCAATATCTTTTGGGCCAGCCCATTTCATCTTACCGATGACGCGGGAAAGATCATGCGGGCAGAGCACGTCATGCTTGCCATCAGTACTGGATTTGCCGTCAACAATCGGGCCGCCTTTGCGCGGCATGGACTTATCCAGCTTTGCGATAGCTTCGGCAATCGCGTCGCGAGATGACTTCTCTGACAGGTCGAGACCTTTGGAGTTGCGGCGGTCTGCACCGAACAGGGCAGGTGGGCGCGCAATACGCGGGTGGCGGCGATTGCCTGCCTCGATAAGTGCTATGCCATCATAGACCACGTCGTCCACGGGTACGTCTTCATCGAGGAATGTGTTCACGAACGAGGAATTGGCGCCGTTCTCTAGCAGCCGGCGTACCAGGTATGGCAGGAGGTCTTTGTGTGCCCCAACCGGCGCGTAGACACGTACCCGGTGCGCTTCGCCTGCCGCTTTGTAGAGCGCTTCGCCCATACCGTGCAGACGTTGGAACTCGTAATTTTCGACATTCAGCTCTTCAGCCATCAGGCGGACGGCTGCGAGCGTGTGCGCGTTGTGGGTCGCGATCTGTGGATACAGCTTAGGCGAAGCCTGCATGAGAAGGCGTGCACAGTGCAGATAGTGAAGGTCTGTTGCGTCTTTGGTGGTGAAGACCGGGAAGTCGTCAATGCCCTCATTCTGGGCGTGCTTGATTTCGGTATCCCAGTAAGCGCCTTTCACCAGGCGCACCATGATGCGTCGATCAGTTTCTTCTGCGAGCTTGTGAAGGCGCTCAATCACATGGCCAGCGCGCTTCTGATAGGCTTGCACGGCAAGGCCAAGGCCGCGCCAGCCTTCAAGCGAAGGTTCGCGGGCAAGGCGGTCGATGATTTGCATCTGAATGACGAGACGGTCGGCTTCCTCGGCATCAAGGCAGAGGTGAATGCCGCGCTTGTGAGCCATTTCGCAGAGTTCCAGAACGCGCGGATAAAGCTCCTCCATCACGCGATCTGTTTTCACAGCTTCGTAGCGTGGGTGAAGCGCGGACAGTTTGACCGAGACACCGTTTTCAAGTTCTGGCGGATGGCCCTCGGTGGCATCGTCGATTGCGCGAATAGAGGATTTGTAAGCCTCCATATACCGATCTGCGTCAGCTGCGGTGCGTGCACCTTCGCCAAGCATGTCGAAAGAGAAGGTCGCCGCATCGTCTTCGCGGATCATTTTCTTGCCGCGCTTAATGGCGGCGGACACATTGCGGCCCAGAACGAATTGTTCGCCCATGATCCGCATGGCTTGCATCATCGCGGTCCGGATCACCGGCTCGCCGCTCTCACGCACAAGGCCCTGAACAAATTTCGCCGGGCTACGTACAGCATCCGCAGACGGGCCGATCACACGACCTGTCAGCATGAGTCCCCATGTTGAGGCATTCACGAGCCAGCTTTCAGATTGGTTCAGGTGAGAAGACCAGTCACCGGACCGCATCTTTTCGGCGATCAGGTCGTCACGTGTTTCTGCGTCTGGAATGCGCAGCAGCGCTTCGGCCAGACACATCAGCGCGATGCCTTCCTGATTGGAAAGGCCGAACTCTTCGAGGAAGGATTCCATAATGCCTTTGCGCTTGGCATTCGCGCGCGCGATCTGGACAATTTCCTGACCGATACGCACAGCCTCTTTACGCTGGCCTTCACTTACTGGAGGGCGATCAAGAAGATCGGCTACGACCTCTTCCTCACGTGAGTGCTTGAATTCATCGATCTGATTCCAAACATCAGAGGCTTTGGTCATATTTTTCTCTCCTTATAAAAATTCAGTACTAACCTTGCCCCGAAAGCCTGCGACTTCAAGGGTTCGCGGCCTCACACGGGGCAAAACGGGAAAGCCGATTTCTGCGCTGACGAAGTAAACGCGGACGCATAAACATTGTTCATAAATTTGCGCTTGGGGCTGCTTCGTGCGAAACGCTGCCTTGCTTTTGCCTTCCTGATTTGGAACAGCTTGTTTCCTGTTTCTGATCGCCGGTTTTTTCGGGAGAGTTCTGATGAAAATTATGCTCGTCACAGACGCTTGGGCACCTCAGGTGAACGGTGTTGTTCGAACCCTCAACCGTGTGATCGAAGAATGCGAAGCGATGGGGCACGAGTTCGAGGTTGTCTCACCGGCTGACGGATTCAAAACCATCCCGCTGCCGACATACAATGAGATCCAGCTCGCGCTTGGCGCCAAGAAGGCGATCATCGAGCGCTTTAACGAGTTTGAACCGGCTGCGGTGCATATCGCAACCGAAGGCACGCTGGGCATGGCGGCGCGATCCATGTGCCTCAAAATGAAGTTCCCGTTCACGACAAGCTATCACACACGCTTTCCGGAATATGTTTCCGCGCGCTTGCCGGTGCCGCTCAGCTGGGGCTATGGCTTTATGCGCTGGTTCCACCGTTATTCCGGCCATGTGATGGTCGCAACGCCCTCCATGCGCGAGGAGCTTGAAGAGCACGGCTTCGGCAATGTTGTTGCCTGGTCGCGCGGCGTGGACACAGACCTTTTCCATCCGGACAAACGAGAAACCATGCCGGATCCGTTCGAAGGCATGGAGCGTCCGATCTATCTCAACGTCGGCCGCGTGGCGGTTGAGAAGAATATCGAAGCCTTTGTAGAGCTCGATCTGCCGGGCACGAAAGTCGTTGTCGGCGACGGCCCGCAGCGTGAAGAGCTTCAAAAGAAGTATCCGGGCGTTAAATTCCTCGGTGCGAAGTTCGGTGATGAGCTGGCAGCCTGCTTTGCCCATTCAGATGTTTTCGTCTTCCCGAGCCTGACGGACACATTCGGTCTGGTCATCCTTGAGGCCATGGCTGCCGGCACGCCGGTCGCAGGATACAATGCACCGGGGCCGAAAGACCTTATTCCGGGATCCAATGCGGGCGTTGTGTCTGATGATCTGCGCGAGGCTGCTCTTGGCTGTCTGGAGATGAAGCGCGAAGACTGCCGCAAATATGCTGAAGGGTATTCATGGCGGGCGTGCGCCGAGACGTTCATCACGAATCTGGAGCCACTGCCGACGCCGGAACGTCGCCGCTTCTGGAACCGTTTGCGCCGCCTGCGTCGACGCCGCGAGCGTGACCAGGAGAGCGTTCTGTAAGAACCGGCGCGCAATCGCGAGAGTTGAGAAAGGCAGGGCTTCGGTTCTGCCTTTTTTCTGGGCGAATTTCCTGCGAATATGCCGCACAGAAGGTCCATTCTTCCAGATTGAAATAAAAGATTGGAATACTATTCTCTTTGGTGCTAGTGCCGCGCTAAATTCAACTGCGAAGACCAAAATGAGTGATATTTCTGCCCCTTCAAACCTGCAGATCGAGGATCGAAACACCTTGAAACACAAATGGTATGAAGACGTATTTGCTATCCTGCTAGGCGCCCTGTTTATCGGCATGGGCGTCACGGTCTATTCGGAGGCCATGCTTCTGACGGGCGGCGTTGCGGGTATGTCGCTGATCCTCTCCTACATTGCACCGCTCAGCTTCGGTACGTTCTTCTTCCTTCTGAATCTGCCATTTTATCTTCTGGCGATCCTTCGCATGGGGTGGGAGTTCACGCTAAAAACGGTTGTCGCGGTGACTCTGGTGTCGATCTTTCCGAATCTGGTGAGCGGCTGGATATCCGTTGAAACACTCAGCCCGCTTTTCGCGGCGATCCTTGGCGGCGCGATGATTGGTATGGGCATGATTGCGCTGTTCAGGCATGGCGCGGGCATTGGCGGTGTCAGCATTCTGGCGCACTTCCTTCAGGAAAAAGGCGTTATGCGCGCTGGCTGGGTGCTCTTGTCTATTGATGCCGTCATTCTCGTGGCCTCGGCATTTGTGCTCCCGCTGACCAATCTGGTTTATTCGGTTGTCGGCGCTGTCGTGCTGAACCTGATGGTCGGAATTAACCATCGCCCCGGCCGATATTTTGGGCGGTAAACGTATTCACATTTTTCGTGATACCCAGCTATCTTAAATTGACAATATCACTAAATAGGTCATGCTCGTCCTCATAACTCTGCCTGCCGCACACGATAGCGGCAGAGACATATGAGGGAGGAATTATGTACTGGAAAATGCTTGCAGCCTCTGCGGCTGCATTGAGCTTTGGCATGGCTGCACATGCCGGCCATCATGAAGACGGCGAAATGCACGAGCATGTGCCTGCCGTCGGTTACACCCCGACTGATCTGATCGATACTGCTATTGTTGAAACGCCAAACGGACGTCTCGTTGGTGAGGATATGGGCGATTACCACGCCTTTCGCGGTATTCCGTATGCCCAGCCCCCAATCGGTGACCTTCGCTGGCGTGCGCCGCAGCCGGTAGAGCCGTGGACGGGCGATCGTGCAGTCATCGAGTTTCAGGCGCCTTGTGTTCAGCCTGCGATCGCCGACCCGAGCCTTCCGAATGGTGGCGGCGTCGTTGGCGTAAAATCCGAAGACTGCCTCTATATGGAAGTTTACGCGCCAGAGAATGCTGAGAATGCGCCTGTCATGCTCTGGATGCATGGCGGTGCGGCCTTTCTGGGCGCGGGCCATCTCGGCTCCTATCACGGTGAGGCGAATGCCGCGAACGGTGTGATTACCGTGTCCATCAATTATCGGCTCGGTCCGCTCGGCTATTTCGCACACCCCGCGCTGACAGCAGAAGGCGGCCCCACAGGTGACTTTGCTATGATGGACGCCGTTGCCGCGCTTGAATGGATTCAGGAGAATATCGCCTCCTTCGGTGGCGATCCGGACAATGTCACCATTGCCGGTCAGTCGGCTGGCGGCGTGATGGTGATCAACCTTCTGTCTATCCCGTCGGCTGAAGGCCTGTTCGATAAGGCGATTGTCCAGTCCGGCGCATTCGTGTCTCCGGGGCGGGAGCTCGCCGCCGCTGAGCAGCTCGGCGTGGAAGGCATGGCGACTTTGGATGTGCCTGCAGATGCGACAGCGGACATGCTGCGCAGTGTTTCAGCTCAGTCACTGACCTATAACCCGGCGCTGCGCCGCGGTATTTCCGGAACGATTGACGGCAGGTTCAACACCGTGTCGCCACGCGCGGCGATGGATGCGGGCCGCGAGGCCGATGTGCCTGTGCTTGTGGGTTCCAATATGGGTGAAGGTGGTTTCTCCCGCGCGACCCAGCTCGCCGCAGAAACAGGTGATGAAGGCGCGCCTGCGTTCCTCTACCATTTCCGTTATATGCCTGAGTTCCGCGAGGCCGCCTGGGGTAATGGCCCGATCCACTCTGCCGAGCTGATGTACACCTTCGACTCGCTTGAAACCTCAAGCTGGGGCGCTGGTCGCACCACTGCGGAAGACGAGGCCTATGCCGATATTGTGAATTCCTGCTGGACCAGTTTCATGCATATGAATCCGTCATCCACCACGATTGCCTGTAATAACGGGTTTGAGTGGCCAGCTTACACGCCGGAATCCGGCGCGGTGGCCGTGTTTGATGAAGAGATCACTGTAGGGGATGCTTCCACCATTCCTGACGGCCCGCAAAGCTAGACAACCAGCTCCTCCCCAGACGTCCCCTCGACGTCTGTTCTGCAGGACGCCCCATCCCGTTTTCTTCATCGCGGGGTGGGGCGTTTTGATTTTCATGGTTTCGACCGTAGGGCCGTCAAATCGCAGCTGATTGGATTGATCTTTTTAGTGGGTTTCTTCTAAGCTGATGAAAAGAGGGGGAAATCTATGATCAAGACAGCAATTGCCGCGTTTGGGCTCCTTGCGCTGAGCAGTGGCGCAGCTTTCGCGGACGGGTGCGCAACAACATCGTCAGAATCGATTTCATTCGGCGACAATATCGCTGAAGCGGTCGCGATAGGTGACGACTGCGCCAATAGCGTGGCCCTGATCATTGTGCGCGATGGTGATGGCTCGCCTTTGTATTCGCACGCGACACCAGCGCGTTATCTCTTCGGTTTCTATGAAGTGACTGACGAGCGCAGCATGGCAGATTTTCTGGATGAGCTGATCGGTGTTCCATCTGGAGGTGGCGCATTTACAAGTTCGGAGCTTCCTGAATGGCCGGAGGGGGCAGACTTCCCGGGTGGAAATTTCATAAGCGGTGAATTCCCGTTCTATCCGGAAGAGTGGGTGGATCGCGGCGAGTATCTGCGCTTTCAGAGTATGGATGCACCGGTCTGGTGTCATGTTCAGGGGCAGGAAAGCTCGGCTTGCCTGATTATCGATGGCGACCGCTTGTACAAGATTGGCGTACAGACCTTCCCGGGATAACCAGGAAGAGCCGCTGCACATTCGCGCCTAAATGCCATTTTGAAAGTTTGTGGCCAGCCGGATGAGAAGGTCGCGGCCGGTTTCCAGCGTGTCATCGTTAAAGTCGTATTCAGGGTGGTGCAGCGGTTTGGTTTCAAGCCCCGCGCCCAGCCAGATATACGCGCCCGGCACTTCCTGCAGCATGAGCGAGAAATCTTCTGACGCCATGCTCGGCCGGAAGCCTGTGTCGACATGGTCTTCGCCGACCAGCTCACTTGCGACACGTCGGGCATAGTCGGCCTCGGCTGGCGTATTGATGGTGCTCGGATAGCCTTCCTCGTAGGCAAGGCTGACGCTGACGCCGTGGGCGCCGCACACAGATTCTGCAACGCGCAGCATCTCGGCGCGGATGAAATCGCGTACCTCGCCTGAGAAGCACCGCACTGTGCCCATCACCCTCATTTCTTCAGGGATGACGTTGAACGTGTGCCCGCCATGCATTTGAGTGGTCGTCAGAACGGCCGGATCGTGCGGGCTGACCTTGCGGCTGACGATTGTCTGCAGTGCGAGGACGAGTTCGGCCGCCGTGGTGACCGGGTCCTTCGTCGTCTCCGGCATGGCGGCGTGCCCACCCACACCTTTCAGCGTAAAGGTGAAGCTGTCATAGGAGGCCATCATCGGGCCGGGCTGAACGGCAATGCGCCCCGCTGGCAGGCCTGGCCAGTTGTGAAGCGCAAATACGGCGTCGCACGGGAATAGCTTGAACAAGCCTTCTTCCACCATACGCTTGCCGCCGCCGAAATTCTCTTCAGCCGGCTGGAAGATGAAATGGATGGTGCCTTTGAAGTTGCGCGATGCTGCCAGCGCCTCTGCCGCGCCGATCAGCATGGCGGTGTGCCCGTCATGACCGCAGGCGTGCATAACGCCGTGATGGGTGGAGCGGTGCGCCGCGCCGGATTGTTCTTCAATTGGTAGCGCGTCCATATCTGCACGAAGGCCAATCACTGGTCCGTCACCATTTTTCAGCGTGCCAACCACGCCGGTTTCTGCAAGCCCGCGATGTATTTCGATGCCCGCGCGGGTGAGCGCCTCAGCGACAAGATTGGAGGTTCGGTTTTCCTGAAAGGCAAGTTCTGGATGCGCGTGAATATCTCGCCGGATCGCACGCATTCTGGCAATCGGGTCGTTGGTCTCGGTCAGCGTATCGGCCATGATATGGCTCCATTTGAGTGTGCATCAATATTGTAGAGCCAGCGCTGCTGTTTTGAAAACGGTATCTGCGCGCGTACTGCTCAAATTAGCAGGAGTTGGGCGATACTCTTTTTTCACGCTGAGCCGCGGTTCTGTGTTGACGTGAATTCGACAGATCGATATACACCGCGCTTCCAATTCAGCGTGCGGTTATGGCGGAATTGGTAGACGCGCACGGTTCAGGTCCGTGTGGGGCGACCCGTGGAGGTTCGAGTCCTCTTAACCGCACCAACCCTTTCTCCGGTATAGTCCGAAATCATCCAAAAAATTGAACTAAATCAAGCGATAATGCCTTTTTTTGGCTTGTCGCTGTCCGGACTCGCACGGTGTAGTCCGGTTGTATCCGAGCGATTTGTGGGTATTTTTGTGGGTATATTTCGTTCGAGTCCCAGTTTTTCAGGGAGTCGATACCCACACCTGAAAAGGGCCCGGAAACATGAAGCTTTCCGATATAAAAGTTAGGAATCTCAAGGTACAAGAGAAAGCGTATAAGCTTTTCGATGGTGAGGGGCTCTATATTCATGTGATGCCAAACGGCTCTAAACTCTGGCGAATGAGCTATCGCTTCGAGAAGAAACAAAAGGTTCTTTCTTTCGGAATATACCCTCAAGTGAGCCTTCAGAGGGCTAGAGAGAAGCGCCTGGACGCAAAGCGGCTTCTTGCTGACGGCATTGACCCTATGCAGCAGGCGCGCGCCGAAGAGGCCGAGAACGCAGCAGAGAACGAACACACATTTGAGAAGATCGCGCTTGAATATCTGGAGAAGAGCGTCAAAGACGGCAACGCCGAAGCGACCATGAAAAAGAAGCGCTGGTATTGCCGCATGGCATGCGACGAATTCGGCAAAATGCCTATTCGGGAAATCACGGCTCCGATTGTGCTGGGCGCGATCCGCAAACAGGAGGACGCGGGCAATGGCGAAACCGCGCACAAGCTGCGAACCTTTGTCGGGCAGGTGTTCCGCTATGCCGTTGCAACGGGCAAGGCGGAGAATGACCCAACCTTCGCGCTTCGTGGTGCTTTAGTCTCTCACAAGAAAACGCATATGGCGGCTTTGGTTGAACGTGACGACTTTGCAGCGCTGGTAAAGGCAGTGTGGAATTATGAGGGAGGCGGGCCAAGCATTCGCGCGGCGCTTAAGCTGATGGTGCTTTTATATCCGCGTCCGGGTGAACTTCGCTTTTCAACGTGGAGCGAGTTCGATCTGGAAAAGGCTGTCTGGACCATTCCAGCTGAGCGCATGAAGATGCGGCGCGAACACAAAAAGCCATTGTCAAAACTCGCCGTCGACATCCTCACCGAGCTGAAGCCTTTCACTGCTGACGCCCCGCTCGCGTTTCCTTCCCTGATCGCACGGGCGAAGCCGTTGAGTGAGAACACGCTAAACCAGTCTTTGCGCCGTATGGGCTTTGATAAGACAGAGGCGACGTCGCACGGGTTTCGTTCCAGTGCGTCCAGCCTTCTGAATGAAAGCAATCTCTGGAATCCTGACGCGATCGAAGCAGAGCTGGCGCATAAAGTGCGTGATCAGATCCGCGGCGCTTACATGCGCACACCATTCTGGGACGAACGCGTCCGCATGGCTGAATGGTGGTCCGAACAAGTGCGGGAGATGGCTGGAAATCGGAACATATAAAGAACAAATGGCGAGAATTATATTGAAACTGTCAGGAACTCGCAGGGTGGACTCACGAAACCGGACCAAATGATATATTATAAAGCACCATAGGTAGTATCCGGATGTTGACGGAGTACAGAATATGGAAAGTTCGCCGCGGTCTGGCACAAATGGCATGTCGGAAAAAGAACAGGTCGCGAAAGCGGACGTGCAGTTCTGGGGAAGGGTTCCGCATCTCCGGCCTCATGAGATTGCAGCTTTAGCAATCGGTAGAGATCCGATAGCGATACAAAAGCTAGAAAAGTCCGGGCATGTGAATTCTTGCGAAGACTTCTCGGCCTACATCGCTGTAAAATTTCTGGTAGATCGCGCAATTGAAACAAACGATCTGTCGCCTCCTATCCGGCCCAGCCAAATGATTGAGTGGATGGACAGTTTGTTCATCAAGGTGCCAGCTGATTTTCGGAATGTCGTGGAAAGCATTTATCCGGTGCGAGATTACCGGGCGTTATGTCGAGCGCTATTTGCAAAGGCAAACGCTGACGACGAGAAGATCATGCAGCTCCGTGATCAAATGAAGAAGCTCATTGAAGAGCGTGAAGCAGATGTTCGTGAATTTGGCGAGTGGTCCGACGGTGTGCTCGATACCATGGATGAATTGCACGACACCTTGTTAACGCTGCAAGAGCAAATTCAGCTGATAGAGGCCGAGGCCTCAACCGAATTGCCTACGCCTGAGTTTGCCAACGATAATAATGAAGCAACTAACACAATACTTCTCTCAGATTTGGATCCGCGGGCTGTTACGTCGCTTCAGAAAATAATTGTTGGATTGGCTATTGCTTTTCGTGGGTACTCCCCTCTTTCGGAGAGCAATGAGAGGTCGACGTCCAAAGAGTTGGAGAGCGTACTTGCTGAGGTGGGACTGAATTTAAACTGGAAGACGATTGAAAAGGTTCTTGTCGAGGCGAGAGTTCGGCTCAGTGAACAAGGCCTTCTCAAGCCATGGAAATAGACTTATTTCTGCGGAAATAGCGCCTAATTCCAGACAATTTCGATAGAACCAAACAGGATTGCCTCATTCACTAAAGAGCGAGGTAAAACCATGTTTGACGAATTCGAATTTCCTAAGACGGGCTTTGTGCGCATTAAGCAGATAATCGCGCCGTGGGGGCCCATCCCTGTTTCAAAATCCACATGGTGGCAGGGCGTTAAAGATGGGCGCTTCCCTAAAGGACATAAGCTTGGCCCGGGCGTGACTGTCTGGCGCGCTGAAGAAATCCGCGCGCTGTATGAGCCGGTTCATGAATGAGGTGCAGAACTTGAGTTTGTTCCGCTATGTCCGTTTCTGCACATCCAGGAAGCCAACACGATAGCCCCCATGCCCGGCTTTATGATCGAGACCATGAGCATCCCGCATGGCGGGATCTTAGCCCCGTAGCTTACAAGTTGATCAGTTATCTTCTGGGGAAGTATCGCCCCAATCAGGCGAATAGCTTTCTGGCGGGAGCAAGGCGATTGGGCCTCGCAATCGGAGTAAGCGAAAAAACAGCCGCATGCGCACTCAAAGAACTAATTGATAAAGGGCATTTGTTTGAAGAAAGGGTCGGGCGAAACAGCGGGCCTCGATTATCGCGTGAGAAAGTAGTGTCACTGTCGCGCTGGGACTCTGATACGCGAAAAGGTGATCCTGAATTGCCAAAGAAAGTATGGAGAGAAAGGAACTGAACACTGCATATCTTCCTGTTGAAGACGGTAGATATGCAGGGTTGAGGCGGTCGCTGGAGGCTTTCAAATGCCAGATTCTATCAGGTTTTTGAAACCGGTGAATTCAGGGCGCACACCCGTATAGAGTTAGACCGAATGAGGCCGAACTAATCCACTTACCACATGATTGCGAAAAACAGGGTCGAAGTCTGAATTGTGGAAATGCGAAAAAGTGGATGAAACCGGTTGATCAGAACGCTTTGCGTAGAGATCGCGGGCGGGGGTATGAAGGAGGTTTCTAGTGGGCGGTTACGGATCCGGATGTAATGGGCGGCTGGCTTCGAAGACGGATGAATACCACCGGCTGGATCTGGCGACCTTCAAAAATGACTGGTTTGAAAGTGGACGCTGGGGGCGTGTGACGTGGAGCCGGGGCGGTCATGAAACCGGTAGCGTCGCCTATGTCTGTGGAACCGACTTTCTGAAACTCACCTATTCCGTAGGCAGGGGCGAGAGCCAACAACAGATCCACGAGACCTTCGGGCTGAGTTTCAGCGACCAGAATTTCGGCGGGCAACGGCGCTGGCTCGTGTGTAAATGCGGAAGACGTTGCCGCGTGCTCTATGGCGGACGATACTTTCGGTGTCGCCAATGTCACCGGCTTTGCTTTGCCAGCCAATACGAACGTTTCCGCGTGCCCGGTATGGCTGAAGCTGAGACTGTCAGAAAGCGCTTAGGCTTTGAGGTGGGGTTTGCTTATCCGTTCGGAGCAAAACCTAAAGGCATGCACTGGCGAACCTATTACGCTTACAGACAACGTGACTGGGCTATGAGCGACGCAATCGAGCAGGCGCTTGTCGGGCGCTGGGGATTATAGAAATTTTGTTTCGATTGTACTTGGTGGAATCTGCCAGCTTCCGCTATCCCTAAGTGATTCACGGGGAACAGCATGTCAGAAGAAGAAAAGAAAAAGCTCGAAGCCCAGCTTTGGAAGATTGCGAATGAGCTTCGCGGCAAAATGGATGCGGATGAATTCCGCGACTACATTCTCGGCTTCATCTTCTACAAATACCTGTCTGAAAAGCAGTATCTCTACGCGAACGAGTTGCTACAGGGCGAAGCGGTAACGGATTATGCGCAGGTCACGCAGCTGGAAGATATCGCGGCCATCGAACAGGAAAGCCTCGAAAAGCTGGGCTATTTCCTTCCCCCGCAAGAGCTGTTCAGTGCGATCACCAAAAAGGGCAATATCAAGATCGAAGACGGTGAAGAAGCGGCCAGCAACTTCATTCTGGACGATCTGGAGCGGATCCTCACCAATATCGAAAATTCCACCATGGGCACGGAAAGCGAAGACGACTTCAACGCCCTGTTTGAGGATATCGACCTCGCCAGCACAAAGCTTGGCCGTACGCCAGACGCGCGCAACAATCTGATCGCCAAAGTGCTCGCCCACCTCGACGCGATTGATTTCGAGCTGGGCAAAGGCACGGCGGATGTTCTGGGCGATGCCTATGAGTATCTGATCGCGCAATTCGCCAGCGGCGCGGGCAAGAAGGCGGGCGAATTCTACACCCCGCAACAGGTGTCCAAAATCCTCGCCAAGCTTGTCACGCTCGACAAGCAACAGATCAGATCCGCCTATGACCCGACTTGTGGCTCTGGCTCACTTCTGTTGCGTATCTCGCGCGAAGCCGATGTTGCCGAATATTATGGCCAGGAACTGAACCGCACGACCTATAACCTCGCGCGGATGAACATGATCCTGCACGACGTGCATTTCTCGCGCTTTGACATTCGCCAGGAAGACACGCTGGAAGAGCCGCAACACCTCGATCAGCGGTTTGAGGCGATTGTCGCCAATCCGCCTTTCTCGGCCAAATGGAAGGGCAAGGATAACCCCTTAAACGAGACGGACGACCGGTTCAGCCAGTATGGCGCGCTTGCGCCAAGCTCCAAGGCCGATTTTGCCTTTGTGCAGCATATGATTCACCAGCTGGCAGAAAATGGCACGGCGGCGATTGTTATGCCCCATGGTGCGCTGTTCCGTGGCGGGGCGGAAGGCACAATCCGGCAATATATTATCAGAGATCTGAACTATCTCGACGCCGTCATCGGCCTGCCTGCAAACCTGTTTTATGGCACGGGCATTCCCGCCTGTATTCTGGTGCTGAAAAAATGCCGGGTGCATAGCGAAAATATCTTCTTCATTGATGCCAGCGCCGAGTTCGAAAAAATAGGCAATCAGAACGCACTGACAGACGCACATGTGGCGAAAATCATCTCCACTTATGCCGCGCGCCAGAATGTGGAAAAATACGCCCACGCGGCCAACATGGCCGAGATTGCCGAGAATGATTTCAACCTGAATATCCCGCGCTATGTGGATACATTCGTGGAAGAGGCAGAAATTGACCTCGCGGCGGTAACGGCGGAGTTGAAAGCCCTCGAAACCGACATGGCGAAGACTGACGCAACCATTCGTGGCTTTTGCGGCGAACTCGGCATTGCGAGCCCGTTTTGATGGAAAGCGGTACGGTGCCAACAAAACAGACGATGCATGTTCCAGAACTGCGATTTCCGGAGTTTAGTGGCGACTGGGACCACAAGACGATAGGTGAGAGTTTCCCGAAGGTCAGAAACGGCTTCGTCGGCACAGCCACGCCTTTTTATAAGCCGAATGGCATCGCATACTTTCAGGGCAGAAACATCAAGAGCGGCCTGCTTGATCGGGAGGATACTGTCTCGATCTCAGCTGAATTCCACAACAAGCAAACAAAGTCCCAAGTGAAACCATTCGACATTTTAATGGTTCAGTCAGGACATGTTGGCGAATGCGCATGCGTGCCCGAGGGAATTGGAGAGGCAAACTGTCACGCTGTAGTGGTTATGACGCCTGACAAAGAAACGCATTCACCATTCTTTGTGAATTATTTTTATTCAGAAACAGGTTTGCGGCAAATACACAAAATAAAAACCGGAAACACGGTTGAACACATTCTCACAAGCGATCTAAAGCCGCTGGTGGTAGCTACCCCAAAGCTCTCTGAACAGAAGAAAATTGCGTCGTTTTTGTCTGCGGTGGACGAGAAAATCGCGCAGCTGACGCGGAAAAAGGCGCTTCTGGAGGATTATAAAAAGGGATGTATGCAACAACTCTTTTCCCAAAAAATCCGCTTCAAGGACGATGACGGCAATGACTTTCCCGATTGGGAGCCGTTGGAGTTTGGGAAACTAGTGAAACGTTCGTCAGACCGCTTTGATCCTATCGCCAATTCAGAACGCCCCATCTTGATTGAACTTGAGAATATGGATCAGGCGACAGGGATGTTGATTGGCCATGAGGACGTTTCAACTCAGAAAAGCCTGAAAACGTACTTCAAGGCTGGCGACGTTTTATTCGGGAAATTGCGGCCCTATCTGCGCAAGTATGCACAACCAAACTTCGATGGCGTTTGCTCTTCAGAAATTTGGGTGCTTCAGAGCGATGCGGTTCACAAAGGCTTCCTTTTTCAATTGGTACAAACAAGCCAGTTCATGCAGCTGGCGACGATCTCCACCGGCTCCAAAATGCCGCGTGCTGATTGGAACACGATCGCCGATTCACAATTTGACTGGCCGCATTTCGACGAACAGCGGAAAATTGCTGATTTCCTTTCGTCCATTGATGCCCGGATATCATCGGCGGCTACCGAAATCCAATTCGCCCAGACCTTCAAAAAAGGCCTGTTACAACAGATGTTTGTGTGAGGGGATATGACCGACGAGCCGAACCTTCCTTCTGAACCAGATGCACCAGCCGGTGAGATTTTGCTCTACACCTCGGCGGATGGGAAAGCGCGCGTCGAGTGCCGGTTTGAAGACGAGTCGATCTGGTTAAGTCAGGCGCTCATGGCGGAGCTTTTCGACAAGGATGTTCGCACGATCAATGAGCATCTGAAGAATCTTTATGAGGAAGGCGAATTGTTCCCAGAGGCAACTATCCGGAAATTCCGGATAGTTCGTCGCGAGGGGGAACGGGATGTCACTCGGAATATCGATCACTATAATCTGGAAGCGATTGTTGCAGTCGGGTTTCGGGTGCGCTCCACACGCGGCACAGATTTCCGACGCTGGGCGAATGCGCGACTACAGGAATACCTTGTCAAAGGCTTCACCATGGATGACCAGCGGCTGAAAAATCCGCCGGTTGATGGTTCGGGTATTCCTGACTATTTTGACGAGCTATTGGAGCGCATTCGCGATATCCGGGCGAGCGAACGCCGGGTGTATTTGCGGGTTCGGGAAATCTTTGCGTTGGCGGCGGATTATAGCTCCAGTGCGGACGATACGACACGCTTTTTCCAGACCATCCAGAACAAGCTTCATTTTGCGGCAACCGGCAAAACAGCGGCGGAAATCATTGCAAGCCGGGCGGATGCTGGCGCGCCGAATATGGGGCTGACGAACTGGAAGAACTCACCGGATGGCCAGATTATCAAATCAGATGTGTCGACGGCGAAGAATTATCTCAGCCAGGACGAAATTACAGGCCTGAACCGGATTGTAGTCATGTGGCTCGACTTTGCGGAAGATCAGGCCGAGCGCCGCAAACAGGTGTTCCTGAAAGACTGGGAAACCAAGCTCGACGAGTTTCTGAAGTTCAATGATCGTGACGTGCTGACAAACGCCGGGAACATATCGCACAAGCAGGCGAAGAACAAAGCTGAAGCCGAATATGAGGTGTTCGCAGTGACGCGCCGGAAATTGCTGGAAGCCGAGGGCGAGAGAGCTATTCGTGGTGTGCTGGAAGCCGAAGCGAAGGCTTTGCCAAGCCCGAAGAAGAAGCCGAAAAAATGACAACCCAGACTGAAGCCCAACTTGAAAACGCTCTGATTGATCAGTTGCAAACGCTGGGCTGGGACCGGGTGATTATACCCGATGAGACGGCACTGATTGCGAACCTGAAAAGCCAGCTGGAAAAACATAACAAACTGACGCTTTCAGATGGCGAGTTCACGCAGATCCTGAACACGCTGGCGAAAGGCAATATCTTTCAGAAGGCGAAAACGCTTCGAGAGAAAATCGGCTTTAAGCGCGATGATGGCTCGAACGGCTATATCGAGCTGATCAATCAGGTGCATTGGTGCAAGAACCAGTATCAGGTGACCAATCAGGTCACCATGACGGGCACGTATACAAACCGGTATGACGTGACCTTGCTGGTGAATGGCTTGCCGCTGGTTCAGATCGAGCTGAAGCGGCGCGGCCTTGAGATGAAAGAGGCGTTTAACCAGACAAACCGATATCACCGGCATTCGATGAGCGCTGGGAAAGGGCTGTTCAACTATGTGCAGCTGTTCGTCATATCGAACGGCGTGAACACAAAGTACTTCGCCAACGCGCCGGTGCAAAAGCGTGATTTCAAACAGACCTTTTTCTGGACCGACGTCGACAATAAGAAAATCAGCGCGCTTTCAGAATTTGCAACGGTGTTTCTGGAGAAGTGCCAACTTTCAAAGATGATCACGAAATACGTGGTTCTGAATGAGAGCGACAAGTTTCTCATGGCGCTGCGGCCTTATCAGTTCTACGCGGTGGAAGCGATTGTCGACCGTATGAACACCACCAATAAGAACGGCTATATCTGGCACACGACGGGATCAGGCAAAACGCTGACCAGCTTCAAGACAGCGCAAATTCTGACGCAGAGCCCGAAAGTGCATAAGGTTGTGTTTGTCGTCGACAGGAAAGACCTCGACTATCAGACCATCAAGGAATTTAATTCCTTTCAGGAAGGCAGTGTCGACGGCACGAACAATACCGGAAGCCTGGTGAAACAATTCGCGGATGACACGCCGCTGATTGTCACCACGCTGCAAAAGCTCAATACGGCCATCAGCCGGGAGCGGCACCTTTCGAAAATGGATGCGCTGAAAGACAAGCGCATGGTGTTCATTTTCGACGAATGTCACCGAAGCCAGTTCGGCGACACGCATAAGCGGATCACCGAGTATTTCGGCAATGTGCAGATGTTCGGGTTTACTGGCACGCCAATCTTTGCCGAGAACGCGGCCAAGAATGCACTGGGCAAACGCACGACCAAAGACCTGTTTGGTGAGTGCCTGCACAAATACGTCATCACCGACGCGATCCGCGACGAGAATGTTCTGAAATTCATTATCGAGTATATCCGAACCTTCAAGGCGAAAGACCAGATTGAAGAGATTGAAGTCGAAGCGATCAATTCAGCGGAAGTTATGGAAGCGCCAGAACGGTTGGAGAAGATCACCGATTACATTCTGGCCAATCATGACAGGAAGACGCATTCAAAGGAATACACGGCGATCATGGCTGTGCCGAATGTGAAAACGCTCTGCAAATATTACGAGCTGTTCCGTGCGAAGAAGGAAGCTGGCGAACACAATCTCAGGATCGGCACCATCTTCACCTATTCCGCCAATGAAGAAGATGACGACGCGGACGGCGTGCCGGATGATAGCAAGCCGCAAAACAAGCACAGCCGGGAAAAGCTCGACGAGTATATTCGCGACTATAACGCCGAGTTTAAAACCAATTTCGGCACAGATAATTTCTATGGCTATTACAAGGATATCGGAAAGCGCGTCCGGGAGCGCGAAATCGATATCCTGCTGGTCGTGAACATGTTCCTGACGGGCTTCGATTCAAAGCCGCTCAACACAATCTATGTCGACAAGAATTTGAAATTCCACGGACTCTTGCAGGCTTATTCCCGGACCAACCGGATTTATGGAAGCAAGAAGAGCCAGGGCAATGTCGTTTGTTTCAGGGATCTGAAGAAGGATACCGACAAGGCGCTGGAGCTGTTCGCCAACAAGACGCCAACGGAAGAAATCGTTCTTGCTCCGTATGAGGATTATGTTGCGAACTTCAACGAAGCGCTGGCCATGCTGGACGCCATTGCGCCAACGGTTGAGAGTGTCGACGATCTGCTAACAGAAGAGGATGAGGCAAAGTTTATTCAGGCCTTCCGCGCGCTCATGCGGATCAAGAACGTCATGGAATGCTTTTCCGGGTTTTCCTTTGACGATCTGGACATGGATGAACAGACCTTCGCGGACTATCGCAGTAAATATCTCGACCTTTATGAGAAGGTCAAAAGCGATAACGCGAAAGAGAAGGTTTCAATTCTCGACGATATCGATTTCGAGATTGAACTGATCCGCCGCGACCGCGTGAATGTGAGCTATATCATCACGCTGTTGCAGAACATGAAGGACGCCAAGCCAGAAGACCAAGCGAAGATCCGCAAGACCATTCTCGACGTTATGGATACCGAAGCCCAGCTTCGCAGCAAGAAAGAACTTATCGAGCAATTTATCAGCGTTCACTTTGCCGGTTTGAGCCCGGAGGATGACGTCGGAGACGCATTTGAAACGTTCTGGAATGAAGAGCGCGAGAAAGCTGTTGCGGCTTTGAGTGACGAAGAGGGCCTCGACAAAGACGGCCTCGAAAAAGTCATCGGCGATTATCTATTTACAGAGAAGCCGCCATTGAACGATGATGTGATTAAACTGATGGCCGAGCGGCCTAAACTGCGCGAGCGCCGTACGGTGGCTACACGTATTATCGACAAAATTACAGGCTTTGTTGAAACGTTTATCGACGGGGTGGATTGATCAGGATCAATTTCTTTTGGGGGCTAAATATGACAACAAATGAGACCGATTCTAGGAAACTGAGCGAACTTAGAGAACGAGTAGGCTTTGCAATGCAGGCCGGAAAAATTACGGCTGCTCAACAGCTTGCCATTTTAGAACATTCTCGCCAGATCGAGGAACAAGAAGGTATCGTTTCTGCTATACGGAAACTCCAGAACTCTATAGAGGCGATAGAGTCTGGAAATTGGAGTTGAGGGAATCCTGCAGTTAACGTCTTAAAATCTAATGTGTGGGTATTTTTGTTGGTATCAAAATTTTTTAAAGTCGATAAATTTACACTTTTCAGTGTATTAGGTCGGTAAATCGAGTCCTCTTAACCGCACCAACCCTTTCTCCGGTGTAGTCCGAAATCATCCAAAAAACTGAACTAAATCAATCGATAACGCCTGTTTTCCGGCTTGTCGTTATCCGGACTCGTACGATGTGATCCGGTTGTATCCGGGCAATTTGTTGGTACATTTGTTGGTATATTTCGTTCGAGTCCCAGTTTTTCAGGGAGTCGATACCCACACCTGAAAAGGGCCCGGATACATGAAGCTTTCCGACATAAAAGTCAGGAATCTCAAGGCACAAGACAAAGCCTATAAGCTTTTCGACGGTGAGGGGCCTTATATTCATGTGATGCCCAACGGTTCAAAGCTTTGGCGGATGGCGTATACCATCTTCAAGAGATCAACTTTTATCGATCAACCGTTTTACGGTTCTTTGCGCGGTTTTGACGCCAGATGGTCTCACGCGCAGTCGCAGGAGCGGTTCCTTTAGTTCTTGATTATAGCCAGCCACCGCTTTTAGCTGCAAAAAAAATCGAACTGGGAACATTATGAATCTTGATTTCACGGCTGCCGATAAGGCGTTCAGAGACGAAGTCCGCGCTTTTCTTGAGGAAAATCTGACGCCGGAACTTGCTGCCGCCGGGCGCAAGGCGACCAGCGTCTTCATCGAGCCCGAATATACCCTGGTATGGCAGGCCAAGCTGAATGAGCGAGGCTGGGTCGCGCCGCATTGGCCGAAAGAGTATGGCGGACCCGGTTTTACCGAAACACAAAAGGCGATTTTTGCGGCGGAGTTTGCGGCGGCTGGCGCGCCATCGCTTTCACCAATGGGGCTTTCCATGGTGGGGCCGTGTATTATCGGATACGGCACGCCGGAACAGAAAGCCTGTTATCTGCCGCGCCTTCTCAATGGCGAGGATTACTGGTGTCAGGGATATTCCGAGCCGGGATCAGGTTCTGACCTTGCCTCGCTTCAGCTGAAAGCCGAACGCGACGGCGATGATTACGTGCTGAACGGCACGAAGATCTGGACCACCCACGCCCATCACGCCAATAAAATGTTCTGCCTTGTCCGTACACGGACCGAAGGTAAGCCGCAGACGGGCATCACCTTCCTGCTTCTGGATATGAAGACGCCGGGCATCAAGGTTGATCCGATCCGGACGATGACGGGCGAACACGAGTTCAACCAAGTCTTCTTTGATGATGTGCGTGTACCGGTATCGGGGCGTCTGGGTGAAGAAAATGATGGTTGGACAGTCGCAAAATATCTTCTCGAATTTGAACGCGGCGGCGGCACATCGGCGGGTGTGAAGGCTGCGCTCGATCGTCTGCGCCGCTATCGCATCATGAAAGGCATTGATGATCCGATCCTTGCGAAGAAGCTGGAGCAAGTGTCGATCAAAGTTGAAGCTCTGCTGATGACCGAGCACCGAATCGTTGCCTCGCTGAGTGCGGGTGCGTCGCCGGGACCTGCTGCATCTATCCTGAAGGCGCAGCGCACTGAGCTGATGCAGGAAGTGGATGAGATCGGCATTGAAATGGCTGGTATCTTTGCGGGTGTCTATGAACCGGCAAGCTGGCTGCCAACGCCGAATGTAACGCCTGTTGGTCCTGATGAGCTTGCGGTTGCTATGCCGCGTTATCTGAACGATCGCGCCGCCTCTATCTATGGTGGCTCGAACGAAGTTCAGCGCAATATCGTCGCGAAGGCGGTACTACGGCTTTAGCCGCGCCGCCAGAGTTTTAGGGTTGTTTATGGTGACCCCGACAGGATTCGAACCTGTGACCTACGGATTAGGAATCCGTTGCTCTATCCTGCTGAGCTACGGGGCCAGTCGACCGGTTTTGACTACTCCGAAACGGCACGGCTCTCAAGCGGGATGAGAAGAGTCAGGAATCTCGCCCCAAACCCCTTGCCAGACCGGCACCTTTCCAGTAGAAGCCGCCCCTTGAGTTTCCATAACACCAGTTTCTAAGACGACGGAATTCGACCGATGAAAAGCGAAGGCCACCCAGATTACCACACGATCACTGTCGTGATGACGGACGGTACTGAATATCAGACGCGCTCTACTTACGGCAAAGAGGGTGACAAGCTCCAGCTTGATATCGACCCGAAAACCCACCCGGCATGGACAGGCAACACGTCCAACCTCATGGACCGTGGTGGTCGTGTGTCTCGCTTCAAAGACAAGTTCAAAGGCTTCGTCAAATAAGCGACCCGTCTACCGACGAGATTTTAAGAACCCGCTGGATATTCCGGCGGGTTTTTTATTTGCGCTACAAGCCTTGCGTGGTCCGCGGAACGCTGCGCACAATTGCAAATATTTGAACTTTTGTTGGACTCCGAGATTGTGATTTTGAGCCGCTATGGTCGATAATCCGATAGATAGAGCACCCGATGAAGCCGCATCCGTGCTTCAGGCTATTCTCGACACGACCGTGGACGGGCTAATTACGATCGACGTGCACGGTCGAATTCTGTCCTTCAACAAAGCGTGCGAGGCGATTTTTGGCTATCAGGCGTCCGAAGTTATGGGGCAGAATGTTTCCTGTCTCATGCCGCAGCCCTATCGTGAAGAGCATGATGGATATCTTGAGCGCTATCATGACGGCGGTGAGGCGAGCATTATTGGTAAGGGCCGCGAAGTGCGCGGGCTGCGCAAAGACGGATCCACATTTCCGTTAGATCTTGCCGTCGCGAAGGTCGAAGTTGAAGGACGCATCCTTTATAGCGGGATTGTGCGTGACATCACTGAGCGTAAACAGGCTGAAGCGAAAATCCTTTTACAGAATGAAGAGCTTGGCCGGTTTGCCTACATGGCGTCCCATGACCTTAAGGAGCCTCTGCGCAGTATCGAAGCCTTTGCTGAACTCATTGCACTGGATTACGCAAATACGCTCGATGATAACGGACGCGAATATTTCGATATGCTGATGGCCGCAGCAGACCGGATGCGGGCGGTGGTTGATGATGTGCTGGAATATTCCCGGCTCGAAACGGAGCAGACGAACACGGAGGTGTTTGACGCCGGGGATGTGATCCGGCAATTAAAAAGCGAGTTTCGTGATCGTCTGGAACGGACTCAAGGCGAGATCAGTATGGCTGATCTGCCACGGCTAAAAGGCGACCGTATCCGGTTCTACCGTCTCTTGCAGAACCTGTTTTCTAACGCATTGAAATACTACCCATCCGAGCGGAGGCCGAAAATAACTGTCTCGGCATCGCTGCACGGAGCTTATTGGCAATTCGAGGTCCAGGATAACGGTATCGGGATTGCGTCTGAATATTATTCAGTTGTATTTGAAATGTTCAAACGGCTCCATACACGTGATGCATACTCCGGTACGGGAATTGGCCTCGCCATTTGCCGCCGCATTGTCGAGAGCTGGGAAGGTGAGATTTGGATCAAGCCGGCCCCTGAAGAAGGCTGCGTCTTCTGTTTTACATTCCCTGCAACGACAGGTATGATTTCGGGTGAGGGGATATAATAGATTGTTTTTCAGATGAAAAAGATACTACTTGTCGAAGATAATCCAGCAGACGTGCTTCTGACACTACGTGTATTCGCGCAAGCGAATATCGAAGCAGAAATTGTCGTTGCTGAGGACGGGGTGGTGGCGCTCGAGATGCTGGCAGAACCAGAGGCTATGGAACCTGTTCTTATACTTATGGACATCAATATGCCCCGCAAGAACGGGAAGGATGTTCTGAAGGAAATTAAAGCGACGACCCGTTTTCGTCATATCCCCGTTGTTATGCTTACAACATCAGATGCACGTGATGACATCCGCGAGTCCTACGAAAACTATGCGAGTGGTTACATCGTGAAGCCGGCTCGCCTCGGAGAATTCATGAAAGCAGTGCAGACTCTGAAAAATTTCTGGTTTGAAACGGTTACGCTGTTATCCGGCGACTGATAAAGCGCGGTTATTTGCGCCAGACCGACAACGGGTCGAACACACCAGAGTTTGCCGCGTCCTGCAGAGCCTGAAGCTGGCTCGTTACCGCATTGATGGCTGGCTCTTCAGGTTCATCAAAAATCATTTCGTCCAGACGGTGCAGACGGTCGAACAGATCTTTGGCACGGTCGACCAGCTCAAGAAGCTCGGCTGGCAGTTCAGGGTTCTGACGGGCTGTGAAGGCATTTATGGACGAGTCTTCCAGGCGGAAACGGGCTTCGGACGCTTCCTCCACGGTCATGTCACCTTCCTGCACAGCGCGCTGAACCACCAGCCAGCTGGCAGCCTGCATCAGGCGCGTCGTCATTTCCATGGAAACGGTTGCGTAAGAAAGAGAGGCTTCACGAGACAGCTGGCGGGAGGCATCACGGCCTTCGCCATCCAGATAGCTGGCGGTTTCTTCAACGAGACCCATGCCGTCCGCAAAGAGTTTCCGGAACATCTCAGACGAGGCAAATTTCAGCATGCGCTCGCGAACACCGGGCGTTACAGGCTGTGGTTTCGTAGAGGAATCTTTCGTCATGGTCTCGTCCCGTCGAATCGCTCGTCTTTACGCGTCGCGCCATTATGACCTTTCTGATCGATTAAAGGGTTAACCGATATTGTGGTCATCTCAAGGCGTTGTCGCTAATGAATACACTTTCGATAATGTATTCATATTCCGTGCCGTTCCGCGATCCTGTGCTTCAAGTTTCAGGCGTGATCTGCCCTGACCACTGGCGTAATGCACGTAGATCTCGCGGTCTGAGGCGATGATCTGCTCATCGCTTTGGTGTTTCGCATTCGCCGTATCGGCGGGAGTTGCTGCATTAGGCAGCAAAAGGGCGATGACCTTATTGCCAGGCGCGTCCGGGAACGGGTTGTTCTCGCAAATTGCTTTGACGTCTGCAGCGCTACGCATGATCACACCAACCGGCTTTCCGCCATAGCTTTCCAGTTTTTGTTCCAGTATGGCGCAGGCTTCGTCGGCATTTTTCTCACTTTCGAACACCAGATTGCCGCTCGCGATATAGGTGCGTGGATTTTCAAACCCCGCTTCATCACACATAGCGCGAAGCGTCTCCATAGGCAGCTTACCGGTGCCGCCGACATTGACTGCGCGCAAAAAGGCGATGTGCGTTGCCAAGCCGGTCAGCTCTTATCGCCAAAGCTGAACATGGCGTCGGCAGCAGATTTAGCGTCGCCCTTCTTTTCGATGGCCGCTTCGCAGAGGGCGATCTCGGCTTTCAGTTCCGTGATCCGGTCACGCAGGTCATCAACCGACATATCGTCGAGGTCGCGAAGAAGTTTCGGATCGGGTGCTTGTTCCTGGTCACTCATTGCGCCACTCTCCTCCAAAATTCTGTAAGGTTACATGGGAAGAAAATATGACCCTAACAATGCGCGCTGTTGAAGTCCAAGACGATCAGTCACTGAAAATTGTCGAGCTGCCACGGCCTGAGCCGCAGGGCGCCGAAGTGCTGATCCGGATTGAAGCGTTCGGGGTGAACCGCGGTGATCTGCTTCAGCGGATTGGTCGTTATCCGTCTCCTCCGGGTGCATCTCCTCTGATGGGGCTGGAAGCCTGCGGTGTGGTTGAGGCGGTTGGCCCTGCAGCAGACCGCTGGTCTGTTGGTGACAAGGTTTGCGCGCTTCTGCCGGGCGGTGGCTATGCCAGCTATGCTGTGGCGGACTCTGGTTCCTGCCTGCCACTGCCGGAGGGCCTCACCTTTGAACAGGGCGCGAGCCTGACCGAGACCATGATGACGGTCTGGACCAATGTGTTCGATGTCTGCGCGTTGCAGCCGGGCGAAACCTTCCTTGTACATGGCGGCACAAGCGGCATTGGCGTGTCCGCGATCCAGATGGCCCGACAGCATGGCTGTAAAGTTCTCACGACGGCGGGGTCTGCAGCCAAATGCGCGGCGGCAGAAACCTTCGGCGCGCATCGCGCAATCAATTACCGCGAGGAAGACTTTGCAGCGGTCGTCAAAGAAGAGGGCGGCGTTGATGTCATCCTCGATATGGTCGGCGGCGACTATGTCGCGAAGAATATTGCGAGCCTCAACAAACTCGGTCGCCTCGTAAACATTGCTTACATGAACGGCCCGCAGGTGGATGTGAATCTTCTGCCTGTCATGCTGAAGCGCCTGACGATCACCGGCTCCACCCTGCGTGCCCGCACACCGGAAGAAAAACGGCAGGTGCGCGACGGCGTGGAAAACCAGTTCTGGCACATGATAGCCGAGGATAAGATCAATCCTGTGGTTTATAAGGTCTTCCCAATGGAAGAGATCGAAGCGGCCCACGAACTGATGAAATCATCAGAGCATATCGGGAAAATCGTGGTGAAGACGACTTAGTCTGCGCTTTGCTTGCGTGTTTTCTTTGCATTCGGCGCGAATAATCACTATAATGATCGCAACGACAATTTCCCTATAGGAAAACCCCGTCGCCCGGCCAGTGTGCCGGGCGTACGTGTTTTAAGGAGTATTCACATGGCCAATATCCTGATGCCGAAAGCGACGGCTGTATGGCTCATTGATAACACGACGCTCACTTTCAAGCAGATTGGTGACTTTTGCGAGCTGCACCACCTTGAAGTTCAGGGCATTGCAGACGGCGATGTTGCGCAGTCCATGCGCGGTGTTGACCCTGTTGCGCGCGGCGAGCTGACCCGCGAAGAAATTCGCAAGGGCGAGGCTGACTCTAACTACAGCCTGAAAACGATCGAGCATAAAGTCGACAAGATCGTTACCCAGCAAAAGCGCAAAGGCGCCCGCTACACGCCAATCTCCCGTCGTGGTGATCGCCCGAACGCGATTGCGTGGTTCCTCTACCACCACAAGGAAGTGTCCGACGCGCAGATTTCTAAAATCATCGGCACGACCAAAGCGACAATCAACGCTGTTCGCGACCGTACTCACTGGGACTCAGCGAACATCAAGCCGGTTGACCCTGTAACGCTTGGCCTTTGCACGCAGATCGAACTCGACGACCTGATCTCCAAAGCCTCTGAAAAGCGTCGCAAGATGGACGAAGAAGCTGGTATCACGAACGATCAGGGCCTTGCTCCGATCGAGAATGAAGCGCCTGAGGAAGAAGACACAGAGCGTACGTCTGGCGAAGGTCTGACAGCTGAGAACCTCTTCAATCTGAAATAATCTGACCGCGCGCCGGTTCGCCGCGAGCGGTTTTTCGGACAAGACAATCAAACAGGCGGCTCTATAATGGGCCGCCTGTTTTGCGTTTAGGGTTTCCGATCATGTGGATGGCGCCGATAGCTGGGGTTTTGCGTTTGCGCCGCTTTGTGCAGGCCTACCGGCATGTGCTTTCGGGATTTTACACCGTTATCTTTATCCTCATGGTGGCCATCTGGGCGGGGTTTGATCTCTGGCTGAATGATGGGCATATGCGGGAAGTCACAGGCATCGCGATGTTTTACCCGCTTCTCTATGTGGGTTGGACGGTTTTACGTGATGTGGTGACCTATCTATGGAACGGGCTGGTCTGGTGTGTGCAGCGCCTCGACGCGATGGTGCGTAAACGTCACTGACCAAAACGTCATACCGCCTCTGGCCGCATGAGACGGGCGGCCTAATTCATCGGCATGACTGAACTCTTCACTGATACCCACACTGTTTCGTTTCGTCCCACCCGAAAAGCAGGGCTTGAGCAGCTTGAGCATTTTGCGCCGCGCATGGGCCGCCATTATGCGCAGAACCGAAATGCCGATCTTGGCCCCGGTGAGCGCACGAACGTGTCGGCTTTGTCTCCATGGATCAGAACGCGGCTCGTGCTGGAAGAAGAGGTCGCGCGGAAGGCTTTAGACGGGTTCCTTTACGCCTCAGCTGAAAAGTTTCATCAGGAGATCTGCTGGCGGTCCTATTTCAAAGGGTGGATGGAGCACAGGCCATCCGTCTGGCAGGCGTATCTGGAGCGGCGGGACGAACACCTCTCCGCATTGTCGGGCAATGCGGGTCTGCGCAAAGCCTATGACGAAGCGGTCAGCGGGCGAACCGGGATTGCCGGCTTCGATAACTGGGCGCGCGAACTTGTCGAAACGGGCTATCTGCACAACCATGCCCGCATGTGGTTCGCCTCCATCTGGATATTCACCTTGAAACTTCCATGGGAGCTCGGCGCGGACTTCTTCCTGAAACATCTGATGGATGCTGACCCGGCATCCAACACACTGTCCTGGCGCTGGGTTGGCGGGCTGCACACGCGTGGCAAGACTTATCTGGCCCGTAAGGATAATATTGAAAAGTACACCGATGGACGGTTTTCGCCTTCGGGCCTCGCGCAGGACGCAACGCCGCTTGAAGGATTTGAAAATCCGTCTCCGCGCTGGCCGGACCTGCCCGCCGGGAAAGCCAAAGGCCGAACCGGCCTCCTGCTGACCGAAGAGGATATGCATCTCGCCTCGCTGGCCTCTGGCATTGAAGACCTTGTCGCGGTCGCCGGTTGCGTCTTCCCGGATGCGCGGTCTCCATCTGGTGCGGGGGAGCAGGCAAAGCGGTTTGCGCAAGGCGCGCTGGATGATGTTTTACGCCGCGCCATGGAGCGCATGTCGCTTCCAGCACGAAAGCTGAGTGCGGACGACTTTATTCAAGTGACCGTCGAGTGGGCGCTTGAGACCAAAATGGATACCGTCGCTACGGGGTACGCACCGGTCGGCTGGGTTCGCCCAAAACTGAATGCGCTGAAAGATGCGCTTTCCGAACACGACATCCAGCTCGTAGAGATTGTGCGTGATTGGGACCGCTTGTTCTGGCCGCACGCCACAAAAGGCTTCTTCCCGCTCAAGAAGCAGATTCCGGAGGTCTATGCAGAGCTGGGCATGCCAGTCTGATCTTGGAACTCATGCCAGAGCTACCCATTTCACTTCCATGAGTGACACAGATATCAAACGAGAGCCGCGTGGCTCCGGAGAGCAATATGTTCTGATGGTGGACGGCCACAAGGCTGTGCTGACCTTTGAGGACGTAGAAGGCGACAAACGCATCACTGACCATACTCTGGTGCCACGGGAGCTTGGCGGACGCGGTATTGGCAAGAAGCTCGTTGCGCGCGCCGTAGAAGATGCGCGCTCCGAGGGGAAGTCTATCGTCCCGACTTGCTGGTTTGTGAAACAGCAGATTGACCGGAACGAAAACTGGCAGGACGTGCTTGCCTGAGCACTACATCCGCATACGGATGTGTTTCCAGTCATCGGCGGTCATTTCCCAGACAAGTGACTGACGCGTTTGCCTGTTCGGGCCCTTGCTCGTGACCTCACCCATACGCGTCATGCCCATGGCATCGATCAGCTTGATCGAACGGATATTGTCATGCGCTGCGGTAAAGCAGAGCCGGTGAACGCCAAGCGTTTCGAATACGAAATCTATGCTGCGGAAAATGCCGTCACGGCCACGGCCGCTTGATTGTTGGTCAGGATGAGTGGCGCCGCCAAATTCTGCGGCTGACCAGTTTGGCCAGATGGTGAAATCGAAATACCCGGTGACGCTGCCAGTCTCATCAAAGCTGGCCAGCATGAAGCCTTCACCCTTTGCTTGAGCCTCTGCCTTGCGCTGGATATGGCGCAGCACACTGTCCTTGGTGACGGGTTTCTCGACCGTGTAGATCGGGTCTGAGACGTCCGGTAACGCGAAGAAATCATACATCGCGTCCAGATCGTCTTCGGTCACGATACGGGCATTCCCATCTGGGCGCTGAAACTCAGTCACCTTACGCACACGATCCCTGATCTTGTCTTCAGTTTTCGGGCTGACGATTTCTCTCGTGACCGGAATGGACATGAATACACCTCTATAGTGCTAACAGTTTTGTGCAGAGACGCGTTGAACGCAATCGGATATGTTTCTCCGCAGATCGGGGGAATTGGACATGCAGTTTTGTGAAATCGAAGCGCGTGCCGCCGAAAAGCATGGACGCGAGGCGCTGGAAGACAGGCTGAGCCCTGTGGTCAGTGCGATGGAGATTGAAGCCATACCTGCCGACCGGTTCCTCTCTGAAGCGACTAAGGTCATTTTTCAGGCCGGGTTTTCATGGTCCCTCATTGATAAGAAATGGCCGAACTTCGAGGCCGCGTTTGAAGGTTTCGATGTACATCGCTGGTCCATGATGGGCGAGGAAGACCTTGATCGCTTGCTCAAGACGGACGGCATTGTCCGAAATGCGGGTAAGCTCCTCAGTGTCGGGAAGAACGCGCTGTATTTTCGGGACATTATAACTGAGCACGGAGGCGTGGGAGCTTTCTTTGCCAGCTGGAAACCGGAAGACTTCTTTGAAAACCTCTCAGCGATGCAGAAACGGACAAACCGGCTCGGCGCGAAAACCGGTCAGATTTTTCTGCGGCGCATGGGTGTGGAATCTGTCGTCCTCTCTAATGATGTCGTGAAGGCACTCATTGGCGCTGGTATCGTCGCAAAAGCGCCGACCGCGAAGAGAGACCTTGCAAGTGTTCAGGCTGCTCTGAACGACTGGCGCGAAGAATCGGGTAGAAGTCTCTCGCAGATCAGCCAGATTCTGGCACTATCGGTTTGATGTGAAGACTTTCAATGTAGTCATCGACAATTAACCCAACTCTGTAAAATATACCCGAGTTCTGAAAGCAGGGCCGGGTTGTGTATGACGGGCAGTAAGCTCAAAGAAAAATTTACGTGGTTCTTCCGTATGACGGAAGAAGACCATCGCGCATCCGAAGCGCTCGGTGCTGTTCTCGTTAAAGATCTTGTATTTCGCATCGGTATTGAACTTGTTTTGGTCGTCTTATGGGCTCTGTGCGGGCAGGTCGAATTTGCGCTGATCTGGCTTGCACTGGTTGTTCCGGCGGAGTTCGGCGAGGTAGTTCTTGAACAGCTGAAGAAGCGGGATAAGAACCCGGGCGATGGGTATCTGTACGGCCAGTTTTTTGTCTCTTTGTTTGGCGGCGGAACATGGGCTGGCGGCGGTGTTTATCTCTGGAGCACTGGCGATATTGTCCTGATGGCGAGCGGCCTTTTGATGGTTGTTGGGGTCACAGCGCATGTAACTTTCAAGTATTCTGACTGGATCAAGGGCGCGATTGTCGCCGCTATACCACCTTTGACAGGTTTGCTCGCGCTCGCGCTCCTGCCAATGCCGTTTGTGATAACTGTACCGGAACGTATCCTTATCATCGTCGCGATCGGTGGGCTCATCTATTATATGCTCATAGTCGCGGTGGCGGATGTTCAAAAGCAGATCAAATTGAAACAAGCCCTCGCGGCGGCATCCGAGGCGAGCCGTACCAAGTCTATTTTTCTCGCAAATATGAGTCATGAAATCCGTACACCGATGAATGGCGTTCTTGGTATGGCTGAAATGCTGGGGCGGACACAGCTTGATGGCAATCAAAAGGAAATGGTGTCGGTAATCCGTTCATCAGGTGATGCACTGATCGGTGTCATTGATGATATTCTGGACCTTTCCAAAATCGAAGCAGGTCATCTGGAACTCGATCATCAGGCCTTCTGGGTGCATGATCTTGTGCGCAATCTGGTGATTACTTCTGAACTCAGCGCGCATGCCAAAGGCCTTGAATTCCGCCTCGTCTGGAATAAAGAAGAGCCGCTTTGCCTTGAGGGCGACGTGCTAAGGCTTCGCCAGATTGTCGGCAATCTTCTCTCCAATGCGATCAAGTTCACCGAAGATGGCGTTGTGACTCTTAACGTCAGGGCGGATGTCCTTGAGGATAAGGGCGTTTGTGGGCTGTCCTTTGCAGTGGCCGATACTGGTTCTGGCCTGAGCGATGCAGATCAGGCGCGCATTTTCGAGCCGTTTGTGCAGGTCGATGATTCACTCAGCCGCCGTCATGGCGGGTCTGGTCTTGGGCTCTCTATTTCGCACCGGATTGCCGCCATGATGAATGGCTCTCTCGGTGTGCGCAGCAAAAAGGGCGAGGGCGCGGAGTTCTCCTTCTTCTGCGAACTGCCTCTGGCTGATGACTGCGAAACGGCAAGCGAGATCGACATTGAAGACATGTCAGGTGATGTGGAGGCGACCCATGGTCATCGCCCGCGTATTCTTGTCGCTGAAGATCATGCTCACAACCGCCGTGTTCTGCAGCTCATGCTCGCAACTATGAGCGTGGATGTCTGCTTCGTGGAAGACGGACGTCAGGCTGTTGATGCTTATGAGAATGGCGAGTTTGACCTTCTCCTTCTGGATATCCAGATGCCGGAACTTACCGGCGTTGAAGCCCTTCACGAGATTCGCCGTATTGATGCTGAACGCCGGCGTCAGGTCGTGCCGGCTCTGGCGCTCACTGCGAATGCCATGAAACACCAGGTCGACGAGTATATCGAGGCAGGCTTTAACGGCCACGTCGCTAAGCCGATTGTCGTCGAGACCCTCGTGAACACAATGAACGATGCTTTGACCAGAATGGGCTGACGCGGCCGCCTGCACGGGGTAGTGTAGGTTGTAACTGCCGGGGGTTTTCCATTGCGTCGCATTGCCCAGTTTGATCTGAACCTGCTTGAAACCTTCGAGGCGATTTACTCTGAAGGTGGTGTGTCGCGTGCTGCGCGGCACCTTAATCTCTCCCAGCCTGCCGTGAGCCACTCTCTGGCGCGGCTGCGTGAAGCTTTCAATGACGAGCTGTTTATCCGTGAAGGGAACAACCTCGTACCGACTGCCATGGCGCGGGATATTATCGGCCCGATCCGTGAGGCCCTACGTAATTTTGGGTTCGCGCTGGCGAGTGCCATGCATTTTGATCCGGCGACCTCCAACCGGTTGTTCCGGGTCGGCATGCGTCTGTCCGGCGAGGCGCCGAACTTTGCCTCTCTGGTGACCCATATGCGCGAGGCGGCACCTGAGGTCCGACTGACCAGTGCGCATTTTGCGAGGCAGGATCTCACCAACCTTCTGGCGAATGGCGATCTGGATCTGGCAATTGATGTCGCCCACAAAGATCGGACCGGCCTGAAGCGGGAATTGCTGCGTCATGACAGCTTCGTCGTCGCCGCGCGTAAGGGGCATCCGGCCATTGGTGAGGCGCTCACGCTTGATACCTATCTCAAGCTTGAACATGTGTTTGCCTCGCCCCGTTCGGTTGGCCTCGGGCATGAGGATGCGGCGCTATCAAGGATTGGCCGCGAACGAAAAATTGCTGTACGCTGCCAGAATGCGATGTCGGCCTGGCAGATTGTCTCGCGGACCGATATGATACTCACACTGTCACGGCGCTATGCAGAGACGTTTCAGGGGCTTGAAGGCAACGAGCTTCATGAACTGCCGCTCAGCCTGCCGTCCGCAGAAGCTTACATGTACTGGCACGAGGCTACAGAGGCCGATCCGGGCCTGATATGGCTAAGAGAGCAGATCAGAGCAGTCATAAACTAATCTTTATAAGCGCTTGTGTCACCCATTCGCCAAAAGAATGAGCTGCATTCAAAAACCGCATTACCAGTTATGGCCTGTGAGCGGCTAAATTCTCCGTCAAAATACGGAGATATCTATGAGCAGCTTTGTTGACCCAAGCCTGAAGATGAATGACCTCGAAATGTCGGAAGCATCCGTTCCGCTGTTTGAGGCCGTGAAGAAACACATTGAAGAGAACGTAAAGCCGATCCAGGAAGAGTATGAAGAACTCGGCCGGACGCTGGAAAACCGCTGGAGCTTCCACCCGCGCCAGCTTGAACTTCTCGAAGGCGCCAAGAACAAAGCCAAAGAGGCTGGCCTCTGGAACTTCTTCCTGCCGGATTCCCCTATCGGTCATGGTATGACGAACCTCGATTATGCCTACATCGCCGCTGAACTTGGCAAAGTGCCGCTTGCGTCTGAATCGCTGAACTGTAACGCGCCGGACACCGGCAATATGGAAGTGCTGCAGCATGTCGGCACACCTGAGCAAAAAGAGAAATGGCTTAAGCCCCTTCTGAATGGTGAGATCCGGTCTGCCTTCGCGATGACAGAGCCGAATGTTGCCTCCTCTGATGCTAAGAACATCTCCACGACGGCGGTTCTGGACGGTGATGAGTGGGTCGTCAACGGCGAGAAATACTACATTTCCGGCGCAGGCGATCCGCGTTGCCGCATCATGATCGTCATGGTCAAAACCAGCCCTGACGCCGAGCCGCACAAACAACAGTCTCAAATTCTCGTGCCACTGCCGCATCCGGGTGTGGAGATTGTCGGCCCGATGCATGTCTTTGGTGAGGACCATGCCCCGCGCGGCCATATGCATCTGCGCTTTAAAGATGTCCGTGTACCGAAAGAGAATATGCTTCTCGGCGAAGGCCGCGGCTTTGAGATTTCCCAGCTGCGCCTCGGCCCGGGCCGTATCCACCACTGCATGCGCACAATCGGTAAGGCAGAACGCGCCCTTGATATGATGGTTGAGCGCGGCCTCTCACGCGAGGCGTTTGGCCAGCCGCTGATCAAGCTCGGCAAAAACCTTGAAACGGTGTCCCGCAACCGGATTGAGATTGAAGCGATGCGCCTCATGGTTCTGAAAGCCGCAAAGGCGATGGATGTGATGGGCAATAAAGAAGCCCGCATCTGGGTCTCCATGGTCAAGGCGATGGTGCCGGAAAAAGCCTGCAAGATCATCGATGACGCGATCCAGATTCACGGCGCGACGGGTATTTCCCAGTGGACCCCGCTGGCCGAGCTTTACACCGATATTCGTCACCTTCGCTTTGCCGACGGTCCGGATGAGGTTCACCACATGGTGGTCGGCCGCGCTGAGCTAAAGCGCCACTAAACACAGGTTTCGCTCTGTGATCTTCACACCCGCGCAGTTCGCTGCGCGGGCTTTTTTTTAGGTCCAGGCGTTTTCAGACGACAGGTCGTCTGGGCCAGAAGCGTGAATTGCGCAGCAATAACGCACTCACGAGTGAAACGAGAACACCAACGGGCGCGATTTCAGTGAATGTGATTGGTAATCGTGTCACTGGATTGCGATAAGTATCCAGAGAAGCTTCGACGGATTGACGATATGTCTCAAGCTCTTCTCCGGTTTTGCCGCTGTTCTCGACCGCGTTCAACAATACCGTTTCATAGGCATTGATGAACTGATAGTCGGTCAGCAAAAGACTGATCTCCCAAGCGATGGCATAGAAGATGCCGGCAACCAGAGTAATGGCGAGCCCCATACCAAATGCGGGTAGGAATTTGATCACCCCACCCTGAGCGATATCGCGATGGCGTTTCATGGCGACGAAGATGAAGATGAAAGCGACCAACATAGCGGTGTAGCCCATCGCCATCATCTGCATCATGCTTGTAGACAACATCTGCTCAGCGGTGGTCCGGGCTGCCGTGAAATACATGAAGAGGCCCGTCAACAGGCCTGAAATCAGACCGGACAGCAAAATTCGTTTCAACATGCGTTCTCCTTTTCTTTATCTGAACACAGGTTTTTGCTGACGCAATCATCGACTTCTGGCGATCACCCAAAGGGGTGATTTTCGTGAAATGCAGATAAATTCAAATAGTTAGTCGAGAATCTCAAGCTCCCGCGCTCTGGCAACGGCTTCTGTGCGGCGGTTTGCTTCCAGCTTTTCAAGCAGACGGGCGATGTGAGTTTTTATCGTATTTGGAGATACGCGTAGTTCAGACGCGATTTCCTTGTTGGATAGCCCTTTGGCGAGTTCCTGAAGCACTTCATATTCACGATCGGAAATACCGAGTGCTGCACGGGCTCTCGGGTTACCCGCTTCAACAGGCTCCGTCGCATCGCGAGAGAAGAGACGGGCCCCCAGCCAGATGCCGAGGCAAAGAAAGATAAAAGCGGCAATCCCGATCTGCCAGTCTTTGCCGCCGTCCAGGGTGTACAAGCCGAAATCCAGCCATTGGATAGCCAGCATCCCACCTGTCAGTATCGTTGCGTACAGCAAAATGGTGGGCAGTGAAAATGGCGCTGCAGTCTTGCGGCGGGATTTTCGGCGCAATGAAAACATTTGGACCTCGACAGAGAACTTAAAGAGTGCGCTAGCACGATGGGATTGTCTACTGGAGGCGGTCTGGCTGGTGAGCGAAACTGGCGAAGTAGTACTATCTCTCTAACGACCGGATTTCATCATAGACGCGTACGGGTAGAATAATGGTGGCCATTGCGGTCACGAGAGACAGGATGATGGTGAAGATGCCTCCGGTGATGGCGCTTGATATGCCGAGGGTTCCGGCAAGCTCCATCAGGAAAAAGACAACCAGCATCAAAATGAGATGGCTGAACAGGCAGAGCAGTATGCCCACAATGTTCTGCCAAACCATTTGCGCGCTACGCTTTGCGGCTTCAAAACCGTAAAGTTCTTCCACGCAGATCACAGGAACGATCAGGATAAGGAAGAAAGAGCCGACAAGCGACAAAAGCAATCCTGGCCCATTTAAACCGGCAATAAACTGCACGGCAAATGCTGGCCATGCAGCGATAAGGAATGCGGTTGAGAAGATATCGCCTTTTCGCACGGCATTCGCGCTAAGCTCGAACACGGCATAGCGCTTGGCAATCAGGCTGACAGATACCACGACAAGGGCAATCAGCGAGGACATGACGGAGACCATTATCGGATGTGGCATGGCGAATAGCCCCCGAAGAATGACTGCTGCAATCAAATCCGGCAGAACAAAGCCGAATATGGTGACGATCGCGACAAGGCCAGGCCGGTAGAGGGGCAGGGTCCAGACGTCTTTGACGACTCTCAGAACATCTATTTTTCCGGTTTGCACGCGTATCCCCTGACCTTTGATTCCTCACGCCCATCATCCGGTGAACCGGCCATATATGGCAATGGTTTTCAGGTGCGGCGTATCTGGGGCGGGGAAGGCGGCTCAAAGCGGGAGAGGTCTGGCAGGCGGGAAGAGTGATCATCGCCTGAAGCAAAACCCACACGCGTCAGCGCGCCGACTGCCACATGGTGGAGCCAGTTAAGGTCTGCGCGTTCGCCTTCATCTTCCGATGAAGCCCATAAATCTTCGGGTGGAAGCCAGTTCTGAAACGGCTGGAACCATAGGGGGTTTGGCGGCCTTGCGCGGGCCTGCGCCACTGAGACGGTTAAAAGCCCGTCTCTCCTTTTGGGGACGAAGAGTGGTTGATGTGATCCGATCTCCGCTTCGGCTCTGCCTTCGCGATAGAACGCGCTCAAGGCTGAGTTCTTGTTGTTCTCCGCGTCAGCTGCGCTTTCGCGATAGAACGCGCTCAAGGCTGAGTTCTTGTTGTTCTCCGCGTCAGCTGCGCTTTCGCGATAGAACGCGCTCAGGGCTGCGCGCCTGGCTAGCCGTTCGGCCATCTGGTCAGCGCGAGCGAGTATGCGCGGCAAACGGGCCATACGGGCGATCAGATAGGACGCATCGACAATTGATAGCGGGTCGGGTCGGAAGGCTTTGATGCGGGCACGGGTGGAGCGGCTCTTGCCGCCCCCGAAGACTGGCGTGGTCACGGTGAAACCGCCAATAGGCGGCGTCGTGGCGGTGAGGCGGCGCAGTTCCAGCTCCTGCTGCCATGCGAGGCCGCTGGGCTCTTTTTGGGTTTGGTCTCGCAATCCATTCGGATTGCATAGACCGGGCTCAAGGCTGTGTTGGTTTGAATTGCTCGCGTGCAGATCGTCGCCGAAACCTACGGCACGCTGCGCCTGCGCACTTGCTTGTGGTTTCGAGAACAGGGACCGGTAGAGTTCAGGATTGGCCTGCGCCTTCTCGATTAGAATAGCTGTCAGCCAGAGGATGAAGCATCTCAGCTGATATTCCGCGCGGCGGATATGGGTGAGCAGTGTCTCGTAACACCGGCGCTGCATATGGCGCGGCTTGTCAGTCGGGCGCGGCGTCTCGCATTCAAATTCCAGATACCCGTCCGCATAAGCCTCAACGCTGCCAAGATTATGGCGGATGCGTCTCGCCATCACGCTGGGCGAGTTCTTATCCGGAAGAGAGGCGGGCGCGTCATGCATGCCGCTAGTTTAGGGTGGCGCGTGACGCGTTGGAGAAGTTTTGAATTTAGGTGATCGTCTTGGATTGTATTTATGGTGGATTGCGTGTTGAGCTTGTTCAAATTGCAATATCGAAATGTGGTTTCGAGGTGAGCTGGATGAAAATGTATATAATGACGAGTGCGCTGCTTTTGTTGGCTGCATGTGCGAGTCAGTCTGGAACAGACCCGGTGAGACCATTCACAAACGCGGATCCACTGGGTGTTGTGGTTTATGAAGTTTCAGAGGAAATGCGGACTCAGCGTATTGGTCTCTCAATTGGCCGCTTGGATGGAAACTCACTTGATGTTGTCATGCTGCCCGGGCGTCGAAACGGTCGCGACCCATTCGGGAACTTTTCGTATGCAGAGGGTGCGATGTCCTATTTTTGGCCACGCTACAATATTGCGTATGTAGACCCCGGAACGTATGCGGTCGAAACAATTCATCATCAGAGTATCTGGCATTTGTGTTTAGCCGAACAGACGGTGAAATTTGAGGTCAGGCCAGGAGAGGTTACATTTCTCGGACAGTTGATTTCAACAAACGCAGTCCAAGAGATATCTGAGCGCGCTAGAGAAGAAGGTAGTGAAGTGTTGCGAGGTCAGGCGCCTCGCGTCTATTTCCAGGGTGATTTTACTCCCGTCTCGTTCGCTTTGCCGGATGATGCATCACGGGCGCGTTTGCAGACGTATATGTACCAGAATTACCGTTTGTCAGATGCGTCGGTTGTTGGGGCGACGTATGAAACAACTTCATTTGCGGCAGATGGCGGGTGGCTTGGATCAGGCTTCCGTCAGCGTTGCGCGGAGTAGATCATTCTGGGTCCCTGATATTGGCTGCGCCAATTCAGGGATGACATTTGAGAGGCGTGCAATAAAAACGGTCATCCCTGAATTCGCCTGAGCGAATGTCAGGGACCCAGAAATTAAACGACGAACCGCTCATCATAGAGATCGGTCCAGTTCGGGTTTTCTGTTTCGATAAGCCTTAGTTTCCAGTCACGCTTCCAGCGCTTTATACGCTTTTCCCTGTAGATGGCTCGATTGATGTCGCCATGCTCTTCGAACCAGACAAGGCGATGGACTTTGTGCTTTCTTGTAAAGCTGACGCCTTCATTGTTGCGGTGTTCCCAGACACGTCGAAACAAATTGTTCGTCACGCCCGTATAGAGCGTTCCATTTCGCTGAGAAGCGAGAATGTAGACGAAATATGCGCTCATGATGGTCAGAACGTATCATGAACAATTTTGGGTTTCAATTTTGATTTTTTTACTGGGTCCCTGATATTGGCTGCGCCAATTCAGGGATGACAGTGATGTGCTGATGGGAGATTAGCGCTTAAGCCACCATGCGCTCATCGGCTGGAATGGTGGCGGAAATAAAGCCGCCGCCTAGGACGCGGGTTTCGTCGTCCGCTGAATAGAGCACAGAGGCCTGACCGCGTGCGACGCCTTCTTCCGGATCATCAAAGAAGACAGCCGGTTGGCCGTTGTGCCAGCCGAGATGGCCGGGCTTTGGCGGGCGGGTAGACCGTACACGGATGAGTGCGCGGGCCTGACGCTCGCACGCCTCTTCCAGCGTGCCTTCGCCGAGCCAGTTCAGTTCTTCCATGGCAAGGCCAGCGGTGAGCAGCGCTTCGCGCGGGCCAACGATGACGCGCCGGTTCGGGGCATCAATCTTCACCACGAAAAGCGGCTCGCCCGTTGCGACGCCAAGGCCGCGGCGCTGGCCGATTGTGTAATGGATGACGCCTTCATGCTTACCCAAAACGCGGCCATCCAGATGCACAATCTCGCCGCCGCGACCGGAGCCCGGTCGCAGGCGTTCGACCACTTTTGCGTATGAGCCGTCCGGCACGAAGCAGATGTCCTGACTGTCTGGCTTTTGCGCGACTGGCAGCCCGAAATACTCTGCCAGCTCGCGAACAGATGTCTTCGGCAGTCCGCCCAGCGGGAAGCGCAGAAAGTCGAGCTGTTCCTGTGTGGTCGCAAAGAGGAAGTAAGACTGGTCGCGGCTGTCATCATGGGCGCGGTGAAGCTCGCCATGGCCGTTATGGCCCTGCTCGCGGCGGATATAGTGGCCCGTCGCCATCGCGTCAGCGCCAAGGTCGTGCGCAGTCGCCAGAAGGTCTTTGAATTTGACCGTCTGGTTACAGCGAATGCACGGAATAGGCGTGGAGCCGGAGAGGTAGGTGTCGGCAAAATCCTCCATCACCTGCTCTTTGAAGCGGGACTCATAATCCAGCACGTAATGCGGAATGCCGATCTGGTCGGCCACATTGCGGGCGTCGTGTATGTCTTGCCCGGCGCAGCACGCCCCCTTTTTCTGGATGGCAACGCCATGGTCGTAAAGCTGGAGCGTGATGCCGACGACATCATAGCCCTGCGCCTTAAGAAGGGCGGCGACAACGGAGCTATCCACACCGCCGGACATAGCGGCGACGACGCGCGTTTCGGATGGGGGTTTGGCGATGCCAAGGGAATTGAGGCCGTTCACCATCGATGATGGCGCGACAAGGTCTTCGATATTCATTGTCTCTCTCCAGCGGGTTCAAGGGCCCGTGCAAAGTGGGTATTCAGGGTCATATAGCGCAGAAACGCCGGAATGTCAGCGGTTGGTTACAATGAGAAAGTAGGGCGAAGCGGGTGTCGCCGACTGTGGTCACCGACACCCGCGGCGGCTACCAGGTCATCTGGAAATCTTTCCGTCGGATTTTGGCCATTCGGCCATCTGGATGGTGGAACACAAGCCCTTCATGGTGGTTCATTTGAAGCCAACCTCGAATGGCGTCGTATGTTCGACTAACATCGACGGTTATCGCGCCATGCCGCCAAAGTTCGTGCTTATCAAGGCAATATTTGTTGCTCTGCACTTTTGGGCCTACAAGCTCGTAAGTGCCCGGTTCGTAGATGCCAGTGTTCCAGGCTTCTCTGAACCAGACATCCTCCGGGCCATCACCGACAGGGAGCCAGCCCGGCCAGTGGCCTGTTTGGGAATCTGGCACAGGTTCACACGGTTCAAACCCCTCGGGCGCAGGTTTGAACATGTCCGAGGTAAGACGAAAATCCCTGTCCGCTTTCAGTTGTGTCAGAAAACGCTTTTCCGGTCGGCGATCATAGCGTTTGTACAGCCGTCCAGCGCGCACAAGCGCTGCCGTGCCATCGAATTTTACCGTCGCCACGCCTTCGCCGTTCAAAACCCAAGCCGACTCGTCCATGATCTCAGACGTCGCTTGCTTTGTGTTCCGATCAATACGGAACACAGTTTTGGTCTTTTTCAATTTTCAAATCCTTCGATTGAGTTGTGGAAAATTCGAGTCCTACCCACGTCGCTCAATCTACAGACTGGTCTCCAGCAGAGTGCGCTGAAGACGTTCAAATTATACAATTATTCCTTCGCTATTTCAACTGGCGCTTCGGACTTAACCTCTACCCCGACGGGAGAGGGACTTTCTTTTCGGAGCGATCTGAGAGAGATAGGGCGGCAGAGAATGTGCGGGAGAGCGTGAATGCGAAATCTGTTTATGGGCGCGTGTATACTTGCACTTGCGGCGTGTGGCGGGGCGCAGGACGCTGAGTTTCAAGCGCCGACGCTGGGAAGCGCGGAAGACTTTATGTGGGCCTATACCGAAGCGTGGAATGCGCACGACACTGAAGCGCTGGGCCGTGACTTCTGGCAGATGACCGGCAGCGTGGAAGAAGAGACTGCGCGGCTAGAGGCGGTTTTTGCGCAGCTTGAAGCCGATGGCTATGACCGCTCCATCATTCACGAGGTTCTGGTGTGTGATGTTCAGGGCGAAACGGCGCGAGCCGGTATGCGCTTCACACGTTATCTGACGTCCGGTGAGGTTATGGGCGATGATATGCGCGCATCGGGTTATGAGCTTGGATGGGCTGATGGAAAAGGCTGGCGGATTACTGGCATGTTCGCGGCGGCGGCTGATGCACCATTAAGCTGCGAGGCGCTGTAGGTAAAAATTCTCCTTCGGTGCTCGGCCTTGTTGTTTCTGACGAAACCGGCCTGTGCCTGCGCAGTCGCTTGTGTGGAGCCGGTTCTGAGCGCGACCCATCGCGAGAGCGGCGTCAGCCGCAAAGCGGTCGGTCAAATCACATATGTTTCACCTATATTGCCCATTTGTTCGCAAAAGTTCGACTTAAGGCGCACTCGATTTAGGGTTTTCTCCTCTGCTAAACTCCCCTGAAAATGAAAACTCACGGGGAGACGTAACATGGCAAAATATGCAGACGTCTATAATGACTGGAAATCCGATCCTGGCGCGTTCTGGATGGAAGCGGCCAAAGAGATTGACTGGGTCAGCGCACCAACCACTGCCTTTGACGGCGATGCGGGCGTCTATGGCCGCTGGTTTCCCGATGGTGTGTGCAACACAGCGTATAACTGTCTCGACCGGCATGTTGAGGCGGGCCGCGGCGAAGAGACCGCGCTCATTTATGACAGCCCGATCACCGGCAGGAAGAAGAGCTATACCTTCGCTGAGCTGACCGAAGAGGTGGCCACCTTTGCGGGCATTCTGAAAGCCAAAGGCGTTGAGAAGGGCGACCGCGTGATCGTCTATATGCCGATGGTGCCTGAAGCGGCGATTGCCATGCTGGCCTGCGCGCGCATTGGCGCGATCCACTCTGTCGTGTTTGGCGGGTTTGCGCCGCACGAGCTGGCGACCCGTATCAATGATGCCAAGCCAAAGCTGATGGTGTCTGCAAGCTGCGGTATCGAGCCGAACCGCGTCATTCCGTACAAGCCAATGCTCGATGCAGCGATTGATCAGGCCGACCACAAGCCGGATGCCTGCATCATTCTGCAGCGTGAGGACGTGACAGCTGAGCTTGGCGCGCGCGACCATGACTGGGCAGCATTGGTGGCCGAGGCCAAAGCTGAAGGCGTAACCGCCGCGCCAGAACCGATGGCAGCAACCGACCCGCTCTATATTCTCTACACCTCGGGCACGACGGGCCAGCCGAAAGGCGTGGTCCGCGACACAGGCGGCCATATGGTGGCGCTCAAATGGTCGATGGAATATGTCTATGCGGTGAAGCCGGGCGATACCTTCTGGGCGGCGTCTGATGTCGGCTGGGTGGTTGGCCACTCTTACATTGTGTATGCGCCGCTGCTTCAGGGCTGCGCGACGATCATGTTCGAAGGAAAGCCTGTCGGTACGCCGGGTGCTGGCGTATTCTGGCGTGTGATCGAGGAGCACAAAGTTGCTGCGCTCTTCACGGCGCCAACGGCCTTCCGCGCGATCAAAAAGGAAGATCCGAATGCGGAGCTTCTGGAGAATTACGATACATCATCCCTGCGTACGCTCTTTCTCGCCGGCGAACGCGCCGATCCGGACACGATCCAATGGGCCGAGCGAAAGCTCGACGTGCCGGTGATCGACAATTGGTGGCAGACAGAGACCGGCTGGCCGATCACGGCAAATCCGCGCGGCATTGAAACCCTGCCGGTAAAATATGGCTCTTCAACCGTGCCGATGCCGGGCTATGAAATCCATATTCTGGATGAGGGCGGCCATGAGGTTGGCGCGCCGTCAACGCTGGGGGCTGTGTGCATCAAACTGCCTCTGCCACCGGGGTGCCTGCCAACGCTCTGGGGCAATGATGACCGGTTCAGGAACAGCTATCTCAATCACTTCCCGGGCTATTACGAGACATCCGATGCCGGCATGATGGATGAGGACGGCTATCTTCACATTATGGCGCGTACCGATGATATCATCAATGTAGCCGGTCACCGCCTCTCTACCGGCGGCATGGAAGAGGTTCTGTCGGGCCATCAGGCTGTCGCGGAATGCGCTGTGCTTGGAGCATTCTGCGAATTGAAGGGCCAGAAGCCAATCGGTTTGATTGTCCTTAAATCCGGGGTGACCGAAGAGCCGGAAGACATTGAAAAAGCTTGTGTGAAGCTGGTGCGCGAGGAGATTGGCGCCGTCGCTGCGCTCAAACACATTCTCGTTGTGCAACGTCTTCCTAAAACGCGCTCTGGCAAAATTCTGCGCGCAACTATTCGCAAGATTGCCGACGGAGAAGCCTGGAAGATGCCCGCCACAATTGATGATCCTGCCATACTTGATGAGATCACCGAGGTGCTCAAAGCCCGAGATCTCGTCCGGCATGATTTACAGCCGTCAGCCTGATACCCACTTTCTATCGCTGACGCATTTTCGCCGCTCTGCCATCCCCAGCAGGGCGGCTTTTTTGTGTGCGAAACTAAAAACCCTATAAAATGTATGTATATCTGACTAATCTGGTCGTGCGCTTTGGTATCGTCTGATGCGCGAGAAGTTTATGATAGCCTGCTATCATAATGGGAGGAAAGACAGATAATGAAATATCCTATCCTTGCGGGGCTCGCGTCCGCGCTCATGTTGGGCGGCTGTGGCAGTTCGGTTGAAATGCCGGAACCCGCCTATGAAGATATCAGCGCAGCGCAAAGCGCGGCGAGCATGTTGCAGGAACGCCTGCAGGCGCGGTTGATGTCTGCCATGCAAGAGGGCGGCATTGAGGAAGCTATCACGGCCTGTTCTGAAGATGCGCTGGTGATCTCGGCTGAAGTGTCGGCTGAAACAGGCCTTGAGGTTGGCCGCACTTCGCTTCGCGTTCGTAACCCTGCAAACGCGCCGGATGCCTGGGAAACAGAACAATTTGGTGTCTTTGAGGAGGCGCGCGCATCGGGCGTGAACCAGATGGCGATGCAGTATTCCGAAGTCGTGGACGAAGAGGGCAGTCTTGTCTTTCGCTGGATGAAGCCGATCTTCCTCGGTGACTTCTGCGCGACCTGTCATGGCACAGATATCTCGCCAGAGGTGCAGGCGGCGATTGATGCGATCTACGCCGATGATCAGGCGACCGGCTTTGAGGTCGGCGATATTCGCGGCGCGTTTACGGTGCGTCGTCCGCTCTAAATTTCGATTTGCGTGTAGGGGGAAATGTGGTTGGGTCTCTCCGTTCGGGGAGGCCCTTTCATGTATGGACTGGTTGGAAAATTTACTGCAGCTGACGGCAAGCGCGACGCACTGATCGAGATACTGCTCGGTGGGTTGAAAGACATGCCGGGCTGCTTGTCTTATGTGGTCGCCGCTGATCCAGCTGATAACACAACGATCTGGGTAACAGAGGTCTGGGATCGGGCTGAAAGCCATATGGCGAGCCTGCAACTGGCGCAGGTTCAGGAAGCTATTGGCAAGGCCCGCCCGATGATTGCAGGCATGGAGCGCTTCGTAGAGACTGACGTGCGCGGTGGAGTGGGGCTTTAATTGATTATCCGTTTTGCTACCGCTGCTGATGCGCCAAAAATTGCCGAAATTTACGCGCCCTTTGTAGATGGCAGCGCCGTGTCATTCGAGATGGAGCCACCGGCGGCTGACATTATGGCTGGCCGGATTGAAAAGCTCTGGCCGACCCACCCATGGATTGTTGCCGAAGATGAGGGCGAGGTCGTGGGCTATGCCTATGGGTCGCCCTATCGCGAGCGCAAAGCTTATCAATGGGCCGTCGAAGTCACTGTGTATCTGGCACCGGCTGCGCGCGGGAAAGGGCTTGGCCGCAAGCTCTATAACGTACTGATTGATATTCTGACCCGTCAGGGGTTCACCAAAGCCTATGGTGTTGTCACCCTGCCGAATGCGGGCAGTGCGGCGCTACACGAAGCGGTCGGGTTCCACCATTTTGCAACCTATCGGAATATCGGTTTCAAAAATGGCAGCTGGCATGATGTCGGTTGGTGGGAGCGTGACCTTGCGCCTTGCATTGTGCCGCAACCGGATCTGAAAACGCTTACCGAGCTTGGCTATTCAGAAGGCGGGTCAGTCTGACCCGTTCTGCGAATTGACCTTCGCGTCAATCTCGCGTGCGATGACGTCGCCAATACCTTCTTCATCGACATCGGCGTCTTCGAACAGTTCGGCGTCCGTGCTGTCTTCATCGTCAAAATCGAATTCGTCCGGAATGGGTTCTGTCGGGATGGTGCGCCAGCCCGTAGCGATCATGTCGGCGATTTTAGCTGTGCGCGCGCGGATTTCTGCCGGTGTCCACTGCTTATAGCTGCACACATCGGCAACGCTCCGGAAATAAAGGTCTGCGCCGGATTCCTTATAGATGGACCGTTTGGCGTTGTAATCGCGATTGGCGACGCGCTTGTCGAGGTCGCGTGAAATCGGCACGCCATTGCCCAGAAGGTCGAGGCATTCGCGGTGTTCTGCGCGTGTAAAGTCGATCTGCCACTGGCTGCCCTGACGCGGGTTCTTTGGCAGCACATGCTCGGACGTTGCAAGCTCCAGATAAGGTGGGGCAGGCTGTCCGTCTCGCTCGCAAAGGCCAAGCTCAATCCGGCGGAGCAGGGCGCCGCGCTGATAGAGTTTCGGAAACGGTTTGGAGAGCGCCTCAATCGCTTTTTCCAGTTCGATCTGTGGCACGTCGAAGGCATTGCCGCTGGCAAACACGTCCTGACCGTTGCGCAGCTGCGCGATGGCATCCGAACAGGTGCGGCGGCGCGGGCCTTCAGAGGTCTCGTTGATGAACCAGACAAAAAAGAGCCGGTCGAGCGCGCGGATATGGCGGTAAATCTCGCCGTAATTTCCGTCGAACTGGACGAGGATTTCCATCGCGACCGGAATGAACTCTTTCCATTCATTCGCTGACCGGCCGAGGAAATACAGGGCACGGATGAGATGGTTTGGGTTTTCTTCCGGTTCGTCGAACGGGATGTCGCCCCAGTGAATGTCTGCAAAGGCATCGCCATAGGTTTGCAGGTCTTCAAAGTGGAATTGCTCAGGGCCGCGACCGATCATGGCCGCTTTAAGGCTTGGGCCGAATGTGCGCCCTTGCGGAACCCATTCGCCAGAGGTCGCAAACACCATTGCGCGCAGGAGCGTATCAAGATTGTCCGACCCCAGACGATCTTCAAGACCGTCCCAGATAATGGCCGCATCTGCCTGTCGTTCGATTGGCAGGGCTTTAAGAAGGTCAGGTTTGGTAAGGTCGGCTTCAGAAAGCTGTAGACCGCGATTATTCAGCACCTGGAAGAGGCGCAGGCCTGACGTGGCAGAAGACGCCGTCAGGACGATCACTTCGCAATTATTGAGAAGATAATCGGTAAATTCATTGAGGCGCGGCAGGCCGGTATCATTAATCGGCTGGGTCAGCAGCTCGCGCATGCCGTCAGCCACTTCAAACATGGTGAGGTAGCGTTCCGGAATAATGCGTCCGCCCTGAGACGGATTGTTGAGCGCCTGCCATGCTGAAATGCGGTTCTCAATCAGGGTTTGCTCTGCGGGCGCAAAGCGCAGGCGCCAGCTGGATTCCAGGAAGTTCTCATTGTCGCGTTCGTCGCGCACCAAGCGGTGCAGGCCGCGCTTGCGGTTCGCGTCTTTCTCAAGGTCGCGCAGAATGCAGAGCAACATGAAAAGCGTGGTCAGGCGCTGGCGGCCATCAATCACCATACAGTCACGGCCATTGGCTTCCGTCATGACCAGATTGCCAAGGAAATAGCCCGCATCCTTACGGTTTGCGGCGGCGGCAACGTCATCAATCAGCGTGATCGCTTCTTCCATCGTCCAGCGATACGGACGCTGGAACGCAGGAAACGAAAAGACACGTTTCCCGTTGAAGAGCTCCGCCAGAGTCATCTGTTCTGTCTGGAATGGTGATGACGACGACATTCTGCCTCTCTGCTGGATTTGTTCGGCCCCGATGCACGTTCCCACAAAGATGGGTATATGGCCAGATTTGACGATACCCAAAAGCAGTAGAAGACTTTAAGTTATGGTTATCAGAAATTTCTGCGCCGATCTGGGGAGACGGGAAGACAGATGGAAGTGACCGAAACGATTAGCCCGTCGCGCCGCCGCGCGATGGAGATTATCGAGAACAGCCTGTTCAAGAATGCGATTACCACGCTGATCGTTCTGAATGCGATAACGCTGGGGCTGGAAACGGTTGAGACGCTGCCGCCGCTTCTGCATCTGGGCATCAAATTCTTCGATATTTTCGTCGTCGGTATTTTCGTCATCGAGCTTCTTCTGAAGCTATTCGCCCACAGGCTGGATTTCTTCAGGTCTGGCTGGAACATTTTCGATTTCTTCGTGGTGGGTGTGTCCATCCTGCCGGGCTCTGGCCCGTTCCAGGTCATGCGGTCATTGCGTGTGTTGCGGGTTCTGCGCTTGTTGCATGTCGTGCCGATGATGAAGCGGATCGTCGAGGCGCTGTTCAAGGCGCTTCCGGGCATGGGCGCAATTATCGCCGTTCTGGCGGTTCTGATATATGCCAGCGCGGTTATGGCGACCTCGCTTTATGGTCGTACAGACAATCACGACGTCCATGCGCTTTTCCATGACATTCCAGCCTCAGCCTTCACTCTGTTTCAGGTGATGACCATGGATGGCTGGCGCAATGAAGTCGTCCAGAAGGTGATGGATGATGGCCACCCTTATGCGTGGATTTTCTTCCTGAGCTTCATCTTTCTTGCGAGCTTTGCGGTTCTGAATCTCTTCATCGCGCTGATTGTTGAAGCCCTTCAGGCTGAACAGGATGAGCGTACCGAAGAAGCGATCGAGCAGATCGAGGATGAGATTGAGGATACCGAAGAGAAGATGCTCAAAAAGGGCGATGAAATTCTCAGCGTCATTGCTGAGCTGAAAGCTGAAATCGCCGAATTGAAGGCCTCTCAGAACCGATAAGTTTTCTTCAAAAAAAAAAGACCCCGGCCGAAGCCGGGGTGAAGACATCCTCTCAAGGATTTTAGCAAGTGGGGGGAATGAGAGGAGGAGGAGGGGTGTTACGGTATGAGGACCGTATCAATGACGTGGATAATGCCGTTAGAGGCTTCCACATCAGCCTGAATGACAGTCGCCGAATTCACTTTGACACCGTCTGTTCCGTCGATTGAGACCGTGCCATTTAGGGTCTCAGCTTCTGTTGTTGTGCCTACCAGATCAGCTGCTTCTACGCGGCCTGCGATCACGTGGTAGGAGAGGATTGCTGCGAGCTGGTCTTTGTTCTCCGGCGCAAGCAGGGTGGCGATTGTGTCTTCGCCGAGCGCTGCGAACGCTTCGTTTGTCGGTGCGAAGACTGTCAGCGGGCCCTCGCCGCGAAGGGCGTCTACAAGGCCCGCTGCTTCAGCTGCTGCGAGCAGAGTTGTGAAGCCTGCATCCTGCGCTGTGCCGACAATGTCAGCCTGCATTTCAGAATGGTGGCCGGCGTATGTTGTTTCGATTTCGGTGTTAGCTGAACGGGATACCGTCGCATTTGCGCAGTCTGCAAAAGCGGGCATGGAAAGCGTCGCAACCAGTGCGGTTGAGGCGATCAGGGATTTCATAATGTGTCACTCCATGTGTCGTCTGTGAGGCGAGCGAGTGAGGATCGATCCGGTGCTCAGCCACCGCGTTTTTTGCGATGGATACTCTGGTTACGACACCGGTCTGAAACTGGATGCCTGCATTACGAAATTGTAAGAGAGGTCACGCACGCGTGACTGACCGGGCTATTCGACGGCCTGCCCGAACACGGTGATCGCAAAGCTGAGATCAAGCGCGTAGTGGTCGCATTCTCGCCATTGCAGAAGGACGAAAAGCCCCGCGCAGACGCTTAGAATGACTATCGTTTCGATCACGGTTTTTTCTTTTCGAGACGCGGTGTAACGGGGATTTCAGAATTACGAAGGTTTAAGCAAAACTCAACAGAGCATGATCTGACAAAATTAGAATTTTAGGGTATAAGACTCACAGGATGACCATCTGGAATCGCCTTTTGGAGCGCGCTCAGCGCTTGTTTGATCCTCACCATGAGGATGACCTGCCCGCGCTGGCGGACAATTCTTCATGCGGTCCGGACCCTCAGGATGTAGGATTTACGGCGGCTGTCGTTGGTCTGGGCGCGAAACTCGCCAAGGCTGACGGTGAAGTCACCGATGATGAGGTTCAGGTTTTCTCAAAAGTCTTTCGCGCGGCTCCTGAAGATGCGGCATCTGTACGCAGGGTGTTCAATCTCGCCCGCCAGACAGTGCGCGGATATGAGGGCTATGCCTCTAAGATCGCCCGCAAATATGGTGACCGGCCATGCCTGTTAGAGGGCGTGCTGGACGGCTTGTTCTACATTGCCGGCGCTGACGGCGTGGTGACGCTGGACGAGATGATCTACCTGCAAAAGGTTTCATCCATATTCGGCTTTACCGAAGATGATTTCCGCCGCATCAAGGCGAGTCATATGGGCGCAGACCCGGATGATCCGTATGAAATTCTGGGCGTGAGCCATTCGGCAAACTTCGATGATATTCGCGTCGCTTACCGTAAGCTGATGGCCGATAATCACCCGGACAGGCTGGTGATGAATGGCGCGCCACACGAGTTTGAAGCACGTGCGAATGAAAAAGCGGCAACCATCACTGGTGCATATGCAAAAATCCGTGCCGAGCGTGGCATGCTGATAAGAGCGGATTGACGAACCGCTCAATCGTCCCCACACTCCTATCTGGAGATGAAAATGATCAATGCGAATATGACGACTAACGGGCTGGGTGGCGGCGGATCCTTTTTCGGGTCCGTGAAACGACTATTTGCCGTTATCGCAACATTCGCGGTTGGCGCTCTGGTTCTCATGGCAGCAGGTGTCGTTGCGATCGCGACAGCGATTGTCGGCCTGATCATTGCTTGCGTGGCTATGTTCATGCGCTTTGCGTCTCACTCTAAACCGCAGCCTCAACGTGCTCGCGCTCATGCCTCTTCAGAAGATGGCATTCTGGAAGCCCGTCGCACAGCGCGCGGCTGGAAAGTTGACGGCTAGATAGCCCGTCAGGCTGGCATTTTAGCTGGCCTGCAAAACTTCCCTTCAGTTTCGATTGACGTGCACCCCGCTTCTTGTCATCTAGCGGGTTCGCATTTTCCGTGCCCCTGTGGCGGAATTGGTAGACGCGACGGATTCAAAATCCGTTTTCTTCGGGAGTGCCGGTTCGAGTCCGGCCGGGGGCACCATTTTTCCGATATTTTTTGCATACAAAAAATAGCAATCGATTCAGTGAATCGATTGCAGGAAAAATCATGCTTGTTTTGCCTCACGCCGCGCAGCGGCTCCGGCAGGCGGGCGAAAGCCCGGCGGCAGATCTGCCGCTGCATGGATTAGGCGTTTGGCTGATTTTGAATTGAGATTTCACTCACGCTGTTTTCGCTGCGCTCAGTCGCTCCGTGAGGGCGGGCGAAGCCCGAACCGCAGTCGCGGTTTGATGTTCCGAACTCAGGTCGATTACTCGTGTGCTAGAGGTGTCCGCCTCACGCCGCGCGTTTTGCCTGCAGGATCGGCTCGCGGGCAATGCGATATCCGAGCAGCACGACAAACAGCGCCAGATAGATATACTGCTCGGCATCCAGAACTTTTGTCGCCATGAAGAGGTGGATCGCCGCCAGAATGCTGATCGCATAGATCAGCTTATGCAGCTTGTTCCAGTTTTTGCGCAGCTTGCGGATGGCGAAATTAAAGCTCGTCAGCGCGAGCGGAATGAGCAGAATTAGTGCCGCCATGCCCAGCATAATGAAAGGCCGTTTGGTGATGTCATCAATCGCCTGAGCCATCATGAGCTGCTGATCAAGGATCAGCCATACAAGAAAATGGAACAATACATACCAGAAAACGAGAAGCCCCAGAGCGCGCCGGTATTTGATCAGGTTCACACCCGCCAGATCACGCAGTGGCGTCACCGCGAGGGTAAGCAGCAGAAAGCGGATCGCCCATAGGCCGAGAAAAATCTCGAAGGTTTTGACCGGGTCGGTGCCTAGCTGGTTGGTCGCGCCGAGATAAAAGCCCCATACCGCAGGTATGAGGCCAAGAATATAAAGCGGCCATGCCGGAATTTTACGGACGGCAGAATTTACTGTGCTGGAAACGGACATCAGAAGTAACGCGTCAGGTCCATATCAGCATACATGTCTGCAACTTCGTCAGCATAGCCGTTGAACATGAGCGTTTCCCGGCGGTCAGCGCCGAAGAAGCCGCCTGTGCCAATGCGGCGCTCGGTGGCCTGGCTCCAGCGCGGGTGCGGCACGTCCGGGTTCACATTGGCGTAGAAGCCGTACTCGCTCGGCGCGGAGACATTCCATGTGGATGGAGGCTCCTGCTCGGTGAGGGTGATCTTCACGATGGATTTGATGCCCTTAAAGCCATACTTCCACGGCACAACGAGGCGGACAGGTGCACCGTTCTGGTTCGGCAGGGTTTCACCAAACACGCCCGTCGACAAAATCGTGAGCGGATGCATGGCTTCATCAAGGCGCAGGCCTTCACGGTATGGCCATGGCAGCGGTTGGAAGAAACCGCGCTGACCCGGCATTTCTTCCGGGCGCACGACTGTTTCAAAGGCAACATACTTAGCGCTGGACAGCGGCTCGACCTGATTGAGAAGGGCAGATAGCGGGAAACCATTCCACGGAATGACCATGGACCAGGCTTCAACGCAGCGCATGCGGTAAATCCGCTCTTCGATCATCTGGCTGGCGATCAACTCATCAATGTCGAAGGTGCGCGGGTTGTTCACGAGGCCATCAACTTCGATTGTCCATGGGCGCGGGTTGAAGTCACCTGAATGACGGGCAGGGTCCGTCTTTTGAAGGCCGAATTCGTAGAAATTGTTATAGCCGGTGACGTCCTGATATGGCGTGATTGGCTCATCGGTGGTGAAGCTGGTACCGGTGGCTGCTTCCTGTCCACAGGCTGCAAGAGGTGCGGCGAGAGTTGTCGCGCCAAGGGCTGCGGCGCTTTTCAGAATAGATCGTCGGTTCAGCCAGACATCCTTCGGCGTGATCTCAGAGGATGGAATATGCGGTGGGCGATAAACAGCCATGTGAGTTGAGTCTCCTCTGGTCTCGTACGCGTCGAGCCGATGTTGGTTCCGCTATGTGAGCTATATTGAACAAATTATGGGACAAGACGCTCAAGTCAAAACCAACTTTCTGTGTTCAGGCTGATCGCGTTTATCTCGTGTCCGTGAGAAAAAACTGAACATGGTCATCTTTGGTTGACATCATCTCCGCATCCATCATCATATCAATGAAACGATGTTCTGAAAAATGGAACGCCAGGGAGGATATGAATGAGTTCTGATGATGAAGCGGGCCAGGCGGCGCGTTCACATTTTACCCGCCGTGATGCGTTTAAGGTTGGTCTTGCTGGTGCGTCGCTGACAATTGCGTCATGCGCCACAGCGATGGCTGCTGAGCCTGCTAGCGCCCAGGCGGCTGAGGCGAGCGTTCCGAGTGATGGGATCGTCACCGATCTTAATCTGACGCGCACGATCAGCGAGTACATTGCAAACATCAGGACGGCGGCAGTTGATCCGGAGTTTCTCGAGCTTGGTAAGCGCCACATCCTTGATTCTTTCGCGTCAGCGGTTTCCTGCAAGGATCTCGAACCGGCTATGCTTGGCCGACAATATGCATTGTCGAAATCCCGTGACGCCGAAAATGGCGCAACCATGCTGGCGACGAATGAACGTTGCGGTCTGGTAGATGCGATTTATGGCAGCGCCATGATCGTACACGGTTCTGAGATTAACGACTTCATTCCGTCTGCTTTTGTGCAGCCGGGTCCAGCTGTTGTGGGGGCCGCCTTCGGTATTGCCGAAAACAGAGGCGGAACCGGTAGCGACGTGCTCCGGTCGGTCGTCGCTGGTTATGAGCTATGTGGTCGTATGCCAAAGGCTCTCGGCGTTCGTACGCTCTACGCCAACGGTATCGCCAATCACGGGCTGGGGCCATGTTTCGGTGCTGCAGCGACGACAGCGAGCATGTTGGGCCTGACCGCTGAACAGGTGCAGCACGTCATGTCTTATGCCTGTCAGTCTGCGTCCGGTTCGTGGCAGTGGCTGCTTGATGAGGATCACATTGAGAAGACTTTTGTTTTCGCAGGTGTCGGTGCGCGAAACGGAGCGGAGGCTGCGCTTCTGGTAGAGGCCGGGTATACGGGCGTCGCTGATTGCCTCGATAATGCGGAAGGGTACATGAACCACCGCATGTTCCGTCAGGGCGCCGATCATAATCCGGCTTATCTGATCGAGGATCTTGATACGCGTTCGGAGCTGCCTCTCACAGCGTATAAGCGTTATCCCGTAGGCGGCCCGACACAGCCTGCCGTACAGGGGATTATGGAATTGCTTCCGCAAACTTCACCTCAGACGGTTGAGAGCATTGTCATGGAAATGCCTGGTCGCTGGGATGCATTCAGGAATGCGGAAATGCCTGCATTGAACCTGAGGTATCTCGCTTCGATCATGCTGATTGACGGGCGGCTGGACCTTGTGTCGGCACAGTCTCGTGAGCGGTTCAACACCGATAGTCAGGTACATGCGCTGATGGAAAAAATGGACGTTATTCATGCGCCTGATCTAGAAGTTGCCGAGGGCGAGGAACGTACCGAGCCGGCCCGTGTAACACTCGTCGATTCCCGCACTGGGACACACAATGTATTCGTACCGTTTGTACGAGGATTCCCATCTCACCCAATGACGCGTGATGACGTGCTGGATAAAGCTCGAGAGTTAATGGCCCCTGTACTTGGCAATGGCCGGACAGAAGAAGTCATCGACGCAACAATGAACATAGAACACCTGGATCGCGCAGCGGACATTCTCCCGATGATCGCGAGTTAAACTGCGCTTTTCTAGCGCGAGGGCCGGACAAAGCTTGTCTGGCCCTTATTTTTTAGTGCCGGAAAATCGGTGTATGAACGTGTTTATGTTTAATGAATGCCTCGGTCCGGTCGGGACGCGACGCGCAGGTAAATAATAGTGGGAGGTTCTGATGTCGATCAATCGTCGATTGATGCTGCTGGGCGGAAGTGCAGCGCTGGGCGCGTGTGCAACTGGTACACCGATAAACCGTATAATGGGATCGCCAACCGAGCCGGTTGTTGAGACAGCGCAAGGCTATGTGCGCGGTCGCGTGCAGGATGGTGTTTCGGTCTTCAAAGGAATGCGCTATGGCGCTTCTACCGAAGGCACCAACCGGTTCCTGCCTCCGAAAACGCCTGAACCGTGGGCGGGCGTGCAGGACGCCTTCGAATACGGTGATCAGTCTCCACAGGTCCAGACGCGTCTCGCCGGCGAAGAGCCGATGACTGACGACTGTCTGCGCATAAATGTGTGGACGCCGGCATGCGATAACGCAAAGCGCCCGGTTATGCTCTGGTTTCATGGCGGTGGTTTTGAAGCAGGCGTCGGGTCTGTTCCTGTCTATGACGGTACAAACGTGGCGCTGCGCGGAGACGTCGTTGTCTGCACAATCAATCACCGCCTGAACGTCTTTGGTCATTGTTATCTGGGTGACGTGCTGGGCGAGGATTTCGCAGAGTCTTCAAATGTTGGCTATCTCGATCTTGTTCGCGCTATGAACTGGGTTCGAGAGAATATCTCCCAGTTCGGCGGCGACGCGGACAATGTAATGATTTACGGTCAGTCAGGCGGCGGCCGGAAGGTCAGCCTTTGTTTCGCAGGCGAGGATGCAGAAGGCCTGTTTCATAAGGGCGTTGTTCAGTCTGGCTCACACCTGAGACTGCAATCACTCGAACGTTCCAATGACATGGCTTATGCGCTGCTGCGACAGCTGGACATTCCGGTTTCCGAGGCGCACAGGCTCCAGACGGTTTCGGTAGATGATCTGACCCGTGCGCAGATAGCAGTCCGTCGTGAGCTGGGTGGACGTTTCAGCCCGACGCTGGATGGCAATGCTTTCCGGTCACATCCATTCTATCCGGACGCGCCACGTATTTCGAGCCACGTGCCGATGATGCTGGGCACCACCCGCACTGAGCTGACAAACCAGATGGGCGGTCTGCCGGGTATTTTCGAAATGGATGAGGCTCAGGCCAAAGAGCGTCTACGGACCTTCATTGATCCTGAAGACGTGGATGAGGCTTTCAGCATTTTTCAGGCGTCTCGTCCGGAAGCAAATCCGTCGGAAGTTTTCTTCACAATTGTATCGGCAAGAGGTTATCGCCGCGACCAGACACTCATGTCTGAAATGCGTGCGCTTGGTGCGACAGCTCCAACCTATGTTTATCGTCTGATGTGGCGCCAGCCCGTTGAGGGCGGACGCCGGGTGTCTCAACACTCGCTTTGTCTACCATTTGTCTTCGATAACGCGGATAAGATGGAATACATGGTCGGGCCGGAGACAGACTCCACAAGAGCGATGGAAGACATCATGGCGGGCAGCTGGATTTCCTTCGCGCGCAATGGAAATCCGAACAATCCGGCCATCCCTGAATGGCGACCGTACGACCTGGAAAACCGCTATACGATGATGCTGGATAACCCGCCGCATCTTGAAGCTGATCCGCATCGCGCGGAGCGTGAATTCCTTGAGCGTTATCCAACACAACAACTGGGCACCGGTGCGGTGCATCGCCGATAAAAATGCGGGGAGGATCTGAAATGAAATCTACTTTATTGGGTGTGTCGATTGCGGCACTTCTGGTCGGTTCCTGCGCGAGCGTAGCACAGGAGGCCGAACAAACGCGCCAGCCGGTTCAGAATGCGGCAGCAGGACCTGCACGGCCCGAAGCTTCGGCTATGACGTCACGGTCAGATGTTTCCAGGCATGATGCAGCGCGCGGCGCTGGCTATCGCGCGCTACACCTCTGCTCCGGTTTGTTCGAGTCTGAGATGTCAGAGGAAATGGTCTACGCGACCCTGTCCCGCTCATCCCGCGCGGCTGATGAGGGCGCGGACATGATTGACCGTGAGAATGGCGTTGTCGCTGTGCGCTATCTGGATGATATGCCGCCGCGAATTGCAGTCCACCGCGATAACCTTGGCTGCACACAATTGCCGATCGGCGCGACGATGGAGGCTGTTCAGCATCTGACGCCATGGCCGGCGGATGTAGAACGCCCGAATTTTGATGATCAGGACTGGCCTCTCGGAGACCAGAATGCGGTTGAGCCACCGCGCGCCGAGCTTGAGGCGCTGCTTGATGAGGCGTTTCTGGATCAGGAGAGCAAATATGCGGGTGATACTTGGGGTGTCGTAATTGTTCAGAACGGGCGAATTCTCGCTGAACGTTACGAAGAAGGGTATGAGATGCACGTGTCGGCCCGTACAAACTCAATGTGTAAAAGCCTCTCAGTCAGCCTCGTCGGTGTAGGAGTCCGCGAAGGGCTGGTCGATATTCACGCGCCTGCGCCGCTCGAAGCATGGAGTCGCCCGGGCGATCCGCGCGGAGCAATCACGATTGCGGACATGCTGGGCATGAATAGCGGTTTCTGGACGTCTGGGGCAGGCAATCCGCAAATTGATATCTATGGCTCCGGTGCGCCGCCTGCTGAGATTTCGGCGTTGAATATGATGGACGCAGAGCCAGGCACCCGTTTTGTGTATTCCGGCTCGGATACAATTTTGTCGACTCATGCTGTCCGCGAAGCGCTAGGTGACGATGAAGCGTTTCTGAGTTTCCCGCACAGGGAGCTTCTGTGGCGTATCGGCATGACGCGCACGGTAATTGAAACCGACTGGCTCGATGACTTCCTGATTTCCGGTCAGTGCTGGAGTACGGCACGTGACTTTGCCCGTTTCGGGATCCTCTATGCGAATGATGGCGTGTGGGAAGGCGAGCGAATTCTGCCAGAGGGCTGGTCTGAATTTGTTGCCACGCCTGCCGCCGCGCAGCCAGCGTCTGTGGCGGTAGGGCGGCCTGGTTATGGCGCACAGTTCTGGCTGTATGGAGACGCGCAGGGCATGCCGAGCCCGGGGTATTCTGCAGCAGGTGCGCTCGGTCAGTTCGCCATGATCGTGCCTGAACATGACCTCGTCGTGGTCCGTCGCGGTCTTGATATTGGTGACGGGTTCAACATCGCTGAATTCACCGCAGATGTGATCGCTGCGCTGGAGGATTAATCGAGGCGAGGACAACTTGCTGGCGGCACAGCCGGGTTGATTGCTTTCGTGATCGTCTACCCTATCATTCTGAGCTGCCAGTAAGAGGAATTTCCCGATGAGAAAGCTGATTATTTCTGCAGGTTTTGGTATTGTCGCTGCAGCGGCTCTTCCAGGTGCGACGCAGATTGTTGCGCCGCCAGGCGAAGTTATGGACCTGTATGACATCGCGCACGCGCCTTCGCCTGAACGTATACGCGCTGACATCCAGACGCTTGTCGACTTCGGAACACGACACACTCTGTCTGAAACTGAGAGCGATACGAGGGGTATTGGCGCTGCGCGTCGTTGGATTTTCGAAGAATTTGAAGCAATCTCAGCTGACTGCGGCGGCTGTCTGGAGGTTATGTATACCGGCGACACAGTCGAAAACGAGCGACGTGTGCCGGGCCCTGCTGAGGTGATCAGCGTAATTGCTATCCAGCGCGGGACAACCGACCCGAACCGGTTCGTGATGATGTCTGGTGACATCGATAGCCGTGTCACCGATGTGATGAATTCAACGTCTGACTCGCCGGGTGCGAATGATAACGCGTCTGGTGTTGCCGGTGCTCTGGAGGCTGCCCGCATTCTCTCTCAGTACGAGTTTGATGGCTCCATCATTTATGCTGCGCTGGCAGGCGAAGAGCAGGGGCTGATCGGCGGCCGCATTGTCGCTCAGCACGCGCTTGATAATGGCTGGGAGATCAAAGCTGTTCTGAACAATGATATGATCTCGAATATCTCGGGCATTGATGGCGTTATCGATAACTCGACAGTGCGCGTGTTCTCTGAAGGCACGCGCGCCGTTGAAACCCCTGAAGAGGCGCGTATCCGCCGCTTCACAGGTGGTGAAGTCGACAGCCCGTCGCGAAATCTTGCGCGCTATATCGACCGCATGGCCGATGACTATATGACCAATATGGATGTCATGATGGTTTACCGTCTCGACCGGTTCGGCCGCGGTGGACACCACCGCCCGTTCAATGAGGTGGGCATTCCGGGCGTGCGCATCATGGAAGTCCATGAGCACTATGACCGCCAGCATCAGGACCTGCGCACTGAAGACGGTGTCGTCTATGGCGATACGATGGAGGGCGTCGATGAAGTTTATGCGGCGCAGCTAACGGCTCTCAACGCGATCACGATGGCGGGTATTGCAGGCGCGCCACCATTCCCGGCGAACGTCGAGATTGAGGGGGCTGTGACCGCAAATACCACGCTCACTTGGGAAAAACCTGAGAACTCAGACAATCTGGCAGGCTATCGCATCTGGTGGCGTCTGACGGATGAGCCCCAGTGGACCTATTCGCGCTTTGTGGGCGATGTCACTGAGTACACGCTCGAGAATATCGTGATCGATAACTATTATTTCGGGGTGTCTGCTGTCGCGACAGACGGTAGCGAGACGCCGGTTGTGTTTCCGGGGCCTGCCGGACGGTTTTAACAAGGGGACAACATGACGTCTGAAGTCAATCGCAGAGTATTTCTGCTCGGATGCGGAGCCACGCTGGCAGCATGTGAAACACAGAGCCTCTCCATTGGTGAGGCCGCTGCCGGACCGGGGTTGAATGACTGGGCTGTGTCTTCGCCGGAAGATTTTGGTCTGTCCCGCTCTGCGATTGATGTCGCCGCCAACACGCTCGCAGAGCCCGGTGAGCGGCAGGGGCTGGTGGTTATTCGCGCTGGTCGACTGGTGTACGAGACCTACTGGGAGAACGCTTATCACCGAGCGACGCCGGACTGGCAGAATGTAAGTTTCTCATCAGGCAAGAGCTGGGGGTCGACCATGGTTGGCCGGGCCCAGTATCTTGGCTATCTGAATATTGATGAGCTGGCGTCACGTTATCATCCGTCAGACGTTTCGGGTCTGCAGCCAGCAACCACCATCCGGCATTTGCTGACCATGAGCTCAGGCGGCACAATGAACATGAAGCCGAGCTCTGTTCCGCCGCGACGGATTGACGACACATCGCCGCCCGGACCCGGGGCAGAGTATGAGTGGTACGAAGAAGCCGAAGACGGCACGCCGCCGGGATATGGGCGGACCATTCCACCTGGAACGCAGTATTTCTATGATGGCGCACCGGCCGACCATCTGGCGGATATCGTCGCCAATGCGACGGGCATGACCAGCTATGATTTCATGATGCAGCAGGTAGTCGCCAAACTTGGCTGCCGAAATTTTGACTACCAGCCTGAGGGTGTCGATCTGAACGGGAATGTGCGGATTGGCGGGTCGATCCTTATTTCCTGCCGGGATATGGCAAGGCTTGGACAGTTTTATCTTAATGGTGGCGTCTGGGGCCGTGAGCGCCTGATTGATGAAGCCTATATCCACGCGGCGACATCTCCGAGCGAACTGAATGCGAGCTATGGCTATCTCTGGTGGCTGAACACGGAAGGTCGCGTGCCGAATGCGCCGGCAAGCATGTATTTTGCTGCCGGTGCACTTGGGCAGTTCTGCTTCGTGCTGCCGGAACAGGACATGGTTGTCGCCACAATGGGCTTTGGCCGTCCGGGGCTGTCGCCGCAAGCTGCGTGGGACGCGCTGGCGCCAGCGTTGCTGGCTTAATCGGGGGGATATTATGAAATTGAAATCACTCATTGCCGGCATTGCTATGCCTGTGCTCCTTATGGCCTGCAGCGACATTGATACCGGTTCGGTGCAATCAGAGCCAATGGCGGTCATTGCGCCGGAACACACGCAGCTTGAAACAAGCTCCGGCGTCTTGTCGGGTGTTCCGCTCGATGGAGGCATCACCGTCTATCGCGGCGTGCCGTTTGCGCAGCCTCCGGTTGGCGACCTGCGCTGGCGTGCGCCTCAACCCGTCAGCTGGGACGGCGTGCTGGAAGCCGACGAGTTCGCGCCAGCCTGCCTGCAGCCTCTGAACGAAGATGGTTCACCAAATGGCGGCGGATATTTCGGCCCCGTCAGCGAAGACTGCCTGTATATGAATATCTGGGTACCGGAGAATGCTGAAAACGCGCCCATTATGCTCTGGCTCTTCGGTGGTGGCGGCGTTGTCGGAGCGGGTAATTTGCCGACATATGATGGGACGGAGTTTGCGCGCGACGGCGTTATTCTGGTCACGATCAACTATCGGCTCGGGCCGCTGGCCGGTTTCGCGCATCCGGCGCTGACTGCATCTGCATCTGAAGGCGAGCCGGTTACGAACTTTCATCTACTGGATGCGCTCGCAGCACTGCAATGGATGAAGGACAATGCAGCAGCATTTGGTGGCAATCCTGACAATGTGCTTGTGTTTGGCGAGTCAGCCGGTGCGACGATGACGGCAAACCTTCTCACATCACCGCTTTCTGCAGGAGTTATCGACAAAGCGATCATTGAATCAACAGGATCGCTGCGCGCGCCGGGTACGGCGCTTGAGCGTGCTGAGGAACTCGTCGTTAGCTATATGGATGAAATCGGCCTTGATGGCGCAAATCTCACAGTTGAAGAGTTGCGCGGGCTTGATACCGATACGCTTTTCTCTCAGCGTCGTCTGGCATTCGGCTTCCGGACAATCATTGATCCGATTGTTAAACCGCTTTCCATTATGGACGCTTTTGAACAGGGTGCTGAGAACGATATTCCTTTCATTATCGGCTCGAACTCCGATGAAGGGCGTCTGGCGGGAACGCAACAGGTTGCCACCTATGCTCAGGATGGTGAGCCCGTCTGGCAGTATTTCTTCCATTACGTGCCCGAAGCTCTGCGTGAGCTAAATCCGAATGGCGCTCCTCACGCCGGTGAAATTCCGTTCGTGTTCAATACGATTGAGAGCTATCCGGCGACGCTGGGGCAGGTGACGGACGAAGACAGAGCTGTTGCAGATTTTACGCATGCCTGCTGGGTTGATTTTGCCTGGTCAGAGCCTGGTGAAACCGAGATCGATTGCAATGGAATGATCTGGCCAGCGCGCACCGAAGCCAATGATCAGACTGTGATCACCATCGATACGGTGTCGGAGCTGAACTCTGCGCAGGAGCTCAGATCACCGCCAAACGGCGCAGAACCCGGGCGTACAAGCCGCCCGGGGTAATAAGTCGATTGCTCAGTCACGTCGCAGAAAGAAGGCGACCTGGTAGTAAAAAGGATAGGCACTTACGCTGCACTCGCTGCTGTCCTCGTCATCAGCGAGCTCGAAATGCCAGTCTTGCATGGTTTCGAGTGACCGCTCTTCAAAGAGCGATGAGGGCGGTATCGAGGCGAGTAGCTCCTGATCCGAAACCGACCCGTCGTCATCAAACCAGAGACGAGCCACCACGACCGCGACGCCATCCCATCCACGGGCGATCGTCGGATATCGCAGTTCCGGTTCATTGATCAGTTCTCCTCTGCAGCGGCGTAGCTCGCCGTCTGTTCGCGGATGAAACAAAAGCCCTTCAGAATTCGGTAGTGGATATTCGGCATTTATTTGATCCAACTGCCCCTCTGTGAGTGGCTGCTGCTGTCGCCGACCTGCCTCTCTGTCGGCGAACGAATTGTCTACATCGTTTGAATAGAACCAGCGTTCGGCAAGCGTCATATAGGCTTCGCTCTGCCAATAGACCTTTTCGAGCCACTCAGGTGACGTATAACCAGCGTCCAGAATCCGCGCCACGGTCTGTCTGGTTTCCGCGTTCCAGCGAGCAAGTGCTTCGTGAGACTCACGTGTCTGTTCCGAATAAAAATAAGCAATGGCCGACTGTTGCCGTGCATCAAAATAGGCTTCGGAAACTACATTCCGAACAGGATAAAGGTGTTCTGCTGAAGCGGTCGCGACGCGCCAGGCGTCTCGCCACGATCCATTCGTCAGATGTTCTGTATACAGAGCTACAGATGCGCGGATGCTGAGATGGCTCGGGTCGCGGTCTCTGACATTCTGCAGCGCTTCATCAAGCCCGGACCGGGAGGACCGGTTCACACTCGTTGAGAAAGCCGCGAATGCCTCAAGCAGGGCGCGGTCAGTCATGACGGGGTGATTGCCGGTGTCAGGCTGTGCGAGCACAAATTCAGCACCGCGAAGGGCTGTCTCGCACGCCTGACGTTCACAGAGTTTCAGCGCGGCCTCATAGGCGGCAACCGTCGCGTTCGGGTCTGATGGATTGGCAATGGCATTATCCATGAGCGCTGTAGATGCGGAAATGATTGCGTCATTGTCTCCGCTCTGGACGGCGGTATTGAACGCGCCGAGCGCATCATTGCTTAGCTGTGCGTGTGCGACAGGCCCCAGTGCGCCGACAGCCAATGCGGCCAGCGCAAATCTCACTCTACTCATGGATTGTCCTCCCCGAACGTTATGTAACCAGAATAACGCCAGAGAGGGGTGTTTCAATCAGAAAGTTATGAGTTGAGTTCTTCTGTTTCTTCTTCAATCCAGGCTTTGGATTTTTTGTGTTCGTCCAGCATGCCGAGACAAAGAGTTATACAGCAGATGAGGAGAATGATCGTGAACGGAATAGCCGCCGTGATCGTGCCCGCCTGTAGAGACTGGAGCGCATTTTCGCCGCCGCCATAGAGGAGGGCAGACGCCGTCAGGCCAAGCGAGCAGGCCCAGAAAATGCGCTGATAGACCGGCGCATCTGTCTTGCCGCCAGAGGTAATCGTGTCGACAACCAATGCGCCGGAGTCCGCTGAGGTCACGATGAAGACGATAAGCAGCGTGATCGCTACGATTGAGGTGATCATTCCGAACGGTAGCGAACCGAGCATCTGGAACAGGACGATGGATGAATCGCTCACACCATCTGCCAGATCGCCAACGCCCTGATCAAATTGCAGGATTGCGGTTTCGCCGAACGCTGTGAACCAGATCAGGCAAATTGCGAATGGGGCGAGCAGAACCACGGTGAAATATTCGCGAACCGTGCGGCCTTTGGAAATCCGCGCGATGAACATACCCACAAATGGTGACCAGGAAATCCACCATGCCCAATAGAAGATGGTCCAGTCATGGAACCATGAAAGGTCTTCGCGGCCGCGCCAGTCGGTCAGTGCCGGTGTGTCTGTGACATAGGCCAGAAGGTGATCGCCGAGGCCTGTAAAGATGAGCACGGTCGGGCCGGCAATGATGACGAATACGAGCAGGCAGAAAGCGACGCCCATATTGATGTCGGACAGGAGTTTTACCCCGCCATCCATGCCGCGGATCACTGAAATTACGGCTAACCCGGTCATGGAGCAAATCAGGCCGATCTGAAGCCAGATGCTCGATTCAATTCCGAACATATAGGCGATACCGTTCGCCGCCTGCGTGCCACCAAGGCCGATTGTGGTTGCGAGACCGAAAATGGTGGAGACAACTGCGAACAGGTCGATGATATGGCCCGGCCAGCCCCAGATGCGTTCGCCAAGGATGGGGTAGAAGGCAGAACGAATGCTGAGTGGCAGGCCTTTATTGTGCGCAAAGAAGCCGAGGCAGAGACCGGCGACAGCGTAGATCGCCCAGGGCGAAAGTCCCCAGTGGAAGAGGGTGGAGGAGAAAGCGAGGCTCTTGGCCTCCGGCGTTGCGCCCTCAACATTCAGCGGCGTGCCATACCAGTCGGTGTAATAGGCCAGCGGTTCAGCCGCGCCCCAGAACATGAAGCCGACGCCCACACCAGCGGCAAACAACATGGCGATCCATGAGAGAATGCTGAAATCAGGGGTCGCATCCTGCCCGCCGAGGCGGATACGGCCGAGCGGCGAAATGCTCAAGGCGACGCAGAAGATCAGAATGATTGGCGGCGTAATCGCAAACAGCCAGTCGAAGTTCTGCAGCGTGCCTGCTTTTGCGCCGAGCAGGAAGTCTGATGCGGCATCGGGGAAGATCAGCGTCAGGACTGAGAAGAGAAGTACGATGCCCGCAGACAGGAAGAAAACTGGATTGTGAATATCAAGGCCCATGACCTCGACATTGTCCTGACCGATCTCATAGTCGGTGTCGTATTCCAGAATATCCTGAGGGACGATGAGCTCTTCTTCAGAGCCGGTCTGTTCGATATCAGTCATCACACCGTCATGCAGGAAATATCTAGATCGTCAAACAAAAGATTCTCCGTTTCTTGCTTTCTAACCCTCCATATAGTGCCGAACGCTACGGAAATCGAAGGAAAGTGTGACCTAAAAGCCCCAAAAATTGCGGCTTCTTAGTCATGAACGGTTACCAACCTTTCCATTGTCGAAATAATCGACTAACCAAACGCTCAAGCTTAATGGGCCTCTCTGGGGCCCGTGGGGGATTCGATTGGGCTGGATTCCTTTTAATGATCGAAACAAAGTGAAAGAGGACATCATGAGAAGACTTCTTCAGAGCGTCTCAGTTGTTGCATTTGCAAGTGCGACCGCGGCCGGAGCTTTTGCGCAGGACGCACCTGCGCAGCCAGAAGACCGCCGCCTGCAAGCCGTTCAGGTTACAGCGACGAAGCGTGAAGAATCCGCTCAGACAATTCCAGTGACTGTAACAGCACTGGGTGAGCAGGAGCTGGAGAGCCTCGGCGTTTCCAACTTTAATGACTATCTCGTGCAGCTGCCGGGCGTAACAGCCGGTGGTTCTGGTCCGGGTCAGAACACGATTTATATTCGTGGCCTCGCGTCTACGACGCCAAACCTGACAACAGCGGGCGTCGCAGGTCTTGCGCCTAACGTTGCGCTTTATCTCGACGAACAACCAGTGTCTCAGCCGGGTCGTAACCTCGATGTTTACGCGGCTGATATGCAACGTGTTGAGGTGCTCTCCGGTCCACAGGGTACGCTCTTCGGTGCGAGCTCTCAGGCTGGTACGGTTCGTCTGATCACAAACAAGCCGAGCCTTGATGGTTTCGAAGCTGGTTTTGACGCGTCTACGTCCTTCACTGAAGGCGGCGAGATGTCGAACAGCGTTGAGGCGGTCATCAACCTGCCTGTGACAGATAACTTCGCGCTTCGCGGCGTTGTCTATACAGACCATGCTGGCGGCTATATCGATAACGTTCCGGGTACACTCAATGTTCGTGAATCCGCGCGCTTCCGCGAAGCGAGCACAGTTCGTGCAAACGGTACGGTTGTCGGCGCAAACCGCGCAGGCTTCCAGGCTCAGGGCAACACAGCTGCGACTGACGCTTACCTCTCTGGTGTAACGTTCATCGACGCCGACAACGCGACAATCGCTGAAGACGACTTCAACGACGCGACATATAACGGCTTCCGTCTGTCCGGTTACTATGAGTTCAATGACGACTGGAACCTTCTGGTCGCGCACTCCCAGCAGCAGCTTGAAGCTGACGGTGTCTTCTATGACGATCCGGAACTTGGCGACTATGAGGTCACACGCTTCACAGAAGACGAGCTGGACGACAGCTATCACAACACGGCGTGGACCCTTGAAGGCCGTATCGGCTTCCTCGAAGCGGTTTACACTGGTGCTTACACAGAGCGTACAACGGATCAGGTCGTAGACTATTCTGACTACCTCTTCGTCGGTCAGTACCTGCCATACTACATCTGTGACTATGACGTGACTTATCCGACTGGTCCTGCACCAGCTGGCACGTGTTACGCGCCGGATATGTTCGTAGAATCGTCTACAGAAACAAAAATCCAGACACACGAAGTTCGCTTCAACACACCGGCTGATGAGCGCTTCCGTGCAACATTCGGTGCGTTCTATTCTAATCTTGAACTGGCAGAGCTGAACGACTTTACCTATCCGGGTTCAACTCAGGTTGTTTACACAGACGGTTCAGTTGGCTTCGCGCCAAACTATCCGCTGACGAACGGCGCGGCGACACCTGGTCAGGTTGGTAACGAAACTCAGGGCTACTTCTCTGACCCGGGTCCGTTCCCGAACGGCGTAATCTTCCGTAACGATGTTCTGCGTACGGACGAGCAAATGGGCATCTTCGGTGAAGCCACATTCGACCTGTCAGACCAGTTCGCTGTGACGGTTGGTGCGCGTTGGTACGACGTAGAGGTTGATCTGGAAGGGTCTGCGAACTCTTCATTCTTCAACCTGTTTGCTGACACAGACCAACAGGTGTTCGGCACGAACATCTCTGCTCAGTTCGCACCTGGCAACACAGTTGGCGCGCCTGACACAGCGTCTACGGACGGTGTTATCTTCAAAGCGACTGGTGAATGGACACCTACAGATGATGTTCTGCTCTACGCGACATATTCTGAAGGCTTCCGTCCAGGTCTTCTGAACCGTCCAGGCGGTGCATCAGGTCCGGGTGGCTTCACAGTACCTTACGCAGTCGACACCGACGAAGTGAAAAACTACGAGATCGGTTGGAAAACCGAGCTGTTTAACCGCTCTCTGCGCTTTAACGGTTCTGCGTTCTTCGTAGACATTTCCGGTCTGCAGACGACGATCTTTGACCCGTCCATCACGAACCTCTTCTTCTCTGATAACGCTGCAAACGCAGAGCTTCAGGGTGTTGAAGGTGAATTCGCATGGGCGCCTGCATCTATCAACGGTCTGACCGTTGCAGGTGGCTTCTCATTCCTCGACTCAGAGGTGACAGAAGTTCTCACGCCAACACAGGACGTTCTGGTTGGTTCCGAGCTGGCGTTCGCGCCGGGGTATCAGGGCAATATCCGTGCACGTTACGAGTGGGATCTGGAGCAGACGATTGCTGGCTCTCCACTGACAGCGCACGTTATGCCTCAGCTGATCTTCTCTGACTCAAGCGTCACAGACATTATCGAGATCAACAAAATGGAACTCGACAGCTACACAACACTTGGCGGTACGCTGGGTGTGACAGCTGACAGCTGGTCTGCAGAACTCTTTGTGACGAACCTCACAAACGAGCACGCAGAACTGTCTGGTAACTTCGTCAATGACCGTGAGCGCATTACGCCAATGCGTCCACGTACGATCGGTGTTCGTTTCTCATACGATTACAACTGATCTGAACATCCTGACGGATTGAATTAATTAGATGGCGCCCTGAAATGAGAGTTTCAGGGCGCTGTTGCCTTAAGGACGTGTCTCTTTAAAAGCATCTCATGACTGTGATTTCACCGGACCAACTCAAACAACTTCAATCCCTTATGAAAGCAGGCCGTTTCGACGAGGCTTTGCGTCAGGGAGAGGCGTTGCTTGGTGAAACCGGCGAGCATCAGGACACGCTCTATATGTGCGCCGTGTGTGCGCGCTATCTCAAAGAATTCGACAAAGCTTCAGCCCTGATCGAACGCTTGAAACGGTCTGCGCCGGACTTCGGCCGCGGCTTTCAGGAAGAAGGGCATTTGCGCCTTGCTATGGGCGACGAGCGCGGTGCGCGTGAGGGGTATGCCTGCGCTGTGCGCTATAACCCTGCGCTCATCGCCAGCTGGGAAAAGCTGGCCGATCTGAATTACCGCGCAGGTGATCAGGCAGGTGCTAACGAGGCCTATGCGCAGGCTGAACGTATGAAGACGTTGCCGCGCGAACTGATCGCGGTGATCAACCATCTCCATGAGGGCCGTATTCTGCGCGCCGAGGAGATTGTTCGCGCCTATCTGCAGAAGAACCCGCGCGACACTGAAGGCATGCGCCTTCTCGCGGATATCGGGTCGCGTCTGTCTGTGCTCACGGATGCAGATTTCCTTCTGGAAACGGCCATCGAGTTCGAGCCGGAAAACCTGCAGCTGCGCATTGATCATATTCAGGTGCTTCGCAAGCGTCAGAAGTATGAGGCTGCGCACAAACAGGCTGAATATCTCTATCAGAAAGACCCGAGCAGTCCGCTCTTCCAGTCGCTTCTGGCGATTGAGAGCATGCATGCCGGTGAGATCGATCGCGCGCTGGAGCTGTTCGAGCAGGTTCTGGACAAGAACCCGGATGATCTGGCGGCGCTTACCTCGCGCGGTCATGCGCTGAAAACGTTTGGCCGCTCAGACGAGGCGGTGACCTCCTATCAGCGTGCGCTTGATGTGACGCCGCTTCATGGCGATGGCTGGTATGCGCTCGCAAATCTGAAAACCTACAAGTTTGACGCTGCGGACATCGCGAAGATGGAAGCCGCGCTGGACGACCCGAATCTCGCTTTCATGTCGCGTATTCATATCTGTTTTGCGCTTGGTAAGGCGCATGAAGATGCGGGCGATTATGATGCGGCTTTCGAAGCCTGGCGCGAAGGCAATGCGCTGAAGACACGCCAGACGCGCTATACGTCCGAGCAGATGGAAATCGAATTCGAGTCCCAGAAAAAGCACTGCACACCGGCCCTGTTTAAAGCGCGAGAAGGTGTTGGCCATCAGGCGCCCGACCCGATTTTCATTCTCGGTCTGCCACGCGCAGGCTCTACGCTGCTTGAGCAAATCCTCGCCTCTCACAGCATGGTAGATGGCACGCTGGAGCTGCCGAATGTGCTGGCGACAGCGCACCGCCTGCGTGGCCGGAACATGATTTCGGACCGAGAGCGCTATCCACGCTGTCTACACGAAATGGACGATGCCGACTTTGAACGTCTGGGTACGGAGTATATTGAAAATACACGCGTGCATCGTCAGGGCGCACCGTTCTTTACCGATAAGATGCCGAATAATTTCCGGCATATCGGTCTCATCCATCTGATGCTGCCGAACGCGAAGATTATTGATGCGCGACGCAATCCGCTTGATTGCTGCTGGTCCGGCTTCAAGCAGTTGTTTGCCGAAGGGCAGGAGTTCACCTACGGTCTGCAGGAAATCGGGCATTATTATCGTGGCTATGTGGACCTGATGAACCATTGGCATGATGTATTGCCCGAGGGGCGTATTCTGAAAGTGCAGCACGAAGACGTGCTGGACGATACAGAAGGTCAGGTGCGCCGCATGCTGGAGTATTGCGGACTGCCATTCGAACAGGCCTGCCTCGATTTCCACAAAACAGATCGTGCGGTAAGAACAGCCAGCTCTGAGCAGGTACGCCGGCCGATCAACCGGTCTGGTATGGAACAATGGCGTCCGTATGAGGCGCATCTGGAACCATTAAAAGAAGCGCTGGGTCCTGCGCTGCATGATTTTTAAGAGGGTGAAGCCAATGAGCGAGCGCTCCGCTGAAGCACTGATTGCCATCCGCCAGATACAAAGGAAGATCGAACAGTCTTCCAAGCGTCTGGCCGAGATTGAAGGCCTTACCCCGTCGCAGCTTAAAGTGCTGCAAATGCTGACGGAGTATCCCGAGGTTTCGGTCGGCTGGATCTGCGAACAGACCCAATTGAAGAATGCGACCATCACCAATCTTGTAGATCGGCTCGTGGCGCGAAACATGGTCAGTCGACGTCGGTCTGAATCTGACCGCAGGAGGGTCTGGATCAAACTGGAAGATGCAGGTCGCGCGGCGCTCGAACATGCGCCGGACCTTCTTCAGGCTGAGTTTGAAGGCCGTTTTGACGAGTTGCCAGCCTGGCAGCAATCCATGGTGGTTGCATCACTTGAACTGGTGTCCAGCATGATGGACGCGGACAAGATTGAAGCGGCACCCCTTCTGCAAACAGGCTGGCTGGGCGAGAAGTCAAAGTAGCTTTGCCCCACAGCCAAACCAGGTAGTTTTAACCGTTCATTAATCGCGCAAGCGCAGCTTGCGGCGCATGCGATGGATTTACTGGGCCATATTTCTGGGCGTTCTCGCCTTTGCTGCTTCGGCGACGACTGACCGTTCTGGCAACGTCCAGACGGCGGAAAATATTTATTGGTCAGATGGTGATTCAGGCCGGATTGATGGCCAGCCATTTCGCCTGGCAAATGTGGACTCTCCTGAAACCGGCGGTGTTGGTGCAAGAGGCGGCGCACGCTGTGAGGCTGAACGCGAGATCGGCTATGAGGCCAAGGAATTTATCGTCGCGCTTACCCGTCGTGCGGAAGTGCAGATCGCGCAATCCTATGGCGAGGACCGTTATGGTCGTCTCGTCGTTGATCTGACCGTAAACGGGCGTAGCCTTGCCGAGATCGGCATGGAGGCCGGGCATTATCAGCCATGGCCACATCGCGGCCAGCGCGCCCTTGCGCCAAAGCCTGACTGGTGCGGTCAGCTCATGGCATCTCTCGACTGATTAGAGATCAGGTCGCATGGCGACGGTGTCGGCGACAACGGCATTGCGTTCACCGAGCGGTGCCGGTTCGCCAGTTGTTGTATCGCAGATGATTTCACGCTCCAGTTCTGAATTCAGTTCTGCACCGACCAGCACGATGAGATAGGTCCAATGTAGCCATAAAAGCAGGACAATGATTGCGCCGAACGAGCCATAAACCGCGTCGAAATTCGCAAAATTAGAGATGTAAAGCGAGAAGAGCGCAGATGCGCCGAGCCATGCGACCGTCGCGAACAGGGAGCCAGGGATGACCCAGTTCCAGCGCGCAAGGCTGCGCGACGGGGCGCGCCTGTAGAGGATGAACAGCGCGGCAAAGAAGGTGAATGCCAGAAGCGGCCAGCGCAAAATTGTAAGCGTTGCCTCGAACGCACCGCCAAAGCCGAAAAGGCTGAGCAGTACCGGCACAACAGAAATCAGAAGCTGGGCGAAAACGAGCACCAGAATGGAAAGCAGTGTGAAGCCCATAATTCGCAAATTGAGGCTCAGAAAGCTCCGGTCCTCTGTCTCGTCATAGACAATGTTCATCGCGTTCAGCACGGCGCGCATGGCATTGGCTGACGACCAGATCGCAATGAAAACGGAAATGGCTAGACCAAGACTGAGTGCGGGTTCAGACGATTCTGTGATCTCGATGAGCCGGTCGCGCAGAAAGCTTGCGCCATCTCCTGGAATGATCACAAAGAGCAGTTCGAAATGGTTTGCGGCCTGCGTTGCGTCTGCGAGGAGACCGTAAAGCAGCACTACTGATGTGAGCAGCGGGACCAGCGCCATCAGCGTGAAAAAGGAACAGCCTGCAGCGACGACAGCGAGGTTATCGCGCCCGAATTTCGCCGCCACACGTTTCAGAACATTCCACCAGGCCTTGGGCGGAAGTTTGAAGGGATTGCCAGCGCTTGTCAGCTCGTTTTCCATGCGCGCATGAGGCGGATAACCGGAGTCATGCTGGTCGGAATTTTCGAAATCGGAGTCGGATGCGGTTTGCATATCAGGAAGACAACGCGCAATGGTCGCGAAGGTTCTGTATAAAATGAAAAAGCCCCGCCAAAGAGACGGGGCTTCTGCAAAGTGTGTTGTGTCTCGGATCAGATGATCGAGCCAATGCCCTTACCGTGAACTTCGTCCATAGTGTCTTCCATGGCCGAGAATTCAGCGAGGACTTCCTCTTTTGGCTTGCCGGACACCATGGAAACCACGACGCCTGCAATAGCCGAGAAGGCAACGCCCGGGATCATCGCATAGATGAGGCTTTCCAGAGGCGCACCGTCGAGAATCGGCACGTAGAGCCAGACGAGTACAGTCACCGCGCCAACAATCATGGAGGCAAGCGCGCCATTACGCGTATAGCCCTTCCAGAAGAGGCTGAGCACAACCAGCGGGCCGAAGGCAGAGCCAAAGCCTGCCCATGCGTTGGAGACAAGGCCGAGGATAGAGCTGTCAGGGTTCCATGCGAGCGCAATCGCGACCACCGAGACGCCAACCGTTGTCAGACGGCCAATCGTCACCAGAAGGCCTTGCGGCGCATCCTTGTTGAAGAAGGTCTTGTAGATGTCCTCTGTCAGCGAGCTGGACGAGACCAGAAGCTGGGACGAAATTGTGGACATGATCGCCGCCAGAATAGCTGCCAGCAGGAAGCCGGACACGAGCGGGTGGAACAGGGTCTGCGAGAGAAGGATGAAGATTGTCTCGTTATCACGCAGGTTCTCCTGAAGGCCGTTTTCATTGACGTAAGCGACGCCAACAATACCCACCAGAACAGCACCAATCACGGTGAAGAGCATCCAGCTCATCCCGATATAACGCGCGGTTGCGACGTCCTTCAGGGACCGGATCGCCATGAAGCGGACGATGATGTGTGGCTGGCCGAAATAGCCAAGACCCCATGCCATAAGGGAGGCGAAGCCAAGCCCTGTCATACCGTCAAACCAGTTGAAGAAGCCCTCACGTGTCGGGCCATCAGACCCGTCAATGTCCGTGAATGGCGGGGCTGTCGCAACCGTCTGTGCGATCGCATCCGTGCTGCCGTTAAAGTGCATATAGCAAACGATTGGCACCAGGATGAGCGCGATGAACATAATACAGCCCTGCACGAAGTCTGTCAGGGACACGGCAAGGAAGCCGCCCACAACCGTGTAGGCCAGAACTACGCCAGCGGTCACAAACAGGCCCATCTGGTAGTTCATGCCAAAGCTTTCAGCGAACAGCTTGCCGCCGGAAACTATGCCGGCAGAGGTGTACACCGTGAAGAAGACAATGATCACCAGCGCCGAGATAAGGCGTAGAATGTGGGAATTGTCGTGGAAGCGGTTCTCGAAGAAATCCGGTAGCGTGATCGAGTCTTTGGCGATCTCGGTATAGATACGCAGACGCGGCGCTACGAAGCGATAGTTCAGATAGGCGCCAATGGTCAGGCCAACGGCGATCCAGGCTTGCCCCACGCCTGCCAGATACACCGCGCCAGGCAGGCCCATCAGCATCCAGCCGGACATATCAGATGCACCCGCAGAGAGCGCGCCGACAGCCGGGTGAAGCTTGCGGCCACCGAGCATGTATTCGTTCAGGTCAGACGTTGATTCCCTGTATGCGTAGAGGCCAATGCCCAGCATCAAAAGGAAGTAGGCGCCTAGCGATACCATTTCGAAAATGTTGATCGTCATGTCGTTTGGTCAGCCCCTCATATGGTTCTTCATAATCGTCGGATTGGAAAAAGGGCGCTTGTGGCGCCCTTATCTGGAATGGTGCTTATGGGCGGGTCTGGCCCGAGCCGTGCACCAGATATTTGAAGCTTGTCAGCTGTTCGAGGCCTACCGGGCCACGCGCATGCATCTTGCCTGTCGCGATACCGATTTCGGCACCCATGCCGAACTCGCCGCCATCTGCAAACTGCGTGGAGGCGTTGTGCATGACAATCGCGCTATCGACTTCCTGCTGGAAGCGGCGCGCTGCGGCTTCGTCTTCCGCCATGATGGAATCTGTGTGGGCAGACGAGTGGGCTTTGACATGGGCAATACCTTCATCAATGCCGTCGACCACTTTCACAGATAGAATGGCGTCGAGGAATTCTGTGTCGAAATCTTCTTCGCTCGCAGCGACAACACGGCTGTCGATAGCTTGCGCAGCAGCATCTCCGCGGAACTCGCATTCCGGCATATTGTCGAGAAGCTTCGGCAGAATGTCGCCCGCAATAGCTTTATCCAGCACCAGGCTCTCTGTCGCGCCGCATACGCCCAGACGGCGAAGTTTGGCGTTACGGACAACGTCTTTGGCTTTGTCGAGATCAGCGGACTCGTGAACGTAGATATGGCAGTTGCCATCAAGGTGAAGAAGCGTCGGCACAGCAGCCTGATCGCGCACCAGTTCAACAAGGCCACGTCCGCCGCGCGGGATGACGAGGTCAACATATTTGGTGCAACGCAGAAGCGCTGTCACAGCCTGACGGTCCGGAATACCGATTGTCTGAACGGCATGCTCTGGCAGGCCTGCTTCTTTCAGGCCTTTGGCAAGGCATTCCACAATCACTTTGGTAGAGTGCTGGCTGTCTGAGCCGCCACGCAGAATGACTGCGTTACCAGACTTCAGGCAAAGCGCGCTGGCATCAGAGCCGACATTCGGGCGGGACTCGTAAATCATGCCGATGACGCCGAGTGGCACTGCAACGCGTTCGATGCGCAGACCGTTCGGACGGTCAAACTGTGCCAGCTGACGGCCGACCGGATCTGGCAGCTCAGCAATATCTTCCAGCGCTTTTGCCATGCCCTCAATGCGCTCTTCATTCAGCATGAGGCGATCAATGAAGGAGTCCGGCTTGCCGGCGTCTTTGGCGTAAGCCACGTCTTTTTCGTTCGCGGCGATCAGCTCGGACGTCGCCGCGCGAAGGTTCGCAGCAGACTTACGCAGAGCGTCATTTTTCTGTTTGGTTGTCGCCGTAAGGAGACCTTGCGCCGCCGCTTTCGCGCGGGCGCCCAGTTCGTCCACATAGGCTTCAATTTTCTTGTCGAGCGTACTCATAAGTAATGTCCTGATCGGTATTCTGTTTGTTTAGCAGGTTTAGCGGAGCTCTACAGCCCTGTTATACGCGGCCTGCGTCGTGTCCGCGAATAGTTGGCGAAGCGTATCCTCACGCATCAACTGTTCGAGACCGGCTTGTGTTGTGCCGTTTTTGCTGGTGACGGACTTGCGAAGATCTTCCAGCGTTTTTTCGCTTTGTTCGGCCATGGCCGCCGTGCCGAGCACTGTGCCGATGGCCAGCATGCGCGCATCTTCTTCTTCAAAACCGAGATCCATCGCTGCCATCGCAAACAGGCGAAGCACTTCAAAGAAATAACCCGGCCCGGAACCCGCAATAGCGGTGAAACGGTCGATCTTGTCTTCCTCATCGAGCCAGATAAACTTGCCGTTATTCGTCGCCATGGCATCGATGACGGCCTTATCGGCGTCACTGCACTTGTCGTTTCCGTAAAGCGCAGACAGGCCGAGCTTTACGGAAGCTGGCATGTTCGGCATCATGCGGGCAATCGGCCGTTCACCGAGATAAGACTGCAGCGTGTTCATCGATGTGCCTGCAGCAATGGACAGAACAAGGCAATCCGTACGCATGAGATGCGGGGCATTCTTGATAACATCTTCGATAAGCTGGGGCTTCACTGCGATGACGATCAGATCGAAATCGCTGTCCTTTACATCTTCAGCAGAGCCGTAAACCGTCACATCGTCGGCAATGACAGGTTTGGCGGGGTCAACAACAGTGAACTCGATGTTTTCGACTTCATTCCAGCCGGAGATCAGGGCCTGACCCATATTTCCGCAGCCGAACATGAGGGCTTTTTTAGTTTGAGTTCCGGTCGAGCCAGACAAGTCATTCATATGGTAGTTTCCCGTTTCGCTTACAGCAGATATAGTTAGTGTACTAAGTATTCAAGGGGCGGAGGGTTCCGAAAGAAATCGGCGTGAAACCGCGATAAATGCGGCTTAGCATATATTTCAGAGAAAGGAATGGGGAACATAGCGGGTGCTGAGGGGTTGTTTACACAAAGGACCCCCTCTAGATAGAGCCGCAAGAAACTTTGAGGAGAAAGTATTGGTTGCTGAAAACCGCATCGTCGTAAAAGTCGGATCAAGCCTGCTGGTAAATGAAGAGCATCTGACCCCAAGCTATGCATTTATTCACGGGCTGCTTGGAGACATCGCTGCACTGCGACAGGAAGGAAAAGAGGTCGTTCTGACGTCTTCCGGATCAGTCGCGCTCGGGTTGGGACTCCTTGACTTGGATCCTGCAGAGGCAGGCGTACAGGATAAGCAGGCGGCAGCAGCTGTGGGGCAGCCTTACCTTCTGAACGTTTATAAACAAGTCGCTACCGAGTACGGCTTTGATATCGCGCAGGTGCTTATCACGGCAGAAGATCTTGAGAATCGCCGTCGTTTCCTGAATACGCGCAACACAATTACACGTCTGCTCGAGCGCGGTATTCTGCCGATCGTCAACGAGAACGACACCGTCACCACCGAAGAAATTCGCGTGGGCGACAATGACCGTCTCGCAGCGAAGGTCGGGCAGATGCTCATGGCATCAAAGCTGCTCATCCTGACCAGTATTGACGGCCTTTATGACCGCAATCCGGAAGAGGAAGGTGCGCAGTTTGTGGAGAAAGTTCACGATGTTGCCGAATATCTGGAAGTTACCAAATCTACGAGTTCGCTTGGGTCCGGCGGTATGATGACCAAAATGCAGGCTGCGAACATGGCGCAGAATGCAGGCTGTGCGACGCTTATCGCAAAAGGTGAAATCGACAGCCCGATTATTGCCGTGCTGAATGGCGAGCGCCGCTATACCGAGTGCGTGGCGGAGAAAGATCCTGCGTCCAGCTGGGCAGTCTGGTTGACGGACCGTCTTAACATGGCAGGGTCAATCACTGTGCGGAACAACCCGGCACGTGACATCCGTTCCGGCGAAATTGGTGTGCGTGCGCAGGATGTTGCGTCTATTCAGGGCGATTTTGGTAAGGGCGACGTCCTTCATATTTTCGACGAGGACGGTCTTGAGGTTGCGCGTGGCCTGACGAATTTCGGCTCACAGGAAGCGCTCATTCTGGCGCTGAACCAGGACAAAACGCCTAAAGAGCTGCTGGGCTATAAAGCCAGTGACGTGATCATCAACCAGAAGAACCTTATTCTTCTGGAAGAACGTCACCTCAACTGGGACCAGCCTGTAGACGACGTTCTGCAGGTCGATGAAGTCTCTCTCGACTAGAATGTATCAGAGTGCTGGAGGTCGCCGATTTCAAGAATTGGCGCAACGTCCAGCGCTTCTGCATTCATCATTCCGGCAATGCGCTGCAGCGACGAGATCAGCTGCAGCCTTTCCCATTCTTCAAGCTTTGAAAACCGCTCGATAAAACCCGCCTGCAACAGGTCGGGTGCGTTTGCCATTTTCTCTTTCCCGGTCGCGGTCAGGGTCAGATAAACAACGCGTTTATCTTCATTGCTTCGTTCTCTAACAATCAGGCCTGCGGACGCGAGGCGGTCGATGATTGAGGTCACGGTCGCTTGCGAGAGGTGGACCGCTTTTGCGATCTGAGACGGCTTAGCGCGCCCCTGAAGCTCGATCTCCTTCATGACGAGGAGTTGCGGTGAAGTGAGGCCGATTTCCCGCACCATTTTTTTTGAATGCAGGTCAATGGCGCGCGTAATCTGGCGCAGCGCGATCAGGACGTCGTTTGAATTGGACATAAATTGAATCTAATCAAGGCGCGCTGTCATGCAAGGTAAAACGCCGCTCCATGACGAAGCGGCGTTTCAGGTATCTCAAATGAGCGGGTTAGCTTATTCGCCGACCACGTTCATTTCTTCGATCAGATAATCCGCGCCGGACACGTAATCCATGACCCAGAGCATGTAGCGTGTATCGACATGGATCGAACGTGTTGCGCGCGGGTCAAAGTGCCAGTCGGAGTTCACTGACTCGATTGTGCCGTCGAACAGAAGACCAACCAGCTGGCCTTGTGCGTTCAGCGTCGCAGAACCGGAGTTACCACCTGTAGAGTCGAGGTCTGTCAGATAGTTGACCGGAACAGAGCCGAGGCTCTCCAGCTCGTACGGGCCGTATGTGCCGTTCTCGATGAGTTCGAGCTGTTCTGGCGGTGCGTCGAACGGTGCGATGCCGCTGTCTTTTTCCAGAATGCCTTCCAGCGTCGTGAATGGCAGGTACGCCATGCCGTCACGTGGAGAGCCGCCCAATACGGAACCGTAAGTTACGCGAAGAGTAGAGTTTGCATCCGGGTAAGTGACTTCGCCCTGAGAGCGCTGCCATGCGATGATCGCTTCCATGTAAGCAGGACGCAGAGCATTCATGCGGCCAGCTGTTTCATTGCCGCGTGCTTCCATTTCCATTTCGAACTCATAGAGCGCGATAGCCAGCTGCATGAACGGATCGTCGAGTGCTTCGAGATCTTCAACGCTTGCGTCCATCAGTGCGATGCGCGTTTCCGCGTCGCCCAGAGTCGTGCCTTCATAATAAGGCGCGATGATCGCAGCGACTTCGTCAGCGTTGTAAGTGTCGCCAAGGCCGAGTGCTTCGTCGAGAACAGCTACACGGTTCTCTTCACCCGCATTCATGTAGAATTCGAGCATACGCTGCCAGATGGCCATGTCGACGGTCGCATCATAACGGCGGTCGATACGCTGCATGCTTTGTGTGAAGAAGTTCATGTCGCGGTCCTGATAACCGCTGCGACGCTCTGCGTCTGGAAGCTCGCGCTCATTCGCAAGGCGATAGAGACGGTAAGCTGTGCCGAGGTGTGTCGGGCTGGTCGCGTAGTTGTACCAGAAATCACGCTCGTCATTCGCGTTGGATTCAGCTGACAGCGCATCAAGCGCCGCAATCGCTTCACCGAAGTGTGCGCGGGACGGATCTTCTGCGATCCATGCGTCCAGAGCCGCTTCACGCTCAGCGCGCAGATCTGTCAGGCCCACACGGCGCGCGCCTTCAATCTGGCCGCCACGGTTTTTGATGTAGTTGTTGAGACCCGCAAGACGAGACTCGTACCGAATGCGGGCGTCAGAGCCTTCCGGCGCAACGTCCATGATTGTGTCGACAGTCGCCTGGCTGACTTCCATCCATGTCGGGTAGTACCAGTCGAATGTGTGGGCTGTATCGATCAGGCGGACATAGCGGGATGTGCTGCCCGGATAGCCCGCGACCATGACGAAGTCGCCATCATCAAGACCTGCAGAAGAGACTTCCAGAACGTGTTCCGGCTCGTATGGAACGTTCTCTTCAGAATAATCAGCTGGCTGGCCGTCTGGACCGACATAAGCGCGGTAGAAGCCGAAATCGCCGGTGTGGCGTGGCCACATCCAGTTATCGATATCGCCGCCATATTTACCGATATTGTCGCCCGGTGCGTAGACGAGGCGAACGTCGCGGATTTCCATCTGCTTGATCAGCTTGTACTGGAGGCCGCCGAAGAAAGAACGGACGTTGCAGCGGTAGCCGGCTTCGGCTTCGCACTCTGCGACGATTGTTTTGCGTGCTGCGTCGATCGCGTCATAGCGCTCTGTGCCCGTCATGTCTTCGTTGACGGCTGCGTAGACGCGTTCTGTGACGTCAGTCAGTTCGGTTGTTACATAGATGCGGGAACCCGGCGCAGCAGGAACTTCGCCTGCGCGGTCGGCAGCCAGGAAGCCGTCAGCCAGATAGTTGTTTTCTTCAGTAGAGTTGTACTGGATAGAGCCGCGCACACAGTGGTGGTTCGACACGACCAGACCTTCAGGGGAGACGAAAGAAGCTGTACAGCCGCCGAGCGATACAACAGCGCCCATAGGGAAAGCGGTCAGGTCTGTCAGCGTGTTTGGATCAAGCTCAAGACCTGCTTCACGCAGATCGTCGGCGATCTCTGGGAGCTGGTCCGGCGTGAACATGCCTTCGACAGCCATTGCCGGTGCAGACATTGCAAGAAGGCAAACTGATGCCAGTGCAAAACGTTTCATGAAATACTCCAGATGCGAAATCAAAATGCCAGATTTCCGTGGCGCGGAACGTAAACCGCCCAAAGCTACGGTGACAAGCCGGTAAGCTGTTTCCTTACAAGAATGTCATTAAGGGAGTGAAAGCTCCGCTGCGAGCGTATTAAGCTGTGCCTCTGCCTCAGCATTTCCAGCATAAAACGCACGTGCAGATGCCAGTGCTTCTGCTGCAGCGTCCGGTTCTCCCAGAACAGTCCGTGCACGGATAAGACGAAGCCAGCCGGTCAGGTCGTCCGGATCATCCTCTAGGCGGATCGCGAGACCTTCAACCATGGATCGGATCTGGGCCTGCTGGTCTTCCTGGCTCATGGATGTGATCGCGCGGCGTTGTTCATCAGAGATGTCCGGCGCAGCAGAGCTTGGTGCCTGTCCGCGGGCCTGAGCGATATAATCGACAACCATCTGGCGCTCTTCAACGATGCGCGGATCATTGTTCGTCAGTTCGAGCGCAGCATCGTAAGAGGCAAGCCCTTCATCGAATTTACCCTGTTCGATCTGTACACGGCCCAGCACCATATAGGCGATCGGGTTCGGCTCTTCGGCGAGGCGGGCGGACAGAACGCGTTCGATTTCTTCCGGAGTACCGTTCTGCAATAGCTCCACCAGCGCATTGGTTGCTTCGGCTGGTGGCTGGCTATCATTGCGCTCATAAAATGGCTGGCCAACGAGAGCGTAGCCGCCTCCGGCGACAAGAACGATCACGGCAGGGACAGAATAGCGGATCCAGTTGGCGAGAGCAGGTTCGTCGCCTTTTTTATCCAGTGCATCGAGGCGCTCGCCGAGTTTCAGAATGCGGCGCTCCATGGCGCGGCGGGCACGTCTGGCGCCATCTTCGTCGAGAAAACCGGATTCAACTTCGGCTTTGATCTGTTCGAGCTGGGTCTTGCTGGCTTCAAGCTCGCGATTGAGCGAAGCACGCGCTGTGATCGTGGACGGACGCATAAGTGGCGACATCACAACAAGAAGTGTGAGGGCCAGAAGGACGGCCAGAATAACAAGTGTCATCATGAGGAGGCGTTTTCATCCATAAGCTTTTGCAGGCGGGCCTGTTCTTCCGCCGACAGGTCTTCATCGCCAAGTTCAGTTTCGGTCGCTTCAGCGGCACGCTTGCGCGCAGACATGACATACCAGATCAGGCCGCCGCCAACGATGAGCAGCGGGCTGAACCAGAGTAGATAGGTTGTCGGTTTCACCGGCGGGCTCATCAGAACGAAGTCGCCATAATTGGTCTGCATATAGGCGCGCACTTCATCATCAGTGTCGCCAGCGCGAACGCGTACTTCAACGAGGCGGCGCATGTCTTCAGCCAGTGTCGCATTAGAGTCAGCGATGGACTGGTTCTGGCATACGACGCAGCGCAGGGTTCGGGAAATGTCCTCGGTGCGCTGTTCGACTGTAGCATCATCCAGCTCTGCACTTTGTGCAAAGGCCGCAGATGCAGATAGGAGGGCGAAAGATAAAAAGAGTGCGCGTAGCATTACTTGTCGGCCTCCTGGCTGGCAGTGGGCGTCACCATCGCTGAGCCGTAACGCTGGCGGAAATACTCTCTGATCTCGTCATCGCTCTGTCCGGCACGGACCTGCTCTTCGATGAGTTCGATGGCGGATGCGGCAAATTCGGTACCCGAGCTTGCTAGTGTTTGCCCCTCGACAAGAGGACTGTTGAGCGATTGCGCGACGGCCATGATCCGCGCGGTAACGTCATCATCAGAGAGAGTCGCTTCTGCATCGGCCACGGCAGCAGGCGTAAGGATCAAGACGGCTACGAGCAAACCCGAACGGATCATGCCGCACCTGCCGGTGGCGTGTAATTCTCGATAAGGGGAACGAAAACCTCATTCCAGATCTGAGGGTTCATTTCGCCGACATGCTTGTAGCGGATGATGCCTTCCGGATCGATGAGGAAAGTTTCCGGCGCACCGGTCACGCCAAGACCGATCGCGACCTCTGAATGCTCATCAAAGCCGATAATGTCATACGGGTTGCCGAGGCGGTCGAGCCATTCCAGCGCTGCCGGACGCGTATCGCGCCAGTCGAGGCCGATGATGCGGATGCCGGTCTCTTCTTTCAGCTGCACCAGATACGGGTGCTCGATAATGCAGGTCCGGCACCATGAGCCGAAAACGTTGAGCAAGGTGAACTCACCGGTGAGCGTCTCGGACGTTACGTTCGGTTCGCCTTCAAACAGGTTGGCGATTTCGAATTGCGGGACGGGCTCATTGATAAACTCGGACGGAAGCTCCTGAGGCTTCAGTGTCAGGCCAATACCGAAGACGGCGATCAGGCCCACAAAAAGTGCAAATGGCAGGTAAGATTTCCAGGACATGTCGGGTTCCTATTCCGCCAGAGAGGACGCGGCGTTGTGTGTCACCTTCGGTTGCGGGGCGCTGACGCGGAAGCGGGCATCTGTCAGCGAGATGAAGCCGCCAAAGGCCATGATAATGCAGCCAATCCAGATCCAGCTGACGAGCGGGTGCACATAGAAGCGGACCTGAAGACCGGTTTCTGTAATCTCGCCAATCGCGGTGTAGAGAATGCGGAATACGCCGTAATCGAGCGCGGTTTCGGTCGTCATGTTTTGCTCGACCGGATAGAAGCGGCGTTCCGGATGCAGGCGGGCAACTTCAACGTCATTACGGAAGATGTTCACCTGCGCGCTCTGGCGCACATAGTTTGCGCCTTCGGATTCAGAGACATCGACCAGCATAAGCTCGTAGCCGGAGACACTGGCTGTCTCGCCCGGATTAAGCACGAACTGCTCTTCCTGTGCCCAGACGCTCATGCCCGTAATGCCAATCACAGTGACAGCAAGGCCGACATGGCCAAGAAGGAAGCCGTAAGCGGCAGCGGGCAGGCGGCCCATAAGCTTGAGAGAACTAGCGAGCGGCGCTTTGCCGAATTTGGCTTTTTCGCCAAAGGAGATCAGCGCGCCAGCGATCAGACCGACGCCGAGCGCCATGCCAGCCGCGCCCCAGACCGTCTTGCCGAACATAACGGTCAGAACCGCCATCAGCAGTGCTGCGCCCGCAATCATCAGGAGTGGTTTTACGATACGCTTCGGGTCATCAATCCGCCATTTGAGTAACGGACCAAAGGCCATGAAGAAGATCAGGCCGACCATGATCGGCGCGAACGTCTTGTCATAGAAAGGAGGGCCAACGGTGAGTTTGTCGCCGGTCGCCGCTTCCATGAAGAGCGGATAAAATGTGCCGATGAAGACGGTCGCCGTCGCGGCACAAAGCAGAAGGTTGTTCAGGACCAGACTGCCTTCGCGGCTGACGGCATCAAAGGTCGTCGTTGAGGCGATCTTGGCCGCGCGGGTGGCATAGAGGAAAAGCGCGCCGCCGGTGGCGATCGCCAGAAGGCCGAGCAGATAGACACCGCGCTCAGGGTCTACAGCAAAGGCGTGGACAGACGTCAGAACGCCGGAGCGAACGATAAATGTGCCGACAAGGCTGAGCGAGAAGGTCGCGATCGCCAGCAGGAGCGTCCAGTTCATGAAGGTGTTGCGCTTCTCGACCACGAGTGTGGAGTGGAGAAGAGCTGTGCCGGCCAGCCATGGCATGAGGGAAACGTTCTCGACTGGGTCCCAGAACCACCAGCCGCCCCAGCCAAGCTCGTAATACGCCCAATAGCTGCCTAGCGCGATGCCAAGCGTCAGGAAGGACCATGCCGCCAGCACCCATGGGCGTACAAAACGGGCCCAAAGCGCATCAACACGGCCCTCGATCAGGGCGGCGATGGCAAACGAGAATGCGACCGAGAAGCCGACATAGCCGAGATAAAGAAATGGCGGGTGGAAGGCGAGACCAGGGTCCTGCAGAAGCGGGTTCAGACCGGAGCCGTCAGCTGGAATAGGAGACAGACGCTCGAACGGGTTTGAGGTGAAAATGAGAAAGCCAAGAAAACCGAGGCCGATCAGCCCCTGGACGCCGATGGCGCGGGCGCGAAGCGTTGCAGGAAGCGATTGTCCGAACACAGCCATCGCGCCGCCGAACAGGGCGACAATCATCACCCAGAGCAGCATGGAGCCTTCATGGTTTCCCCATGCGCCGGAGAGTTTGTAGAGCCATGGCTTAGCGGTGTGCGAGTGTGAAGCAACAAGGCGGACCGAGAAGTCAGACGCCCAGAATAGCAGGATAAGAATAACGAAGGCGGTAATCAGAAACAGAGCCTGCGCCTGCGCTGCTCTGTCCGCGAAGGTCATCAGTCTGCCATTCAGCTTGTGTGCGCCCCAAATGCCAGACGCGCCCTGTAAAAGGCAAAGTGCCAGTGATATCAGAAGTAAAATCTGTCCAACTTCAGCAAGCATCTAAGAGCCTTCTATCTGTTTGCGGGCCTGTTTCCCCGAACATATCCCGTTTCACGTTTCTTGGTAGTCAGATGACAATCTGTTGATCTCGAATATAGCGAGATACACTAACTAAACGGGTTTGCTTAGACTTACATCCCGCAGACGGTGGGCGAAAGTGCCAGATTGGCGCAGTGTGCAGTTGGGAGCTTTTGCGACTGCGCCACGAACTCGCCTTGATGGCGAGTTTACTTGCTCTGGCGGGGCGGTTTCTCGTAAACAATTAGTTAATTAAACAATCACCACCAATACCGGTGGAGTTGCAGGCGCGCTGGCACTCAACTGAGCATGACAGCAGGTAAGGCGGAATGGCTCGTAAAACTCTCAGCCCCGGAACCAGAGTTGGACGGTATGTCATTCAGGCTGAACAGTATCAGGACGATTCTGGCGTTACCTATGTCGGCGAAGATCATGGCATTTCGCACAAGCCGCTTGTCTATATCCGCGAGTTTTTCCCTGCAACGCTGAGCCGTCGCCGTCGCAATGAAGTGACGCCGTCGCGCCGTGCGCTGAAAGTCGAGTTTGCGCGCGCGCTGTCTCATCAGGCTGACCGTATCAACCGGTACCTCGATGTCCGCAAAAAGGGCATCGTCAAAGGTTTTGAGAAGGTCGAAGAGAACGGCACGGTTTACCTTGTGACGCCATGGCCGAACGGCGAGACCTTGCAGACAATGCAGGAGCGCGACGGCAAGCTGTCGCCTGGGTTTGTTCGTTCTCTGCTGGATGAACTGGAGCCGGGTTTGCAGAAGCTGGGCGAGATGGGCCTTGTTCACGGTCAGATCGCGCCGGATATGATCCGCCGTCTGGACAGTGGTGAACTTGCGATCACGCATCCGGACCGTCTGGAATATTGCTCCGGCGAAGGCCCTGCGACGCTTGCTGATCCGATCAACACACCCTATCTGGCGCCGGAATTTGTCAGCCCCGAGGCCGGACGGATCGGCCCATGGTGTGATGTATATTCTCTGTCTGCGAGCTTTTATCAGCTGATCACAGGTGTGGTTCCGGTCTCTGCGCAGGAGCGCCTTGAGGCTGTTGCCGAGGGCCGGGACGATCCGCTCGACATGTTGATGCTGGATACATTCCTTGATGACGATCCCGCGCTCTTCAAAGCGCTTGAACAGGGCTTGTCTTTGTCAGCTGACGCGCGGCCGGACAGCATCTGGTCGCTCATTAAGGCGGCAGAGTTTTCTGCCGTGCCAGCCAAGGGCGAAAGCACAGGCGCGACAGGGCTTTCAACATCCTATCGACGTGAGTTCTGGGAGACGAATGGCCGGCTGATCGCTGCGCTGGCGGCGATCTTCCTGATCGTTGCGGTCGCAATACCGGTCTTCCTGCTGAATGATGGCGGGAATGATGCGCCTCCGGTTCTCGCGCAGAATGACGTCACGGACGAAACTGGCGAACCGGCTGATGAACAAGTCGCGCTCGCTGATGCAGAAAATGAAGCGACGCCCCCTTCTGAAGAGGTTCGCAGCGAGCCCGTGCAGGCTGAGCCGGAAGATGAGCTGCCGGAAATCGTTTCAGCATGGCTGGCAGTGGACCAACAGGACCCTGATGCGGTTCTCACTTTCTATGAAACGGTAGAGAACAATCCGGTGCTGCGTGCGCAGGTGCGAGCCCGCTGGATCACGCTAGAGAGTGAAGCCTGGGTGACGGCGCGTGCCCGCGACACAGAAGATGCGTATCTGACGATGCAGGACATGTATGGCGAAACGCCGCCGACATTTGCACGCCATGTTGACGATGTGGACGATGCGCTCGCCCGCATTCAGGCAGCCGAGGCGGATGCGGAGGAAGATACATCTGGCGCTGAGACCGTGCTTGCAGAAGCAGACACTGAGGTTCTGCCAGAGGATGATACAAGCTCGCCTGAAGTCACAGAAGCGCCGCCCGAAACGGATGCGACTGAAGAAGACGAGGCTGGCTCAGAGGTCGACACTGAAGCTGATGCATCAACGCCGTCAGAAGGCGAAGAAGTTGGTGATGTAGACACTGAGGCAGACGCCGAAACCGTTCCGGACGCGGCAGATCAGACAGAGGCACCGGAGGCTGAAACAGAGAGCGACCCGGTTGTTGAGTCTGATGAAGCGGCCGGTTCTGAAGAGGACACATCCTCCGAGGCTGAAAGCGATCCCGCGCCTGAGGGAGAAACGGACGCGAGCTCAGATGAGACCGCGGGCGAAACTGAAGGCGATGTCGACGTCACCGATGAAGGGGATGCAACCACGCCGGATGCGGATCCGCCTGAAGAAGATACCTCGGAGGCCGATGAAACAGAGTTGGCAGAAACCGACACGGAAGCAGCGGGCGAGGTTGATACTGACTGTGAAACCTGTCCGGTCATGGTGTCCGCGCCGGGTCTCGCTGAGGTTTCTGTCTCTGCGCATGAAATCAGCGTGGCAGAATTCGGTCGCTATCTGACCGCGACAAACCGCAGTGCGCCGACAGGTTGTTTCACGCACCGTATCGAGAGCGAAAGCATTTGGGGCTATACCTCTGACGCAAGCTATGCTGAGCCCGGCTATCCGGTGACAGATGCCTCACCGGCAAGCTGTATCTCTTACGATGAGGCGGTCCAGTACACAGAATGGCTGAGCGCAGAAAGCGGTGAAACCTATCGCTTGCTGACCGCCGAGGAATGGACGGCAATGGCGGGGCCGCCAGCACCGGGCCTGATGGCGTGCAGCGCCAATATGGCTGACCAGTCTCTCGGGGCTGAAGGTCTGCAGACACCGCTACTGAACTGCGATGACGGTGAGCCTTACACAAGCCCTGCGAGCGGTAACGCTCTGTCATCTACTTACGGAAATATTGCTGAATGGGTCAGTGATTGCCGCGATGATGAGTGCAACCGTAGGGTTGCTATGGGCGGATCCTGGGTCACGGGGCCGGTTCAGCTGCGCGGCAATGTTGAAGACGTTTTCTCGCCGAACAGCCGGTCTAACTCCTTGGGATTCCGCGTTTTAAGAGAGTGAAGGGTGACGCCGGGTAAGGTGCTTTCGCGTTAACGTCTTGAGCGATCTGACTTGTATGCACGCTTAGCGTGTATGTGTGAAGTGCGAAGGAACTCTGGTGGAGGCTTAAAAAGCCCTTAACAGACTATCTAAACCTTGGAAGCATATGTTTCCAAAGTAATTTTCTTTTACTGTTAAACGTGGACTCAACAGGATGAAGAGTTCGCGAATGAAGAATTTTCTGAAGGACAGTCGAGGCAATGTCGCGATGATTTTCGCGCTATGCCTGATTCCGCTTGTCGTACTGATGGGCGGAGCGATCGACTTTTCCAGGCAGCGTAGTGGTGAAGGGCTCGCGCAGGATGCGGTTGATGCTGCATTGCTCGCGATTGCCGGTACTGCACAGGACAAAACCGACGCCCAGCTGACGCGCGAAGCGCTCGTCTGGTTCGAGAACCATATGCAGGATCTCAATCTCGACATTGACAGTTTTCAGGTTGTCAAAGTGGGTGACGAGCTGACGGCGACGGTCAATGGTCACGTCGATACCGCTTTCCTTGGCCTGATTGGCATTAATGATCTTGATGTGAACCGTACGGCATCTGTCCGGATCGGCCTGACAGCCGTTGAACTGGTCATGGTGCTTGATACCACAGGTTCCATGCGTTCGACGCCTTCTGGCCAATCTATGACCAAGCTTGAATCCATGCAGGATGCAGCGCTGGATATGGTCGATATTCTCAGCGAGCTGGATAATGGCCGCGGCGATATTGAAATCGGCCTTGTGCCCTTTGCCACCTATGTGAATGTTGGGCTTGATAATATCGAAGCCAACTGGATTGATTCTGGTGCAGACAGCCCGATGCATGCGGACAATCTCGCAGAAGGTCTCAACCGTTTTGACCTCTATGAGCATATGGGGTTTGAGTGGAAGGGATGCGTTATGGCGCGCCCGGCGCCGCATGATGTACGCGATACGAGGCCGCGGGCGAACCGTCCGGAGACTCTCTTCGTGCCTCTATTCCACCCCGATGAGCCGGATTCGCGCTATCGCTGGTTTGAAGAATACCCAAACAATTATATCGATGATGCGGGCTATTCGCTCGGGTCCGATCTCCTCAATGTCGGTAATCCTGTGAAATACGGCGTACCTGAAAGCATTCTTGCCACCATTGACGGCATCTCAAATCGCTTGCTGCGTTCCATCCTTCGAGATGACGACGATGATGATGACTGCGAAGACGGTGACGATGACGGCGAAGGCCGCGGTCAGGAATGTAATAACGGCAATGGCAACGATCCGACCAACCCGGATAACTGGGATGACGTCTCCATCCATCGTGACTATGACTATTATAGCGATGTCGACACTGAAATTGGCCCGAGTTTTAGCTGTGAGATGTCGCCAATTCTGCCGCTGACAACACATTTTCAGACTGTCCGCAACAGTATCCGCAGCCTGAGTGCGCAAGGATCCACGAACATCGCGCAGGGTACCGTCTGGGGCTATCATGCCCTGTCGCCGTCCGCTCCGTTTACTGAAGGCGACCGCTATTCGCATAGCGTCCAGAAGGTTATGATCATTCTGTCGGATGGCAATAATGTAGTCAGAGCGCGTGAAAACCACCCAGGTGGGTCGGACTTCTCAGCCTATGGCTATATGGAGAATGACCGTCTGGAAGGGCTTCCGCGCAGGTATGATACGACAGATATCATGGACACAATGGACCAGCGCACTTTGCTGGCTTGCGAAAATGCCAAGGATGAAGGCATTCGCATTTTCACAATCCGCGTGTCGTTGGAAGATGAACGATCTGATGAATTGCTGCGCGCATGCGCCAGCGCACCTGAAGATTATATCGACGTGCCGGACTCTGACCGTCTGGATGAAGCGTTCAGACAAATCACAGACCGTATTTCGCAGCTTTATCTGACCCGATAAATCTGCGTACGCGCTTCACAGAAATATCAACAAGGCCGGCTCTGCAAAGGGCTGGCCTTTTTGGTTGTTGATGATAGGTTCCTCTCATAAAACAATCAAAACAGACTGTTTCTTAGGGAGGAACATATGAAAACCATTCTACCAGCGCTTGGCGCTGTCTTACTGGTATCGGCCTGCGCGACATCAACGCCGCGTGCGCCGACTATGATTGGCGATGTGGTGGACACACCGCTCGGCAGCGTGCGCGGTGAGACGGTCACCGAGAATGGCGTTACAGCGCATATTTATCGCGGTATTCCGTATGCCCAGCCACCTGTTGGCGATCTTCGCTGGCGCGCGCCAGAGCCTGCGGAAGCCTGGGAAGGTGTGCGCGATGCAACCGGGTGGCCGAACCGTTGTCCGCAAGGTGAAAGCAGCATGGGCGCTGGTGGCCCGATCAGCGAGGACTGCCTCTATGTAAACGTTGTCACGGCGGCCGAGCGTTCTGACGAAGCCCGTCCGGTTATGGTCTTCTTCCATGGTGGTGGTCTGACGAGCGGCACTGGCAATTCAACGACTTACAATCACCCGATGCTGCCGAATAAAGGCGTCGTTGTCGTGACAGTGAATAGCCGCCTTGGTCCAATTGGCTATATGGCCCACCCGGAGCTTTCAGACGAAAGCCGCTACGGTTCGGGTAATTACGGTACACTCGATCTGCGCGCTTCCCTTCAATGGGTGGAAGAGAATATCGAAGCCTTCGGTGGTGACCCTGACAATGTGACGATCTTTGGTGAGTCGGGCGGCGGCACAAAAACGATCTCCCAGATGGCGACGCCGCTCTCTGACGGTTTGTTTGATGCGGCTATCGTCGAGTCCGGTTCTGCGCTTGTTTCCCAACAACGTATTACAATGCTCGATGATGCCGAAGCGACGGGCGTGCAACTGGCCGAAGCACTGGGCGCATCCAGCCTTGAAGACCTGCGCGCGCTGAGCTGGCAGGAGGTCATTGCAGCAGGTGAGGAGATCGGCTTCCGGGCCAATGTTGTCGTCGATGGCTATGTCATTCCGGAACCTGTGAGCACGATTTTTGCCAATGGCGATCAGGCTCAGGTGCCGCTTATTGTGGGTGCCAATCAGGGCGAACGGTCGCTGCAGACGTCTGTACCGCTTATGGCGAACCTTCACAGCGCGGCTGGTGCGCCGACCTATGTTTACAATTTCACCCAGCTGCCCTGGGGCTGGCGTCAGGAAGAGGGCTGCGTGGCCTTCCATGGTCTGGAGCTGACCTATATATTTGGCGCTGTGCCAACCGGTCTGCACTCTGCGACGACGCAATTCCTTGCAGGCACAGGCGGATGCACGACCCGCGTACCGGAACATGATGCGCAGGATCTCTGGCTGGCCGAGCGGTCTGCGGAGATCTGGGCGTCTTTTGCCCGTGACGGTGACCCGAGCGTGCCGGGCCTTGTCGAATGGCCGCAATATTCAGAGGACGATAACGTCTATCTGGATATCGGCGTGCCGCTCGAAGTGCGTGAGAATGTTCAGGGCTCTTATGTGAGACCGAATGTAGAAAACCCGCGCTTTTGATCGCAAAAAGAAACGGCCTCTTCGGAGGCCGTTTTTCGTTTATGCAGTCGTCTCAAGTGAGTGGCCGCACCCGGCTATGATGCCATTGGCGCTTCGAAAGACATGAGCAATTCATGCAGGCTTCTGGCGGATAGGGCATCCTTTTCCATGCAGGCGGCGATGCGCGCGTCGATCTTCTCACTGCCGAAATCATCCGGAATTTCACCGCTTAACAGAACTACGTTTGTGCTCTTGTCGAGCGCCTTCATCATCTCCAGAGACCCGCGAAACTCGAAAGCGGGCGGCACAATATTATCGAGGAAAATAACGTCATATGGCGGATTATTCTCAATGCGGGTGACCGCATCATCCACGTCCTGACAGAACTCGAAATCTGCCGGAGCCTGGCCCATTGCGCCCAGCATTATTCTGAAGATCATACCCATGGCTGAATGATCATCGATCAGCAAAATTCTGCTCACAACAAATGCGCCCCCGCGCGATTGCAATGTGTTAAGGTTGCCCTGATTCTATTTATTTATCATAAGTAGCGCTTTTTATACAGAGTGAGATATGAGCTCGAACGAAAGTCAGGATTTACCAGTAGACGGATCGTTGGACGCAATGAGTGCTTCAAATGAAAGTACAGCGCGCATGCAGCGCGAAACTCTGGATGCCAGCCTGCTCGGTATTATTACAGCCAAGCCTGTTTTTTCAGACGATGGCGAGGTCATCGATTTTGAATATCTGACCGCCAATCGCGTGTTACAGAGAACCCTCGGCATTTCCCCTGAGGACCTTGTCGGCAACAGAATGCTCGGTGTGTTCCCCGAACTCGCTGACCACCACACCTTCCCGTATTATTGCGATGTCGCGGTTACAGGTGAGCCGATTGTATTTGAGTCGGACTTCCAGTCTGACGAGCTCGACATTCATGTGGTCGTATCGATTTCGAAGCCGAGCCCCGATTACATCACGATCACATTCGTAGAAGTGTCCGAGATTGTTCGGATTACGGACGCGCTAGCTGAGCTGAATGCGCTTTCTGGCACCGAGATTGATCTGGAGGCCTATATTCAGGGAACGCTGGATATCGGTCGGCGCGCGTTTAATGCGGGCAGAGCTTATCAGATTTCGTTTCATGATCATGGGTATAGCGTGATTGCTCAGGTCGGTGCTCAGGGGGCACCGGAGGTGAAGAGGCCTCTGCCGACCGATATTGCGCTCGAATTATGCCAATCTGGTACCGTGAAGACTGTGCGCAATCTCAACGATCACATGGATGCCGCATCCGCTGGCGACGTGCCGTTTTTGAGCTTTATCGCCGCCTCTTTCATGACGGGTGAACAGACGGTCGGCGCGCTGGTATTTTGTTCAAAGGTTGCACGCAGGCGAGAGCCGACACCTTCGGAACTGAAACTCGTCAGCACTTTGGCTGAATCTGCCGGCGCGCGTGTGCGTCTTGATGCGGCAAACAAAGCTTTGAAACAGCGTAATCTGGACCTTGAGCGCTTCGCGAGTCTCGTTTCGCACGACCTGAAAGCCCCAATGCGAACAATACGGCTCCTCTCCGAAATGCTGGCTGACTATCTGGTAACAGATCCTGAAGCAGACGCCATATTGGGTGAGCTGCGAAACAATGCGGATCAGGCGCAGAATATGATCAAGTCTCTGCGCGATTTTGCGCAGCTGGGCGCGGCGGGCCTGCAAATCGAGGCCGTTGATGTTGGCGGCGCGGTAGAAGACTGTCTCAACCGTCTTACCGCGGACATGCAAGAAGCGTCGGCGCAAGTGGATGTTATAGTCGACGGGAAGGTGCTCGCTGACCGGACACTTCTGATACAGGTGTTCAGCAATCTCATTCTGAACGCCATTAAATATGCAGGACGAGACGACACGACAATCCGCATTGAGAGCTATGATGAGTCGGAAAAAGACCTCACCATCTGCGTGACCGATGATGGAGATGGGATAGACCCACGGTATGCGGAACGCATTTTCGAATTGTTCCGCCGTGTACCCGGTAGTGAGAAAAAGTCCGAAGGTGAGGGCGTAGGGCTGGCCGTCTGTCGAAAAATAGTCGAAAGTCTGGGTGGTAAAATCTGGCTTGATGCAGATTATGCAACTGGAGCGTGCTTTTGTATTACATTGCCAAAAGCTGATTAGAAGCTGAGGAGGAAGAAAGATGACAGACGCCGCGCTTTTGCTGGTTGAAGATAATGATCTGGATGCTCTTCTTCTGACGTCGGCCTTACGCAAGGCGTGTCCCGGGCTGAATGTGCAGCGCGCACATGATGGTGAGGCCGGCCTCGACGCATTGGAAACGATGAAGCCGGAAATGGTCGTTCTTGATATCTCAATGCCTGGTCTTGATGGCATTGAAGTGCTCGAACGCATTCGCCAGAACGACAAAACATCAGCAATGCCGGTGATTATGTGTTCGAACTCGGATTCGCCGGTTGATGTGCTGCGCAGCTATAAAAAGCATGCCAACGCTTATGTGCAAAAGCCCGATAGCCATGCCGGGTATGACGAGCTGGCAGCGTCTCTGTCACGTTTCTGGTTTGATGAGGCCAAACTCCCCCGGTAGGTTGTGCGCCTTTCAGGGCTGACGTTGCGGCAGGATTGCGCGCATGTGTTTCGCCGCATAGCTTTCCGTTAGCGGAAAGTCCGGGGCGGCCCTGAACCGTGATTGCGTTTGTCGAGCCGCAGCAAAGCTGGGAAACAAATAAGCTAAAGCCCCAGTCTGTCCGGACCCCACTCCGCGGGGAGGAAGACAGATGATAACAGGTGCGGACGATTATCCGTTTCACCAGACGCCTGACCCAATGGCGTTTGCCGGAACCGACCGGAATTTCTACGACCGTTTCTTTTTCAACGGCTATACGCCAGATGGCGAGGTGTTCTTTGCCGTGGCCTTCGGCCTCTATCCGCAACTGGATGTGATGGACGGGGCGTTCTGCGTTCTGAAAGACGGCAAGCAGCACAATGTGCGCGTATCCCGTAAGATGCATGCAGACCGGTCTGTGCTTGCGGTTGGGCCGCTCAGCATTGAGATCGTCAATCCGCTGAAGGAAACGCGTATCAAGCTGACCGACAATGACAGCGGTATTGCTTGCGATCTGATCTGCCATGCGCGCCACGAGCCAATCGAAGAGCCGCGCTTTACACGTCGGATCGGCACGCGCGCCTTTATGGATTATACGCGCCTGACACAGAATGTGAGCTGGTCAGGCGAGATCAGACTAGATGGCGAGACTATACGGTTTGATGCGTCCGAAGTGTTTGGGACACGCGACCGCAGCTGGGGTGTGCGTCCTGTCGGGAATGCAGATTCCCAGCCGCCCAGAGAAGGTAGCCTTACCCAGTTTTACTGGCTCTGGACGCCATGTAATTTCGAAAATGCTGTCGCGTTTTCTCACACGAATGATGACGAGTATGGCCGTCCGTGGAACCGGCGCGCCGGTACGCAGATGATTGGCGAACCACTTCGTGAGTATGACGAGGTCGAGTATCGCTATGAGTGGTCACCGAACACACGCCGTATCGCATCCCTGATCGCAGAGATGAGTAGCGAAGACGGTCGCGCCGAGCTTAAGTTCACCCCGTTCAAAACCTTCTATATGACTGGGCTTGGTTACGGGCATCCACAATGGGGGCACGGCAAGGATCAGGGTGATGTGGCTTTCGCCTATGATGTGATGGAGTCCGAAACGTGTACCCCGTTCGATCCGCTGTGCCTGCACATTCAGGCGCTCGCAAAGACAGAGCTTACGATAGACGGGAAAGCGCATTCCGGCATTGGTGTAGTGGAGCAATTTTTCGTCGGGCGGCATGATCGTACCGGCATGCTGGACGGTCTTGCTGTTCTGCCGGAGGGCGAGCGATGAGTGGGCCGGATATTGATGTGCGCTGGCTCTCCAGCTGCCTTGGGCAGGGGCGCAACGATCTGCGCGGTATGAGTTGGTCGCCGGTGGGAACAGGGCAGGTGGCTGCCAGCTATCGCGGTGAGCTCGACTGGGCAAAGGGTGACGCGCCGGAGACGATCGTCGTCAAATGCCCGAGCGAGAATGAGCAGAGCCGTGCGACAGGCTTTCACTATGGCCTCTATGAAAAGGAAGTTGCCTGGTATCGCGAGCTTCGTCAGCAGTCGGAAATAAATTGCCCCAAATGCTACGGCACGCATTTCGACCAGGAAAAATCAGAGTTTTTTCTGGTGCTGGAGGACTGTTCGCCGGCCCGTCAGGGAGACCAGCTGGCTGGCGCGAGTGTGGATGAGGTGCGCGCCGGTGTGATCGAACTGGCCTGCCTACATGCCGCATTCTTCGATGACGACGGCATAAACCAGAACCCTGCGACGGCGCTGACGCCTGAAGATATCAAGCTGCGGTCAGGTCTCTTCCTGCAGTTCTGGACGCCCTTTCGCGAGCGTTATGCGACGCGGCTTGATGGTGCGCTTCTGGAGATGGGGGACCGTCTTGTTGCCCGCTACGACCAGTTCGATACCCGCCCGCTCAAACATTTCAGCCTCGTGCATGGTGACTTCCGGCTGGATAATCTTCTCTTCCGCGATGGTGCGCGCCCGTTCGTTCTGGATTGGCAGACCCTTGTTGCAGGCTGTCCGATGAAGGACGTTGCATACTTTATCGGGACGAGCTTTGCCTCACCCGATGACCGGCGCACCCATGAAGATGATCTCTTGCAGACCTATTTTGCAAAGCTTCGCGAGCTTGGCGTGCAGGCCGACGAAGATGCGCTGATCAGGGATTACCGGATTGAGGCGCTGACAGGTCTAACCATGGCGGTTGTGTCCAGCATGCTGGTTGAGCGTACCGAGCGCGGTGATGAGATGTTCGCTCTCATGGCCGAGCGCCCGGGCTATCAGGCGCTTGAGCTGGATAGCGTGTCGCTGTTTTAGGGTGTCGTGCGGGGCGCTTATATGCCCTTGAAGAAGGACGCCAGATGTCCGCTGACCTCTGCCGGCTTTTCCAGTTGCAGGAAGTGCCCTGCTCCCTGAACTTCGATATGGGTGACACCCTTTGGAAAGTCGTCCGGTCTGATGGCAGAACGAAACGCATCCGCCAGAATGCATCCATCGCTTGCGCCATTCATGGCTAGGGTCGGAACACTGATTGGTGCGGCGACCAGATGCGCGGTCTTCGGTTCAGGGGCGCCGCTCATCGCGCGATAATATGATAAAGCGGCTTCCAGCACTTTCGGCCTGGAAAACGTCTCTTTCATGATTGAAAGGTCTGTCTCGGGTATATCCCATTCGGGTGACCATGTGCGCCAGAGGTTTTCCAGATAGGCAAAGTCATCTCGGCGGATTTCATCTTCAGCGATTCCGACCTGCTGAAAGAAGCGCATATAGGCAGAGGCGTCGCGCTGAGCCTCATTGGTCATGATGGCCTCAACGAGGCGTGCGGACGGTGGTACGGCAAGCAGGCTCAGAGACTTTATCTTGTCGGGCGCCATTCTGGTGGCCGCGTAAGCAAGTGTCGACCCCCAGTCATGCCCCACAAGGTGAACCGGATCGGAGCTGAGCAAATTGATCGCTGCAACGACATCTGCGGCCGTTTCCGCGAGCTGATAATCTGAAATCTCGATCTGCGGTGACGGTTGGGAGGAGGGCTCATACCCGCGCAGGGTCAGCGCAACAGCACGAAATCCAGAGGCTGCCAGATGAGGCATGACCTTCGCCCAGCTCGCAGGTGTATCGGGAAAGCCGTGTAGCAGTAGCGCTGTCGGGCCTTTACCCATTTCCCAGCACGAAAATGTCAGGTCACGCATTTCAAGCTGCCGGTGGAGTGCGCCGTCAATCATTCAGATGTCCTTCCCGGGATGTGGGAGCATGAATTGCTCCGCTGATTATCCGGTGGATGCTAGCGGCCAAATTCGCGGAAGGACAGGCTTGTTTCGGTTCTAGGGGACGGGCCGCTGCGCGGCGTGAGGCAGGGCCAACACAATTTTCTCTAAAATCGATCCACTGGATCAGCGGCCAAATCCATGCAGCGGCAGACCTGCCGTCGGGCTTTGCCCGCCTGCCGGAGCCGCTGCGCGGCGTGAGGCAATACGACTACAATTCATTCCTGAATTCGTGCCACCGGCACGAATGTTTTTGCGAAGCAAAATCGGAATGAATGGTGGGCGGTACAAGGATCGAACTTGTGACCCCTACGATGTCAACGTAGTGCTCTCCCGCTGAGCTAACCGCCCACTCTGGCGAAGCACGGAAAATTACCGTGTTTCGGGAAGCGGTCATAAATCACAAAGCCTATACGCTCGTCAATTCCAAACTGCGTGGAAAATGCAGGCTAAGGCGCAGTTTTTGAAAGCCGCTGCGAGAGCACAATCGCAAGACTGGTGGCGACATTGAGGCTATCGACCTCGTTGGACATGGGAATGCGGATGGCCTTGCCGCGTGCGATCAGGTTATCCGGCAGGCCGGGACCTTCCGGCCCAAGAATAATGGCAAGCTTTTCGGGCCGATCGGCGGCATAGAGTGAGCTTGCTGCCTCACCCGGTGTCAGAGTCCAGGGCGTATAGCCGGACGCTTCCAAAGCGTTGAAAATTTCATCGGCCGTCGCGCCATGATGAAAGGGGAGCCAGAGTGCGGTTCCGGCAGATACACGGATGGATTTCCGGTAGAGCGGATCGCAGCTCGTCTCGTCCAGAATGATCGCATCGCCGCCAAGCGCGGCAGAGTTTCGAAACAGCGCGCCGGCATTGTCGTGATTTGAAAGACTGATCGCGACGACGAGCGTGTCATGGTCGCGAGCTTTCAGCCAGTCTGAAAGCGGCGCGGCACCATCCTTGTGTCCGCAGGCGAGAATACCGCGATGGATCGGGAAGCCGACAATCTGGTCCATAACAGGCTGGTCCGCAGTGTAGACCGGAATATTATCGGGCAGGTTTTCGAGAAGAGGGGCGAGAACAGGCAGGCGCCCGGTTTCGAGAAATATGCTGTCAGGTTTGAAGCGTGACCGGCTCAGAAACACATCCAGTGTAACCTTGCCTTCGACGATAAATTTGCCATCGCGCCCTGTGAGGTCGCGCTCGCGCACGGATGTATAGTCCGCTATGCGTGGGTCCTCAGGACTAGTAATTTTGACAGGCGCTGAACTCATGAGAGGCTTATGCGCCGCGTCAGACTATTGGGCAATATTTGTCGGATTATGAGATGGCCGCGCCACCTGCAATGTCGCGAATAACCAGCTCGACCAAGCCGCTATCAGGGCGCACCAGATAGGCATCATCATCGATGAGAACCCATTCCTGACCGCGCGGGGCAGACGGCAAACCATAGGCGTAATAATCCTGCCAGTCGCGCACGCCAAACTCTACAGGGATGACGTCGCCGCGGTCGTAAGTCATGCTGACTTCAGGGGCTTGTGGAGCGAAATAATAAGCCGGTTCCGGCTGGACTGATGTTGCCGGGTCTTCGGCAAAAGCCATCGGGGAAAGTGTAAGAAGGGCCATTGCCAGGCCAAGGTTCATGAGGGGGCGCATGTGAATATCTCCGTTGCTTAATCAACGGAGGAACCCGCAAACGGTTCCGCATTTTCTGGCTGTGGTGTCTGGCGATTATTCGCTGACGGGCTGGTCGGCAATGCCGCTCAGATAGCTATCGTCATCAATACGGGGATCGGCCTGCGAAAGAATAAGGTTCGGGCATTTGTCCGAACCGGCCTTTTCAATGGCTTCGCGGCTTATCTTGGCCACTCCGGCATCTGAACCAAATTGCAGATGCCGTGAGTCGCGAATGTTTGACTGTGTCATGTGTTCTCTCCCGGAGAATGCGTGTTGTCCCCACGCCTATAGGGAGAGAATGGACCGAAATTCTAAAAAAACTATGGCTTAAGCGGGAGGCCTTCTTCTTTTGCCGCCCGAACCATAGCTTTTTGCAGTTTTTCAAACGCGCGCACCTCAATCTGGCGGATACGTTCGCGGGAGACATTGTAGACCTTGGAGAGGTCTTCCAGTGTCACCGGCTCGTCTTTCAGGCGGCGCTCCGTGATGATGTGCTTTTCGCGGTCATTCAGATCTTCCATGGCGCGCTCCAGAAGCGTCATGCGCGCATCGAATTCCTGACGGTCCGCAAACTCACGGGCCTGACCCGGATTGGTTTCATCTTCCAGCCAGTCCTGCCACTCGCCATCGCCTTCCGTGCCGCCGATTGGCGCGTTGAGAGAGGCATCAGACGCAGACATGCGCCCATTCATGGAAATGACTTCGTCTTCGGAGACGTTGAGGCGGGTGGCGATTTCTGTGACCTGTTCCGGACGCAGATCGCCGCTTTCAATCGCGTTGATCTCGCCTTTAATGCGGCGCAGATTGAAGAAGAGCTTTTTCTGGGCGGCGGTCGTGCCGAGTTTTACCAGCGACCAGCTACGCAGAATGTATTCCTGAATAGAGGCGCGAATCCACCACATCGCGTAGGTCGCGAGGCGGAAGCCTTTATCCGGATCGAATTTTTTGACGGCCTGCATCAGGCCCACATTGCCTTCTGACACCACTTCAGCCATCGGCAGGCCGTAGCCGCGATAGCCCATCGCGATCTTGGCGACGAGGCGCAGGTGAGAGGTCACCATTTTTTCCGCAGCTTCAGAGTCTTCGTGCTCCTGCCAGCTTTTCGCCAGCATGAATTCTTCCTCTTTGGAAAGCATTGGAAATTTGCGGATTTCGGTCAGATACCGAGAAAGGCCCTGTTCAGGTGACAGAGCGACTGATGTCCCAGCCATGTAATTACCTCCCATGAAAGACTCGCCTACTCACTAAGTGACGTTTGCGAACGTTCCAGGTTTCAAAAAAATCGCCCATCTGAGATGCAGCAATCAACCATGCATGCCCCGTCAGCATCGGCAGCATACCTATGCTATGTAGGTACAATTTGAGCTCATTGAACCCGTTCTTGCCAAAAAAGAAGCGCAAATTTTGGTAACGTTTCCTTGTGCGAGCTTCAGGAAAACACTCGTTCCGGTAGAATAAAGTTAACCCATACGCGCTATACATTAGGCATTTAGACAAGCTGTGTGGGAGATGTACGTGCTGGAACGTATGCTATCGTCACTTTCAATTAAGTTGAAAATGGGGCTCGCCGTCGCGCTACCGACGATTGGGCTTATTGTGTTTGCCGTCGCGTTTTGCGTTGGGCAATGGAAGTCTGTCGAGAGCATGCGCCATACGGTGCAATTGACAGAATTTTCTCAGTCAGTGAGCGAACTTGTTCACGAGCTTCAAGTGGAGCGTGGCCGAACCGCTGGGTATATCGGCTCGGGCAAGGCGGCTGATGCTGAATCCAGCCTTGAGACGCAAATGCGACGTGTCAATCAGTTCCGCGAGAGCTTTATAGAAACGGCTTCATTATTCCGCGACGACCTTGAGACAGACTTGCAGCGTGAACATTTGCAAGCGGTTCTGACCAACCTTGATGGTCTCGACGCGCACAGGAACGCCGTACGCACTGAGGCACTGACAGTTGCGCAGGCGGTTGGTGAATACACCCATACGATCAACGATCTCATTGCGCTCATTGCTGACGAAGCTGCTCTGGTCGGCGATGCCGATCTTTCCGGCGCGCTTCAGGGATTGTTGCAGTTGACCAATGCCAAGGAAGCCGCGGGACTTGAACGCGCACGCGGTAGCGCAGCACTGGCTGCAGGTGAGATGAACGAGGTGGCGCATCAGGCCCTATTGTCTCTCAGTACAATCCAGCAAGAGCAGTTTTCAAACTACCGTTCGTCTATGACAGACGAATGGGAGCGTGCGCTTGACGGTGTCGAGCAGGGCGCGGTTGGCACGCGTATCGCATCGATCCGTGAGAACCTGCACCGCGCCGGGTATGACGGCCAGCTTCCGGATGTCACCAGCAATGAATGGTTCGAGCTTACAACACAGCGTATTGACCGGCTTATGGCGATTACCGACGATGTTTCAGAACATATCCGCTCGATTGCGCTCGCAAAACAATCACAACTTCAGACGCTTGTGTGGACAGTTATCGCTATGTCTGTCGTGTTGACGCTTATCACGATGGTCGCGTCGTACATTCTGGTTTCAAGCATTGTGCGACCAATGGAAAACATCACAAAGTCGCTCGACCAGCTTTCTAAAGGCGAGACCGAGGTGAAAATCTCCGGCACGGAACGCGGTGATGAAATCGGTGTTCTTGCGCGTGCAGCACGTCAGTTTATGGAGCTGTCGCGTCAACGCGAGGCTCTGATGAAGCAAAACGCTGAGAATGAACAGAAAGCGATGGTTGAGCGCCGTAATGTTCTTGACCAAATGGCGCGTCAGGTCGAAGAGGCGACGCATTCAACTGTGTCAAAAATTGTGGTGACTGCGGAAGAGCTGGCTTCGAATGCAAGCAGTATGCGTTCGCGTCTGAGTGATGCGTCTTCGAATGCAAGCAAGGCCAATCAGGCGACTTCAGAGTCTCTGGACGGTACGCAACGGGCTTCTGATCTGGCTGATGAACTGAACGCGGCAATCGCCGAAGTGGCTGAAAGCATTATGCGCGGCGATAAGATGGCACGTGAAACCGTTCAGCTGGCTGTTGATTCCCGTCAGACGGTTGAAGAGCTTGATGAGGCGACACAGCAAATCGGTGACTTCGTTCGTGTCATCACCGAGCTTGCCGAGCAGACAAATCTTCTTGCCCTCAACGCCACGATTGAGTCCGCACGTGCAGGTGAACACGGCAAAGGCTTTGCTGTCGTGGCGTCCGAGATCAAACAGCTCGCATCTCAGACCAATACATCTGCGACGCAGATCACCGAGCGTGTCGGGCAGATTCAGTCGCGCACTCGTACGGCTGTCGATGCAATCAACCGCATCTCATCTTCTATCGAGCAGCTTGGCGGTGTGACATCATCTGTGGCTGCCGCGGTTGAAGAACAGCGTGCTTCTACGGACTCCTTTACCGGCTTCCTCAATAGTAATCGTGCGGCGATTGAAGATGTGGCCCGACAGGTCGCAGATCTCACGCGAATTACTCAGGAAACCTCTGAAAGCGCGACGTCCATGTCTCGTCAGGTAGATGAGATGACCACTGCGTCTCGGTCAGCGAATGAGGAGATTCCGCAAATCGTCCAGCGTGCGGTTGCGGCGGCGGATAACCGCGGTGCACCGCGAACCAAAACCGAACAGCCTGTGACCGTTACTCAGAACAATTCGTCACGTCCGGCGGTTCTGAAAGATGTGTCCAGCAGCGGTGCACGTCTCAATCAGCCGAGCTCGGGCAAGGTCGACCTCACCCTTCCCGGTCAGATGGGGCAGGTGAAGGCTAAAACGGCATGGTCAAATGAGACGGAATCAGGTGTCGAGTTTGAAGAAACCCTGTCTGGCAATCTGATGGAACGTCTGATCGCGATGGCAAAGAAGGACAGCGCTGCCTGATCGAGGGCATCGGACGCTGAAATAGAAACGGGGCCGTGTGGCCCCGTTTTTTTGTTGGTCTAGTTGATGACTGCGCAGGCAACACGGGGGCCTGCTCCGCCAATCGGCTGGGACACATGATCGTCCTCGTCAGCGTGAATAATCAGCGCTGCGCCATCGTCATCGAGAAGTTCTGAGCCGGTTGTGAGTGTTGTGAAGGCTTCATAGCCAGCCGACCCGTTCGCCGCGACCCAGATGTTCGGAATGTCGCCGCCTTCCGGGCCAGCCGGATTAAGCAGGCCGTGGCCGCCTTCGACCTTGCCAATATGGCCGCCAGAATTCGTGAATGTGCCAATGTCAGAGCAATCACCGATCTGGTGCAGGTGCAGGCCATGCCAGCCAGGCTCAAGCGAACCCGGCTGAACAGTCACGCGCAGCAGAACGCCGTTAGAGCCTTCAATCAGATTGACGGCACCAATCTCTGCGCCATCAACGCCGGTCAGCGTGCCGCGAGCATTCAACATGCTTGGCAGGCTCTCGCCGGATGTTTCTGTCGGCAGAGGTGTTTCAGGTGCCGGTTCTGTTTGTGGGGTTTCTGCCTGTGAGCAGGCCGTCATGAAAAGTGCGGTAGCTGCAGTAAGTAGCAGTTTGTTCGTCATGTCTGGTCTTCCCTTGTTAGGTGCAAAACGCAGACTGACAGGCGTGGTTCCCACGTAAAGCTAAAAACGATGTATTCAGGTACAGACTGACATATGCGCGTTTTTCAGTCTTGGTTTCTCATGTGTTAGACTGGCGCAAACCGGGAGGGGTGGATGAGCTTTCTATCACGACGAGGCGTTCTGGCCGCTGCAATTGTTTCTTTGGTGTTTGCTCCTGCTATCGTCGCGCAGGAAGGTAATGAAATAGACTTTCACGTCGAGGTGACGATTAACGGTCAGGGTGTTCCCGTCATATACGTTTCAGGCGGGATGCCCTTGGATGAAGGTCGTCGCGCGGAAAATGGCAGTGTCATGCATTCGGAGGTTTCGCCTCTCACGCTGGGCGCTGACGCCGAGGGCATGAAGGAAATACTGGAGCTGATCGAAGAGGCGCTTTCAGCGCGTCGTGGCCCGCTCATCGAAGTCACGCGCGAAACGCGTGCTGGCAAAGTGAGTCAAACATTCATCGGGGCCGATCCCGGGTCTGTAGAGGCGGATGAGAACACAGGCGAGATAACGATCAAGCCGATCCGGCTGGAACTGAATGCTTAGGCTTACATCGCCCGCAGTTTAGCCATCAGTTCAGCCATGTCGTCAGGTGGTGGCTGTTCAAAGTGCAGCGCCTCTCCTGTGACGGGGTGTTCAAAACCCAGAATGTAAGCGTGTAGCGCCTGACGACGGAACTGACGCGCAGCGGTTGTTGCCTCGATGAAGGCCTCACCCTCACCGAAGGCTTTGATGCCCTTGTGCTTGCCATAGACCGGATCACCGATCACTGGCGCGCCGATATGGGCCATATGCACGCGAATCTGGTGCGTGCGGCCTGTCTCAAGACGACATTCAACCATCGCCGCAGCAGGCAGGCCTGATTTCTCGTCCAGATGGCCGAAGCCTTCCAGCGTCGTATAGTTGGTGATGGCGTGCTTGCCTTTTTCGACATAGCCGTCACCGCCTTCCGGTTCGTGCCAGTCCGCAGAGGGGGCACGTACGCTTTCACGGACGACTTCCATCTTCTTTCGGTCGGATGATGAGCGGTCGATACGGGTCTCGATGCGTCCGATAAGCGGACGCGGTGCGCCGCGCGTAATGGCAAGATAGCGCCGGTCCATGTCATGCGCCTGAAAACGGGCAACGAGGCCTGTGTGAGCGACTTCGGATTTCGCCACCACCATGACGCCGGATGTATCTTTGTCGAGGCGGTGTACAATGCCGGGGCGCGCAACGCCGCCAATGCCGGAGAGGCTGTCGCCGCAATGGTGCAGAAGCGCGTTCACCAGAGTGCCGCTCCAGGCACCGGGTGCCGGATGTACGACCATGCCGCATGGCTTGGCAATGACAATGAGATGCTCGTCCTCGAACAGGACGTCCAGCAGAATATCTTCCGGCTGCGGTGTGGCGGGTTCAGGATCGGGCAGGGTGAGTGTGTAGGTCTCGCCTTCACTCACCTTGAATTTCGGGTCGATTGGTTTGTCATGCCCCGCAATGACCTGACCATCGTCGATCAGCCCTTTCAGGCGCGAGCGTGACAGGTCCGAAAGCTGGTTTGCGAGCCAACGGTCAAGACGCGTTCCGGCTGCGTCGGCCTCTACGGTAAAATTATGTGTGCTGGGCATGCGGCGTCTTTACCGCGAGTTCCGACAAAAGGGAACTCGCTTGACGCAGGGCGACGGTTTATCCGCGAAGGTGATCCATCAGGCCTGTTACAGCATTGATGCTGGTGGACTCAGGGAAGGGTGCACGAAGCACGATAAGGCGGTGCCAGAGCGGGCCGAAGAGAATTTCCATAGCCATATCGACATCATATAGCTGGCGGATTTCTTTCTTCGCGCGGGCGGTCGCAAGAACCTGCTTGAGGGGGCGCTTGAAATGGTCATTGATGTGCGCGCGGAACAGCTTGTTGGCGTCTGCCTCATCGGCTGCGGCCAGAAGGGCGCTACGCATGAGGATCGCATCGCTACCGGAGCGCGCCATGTCGACCACCGGGTCAATCAGACGGGCCAGTTGTTCGTTAAGCGGGTGATGGTCGCTGATGACCGGCGTTTCGAGAACATCCAGAACCGCATCAACAACCAGACACGCAGGCGACGGCCAGTACTCTTCAATCTGCGCTGTCGGGGCTTTTACATGGTTGAGGGCCGATTGAAGGTCAAAATCTCTCCAGCCTGAACGACGAATTTCTTCGAGGGCCGCAGCCATGATTGCATTGCGTGAAGCCGAGCCCTGCGAAAAGCGACGGGTATCCGGCTGGATGTTGAAGTCGACGACTGTTTCTGCGTGGGCGGCGGACATGGGCGGGGTTCCATTTTAGTGATGTTGAAGTCTGGAAGGTAAACGTCCGAAACTGGCAGTTTGGTTCCATTTGAAGGCGAAAAAACTGTGCTAGCCGCTGAAAGGTTTTACGGTTTTGTTCGGTTGGAATGGTGATAAACTGTATGTATTGAGAGGCTTGAGGCGCGCGCGCCAAGATCATGTCCGCATGAAACGTCGAAGCCGGGCAGGATTGTATTGCAGCCACATTTTCGCCTTTATTAGTAAGTAAACAATCGCTCACATTTTGTGTGAGGGATGTTTATGACTGAAAATTCTCGTAGACCGCAGCAGATTTACTTTGTCGTGATGTGGCTGATTTCCATTGTTTTCGCAGGGTGCCTGATTGGTCTCGGAAGTCTGGTGATCCGTGATCTGCCGACGATAACCGACCAGAGATCCATTGATAGTTTCATCGACAGAGAGGCAAAAGCGGAGCTCGATGCTGAGCTGGCGGTGGTCGATGCGGCAATAAATGATGCCGTTATAGCTGTTGAAGATCATCAGACCCGCGTTGAAATTGCCGAAACTGAGCTGGCGTCAGCGACGGATGCGCTGAATGCTTGGTTCGATAACCGCACCGTTACCGAAGCCGTCGACCAGAACCCGGAAGTGGCGGCGCGAACACTGAACCTTGAAGTCGTCCGTGACCGGCTCGCCAATGTTCAGATCGAACAAGCCGCGCTTGAGCGCGATGTGAGCCAGCTGCGCCGCGAACGTGTAGACGTTCAGCAGAGTCTGGGCCGCCTGCGTCTTGAGGCACAGCCTGAATTCGATGCTTATTTCACCGGTGTTGAGACGCGCGTATTTCTCTATCGTCTCATGCTGACCCTGCCGCTGCTTCTGATTTCGGGGTATCTCATGGTGAAGCATCGAAAGGGTAATTACTGGCCGCTTTATCGGGGCTTTATGATTTTCTCGGCCTTTGCCTTCTTTGTAGAGCTGGTGCCCTACCTTCCAAGCTATGGCGGTTATGTGCGTTATGGTGTGGGTGTGATCATCGCGATTGCAGTCGGCCATTTCACCATTCTTGGTATGAAAGCCTATCTTGCGCGCCAGAAGGCGGCCGAAAAGCGCTCCGAACCGGAACGTCGCAAAGCTATTCCGAATGAATTGGCGTTGAAAAAGCTGAGCTCAGGTGTGTGTCCGGGATGTGATCGCAGCGTGTCGGTTTCCATGTCTTCGGGAAGTGATTTCTGCCCGCATTGTGGCCTGCGCATCAAAGCTGATTGCGGCGGGTGCGGTGAACATAAGCTGGTCTTCTATCAATACTGTAAAACCTGCGGGCATGACTGTACGCACGACCATGATGAGGCGATGTCACCGGACCATAACCACGCCCATAATGACGGACCCGAACCGTCCGGAGGTCTGCAACCTTCCCCCGCGTAATCTGGACCAGTCTCCTCCTGAGTGTCACAACCTCGTCGCAGAGCTGAGCTAAGCGAAGCGGAACGGGCTCTCAGGAGGACATGCCATGGATATTTCTCGTCGTAAGGTATTTGGACTGATGGCGGGCGCCGCCGGTGGATTAAGTCTCGGCGCATGCGCGTCAGGCCGTTCTGTTTCAGAATACAGCCGCGAGAAAAGCCCGGTCGGTGTCAGCTTCGATCACGGTGTCGCCTCTGGTGACGCGACGCACGATTCTTTCATTCTCTGGACGCGGGTCACACCTGAGCGTGATACCAATGAACCGATCTGGGTGACGATCTTCTACGGCACGGACCGCGCTACGATTGAGTCGCTTGAAGACGGCACGATGGGCGAGGGCGTGGATTTCATTCCGGTGAACACGGGTATCAACCGCGATTATACGGTGAAAGCGGACTTCCAGAATTTGCCGTCTGACACGGTGTATCACTACCGGTTCGCGGTCGAGACAGATGCGGGCATGGTTTTCTCGCCAGTCGGTAAAACGCGAACGCTTCCGGCAAGCGGCGGAGAGCAGGCAAACCTCGCAGTGATATCCTGCTCGAACTGGCCGTTCGGCTATTTCAACGTCTATAAAGCCATCGCCCAGCGCGATGATGTGGACGCGGTGATCCACCTTGGCGACTATATCTATGAGTATGGCGTCGATGGTTATGGTGGTCAGATCGGTGAGCAGATCGGTCGTCGTCATGATCCTGTGACAGAGATCGTCACGCTTGAAGACTACCGCACCCGTCACGCGCAATATAAGTCCGATCCGGACCTGCAGGCCGCCCATGCGATTGCACCATGGTATTGTACCTGGGACGATCATGAGAGCACGAACAACTCCTATCGTTCGGGCGCTGAAAACCACAATCCGGAGAACAATGAAGGTGACTGGACGGCCCGTAAACAGGTTGCGGTCCAAGCCTATATGGAATGGATGCCAGTGCGCGAGCTTCAACCGGGCCGCGCCGCAGAATCGATTTACCGCAGCGCGGACTGGGGTGATCTGGCGTCTATCTTCATGCTGGAATCGCGCCTGACAGGTCGGTCTGACGAGATTTCATGGTTCTCCGAAGTTCGCGGTGATATGGCGCCGGAAGAGATTATGGCGACCGTTCAGGATGTGAATAATCGCGTGAATGACCCGTCACGCACAATGCTCGGCGGTATTCAGGAAGGCTGGCTCGCTGACGGCATGAAGTCTTCGGTTGAGGGCGGCAAGACATGGCAGCTTCTCGCCAATCAGGTTATCATGGCGAATGTGAAACTGCCGAATTTGACAGAGACGCTCACACCGGAAGAGATCGGCATGTTGCCGGCTGGTTATGTAAATATGCTCGTGCCGTTCTCCACACTGGGGCAGTCTTTCAACCTTGATGCGTGGGATGGTTTCCCGGCAGCCCGTCAGCGTCTCTACGATGCGGCGAAGGACGCCGGCGCGAACATGCTGGTCATTACGGGTGACACACATACAGCCTGGGCGAATGACCTTAATGACAGTGGTGGTCTGGTTGGTGTCGAGTTTGGCTGTACGTCTGTTACGTCACCGGGCATGGGCACGAGCGCACCGATTGATCGCCTCGGCCAGCTTATGGCGGACGCGAATGATGATGTCGTCTGGTATGATCCGTTTGGACATGGCTACACCATGCTGAAACTGACACCTGAAAAGGCAACGGCCGACTATCACAAGGTCTCTACCGTTCTCGAGCGTGAGTTCACGACCGAAAAGGTCGCGACCTATGAAACAACGCTCGGTCCAAATGGCGTGACGCCTCTGCGTCCGGTCGTTTGATTGCAAGTGAACTGATTTCTGATATGGGCGGGGCATGAACGCCCCGCTCGATTATCGCCCTCCGGCTACTGACCTGCTTCCCGTCATCCATCTGGATGAGGCGATGATTGTGGTCGATAAACCGTCCGGGCTGTTGTCGGTTCCGGGCAGGCTGCCCCAGCATAAAGATAGTATGATCAGCCGTTTGCAGGCTGTGTATCCTGACGCGCTGACCGTGCACAGGCTGGATATGGATACGTCCGGCCTGATGGTATTTGCCCGTGGGTCGAAGGTGCATCGTACTCTCTCCAAAGCCTTTGAGGCGAAAGCCGTTTCAAAGCGCTATGTGGCGCTCGTGCGTGGCGTTGTGGCTGACGATGAGGGCGAGGTTGATCTGCCCATACTGAAGGACTGGCCGAACCGCCCGAAGCATATGGTCCATGAGGACGGTAAGCCTTCGCAGACGCGCTGGAAGGTCTTGGAGCGGCTGGATGAAAAAACGCTGGTCGAGCTGACACCGCTGACGGGCCGTACCCATCAGTTACGCATCCATATGGCTGAGCTGGGGCACGGTATTCTGGGCGATTGCTGGTATGGCAGCCCCGAAAGCATGGCGGGTGCTGCCCGGCTCTGCCTTCATGCGGCGGGTCTGTCATTTACCCATCCGGCGACGGGGCAGATGTGTTCGTTCGAGGCCGACGCCTCTTTCATGTAGAAACGGCGCCCTTGCGAGCGCCGTCATCAGGGCTTGAATGTGTGGCCTATTTCTTTTTCTTCTTCGGTGTCGCTGGCTCTTCAACTTCAAAAGTGAGTTGCAGATTGACCCGGTATTTCTTGATTTTACCGTCTTTGATGACCGTGGACATGTTGTTTACATTGGCAGATGCGAGGCCGCGAACGGTTTTCGAAAACCGTGCCACAGCTTTCTCGATCGCGTCTTCGAAAGACTTGCTGGATTCTGCGAGCACCTGCTCTGATTTCATGATTGCCATGATTTTACGCCTCACATTTCGATTTTAAGATGTGAGGAGTGTCATCCAGCTTTGAGCGATCGTCTAGGGCTGAGCGCAGAAAGACCGAGAAATCAAAGCGTTATTCCCGCGAGACGGAGTGTTCGGGCATTAGGCTCGCGTGAATGGCGAGGATTTGGCTCAGCCATCCGTCTTGACGAGACGGTTCGTTCCGTCAACGCGCCGGTAGAAGCAGGATTTCCGTCCGGTGTGGCAGGCCGCGTCTGTCTGGCGGATTTTCATGACAATGGCGTCCTGATCGCAGTCTGTGTAGACTTCGATGACGTCCTGAAAATGTCCTGAGGTTTCGCCTTTGACCCAGAGCTTGCCGCGCGAACGTGACCAGTAGGTGGCGCGGCCGGTCTCCAGCGTTGCAGCCAGAGCTTCGGCGTTCATCCAGGCAAGCATGAGGACGTCGCCGGTATCTGCGTCCTGCGCGACCGCGGCGATGAGGCCATTGGCATCAAACTTAGGACGAAACTCTTCAGTTTCGTCCTGTTCTTTTCCGGAAAGGGGCGGTTGAAAATTCATAGCCGCCTTATGCGCTAAGGCTTATTTGCCTGCAAGACGAAGGAAGCGGTCGCGCTTGTCTTTATCTGTTTTGAACACGCCAGTGAACTGGGTTGTGATTGTAGAGACGTCAGGGTGGTGCACTCCACGTGTCGTCATGCACTGGTGTTTCGCATCGATCAGAACCGCGCAGCCTGCTGGTGCAAGGCTTTCTGTGATCGCGTCACAGATTTGCGCTGTCATGGTTTCCTGCGTCTGGAGACGTTTTGCGAAAATCTCAACGACGCGTGCAAGCTTGGAAATGCCGACAACGGCATCTGTTGGCTGATACGCAACATAGGCTTTGCCAAGGAATGGCGCCATGTGGTGCTCACAATGGCTCTCTACGTCGATTTCGCGCAGCATGACGAGGTCATCATAGCCCTGAACGTCATCAAATGTGCGTGAAAGATAGGCAACCGGATCTTCTGTATAGCCGGAAAACCATTCTTCATAGGCTTTGACCACACGCTTTGGTGTATCAATAAGACCTTCACGTCGTGGGTCATCACCCGCCCATGCGAGCAGTGTCCGGACCGCGTCTTCCGCTTCTTCACGGGAAGGACGTGTGAGTGGTTCTGTGCGCTCGTAAGAGCCAGGTGTCGTGATCTTGTCCATGGTCATGGAAATCCTTGGTCTGAGGGACGAGGGTCGAGCCGGCTTGCGCCGGACTTAACGCCCGCCCGGGTGAATACCCTCAGGGCAGTAGAGGTCTGATATAGGGCTTAACTGTGCCTTTTACCAGCGTGTTTACGTTGGTTTCAGGAAAACGGATTTCAGAAAAACGTGATTTCTGAATCATTTTTTCCATTTTTCATGGGCGATCCAGAACCTTCCCCAGGGGCAGGGTATTCATCAGAAACGTCAGCTTCGGCGCACTGATAAAGTCTTCCGAAGAGGGAACCGTAGACACTTTTAAACGTTAGAACTCCCGAAAAATGGGGGTCCTTTGAAAAGTTACATTCTGAACACGCTGGATGACATCCGGTCGAGCTATTGGTTCATTCCGCTGGTTATGGCGATCATGGCCGCAGCGCTATCGTTTCTGGCCATTCGAGTGGATGCCTCTATTGAAAATGCTGCGCCTGACTGGCTCGGCTGGCTGTTCGATAACCAGCCCGATGGCGCGCGCGAGGTGCTTTCCACGGTCGCTGGCTCCATGGTGACCGTGGGCGGCGTTGTGTTTTCCATTACTCTGGTATCTGTATCGAACGCTGCGTTTCAGTTTGGTCCGCGCCTTCTGACGACATTCATGCGGGACAGATCTAATCAGATCACGCTCGGAACGTTCACAGCAACGTTTCTGTATTGCCTATTGGTTTTACGGGCCGTGCAAAGTGCACCAGCCGATGCAAGCGATGGCATGGCGTCAGAATTTGTACCTCATATCGCACTATTGGGGGCGATCGCGTTGGCGATCTGCTCAATCGGCGTTTTGATCTACTTCATCCACCACGTCCCGCAATCCATCCACGTCTCGCGTCTGGTCGCTGGCATTGGTAGTGAGCTGTGCAGCCAGCTGGATGAGCGGTTTCCGACGCCGTTAGGCGAGGCGAGCAATACCTCTGATCGTGGGGCTCTCGAAGAGAAGTTGTCAGAGGGGCGAGCCATTCGAGTCAGGAAATCCGGCTATATACGGATTATAGACGGTGACAGCCTCATCGCGCTCGCCAGCAAGTATGATCTCATGATTGAGCTGTTGTGCCTGCCGGGCGGCTTTATCACATCCGGTGACGCAGCCATGCGTGTTGTCGGGCTGGAGACGCACGAGGACTGTGACGCGATTGAGGATGAGCTTCGCGCTGTTGTCGCTCTTGGGGCCATGCGTACGCCAATGCAGGATGCCGGCTTTCTGGCTGAAGAACTTTCCGAGATTGCCCTGCGCGCGCTATCGCCGGGCGTGAACGACCCTCATACCGCGATCACCGCCATGCACTGGATGGGCGCATCGCTGACTCTGCTGGGAGAGCGCGAGGATTTGTCTTCGGTACGACGCGATGAGAATGATGCGCCGCGTGTACTCGCGCCCGTTGATGGGTTTGATAATTTGATGCGTGCAAGCCTGTGGCGCGTGCTGCCGTTCGCGGCGCGCAATGTGACGGCGGGCGAGCAGCTTGTTGCCATGACAGAACGTTTGCGGGCACGTCTTGGCGAGCCGCGCCGCAAGCAGCTGGATGATCTGATGGAGTGCTTCTTTGAAATCGCGCGTGAGAGCCTCACCGCAGAAGAAGTGAAATATCTGACGGCGAAGGCGCGAACCTGTCGAGAAAAAGCGCCAGAGCGGGTATAAACTCTGGCGCTATGGGAGCGGGGGAACGGGACCGCTCCCAGGTGTTCCTGAGAGTTAGTTCAGGAACTCCATAATAAGCTGCGATGCTGCAGCAACGAGGACGACCTCGTTATTATCTACCTGTGCATAGTAATGGCCGGACGGGGGAGGGGTCAGTCCATACCGGTCATAGTCACGGATTACACGGTAGTTGTTATATGTGCGGTCGCCATAACGGATCGCGTCGCGTTGGCCGTCTTCATAACCTTCCTGATAAGCTCTGCGCTCATCATCGCGGTCGCGCCAGTCCTGGCGGTCATTATCACAGCGTCCCTGCATTTCATGTCCTGGCGGACAGTGTGGCGGGTCGGCAAAGGCCGGTGCTGAGGTGCCGATCAGGCCGAGGGAGAGCGCTGATGCGGCAAACATTTTAGTCATGGGCGCCATGTCTGCCTCCTTAGTTGGTATGCAGACACAACGCGGCTTTGTGGGCGAACGTTCCGAGTATTACAGATGTTTCAGGCAGGCGATGCCGGTTAGTTCGGGCTGGTCACATAACGTGTGGCGTATGTGTGCGCTTCTTCAAAGCCGTGCGCCAGGTGGCGAATGACAACTCTGTCCTGCGAGCCTTCAGGTACGTAACTGAATTCGCAATCTCGCGTTTTCATCACATTGAGGAAGACCTGCGAGGCGCGTTCATCCAACAGTGCACGTCCATTAATTCCTTCACCGATCTGGCGTGTCCGGTTCCCGCACGCATAGGCCCAGCCTGTACCTTCCTGCGCGCTGTGTATCACGAGCGTAATTGTCGGCGCGCGTCCGGAGCGATGCTCGGTGACGGCCATGTTTGGAACCGGCACGGGATGGCCTGAAAGAATCTCGCCGGAGAAAGGCGCGACGTCGCAAGCGGCATGTTGGCTATTCCCGTTGCGGGAGTATTGGCAGCTTGCCATCCAGTTTCCTGTGGTGATGACGTGATTGCGCGAGTAAAGCCCGTCGCGCTCCTGAATGACATTGCGCATCGTCTGGAGTTCAAGCGGCAATGGCTCTGCAGATGGCGCGACGCCAGCGCCGCGAATGCGCTCTATGCGGGCAAGTTCGTCAGCACCGGGGGATGGGCAGGCTGCAAGCGTAACGGCGCCGCCCAAAAGGGCGAGTGCGCTAAGTAAGGCTTTGTTTCGAGCTCGTTTCACACCGGTCATGTCTGGTCACTCCTGCGGACAGTGTCGCGCAAAGCATTTTCCGGGCTGCAAATGGCAGCGGCGAAATTTGAAAGAAATTCCCCTCTGGTTAGTCTTTGTTAGACCCTTCCCGCTATAGGGAGGCACAGAATGATCGCGAGGGCTTGCGGGCTGGCTGATCATGTTTGAGGGGGGTGATCTACGGGAAAGGTTATCTCCGTTCGGGGTGGAGCATGACTTTAATCCAGCAATATGAGCACCTTCTTCGGATTGATCCGGAGACGCCGACCGAAGACCTGATCCGGTATCGTGCGATCTGGCTCGTCGGGCTGATGTTCGTGGTCATGCAGCTGATAAATCTGACTGTCATTTCGATCGATCACGGCGAATGGACGTATGATCACACCATCTGCACCGTCACTGTGGTTTGTATCGCCACCGCCGTACATGCGCTGCGCTGGTACAAAAATTACGATGTCTACGCCGTCATCTTCTCAGTTATGCTGTTTCTGGGGATGATTGCTTCGGCTTTGCCTCAAAATGCGGGTATCAACTCCGCGCTCGTGCCGCTGCTGATTGTCGGGCCGCTCTTGTGTGGATATATTTCGGGGCGACGAGCCGCGATAATTTTCTGGGCCGTTGGTACGCTGGTGATCTGTTTTCTGGCCTGGGTGACGTGGGATTCTCCGGTGCAATGGGCATCAGGCGAACGACATCGTGACCTGAACCGGGCAACCAACGCATTTTACTTCATGACACTTTCCGCCACTTTGTCAGCGATGCTGACGGGGCGTACTTTCATGGCGCTTCGTAAAATGCGAGAGAATGCCGAGCGTGCAGCGCGTGCAGAGGCGGCCCAGTCCGAGTTTCTGGCCAAGATGAGCCATGAGCTACGTACGCCACTACATGGCGTTATCGGGCTCACAGATGTTTTGATCAGGTCTGACCTGAACCGACGCGAGAAGGAGCTGACAGAGACGCTCCGCGAGTCAGGCGACTCTCTGCTCCTTATCCTCAATGATCTGCTGGACCTTTCTAAAATCGAAGCCGGTAAGATGACCATTACGCTTCAACCGGCCAATTTGCGTTCGGCGCTGGAAAAGGATGTTCAGGGCTGGGCAGAAGTCGCCAAAGCGCGTGGGCTCGGTTTCGTGGTCAGCCTTCCGGACGAGCTGAGTATCGGTGCCGAGCTGGATGAGCTGCGCTTGCGGCAGGTCGTGCATAATCTGATCTCCAACGCGGTGAAATATACTGATGCGGGCGAGGTGCGCTTTGAGGCGGAACTCACCGATTGCACTAATGACAGCGCGGTTCTCAAAATGCGGGTGAGTGATACCGGAAATGGCATTAGCCCCGATGCGGTGCCGCGTATTTTTGAAGCCTTTGTGCAGGGTGATGTCAGCGGGGATAATGTCGAGGGCGGCACGGGCCTCGGGTTGCCAATCTCACGCATGCTTATTGAGCTTATGGGTGGTGAGCTGACGCTTGAAAGAACTGGCCTTGAGGGCAGCGTGTTCTGCGCCCGCCTGCCTTTGCGTTGTGTAGAACAGCCGGAAGATGAAGAAGACGATCCGGTCGTGCTCTCCGAGCTTGGCGAGCTACGCGCGCTTGTTGTTGAGGACCATGAGGTCAACAAACTGGTGCTCGGCGAGTATTTGAAAATTTTGAATGTCGATTTCGAGATGGTCGAAGACGGCGTTGAGTGCCTGAAAAGGCTCGAAAATAACGCCTTCGATGTCATTCTCATGGATAAGAACATGCCGCGCCTGAACGGCGTTGAAACAACGCGTCTGATCCGTGAAAGCGGCAAGCATTTTGCCAATATCTATGTGGTGGCCGTGACAGCGGACGCGATGGTGGGTGAGCGGGAGCGTCTACTGGCGGGCGGTATGGACGATTTTATCTCCAAGCCGCTTCGTATCGAGGAGCTCCTGCGGGTGATGCAGGAAGCCCGGCTGCGCAAGCTAAACGCAACGGGGCTTCCGGCCGTTGATTGAAGGCGAGTCATTCATGATCAGCCCGCTATCGAGGAACGGGCTGGCCAGAAATTGTATCTTAAGAACGTGGCGGGAAGGTCCCGCTGACTGCGATGCACCACTTCATCGTCAGAGACGGTTGGGTGTTAAAGACTTGGGTATCTCCGGCGCCTTCAGTTGTAATGGCGTCCGGGGCAAAGTCCGGCCCGTTATTTGTTCCCAGATCCGTGTATGCCAGCGCAGTGCTCGGGAATTGAGCCATAAGTGCGCCATCGAATGAGGCGCTGTTTCGCTGGTCCGGAGACGCTTGCAGCGTGTGCGAGTGCTCGGGAAAGTTGGATTGGGAAATGTATGAGGTGTGTGAACCGTAATACATGCCCCATGGATAATTGTTCTGGAGGCCCAGTCCCAGTCCGTAATGCACCGGCACACGTCCGTTCAGGTTCGGAAGTGCCATATTGATCCGTCCGTCACCGCCATAGGTGGTGCCGATTAACGCGTAGAGTGCTGAATACTGTGCGATTTGCAGTGTCTGACCACTTGCTTCCATAAAGTCGCGCGGACAGAAATCGTACGAGGTGAGGATCACGTCGCCGATATATGGATCTGGACCGGCATTTGCGGTTCCTGTCGTGCCGAGCAATGCAGCGGCAGAGGCTATTGCGATAGAGAGCTTCTTTAGCATGTCTATTTTCCTTTTTTCGATCTGCTTAGCTGCGCGGCGGATAGGAGCCATCCACCGTGATGCAGTAACGCATCGCCAGAATCGGCTGCACATTGTTGACAGGATCCGGAGAAACGCTGCCGCTTGGACCGATCTGCGTTGACGCAAAATCATAGCTTGGATCGACGTTTGAGCCTGTGACCGCACGTAGTGGGGAAGCTGCGCTTGCCAGATGTGCATCGTCCGGATCGTTCGTGTTTGGCAGTTGCGAGGTGGTCAGAACGTTGTGATTGTGCGGTGGGATGTTCGCGACTGTCAGGTAATTATGTTCAATACCTGTCTCTGCACCCCAGGGATAATAGGTAAGTCCCGGGCCTTGTCCATAATGGACAGGTGCTCGTCCACGCAGGTCAGGCATGCCAAAGGTGGTCGTACCATTTCCCCCATATGTTGTGCCGTATAATGAAAACAGCGCACCATTGTCGGCAATCGTCATCAGCTGACCAACCGCTTCGACGGTGTTATATGGGCAATAGGATGCTGCCGTAACAATGATTTCACCCATATAGGTAGAAGGCCCCGCATGGGCGGTTCCGGACAGGGCTGCGCTGAATGCCGCAATACCCATGGATTTCAGAATTTGTGAGCGACGCATGTTCGTCTCCTCTTACTCGTGGAATTTCGGGATTGCTGGTTTAGCTGCGCGGTGGATAGTCGCCATTAATGTAAATGCACCAGCGCATCGCGATGATTGGCTGTCGGTTTTCGAATGGTTGGGACTGACCCGTCGTTGAAATCGAATCTGTGTCGAGCATCTCGTCCGGTGCGACTGGACCCGCATGGTAATAGTGCGCGGCAGACGGTAACGAACTCAGGTCGCCCAGCATCGCATTCGTCGAGTCGCCGGTATCTGTGTCTTCATTCGCCGACTGGAGCGCATGATTGTGCGTATACAGATTGGCGCTGCTCAGTGCGCGCGTTTCTGTTCCAGCCGTCTGACCTTGAATGAATGTTGGCCCACCGCCCAATGTCGTGCCTCTGCCCATAGGTATGCGGCCTCGCAAATCTGGCAGGTTGAAATTGCTTATCCCATTCCCGCCATACATCGTGCCGACCAGTGAATAGAGTGCCTGGTATGAGGCAATGTCCAGCGTCTGACCTTCGGCAGGCAAAGTGTTTCGGGGGCAATAACTTGACCCGTTCAAAATCACGTCACCGATGTACTGATAGTCGCCTGCGTCAGCGGCCCCCAGACACGTGAGCGATACAGCGGCCAGTGCGGCCCCTTTAAGTGTGTTCCTCATCATGAAACGTCCCTTCCATATTATGCTCTGTCGAGCAGGAATAGCGTCTCTTAGAAATTGAAATTTCGCCAGATGAGAGAATCAAAAATATCGAACAGAAATAGAAAAGTGATTATTTACAATGTTCTGCATCTATATTAGTGTGATTAGTTGCGCTGATTTCGCAATCTGTTTTCCCTTGATAGTTGAGCGTTGGTGGTTGATTCTTCAGGGAAAATTGAAATTAACTATAGCGGATTGATTTCTTGCGGTTTTGTCGGCGACAATCCGTCTGATCCCGCTGACGGACGAAATGTGTAGTCTTTCGGCCAATACAGAGCTTGCGTATCACAGCCGGAATGTCATGCCACAAACCCGTTTTACTTACCGCCGTCTGAGCCATCGTCTGGATGCGCTGATCCGTGGCCGTTTGTGGCTGCAGGTGATCCTGTCGCTGATATTTGGTGTTTCTTTCGGGCTGGTGTTGGGACCTGATCTGGCGCTCATCTCGCGCGAGACCGCAGAGCTGATTGGCAAATGGGCGGCCTTGCCAGGCAAGCTGTTTCTTGCAGCGATCCGGATGGTCATCATTCCACTGGCGGCGAGCTCTATCATTCTGGGTATTGCAGGCACGGGCAGTAGTGACGCGCTCAAATCTATCGGTCGCAAGCTACTGCTGTTTATTCTGTCGACGACGGTCGCTGCCTCTGCCATCGGCCTTGCGCTTGCCCGTATGGTCAGGCCCGGTGGTGCCGGTGGTGTCGCAGTGGAACCGCCGGTCGCGCCGCGTCTGCCTTTTGTGACGCCCGATGCGCCGGAGCCAAGCTCTGCTTTGCAGGATATGACGCGCGATATTCCCGACATGATCACCAATCTGATCCCGCAGAATATAACGGCCTCTCTTCTAGAGCAGGACATGCTGGCAATTGTGGTCTTCTCACTCTTCGTGGGTATCGCCGCCGTAATTGCCGATAACAGGGAGCTCACCCGTCCGCTGGTTGCGCTGTCTCAGGCCATGCTGGAAATCAGCATGACGGTAATCCGTGTCGCAATGCGTTTTGCGCCGCTGGCTGTGTTCGGCCTGATGGCTGAAACCATGATGGCAAGCGGTGTCCAAACCCTGATGGACCTCGCGGTGTATTGCGCCATTGTTCTCGCAGGTCTGCTCGCTCTGCTTTTGCTTTATCTGATAATTGCCACTGTGTTCGGGCGTATTGGGCCTGGCGCGTTTCTAAAGGCCGTCGGTCCGGTACAGCTTCTTGCGTTTTCGACCTCCAGCTCAGCAGCTGTGATGCCGCTGACTATGAAAACAGCTGTCGACAAGTTGAAGACGCCGGCCTCACTGGCAGGCGCTATCATCCCGCTTGCATCCACTGTGAACATGGCTGGCACTGCGCTTTATCAGACGGTGGCGATTGTGTTTCTTGCGGATATTGGCGGGGCCAGTCTGTCATTCGGCGATATGGCGCTTGTGATGATTACACTGACCGGAGCATCTATCGGCGCGCCTGCTGCGCCAGGCGCGAGCATCGCAATCCTGTCAGCGACAGCGGCGAGCTTCGGGATTCCGCTGGCAGGCCTGCCATTGGTTCTGGGTGTCGACCGTATTCTCGATATGGCGCGCACCGCGGTGAACGTGACGGGCGATCTGGTACTGTGCCGTATTTTGTCGCCCAAGGCAGAAGTCGAGCCGGAACCAGCGGAGCCAGACGATACGGGCGCGACGACAAAACAGAGCTGACGCGTATTTGTCACAAAACCATATTATTTAAAGGGGTATTTCTGTTGTGTATCCATTAGAACTGCTGGTTTTGGGGATTGGCTATGTATCTTCGGGTTGCTGCTCTTTCAGGTATTCTGTTTCTCACATCCTGTGACCTGTCACCGGATTCTCCGCATGGCTTTCGCTTGCCTGATGGTGACGCTGAGGTTGGTCGGATCGTGTTTGAAGAAAAACAATGTTCCAGCTGTCATATCATCGAAGCTTGGCCGGAACTGCGTGAGGGCGTTGAGCCTGAAATGGATGTACGTATTGGCGGTATGCAGACGCGTATTGCCACGCAAGGCGAGCTTGTCTCCGCGGTTATCAATCCGAGCCACCGGATTGCGCGGGGCTATCGCCGCGAGCCATATGTCAGCGGGGGCGAGTCGTCTATGCGCACGGTGAATGAAGATCTCACCGTGGCTGAGCTTATCGATCTCATAGCTTTCCTGCAGGGCGAGTACGAAGAATTCCCGGATTATTGATCCCCGCCTTTAGGCCTGTCTCGATTGAGCAGCTATCTCATGCTGCCGCAGTTGCCAGACTGGTTTTGGAACCTTTGCCTGCAAAACAGCGCAGGGCGGTGGTTGACTCGCCCGAGGCATTGAGTGCTGCCTGAATGAAACGGTTCGGGTATCGTGGATTAATTCGCGTCGTTTGCTGGATAGCTAACCGTCATGAAGGACTGCCAGTCGTTTGCTGTGACGGACCAGTCCTCAGCAGACATTCCATCGTCTGAAAATTCATAGCGGGACTTTCCGACGGGGGTATCGGTTTCGCCCCAGGTGACCTCCAGCGCGCCGTCCAGCCAACTGCCTGTGAGGCGATGAATATTGCCCTGACTGTCTTCCCAATAGCCTGTCACGTCTTCGCCATCCACGCGATAAACGCCCCTCCCGGCGAATATGGTGTCGCCTGTATCGGCGTGTGCAATGCGATAGTCCTGTACGTGGAGATGGGGGCTCAGGCCTTCACTCCAGACCGAGGTGCAGACAGCGGGTATGCCCCAGGCATCACAGCTGGCTTCAAAGCTCTGGATGGGAAGATCAGCCTGGGCGGACAGGGTGAGACAGCTGCTCATCCCCATTAAAGCGGTAACGCGTGTAAATGGTTGCATCTTTGGTCTCCTGTTAATCAAAGGTTACGCCAGATCGGGTGCGAGTGGAATAGGGGAGAATGTTCCTGCTCGGTCGCGAAGGCTGGTATCCCTGCCTTTGAACATATAACGTGCGTGATGACGCGGGAGGAGCGAGGAACTCGTATCAGGTCTGAGTTAGAAATTATCCTCCGTCGATCTCAGGACCATACAGAAATCGTTATTCCCCTCTTCACCATCCTGAATTAAACACCCCTCATGACACTTCGCATCTATGACACTATGGCGCGTGAGAAACGCGTGTTTGAGCCTCAGGACCCTAAGCGCATCACAGTCTATGTGTGCGGACCGACGGTTTATAACTATGCCCATATCGGCAATGCGCGCCCGCCTGTGGTGTTCGATGTTCTGCGCCGTCTGCTGAAAGACATTTACGGGCGCAGCTCTGTCGTGTTTGCGCGCAACATTACCGATGTCGAAGACAAGATTATCAAAAGCTCTCAGGAAACTGGTGAGAGCATTGCTGATATCACGCGCAAATATGCCGATATCTACAATGAAGACATGGCGAGCCTGAATGTGCTCGCGCCGGATATCGAGCCCTGGGCGACCAGCCATATCGACGGCATGATCCGCATTGGCGAAAGCCTGAAGCGCAAAGGCTATGCCTATGTCACCAAGGATGGCCTCTATTTTCAGGTCGACCAGATGGAAGACTATGGCAAGCTCTCCGGTCGTCGTCAGGAAGACAATGAAGCTGGTGCGCGCGTCGCTGTAGACGAGGGTAAGCGCAACCCATCCGACTTTGCTATCTGGAAGTTTGCCAAAGAAGGCGAGCCGGAAGAGGCGATCTGGGACAGCCCGTGGGGCAAGGGTCGTCCGGGCTGGCATATTGAATGCTCGGCCATGATCAAAGCAGAGCTTGGTGACACGATCGACATTCATGGCGGCGGTATCGACCTTCAATTCCCGCACCATGAAAACGAGATTGCCCAGTCTGAATGCGCGCACGGCGAAACGCTGGCCAATTACTGGATGCACAACGGCTTCCTCGACATGGAAGGCGAGAAAATGTCCAAGTCCCTCGGCAATGTGAAACTGGTGCATGATCTGGTGAAAGACTGGCCGGGCGAAGTGCTGCGCTATGCGTTGCTGTCTGGTCATTACCGCGCGCCGCTGGACTGGACGCGGGACCTGCTGGAACAGTCCAAGACGACGCTTGATCGGATCTATGGCGCGTATCGCCGGGTCTGGGGTGACGGCAAGCCGGTGGCGGACAACCGTCATGGCGTGCGCGACAAGCTGATGGATGACCTCAACACGCCTCTGGCTCTGGCTGAACTCAATGCTCTGGCGTCCGAAGCGAATAAAGCAGCTGACGAGAAGAACGAGCAGGCGATGGAAACCGTCCGCAATATGATGTTTGACGCGGGGCAGGCGCTTGGCCTTCTCTCCAAGACTCCGATGGAGTGGGAGCAGGGCGGCGATGGCGACGACAATGCCCGCATTGACGGCCTCGTTCAGGCGCGTCTCGATGCCCGTAAGAATAAGGATTGGGCCGAGGCCGACCGTATTCGTGACGAGCTGAAAGCGGAAGGTATCGAGATTATGGACGGCGCAGGTGGCGCGACCTGGAGGCGGGTTTGATTTACGTGAACTGTACAAAAATCTGCGGAAAATATCAATTTATAATAAAACTCCTATAGCTATGCAATTTAAGACGTAGTAGGGAGGTGGCCTCGCAAAGTTGAACCTTGGGGGTTGATATGAAACTAAAATTTTTGTTCGCGGCGCCGCTTGCGCTGCTGGTTGTGGCTGCTTGTGAGACGACTTCCAGTCGTCCATATCAGATGTCTACAGAAAATGTGCTCGCCGCTCAGCAGGCGCTTGAAGGTAGTGATGCGAAGTTTAATGTTGGATCATTCAGCGCTGCTCAAGGTGTAGACGAAGCTCCAACTTGCCGAGCTTTGGGTACAATTGAAGTCGCACCTGGTCAGTCGCCTGTCGATTACATTCGTGAGGCGCTTCAGACGGAGCTCTTCGCTGCAGATTTGGTCGCCGCCAACGGCACAGCGATCACCGGTGTCGTCGAAACGCTTCAATTCAACTCTTTCGGCACTGGTAGCTGGGATGTTGCGCTGCAACTTTCGTCTCCTGCGATGCCAGAAGGTTATAGCGTCAGCACACATTACGAGTTCTCGACCAGCTTCAGCGCAATCAACGCTTGCCAGAATGTAATTGATGCGTTCCAGCCTACAGTCGCTAGCTTGTTGAATGCTGCTATCAACGATCCACGATTTGCTCAGCTTGCCGGTGAGTAAGTCGAAATCGTACGCTTAAAACAAAACACCCGGCTATTTGGCCGGGTGTTTCTGATTTGGGGTGTATAAAATTTTTCGCTCAGGCAAAGAAGCGCATCAAAACATACGCGAGACCGCCCCAGAAAAGTCCGTTCACCAGAAGGCAAAAGAACAGGGTGCGGCGGACGCTCCATTTTCCATCAGCTTTGCGGTCGTCTGCGCGACTGACGGGTACATATGCCGGAGGGGACGCTGTTTGGGTCATTGTTTCCTCCGCCTCTTGTGTGAGGTGTGTATGTTGAGTTGTATGCGCGTATTTTACCAAAATGTCAAATAAGCACTAAGTCTAATTCTTTGAGGGTTTCAAGCGCCCGGAAGGCCGCCGGAAAACATCAGGCCTAGCAAGCCCCAGACGGCAAATCCGCCTGCAACCATAATGATTGCGGTCGCCCAGTCTTGCACGGTGATCGGGTCATCTATCCGTTCTGTCGTTTGGCGTTCGGTATGTGCGTCAGACAGTGTCACGTCGCTCATTGTATCCTCCTCAGGCTTTATCTATTCTCACAGCGGGAAGGCCCGCACATGGGTGCTTGAAGGTCAGGATAACCGAATCCGCCTAATAATGGAATAACACTTATTCATTTAAGGCATGATCATTATCAGAAAAGTCGGGGCGTTTACATGATCGCGAAGATAAAACGTGCGGGATTTCAGGTTCTGCTCGCAAGCGTGGTGCTCGTGGCAGCCTGTACTGCGCCAGGTTTGCAAAACGCCTTTGCAAGCAGTCCAACGATTTTTCTGGTTCGCCATGCCGAGAAAGAACCGGGCTTTGATCCTGTGCTCACCTCTGAGGGCGAAGCGCGCGCCGAACGACTTGGTGAGATCATGGATGAACTGGGCGTGGACGCCGTCTGGTCATCAGATACGCGTCGCACCCGCGCAACGGCCGCGCCGGCGGCAGACGCAGAAGGCCTGGAAGTCCAGATCTATGATCTCGACGCAATGGAAGAATTCGCTGACACGCTTCGCAATTCGTCTGGCACAATACTGGTGCTCGGCCATTCAAATACCACGCCAGTGCTCGCGGCTATGCTTACAGGGCGCGACGAAGGCCCATGGTTCGATGAGGCTGATTATGAAAGCCTTTTCCGGATTGAATTTAACCGCCGCGGCGAGCCGCTTTCATTCCAGATGAGTTATGACGCGCTGGAACGTTATGCCTTCGACTGATAATTCCCCGCTTCGGATTTAACCTTACTCTGCCAGAAATGAGGCATATGCGTTTTGTGACTGCCTCAGAGACCTCCAGAGATTGCGGAGACTGAGTGAGTCCGGCGATGTGGAACCCTCGCGCGAATAGTGGGTGGTTTCGCAAATGGCAGTGCAACACAAAGTGGATACGACTTACGGGCTGGATGTCCTGAAACATTCGATCCAGCGTGAAGAACAGGTATATCGCACTCGCAATCCCGGGAGTGAAGAGCAGTTCCGCCGGGCCAAGCGCTGTATGCCGGGCGGTACGACACGCTCAACCGTCTACTATCCGCCATTTCCGCTAACGATCGAACGTGGCAGCAAGGGCCGCGTCTATGATGTAGACGGGCACGGCTATCTGAATTTCGTTGGCGAGTACTCGGCCGGTGTTTACGGCCATGATGATGGCATGACGCGGCGCGTGCTGGATGCAATTGCGCGCCATGGCACACTGCTCAGCGGTCCGACGCGGCATGAAGACTTGCTGGCGCGCCTGCTGTGTTCGCGCTTCGGGTTTGAGCAGGTTCGTTTTTGTAATTCTGGTACTGAAGCTAATCTTCTCGCACTTGGGCTCGCACGTAATGCGACAGCCCGCACAGGCGTTCTGGCGTTTTCAGGCGCCTATCACGGCAGCTCTCTTGTGCTGATGGAAGGGCGCGATGCGCTCAACATCCCGATTGATATAACGCTCGCTGAGTATAACGATATTGAAGGCACGCGCGCGCTGATTGAGGCAAACGCGTCCGAGCTGGGTGCAATCCTTGTCGAACCGATGCTCGGTGCCGCGGGCTGCATTCCGGCAAAGACCGAGTTTCTGCAAATGCTGCGGGAGATGGCGGATAAGCACGCCATCGTTCTGATCTTTGACGAGGTGATGACCTCGCGTCTCGGCCCTGCTGGACTGCAAGGCGTTGTGGGTGTTCAGGCAGACCTGACCACGCTCGGCAAATATATCGGGGGTGGTTTCTCCATGGGGGCGCTCGCAGGGCGGCGCGATCTGATGGCGCGCTTTGATCCGGCTTCGGGCGATGCATACCTTCCACATGGCGGAACGTTCAATAGCAACGTCGCGTCTATGATTGGCGGGTATATCGGCCTGTCGGATTATTTCACTGAAGAAGAGGCGGTTCGCCTGAATGCGCGCGGCGATAAGCTACGCAAGACGCTGAATGAGGCTGCACGCGATCTGGGTGTCCCAGTGCAGGCGACCGGTCGTGGCTCGATCATGAATCTTCACCTGAATGACGGAGATATCACCCATCCTTCAGACCTGGATGTTGCGGGGGCGAGCGAGTTTAAGCGTCTCTTCCATCTGCATATGCTCAATCGCGGGATTTACGTCGCCGCGCGAGGCATGACGACGCTCAACCTCAATATGCATGAGGCCTATATCGCGGCGTTTGAGGATGAGTTCTCCCGGTTTATCGAACTCTATGGCAAAGACCTTGCCGCCTGCGTGGACGGGGCTTAAAGCCCCAGAAGGCCGCGCAGAATGTAAGCGGCGAGGATAACCACCGCGCCGCTTGTCACGGCGATGCCCATGAACCACGCAAGACGCGGCGCGATAGGGGCTGGTTTGCTTTCTGTGTTGTCTTCGGGACCAACAGGCTCAAAGATCTTAGTCATGATAACTCTCTTCCGGGTCTACTTTCCCCCAGAAGAGGGAGTAGACGTAGATTGTGTATGCCAGAATGACCGGCAGCATGATCGATGCGCCGACCAACATAAGTTGTAACGCATTGTCCCGTGCTGCGGTTTCCCAAATTGTGAGCTCAAACGGCACAAGATACGGGAACAGGCTGATGCCGAGGCCGAGATAGCCGGTCAGAAAGAGCGCTGCAGACAGCACCATTGGCCGCCAGTCAGGCGCTTTGTCACCCAGAATGCTGAGGTCCCGCCAGAGCGCGACAAGTAAGAGGCCAGCGAGCAATGGGATAGGCGCGAGCGGCAGGAATTTACCAAACTCGATTGCCTGCATTGTCACACCCCAGCGTTCTGTCACGCGCGGATCGATGGAAAGCGTTGCAAGGCTGATCGCGGCCATGGCGAGTGCCACGAAAAGGGAAGACCGGCGTGCCCAGGCGCGTGACCATTTTTGTAGGCCGCCTTCTGTTTTCAGAACCAGCCAGGATGACCCAAGCAGCACATAACCGCCGGTCACGGAGAGTGCGACCAGCAATGTGAAAGGTGTCAGCCAGTCAAATGTGCCACCCGCAAAACTGCGGCCATCAACGCTGACGCCCTGAATGAAGCCGCCGAGGATCAGACCTTGGGCAAAGGCGGCGAAGAGAGACCCGTAGGAAAAGGCACCATTCCAGAAATGGCGGGTCGTCGTACGGACGGCCTTGTGACGGAATTCGAACGCAACGCCGCGGAAAATGAGCGCGGCGAGCATTAGAAGAACCGGAATATAGAAGGCCGGCATCAGAATGGCGTAGGCGAGCGGGAAGGCCGCAAACAGGCCGCCGCCACCCAGAATGAGCCAGGTCTCGTTACCATCCCAGACGGGCTCGATTGTGGCCGTCATCAGATTGCGTTCTTCGTCAGACTTCGCAAATGCCGTAAGGATACCGATGCCGAGATCGGACCCGTCCAGAAGGACGTAGAGCATAACCGCGGTGGCGATGAGCAAAGACCAGATAAGTGGGTAATCCATGGCTCAGGCCTCCTCTGCCTTGTCTGTGACGGATGCAAGCGCAGAGCCGGGCGCGCGGTGTTCGCGAACGGGTGGATCGGTCGGGTCATCGTCAAAGCCGCGTGTTGCGATGCGGGCCATATAGATGACGCCTGCGGTGAAGATGATCGCATAGACCACCATGAAGACGATCAGTGACGTGGCAACAGCTGCCGGTTCGACTGGTGAGATACTGTCTTCGGTTCGAAGGAAGCCATAGACGGTGTAGGGCTGGCGACCGACTTCGGCGACAATCCAGCCAGTGATAACGGCGACGAAGCCCAGAATGCCAGTTGGGACTGCCAGCCAATGGAACAGGCCAGGTTTTTCGATGCGCTTCATAGCCCAGAGCGCGACGCCCCATCCGCCCATGAACAGCATGATCATGCCGGCACCAACCATGATGCGGAAGGACCAGAAGACAGGGAAGACAGGTGGCCGCTCATCTTCAGGGAAGGCATTCAGCCCCTGAAGAGGTTCATCTGTATTGAACAGATACGGGCTGGTGCCGGGGATCATGATCTCGGCGATATTGCGCTCGTTTTCTGCATCTGGAATCGCAAACAGGATGGTGCCCTGCACGTCGCTGGTTTCCCACCAGCCTTCCATCGCGGCCACTTTTGCGGGCTGGTAATGGTGAGCGACTTCACCAGACCAGTGACCGGCCCAGATCTGAAGGGGCATAAGCAGAAGAAGCGTGCCGGACGCCATGCGGATCTGCCAGCGAGTCGGCTCCGTCACGCGGCCACGGATGACCTGATACGCGCCTGCAGCCAGAACAACAGCCGCCGTGGTGATAAAGGCAGCGAGCATCATATGGACATAGCGGGACGGGAAGCTCGGATTGAAGATCACTGCCCACCAGTCCGTCGCAAAGAAGTTGCCGGTCTCAGGATCAATGTCGAAGCCGACAGGTGTCTGCATCCAGCTGTTTGCAGACAGGATCCAGAAAGCAGAGATGGACGTGCCAATCGCGACTGCGCAGGTGGCGACGAAGTGGAGTGTGGGGCCTACGCGCTTCCATCCGAACAGCATCACACCAAGGAACGTCGCCTCGAGGAAGAAGGCCGTCAGCACTTCATAGCCCAGGAGCGGGCCGATTACACTGCCCGCTTTGTCTGAGAAGACGGCCCAGTTCGTGCCGAACTGGTAGGACATGACAACGCCGGACACGACGCCGATACCGAAGGCGAGGGCGAAGATTTTCACCCAATGCAAATAGAGGCGCTTGAACACCTCTTTCTTCGTGAACAACCACAAACCCTCGGCGACAGCCAGAAAGGCTGCCAGACCAATCGTGAAAGCAGGGAACATGATGTGGAAGGCGACCACAAAGGCAAATTGCAGCCGCGACAGAATCAGTGCGTCGAATTCCATAAGAATAACTCCTCACCGATTTGGGTAACATATTTTAGAGGCCTCTAATATGTTACAGAGTGCCACTGAGGCGGAATATCTCGCAAACAAAGTGGGGTATTTCGACTGGAAACAAGCTGTAAAGGAATCGTGCTATTGCTTCATGAGTGAAGCCTTTCAAGGAGCACATTCATGTCCTCTGCACGTCGCGCACGCGTTTATCAGAAACTGCAGGCTGCAAGCCACTGCGTTCAGAAAACGGCCGACCGGCTTGTACAGGAGGCTGGACCGCTTACCACGTCTCAGGCTGCGGCGCTTTCAGTGGTGGCAGGGTTTGCGAGCTGTAACCAGCGTATGATTGCCAGCCAGCTTGGCCTCAATGAATCTGCCGTGACGGCGATGGTGACGCGTCTTATTCGGGACGGGTTTTTGACGCGCGCGCGATCAAAGACCGATGCGCGCACATGGCTTCTGACGCTGACGGATTCTGGCCGTGAGGCACTCCAGTCGGTGAATGGCCCGTTCGCGGAAATCAATGATCGGCTGGAAGCGGTGCTGACCGAGGCTGAAATCAACCAGCTAGCTGATATGTTGAAGCGCCTTGCTGACAGCTTCGGCGAAACAGAGCAAAGCTGACGGCAATCAGGCTCGCCCGGTGGACAGAGCCTTTCAAATCTGAACGAAGTGATTTCATGAGCGCTACAAATCCTTCTACGCTTTGCCGGTTGTTTGATCGCCTTGTCGAAGAGACTGAAGGCGATACGGTGTCCGTTGTCCGGCTGATGAAGATTGTAGGGCCACGCTCTTATGGTCCGCTGATCATGTTGCTGGGTTTTATCTCGGTAAGTCCGCTCACAATCATTCCCGGCGCAACATGGCTGGTGGCTTTGCTGACGCTTCTGATTACCGGCCAGATCGTGCTCGGCTTTGAGCGTCCCTGGGTGCCGAAGAAGATTCTCGAATTCAAATTCAATCGGGAACATCTTCTGGCCGGCGCGAAAGGTGCGCGCGGCTGGGCTGAAGTGTTCGACCGCATTCTTCGTCCGCGCTTGTCTTTCCTGACCCGGAAACCGTTTTTGCAAGTCGTGGCGCTGATGTGTGTTGCCGCAGCTTTGGTGACATTTCCGCTTGGCCTCGTGCCGTTCGGGCCGGTTCTGCCGGGGCTGACGATACTTGTGTTCGGTCTCGGACTGATGGCGCGTGATGGTATTGTTATTCTGCTCGCCAGTTCAGGCCTGATCGGGTCGTTTATTCTGGTGACACGTCTTGCGTCCCGCTGGCTCGATCTCGGCTGGTTTGGCTGAGCTTGCTCATCTAAACGGCGGCTCGTCGAAGGAACGCAGCTTGCGTGAGTGCAGGCTTTCTGCGCCTTCGTCAGCCATACGTTCGAGCGTGCGAATACCTATCTGGATATGTTCGCCAATCGCGCGGGCATAAAACGCATTTGCCGCACCCGGCAGTTTGATCTCGCCGTGCAGCGGTTTGTCCGAGACAACCAGCAGCGTTCCATACGGTACGCGTAGGCGATAGCCATTGGCCGCAATCGTTGCGCTTTCCATGTCGATGGCGATCGCGCGCGACAGGTTGATGCGCTTGGCGGAGGCTGTGTAGCGAAGCTCCCAATTCCGGTCGTCCGTCGTGACGACGGTACCTGTGCGCAGGCGCTTTTTCAGGCCTTCGCCGCTTTCGCCTGTAACATCGACAGTCGCCTGTTGCAGCGCGACCTGAACTTCGGCAATCGGCGGAACCGGAATATCCGGCGGCAGCATATCGTCAAGCACGTGGTCATCACGCAAATAGGCGTGGGCTAGAGCATAGTCTCCAATGCGTTGCGAGTGGCGCAGGCCACCGCAATGGCCGACCATGATCCAGCACTGCGGACGCAGCACAGCGAGGTGGTCTGTAATCGTTTTGGCGTTGGACGGGCCAACACCAATATTCACCATGGTGATACCCTGACCGTTTTTGCGGCGCAGGTGATAGGCTGGCATCTGGAAGCGGCGCCAAGGCGCGTTCTGGATTTTCTCCATCGCATTTTCTGTGTCGGCGAAGACTTCTACGCCGCCCGCTGCAGACAGGCTTTCATATTTGTCGTCTTCCTTGAGACGCTCAACGGCCCATTCAGCAAAGGCGTCGATATAGCGGTGATAGTTGGTAAAGAGCACATAGCTCTGAAAGTGCTCGAATGGCGTGCCGGTATAGTGCTTCAAACGCTGGAGCGAGAAGTCGGTGCGCGGCGCATCGAATAGGGCAAGCGGCTTGGTATCGTCGACGTCGAAGAAGTCCCCGTCTGCGATTTCGTCACCGATAGAGACGAGCTGCGGCGTTGGGAACCAGCGCGCGATATCTGCCGCCAGTGACATATCCAGCCCTTCACCCTGGGAGGCTTCCCAGACATAAGGATACGGAATTTCCTGTTTGGACGGGCGCACTTCAAGTTCGACATCATAGTCGCGCAGGATCGGCTCCAGCTGCTCGCGCAGATAGGTCTCGAACACTTCAGGCTGTGTGATTGTTGTTGTGTAGGTGCCGAAATCGGAAAATTTGCCGAAAGATCTGGAAATCTGCGGGACCGCGCTTTCCGAGTAATATTTTACGACAAGTTCAGGGTAGCAGAACAGGCCTTTGGCGCGGGCGGCGCGATCCGGGATCGTGCCATTCTCCGCGAATTCGGTGAGGGCTGTTCGGAGGTTTTCGCAGGCTGTCGTATACAGCCGGTTCAGTTCATCAATTACAGTATCAATTTTCATGTATGGCTTTTAGTGCGTTCGGAGGATTCGGGCAAGAATGCGCGGGATTGAAACTTTGTTCAGATCGGGCAGATAGGGTCGTCAGAACGCATTCAAACGGGAGCATGGCATGGAAATCGAACATCTGGACCTTCCAGGATTGATGCTTGTGACGCCCCGCGTTTTTGAAGACGGTCGCGGAAGTTTCTCAGAGATGTTCAACGAACGCGAGTTTCAGCGTCGGACTGGCGTGGATTTTCGCGTGGTACAGGTGAACCGGTCCGTCTCTGCGCAGATCAACACCATACGCGGCCTTCATGCGCAAATGCCGCCGGATGCGCAGGCTAAGCTTTTGCGTGTCGAGCATGGACGTATTCTGGATTGTGTCGTCGATATACGTCGTGGGTCGCCCACCTATCTCGGATCCGTCACGGTAGAACTTTCAGATGAAGACGATGCCCAGCTGTTCGTGCCGAAAGGCTTTCTGCATGGGTTCCGGACGATGGAGCCGAATACGCGGGTGATCTATAAGGTCGATGCCCATTATAGCCCGCAGACGGAACGTTCGATCCGATTCGACGATGTTGATCTTGGTTGTGACTGGCAGCTGGTTGGCGGAGAAGAGCTTTACCTGTCGGACAAAGACCGTGACGGAATGGCCTTTGCCGATCTCGATAATGCGTTCACCTATCAGCCGGTGCGGATGTAGATTGAGCGGCCAGCCAGTCGCGGCGGATATCTTCGCTGCGGGTATGTCGTCCATCAGGTGACCAGCCTGGTGGATTGACCGCGCGCTTCACCCAAGTGAGAGGCTTCAGACCGTCCGACGCGCAATCGCGTACCAGTCCGACAAATTCGTGAAAGGCGATCCAGACCGGATTGTAGGATTTGATCGGCTTTACAATCCCATACACAGGCTCTTCATTCGGGTCTTCTTCGATGAAGGTGCCGAACATCTTGTCCCAGACAATGAAGACACCTGCGTAATTCATATCGAGATATTTCGGGTTGGTTGCATGATGCACCCGGTGATGGCTCGGCGTGTTCATAACCGCTTCAAACCATGACGGCATGCGGTCAATCACCCGGGTATGAATCCAGTACTGGTAAACAAGGTTCAGCCCCGCAACAAAGCCGATGACCAAAGGATGAAAGCCGAACAGGATCATCGGCAAGCCGACCAGAATCAGCCCGGTGAAAGGCCCATACCAGGGCTGGCGCACCGCTGTGGTCAGATTGTATTCCTCGCTGGAATGGTGGGTGATATGCTCCATCCAGAACCAGCGGACACGGTGCGCAAAACGGTGCTTCCAGTAATAGGTCAAGTCGTAGAGCGCAAAGGCGAGTGCCACCGACCACCATGTGACAGGAAACTCGAAGACGCGGTAATTCCAGACCCACATGAAAAGGACGATGCCAAGAAAGCCCGTCAGAATATCCATGCCAAGATTGCCAAGTCCCATCGCGATAGATGCGAGGGCATCCTTCGTCTCATATCTGCCAGTCGCGCGGCGCGTTTTCACAGCCCACCATTCAGCAATGATGGTGATCAGAAAGAAGGGCACGGCATAAAGAACAGGGGACGGAAACTCAGGCATTATTTTCTTGTTTCTGGGCGTTTCGTATCGCGACTGTGCAATCTGATCAGAAGTCCGACTTTCTGCCAAGCCTGACCTTGCGACACGTCGAATTTCGCGCTTAGTGCCGTTTAGTTGTTTATTCAGGGGACAAAAAATGGGTGACATTATTTCGCCGAGTGCGGAGCTTTCAGACAAGCTGGTGAAAGCCGCCATCGATGCAGGCGTTGTGATCATGGAGGTCTATAACGCAGCCGACGGGATCAATACTGATACCAAGAGCGATGATTCACCCGTCACTATTGCCGACCAGAAAGCCGAAGACCTCATTCTGAAGGTGCTGAAAGAGGTCACGCCGACTGTACCTGTGCTGGCCGAAGAATCAGTGGCTGCAGGCAATATCCCTGATGTGGGGGAGCAGTTCTATCTGGTGGACCCGCTCGATGGCACAAAAGAGTTCATCAAAAAGGGCACAGACTTCACTGTGAACATCGCGCTCATCCTGCATGGCCGTCCGATTATGGGCGTGGTCTATGCTCCGGCGCGCAATCATATCTGGGTTGCTGAAGGTCCGGCAACGGCGTGGGAAGCTGATGTTGCACCGGGAGGCGACGTGCCAGCCGAGGCTGATCGCAAACCTCTGAAAATTCGTAAACTGCCTGAAGCAGGCGTGACGGCGGTTGCCTCCAAAAGCCACCGCACACCGGAAACAGACGAGTTCCTCGGCAAGTTCAATGTCGCCGAACTGGTCTCCATGGGCTCGTCTCTCAAATTCTGCATGATTGCGGCAGGCGAAGCTGATCTCTATCCGCGCCTCGGTCGCACAATGGAGTGGGACACAGGCGCAGCGCATGCGGTGATCTCTGCTGCCGGCGGCCGTGTCTTGACGCTTGAGGGAATAGACCTCACTTACGGAAAAAAAGAGCGCGGCTATGACAATCCGCATTTTGTCGTTTATGGTGATTTAGAGCCGCCGACAGCGTGATCTGGTCTGACGGCTGATCAGGAATTTAGATCAAGGGCGTTGAGTTGAATACGTATCTGGATTTTGAAAAGCCGCTGGCTGATCTCGACCGCAAGATTGCGGAACTGGAAAACCTTTCCGGTAATGGTGAAGGTCCGTCGCTTCAGGACGAGATTTCCCGTCTGCGCGAGAAGTCATCCAAACAGCTGCACGAGCTCTATAAAAATCTGGACCCGTGGCGGAAAACACAAGTTGCTCGCCACCCGGAACGCCCGCACTTCAAAGATTATATCGCTGAAGCGTTCGAAGACTTTGTCCCGCTCGCCGGTGACCGCGTCTTCGGTGAAGATGAAGCTATCGTTGGTGGTCTGGCAAAATTCCGTGGCCGTAGCGTCGTCGTTATGGGCCATGAAAAAGGCCGCTCCACAGAAGGCCGTATCAAGCACAATTTCGGCATGGCTCACCCGGAAGGTTACCGTAAAGCGGTTCGCCTGATGGATATGGCCGAACAGTTCGACCTGCCGGTTGTCACACTCGTCGATACGGCTGGCGCTTACCCGGGCAAAGCCGGTGAAGAGCGTGGACAGGCTGAAGCCATTGCCCGCTCAACCGAGCGCTGCCTCACTCTGCCGACACCTATGGTGTCTGTGATTGTAGGTGAGGGCGGTTCAGGCGGCGCGATTGGTATCGCGGCTGCGAACAAGGTTCTTATCCTTGAGCACTCTATCTACTCAGTGATCTCGCCTGAGGGCTGCGCATCTATTCTTTGGCGCGATGCAGCACGTGCGCGTGATGCGGCTGAAGCGATGAAGATTACGGCCCAACCGCTCCTGTCGAACAAGATTGTCGACGAAGTCATCTCAGAGCCTCTCGGCGGAGCGCACCGCGATCCGGCGAACACGATCCGCTCTGTGTGTGATGCGATTGATCGCAACCTCACATCTCTTGAAGGCCTAAGCCCGAAAGAGCTGCGCCAGCAACGCAAAGAGCGTTTCTACGCCATTGGCCGGATGAACTAATCCATCATGACTTGCCCATGTGGCACAGGCCGCGACTATTCCGACTGTTGCGGCCGCTTTCATGCAGACCTCGCTGTTCCTGAGACCGCTGAAGAGCTGATGCGGTCTCGCTATTGTGCCTATGCCAATCAGAAAATTGAGTATCTGGTCGCCACGCACGATCCTGATCGGTTGGACGAATTTGATCGTCTGCAGGCCGGCAAATGGGCGCGTGATGCCGAATTTACCCGTCTCGATATTCTCTCCACCGTGCGCGGCAAAGCCGGCGATGAGACCGGCATGGTCGAGTTCATTGCCTGGTTTTTGCTAGAGGGTGACCTCACCTGCCATCATGAAAAGTCCAGCTTCCGTCGCCTGGACGGGAAGTGGGTCTACACAGATGGCATGAGCAAGCCTGCCGCCAGCATGTTTGCTTTGCTCGGGCGGAATGATGCCTGCCCATGCGCCAGCGGCAAGAAATTCAAAAAATGCCACGGAGCAGGTTAGGGCAGCCTAACGCACAATCTCTTGTGCGCCGCCTTTCTGCACTGCGGCCTCATAGGCAGGGCGTGAGTGAATGCGCTCCAGCCAGGCAATTGTGTTCGGCATGGCGATACCGGTATTGGCGCGCGCCATACCGGCTTCGAGCGGGAAGCTCATCATAATGTCAGCGCCGGAAAGCGTGTCGCCAGCGAAATACTCCGACTTTCCAAGTTCGGCCTCGATGTATGACATGATGCCTTTCAGAGACGGCGAAAGGTAAAGGTCACGCACCTTACCGGTGACGGCTTTCACGATCTGCTTAATCGGAAATGGCGGCGTGGTTTCCATGCGCGTAAAGAAGAGCTGCATAATGAGCAGAGGCATCAGGCTGCCCTCGGCTGCATGCATCCAGTATTGGTATGGCACACGTTCCGGTGCATCCTGATCCGGGCGCAGGCCGCTCTCAGGGTGTTTGTCGAGGAAGTATTCCACGATGGCACCTGTCTCGGCGAGTGTGACGCCGTCGACCGTGACCAGAGGTGCTTTGCCCAGCGGGTGGAGTGCGCGATAATCGTCCGGCGCCAGATTGGTCTCCGGATTACGGTCATAGACCTTCAGCTCGTAATCGAGCCCCAGTTCTTCCATGAGCCAGATAATGCGCATGGACCGCGAGTTTTTCAGGTGGTGTACCGTAATCATATGAGCGTGTTCTCCCTTCCAGAGGCTTTAACCTAGAGCGTTCCATCAAAAGGAAAGCGATGTCATTTCAGCTCACGCGAAATGTTACGCCTGCAAGGTCAAAGCCTGTTTGACTGACTGAAACGCCGTGGGCGCGTGCACGTTCCAGAGCCGCGTTTTTATCTTCTACACGGACATGAAATTCAGGGATGCCGGGCGTCTCTGACTGCCGGAAATTCACATTACCATCCCGCGTTTCTATACGGCGGATTTCCAGATAAGCGGTGCCGAGAATAGTTGCCCATTTCAGTCCCATGTCATCAGGCTTGGGTGACTGAGCCAGCATGCCGGTGATTGCGCCCGGGACAGAGTTCTCCTCCCAGTCCGGCCCGCCCCAGCGCCAGCTTTCCGGCGGGCGGGGCTCATCCACGGAAACTATCGCGCCGCCGACATCGGCAGGGTGGAAATGGCTCGCTGCGATCTCATCACTGTCATAGTTCCAGACGCGGCGAAGATTCATGTCATCGCCGCGTGCGCGAACGCCTTCAATATCGGGTGTCTGGAAGATGGCCATATAGCCGCCTTCGCCAAACCGATCGATGAAGCGGCGGGCAGGGGCATCGGGCGTGACGGGAACTATAACCTCCAGAAACTGGTCGCCCAGCGCAAACACGGCATTTTTCAGGCCGAACTCACCTACGCCCGGATCGGGGTATGGCTTGCCAAGGCCCAGTATGTCCTGCAGTTTTTCAGCGGTGTCGAGCGAGTTGGCAGCGATGACGAGTTGTCTTATGCGCGGCGGTGTCATTTTCTCTCCCTTTTTTAAAGGCAAGGTAGAATGAAAACGGGGATCACGTCGAGGCACTAACAAAAAGGGGACGTAAATGGCGGCAAGCTGGGACGAGCTGGCAGACCGGTTGAAGGATAAAAGCCTGAAGGTCTTCAGCGATCGCGCTGTGGTGGGACCGCTTTATGAGGTCACGCGCCAGAATGAAGGCGACGAGGCCAAAGCGGCTGAAAAGTCACTACAGGGGGACTTCACCAAAGGTTTTATCGCCTTCTTCATTGTGTTTGCCATCCTGATGACGGTGCTGCCTGATACGTTCTGGGGTATCGCAGCGCGGTTTATTCTCTTTCCGGTCCTGTTCTTAGGCACGTTTGCACTGGTTGCATGGTTTCGCCGCGATACGCTGGTAATGTTGCTCACTGCGGCGAAAGGCAATTTCCTTGCGCGCGCCTCGGCGCTATCCGCCATGGCAGAACGACTTAATCTTTCCTATGTGGCATCTCCTGGCGGGGCGCCGCAGACTTTGAAAATCCTGTCAAAACTGAACTTTGTATCCGGTCGCCTGCGCGATCTGATCGACACGCTGGATGAAAATGGTGGCTTGGACGAGGCGGTTGAGGCTGCGGTAGCCAGCGGCATGCTGGTGCCGGACGTTGTTATGCTGGGCGGCAGCGAAGCACAAAAGGCCCGCTATTATCGCCAGAGCGCGCTCGGCCATGCCTTCGAGGACGGTTTTGAAGGCGAGCGGAACGGCATTCGCTTTTCGGCCTTTGAATGGATTGAAAGCGTTGATGATGCGCCGGACAAGTATCACCTGCTACTGGTGCTGAATGCGCCATATCGCTTGCATGGCGTCACCCAGCTGCGATCACGCGGTACGCCATGGTCAAAGCCGGTGACAGAGCGCGAGCTGAACGATGTGCAGCTCGTGCCAGCTACGTTTAATGATTATTTCCGCCTGCGCAGCACTGATCAGGTCGAAGCGCGTACCATCTTTAATCCGGCTGTGGTGGAGCGTATTCTGGCACTTGCACATGGCGAACCGTTTCGCGCGGTTGCCTCTGTTGAGCATCTGGTGATCAACTTCGAAGGTCAGAACCGGTTCAATCTGCTCGATCTGCAGACCGGCGCGTGGAGCGATGAAAGCATTCGCGAGACATGGTCTGACATCGCAGACCTTCTCACCGTTACTGATGAGATGGCCCACGCCTTCATGGTGCGTGACTAAAGCTTACGCGCCCGGCTTTCGATAGGCAGGGCAGTTCACGCTTACATAGTCCCGCCTGTCATCGGGATGAATGATGAGCGCTGTCAGCTGCCCGCCATAGACGGCAGCTGTATCAATGCCAGTGGCGTGCGGAAACTCGCGCGGACCGTCAAAGAAGGGTTCATGGCCAAAAATGACATCGCCAAACCGGCCATCATAGCGTTCTGCCCAGAAGGGATCGTCCGGGGTCTGATGACCGCTTGCGATGAAGGCACCGGAATAGTGGTCGACAAAGCGTGTGCGATAGATTTTCTCCACGCTGCGCTGGTCATGACGTTCAAGCCGTTCCACCTCATCCCAGTCATGCGGGAAGGACCACATATCGCCCGGAATGCCGCCATGCACGGCGAGCAGATTACGATCATGGTTCCGCCAGAAATGACGTGCTTTCAGCAGAGTATCCCAGTCCTCTTCTGTCGCGTCCGACATGAAAGCGACAAGTTCCGGAGAGCTCTCTCCCATTTTGCGCGCGACTTTCGGACTGTCCTGCAGGCGAAGGCGATAGCGTAAATGCTTGTCCTCATGATTGCCGCGCAGAAGGGTCGTTTCGGTATCGGAATGATGGATGAGCTGGCTCACAATGCGCACCGTGCCGACCGGGTCTGGCCCTTTATCGACAAGATCGCCGACAAAAATCAGCTTATCCTCCGTAGACGGAGTAAGCCGGTCGAGCAGGTCTTTAAGCTGGTCTGACATCCCGTGGACATCGCCGATGAAAATCAGTCGATCAGGCATGGTGCACCTCGCCCGGCAGCCGGTCGCGATAGCTGCGCGAGCCGGTTAGGGTGACACCATTATCGAGCTGGATCGTTACATTACCGTCGCGTGTTGGGATGATCTCCTGAATATGATCGCCGTGCACAATATAGGATCTGTGGACACGGATATGGTTGGTGCCGGTTTCTGCGAGCAGGCGTTCCAGCGAGGATAATGTCATTCGCGCGAGATGCGTGCCATGCTGCGTTGTGATTTCAACATAGTTTGATGCGGCGGCCGCGTAAATCACATCTTCTGCATTCAGGAAAAGCGTACGCCCACCGCTCTTCAGTGTAAGGCGGCCCTCTTTGCGGGCATCGGAGCGTGCGGCCTGCGCTTCCAGTCTGCGCTGTTCCATTGTCCTGCTCACGGCGAAAAAGGTGACAACCAGCACGTAGGAATAGGCATCCTTGCGATATTCGTAGAGCCAGATGGACGGGTCTGCGAGGCCGAATTCATACTCATATCCGACGAGCGGCGGATAGCTCATCTTGCGGAGCGCCACCATGATCAGCGTATGGATAATGGAGAAGGCAATGCTCGCCAGAATGTGTGCGGGCAGGGACGTCTTCCATGACTGAAGCGAGACCGGAAAACGGCTCAGCATGACCGGCACGATCAGAAAGCCGATCAGGCTGGCAATGTGAGACGCCCCCTCACGCAGCCAGGGTTCCAGCCCCGGCTCAAGACCTGCACGCGCGGCATCATCAGCCAGTGACACAGACAGCACAAACCAGGAGGCGGCTGTAAACAACAGCACGAATATCCATGCGCGCTGGTCGGCGTGGGCATCTGCGATCGCTTCAGGATGGGTGTGTTTCTCGGCCATGGTATTTTCTGACACACATTCGCGCTTTGAATAAATGGGCAAGTTCGTCACTCGTCCCTCAGCGCCGTATTTCGTCCTCATCAGGCGTAGTTTGTCCCGCTCTGCCGGTCTTTGCGTATAGGCGTGCGACGACGCGCGGCGGCCATGGCTTTCTCCCCGCTAAACGGGAGACATTCCAGATGACTGACATGACAACACGGCGATACGACCTCGACTGGCTCCGTGTAATCGCCTTTCTGATCCTCATTTTTTACCACACCGGTATGTTTTATGTGACGTGGGGCTGGCATGTGAAAAGCGTGCACGCAGGGCCGGATGCCGAATGGCTGATGCTGCTTACCAATCCGTGGAGGCTATCGCTTCTCTTCTTCATTTCGGGCGTGGCGCTGCGCTTTCTGGCCGATAAAGGCGGGATTGGCGCGCGCATGCGTGAGCGCAGTTGGCGGCTGGGCATTCCTATCCTGTTTGGCATGGCGGTGATCGTCGCCCCGCAAAGCTGGCTGCAGCTCGTTGAAAGCGGTGAGTTTGAAGGAAGCTTCTGGGCGTTCTGGCCGGAATATATCGATCCGATGAGCGAGTTCTCTATCACCACGCCGACATGGAACCATCTCTGGTATGTGGTCTATCTGCTCGTCTACACCCTGATCCTGTTGCCGCCATCTGGCCTGATCAGCCGGTTTATGCAGGGGGCAGGCGAGAAGGTCACGCGCTTTCTCTTTGCTGGACGGTTTGGCATTCTGAGCGCGCTCGCCATCCCGGTGCTGCCACATATTCTTTATCGCGTACTGCTCGATCCGCATTTTCCGACGACGCACAACCTCACCGAGGATTGGGCCAATCACGCGCACAGCTTCACCATGCTGTTGATGGGGTTTGTGCTCGCCAAGGATAAGCATTTCTGGAGCGCTGTCCGCCGCAGCCTGCCATGGGCCGCGGGCCTAGTTCTGACGCTCGGCGCGACCTTATCCGTAGTCTGGACGAACTGGGAAGCCTGGGCGGAAAGCGGCAATTACGACTGGATCATCTGGCCGGCCCGCATTGCGCGCCTTGCCTATGCTTGGATCATGATCCTGACACTGATCGGTCTGGCAGCGCGGTATCTGCTTCATGATAGCCCGGCGCTTCGCTATATGACCGAGGCCGTCTTCCCCTGGTATATTCTGCATCAGACCCTCACCGTGATGGCCGGTTTCTGGCTAACGCGTCAGGGCCTGCCGGTTGAGGTGGAGTTTCCGCTCGTCGTGCTGGCAACCTTCGGGGGCTGCGCCTTGCTGCACGAACTTGTCATCCGCCGTATCGGCTGGTTTAGGCCTCTGTTCGGACTGAAACCGAGGCCCGGTTCCACCCCGTCGGACAGAGCGATACAAGTGGCAGGCTGACCGTCAGGCCGGCCTGCGCGCCAGATAAATCCCCGCAATCATCAGACAAATGCCGATGAGCTTTTTCAGATCAAGCGGGGATTTTACGGCGCCGAACCATCCGAAATGATCGATGAGTGCAGCGCATATGATCTGGCCCAGCAAGACGCAGAGAATGGCCGGGCCAATGCCCATACGCGGGGCCAGCCAGGTGATCGACAGAATGTAGAACACCATGGCGAGCCCGGCCAGAAACAACCATGGCGGTGCTGCGCGCATGGCGTTCAGATCGGGCAGGCCATTCAGGGCGATGGCGATACAGGTGGTGGCGATCAGCCCCACGGTGAGAAGAGACATTACGGATGCAGGCGCGCCGATCCGTACCCCCAGACTCGCATTCATAGCCGCCATGACGGGTATGCCGACACCTGCGACGATCATCACGCCATACATCCATAACTGTCCATTCATCAGGTGTTTAATGCCCTTTTTCTGAATTCTGTAACGGGCAAACCGCCAGCCCCCCAATTGTCCAAGTCAACTTCATCAATAACCACAAAGGTTGTCGATGGATTTTTATTCAGGACATCTTTCAGCAGCGTGGTCACACCTTCTATGAGCTGTGCTTTCTGCTCTGCTGTCACGCCCTCACGGGTCACTTTGATGTTCACAAATGGCATTTTACGGCCCTCATCTGGTTTCTGTGAAATGAAAGACTTTGGAGATGATCTGCCAGCGATCATGGTCGCGGATCAGTGTCAGAAAATCGATGAAATCACGCTGACCGATACGGCAGCGAACGCGGGCGAATGCGGTCTTGTCGCCTGCGAAGTCTATCGCATCGATGGAGTCCTTGCGCGTTTCGCCACGTGAAGCGCCAGGTTCCCGGGCCGCAACCACCTCAAAATAGTTCGGCATGTGCCGGATCAGCGTGGGTGACTCGTCAGCGGTGGCGTATATTGCGAAGGGATGAAATACGCGCGACAGTATTTCGACATCACAGGTATAAAGACCATCGAAATAGTCCTGTAATACCGCCTCCACCTCGGTAAAGGCGGATGTCATGCGACAAGGCCTTCCTGTTTCAGCGTCTCCTGCACGGCCGGGCGTTCTGCGATCCGTGCACGGAAGGCCTCAATGTGAGTATAACCGGCAAGCGAAATGTCCAGAAAGTCGGTCCAGCCGAGGACGACAAATGCGTACATGTCTGCGGCCGTATAGGTCTCGCCGAGCAGATAAGGGCGGGCATCTGAGAGTATGTTGTCCAGGCGTTTGAATTGAACATTGAGCTTTGCCAGAGCCTCTGTCCGGGCTTCGCCTTCCAGCCCGGCAAAGAGAGGGCTGAAGGCTTTATGGAGTTCGGCTCCCAGAAAGCTGAGCATTTCTGAAAGACGCACACGGTCCATCGTTCCGTGAACGGGGGTGAAAGCGCCCGGGCGAAGATCGCCCACATATTCCAGTATCGCCGGATTTTCCGTGATGATCTGACCATCGTCCAGCTTCAGAGCCGGCACATATCCCCGGGGATTGATCTTGAGAAAATCCTCGCCGGTTGCGGTGGTGCCTGCCGACGTGTCGACCGTTTCGGTTTCGTAGTCGAAGCCAAGTTCATTGAAAAGAATATGTGTCGCCATGGAGCAGGCGCCCGGCTTTAAGTAGAGTTTCATGTCCATTTCTCCGTCAGTTAAAGACAGGAGGGATGTGCGTATCGGGGTTACCATTGACAATGAGGTAACCAATGGTAACTATCATTATCGAGTTACCTACAGGAAACCAGGTTTCTGAGACATGCCTCTGAAGATGCGGAAAAACCATAGCCCGGAACCGCCGGGTCCATGCGATCTGACGGTTTGTATGGATGTGATTTCCGGGCAATGGGCCGCGAATGTGATCTGGCAATTACGCGGCGGACCGAGACGGTTTTCAGAGCTGAAATCCGATATCCCACCGATTTCGGCCAAAGTTCTCTCAAAACGTCTGGCAGAGTTACAGGAGAAGGGCGTCATATCACGGCATGTGAAAGACACCTCACCGCCTTCTGTCGAGTATGCTCTGACGGAGCTGGGGGGTGAACTGATCCCGGCAATTGAATCGCTGGTCGCCGTCGGGCTGAAACTCAAAAACCGACAGGCGCAGCGCTCAGTTGAGGCATGAAAGAAGCGCGCGATCCCGGGCCCATGAAATCTGATTTCAAACCAGGTCCGTTATGCGCCCGGGTGCTTCCGTCTTTCCGTGACCGAGAGGCCGCCAATACCCCAATTGTCGGTCTCGACCTCTTCAATCACGACAACTGTGGTCGCCGGGTTCTTGTCCAGCGTATCGACCAGCAGGTCCGTGACGCCCCTGATGAGTGTGGCTTTCTGTTCGGCCGTGGCGCCGTCCTTGGTGATCTTGATATTTACGAATGGCAAAATGGTATCTCCTTCCCTCAATAGGAGAAACATAAGCCAGAAACCGTCTGAGCTACCAGCTGGAATTGCGGCGGCGAGCCTTCAGTTTTGCTGATGCGGGCCTATTCCTTGTCATACCGGTGGTGCCCGTTATTGCGCACAGGACGCGTGTTCGGTGGCGGGTCATCATAGGCAGGGTTACGCACCCACTGACCGTTAGAGCCGCGGGTATAGGCCTCGCCATAGCCATTCACGCGCAGATGCGATGAGGAATATGTGCCGTCCTGCGAATTGCCATACATGTCGGCATAGCCGTCGCCATTGGTGTCGCAGGAATAACGCGTGCCGGTATAATTACACTGGTTATAGCCAACCCATGTATTGCCGATCGTGTTGTTGATCCGCGGGGCATACGGGGTCGCGTTGTTATAAGCGTTCGTGTACGGATTGTTGTAGCCGTTATTGTAATAGCCCTGATTGGTTTGCTGCATCTCGTATGCGGTCTGTTCCAGCGCCGCGTTGAGCATCTGCATGTCCGCTGTCGTACAGCCCACGAGTGTGAGCGCGCCTGCGCCAGCCATTGCGAGAAGTGTTGGTTTCATATCAGCCCCCGAATGCTGCCTGAAATTGTTCATCTTAATCTAAATGAACGAACATGAACGGAAGACAACAGGGGAGTTAGACTGGAAGTTGACACTGCAAGCCCCAGATTCCTGGACAGGATAGCTACGCTCTTCTCAACCAATGCACAAATAGTTGGGGTTAGTTGATGGCAAAAAGCACGCAAAAACGTCTTTGGTCGTCTAACGTTAGCGTGTTCGAGGAGGCTTATCATCTTTGACTAGACGCCCTGGCGGTGGCGGTGGTTCTTGTGGGGGCGGTGGAGGAGGTGGCGAATTCGAGTTAGTCATAATTCATCCAAAAATAGTGAAATAAACATCTGCGACTGCAGATACTGTTCCTGAAAATATTGCAAAGAGCAACCATTTAGACGATTGGTTTAATCTGGAAGCCCGACGATCATTAGCTATTGCATTATGTTCGGCGCATCTGATGTGCTCAGAATTTAAGAAATCTAAGAAGCGGGCCTCTGCTTTCTCAGAGTCCTGTTCTTGGTAATGCGCTTTGAGGCTATCGAGGTAATCGGCGAGTTGGGCTGCGCTGGCTGGGTAGGCATACGCTGTTCCAAATGTGACTCTGAACAATTTAGCGACGACAATAGCTAAAAAGAGGAAAGTCAGAGAAGTCAGTGCTATGAGAGTGCAGTGATGTACCGCTAGGGGTGTCTCGGTTTTTTGCAGTATACCGTACATAGCACCTGAGATGATTAGAACTAATCCGTATGGTAGCGATACCGATCCCAGGATTTTGTCTCGCCTGTCTAGCTCGTATATGTGAAGCTCTTTGAAGTAACCTGTGACGTCCATATGCTTCAATTCCCTAAGCGTTGAGGATCACGGCGACCGCTACTCCGCCGCTTCTTTCTCCGCGCGCATGAGCTCGGCGCGTTTCTCGACCAGATCGACAATATGATCGACCATGTCTGCGTTGGAGACGTTATGGTCCGGCCTGCCGGAAACGAACATTTTGCCCGCTTCCTTGCCGCCGCCCGTGAAGCCGAGATCGGTGAGGGCCGCTTCGCCCGGTCCATTAACAACACAGCCAATAATAGAGAGCGAGATCGGCTCTGAAATATGGGCGAGGCGCTGTTCCAGAATCTCAACCGTCTTGATGACGTCAAAGCCCTGACGCGCGCAGCTCGGGCAGGCGACAATGTTGACGCCGCGTGTCCGCAGGCCGAGGCTTTTCAGCATCTCAAAGCCGACTTTGACTTCCTCAACCGGGTCAGCTGACAGGGAGACACGGATCGTGTCGCCAATGCCTGCCCAGAGAAGAGAGCCCATGCCGATGGAGGATTTGACTGTACCTGTGCGCAGTCCGCCTGCCTCGGTAATGCCAAGGTGTAGCGGCGCGTCGGTCGCCTCTGCCAGTTGCTGATAGGCGGCAACGGTGAGGAACATGTCAGACGCTTTGACCGAGATTTTATACTGGTCGAAGCCGTGGTCTTCCAGAATGCGGGCATGGTCGAGCGCGCTTTCCACCATGGCGTCGGGGCAGGGCTCGCCGTATTTTTCAAGAAGGTGGCGCTCAAGGCTGCCGCCATTTACGCCGATGCGGATGGAGCATCCATTGGCTTTGGCTGCGGCGATGACTTCCTTCACGCGCGCTTCAGAGCCGATATTGCCGGGATTAATGCGCAGGCAGGCCGCGCCCGCATCTGCCGCTTCAATGCCGCGCTTAAAGTGGAAGTGAATGTCGGCGACGATCGGGACGGGGCTTTCCTTACAGATGCGAGGCATCGCCGCTGTCGACTCTTCGGTCGGGCAGGAAACGCGCACAATGTCTGCACCTGCTTCGGCGGCGGCGCGGATCTGCGCCAGCGTCGCGTCAGCATCTTCTGTCGGTGTGTTGGTCATGGTCTGGACAGCGATTGGCGCATCGCCGCCAACCGGCACATTGCCTACCATGATCTGGCGGGATTTACGTCGCTCGATATGTCGCCATGGACGAAGGGCCTGCATGCGTGTCACCTTTGTTCGCTCGCCTCTAAATGGCGATGTAATGCGACAAGGTAAAGGGCGAATGATGACATGACGCAGGATGTTACAGGTCACTTCGCCATTCTCTCCTTCTAAGTTGTTGCTGGACGGCGAGGCACGGACTAGTGACGAGTTGAGGCCAGACTTCAGTGAGGAAGATTATGCGGGTATCTCAACGCGGCGACGTCGCGCCGTTTCAGGTCATGGAAGTTATGGAAGCGGCGACCCGTGCAGAGGCCGCGGGCAAGCACATCATCCATATGGAAGTTGGCCAGCCTGGAACGCCGGCACCGAAGCTTGCGCGCGAAGCCGTCGCCAGAGCGATGGAGACCGGACCGCTTGGATATACAAATGCGCTCGGCCTGCCTGCGCTGCGCAAAAAAATCGCTGCGCTTTATGATGACTGGTACGGCGTCAGCCTCAATCCGGACCGCGTCATTGTAACGACAGGCTCGTCGACCGGCTTTACGCTGGCTTTCACCTCTCTGTTTGATACCGGCGCGCGTGTCGGCATCGGTGCGCCGGGCTATCCATCCTATAAGGCGATTATTCAGGCGCTGGGGCTGGAAACCGTGATGTTCCAGTGCGCGCCGGAAAACCGCTATCAGCCTGTGCCCGATGATCTGCCTGATAATCTGGATGGTTTGCTGGTTGCATCGCCAACCAATCCGGCGGGCACAATGCTCGATAAGCCTGCGCTATCTGCGCTGATGGAGGCTTGCGCTGCACGCGGCGCGTCCTTCATCTCGGACGAGATTTATCACGGTATCGAGTATGAACGTAAGGCCGTCACGGCGCTGGAAGTCAGCGACGATGCCTACATCATCAACTCCTTCTCGAAATACTTCTCCATGACGGGGTGGCGCATTGGCTGGATGGTCGTGCCGGAAGATCATATCCGTCAGGTGGAACGCCTTGCGCAGAACTTTTTTATCTGTGCGCCGCATGTCAGTCAGGTTGCTGCTCTGGCAGCGATTGACGCAAAAGACGAGTTGGAAGCGAATGTTGAGGTTTACCGGAAAAACCGCGAGCTGATGAAGGAAGGCCTGCCTAAATGCGGCTTTACGAAAACGGCTCCGCCGGATGGTGCGTTCTATTTCTATGTCGACGTCTCTGACTACACAGATGACAGCGCTGAATTTGCGACTCAAATTCTGAATGAGGCAGGTGTTGCAGTTACGCCGGGGGTCGATTTCGATCCGGTGCGCGGCTCGCAAATGATCCGGTTATCTTACTGTCGTTCAACCGCAGACGTCGAAGAAGGTCTGGCAAGGCTCCAGAAGTTCGCGGAACGCTGGCTGAAGCCCTGAACAGAAAAAACCCGGATCGTCTGATCCGGGTTTTTAAAAACTTGCGAGTGAGGGATGGCCTAGTAGGCGTTTTCCTCGATCTCGTCGCGCAGCGCGCTCGCTGCATTGTCGATATCCATCGTGTAAAGCGGTTGGTCTGCAATGCCGACAGGACTGACGACTTCACCATCGACCACCCAGGAGAATGCGCCCGCATCCTGCGTCGTCAGGGTCCAGCCTGCGCCAACGCGCAGATTATAGACTTCGCCGCGAGAGAGCTGGCGATCAACGAACAAAGTACCATCAGCGCCGCGGATCTCGATCCATGCACGGCGGTCTGCGCGAATTTCCAGATTGAAGGCATTCATCGCTGCGCTCAGCGCCGGAGAGGCGGTTACAGGCAGACGGGAGCCGTCATTATAAGGGCTGGTGATCGCGATGGTTGGCGCTGGCGCGACCATCTCGGTTTCAGCCGGCGTGGTGATGAATTTATAGCCCGCGAATGCGAGGCCACCCGCGACGACAACACCGAGAATGGCGAGACCTGCCTTCAGGATGAACGCGTTGCGGTGGCTGTTATCTTTGCGAACGACAACTTGCTCTGGCGCTGCCTGGGCAAGCGCGCCGCATTGAGAGTTGAACTGCTCGACGCATTCGTTCTGGCACATGCCGATGGCACGGGCATAGTCACGAATGTAGGGATTCACGAAGCCTTTCGGCAGGCGGTTCACCTGCATGGCTTCAATAGCTGTGATGTAGTCGCGCCGAAGGCGGAGTTTGCGGGACACATCGTCAACTTCGAGTCCGAGTGAGAGGCGCGCTGCACGCATGCGCTCGCCAATTCGTGCATTGGGATCAACCGGCCCGTCTACGAGTTGTAGATGAGGTGCTTTAGCTGTCACGGAGCTCGTTTTCTCCGACTTTCCCAACGCGTCTGCCTCGTTGTCCGAGGTTTTATTTTCTACCGCCTTTGCCATGGAACTGCCCGCCTTCCAGAGCTTATTTTTATTGTACGCTCGTTTTTTAGATTAAAACGTTAAAAATCGAGTGTTCAAGTAGGATTTCACACCTGAACATACTCCTGCAATAGATTTAACAAATCCTTTTCCATATCTGAGGTTTGTTTTTCTAATATTGCCTCAAATTTTAACCCTATCTGCGAAAGGTTTACGCGGCGGACCGCTCTTTTAACGGGACCGACCCCTGAAACAGGCATGGATAGGCGTCTGAAGCCGAGTAAACTGAACACTAAAGCCATTAACGGATTTCCGGCCGCTTCGCCGCAAATGGAAACTGGAACGTTACAGGTGTTTGCGCGCTCGCAGATATCCTTCAGGAAGAGCAGGAATGTCTTGTTAAGGATCGGATAGCGGTCAGACAGCATCCGGTTATCGCGATCTACGGCGAAGAAATACTGGTGAAGATCGTTCGTGCCGATGGACAGAAAGTCGATTTCGCCTTTCAGTTCATGGAAGCTGAGCGCGAAAGCAGGTGTCTCGATCATCGCGCCGACTTTCAGATCAGATGGATAGTTCTCTCCGCGACGCTTGGCGCGTTCGAACTCCTGTTCCAGCATTCCTTTTGCCGCGCGGTATTCATCCAGCGTGGTCACAAGTGGAAACATGACAGAAAGCGTTTTGCCGTCCGCCGCACGGCAAAGTGCGCGAAGTTGGCGGCGGAAGAGGCCTTTTTTGTCGAGCGCGAGACGAAGTGAGCGCCAGCCCAGAGCCGGGTTTTCTTCGCCTGTGGAGTGTGCGCCGTTCATAAGCTTGTCGCCGCCAAGGTCCAGTGTCCGGAAGAGGACAGGGCGATCACCGGCTGTTTCGAAGACGCGGCCGTAAAATTCCTGCTGCTCCATGCGCGTTGGCAGGGTCTCGGAGACGAGGAACTGGAATTCGGTCCGGAACAGGCCAATGCCTTCCGCACCCGATGCGTCCAGATTGTCGACGTCGATGGAAAGGCCCGCATTCATCATCAGCTCGATGTGCACGCCGTCTTGCGTAACCGCTTTCAGGTCACGAATGGCCGCAAACTCGGCGAGACGCTGGCTACGCATGAGGAGCCGGTCGCGATACACCGCAACGAGATCAGATTCCGGACGGATGTGAACATGGCCGGTATCGCCGTCGACAATGGCGTCATCGCCATTCTCTACGACAGCCATAATGCGATCCACTCCGCCAACGAGGGGTAGGCCCAGCGCGCGTGCTACGATAACGGCGTGTGAGGTCGTGCTTTCGTCTTCCAGAACAATCGCGCGGAGGCCCGCATTCCGATATTCCAGAAGATCTGCCGGCCCGAGGCGTCGGGCGACAAGGATTTTGCCGTCGAGGTCAGGGCTTGCAACGCTGCCTTCATGGCCTGCAAGCAGACGGAGCAGGCGGTTGTCGAGGTCTTCGAGGTCGTGAAGTCGGTCGCGTAGATAGCTGTCTGTCGCGCTTTCAAGACGCGCGCGGTGTTCACGGCGGGCCCGGTCGACAGCAGCTTCCGCAGAAAGGCCTGAAGATACAGCATCCAGCAGACGTGCAGCCCAGGACGGGTCATAGGCGAGCATGCGATAAGTTTCGAGAATGTCCCGGCTTTCTCCTCCAAGCGGAGAGACATGCTGGACCATCATGGAATCGACAAAGCTGCGCAGCTGTTCCAGCGCGGTTTTGAGGCGTTCTTCTTCGTGTCCGATATCTTTGGCGAAGAATTGCGCCGGCGCAACGACAGGGTCGTGCAGGTGAACGGCGCCCATTGCGAGCCCATCACTCAGCGAACGACCAATAAGCTCCTGCGGGCGGTTCGGGCGAACGGCGACGTCAGCCAGTTCCTCAGAACCGCTTTTGGATTCGGTCGTGACGACTTCTGCCAGAACCATGGCAATGGTTTGCAGGGTTTCGACATCTTCCTCGTCATAAACGCGGCGCACAACGTTCTGAACAGCCAGAACGCCGATGACGCGGCCAAAGCGCAGAATTGGCACACCAAGGAAGGACGTGAACGGGTCCTCGCCAGTTTCAGGCCGATAGGAGAAGCGCGGGTGGTGCGGCGCGTCCTGAATATTTTGCGGGCGGGCCTGCTGGGAAACAAGACCGATCAGACCTTCATTGCGCGCCAGTCGCGTGCGCTTGATTGCTTCCTGTTTGAGGCCTTCGGTGGCGACGAGTTCAAAGTCGCCATTTTCCAGCCTGAGATAAATCGAGCAAACATCGGCAACAAAAGAGCGGGCAATGAGATCAACAACGCCCGCCAGACGGCCATCAAGACTACGACCTTCTGCCATAAGGGACCTGAGCCGCGTCATAAGGATGCGCGGGGCAACAGCGCCTATTGGGCGAGAAGGCCGGTCAGGTGGGGCCATCAGCTCTTAAAGTTTTGTCCTCAGCTCTCGGCATCGAGCCCATATGCTGTGTGCAGGGCACGAACAGCGAGCTCGGTGTATGATGAGTCGATCAGAACCGAGATTTTGATTTCAGATGTCGAAATGACCTGAATGTTGATGCCTTTGGCAGACAGAGCGTCAAACATCGTCTTCGCTACCCCGGTATGACTACGCATACCGACACCAATGACAGAAACTTTGGCAACATCACGGTCAACAACGATAGATTCGAAGCCAATCTTCGATTTTGCGTCCTGCAGCACAGAAATTGCCAGCTCGGAGTCACGTTCTGTGCAGGTGAAGACCATGTTTGCCTGTTCCGGGCCACGCGCGTCAGCCTGAACGATCATGTCCACATTGACGTTGGCTTCAGCCAGACGTGAGAAGATATCGGCAGCAATACCTGGGTGGTTGGACACGCCGAGCAGGCTGATCTTTGCTTCATCGCGGCTATAGGCGATGCCGCTGACAACCTGTTTTTCCATTATCTCATCCTCATCACAAACGAGTGTACCTGAATTATCTGCGCCGACTTCGGCAAAGCTGGACAGCACACGGATAGGAACCCGGTGGTTCATAGCCATTTCAACGGAGCGGGTCTGAAGAACCTTCGCGCCGAGAGATGCCATTTCCAGCATTTCTTCGTACGAAATTTTTTCAATGCGCTGTGCTTTTGGCACGATGCGCGGGTCAGTCGTGTAAACGCCGTCCACGTCAGTATAGATGTCACAGCGCTCGGCGTGGAGCGCAGCCGCAACCGCAACAGCCGATGTATCGGAGCCGCCACGACCAAGCGTTGTGATACGATCTTCCTCGGTGCGGCCCTGAAAGCCTGCAACGACAGCAATCTCGCCTGATCCGACAGCCTGAGAGAAGGCTTCGCCGTCAATATCGCGGATACGCGCTTTGCCGTGAATGTCGTTCGTCAGCATCGGCATTTGCCAGCCAAGCCATGAGCGGGCTTTCAGGCCGCGCTTGCGCAGGGCCAGCGCCAGAAGGCCGGATGTAACCTGCTCGCCAGAAGAAACGATGACATCGTATTCGTCATCGAAATTCTCGCCAACAACGCCAGCGCCTGCTGCGCCCGTTGCCAGAGACACGAGATGGTTTGTCTGGCCAGCCATGGCAGACACAATAACCGCAACGCCGCCCGGGCTTGTTTCGGCCTGTTTTGCAACCAGATCAGCGACATGGTTGATACGTTCGAGATCAGCGACGGACGTGCCGCCAAACTTCATGACAATGGGTGACATCGGCGTAATTCGATACTGCTACTTTTATCTTGGACTGAACTTCCCGCACCTTGTAGGAGGTGAACGGGTTTGGCGCAAATGCGGAGATTAAAAATGTCGAAGAATTCTTTGAATGAAGCTCCTGAAGGGCTGTCTTCTCCAAGCATTGATCCGGAAGAAGTCTCTAAATTCTCCCGCATAGCTAGTGAATGGTGGGATCCAAAGGGAAATTTTCGCCCGCTTCACAAATTTAATCCGGTTCGCCTCACTTTTTTGCGAGAGACAATTGTTTCCCATTTCGGGCTTGATCCGCGCGCTATTCGTCCGCTCGAAGGCTTGCGCCTTCTGGATATTGGCTGCGGCGGTGGTCTGATCAGCGAGCCGATGGCCCGACTTGGCGCTCAGGTGACGGCGGTGGATGCGTCTGAAAACAACATCAAGACGGCAAGCGTGCATGCAAAATCACAGGGGCTGGAGATTGATTTTCGCGCTGGCACGGCTGAAGCGCTGCTCGCATCGGACGAGCCTCCGTTTGATGTGGTGCTCAATATGGAAGTCATCGAGCATGTCGCCGATCCTGAGACCTATCTGACGGATTGCTGCGGTCTTGTCCGTCCGGGCGGTATGACGGTGGTTGCGACGCTGAATAAAACAGCGAAAGCGCTCGCGCTGGCGGTGGTTGGCGCAGAATACATTCTCGGCTGGCTGCCTCGCGGCACACACGACTACCAGAAATTTTTAAAGCCCGAGCAGATTACAGACTGGCTGGACGCCGCAGGACTTGAGTGCGAACCGGCGCAGGGTGTCAGCTATAATCCGCTGGGTGATAGCTGGTCACTCTCCGGTGATACCGACATCAATTATATGGTCGTCGCGCGTAAACCGGCCTGATCTAAAAAACGCCGGCGCTTAGGCCAGCGTTTCTGTGTTCTGGTGTTCTATCGCTTATGGATAAATCGCTTCCAGTGTCTGCAGGTCGTTTGCATTGCACTGATAGCCAGCTTCCTGAAGCGAGCGGCGCGCGCCGCCCATAAAGCGGCCATGCTCTTCGGCAATGGCGGCTACATCCCAACCGTTCTGCGCCGCAATCTGGATAAACTGTGCAAAGCCTTGCTGCCAGTTCAGGCCGCAATAAGACCGGGCGCCTGATACGATGCCCATAATAGCGACATCATCATTACGCAGCTGGTCAGACAGAAGCGACCAGATGAGCGCTGAGTCGGAGTAGTCCAGAAGCGTGCGGCGGTCACGCGGGGTAGAGGCAGGCGTTGCGGTTGGCGCAGGCGTTTCATCCGACCGGATCTGGTCTTCCATGACAACGAATGTCACGACTTCGTCGTCGTTTGCTGCCGCTTCTGCCAGGCGGGTTTCCAGCTCGTCGGCTTCTGCAAGAAGTGTTTCAGCGCGGGACGTTGTTTCTTCGATTTCGGCGATAACCGCGCGTTTTTCTAGCTGAATGGCGGCAATGCTTGTGTCGATCTGTTCGATTGCGGTTTCAGCCTGTTCCAGTTCGGCTTCGTTGTCCGTACCGGCTGCGGCATCGACAAGCTCTTTACGGGCGTCGGCCATTCCGGCGAGCGCGTCGTTGAGTTCGGCGAGGTCGGCGTTGAGGGCTTCGGCTTCAAGCTGGAGTTCAGCTGCCTGAGCGCGAAGCAGGGCCAGCGTGTCTGCTGCGGGCGTTTCAGCAGTTTCAATGGCGGGTGTGCTTGTTTCTTGCTCGATGACAGGAGGCGTCGCAGGCGTTTCGGTCATGCCCGCAGGAATGGTTTGACATGCTGCTAGCGATAACAGCGCAGAGACAAAAATCAGACGTTTCACACCGAACTCCTCAAAAACTTTAGCCCGCTGCCCTGATATGGGTGTTGCAAATCAGGGCAATCGGGCATTGGGGAGCAAGTTTCGGGCCAGACTTATTCCCCGTCTGTGACGGCCGTTGAATTCAGCTGGATATAGTTCTGAATGCCTGTGCGTTTGATCAGATCGAACTGGGTCTCGATGAAGTCGACATGTTCTTCTTCATTATCGAGGATTTTGCAGAAGAGCTCGCGGGAGACATAGTCGCGAACGCTTTCGCAATGTTCAATCGCATCACGCAGAAGCGGAATAGCGTTGTGTTCTAGTTTCAGATCGCATTCGAGGATTTCCTCGACCGTTTCACCGATCATGAGTTTACCGAGATCCTGAAGGTTTGGCAGGCCGCCAAGGAAGAGGATGCGTTCGATCAGCCAGTCCGCATGATTCATCTCTTCAATAGATTCTTCGTACTCTTTCTTGCCGAGCTTGGTCACGCCCCAGTCATTCAGCATGCGTGAATGCAGGAAATACTGGTTGATTGCCGTCAGCTCGTTCTTGAGAGCCTTGTTGAGAAATTCGATGACCTTTGGGTCGCCCTTCATGATGAGTCTCCTATGCTGGGACTCAGGAATACCACAAGAAAACCCGCCTCGGGAAGGCTTGTCAGATAAAATTTATGAAGAAAATCAATGGGTTGAGAGTGCTAGGCAATTGCATTCGCAACTAGATCATTTTCCATTGCGGTTTCAGCGGTCTTCTCGCGAAGGCGCGCGCACATTTCAGGTTTGCAGCGACCACACTGGAACTTATTGCCATGATGGGCCTGAATCTCTTTTGGAGATTTAGCGCCGTTATCGATGGCATCGTCGACCTTCCGGCCGTTCAGATTATGACAAACGCAAATGATCATGAGTCGCAACTAGCCTCAGTTGCGAATGAATGTCAATCAAAAGAGTCAGCCAGAATGTCGCATTTTTCAGATGATCTGCGCTTTACGGGCTGCCGCCTCCAGGTCAGCTCGGTGATCGGGGTGGGCCAGCGCGATCATGGCGCGTGCACGTTCTTCACCGGAAAGGCCGATCAATTGTGCTATCCCGAATTCGGTAACGACGGTATCGACGTCATTTCGGGGCGTTGTGACGGGGCCTGTCAGCTCCGGAACGATGCGCGACACAGCACCATGCTTTGCCGTGGATGTGCAGGCGATGATCGATTTTCCGCCCTTGGAGGCGCGTGCGCCGCGGACGAAATCGAGCTGGCCGCCAGAGCCTGAATACTGCCGACCGGCAAGGTTTTCCGAGTTGCATGCGCCAAACAGGTCCACTTGCAGTGTCGCATTGATAGAGATCACACCATCATTCTTTGCAATGTGGCGAGGGTCGTTGACGATGTTCACCGGGTGGGAGTTGATCGACGGATTGTCATCCAGCAGATCATACATGCGCTTGTTCCCGAGCGCGAAGGTGAAAACCGTGCGGCCCGGAAACGTGTTCTTGTTTCGGTTGGTGACAGCGCCACAATCGATGAGGTCCACCATCCCGGGCGATAACAGCTCGGTATGAATGCCAAGGTCGGTCCGGCCCTTCAGATGGCCGCACACTTCGTTTGGCAGGGCACCAATACCCATTTGAAGGCAGGCACCATCCGGCACGAGATCAGCTATCATCTCACCAATCTGGCGTTCTTCGGCTGAGGCTTCGCGGGCCGGGGCTTCAAATAATGGCTCATGGTTTTCGATTATGGCATCAATTTCGGAGATATGGATCATAGAGTCCCCGAAAACGCGCGGCATATGCTTGTTTACCTCAACCACTGTATGGCGGGCAGAACGGGCCGCCGTGCTCGCATAGTCATTGTTCGTGCCGAAGGAGAAATAGCCGTGCTTATCCATCGGGGAGACGGTGGTGATGAAGGTGTCGAGCTGCACATGCTGGCTTAAAAGGCGCGGAGCATCTGAAAATGCGACGGGCACAAAGTTCAGAACCTTGCGTCCTTCCTTCTCGCCGCGTTCTGCGAGCGCGCGCTCTGTCGGTCCCATGAACATGCAGTGCGGGTGGACATGGTCCATCATGTCATAGCGCAGCAGAGTTTGCGCTGCGGCGGGCATTGAGTGGAAATACCAGAGGCGAATATCGGTGAGGTTTCCGGCCTCGATCTTCTCATTCAAGGCGGCCAGCAGGGCAGGCGGTTCGCCGAGCGCCATACCCATGGAGATGTTTGAGCCCGACCTTGCAAATCGAACGGCCTCTGCGGGCGCGCAAAGTTTCGCTTTATATTCGGCCTGATAACCAGCTGACATGAGAAGGGCCTCCACTATTCGCGGAGACCCTAGCATGTTTTGCTTTCGATGAACCGGCGGCGCGTAGGCGCAGGTCAGGCTGGCTCAAGCTCGCCGAGAACAGCTTTCAGATCAGCATCGGGATCTGCTGTCAGGAGCGAGGGCTGGAAGCGTAGAATGCTTGCCTCCTGAATGCCGACAAGGCCAAGCCACCAGCGCATATATTCGCCATGGAAATCCTTGCCGTATTTCTCGTCAGCGCCCGGCGCGAATACGCCCGATGTCAGAACCAGCGTCGCTTTCTTGCCGTCTAGCAGGCCGAAATAGCCTTTGATCGGATCAAAGCCGAAGAGCAGGCCCGGCTGGGTGATGATGTCCAGGAATTGTTTCAGCTTGTAGGGCACGCCCCCATTCCACATTGGTACTGAGAAAACGAACAGATCGTAGGATTTGAACTTCTCGGTCAGCGCAACAACCTGATCCCAGGCGGTCTGGCGCGTGTCATCCATTTCACCGACGCCGAAAAAGGTCATTTTGGCAGCGGCCTTGTCGCCGTCGAATTCGGGCATATCAAGCGACCACAGGTTCAGCGTGTCAACTTCAAGCGTCGGGACGGCGCGCTTGCGGTTCTCAATGTAAGCTTCGGCGATCTGAACGGATTTTGAAGCGTCTTCGCGAGGCGAGCTGATAATGTGCAATAGTTTTGGCATGTCTTTTCTCCGTGTGACCATTATATTTGGTTTTTGACGGTTATCAGACTGGAGTAACTGTTAAAATATCAAAATGCCGGTTACACATCAATGTGTATCCGCGTGAGATGTCGCGATGATGGAGACTAAAATGCCGCCTATGCCGGCCTTTTATATTGCAGAGCACACCGCGCTCGACCTTTTGAACTCAGTCTGCGCGCCAGCGGGCACCGATATTGACTGGCTGGAGGACGGAACGGCGCTGATAAGCTGGATGGTGGGCGCAGCTATGGTCGAACCTCAGGTCGGCGAAGAGATCCTCTCTTCTATTCCACCGGATGATCTTGATGGCGCTGCTGAGCACGCTCGCATGCTGCGCGAGGATTTCAGGCGTGTGACTGGCCTTCTGGAAAGCTCTGAGGACGTGACCGTTTCATCTGATGATCTGGCATTCCTGAACCGCTGGCTTGAAGTGCCTTTGGCCGGGCGTCCGTTTATTCCACGGGACGGAAGCGGGTTCGCGCGTGCACCGCTATGTGTGCCGCAAACGGGTGATCAGCTTGTCCGGCTCCTGGCCGACCGAATTGCAGACTATCTCTCTGAAACTGATCTCGCGCAGCTGCGCCAATGCGAAGGGCCAACTTGCACGCTCTATTTCCGTGATATCACGAAGAACCGGTCTCGGCGCTGGTGCTCTATGGCCGTATGCGGAAACCGGGCCAAGGCGGCCCGGTTTCGAAAACAGAAGTCACAATCCGCTCAGGACTGATCGGCGGCCTCATCCCAGCCGAATACGTCCTCCAGACCGACGCCGAACTCTCGTGAGATACGAAATGCGCTTTCAAGCGACGGGGAATAGCGGCCCTGTTCGATAGCGATAACCGTCTGACGGGTGACGCCGATGGCCTTGGCGAGAGCAGACTGGCTCATATTGTCATGCGCCTCGCGGAGCTCCTTGACCCGATTTGTGATGGGTGGTCGTTTGGCCATGTCACACGCCCCGTCGATAGAAGAGGATTGTCAGTACGTATTCGGCAATTTGAGAGGCGATCAGGCTGCCCACAATGATGTGGAAGAGGAGGTTGCCGTCCTGTTGCCAGACATAGTGCCAGAGGCCTGCAAAACATCCGAAGCCGAGAACATAGCCAGCGATATTGCCAGACCGGCGCAGTACCTGCTTGTCGCGTTCGTCTTCGCTACCGTCCGATCCTTCCGGGTCTGAGATACCGATAAGCGTGTGGGTGATGATCGCGCCAATGATGAGGGCAATGGTGGCAATCGATGCAAGCCCAAGAAGTGGGGGTGCGGTTTCTCCAAGTTCGATGGATACGTTCCAGATCGTCTTGAGATACCAGCCACCGATAAGGGTGAGGAGTACGCCCATCGCCCAGGCGGATTTTTCGTGAAAAGTCATAGGTTTAGTCCTGTTAGGGGAGAAGGGTTAGGCGGGCTGGCGCAGATACCACCAGAGCGATGGCAGGCGGATGAGTTCTCCGACAACGAAGACGCCAATCACAGCATGGGCGAGTGCCATCGGGTCTGTCAGACCGTCAAAAGCTTCCATGAAGATGATCGCGAGGCCGCCGGAATAAACGTACAGCATGTTGCGCATGGCCTTGAACTGAACACGGGATTCCCGCTCGTCCACAGTCGGCATTTCTGTCCTGTCCGTGATGCTGGTGACGATCGAAATTATGATGATCATCACGATCATGAGCGCGACCGAAACGCCTACCCGCCAGAACAGCTCCATACCTGTCTCGGGCACGCTCCACCAGAAGCCGAAATAGGCGCCTATATGCAGAGCACCTGCGAGTATCGCGAACAGTGATGCGGCTACATCTACGCGAAAAAAGATTGTCATTGTGAGTTACCTTTTGTGTCAAAAATATCTGACACATATATGGTACAATATTTTTTACATGTCAAAGAAATTAGACACAAAGATGTAAAAAATTTTGGGCATTATATATTTGACAAACCCAAAGTTTGAGGGTAATTTCAGGACATAGGAGAAACCCATGTCCATTCTGTCCAAGGCATATTTTCACGATGAAGCGGAAGCATTCCGTCATGTAGAAGCTGTGCTCTGGCCACGGGGTGCGGTTTGTCCGCACTGCAAGAGCAACGCTCGCCATTATCGTCTGGAAGGTGTCAAAACTAAGCCAAGCAAGAAGCACCCAGAAGGCAAAGTCCGTCACGGCCTATGGAAGTGCAAAGAATGCCGCAAGCAATTCACTGTTCGCGTCGGCACTATCTTTGAGGAAAGCCACCTCGAACTGCACAAATGGCTACAGGCGATTTACCTGATGGTGTCCAGCAAGAAGGGTGTGTCTGCGCATCAGATCCACCGCACTCTGGAAATCACCTATAAAACTGCATGGTTCCTTTGCCACCGTATCCGTGAAGCGATGCGTGAAGGTTCTTTTGACATTTTCGGTTCTGGCGGCGGTGGCGTCGAAGTAGACGAAACCTTTATCGGTACAGAGCCGGGCGCGCCAAAGAAGCGCGCCTATGGCCACAAGATGAAAGTCCTGACGCTTGTTGATCGAGATACCAAACGCGCTCGTTCTTTCATTATCGATCAGGTCAACCGCGACGAGATTTGCCCTATTATCAACAGCAACCTCTCTAAAGAGGCTCAACTTCTTACCGATACAGCCCGTCACTATCGAGGCATTGATCAACACGTAGAGGTCGCTGACCATGGAATGGTGAACCACTCCAAGGGTGAGTATGTGAACTTCCAGAACCCAGTGGTGCACACACAAACGGTTGAGAGCTATTTCAGCGTGTTCAAGCGCGGTATGCGCGGCGTCTACCAGCACTGCGCCAAGAAGCACCTTCACCGCTATATGGCCGAATTCGACTTCCGGTATAACAACCGTGTCGGCAATGGCGTGAATGATTTTGAGCGCGCAATGATTGCGTTGAGTGGTGTTAAGGGTAAAAGGCTGACATATAGGGGGCCTAACGCACACGTAGCGGGATAATTCAACTTGACGCTGTCAGCAGAAGATCTTTTGGGAATTTTGAATGCCGAAAAGCAAATGCATTCTAAGTTAAGATTCCGCGAAAAGGATCATCCCGATTACGAAGAAGCTGTTTGTCCTGTGCTTTGCCCGGAATTTCCTGAAGCCAACATACAATTTGTGACCCATTATCACATCTCGCGGATTCCAAGGAAGTATAGTTTCGTGTTACTGGTTCAGCAGAAACGGTGTCTCGCTTTGGACGTTGGGCCGGGCCGTGCTCACTACAATATTCGGACAGGGCAAGTGGTTACACACACACACTGGCAAAGGCTCCCAGATATAACGAATGCGGAGCCTGACAGTCGAGAGTTAACGCACTGGCAATGGTACAAGGAGTTTATGGAGGTGGCAAAGATTGACTACAAAGACCAATATGCCGCCCCAAAATTTGACAATGTCGTCGAACAATCAGACCTGTGGAACTACGACAAATGAGCGTTTTGATTTCACAAATTGAGCGCGAGACTAGAAGCCTAATTGGCAGCTTCTCGAGCAATCTTGGTTACGAGATTAGGTTGCCGTTAATTTATTCGAACGGCGAAATGGTTTCAGTTGTTGTCGATGAGCGTGATGATTGTTGCCTGGTTCATGATGCTGGCTTTGCTGCTATGATACTTTCAGCAAGCGGACAAACGATGACGCAGCGTATCGAAGATCGTGTAAAAGCTTATGCTTCTACTATGGAGTGTCATTTTGAGCGTGGTCGAGTATGGCGCAAGGTATCCAAAGACCAAGCAACGGCGGCGGTGCTTTCAGTTGGGAGTGTTTGCAGGTACATTGCAGATCAAGCGTCTCCTGACACCAAAAAGCGTGCTGAATTTGAAGTCCGCGTAAATAGCGTGTTGCAAAAAATGCTTGGTGAAGACCGTATATCTTGGCACCAAAAAGTTACGGGAAAATCTGGTGGAACTTACGATGTCACCGCTGCAATAATCGAATTAAATACAAAGCAACCGAAGGCGCTTATAGAAGCAATCGGCAGTGCGCGAGCGGTTCCGCATCGGTTTCGCCATTTATATGAAATAAAATCAAGCCAGCGGTATCGAAATGTGGACTTGATTTCAGTTTATGATGATCAAGAAGCGTTTGAATCTAGTGACATTGTATTGCTGCAGGACGTTAGTAATGCTGTTCCTTATTCCAACTTTGAGCGTCGAGTAAAACAATATGCCTGAACCATCCCAACTCGACAAATTCAAAGCCCTTGCTGAAGAGGCCGAATGCGACACGAATGAAAAAAAATTCGACAGGTCGCTAAAGCAGGTCGCCAAAAGCGAACCCCAGAAGAAATCGGAAACAACCGAGGAACATAAGCAGAATATCTAGCTAGACTCATAGCTGAGAATTCAGTCACAATAAAAAAGCCTGCGCTGATTCGAGGTCAGGCAGGCTTAATTTTGAAAACCCAACCTCCCAGAAGGATTTTCGTAAATGACTGAATCATACATCACACGATCCGGCCACAACCGTCAATTCCTTCGTCAGAAAAAGGAAGATGATCGTGCAGCTAAACTGGATCAAAAATACGTTTAACGAGTGGCTGGACCCGAGGAATACAAATTGGGACAGCATAAGCGGATATGGCGTCTATGTAGTCTGGTCTCCCGGCACATTGCTTGGTGGCCCAACCTACTTAAAGGTTGGACAGGGTGACATCAAAGGCAGGATGCAGGCGCACATGCGGGATTTCCGTATTACCCGATACCCCCAGCTGCGCTTTACGTTTGCGTTTGTTCATCCCTCACGCGTTGATGGAGTGGAAAAATATTTGGGAGGTGTCCTCCGTCCGCTTGTTGCAGAACGTTTTCCTGACACTTTTCCGGTCGCAGTGAATTTGCCGCGCATTGCTTAGCGTGCTCTGATAGCTCTTTAGCAGCCTCTCGCAGCTGCATAAGGCGATAATACACAAACGGCGGCTCCGCTCCTGAGCGGAGCCGTTCCTCTGCCCAGTCGATTGCGGCCTCCAAGTGCTGATCAATCGTCATCGTTATCTCCATTTAGAAATACGCATTTTCAGGGGAATTCGTTCCCGTTGAGTAAAAAACCGTTTGGTTTGTCAAATATATAATGCCCAAAATTTTATACACCCCTGAATTCAGGGGTGTTTTGGCATGCGGTCACTGTAGCGAATTCGGTTTAACGGCGGGAAACGCGCTGAATTTCGTCGACGCGGATGCCAAGCTGACGACGATCCTGGGTCAGGCCCAGATCCGCGCCTGATGGCTGCTCGCTGGATTGAAACTCAATCGTCATCCGGCTTCCGCACTCTGCGTCATACTCGATCTCAAGAATCTGCGGCTCAAGGGATGAATTCAGCCGGTCTGTGATGTCGGCGTCTTCCTGTCCGCAGACCAGAATCCTTGCCCAACGCTCGTCAGACACTTCCGGACCGAACAGTCGGACACGCATCTGGATCGAATTGCCTTCGCCGAAGAGAGAGCGTGGAATGTCGATAAAGGCAGGGCGACCGCCTTTGCTCCAGCGCAGCTCCGTATTTTGGCCAGGTGGTAGCCAGCCGCGTGCATCAAACTCGGAGAATGACACCGGGCCAAATGATACGTCAGCAACGCGGGCGCCGGCATTTTCGTCAGGCTCAAGGCTGATCGCCTCAAGCATGGCATCTGCGAACAGACGTACCCGATTATAATATCCTGGTTCATGCATAACGAACAAAATCTGATCGAAACTGCCATCCATCAGATAGCGGAACATGCGGATCAGTGTCTGTCTGTTCATACCATTCGTGTTGATCTGAACGGTCTCTGCATAATGGCTGGCAACGTCTGGCGCGATCCGTGCGCCGAACGAGTTTGCGATGATGGCAACACGGCGTGGGTCGGCGGCATTTGCATTGAAGAAAGCTGAAATCTGGTTGCCGCGCAGACGGGCACCCTGTTGGACTTCACGATCGAGAATGTTGGACCGGTCTGCGGCAGACGCATAGTCTGGTCTCTGGAAGTTGACGCGGCGTGCAAATCCCAGCGCTGGTTCCATGTCGGCATTGCCTTCACGGATTGTGAATTCCGGCTCGCGGAATGGTTCAAGAGAGCTCAGATAGATCAGGCTTTGCGCCGCGCGTGATGCAGCCATGCCATCAGCGTGGAAGTTTTCCAGCGGATAGAAGTGGTCAACATCGCGTTCGGCCATGAAGTCTGCCAACGGATAGGTCAGCGTATCGGGGAAGGAATCCGCAATGCGCACGGCAGGCGACTCGTTTTCCGCTGTATAGACGCATTGGGCGCGAATTTCAGAAGGGATGGAGCGCGGCAAACGGTCTGCATAAAGCACGGGCTTGCTTGGTACGATCACGCCGAATGTAGAGAGGCCTTCCAGTTCAGCGACGCGGTTGATCTCGGCCCAGCCATTGGTGAGTGACTGAGTCATCTGATCCCAATACTGTTCAGCAGGGCAGCTGCCCGTTACCGACACATAGTCGATATTAGCCGCGTCAGTCGCGATAGGCAGAACCAGATCACCTTCGCGCGCCACGTTGGCAGCAGGCGAGTCGCCGAGTCCATAATATTTGAATTTGCGGTAGTTCACAGAGGCATCCACGCTGAACAGGGCACGGTCTGAAAGCCAAGCGCGTCCCTCGGCAAAGAAACGGGAAGGTTCAGAGACGAGTGTAGACCATTCAGGCGCTTCATTCAGCGCGCGGTTCTGGCGGCGTGCGAGGTCTTCCTCATCCTGAAACAGGCCAAGCAGGGGAATCGCAAACAGCACGCCCAGAGCCAGAATGGCTGCGAGAGAGAGAGGTTCGAAACGGACGCGTTCAATCTTCATGTCTGTCTCCTAGAACCGGAAGTAAATGAACGGGCTGTACGTGCCAGCGAGGATTTTGACGCTGGATACAATGATCAGAATCGCAGCGAGCGCGACACCCAGACCATATTTCCACATCGGATTGCGCTTCATCCATGCGCCATAGGCAGGCGGTGCAATGAAGCCACGGCTCGCCCACAGTACAACCGGTGTCGACAATACAAAGCTCATGGCCAGAACGATCAGGGTTTCATTGTCGAGAAACTCCCAGACGCTGGCACCGCCTTCGCTAAAGGCAAAATGCCGGGCAAGCATTTGCAGGCCGTGTGTCAGGTCCTCGGCGCGGAAGAAAATCCAGCCGATATACGCAATGATCAGCGTGTAAGCGACGCGCAGGCCGATCCACATTTTTTCCAGCACTTTCGAGAAGCCGAAACGCTCGATGATAATAAAGAAGCCGTGCCACAGACCCCATACAATGAAGTTCCACGACGCGCCGTGCCAGACACCGGTCAGCAGGAAAATCAGGAACAGGTTGCGGTAAGTCTTGCTCGGTCCGAGCCGGTTTCCGCCAAGCGGGATGTAACAGTAATCGCGGAACCATGTGGAGAGCGACAAGTGCCAGCGTCGCCAGAACTCTGTGATGCTCTGGGAAATGTAAGGGAAGTTGAAGTTGCGGGGAAACTTGAAGCCGAGAATCAGACCAAGACCGATCGCCATGGCTGAATAGCCCGAGAAATCAAAAAAGATCTGGAAGGAATAAGTGAGGCCGCCCAGAAAGGCTGTGGAGGCCTGCAGCTCGTCCGGCGCGCGTCCGTAAATCGCATCGGCAACTTTCGCCATGGTGTCGGCCAGAATGACTTTTTCAGCGAGCCCGACTGCGAAAAACAGAAGGCCATAATAAACGTGTTTCAGGCGGATGACACGGCGGCGCAGATCGTTTGCGACGGTCGAAAAACGTACAATCGGGCCGGCAATCAGCTGCGGGAACATGGCGATGTAAGCCGCCAACCGGAAGGGTGACATCTCTTTGCGTGCATTCCCGCGATAGACGTCGATCAGATAGGACATACCCTGGAAGGTGAAGAAGGAAATACCGATTGGCAGGTGCACATCGGTCGTCCAGTCATTCGCTGGCAGCTGGAAGACATCCTGCGCCAGAAAGCCGATATATTTGTAATAGACCAGCATGGCGACATTGAGCGTCAGACCAATGGCAAGGGCAGGGCCGCGCCCTTTAACGCCCGGCGCAACGAATAGCCCGCTTACATAGTTGATCGCGATGCTGGCGAGCATGACGGCGAGAAAATAGCCTTCGCCAACAAAGTAAAACAGCAGGCTGAAAGCGAGCAGGGTGATGTTCCGCAAAGCCGGTAAGGCGATGTAAAATATCAGAAAAACTGGCAGAAAGAGAAACAGAAACTCTACTGATGAAAATACCATCTAAGCCGCCCCCTACACACAGCTATCCGGTCGGTCCGGCGCGGATTGTCCATCCCCAAACAGAGATCTGCTGCCATTAACCGACGCAAGAACGAGTAGTATAATCGTTATTGGGTGGCAAGCGGCATGGAAGGCGAGAATGAGAACGCCCAACGCCTGCGCTAAAATAGGGCGCAGTATGCAGGTCTGTCGCATTGACCATTAGAACTGTGAGGCGCCTAGTGCTGCCATGTCCTCAACCATGATCACTATTCTGGCGATTGCTATTGGCCTGACCGTGCTGACGGTTGTTGGCCATGTCGTCATCATGATGGTGTTCCGGCGTCTTATCCGCCAATCTGAGGCGAAGACAGCCGAGCTCGCCGCTAAGCCAGACGACCCTCAATGATCTCCAGAATATTGGCCTGAATGCCGCCGAGGAAAATCTCGCCCCAGATTGCGGCATAGGTGTTCACTGGCGTTTGCGCTTCATAGTCTGTGTAGAGGGTGAGGCGCGTGCGGCCATCGGAAAGCGGCTCCAGCCGGTAACCGCCCTCCTGAATACGAAGATGGCGCCCTTCCGGTGAGATATGCTGGTCGGTGTAGCGGCTGATGGAGTCGTTCGGGAAGACAAACTCCCAGCTCAGCGCCTTGTTTTCCTGCCAGTCGGTGATGTGTTCTTCAAAGGTGATGTTTTCGCCCCATTGTGCGTGGCGCACAGAGCCCACGCCGTCACCTGCGACGACAGCCGAGCGCGGACGCGGGATTTGCGCAATGCTCTGCGCAAAGGTGAAGCGGCCTTCGTTTTCCTGAATATCCTGCAGGGAGAGAAGCAGTGGCCAGATTTCGTCAGCGCTCGCCTCCAGAACGACGCTGCGCTCCACGGTGTAGGGCGTGATCGATTGCGGCACAGACGTATCCATCACCAGAAGGATTGCCGGGATCGTCGCGATAAGCCCCATGTCAAACGTCGCAGATACATCGCCAAGACGGCGGTGTTTTCTCTGCATGCGTTTGGTGGTCATCGCGCCAAGCAGCGCCATCGGCGTCCAGATTACCCCCGCCATGAGCAGACAGATCACACCCTCCTGAAAGAGGAGTCCGCCAAGCACCAGAACAGACGCCATGAAGATCAGAACGGCAAGATAGCTTTTTTCCTGAGTGCGTTTCGCGTTCGGGTCGATCAGGAACGCAGCCAGCGCACCGATAATGTAGGGCATACCGAGAAGTACAAAGAGAGAGATGGGCAGGACACCGTCTTCATCGACACCAAGTACACGCGAGAGAAGGAAAAGCCCGATCGCGGCAAGCAACAGGATTGCAAAAATACCGAGCAACCTGCTCAGAACTTTCCACCAGACATGGCCCGGCTTTTCTCTGTCAGCACTCATAGCGTTCCCCTCCGCTTTGCGCTCAATGTGACACAGCTTCGGCGATAAGTGGAAGCGGCATAAAGTCTTGCCCGTGCTGGCGCGAGGCAGATAAGCTCCGGCCAAAACGGGAGGATGAGCCATGTCAGAAGAAACCAATCCGCAAAGCGCGTTCTGGAATGGCCAGTCCGGCCTCACATGGGTTGAGGGCCAGCCGTTTCTGGATGAGGCGTTTTCAGGCTGCGTGCCGGTTCTGACCTCGGCAGTGGAAGCGCGCGGTGCAAAGCGTGTGCTGGATATTGGCTGCGGCACGGGTGCGGTCAGCCTCGCTCTGGCGGAGATGCCGGGCATGCAAGTCACCGGCGTTGATATCTCCGAGCCTATGCTCTCACGGGCAAAGGAACGCGCAACGGAAGACGGTAAGACTGCCAGCTTTATCCGCGCCGATGCGCAGGATTATCCGTTTGAGGCTGGCAGTTTCGATCACATCGTATCGCGCTTCGGGGTGATGTTCTTTGAAGATCCTGTGGCCGCTTTCACCAACATTCATCGCGCGAGCGCGAAGAGTGCTTCGATGACGCTGCTCGCCTGGCGCAGCCCGAAGGACAACCCTTTCATGCGTGCGCCGAAACAGGCCGCAGATCCGTGGCTGCCGGAAGATGCCTTCCCGCCACCGGGCCGGACGGGCCAGTTCGGCTGGGCAGACGCCGACTATGTGCGCGATATGCTTGCCGAGGCGGGCTGGCAGAATGTTACTGTCACACCGCTCGACACAAACTGTGCATTTCCCGAGGCCGCGCTCTCATTCTGGATGGAACGGATGGGGCCTGTCGGGCGAATCGTGTCCGAACTGGAGGCAGAGCCGCGCAAGGCGGCTATGCAGGCTATGGGTAAGGCGATGGCGAAGTATGTTTCCGGCGGAATGGTCCGGTTCAAAGCTGCCATCTGGAAGGTTGAGGCTGAGAAAGCCTAGCGACGGTTGTCACCGCCCAGCTGTTTACGAAACTCTCTGGGCGACAGTCCGAACCAGTCTCTCGTTTTCCGTGAGAAGGTCGAGGTCTCCGAATATCCTAACATGAAGGCAACATCTGTAATTGTCAGATCCGGTTGTGCGAGTAGTGTCTCCGCGCGGTTTCGCTTGATGCCGTCTTTTAGTGCTTCGAAAGACGTGCCTTCTTCCCGTAGCCGTCTTTGAAGCGTACGCGGATGTGTGGATAAAGAGTGCGCGATTCTCTCGCTCGTGCATTGGTTGCCCGCAAGAAAACTGCGTATCAGCATTGAGACCTGCTCGGTCAGGTTCGCGCCGGTAGGGGGAGCGAGGGTCATTAGATGGGTTTCTGCGATCTGCATAATATGCGCATCATTGCCGGGTTTCCGGCGGCCGAGCTGTTCAGATGTCAGCACAAATCCGCCCGTTTCAAATTCGAAATCTGGTGTCAGTCCAAATAGCGCTTCATACACATGCGGAGCAGAATACCTCGGCGTATAAAACGACACCTGACTGACAGTAAAACCCGGCCCGACCAGAGCGGAGATCAGGTGATAAGCGCCGCTCACAAGCCGCTCGCTCAATTGCACGAATTGCGCATGGTCCGGATTGGATAAGGTTAGCCTGAGGCGTTCATTTCTGTCATCAATCCGGATAAGTTCGGCCTGAATACCCGGATTGTGGATGTGAATGTATCGCGTGGCGAGTTGAATACCTTCTCGCACTGTCGGCGCGTTCAGAACTGCCAAAGCGAGTGCGCCGACATTCTGGGAAGTGTGCAGACCTGAAAGAAGCCCAAAATCCGGCCTGCCCGTTTCTTCAGCCGCAATTTCCAGCGTGTCGATAAGTGATTTCAGAGGCAGGTAGGCATTCGGATTGTCTAGGTCACGCATCGAAAGCCCTGCGACTCTCAATACCTCGGTGGGCTGGCCTCCCAAGTCTGATATGAGCTCGGGCAGGCTTTTCCATGCGCCAGCTCTGACAAGTTCCCTCACGAATCCGCTACCTAACGTTTATCGGCATAGTTTGTCGTAATTTATCAAGTAATGGTCGCTTGAGAGCAAGAAAAACTTCGAATTATAGCTTATGAGGCGAGCCTTAACTCCTCAAACTCAGGTCACTTTAAATGTGTGTGCCAGTCAGCCCGCCAACCGGGGCGCGTCATCTTTTGCGCGTGCTAATTGTAGACGACAGCAAGTATTGTCGGCTTACGCTTCATGCCATGCTGGAAGCGTGGGGCATTGAGTGCATCACTGCCTCTGACGGGGAAGAGGGATTCTTAAAGGTGCTGAAGCATCAGCCCGACCTGATTATAACAGATTTACAAATGCCTGTTTGCGATGGCTTTGGACTGATCGAAAAACTGACAGACATTAATGACCGACGCATACCGCCGGTCATCGTTCTTTCAAGTAATCTCAGTCATTTCGAAGCTGATAAAATCGAGCTACTGAAGCGCGCACGCTTCAGTCTTCTCAAACCGGTTAACATGGCGTGCCTGCTAGGCTGCATCCAGCAGGCAGTGCCAGAGCTTTTGAACGTCCCTAGAAACCAGGCTTAGAGCGCTAAAGCGTCCGCAAAAGATGCTTCACGCTCGGGACGCATTTATGCGCGTGTTTCAAGCTTGGAGATTAGTTCGTCGAGACGCTGGATCACGTCTTCCGAGGCCCGCTCCATCTCAAGATAGGCCTGTTGAGCGCCGGACTTGTCACCACGATTGTATAGCTCTGCTGCGCGGCGGCCGCTTGCATGAACCGCGCGGTGCGGTGCTTCAATCGCCTTGAAGGATGGAAGGCTCGAAATCTCGTTTCCGATTTCGTCATCCCACCATTTGCCAAGGCGGCAGGAATGATGGTCAGCCAGTTCGTGTTCGCTGAGTTCGGACAGGCCGGAGAGGAGCGCGGCGAGGCGCTTCTTCCAGATCATATGATCGGATTTGGCGCGATAGAGCACGTAATTAGCGACTTTACGTTTTTCCAGTTCGTCGAACTGCGCCGTGATCTGGTTTTCAGATTCAGACGCGACTTTCGTTGTCGCCTCCAACTTGCTTTGCGCGCTCTGGCTTTGTTGAGCGACCTGATCGACGCCGCGGGCGAGCTCTGCGGTGGCTGCCTTCTGATCATTAATAACATTGGCCAGGGCAGAAACCGCGTCGGCATTGTTCAGAATGCTTTGCGTCGTGTTCTGGACGCGCTGGTTTGCAGAGTTCGTAATCTCTTCAGCGTCGCGCGCAGAGGTTTGCGCGCTGGTCACTGCGCCAACGATCATTTCAATCGCGCTTTCCAGATTATGGATGCGCTCAGCGATCTGTTCAGTGGTTTTGGCCGTCTGGTCGGAAAGAGATTTTACTTCCGAGGCAACAACCGCAAAGCCGCGACCGGCATCGCCTGCGCGGGCGGCCTCGATCGTTGCGTTCAGCGCGAGCAGATTGGTCTGACCCGCAATATCCTCGATTGTTTTGGACATGCCGCGGATCTGCGTCGCCGCGTTTTCCAGCTCCTGCATATTGCCGACAATGTGCTCGAGGCTCGCAGTGGTGTTGCGGACAGACGCGGTGGCCTGATCAACTTCTTCGGCAGACAAGCGCGTCTCGTCAGCAGATGACTGAAGGCCCTGGTCGATAGATTGCGCTGAGATGGATATTTGCGAAATTGAGGAGTCGAGCTCCTGAATGGCACCCGCCATCAGCTGGCTGTGCTGGCGAACATCGGAAATATCAGAGAAGGCATTTGCCAGACCAGCCTGAACCTTGCTGGCTGTCATGGATGCGTTGACCGCGCCGCGAAGGGCTGTGTTATCGGACGCTTTCAGGCGCGTGCAAAGCTTCTCCAGAATAGTGCGTTCGCGGGCTGAGATGCCAACCATGTCGGCGACATTATGGTGGATGAAATTCTCAAGACATTCGACGAGTTCGCTGGACGTGACCGTCTCTTTCGGACTCTGTTCATTCAGCTGGATTGTGGTGTCAGCTTTTGGTTTTCTTGCAAGTAGAGTGCTTATCATTCTTGGTTTTCCTACCCCTCCAAAGAGGCGGTCAGTACTGGTCAGGAAAGGTTAATAAAGCTGGATTTCAATCATTTTTATTTTATCGATCAGCGTGATTTAGTGCTCTGAGTAGAAACAATTTTTCTTTAGGTCAGCCTGTTTTTTACATTGTATCAAGACAGGTTAATGCTGGTGGGGTGGATGTTAAGACAGGTTCACTATGATGGCTGAAGTGTTGTGTTTCAGAGCGTTCTGGGGTTCGTTCCTGCAAACAGGGAGGACATAAGCTCATGTCAGAAGCATCCAGAACACTCGTGCAGTCATTCTATGGACATTTGAAAGACGGGAACCCGCCAGCAGCTTTCGCATTGTTGGCGGATGATATCGAATGGAACGAGGCGGAAGGAAATCCGCTTGCGGACCGAAATCCATATATTGGCGCAGCAGCCATTGCTGAAGGTGTGTTCGCTAGGCTGCGCGAGATTTTCGATGGATTTGCGTCCAAGCCAGAGGAGTTCATTGCTGATGGTAACCGCGTGGTCGTGATCTGTCGCTATTTTGGTACACATAAGGCGACAGGCGAGCCACTGAACTGTCAGGCCGTGCACTCATGGACGGTGGATGGCGACAAGATCGTCAGGTTCCAGCAATATGCGGATACAGAGCAGCTCAGCCGACTGAGCTGATGCGTTCATCTTATCGTGCCGATACACTGTAAAACCTTGACCCAAAGCCCCATCAGGCCTAACTCCCGCGCTTGGTTTAATCACTAAAGGCAAACCCATAAAATGACCGACATTTCCACTCTCGCAGCGAATGCTAAAGCCTGGCCTTTCGAGCTGGCGCAGAAGCTTAAACAGCGCGTCGAGCAGATGGAAAAACAGGGCAAACCGCTCACGCGTCCGGTCACGTTCGAGACGGGCTATGGCCCGTCCGGTCTGCCACATATCGGCACGTTTGGTGAAGTCGTCCGCACGACGATGGTGCGCGTCGCGTTTGAAACGCTGACTGAGGGCAAAATCCCGACGCGCCTCATCTGTGTGTCAGACGATATGGATGGCATGCGCAAAGTGCCGCCAACAGTTCCAAACCCTGAGAGTCTTGAAGCGTATCTGCAAAAGCCGCTGACAGATGTGCCAGACCCGTTTGGCACGCATGACAGCTACGGTGCGCACATGAATGCGCGCCTGCGGGCCTTCCTCGACAGTTTTGGCTTCGAGTATGAGTTCGCGTCCGCAACCGAGCTCTACAAGAACGGTACTTATGACCCGATGCTTCTGCGCGCTGCGGAAAAGTATCAGGACATTATGGATGTGATGCTGCCGACCCTCGGTGAGGAGCGCCGCGCTACTTATTCGCCATTCCTGCCAATCTCTCCGACCACGGGCCGCGTGCTTTACGTGCCGATGAAGAATGTTGATGCGGCCAAAGGCGAGATCACATTCGAGGATGAAGACGGTTCAGACGTCACCATCTCCGTCACGGGTGGCAATGCAAAGCTTCAATGGAAGCCGGACTTCGGCATGCGCTGGGCGGCGCTTAGCGTCGATTTTGAGATGTTCGGCAAGGACCACCAGGCGAATGCGCCGATCTATTCCAAGATCTGCCGCATCCTCGGTGAGCGCCCGCCAGAACAATATGTCTATGAGCTCTTCCTCGACGAAAAAGGCGAGAAAATCTCCAAGTCGAAAGGCAATGGCATTTCGGTCGAGCAATGGCTGAAATATGCCCCGCAGGAGAGCCTTGCGCTCTTTATGTGGCAGAAGCCGCGCGCGGCAAAGAAACTCTATTTCGATGTGATCCCGAAGGCGGTGGACGAGTATCTCACCTTCGTTGAGAAGTATCATGCTGAAGAGCCTGCCAAGCAGCTTGAAAACCCTGTCTGGCACATTCACGGTGGTAAGCCGCCTCAGCTGAACGTGCCGGTGAGCTTTGCGCTTCTCCTGAACCTTGTGTCGGCTGCGAATGCGAACTCTAAAGAGCTGATCTGGGGCTTCATTACCAAGTATGCGCCGGACGCGACGCCGGAGAATGCGCCATTCCTCGACCATCTGGTCGGCTATGCGCTCGCTTACTATGAGGACTTCGTGAAGCCTGCGAAGGTTTATCGTGCGCCTACCGATCAGGAACGTGCGGCTTTGGCAGAGCTGGTCTCGCTCCTGCGCAACTATGATGGTCCGGTGACGGGTGAAGACCTGCAAACGCTGACCTTCACGGCGGGTAAGTCTCAGAACTTTGAAAATCTGCGCGACTGGTTCAAGGCAATTTACGAGGTCTGCCTTGGTCAGTCTCAGGGGCCGCGCTTTGGTGGCTTCATCGCGATCTATGGGGTCGACGCGACTGCCGACCTGATCGAAGACGCGCTCAAGGGCGAGTTTTTATAGGATAAGTAAAAGCCATCCCGCGAGGGATGGCTTTTTTTCTGGCACCGATGCCTACGCCGGTGCGTAGACCGTTTTCAGCTCGTCGATCAGACCGTTCTGGAACGGCGCGACGGCCTGATTAATGCCGTCGACACCCATATCCTCACCAACCACGGTGCGCACAGGGCGCGGGCCATCCTGCTCGATCAGACGCTGAATGGCGTCCGCAACGTTCTGCGCATCGTTGATGTCGGCATTCTGGTCGAAGGCAGACTGGAACATGCCAAGCATGCGGTCGCCGCCTTCTGACATCGTGCCATAGGCTGTCGCCCTGTCGGTATCGTTCGGGGCAGGTGAGGTCGCGACAAGGTCAGTACGGTGCGCGCTTGGCTGTACGATCACCGCCTCAACGCCGGAGCCTTCCAGCTCGATGTTCAGCGTTTCCACATAGCTTTCCATCGCCCATTTGCTGGAGCAATAAATGCCGAAGAATGGCAGCGACAGACGCCCGGCCGCTGAGCTGAGATTGATGATGATGCCGGAACCGTTCTGGCGCATGGCTGGCAGAACCGCGCGGGCGGTGCGGGCAACGCCATACACATTCACTTCGAACAGATCCTTGATCTGCGTCATGGTGAAAGCTTCGGTAATGCCGACCGGCATAACGCCCGCATTGTTCACCAGCGCATCCAGCTGACCATAAGAGAGGGCAATTGCCACGGCGCGCTCGACGCTCTCATCGCTTGCAACATCAAGGTCGAGAATTGTGAGCTTGCTGCGATTGGTATTCGCCAGTTCTTGCAGCTCTGATGCGGCCTTCTGATTGCGGGTTTCGGGCGCACGCATGCCTGCAAACACATGATAGCCTTTGGTGAGAAGAGACTTGGCCGTCAGAAGGCCAATGCCGCGGCTGGCGCCGGTGATAAGTACAGTTTTCGGGGAGGAGACCTGGGAAGTCATGGGGGGAGTTAGTCCTTCAACATGGTTTTCTTGAAGAGGGTTAGTGGGGCTTCGGTACGCTCTGCTTTCATGCGTGTGAGCGCACCGCTCCAACCGTTCAGAAGGGCGTCTGCGGCTTCTGTCGACGTGAGCCGGGTAAGGCCGAGTTCGCTAAGAACGTCCGGCGTCAGGCAGGTTTCGATCTCGGCAGACAGCTCTTTCCAGTATCGGGAAAGCGCAGCCTGAAAGGCATCATTCTGGCTGCCGAGTTCGTTCGAAAGATTGCACATCAGGCAGCCTTCCGAAAAATTCATGGATTCGAAGATGAGATGCGCTTCGCTGAAGAACTCGCGCAACCGGTCGAGTTCTGGCGCATCCGCGCGGCTGAGAATCGAGCGGGCAAACCGCATCTGATTCTGGTGATAGACATCCGCCACGGCGAGGCCGAACGCCTCTTTGGAGCGAAAGTAGTGATAGAATGATCCTTTTGGCAGACCGCTCGTTTCGAGAATCTCGCCAATACCCGTCGCATCAAAGCCGTTCCGGCGAAACAGGATCAGGCCCGTCTCGATGAGCCGGTCATAGGATGCGGTGTAGGTTTTATCGTTTCGTGTGCGTGCCATGAATAAAAAATAGACCAGTCGTTTATTTATTGGAAGTGGGGAAGCCGTCACGTTTGGTTCACGGCTTCGTGTGGGATGGGAATGGAAAGAAAACCCCGTCAGCAGAGCGGGCGGGGTAAGCCGGAAATCAGTAAAGCTTCTCGGCAGCGCTCATATTGAGGTCGCCATCACCGGCCTCCAGCGCTTTTGTAAAAACGTCCCGCGCAGAACTGGTTACGGGCAAGGCGTCTTCGGCGCCAGCTTCCTTCACCGCATAGCCGAGATCTTTCTCGATCAGCTCGACAGGAAAGAGCGGGCTGTGCGCGCCCCGTGCCATAAGGCCGGAGACGATTTTCATTTGTGGTGAGCAGACAATTGTAGAGCCGAACACTTCTGCCGCGCGGGCTTTAGAAATACCGCCTTTCTCTGTGGCGGCCAGAAGCTCGGCGAGGGCGGTCACCTGAACGCCCATCATGGAATTGATCATCAGCTTCATTGCAGCGCCTGTTCCGACCGGTCCCATCAGATGCTGTGCGCCGCCCATGTCAGCGAGAACAGTTCGCGCTTTTGCGAAAACATTTTCTTCGCCACCAACGACGTGAATGAGCTGTCTGCCTTCTGCCTGCGGGCGGGAGCCGAGCACTGGCGCATCCAGGAATGCCAAGGACTTTTCAGCGAATGTCGCGCCCAGCGCCTTAACCCATTCAATGGTTAGTGTTGAGCTATCAATGGCAATGGCATCCGCCTTCATGCCGTGAATGGCGCCGTTTCTATCGTCCAGCCAGACCGCTTTTGAAGCCTCGTCATCGCGCACACAGGAAATGATGATGTCTGCCGATTTCGCGGCGTCTTTTGGCGTTAGCGCGGGCTTTGCGCCCAGTGAAATAAGCGGATCAGCGGTCGTTGGCGTCCGGTTCCAGACCGTCAGCTCATGGCCTGCTTTAATAAGGTTTTCTGCCATTCGTGCGCCCATAGCGCCGAGGCCCAGATAAGTGATTTTCATATCGCGAATGCGTTCCTGTGGGGATGGTACTGCTTAAGACGGATATAGCGTCATGAGATGACATCATCCAACAGCGGCTTTCGGGGCAGACTGGATGTCTCTGCCGCGAATTTATGTTTAACGCGGGTTTATATCGAAGATTAAAATTCATGGTTCTCCGAAAGTAATGATTTAAATCCGCGCTGCCAAAATGCTCGTTCAACCGAGAACAGATAAGCGGTGTGGACAAAAAAGTGGGCAGACCAGAGGCCAGAATGATAACAGGCGCAGTGCGTCTGCGTGAGCTCCGGGCGGATAACGCCGGGAACTCTGCGATTGTTTTTGCGCTTCTTCTTCCCATGATTGTCGGCGGGCTCGCTCTCGCGACCGATTTCGGCATGTGGCGCATGAGCGGTCAGCGCCTCCAGCTGGCAGCAGATGCTGCCGCCGTTGCCGCAGCACATGAAACCTATCTCACCGATGATGTTGGCGCGCTACAGTTTGCGGCGATGGGCATGCTCCATGAGAATGGCCTTGATATCGCGGATGCGACCATCACAATCAACACACCCGTCGCTTCCGGAAATCATGCTGGCAAAGAGGGCGTGCAGGTAAGCGTCACGCAGCGACAGAGCCACTTCTTCTCATCTCTCTTTATGGGCGGTGATGTTGATCTGACACGTGAGGCAACTGCGCTGATCATCGAGCCGATCGAGCCGCTATGCATTCTTGCGCTGGACCCGATCCAGCCAGCCGCGCTGAATATTACTGGTACAGCAGACGTCGGTATTCCGGACTGTGCAGTGCAATCGAACTCTATCGACCCGAACGGGCTCGATCTGAACGGCTCCAGTACGCTGACGTCTTCGTGTGCCTATGTGTCTGGCGGCGTTTACGGTGAGGCAAATATCACGCTCAATAGCTGCCCTGCGGTGAAAACCGGCTGGCGTCGCGCGTCTGATCCTTATGACGATGTGGACGCTCCAACAGGTATAGATCTGATGCCGTGTCAGACACCGGGCCATGGTGCGCGTCGGTCCATGACGATGGCATCTGGCCGGTATTGCGCGGACATCAGAACGAACGGTGAAATATATCTGGAAGCAGGTGGCACCTTCATCATTGATGGCGTGTCTGTGACTCTGCGGTCCAGCAATGCGGGTCTGTTTGGCGAGAACGTAACACTCATCTTTGTGAATGGCGGTACGATTGATCTGCCAAATGGCGGTCTTGTGGACCTGACCGCAAAAACAAGCGGAGAATATTCCGGTCTGATCATGTTTGCAGACCGTGAAACGCAGCCGACAACGCTGGATGTGAACCTGATCGGGCAAGCAAACAGCCGTCTGGAAGGCGCGCTCTATTTTCCAAATCAGACAGTCAACTATGTCGGAGGCTCGAGCAGCGATAGCGGGTGTACTCACCTCGTTGCGCGCCAGGTCAATCTGACAGGCAATTCAAGTTTTACCAACGCCCAGTGTTCGGCGTTGGGTGTGCGTGAAATTCTGGGTCGCTCCGGTGTATTGTTATCGGCTAGTTAGTTACGATGTGGACAAGCCTTAAGGCTTTCTTCAAGGATCGTAGCGGGATATCGGCAACCGAGTTTGCACTGATATCTCCGATCGCCATCGCTATTGCGATGTCTGCGATATCGTATTCCTTCAAACTGCTCGACCGCCAGCGTCTTGATGCGGCGGTGACAGCATCCGCATACTATCTTGCCGACAAGGTTCTGGATGGTGACATGAGTGGTTTCCAGCCGACCCGTGAAATGGTCGATGGCACTTATGAATTTACACCGGGCCAGTTCGTGCAGACGGCGCGCTTTGTCCTCTCGGACGCTTATCGGTCCAGCGCGACGCTCACGATTACAGAACTCGATGTTTTTTGCGGATGTCCGCAGAATTACTCCGGAGGAGATGTTCAGACGGATCAGCCTTTCTTTACCCGCTTCACGGCTGAAGCGGCGGATGAGGCGCCCCTCTGTTCGATGACTTGTCCTGACCGGAGCAGGGCGCGTGTACTCGCAGAAATCGATGTCACGTCTACTTCCAATGATTTTCTGGGGCAGGAATATACCCTGGAAAAACAGATCGTCATGAGATTGAGATGAGTGCCTCAGCTTATGGTCTTCTGAAGACCCAAATATTCCGCTTCACAAAGGACAGGCGCGGTGTCTCCGCGGTGGAGTTTGCGTTTGTCTTTCCGGTTATCGTCGGCTTTGTGCTGAGCGTGTTCTATATTGGTGTGGGCTTTTTTGGCCTGCAGCAGGCGCAGAATACGACCGAGCGTGTCGCGCGGATCGCCTATACAATGGACAATCCGACGGCACACGACATTCAGGCTCTTATAGCCAGCAATTTGGGGACAACATTGGCGGGAACCTTCACGCCAACTGTCCAGCTCATTGAGAAGTACGGTGAGACGTATGCCGATATCAGTATCGACTACGCTTACCAGCCCACCATCCCTCTTCTTCCGGAGGTTAGCTATGTTTTCACGGCGTCTTCGGAAGTTCTGATCCGTGACATACCCTAGTATCTCGATAACTGGCCGGTAGAGATCAGCTGAAGTAAGTGACTAAGCCCTGCGTGATCGGATCAGCGCATGGCTTGCCTTCTACCAAAGCTTCTCTGATTTCTCCGGCCTGCTTTTTGCCGCGCTCCACGCCCCATTGGTCAAAGCTGTTAACGCCCCAGAGCATGCCGCCCACGAAGACGCGGTGCTCATACATGGCGATCAGCGCACCAAGGGTTTCGGGCGTAAAATCACGGCACGCAAAGATCATCGAAGGCTTGCCGCCCGGCAGAACCTTCTGCTTTGCGATTTCCGGTGTCAGGCCCGGTTCCTCTTTAGCAATGTCATCATCGCGATAGCCGTTTGCCAGGACTTCGGACTGGGCGAGCGCGTGCGCAATCAGGGATGCCGTACCCTTTGGCTCAGAGCCCTTAATCGTCGCGATAATGAACTCTGCCGCCAGATTGCTGGTGCCCTGGTGAAGCCATTGGTGGAAGGAGTGCTGGCCGATAGAGCCTTCACCGCCCCAATGGGCCACGATGGAGCGCGCAGGGATGGCCGTGCCATCTGGTGAGACCTGCTTGCCGTTCGATTCCAGAAGCAGTTGCTGCAAATAAGACGGCAGAAGACGCAGCGCGTTTGAGTAGGCCAGAACCATCTCTGACTCCACGCCGCGCAGAGTCATATTCCAATAGTCGATGAGCGCGAGGCGTACCGGAATATTCGTCTTGAGGTCTTCTGTGCGGAAATGTTCGTCCATGGCATGCGCGCCAGACAGTAGCGCTTTGAACCAGTCGGACCCGAATGCGATGACGCAGCTGAGCGAGCCAGCCGACCATAAAGAGAAGCGTCCACCAATACTGTCTGCCATGCCGAACAACTGGTCCGACTGAATGCCGAGCCATTCATTGGCCTTGTCCGGATTGGCTGTGACGATGGCCAGATGAGATGACCATTTATCGCCGAGGCTTTTCTTCAGCCAGTCACGCGCGCGATCGAGATTGTATTTGGTCTCTTCGGTAGAGAAGGACTTGGAAATGCCGATCACCAGAGTTGTGGCCGGATCAATGCCGTCTAGCGCGCGCTCCAGATCCATCGGATCTATGTTTGAGGCAAAACGCACATCAATTGCGCCCAGATGTGTCTGCGAGAATGCATCATAGAGCAGGCGTGGGCCTAGGTCGGACCCGCCAATCCCGATATGCAGAACGGTCTCGATACCGCGCAGCACCTTGGCGTCGCGGACCTTCTCGGCGAAGGCCATGACAGGCTCAAGAGACGCCTGAACGTCCTCAGCCGGTCCTGTCGCTTTCTCCGGCGGAACGCGCAGCGCCCAGTGCATGACAGCTCGGTCTTCGGACACATTCACATGCGCGCCGCTAAACATGCGGGAAATGCCGTCAGAGATTTTGCGCTCGGCTGCAAACTCCAGAAGCGCAGCATCTGCTTCGGCATCCAGCTTCTGGCGCGCCAGATCAATATGCCATCCGCAAGCATCCAGCGTTTCGCCGGAACGCGCGGCGGCCAATGTGGTCAAGTCCAGACCGTCAAGTCGCGCAGCGTGAGAGTGAAGCTCGGAAACCAAGTTTAATCCTTTCGGTTTTCTACTCTGACCAAATGAAACTTCCGGGCAGAAGTAAAGCTGTCGGCTCGCATAGGAGGGCTGCAAGATCGAACAATTGCTTAATGGATGGGTTCCATAATCAGGAAATGTATAATGGGTGGTCTAAGCACGCGCTTTTATGAGAAGATTCAAGGGCTGCGATGACGTGCGTTTGAACAAGCTGCGCGGGGCAGTTGAACTTGCGCCGCAGCTATGGTCTGGAAGCGCTAAAAATCGCCGCATGACCGAAAATTAAAGATGACACACGCGTCAAATTTCGGCATTTTGGCATTGAGAATGGTTTTCAGAATTACGGATCAGGGAGGTCTGATTTTCTGAAGTTCCAACCAAATTCGATGAAGAGAGAGATATTTATAATGTCAGAACAGCGACAGATTTTGCCGCGCTCCCTCGCTATCCCGAAATCATTCAAGAACTTTGATTTCGGCAGCCTGTTCTCAGCCTTTCTGTATCCGGCACTCGGCATCATTGGCATGACAGCAGCAATCATTTCGGGCCTTCTGATGGAAAGCGTCCAGCTCCATTGGTATTACGCCCCTATCGTTGTTGGCGTGATCGCGCTGACAGTGTTCATCTGCAATATCGGTATCGGTGGTCTTCACCGCGTCTGGCAGCACAAAGCCGGCGAGCTGAAAGCTCCTGCGCAGCTTATCGTCATGATCAACGTTCTGATCGCGATGCAGGGCTCTATCAAAGACTGGATCAACTACCACTCACAGCATCACCGCTTTGCAGACCAGCCGGGCGACCCGCATAACCCGTTTGAAAGTAAGCGTTGGGCATGGGTCGGCTGGATTCTGTTCCGCGACGAGAAAGACCTGAAGCGCCCTATGCCGCTCTGGCTGAAGAACAACGTCATCATTCGCGTGTGTGACAAGAACTACAACCTTCTGGCCGCCGTCGTGCACTTCCTGCTCCCAGCGATCATTTATGGCATTGTCTGGATGGCGGGCGGTGATCTTATCATCACGCTTCTGATCCACGCATCTGTTGTAATCGGTCGCGCGATCCAGTTCCACGCAACGGTTCTGGGCATCAACGTTTTCGGCCATCTGGCGATGCCGAAATGGTTCACCTATTTTCTCGCTCTGCTGACAGGCGGCGAAGCCTTCCATGATCACCACCATGATCAGCCGGTGTCTATTCTCCACCTGCCACGCCGTGGCTTCTGGAACCGTATCTTCGATTATAACGGTACGTTTTTCCTCGTCATGGAGAAGCTGAAGCTGGCGCGTAACTTCACCATCGCGCCTCAGTTTGCGACGGTGAAGGCGAAAGCCTGATCCTACCGGACGACATGTAATTCAAGAAAAGCCCTGCTATCCCAGCAGGGCTTGTCTTTTTTCTGTGATACCGTTCAGCTTGGCCTCGAACAGAGACCAGTCATCATTGTCAGCAATTGCGGACCACAGGGTTTCAATCTCGTCGATCAGGAGCGTTTCCGGAGCTGAGCGCTGGAAGTATGGATGTGCCAGTCGCTCCGGGCGGTCGGCTTTGTAATGGCGCAGATATTCGCGCACCGTCCCGAAGTCCTCGCGCGCGTATAGCTCCGCTGACGGGCTGTTACTGGCGCGCGTCTCGCTTAACTCCCCGCAGAACCAGTCAAAGAAAAACTGGTGCCATGGCACCTGGCTTTCCGTCATCCAGCCAAACAGCTCGGTCAGGAAGTTGAGATCGGTCTCCAGATGTTCAGGGAGTAGACCCAGCTGGAAGAAGGTGTGGTCCCGGAGCGCTGTCTGGTAGGCCAGCTCGAACGCGCCAAGGCTTTCAGAAATGTCTTCAGCTTCCGCTACCAGCGTAAGCGCGCCAGCCAGTTGTTGCAGATTCCATATTGCCGCTTGAGGCTGTCGGCCAAAGGCATAGAGCCCCCATTCATCGAAATAGGCTGCTGTGAACTTCGGGTCGGACACCGGAAGGAAACGATAAGGGCCGAAGTCGAAGGTCTCGCCCGTCACGACCATATTGTCGGTGTTCATGACCCCATGGACAAATCCGGCCGCCATCCAACTTGCGACCATATTCGCTGTCCGCCTTGTGATTTCGGTCAGCAGCAGAGGCGCGAGCTCTGCGGCAGGGGCCGCGTCGATTTCGTCAAAAAAGTGGGTTCTGCAGTATTCCAGCAACGTCTCCATATTCGCCGCATCTTTGTAAAAGGCGAGGCGCTGGAATATTCCAAACCGGACGTGTGTTCTTTGAACGCGTACCAGAACAGAGGATCTGGCGGGGCTCGGTTCATCGTTTCTGTAGAGCTCTTCGCCCGTTTCGATGAGGCTTAAAGTCTTTGATGTAGGTACATGGCTTGCTTCAAGCATTTCTGTTGCAAGTACTTCACGAACACCACCTTTTAGTGTGAGACGCCCGTCTCCGCTGCGTGAATACGGTGTCTGGCCGCTGCCTTTAGTGCCTAAATCATAAAGATGATCATGTTCATCATGCAGCTGCGCATAGAGGAAGCCGCGCCCGTCACCGATCTGCGGATTGTAAGACCGAAACTGATGGCCGTGATACCGTATGGCAAGCGGTTTGGGCTGATTTTCCGGCAAAGGCGCAAATCTACCGAAGTGATTCAGCCAGCTTTCGGCTGAAAGACTATGTAGAATAGTATTATTCAATGCGCGATTGTTGCGATATCGCAACACTAGTTCTGGAAAATTCGCAGGCTCTACTGCATCTGCGAAATCATTTCCAAGTGCAGTAAAGGGAGTATTTAACTTCATTTTAAACTGTATTTCTCACTGCTTTTTCGATTATACTTAAAAATTATTCTGCTTATTCTCAAGAAGAATAATTTGTTTCATATTTTGGAACTAAGTTTCGATACCGGTTGTGCGCTGCAAAACATATTCGGCCTTTCCAAGTTTTAATCCCGGCATACTCTTCATCCCCGAACGTCCCGAAAAGTGGGCGATATCAGAGTATTATACTCAAGAATTACGAGGGAGAGAAATGCGAGACTTTTCTAAACTTTTGCTTGGTGCATCTGCAGCAGCGTTGCTTATCGGCAGCCCGCAGGCCTTTGCACAGGACGAAGAAGCACGTCAGACAACTGTTGTTGTTACGGGTTCCTTCATCGCGGGTACGCCGGAAGACGCGGCGCTGCCTGTAGACGTACTTTCTGCTGAAGACCTTCAACTCGAAGGTAATCCGCGTATCGACGAGCTGATCCGTAACCTGGGGGTATCCTCCGGTGTTGACGGTCAAACGAACCAGTTTGGTTCTAACGGTATCGAAGGTACATCAAACATCAACCTGCGTGGTCTTGGTCCTGCACGTACACTCGTGCTGATCAATGGTCGTCGTCAGACTTATTCGCCGTTTGGTATCGGCGAGCAGGCACAGCTCTTCGTCGACACAAACAACATTCCATCTGCGGCGATTGCTCGTGTGGAAGTCCTGAAAGACGGCGCGGCCGCTCTTTATGGTTCTGACGCGATTGCAGGCGTTGTGAACTTCATCACAAACGACAGCCTTGATGGTTTCGCCGTAAACGGTAGCTACCAGACGTTCGAAGGCACAGACGGCGAGTATAACCTGTCTGCGTCTTATGGCTGGCAGGGCGAGAATTCGAGCTGGGTTACAACAGTCAGCTATGACTTCCGTTCAGAAGCTTCCAACCTCGATACGATCGGCACACCGCTGATCACTGAAAACGAAGTCGCCGGTTATTCGTCTCTGTCTAACCCGGGCCGTTATGTCGTTATCGGTGCAACTGGTACGCCAATCGGCACACATGTCGATAATGGCTGTCTTGATGTTGGTGGTCAGCTTCACCCGACCGTCGGTGACTGCCGGTTCCAGTTCACTCAGTTCGGCAACCTCGTTGAGGAAGAAGAGCGTCTGAACATCTTCTCCGAATTCAACACAACACTCGCGAGCGGTATCGATCTTCATCTTGAAGCGCTTTATGCGTCGACTGAAGTTCCAAGCTGGAAGACGTCTCCGTCTTACCCGCCACAGGTTCTGACAAGCCAGTTCGTACCAGCAAGCCATCCAGGCTATCAGTCGTATATCGCGGCAAACCCTGGTACCCCACTTGATGCAGGCATTGGTGCACTCTTCATTGGTCGTGTATTCGGCTGGGGCGGTAACCCGGGCACAGCCAGCGGTGCTGGTGAAGGCTATCGTGACTATGACACGCTCCGCCTTGCTGGTGATCTGACGGGTGAATTCGAGAACGGCATCTCATGGGATGTTGGTCTTGGCTACTCTCAGACAACAGCTGAACGTGCGAGCCCTGATGCCTACATTGTGGGCCTGACAGCAGCTCTGCAAGGTTTTGGTGTTTGTACAGACCCTGTGACCGGCTTTGACCCTGCAACAGGCACACAACCATTCGCAGCGGGTTACACAGGTTCCCTGACTGCGGGCGCTGGTGCGTGTGAGTACTACAACCCGTTCTCCAACGCGATCCCGGCTGGTGCAATTACAGGCACAGCGAACCCAGGCTATGATCCATCCGTTGCGAACTCAGCAACGCTGGCTGACTGGCTGATTGACGGCAATGGTATCGAAGCAGAAACAAGCCTTCTGACATTTGATGCCGTTCTTTCCGGAACGAGCAGTGTTCAGGCTGCTGGCGGCGCTGTTGGCTGGGCTGCAGGCATGCAGATCCGTCGTGAATCTTACAAGGTTGATCCATTCCCGATCACTGACCTTGCGATCACTCCAGGTCCATCCGGCAATGGTCCATTCTCATTCCTCGCTGGTACAAACCAGTTTGATGAGAGCCAGACAATCTACGCTCTGTTCGGCGAACTTCAGGTTCCTCTTTTCGAAGACCTCGATGTTCAGCTGGCTATGCGTTACGAGGATTACGGCGGCGAAGTTGGTTCGACTTTCGACCCGAAATTCGCAGCCCGCTGGCAGGCGACAGACCAGTGGACAATCCGTGGCTCGGCTCAGACCTCTTTCCGTGGTCCGTCTCTGAACCAGCTGTCTGGTCGTGCAACGACGCTTCAGTTCATTGCGCCGACATCCGCATTTAAAGCGGTTGATACATTCGGTAACGCGAACCTGAACCCCGAATCTGCATTCAGCTACAATATCGGTGCTATCTTCGAAGAAGGCGGTTTCTACGCATCTGCCGACTTCTACAGCTTCGATTTCACTGATCCGATCATTGTGGAAGACCACAACCCGATCGTGAATGCGGCTGTTCAGGCTCTGTCCACGGCGACAACCGACGATGACGGAATCCTGAACCGTATTCAGTTCAATGATCCGACTGCACCGTCGGCGTCTACGATCTCTCGTATCGAAACGAACATCATCAACGGCCCGGACATCGAAACATCTGGTATTGACCTTCGTGTCGAGAACACGTGGTTCGGTATGCCAAACGGTGGTGAGTTCACACTCGGTGGTGAAGCGACATACATCTTCGATTATGAAGTCGGTGACTTCCTGGTAGAAGACCGCACGATCACCGGCGGCGATGTGGTTGGCCAGTTCAACCGGTCGAACTTCCTTCGCTCTCTGCCACAGTGGAAAGCGAACTTGTTCGCGAACTACAACTTCGACGCACCATGGGGTAACAACAATGTTCGTGCGGTTCTCCGCCATATCACGTCTTATGACGATGAGCGCGGCGACATTACACCGCTGAACAATCGTGACGACTCCGAGATTGACTCTCAGACGACTGTTGACCTGTTCTACACAACGGAAGTTGGCGAAAACCTGAACTTCGGTCTGTCTGTCGTGAACGTCTTCGACGAAGATGCTCCATCTGCACAGTTCGACCTTCCTTACGATCCGTACACACACAACCCGTTCGGTCGTACGGTTAAAGTAAGCTTCGGTGCTCGCTTCTAATTGATCGACATCCGGTTCATCCGCTCCGAAAGGCGCGGGTGAACCAAATTCTCCATGTTAAGATATGACTCAGGCACTCCTTCGGGAGTGCCTTTTTTCATGTCCGGATCAGAGCGAGCCGAGCGCTTTACCGACAATCTCGCCGGCGTTTGCAATGGCGTCGCGAGCCGGTACAGAAACAGCCGTCAAATTCATGAAGCCGTGAACCATGCCAGGGTGTTCTTTGACCGTTACGGGCACGCCTGCGGCTGCTAATTTATCAGCATAGGCGCGACCTTCCGCATTGAGCGGGTCCCAGCCGCATAGAACGACATGCGCAGGCGGCAGGCCCTTGAAATCTGCTTCCGGCGCGAATAGGGGAGAGACACGAATGTCCATCGCGTCGGCGTCTTCACCTTCGCCGACATAGCTTGTCTTGAAGAAATCAAACAGGCCGGGCGATATGAAAAAGCCTTCCTGAAAGGTCAGGCCGCGCGATTTGATGTCCACGAACTGGACGAGCGGATACAGCAGAAGCTGGAAAGCTGGCTCGTTTCCGCCGCGCCGGACCATTTCCTGACTGACGAACGCGGCAAGGTTGCCGCCTGCACTGTCACCGGCAACGGCGACCCGTTCCGGATCGATCGAGAAGTCCCTTGCACGGCGCAAAAGCCAGTCATAGGCCGCAATCGCATCATCATGCGCGCACGGGAATTTGTGCTCAGGCGCAAGGCGGTAGTCGATGGAGATGACACGACACCGCGAGGCATGCGCCAGCCGAATACAGATCATTTCATGACTGTCGAGATCGCCTACCACAAAGCCGCCACCATGGAAGAAGAGGATGGCTGGTTGCTGGCCGATACCAGCCGCTAATGGTGTGTAGACGCGGGCTTTAAGCGGCCCTTCAGCGCCATCGACGATGATATTATCTGTCTGTGCAAGCTGGGGGGCATCGCTCTCGACCGAGCGTGTGCTGCGATAAAAACTCTGCCGCAGACGATCGGTCGTTTCTTTCCAGTCCGCCTTGGAAAAATCAGTGAGTGTGAAGTCCGGTTTGAACAGGTCAGGCAGTTTAAAAGAGTTCAGAAAGGCCTGCAGGGTCGGATCGATAGGCATAGGTAACTCTCACAAGCGGACGAAATGTCTGCCTCTGAAGGTGAGGTGCTGCACCCGAAAACACAAGTGGTAAAAACCGGATCAGAACGGGCGAATGAGCCTGTGCATCAGTGCGTAATGCACCGCTTCTGTACGGGACCGGACGCCAATACGCTTCTTGGCCATCTCTACGTGTCGGTTCACGGTAGGCTCTGCGATTTTCAGGAGCTGGGCCATCTCCCAGTCCGTTTTGCCTTTTGAAGCCCAGTAAAGAACTTCCAGCTGACGGTCTGTCAGATCTACCGTGTCGCGGACTTCTGCCGCTTCGCCATCTTCGGCAGCTTTTCTGTAGGCGTATCGATAGAGCTCGTGTCCCGCGGCATCGAGCAGGCGACGCGTGCGTGGATCCTTGCAAAGTTCGACGCCCCAGAATCCGGTAAAGCCGATCCTGCCGTTCATGCCATAAAAGGGCGAAACCAGCCCATCTTTCATGTTGTGTTCGGCTGCGATGGAGAACACGTCCTTCTGTTCGCGTGTCACGGCCTTGTGTTTTACATCGCCCCAATAGAAACCAGCTTCGGTGCGGGGGACATGCTGAACCACAACATCATGCTCGGCGAGGTTTAGCTTGCGATACCGTGTGAGGTATTCGCCGTCTCGCTTGCCGAACATACGGCCGATGAAAGGGGAGCTGTCATTTGTCGGGGCGCGCAGTTCGAGGCAGGACACGACTTCAACGCCATAGGGGGTCGCCAGCTCAAGAAGTGCATTTTCCACTTCATCATAGCTCGCGCCTTCGTCGATCAGGTCCCAGAAATGTCCCTCGAGCATCACACCCTCCGTGCGCAGATTGATAGCATTTCACCCAGAGGCTTTCTATCAATTGAAAAGTGCCCGGCTTGTATATGCGGCTTAAAGTAGTCCTGCGATGCAAAAACGCGCGAATTTCTTCGCGCGTTTCGGGGATTCTGATCTGAAATATTGCGCTCTATCAGCGCGGTGCCATGACCATAATCATCTGACGACCCTCAAGCTTTGGCTCGAGCTCGACTTTGGCGACTTCATCAAAGTCTGTTTTTACCTTCTGCATCAGTTCCATGCCGAGGTGCTGGTGTGCCATTTCACGGCCGCGGAAACGCAGTGTGATTTTGACTTTGTCTCCGCTTTCAAAGAAGCGGTTCATAGCTTTGGTTTTTACCTCATAATCGTGCGTGTCGATATTCGGACGCATCTTGATTTCTTTGAGGTCTGCGGTGCGTTGTTTCTTACGAGCTTCAGCTTTTTTCTTTTGCTCGTTAAACCGGAGCTTGCCGTAGTCGAGAATTTTACAAACCGGAACTTCCTGATTAGGCGACACCTCAACAAGGTCCAAACCGGCTTCCGACGCAGCTTCGAGCGCGGCAGCGATTGGCATTTCCCCTTGTTTGTCTCCGTTTTCATCAATCAGAAGGACGCGTGAGACTCGAATGTCCTCATTGATACGCGGTCCGGATTTTTGCGGCGGCTTAGCCGGCATTGGTCGACGTGCTATGGCAGATGCTCCTAATGTTGTTACTGCTGGAAAGAATATGACCGATCTGGCGGAAAATTCAAGTTTTCGGCAGGACGTCAAGGCCTAAAATAGCCTGTTTCACGTCGTTCAGGCTCACATTTTCCAGAATATCGGATTCTACCACGATGACATTGCTGCCGCGCGGGCGTGCAAGGTCCGGACTCGACTCGCTCGTCGCGAAAAGAGCGACCCCCGGAGAGCCTGCCAAAGTGACCATATGCATCGGGCCGGTATCATTGCCGATTGCCAGTGTCGCGTGACGCCCGAGCGCGGCCACCTGGAAGAGATCCGTCCGCGTGCAGAGAGACTTCGCCCCCGGCACACCGCGCGCCACCATATTGCCGATCTCGCTCTCGGCCTTACCGCCAATCACGACAGGGGTAATGCCAGCTTCGGACAGCCATTTAGCAATTTCGAGATAATGCTCTTCCGGCCAGCGCTTGGCGACGCGGTGCGCAGACGAGCCCGGAATGAGCAGGGCATACGGCCCGCGCAGAGAGAAATAAGCTGGCTGCAGACGCGGCGGATTGCCCAGTGTCGACTCCAGCCATTCAAAGTCTTCCATCGGCACATCGCCGAACTCATACCCGCCCGCAGGCCCGACACCTGCGATCGAGATCTGCTCGGCCAGACGTTCGATCGAGTGCATCTCATTGCGGTAAGGCGTATTGTGCGGGAACTGGCAGCCCTTGGAAATACCCGACCAGAGCGGCGGGCGCGGGCGCAGCGCCTGATAATAATTGCTGGTGCGGCCGGAATTCTGCAGATCGTAGACAATGTCATACTTCTCGGCGCGAAGACGGCGCAGCATGCGGGTCGTGCTGGAGGTATCTTTCGGGCGGCCATCCGTCTCGACACGGTCGAAATACGGACACGCTTTGGCAAACTGTTCGAAAGGCGGAGTTGTGAGCAGGGTAATCTGGGCAGACGGGTGGTGATCGCGGATCGCGCGCATTGCGCCCATCGCCAGCACGAAATCACCAAGCGCACTCAGCTTGATGATCAGCACTTTCGTCGCGCTCTCACCCGGATTTTCGATGACCTTCGCCATCAGTTCGGCCCCTCTTGCATCACCCTGTCATACACAGCGAGTGTTTTTTCCTGAAGCAGCGCCGTGGAAAAATTGTTCCGTGCCCAGTTTTGCGCCGCTGCAGACAGACCAGACAGGTCTTCTTCTGACATTTCAAGCCATTGCCGGATGGCCTGGGAAAGGGAAGCCGCATCATCAGGTTGAACGAGCCAGCCCGTCTCACCCGGAATCACCGTTTCGCGCTGTCCGCCATGGTCTGATGCAATCACCGGCTTTCCCATAGCCTGAGCCTCCACGGCGACGCGGCCGAAGGCTTCTGGACGTTTGGAAGGCGCAAGCACCATGTCTGACGCAGCATAAAGAGCAGGCATGTCTGTGTAATGACCTGAAATTCTAACGAATTCGTCAATATTTGAGTTACCAATCGCATTTTTGAGATCGGCAACATACTCATCGCGGCCCTGCGCATCGCCAAACATCACAAACCGTGTGCCGATAAGCACCTCGCGAGGCAGGAGAGACAGCGCTTCTATAAGCACTTTCTGGCCCTTCCAGTCGGTCAGCCGCCCCGGCAGAATGGCAAGGCGCTGGCCGTCCGGTGTGTGTTCTGCACGAAGGGCAGATACTTTGGCGCTGTCGATGACTGCCGGGTCAAAGCTTTCAAGGTCTACACCGCGCTGGATGACAACCAGCTTCTCGTCCGGCACGCCGTGCACAGCCTTCACATGGTCTGCAATGTAATAGGAATTGGCGATCACGATCTCTCCGCGCGCCATCACCGAATTATAGAGGGTTTTCGCCGCCGATGTGCCGCCATACGCCCCATGATAGGTGGTGACACAATGCGCGCCGGTCGCCCGCGCCGCCCAGAGCGCGCTCCATGCCGGCGCCCGTGAGCGGGCGTGGACAATATCAACCTTCTCACGCCGGATAACATCAATCAGCGCCTTACGGTTCGCCCAGAGCTTTGCCGGTGATTTCGATTTCACAGGCAGTCTGACCAGCTCGCCGCCCAGCTCGGCCAGTTCGGCTTCCATACGCCCGCCCTGACTGACGACGATAGACCGGCAGCCTGCTTTCACCAGCGCCTGCGTAATCTCAAGCGTTGTTCGCTCTGCGCCGCCTGCATCAAGCTCGGGAATGACTTGCAGGACGGTGAGGCCAGGCTTAACCAAGATATGAAGACCCTAAAGACACGACCTGAAATGAGGCCTGATATGCCGACACTGACACGCGCCGATGGTGAAACACTTGCCTACACGAAGATTGAGCGCTCTGCCAACTCACCAACGCTTGTCTGGCTCTCCGGCTTCAACTCCGACATGGCAGGCTCCAAAGCCATCGCCGTAAAAGAGCTCGCGGAGGCTGAAGGGCTTGGCTATCTGGCGTTTGACTATTTCGGCCATGGAGAAAGCTCGGGCGACTTTGCAAAGGGGACGATTTCGCGCTGGCGGGAAGATTGCCTCACCGCGATTGATGAGCTTTCCGACGGCCCGCTCATCCTGATTGGCTCCTCCATGGGCGGGTGGATGTCTCTGCTGACCGCCAAGGCTCGAAAAGAGCGCGTTGTCGGCATGGTGCTCATCGCGCCTGCGCCGGATTTTACATCCAAGCTTATGTGGCATGATCTGCCGGAGAGCGCGCGCAAAGAGATCATGGAAAAGGGCGTGTGGATGCGCCCGACCCCTTATGGCGAGCCATACCCGATTACCCGTTCGCTGATCGTGGACGGGGCGCAATGGTCGGTTCTGGATGACCCGATTGATCTCTCCGTGCCGGTCACCATCCTTCAGGGCAAAGTCGACCCGGATGTGCCATGGACCCACGCGCTGAAAGTGCAGGATGCGCTCGCCTCCGCCGATGTGGAATTCATTCTCATCAAGGATGGCGAACACCGCCTCTCACGGGATCAGGACATTCAGCGCCTCATGATGGAGGTGAAACGTCTGGTCCGGAAGGTCGGGTGATGGGGGCGAATGCGCAGCCATGATCGGAACAACAGAAGCAGCGCTTTCGGCAATCGAAAAAGCCTGGCCCATGGTCGAGGAGGAGTGCAGCTCCGTTTTGGGGGCAGAACTTCATTATCAGGCGATGATTTATCATGCGCTACGAATGGCTGGCGGTGTGCCCCGAGGTCAGCTTGGGATGAATGTTAAGCAGTGGATTTCCGACCCGGTTTCAAAACTTTTCCGTGAGTTCGATCTATCGAAGCATGAGAAATACAGGGGCGGGTTTGAGCCTATTCCTGACATCGTAATCTTTTCGCCTGAGATAGAGGGCGACTGGCGCCGACGAAACCGTGAAAAAACGCTGGAACATATGTTGGTGGCAATTGAAGTTAAGGCATCAGAGCGTGAAGGAGGGCGTTTGTCTCCCTCAGAGATTTCGAAAGATATATTGAAGTTGAGTGCTCATCGTGAAGAAGTGCAACATCGCGGATATGACTTTGTGCCCGTTATGATGGTGATTGATACAGCGCCGAAAGTTTCTGAGCGGATGACCTCGCGTTCGGTTTCTGTGTCTCGGGCATTTTGTGAACAGCACTCCGTTATCTGGAAGTACATGTCCGCCTAGTTGGGGGAAGCGCTCCGGCCAGTATTGTCATCCCGGGCGAAGACCCGGGACCCAGCAAATGGCGTGATAATGTTACTGGGTCACCGATATGCGGTCTGCATTCCGGGATGACAGGTGATCTACTCCACAACGAAGTCGAAATACGTGTCCGGATAGGGCTCGTCGGCGAGCCAGAAGTGCCACCATTCCTCGTCGAGGGCATTAAAGCCTGCCTCCACCATCAACCGCTGTAACAGCATGCGGTTGGCGCGCGCTTCCGCGGAAGGGCGTGGGTCTGACGGGTGGGAAAGTGGATCGAACAGGTCATAGCCTGAACCCATGTCGAGTTCTTCGCCGGTGGCAAGGTCGATGAGTGTGAGGTCTATCGCGCTGCCGCGTGAATGGCCGGAGCGTTCGGCGATATAGCCGCGCTCGAACAGTTCGTCTTTCGGTACATTCGGGTAGTAATCTGCCTGCCGCGCGACATCCTCAGGGTCTGCGGCCCATGCCGCAAAATCTGAGACCGCGCGCTGCGGGCGATAGCAGTCAAAGACTTTCAGGCCGAGGCCGAAAACAGACAGCGTTTCCTGAACCGAAGCCACAGCTTCTGCCGCCTCAACGGAGAGAATACAGAGCGGGGCCTCATAGCCATTGATCGGGCGGCCGACGAAATTCTCATCGGTGAAATAGCGGATTTCCGTCGCGATGCCGGGCACGGCATCTGTGATAGAGACAAAACCGTCAGGGCGGGGCGGCTCCTGCGCGCTGGAGCAAGCGGCAAGGCCGAGCGTCAGCCCGAGCGCGCAAAGTGTTGCTTTCAACGACACAGGCACGAGCGCTTAGTTGCGGTTGTTGCGCGCGGCGTCTTCGATCGTATCGCCAGCTTCGCCGAGATCGCGGCCAATGCCTTCAACTGTGTTGCATGCTGCAATCGTCAGCGTGATGAGTGTGAGGGCTGCGAGCTTCATCCAGTTTTTCATGCGTCTCTCCGATATAGATACGCTGGATATATTGGCGCGTGCGTGGCGGCTGGCAATAGAAAAACGCGCCTGCCATGGGGATGACAAGCGCGTGCAGTTTGGAAGGAACGGGAAATTCCGTAGAGGGGTTTAGTTAGCAGCGTCCTGAATGGTTTCGCCTGCTTCTTCAACATCCTGACCGGCACCATCAATTGTGTTGCACGCTGTCAGGGCGAGGGCGAAAATGCACATGCTGGCAATCTTCAGATAATTCTTCATGTCTTTCTCCAGTGCTGAGCGGATCAGTTGATGGAGAAGAAATGCGCTTGCGGAATGAAGGTTCCGCATCGAAGCGTGTTTTAGTTGAGTTTTTTCTGATCGACAGGTTTGGCCGGTGTCGCCGCTTCGGGCAGAGGGACAGCAGACACGCCGTCCTCAATCAGCTCTTTGGCTTCTTCGAGCGTGGTCTCGCCCCAGACGGGTTTGGCCTCTGCCTCGCCCTCATGCATGGCGCGGGCTTTCCTGGCGAAATCTGAACCGACATATTCATGCGTGGAGGCGATATGATCGCGCACGGCGCGCATCATCTCGGCCATTTTCTGGTCCGGCGTGGAAGCTGCTGCAGGCACGGCGTTGCCGCGCTTTTTGGTGCCGCTCACCGATGGCGCCATGATCTGCTTTTTCACGTCAGCGCTGCCGCATTCGGGGCAGGTGACGAGGCCCTTCTCCTTCTGCTGGTCGAATGCATCCGAGCCTGAAAACCAGGCTTCGAACGGGGACTGACAGGACAGACATTGAAGGGCGTATTTGACCATGGCGGTGTCGTTTAAGCTTGTGACAGAAGCGGGTCCAGCTTGCCTGCGCGCTCCAGCGCAAACATCTCATCGCAGCCACCAATATGGTCGTCATTGATGAAGATTTGCGGGTATGTGCTGCCGCCATTTGCGCGCTGGATCATTTCCTGACGCTTTTGCGGGTCCATACCAGCGTCGACATGCGTGTATTTCACGCCTTTCTTGTCGAGCAGTGAGAGGGCGCGTGTGCAGTACGGACAGAACTGACGCGTATAGATTTCAACCTTGGCCATAACAATAATTCTCCGATCGCGGACTTATATAGTCGGATTTGCGGGCGCTACAACGCGGGCAAATGTCACGACGTCCAGATTGGCCGGTCGCGCCCGTTGAAGTGTTCGTGCGCAGGCCGTGAGTGTGGCGCCCGTTGTGTAAACATCATCCAGCAGAATAATGCGCTTTCCGGCGATGCGTTCCGCGCCGCGTTTTGTCAGCTTAAAAGCCCCTGCCACATTAGCGCGGCGCTGGCGGGCATTGAGATGGCCCTGACTGGGCGTTGCCTTCACACGGCGTATGCAAAACTCGTCATAGGGCAGGGATAGCTTGTCTTGCAGGGCCGCTGCCAGCCATCCGGCCTGATTGAAGCCGCGCATGGCAAGGCGGCGCGAATGGATCGGTACGGGGATTACAAGGTCTGCGGTGGTGAGCACGTCGCCCGCCGCAGAGGTCAGAAATTCTGCAAAGACTGACAATCCATTCCGGTTGCCACGGCGTTTGAGAGACAGGACCAATCGGCTGGTGATGTCATCATAAACAAGGGCAGAGCGCGCCTGATGCCAGACGGGCGGATGCGCCGCGCAGGCTGCACAGATCAGCCCGTGATCCTCGCTGCGCTCAAAGGGCAGGGCGCAGCTGTCGCAGAACGGCTGGCAGATAAAGTTCAGCTGCGCGAATTCTTCCGGCGAGAGGCGGGCATTACCGGCAAGAGAATCCCCGCTCACCAGAGACTGGCCTGGGTTCAACCAGCCGAAAAGGCTGCGAAGGCGTTCGCGGTCTACACCTAACACCTTGGCGGACGGCACTGATCGGTCCATATCTCCAGCCATGATGCAGAACCCGACCTCCGAAGTCTTTAATCGCGCGCAAGTGCGCCGCCGCCGTGAGCGTGCCAGTGCAGGCTATCATCAGGCAGACTTCCTGAAAAAGCGTGTGCTTGAAGATATTTCCGACAGGCTTGCCTCGACGGGACGAAAATTCGACCGTGCGCTCTGCCTTGGCGGGTATAGCGCGCAGACGAAAGAGATACTCGGCCCGTTCTGCGGTGACCTGATCGAGACTGATTTTGCACAAGGCCGGGTCGGCAAAGGCGGGCTCGTGGCGGATGAAGAATGGCTGCCTTTCAAGGATGAAAGCTTTGATCTGGTGGTGAGCCCGCTTGCGCTTCACTGGGTGAATGATCTTCCGGGCTCGCTGATTCAGATCAACCGCGCCATGAAGCCGGACGGTTTTTTCGTTGGCGTGCTGGCAGGCGGGGCAAGCTTTACAGAGCTTCGCCAGTCCCTTCTGCGCGCTGAAAGCGAGCTGACAGGCGGGGCGGAGATGCGTGTTTCTCCATTTGCGGATGCGGCCGATATGTCTGCGCTTCTGCAACGGGCGGGGCTTGCGCTTCCGGTAAGCGACCGTGACCGGCTCACCATTCGCTATGATACGATTTTTGATGTAATGCGTGACCTTCAGGCACTGGGCGAGACGCATGCGCCAGCGCAAGGGCTTGGGCGTCCGCTACGCCGTGATGTGCTGATGCGGGCTGCGCAAATCTATGCAAGCGAGTTTGCTGACGCAGATGGTCGCCTGCGTGTGACGGTGGATCTGATCTGGGTAACGGGCTGGGCGCCGCATTCCTCGCAGCCAAAGCCGAAGCGTCCGGGTTCTGCGAAGGTGTCTATGGCTGAAGCGGTGGGTACAAAAGAGCTGCCCGCAGGAGATAAAGCAGGGCGGTAATTACGCGCCCTGAGCTGCATCCCAGTCTGCGTCGAGGCCTTCATACATATCGGTCGCAGAATTACCCCATGAGGTAATCGCCGCAATGAGGCCGATGACGATGAGCGCACAGATAAGGCCGTACTCGATAGACGTTGCGCCACCTTTAGCTTTGCTGAAGGAGGTAATCTTGCGTCGGGCGCTCATGCGAAACCTCCTTTTGAGGCGTAATCTTCAATGAAGCTGAAAAGCGGAATGTCTGCCTCTGGCGCGGGGTAGGTTTTCAGATCGGCTGGCGCGACGAATTCAAGCGTCTGACCTTCCTGTGCAACCGGCTCTCCACCCCATTCGCGAATGAGAAAGACAGGCATCACAAGGTGGAAGTTGTCATAAGCGTGGGAGGCAAAAGTGAGCGGACGCACTGCGCTTGCATGGGTTTCCACGGCCAACTCCTCCCTTAGTTCGCGTATCAACGCTGCTTCCGGCGTTTCGCCGGGCTCAATCTTGCCGCCAGGGAGTTCCCAAAGGCCCGCCATCGACTTTCCTTCAGGGCGTTGAGCCAGAAGTAAGGTCTGATCCGGGCGCATGAGCACTGCCGCAGAGACGTAGAGAATTTTTCTCTCAGACATTTTTTAACAGTAAATCGTAAAGGGGTGTTGCGTTAATCTTTTTAAGTTCGGTATGCGCCGTTAATCTCCACGTAACCGTGAGTGAGATCGCAGGTCCAGACTTTGGCGCGTCCGTCACCCATGGCGACTTCCACCGTAATCTCGATGTTTTCACCGGAAACAGCTGCCGTTGCGCGCGCTTCGTCATAGCTTTCCGCGCGTCCGCCGCCTTCGGCTACGCGCACTCCGCCAATCTCGATAACGAGCTTATCCCTGTTAACAGGTTCCAGCGATTTACCGACTGCCATAACGATCCGCCCCCAGTTCGCGTCACTGGCGGCGAGGGCGGTTTTAACGAGTGGCGAGTTTGCGACAGCGCAGGCAATCGTTTTAGCAGAATTGTCGTTCACGGCCCCGGTGACTTCGATGCCGATGAATTTGGATGCGCCTTCACCGTCACGAACGATCTGATGGGCAAGATCCATGAAGACCTCTCCTATCGCATCTGAAATCTGCTCGATCGCCTCATCCGAGGCGGCCTGAGAGATCGGCGCAGCGCCTGTGGCGAACAGCATGACAGTGTCTGATGTCGAGGTGTCGCCATCAACGGTGATGCAGTTGAAGCTCGCATTTGTATGGCGTGAGGTAATCTGCTGGCATTGTTCAGGCGTCAGCGGCGCATCTGTGAAGATGTAAGCGAGCATGGTCGCCATATTTGGCGCAATCATGCCTGAGCCCTTGGCGATGCCCGCGATGGAAATCGTGCGGCCAGCGACTTCAATCTGCTTGCCGGCGCCTTTAGGGAAGGTGTCCGTCGTGGAGAACGCTTTTGCCAGTTCCAGCCATGGCTTGCCCGGTTGAAGGGTTGGCCAGAGTGTTGGCAGATGCTGCGCGATCAGGTCCGCGCGGACCGGCTCCCCGATGACGCCTGTGGCTGCGATATAGCATTCATGACGCGGCATGCTGGTGAGCGCTTCATAAGCGTCCAGCGTCGCTTCATTCTTGGCAATGCCCTTTTCAAACGTGAAGGCGTTTGAGTTACCCGCATTGACGATGAGGGCAGAGGCTTTGCCACCGGACGTTTCCAGCGCTTCACGGCACCAGTCCACATCACAGGACCGGGTCAGCGAGCGGGTGAAGGCCCCGCCGCAGGAGGCGATTTCCGGAAAGTGAACGACCAGAAGATCGTCGCGCTGATATTTATACATGCCAAGCGAGAAGGTCGCGGCGTGTACGCCATCAATGTCAGGCAGGTCCGGAAACCGTTCCGGAGCCAGCGGAGAGCGTGTCAGTTTCACTCAGTCGCCTCAGTAGTTGGAGCTGTGTCGTCAGTAGTTTCGGATTCGTCTGCCAACGGAAGGCCGGACGGAAATTCATCCTCGACCATCAGGTCATCGAGCGATTCCGGAGCATCACTGAAGTTTCGAACACCAATCTCCGGATCTTCGATAACCGTCTCGATGCTGGCGCGGTTGTGCAGGCGCTCCAGAACGGAGCTGATCTCGCTGAGCGTCAGAAACTCGACAATCATCGGGCGGGTTTCGTCGAATGTCGGCGGCGCTTCTGTGCGGCGGTCATCAATTTTGATGATGTGCCAGCCAAGATCGCTCTCGAACGGAGACGAGATCGCGCCGACCGCTGTGCGGTTGATGATGGATGGGAACGGTGCGGAGAATTCTTCGGGAAGGAAATAACCGAGCAGGCCACCTTCCGCGCTGGAACTCCTGTCGATGGAGTGAGTGAAGGCGACTTCGGCAAATTCTGCGCCGCCGCGCAGTTCCTGATAAAGTTCGTCTGCTTCCTCTTCGGTTTCCACCAGAATGTGGCGGATCAGAACTTCCTCACCAAGCTGCTGAAGGGCGGTCTGGGCCTCGTACATTTCCAGAATGGCTGCGTCGTCGACCTCAGCGGAAACGAGATTTTCGATCAGGATGTTTCCGAGAATGCGTTCACGGGCAGCCTGCAGGCGGTGCTGGGCGTTTTCTTCCAGATGAAGGCCGCGTGCGAGGGCTTCCTGCGCGAGCAGTTTCTGGTCGATCAACTGTTTCAGAATATCGGCAAAAACCGGATCTGTGGTTTCAAGTCGGGTGCCGACATCAACCCGGCCCTGCGCAACCGCTTCAAGCTCGACATCAGTGGCATAGATAGGTTCACCATTAACAACGGCGGCGACGGCAGCGCTGACACGGATCGGAACACCTGTCGGTTCGGAACTATTCTGTTCACATGCGGCTGTTGTGAGCAGCAGGCTGCCGAATAAAGCGGCGAAAATCGTACGTTGCATGCGCGTCTGTCTTTCCTGCTTGCAGGTCATCTACATTGACACCAATTTATAGGCTACTTAAGTCATGCTCATCGCAGGGTCGAGGTCAAATCCCCGCTCGTGTGCAGAGTATGTAAAGATGTGCGTGCTATCCAAGCGGAAAGTGCGACGAACTGGTTTTGATTTATGCTTCAACTTGCAAAGAAATTATTCGGATCCTCAAACGAGCGTCAGATTAAGCCTTATCGGGCTCGCGTTCAGCGGATCAACGCGATGGAGCCCGTAATTGAAGCGCTTTCCGATAGTGCGCTCCGGGGTAAAACTGCCGAATTAAAACAGAAACTAGCCAATGGCGCGACGCTGGACGATGTTCTCGAAGAAGCGTTCGCCGTCGTTCGGGAAGCCTCCAAGCGTGCCTTGGGTATGCGGCATTTCGACGTACAGCTCATCGGCGGCATGGTCCTCCACTCGGGCAATATCGCAGAAATGCGGACCGGTGAGGGTAAAACGCTCGTCGCAACGCTTCCGGCTTATTTGAATGCGCTTGAGGGCAAAGGTGTTCACGTCATTACGGTGAACGATTACCTCGCCAGCCGTGACGCGGAGTGGATGAATCAGGTTTATAGCTTCCTTGGCATGAAAACCGGCACGATCGTTCACGGTCTTGATGACCGCCAGCGCCGTGAAGCTTACGCCTGTGACATCACTTACGGCACAAACAACGAATTCGGCTTCGACTATCTTCGCGACAATATGAAATACGCCCTGAATGACATGGTTCAGCGCGGTCACCATTATTGTATTGTGGACGAGGTCGACTCTATTCTGATCGACGAAGCGCGTACGCCGCTGATCATTTCAGGCCCGACCGATGACCGGTCCGATCTTTACCGTCAGATCGACGCGATAATTCCTCAGCTGACCGAAGAGGATTATGACCTTGACGAGAAACAGCGCTCGATTGTCTTCACCGAAGAAGGTAATGAGCACATTGAGGATCTGCTTATACAGGCAGGCTTAATGGAAGGGTCTATGTATGACCCGCAGAACATCACCATTGTTCACCATGCGAACCAGGCGCTTCGTGCGCACAAGCTGTTCACACGCGACAAGGACTACATCGTCAAAGACAAGCAGGTCATGCTGATTGATGAGTTCACGGGGCGCATGATGGACGGCCGCCGCCTTTCAGAGGGGCTGCACCAGGCGATCGAAGCCAAAGAAGGCGTAACGATCCAGCCGGAAAATCAGACGCTCGCGTCCATCACATACCAGAACTATTTCCGCCTCTACAAAAAGCTGGCGGGCATGACCGGTACGGCTGACACAGAAGCCGACGAGTTCATGGATACCTATGGCCTGCGCGTTTTCGATATTCCGACAAACCGTCCGATCCAGCGTATTGATGAAGATGACGTCGTCTACCGGACGGCGAAAGAGAAATATAAAGCGATTATCGAAGAGCTGCGTGACTGCCATCAGCGTGGCCAGCCGGTTCTCCTCGGTACAGCGTCTATTGAGAAGTCCGAGCTTCTCTCCACGCTGCTCGCTCAGGCAAAAATTCCGCACCAGGTTCTGAACGCCCGTCACCACGAGCGTGAGGCTCTGATCATCGCGCAGGCCGGTATGCCGGGTGCGATCACGGTTGCGACAAATATGGCTGGCCGTGGTACGGACATCCAGCTTGGCGGTAACCTTGAAATGCGCATGGAGACCGAGCTTCTGGCAGGTCGTCAGGACCAGCTGCAAGCCGAGTTCCAGACCGAGCTTCAGGAAGAAGTCGGTCGCATCATAGAAAAGACACCAGCGCTCGCAGCAAGCCGTGACCAGATCATGCGCAATGTTCCGCCGGAACTGCGCGATCAGGTGGTGAAGCGCGTTGAGCATAAAGTGCTCGAGCAGATCCGTCAGGAAATTGAAGATGGTAAGCACGAGCAGCTGAAAACCCGTCTGAAAGACGAGATTGCAGCAGCGAAGAAGAAGGCACTGGATGCCGGTGGTTTGTTCGTTCTGGGTACAGAGCGTCACGAGAGCCGCCGTATCGATAACCAGCTTCGTGGTCGTACAGGCCGTCAGGGTGACCCTGGCCGTTCTAAATTCTACGTGTCTATCGAAGACGATCTTCTGCGCATCTTCGCGGCCGAACGTCTCGACACCATCATGCGTCGCCTCGGTATCAAGGAAGACGAAGCCATTGTTCACCCATGGATGAACAAGGCGCTTGAGACCTCCCAGAAAAAGGTCGAGCAGCGCAACTTCGAAATCCGTAAGAACCTTCTGAAATACGACAACGTGACGAACGATCAGCGTAAAGCGATCTTCGAACAGCGTATCGAGTTCATGACGGCTGAAGACGTGAGCGACACCATTACCGAAATGCGCCGTGATGTGGTCGAGGACATCGTCAATGAGGCGATGCCGCCTAAAACCTACGCCGAGCAGTGGGACATTGATGGTCTGATCGAAGAAACACACAAAATCTTCGGCATCACACCGCCTATCCGTGAGTGGGCGTCCGAAGAGGGTGTGGCGAACGAGGAAATCATCGAGCGTCTGTCAGCAGCGGCTGACGAAGCCTTCCTCGCCCGAGCGGCTGAAATGGGTCCGGATCGGATGCGCTGGTTCGAGAAGCAAATCCTTCTCCAGCTTCTGGATAAAGAATGGCGCGAACACCTGCAGCAACTTGATCAGCTTCGGTCTGTTATTCACCTGCGCAGCTATGGTCAGCGTGACCCGCTCAACGAGTTCAAATCCGAAGCGTTTGCGCTTTTCTCAGAGCTCCTGTCTTCACTGCGGAAAACAGTGACTGGCACGCTAATGAACTTCCAGATTCAACAGGGACCACCGCCGCAACAGCGCCCGGCGCAAGCACCTCAACAGGTCTGACGAAAATGTTATCCTGATGTTATCAGAAAAAGCCCCGCATCTTTCATCAATGTATTGAAGGTGCGGGGCTTTTTGTTATCTTGATCCCATTGGGAACGGGGTGGCACTTGTCTTTTTGTACGTCTGTCAAACGTGGTGAATGTGCCAAGTTTATCGTCATGATAAACGGGGACCTCATGGCCGCGCCTTGTCGTCGTGCCCACCCTGCATCCCAGCGTGATCCAGTCTGATCACGATCCCTTAGATTCCGTACATCGAGACTTATGCCCTCCACGGGTGAAGTGCATCTGCGCCTGATCCTGTAAGGCTGATACGTCCCGCCCGGAATCCGTTCCTTCCCGAAAATACATCATAAATCCGCGCATCCGCGCGAAGAGGAGAAGCTATGCCTAAGATTGCTGCAGGCGTTGTAAAGTTTCAACGCGAGTCATACCCAAAACGTCAGGCTTTGTTTGAAGAGCTGAGCTCCGGTCAGTCTCCGGAAGCCCTGTTCATTACCTGCTCTGACAGCCGTATCAGCCCGAACCTCATGACATCGACAGAGCCGGGCGAGCTCTTCATTTGCCGCAATGCAGGCAACATTGTTCCGCCGCATACCCTGCACACAGGCGGAATGACTGCGTCTATCGAATATGCGGTTGCCGCGCTGAAAGTGCCTCACATCATCGTTTGCGGTCACACAGAATGCGGCGCGATGAAGGGCGTTACTGATCTCGAAGCGCTGAATGAGCTGCCACACGTAAAAGACTGGTTGAGCTATGCGCGCGCGGCCTGGCAGGTCGTGAAAGAGAAAGGCGAGGGCATGTCCGAGCAGGAGCGTATGCACCTTCTCATTCAGGAAAATGTTCTGCTTCAGCTGCAACACCTTAAAACGCACCCATACGTGGCGGCACGCCTCGCAACCAAGTCTGTGAAGCTTCATGGCTGGGTGTATGACATCAAAACCGGTGACGTCACGGCCTGGAATGAAGAGACACAACGTTTCGAGCCGGTAGCCGACTATTACGCTGACATGGTGCGTGAGCACCTGCCTGAGCACGCTCACGTCGCAGCGGAATAGGATCTGGCATGAAGAATTACTTCGATTTCTCTCACATAAAGGGCGACCTTTATGGCGGGATCACCGCTGGCGTGGTGGCTTTGCCGCTCGCTCTGGCCTTCGGTGAAGCCTCCGGCGCCGGTCCGATTGCAGGCCTTTGGGGCGCTATTTTTACCGGCTTTTTCGCAGCGCTATTCGGCGGTACGCAGACACAGGTCACCGGGCCGACGGGCCCGATGGTCGTTGTGTTTGCCGGTCTGGCCGGTGAAGTGAGCCGTCAGGCAGGCGCGCCATTTCCTGAAGTGGCGGGCATTATCTTCGCTGCCGTCATTCTTGCGGGCATCTTCCAGATCCTGCTCGGTGTGATGCGGTTTGGCGAGTATATCCGCCTGGTGCCATACCCTGTGATCTCCGGCTTCATGACCGGTATCGGCGTTATCATCATCCTGTTGCAAGCCAGCCGCCTGTTCGGGTCTGAACCTGATGGCGGCGGGACAATTGCGGCAATGGAAGCTATTCCGGCTGCGATTGCAGGCCCGAATTTCGGGGCGCTTGGACTTGGTGTTCTGACACTGGCAATCGTATTCCTTTGGCCAAAAGCCGTTGGTAAGTTCATTCCGGGAGCATTGGCAGCGCTGATCATTGGTACGCTCGTCGGCATGCTGCTGGAGGTTCCGATCATCGGCGAAGACCTCGTGGTCGGCTTCCCGTCTCTTGTCATCCCGAATATTGACCGGTCTGCGGCCTTCCTGGTCGTTGAGGCAGCGATCATTCTGGCCCTGCTCGGTGCGATTGACAGTCTCCTGACAAGCCTTGTTGCAGACAATGCGACACGCACACGTCACGAGTCTAACCGTGAGCTGATCGGTCAGGGTATTGGTAACTCTATTGCGGGTCTGTTCGGTGCTATTCCGGGCGCGGGTGCAACCATGCGGACCATGGTGAACATCCGGACGGGTGGTAAGACGCGCATTTCTGGCATGGTGCATTCCATTCTGCTTCTGGCGGTTGTTGTGGCACTTGCACCGCTTGCGCGGGCAATCCCGCACGCCGTTCTGGCGGGCATTCTGATCAAGGTTGGCTGGGATATCATCGACGTGGCTTACATCAAACGCGCGCATAAAGGCCCACGTTGGGACCTTGTACTCATGGCGCTTGTGCTGGTCGTCACTGTGTTCGTTGACCTCATTACAGCGGTTGGCCTTGGTGTTTTCCTTGCGGCGCTCGCCTTTGTTCGCTCGGTTGCTCAGCAACAGCTCGATGCGATCAATCGCAATGCACCAGCCGCGTTGAACGAAGAAGAGCAGACACTGTTCGAACGTGCGGGCAGCCGCCTGCAAATGTTCGAATTCTCCGGTCCGCTCAGCTTTGGTGCGGCAGCTGACCTGTCTCACCGCGTTCGGGAGAACGTACACGGGCGTGAGGCGGTGATACTCGATTTCGGCGGTATTGATAGCGTGGACGTATCAGCCGCGCGGGCTGTCGAGGCGATTTCGGAAGACGCCCATGATGAAGAGCGCCTGCTCTTTGTGTGTAACGTCACCGAGACCGTGCACCAGCAGCTGGCTGGGCTGAATGCTGACCGTTTCCTTCCGGAAGGCTATCAGTCCATGTCCCGTCTGGAGGCGATCCGCAAAGCTGTTGCCGGCATAGAGGCCAGCGAAACGCCTGCGGATACTTCGGACGAAACCGACACGTCGCTCAAACCTGCCTGACCTTCCCCAATGCAATGGGCTGCGGACACCGCAGCCCTGAGCGACAGGTTTGAGTGATGCCCCGACCGGAGCCCCCCACGTTTCCGGTCGGGGACAACATAAAAAAACACCGCGCCGTTCTGGCGCGGTGTTTTTGGTTTGGGATCTGGTCTTCTCGATTTTTCGTTAGCCAGCGGCGCGTTGACCGTCTTCGCGTCGTGTGCGCGACTTCTTAGGCTGGAACGCGACTTTTGCGTGTTCTGCGCAGTAAGGGCCGCCGGAGGCTGCACGACCACAGAATGCAAAATCCTTGTCCATTGGGTCGCCGATTGGCCATTTGCACATGGACTCGCGAATGTTCAGAACGCTTGCGAAGTCGCCATTCGCCAGTTTTACCGGATCAAGCGGTTCTGTAGATTTTGCGACAGCTGGCAGCGTTGTTGGCTGCTGCTGTTGTGGTGCCGCGACCTCTGGTGTCGGTGCGACTGGACGCTCGACACGCTGCGGCGCTGGTTTTGGCCTTGCCAGACGTGGTGGGCGCTTCACCGGACGTGACGGCGTCGCGCGGCCTGAGAGGCCCAGCCGGTGGACTTTGCCGATGACGGCATTGCGTGTGACACCGCCAAGCTGGTTGGCAATCTGGCTGGCGCTATGGCCCTCGGTCCAGAGTTTCTTGAGCTGTTCCACCCGCTCTTCTGTCCAACTCATCATCCGCCTCCTGAAAGTCAGTTTTGTTAATCAATATGTAGTAGCGTTGAGACTTTGTTAACCTTAGCCTTCCCCACATATCGTATAGGTTGAAGCGGCAGACACAATATCATGATCTGTGGAGAACATGATTAATCCACATCTAGTAGGCTAAATTAACTAATTGCATGTGGAAAACCGAGGAAACCTATCTGGTCAATTAACGCGAACTCATATGTGCAGGGTGTTCTGGCCATTCCATTCTCGTCCGAAACCCTTATGTGTTGGACCTGATTGACGGAAACCAAGGGGCTGACACCATGAGCTACGCTGAACCTCGCCGATTTGCCGGTTGGAACTGGCTCGGAATGTTCACGCTGTACAAGCGCGAAGTCGGGCGTTTTATCAAAGTGGCGATGCAGACCCTGTTTGCACCTGCCGTCTCTACGCTTCTTCTGATGACAGTGTTCAAGCTTGCCTTTGGCAATCGCGGCGAACTAACCGGAGATTTTGAAGGCATTGCCTATCAGAACTTCCTGGCGCCGGGCCTGATCATCATGTCCATCCTGCAGAACGCTTTCCAGAATACGGCGAGCTCTCTGACGATTTCAAAAGTGCAGGGCACATCTGTCGACTTTCTGATGCCGCCTCTGTCTGCGCTCGAGCTGACGCTCGGTTTCGTAGCCGGTGCGGCAACACGCGGGATTATGGTTGGCCTCGTTACAGGTATTGCGATCCAGATCCTTGGCCTTGCCTCTCTGTCCATCACCCATATCTGGGCGGTCATCTGGTTCTCTATGATGGCGAGCATTATTCTCGGCGCGATTGGCGCTGCGGGCGGCATCTGGGCTGATAAATTCGACCACCTCGCGGCTGTCACCAACTTTGTGATCGTGCCACTGACCTTCCTGTCAGGTACATTCTACGATGTGAAGGTTCTGGCAGAGCCATTCCAGACGCTGGCTCACTGGGACCCGTTCTTCTATCTGATTGACGGTTTCCGCTATGGCTTCCTCGGCGTGGCGAACTCCAACATCATGACGGGTGTCTTCGTGACCGGCGGTCTTGCCTTTGTCACCTGTGCATTTGTCTGGTGGCTGTTCAAGATCGGTTACAAACTCAAAGCCTGATCCACGCCCAAAAAGCGAACAAAAAAAAGGGACCAGTCCTGCGAAGGGCTGGTCCTTTGAGTCTTCCCATGCACGAGCTCGGGAGGAAAGTGGTGGCTAAGCGCTAGTCATATCGTCATGCATTTCATTTGCCGATAGCTGACTATACTTATATAATTAAATAAACGCAATTAATTGAAGAGTGCCGGCTCCGGGGAAGGCAGCCCGAAGCCGGCAGGGGCGTCAGGCAAGCCTCAGAAATTATACCGCACTCTGAAACGGACCTGACGTGGCTCTACGGGTTTGAAGTGGATATCCTCGACCGGATTGGCTGCACCCTGAAACTGGCTTTCGTAGAAATAGCTGATGTCATTATCCTCCGCGTCGAGGGCATTAAGAACCTCAAGACCGAAGTCTACGTTTTCCCATGTGTAGCTGGCGCCCAGGTTCAGAACAGTGGTCGGGTCTGTTGTGACCGAGCCATCTTCGATCAGCGGGGCTTTGCCCAGATAGCGTAGACGCGCGGTGAATACCCATGGATCGAAATCGAGGTGCATTCCGGCGCCGACAACGCTTTCAACGGCATTTGGAATGGCGGTATCAGGGCCAGCCACATTGAACTCCGCATCCGTGAAGGCCGCACTCGCATCAAGTGTCAGCCAGTCATTCGGGCGCCAGAAGCTGGTCAGCTCAACGCCGGTGCGTGTGGTGGCGTCATTGATTTCAGTCGTGCCTGCATCGCCGACAAAGATCAGTTCAGAGTCGAGTTCCAGCGTGAACAGGGCGGCTGACAGGTTGAAGTCGCCGCGTTCGAAACGTGCACCCAGCTCATAGCCTTCGCCTTCAGAGAAGAGCGGGGCCTGAGTGGCGGGCTGGCCGCTCGCCGGATCTGTCTGGATCACGGTGCCGCGAATGTCATTGGTGTGGAAGCCGCGGCCATAGCTCGCATAAAGCTCAACATGGTCGCTCGCGCGCCATGCCAGGGATGCGTTAGGCGTCACCAGCGTATCATCGATTGAGCCGGAGTTTTGGGGCACGATATCGGCGGTGACTTCACCATCATAATAGTCTGCGCGAAGGCCGAATGAGCCACGCAGCGTTGGTGTGAAATGGTATTCGGCCTCACCCCATACGCCGAGGCTGAATTCCTCTACCGAGCCGCGATTGACCGTTTGCAACACAGTCGGGCCTGCCGTGAGTTCCAGGCCAACATCCGAGACATCGTCATAGCGCAGTTGTGCGCCCGTATGAATCTCTAGGCGGTCGCTCAATTCCCTTTCATGTCGGATGGAGCCGCCCATAATTGTGCGCTCGTCAAACTGGTGGAACTCATCACCATTTACCGGATCGGCAAGGAAATAGGTGAAGTTGGACGTGAGGCTGAAAGAGGAGTCGACATAGAAGGCCGAAATCTCGGTGGACGCGCCATCGCCGTGATCGAAGCCGAGCTGGCCGGACAGGCTATAGCGTGAGACATCTCCGCCCAGATCATCATCGAGAGACCCGAACCGGCTAATCGTGCCGTTGCTTACGAGTCGTTGCGGGATCTGCTCGCTGGAGACCCAGTTATTGTCATATGCCGTTGCGGTGAGCGTGTAATTCCACGTGCCAAAGTCGCCGGAAAGGCGCGCAAGGCCACTGATCTTGTCGACCTCCTGAGCGTTTTCCCACGGGCCGTCATAGTTCTGGAATTCACCGGCGATGAGGAGGGTGGTTGTTTCTGACAATGGCGTTGAATAGCCGCCTACCGTGCGCAGATACCCGTCTTCACCAATTTTCAGTTCGACGAAGTTCTCAGCGAGTTCGGAATAGAGCGTGTATGTGCCCGCGCCCGCTACGGAGAAGTCGCCTGTATCTGCGAAATAGGGCCCTTTCTGATAGTCGACCCGTTCCACGAGTTCCGGAATAATCGGGTTCAGGTCGAGATAGCCCTGACCATGCCCGTGCGAGCGCATGGAAAGCGGCACGCCATCCACAACGGCTGAGAAGTCCGAGCCATGATCAAGGTTGAAACCGCGCAGGAAAAATTGGTTCGCTTTGCCTTCTCCGGAGTGCTGGGTGGCGATGACGCCGGGAATGACTTCAACGAGCTCACCAGCGCGGGAAAGAGGGCGGTCCTCGAAATCAGCATAGCCGACAACGCCCTGTGAAGCGGCCTGCGCTTCGCCAATCAGCGCAAGGCCTCGGCCGTGAACCTCTACCGTGGAGAGGCGGTTTTCTTCGTCTGTGACATCTGCGGTTTGAGCATAGGCCGAAACAGAGGTGAGGCCAGCCAGCAGCGCTATGGCGCTTGTTCGTATCATTCTTCCATCCCTTGATCTGGCGGCCCGAAGCAGTGCTGCGGGCCGGAAGGGATTTGATACGGGGTCCACTACACCGAAGTGCAGTAAATAACGGTAGCGTAACGCAGTGTAACGTTACATATTTCCCGATATAGGTATAAAAATCAGTCGGTTAGTCGGACGTGTCAGAGAAGTTGCCAACGCGTTTTTCCATGCCTGCTTTCACCGCTTCGACCTGATTTGGCTTGCCGATGATTTCATCCTGCAGAACGGATTCTGTCAGAAGGGCTTCAGCGTCGGTCGCATCGAACAGGGCGTTGAACATCTTCTTGGAGCGTTTCACAGAAGACGGAGAGCGTTCTGCGATCTCACGCGCCAGAACCATCGCATCATCGTATGGGCTTTCGGACACGTGTGTTGCAAAGCCGTATTCCTTGGCCTGCTCGCCGGAGAAAATGCGCGCGGTGTAAGACAGCTCTCTCAGAATGTCTTCGGACGCGATAGCGCGCATAACCGGCGTGCCGCCCATATCCGGAATGAGACCCCATTTGGCTTCCATGATAGAGAGCTTGGTTTCCGGGTGCATGAAGCGGATATCGGCGCCAAGGGTCAGCTGAAAGCCGCCGCCAAAGGCGATGCCATGAACGGCCGCAATGACCGGCGCGTGAAGATTGCGCCAGCCCCAGACAATCTGTTGAGCGCGGTTGGCAATGCCATGCGTGCGATCAGCAAGACCGCCGCCATGTTTTACAGTGGCCGAGCCGCCATTACCTTCTGCGGTACGTTTGAAATTGCTGGTGTCGAGGCCTGCACAAAACGCACGTCCTTCGCCGGACAGGACAACAACGCGGACCTCAGGATGGTTTTCTAATTCGGCTGCCGTATCGATCAGCGCGTCGATCATGGCATTGTCGAGCGCGTTCATTTTGTCAGTGCGGACCATGCGTACATCCGCAATGCCGTTCTTGATTGTGTAGGTGATGCGCTGCTCGCTCATGGCGTTTCCCCGAGGCTGATCTTCGTTTTGGCGGAGACTAGACCCGGGGCGCCGTTTGGCAAGCCATACCGTTGGGTGAGGTCAGTTAAACACTTCCGCGATTTCCGGATTCGTGCGGGCTTTGGGGGCGCGGCCATATTTATTGTCAAACCGGTCACCTTCTTCAGCGCAGAAAAAGAGAAGCGGGAACATGCCAAGGGCGGTGATTGGCGGAATGAGAAGGAAAGCCCAGCGCGCGGTTCGATTGGTGTCGTGCAGCCGTCTTGCGGTGGCGGCCAGCATTGGAAGGAAGCTCAGGAAGGTGAATATCAATTGTGACCCGATCGCTATCATAGCTATCGTTCCCGCAATTGTTTTGTCCGGTGTGGTCTGAGATTCAGCTATCAGAATAAAAGATACCGCGGAGGCCAGCCACAGAATCGTATGGACGCCAACCCATGCGAGTACGATTAGCCAGAAGTTTTTCCGGGACAGCCGACCGTTGAACTCAAACAGATTGAGGCGGAGCACCCAGAGGAATTTGGAAATGCCAGACATATTTGAATTTCAGTTGAGCCGGATCAGAAGACGTCGTGCGTTGGCCTTTTCGGGTCAGGGCCGTATTTGTTCGGGCCAGGTGTGCCTTCCGTGACGAAGTGGAAAAGGAGGAAGAGAAAGCCGATTAGCGGAACTAACCAAATTAGTACCCAGAAGCCGCTCATATCCTTGTCGTGAAGGCGTCGCACCGCCATAGCGAGATTGGGGATGATACAAGCAAGGCCGAACAGCCAGTACAAAACCATCGGGATCCAGATCAGTATCATGCCGATATCGCCAAGCATGCCGAAAATTCCGCTGACGAAGATCATGGCCACGTAAGCGATGAACTGCATCAGCACCGGCCACCAGTATTCGGCGCGGCGTGCGCGATCCTGAAAATTGAAATAGTTTGAGAAGTAAAGGCGAATTGCTGTGCCAAAATCCATGAGATTTCCCCCTGTGGAAGGCAGCCCCCTGCTGCCTTACCGGTCAGGGTGAATTCTGAACATGGAGTTGGCGTGTCTGGCAAGCACGAATTGTCTCGAATGCAGGCAGTAAAAAACCGGCCCACCTGAGTCAGCCGGTTTTTCATTTTAAAGGGCTATCAGCCTAGTTGCTGTAAAGCTCGGAGATAGCGAGCGTCGCTGGCTGATTGTCGCCAAAGAAGCTGCCAACCCAGATGTCATACTGGCCGCTCATAGGAGACGCGATATTGACTGATGCGTTGAAGTTTTCACCGGAGTCATCGTCGCAGATCCAGCTGCCATCCGGCTGGTTGATCACCAGTGTGGTGTCGTCGGAAGACATTGTGGAGATGATGAGCGGGAAGATGTCTCCAGCTGCATAGTTCAGGCGGAAGTCAGGCGCCGTTGCGATCATGCCTGCACAGCCAACAACTTCGGCGTCAACGGTGCCGCCGGATGTGACCTGCACATTGTACGGGTCAGGGTCAAAGCCGGATTGGAGGTCAACCGATCCGTATGTTGGTGCGAGCGAGAAGTCTGGCATTCCGCCGCTCATTGAGCCGCCGTCGTCGTATGACGAGCCTGCCATAATTTCAGAGATATAAAGCGTGGCTTCTTCGTTTCCGCCACCGAATGCGCCAACCCAGATATCATACTGGCCGGACATTGGCTGGTTAAACTCAAGCATCGGGTTCAGGTTACCCGCGCTGTCATCGTCACACGCCCAGCTGCCATCCGGCATATTCACAACGAGCGTCGTGTCGGAATTGGATTCTACGGACAGGATGAGCGGAAAAAAGTCGCCAGCCAGATAATCGACGCGGAAGTCAGGTGCGTTTGCAATCATGCCAGCGCAACCGATTGTAGACGCGTCGACCGAACCACCAGAAATAAGATCAACTTCATACGGATCAGGTGTGAAACCGTTTTCGAGGCTTACAGAGCCGTAGCCTGGCTGCAGAGTGAAATCCTGCGCACTGGCAACGCCAGCAGAACAGATAAGAGCGGTAGACGCGATAAGCGCGATAGTCGTTTTCATAATGTCCCCCTTCGGACCCTTCATCAGTGATTACACCTTAGTGCACCATGCCAAATGTCTGGAAGATGAACAGATTTCAGATTCCGGAAATTTCTGGCTTTGACGAAGTATTCTCAAGCGAAAATCATAAGTTTCAAGCAATTTCAGCAGGGATGTTGTATTTGCCGCGCTCTGGCGCGTGATCGTTTCGTGACAATCCGGGCGTTCCATTGACCAGAATAGCGCAATTAAGGTAATGACGCGGCTTGTTTTTCAACAGGGCAGGAGAGCCCTTTCAGCATTCAGGAGTACATGTCATGCGCGAAGCCATGCTTCCCGTTTACGCCCCGCCAGAAGAAGTCTTCGTGCGAGGTGAAGGCATGCGACTGTATACTGAAGACGGCACGGCCTATCTCGACTTCATCGCGGGCATTGCGGTGAACGCGCTTGGTCATGCGCATCCTAAAATGGTTGCCGCTCTGAAAGATCAGGCTGACAAGCTCTGGCATACGTCAAACATGTTCCGCGTACCGGCTGGCGAACAGCTGGCGGAGAAGTATTGCGCGAACACATTCGCCGATCAGGTCTTCTTTACCAACTCTGGTACAGAAGCGATCGAGTGCGCGCTGAAAACAGCCCGTAAATATCACTGGGCGAATGGCGAGCCGCACCGTCAGGAAATCCTGACATTCTCCGGCGCCTTCCATGGCCGCTCTTTCGCAGCGATCAATGCAGGCGGCAATCCGGCTTATCTGGAAGGCTTTGGCGAGCCTATGGCGGGCTTCACCCAACTGCCATTCGGTGACCATGACGCGCTGAAAGCGGCGATCACCAAAGACACATGTGCGGTTCTGGTAGAGCCGGTACAGGGCGAAGGCGGCGTGCGCAGCATTCCTGAGCATTGCCTCGTCTCCCTGCGCGAGCTTTGCAACGAGACCGGCACGCTTCTCATTTATGATGAAGTCCAGTGCGGCGCGGGCCGTACAGGTAAGCTGTTTGCGCACCAATGGGCAGATGGCAAAGCCGATCCGGACATTATGGCTGTGGCTAAAGGCGTTGGCGGCGGCTTCCCGTTCGGTGCGTGCCTCGTCACGGAAGAAGCAGGCAAGGGCATGCGTCCTGGCTCCCACGGCTCGACCTATGGCGGCAACCCGCTGGCTATGGCTGTCGGCAATGTCGTGTTCGACGAGATGATGTCCGAAGGCTTCCTTGAGGGCGTTCGCCGCACGGCCAGCAATCTGCAGCAGGGCCTTGCAAGCCTGAAAGACCGTCACCCTGATATGGTTGAGGATGTGCGCGGCAAAGGTCTCTTGGTGGGCCTGAAGCTGAAATCCGCACCTAAGCCGGTTCAACAGCTGGCGCGCGCCAAAAAGCTCCTTTGCGGCGTTGCGGGCGACAACGTTCTGCGCCTTGCGCCGCCTCTCATTGCTACGGATGCTGATATCCGTGAAGCTATCGACATTCTTGATGCTTGCCTGACAGAGGCCGCTTCGGCTGGCTGACATGACGGTCAAGCGGCTGCATCTCGCACACAGCGCCCTGAAGGTGGCTATCTGCGCCGTTTCCATTTTCTGGAGCGGGGGCGCGTCTGCGAGTCCGGCCCAGAATCGGATACAGGCCAATGTTCAGGCGGCTTGCGAACTGGTTGCCACGCGGTATGCCTATATTGACGAACTCACGATGGATCTCGGCACCTTTTGCGAGGATCTTACGGCTGACGCAGCGGGAAGATCTGATCTGTTGCCGGTTCTGGAAGAGCTCGTCGCGGCGCTGCGGGACAATCACGTCAGCCTCAACACCAATTCCTCTACATCTCCTCGTCTGGCGCCTTCGGGAGCGGACTACGCGGTGCGTCCTTCAGGCGAAGGTCTGGCGGTTGTCACCGGCGTACGTCCTGCATCATCGGCGGCGCTGGCAGGACTCATGCCCGGAGACCAGATTGTAGCGATTGATGGTCGTCCGGTAGACGACATTATCTCAGCCTGGGAAGCCTATGAGTCAGAGGACCAGCAGGTCAGCCGCGATATGTCTGCGCTCAATCAGGCTGCAGCCGGACAACGTGGTGCGCCGCGTTCTGTAACTCTGAAAACGAGTGAGGACGTTAGCGAACTGCAGCTGGATGATCCTGTGCAGCGGCCTTACCATGGCCCGGTTACAGCGCTGATACTACCTGGCGAGGTGCTTTATGTCAGGTTCAACAACTCACTGGGTGAGACGGACACAGTCGCCGCTTTTGAGGCAGCTATCGAGGATCATGCGGATACGCATCGCTGGATCATTGATCTGCGCGATACGCCATCTGGTGGAGGTACTGACGTTGCCGAGCCCATTCTTGGCCGGTTTGTCGACGAGCGCGCCAATTATCAGCGCTTCAGCATCGCAGACGGCAGCTATGTCGACCGATATGTCGATCCCCGCGGTCCTTGGACCATCAGCGGAGATGTCATTGTTCTGGTTGGTAACTGGACGGGGTCGATGGGCGAGGGTATGGCCGTCGGGTTTGATGCGCTTGGCATTGGAGACGTTGTGGGCTCGCAAATGGCGGCGCTGCGCGGCGGAATAGAAGGACTCAATCTGCCATCGGGTCTGGTTCTGCGATTGCCAACCTATGACCTGACGCACGTGGACGGTACACCTCGGCATCACTGGATGCCGCCATATGAGCAGATCGCAGATAATGGGAATGGCCCCGATATCGCGTTGGCTCAGGCAATCTGGATGCTGACGTTAGAAGAGGACTGAGGGGATGAGACATTTTTTAGACATGTGCGATATCGCAGCGTCCGAGCTGAGAGCCATTCTGGATGACGCGAAGGCGACAAAAGCCGCGCGTCAGGGCTGGCCGAAGGGCAAGGTCGATGCGGGCGCGCCGCTCGCCGACCATATCCTTGCGATGATTTTCGAGAAAAGCTCTACGCGGACCCGCACGAGCTTTGATGTCGGCATGCGCCAGCTTGGCGGCCAGACCATGTTCATGACCTCGTCTGACATGCAGCTCGGCCGCGGCGAGACGATTGAAGACACAGCTAAGGTTCTGTCCCGCTTTGTCGATATCGTCATGATCCGTGCGAACAACCATCAGGATGTTGTCGATTTTGCTGAGACGGGCTCTGTGCCGGTCATTAACGGCCTGACGAATAAGTCTCACCCGTGCCAGATCATGGCGGACCTGCAGACGCTGGAAGAAAAAGGCCTCGACCTGAAAGGCGCGCGTATCGCCTGGGTAGGCGATGGCAATAATGTCTGCGCGAGCTTTATCGACGCTGCGCCGAAATTCGGCTTCTCGCTCGCGGTTGGCACAGCTATTGGCTATGAAGCGCCAGCAGACCGTATTGAGGCGGCCCGCGCAGAGCAGGGCCGAATTGACGTATTCACCTCTGCGGCTGACGCCGTTGCCGGCGCGGATGTCGTCGTGGCGGATACTTTCGTCTCCATGGGCGATAAAGATGCAGATAAACGTCTTTCAGACCTTGCACCCTTCATGGTGGATGACCAGCTAATGGGCGCGGCCAATGGAGGGGCTATCTTCCTCCACTGTCTCCCGGCGCACCGCGGTGAAGAAGTTTCAGCCAGTGTGATTGACGGGCCGCAATCTGCGGTTTTTGACGAAGCTGAGAACCGGCTTCATGCACAGAAGGCAATTTTGAAATGGTGTCTGGAAACCTGACCCATCTGGCCGACGAGCTCGGCACAGGCGCAAACAGCGTTGCAACATTCCAGCTGGACCAGCAGGCCGTGCGCGGACGTATCACGCGCATGGACGGTCAGGTGATTGGCGCAATTCTGAACCGTCATGACTATCCGCACGAACTTGCCCGTTTTCTGGGGGAGGCGCTCACCCTTGCTGTGCTGATCGGTGCCAGCCTGAAAGAAGATGCACGCGTGGCCGTGCAGGCGCAGGGCAGTGGCCCTGTCAGCCTGATGGTTGCCGAGTATCACACGCGCGGCAGCCTGCGCGGCATGCTACGCTATGACGAAGAAAAATGGGCTCTGGTGGAGCGCGTGAACAAAGACGAGCTGATCCGTCCGCACCCGCGTCAGGTGTTCGGCAATGGCGCGCTCGCTATCACCGTGATTTCAGACAATGAATTCGTACAGCCTTATCAGGGTGTTGTGCCGCTCGACGGAACGTCTTTGGCCGAATGCGCAGAGCATTATTTTGATCGCTCAGAGCAGGTGCCAACCAAGGTGCGCCTCGCTGTAGGTGAAATCCAGAAGGCAGGCGAAGGCGCCAGCTGGCAGGCTGGCGGCGCGCTGATCCAGAAGGTTGCAGGCGACGAAAACCGCGGCGACACGGAAGACCAGTGGAACACAGCCAGCGTGCTCTTCCAGAGCGTTGAGGATGCAGAACTGCTCGACCCTGATCTGTCACTTGGCCGTGTGCTTTACCGTCTCTTCCACGAAGATGGCGTGCGCATGGAAGCACCAAGCCTGATCCGTGACGAATGCACCTGTTCTGAAGAACGCCTCGTTGAGACGATGAAGAACCTGCCGGATAACGAGCTTCTGGAACTGGCCGAAGAGACGGGCAAAGACGTCTTTGAAGCCGATTGCCAGTTCTGTAATCGTCAGTTCGAAATCCCGCTTCAGGATGTGATTACGTCGAAGCCGAATTAGGGTTCCGGTGGTCTTTTAAATTTGCTCGGCAGTGTCGCCTCGCCTCCGGCTCGACCCGCCTGCGCCTTCGCATTGCTCGTGGGCTCACAGACCGCGACCGCGGTCCGGGCGATAGCCCGCCCCGCCTTAGACGCCGCGCGTCGTGAGGCATAAAGAAATTGCTGCCTGCGCCTTCGCGTTGCTCGTAATGTTCCGCTCATTCCCGCGAAGGCGGGAAACTGGACCGGCCATGTCGCACCAGATCCCTGCCTGCGCAGGGATAAACGAAAATCCCTCAACACCGCAGATGCCCGCGAAGGCGGGTATTCAGACTGAGATCGACCACTTCAAAATGCCGCGAGATTTAAGCATGGGTTCCCGTCTTCACGGGAACCGGCGGGCTGCGGACGGTTACCATACTGGTAAATTCGCTGCGCTTAATGCACCCTGTCGCGCAGCGGAGTTTCGCCGATCACGGATATTGACGATGAAAATAAAATTCCAACCTAGAGACTTCGGAGCATGGCTCGACATGATTGATGTGAATTGCTTGACTGCAACTGATGCTAACTATCTCGCAGAGTTTGATATTGAGGATGATGGCGCTCTCAAAGCGATGATCGGCGGATGGATGAAGGCTCGTTTTGAGGAATACGATGCTCAGAATCGTGCAGAAATGCGCGCACTTCTGGAACAGTCGAAACAATGGACTACCGAGCAATTAACGCCGGTATTCGCGGAAGTGGGCATTCCATCTGGACAAACGGTAAAAGATATCGACCGCTTCATGGCCGAGTTAAGGTATCAGATTCTAACATAGCCATCCGGTGCTTTGCATCGAGCAGGGTGCATCAAGGGTGCTGCCCGGATGTGCTAGAAAGACTCAGCTGCATGGCATCCATGTTCTTCGATGGCCTGCGAAGCATCACCCCACTTCGTTTTTCTGGTGCGTTTGCTGCGGTTTTTACATCCCACACGTACAGCGAAGTGACGCATACTGCACCCAAACAAAATCAACCAAGGCGTAGATGATTTTATGAGAAGTCAAGACAGACAATTATATTGGTGGTATCGCGCGCAGGAAGAAAGGGCTTGGGAAGTTTATCCTGAGCATATTTATGATTAGAAATATGGTTCTCTGAATGCTGGCTGATCAGTTTGATAAGAGAGTTCGCGATGTCATTGAGCTTAAGCCAAATTGGTTCGTCGGAATGGAGGAACCTGCGAAGGAAAAAGACATCTTACACGTAGAAGATACGCTCAAATGTAAGTTGCCGGAACAATTGAAACATTTTGCACGAACGTTTGGTGCTGGATATTTCGGAAGCTGTAACATTTCATCATTGGTCGAGACGAGTGAGTGGTATATCCTCTCGCGTCCAAAAATTTTCTCCAATGGCGGCCCGCTTCTCGTGGTTTCAGATGATGAGGCGGGAGGCTTTTATGGTTATCAAATCGACACGGCGATCTACGGAGACAGCATCGTCTACGTACACCCAGGTGACGGCAATTACACAGAAGAAATTGCATCTTCGCTTTTTGAGTTTCTGGATCAGCGAGCTCTGAATATTTGATTTGAAATCCCGATGCGTTGCATGAGGTAGCAATCCGATGCTTTGCATCAGGTAAGGTGCATTCCGCGTAGCAATGCACCAGAAAGAACCGGTGCGCATGGGTTCAGGTTTCTGGGGCTATCTCATTGTCATGCTGCACAGCATCCGGGATGACAGTGTAAAAAAACAAAAACTAATCCAACCCCGCCACACCCCGCTCTAAACTTGGGGCATGAACCCCGCGTCATCATCTGCCCCTGATTATACGTCTCTGACCATTGGTCAGCTGATCGGGCTGAACCTTGCGCGGCTTTACGCCTGGTGCCTGCGGCTTCAGGCGTCCGGCGAAACATGCGTGTCGCGTGATCTCGCTCGAATGGTGATCTCGACCGACGCTATGGTGCATGCCTATGTGCGCATGCTGGCCTCGAACCAGCTAAAGCAGGCCGGTTTCACCTTCGCCGCCAACGCCATGCGTACGCCCGTCTGGCAACGGACTGACAGTTTTGTTTGCTCTCATGAAGAAGAGGTTCACATAGAGCCCGCTCAGGGTTGTGATTTCATCTCAATGGCCGAGCTGTCTGACCGACTTCAGACCGCAATAGAAAACTTTGAACGCGCAGAAATACTGGCGAGCCATCTGGCTCGTGTGATTGTCTGCGCGCTGGTGTATCTTGAACCTGCAGAACGCACATCCCTTGAGTTTGATCGGATTGTAGAACCGGCATTCCGGGGTTCCCGTCACATTGCTTCAACTCAAGAACCGTGGCCGCCACCAGACCGTGCGGCGTCTATCGTTTCACTCGCAATCTGACTTCATCTTCAAATCAAAACTTATGCGCTGCAGGGAATCCCTTGCGGCGATATAGGTGTATGTTTTTTGTTTGCTCGCCTTCGTGGTTCGCCATGGGCTCACCCCGGCTGCGCCTTCGCGTTGCTCGTAGTGTTCCGCTCATTCCCGCGAAGGCGGGAAACTGGCCCAGCCATGTCGCACCAGATCCCTGCCTGCGCAGGGATGAGCGAAAATCCCTCAACACCGCAGATACCCGCGAAGGCGGGTATCCCTGCTTAGATTGTCCGGTACTGCACGCCGTCAAATTTAAGCATAGGTTCCCGCCTTCGCGGGAACCTTCGGGCTGCATGACCGAGTTTCCAATTGAGGGAGGCAGCATGTAGATCGGTCCAGCCCTCAGCGGAGCCGGACAACGCCTTGATCGCAAAGTCGGGTCCACTTTGCTTGGCACGCCTGCGAAGTTAATTCGTCCTGAGAGAAAGCTCGTTTGCGAGAAAATACTCAAAGCTTCCTTCGTCAAAAAAGACCAAGCTCTCGGCTTCGCACACCGGATCACCCGTGTCGCGATGAAAGACATTCGTAAACTCGCTGAGTACTAAGTCTTCGCTGGTATCAATGACCCTGAACCGGGAAACGAGATAATCATCGTCTATGGCGATGTCTCTTTCGAAGTAATAAGGCAGAAAGTCTTGCGTTTCCTCGATTGAGCGAAGCTCTACCAAAGAGAGGTCAAAAGCGATCCCTGCCTTTTCGAAAACTGCTTCAAGCGCCTGATCGACCTGATTTAAGGTTCGCGTCCGATAGCCCGCTTCGTATCCGCCCGTGGCGCTGTCGTCCCTGTAATCGGAATCCTCGAATAGCGATGCGTCTGCGAGCGACACCTCTGCTGACGAGGATGGCGTTAGCTCCAACAAGTATTTTGTGACGTGGGCGTAACAGGGATCAAATTGGGTGAAGTTGTGGGCCATGCCAGCGCGTTCACTTCGCGCATCACACGGATTTGGCAATTCCAGATAAAACGGAATCTCGCCGGATCTGGACGACAAATCGTAAACCGCCAAAATGTTACGTTCAGAGACTTCGGGGAAATCGAATATGTCGCCGCCGCCCAATCGTACTGGGCCTACAAACTCAGCCAACCGAACTGAATCGTCGGCGATTGATGAAATGAAACGGGTCACCTCGTTATTCATCTGCACAGCAAGGGCACGGCAGTGGATGGTTTCGATAGCATCGCGTGGCCGTGCGTCCGCTATGCCCGTAGCACAGTATCCGGTAATGACGGCGCCCAGTAGAAGTTGTCGTGCTTTCTTTAAGCTCATTGTTCTCTCCTACTTAGGGTGACATTCTCTATATCTCAGCCAGCTCCGGCAATCCAATCAGCTTTGCGAGGCGTTCGGCGGTGCCCATGCCCATTGTCCAGCCGAGCATACCATGGCCGAGATTATAGGCGAGCGCGGCATGCGGGCGACCTATGCGCGGGTTTGAATCCGGGGTCATCGGACGAAGGCCTGCCCAGACGGACTGAACATTCCGGAAATCTGCCGCTTTCGGTAGCGAGGCCTCAGCCTCCCGAAGGAGCGTTGCGATGCGTTTCTGGTCCGGATCGGGATTGGTCCAGCCAAGGTCGGCCATGCCCGCAATGCGGATGCGATCTCCCAGACGGGAGACAACGAGGCGGCGCTTGGAATCGGTGATGGAAATACGAGGCGCGTTTTCGCCATGCGGGGCCGTCATGGAATAGCCCTTCATCGGCATGACGGGGGCATCGATCTTCAGCTCTTTCAACAGGCGGCGGTCTGCCCCTGTGCAGAGCACGCAGAGGTCCGCCTCGCGCACATCGCCGTCCGCAAGCGTGAGCGTTGCACGGTCTGATGAGAGCGAGACATGTTGGACGCGATGCCCAAACAGCGTTGTGACGCCGAAATCACGCTTCAGCAGGGCCAGCAGATTGACCGAGAATTTATGCGCATCGCCCAGCGCCTCTCGCGCGGCATACATCACCGCTTCAGGGCGTGTGCCGAGGTCTGTCAGCGCCGGTTCCAGCTTGCAGGCTTCTTCGTAGGTGAGGAGGCGCTGTTCATCCTCGTCGAGCCCTTTGACGGCCATACCGGTTTCGACATTGCGGCGGGCTTCCGGTGTGTAAATGAGCTGCATTTTGCCCGGCACCTGATAGTCGAAATCAAGGTCGTATCGCTGGACGAGTTTTTGCATTTCAAGGCGGGATTCCAGCCCGATGGCGAGCGCGCTGCGGGTGTTTTCAGCATGACGGCTGGCCGTGCAGTTTCGCAGAAAGGCCAGTAGCCAGTTCACATAATCAGGGTCGAGCGAGACCTTGATGCGGAAGGCCGGGTTCAGCCCCATTGCGAGGCCGGGCATATCCTTGATGATCGTGTCGCTGGCGAGCGCCTCTGTGTGCAGATAGCTGAGCTGGCCGCCATTGGCGAACGATGTGCCATCGCCTGCGCCGTGGCGAAAGTCGATCAGGGTCACATCCACACCGCGTCGCGCCAGCGCATAGGCTGTGGTCACGCCGACAACGCCAGCGCCGATAATCATAGCCGTTTTCGGTGTGCGCGCGCTCATATCGTGGAGAGATCATCCCTGTCTGGGTGTGGAGCCCTGCTTCTAACCTGATGCATTGAGAGAGCGCAATGCGAGCAATATGTCGCTGTCAGAAACAGTCTTGAAATGACAATTTGTTCCTGTATTGTTCTCTGCATGTCGAAGGCAGTTTCCCGATCAAAAACGACGTTTCAGAAGCTCGCCATATTGGCGGACGCTGCCAAGTATGATGCCTCCTGCGCGTCGTCTGGCAGCACAAAACGCAATTCAATGTCCGGTAAGGGTGTCGGATCAAGCGAGGGCATGGGGATTTGCCATGCCTACACGCCTGATGGGCGCTGTATTTCGCTTCTCAAGGTGCTTCTGACCAACTTCTGCACATTTGACTGTCGGTATTGTGTGAACCGTGTCTCTTCGAATGTGGAGCGTGCGCGGTTTGAAACGCATGAGCTGGCGAAGCTGACGCTGGATTTCTACAAGCGCAATTACATTGAAGGCCTCTTCCTCTCTTCGGGGATTATCCGCTCACCGGATTACACGATGGAGCAGATCGTAGAGGTGGCCCGCGTGCTGCGTGAGGAGCATGACTTTCGCGGCTATATCCATCTGAAAACCATCCCTGAAGCCGATCCGGAGCTGATCAGGCTGGCGGGGGCGTATGCTGACCGGCTGTCCATCAATATCGAGCTGCCGACAGAGCCGGGGCTGAAAACGCTGGCGCCTGAAAAGTCGGGGCAGGTGATCCGCTCGGCCATGGCGCATGTCAAATACGGCATTGATGATAGGGCGGATGCGATGAAGTCCCGCATCATCAAGAAGGCAAAACCAAAAGCGTTTGCGCCGGCCGGCCAGTCCACCCAGATGATTGTCGGCGCCGATGATGCGCGCGACAGCGATATCATCGTCACCTCGCGCAAGCTCTATGCGGGTTATGGTCTGCGGCGGGTCTATTACTCAGCGTTCAGCCCGATCCCGGATGCCTCGTCCAGCCTACCGCCGCTTGCCCCGCCTTTGCTGCGTGAGCACCGGCTTTATCAGGCTGACTGGATGATGCGGTTTTACGGCTATGACACCGAAGATGTGATCTCGGCGACTGATGGCGGCATGCTGGATCTGGATGTCGACCCGAAGCTTTCATGGGCGCTCAAACATCGCGCCTGGTTTCCGGTGGATGTGAACCGTGCGCCGAAAGAGCATTTGTTGCGTGTGCCGGGTCTCGGCCCGAAATCGGTCATGAAGATTTTGTCGTCGCGGCGGCATGGCTCCATCGGGATGGCTGATCTGGCGCGTATGCGGGTCTCGCTATCCAAGGTGCGGCCCTTCATAACCGCACGGGACTGGTCTCCGGGCGGTCTGACCGACACGGATAATCTCAAAGCGCGCTTTGTGAAGCCGCCAGAACAGCTGTCTTTGTTCTGATGCAGACGGTTATTCTCGCGCACGAAACAGATTTCGACGGCTGGCGCGCCGAGGCGAGGCGGCTCTGCGGGCAGGGTGTGGCTCCTGAGATGATCTCATGGCAAGTGGAAGGCAAGGGCGGTGATCTCTTTGCTGGCGTCAGCGAGGCAGGCCCGGCGCGAGGGCCGGTGCGCGAGATTTCAGTGCCGAAATCATTTCCGGGCATTGCGCGCGCTGTGATCTGCCATCGCGATGAAGAGCGCTTTGACCGGCTCTACCGGATTTTATGGCGGCTGCAGACCGAGAAAAATCTTATCGAACGCAAGGCAGACCCTGATATTGTGTGGCTGCGATCACGCGAGAAGGCCATCCGCCGCGACGTTCATAAAATGCATGCCTTTGTGCGGTTTCGCAAAGCCGGTGACGCGCCGGATGGGCGCGAGAATTTCGTCTCATGGTTTGAGCCGACACACCGGATCGAGGAGATTGGAACGCCATTCTTCAAACGTCGCTTTGCGAATATGAACTGGGCAATCGTCACGCCGGAGAAGACGGCGCGCTGGGATGGTAAAACCTTGAGCTTCGGGCCAGGCGGGTCAAAACGCGATGTGCCGTCTGAAGACGTGATGGAAGAAGGCTGGAAGACGTATTTCGCGTCTATCTTTAATCCAGCGCGGGTGAAAATCTCTGCCATGACATCGGAGATGCCGAAGAAATACTGGAAGAATTTGCCAGAGGCAGAACTGATACCCGAACTCCTCGAACAGGCCGAGACACGTGCGCGCCAGATGGTTGAGGAGAGCATTACTGAGGCAAATCGGCTCGCCGATGTGGTGGCAAACCGCCGCGAGGCTCTGCCGCAAAACATCGAGATCAAATCGCTTGAAGAATTGAAGTCAGCCGCTTCGACCTGTGAACGGTGCCCGCTTTATTGCGATGCCAGCCAAGTGGTGATGGGCGAGGGGCCATCAGGTGCGCGGCTGATGATTGTCGGCGAACAGCCGGGCGATCAGGAAGATATTGCGGGCAGGCCGTTTGTCGGCCCGGCGGGGCAGCTCCTGAATGAGGCGCTTCTTAAATCAGGGATAGACCGGCGCCGCGCTTATGTGACTAATGCTGTTAAGCATTTTAAATTCAAGACACGCGGTAAGCGCCGCATCCACCAGTCGCCAACCGTGCGCGAGATTGATGTATGCGGGCAATGGCTGAGCGAAGAGCGCCGCCTTGTACAGCCAGATGTAATCATCGCGCTTGGGGCAAGCGCAGCGCGCGGTATTCTGGGCCACAGCGTAACGTTGAAAGACTGGCGCGGTGAAATCCACAAACTCACAGACGGCACAAAGCTCGTCGTGACGGTGCATCCATCCTATCTATTACGATTGCCGGATGCGCAGCGTGCAGAGGCTGAACGGCGATTGTTTGTTTCCGAACTGGCGCTGGCTGCAACTGCTCTACAGCCTGCGAAACCGGTTGAAAAACTCACCCATCAGGCGGAATTAACTTTTGACTAACCCTTTATACACGAAGGCGTGTTAGATAGAGCCTGATGGTGTCGTACTAAGCGTTAGAACTTATTCAATGCGTAAGCTTTTCCACTGGCCTCTTGATCCTGCAAGCCGCCTTGTCCGGTTGGTTCTGGCCGAAAAACAACTGGAATTTACTCCTGTTGTCTCTCCGCCGTGGAAGCCGGCAGAAGAGGTTACACGCCTGTATGCCAATCCGATTGGCCCGGTGTTGATCGATCAGGGCCAGCATGGCCGCGTGGTCGCGAACCACACCCATGCCATCGTCGAGTTTCTGGAAGAGCAGTACCGCGATGTAAAAGTGCTGCCCATGCTTGCGCCGGATCGCGCCGAAGCCCGTCGCCTCTGGCGCTGGATTGAGAGCCGGTTCGAGAGCGAGATTAACGGCTCTATTCTTGCCGAGCGCATTGCCCAGTCTGTGCAGCGGACCAGTGCGCCGGATAGTGCGCTTCTCCGACGCGGCGCGCACGCGCTTCGCGGTGTGATGACCTACCTGAACGCGCTGTGCGAGCAGACCTCCTATCTGGCGGGCCGTCAGTTGACGATTGCCGACCTTTCTGCGGCCGCGCATCTCTCTGCGCTCGATTATTTCGGGGACGTGCCATGGGATAACGCGCCAGACCTTCGAGAATGGTATCAGCGGGTGAAATCCCGCCCATGCTTCCGCGATGTTTTGAAAGACTATCTGACGGGCACAAAACCGGTTCCGCATTATGCCGATCTGGACTTCTGAGGACGTAAAAGCGCACGCCCTGTCTATAGGGTTTGACGTCTGTCGTATTGCCTCGGTTGAAGAGGGCTGGGCGGCTGGTGCACGGCTGAAAGCCTTTGTCGACGCGGGCTATCACGGTGAAATGGGCTGGATGGAGGAGACGCTGGACCGGCGCTCTCATCCTCAGGCCATGTGGCCGAATGCGCGCTCGGCTATTGTCGTTGGCGTCAATTATGGGCCAGATCATGATCCTCTTGCGGTGCTGGATGAGACAAACCGTGCCGCGGTCTCGGTTTATGCCAAGGGCAAGGATTATCATGACGTTCTGAAAAAGCGTCTTAAGCAGCTCGCGCGAGAATTTGTGGCCGCGAATGAGTGCGAAGTGAAAGTCTTTGTTGATACCGCGCCGCTGATGGAAAAGCCGCTGGCGCAGCAGGCAGGGCTCGGCTGGCAGGGAAAGCATACAAATCTGGTGAGCCGTGAATTTGGGTCATGGCTCTTCCTCGGTGTGATGCTGACCGAAGCCGAACTTGCGCCGGATGAAGCCGCAAGTGATCATTGCGGGCAGTGCAGGGCGTGCCTTGATATCTGTCCGACGAATGCGTTTGTCGGCCCGTATCAGATCGATGCCCGCAAGTGCATTTCCTATCTGACGATTGAGCACGGCGCGCCTATTCCGCACGAGCTGCGAAAGCCAATGGGAAACCGGATTTATGGCTGCGATGATTGTCTTGCGGTTTGCCCATGGAACAAGTTTGCTTCTGAAACCAAAGAGACAAAGTTCCAGCTGACAGAAGCAACAGATGCGCCGTCATTGTCGACACTTTTAGCGCTGGATGATGACGCGTTTCGGGCAATGTTCTCAGGCTCGCCGGTAAAGCGTATCAAGCGCCGCCGTTTTCTGCGGAACGTGTTGATTGCGACAGGCAATTCCGGCGATGCGGCGCTGGTGCCGGCCGTGAAGGAGCTACTCGGCGATGAAGAGCCGCTTATTCGCGGCGCTGCAATCTGGGCGCTCTATCAGCTGGCGCCTGACAATGCGCGGGCAGAAAAGCTCAGCCGCGCACCGGACGAAACATCCGAGGATGTTCTATCAGAATGGCATCTCGTCGAGTGAACGACCTTCAGCGAGTAGTCGCTGGGCCTCACGGATATGGCCGCGCCAGAGAAGCGCCTGCGTGTTAGCTGGATCGAGCGTACGAGCCTGAGCAATATCCTGCATGGCTTCGTCCATGCGCAGCTGCCAGAAGCGGACCTGCGCGCGATAGAGCCAGGCGTAAAAGTCTCCCGGCTGACGACGGATCGCCTCGTCCAGGTCGGTTTCGGCCTGTTCGTATTCTTCAAGCTGAAGATGGGCGAGACCGCGATACGCAAGGATATCGTCAGCATACTGGTTCAGGCGAAGGGCGTTGCTGAAAGCGACAATGGCTTCTTCCGGATAGCCGACTTCCAGCCATGCGCCACCGGCGCGCGCTAGATAGCCGACGCGGTCATCGAGAGAGCCACCATCAGGTGCGTTGGCAAGAGCTTCAAATTCCAGTGCGCCGTCTTCGTAATGGCCGAGCGCGATCATGGATGCTGCGCGGCACTCACGGGCGATGCGGCGATTGCCTTCCATATAGGTCCATGTCGCGGCCAGTTCGTGTGCGGCTTCCGGATCCGTTTCTACGAGCTCCAGACATTCACGCAGACGCTGCGTCTCTGACATGTCGGTGGTGGCGGCGACGTTCACATCTGGCACGACCTGCGCGGACAGAAAAAGTGGCGCGATGATATAGACGAGAGGAAGGCTGAGGCCCATGTCATACTCCTGATACTCTGACTATTGACCTGCAGGCTCGGCGGACAAAAAGCAAATGAAGAAACAGCAACGGACCTTGTTTTGTGCAGGTTTTGGCGACAGTGCGAAGGCTTTGGCGCGTATTCTGGCAGCTGAAGGCTGGCTGATTGTGCCCACAACGCGCTCTGAAGATACCCGCGCCAAGCTTCAGGCCAAAGGCTATGACGCTCTGTTGTTCGAAGATGGCATTGATAAGAAAGTGCCGGACAATGCGGTCTGGCTGATCTCTACGCCGCCTGATGACGAGGGCTGCCCGAGCTATAAACTGCTGCAAAATGCTGCGCAGCATGCCTGCAGCATTTTCTATCTGTCGACCACGGGCGTCTATGGTGATCTGGAGGGTGGCTGGGCGTTTGAATGGACACCTGTGAACCCACAAAGCCCGCAAGGTGAACGACGTGTTCTGGCTGAAAGCCAGTGGCGCGGTGCGAGGCCTGATACCAGTTTTGTGCGTCTACCGGGTATTTATGGCCCGGGCCGGTCTGCCTTCGACCGGCTGGAAGACGGCAAAGCGCGCCGGATTATTAAAGACGGACAGGTCTTTTCACGCGTTCATGTTGATGACATTGCTGCCTGTGTGAAAGGCGCAATCGAGCATGATGTCAAAGGCGCTGTGCTTCATGCCTGCGATGACGAGCCCGCCCCGCCTCAGGATGTGATCGAGCATGCGGCAAAGGTTATGGGCGTTGAGGTGCCACCTGATGTTCCGTTCGAGGAGGCCGGCCTTTCTGAGATGGCCAAGCGCTTTTATGCCGAGTGCAAGCGCGTTTCGAACGCCCGGACAAAGTCACTGACAGGCTGGCGGCCCATTTATGCGGACTATCGCGAAGGTCTTCAGGCGATCTGGTCAGCGCGCGATTGAGGTGGATACATAAAAGACATCAGGAGATTTGATGTCTTTTAGCGTAGAGACCCGGTAAAGCCCCGCGACTGACACCGATCAGGCGGGGCCAGAACAGACGGAGCCGCATGCCCTTATGAGGCGTGTATCTGACTGTGCGCGGATTTTGTCCGCGAATACCGGAATTACTCAAGACAATGGATATTTCACGCGCCGAACAGCGCATACTCCACCTGCTCGCGCAGGGCGGACGGATCGATAAATTTCGTGATGAATACAATGATTTATAGGTGAGCTGCGTTACCCGGGACGGGTGGCAGTTTCCGCATCTGGATCTCATTCTGTTTCGCAAGCTGAAAAGGAAACGTAGCATCGCATCACGAAATGGGGGGCCTTATCAGATCACCAGACGCGGCCTCGAACTTGTGAGGTCGCAGTATGACAACCGATAACTGGAAACAAAAAAAGAGGGCCTTTACGGGCCCTCTTTCTCGTTTGGATATGTCCGTCGGACTTACCAGATTGTGATACGCTCTTCCGGTGGAAGGTAAAGCTCGTCGTCTTCTGTGACGCCGAAGGCTTCATACCACTGGTTCATGTTACGCACGACGCCGTTGATACGGTACATTGGTGGAGAGTGCGGGTCTGTTGCGAGCTGTGTACGCTGAGCTTCCTCACGGTACATTGCCTGCCAGACCTGAGCCCATGACATGAAGAAGCGCTGGTCGCCGGTGTAACCGTCGATGACAGGAGCTTCTTCACCGTTCAGCGAGAGCTGGTACGCTGTGTAAGCCATAGACAGGCCACCAAGGTCACCAATGTTCTCACCGAGTGTGAGGCGGCCGTTTACACAGACCGTGTCTTCTTCTGAATTCTGGATCGGGCAGAACTCGTTGTACTGAGCAACCAGAGCGTCTGTACGCTCACGGAAGGCTTCGAGGTCTTCGTCTGTCCACCAGTTACGGAGCATGCCGTCACCGTCAGAGCGTGAGCCCTGGTCGTCGAAGCCGTGGCCCATCTCGTGACCGATAACCGCACCGATAGCGCCGTAGTTTACAGCCGGGTCAGCGTTCAGGTCGAAGAATGGTGGCTGCAGGATAGCGGCCGGGAAGACGATCTCGTTACGGTTTGGCGAGTAGTATGCGTTCACCGTCTGAGGGTACATGCCCCACTCTGTACGGTCGATTGGCTGACCGAGTTGAGAGATCATGTCGTTATACTGCCATTCAGAGACAGCCATAACGTTCTCGAACGCCATGCCTTCGGTGATTTCGAGACCTTCATATTCCTCGAAGACTTCCGGATAACCGATTTTCGGACGGAACTTAGCAAGCTTGTCCTGAGCTTCAACGCGTGTTTCGGCACCCATCCACTCGAGGTTTTCAAGGTTTGCGGACATTGCTGCGCGAAGGTTTTCGACCAGCTCTTCCATTGCGTCTTTAGCTTCTTCCTGGAAGTGACGCTCTACGTAGATCGCGCCGACAGCCTCACCCAGTGCGCCTTCGGTTGCGCCAACAGCGCGTTTCCAGCGTGGACGTTGCTCAGGCTGACCGCGGAGGGTCTGGCCATAGAATGCAAAGTTAGCTTCGTCGATTTCAGATGGCAGAACAGATGACATGCCGGAGATGAAACGTGCTGTGAGGTATGCACGCCATGCTTCCAGATCAGCTGTCTGAGCGACATTGAAGAGGCCCTGTACGCCGTTGCCGAGCATTGAAACCTGCTCTTCCGTCAGGCCGTACTCTTCGATCTCTTCAGCTGTTGGTGCCAGCTGACGAACAACGAAGTGATCATGAGCGCCAACGCCCATGTCATTCAGCATGACTTCGACAGGGAAGTCGCCAGCCAGCTCTTCGAGTTCAGAACGTGTCAGTGCGTTGTATGTGAGGTTACGGTTACGACCGATTGCGCGGTCCCAATGCTCTTCAGCCATCGCGTATTCGAGGTCGTAGACCATTTGCGCGCCAGCTGCAGGATCTTCGTAACCGGCGAAGGTCAGCATCTGCTCGAGATATTCCATGTAAGCTGCACGCAGCTCTACATTGTTTGGTGTGTCGCGCAGATAGTAGTCGCGGTCAGGCAGACCGAGGCCGGACTGGTTGATATAAACCGTATATGTATCCGGAGCGCGGGCGTCGACATCGACCCAGCCGCCAATCGGAGAGGCAAAGCCTGTTGCCGCGAAGATTGCAGCGAGGTCTTCACGTGTCTGGATGGACGCGATGCGGTCGAGGTAAGGCTGAGCTGGCTCGAGGCCGCGTGCGTTGATCGCTTCTTCGTCCATGTAAGCGCTGTAGTATGCGCCGACTTTGCCCTGCAGAGTGTCGAGGCCTTCACCGGAAGCGGCTGCTTCTTCGATGATCTCGCGAACGTGGATTTCAGCTTCGTCGCGCAGCATGTTGAACACGCCATAGCGGGACTGGTCAGACGGGATTTCAAAGCTGTCGAGCCAGACGCCGTTTACGTAACGGTTGAAGTCGTCACCCGGATCAACGCTCTCGTCGATATTGGCAAGCTCGATGCCGAATGTACCGAATACCGGTGATGCATCATTTGCCGGTGCAGCTGTTTCGGTAGCGGCTGGCGTAGCGGCTTCCTGTTCCGGTTCAGTCTGTCCACAGCCTGCGACTGCGAGCAGCGCCAGAGATGACGTAGCGATAAGTAGCTTTTTCATATGGTCCTCTTTGAAGTTGCGCAATCTAACCCTCAGGGAGAGCAGATTGCGCAAAATTATTCTGCGGGTTGGTGATGAACATGATCGTCTCTTTCAGTCACGCCTGCAACCTTTGAAGAGTCATATGTATCACCAATGCCCTGATATGGACGGCCCGACCACAACCAACGGAAGAGGCGGGCAATCTCTGCGCCCACAGCGTAGAGTGCCGGGACAAAGAGAAGGCTGACGAACAGGGCAAATGCCACCGCTGAACCAAGTGCAACCACCATCGGCTTCAGCATTTGCGCCTGGACTGATTTTTCTGCGATCATCGGCAGGACGCCCACAAAGGTTGTCACAGATGTCAGAAGGATCGGACGGAAGCGTGAGACCGCTGATTCGACCAGTGCCTGAACAGCGCCCATGCCATGCTCGTTTCTGCGTCGGTTGACGTTATCGATCAGGACGAGGTTGTCGTTGATCACAACGCCTGCCGCCGCAGCAATACCGAAGACGGAGAACATCGCCATCGGAATGCCGAACATGAGGTGTCCGAACACGGCGCCGGCAAAGGCGAACGGAACGGCGCTCATCAGAAGCAGAGGCTGGAAGTAGGACTTAAAGGCAACAGCCAGAAGAATATACATGCAGAACAGTGCGCCGAGATTGAGCATGAAGAGGCTGTTTACTAACTCCATTTCAGCTTCAGCATCGCCCAGGCTTCCGCGCTGAACAGTCGGAAAGCGTTGTTCAAAGCGTGGCCAGAAATTTTCTTCCATGTCTGCGGAGATCACGCCGCGTTCTTCCGGTGAGGTGAGTTCTGCGAAGACGGCAGCCGAACGAATTCGGTCGCGTCGATAGATGCGATTGATACCTGGCGCAAACTCGTACTCTGCGACCTGGTCGAGCGGGATTCCGCGGCCATCAGGTGTACGGATGCGGAAATCATCAAGGCTGTCGAGCGAGCGACGTGCCTCTGGCGGGTAACGAACCATCACGCGGACGTCTTCGCCATCACGTGGCAGACGTTGCACTTCAAGACCATAATAGGCCTGACCAACCTGTTGAGACACCATCTGGAGTGTGACACCGAGAGCTTCTGCGCCCGGCTTCAGTGTGAAACGAAGCTCGTCAGCAGCCGACGAAAGATTGTCACCAATGTCATAGGTCGTGCTGTAGGTCTGGAGCTGTGTCTGGACCATGTCTACAGCTGCCTGAAGAGTTTCCAGATCAGGATGGCTGAGCGCAACACGGTATCCGCCACCGCCACCATTCATGGAGAAGTCGAAACGGATTTCCTCGGCATCCGGAACAGGGCCGGTCGCTTCACGGAGAGCAAGTGCAATGTCTTCTGTCGACAGGCCTTCCGGACGGTTTTCAGGAAGCAGGGTGCCAATGAAGGATTGGATACGGCGTTCCTCGGTGATGATGGACGCATCGGTGATGATGTCTTCTTCAATTTCCGGGAATCGTTCTGCGAGAACCTCACGTGCCCGATCTACACCGCGTTGAAGTTGATCGGAAACACGCTGCGTACGCTCAAACGGAGTACCATCAGGCATGGTGATGTTTGCCATGACGAGATTGCTCTCGACTTTTGGCATCATCGCAGCTGGGACGATGTTATTTAGAAGCATCGACACTGCGATCACGAACAGGCTGATAAAGAAAGTCACTGTCGCATAGCGGAAGCGGATTGCCATTTCGAGGACCGGCTTGAACAGATTGTCGGCAAACCAGATCAGGCTGTCTGCAATTGAACGCTGAACACGCAGCAGTACACCACTCGCCCCGTCAAAAGATTGAGGCTTCATATGGCTGAGGTGGGCTGGGAGGATGAGCAGTGACTCGATCAGGGAGAAAGACAGAGCCGCAATAACAACGTAAGTCACTTGTGCCGTAAATTGGCGCTCTGGTCCTGGCAGGAGCATCCATGGTGAGAACATGATCATGGTTGTGAGGACGCCGAAAATGATCGGTTTCACCACAAGCTGCGTACCTATAACGGCGGCATCAATACCTTTATTGCGGCCGGATTCTACCTCTTTGTGAATGTTCTCGCCGACGACGATCGCGTCATCCACGATAACGCCGATCACCAACAGGATCGCAAAGAAGGACAGGAAGTTCAGAGACACCCCGAACATTGGCAGGACTGCAAATCCGCCCGCGAATGCGGTTATGATACCGATTGTTACCCAGAAAGCTACGATAGGGCGCAGGAACAGGATCAGGACGATCAGAACGAGTATAAGGCCAAGAATCGCGGAGCTGGAGATAATATCCATATTGCCGCGGTACATATCCGCTTCGTCGAACAGAAGGTCGGCGCTGATCGCTTCCGGAAGAAGTTCTTCATTCGCGCGTTCGATGAACGCCATCAGATTCTCAGAGTATGTATCAATATACATAGTCTCTGGTGGCATGATCATGATGAAGGCCGTCGGGTCGCCATCAAATGTTGTGTTGAGGGATTCATCGACGAAACCGTCAATGACGTTCGCCACATCACCTACGCGGATGGTTTCACCGGTCGGAAGCTGACGGATGACGATATCTGAGAATTCATCCGCATTGTCGGCGAGGTTCCGTGTCTGAAGGCGCATACTACCGACATCCGTACGGATCTGCCCGCCGGACGAGTTTACAGACGTGCCGCGGATCGCGTTGGCAACGTCGGAGAATGTCAGATTGTAGCGGCGGAGCTGTTCTTCGGAGACTTCAATAGAGACTTCTTCAGGCAGTACGCCCCATACTTCAGCCAGTTCGCCGCCCTGAACGGTCGCCGCGATCTGGTCGCGAAGCTCATCAGCTACGCGTTTGAGAGTGAGGCGGTCAGTGTCGCCATGGACTGCAATACCGAAATACATCTGGCTCTGGCGCCAGCGCTGGATTTGCGGCGGAAAGCTTGCCTGTGGCAGGTTGTTGATCTGGTCAACGCGCATGCGGACTTCATCGAGGAATTTGTCGATGTCGTAGTCCTGGAAAGACTCAAGGTTTACATAGCCGACGCCTTCGCGTGCTACGCCTTCCATGCGGCGCAGGCCATCCAGGTCGGCAAGTACTTCTTCAAGGCGCGTAACGATCTGGTCCTCTATGTCCTGAGGGGATGCACCCGGCCATGAGATTGAAACGCTTGCGCCATTGAAGTCTGCGGAAGGGAAGACTTCACGTTCAAGAGACGAGAACCCGATTGCGCCGAAAATAAAGGCGCATAGCATCAAAAGATTGGCTGCGACGGAGTTCTGTGCCCACCAGGCAACAATACCTTTATGCTCTTTGGTTGTCTCGGTGCTCATAGCTTACCTGTGCTTTTCCGAAATTTCGGCTGCGAGACATATCGCAGCCGGTAACAAACTGCTTATTCTTCTGCGAGCGTGATGCTCATGCCGTCGAACGGCGCCTGAAGCGGTGATAGAATGGCCAGATCACCTGGCTCCACACCTGCGTCGGAATATACGTGGTCACGGTCAGTGTAGACCACATTGACCTCGTGGATATGCATCACAAGTTCGTCAGCATCGGCGACGAAAATCTGGTTGCGGCCACGAAGGGCTGCGCGCGGTGCTTCGAGAAGACCTTCAATAGTTTCGCCCGAAACTTCCGCTGAAACAAACAGGCCCGGCGCGAGCGGAATGCCGTTAGAGGCACCTTCGCCAAACGGATCTTCGACTACCGCGATTGCAGAGATCAGACGAGTTTGTGGATCAACGGCGGCAGCTGTACGTGTGACACGACCATACCATTCTCGGCGCTCGCCCGCCACAGTCGCGCTGAACACGACGGCAGGACCAGGTTGTTCGGCTGTCTCTTCAAACGCGAAGGAGAGACCAAGGCGGCCTAGCTCTGTGTCTGTCAGCGGAAGCGCAACTTCAGCGAAGTCTGTGCCGAACATACGACCGAGTGATGAGCCGGTTGAAACGAACTGACCGACGTCAACGTCTTTAGAGCGGATGCGACCTTCAAACGGCGCGCGGACGACTGTGCGCTCGAGCGCGAGTTCAGCATCGCGAAGCTGGGAGCGTGCCGCTTCCAGAGAGGCCTGAGCTTGTGCCAGCTGCGGTTCACGAAGGGCCAGAGGTGATGCTGTGCCCGTGCCAAGTTCTTCCCAGTCCTGACGGGCAAGTTCTGCCTCTGCCTGCTCACGGATGAGAGCCTGCTGGGCGCTGGCGACCTGAGACTCGGCGCGAACACGAGCGAGGCGATAATCCGCGTCGTCAATTCGGATCAGAACTTCATCGCGGCGGACGAAGCCACCATCAATGAAGGCCGGCGACACATAAGAGATACGACCGGAAATCTGCGGTGAGATGGCAATTTCACGGCGCGGGCGAACCTCACCCTGACTTGTGACCGTCAGGTGGAGGTCCGTGCGTACGATTTCCTCAGTGAAGACCGCAATGCCGCGTGGTGCTTCTTCAGCCGGTGCCGGCGTTGGCTTCATTAAAGCCAGAACATTGGTGCCACCGATTACCATGACTACGAAAATCAGGATTGGCAAACCAACTGAAAGAGCGATCTTGGCGCCTCTGCTCATTATTCTGTCCCTTCAGACGTGTCCTCAGCCGGGAGCGCGTCATTGGTAAGCTCCCCACCCAGTGCTAAGTGAAACTGTACGCGATTGATGGCACGTGAGGTCTGCGCGGAAATGAGGCTGGCCTCTGCGTTGATCCTACGTGTCTGTGTATCAATCAGATTGAAAATTGTGGTCAGGCCATTCTGATACTGGCGTTCAGCAAGGCCTTCAGCGGCGAGAGCCTGTTCGTAAGCCACCGTCTGCGCCTCAACCTGCGCAGCAAGGAAGCCATCAGCGGCACGCGCGTCTTCAACTTCTTTCCATGCGGTCAGAACGGCTGACACATAATTGAAGCTGGCTGTGCGCCCCTGTGCTTCAGCGGCTGCGATATTGGCTTCCAGAGACCCGCCATTGAAAATCGGTGCTGTGAGTGAGCTGATCACTTGCGCCGCCAGATATTCCGGGTTCAGGACGTCGCCGATATTGTCGGCTGAATTTGTGAGGCTGGCGGTGAGCGACAGGCTCGGGCGAAGCGCCAGACGGGCCTGATCGACGCGGAAACCTGCTGCCGCGATACGTGCTTCAGCAGCGGCAATATCCGGGCGACGTGCCAGAAGGCTGGTCGGGTCGCCGGCGCCAGTGATTGGCGGCAATTCCTTGCTGTCCAGATTGGCTTCAAGTTCGTTTGCCGGATAGCGACCGAGCAGGATTTCAATGCTGCGACGGGCGACACCGCTATTTTGCTGACGAGAGAGCAGCGCGGCTTCTGAAGAAGCAACTGCGCTGCGTGCGGTACGCACATCAAGCGCGCCTGTCAGACCGAAGTTATAACGACGCTCTGTTAGAGAGAGAACCCGTTCACGAGCTGCAAGGGTTGCTTCGGCCAGTGCTTCCTGACGGACGGCGTCGGAGAGGCGGATCCAGGCAATCGCCGTGTTGGCAGCGAGCGACAGACGCGAGGCAGCAAAGTCGGCTTCGCTTGCGACAAGATCAGCATCAGCTGCGGAAAGGCCTGCGCCAATACGGCCCCAGAGGTCTGCTTCCCAGCTGGCGTTGAGACCGATGCGGTAACCAAGTGAATCAGTGCGCGTAATACCGCCGGAATTGTTGTCGAAGGCAGAAGACGTTCCGGTTGCACTGCCGGATGCGCTGAGTGATGGCAGGCTACGGCCGTAAGTCGCTGCCGCTGTCGCGCGGGCTGCGTCGACACGGGCATAAGCGGCCTGAATGCCCGGATTGTTTTTCAGGGCTTCGGCAATCAGCTCTTCCATGACCGGATCGTTGAAACCGGCTACCCAGTTTCCGACAGGTGGCACTTCGGCCAGCTGACCTTCGGCCCACTCTGCAGGTGTGGCAGGTAGCTCTACGCTGATTGTTTCTGGTTCATGTCGAAGACTTGCACACCCTGACAGCGCGGCGACTCCGGCAAGCAAAAGATGTGCTCGCATTCCTAACTCCGATTTAAGTCAGCGATTTAGACCCGACATTTCTGACTGTCAACAAAAAATTATCGCAAAACAATATAACTATACGATGTATATTTCTGTTTTGGTATGAGAGTTAGGTCAATCGCCCGTTGTTTTCTATACGAGAGATAAATTATTTCAGGTTGTCATCATGCTGATACGTTGTTCTGAGAAATAAACGGGCACTGTGCCATTTGAATGACATAGGCAGATATAAAACGAGCCGGATTTGAGTCTGAACGAAAACATCGACGCCCCGCCTGAACCGGCGAAAGCACCAGCGCCTCCTCCAGAGGGCCGTCATCGCGTGCGTGACTTTGGCGTTATGTCTCTGATTTGCCTGCTGATTCTTCTGATTATGTTTATGTCAGGCTCGCTGGTTCTGTCTGAAGTTCTGGTGTCGCTTCTCATCTTCTGTTTCGCAGGCATTGCATACTTTCTTTCGACCGAGCCGGATGCACGTGGGCGCGGCAATGCCGAATCACCCGACATCGCGCGACCTCAGAGCTTGCGTGAAAGCGCATCCTCCTACTCGGTATCGAAGGTTCGTGAAGACCTGATCTCCATTCTAACTGCCTACCCTGAGCCTGCTCTGATTTGCGGCTTTGATGGTCGAATTATTGCCAGCAACCAGATGGCTGGCGAGGTCTTCCGTTTGCCTAAGCATGGTCTCGGTTCGCCGATTATCCGCCGGCCGGATGTGCTTGAGCGTCTCGAGCAGATTGCGCGTGGCGCACAGCCTGATCCATTAGAGATCGAAATTGCGGGCACACCGGATCAATTCTTCCGTGTGGAAATCAAAAAGCTCACCCTGCTAGGTGAGGACCTTGTTCTGATCGCGCTGGACGAGCTGACCGAGCTTCGCCGCGCAGAAAAGGCTCGCGCAGACTTCCTTGCCAATGCGAGTCATGAACTTCGCACACCGCTGACTTCGCTTGCAGGCTTCATCGAAACAATGCGCGGTCCGGCCAAAGATGACCCGGCATCCTGGGACCGCTTCCTTGAGATCATGTATGGTCAGACCGAGCGTATGCGTCGCCTGATTCACGACCTTTTGTCTCTGTCCCGTATCGAACTTAACGAGCATCTTCGCCCTAACCAGCGTGTTGATCTGGCGCATATCGTAACCGAAGGTGTCGAAGCGCTCGCACCTGTCGCGCAAGAGAAGGGCACTGAGCTGGAGCTGATTCGCTCTGCTGACGAAGCACCTGTCTATGCGATCCGTGATGAACTCGTGCAGGTCATCCAGAACCTGATCGACAATGCGATGAAATACTCGCCAGCCGGTAGCACTGTGCGTGTAGAAATTTCAGCAGGGCTGACGATCGAGCAGGCCCGTACCTTTACAGGGCGTCGCTGGCCGAATGCTGCGCGTATCTCCATCGTTCAGAACCGGACCGAGCCAGATGCGCAGTTTGCCGTCTTCCGTGTTAGTGACGAGGGCGACGGTATTCCGCGTGAACACCTTCCGCGACTTGGTGAGCGGTTCTACCGGGTTGATGAAGGGCGTGACCGAAGCGTCGGCGGAACCGGGCTCGGCCTTGCGATTGTGAAGCACATCGTATCCCGTCACCGCGGCGGACTTATGGTGGAAAGTGAAGAAGGGCGAGGTTCTGCCTTCGGAATCTGGCTGCCTATGATCGCTCAAGCTACTGATTCGAAAAGCGAAAATATCACTTCAGATCTAAGTGAAAACTAATCGGCATACTGAAATAAAAACGTCGTGAAGCGATGTTAGGTTCCGGCGCTTTCGGACCCTGATTTAGTGTGTGCATGCCAATAGCGCAGAACATATTTGCGGCGGTCGTATTGATCGTCTTCACTGCATTTCTAGCCGGACGCCTTCAGGCGGCCCGGTTGTCGCGCGTGCACTCTCGTCAGCTGTCATCCCTGTCGGTCTATTATGGCTGGTATTGTGCGTTGGGGGCATTAGCGCCGACAATGCTGGCTGGTCTGATCGCCTGGTTCTTCCCAATTCGACCGGATGTGGTGGCGGTAGGTCTGCCCCTGATTGCTGTCGCAGGCGCGATTTACACCTGCATGCAGATCAGACCGGAAGTCTCCATGCAGTTACGCGTAGAGCGGTTGATAAAGTGGATGCTGATGGCCAGCGGAGGCGTTGCCGTGCTGACGACGTTTGGGATTGTGCTGTCGCTCATTTTTGAGACCGCCCGGTTCTTCGCCAGCGATGGCGTAAGTGCGAGCGAGTTCTTCTTCGGCCTTGAATGGAGCGCGCAAACCTCTGCAGCCTTTGGCGCGGTGCCGCTCTTTTTCGGTACCTTCTTTATTGCCTTCATCGCGCTTTTGATCGCCGCGCCAGTTGGCTTGTTCTGTGCAATTTACCTGTCGGAGTATGCCAGCCCGAGACAGCGCCGCGTTCTGAAACCGGTTCTTGAAATTCTCGCCGGTATTCCGACAGTCGTATACGGCTTCTTCGCAATCCTTGTCGTTGCGCCGCTTGTGCGCCAGCTCGGGCTTGCGGTGAATGATGTTCTGCGTCCGCTGAATGGCGGCATGGATGTGTTGACGGCCCAGCCGAAAAGCGCGCTCGCGGCAGGGCTGGTGATGGGCATTATGATCATCCCGTTCGTCTCGTCTCTATCTGACGATGTACTGAGGACGGTGCCGAAAAAGCTGAAAAATGGCGCGCTCGGCGTTGGGGCAACCCGCGCTGAAATGATGAAGCACATTGTCTTGCCAGTCGCCTTTCCCGGCTTGATGGCCGCCATGCTGCTGGCAACCAGCCGCGCCATTGGCGAGACGATGATCGTTGTGATGGCTGCGGGGGAGCGGGCGAATCTGACGGCCAACCCGTTCGAAGACATCACCACCGTTACGGTTCAGATCGTTGCGCTGATGACAGGCGACCCTGAATTCGACAATCCGCGTACGCTCTCTGCTTTTGCGCTTGGCGCGGCCTTATTTGTCGTGACACTCTTCTTCAATTTTGTGTCCCAGTGGATCGTAGACAGACAGAGGAAGCGTTATGCAGGCCTCTGATCTCAACACACCGATTTCGCAAAATCCGGCATTCCTGAAACGGATGAAGCAACGCAGCCGCGCTGACCAGCGTTTCCGTTATTATGGACTGCTGGCCATTTTCATCGCGCTAGCGCTTCTGGTGACATTGCTCGTCTCGATTACCTTTGAAGCACGCACCGCCTTCAGCCGCCACGAGGTGTCGCTCGATTTGCAGCTGACAGATACGGACTCGCGTTCGGTGTATCGCAGCATTCGCAGCGCTGTTCAGAACATGGCGGGCGATCCGGCCGACCGTGATGTGCGAATTGAAATGTCCCAACTGGTCAGCCGTCTGGCTGCCGGAGACATTACAGAGACGCTGCAAACCTCCGGTGTGGATTTGTCCGCAACTTACCCAGTTCGTGTGCCTGTGTCCGATGAGGCAGACCGGTATCTTAAAGGCCTCGCAACACCCGTGCATCGGTTTGACGGGCTTGGTTTTGATCAGGAAGGTTCGCGCATCGATAGCGACTTTTCTGGCGCGATACAGGTGATCCAGCGCTGGCACCGCGAACAGGTATCCACCATTCGTCACCGTGAGTACCAGCCTGCATTGCGCATGCGTGATGGGCTCGCGCGTCAGGCGGAAGCGGCGCCGGGTGATCGCCAGCTTGCTATGCGTTTGGCCGGGGCTGAACACAGAGTCGAGCTGATTGAAGCGCGCCTGTCAGACTTTGAAGCGCGTATCAACGCTGAGAGCCTTGTGCTGGACGAGTTTACGCCGAGCGTCCTGTTCCGATCCGGTGAGGGCTGGATGAAAGCAGTCTCTATTTCAGGCAGGATGATAGAAGTAGAGCCGGTGATTTCCGGTCTGGACCCTGACCGTCAGCGCGGCGAAATTCTGGTCATCGAGCAGCCAGAATCCCAGCGCTCCATTCCGGATGCGCAGATTGTCGTCCTCGAGCGTTTCCAGACGGCGGGCCGTATCAGCACGCACTTTAATGGCGCCCTTTTCAGCAATGCCGATTCTTCGGATGCCGAGTTTGCAGGCGTCTTGTCCGGTCTTGTTGGCTCGATCATGATCATTCTGGTGACGATGGGGTTGGCCGTACCCGTGGGCATTGCGGCTGCGATTTATCTGGAAGAGTTCGCGCCGCGTAACCGTTGGACGAGTTTTGTTCAGGTGAACATCAATAATCTGGCCGCGATCCCGTCTATTGTCTTTGGTCTTCTGGGCGCAGCGATCTTTGTGAATGGCGTGATCATTCCGATCCCGTTTGTGGACGGGGTATTCCGTCTGGGTGGCGGGCTTGGCCGCGGCTGGCCGCTCGTGGGTGGTATTGTGCTGGCGCTAATGACACTTCCGACGATCATCATTGCATCGCGCGCCGCGCTGGGTGCTGTGCCAGGTAGCGTAAGACAGGCTGCTCTTGCTATGGGCGCAACACGTCTTCAAACCGTCAATCACCATGTTCTGCCGATGGCTGCGCCGGGCATTCTGACTGGCTCGATCATCGGTCTGGCCCAGGCGATTGGCGAAACCGCGCCGCTGCTTCTAATCGGCATGGTGGCCTTCGTCGCAGAGATGCCGCAGGGCGCGACAGACCGCGCGACAGCGCTGCCGGTTCTGATTTTCCAATGGTCCACACGCGCTGAACGGGCATGGGAACCGATGACGTCTGCTGCGATCATTATCCTGCTGCTCGTCATGTTGGTGCTGAACGGTTTGGCGGTGTTGATGCGGTTGAGGTATGAGAAATGATGAGCGATCCGATCCTGCCATCTGCAGCTCCAGCCCACGCCGGAGCCGCCCCGCAAGAGCAAGCCGTAAAGGTGCGTGTTCGTGATGTGACTGTCAGCTATGACGGCGCGATGGCGATTGATAGCGTCAATATAGACATTCCGGACAAGTCCGTAATGTCGATTATCGGTCCGTCCGGCTGCGGGAAGTCCACCTTCCTGCGCTGTCTCAACCGCATGAATGATACGATTTCCGGATGCTCGGTGACGGGTGACATCCGGATTGATGAGGAAGATGTCACAGCGCGCAACGTGAACCCTGTTATGCTCCGGGCGCGCGTCGGAATGGTCTTCCAGGAACCGAACCCGTTCCCGAAAACCGTGTTCGAGAATGTCGCTTACGGACCGAAGATCCACGGGCTTGCTGCAACGCGCGCCGAACTGGAAGACATTGTCGAGACGAGCCTTCGCCGCGCCGGTCTCTGGGATGAGGTCAAAGACGGGCTGCATAAGCCCGGCACATCGCTTTCCGGTGGTCAGCAGCAACGTCTCGTGATCGCGCGGGCCATCGCGATCAATCCGGAAATCATTCTCATGGACGAGCCGTGCTCGGCGCTCGATCCGATCGCGACAGCGCGCATTGAGGAGCTGATCGACGAGCTGCGCCAGAATTATTGTATCGTAATTGTGACCCACTCTATGTCTCAGGCGGCCCGGATTTCGCAGAATACGGCCTTCTTTGATCGTGGTAAGCTGATAGAAACGGGCACGACCGAACAGATTTTCACCAATCCGCGTGACCGTCGCACGCATGACTATATCACCGGCCGTTACGGCTAGATTTCAGGAGACGAAAAGTGCCATCGCACACACTCAAAGCCTTCACCAGTGAACTCAACGCTCTGACCAGTGACGTCCTGCGTATGGGCGGTATGGCCGAGGCGATGATCACGGATATGGCGACGGCGTTTGCGCGCGGCGACAGCGAACTGGCGCGAAGCGTGATCCAGCGTGACGCTGACGTGAATGCGCTGGAAACCCGTCTCGAACGCGAGATTACGCGTCTTTTGGCACTTCGCCAGCCGGTCGCACAGGACCTTCGCGGAATTATCGCGGCGCTGAAAGTTTCCAACGATCTGGAACGCATTGGCGATCTTGCAAAGAATGTCTGCAAACGCCTTATCGCAATGGGTGTAGAACACGGCGCAACCGGACAAAAAAGCGTTGAGCGTATGTCGCGCGCTGTTCGCATGCAGCTGAATACGGTTCTTGATGCTTATGCCACCCAGAGTGCGCAGGAAGCGATAAATGTCTGGCAGCATGATGAAGAGATCGACGAGCACTATAACAGCATGTTCCGTGAGGTGCTCACCTATATGATGGAAGACCCGCGCAAAATATCGCAGGGCGCGCATCTTCTATTCATCGCTAAAAATCTCGAGCGGATTGGTGATCACTGCACCAACATCGCTGAAGTGGTTCATTTCTTTGTGACCGGCGAGGACATGCCTATGGCGCGTCCGAAATTGCCGGACCTCGAATAGACGGAAATTGTGTGAGTATGGGGAATACGATGACACCTTACATTCTGGTCGCTGAAGACGAAGATCCGGTGATTGAGCTTCTGCGCTACAATCTGGAACGTGAAGGCTATGAAGTCGGCGTTGCAAAGGACGGGGAAGAAGCGCTGGTCATGATGAAAGAGCGTGCGCCGGACCTGCTTTTGCTGGACTGGATGCTCCCGAAAGTGACGGGCATTGAAGTGTGCCGCCAGACCCGGTCACGCTCTGAGACGCGCAATCTGCCAATCATTATGGTGACAGCACGTACCGAAGAATCTGACCGTATTCGCGGCCTTGATACCGGCGCGGACGACTATATCGCCAAGCCATTCTCCACCACCGAGCTGATGGCGCGTATTCGCGCGGTCATGCGTCGTATCCGTCCGGGCCTTGCTGAAGACGTGCTGAGCTGCGCTGGCGTTGAGATTAACCGCTCGTCGCATACAGTCATGCGTGATGGACAGGAGCTGCATCTCGGCCCGACGGAGTTCCGCCTTCTGGACTATCTGATTCAGCGTCCGGGACGAGTTTTCTCGCGTGAGCAGCTTCTTGATTCTGTCTGGGGTGCAGACGTGTATGTTGAGGCGCGCACGGTAGATGTTCACATTGGCCGCCTGCGTAAAGCGCTGAACAAACATTCTGACGTGGACCTGATCCGCACCGTACGCTCTGCCGGATATTCTTTCGTTCCGCCGAAAGACCTTTAGACGCTTACATTTGCCTTTCAGGTGAAATGATCACAGATAACGGTCTGGGAGGAACGGGCCGTATGAGAGCTTTCGTCTGCAACACAATAAGTGAAGACTTGTCTGGCGCATCGCTGACTGAAATAGCAGAGCCCGTTGCAAAAGCGGGAGAAGTGAAAATTGCGGTACGCGCGGCGAGCCTCAATTTTCCTGACATTCTGATGTGTCAGGGCAAATACCAGTTTAAGCCGGAGTTACCTTTCACCGTGGGCATGGAGTTTGCCGGCGATGTGGTCGAAACGGGCGAGGGCGTGACCCGATGGAAGATTGGTGACCGTGTCTGCGGCGGGGCCAAGACAGGGGCGTTTGCCGAATTTGTGATCGCATCGGAAGATGGGCTGAGGCCGGTTCCAGCGGCCTATAGTTATGCAGAAGGTGCAGCCTTCGGCGCTGCTTATCTTACAGCTTATGTGTCTCTCGTTCGTCGGGCACGCATTGAAGCGGGCGAAACCCTTCTGGTGCATGGCGCAAGTGGCGGCGTCGGTATGGCGACGATTGAGGTCGGCAAACTGCTCGGCGCGACTGTCATCGCCACGACAGGGCGCGACTCCAAGATGGATGCCATCCGGCAAGCTGGCGCAGATTATGTGCTCAATCTGCGCGATGGCTTCCGTGAGAAGGTGAAAGAGCTGACCGATGGACGCGGCGCAGATGTCATTTTCGACCCGATTGGCGGCGATGTGTTTGACGAATCCACGCGGTGTATCGCGTTTGATGGTCGCCTTCTCGTCATCGGCTTCATGTCGGGCCGTATCGCCGAAATCAAAACCAATATCCCTTTGATCAAAGGGTTTTCCGTCGTTGGCGTTCGCGCGGGTGAATATGGCCGCAGATTTCCTGAGAAGGGGCGCGAAAACATGGCGCAGGTTCAGGCCTGGGCCGAAGACGGGCTTATCCGTCCACGCATTCACGCAGAGCTTCCGCTGGATGAAGCGGCTAGGGGCCTTGGTATGCTGACGGGTCGTGATGTGATCGGCAAGATCGTTCTGACGACCTGACGAGGTCCTAGCCGGATTGGCGTTTTTGAGTGATTGCTGGCGTGCGAGACACCTGGCGACGTCGTTTCTGGTAGGCGGCCAGTTTCTTCTGAACGGCTACTGTCATCAGTGTGCCAACGGATTTGCGAGCTTCAACATCAGTATCAGGCAGGACGGAGAGCTGGGTGAGCGCGTGGATGCTGATCTCAAGTACGTGGGCTTCAGGATCTTCCTTGCCCTCAATGCCATCGAGATAAAAACGCACCGCCGTCGCCGTCTGATGAAGCGCGGTGTCACCTTGTTCGATAGACTGTTGCATGGTGCGGGTGGCAATGGCCCGAACACGGTCGGTCATGCTCTGGCGCATCGGGGCTGGCGCGAAGTCCGAATTGAGAAGCTCGTTGACCGCGAATTTCAGCTCTTCGGCGCCGGCAGCTTCCGGTCGGCCTTCTTCTTTATTTTTTCGACCGTCTTCTGTTCGACGCCGAGGCGGCTCCAGATCTTCCTGTCGACGACGGCACGGACCGATATATTTATTAGTCGATACAAAGACTTGTGGGGCTTCGATCACGGCGCGAAACTTTTTCTGCAACTGGCTGGAGGAGACAGGACGCATGACGAATTCATCTGCACCTGCATCACGTGCGCCGCGAATATTGGTCATCGTTGCGATCGCAGACAGATAAATAAACGGGCGCTCCGATAGCATTGGGTTCGGCAGGCGCCTCAGCTTCTGTATCAGGCTCAGATCAACCGGATTCTCCTGCGAATGAATGATCAGCACAATGTCAGCTGGAAAGCTGTAATTTTCTTCCTGAAGAAATTCGAGCGCATTCCGGCTCATTACGTGGTCATTCTGGATGCCGATGCCGCGCAACACCTCCATCATTACAGATCGGGAGTGAATGCTGTCTTCAAGCATGAGGATGCGTACTTCTTCTGGTACGAACTCACGCGGAATCCGGGCGGGGGACAATACTGAACCGGTCATGCTGCTTCGCGAAGTTTACGTTTAACGATTTTTTCGAGGCCCTGAGCGATTTCGAGCCGGGCGTGCGATTTTCCGCCTTTCGCAGATAGAAGCAGGCGGATTGCATCCATGTGGGCGGAGATCACCTGCGCCTGAAGTGCGCCGCTTGCACCGACGCCTTCAATGTAGCGGGCGACACAAACGGTCGCGAGTTCGAGGGCTTCATCCTCGATTTTTTTCGCAATATCGTTGGCTTCATTGGCGGTATTGTAGAGCGTACGCACACCGCCACGGTCACGTGGGTCGATAGATTTTGCGAGTGATGTCAGGCGTTCAGCACACTGTACCAGCATGTTTTGATGGAATTCGCGGTCAGCTTGTTGATCGGTTGCGTCCAGCGGGTCAGACAGGCGTTTCAGCGGGCCGCGATATTCCAGCTTCCGCTTACGGCGGCGGCATGGGCCGATATAGTTTTTGCCTTCAATGAACGGGCGAGGGCGCAGGATCACCTCATCAAGACGTTCCTTGATGGTCGCGTGAGAGATCGGTTTGGCTGCAAACTCGTCAACGCCAGCGATGCGTGCTTCTTTGACGGTTTCTACACGCGGGTCGCTGGTGATCATGATCACAGGCACGCTGCGGTCAGACACAACATCATTGTGGCGCATACGGCGAACCATCTCGGTGCCGTTCATGTCAGGCAGCAGGTTTTCGGTGATCACGACACGGGGATGCCAGACATTGATAGCCTCAATGACTTCCGAGGCAGATGCTGCGGGATAAACTTTGATGAAGCCCATATTACGCAGCACTTCATTGATCATAGCGCGCGCATAGTTGTTGGACTCACCCAGTACAATCCCGATTTCGGAGGGATTGTAGTGCTTCTTCATTTTACCAGTGTCTTTGGTCATACCGTCCTGCCCGGATGTTCGATCATCCCTTACTGCCAGAGCGGGGTGAATATTCATCAACGCCAGACGATCAAATTTTAAAGAAATCAACGCGGCCGTTAGAAGCGGGCAATTACAGGGCAAGCCACCTTGCAAAATGAATGAAGGTGTGTAAGTTGATCAAAGTGTATTTTAGTTAGTTTCAAGAGATTTAGTCGTGTCTGATAGTGAAAAACTGGACCAGCGTATTCAGCTGGTCGCTTCAAAAGAGTTCGGACAGAAGGTTGATGCCTGGCGTCGTGGTCAGGATGATCTGCCGTCTCGTTCAGAGGCGATCCGTCGTCTTGTCTATCTTGGGCTTGTTCATGAAGAGGAATTTCCGATGCGCCTGATCACAGCCATCATCCGGCCGCACAAATATGAAGCGGTTCGCGAGGCACTCGCAGAACTCGGCGTTACGGGGATTACGGCAAGTCAGGTGACAGGCTTTGGTCGTCAGCGCGGTCAGACAGAGATGTATCGCGGCGCGGAATACGAAGTAAAAGAAATTCCGAAGGTGAAGATCGAAGTGGCGGTCCCATCTACAATGCTGGAAACCGCGCTTCAGGCGATCACACAGACGGCTGAAACCGGCAAAATCGGTGACGGCAAAATCTTCGTCACCTCACTTTCTGGCGCCGTACGAATTCGTACTGGCGAACGTGACGAGAAGGCGCTGATCTAATCAGCGCCTGAAGGGCAGGCTCAACAGCCGCCACAACACCCAGATTGGAAGTACGACGAGCGCACCAAGCAGGGCGGGCTTCCAACCATGGCTGATCACCCAGAATAGCCCTGCGAGCATGCTCTGCCAGACATCCTGCAGGAAGCTTACGAACGAGAATTGGCCGGGATCCTGTGCGAAATCGCCAACCTGCATGATCAGACCGACGAGCACGCAGAGCGCTAGAAGTCGGATAGCTCCCCAGAACTTAATTGCAAAGATGCGCGCAAGTAGTGGACGCTTCGGCTTCGGTGCGGGTGTCTGGGTGCTTACAGGTGGCGGCGCCTGAGCTTCCTCCGGAAATGGAGGGAAGTCCGGTGGGGGCTGGGTGTTTGTGGTCTCTGACATACCTTACTCTCCGCGATGACTTATAGGTAAGGGCGGAGCGCGGCAGAAAAAAGGCCGCCAGAGCGGCGGCCTTTATGGAAATTGATTTTGCAGGGCTTACGCCGCAGCGTCTTTCTTGACGATAGTTGTGTGCGGGTAAGGAATGGAAACGCCCTGCGTATCGAAGGACTTCTTCACTTTTTCCAGCATGTCGAATTTGATCGGCCAGTAGTCGCCAGACTGACACCAGAGGCGGCAGGTAATGTCGACAGAGCTGTCACCGAGATTGGTCACACGCACAAACGGTTCCGGATCTTTCAGAATGCGCTCGTCAGCGGCAATGATCTCTTTGAGGATGGCGATCGCATTGTCGAAATCATCGTCATAATCAATGCCGAATACGATATCGCAGCGGCGTGTTGTGTAGCCGGAATAGTTGGTGATGACACCATCAATCGCCTGACCGTTCGGGATCATGATCTTCTTGTTGTCCGGCGTCGCGATAACCGTCTGGAACAGGTTGATGTCTTTTACAGAACCGGACACGCCTGATACTTCGATAAAGTCACCGAGCTTGTATGGACGGAACAGCATGATCATCACGCCAGAAGCGATATTGCCAAGCGCGCCCTGCATGGACAGACCGATTGCAAGGGTCAGAGCACCGAGCACGGCAGCAAAAGAAGCGACAGGAATTCCGAAAACGCCGAAGACGGCGATAACAACTGCGGCTGTGACACCCCAGCGAACGATTGAGGCGAAGAAGTTAGCGAGCGTATTATCTACATTTTCGCGTTTCTCTGCCTGAGTGCGAACTACGCTCGCCAGCCAGCCGGCAATGCGCAGACCGATGATCAAGAGGATGATCGCACCGATTACGTTCAGTGCGCCATTTACGATCAGCACACCGTACTGGTCCCAAATTGCCTGAGGGTCGAATTCCATTCTGAACTCCTATGATTGGTTTACCTGCTCTGGTTAACGCGAGTTTGTGTCGTTTTGCAAAAGGCAGGCTCAAATTTTTGCGCTGTGTTTGCTGGTCTGTTTCTTAACTGATCTCTGCTAGGCTTAAGTGCTGGCATGGAGGTCGTATTGTGCGTTTGGTGTTGAGTTTGATTGCCACGGCGCTGGTTTTGAATTTTGGCCAGCCATCATCTGCCCAGCAGGCGGCGGTTATTCCCGCTACGCAGAGCGCTGAAGGCATCTATACGCTTGGCGCGACGTCGCTGAACGAAGCGCCATCTTTTGCGAGCTATTCGGGAAACATCACGCTTGTCGTGCTCTTCCAGCCGGGCTGTCCGTGGTGCGCTATCCAGTTTCGCGACATTGAAGAGTTGCAACGCGACCGCGCGCCATGGCTTCAGGTTGCTGCAGTCTCACGCAATGGCAGTGTGCCTGCGCTGCTGCGTGAACTGGAAGAGTACAGCACGAGCATTCCAGCCTATCAGTCGAGCCGCGAGCTTCTATCAGCGCTTCAATATACGCCGGGCACGCCATGCGTGTATCTGATCAGTCCCGACGGACGTCTGGGGCAGGTGGCGTGTGGCCGCATGACCGCAGACCAGCTCGTCGGATTTCTGACCGGGCGCTAATCCTCCAGCGGTTCGCCAGTCTCTGCATCAATGAGGATGCGCTCCGGCTGACCTTCAACATGAACACGGAAGACAATGGCGCGTGCGCCAGCCGGCCCGCCAATCGGTGAGTGCGCGGCATAGGGTGTGATGACGAACGCGTCACCGGCAGATAGCCACATATCGTCCATGCCTTCCTGACGGTGAAGCGCAGACCCTTCAATCACATAGAGGAATTCCTCGCCCGGATGTTCATGCAGCGGAACGCTGGCATTTGGCGGGATGATCACGTCGGAGATGATGACTTCCAGCCCGTCCGCGGCTTCAATCGCGGCCTGCAGCATCATATGTGAACCTGGCGCTGTCGGGCGCCCGTCGGTCAGTTCCGGTTCTGTCACCGTGTCGAATTCAGCGTCATGTGCATGATCGGACTGCGCACTGTGCGCAAAGGCAGATGCGGACATAAACAGCGCTGCAGCCGGAATAAGAAGCTTGGTTGTTATCATTTTGGCCCCTCCCGAAGTCAGGCCTCACTATAGCTCAGAAATTCTTTCAGGCCATCAAGTGTCTCGGCCTCTGCGGCGGGCTTATCCCAGCGTATCCGGTTGAAGCGCGGAAAGCGCATGGCGACGCCGGATTTATGCCGCGGTGAGGCATTCAGGCCTTCAAATGCGACCTCTACGACAAGGCCTTCTTCGCGGGTGGCCTTGACCATGCGAACGGGGCCAAACCTGTCGATTGTGTTGTTCCGAACGAACTTGTCGAGCTCTTTGAGTTCCTTATCGGTAAAGCCAAAATAGGCTTTGCCGACAGGGGTGATCTCATGTCCGTCATCGGTTTCAGCCCAGACACCAAAAGTAAAATCCGAGAAGTAACCGGATCGTCTGCCATGGCCGCGCTGTGCGTACATGATCACGGCATCAATCAGGAAGGGATCGCGCTTCCATTTGAACCATGGGCCTTTCGGACGGCCGGCTTCGTAGATCGACTCCCAGCGTTTCAGCATCAGGCCTTCAATTTCGGGCTGGGGCGGGGCGTTGCGTAGTGCGTTGAGGCTTGCTGCATCCGTGACCTCTACCAGAGGCGATACATCAAACCGGTCGGTCGGAGGCGCTTCGAGCAGCGCTTCCAGTTTTGCGCGGCGTTCGCGGAAGGTGAGGGCGCGCAAATCCTCTTCGCCATGATGGAGAATGTCATAAGCGCGTATGAAGGCAGGCCGCTCAGTCAGCATCTTTTTCGAGACGGTTTTCCGGTTCAGGCGCTGCTGAAGATCGTTGAACGGGGCGACATGGCCATCCGGTTTTCTGACCAGAAGTTCGCCATCCAGAACGGCATCAAATTCCATCGCGGCAACGACGTCCGGAAAGGTGTGAGAGATATCATCGCCCGTGCGCGTATAGAGGCGGCGCACACCATTCTCGCTAACGGCCTGTACGCGAATGCCATCCCATTTCCATTCGGCGGCAAACGCTTCAGGTGTGATCATGTCAGGGTTGATAGCGTCCGGATCATCCCGGTCTTTCTTGGCGATCAGCGGATGGGCGAGCATAACGGGCCTGAACGCGCCGCTCATATCAGGTGCGGGTTTCTCGCCGTCACCTGAAAGCCATGCGAATAGATCTTCATAGGGCGCATCAAGTCCGTGCCAGAGCTCTTCAATCTCTCCAGCTTTTACGCCTCCAAACTTCGCCAATGCTTGCTTGGCAAGGCGCGCAGATACACCGATGCGCAGTCCGCCGGTGACGAGCTTTAGCAATGCCCAGCGCTCAGACGCGCCAAGCCTGTCCAGCCAGTGCGCGATAAGCTCTGGCGCTTTGGCTTTCGGCGTGTCCTGAACCGTTTCGACGATCTCATCCAGTGTGGGCGAATAGTTGGTGCCATGCGTTTCTGGCCAGACCAGACTCACCGTTTCGGCAAGGTCACCGACATACTCATAAGAGAGACGAAACAGCTCTTCATCCATGCGTTCGGAGACCAGTACGCGGATCATGGCGGGCTTGATGGTTTTCAGGTCCAGCTCGCCTGTAATGGCCGCGAGTGCCCAGCCTCGCGCCGGATCAGGCGTTCGTGCGAAATAGTCACAAAGGAGCGTAATCTTTGCGTTCCGCCCCGGTGTGAGGATCAGACTATCAAGAAGCTGGGAAAAGGCCTGCATGCCTTCTAAGATAAGTTCAGGGAGACAGAATGACAGAACAAATTCCGCCGGAAGGCTTCGAGCCTCACTTTCGTAAATCGGCGCTTACCGATCCATGGGAGCCGTTATTTTCTAAACGGGAGTCTGACCGCGTGCGGATCGGATTGTATTTGCGTGAGCCGCACTGCAATTCGCGGGGCTTGGTGCATGGCGGTCTCATCGCAACCCTCGCCGACAACGCGATGGTATTATCCTGTGTTGCGGTGATTAAGGGTGCAGGGCGAGAAACGTCTGGCCTCGTCACGGTAAGCCTGACAACCGATTTCATCGGCTCTGCGCGATTGGGGCAGTGGCTTGAGGTGAATACCCACTTTGTCAAAGCCGGTGGAAGCCTCGCATTCGCCGATAGTTTTGTGACGGCGGATGGCGCGGTGGTGGCGCGCGCCAGCGCGAGTTTCAAAATTTTATCAGTAAGAAAGTGACCGGCGGCAGAGCGCGTCATCGAGCTCGCAGGTTTCCATGACGGCGTTGATCCAGTCGCGCTGCGTTTCAAGGTTTACATAATTCACCGCATACACGCCGGCACACATCTCGCCGCTGACCGATGGCATGAGCGTGGAGAGGACGCCCATCATAACCGGATGGCCGCTTTCATCATCCACCATAAGCGGGCCGCCTGAATCGCCAACGCACGGGCCGCCGGAGACCTGCGTCGCACCGCGAATACGGTCGGGTAGCACGTCTATGATGTGGATTTCCTCGCGCTGGAGCATGTCGGCCAGTTCTCCATAATAGGAGAGCGCCCCCCAGCCACCGACGCGGGCGGTTTCATAGAATTTCTCAGAGAATGGCCGTGTAGTCTGGCCCCAGGCAACAGGCGGTACGTTGACCAGCCTATCTATATCATCGTCTGCGACATGTACGAGCGCGATGTCGTTCCGGTAATTGTCGGTCTGGCCTGAAAAACTGCCATGGCAGACAGCAAAATCGACTTCGACGCGCTGGATTTCGTTGGAGGAGAGTTGCTGTGAATTAGCGCGCAGGACGATGCGGTCAAAGCTGCCCGTCAGGCAGTGTGCTGCGGTGAGAAACCAGTTCTCTGAAATACGCGTGGCAGAGCAATGGCTGGAGGCGACATCGAAGTCTTCGGTGTCAGTCTCGCGCTCCATTTTAACAATGCCGGGCAGGTCGCGCGCTGAAGGTGGGCGAAAGCGGTTGCGCAGCTCCGGCAGAGGTGCGGCGTCCATTTTGCCTTCATATTTCAGGTAGTCAGGGCTTGCGAGTTCCTCTGCGGTCGCCGTTGGTCCGCATGGATGGAAATTGCCTTCAAGCCGGAGGTAGTGTTCCGGTATGTCCGTCTCAATACGCGCATCATCAGCCGTGGCCGAGCCGAGTATGACTGTGCCAGTGAGAAGCAGAACGAAGCCGAGGCGTTTCAACGGGCAATCTCCTTTCAGGAGAGTTTTTGCCAAACTCGCGCCGTCGTCAATTCACTAATGTGGTTCAGCTGTCCTCATCATAGCCGACGAGACGCAATGGACGCGCTTTATAGCCATCAAGTTCCGCCCAACGACATAAGGCATCCTCGCGGCCATGCGTGACCCAAACTTCCTGCGGGTTCACATCGCGCACGGTCTGGGTGAGTTCATCCCAGTCAGCATGGTCGGACAGGATAATCGGCAGTTCGACGCCGCTCTGTTTTGCGCGCTGGCGGATACGCATCCAGCCTGAGCAGAAGACGGTGATCGGGTCAGGAAAACGTCGCGCCCATTTGTCGCGGAAAGCGGATGGCGGGCCCATCACGATCTTACCTGAGAATTTGGCCTGCTCTTCTTTGGCGACGCCTTTTTCGAGCGTTGCGGGTTCAAGGTTGCCAAGCGAAATGCCGTGATCCTCATAAAGGTCGCAAAGTGATTTCAGTGCGCCATGAATGTAGATGGTGTCGTGATAACCGGCCTCGCGGATAAGCGAGATAACGCGCTGCGCTTTACCGAGCGCGTAGACGCCGACCAGATGGGCGCGGTCGGGAAATGTGGTCAGGCTGTGCAGGAGTTTTCTGATTTCGTCGCGGTCATCCGGATGGCGGAAGACGGGAAGGGCAAAGGTCGCCTCGGATATAAAGACATGGCACGGCACAGGTTCGAACGGTGTACAGGTCGGGTCCTGACGCCGTTTATAATCACCCGTGCAGACCATTCGAAGGCCTTTATGCTCAACAACAGCCTGCGCAGAGCCGAGCACATGTCCTGCCGGTGCGAGCGACACATCCACGCCGTTTATGCTGACCACTTCGCCAAGTTCGGTTGGTTGACGCCTGGCCGTGAAGTTTTCGCCATAGCGCGCCGCCATGATGTTGATGGTCTCTGGAGTTGCGAGCACGGTGCCGTGCCCTGCGCGGGCATGGTCTGCGTGGCCATGTGTGATCACGGCGCGATCAACGGCGCGAACCGGATCAATGTAAAAATCACCGACCGGGCAATAGAGGCCCGCAGGTGTGGGATGCAGAAGCTGGTCGGGTGAGCGCATAAACAAGATATAGTGCGCCGCAGCGCCTGTGTCCTGCCTGCATGTGACGTAAAGTGTCACTGCTAACACCTTGAGTAACATGCGCACTATTTATATAGTCTACTCTCATAAATATTACGGGAGGAAGGCGAATGTCTTTTACGAAGCGATATAAGCTCTTATTCGTGACTGCGGTTTCCGCGCTGGCGCTGGCGGCATGTTCTGATCAGGGTGCAGACGAGCATGCCGACATGAACCATGATGGAATGGACCATGCGTCCATGGATCACGGCTCTATGGACCATTCCGGTCACGAAGGCATGGAAATGGCGAATGCGAATACGCCGTCTTATGGCGCCGCGGAGTATGTTGCTGACTTTACGCTGATGGGCAGTGACGGCCAGATGCATACGCTGAGTGATCATTCCGATGCACCAGCAGTCGTTCTGATGACGCACGGTGTGGGGTGCCCGATCGTGCGTAATGCCGTGACTGATTACAAAGAACTCGCTGCGCAGTTCGAGGATCAGGGTATCCCGTTCTACATGATCAATTCCAATATTCAGGACGACATTGACGAACTGGCCGCGGATGCTGAGCTTTATTCCATCACCATGCCAATTCTGGATGACGAAGATCAGTCGGTTGGCCGTCAGATGGGGTATGACCGTACCGCCCAGATTTACGTGCTAGACCCGTCAGATGATTTTCGCGTCATGTATTACGGCTCGCTCAATGATCGCCAGACTTATGAGCGCCAAAGGAATGAAGCCCAGAATCATTTCGCAGCAGAGGTTCTGAACCAGATGCTGGCAGGCGAAGAGGTTACCGTAACGGCACCTGCGATCAGAGCGGGATGTATGATTAACTTTCTCTGATCACTTGTCCTTTCTTTAGTGTTTTACTCGGGTTTCTCTTGAGTGTTGGGCACTACATTTGATATAGCTACCTCCAGATAATAATACACGGGAGGTAGCCTTATGGCTGTTTTTAAACGAGGCAATTTGCTTGTCGCGACTGCGTTCACTGCGCTTTTGCTGGGCGCATGTTCGCAAGAAGGCGGAGAAGACCATGCGGCTATGGATCATTCCGCCATGGATCACTCCGGTCATGATGGCATGGTTATAGCGACGGCTGCGACGCCTGTCAGCGGCCCGCCGGAATATATCGATAACTTCCGCCTGATCGATCATAACGGCGACAGCCATGAGCTGTTCTACCACGCAGACGCTCCTGCGGTGGTGCTAATGACGCACGGTGTCGGCTGCCCGATCGTGCGCAATGCCGTTACCGATTATAAAGCGCTGCGCGACCAGTTCGCGGATCAGGGCGTTCAGTTCTACATGATCAACTCCAACATTCAGGATGATCGTGACGAGATCGCTGCTGACGCCGAGCTTTACGGCATTGATATGCCAATCCTTGATGACGTGACCCAGCTGATCGGCGAGTCCATGGGCTATGACCGTACAGCGCAGGTTTACGTGCTGGATCCGGCGCAGGGCTTCAAAGTCGTCTATTATGGCGCGCTGAATGATCGTCAGACTTATGAGCGTCAGCGCAATGAAGCCAACAACCACTTTGCGGCAGATGCTATTTCGCAGGTGCTGGCGGGCGAAGACGTCACGGTTGAGGCACCCGCTATTCGCGCTGGTTGCATGATCAACTTCCCGGAGCAGCGCAATCAGGCAGAGCATATGCAAATTTCTTATGCTGAAGAGATTGCGCCTATCCTGCGCGAGAACTGCGCTGAGTGTCACCAGGAGGGCGGTATCGGCCCTTGGGCGATGACCGATTACGAGACTATTCAGGGCTGGGCGCCGATGATCCGCGAAGTGGTTCGCACGGATCGTATGCCGCCCTGGCATGCTGACCCGTCTATCGGCACATTCCATAATGCGCGTGACCTGACTGTCGAAGAAACGCAGACGCTGGTTCACTGGGTTGAAGCTGGCGCACCGCGTGGTGAGGGCGAAGACCCACTGGCCGGTCTTGATCTGCATGCGCCGGACTGGCCGCTTGGTGAGCCGGATCTGATCCTGACGCTTCCTGCCTACACCGTGCCAGCAACAGGTGTTGTCGATTATGCTTATCCGGTCGTGGAAAATCCGCTGACTGAAGATACATGGCTGCGTGCTACGACAGTTCGAGCCGGCAACCGCGAAGTCGTCCACCACGTGCTGTCTGGCTATATGTCTGAAGTCCCTGCAGATGGGCGCGGTTCGACATCGCTCTGGGAATTCTCAACCGGCGGCTATGCTGTGGGTGCTGAATCTACCGTGGCGCAGGAAAACTCCGGCGTGCCATTCCCTGCAGGCGGCGCAATTGGCTTCCAGATGCACTACACGCCTGTGGGCCGTGAGATCGTGGATCAGACACAGATCGGTTTCTACTTCCAGGAACAGCCGGAGCTTCTCAACCGGACTGTCGTAATTCTGGATGCAAGCCTCGACATTCCAGCGAATGAGCCGCGTCACGTCGAGACGGCTTATCTGGAATTTCCGTATGACGCAGAGCTGATTTCGGCATTCCCGCACGCACACTATCGTGGCTATGCGTCCGATCTGCGTATCCAGTATCCGGATGGAACTGAAGAAACGCTTCTTTCTCTGCCGCGCTATGACTTTAACTGGCAGCGTGGATACGAGTTTGAAGAGCCGGTCTCCATTCCTGCGGGATCGCGCCTGATCTCGGATTATGTCTATGACAACTCCAGCGCCAATGCGGCGAACCCTGATCCGAACATTCAGGTGACATGGGGCGAGCAGAGCTTTGAAGAAATGCTCTATACGTCACTGTCTTTCCGCTGGGTGGGTGAGACGACGGACAACCGTCTCGATCACCAGTCAGCTGAAATGAACGAGACGCGCATGTTCACCGCTATGGATGATAATATGGATGGACAGCTCACTGAAGACGAGCTGACGGGCATGTTGGGTAGCCGTATGCGCGCCGGCTTTGGCCGTATGGATCTTGACGGAAACGGCTCTGTAGACATGGAAGAATATGTCACGGTGAACCGGATGATGCGTGCACGCGGTCAACAATAGGCCTTATTGCACAATTTCTGATCAGTGGAGGGCGGCGCATTATTGCGTCGCCCTTTTCTTATTCCTCAAGGTAATATCAGGTCGAAGATCATATTCTATTTCTGATGGCGTTATTCTTCGAAGCATAGGCGCCTATAGTGCAAGAAAAAAACGATTTTATGCTTTCGATTTTACGCGGGTTAATCTATTTTAAGTAATTCGTTAACGATTTTCGAAGTTCTGTTAACCTTTTAGTCTTCTTGTTTATTAACCTTTTCGACAAATTTCCTCGAGAATAGACCGTTTGCCTGTTAGCTTTTCTTAGTTATCCACATTTTTACGTTAATTTTCTTGCCCTGCATGGTTAACGAAAGGTTTACCTTTTCAATTTTTCGCTGCATTATGGAGGGTAGAGTAAACTGTAAGCCCAGGTTCAGAAGATCCGGACCCCTTGGCGCGTGGGGCTGCGCCGCGGAGCACCGTAATGAAAACTGTATTGTATTCATCCGTCGCACTTGTGTCTCTTGCCGCCGCAGGCAGCCTTTCTGTCGCGCATGCGCAAGACAGCTATGACGTCGCTACTGCTGAAGAGTCTCCGTATGCATCACGCGCAACAGCGCAGTGGGGCAATCTGGATACATTTTGGGGTAATCTCGACACCTTCGAGGGCGACGTATCCGGGCAGTGGGGTAATCTGGACACGTTCTGGGGTAATCTCGATACATTCTGGGGTAACCTCGATACCTTCTGGGGTAATCTCGATACCTTCTGGGGTAATCTCGACACCTTTAATGGCGACGCTGCGGCCCAGTGGGGTAATCTCGATACGTTCTGGGGAAATCTGGATACGTTTTGGGGCAACCTCGATACATTCGGCGGTGATGCGTCCGCGGAATGGGGCAATCTCGACACCTTCTGGGGTAATCTCGACACCTTCGATGGCGTGATCGTCACGCAATGGGGCAATCTGGATACATTCGGCGATTCAACTGCCCAATGGGGCAATCTGGATACGTTTTGGGGCAATCTCGACACGTTCTGGGGTAACCTTGATACATTCTGGGGCAACCTCGATACCTTTGATGGCAATCCTGCAGAAGCGCTTTGGGGTAACCTTGATACATTCTGGGGTAATCTCGATACTTTCTGGGGTAATCTCGATACTTTCTACGTCGCCTTTTCGGTTCCGGACGGATATGATCCGGAGACCTATTACGGCCTGTTAGACCCGCAGTGGGGCAATCTGGATACCTTCTGGGGTAATCTTGATACCTTTAACGGCAATCTCGATACGACATGGGGCAACCTCGACACGTTCTGGGGCAACCTCGATACGTTCTGGGGCAATCTCGACACGTTCTGGGGTAATCTCGATACTTTCTGGGGCAATCTCGACACGTTCTGGGGTAACCTGGATACCTTCTGGGGCAATCTCGATACGTTCGAAGGCAATGAGGAGGCTTATGCGCAGCTTCTGTCAGATCTCGGCTCATTCTATAATCTGAGCCAGGATCAATATGCGCCGCTCGTTGCGTTCCATACCGGTCAGGATTTCTGGTCGGGTTTCGCTCAGGAAATCTTCGAGCGCTATGGTATCGATCCAACTGATCCGGCATCTCTGGCAGAGCTTTCAGCCGTCGAGCGTGCCCAGTTCTTCGTGGACTGGCATGATGGTCTGATGATGTTCAACGGCATCGACATTGTTGATGGCTGGATGCCGACAATCAACTGGTCTCCGGCGCTTACTCAGGACCATGATTACAATACGCAGGCTGTTATTGGCCTTCTCGATTTCGGCGTCACAGACGAAACCCTGCTGACGCACGATGTAATTTATTCCGGCGGATACGACACGGCGGATACGTCTACACACGGTTCAGCGGTTGTGAGCCTTCTGGTCGCGCCTCACGATGGTGTCGGCATTATGGGCATCGCGCCAAATGCAAGCGTCGCCGTTTATAACCCGTTTGATGAAACCCTGACCGCAGGTTGGGAAGACGTTGAGACGGGTGTGCATGCGCTCGTCGACAATGGTGCGCGCATTATCAACATGTCTCTTGGTGTTCCTGAAACACTGATCTCCGAAGAGTGGGCAGACATCATTTCCGGCGTCGATAATGAAGGCGTTGTCTTCATCAAGGCGGCTGGCAATGAAGGTGTTACCGGCACAGACGTTGAGTGGGCGGATGATGGTAGCCTCGAGCAGCTAATCATCGTTGGTGCGCTCGGCTTTGATGGTGAGATCGCAGACTGGTCCAATACGCCAGGCGATGCCTGCTTCATCGTTGATGGCGATTGCAGTGCGGTGATGAATAATTTCATCGTCGCGCCAGGCGAATTCATCCTCGTATCTGATGGCAATGGTGGTGTTATGCGTCAGGCGGGTACGTCATTTGCTGCGCCTCTGGTCTCTGGTACAGCCGCGCTTATCCATGGTGCCTGGCCTTGGTGGAAAGACCATGCCGAGGAAACCGTTGATGTGATCCTTCGGTCTGCAACTGACCTTGGCGAAGAGGGCGTTGATGAAGTCTATGGCTGGGGCCTCCTGAATGTAGAAGGTGCACTGTCGCCGCTCAATTGGAGCCGCCTGCGCTTCTACGCAGACCATGACGGTGATGGCGACTTTATCGGTGGCTGGCGTGGTAAGTCCGCAAACTGGATCCGTCGCGCATATCTCCGCTCAGATGTGTTGCAGCTTGAAAACGATGGTGCGTATGTCGTGGCGCTCGAGAGCGTTGGCGACACATTCCGCGACTTCCGTATCCCGCTATCTACCCAGCTCTACGGAACAGAATCTGTTATTGATGGTGTAGAGCACGATCGCCGCTTCCAGCGTCACCTGCATCAGCGTTTCGTTGATTGGGCAAGCGAAGGGTCAAACTTCGGCGACGTTCAAAGTACTTCGGTCAATCTTGGTCTGAATGGTGACTGGGCTCTGTCTATGCAGGCCGCACCATACACGCCGGGTTCTGATGTGCGTGAAGGTGAGCTTCCGTTCCAGACAGACATCATGTTGTCCGCGCCAGAAAGCCAGACTGCGTTCCGCTTTGGTCATGGCGACGGTGCTGCGCGCCTCAGCTCTAACCCTGTCTTTGGCTTCTACTCAGACTTTGACGTTGAAACTGGTGGTGTGAACCCGCTGCTGGGGCTCGCGTCTGGTGGCTCTTATGCCTCTACGCAATTCGCTGTGAGCGAGCGCCTGTCGATCTCTGCAAGCGTGACCGAAGCGTCTGACGATCATTCGTATATTGATCCGCTGACAGGCCAGCGCGTTTATAACGCGGATGATCTGGTCGACTTCAATGCGAGTGCGGCGAATATTTCTATGAATTATGCGCTGACCGGTCACCTGAACCTTTCTGTCGACTACACTCAGTTGACCGAGCGAGACAGCCTTTTGGGCGGTCAGGGCACCGGCTTCCTTTCGCTTGAGGGCGGGAGCGTTACCGATGCTGTGACACTTGGTTCTGATGTCGACCTTCCATTCGGCATGCAGCTCGGCCTGTCTGCAACGGTTGGCGAAACACGCGGTACCAGCTTTGCTGACGGTGCGCTGTCTCTGAGCGATGAGGGGCTGACATCGACTGCCTTTGCGATTGGTCTTCGCAAGGATGGTCTGATCGGTGATCACGACACATTCCGCCTGAGCGTTGCGCAGCCTCTGCATGTTGAGGCCGGGTCGTTTGAGTTTACGACGCTCGAAGTTGTGAACCGTGAAACCGGGGAACTCGGTCTCGTCTCCCAGACATGGGGCGTGGCTGACACAGGTCGCGATTATAATCTCGAAGCGAGCTACGGCACTGCTCTGATGGCCGGTATGGCTGAAGTCTCTGCATTCTCTCGCGTCGAGTTTAATGAGACGCCGATCGCAAATGAATCTGAAACAGATTACGCGGTCGGAGCGCGGTTTGCTATTCGCTACTAAATCGCGGAACAGAAATAGCTAAACTATAGATAGAATAAGGGCCCGCCGATACTTGAATTCGGCGGGCTCTTTTGTGTCTTTCGTGTTGACCACCCCAACAAACCTGCCCACGCTTTTGGTGTGGGAAAACGATATTTTCATTTGTCGGGGGTAACCTGGCCTTTGATTATCGAAAGGTTTCAGGATGAAGACCCGGATCAGGCAGCTCGCGATTGGGTTCGCGTTGTCGGTGTTGGCTGTCATGCCGGGCACTGCGCAGGGCGTTGTTGAACGCGTTGAAGGTGAGCTTTTCGTAGACTGGACGCGCTACGAAGAAGCGGTCAACGCATCACGCTCTGCTATGATGGGAGCACCTGCGGAAGCCTTGGAAATGGCGCAGGAAGCTGAGATTCATATTCCGATCAATGCGCCTGAAAGCGAACGTTCGACTGCACTTGCCACCGTGCTCTGGCTGCAAGCCGAGGCCCAGACGCGAAGTAATGATCCCCGTGCCGCAGAACCTCTGGTCGCGCGTGCGCTGGAGTTGATTGAGGGCCGCAACCAGACAACGACGATCCGCGGAGATTTGCTACTCGCACAAGGGCGTATTCAGCAGGCTCTTGGCAATACCCAGATGGCTTTTGCCAGCTTTATCGACGCTTATGAAGAATACCGACTGCAGGACTGGGCTAGAGGGCAGGGGGTTTCTCGCCAGAAAATCGGTGATCTCTACAATGATGCGCGCGATTTTGAACGCGCTATTGAGAACTATGATTTGTCGATGGAGGTCTACGACCAGGAACCTCCGATGACGATGGTGACTGAGAATAATCGCGCCAATGCACTGCGCGGCCTGGAGCGATACCGGGAAGCAGAAGAACGTTATCGCCGCGCGCTTGATATTGCACGGACGCTTAATTCACCGCACCTCGTTGCGCGCATTCTCACGAATATCGCGCACACTCAGGTTCTGGGTGGCGATTATGCCTCGGCTGAGGCGACCGCTGATGAAGGTCTTGCGCTTATGCCGGAAGGGGAATCCTCTGGATGGGAGCCATTCTTGTGGGGGGTGAAAGCCGAGGTTGCCTTCGAGCGGCGTGATATCCCCAACGCCCGGCGCTATATCGCCCGCACATTTACAGGGATGGATCTGACGACGACCCCGATGCCATTCCGTGAAATGCACGAAACGGCCTATCGGATTTATCAGGCCGCGCTTCAGCCCGAAACGGCGCTCGCCCACCTTGAAGCCTTCAAGCGACTGGAGGATGAGGCACTTGGTCTGGCCGCGTCGGCCAACTCGGCCCTGATGGCCGCACAGTTCGATTTCGCTAATCAGGAGCTTGAGATCGAGCAGCTGGAAAGCGAACGCCTGCAACAACAGATCCAGATCGCCGAAGCCGAAACCCGTCAGCGGACCATTCTCTTTGCATCCGTCGGTTTCGGTGCCGTGTTGATTTTCGGCTTCCTCCTGGCGGGCTATGTCTCGGTTCGCAAAAGTCGCGATGCGATTGGCCGCGTCAACGAGAAGCTCAACGCGACGAATGTCGAGCTCGAACGTGCAAACAAAGCCAAGTCCGAATTCCTCGCGACGACCAGCCATGAAATCCGAACGCCTTTGAACGGTATTCTGGGCATGTCTCAAGTGCTGCTGCAGGATGGATCGCTGAATGACGAGATGCGCGACCGGCTTCGCGTTGTCCAGTCCGCGGGCAAGTCGATGAAGGCGATTGTTGATGATCTTCTGGATGTCGCCAAGATTGAAACCGGCAATGTCAGTGTTGAGATTGCTCCGTTTGAAACCCCACGCCTTTTTGAAGAGGCAACGCTTCTCTGGCGGGGGGAGGCGGAGTCTAAAAACCTCACCCTTGATGTCGAGCTGAGCGACATACCGGAGCTGGTTGAGTCCGATGAGCAGCGCCTGCGTCAGGTCATGTTCAACCTGCTTTCAAATGCCGTAAAGTTTACAGAAGAAGGCGGTGTCGTGCTGCGCGCCTATTGCGAAGCAGATGCGGACGGCAATGACATTCTACGCATCGCCGTGCACGATACCGGCATTGGTATTCCTGCCGATGAGGTTGAGAATATCTTTAAACCATTCCACCAGGTCGATGGTGCGATGACCCGCAAATATGCGGGCACAGGCCTCGGCCTCTCAATCTGCGAAAACTTCGTCAAAGCTATGGGCGGAACGATCTCTGTAGAGAGCGAGCTCGGCGTTGGCTCCGAATTTACCATTATTGTACCGGTACAAGTGCCGGAACAGCCTGCTGAAACCGCGCCTAAATCAGCGGGCGCTGGTGCAGCGACGTCTGTCGATGAGGTCAATTTGCTCGTCTTCCAGGATGACTTCATGCAGAAAATGATCTTCGAGGCGTTTTTCTCTGATGAAGTTGCATCGGTGCTTGTCTCTGATTCAGAAGAAGAATTTGCGCAAGCCTTAGCGTCGGGTGTCTATCACATGGCGTTTACGAACCGGCCGTCATCCCCAAAGTTGAAACCTGACGAATCAACTCGGCTATTCATATGGGATGAAGTCGGGAATTCTGATGTACACGCTGAAGGTGAATACGAGCCGGAGAATATTTTCAGGTTGGTGAAGGCTGAATTTCCTGAAGATGAAAATTCATCACAATTGAATTCTCCACAGGTTTCAGACCCTATTTCTGCCGGTTGATGTCGTGTTTAGTCTATTGGCAAGAATATGCTACAATAAACAGACTGCTAACAGATCGGACGGCAATCTTTACTAATGAAAATCTTATTCGTCGAAGATGATGCTATGAACCGACGCGTGGTGAAAGAAATGCTCACCGCCGCACGGATCGAAATGCATGAGGCGGAAGATGCTCCTACCGGTCTGAAAATGATTGATGAGGGAGACTTCGACCTCATCCTTATGGACTTACGCATGCCGGGTATGGACGGCATGGAGGCGATCAGTCGCATCCGTGCGCGAGACGATGAAAAAGGCAAGCTGCCGATCATTGTCGTGACTGCGGATACGGCGCTTAATCTGCGCGGACAGTGTCTGGAGCAGGGTGCTGACGAATTTTTGATCAAGCCTGTTGAAGTACGCGCTCTGTTTGAAACGATTGCGTATACTATAGCCAAGCGTAAAAAGGCGTAGGCAGGTTATTGCGGACTTGCAGCCGCTAATCTGGAGGCCCTGAAATGATAATCCGAGTTCTAAGCTGCGTGTCGGCCCTGCTTTTGGCCACGCTGCCTGCTTCTGCAGATGTGGTTCGCGCGGCGGATGATGGCTTTCAGATCCATCTGGAACGTACATCCGAGCTTCCGTCCAATCTTCAATATGCGCGGATGGCGACACTCTCTGACTGGTGGTCGCCGGCGCATACCTATTCTGGAGATGCCGATAACCTGTCTCTGACAGAGGTCGCACCAGGCGGTATGTGGGTTGAGACTTGGGAGGGCGGCTCTGTGCTGCACGGTGAGGTCATTGCGGCAATGCATCGTGACGGCAATCATATGGTGCGCTTTGATGCATCGCTGGGCCCGCTTCAAAGCATTGGTGTCGAGGCGGTCCTCACCATCTCGATCAATCAGGATGGTGAGGGAAGCAAGGTGGTTATGGACTATTTCGTCACCGGTGCGTCATTTCAGGCTCTGAGCGATATTGCGCCGGTTGTTGATGCCGTCCTGACCGAACAGATCAACAGGCTGGTTGATCCTTAAATAGATCCCACACGGCAACACTCACCCGGCTCTGTGAAAGGGGTGAGTGTCAGATTTACTCTGCCGCTTCGACGGCCCCGGCTTCCGGGTCTTTGAAGATGTCTTCAATTGGACGTCCGAACAGCCGGGCCAGTGAAAAGGCAAGGGGCAGAGACGGATCGTATTTGCCGGTTTCTATCGCGTTGATGGATTGGCGGGACACGCCCAATTGCTCGGCGAGGTCAGCCTGGCTCCATTTTCGCTCGGCGCGGAGCACGCGCAGTATATTCTCCATTACACGCAGGCGCCTTTACCGCGAACGAGCTTGGTCACGCCATAGCTGACAAAGAAGAATGGCAGGATCAGGAAGACCGGAAATGTCTCGATCAGCTCGAAAAGCTGCATGAAGCCGATAACGGTCGCTGCGCCGACCGTAATGAGCGCGCCGATGGACATGGCTTCAAGTTGCATCATGCGGGTAAATTCATCTGTCTCCTGTATATAACGCCACATGATGAACAGTACGCCGAAGATCGGCAGAACGGTCGCTGCGGTCAGCAGATAGAGAAACCAGAGCGGGTCTGTTTCGAATTGTTTTGAAATCAGCGTGCCGCCGAGAATCGCAGCGGTGTAAAGCGCCATAAGTGGCCAGAACCAGACCTGATAACGGCGTTTCGCCTGTTTGAATGTTACGTGAGCCATATAAGCCTCCTTGCTAAGTGAGGATGACTTTATGTAAAGCGCCCTTGTCTGTCAAGCGTCATTGTCATTTTGTCGTCAAATGGCGACATCACTGCGTTCTGACCAGTTTGTAACGGAACAAAATGCACGCTGGGCCGTATGCTATCGGTACACGAATTCTGAATGGAGTAGATCGATATGAAACATCTGATCATTGCATCATCCGCGACAGCCCTTCTGCTCGCAGGGTGTGCGACTGATGGTGGCCCAAGCCAGCGCGTACTGACAGGCGCAGGTATCGGCGCGGTAACAGGCGGCGCTCTTGGCACACTTGCAGGCGGCGATGACGGACGCAATGCTGCCATCGGTGCAGCCGTAGGCGCGATCGCTGGTGCTGCAGTCGGCGACTATATGGACCGTCAGGAAGAACGCCTTCGTCAGCAAACAGCAGGCACTGGCATTGAGGTAGATCGTCAGGGCGACCAGATTTATCTGACAGCCCCATCCAATGTGACATTTGAGGTCAACAGCGCGTCTATCCAGCCTCAATTCTATGGCACGCTGAACGACATTGCGCGCACGCTCGTAGACTATCCGTCTACTGCGGTAGATGTTGTGGGCCACGCAAGTGCAGACGGCCCTGCCGATTATAACATGCAGTTGTCCCAGCGCCGTGCGGTGACGGTTGCGGACTACCTGAATGCACAAGGCATTGACGCAGTGCGTCTCTATGCAACCGGCATGGGTGAGACACAGCCGCTCCCCGGCATTTCGCCGGAAGATCCGGCCAACCGCCGTGTCGAAATTGTTCTGACGCCAATTACACAAGGTTGATAAGCCGTAGAGACCAGAGTCTCTGGATACAAAAAAGCCGGTGAGTTAACTCACCGGCTTCTCTTTTTTGTCAGATGGTTGCGTATCTGATTATTCTGGCATGTCGCGCTTCAGGCGCATTGCAGAGAAGAAGAAGAACACGCCTGCCACGGCATACAGCACTGTCAGAAACAGCATCGAAATACGCGTGCTTGATTGGTTGTGCTCTTCACAGAAGACGAACTGTTCTTCGGTGACTGGTCGCTCAAGATCTGCGAGAACAGCATTGCGCGCTTCAACTGAAATCGGGCTCATTCTGTTCGACGTGTCCTCTGAGAGGACTGTCCAGAACGATCTGGCTTCACCAGAGTCAATCCGAGCTTCACGTTCAGCAAAGATAACTGCGCGTTCGGCAGCATCACACATGGAGCGATCCAGAATCTCGGAATAGCCTGCTTCTTCAAGAGCCGGAGAGAATGCGAGGTCTGACACGATACCTGCTGCGGGCGGGCCCAGACCATACCCCAGGAGGTTCACGACGAAAAGCATGATCGCTGTGGACGTCGCACGAACGCGGTTGGATACGACACCTGCAGCAATAGAATACTGAGCAGCAAGATAGCCGTATTTGATCCCGTTGCCGACGGCTAGGCCGATGACGCAGATCGCGCCGATTGCGGATGTAAATGCCAGGCCAAAGAATGGAACACACAAGATGAGGCCACCTGCAGACAGCCACGCAACGGCCGAGGATGATTTCATCTTGCTGGCGATATATCCGAGGAGGAATGTGCCGATCGCGCCGCCTGCATAAGCAGGTACGTTAAACCATACGGATGCTTCACCAGCGGTCAGTCCGAATGCGCGTTGAAGGTACAGGGACTGGAATGCTGAGATGGCGTATCCGCAGAATGCCGCCATAGTTGCGCCGCCGACCATCCACCAGTAAGACGGTTTTGAGAAAAGTTCCTTGAATGCCTCACCGAAGGTCGCCCTGGCGACAGACTGTTTCGCGCCAGCTGGCTCAGTATAACCGCGCGGAGGCTCTTTTACAGTGAAGTATAGGATCAGGCCGATCACGACGCCCGGAATGCCGAGAATGAAGAACGCATAGCGCCAGCCGAATTCATCAGCGATCGGGCCCGCAATCAGGTTTGCGCCCAGCGTGCCGAGCGTGACACCCATCGCGTAATAACCCATTGCAGAAGAACGTTTCTTCGGAGGGTAATAATCCGCGATCAGAGAGTTTGCTGGAGGCGTACAGCCGGCTTCACCAATGCCCACACCAACGCGACATGCCAGCAGGACCCAGAAGCCGCCAATCGTCACACCAAGAAGTGTGATTTCGGTCGCCAGGCCACAAAGTGCCGTCATAACAGACCAGAGCGCCACACAGATCGCGATAATCAGGACACGGTTGCGGCGTTCAGCAATACGTGCAAGCGGAATGCCTACAATGGTGTAGAGGAACGCAAAGCCAAAGCCTGTAAGAAGACCGAAAGCTGTATCCGAAATTCCAAGCTCTGCTTTGAGTGGCCGCGCAACAACTGAAAGAAGCGCACGGTCAATGAAGTTCAGAATGTAGATGATCAAAAGCGCGTTGAGAACATAGGTGCGGTATCCGAATGACCCGAACCCTTCATTCTGCGCCTGTTCCGGCTTATCCGTGGCCGGATCACCTGAATCAGTAATGTTAGTCATGTATTGCCTCCCGAGAAGGCGTAACTAAAACGATTTACTTCGCGAATACCAGACCCATCGGACGAGAATTGTTTCATCTCGCAGCTTTGTTAGTCGGCTGATATCCGGAGTAGTAAGATGCTACGAGAATCAGCCTGTTTCCTGAGGGTGAGGCGCAAACGTTTCGATTTCTTACATACTGCAATTATTTGGGCGTCGGGGCTGTCCGACTTGCTAGAGCGAAAGGGCTTCGGGCGGATATAAAAGCGGCGCTGAGCCGAGAAGTGACGAAAACATTTGTGAGGTTGATAACTGTAAGTCCGTATTTTCTCGAATTTCTCAATTATGACGATACAGAGAGAGAACGTGGAAGCTCGAATGACCTCATGTTTAACTTTCAGTATGTTGGTGATGATGCCTAAGGCGGGTTTGTTTTTTCTTCCGGAAATGACGGTTCATCGAAGGTTTGAGCTTGAGCGCCGAAAAGATTCTATGCGAAGAATGCCCGGCAGATTTTTTTACCCCGTGCGGGAGAAACAGGAGTTTTCAATGCCAGCCTTTTCCGTGCGCGGAAGCATTGTGCGTTTCGTTGGCCTCGTTGCAGGATGTCTATTGGTTTCTCAAGCGGCGTCCGCTCAGCTACCTATAGAAGAGTATTCTAACCCTGCAGACTTTCGTTCTCTTGATTTGTCACCGGACGGTGAGCGTCTTGCAGGTATCCGATGGATCGATGGGAACGAGTACTTGTGTATTTTCGACATCAATCCGATCGGGCAGGAGTGCCTTGTTGAAATTGGAGAACTCCGTGCCGATGGAACCGGTTATATTGATGAGAACCATGTTCTGATCATAGCAACTGAGGAACAGGCCCGCATGGGTGGAAGCCGTCGCTTTACGTTCGATGAGTCACGCGCGTTTGTGATCGATCTGGAAGACGGCGATGTAGAAACGCTCCTTCATCGAACAGACAATCTCTACGCCCGTCAGGGCGGGCTTGGTCGCGTCATCGGCGCAAATCCGGATGAAGGTGTAGTTTATATGCTGGCATATTCAGATAGCCGGCCACCGACCCAGGATGTATTCGAAGTGTCGCTGAGTTCAGGTCGTGGTCGAAGGGTGCATCGGGGCGATGATTATACAACCGGATGGCTGCTGCTACCTGATGGTGAGCCTTTGCTTCGCGAGAACTTCAATCAGGAAGACGATGTCTACTATCTGGAAGTTCGTGACGGGCGTTCATGGGAAGTTATTTATGCTCGCCAGGAGGCAATCCCGTCCTTTACGATTCAGGGGTTGAGCGAAGACCTGCAGAATGCTGTCGTTGTTCGCGATACTGAAGACGGCGCGAGTACGGGACTGTATTTCGTATCGCTCAGCGATGGCGAACTCACCGGACCGTTTCTTGTTGAGGAAGGCAAGGAAATCGAGCGTATCATCATGGATGGTGACCGCATCATTCTCGGCGTTCAGTATTCAGGCCTGACGCCGTCTTATCACATGCTGAACGAGTCGCACGATGCGGTGGTTAACCAGATCGTCGACATGTTTCCGGGTGTGAGCGTCACATTGGTTGACTGGACCAGCGATTGGGATCGCTTGCTATTCCTTCTGTCGGGGGGGGCTTACCCGGGTACCTACGTCGTTTATGACGTGCCTTCCCAATCGTTCGTGTTCCAGACACGTTCGCGCACAGCGTTCACCCCAGAACAAATCGCACCGCAGCAGGCGATAACCTATGAGGCCCGCGACGGTCTTGAGATCAACGCCATTCTGACCTGGCCGCTGGGGGTGGACCCCGCTCAGGCGAGCAATCTGCCGCTGATTGCGATGCCGCACGGTGGGCCGGAGGCGTATGACAAACTGCAGTTTGACTGGCTGTCACAGCCTTTCGCAAGCCGGGGATACATGGTGCTTCAGCCAAATTTCCGTGGATCATCGGGTTTCGGTCAGAATTTCACTCAGGCCGGACATCGCCAGTGGGGGCGAGCGATGCAGGATGACGTGACCGACGGTGTTCAGTTGTTGATTGACGAAGGGCTGGTCGATCCGGATCGGATCTGCATCGTCGGTTGGAGTTATGGCGGGTATTCAGCTCTGGCAGGTGGTGCCTTTACGCCGGATCTTTATAACTGCGTCGCGTCTGTCGCAGGTGTAAGTGACTTGCCGGAGATGATTGCCTTCGAACGACGTACCGCCGGGCGTGAAAGCTGGGTGTATGAATATTGGAACAGACAGTTTGGCGATGATCCGGAAGTTCTGGAGCCGATTTCCCCATATTATCACGCTGATGCGTTCCAGGCGCCAGTACTCCTGCTGCATGGATCTTATGACACTGTCGTTCCGCCAGAACAGAGTGAGCGTATGGAAGCTGCACTCGTTCGTGCTGGCAAGCCAGTGGAGATGCAAATTTTCGAAGATCAGAATCATTCCATTATGGAAGAGTCTGCACGGTTCCAGACATTGGATGCGCTAATGCGTTTTGTCGAAACGCATATTGGTGAGTGATGAAAACCGGAGTGCCGGTGCCCTGTGACTGCAAATGGTTACAGGGCACTCTATCGATATCTCTTAGATAACGTAGCGGGTGTTATTCAGTTATAACACAGTAAGATAGGTCGGCGGTGCGCGTGTCACGCGCCTGAATCACGCAGTAATTCTGAGTGTCAGCGCGGAAGGTCACGCCGTGGGACATGCGGACAATTGGCATATCAGGGCAGCGTCCCCCATCGGCGATAAGAGCCATCAATCTGTCTATTTCGCTATTGCCGTTGCCATCGGCGAGTTCGCTGCCTTCCGGGCAAGTGCGGTCACCATAGACGAGCATACGTCCCTCCGGCAGTTCGATATCGTCGAACGGAGGTGGCAGTGTGTCTTCAGCCATAACCACTGGTGCAGATGCGCAGGCAGTAAAAATCGCTGCGAGTATCGCAGTGTATTTCATTGAATGAGTTCCCCTGATTTTGCGTCCCGGCGTTAGGGTTGCACCATTCTGCCGGGGGCAGCAATGCCGGAGCTGTATTTACTCTGGCGGATCCAAAAAAGCCGGGGCGTGAACCCCGGCTTTGCAGTCGGGCGACAGCAAGGCCGCCCGTGGAGGAATAGTTCGCCTTAAGCAGCCGCTTTTTCCTGCTTTGCTGGTGGGAAGCGGGAGTAGAAGGTTTCACCCTTCTCAGCCATTTCGCGTAGCATTGCATTCGGACGGAAGCGTTCGCCATGTGCGTCCGCGAGGCGGTCTGCTTCTTCAACGAAGGCTTTAATGCCCCATTTGAGGTCCATGTAAGACGCACAGCCGCCTGTGTATGGCGCAAAGCCCCATGCCAGGATCGAGCCGATATCTGCGTCACGTGCGTCTGTGATCACGCCTTCTTCAAAGCAGCGCGACACTTCGATGCACTGACGGAAGAGGAAGCGCGTGGTCAGCTCTTCTTTGAGGTCAGGCGGGCACTCGTCGACCTTTACTTCCAGCTTGTCGGAAAGGTCCGGCCAGAGGCGTGTCGGCTTACCGTTATCGCCATACTCGTAATAGCCCTTGCCGGCTTTACGGCCGACGCGGCCTTTGTCTTCCACGAGCCATGCGAGGAACTGGCTGGATGGTTGCTCGTTGGCATCAGCGCCTGCAGCTTTGGCATACTGGCGACCGATTTTCAGAGCTGTATCGAGGCCAACAGAGTCCGAAACTTCCAATGGGCCCATTGGCATGCCGCACTGACGGCCGACATTCTCGATGATGGCAGGCTTGATGCCTTCCATCAGCATTTCCATGCCTTCCTGCGTGTATGTGCCGAAGCATCGTGATGTGTAGAAGCCACGGAAATCGTTCACGACGATTGGCGTTTTGCGGATCTTCAGAACATAGTCGATCGTCTTGGCAAGCGTTTCTTCGGTAGTTTTGTCACCAAGGATGATCTCGACAAGGCCCATACGCTCAACCGGCGAAAAGAAGTGGACGCCGATATAGTTTTCAGGGCGGACAGATGCTTCTGCGAGACCGGTGATTGGCAGGGTAGACGTGTTGGAGCCCATGACCGCTGTGTCGGCGAGGTGCTCTTCCGCCATTTTCGTGACTTTGGCTTTCAGCTCTGTGTCCTCGAACACGGCCTCAACCACAATGTCTGCGCCCTTGATCTGGGAGTAGTCTGTGCTTGGCGTGATGAGAGAGAGAATGCCGTCCGCTTTCTCCTGGCTCATCTTGCCGCGAGACACCTGCTTGTCGAGGATGCGCTTGGAGTAAGCCTTACCTTTTTCGGCGCTCTCCTGAGAGATGTCGAGAAGGACGGTTTCAATACCAGCCATCGCCTGAACGTGAGCAATACCCGCGCCCATGAGGCCAGCGCCGAGAACAGCTGCTTTCTTGACTTCGTATTTTGCGGGTGCTGCCGGACGGGATGCGCCCTTGGACAGTTCCTGCATGGACACGAAGAGCGAGCGGATCATGCCTTTGGCTTCCGGACGCTGCTGCGTGTCGATGAAGTAGCGTGTCTCAATGCGAAGACCTGCATCGATTGGCACCTGAGAGCCTTCATAGAGGCATTTCAGAATGTTCGTCTGCGCAGGATAATTGCCATAGGTTTTCGATGAAATCATCGCATTGCCCATGGTGGAGATTTGTGTCGCCTTAGGGTGCTGGTTTGGAACGCCGCCCGGGAATTTGAAGCCTTTCTCGTCCCATGGCGCTTTCGCGTTCGGGTTGGCTTTTGCCCATGCTTTGGCTTTCTCGACCAGCTCAGCTGTTGGCGAGAGTTCGTTCACAACGCCAAGGCCGAGGGCTTCGTCAGCCTTCATGGATTTGCCTTCCAGAATGTACTGGCTGGCAGCCATCAGGCCGATTAGACGCGGTAGGCGCTGTGTGCCACCTGCGCCTGGCAGAAGGCCGATTTTCGCTTCTGGCAGACCAAGTTGAAGCTTCGGATTGTCGTTCGCCGCAACGCGGTAGTGACATGCCAGCGCGAGTTCCAGACCGCCGCCGAGAGCGAGGCCGTTAATTGCGGCAGCAACCGGCTTGCCGCAGGTTTCCAACTCGCGGAAGGTTTTGTTCAGCACGAAAGACCGGTCGAACAGCTTTTTGAGTTTTGTCTGCTCGTCTTCGTCTTGTGCAGCGCCGCCGCCTGCGGACTGGTTCATCTCGCCAAGGTCAGCGCCCGCGCAGAAGCCTGATGGCTTGCCGGATGTAATGACGAGGCCTTTGATTTCGTCATTGGATGCAACTTCAGCGGCCAGAGCGACGATATCCTGAACGACCTGACCGGTCAGTGTGTTCATGGAGCGGCCCGGTACGTCGAAGGTTGCCAGCGCAATGCCGTCGCCGTCGATTTCGAATTTGAATGTTTCGAGGTTCATTTATGTGTCTCCTGAAGTGTCAGGTTTGATCATTGTCATCGGAAGAGTCGGCCTGCGTGTCGGCTTTGCGTTGGAAGGAGGCGGTCAACGCCGCGCCAATCGCAACACCGCAACCTATACCGACCGCCAGCATTGACGGTTGGTCGGTTGCCGCCATCAGGCCTGCGCCCATCGCAGTTCCACAGCCAATTCCTATGGCCATGCCTGCGCCCGGGCTAATCTTTCCGGCCATGATTAAACCCGCTCAATCACAGTTGCTGTGCCCATGCCCGCACCGACGCAAAGCGTGATGAGAGCGGTCTCTTTGTCTGAGCGCTCAAGCTCGTCGACCATTGTGCCGAGGATCATGCCGCCGGTCGCACCGAGCGGGTGACCCATAGCGATTGCGCCGCCGTTTACGTTGATCTTGTCGTGAGCGATGTCGTGCGCCTGCATGAAGCGCAGAACTACAGACGCGAACGCCTCGTTCAGCTCGTAAAGGTCGATGTCAGACGCTTCCATGCCGAGCTTTTTGAGAAGCTTGGTGGTCACGAATTCCGGACCGGTGAGCATGATGGATGGTTCAGAACCGATAGATGCAAAGCCTTTCACGCGTGCACGTGGTTTTAGGCCCAGCGCGTCACCCATTTCCTTCGTGCCGAAGAGAACGGCAGACGCACCATCAACGATACCGGAAGAGTTACCAGCGTGGTGGACGTGGTTGATTGCTTCCACTTCAGGGTAGCGACGCTTCACAACTTCATCAAAGCCCATGCCGCCAAGACCGGCAAAGCTAGGGTTGAGGCCAGCCAGAGACTGCATGTCAGCTTCCGGACGCATATGCTCGTCACGGTCAAGAATGGTTGCGCCCATCTGGTCTTTCACAGGCACGATAGACTTGCCGAAACGATCTTCTTCCCAGGCTTGTGCTGCGCGGCGCTGGCTCTCGACAGCGAAGGCGTCAACGTCGTCGCGGGAGAAGCCGTATTTCGTCGCGATGAGGTCCGCGCCAATGCCTTGCGGGGCGAAGTAAGATTTCAGAGCGATGCTCGGGTCTGTTGACCATGCGCCGCCATTTGAGCCCATTGGCACACGAGACATGGCTTCAACGCCGCCGCCGATTGCCATGTCAGCTTCGCCTGTCATGACCTTCGCTGCAGCCATGTTGCAGGCTTCAAGGCCTGAGGCGCAGAAACGGTCAACCTGAACACCGCCGACAGTTTCGGCATAGTCTGCGTTCAGAACGGCGATACGTGCGATGTCTGAGCCTTGCTCGCCAACCGGAGAGACGCAGCCGAGAACGACGTCGTCTACTTTAGAAGTGTCGAGGTCGTTGCGGTCGCGCACAGCCTGAAGGGCCTGTGTTGCGAGGCTAAGCGCGGTGATTTCATGCAGCGCGCCGCTGGCCTTTCCTTTCCCGCGCGGTGTGCGTACCGCGTCATAAATATATGCTTCTGCCATTTGGTGTTCTCCCTTTCGGATCTCTTATTCCGGTGTCGGAAATTTCATGAGCATGGCGCTCGAAGTGGCGCGTACGCACAGGCGTCCGCGTTCATCGAACAGCTTGCTCTCAAGGTAGGCGACTGAACGTCCAAGCTGTGTAACCTCTGCCTCGCAGATAACGGGGCCAAGGCGTACCGGACGCAGATAGTGAGCGTGCAGGTCAATCGAGCTGGACATGTATTTGCCGCCCGATTTGACAAGCACTGCCGGGCCCATAGTGTCGTCCAGCATGGCCATCAGGAAACCGCCCTGAATAACGCCTGCCGGGTTCAGAAACTCGGGCTTTGGATTGAATTTGATTTTGATCCAGCCGCGCGCCGTGTCGGCATCCTGAAACTCGAAGCCGAGATGCTTCGCAGCCGCCGGCGCTGCGGGGCTGTCATTTCTGAAAAACTGTGCCGGATCAAAATCGGACATCAGATTACATTGTCCTCGCAATCAGCATCTTCATGACTTCGTTTGCGCCGCCATAAATGCGCTGGACACGGCTGTCTGCGTACATTTGGGCGATCGGATATTCATCCATATAACCATAGCCGCCGTGCAATTGGAGGCATTCATCCACGATTTTACATTGCAAATCGGACACCCAGTATTTCGACATGCTGGCCGTCGCAGAATCCAGTTTGTTTTCAAGGAGCAGGTCGGTGCAGCGGTCTACGAACACTTTTGCGACAGTTGCCTCGGTTTTGCATTCCGCCAGCTTGAACTGGGTGTTTTGAAAGTCCCAGATGGTTTTGCCGAAGGCTTTGCGCTGCTTCACATACTCAACGGTCACATGGATAGCGCGCTCAATCGTAGCCATGCCCTGAACGCCGATAATGTGACGCTCCTGCGGAAGCTTTTGCATGAGCTGGATGAAGCCCATGCCTTCCTTGCCGCCGAGAACAGCGTCCGGGCCGAGCTGAACATCATTGAAGAACAGCTCTGAAGTATCTGCTGCGTGCTGGCCGATTTTCTCAAGATTGCGGCCGCGCTCAAACCCCGCCGCACCATCGGTTTCCACCAGCATGATGGAGACGCCTTTGGCGCCTTCGGTCGGGTCCGTCTTTGCGCAAACAAGAATGAGGTTCGCGTTCTGGCCATTCGAGATGAAGGTCTTCGAACCATTAAGCACATAACCGTCCGCATTCTTCTTTGCGGTGGTTTTGATGTTCTGAAGGTCGGATCCCGTGCCCGGCTCTGTCATTGCGATGGCGGTGATGATCTCGCCCGTTGCGATCTTGGGCAGGTATTTCTGCTTCTGCTCTTCAGTGCCGAAGCTTTCAATGTAAGGCGCGATAATGCCATTATGGAGGGTGATACCGAAGCCATCGATACCCTTCCAGCCCATCTGTTCTGCGATGATGGCTTCGTGACGGAAGTCGCCGCCCATGCCGCCATACTCTTCGGAAACGGATGCGCAAAGAATGCCCATCTCACCGGCTTTCAGCCACATCTCTTTGGGAACGATGCCGTCTTTTCGCCATTGCGGTACGTGCGGTGCACATTCTTTTTCAAAGAACTGTCCAACCGAGTCCGAGAAGATTGAAACTTCTTCGTCGAGACGCCAGCCTGAGGCCGGAATGTCGAGAGGTGATTGCAGCATATTTCCCTCCGAGATTTTTATATAACGTTTGCGTCAACGATATAGGCATTCTGCAGGGCTTTGTCGCCCCGTGACGTTGCGGCAGGCGCGCCCAAAAATGCAGTATTTCGGCAGAAAAACGTGAACCGGGCCTGCTGGAGGCCCTGTGTCTTAATAGGTTTGAAAATTAGAACGCGTCGGCTTCCAGAGCCATCATGCTTTCTGCGCCTGCTTTCAGCATATCCAGGTGAGAGCTGGCTTTCGGTAGGACGCGCTCCATATAGTAGCGCGCTGTTTTCAGCTTATTCGCGTAATACGGATCAGAGCCGTCATCCTTCTCAAGCGCTGTCTTCGCCATCATCGCCCACATATAGGCCATGGCTGTGTAGCCGAAGAGGTGGACGTAGTCGGTTGATGCTGCCGCCGCATTGTTGAAGTTGGAGAGGCCGTTCTGCATGAGCCATGTCGTGCCAGCTTCCAGCTTCTTCTTCGCGTCGGACAGAGCGTCCGTGAAGAGTTTCATGTCGCCATTGTCAGCGTTCTCGCCAACAAAATCGTCCATCTCTTTGAAGAAGGTGAAGATTGCGCGGCCACCGTTTGCAGCCAGCTTGCGGCCGACAAGGTCGAGCGCCTGAATGCCGTTCGTGCCTTCATAGATCATCGCGATACGCGCATCGCGCATATACTGCTCCACGCCCATTTCCTGCGTGTAGCCAATACCGCCGTGAAGCTGCAGGCATTCAGACGTCGTCTTGAAGCCGATGTCTGTCAGGAAGGCTTTCACGACAGGCGTCATGAGGGCCATATAGTCGCCCGCTTTCTGACGAACGGCGTCGTCCGGAGATTTGTGCAGAAGGTCGCCGTAAAGAGCGGTCCAGAACATGAAAGCGCGTGCGCCCTCGGTGAAGGCGCGGCTGTCCATCAGCATGCGGCGGACATCCGGATGTACGATAATCGGGTCTGCCGGCTTTTCAGGGGCAGCCGGACCGGAGAGCGCGCGGCTCTGCAGGCGGTCGCGAGCAAAATCAGCTGCGTTCTGATAAGCTATTTCGGCTTGGGCGAGGCCCTGCATACCGACGCCAAGGCGCGCTTCGTTCATCATGACGAACATTGTGCGCATGCCTTTATGCTCTTCGCCAACAAGCCAGCCTGTCGCGCCATCATAGTTCATGACGCAGGTCGCATTGCCGTGAATGCCCATCTTCTCTTCAAGGCCGCCGCACTCGAGTGCGTTGCGCTCGCCCGGATTGCCATCAGCGTCCGGAATGAATTTCGGCACAACAAAGAGAGAGATGCCTTTAATGCCTTCAGGGCCGCCTTCAATGCGTGCGAGCACGAGGTGGATGATGTTTTCAGACAAGTCCTGCTCGCCGCCGGAAATCCAGATTTTCTGGCCGGTGATTTTGTAAGAGCCGTCAGCCTGCGGAACGGCTTTTGTTTTGATAAGGCCGAGGTCTGTGCCGCACTGAGGTTCAGTGAGGTTCATCGTGCCGGACCATTTGCCGTTGATCATCTTCGTGACGTAGGTCTGCTTTTGCTCTTCAGAGCCGCCCGCGAGCAGCGCCTGATACGCGCCATGGGTAAGGCCCGGATACATGGAGAAGGCCATGTTGGACGAAGACTGCATTTCGTTGATCGCGATGTTCACAACGCCCGGCAGGCCCTGACCGCCATATTTCGGGTCAGCTGAAAGCGAGAGCCACTCTGCATCGACCAGCTGCTCGTAAGCGGCAGGGAATCCGTCTGGCGTTTTGACCGTCGCGTCTGGATTGCGTTTGCAGCCTTCCTTGTCGCCGGAATAGTTCAGCGGGAACAGGACATCTTCTGCGAATTTCGCGCCGCCTTCGAGAATCTGGTCGATCAGATCGGGAGAAGCGTCAGAGAAGCCTGGCAGGTTGGAGTAATTCTGTAGCGAGAGCACATCGTGAAGGATGAACTGCATGTCGCGAACAGGAGCCTTATAACGTGGCATAGGTCTTTTCTTTCTTTAGGTATGGTGCCGAGTTTTGCGGACGGTGTCAGGGCCGCAGCCGTCTCAGTCTTCTTCGGTTTCAAAGCTTTTGCGCGCAACAGCGTCATAGGCGCGCGCAGCTTCGGATTCATTTTCGGATGGGCCGATCGTCTCGAGTTTGCTTTCCAGCCAGGACACGCCTTTGTGAAGCGCGTCGAGTGCTTCATCGATTTCGAGGCGTTGCTGGTTCAGCACTTCGATCTGCTGTTTGTGCTTTTTATAAGCGGCGCGCAGCTGCGACCGTTGATTGTCGCCCAGATCGTAAAGGTCGAGAATTTCGCGAATATCATTGAGCGAGAACCCGACTTTGCGGCCTGACAGGATAAGCTTCAGGCGGGCGCGGTCGCGGTTTGAGTAGACGCGGTTCATGCCGTCGCGGTCGGGCGAGAGGAGGCCCTTGTCTTCATAAAAGCGGAGGGCGCGCGGCGTGACACCGAATTCGCGGGCGAGTTCGCTGATGGCGTAAGTACGCGTATCGAGCGGTTTTTTGCTTTCAGAGAGTGCGTTCATGACGGGGAGCATACTTCTCTTAACGTGAACGTCAACGTTAATTTTCAGACTCGTCTGACGGTTTCGGAAATTCTCCGGCGTTTTCAGAGGGCGGCAAAAATTACCGGGTTAAGACAGGTTTTTACCATTCTTAACTCCCCCTTAATACGAACGGTGGCTTTTAAGATTTTCATTAGTATTGCGGTAATGCGTCAACTTGAGGGGTGTCCATGTCAGCGCGTGGCCCATGGAGCGTCAAAGGCATAGATTCCAAAGCGCGTGAAGCGGCTCTGCAGGCTGCACGCAATGAAGGAATTACGCTTGGGGATTATCTGAACAGATTGCTCCTCGAATCCGATCAGAACGCCGCAGAAGCGGAAGCGCGTCGCCAGCAGGCAGCGCCGCATACTGCGCATAATGATGTACCGGACATGGAAAGGCCTGCGCCGCGCGCGACGAGCACCAGCACAGCCGCGCTTGATGAACTGACGCGCCGCGTTGAGGCGGCTGAAGCCCGTTCACGCCTCGCGATCACCGATATTGATAAGTCTGTCGTGGGTTTGCTGAACCGTCTCGACGATACCGAGAAGTCCCAGCAGGCTATTGAAGGGCGCATTGATGTCGCTGCTGAAGAGCTGCAACAGGCGCAAGCACTTCTGAAGCGCCGCATCGATCAGATTGAAGCGGATGATGCCTCTCATCAGAGCCTGCGCGCTATGCGCTCGCTCGAAAAGGCGCTGGAAAACCTATCCGAGCGTATCGAGCAGACCCGCAGCGAAACCGAAGCCAAGCACGCCAGCGCTGAAAACCAGCTGAAATCACTGGATGAGCGCCTTGGCGAGGTGGACCAGTCCGTCATCCAGAAAGTTACTGGCCTTCAAAACTCTGTAACCTCGCAGATCGAGAACGCGTCCGCGAAAGTTGATCGCGCACTCTCTGAAACGGTTGCGCGCACCGAAGGCGCAAACAAGCATCTCACAGACCGTATGACTCAGGTCGAGCGCGACGTTACCGAGATCAACCACAATGTATCCGGCACGCTGACAAAGGTTTCTGAAAGCGTTGAGCGCTTCGGGCGTAATATCGCCGAAACCGAAAATCGCAGCGTTCAGGCTTTCGATCTGGTGTCTCGCCTCGAAGAGCAGGCGAAAGCACAACGTGATGACGTTGAAGGTCAGCTTGAAGACATTGCCGAGCGTCTGTCCCGTGCGGAAATGACGACCGACTCGGCGCTTTCCGGTCTTGAATCCAGCTTTTCGAAGCTTGATGAACGTCTTGGCCAGTTCGAGGGCGAAGGCCTTGTTGGGCTCCGTGCTGAATTTGAAGAGCGTATCGAGTCGATCAAGTCAGAGCTGGCGCAGACGATCTCAGAAACCCGTGCTGAGCTGACAGGCCAGATCGAGACTGCTGCGTCTCAATCAACTGAAGTCTTCTCTGAGATGAACTCGGCGGTGAATGAAATCGCCAAGCGTATGCGCCGCACCGAGCAGCGCCAGACGCAGGCCGTTGAGGCCATTGGCGAGGAAGTCACCGGCATTGCTGATAAGCTCGACAAGCGTGTTGCGACTGTCGAACAGCGCAATGATTCAGAGATTGGCAGCGCTCTGCGTGACCAGCTGAATGATTTTGCGAGCGCCTTTCAGAAGCGTCTTTCCGAGATTGAAACCCGCGATACCGGCGAGCCGCTTGAATCCGTCACCGCGAAAATGGACGAGCTTGCAAGCGCGTTAAACTCCCGCGTCGAGGCCTCAGAAGAGCGCAGTGCGTCTGCCATCCGTGATTTCACAGATCACGTGACCACTCTGACGAAGAACCTTCAAGCGCGTCAGGATGAGAGTGTAAACCGTCTTTCCAACGAAATTCAGGCGAGCGAACAGCGCCAGTCTGAAAAGGTTGAGACCGCGCTTGGTAAGGTGACAGACCGTATTGCGCAGGTTGAGCAGGCAACATCGTCCTCAATCAGCCCGATCCAGAAAGCAATGGCGTCTCTGGCTGAGCGCCTCTCTGCGGTGGAAGACTTCTCGAATCCGGATGGCGTGTCCCGCCCTGCGGCGCCGCCAATGTCTTTCGATAGCTTTGAAGCGCGCCTCGATGCAGCTGATGCGAAGCAAAAAAGCGCAGCTGCTCCGGAGATTCCGGAAGAGCTCGAAGCCGATTTCGACCTGCCCGAACCGCCAGCTCCAAAAGCTGAAACGGCCAAACCTGCACCTGTCGAAGATGATCTATGGGCTGACTTTGGCGATGACGAGTTTGAAACACCGTCACCGAAAGCCAGCTTTGATGATGATCTCGATGAGCCGGATGACGGCTTCGCCGCGGACGTTCCAGGCTCCGGCTTTGACCTCGACGCTGCCGAGTTCGACGAAAACACATCCTTTGAGAATGATAGTTTCGACGATGATGCGCCTATGTCTGTTCCAGATGCGGGCAGCGCTTCAGATTATCTGTCACGTGCCCGCGCCGCGGCAAATGCTGCGCAAGAAAGCGGTCGCGGCCGCAAAGCACCGAAGGTTCTCGCTGCTAAGGGCAGTAAAAAGAGCGGTGGTAGCTCCAAGCTGCCTCTGATCGCTGCGGCATCGGTTATCGCAATCGCTGCGGCAGGCGCAGCAGGCTTCATGCTGATGCGCGGTAAGCAGGATTCAAGTCTCGATTATCTTGATGGTCCATCTGCTCGTGGGCAGGTCGATGGTCGTACGCCGCTTGTGCCGTCTGCGGGTGCTGGCGAGCTGTCTGCGCTGGAAAATGGCGCAGATGCTGGTATTGGCCTTGAGATTGTCGGCCCTGAAGTCATTGAAAGCGAAGCGGGCGTTTCAGATACTATCGAAGAAACAACGCCGCGCCGCGAAGAACGCCTCATCGAATCTGAACCAGCACCGGCTCCAGCACCGCGTTCTGCCGAGACCGCAGAGGCGCCAGCGCCTGCACCGGTTGAGACGGCTCGCAATAACAGCCCGACCACCAGTGATCTCAATCGCAGCCAGCTGACCGGTCAGTCGATTCCCATCCAGAACGCTGTACCGATCGCACCGTCTGAAATGGCCTCTGCCCAGCCGGCCTCTGCCGAGCCAGCCGCGGCTCCGCCGCCTGTTGTGACGCCGGTTACCCAGTATCAGGACGGCATGCGCCTGCTTGAAGAAGGCAATATCCGCGAAGCGGTTACGCTGATTCAGAATTCGGCTGATGATGGCCTCGCAATGGCCCAGTATCGCATGTCCAAGCTCTATGAGCGTGGTCATGGTGTGCCGCGTGATCTTGCGCAGTCGCGCCAGTGGACTGAACTTGCAGCGGAAAATGGCAATGTAAAAGCCATGCACGACCTCGCTGTCTTCTTTGCCGAAGGCGAGGGCGGCCCGCAAAGCTATGCTGGCGCCGCCCAGTGGTTCCGCTCTGCGGCTGAATACGGCCTTGTCGACAGCCAGTATAATCTGGGCGTGCTCTATGAGCAGGGCCTTGGTGTTACAGCTGATCCTGCTGAAGCGCTCTACTGGTATGCTGTTGCCGAACAAATGGGTGATAGCGGTGCCGGGTCTAAGGTGTCCGAGCTTGCTGCGCAGATTGACCCGACGGCGGCCCAGTCAGCACTTCGACGCGCTGCGGCTTACACGCCAACACAAAGCGATCCTGCAGCTAACGGTATTTTCCCGCAGCAGCCTCGCGCGGCGACATCTACACCAGCGGCAACATCTGCGCCGACCGAGCTTGCTCTGAACGGACAGGTGCGTCAGGCGCAAGAGCTGCTGAACGAGCTTGGCTATAATGCAGGCTTCCCTGATGGCCGTTTTGGCAACCAGACGCGTAACGCCATTCTCGCTTTCCAGGGCGCGAACGGTTATCCGCAATCAGGTCAGGTGACGCCAACTCTGCTTCGCCAGATGCGCGCAGCGGCTGATACCGGTCTCTAAAAGCTAAGCTGTTTCTAGAATTTCCAGCGCGCGCCGGATGAGCGATCTGGCGCGAGGCGCGTTGTCGGCACGGCATAGACGCGGTCGGTTCCCATCATGAAGACCTGAAGCCCGCGCGGGAAGAGCGGTTGGTACGGCGTTTCAAGCACATTCAGCCCGCCGGTAAAGGCACCCATGCTTGGCAGGATGAGGCTGTTACCATCCGTCACGAAACAACGGCGTCGGACCATTTTGTTTCCGCGCCCGATAAGGCGTGCGCACGGGTGAAGGTGTCCTGAAATCTCGCCCGTTTCACCTGTTGGTTCGTGACGGAATGTCAGGCGACCGAGTTTGAGTTCTTTGCAGGCTGTGCCGCCAAGACCTTCAGGAGGGTCTGGATCGTGGTTTCCTTCCACCCATACCCAGTCGAGCGATTCGGTGAGCGCGCAAATAGCGCTCCAATCGTCTTCGGCAAGGCGTTCATGGGCGCGTGGATCGTGAAAGCTGTCACCCAGCGAGATGACACGTTCCGGGTTCAGCTCTGCAATCAGGCGGGTGATCAGGCCGAGCGTTGTGCGGGTGTCATAAGGCGGTAAGTGCTGGCCTGCGCGGGCATAGCTGGAGCCCTTTTCAAAGTGCAGGTCGGAAACGATCAGCGTTTTCTGTGCGGGCCAGTAAAGCGCACCCTCTTTGAGCGGGCGAAGATCGTGTCCGCAAAGCCTGATCATATGACCAGCTGGCTCGTCTGAGAGTTTAAGTCCGGGGCGCATATCCAAGGGATTGCGCAAGTCGCGGGGAGGGTCAATCTCCCCGCTGCGAATGGCTGCGGCTTAGTGGCCCTTGAAGTTCGGTGCACGCTTTTCAACGAAGGCACGTGCGCCTTCCTTATGGTCTTCAGACTCGCCCGTGTAGATCTGCGTGAAGGCTTCGCGCTCCAGCATGGTCTGATAGTTCTCTGTAGAGGACAGGCGTACATTCTCTTTCATGTAGCGATAAGCGAGCTGCGCGCCAGAGGAGATTCGTGTGGCGAGTTCTGTGACCGCTTCGTCAAAGCCGTCCGCATCAGCAACTTTATTGACGAGACCAAGACGCAGAGCCTCGTCGACTGTCACCATTTCAGAGAGGAAGAGAAGCTCTTTCGCTTTGGCTTCGCCGAGTGTTCGAACCAGCGGCCATGTAATGCCGAAATCGCCTGCAAAGCCGACCTTTGCGAACGCGGTTGTGAAGCGCGCGCGGCTGGAGGCAATGCGTAGGTCACACGATAGCGCGATAGAGAAGCCAGCGCCCGCGGCAACGCCGTTCACAGCCGCAATTGTCACCTTAGGCATGGAGTTCAAAAGGCCGGACATGCGATGAATGCCAAGCTGGCGGTTCACTTTTTGCTCGGTTGTCTGCTCTGCGCCGCGGCCAGCATTCATGGCTTTCACGTCGCCGCCTGCGCAGAATGCACGGTCGCCAGTGCCCGTTACAACAACGCAGCGCACATCATCATCCTGCGCCCATTTCTCGAGAAGCGGGATGCCGACCTCAAAAGTTTCCTGAGACAGCGCATTCATCGCTTCAGGACGATTGAATGTAAGCGTGGCGATACCGTTTTCGACTTTGTGCAGCAGATCTGACATGTGCGTTTCTCCCTTTATTGCGAAGACTGATTGCGCGGATTGGTGTGCAGGTCAATTTACTGTTGGGGGAGCGTATCGATTTATGTGTTGTCCCACAATTTTCAAAATCCCAAAATTGTGGGACAACAGCGTATGTTTCGCGCTTTTAATGATGAGCAGGCCCGCACAATTGTAAATCTCGAGCAACGCTACGAGGTCTGGATGGAGGCATGTCAGCAACTTGCCGCCATGCCCTACGACCTTCGAATTAAGAGCTCAAAGGATCGCAAGTATCTATACGAAATAACTGGTCGAGACGGAAACGGTATCAGCCTCGGGGCGCTCGATGACGAGAAGCTCGAACAATTTGAAGATTACAGAAATCGGAAAGCCGAGCTGAAGAGCCGGATTGAAACGAGCGTTTCAAGTGTGGATGAAAGCTGCGCCATGTATCGCGCACTCAGACTTCCACTTTTGGCCAGCCAGGCTGGAGATATCCTCCGAAGAGCTGATGAGCGAGGCATGCTCGGTTCCGATTTGCTCGTCGTTGGTACCAACGCCATTCCGGCGTACCAGTTAGAATCTAATGGATATCTCGTGGGCATTCCGGACGAGACGGAAGATTTTGACCTGGCATGGGCCGCGAGCGCGCAACCGGAAGAAGGTGCAAAACCGGTCTGGTCTCTATTGAAGGCCGTAGACAGTACCTACACGATGAATACAGAGCGGCCGTTTCAGGCTCGGAACGCCAAAGCCTATGAAGTTGAGCTGCTGGTTGCGCCCTCGAAAGTCGATATGCTGGATCGTCTGGATGTGCCCAAGCCTGTTCCTCTGCCCGAACAGGAGTGGCTCCTGCTTGGCCGTCCTCTCAGTCGTGTGGTCGTCTGTCGGGATGGAAAGCCAGCGAGGCTTTACGTGCCTGATCCTCGATATTTCGCGCTTCATAAACTCTGGATGTCCCGTCAGTCGAAACGAAATCCAAATAAGCGAAACAAAGACAGGATTCAGGGAAATATCTTGCTGAACGCAGTTCGGGACGCCATGTCTCATTACCCTCTCAACGAAGCGTTTGAAGCTAGCTTACCGAGCGAGCTTATGATGGATTTCGAGAACTGGCGTCGGGGCTGAAAGTTCGGTCACTGGGGTATCGGGTGCAGAATTTGCGCTTTGCTCGCAGATGATTTGGTTTCTGACTTTTTACGTTTAAGATCGAACATCTGAATTGCGAACACCGAACGCAGCCGAAATCGATTCGGCGCGCGTCTGTTATGTGAACTGGTCGCCACAGCGAATAATTTTGCTGAATGTTGATGATGAGGCCGCTCGCATAGGTGAATGTTGAATGGAATTGTTTCGACACTGGAGGACGTTGAAGTGGCGCAAGCGGCGGCAACAAGACATATTGAGGAGTGTCGAGAGGCAATGCCCGATGATCAGCAGTAAAATTGCATTCTGATCGGTCACGCTGATCGAGAACCATTGTACGCTATCAGTGCAAGGTTCGTTGGTAGCATTGAGCCATATTCGGCCATTTGTGAGGAACAACGGCCGTTTGAAGCATCGAGCAATGGTCAAACCTATCCTGCCGTCTCATGTAGCTTTAATGGATTACGTTCCGAGTTACCAATGAGCGCTGATTTCGCCGACCAATTCGGCGAAAATTGGGATGATGGTCGTTTTACCGACGTGTGAGATACCGTTTCTTATCAGAACGATGCTTGGGGGCTCGGCTGGCCTCAGTCAGATGCGGGTTCCGTTACATACTCGGTAACGTGGCAGTGGCCCGGTTTAGGTCGTGTGAATACCTTAGATTCTGGGTTGAGAGAGTGTTCTGAGGTTGACAGCGGTCCCTGTATTAGCGACCCGGGATTACCGTTTTCCGAAATGCTCGAAGCGATAGCGATTGCCGAACATGAGTTCGAGCAAAGAAACAGAGAATAACAGCTACCCGCCCGGCACGTCATCGCCGAAGGCTTCCATGAGTAGGTCCTCTTCGGCCTCAGCGAGAATGGCTTCAGAGGCTGAAACGCCTGCCACAGGTTCACGGCCAACTTCCAGCATGACCGGAACGGCGAAGGGCGAAATGCGCTCAAGGTCTGCATGCACGATGTGGCCCTTCACGCGCTCAAGCAGCTGACCAAGACGGCGGATATCCAGCTGACCTTCACCGGCTTCCTCGCGGGCTGCCTGCAGAAGGATATGGTCCGGCTCATGGCTGCGCAGCACGTCATAGATGAGATCGGTTGAGAAGGTGACCTGACGGCCTGTCTTCTCTGTGCCCGGCTGGCGGCGCAGGATCAGGCCTGCAATCTGCGCGCATTGTTTGAAGGTGCGTTTCATCATGAAGCTCTCATCCAGCCATTCTTCAAGATCATCGCCCAGCATGTCCTGATGGAAGAGCTTGCCCATATCTAGCCCGCCCATCGGCTCCAGCCCCCAGATCGCCATGGCGTATTCGGAGCCGACAAAGCCGAGCGGACGATAGCCCCAGCGCTCCAGTCTGCGGGTGAGCAGCATGCCAAGTGTCTGGTGCGCGAGCCGCCCATCAAACGGATAGCAGACAAGGTAATGCCGCCCGGCGCGGGGGAAGGTTTCAACCAGCATTTTATCTGCAGGCGGGATGAACGAGCGTAGCTTCTGAATGCGTATCCATTCGGCGACCTGTTCTGGCAGATGTGCCCAGCCGGCTTCATTGTGCAGGAGCTTCCTGACGCGGTCTGCCAGAAAGGTGGAGAGCGGAAATTTGCCGCCCGCATAATAGGGGATAGCAGGTTCCGGATCATTCGAACGTGTGGTGATGACGTTTGTCTCTGCAATGCCTTCAAAGGCCAGCACTTCTCCGCCGAACAGGAAGGTGTCGCCCGGCGTGAGGCTTTCGATAAAGCCTTCTTCGATTTCGCCCAGAACCTTGCCGCCATAGGCAGGTGAGGTGATGCGGCCCTGACCATCGCGCTTGATACGCGAGAAGACTTTGACCTTCAGCATAGCCGCTTCGATAATCGTGCCGACATTCAGGCGATGGCCCTGCGCATCTCGCGGTGTGCGGGCGTGCCAGAGGCCGTCCTTACGCTTCACGATGCGTTTGAACCGGTCATAGCTTCGCAGCGCATAGCCGCCCGTCGCGACGAGATCGACGACGCGCTCGAATGTGTCCCAGTCGATATGGGCATAGGGCGCAACGGACGTAATTTCTTCAAACAGACGGGCCATATCGAAGCCCTCGCCACAGGCGCGGCCCATCACATGCTGGGCGAGCACATCCAGCCCGCCTTTGACGCGGTCAGAGCCGTCCAGCGCGCGGTCATCCACGGCTTCTTTCGCGGCGCGGCATTCGAGAACCTCAAAACGGTTGGTCGGTACAAGGAGGGCGCGGGAGGGCTCATCCAGACGGTGGTTGGCCCGGCCAATGCGCTGGATGAGGCGGGAGGAGCCTTTTGGCGCCCCCATCTGGATCACAAGGTCTACATCGCCCCAGTCAATGCCGAGGTCGAGCGTAGAGGTGCAGACTACCGCGCGAAGTATGCCCTTCGCCATGGCCGCTTCTACCTTGCGGCGCTGTTCTACATCCAGCGAGCCATGATGAAGCGCGATGGGCAGGCTGTCATCATTGGCCTGCCACAGCTCCTGAAACAACAGCTCTGCCTGAGAACGCGTATTGACGAAAACCAGCGCAAGGCGGGCCTTTTTGATTTCCTTGTACACTTCGCCAATCGCGAACCGCCCCGAATGGCCGGACCAGGGAATGCGCTCTTTCGAAATGAGAAGATCGATATTCGCGTCTGCACCGCCCGCCGCCGTAATTGTTGTTGCGCCGCCCAGCCAGTGAGTGAGTTTATCCGGATCAGCTACAGTTGCAGACAGGCCGGTAAGGCGCAGGTTCGGTGCCCAGCTTTTCAACGTGGCAAGGCCAAGCGCCAGAAGGTCTCCGCGCTTGGTGGGCGCTATGGCGTGGATCTCGTCAATGATTACGCATTTCAGGTCTTCGAAAAATTCGCTCGCCCTGTCAGAGGCAATGAACAGCGCGAGCTGTTCCGGCGTGGTCAGCAGGATGTCAGGCGGATTGGCGCGCTGTCGCTGGCGGCGCGATTGCGGCGTGTCACCGGTGCGCGTCTCAATGCGGATATCGAGCCCCATCTCCTCAACCGGTGTGTTGAGATTTCGGTGAACATCGACGGCGAGCGCCTTCAGCGGCGAAATATAGAGTGTGTGCAGGCGAGGGCGCGTATTGTTCGACTGACGCTTTTGCTTCGCCAGATCAATCAGGCTTGGCAGGAAACCGGCCAGCGTTTTGCCTGCACCTGTTGGTGCAATCAGAAGCGCGCTTTCATCGCGGGTCGCAGCATCGGCGAGCGCCAGCTGATGGGCGCGCGGCTGCCAGCCCCGTGAGGCGAACCAGTCTTCAAACAGGTCAGGAAGTGAAATGCGGGGTGCGCCGTCAGCCATGATTGGAACATAGCGTGAAAACGCCGTGCGTCATCTGCGAACTACAACCTGACAAAATTCTCATTTGATTTCGGGCGGGGTTCGGGCTGATGTGAGTTCTAATACGGAGACCAGTCATGCGTTTTGCCCTTCCAGTTATCGCCCTCGCTTTCAGTGCCGCCGGACCGGCTTTAGCCGATGAAAGCTGGCCAGCGCTATTTCGTGATGCCGTCGGCCCGTATCAGGGTGAGGAAACGCTTCATAGCTTCGATATGTCTGTCACGCGCGGGTCGGGCGATGTGCTGTTTCGCTATAGCTATGATCCGGCCTCGTCGACGCCTGTGACGATTCACGAACAGACCGACCAGATTAGCGAAGCAGACCTTCTTGAAAGCGTTTCAGACGATGCTGGCGACATCTGGTGTGATGGCATGGAAGACCGCGTGAAGGGTGACGTAGAGCTGGCCGCCGAAAGCGACACAACGGCCACCTTCACTTTCACGCCAACAACGCCGGAAGATGCCGAAGACTTCGAGCGCCAGATCGCAGAACGCTCCATCGGGACTGTGGTGGTCGATAAAGAAACGCGTCAGCTCGTCTCCTTCCAGTATCATCTGCCGGAATCCTTCAAGCCGATGATCATCGCCCGTGTGCACACATTCGATATGTTCGGCACATGCGAGGCGGGGCCATCCGGTCGCCCGTATCTTTCCGAACTCACTATGGCGTTTGATGTGTCGGCCATGGGCCAGCGCCAGAGCGAATCCAGCATTCAGCGTGTCGAGAATGTGGAAGTCGCGCGCTAGAGAACACTCAGCGTTTGACATGGGCGCGAGGTGTGCGGCATCTGCTTGCAGCGAATCTCTCACCCTCTGAGGCCCCAATGCGTACACTCATCGTAGTTCCTGCCCGCTATGGTTCCACCCGTTTTCCGGGTAAGCCGCTTATGGAAATTGCAGGTAAATCCATGGTGCTGCGCGTGGCGGAGACGGCGAAGGCTGCTGCGGATATTATCGGCGATGCAGGCTATGTGGTCGCGACAGATGACGAACGCATTGCGGCGCATTGCGAGGCAGAAGGCGTGCCGGTTGTCCTGACGCCTGAAGACGTTGCGACAGGCACAGACCGGGCGCTTGCGGCTGTCTCGGCACTGGGGCTTGAGCCTGAAGTTGTCATCAATCTGCAGGGCGATGCGCCGTTTACCCCGCCGCAAATGGTGGCCGATGTCGGCAAGGCTGTTCTAGAGACCGGCGATGATGCAGCAACGCCGGTTGTGCGCCTGACATGGGAGGCCCTGGACGAGCTGCGTGAGCATAAGAAGATCGCGCCATTCTCCGGCACAACGTGCGTGCGCGGGCCGGATGAACGTGCGTTATGGTTCTCCAAGAACATCATTCCGGGCCTGCGCAAGGAAGAGAAAATGCGCGGCGAGGGGGAGTTCTCACCCGTGCTGCGCCATATCGGGCTTTATGCCTATTCTCTAAGCGCGCTGAAGGCGTTCGCTGAGATGCCGGAGTCTCACTATGAGGCGCTGGAAGGTCTTGAGCAGCTGCGCATGTTGGAAGCCGGCATGAAAATTCGGGTGGTGGAAGTGCCTGCGCCGGAAGTTTCTATTTCGGGTGTAGATACGCCAGAGGACCTCGCGCTGGCCGAACGTATCCTGAAAGAAAAAGGCCTCGTCTGAGCGATCAGGATTTGAGGTTTGCTCGCGTGATCAGCATAACGGGCAGAATACCAATCGCAATGAGGATAAGCGCGGCGACAGAGGCTTCTGCGAGGCGCTCATCCGAGGCAAGGCGATAGACCTGCGTTGCCAGCGTTTCGAAATTGGCAGGACGTAGCAGAAGCGTTGCGGGCAGTTCGCGCATCGTGTCGATGAAGACCAGCAGTCCCGCCGAATAGAGCGCAGGCTTGAGGCCCGGCAGGTGCACTTCAAATACAATACGTGAGAGGCGTGAGCCGAGCGTGCGGGCTGCTTCGTCCATAGCGCGCGGGATTGATGATACAGCAGGCTCGACCGTGTTGTAGGACACAGTCAGGAAGCGGATCACATAAGCGTAAATCAGCGTAACGACCGTGCCTGTGAGGAAGAGGCCGGGTGCCCAGCCAAACTGGTCGAGCATCCAGCGTGAAATCGATTTATCAATTGTCGTCATCGGCAGAAGAAGACCAACCGCGAGCAGCGTGCCGGGCAGAGCGTAGCCGAGCGTCGCAAGGCGTGTTGCCGCGCTCATCGGTCCGGTTTTCTGGTTGCGCGTACGACCGCGCTGGGCATAGGCGAGGAACAGCGAGAGCGCGAGTGTGAGGCCTGCAGCGATAACCGACATGGTGACAGAGTTCGTCGCGAAAGACACAAACTGAGGCATGCCGTTGCGGGCGATATCGCCAGCCGCAAGGTAGACGAGGCGGGCGACAGGGAAGGCAAAGCCGATCAGGATTGGCATGATGCAGGCAAAAGCGGCTAGCCATTGCAGCGGTCTGGACGGTTTCATGCGGCGCAGAACGGTATCGCGGGCGATATCATTATTGGCCTGAGACGGGCGGAAGCGGCGCTCAGCCATCACCAGAATGGCCATGATAACCAGAAGCAGACCTGACAGGCGCAGCGCTGAAACCGGATCGCCCATGCCGTACCAAGCGCGATAAATGCCGGTCGAGAAGGTCGGAACGCCAAAATAGTCCGCTACGCCGAAGTCGGCTGCTGTTTCCATCAGTGTGAGGGCAATGCCGCCCAGAATGGCTGCACGGGCGGCTGGTAGTGCAACGCTCCAGAAGGCGCGCAGCGGTGAGGCGCCAAGCGAGCGGGCAGCAGCAAAGCGGGTCTGAGACTGATTCAGAAAGGCAGATCGCGCGAGCAGATAGACATACGGGTAGAGTACGAAGGAAAGCACCAGCCCCGCGCCCGGAAGTGTGCGGATCGCCGGAAACCAGTAATCATCTGCGCCCCAGCCCATCAGGCCGCGTAGCGCAGACTGAACAGGGCCGGCATAGTCCATCAGGTCTGTATAGACGTATGAGGCGATATAGGCCGGTGAAGCGATTGGCAGAACCAGAAGCCATTCGACGACTTTGCGCCCCGGAAACTCAATCGATGTGACGAGCCATGCGCTCACCGTGCCAATGCTGCCGGTCAGAACGCCAACCATAACCAGAAGCGCCAGCGTGTTAATCACATATTCGGACAGCACCGTTTCGGAGAGGTGTGACCACGTGCCATCACTCTCGCCCATCGAGCCTATGATAACTCCGAACAGAGGCAGGGTGAGGAGGGCCGCGATCAAAAAGACAAGGCTTGCCAGCGCAACTCGACGCAAATGATTTTGCGTTTGCGACTGAGGTCTTATAGCGATGCTTTTTGACGCGTTCATGATCTCGCTCTAGACCGGGCGCATTCAATAGTCAAAGTAATGCTTATGACACTCATTCTCGAAAATCTGACCCATTCATATGGGGATATGCAGACACTGAACGCGCTTTCTCTCTCGGTCCGCAGCGGAGAGGTTGTCTCGCTTCTCGGTCCTTCGGGATGTGGGAAAACGACGCTGCTGCGCCTTGTCGCAGGATTGGAGCATCTTTCCAGCGGTCAGATCATGCTGAACAATGAGCTGCTCGCCGCGCCGGACCACCATCCTGCGCCAGAAAAGCGCCCTGTTGGTCTGGTGTTTCAGGAGCATGCGCTGTTCCCGAATATGTCGGTGGCCGAGAATATCGAGTTCGGTCTGAAATCCATGCCGCCGGCGGAACGTCAGGCCCGTCGTAAGGCGCTGCTCGAAATGGTCGGGCTTGCCGGTTATGACCAACGAAAGCCGGGCACCTTGTCAGGTGGTCAGCAGCAGCGTGTGGCGCTGGCCCGTGCGCTTGCGCCTGCGCCAAAGGTCATGCTGCTCGATGAGCCTTATGCGAGCGTCGACATTATGCTGCGCCGTGAGCTGCGTGAGGCGGCTCGTGTTCTTCTGAAAGAAGCGGGTAGCGCTTCCATTCTGGTGACGCACGATCCTGAAGAAGCGCTGGAAATGTCGGACAAGATCGCTGTCATGTCCAAAGGTCGCATCCTGCAGGTGGACGAGCCAGATAAGGTGATCAACGAGCCAGTTTGTGCGGAAGTCGCCAGCCTTTTTGGCGATGCACAGTTGTTTGACGGTCATATTGAAGGCGAAGAGTTTGTTTGCGCTGCGGGCCGGTTTGGGCTCGGAGAGGTCGCACGCCGTGAAGGTCCAGTCAGCTCCATGGTGATCCGTCCGTCAGGTGTACGCTTTACGGCGGCCGAAGATGGCGAATGGGTGGTGCGCGATGTGCGTTATCGCAGTTCCGGACGTGTGTTGTTCGTTTCCCGCGTGGATGCCGCGGCGATCTCTCTCGTGCGCGTAGATGCTGACGAAAACGCCCTGCCGGAGATCGGCGCGAAAGGGCATTTATCCCTTCGTCAGCGTAATGCCTTCCTTTTCGACAAAGAGTCGCAATGAGCGGCCTTGTAGACTCGCACATAACGGCCTAGATAAGAACGGTTCTCAATAAAGGAGGCCGTTTTGGCTCATCTGAAATCTGCTTCGCTCGCGCTGTGTTTTGGTCTTGCTGCCTGCGGGGGAAGTTCGCCGGATGAAACCACTGAAACGTCTGCGACACCTGCCAATGCAGGCGTCGTGAATGTCTATTCCGCCCGCCACTATGATTCAGATCACGCGCTATATGAGCAGTTTGAAGCCGAGACCGGCATTCGCGTGAACCTACTCGAAGGCGAGAGTGAGCAGCTTATCCAGCGCCTCGTGAATGAGGCAGAGTTCTCACCAGCCGACATTCTGATCACTGTTGATGCAGGCCGCCTGTTCCGCGCGGTTGAGGCAGATGTCTTCCAACCGCTGGATGACGAGTTGCTCCAGTCCCGCGTGCCGGATTATGTGCGCGACCCGAACAATCTCTGGTACGGCTTCACCAAGCGTGCGCGCGTGATTGTGTACAATAAATCCGAGGGCGCACCTGAAGGTCTGGCGACGTATGAAGACCTCGCAGATCCGGCCTATCAGGGCGAAGTCTGCATGCGGTCATCGTCTAACATCTACAACATCTCGCTTCTGGCTTCGATTGTGGAGCGTGATGGTGAAGAGGCGGCTCAGGAATGGGCTGAAGGCGTGGTTGAGAACTTTGCGCGTCCGCCGCAGGGCAATGACACATCCATTCTTCAATCCATCGCAGCGGGTGAGTGCGGCATTGGCCTTGCGAACACCTATTACATTGCTCGTTTTGCAGCGTCGGATAATCCTGAACTTCGCGCGGTTTACGATAATATCGGCATCATCTTCCCGAACCAGGATGGATCCGGTACGCACGTCAACGTATCTGGCGGTGGTCTCACCCAGTATGCGCCGAACCGTGAAAATGCGATCGAGCTGCTTCACTTCCTGACGCGCGAAGACGTTCAGACAGCGTTCTCTGCAGGCAATAACGAGTATCCGGTCAATCTTGAGGCTGAGCTGGCGCCGCAAGTGTCCGGCCTTGGTGATTTCCGCGAGGATGATCTGCAGGTAACTGCGCTTGGCACCAATCAGGCGACGGCTGTTCGCGTGTTTGACCGGGCAGGCTGGCGCTAAGCGTCCCGTCTTAGTTTAAGTCTTTGCAAGAGCTGCCCGCACTGCTGCGTCGGCAGCTCTTGTTGTTTCTGGCAGGCGGTATTTCGGGCTGGTATTAAGGACGAACCCGATAGCCTCTTCCAGCGTAATCCTGTTGCCGACAGATACGAAGATCGGGTTCACACCGTTCTGTGTGCGAAGCGCCGCGCCAATGGTTTCACCGTCCATAACCACAGGCGACCAGCTGCCGCGCGGCTCAGCGGGCATCTCCCATTCTCCGCAGAGATGGTTCTTTGCGCAGCCGATTACCGGCCAGTCCAGCAGAACGCCCAGATGGCAGGCGAGACCGAAACGTCTTGGATGGATGCGCCCATGGCCGTCACAAATGATGACGTCCGGCCAGAACGCGCGATCACACTGTGCAAAGAGCGGTAAGACAGCAGGCAGCTCGCGGAAGGAAAACAGGCCTGGAACATAGGGAAATGCTGTCTTCCCGCGCGAGGTGTGCGAGGCGACATGCTGCACGGACGGGTAGTCGAAGCGCGAAAGTGCTGCAACCAGTTCATCGCTTTCCTCATCATAGGCGACGTCCAGTCCGCCTATGGTGTGCACCGTTCTGTCCAGTGGTGTTTCTATCACCTTGTTCGCCATCTCTTTTTGGAGCGACAAAGCTTCAGCTTCGGTTTTGGGCCAGTCCGGAGAAATTTGCGTGCTCAATGCGTCACTTTCTGATCAATCTGCAGCATTGTTCTTCAACACGGGAATAGAGGCAAGGAATGGCGTGTTGTGCGGTTGACCGGACTCATCTGGTCCGCAAAGTAGAAACACCCTTCGAGTAAATGGAGCCCTGTTTGGCTGATATCTTTACAACGTCTTCGCCCAATGAATGGTGGCGCGGTGCGACCTTCTACCAGATCTATCCGCGTAGTTTTCAGGATACGAATGGCGATGGCGTTGGCGATCTCAAAGGGATTACCGAGCGGCTGGAATATGTTGCATCGCTGAACGTGGATGCGATCTGGCTGTCGCCCTTTTTCAAGTCGCCGATGAAGGACTTCGGATATGACGTGTCCGACTATTGCGACGTTGATCCGATTTTCGGGACGATTGAGGATTTCGAGGCGCTGTTCAAACGGGCCAAGGAGCTCGGTCTGAAAGTCATTATCGATCAGGTTTATTCCCACACATCCGACCAGCATAACTGGTTTCTGGAGAGCCGGAAAAGCCGGACGAATGATAAGGCGGACTGGTATATCTGGGCTGATGCCAAGCCGGACGGATCGCCGCCAAATAACTGGCAGGCTTATTTTGGCGGCTCATCCTGGCAATGGGACTCCAGCCGCAAACAATACTTCATGCATAACTTTCTGAGTTCCCAGCCGGACCTCAACCTGCACCATCCAAAGGTTCAGGACGCTCTGCTTGATGTGACCCGTTTCTGGCTGGATCGCGGTGTGGACGGTTTCCGCCTCGATGTCGTGAACTGCTTCATGCACGACCCTGAACTTCGCGATAATCCGCCGTCAGGTCGCCCGATTGAGGAAGTGGTTCGCAGCTTTGATATGCAGGATCATATCTATAGTGAAACTCACCATGAGACGGTGAATTTCCTGACGCGTATGCGCTGGGTGCTCGACGGCTATGAGGGCAATAAGTTCACGGTCGCAGAAGTCTCCAGCCCTGACCCGTTCAAGTTTCAGCGCGAATATACATCCGGTCATCAACGTCTGAACACGTCTTACAATTTCGACTTCCTCTATCTTGATCATCTGACGGGTTGGTCGATTGCGAATTCACTTTCCAGCTGGGAAGGCGATCCGGCCCATGGCTGGCCAAGCTGGGCGTTTTCCAACCATGACGCGCCGCGCGTTCTCTCGCGTTGGTCGGATGGGATGAACACGGTTGTCCATGCCAAGCTTTATCTGCTTTTGCTGCTGAGTATGCGTGGCACGGTCTTTATGTATCAGGGCGAGGAGCTGGGCCTGCCGACGGGCAATGTGCCGTATGAATTCCTGCAAGACCCCGAAGCCATCGAGAACTGGCCGCATACACTGGGCCGCGATGGGGCGCGCACGCCGTTCCCATGGTCGTCAACGGAAGAGAATGCAGGCTTCACCACTGGTGAGCCATGGCTGCCGGTAGATCCGGCGCATGCCGCGCTAGCCCCTGATGTTCAGGAGGCGGATGAGTACTCCACATTGGTGTTTGCACGAGAAGCGATCCGTCTGCGCCGTGATCTGGCCCCGATCCGGATTGGTGATCTGGCGTTCATCACGGCAGAAGAATACCTGCTCGCGTTTAAACGGAAGCAGGGCGATGAGACGATTCTCTGCGTGTTCAATCTCTCAAACCGGCCGCTGGAGTATGATTTCGAGCTGCCAGAGAAGCGCGAGCTGATCATTTCGAATATCGGCGTGGAGCCGCACAATATCGAAAATGAGATACCGGCGCTCACCGGCTATTGGTGGAAAATATAGATCCAGTCCTGTCAGATGTGTGATCGCTTTGTGCTCAAAGGTCGCGTTGACGTCTGACCGCCAAGGCCTCATCTGACCGGAATGACAAGAGTTTCCCCTATCTCGGCAGGCCTAGCAGAGCGCTGCCCGAATTGTGGCCAGGGCCGTGTGTTCCGGGGCTATCTTAAATTCAAGCCAAACTGCGAGGCGTGCGGTCAAGACTTTTTGAGCTCTGACACAGCTGATGGACCGGCCTTCTTCGTTGGCTTCCTCGTGCTGATCATTTTCGCACCATTCGGATTTATCATTCCGATGGCGAATATCGGTCTGGCTCTGAAACTGTTTCTGATGTTTGTGCTGACCGTCGTTACGATCGTCGCGAGCCTGATCATGCTGCCTAAGGCCAAGTCTTTGATGATGGCTCTACAGGTAGCGAACAAGGCGAAGGAAGCCGAGCTCGATCACGGCGAAGACTAGATTCGTTGCTCCATAAAAAGCTGCCAGCCTTTGGAGGGGCTGGCACAGTTGAGCGAAAACTTCAGGCGGATATCAGTTTGAAATCGCGTTGGACGATCTGCCAGCTTCCGAGGAAGTGGCTGACGGGTTTGCCATCCGAACGTCTGATTGTTGTCTCTATCAGCGCTGTCCGACGGGTCTTTTCCGTCACCTTCGTTTCCACCGTATAGGTCTGCCCGGATGGCATCGGACGTAGGTAGCGCGATGATAAATCAACGGTTGAAAAGCCGCGTGGTTCCTCCAGTAGCGTAGAGAAGGCGTGGCCTTGTGCGACATCCGCCACGACGGTCTGCATGCCGCCCTGAATGATGCCATCATAGCTGTCGAGGGGCGCTTCGGCCCGCCAGGCGAGGGTGAGATATCCCGGCCCAGTGTCGATCAGCTCCAGTGTTTCTGAAAGGCCAGCCGTTCTCATAAAAGGTAAATCACGCGTGCGCCCTTCCGGCTGAAGGGCTGTGCGCACAGCCGTTAGTCCCCAGTTTTCGGGCTGCAGGGCATTGGCATTTTCGCTGAGTGTTGCAGTATCCGCCATCCAAGTCTCCAAAATGCACGTTTAAGTTGCGCTAAGGTTAACCATACTCGTTTCGATATTTCAACTAGGTTTGTGCGTCGGTTGAGATAAGGTGCCAGAAAAACAACGGGAGAGAGACATGCCTACAACGATGGAAAGCCTGAATAGCGCAGCATTACTGCCGGTATTGGCGCTGATTGCATGGACGCTGATTATCTGGGTCTGGATGTATGCCACGCGTATTCCGGCCATGAGCAAAGCCGGAATTGATCCGCAGAGCGGACAGCGCACGGGCAAGCTGGCAAATGCGCTGCCGGATTCAGTGGCGTTCAAAGCAGACAATTACAATCACTTGCTGGAACAGCCTGTGATCTTCTATGCGATGGCTTTCTTCCTGTCTCTTGGCGGTGGCCATGACAGCGTGAATGTTGCGCTATTGTGGGGCTATGTCGTGCTGCGTGTCATCCATTCCCTGATCCAGTGCACGGTTAATCATGTTGTGTCGCGTTTTCTCGTCTTCGCGCTTTCAACAATCTGTCTGATTGTCATTGTGGTGCGAGAGATTCTGCGCATATTCCTCGGCTGATGACACAAGACGGATTTCAGCCTGACCCTTTATTTCTTAAGCCAACAGACCGCGCAGCGACGGCTTCGGAGCTGCGCTATCTGAGGCATCTTCTCAGAGTTTCGCGGTCGGTGCTGAAAATGCACTTTCACCGGCTGATCAGGTTGCCTGTCATTGCGGTGCTGGTCGCTGTGATGTGCTGGATTTCGATCGCCGTCTCGCAGGGAATGGGTATCTGGTTTTATCTGTTCTGGGGCGGGTTTGGTGTTCTGTTGATCGCATGGATCAGCAAGGACATGATAGGCGAGTCCCGTCTCCATCAACGCAAATTCGAAACGGCGATTGAGGCGGCGCGCGTCCGGATCGCGCAAGTCGATGCACGCTCTGTCATGCGCGTTGAACGCAGCGGTGAGCAATCGGATATCTTATTGATGGAGCTGGAGAGCGGCCAGACGCTCGTTCTGTTCGCCAATGATTTCAGTTCAAAGGCGTTTCCGTGCCTGTCTTTCTCTTTGCGTGATTTTCTGAATTCTGAGGGCGGGGCCGTCTGGCACCATATTCGCTATCGCAGCGCCAAAGTGAAAGAGGTGGAACAGGTGGAGCTACGCATAGATGCGGATACACTCTCGCCGATGCAGCTTCTGCCCGAGCCGCCAGCCAGCTATGTAGGTGGCTGAAACTCACGCCGCCCTCTGTTCATTCGGGCAGACTTCGATTATCTCAGGCGTCTTCCAGGAGATCATCAGACAATGGCCACTATTCCAGCGCACCGCCTCGAACAGGTAATCGACCGCTTTGAGGAAGTCGAAGCCCGTATGGGTGCGGTATCCGATCCGGACGAAATTGTCGCGCTGTCGAAAGAGCATGCCGAACTGCGCCCTGTTGCCGAGAAGGCAAAAGAGCTTGCGCAGGCTCGCGCTGACTACGAAGAAGCCGAAACCATGATGGAGGGCGATGACCCTGAAATGGCCGAGCTTGCGCGCGAGGAATACTACGCGTTGAAAGAGTCGATCCCCGATCTGGAAAACGAAGTTCAAATCTTGCTTCTGCCAAAAGATCAGGATGATGATGCGAACGCAGTTCTCGAAGTGCGTGCCGGTACGGGTGGTGATGAAGCCGCGCTGTTCGCGGGCGATCTTTTCCGCATGTACCAACGCTACGCTCAGCTTCGGGGCTGGAAGATGAATGTCATCTCTGCGTCCGAGGGTGATGCGGGCGGCTATAAGGAAATCATCGCCGACATTGAGGGCGATGGTGTGTTCGGTAAGCTGAAGTTTGAATCCGGGGTGCATCGCGTCCAGCGGGTTCCGAAGACTGAAAGCGGTGGCCGTATTCACACGTCTGCGGCGACCGTGGCAGTTCTGCCAGCGCCAGAGAATGTCGAAATTGAAGTCAAACAGGAAGATATCCGGATCGATACGATGCGCGCGTCCGGTGCAGGCGGTCAGCACGTTAACACGACTGACTCTGCTGTCCGGATCACCCACCTTCCAACCGGCATCGTCGTGACCTCATCTGAGAAGTCTCAGCACGCAAACCGCGCCAAGGCGATGGAAGTGCTTAAAGTCCGCCTCTACGAGAAAGAGCGCGAGGAGAAAGACGCTGCTCGCTCTGAGGCCCGTAAATCGCAGGTTGGCTCCGGTGACCGTTCAGAGAAAATCCGCACCTATAACTTTCCGGAAAACCGCGTGTCCGATCACCGCATCAAGTTGACGCTCCATAAAATGGATACCGTTCTGGCGGGTGATGATCTTGGCGACGTGATCAATGCCCTTCTGGCTGAGGATCAAGCTGCCAAGCTCGCAGATATGGAAGCTGAAGGCTGATCGTGTCGGCAGGGCGGCTTGCAGCGATATACCGCCATCCGGTGAAGGGCTTCACACCCGAGGCTGTGAATGCCGTTACCCTGACCGAGGGCGAAGGCTTCCCCGCAGATCGCGTCTACGCGATTGAGAATGGCCCGTCAGGGTTTGATCCGGACGCGCCTGCACATGTCAGCAAGATGAAGTTTACAGTGCTGGCGCGCAGCGCGGTGGTCGCAAAGCTTCAAACCCGCTTTGATGAGGCGAGCGGCCAGTTTCATATCACCGATGAGGTGGGCGAGACCCGCGCGTTCTGTCTAGGTGACGCAGCCGGGCGCGAGGGGCTGGCAGATTATCTGGCGTCTTCATTCGGTGAGGCCTTTCCGGGACCGTTAAAGGTTCTTGAGGCGCCGGGCGCGTTCCGGTTTTCAGATCATCATCTCGGCCATGTCTCGCTGCTGAACCTTGCTAGCGTTGATGCTGTGTCGCAGGCATTTGGTCGCGAGGTCGAAGCCTCCCGTTTTCGTATGAACCTCATCTTCGATGGGCTGTCTGCCTGGGAAGAAGACGAATGGGCTGAGGGCGATATTCTGAAACTTGGCGAAGCAGAGCTGCGCGTCTTCAAGCCGACTGTTCGCTGCAAAGCGACACATGCCAGCCCGGACGGGCAGGGCTATGATCTTGATACCGTGCCGCTGCTGCACAAGCATTTCGGGCGCAACACGCTCGGGCTATATGCGCATGTCGCTAAAACCGGCATTGTGCGAGTTGGTGACCAGCTGGAGCGGGCGTGAGCACTGGACTGACGTATCGGGGGCTTCTTCAGAGGGGCGCATCACAGCTCGATGCGGCTGGTATTGAGGGTGCCCGTGACGACGCAAAGTTTCTGCTGTTTGAGGCGGCGGGAATCTCCTCATCTGATTTCATTATGCGTGAGCAGGACGCTGTCGATGATACGCTGGTTGCCCTGTTCGATAAGATGATTGAGCGCCGTAAGAACCACGAACCGGTCTCGCTCATCATCGGGCATATCGACTTCATGGGGCTGAGCTTTCTCACCGACGAGCGCGCACTGGCGCCGCGGTCGGACAGTGAAAGGCTGGTGGAAGCGGCGCTGTCTCTGACCGAGGGCGTAGAGCAGGGAAGCGTAGTCGATCTTGGCACGGGCACTGGCTGCCTTCTACAGAGTTTTTTGTACTATCGCCCCCACTGGACGGGAACAGCTGTCGATCTGAGCCCTGATGCGCTGAGTCTGGCGCGCGAGAATGCTGTTCGTGTGGGTGTTCGGGAGCGGGTGGCTTTGCTTGAGGGCAGCTGGGAGGTTGGGCGCGAAGCGATCTCGCAGGCCGATATAGTTATGTCTAATCCGCCCTATATCGTCTCTGATGTTATAAAAACGCTCGATCCTGAAGTGCTGAATCATGACCCGCATCTGGCGCTTGATGGTGGCGAAGATGGCCTTGATGCCTATCGTGCGATCACAAGCCTTTGTGATGACAGTTTGAAAGCGGGGGCATGGCTTGCCTTCGAAATTGGTTATGATCAGGGAAAAGCCGTTGAGAAACTGCTGGATGGGCATGGTTTTGCGGAGTTGACCATTCTGAAAGACTTTTCAGGGCATGATCGTGTGGTACTCGGAAGAAAACAGTGAAAAAAGGGCTTGGCGGAATCGAAGATTGACGCTAGGCAGAAGTACGCGAACCAGTTGACTGGTTTAAGTCGGGGCTCCCCTTCAGATTCGTTGAAACTGATGCACTGAACGAAGGGCTGTCATTTCTAGTAGTTAGCTACTGGCTATCAGCAGACGCAGGATGGATATATGAAACGCCGAAGTGGGCGTGGGCGTAAGCCAAGCAATCCGGCCAATCGTTCATATGAGAGCAATGGACCGGACGTAAAAATTCGTGGTAACGCCAACCAGATTTACGACAAATATCTCCAGTATGCCCGGGATGCTCAAACCTCTGGCGATCGAATTAATGCGGAAGCTTACTTCCAGCACGCGGAACACTATTTCCGCATTATGATGGCGAACCAGCCGAAAGAACGTCCTCCGCAGGACGATCAGGATGGAGACGATCAGGACAATGAAGCGAGCGCTGACGACCAGTCTGGCGAAACTTCAGAGCGTCAGGATCGTAGTCAGGGCCGCAACCGCCGCAATAACCGCAACGACCGTAATCGTGACCGCGACAATAACAATGTCGACGAGATGAAGGTTGTTGATGGCGATAGCGATGACGATCAGGCCGAAGAAGTGTCTTCTGACTCAGAGTCTGATGAAGGTGAGCGCAAGGAAACGCGTCGCCGCCGTCCAGCGCGCCGCCGTCGCAATGACGATGAAGCGAGCAACGCTAAAGCATCGGATGACAATAATTCTGATGATGATGCCGGCCTTCGCGCGATGATGGCGCGTACGCCTGCCAGCGATCTCGACACGGACAGTGTCGAAGCTGTCGACAGCTAATAAGCCAATTAAGAAAGGCGGTCCTAAGCGGCCGCCTTTTCTGTATCTTCCTCGCTGATCAGGCCGCGTTCTGACGCTTCCTTGATAAAGAGTTCTGAGAACTCGCTGAGGAATACCGATCCCTTCACCGTGCGCTGGATCAGAACATTGCGTAGGTCGGATGGGTCTTTCTTCCGTTTGACAAGATCCAGAGCTGACAGAGCGTCGATCGCGCGTGTGACGGCTGGCTTTGTGATGTTCAGTGTGCGGGCGAGGCCGCGTACTGTGTGAGGTTGTGGCTTCAGATATACCTGCATCAGGATCGCCTGCTGGCGGAGTGTCAGGTCGGGCCAGTCGCCGCTGACCACCTGAGAGGTGACATCACACCAGATTTCGAGTGCATTTTGCGTGCTTATGCGGGCCATTGGGGTGGTCCTTTATTCGTGAGTGAAGAAAGACTCGACGTATTCGCAGAATCAGGCAAGCCACCGGATTAACGATTCGTTAATGGCCTGTGGAAATCTCTGACGCAGAAGCGCAGAAGGCCCGTGATTGCTGGCGAATTATTTTTCAGCCTTTTCTCTCTTTTTTTCATCAATAACGCGAAAATGATGAATAAAAGCGTACAGGATATTAACCAGTGTATTTGTATGGGTATTTCCAGATTTTGGTGTTGGAGACCTGTAATGACCATTATGAACTGGGATGCGAGCCTGGATGTTGGTGTCGATCAGATGAACCGCGAACATCAGGGGCTGCTGGACCTTATGAATCGTCTGCACGATGCGCGTGACGCCGGAAAAACCGGTAAGGAAGTCCTCGATATTCTCGATGCGCTTGGCGCAGCAACGGTTCAGCATTTCCAGGATGAAGAAGACTTTATGGAGCGCTCCGGCTATCCGAAGTTCAAAACGCATAAACTCATCCATGAAGACCTTCTGAAGAAGTTCACTGGTTACGCCGAAGCGGCACATGCTAGCCATGGCAAGCTGGAAGACGGGTTCTTCTTCTTCCTGAAGCACTGGCTGACCGCACATATCAAAGGCATTGATATGCAGTACGGCCCGAACGCGCAAAAACTGGCAAGTTAGTCGCCTGAACTTACTGGCTGGCCCATAGGATACGGGCCATCCAGCGGATCGAAGAGCGTGCTTCCTTGCGAACCGGATAGGCGGGGTTGGCAGAGATCAGCTCAACCGTGTCTTCTGTCGTGCGGCCAAGCGTTTTAGCCAGAATTTCACCCTGAACGGTTTTGGCGACGACGCGGTCGCCGCGGCGTACCTGCGCGCCCGGTGCTACGATAACGCGGTCGCCTTCGCGGAAGATAGGCTCCATAGAGTCGCCTGTGATCTCGAGCGCGTAGACAGCTTCATCTGTCAGACCCGGAAAGCGGATCGCTTCCCAGCCTTGCCCGACGGGAAACCCTGAATCGTCGAAATAGCCGTCATTGCCCGCCTGCGCGAGGCCGATGAGCGGGACAGAACGCCCCGGGCGGCCTTCAACCAGATCAGCAAATTCTTCAAAGGTGGAGCCGACAGCCTCAAGTGCGCGTGAGACGCTCTCGGTTGAGGGCCAGCGCGCTTTGCCATCGCGTGAAACGCGCTTGGATTTGTTGAATGATGTCGGGTCGAGACCGGCAGCGCGGGCAAGGCCTGAGGCTGAAAGGCCATGACGCTCGGCAAGAAGATCGAGGCCCTTCCACATATCGGAATGTCGCATGCCCACCTCCTATGGGTATGTTTTCCGATATTTATCACATGGTGTAGGAATGTCTACCTATTTTGGCGTGTGCTCTATGCTAGGCCTTCCGAACTTCCGAATGGCTTTTGAGGACCCCTGAATCGTCGGTTTCAATTCGATAGGCAGGGCAGTCTTCGCTGGCGTCGCGGGTGACCTTTTCGCCTTTGATCTTCAGCGTTCGTTTTTGAGTGTAAACCTTTTGCACTTCACCGGAGGCCGTGCCGTTTCCCCAATCCCATTTCACTCTGTCGCCGACTGAATAACTGTTCTTCGTGGTCATATCTCTTCCTTTCGTTGAAAAGGAAACAAGCGGCTCGCGACCATGGTTCCCTAGAGCTTCCGGACGCGCTAACTAGGCGCGTGAAAAAAAAAAGGCGATTCATGCGGAAGGGCGCTCCATGTCGATCTATAAATTGGGTCAGTCGGTTCTGACGAAATTCGAACCGGAAACCGCCCACCGTATGACGATCAAAGCGCTCAAAGCCGGCTTCGGGCCGAAGGGCGCGCCTCAGCTTGATCCATTGCTCAAAACGGTGCTTCCTAAATCCGGTCTGGAACTGAATTCGCCGCTCGGTCTTGCCGCCGGTTTTGACAAGAATGCTGAAGTGCCGAGCGCTATGTCTGGCTTTGGGTTCGGCTTTGTCGAATGCGGAACCGTGACGCCGCAGCCTCAACCCGGCAATCCGCGTCCACGCCTTTTCCGCCTGACCGAAGACCGCGCGGTGATCAACCGTATGGGTTTTAACAATGACGGGCTGGATGTCTTCGTTGCTAATTTGAAAAAGTATCGCGGTCAGGCGAGGCTTGGTGCGAATGTTGGCGCGAACAAGGTCAGCGAAGACAAGATCGCAGATTACGAAACTGGTGTGAGAGCCGTCTGGGCGCATTGCGACTATGTGACGATCAACATTTCCTCGCCAAACACGCCAGGACTGCGCGGCCTTCAGGATAAGGCATCTCTGACAGATCTTCTGACCCGATGCGGTGAGGCCGCGTCTGCTGCGGAAGAAGCAGACAAGGTTTCACGCCCTGTCTTTCTGAAGCTTGCGCCAGACCTTGATGAAACCGCAATCGACGACATTGTCGGCGTAATCGATACGGCGGGCAGCTGGCTGTCCGGCTTGATTATTTCTAACACGACGCTGGAACGACCTGACACGCTTCAAAGTGTTCATAAGGGCGAGATGGGCGGACTGTCGGGTGCGCCACTCTTTGAATTATCGACCAAAATTCTGCGTGCCTTCGCAGACCGTCTTGAAGGGCGCTTTGACCTGATTGGTGCGGGCGGAATTAGCTCTGCTGAACAGGCTTACGAAAAATTAAGTGCCGGAGCGCACGCGGTTCAGGTTTATTCAGCTCTGGTTTATCTTGGTGTCGATATGGTGTCGGACATCAATCGGGGCTTGGTGGGATATCGCAGTTAATCTGCAGCGAAGGGCTAAATTTTGCCTTTTATGTCGTTTACCCCGATGATCACGGAACTCAGATCGAGGGGAACACATGCTCGGATCACTTTCAAAATCACTCGCGGCGCGCCTGACGTGCCAGACGGCTGCTGCAGCGCTTCTGGCTATGGGTATGGCAGGCGCTGCTTACGCTGAAACTGTTACAGGTACGCTGGCAGACGGCGACGCCACGACAGACGCAGGCGGATATTCCGACCGGTACGAATTCGAGGTGTCTAGCGCAGGTATGCTCTATGTCGATCTCGTTTCAGACGATTTCGACACTTACCTCACACTGGTCACACCATCCGGCGAACTGCTTGAGAATGATGACTACGGCATGAGCTTCAACTCACGCGTCATGTTCAACACAGAAGAGACCGGCACCTTTATTGCCATTGTCTCTTCCTACGATACGGACGGCGCGGGCGAGTACACGCTCGAATACAACACGATAGAGTTGAATGAGGGCGGCCCGGCGGCGACGATCGCGGCAGATGGCGAGACCATTTCCGGTGAACTCGCAATGGGTGACGGCTTCAACGAACACGGGTCTTTCTTCGATACATATGAAGTCGAGATTGAAGAAGGCGCTCATATTTTCTTCAGCGTCTCTTCTGACGAGTTCGACACGCTGATCGCGCTGATTTCTCCTTCGGGCGAAGAATACGTCAATGACGACTATGGCATGGGCGTGAATTCCGGCCTGATGATGCAGGCAGAAGAGAGCGGTTCATACGAATTCGTCGTCACCAGTTATGGCGAAGGTGCGACAGGCGCTTACGAACTCGACTATCAGGTCAGCGATGCACCATTCGGCGGCATGCCTGAAGTTCTGACCTATCTCACGGATGTGGTTGAAGGTGAACTGTCCGAGGATGACGGCATGATGCCAAACGGTAGTGTTGTCGATCTTTATGAAATTTCTCTGCAGCAGGGCACATCCATGATGGTGCGCCTCGACTCAGACGATTTCGACACGGTTCTCACCATTACGTCTCCATCCGGCGAAGAGATGTTCAACGATGACTTCGGTGACTCGCTGAATTCCGGCCTGATGATACTGGCGGAAGAGACAGGCATTTACACGATTGAAGTCGGTGCTTTCGGCATGGACGGCTTGGGCGCGTACACGATGGATTATCGCACAAGCGATGAGCCGTTTTCTGGCGCACCTGAAACGCTCGAGCCGGGTTCGGGCGAAATTTATGGTCGTCTTGAACTCGGTGACGGGGTTCACCTGTCCGGCGCGCTTCAGGATGTGTATCAGCTTGAAGTGGCTGAAGGTGAAACGCTGATCCTGCGTCTGAATTCCGAACAGTTCGATCCATTCCTGCGTGTCACCACGCCGCAAGGTTATGATATTGAGAATGACGATTTTGCCGGTGAACTGAATTCGGCGATTATGACGGTCGCTGAAACGGCGGGCACATACACAATCGTTGCCACCAGCTATGGCGCTGGCGAAGCAGGCGATTATGCGTTCAGCTATCAGGTGTCCGACGAGATCGAAGCCGGACCGGCAACATCTCTCTCTCGTGATGGTGGAGACGTTGAAGGCATGTTGACGCTTGGCGATGGCATCAATGAAGACGGGACGCTGTATGATCTCTATGAGATCGAGCTTGTCGAAGGTGAAACCTTCCAGCTGTTCCAGCGCTCCGATGCTTTTGATAGCTATCTGACGGTGGCGACACCTTCAGGCGAAGAGTTCGTCAATGACGATTTCGGTGGTGGCTTTGACTCACGCGTCGCATTTGAAGCGCCTGAAAGTGGTGTCTACACGGTTACCGCCTCAACATTCGGCTCTGGTGAAGCTGGAAGCTACACAATCAGCTACGCTGTAAGTGACGAGCCAATCGGTGGTCCGCCGGTGGAACTCAATGGTGATGAGGGCTCCCTCGAAGCTGAGCTTTCCATCACTGATGCGACCGGTGAAAACGGCTCCTACATGGATGAGTATACGCTGGATGTTCCGGCGGGTGCATTGCTGACTGTCGACATGAACTCCATCGATTTTGATACGTTCCTCATGGTTCGCGGCCCGGATGGTTCCGAGACGTTCAATGACGACTTTGAAGGCAGCCTGTCACATTCTCGCGTGGAACTGACAGCGTTCGCAGGCGGTGAGTACACCATCACAGCATCAGCTTACTCAGCAGGTGAGTATGGTGATTACGAACTGTCCTTCATGATCGATGAAGACAATCCGCGCGACTTCTTCACTGGCGAGCTGGCAGAAGGCGATGATCTGGCTGAAGAAGGCCAGTATCAGGACAGCTATGAGATCGACGCTGAAGTTGGTCAGGATCTGGTTGTTGATCTTCGCTCTGCCGAGTTCGACACCTATCTGACGGTGATCGCGCCGGATGGCGAGACGCTTGAGAATGACGACTATACTGGGCTTGGCCATTCACATGTAGAACAGCGCGTCCGCGTGCCGGGTACATATACCGTTCTGGTTCGTAGCTTCGGTGAGGGTGAAACCGGTTCGTACACGGTTGAATACAGCCAGGAAGAAGGCCCGGTAATGGGCGGGGAACTGGAAGCAGAAGCTGAAATCGGTTCTGGTGACTCCATCAATGGCGTGCTGGAAGAGGGCGATGCGCTGCACGAAGCGGGTGAGTTCCGCGACGTGTACTCATTCGAAGCCGGTGTTGGTGAAGAGGTCGCATTTGATCTGTTCTCGGCTGGATTCGACACGTATCTGATCGTTGTGTCACCGGATGGCGCGTGGACAGAAAATGATGATTATAACGGCTCGCTTGATCATTCTCACATTACGATGACAACAGATCAGGCCGGTGAGTACATGGTTATTGTTACCAGCTATGATCTGGAAGAAACAGGTGATTACCTCCTGTTCCGTCGCAGCTGATCTGACGTGAAATCATAAGCGGACTAAGCTGTTAGTCCTCAGCTTCATAAAGCCCGTCTGTATTTAGCAGGCGGGCTTTTTTTGGGCGATAGGGACATGATTTTTCGGCGGTTTCTATCGATTTTTTTAAAAATTACATTTCGTTCAGGTTAGGTTTATGTGACAATTCCTACTGTCAATACCTAGATCGCAGGTGTTTGGCTGGACGACACAGTGCTTGAAAGGGAAGGTCACTAGTCCGTTTTACAGCTGACCATCAGGGGTAAACGCAATACGAGGGGACGTTATGTTCAAGGGACCAAAACTTTCTACGCTGAAGCGCTCAACCAGCGCTGTTGCCGTCGCATCTGCTATCGCAATCGGGTTCTCCGGTTTGGCGATTGCGCAGGTCGCCAAGGGTGACACATTCACAGGCAATCTGGCTGCAGGGGATGAGCAGCTCCAGTCCGGTGAGTATCAGGACAGCTATACATTCACGGCGAATGCTGGAGATCAGATCACGGTTGATCTGACGTCTACGCAGTTCGACCCATACCTCATTCTGATCCCGCCGGTTGGCGACCAGATGGACAATGATGACTGGGAAGGATCGCTCTCTCATTCACGCATTGAGACAACAGCGTCCAGCAGCGGCACGTATGAAGTGCTCGTCACCAGCTTCGCGCCAGGTGAAACGGGCAGCTATATGCTCGAATATGATGCAGGCGCCGGTTACGGCGGTGGCTATGGTGGCGGTGCTGCGCAAGGCGCGACTGGCACACTCGCACCGGGCGACCAGACGCTTACCACCGGTGAGTACTCCGACCGCTACGAATTTACAGCCGGCCCGGGCGAGGCGGTGTCTATCGACCTGACGTCTAACGACTTCGACCCATATCTGATCGTGCAGACACCGGATGGCGAGCAGCTTGATAATGATGATTATCAGGGCAGCCTGTCGCGGTCCCACATTGATGCGACGGCCGCAAATGGCGGCACTTACATGGTGCAGGTGACAAGCTATTCACCAGGTGAAACAGGCGCATACTCGCTGTCCTTCAACGGCTCTGGTGGCGGTCAGCCCGGCTATGGCGGTGGTAGCAGCTCCGGCTCCACAGGCTCGCTTTCGTCCGCTGACGAACAGCTTCAGTCCGGTGAGTTCCTCGACCGATACACACTGAATGCGTCTGCTGGCGAGAACATCATTGTTGATCTCACATCTGACCAGTTTGACCCGTACATCATTCTCGTGACGCCAAACGGCGAGCAGATCGAGAATGATGACTGGGAAGGTTCTCTGTCTCATTCCCGCGTTGAAACGGTTGCGTCTCAGGGCGGTGCATATGAAGTCATCGTAACCAGCTTTGCGCCGGGAGAAACCGGCTCTTACGCGCTTTCTATGGAAAGCGGCGGTTCTGGAGGCTTCTCCGGTGGCGGATATGCTGGCAGCTTCTCCGGCATGTCTGAAACAGGCACGCTGGCGCGCGGCGACGAGACATTGGAAGGCGGCGAGTTCTTCGATGTCTATCCGTTCTCAGGCTCTGCTGGTCAGCGTTTGTCTATCGAAATGACGTCAACCGAGTTTGATACCTGGGTTGGTCTGGTTGGCCCTGAAGGCATTATCGACGCGAACGATGATGCGCCGAATATGGGCACAAATAGCCGCCTCGATATCTCTCTGCCAACGTCTGGTGAGTACTCTGTGATCGCGACATCTTTCGCAGCAGGTGAAACTGGCCGGTACAATCTGAACGTCAGTGCTGGCGGCGGATCTTCACGTCCTGTCACGAACTCTAACAATGCTTCGGAACTGTATGTCGGTGCGTCTGTGAACGGTCAGCTGACGACCAGCGACCGCCGCGGTCAGTACGGCGAATATGAAGATACATATTCCTTCCAGGCTCAGGCAGGCCAAAACGTCCGTGTCACAATGGAATCCGGACCAATCGATACCTATCTGCGCCTGACGGGTCCGGGCGGTGTATCGCTTGAAAACGATGACTATAACGGCTCGCTCGATCAGTCTGTCATCGAATTCCGTGCACCGTCTTCAGGTCGCTACACCGTAACGGCGACATCTTACGCTGAAGGTGAAACGGGCTCTTACACCCTGTCCGTAACGGATGGCACGGGTAACTCCCAGCTCATCCCGAACAATGGTGGTGGCTATGGCGGTGACAGCACGGAAATCTATGGCATCTTCGTAGGCATCTCAGATTATCCGAGCTTCTATAACGACCTGCCATATACCGCTCAGGACGCTGTACTGGCCCATGATGCGGTACGTGACTTTGGCGGCATGAACGCGAGCAATGCGATCCTGCTGACAGACGAAGAAGCGACCGAGGCGAACCTGCGTCAGGCCTTCCAGACTCTGTCTGCCCGTATGGATGACGATGACACATTCGTGTTCTTCTTCTCCGGCCACGGTAACCGCGTAGAAATTCGGGGCGCGGCCGAAACAGCCGACCTTGATGGTATGGATGAGACAATCGAGCTCTATGACAATCCGCTGACTGATACTCAGTTCGATGCGCTTCTCGACAGCATGCCGGTCGAACGTGCGTTGATCATTCTCGACAGCTGCTATTCAGGTGGTTTCGCAAAAGATGTGATCTCGTCTCCGGGCCGTATGGGCCTCTTCTCTTCGGAAGAAGATGTTGTGTCTCTCGTGGCGTCCAAGTTTGAAGCGGGCGGATATCTGGCTCACTTCTTCCGCGCTGCGCTGGAAACAGGTGAAGCGGATATCAACGGTGACAGTCAGCTCGACGCAATTGAGCTCAGCCAATATCTGCGCACAAGTTATCTGCTTGAGCATCAGAGCAAGCGTCAGCTGGAAAGCTTTGAATCGCTCGATGATATCGACGTGACTTACCAGCACCTCGTCGTCGACCGTTCAGGCGTTTCGCCTTACGAAGTCTTCTTCGAGCTTCGTTAGGCGTGAGCGACATGGATAGAAAAAGCCCGCTGAAGAGCGGGCTTTTTTGTGTTTGAGAACGGCGCTTGTGGACGGACGTGCAAGAGCACAGGCGAATAAAATTCTGAAATATCAGAGGTGATATGAGTTATTTTGGTTGTATTATTTGAAAAATAGTTGGCGGGCTGTGGGTAACTCTGGTTAAATCCTAACAATTCCTTAACGAGGGGTTGTCAGGGATATGGCTGATGGGTGGGGTAGTGACAATCTAATCGCCGGTCTTCGGACCGGCGATGCTGCCCATGAAGCCGACCTCTATGATGCCGCCCATCTGGAATGGCTTCGTTTTGGCGCAGAGAATGATCTCCTCGAAGCTTACCCTGAAGCAAGCTGTAAGAGAGGCGTGACAACAGCTCAGATGACTTTTGTGAAGCAGGTCGCCGCGGTTCTGGGCGTTGGTGTTCTGCTTGTCCCGATGAGCTTGTTTTCAGCAATAAGTGCTTTGGCCTTCTTCGTATTTTTTCTGTTGATCATCTACCGTTGTGTATTGCTTTGCGCTGGCTTTGGCTCTCGCACCACATCTCCGCTTACCGGTGATGGCGCAAAGCGCCGATTTATCTGGCCACGTTATAGCGTTCTGGTGCCCGTCTTCCGTGAACCAGAAGCCATTGGGCCTCTGATCGCGGCGCTGAAAGGGCTCGATTATCCGAAACGCCAACTGGAGATTCTGATCCTTCTGGAAGAGAGCGATACAGAAACGCTGGCAGCAATCGAGCAGTTGAAATTGCGGCCGTATTTCAAAGTGCTCATCGTGCCCGAGGGCGAGGTGCAGACGAAACCTCGCGCACTGAATTTCGGGCTCAAGCTTGCGACCGGTCAGATGATCGCCGTGTATGATGCCGAAGACGCTATGCATTCAACTCAGCTGAAAGATGCTGTGCGCGCCTTCCAATATGCGCGTGAGGAAGCAAGCAGTAAGCCACTTGCCTGCGTTCAGGCGCCGCTTATTCCGCACAATAGCGGGGAGAGCTGGATCGCTGCGCAGTTTACCCAGGAGTACCGCGTCCATTTCGGCCTGATCGTACGGGGCCTAAGTACACTTCGCCTGCCGGTCATGCTGGGCGGAACGAGCAATCATTTTGACCGCGCCGCGCTTGAGAAAGTGGGCGGCTGGGATCCTTATAATGTGACAGAAGATGCAGACCTTGGTTTGCGCTTTGCCGCTGCGGGGTATCGTGTGGGCCATATCTCTCCGCCAACATTTGAAGAGGCACCGATAGGCCTTCGCCAATGGATCGGTCAGCGCTCGCGTTGGGTGAAAGGCTTTATCCAGACAGCAGGTGTTTTCTTCCGTGCCTCACCGGCCTCGCGTATCAGAGTGATGGGGCTGAAGAATTACGTCTCAGCGGTATTGCTGTTATCTGGCTCAGTATTATCAGCAGTGTTTCACGGGCCGTTTGCGCTCTGGCTTGTTGCGCAGGCCGTGCTGCCGGGGCTCACGCCACCATCAGAAGCGATTATCCTCTGTCTGACAGGCTTCAGCGTGCATATCCTCTCTGTCGTCATGTCCGGCGCTCTCGCATCGGCTGGCGCAATCCGGGCGCTGATCACGGCTCCGTTCTACTGGCCACTTCAGACGGTTGCGGCGGGCAAAGCGATCTATGAGCTGATTGTCCGGCCATTCTATTGGGATAAAACTCAGCATGGTGTCAGCGTGAAAAGTCTTTCCCGCAAGCAGCTTCGCACCGTCAAGGTTTGAACCCGCCCCGATTGGCGCTATCTGATAGCTCAATGCTGCCAATTTTCTATCATGACAGATATGACGCTGAGACTGTGCCGGACGGGCACCGGTTTCCCATGCGCAAATACCGCGAGACGGGACGTCGCCTGAAGGAGATTGGCCTCGTCACGTCAACTAATCCGATCCGTCGGCCAAAGCCTGCAGACTTTGAGATGATCGCGCTCGCGCATGACCCGTCCTATGTGGATGCCGTCTTCCATCAGACGGTAGATTATAAAACCGCGCGTACCATCGGCTTTGAGATGACAGGGGCTGTCGCCATGCGCTCGCGTCTTTCCTGTATGGGCACATATCTTGCCGGTGAGGCCGCGCTTTACATAGGTATTGCCTGCAACGCGGCAGGTGGCAGCCACCATGCTAAATACACTCATGGCGCTGGTTTTTGTGTGTTTAATGATGTGGGCGTTGCTATCCGTGCGCTGCAGAAGACCGAACGCATCCGTAAGGCGCTCGTGATTGATTGCGATGTGCATCAGGGCGATGGCACGGCAGACATTTTCCAGAATGACGACAGCGTCTTCACCTTCTCGCTCCATTGCGAGGATAACTGGCCAGTGCGCAAGGTCGCTTCAACGCTGGATGTCGGGCTCGATCAGGGGCTAGGCGATGAAGGCTATCTGAGTGAGTTAGAGGCCGCACTGGAACGTGTGCTGGACGCGTCATCTCCGGACATTGTTTTCTACAATGCGGGTGTAGACCCGCATATCGATGACCGGCTGGGCAAGCTGAAGCTCAGTGATGAGGGCATTCGCGGGCGCGACCGGCTGGTTATCTCCCGCGTCCGCGAGCGTGGCTTGCCGCTCGTCTGTGTGATGGGCGGCGGGTACAGCCATGATGTGAGCCATCTGGCCCGGCTTCATGCTTTCGCATTCGAAGAAGCCGCCCGAGCATTGAAAGCTGAAGCCGATCAGCGGGTCTCGTCAGGATGATCGATTTTGTCCGACATGCCCGTATCGTCGCTTTCGCGCGGCGCCGGTGATGGCGTAAACTCGATCTCTGAATCCTCAATGTGAATTTCACCGCGGCGGCGAGGCAGGGCGTATGCGTGTTCCTGCTGTAGCCATGACACCATCTTCTCTCGGATTTCGCAGCGCAAATCCCAGGCGATAGGCGAGTTCTTCGCGCTCATCAGGCCACGCAGCGTGATGGTTTCCTGCGTCGTGTCGATGACCTGCAGCACTTGTACATCGCCGTCCCAAAGCTCGCTGTCTTCCAGAAACTCTTTCAGCTTGGCGCGGATCTCGCTGACAGGGGCTGTGTAATCCAGATGCCATGTCACGGACCCGATGATGGAGGAGCCTTCGCGGGTCCAGTTCTGGAACGGCTTTTCGACAACCTGCGTCAGCGGCACGACGAGACGTCGCCAGTCCCAGATTTTCACAACCACATAGGTGGAGGTGATTTCGTCAATCCAGCCCCATTCACCCTCCATAATGACGGCGTCGCCAATGCGGAGCGGCTGAGTGAGGGCGATCTGTATGCCCGCGATCAGGTTAGACAGAACAGGCCGCGCTGCAAAGCCGATCACAATGCCGGCGACACCGGCGGAGGCGAACAGTGAAATGCCGATAGAGCGCACAGATGGGAAGGTCATCAACATGGCGGCAACAGTGACCAGCAGGATCAGCATGGTCATCATTCGGCTTAGGAGGCGCATGCGCGTCGAGACCTTACGGGCTTCCAGATTGTCTTCGGCGTCCATGTCGTATTTCGACACGCGGTTTTCGGTGAACGCCGTGATGATGCGATTGAGCAGCCAGCCTGCAATGCCGATCAGAAGGATGGTCACAATCTGATTGACTAGCCCGCGCCAGCTATCGGGCATCTGAACCATCGGCAGGGCGAGCTCTGCTGCCAGCACGCACATTCCGAGAAGCGACACTGTTCGCGCGCGCCTGAGCGCTCGGGCAAACAGTTTGTCGCCGTCCTTGCCGACCGCGCGGGTTAAAAGGGCATAAATGATGGTGTGAATGACGACAGCAGCAGCGACGGCTCCGACGAGAATGGCAACGGCCATCATATTATTAACGGTGACGTCTGCGAAAACTTCCGCGACTGGCTCCATAGCGTCAGAGGTCGGAGAGTTAGCTGTCATTCTGTCATCCTTTGTCTGTCCGGAAACGCGAAAATGCCCGCATCCCAGCGAAGCTGGAAGAAGCAGGCTTGGCGTCTCTTTGATTGTCCCTAAATGTTAAAGCCTCAGCTCCGGAACTGTTCCGAAAACCGCGTTAGGCAGGCATGGCGATTTCAACTGATATGATTTTAAGCGTTATCGGCTTGCTGGTGATGGCTGGTTTCGCGGTTTTCTCTTCGTATCGCGCCAGTGCGCCGCGGGATGATATGCGTCCGAAACTGCTGCCATGGCGGCTTATAATGATTGTGAGCGCGTTTGTTGCGATCCTGTTCTTCGTGCACCTGATCAATATTCTGGGTTATGAGACAGGGCCCGGCAAAGGGCTGCTCGGCCGCTTTTAAGTCAGCATTACAGATGTTTCATCGGATTGTTTTGGAACATCAGCCCGACCGTCTCCGTTGACTTGCCATAGGTAGAAAACGGAGGAAAACTTATGAAATACCTCATTACATCCGCCGCATCGCTCGCTCTTCTGACAGGCACATCGTCTGCTCAGCTTGGCTCGGTCACATCTGACACGACGGGGCAGCTCGGCACGAGCGTGGGTGAAGGCATAGACCTTCAGACAACAGTAGACACGTCCGCTACATCTGTATTCGACGCTGATACGGTGCCGGTGGAAAGCACGCTGGCAACAAGCCTCGAAGGTTCGCTCGAGACATACGAACTTGAAAATGCCGGTGACCGGCTGGAAAACCAGCTTCGTGGCCGCGCCGAAATGATGCGCGAAGAGACGAACCAAGGTGTCGTTGAAGCCAGAAACGAAGGCTGGCAGGCCACGCGCATCAATACGAGGGTTGAGCCGGTCCCAACGCCGGTAACCGTCTACACACGTGACGGCGCAGAGGTTGGCACAGTCGATCGCATGGACAATGGCATGATCTATGTCCGTGGCAATGGTGAGGCTGATGCTGAAACCATGCAGGTTTCAGGTGACAGCGCCGCATTCCACGCTGACGCCAACGCTGTCGTACTCGATGCGAACGAAGCAGAATTCCGTGCAAACGTGGAAGCATCAGCCGGTTCACGATAGGCTTCGTTAGCCGCTGATAGAGAGAGCCCCGGACGCAAGTCCGGGGTTTTCTTTATGTGGCGTCAGGCCGTTTCCATGGCCCGGGGCTGCACAGGCAGAGCCTTTTGTTTTGAGATTGCGCGCGCTTCGCCAAGCTTCAGCTCACGGTTCAGATCCTTACAATAAGCGTTGAAGTCGATCTGTATGGTGTGACGCGGCGAGGCGTAGAAATGACCTCGGTGAAATTCATCGTCTTTCTTAGTGATCGCCTGCATCTCTTCGGGCGGTGGAAGGGCGTATTCGCCCGTCAGATAAGCTGCGATAAGCTTGGATTGTTGTTCGGCGAGATTGACGAGGGTCGGCAGAGGCTGTGCCAGCCCGACAAAGAACAGATTGTCGAACCCGTCTCGCACCATGCGCTTGAACAGGTCGAACTTATGGTTTTCATCGGGCTTCAGGAGATCGTCGGAGAAGAACGGGAAGCTGATTTTATATCCGGTCGCCCAGACGATGGCATCGATCTCTTCGCGTGTACCATCCTTGAAGACAACGCCATCGCCGTCCAGCCGGTCAATTGCTCCTTTCACATTGATATCACCGCAGCCAACGCGGGTCAGGAATTCGCCCGAGACAGACGGATGACCTTCAAGAGGTTCGTGGTCAGGCTTTGGAAGTCCGTAATCCTCCATATTGCCGATGGATTTCTTAATGGCGCCGCGGGCGAGTTTCCTGCCAAGGCCAGAGGGCAGCCATGCAGGCAAAACGGCTTTGTCCGCGGGTTTGCCGTTCATGTATTTTGGTAGCACCCAGATACCCCGGCGCAGCGAAATATAGAGTGTGTCGGCAATCGGGCGTTGGGACAGTTCAGAAGAGATATCCATAGCGGAGTTTCCGCCACCCACGACCATGACTTTCTTGCCGCGGAAATCATATGGTTCAAACGGGTCGCGGTAATGATGGCTATGGACCTGATAGCCATCAAACTCACCAGGATACTCATCCGGAATGCGTGGGTCCCAATGGTGTCCGTTGGCGACGATTAGCGCGTCATACACCCGCGTTTCGCCAGTTGAGAGGCGAACCTCCCAGAGACCGTCATCGCGTCGTGCAGCATGGTCGACACCTGTGTTGAAGGTGATCGTCTCGCGCACACCGAAATGATCGACATATTCATGGAAGTATTGAAGCAGCTGGGAATGGTGCGGAAAGTCCGGCCAGTCCTTCGGAACGGGAAAATCCTCGAACGCCAGACGCCATTTCGATGTGTCGATGTGCAGGCTTTCATAGCAGGACGACATACCGTTCGGATTGTTGAAATACCAGTTGCCGCCAATATTGTCCGAGACCTCAAAACAGTCATACGGGATGTTCGCATCCTTCAGACGTTTGGCGGTGGTGAAGCCGGACGGGCCTGCGCCGATAATGCAGACTTTCGGCAGGTGGGCTGGGCCGTTGAAACCCATCTTGTCTCTCCCTGTATTGTGCGGCGTCTCAAACGGGCCGCGCTTTTAAGTGGAGTGTATGGGGCTTTACGTTTGCGTCAACGCGTGACGCTACGGCATAATAGCTATGTTCAGGCAGGATATGCCGGAAAATATCGGATTTTTCAGTTTAGATCGAAAAACGTGCTTCTTTGCGCTGGGATAGGGGCGCACATTGGCTAGATTTACAGAATAAGACTGAGTAACCTTAAGCGGTTCACGATAGTTTACTATCTAAAGCCTTCAGGGCTGAACCCGATAATATACGTCACGAGGGAGAATAAAATGGCGGACGGAATGGACCCGACCCTTGACCAGTTCAGGGCCGAAACACGGGCCTGGCTGCAAGAGAACTGCCCGGCGAGCATGCGCACCCCGCAAGTAGAAGACGAAACCGTGTGGGGCGGCCGCAAAGAAAAATTCAAGAACCCGGACTCCAAGCTCTGGCTTGAGCGCATGGCCGCTAAAGGCTGGACCGCGCCAACATGGCCGAAAGCTTATGGCGGCGGTGGCCTTACCAAGGAAGAAAACCTTATCCTGCAGCAGGAACTCAAGCGCATCAAAGCGCGTCCTGCGCTGAACTCTTTCGGTCTCTGGATGCTTGGCCCTGTTCTTCTGGAATATGCCAATGAAGAGCAGAAGCAGAAATTCCTGCCGGATATCGTCAACGGCAAAATCCGCTGGTGTCAGGGCTATTCAGAGCCGGGCGCAGGTTCTGACCTCGCAGGCCTTCAGACCAAGTGTGAAGACAAGGGCGATCACTGGCTGGTGAATGGCCAGAAAGTCTGGACGTCTTATGCCGATCAGGCTGACTGGATTTTCTGTCTGGTTCGTACCGACACTTCCAAAAAGCATGAAGGCATTTCCTTCCTTCTGTTCGACATGGAAAGCGAAGGCGTCGAAGCGCGTCCAATCAAGCTAATCTCCGGTTCGTCTCCGTTCTGTGAAACCTTCTTCAACGACGTGAAGGTTCCGAAGGATCACCTCGTAGGTCGTCTGAATGGCGGCTGGGAGATTGCGAAACGCCTTCTCCAGTATGAGCGTTCAAACATCTCAGCGACTGGCTTTGGTGCTGACCGTGCTGGCACACCGCCGCTTCATGAGCGCGCGAAAGAGTATGTGGGCACAGATGCGAGCGGCAAACTGCTCGATCCGGACCTGCGCATGCGTCTTGCGGACCTCGCAATGGATGACAAAGCCTTCAAGCTGACGGTTGCCCGCATGGCAGAGCAATCTAAAGCTGGTGAGGAAGTCGGTCACACGGCGAGCATCGTGAAATATGCTGCGGCGAAGCTGAACCAGAAGAAGACAGAAATGACTGTCGAAACGCTTGGTTATCAGGGCCTTGGCTGGGAAGGCGAGGGCTTCACAGATCTGGAGCTAGCGTCCAACAAAGCGATGCTGCGTGCCAAAGCGAACTCGATTGAAGGCGGCACTTCAGAGGTGAACCTCAATGTGATCGCGAAGCGCGTTCTCGGACTGAAAGAGCATAAGGGGTGAAACCAACGCAACGTTGGCGCGCCCTGAGCGCTGCCGACCTGCGTTTGTTATCAAGGAAACGAAAATGACATTCGTACTTACTGAAGAGCAGAACATGCTCAAGGAAGCCGCTCAGGATTTCATGTCCGAGCAGCTCTCACTCACACACTTCCGCAAGCAACGTAATGCGGGCGCAAACGGTAAAGACCCTGAAAGCTGGGGCGCTATGGCCGAAATGGGTTGGTATGGCGTTCTGGTCCCGGAAGAATTCGGTGGGTCTGAATTTGGCTATGTCGGCATGGGGCAGGTACTGGAAGCTCAGGGCCGCACGCTGGCGTCTTCTCCGCTTTTGCAGACAGCTATGGTCGGCGTATCAGCACTGGTTCTTGGCGGTACAGACGCACAGAAGTCTACGGTTCTGCCGAAGATCGCTGAAGGTAAGATTACAACGGCTCTGGCTGTGGACGAGCATGCTCACCACGCGCCGGCCAATGTTGCGATGACGGCTGAAGCAGCAGGTGGCGGCTACACGCTCACCGGTAAGAAAGTGTTTGTGCCAAACGGTCATTTCGCCGACCTCTTCATCATCGCAGCACGTACATCCGGTTCTGCGGGCGATACAGACGGCATCACGTTGTTCATGGTACCACGTGACACGGACGGCCTGACAATCGGCGAGCTCAGCACGCTTGATTATCATGGTGCAGCGAACCTTGAACTGAACGGTGTTGTGGTTCCGGCTGCAGACGTTCTGGGCGAAGTTGGCGGCGGCTTTGCGCTTCTGGATGCTGTTCTCGACCGTGGCCGTATTGGTGCGGCGGCTGAACTGCTCGGCCTGTCTGTGGCGGCGTTTGAAATGACGCATGAATATTTGCAGACGCGTAAGCAGTTCGGTCAGCTGATTGGGTCTTTCCAGTCTCTGCAGCACCGTGCAGCGATCATGTTCTCTGAAATCGAGCAGACGCGTTCTTGTGTGGCGGGTGCTCTGGCGGCCCTCGATGAAGGCCGTGATGATGTTGCTCAGATGGCATCTCTTGCGAAAGCCAAAGCCTCTCATCTGGCACACCTCGTCACGAATGAGACAATCCAGATGCATGGCGGTATCGGCATGACAGACGAACATGATGCAGGTTTCTTCATCAAGCGTGCGCGCGTTGTTGAGGCGATGTTCGGGGGTGAAGGTTTCCATAAGGAACGCTATGCGAGCCTTCTCGGTTTCTAGACTGTCCTGAAAAGGGACTCTGACTGTCCCAATTCTCGCATTAAGCGAAAGGCCCGATGAAAATCGGGCCTTTTTTTTAACCTTTTGAATCTGTTTGATTCTTTGGATTTTAATTCAGAAATGAAAGAAGTGCCTGCTTTGTTTGCAGGCAAAATGCAGCAAAAACAGTGAATTATAAAAATTCTTCTCTGGAATATCCCCTTTTGCGCGAGCGCTGTTGCGAGTCTTGAAAACGCAATGATACGTTAACTCTACAGCTTGGTATTTTTGTTGCTGGTACTCGTTTAAATCGTGCGCTCGGGGCGCACCAAACGAACCTGGAGACGACATGAAGATCGTAACAATTGGCAGCTTCAAGGGTGGTACGGGGAAAACAACTTTGTGTGCAGTGCTGGCGACAGCCCTGACTCAACGTGGATTGAAGACCCGTGTTATCGAACTTGAAACGTCTACTAAACCTCTGGCTCGCTTTGAGGCTGCGCGCGAATTTGCAGACCTGAACAGCCCTAACGTCGCTGATCTTCACGTATCTGGAGGTCACCCTGACGTTCAGGACTGGCAAATGGGTTTCCGCAATCAGGCTGAAGAAGCTGCGCGTAAAGGCTATGACGTTCTGCTGATCGATACGGTTTCTGTGTGGAAGCCTGAAGTCATTGCAGCTCACCTAGTTGCCGATCTTGTCATCACGACGGTTACTGAGAGCCCTGTTGATCTCTATCAGATCATGCCGACAAACGGCCCGAGCATGCAGGCGACGCGCCCTTACTCACAGCTGATCGATCTTGTTCGCCGTCACGCGCAAAAGCGGAACAAAACCGACTTTGGCTGGTTTATGTGCCTGAACCGCAAATCCCATCTGATTACGCGAGTTGGCGAAAGCGTGCGCGAGCAGCTGCTCGATTTCTGCGAAGAGTCCAATATCGACCTGCTCGAAGGTCTGGTTGACCGCGTTGGCTACCGCATCATGATGGAGACAGGCGTGACGCCGGTAGACGATATTGCCGGTGAACCGATCCAGCGCAGCTTCCTGGCGGCACGCACGGAATCACGTCGCCTTGCAGCGCAGGTTATCCGTCAGTTGAACCTTCAGCCGGGCCAGCGTGCGAACTACGCGATTGCGTAACGCTTAAAAGGTTTATACTCCGTACAAGAAAAGGCCTGAGCATTGCTCAGGCCTTCTTTGATTCTGGTTGGCTGATAGCGAGCCTTAGCTCGCTTTGCCCGGCGCGTTCTCAAGAACATCTTCAACAGAGCGAAGGCCCGGTTTCGGAGATGTAACCAGAACAGCCATATTGCCCGGAAGGTGCTGGTTATCGAGCATCTTCTCGTGTGCTTCCGGAATGTCGCTCCATGGGAAGACTTCGGACATGCACGGATCGATACGGCGGTCGATCACAAGCTGGTTCGCCTGCGACGCCTGTTTCAGGTTCGCGAAGTGGGAGCCCTGAACACGTTTCTGACGCATCCAGAGGAAGCGGGCGTCCATGGTCAGGTTGAAGCCTGTTGTACCGGCGCAAATCACGACCATACCGCCACGTTTTACGACGAAAACAGAAACCGGCATTGTGGACTCGCCAGGGTGTTCGAACACCATGTCGACGTCCTTTTTGCCCGTGATTTCCCAGATCGCCTTACCGAATTTGCGGCTCTCTTTCATATAATCATTGAACTCAGGGCCGTTCACAGTCGGCAGCTGACCCCAGCAATTAAAGTCTTTTCGGTTGAGTACGGCTTTGGCGCCCATACTCATCACGAAGTCGCGCTTCGACTCGTCTGACACGACGCCGATTGCGTGTGCACCGGTAACGGCGCAAAGCTGTGTCGCAAACGAACCGAGACCACCGGACGCGCCCCAGACGAGGACGTGCTCACCCGGACGCAGAACGTGCGGACGGTGGCCAAACAGCATGCGGTATGCGGTTGCGAGCGTCAGCGTGTAACACGCGCTCTCTTCCCATGTGAGGTGCTTCGGACGTGGCATACACTGGCGCGCCTGAACGCGGCAGAATTGAGCGAAGGAACCGTCCGGAGTTTCATAACCCCAGATGCGCTGGCTTGGCGAAAACATAGGGTCGCCGCCATTACATTCCTCGTCGTCGCCGTCATCCTGGTTACAGTGGATAACAACTTCGTCGCCTGGCTTTACACGCGTTACCTTGCGGCCAACAGCCCAGACAATGCCTGATGCGTCGGAACCAGCTACGTGGAAGTCAGCTTTGTGTACGTCGAACGGTGAAATTGGCTCACCAAGACCGGCCCAAACACCGTTATAGTTTACACCAGCGGCCATAACGAGAACCAGAACTTCATCGGAATCGATTTCTGGCACTGGAACCTGCTCAAGCTGCATTGCTTGATTCGGACGACCATGGCGCTCACGGCGAATGGACCATGCGTGCATGAATTTTGGGACGTGGAACTCCGGTGGAATCTCACCAACGTCGTAAATATCTTTTTGCTCGCGAGCCTGATTGGCTAAAGACATGCAGTTCTCCCCAAGAACGGTTAGAATATATCCGCCGTGATTTTGTTGTACGTGCGGACATCGAGGCCGCTAACCTGACCGCTGGAAATGAAGAGTCAAGTATTTTTGCTGCGCCGCAATATAGTTTCTGGGTAAGTGTTGCGCGAAACCGAAGAAACATGCGCCTGAAGGGGGAAATATTTCGTAGTCTGACGAAATGTCTCGCCTCTTCTGCGCGTCGTTTGTGTTGCATTGCACACTAACTCGGGTTTATCTGGCGCCGGGAGAAAACGAAAATGACTGAGACGCCTTACCAGCACGCGGCCGACAGGCCGTGGATTTTCCGCACTTATGCGGGCCATTCAACAGCCGCAGAGTCCAATGCGCTGTACCGGAGAAACCTTGCAAAAGGTCAGACCGGTCTTTCAATTGCCTTCGACCTGCCAACGCAGACTGCTTATGACGCAGACCATGTGCTCTCACGTGGTGAAGTGGGCAAAGTGGGCGTGCCAATTGGCCATCTGGGCGATATGCGCACCCTGTTTGACGAAATTCCAGTCGCCGAGATGAACACCTCGATGACGATCAACGCACCTGCAGCGTGGATGCTTGCCCTTTATGTAGCGCTGGCAGACGAGCAGGGCGCAGATCGCAAAGCGCTGCGTGGTACGACGCAGAACGACATCATCAAAGAATATCTCTCGCGCGGTACTTATGTCTTCCCGCCAAAGCCGAGCATGCGCCTCATCGCAGATATGGTCAGCTGGTGCTACACAGAGACTCCGAAGTGGAACCCGCTGAATGTGTGTTCCTACCACCTTCAGGAAGCGGGTGCGACGCCTGAGCAGGAGCTTGCTTACGCGCTTGCAACAGCGTGCGCCGTCCTCGACGCGACGAAAGAAGGTGGTCAGGTTCCTGACGAAGACTTCGAAATCGTCTTTGGACGTATCTCCTTCTTTGTGAATGCTGGTGTGAAGTTCGTCACCGAGCTTTGCAAAATGCGTGCATTCGTCGACATGTGGGAAGAGATCGGTCGTGAACGCTATGGCGTGACAAATCCGAAATCGCTCCTCTTCCGTTATGGTGTTCAGGTGAACTCGCTCGGCCTTACTGAGCCGCAGCCGGAAAACAACGTCTATCGTATCCTGATCGAGGCGTTGGCTGTCACACTGTCCAAGCGTGCCCGCTGCCGTGCGCTTCAGCTGCCAGCCTGGAACGAAGCGATGGGCCTGCCGCGTCCATGGGACCAGCAATGGTCTCTGCGCCTGCAGCAAATCCTCGCATACGAAACAGATCTGCTCGAATTTGAAGACCTGTTCGACGGATCTCATGTCGTCGAAGCGAAGACGAACGAACTGAAAGAAAAAGCCCGCGCGGAACTCGCCAAAATCGACGCTGCCGGCGGCGCTGTCGATTCGGTTGAGTATATGAAAGCCCAGCTCGTTGAGAGCCAGCGCCAGCGTGTTGCCGGTATCGAAACGGGCGACCACATGGTCGTTGGCGTCAACGCTTACAAGGAAACGGAAGAAAGCCCGCTCTCTGCTGGCGAGAAATCCATCCAGAAAGTCGACCCTATGCTTGAGGCTGAAACCGTTGCCAAGCTGAAAGCGTGGCGCGCGGCGCGTGATGCCAAAGCAGTTGATGCGGCGCTGGAAGGCCTGCGCTCTGCGGCGGTTGAAGGCCGTAACATGATGGAGCCGAGCATTGTCGCGGCGAAAGCTGGCGTCACAACTGGTGAGTGGGGCGGCGTTCTGCGTGAAGTCTTCGACCAGTATCGCGGCCCGACAGGTGTGTCTCTCGTAATCGCTTCCGATCCGGAATCCAGAGAGGCCGAGATCAAGGCCGAGGTCGAGCGCGTCTCTGAAGTGCTGGGCAGCACGCTGACATATGTTCTGGGTAAGCCGGGTCTTGATGGACACTCAAACGGCGCAGAGCAGATCGCTTCAAAAGCGCGTCAGGTGGGCATGAATGTTCGCTATGACGGCATCCGCTTTACACCGGAAGAGATTGTCGCGCAGGCAGTTGAAGAGAAGGCTCACGTGGTTGGTCTCTCAATCCTTTCCGGATCTCACGTCGAGCTGGTGCGCGATGTAGCCGCTAAAATGCGTGAAGCTGGCATTGGCCATGTACCGCTCGTTGTCGGTGGTATCATTCCGCCTGAAGACGAACTGGTTCTGAAGCAGGTCGGCGTCGCGCGCGTCTATACGCCGAAAGACTATAAGTTAAACGAGATCATGGCAGACATCGTCGCCACGGTTGAGAAGAGCGCGTCAGAAACTGTGTAGCTGACAGCAGCAACAAAAAACGATTAAGGCGGATGGTCGTTCGATCGTCCGCCTTTTTTGTGTTCACTCGGCTGCCTCGTCCTGACCATGGCCGAACAGCTTGCCCTTCTCGGTCACGAACACGATGATCAGACTGACGACACCAAGGCCTACATAGCCCATCAGAACAGGGATAAGAGTGCCGTCATACTGGCGGGCAATAAAGCCGCCAATGCTGGCTGCCATTGTTGTCGACGCAAAGCCCAGCAGTGCAGAGGCCGTGCCCGCAATCCGGCCCAATGGCTCCATCGCCATGGAATTGAAATTCGGGCCCATAAAGCCGAAATTCATGAAGACCAGTGCAAAGAAGAACATGAACACATAGAGGTTCGGGCCGAACACGTGTGTCACGATCAGCAGAACGACGCTGAAGAATGTGAAACCGATCATCGCCGCATGAGAGATTACGCGCTGGCCGAACTTTTCGACAATGCGGGAGTTGGTGAAATTCGCGACGCTCATGGCTGCGGCAATACCCGCAAACCAGAAGACGAATGTTTCCGGCGTCTGGAAGATGTCGTTGAAGATTTGCTCTGATGAGGAGATGAAGGCAAATAGCGCACCAAAGATCACGCCGCTTGCCAGCATATAGCCGAGCGCAAGGCGGGTTTTAAATACGGTGGCATAGGCTTCAAAAATGGCTTTCGGCGCGATGCTGGTGCGTTTTTCGGGCGGACGGGTCTCTGGCATTCGGAAGTGCGACCAGACGAGCATAATCGCGCCGCCAATCGCCAGAATACCGAATGTGCTCTGCCAGATATGGAAGACGTTCAGAACGGTCTGTCCGATGAGAGGGGCCAGAATTGGCACCACCATGAAGACGGTCATGACCAGTGACATGATCCGCGCCATGCCGCGGCCTACATAAAGGTCCCGTACAACGCTCACCGCGATCACACGCGTGCCTCCGGCTGCGACGCCGAGGACAAACCGCCATATCAGAAGCGTTTCGAAATTATGCGCCAGCGTGCACCCAAGGCTCGCAAGAACATACCCAATCAACACAAGGTTCAGAACGCCTTTCCGGCCAAACCTGTCCGTGATCGGCCCCCAGAGCAGCTGTGATGTGCCAAAGCCCAGCATATAGATCACAACGATCAGCTGGGCGTCGTTTTCCGTTGGTGCGTTGAGAGCACGGCCGATTTCGGACATGGCTGGCAGCATGACATCAATCGCGAGCGCATTGAGCGCCATGAGATAGGCGGTCATTGCAACGAATTCTGGTGTTGAGATATTCTTGCCGGTCGGGGGGGCGGACGTCGTAGTCATTCTGGGTCCGTTACTCCCTTTTTGCTAGAAAGGAAACGGTCAAATTTTGACTGTTTCGATGAGTTATTCTCACCAACGTCGAAACGGTGCGAGAAATTTCTGGCCGAAGCTCGCCTGACGGAAAAATTCTTCGAGCTGCCCGAGACCAATTGATAGAGAGGGGCATTTTGCTGTATCTGGCCCCATGACCACATATACAGTTGCTGCCCTTTATAAATTTACTGCCTTTCCGGACTTTGAAAGCTGGCAGGAGAAAATCCGTGATTTCGCGAATGCGCGCGAGATTTGCGGCTCTCTTCTGATCGCGAGCGAAGGCATTAACGGCACAATCGCCGGCCCGACCGAAACGGGCATGCGCGAGATGATCGACTATCTGGAAGCCATTTCTGCTATTGGCACGCTGGAGGTGAAATACTCCCACGCGCAGGCCAAACCGTTTAAACGTATGAAAGTCCGCCTGAAGGAAGAGATTGTGCGCATGGGCGTGCCGGGCATCGACCCGAACCGCACTGTTGGCACCTATGTCGATCCGAAAGACTGGAACAAGCTGATTGCGGACCCTGAAACGCTGGTCATTGATACGCGTAACTCTTTTGAGTTCGACATGGGTACGTTTAAAGGCGCAGTGGACCCTGAAACACGCACCTTCCGCGAGTTTCCAGGCTGGGTGGACCAGCATGTCGGCAAGCCGGGTGAGCGCAACGCCAAGAAGATCGCCATGTTCTGTACTGGCGGTATTCGGTGTGAGAAGGCGACAGCCTATCTGAAAGAAATGGGCCATGACGAGGTGTATCACCTCAAGGGTGGCATCCTGAAGTATCTTGAAGATGTGCCTCAGGAGGAAAGCCTCTGGCAGGGCGAATGCTTCGTTTTTGACGAACGGGTCGGCATTAAGCACGGCCTTGAGCTGGGCGAATATGTCAGCTGCCATGCGTGCGGCCGGGGCGTCAGCCCTGAAGGTCAGACGTCCGAGAACTATGTGCCGGGCGTCTCCTGCGACTATTGTATCGACAAGTTCACGGAGAATGATCGCGAGCGGTTCCGCCAGCGCCAGCTCCAGCTGGAGCTGGCCAAAAAGCGCGGTGAAGCGGGTATGGGGCCAGAGGCACGTCCGGACCTTCTGCGCGAACACCGCGAAGCCGAAGACATGCAGGAAAACGGGGAGGGGTAATGCCCGTACCCGTTCTCTACAGCTTCCGCCGATGCCCTTATGCCATGCGTGCGCGCCTTGCGATCCAGTCTTCCGGCACGCAGGTCGAGCTGCGGGAAATCCACTTGAAGCACAAGCCCGAGCATATGCTGGAGGCATCGCCCAAAGGCACGGTGCCTGTTCTTATTTTTCCGGATGGCAGCGTGATCGATGAAAGCCTCGATGTGGCTAGATGGGCACTCGCAGAGGCTGACCCCCAAGGCTGGCTGGCGCCGTTTGAAGCTGATCGCGAAGCGTCCGACTTCCTGATTGCGCGCAATGATGGCCCGTTCAAACATCATCTCGACCGGTATAAATATGCCAGCCGCTATGAAGATGTGGATGCGAGTGAGCATCGCGCTGAAGGGCTCAAAATTCTGGAAGACCTTGATGCCCGTCTGGCCGACACCGGCTATCTGATGGCGCCGGCATTCACTTTTGTGGATGCCGCCATCGCCCCGTTTGTGCGCCAGTTCCGCATTCCGGACAAAGACTGGTTTGATAATCTGCCTCTGCCTGCGCTCATCAAATGGGTGCACGACTTCATGGAAAGCGACCGCTTTGCCAGCGTCATGGAAAAGTATCCCCGGTGGGAAGGCGGCGAGGGCGAGCTGTTTCCGGCTGCCCTCTAGCTGTTCCTAATCCAGCGCGAAGCTAAGGCTGGCAAAGCTTGTCGCATAGTCGGCGCCAAAAGCACGTTCTGATACGGGCATGGCCCACGCTGCGTGAAGATACCAGTCACCTTCCGGCGGGCGGTCGAAGTTGACCATACCGTTTTCATCAGTCGTGATTTTGACCGGCTCGGTTATCGTGTCCCTGCGGTTGATATGCAGCGTGCCCCCTTCAAGTGGTTCACCCAGATAGAGAAGCTGGAAGGACAGTGTCTCGGAGCACCCCTCTGACGGGCTTTCGAGCGGGATGATTTCCAGCACATGGCCGACCGGCTGGCTGATAAAGCCTGTTTCACAAGCTGCCTCACCTTCCGGCAGGACAAGCGCTTTCATGAAGCGGGAATAAACTTCTGTGCCGGGGCGGTTCAGGTCTCCGCTGGACGCCCTGTGGCGCAGTATGGGTGAAATACCTTCCTCTGCGGCGTATTCCAGAAACGTCTCGGCATCCAGCCGACTACTTGCGCGGAATGTTGTGAGCGTAAGCATGTGAGCTTCATCCGGGGACATATCGAGCTGGAGCGTGTCGCCCGGCTGCAAATCTGCTGCTTCCGTCAGAAGTGAGCGGCGCATGCTCGCAGATTCCAGCGTCATGGAAACCAGACGCGCCGGATGCATATTGTAAGAGGCCAGGTCGTCAGCATGCCCGGAGAAGAAGCTCACGGTGACGCCAGTGTCGCTGCGGTCTGCTTCCATCCATGCGTCGTGTGCACATACGGGCAGGGCGGCAAGGGCGAGGCAGGCTGAAGCCAGAGCTGTTTTTCCTAGCATGGTCGTTCCTCTCTTTGTTCAGAATACACAACAGTTACGGCGCGGTTTTTTAGAGTGGTGCAAAAAAGTTCCGAAAAAAGTGCACAATTTTTCGATGCCGCTGCGTAACCCAAGTCTCGTCTATTATAATCAGGGAGTTTCAGATGGGACTAAAAGCATTACTCATAGCGGGTGCAGCTATGGCGACGGGGCTATCTGCTTACGCCTCCAGCCACCGCGAAGCGCCCGGTATTACCGAACAGCCCAAGGTCGACGGCACTGACTTCTACATGTTCCGTAGTTACGAGCCGGGCCGCGAAAACTACGTTACTTTCATTGCGAATTATCAGCCGCTTCAGCTGCCATATGGCGGTCCGAACTATTTCACTATGGACCCTGATGCCCTTTATGAAATTCACATCGATACGGATGCGGATGCCGTTGAGGACCTCACATTCCAGTTCGATTTTGATAACTCACTGAACAGTGGCGGCATCGCGCTCAATATTGGCGGCGAGACCGTTCCTGTGCCGCTGCGCGCAATTGGTGACCCGTCTTCATCCGGAAATCTCAATGAGAGCGAGAGCTATGAGCTCTACATGATCACGGGCGATCGCCGCACTGGAGAGCGTGTTTCGCTTGGTACGTTCGACAAGCCGTTTGACAATTCCGGCACGAAAACCATTCCGGATTATCCGGGCTATGCCGACCAGTTCATCTATCCGCTGTCCATTCCAGGGTGTTCCGCGCAAGGCCAAGTCTTCGTTGGCCAGCGCGCAGAAGCGTTTGCGGTGAATCTCGGTGAAATCTTTGACCTTGTGAATCTCGTGCCAATTGATGGCGATGTGCCGCTTAACGAGAACGGCGACACGTTCCCGGGCGGTATCACGCAGGATCGTGCGAATGATGACCTAGTAGGCCGCGCGAACGTCACATCACTGGCGATCGAACTGCCGATCGACTGCCTCAATGATGACGGCGACGACATTATTGGTGCATGGACGACAGCCAGCCTGCCACAGGCGGAAATCGAAGATCCATCCCCGACCTATGAGCAGACATCTGTTTACGGCGGCGCCTATGTACAGCAGTCGCGCCTCTCAGCGCCTCTGGTGAACGAGGTCGTCATCGGCCTGCCGGATAAGGATTTGTTCAACGCAGCAGAGCCGACGCAGGACTCAGCGCTGGCAACTTATGTCACGAACCCGACGCTGCCAGCTCTGCTAGATATTCTCTTCCGTGATGCGGTGAACTCCTCGCTCGGTACGAATATTGAGAATCTTGCGCCGCAAAACTATCCGCGTAACGACCTTGTCGCGGCCTTCCTGACCGGCATTGACGGGCTTAACCAGCCAGCAGATGTGACCGCGTCAGAAATGATGCGTCTCAACCTAGGCATCGCGCCGACACCGCGTGATCAACAGAGCACGTTTGGCGTGGCTGGTGACGATCTGGCGGGCTTCCCGAATGGACGCCGTCCTGGCGATGACACGGTCGATATCGCACTTCGCGTAGTCATGGGCGCGCTTTGCTATCCGGTGCCAATTCAGGGTGTAGAGACAGACCTCGGTCTTTGTGCCCCTGAAGATGCGCCAGTTGGCAATGTTCCATTCACGGACGGTGCGCCAATCAGCGCGAGCGAGCTACCGGACAGCTTCCCGTATCTGAATGACCCGATTCCGGGGGCCACAGGATAACAGGAGCACATTATGAGACATTCAAAATCACTTCTGGAGGTTTCGCGGACGGCCCTGTTGGTTGGCTTTTTAGGGCTTTCGCTGGCGGCATGTTCCGGTGGCGGTGGGGATAATAACAATGGTGGTCCATTTCCGACGCCGACACCCACGCCGTCGCCGCCACCGCCTCCGCCGCCTCCGCCACCACCTCCACCTCCGCCGCCGCCGGTACCGGCGAGCCAGGCGGCCTCACAGCTTGGAGGCGGGTTCAACATGGCCTTTACCGAACCGCCTTTCGGCACGCCTTATGACCCGCAGCAGAATGATGTTGCTGAGCTGACGGCGACTGTGGATCCGATCGACATCGAAAATCCATAGGCGGATGTACCACTTGAAAATGAAAAGCCCCGACCATGTGGCCGGGGCTTTATTATGCATGTTGCCGCGGAAGTTTACTCAAACGTCTCCGCGACCACACCGCCGCGACCGGACCAGTTCTCATCCGTAATCGCTGCCCGTGACGTGATGCCGAGGTTTACGAGCATAATAAACGCGAATGCGTTTCCGCTGATCACGGTGGATAAACCCATCATGGCAAACAATGTTGGTGTGAAGCTCGTGTCATTCTGCGTCGCCATGCTCGTCATGACCGGCATCATTAGAAGGAGTTGCAGCACGAGGGACAAAACATAATAGGCTACGATTGGAATTAGAAACGCCCCGAATAATGGCCAGAAACGACCTTTTGTGACGGCTTCAGCTTCAAAGAAAGTGATTTTGTTGTCCCGTATCGTCACGGCAGAAGCTGGCGCAAATTGTACTGCTAGCGCCAGGAGGCCAAGATAGGCCGCCAAATTGAAAATTAGGGCCAGAAAGGGTGCTGCCATGGGGAATCCAGCGGCGACGATCATGACAAGTACGCCAAAGATAAAAACGACAATCGCCATGACGATCATAGCCAACAGACCCATGAGTATCCACCGGAGGTAGACGCCGATCACGCGCAGCTCGTCTTTGCCGAAGCGAATTGAGAATGCCTCATTGCGGATATACCGGCGAAGGGCGGATGCTTCGAGCACGGCCATCATGACCACTGTAAGAGGCACGAGGATCGCCATTGTGCCGAACATTCTGCCTATGAACGCAAACGCTTCCTCGTTGGATACTGGAACCGTCTGGCCGGGCGCCGTGATACCGAAGCTTGCCATCATATCGAACATCATGAACATGCTGCCACCGAAAAGAAGTGTCATGGCAATGAACGCCGTAAGAAGCCATTTCCAGACAAAGCTGCCCGGGCCTTTAGTATTCTGAAAATGCATCAGCGCGGAGCTGAAAGTGAATTTTTCCATGAGTTGTTCCCCTTGGAGCGAGTTGAAACAGGCGATGAGATGATTAGTCGAAGGTTTCGGCGACGGTGTCTGTCTGGCCGACCCAGTCTGGATCGGAGAGAGCTGCCTTAGACGTAATGCCAAGCATGATGAGTTGGAGGATGGGCGCGGTCAGGACGAAAACGCCTACAGTGATCACAGCTGTGATCAGATCGGTCTTAAACGCATTGGTCGGATCATATAGAGACCAGTCCTGCGGCGGAGTGTTTGTAAGTTGCAGGATTACGGGGACGACAAAAAGATCGACAATCACATCCAGAGCGTAGAACGGCAATGTAACAACCAATGCTGCAGCGAGGAGGCGCCAGAACTTACCAGACACTATTCTTTTTGACGAAATGAAGAGGACTTTGTTTTCACGGATGGTGAGCGCCGAAGCCGTCATAAAGGATATCGCAACGTAAATCGCAAGGCCAACAAACGGCAGTGCCAACAGCGACGTAATGATAAGGTTTGTGGTGGCGTTCCGGCTCATGCTTGCAACGATTGCGTTGCCGAACATCATTAGGAAAAGTAATGCTGCGAAGGCGCAGAGAAAGATGATGCCTGCCCAGCAGAGAAAAACGCCGAGCAGTCTGAATTCGTCTTTGCTGAAGCGAAGGGAAAAGCCCTCTCGTCGGATGTACCAGCGAAGCGCAGAGGCTTCGAACATCGCCCAAATCGTGACAAAGAACGGTATAGGCAGGACTGAAAGCCAGATATTCGAAAATGGGCGGATGTAGCGAAAGTCGCCCTGCGCGGCGGCTTCATAAGCCTGATAAGACGCGTAAAGCGAGAGCATGGCGGCGATGGCATTCGCCAGGCCCAAAACCAGAACATAAGCCAGCAGCCATTTCCACACAAAGCCGGACGGCCCTTGTGAATTCCGGAAATGCATCAGCGCCGAGCTGAAGCTGAATTTTTCCATCAAACTGCCCTCATCATCCCGTTTTGATTAAATCGACGTTTGAGTGGAGGCACAAGGCTATACTCGCGCTTGAGTAGTGTTTGTTTCGTTGAAACTCTTGGCCTTTCGGGCAGGCTGTCGACAAGTGCGGGCGGATCATCCATGGTCTTTGACAGGATGATTTGAGCGGTTTCTCAGGGGTTTCAGGCAATGCAATTTGTCTTGCATATCGGCACCAACAAGACAGGCACATCGAGTATTCAGCGCGCCTTTTTTGAAAACCGTGAGGCATTGAAAGAACGAGGTGTCATATACCCGCTGACAGGTCTTGAACCAGAAACCCCAGCACACCACCATTTGTCGCGCGTGTTGCGAGGCAGGCGCGCCGATGAACTTGGTATGGAGCCAGCCTGGCGGGATTATTTCGTGCGGGAGATACGAGAGTACGATACCTGCGTCCTCTCCAGTGAGAACTTTCACACTATTCCGAACCCGGATTGTGTCGCTAACCTTTTGCCGAAAAAGCGGACCAAGGTTGTCGTCTATCTGCGCGAACACGCGACCTATATGATTTCCTGGTACCAGCAGGCAGTGCAGTCCCGGAATACCGCGATGGACCTGCCGGAATTTGTGGATGCTTTTTTCATCAGCTTTACAGAGCTGGTCGACCGCTGGGCCAAAGTGTTTGGCAGGAAGAATGTCATTGTCCGCCAGTATGACCGCCGCACACTAAAAAATGGCGATGTGGTAGCTGACCTTGCCAGCATTGTGCAGCCGGGGCTTGAGAGCGTATTCGAGAATGACGATTTCGCTTTTAACCAGAGCGTTGCGGGCAATCTATTGTTTACTAAGCGTCTTTTGAATTGTTTCATCACTAAGTCGGAATCCCTTTCCATCGCGAACGAGATTTCGGCGATGGTGCATCTCGACCCGACCTTTAAAGGCAAAATTGAAGTCGATCAGTCTGTCGTGAAGCGCGCTGCATTTCTGGCGAAGAATGATCGCATCACACTAAAGAAGAGATACGGCCTCGATCTCATCCCGCGTCATGAAGGCATAGAAGGATCGCTCTATCCGGATATGTCCCGCCTGAAACAGGATATCGAGACGATCCGCGCGGAGTGCAAGCGACGCAATTTCAAAGCGGATGAGTATTTCGAGCGCATGTTCAGCGCGCTCTGAGCTAATAAAAAAGCCCGCTCGAAAGCGGGCTTTTCCGTTTGCGTGGGGCGCAGTGCTTACGCGACGCGCTCAACCATCATTTTCTTGATCTCACCAATCGCTTTGGCAGGGTTCAGGCCTTTCGGGCAAACCTGCGCACAGTTCATGATGGTGTGGCAGCGATAGAGTTTGAACGGATCTTCCAGATCGTCCAGACGCTCGCCAGCAGCTTCGTCGCGGCTATCGATCAGCCAGCGGTAAGCGTGAAGCAGGGCTGCAGGGCCGAGATATTTGTCGCCATTCCACCAGTAAGACGGGCAGGATGTAGAGCAGCATGCGCACATGATGCATTCATACAGGCCATCCAGCTTGTCACGATCTTCCGGTGTCTGCTTCCATTCTTTCTCCGGCTCTGGTGTGTCGGTTTTCAGGAATGGCTGCACATAAGCGTGCTGCGCGTAGAAGTTTGTGAGGTCCGGAACGAGGTCCTTCACAACTGGCATGTGTGGCAGCGGCGCGATTGTGATTGAAGAGCCAGCAATCTCTTTCCAGCCCTTTGTGCAGGCGATCGTGTTGCGGCCACCAATCATCATGGCGCACGAACCACAAATACCTTCACGGCAAGAGCGGCGGAATGTGAGCGTAGAGTCGATATGCGTTTTGATGTAGATCAGAACGTCGAGAACCATCGGTCCGCAATCGTCCATATCGACGAAGTAAGTATCCCAGCGCGGATTTCCGTCAGCTTCAGGATCATAACGATAGATTTTGAACTTCTTGACGTTCGCACCCTCAGGCTTCGGCCATGTCTTGCCTGTTTGAACCTGCGAATTTTTTGGAAGCGTCAGCTGAACCATAATATCCCGTCCTTACAAATCTTCAGCGGTTTTATAACCGGCTTTGAAGTAAAAGATAGATCACTGATAAATTTCTGACAGGTTTTCGATGAAAAGCCAGAACGTCATGATTATTTGACCCCTGTTTGCTCAGTCTACGCCCGAATTTCAAGGGGTTTTCCGGCGAATCAGCCCCTAAACGGGCCCAGGGAACAGCTTCAGGCTTTCCTGCGAATTGAAGTTGCTCAGGCCGGGCAATGCCAGAGCGATTTCTTCTTCTGTCAGCCCGAACCAGCGGCCGAGAGGTTCTGCATATTGATCGACCGAAAGCGAGGGTAGGAGCCGCCCTGCGCCAGCGTCATTTGCATGCCCAAGATCGTAAGGCGGAATGTCGCCGAATATGGTCTGGCCCTCAACGGCATCACCGATGACAAAGTGGTGTCCGCCCCAGCCATGGTCGGTGCCATCGCCATTAGAGGCTAGGGACCGCCCGAAGTCGGATGCCGTGAATACGGTGACGTCGTTCATGAGGCCGAAGGCGTCCATCGTCTGAACGAAACGCGAGATGCCATCGCTTAACGTGCGCTGCAGACCGGGTAGATCAGCGGCCTGACTGGAGTGCGTGTCGAAATTACCGAAGGCGACAAAGAAGACCTGCCGGCGTTGCCCCAGCGCGTCGCGGGCTTGAATGGCGCGGGCGACGGCTTCCAGTTGTGGGCCGAGTGCATCATTGGCGAAGCTGATCGGAAGGTCCGGCGCGTTCTGTGTCGCGTCGTTATAGGCCTCATTGGCCAGAAAGGCCGTTTCCTGAATGGAGGCGATATCGCGCCCGATCAGATTGTCACCGTCATAGTCGTTAGCCTGAAGAAAGGCGCGTAGTCGCTGAAAGCTCTCTTCGCCTTCCTCGGAATTTCGGCCCTGTTCGGCGCGGGCCAGCTGGTCAAAGCTGCCAGCGCCATTACGGCCAAGCTCATAGGGCTGTGCGCGATCACCGACGAGAAAGACAGACGATCCGGCAGTTGAGATTGTGGTGAAGGACTCGCCGGAATTGGCTGATGAGGAAATAGCTGCATCGGCAAACCGGCCGCCCCATCCGCGCCGTGCACCTTCCGGTGCATTGGCCATCCATGTTGATTGCTGGTCATTGTGAGAGAAAAGCTGGCGGGGAATGCGGCCGGTGCCCTGTCTGAATTGATCCAGCGTTAAGGGTTCGATCAGCGGCCCGACATTGCCCACAATCGAAGCCCGTCCGCTTTCGAACAGGCTGTGCAACTCGCTGAGTTCTTCGGGGAGGGCAAACTGACGTCCCTCGAACTGGCTCGCATTGACCGGATTGAGCGGCAGAAGCCGATCGCGAACGCGCGTCGATCCGCCTCCAAGCTGGTTGTAGGAGCTGAGCAGTGAGGACCGGACACGCGCATAGCTCTCATAATTTGCCTCATCGAAGGGCAGGACTGTGTCGTGGCAGTCCATACCGCCAAGCAGGAAGATGCAGACGAGTGCGCGATAGCCTGAAATGTCAGCCGCGCTGGCTTTTTGAAATCCGGTCAGGGCCGTGGTCAGGCTGGCGGCTGTGGCGCCGGACAACCCTGCGGCGCCGGCATAACGTAGAAGTGTGCGTCTGGAGATGTTCATGTTCACGCTCCTTAGCGCTGGAGAAGATAGTCGGTGGAGGAAAGGGTCAGGAAAACGGCGAGGCGAACACGCAGACGCTGGCCATCCCTGAACTCGCGGACTTCCGGATCGATCAGCGCCAGCTGGTCTATAATGGACTGACGCGTCCCCTCGCTCATCGTGCCGAAAGTCAGATAGGTATCAAGGTAGTCGACAAGGTCTTCCTCATTGTCAGCAAGTTCGATGAGCTCGTCATAGTCGGGCAGGAACACATTGCGTTCGGGTTCGGCGAACTGGGCAGGAACTTCATTGATGAAGAAGCCCATAAAGTTGGCGACAGTCGGGATGGTTCCTGCATTGAAAATCTGTAGTTCGGGAACGGTCAGCCCTGCTTCGCCAGACTCTGTGCCCGGCGCGACATAGCCCGGACGGAAAAAATTGAAGACGCTTGGCGCGCTATAGGCCGCAACGCCGAGTGTGTTCTGATTGGTTGGTATCCAGAGATTGGTAAGCCCTTGAGGGGAGACAGGTTCTGCATCAAACGCGCGCGCCCAATGGGTAAAGCGCAGTATGGGCTCTCTCACTTTGCCAAACTCGTCATCGAACAGGGACTGGTCGCCTGTAGCATCCTCATCCATGAGTACAGCTGCCACAGTGGCGGCGAGGTCACCCCGCTCGCCCGTGCCAACCAGATCACCGTCCGGAAGCACATAGCTTCCCTGATTGAATGCAGTTGCGACGCGCGCAATATAGTCCGGGTCCGGGTGACTGGTGACCAGTCGCTGGATGAGCTGACGTCCGATAAACGGTCCGACATTGGGATGATCGAACAGGGTGTCGAGCGCTGTATCGATGGACTCTTCGCCGCCCGTCCCGGCGGGTATGGACACTCCCAGAAAGTTTTTCTCACGATTGGAGTGGAACTCTGGGAACAAGCGCATCGGCACGCGCGAGGCAAGTTCAGGAATTGGTCTGTCGAAGAAGCTGTCTGTGTCCTTGCTCAGGCCGGTGAAGACGCGGGCAAGACCGGTCACATCATCATTGGTATAGGTCTCGATCGGCTGACCGTTTCCATCGAGACGCGGCGTGCCGTCATTATTGAGCTCTATAAGCCCGATGGTGAACAGCTGCATCACCTCACGGGCATAGTTTTCGTCCGGCATTCGTCCGGTGTCAGGATCGCCGCGCTGGTTTTGCAGATAGGTCAGAAACTCGCCCATGGCCGGGCTGTAAGTTACCTCGTCCAGCAGGTCTCTGAAATTTCCCAGCGCGTTGCGCGTTAGAATATCCATATACGCGCCGACAACAATCGGGTCAGACCTCAGCCGCACATTCGCCCGCGTCGAGATCACGAAAATTTCGGAGAGCGCAAAAGTCACCCGCTGACGCAATTGGTCTTCCGCCGTGATGGAGTTGTTCCAGAAGGCGAATACCGGAGCGAATGTGCCGGAAAAGCTAATCGCGCCATTCGCGGTGCGCCCGTTCGGGTCATTGTCCAGATAATTGTCGATATAGGGCAGGTTCAGAGTGGGGGGCAGATTGAGCTGGGCCTGGAACCAGTCGGAAGCAGATTTGCCTGTCAGCGTGTCAATTTCAGCCGTACGGGGGCCAAAAGTTGCGTGGGTCAGAAAGCGCGCCGTGCTTTCCCTTGTCTCGAACACAGTATCCTGAACCGGCGGTGGTGCTGGCGGCGGCGGAGGAGGAGGAGGAGGTGATGGCACTGGTGTCGGCGTGGGCGTCGGTGTGCCGTTGGAATTGTCTCCGCCGCCTCCCCCGCTGCAGGCTGCAAGCAGCATAAGAGATGCTGCACCCGTAATCAGAACCTTTTTTAATCTGCCCATTCCAACAGCCCCTCATTCACTGATCATTTCGAAGTGTATGAAACAGGGTAGGGCTGTATTTGTCGGGCGATGAAGTAACAATTCGTCCGATGACATAATAGTGTAGATCAGTAACGCGATGTAACGAAGTATTGTTACTGGGTGTACACCAAATTTACTTTATATACTGCATTTGAATACGAAGCCTTAAGGGTTGCAGGCACCGCTCACACAATTCTCAGAAGCGAAAGCCTTTAATTGGGGCGGGAAGGCCGACAATTCAGGTGTTGCACGAACAAAAAAAAGGCCGGAGCAGAGCCCCGGCCTTTTGAATGAAATTTGCAGCGCGCTTAGTAAACGCGAGCCTTCGGCTTGATGTACTCAATATCGCCTGTCATCGGGTAGCTGTGTACCGGACGGTAGTCGATGGTGACGTTACCCTGTGCATCACACCATGCGAGTGTGTGCTTCATCCAATTCTCATCATCACGATCCGGGCAGTCTTCGCGCGCGTGCGCGCCGCGCGATTCTGTACGGTTGTAAGCGCTGTTAACGGTGACAGCTGCCTGAGCGATCAGGTTGTCGAACTCAAGGGTTTCCATGAGGTCGGTGTTCCAGATCAGGCCGCGGTCGGAAACGCCGATATCAGGCATACGGGAGAAGACGTTTTTGATCTTCTCAACACCTTCGCCGAGGATTTCGCCGGTACGGAATACCGCGCAGTTTGTCTGCATGGCTTTCTGCATCTCGATGCGGAGCTCTGCAGTTGGCGTGCCGCCAGATGCGTTGCGGTAATGGTCGAGGCGGTCGAGCGAGTTCTGGCCAGTAGAGGCATCAAACTCAGGCTGTTTCGCGCCAGCTGTTGTTGTTTCACCGAGGTGGAGGCCGGTCGCACGGCCAAAGACCACGAGGTCGATGAGTGAGTTGGAACCGAGACGGTTTGCGCCGTGTACGGACACACAAGCCGCTTCGCCAACAGCGTAGAGACCTTCAACAACCGCGTCCGGATCACCGTCACGCAGGGTAAGAACCTGACCGTGATAGTTCGTCTGAATGCCGCCCATATTGTAGTGAACGGTTGGCAGAACCGGAATCGGCTCCTTTGTGACGTCAACGCCAGCGAAGATCGCCGCGCTCTCGGAAATGCCCGGCAGACGAGCTGCAAGCACGTCCGGATCAAGGTGATCGAGGTGGAGATAGATGTGGTCCTTCTCAGGGCCAACACCGCGACCTTCACGGATTTCCATCGCCATACAGCGGGAAACAACGTCGCGGGATGCAAGGTCTTTTGCGTTCGGCGCATAACGCTCCATGAAGCGCTCGCCTTCGGAGTTGCGAAGGATGCCGCCTTCACCGCGCGCGCCCTCAGTGATGAGGCATCCCGCGCCGTAAATGCCGGTTGGGTGGAACTGAACGAATTCCATGTCCTGCAGCGGAAGGCCTGCGCGCAGAACCATCGCATTGCCGTCACCTGTGCAGGTGTGAGCAGACGTCGCTGAGAAGTAAGCGCGGCCATAACCGCCAGTCGCCAGAACGACTTTCTGAGCCCGGAAACGGTGGAATGTACCGTCATCCATTTTCAGAGCAGTAATACCGCGGCAGACGCCATCATCATCCATGATCAGGTCGAGCGCAAAATACTCGATGAAGAACTCTGTGTCCTGCTTGACGCACTGACCGTAGAGTGTGTGAAGGATGGCGTGACCGGTACGGTCAGCCGCAGCACATGTACGCTGAACCGGCGGCCCTTCACCGTAGTTCTGCATGTGGCCACCGAACGGACGCTGGTAGATCTTGCCTTCTTCGGTACGGGAGAATGGCACACCATAGTGCTCAAGCTCGTAAACCGCTGCAGGCGCCTCACGGACGAGATATTCAATCGCGTCCTGGTCGCCGAGCCAGTCAGAGCCCTTCACGGTGTCAAACATGTGCCAGCGCCAGTCGTCCGGACCCATATTCTTCAGGGAAGCAGCGATGCCGCCCTGCGCCGCAACAGTGTGCGAACGGGTTGGGAAGACTTTTGTCACACAGGCTGTTTTGAGGCCAGCTTCGGCGCTACCGAGTGCAGCGCGCAGGCCGGAGCCGCCAGCGCCCACTACGACAACGTCATAAGTGTGATCAATCCAGGTATATTCGGTCATCAGTTTAGCCCTTTGGTGTTCGCCCTGTTACGCGCCAAGTCCGATACGGACGATGGAGTAAGCAGCTGCGGCGAACAGAATAATCGATACGAAAGTGTTCAGCATGAGCAGCACAACGCGTGTGGTGTGCTTGCCGATATAGTCTTCAATGACGACCTGCATGCCGAGGCGCATGTGGTAGAATGCTGTACCCGTTGTGAGCAGAAGCAGGATCGCGAACAGCGGGTTGGAGACAGACTCGATAGCACCTTCATAGCCGCCCTGAACCGCGCACAGGATAGACACGAGTGCAATTGGAACGAGGAAGATCAGCGCAATTGCTGTAACACGTTGAGTGATGAAGTGTCCTGCGCCTTCTTTAGCAGAGCCAAGGCCGCGGACATTTGCCATAGGGGTGCGGATAGATTTCTGAGACATGTGATCAGCCTCCCATGCCGAAGAGAATGTAAGCCCAGATCGCGACAGAGCTAACCGCTGCGAAAAGGATTACCAGCCACGCTGTCAGGTTCGCTGTGCCTGGCTTATAGCCTGTGCCTGCGTCCCAGAAGAGGTGACGGATGCCGTTTGCGAGGTGGTACATAACTGCCGCGGTGAATGCGAACAGGAGGATCAGACCGATTGGTGATCCGAGGAAGCCTGCATAGCTGTTGTACGCTGCTTCACCCATTGTGATTGCGACAAGCCAGCCAACGATCAGAAATGATCCGATGTATAGCGCGACGCCCGATGCCCGATGAAAAATCGAAGTGGCCATTGTAATATGCCACTTCCAGTTCATGATGTGCGGTGACAACGGTCGTGTGTCGTTCCAGTCGTTTGCCAAATCGGCCCCCTTGAAATCCGCTAAATGTGTGGATGTGGTTCTAGAATTCAAATCCACTTAGTCAATCACTTGGTGCTCTATGTTTCTCCGTCAAATCGTTTTTTCGTCATTTTTCTTTGCATTGGCTGCCAATTCCGCTTCCACGGCCTACGCAGAAGGCTCCCTCGATGATGTGGTCGAAGCCTATGAGTCGCTGGTTCTGGAACTGAGTCCCGACCTGCGTGCGGCAGAAGAGGGCGTCGCCCCTTCAACGTGGGGTGATGTAACGCCGGAAGGGCTTGCAGAGGCGCAGGCGGCCATGGCAGCGCTGGCAGACGAACTCGCCGCGATTGACCAATCCGGCTATTCCGAAACCGAGCGGATGAACCATGCAATTCTGGCGGCCCAGATTTCAGACTTGCTGCTGTCGGCTGAAATGGATGACGACCGCGCCCGCATTGGCGGTCATACTGGTTTCCAGCTGGATGTGACTTACGGCATCTCACGAGCCACCATTCGCAATGAAGCAGACGTGGTTGCCACTATTGCCCGCCTAAATGCGGTGCCAGCCTATTTTGCAGATATACGCGCCAATCTGGAGCGTGGCCTCGCGGAAGGCTTTGTCGCCTATGAAGACCCGCTCACCACGACGATGGAGCAGATCAGCGCGCAGGTAGATGCCCCGATTGTGGAAACCGATTTCTACGCGCCTTTCCTGAACCTGCCCGAAAACATTGACCAGGCACGCCGCGCCGAATTGATCGAGGAAGGCCGCGCAGCAGCGCTCACTGCGCAGGCGGCGTTCGCAGACATTCTGGCTTTCCTTGAGACAGATTACGCGCCGAACACACGCGCCCTGCCGGGCGTTGGTACGGTGCCGACGGGGCGTGACTATTACCGCCTCGCGGTGGCCATGCACACATCACGTACAGACCTCTCGCCGGAAGACATTCACGAGATCGGACTCTCCGAAGTTGCCCGCATTCGTAGCCAGATGGATGAGATCATCGAAGAGGTCGAATTTGAAGGTACGTTTGAGGAATTCCTCACCTTCCTGCGCACGGACGAGCAGTTCTACGCGCAAACCGCGGACGAGCTGATGATGCATGCCGCGCGCATCGCAAAAGACCTCGACTATTACATGCCAGCCTATTTCGGCCATTTGCCGCGCCAGCCTTATGGCGTTGTGCCTGTACCAGCGGCGATCGCGCCGGGCTTCTCGACCGGCCTCTATTTCGGCGGCGACATGGATGAGGGAAAGCCGGGCGAATACTGGGTGAACACCTATGCGCTCGATCAGCGCCCGCTTTACGAGCTGCCAGCGCTTACCGCGCATGAGGCGGTGCCAGGCCACCACCATCAGATCGCTATTTTGCAGGAACAGGAGAATGTGCCGGAGTTCCGTCGCAACTATTTCTCCAACGCCTTTGTCGAAGGCTGGGGCCTCTATTCAGAGACGCTTGCGGGTGAGATGGGCCTTTACGACACGCCGTATGAGCGGTTCGGCAAGCTGTCATACGAGATGTGGCGCGCCTGCCGTCTGGTCGCTGATACCGGCATGCACTGGATGGGCTGGACACGTGAAGAAGCCGAAGCCTGCTTCCTTGAGAACTCTGCGCTCTCACCGCTGAATATTGAAACCGAAGTCACCCGCTATATCAGCTGGCCGGGGCAGGCGCTTGGCTACAAGATTGGCGAGCTGACCATTCTCGGCCTGCGTGAAGAGGCGCGTGAGGCGCTCGGCAATGACTTTGATATCCGCGAATTCCACGATCTCATTCTGGCCGAAGGCGCCATGCCGCTCAGCCTTCTGGAAGAGCGTGTCCGCACATGGATTGCTGAGAAGACGGGGTAATGCGTGGGTATAGCAATGTTGGCTTGCTAGGAGTTTCTGTGCAATTTTCTGCTAATAGAAATTGTACTGAATGGCTTGGGCAGAAGGTTGAAGATTCACAAATACTCTCCCGACAAACTCCTCTCGGTGTTGGTCCGTAAATTTCGTCCGCCAGCATTTGCTCGGTTTGCGCTTCGTTGGGGTTGGTTTTTGATTGCGTGGACCAGCCTCATCTCCAGCATTCTAAGTATTGTTTCGGCAACAAAGTGGGCGATTGATGCGGGCACGTGGCTTTTAGGGTGGTGCATAGAAAATTACCCAAAAATTATATTTGTTTTTGAGTGGATTTCTGCGGCCATTGAGATTTGGCGCGATATTACGCAGCCTTTATTCCATTTTTTCTTCGGGTGGCTGCCATTCGATATTCCAAGAATCACATTGGATTTCGTCATTGTGGCTTCGATTTTACTCACCGGGCAGCTGCAAGCTTGGTTTGCGACTGCTCAAGAACGTCAGTTTCTAAAGGCGATAGACCCCGAGCTGTCCCGAGTGGGACGCGCGGCGGTCATCAAACGTATTTACATGATTATCGGATACTTCGAGACTCACGAAGAAGGCGACCCGGCATTTGAAAAAGCAGAGCGTGAGTTAGAAATGGCGCTAGATGAGTTGTCTGCAAATACTGTTAATTCAAGAGAAAATGATGAAATCATAGATTTTGTTTTGACTCAGCCTAAAGAGGATTTGGATAATCTTTTGAGTTATGTTTCTGATATCGAGTATCATCGGCACACAATACGACGTAAATTCATCATTAAATCATTTATATTGTCGGCGATTATCCTCGGGGCTCTGCTTCTCGACTTTGTTTACTTGAGATGGTTCATCTGATCATTGAGCTCTGGTTCTGGAAATTCCAGCTCTTCTTCCGCTTTGCGTCGGATTGCAGATTAAGTGCCCGTATTAGCGAACCTAGCTTCGCCAAGAAGTTTTAGTCTAAAGCCCTTTTGCGCGAAGGCTCGGTATAACCGAGCGCCGCCCGCAGAACAGGCGGTCTCGCGATTTTGAGTGAAGAAGCTCAGGACGTGCCCTTTTCGCAGGGCGCGGTGCAGCTTAAGTGAGGGCGCACTGACGGAGTTCCTTTATGCGCCTCACCATTATCGAAACCGGCCTTCCACCTGAATCCATCCGTGATGACTATCCGGAAGGCTATCCGAAAATGTTCGAAGAGCTAATCGGCGCTGTTGATGAGGAGATGACTTTCGAGACCATCTCACCGGTTAAAGGCGATGCGCTGCCGGACCCGGAAACGCTGGAGGCGATCCTGATTACAGGCTCTGCCTATGGCGTTTATGATGATGTGCCGTGGATGCGTACGCTGAAAGAATGGATCGGCTTTGCCGCCGAGCATCAGGTGCCGATGATCGGTATCTGTTTCGGCCATCAGGTGATTGCTGACGCGCTGGGCGGTGATGTGCGCAAATCCGATAAAGGCTGGGGGCTTGGCCGTCATACCTATCAGATCAGGCACAAAGCGGAGTGGATGGGGCCGAACCCGCCAGAGACGTTCTCAGTTGGTGTGAGCCATCAGGATCAGGTGTTAAGCCCGCCGGCAGACGCCATTGCGATTGGTGGAAATGATTTTGCCCCGAACGCGGCGCTCGCCTATTCGCGCGGACCGATCATTTCGTTTCAGGGGCATCCGGAGTTCTCGGACGAGTTTCTGGAAGATCTCTATAATGTGCGTCGCGGGACGAAGTTTACCGACGCGTTTGTGGACGAGGCCGCCGCGAGCTTCAAAGTGCCGGATGATAATAAATTAATGGCGCGCTGGATGGTGAACTTTATCCATGCGCGCCATTAGAGCTGAACAGCGGATTGGTATTAAGACGCCAGACGGGCGGAAAGCTCTTTAGCTTTCTCGGTCGAGCTCTTGATGAGGTTGGTGGATTCGGCAAATCCATCGACGCCCGTGGAGATATTGTTCACCGCGCTGGTTGCTTCGCTCATATTGCGGGAAATATCCTGAGTTACGACGGCTTGTTCTTCCACTGCGCCCGAAATGGACATGGAAATATCATTGATCCTCTCGATGACGCCGGTGATCTCCGAGATATTGGCAACAGCGGTGTCGGTCGCTTTCTGAACTGAAGCAATCTGCTTGATAATCTCTTCAGTTGCTTTGGCAGACTGATTGGCCAGGGCTTTGACTTCACCTGCAACGACGGCAAAGCCTTTGCCTGCTTCACCCGCGCGCGCCGCCTCAATGGTTGCGTTGAGGGCAAGTAGATTGGTCTGATCCGCAATGCTGGAGATCAGTGCTATGATCTGGCTGATCTGCTGTGCCGAATCTGTAAGTTCGTTGATAGACCGCGATGCTTCGGTTGTTTTCTCGACGGCCTGCTGCGACACAGCGCTGGCGTTGTTTACCTGCTCCGAGATTTCATTGACCGATGCGGCGAGCTGGTTGCTACCCGCAGCAACGCTTTCAACGCTTTGTGCCGTTTCACGGGCGGAAGCAGACGCTTCTGTAATTTGGCTGGCTGCGCTTGTAACCGCCTCGAGTATGCGGACCAGATCGGTATCGACTTGCGCGCTAATCTCGCGGCGTTCGCGGCGTCTCTGCATTTCTTTTGTGATATCGGTCGCAAATTTGACAATCTTCACGACATCCCCATTCGCATTTAAAATGGGATTGTACGTCGCCTGGATCCAGATCTCTTTACCACCTTTACCAATGCGCTTGTACTCGGCGTTATGGAATTCGCCCGCACGCAGCTGTTCCCAGAATTTCTGGTACTCCGGACCCTGCTGATCTGCGGGGACGAACATGGAGTGATGCTTGCCACGGATATCCGACAGCTCATAACCAAGCGCCGTGCAAAAATTTGCATTGGCGTCGACGATTGTACCATCAGTTTTGAACTCGATAATAGCTTGTGCGCGGTCAAGCGCTGCAATCTTGCCTTCATGGTCGGCAGAAAGATTTTTACGAGCGGTTACGTCACTCGCTAGTTTCATAACGCTGGTGACGCGGTCTGACCCGTCTTTGAGCGGGTTGTAGCTGGCCTGAATCCAGACTTCCTTGCCCCCCTTGCCGAGGCGGCGGAATTCGTCGCTCTTGAACTCACCGTTTTTCAGGTCGGACCAGAACTGGCGGTACTCAGGGGAAGCTGCCTCTTTGGGATCGATGAAGATGGAATGATGCTTGCCCTTAATCTCAGCAAGCTCGTAGCCCATGGCATCCAGAAAATTCTGGTTCGCATGGATGATCGTGCCATCTAGTGAAAACTCAATAATCGCCTGAGACCGATCAAGCGCGGCCATTCTGGATGTATCTGGATGGCGAGATCCAGCAAGAAGCTTATTCAACATAACACCGTTCACTCATTTTGTGTGGTTCTGACCAGCAGGACCTTTTTGTATCCACAAGATTTAGGTGTTTTTTCGTTTCGATAAGCTTTCAGGAGCCGGGCGGATTTGATGAACCAATGAAGTGCACGCATTCAATACTTAAGTTTTTTGAGACGCGTGTCAATAAATATAACTCAGGATAGTTATTGGCAAAATAACATCTTTAAGATGAGTGTAGTGAGTGAGCCCTGAGTTGGTCTTGGATAGCTCTCGTGGTCGTGTTTGCAATACGCTTTTATCTAGCTGGCGATAGACTGGGAGAGCTCTTTCACCTTGCGGGTGGACGCGCTGATCTCGTTGGTCGCCGAAGCAATTTCGCCCATGCCGGAATTGACGCTTGTCACAGCATTTGTCGCTTCGGTCATGTGAGCGGAAATGCGCTGCGTGACAGCAGCTTGCTGGTCCACAGCGCTGGAGATGGAAACCGAAATCGCGTTCACGTCTTCGATTATCTTGGAAATCGCACCAATCGAGCTGACGGCATATTTCGTTGCGTCCTGAACGGAGAGGATCTGAGAGCCGATTTCCTCGCTCGCGCGCGCAGACTGGGTGGCGAGCTGTTTGACTTCGCTGGCAACAACGGCAAATCCGCGGCCAGCTTCACCAGCGCGTGCGGCCTCAATTGTCGCGTTGAGCGCCAGAAGGTTTGTTTGCTCGGCAATGTCGGAGATGAGGCTGATAATCGCGCCGATCTGGTCAGCTGACTTTGCCAGAACATCAAAATGCTGCTGGGCCGCATCGGCCTCAGCCACTGCGTTGCGGGAAATCTCGCTGGCACGGGTGGCCTGGTTGGAAATCTCGCTGACGGAGTTGGCGAGGTCGGAGCTGCCCTGAGCGACATTTTCCACGCTCTGTGCTGTTTCCGATGATGCGGTTGCAACGGCCTGTGCGCGCTGCGCTGCGCGATCTACAAAGGTCTCGATTTCAGAGAGGTCTTTGCCGATTTCGTCGGAGACCTGAATGCGGTTGATACGGCGCAGAACCTGGTCGGTGATGTCGGTTGCGAACTTCACCACCTTATATGGTTTGCCGAGGAAGTTCAGGATTGGCGTATAGGTCGCCTGAATGAAGACGGGTTTGCCGCTCTTGGAAATCCGGCGGAATTCCGCGGCCTGGAATTTGCCTTCACGAAGCGCGTCCCAGAAGCGGCGATACTCCGCGTCCTGATCTTCAGGCGCGACGAACATTGCGTGCTTTTTGCCTTTGATCTCTTCAAGCGAGTAGCCGAGCGTCTGACAAAAATTGTCATTCGCATCGAGAATGTTGCCGTCGAGGTCGAAATGGATCACGGCCTGAGAGACGTTGATCGCGGTGATCAGGCCCGCATCCATGCTGGATTTCGTCTTCAGTTCGGTGATATCTGCAGCGATCTTCAGGATCGAAACGACATCACCAGTCTTGTTGAAGACAGGGTTGTAGGATGCGTTGATCCAGACGCCTTTGCCGGACTTGGCAATCCGGCGGAACTCTCCAGCGCGGAACTGCCCGGCTTTCAGGCCTCGCCAGAACTCACGATACTCGTCGGTTTCTCTGTCCCATTCCGGCATGAAGATGGAATGGTGTTTGCCGATGATTTCGGCTTCTTCATATCCCATAACGTCGAGAAAGTTCCGGTTGGCACTCAGAATAATGCCTTCCGGTGTGAACTCGATAACGGCCTGAGAACGGCTGATCGCAGAGAGTTTGTCTTTTTCACCTGTGCGGCTTTTTGATAGAATTTTTCGCATAGGTCAGTCCGTTCCGGGCGTTAAATATTGTCGGCTTTTCATTTATTTATACTCGGTTTCCGTTACGAAACCCTTTTGTATCAGCCATGTATTTGATCTGGTCTTCCCTGTTTCTTCTTTATGCTGCGATATGTGAGGACGCTTTCTTGAGCTTTTTGGCTGAAATCTGAATTTCTTCGATTGATTTCGCGATTGTCTCGAAACTTCCTGAAATGTTGGACACTGCCGTGTTCGCAGAGCTCATATTTCCGGAGATTTCCTGCGTCACTGTCGCTTGCTCCTCGACCGTCGCCGAAATCGCGACGGAGACTTCATTCACCTGACCGATGACGCGTTCGATAGCGGCGATGGATTCAGCCGCGCCATGAGTGGAAGTCTGAACCGCCAGAATCTGGCGCGTTATGTCTTCGGTTGCGTTTGCCGATTGCGAGGCCAGGGCTTTGACTTCGCTCGCGACCACGGCAAAGCCTTTGCCAGCTTCGCCGGCGCGTGCTGCTTCAATCGTTGCGTTTAGCGCCAGCAGATTGGTCTGCGCGGCGATGTCTGAAATGATCTTCACAATCGAGCTGATCTGCTCAGCGCTCTGGGTCAGGCTGCCAATCTGGTTGGATGCCTCCTGCGCTTTGTCGACGGCTTCCGCTGAAATATTGCCGGCATCCGCGAGACGTGAGGAGACTTCGGTGAAGGACGAGGCCAGCTGACTGCTGCCCGTCGCGACATTGCGGACGTTCTCAGACGTTGCGGCCGATGCCTGAAACGCTTCAGCGGCCTGTTTGGCAACGTTGCTGATCGCGTCTTCGATAAGGGCAAGCCCTTTATCAATGCTCTGGACAGCTCGCATGCGCTCGACACGGTCTGTCTCGTCTGTCGCAAATTTCACGATGCGTATGACATTGCCATCAGTGTCGAAAATCGGGTTGTAGGTCGCGTTGATAAAGAATTCGCGTCCGCCTTTGGCGATGCGCCGGTATTCGGCTGCCTGATATTCGCCGCGGCGCAGATCGCTCCAGAAGGCTTTATATTCCGGCCCCTGATCTTCATCGGCCACGAACATGGAGTGATGGCGGCCGCGGATTTCATCAAGTGAATAGCCGACAGCAGCGAGGAAATTGTCATTTGCCTGAAGGATGGTGCCGTCCGGAGCGAAGTGGATCACTGCCTGCGACTGGTTCAGCGCTGCAATCTGGCCCGCATTCAGAAGCGAGTTCTTTTTAGCGTCTGTTGTATCTGATGCGAGCTTCATAATGCCGATCACATCACCGGCTTTGTTTCTGATCGGATTGTAGGATGCCTGTATCCAGACTTCGCGGCGGCCTTTGCCGACACGGCGGAATTCGGCGGAGCGGAATTTGCCAGCGCGAAGGTCATCCCAGAAGCGGGTGTATTCAGCGGACCCGGCTTCCTGGGGCGTGACAAACATTCTGTGATGTTTGCCGACAATCTCGTCGAGTGAATATCCGATCGTATCCAGAAAGTTCTGATTTGCGTATTGAACAGTGCCATCCGGGCTGAATTCGATAATAGCCTGGGATTGCGTTAGAGCTTTCATACGCTCTGTGTCAGTCAAAATTCCTGACGCGTTACCCTGCTTGAACATTATGTTTCCCTCAGTAAGAAATATGAATACTTGATAAGGCGGCTAGGGTTAATATTTTTCCAATTCCTGTAAACTTTTCAATGGTTAACGCTGATTAAGCGTGTGGTGTATATGCATTATATGCCATTCAAGATTGTATTTTCGGGGTAAGAATTAAACATGTTAACTCTCCGCACGGTGGCAGAGAGTGTCTTTAAGTATTGAGATTTCGGATGTTTCGGTTCGTGGCGATGACCGCATGGGTGTTAAACCCGTTCACCACTTCAGCTTAAAAAAGAAAATTACTTTTTTTCGGGCAGGCGAACCGAAATAAACCATCCTGCTGTCTGATAAGCTGCGGCGATCATTAGAACGAGGTCGGAAATGGGGTGGCTCGTCAGGAATGTGGCGCATGCGACAACAATGCAGGCAATGTCTGCGCGGTCTTCGCTGATGATAAGGCCGAGAGGCTGTCGCGCCTGTTTAACCCGTTCCAGCGTCGTGTTGTAAAAGCCGTCCATTGTGGGCGGGCCGAACACGTCCTGCAGAACGCGCGGCTCCAGAATGCCCGTCAGCTCACACAGGTCTGCGGCACGTGCACGGCCTTCAAGCACGGCTTGTTTGCGTGCGCCGGTGCCGATGAGGCTCACAATCGCGGAGAGGATCACCGCGATTGCAATAATAGGTTCTGCTGATCCGATCATTATCGGGATTTAGGGATGGCCGCCCAGTAATCAAAGTCGAGCAGGACATTCGGGAGATATTTTCCGTCCTCGCCTTTGTATGGATAGTCTGCGCATGGCAGGTCTTTTGTCGCCACAAGGCGCAGACGAAGCGCGCCGATGGTGTCGGAGAGGTCTGCTTTGTCGAGCACTTCCGACCATGCGTGGATTGTGTCGCCGGAGAAGAGCGGATTGCAGTGCGTGCCGCCATTGATCGCGATCATCTGACCGGCATTGGCCAGGCCGTTGAATGCGAGGCTGCGTGCAGTGGAGATGACAACGCCGCCATAGATGAGGCGCTTGCCGAAACGGCCCTTGCCCTGCTCGAACTGGTTGAAGTGAACCTTCGCCGTGTTCTGGTAAAGGCGGGTCGCCGTCTGGTGTTCGGCTTCTTCGATGGTCATGCCGTCGACATGGTCGATCTTCTCGCCAATTTCGTAATCGTCGAAGAAGTGCGGGCTGCCTGCAAGCTCTGCGTCATAAGACGCATAGTGTGCGTAAGCCGACAGGTCTGCTGCATCGACGGCTTTTGGCAGATCAGGCAGAACAGCGTCCGGAGCCGGCGAAGCGTGTTCTTTCTTGTTGACCATCACCCAGCGTACATAGGTCAGGACTTTGTCGCCATTCTGGTTGGTGCCGGTGGTGCGGACATAGACAACGCCTGTTTTGCCGTTTGAGTTTTCCTTACGGCCAATGACTTCAGACGTCGCATAGAGGGTGTCGCCCGGGTAAACCGGCGCCATGAACTTGCCATCGGCATAGCCGAGGTTCGCGACAGCATTGAGAGAGATGTCCGGAACTGTTTTACCGAAGACAACGTGGAACACGATCATCGGATCGACCGGCTGACGGTCAAAGCCTGCAGCTTCTGCAAACGGCGTAGAAGAGTAGAGCGCGTAGCGGCTACCAGTCAGCGACCGGTAGATGGCCAGATCGGCTTCATTCACAGTCAGCGGTGTGGCGTGTTTCAGAACGCGGCCGATTGTGAAGTCTTCAAAGTAATTCCCGGAAAAGGATTTCATGTCTCAAGTCCCCGATCGCTGTGTCGTCTGTTTTGTTTCTTGACGTTCAACAGTCAAATCAGGGGCGTTGTCAACGCGTCTCAGGTGAGCATGTACATGATGCGGGCATAAACCGCAGTGGCGGTCTCCGACCGGCTGATCAGCTCAAGCGTGGTATCGCGAAGTGAAGGGGCAAAGCGTTCCGCAAGCGGCGCTGTCACCGCCCCCATCACGAGCGCCAGCAAGAGCTTCATGTAGAAGCTGGCAAATAGGGAGCGTCCATATGAGAACAGCTTCGCCAACGGCCAGGCGAAGATGAAATATAAAAGTGCGCTTGCCAGCCCGGCTGCCCAGGCTGTGGCCGTGATTTCCATAGGATCTGGTCTCCTCAATGAGGATGACTATCGCGAAGATGTTTTAATGTATCGCCTAGAGAAACGTATTCAATTTTACGTAGTTGGGCTGAAAGAGCAGTAGATCGAACAAGTTTTTTCGCCGATTGATTTTTTTTCGGTACAAATAACTACTTTTGGTAGTTTCGTTTAGTTGGGTGCTCCAGCTACTGATTTGATCAATGTTTAGTGATGAAATGAATGTGAACGAAAATCGGTTGCAATAATAAATCGGCTATGTTTTGTGATTTCATAACACTGTATCGTGATATCATTACTTATCAATTTTGGGGCACTGAATGCCGTACAAGTATCTAATGGGCCTTCCACTACTGGCCCTCCCTGTTCATGCGCAGGTTTCCGAAGCTGAACTGCGGGCAGACACTGTAATTGTAACATCGCCAGGGCCCGAGCGCGTGGCCGGCGAACTTATCTCCAATGTGACCGCGATCACGCGTGAGGATATCGTTTCAGACCTTCAGGGTACGCTTGGCGACACGCTGGCCAGTCAGCCGGGCGTTTCCACGACCTACTTTGGCGCGGGGGCAAGCCGCCCTGTTCTGCGCGGCCTCGGGTCAGAACGTGTCCTCGTGCTGACAAACGGCCTTGGTGTGATTGACGCATCGTCAGCGTCTCCGGACCACCAGGTTTCCACCGACGGTATTGATGCGGACCGAATTGAAATCCTCCGGGGTCCGGCCGCGCTGGCTTATGGCGGACAGGCAATTGGCGGTGTGGTGAACGTAATCGACGGTCTCGTTGTGCGCGAATTGCCGGACGAGACCGTTACCGGCCAGCTGTTCGGTGCCTATAACAGCGTGAATGAAGGCTCTGAGATTGGTGGTCGCGCGAATTTCCTTTTGGGCGATTTCGTTCTGTCTCTGTCGGCAACCCAACGTGATTTTGACGACTATGAGATTCCGGGCTTTGCCGAATCTTCCCGTGTCCGCGCGTTGGAAGAGGAAGAACATGATCATGAAGATGAAGACCATGATGAGGAGGATCATGACGAAGACGAGCATGAGCACGAAGAGGAAGAAGAAATTCGCGACTTGCTCGAGAACTCTTTCCTTGAATCGAACACCTTCGGTGCTGGCCTTTCATGGGTAGGTGATAGCGGTTACTTCGGTATTGCTGTGCGTCAGCAGGAAGCTGATTACGGACTTCCTGGGCACAGCCATGAGCATGGCGAGGAAGAGCATGATCATGAAGAGGAAGAAGATCACGAAGACGAGGATCATGACGAAGAAGAGCATGAGCACGAAGAAGAGAACGCGTTCATTGGTCTGGAGCAGACCCGCGTTGATATTCAGGCAGGCTGGAGCTTCAACCATGATGTGATCCGCGCAATCGACGCTCGTTTCAGCTCGTCTGATTACACGCACGCTGAATATGAAGGCCCGGGCGAAATCGGCACGCAGTATTTCAACGAAGGTTATGAAGGCCGCATCGAGATCGACCATGCTCTTGGTGACATTGAGGGCACTGCTGGCCTGCAATTCAGCGATACTGATTTCAACGCTGTCGGCGAAGAAGCATTTATCACGGCGACCCAGTCCAACTCCCTTGGATTGTTCATTTTTGAAGCGCGCGAATATACGAATGGCTTCGGTTGGGAGGGCGGTCTGCGCCTCGAAGAGGTTGAGCGCGATAACGTCACCTTCGGTTCACGTGATTTTACGATGCTGAGTGGGTCCTTCGGTATTCACCGTCATTGGGATAACGGTCTCTTCCTCGGCGCTCAGGTTTCGGTCGCGGAGCGTGCGCCAAACGAGAGTGAACTCTTCGCCAACGGTGCGCACCTCGCCACTGACCAGTATGAAGTCGGCAATCCGGATACGGATGTCGAGCGCGGCACCAACTTTGAATTCACCGCCCGCTGGCTGGGAGAGAATCTGAGCCTCGGAGCAAACATTTTTGCGACAAACTTCAACGATTTCATCTATTTGACGCCGGGCGTCGCATTCCACGAGGAAGATGGCGAATTCGAAGACGTTATTGATGGCTTCCCGGTCTTTGTTTTCGATCAGGAAGACGCTGATTTCTTCGGCGGTGAAATTTATGGTGCTTACCACCTCGAAGACGGTCCGCTGGGTGCGCATTGGGACTTTGAAGGAAGCCTCGACCTTGTGAATGCCGAGCTCGATAACGGTCAGAATGTGCCATATCTTCCGCCAGCGACTTTCAATGGCGATGTAACTGCTGAGTGGGGCATGGTCGACGCAAGTCTCGGCTTCAGCCACGCAGCAGATCAGGATGATACCGGCGCAGGCATTCTGGAGACAGATGGTTACACAGTGTTCAATCTGTCAGCTGGTCTGGATGTTGCTGAGTTCGTTCCAGGCGTGAACAGCGCACGCCTGTTCGTACAGGCGCGCAACATCACGGACGAGGAAGTCCGCTATGCGACGTCGGTTCTGAAAGATCAGGTTCCGGCGCCAGGGCGTAATGTTCGCTTCGGTATTTCCTCGCGGTTCTGATCACTCATTCCCGAAATGGACGGTGAGCCATTGCATAAATGGCCGCCAGTCCTCGGGGGTGATGCCGTGCGTGCCTTCACGGAACTGAAAGGCAAGGTCAGCATTGGCGTCGAAATCCCAGAGGTTTTCGGCGCTGAATGCATCTCCTCCCAGAAGCTCATAAATCTCACCTGCTGCGCGTGCAGAGGCAAAACTTCCGCGTGGGTCGGACCATTGGTCACGGGCCGAATTGCCCAGCAGTAGAGGCCGCGGCGCCATCAGTGCGACTAGCGCGTGCTGATCGAACGGAAGATCCTGTGCGCGGTCTGCATAGAGCGCATAGCTGGGCGTGAACCAGTGCGGGAAGCTTTCTGTGATGCTGGAAATGGTTTCGCCGACATCATTCTTTTGAAGCGCAGCCCCTGCCGTGCCTGACTGGTGAGAGATCACGCCAGCAATACGGTCATCCAGAGCGCCAGCCAGAAGCGAGGATTTGCCGCTGCGTGAATGACCGAACAGAACAATGCGGTCGGCGTCGAGTTCATCGCTCGTTTCGATGTAATCGGTAATGCGGTGCGCAACCCATGCCCATGTGCCGATTGCAGCATAAGGGCCATGCTCCATCTCGCCTTCGCGGATCGAGCTGAGTGCCGCCATGCCGGTCTCGATATTGTCCGGGACCACCATGCCCGGATAGTAGGCGCCATATGCGAAGCCGCGGTCAATCAGCTGCTCCAGAGGCGGAACCTCGATATAGCGGCCGAAGACGAACGTTGCGACGGAGTGCATGAACTCCGAGCCGCTTTCGCAATAATCAGGATACGAGACATCAGGCGCTGCAGAAATGCCTTCAAACGGCAGGATTAGCGCATTCGGGCAGGAGCCTGCGCCCAGAATGACCGGGTGCGGACCCGACGTATTTGGCACAATGAAGTGAACATCCTGACGGAAGGTGTGCTCACCAATGGCGAGGCGTAGCTGGACTTCACGTAGATGCGCGCGGCCTTCGAGAATATCTGCCGCGATAATCCGGTCAGATACAATCTCGGGCGCAACGGGCGCTGGGATAGTGCCATAAACCTGACTGAGCAGCATATTCCGCCAGAACGGCGCGCGTTCTTCAGTCCAGTTTTCAGCTGTGGTGACCTGCTCCATACCGCCATAAGGGGCCAGCAGGTTGGGCGTTGCGGAGAAGTCGGTTGGTCCGGTGCTGACGCGCGGAAGGCCAACGGTCGAACAGCCGACAATGGCCAATGCAATGAGGGCAGTAAGCCCGCCCATAATGAATTTCAGAATTCGCATAAAGGTCCGCGCTCCGCGAAGGTGTCCAGATAGAAGCCGGACCCTAGCACGGAGTTCTCAAAGCGGTGTTCACAATGACGCGCGTGGCGCGAGAGGTGTGAACTCAGACGATATCGAGCAGTTTGTCGATCGGGCGACCGAGGGTTGCCTTGTCGCCGTTAATGCCGATAGGACGCTGGATCAGGCGCGGATTGTCGATCATGGCGGCGAACACTTCGTCATCGCTTGCCGTTTCCGGAAGCTCGAACTTTTTTGCGTCCTTGTCGCGCAAGAATGCGCGCGGGCTGTCGACGCCCATCTTCTTCGCAATGTCGCGCAGCTCGTCTTCGCTAAGCGCGTCGCCGGCATTCATGTATTTGCGAACTTCATAGGACACGCCCTTCTCATCGAGGAGGGCGAGGCCATTGCGTGAAGTCGAACAATTCGGGTTGTGCAGAACAATATAAGTCATGCGCGATGTCTTATTCCGGTGCTCGGGCGGCATCAATAGGCATAACGCCTACTGAGGAATATCCTCTGCGACGCCGTATTCGGTAAGGAGCGTATCCAGCGTGCCTTCGGTTTCCAGGGCTTCATCCAGACGCATCCATGCGCGTGTGCTGTCTGCATCGTCACATGTCGCAAGCACCCATTTGTGCTCGTCGACATAGGTCTCGTCCTCTTCCAGATACTCGTAAAGCTCCATCAGGTCGGTCTGATAATTGACGCCATCCATCCGTATCGCGCCGAACCCTTCGCCATAATAGCGGATGACTGTAACCGAATCGCCTGGGGCAATATCCAGCGTCACCGGCTCTTCAGCTTCGCTTTCAAATGGCCAGACGGTCAGCGTTGCGGCCGTGGTGACGTTTTGTGAGATCGTTTCTGTTGCGGCGATGAAATGCAGATCGTCTTCTGTGACGCGCGCTTCGTTCCACTGATGGAGCGTTGCGCCGACTTCGATAGGGCAAGAGACGTCAAATTCTGCGTCTGGATTTGGTGTGGAGCGTGCAGGGATTACAACACCGTCTTCCATGATCGAAATGCCGCTTGGGTATTCGCCCGGCCAGCTATAGTCGACGAACCAGCTTTCATCATAGTTCGCATCGACGGCGTCCAGAGGTTCAAGGTCTGCAGCAACGGGTTCAGCTTCGGCAGGTGTTTCTACAACCGGCGCTTCTGCTTCGACTGCTGGCGGCTCGGCTGGTGTCTCCGTCGGTGGTGTTTCTGTCTGCCCGCAGGCGCAGAGTGCGAGTGCGATAAGTGATGGATAAAGTGCTTTCATGGCCGTTCCCCCCGGTCAAATATGCTCTGATTGCCGGCCCGCAGACCCGCCTTAATTGAAACAATCACTTATTGTTTCTGTAGGGAAGCTGAACAGGAGCGATTTTTCTGAAAATTCGGGCACACAAAGAGGGGCTTTTAGCCGACTGCTCAAACAATAATCGCTGACTTCAGGTTTTTCTTGAAACCAAACGCATAGAAAGGCAGTTGAGACTCCATGTCTCAAGAACGCAGAAAATCTTCCGTTACAGTGCGTAACGCTGAACTCGCTGATATCCCTGGTATCGTGGCGCTGACCGGTCGCATCTATAAAGATGAGCCACCCTATACGCCGGGTATGATCCAGGGACAGATCACCAAATTCCCGCGTGGTCAGTTCGTTGTCGAATATGACGGCGATATTGTTGGATATGCGGCGAGCTTCCGTATCTCTGAACGCCTTTGCATGGGACCGCACACCTGGGACTCCATTACCGGTGGCGGCTATGGTGCGCGACATAATCCGAAAGGCTCATGGCTTTACGGTATGGAAGTCTGCGTTGATCCGGATCGCCGCCGTCTTCGCATCGGTCAGCGCCTTTATGATGCACGTCAGAGCCTGTGCGAATCACGTGACATTAAAGGCATCGTCTTTGGCGGACGTCTGCCGGGCTGGGCGCGACGCAAGAAAGCCTATCCGGACCCGGTCGACTATGTGAAAGCCGTTGAAGAGAAGAAGATCACAGACCCGACGGTCAGCTTCCACCTGAAACAGGGCTTTGAATGTATCGGCGTTCTGCGCGGCTATGCGCCGGATGATGCCCCATCTGGCGGCTTCGCGACCCATATGGTTTGGCGCAACCCTTATTATAGCGGCGAGACGGACCAGAAAAATCCAAGACACCTTCAGGCAGATTCGGTCCGCATCTGCACCGTGCAGTTCCAGCAGCGCATGGTGAAAGACTTTGAAGAGTTCATGGGCAATGTGGAATACTTCGTGGACGTTGCGGCGGACTATCGCTGTGACTTCGTGGTCTTCCCAGAGTTGTTCACGCTCCAGCTTCTCGCTTTCGAAGAGAAACGCCTCTCAGCGGTTGAAGCGATTGAGAGCCTGACGCGCTACACGCCGCGCTTCGTGGATGAAATGCGCCAGCTCGCCATCAGCTATAACATCAACATTATTGGCGGCTCGCACCCGACACGCACCGATGATGGCGACATCCAGAATGTTGGCTATGTCTTCCTTCGTGATGGCTCTGTCCATGCGCAGGAGAAAATCCACCCGACGCCGGACGAGCGCAGCTGGTGGGGCATTAAGGGCGGCGATGAGCTGCAGACCATTCTGACCGATTGCGGCCCGATTGGTGTTCTCATCTGTTACGACTCTGAATTCCCGGAGCTGGCCCGCAAGCTGGCCGATGAGGGCGCGAAAATTCTGTTCGTGCCTTACTGTACTGACAGCCGTCCGGGCCATTTGCGCGTGCGCTATTGCTGTCAGGCACGGGCGATTGAGAACCAGTGTTATGTTGTGACCTCGGGTAATGTCGGTAACCTGCCAAACGTGGAGAATATGGACGTCCAGTATGCCCAGTCGGCTATTCTCACGCCATGCGATCTGCCGTTTGCGCGTGATGGTATTGCCGCCGAAGCGAGTGAAAACGTCGAGACCGTCATCATGACGGATCTTGACCTTCAGGATCTGAACTGGGCCCGCGCCGAAGGTAGCGTTCAGAACCTCGGTGACCGCCGGTTCGATCTCTACAAAACGCAGTGGAAGGGCAGCTAGACGCCTGATGCGCTTTGGTGACGAGCATATCGACGTTCTGGTGGACATTGTCCGCGAGGCAAATGAAACCGAGGTGTTGCCACGGTTTCATGGCCTGTCTGCGGGCGATATCAGCACCAAGAATGGCGCAATCGATGTCGTTACCGAGGCCGATACCCGCGCCGAGGTGTTCATCACAGAGGCGTTGAAAAAGCTCTATCCGAACGCGCTCGTCTTCGGTGAAGAGGCATACTCTGCAGACCCTCGCGTTGCTGACGGGCTGGGTGAGGCAGAACTTGCGTTCGTCATCGATCCAGTCGACGGCACGATGAATTTTACGACCGGCTTGTCCATGTTCGGGACGATTGTGGCTGTCACCGCGAATGGCGAGACGATTGCAGGCCTCCATTATGAGCCGCTGCAAGATAACCGGCTCACCGTTATCCGCGGGGCAGGGGCTTATGAGTCCACAAAGCACGGTCGATCCGCGAAGCTGAAAGTCGCCGATCCGGTTCCGGTGTCTGAAATGAAGGGCGTCATCAACTGGGCTTATTTCCCTGAGCCATACCGCTCGCGCGTGCCTGCGCTCATGCCGAAACTACGCTTCGGGACGAGCACCAATTGTTCGGTGTTTGACTATTGGCTCACCTCAACAGGGCGGTATCACTTTATGGGCAATGCCTCGGGCAATCTCTGGGACCATCTTGCAGGCGTGCTGATGCAGGAAGAAGCGGGCGGCTATGCAGCCCGGTTTGATGGCTCTGCCTACACGCCGAAGGTCAAAGGCGCTGAAGTGATCTGCGCACCGGACAAAGAAAGCTGGGAAGCGGTTCGCCGCGAGATTTTCGGGATTGGATGAGGAGCCCGATCAGGTCATCACGATGCCTTCTACACGCCCAAACAGCTGTCGTATTTGGTCTTCAGTGAGTTTTTTCTCTTTAGCCAGGAGTGAAATGTCGATGGTATCAAAGGACAATTCATTGATAGGCTTTGTATACATTTCAGCAAAATAACCAATTTCGTCAGGCCAATCGAGTGTCAAAAGACTGCTGCATACGCTAGTATTGTGAGGAATGATCATATGATTGGGCGCGAATTTGCTGCTGGCAATGTCGCAGTTGAAAAACCGGCAGAGATGAACGCTCGCTTCGGTAAAGTCACAATCGCGAATCTCACCGAGATTTTCGTAGATTTCGGCTTTTGTGCCAAAATCATTGCCGACGAATTTGCCCTTGAACTTTACGCCGTGGAGTTTCACCCTTAGCCAATTTAACTCGTTTAGTCGAACTTTGGTGCTGAATGATCCGCCTTCGATGACTGACCTGGTCAAGCGTAGATACCAAGCCGTTGCCCTGTTTGTGATCTGGCAATCTTTCAGAACCGACCCACGTCGCAGGATAAAATCCTCTTTCGGTGCGATGTTGATCGTTTCGCCCTGAAGGGACTGATTATTGATGTCCATGTGTCACCCGCCCTCAAGCCTGAATAAAATCAAGGGTAGCTGGCGTGGTGTGTTTCGCAACAAAAAGATGTGAATTTTCAGATGCAGATCAGCTGATCGTTCCGGCTTCGCGGGCAGCGTCCAGTATCAGGCTTTCCAGCTTTTTCGACTGGATATTCAGATTGAACTTCTCCATGGCGCGGGCGCGGCCTTTTTCGCCCATCGCGCGGGTCGCGGCAGGATCAGACATGAGCTTTGTCAGCCGGTCTGCGAGCGCGTCTGCATCGCGTTCTTCCACCAGATAGCCTGTCTCACCATCCACGACGCATTCGGGAATGCCGGCATGTGCGGTGGCCGCCAGCGCACAGCCAGCAAACATCGCTTCCATACAGACCATTGGCAGGCCTTCGGCGTCGCCTGAGGCGGCGCGGTTAGACGGTACACAGGCAATGGCGGCTTCTTCGAAATGGCGCGGCATCTCATCGGCCGGGATCCAGCCTGGCAGTTCGGTTTTGACGCCAGCGGCCTCGAGGAGCGGCAGAAGCTTGGGCTTCAGCTCACCATCGCCCAGCAGGCGGATGCGCCAGTTTTTCAGGATGTCCGGATCGATCTTTGTGAGCGCGCGGATAAGGGTTTCAATGCCCTTTTTCTCCATCCAGCGGCCGGCGAAGAGAAGCACGTTCTCTTTCTCGCCGGGCGTGAATTTCTCAGGGTCTACGCCATTATACTGGACGACCATTTTCTCGTCCGGCGCGCCCTTGGCCAGAAGCTCACGGCGAATGAAGTCGGAGACGGGCAATAGAAGAGCCGCCTCATCCCAGAGCGCCTGACGACGACGGTTATAGACGCGCAGAAGACTGTCTTTTGTGTTGCTCGTCTTGGTCGCATCGCCGCCATGATAGGTCACGATCAGCGGTATATTCAGGGCCCGCGCGAGTGGCAGCGCATAGGCGCCGGATTTGCCGAAATTGGCGTGAATAGCGACCGGGTTGAAATGCGTCAGCGTCTCTCTCAGCTCGCGCCCGACAAGGCCCAGCTGTTTGAAACCCGTCTCACCCAGTCCGCCATGAAATGCCCCAAGCTCCAGCGCCTCAAACCCCGGCGGTGTCGGCCCTTTGCGATCATGCCCGATGAAAAGCGGTTTCAGCGTTTCAAAGGTGTGATAGGCGCGGGGAATAAAGCTCTCCGATGGTGTGAAGAGCTTATCCGAATAGGAGAGGATGGTGTGAGGCATGTTCAGTATGATGCTACTTTAATTGTTCCACATGGGACGCCAAGAGCCCACCGAACGCAAGAAATCTTCGTCTGTAATCCTTAGTTCAACCGGTCCTGCACTGTATGGCGCTACCGAGTAATCACCGAAGTGGATGGATATCCCAGAGTGCGTCGCAGAAATTATTTTGGACCAATCCAAACCGTCTAGTCCCTCTAAAAGCTGCCGTCGCTCATAGCAATTTGGGTTGTTTGAAAGCCGGTCCGCCACGAAATTCTTAAGTCGAGAAATTTGATCTGCGTGAGGTGTAAAATAGAGGCGCCGAAAGGGGGTGAGACCGAAATTCAAAATTAGAAAATCATTGTTTCCGTGGGCTGCGCCTTCAAAATAGGTATGATGTATGAAGGTGAAAGAAATATAGTGTTCTGACTTTTCTATACTTTTTAGCTTTACTACGATTTGGTTTTTTGTGCTGAGTTCTGTTATTTTTTCTGGGCAGAGAGAGCGCATTTCCAAAACTCGCTGCGCAATATTGCCTTTGATGGTCAGATTGACCTCATTACTCAAATGAGCGTTTCCAACAAAATACAGTGCGGGGAGGTCATATTCAAATTCGCAACTCTCATCAGAGTAGATGACGGGTGGTGTCGCTGCGTTTAGGAAGATGCCTGAATTTACTGGTTCGATTGCACGCTCAGAGATCGATGGATGAGAATTGAGGGCGTCAGAAAGCTTCTCAAAGAAATTAGGATCATTGATGGACACGTATTGAACGTCATACATCCATTCTTTTAAGTCGCTATCGTCACATCGAATAGCAAGAAATCTGAAATTCGGATCCAGCATTAAGCGGGCGCGTGCCAGTTCCAGCTCGTGCTGGATTGTTCCCGGTTTTTCGGTTGAGTTTGCGGACGCGAGAAAAACGAATAAGTTGCATGTTTTCACTTCCGCGGTGATGACGTCGTGCCAATTCTGGCTCGGCGCTATTTTATGCGTATCACGAAAGTTTTCGATTCTAAGGTCGTTGAAAAACCTTTGGACGTAGTCGCAATGATTTGCATCCTCTCGCGCATAGGAAAGAAACGCTTTAAAGTCTGTAGCGGCAGGGCAATTCTTGTTCATTACTGTGTTTATTCCTCGCCCTGCCCGCTTTGGTTCTTACTTACTCAGCCATTGCTTCGATGGCTTCGGACACGGCGACGATGCGTTTGGCTTCTTCAAGGTGCAGAAGCTCGGTCATTTTGCCATTCACTTTAAGCACGCCTTTGCCAGCATTTTCAGGGTCGGCGAAGGCCGCGATGACCGCGTGAGCTTGTTCGACTTCTGCCGGTGACGGCGCGAAGACTTCGTTTGCCGTTTCGACCTGAGACGGGTGAATGAGAGTTTTGCCGTCAAAGCCCATTGCAGCGCCTTCTTCGCATTCAGCGCGCAGGCCGTGCTCGTCTTTAATGTCGTTAAACACGCCATCAATCGCGACGATGTCGTAAGCGCGCGCTGCGAGCATGGACATGGAAAGAGCCGTGCCGAACGCAAGCTGACGGTTCGGCTTGGCAGATGCGCGAAGCTCTTTAGCAAGGTCGTTTGTGCCCATGACGAAGGTTGTCAGGCGTGTGCGGCCAACTGCTTCGGCAATATCCTGAATTTGCAGGATAGCTTTTGGCATTTCGATCATGACCCAGAGCTGCATGTCAGCTGGGGCGCCAGCGCGTGTCATCGCGTCGTCGAGGCGGTCAATATCGCCGCCATCAATGACTTTCGGCGCGAGGATCGCATCAGGGCCAGCTTCAACAGCGGCTTTCAGGTCATCCAGGCCCCATTCTGTGTCGAGGCCGTTAATGCGGATACAGATTTCACGCTGGCCATAGCCACCTGCTTTTGCTGCAGCGCATACATTTGCGCGCGCTTCTTCTTTGGCGTCTGGCGCGACGGCATCTTCAAGGTCGAAGATGAGCGCGTCGGCTGGAAGCGTCTTGGCTTTCTCCAGTGCGCGCGTGTTTGCACCCGGCATGTAGAGAACCGAACGGCGTGGGCGGTGAGCTGAACTTGTCATGTGCGTATATTCCCCGATGTCTTGTTTTGCATTGTCTGTGCCGCATTGCAGCAAAGATTTCAATCACCTCACGCGATAGAGACTTGGAAGCGCGTTGTAAGCAGGCCATTCTGCCACGATGAAACGCGTGTTTATGATCTCTTCTTTTGTGGCCGGGTCGAATGTCGGTGGCAGCCTTGCGATGAAGGTGCTGCCTCTGCTTGGCTGCGAGCTGTCCTTGCTGCCGACGACTATGCTCGGGCGGCATCCGGGCTGGGGCGCGCCCGGTGGCGGGACTGTCACCGATGAGATGTTTGTCAGCATGGCAGAAGGGCTGGTCGCCAACGATGTGATCAAGAAAGCTGATTGCATCGTGACGGGCTATTTTGCCAGCGCGGCGCAGGTCAGCGAAGCGGCGCGTCTCATCGCAGCCCATAAAACCGATGGTACGCCGGTGATCGTCGATGCCGTCATGGGGGACTTTGGCAAAGGCCTCTATGTGAAGGAGGAAGTGGCTGCAGCGATTGTAAGCGAGCTTCTGCCTCTGGCCGAAATCATCAAATCCAATGCGTGGGAGTTCTGGGAGATTGAGCGCCGCAAAGCCCGCGTTGATTCAATACCCGAGGCGGCACGCGATGCGGACGCCATTAAATCGCACCTTGGGGGAGACGGCAGCCGTTCGGCCTTACAGTTCGTGAGTTCTGTGGAGCAGGGCGACGAGATCGGACTTCTCGGAGCGTCGCAACAAGGCGCTTTCTGGTCTGGCCATGCACGGGCCAATGGCGAGCATGTGCCGAACGGCTTTGGTGACTTTCTGACGGTCTTGTTGGCCCGGGATGCGGTGGGCGGTCTTAAGCCAGTGCAGAATATGCTCTTTAATGAAATGACGGTCTTCACTCCGGTGTTCGGCGCACATGATTTCTCTGAACCGTCGGAGTTTGATATCGGCATATTGCCGAAGGCGCTCGGCAAATCCAAGCCGGCGCGCGTTATTACGCTTTGACATGAATGCCACAGCTCATTTGTTCTTAACCCGCCGGATGTAACCGTAACTTGAGGTGATGCGGTGAGGCATGGTTAACTCGACGCAGTTGGATAAGGTTTGATCAAATGGCACAGAAAACGGCGCTGCGCGTAACTCTGGCGGCAATGGCTGCGTTCTCTCTTTCCGGATGCATCGCGACGACTGCGGTCGGTCTGGCGGCTGAAACGGTGGAAGCGGGTGTAGAAATTACGGGCGCGGTTATTGGTACAAGCGTTGATCTTGTCACCACCAGCGAAGAAGAGCGTGAGCGCGACCGCGACTAGCTCTCTACCGGCCTGCCTCCCATCAGGTGAAATCTTCGTCATTAGGTAAATGCGCCCGATCATGGCATGATGGGGCGTCCCCGATGACTTTAGGAGGAGGTAGGACCCATGAAACATATTCTTCTGGCTGCTGCAGCGCTCGCACTTGCGCCAATCGCTCAGGCTGGCGAAATTCACATCTCATTCTCCGAAGAGCTCAACGAAAAAATCGCCGACGATTATGGCGAGCGTGAGCGCGAACGTCTGGTCGACGAGCTGACCGAAGATCTGATGCGCGAATTCGCGCCGATCCTGAGTTCGGTTGGCGACGTGAATGTCGTGATCGAGGATGCGCGCCCGAACCGGCCGACCTTCGAGCAAATGACTGAACAGTCTTTGTCTTTCGAAAGCATCAGCATTGGCGGCGCCGAAATGACTGGCGAAGTCTTCAGCCTGTCAGGTGAGCTGATCGCGTCTGAAGAGTACGACTATTTCAGCCATGACATCACTGATTCAGTTGGCCGCGCGACATGGTCTGACGCACGCCGTGCGTTCAGCCGTTTCGCGACACGTTTCGCCGATACGACTGAGGAAGCGATGAGCGCTTCGTCTACTGATGAAGTCGGTCGCTAAGCCAGCTTAGCTTTCCCCGTCGAGCCTCAAAGTGCATGTCTCGGAGAGGCTCGGTCGGGACACACTTACGCGCGTCAGGCGTGGCAGGTCTTCTGCAACACGCTCTGCAATCCAGACACACAGACGCTCAAGCGTTGGAAGTTCCAGACCCGGAATCTCATTCAGGTAAGAGTGATCCAGCTCGCCTGTGACGTTCGCCAGCACGTCGCCCAGCTGGGCAAAGTCGGCGACCCAGTCTTCGCCCTGTTTCACAACACCAGATACACCAATCTCGACACGGAATGAGTGTCCGTGCAGCTTGCCATAAGGATGGTCAGGATCCTTCGGCGCAAGATGGTGAGCCGCTTCAAAATTACCTGCGCGCGTCACTTCGAAGGTGCGCCCGGCAAGGCTTGGCTTTGCGGCGCCGGTGTCAGTTGCCGGCTTGGTGGGGTTCGACGTCACGTCTTTAATCCAGTTTGCAGTCTGTCAGGCGAGGCCTGTCGTATCTTCCGGGCATCCGGCAGCCTGCCAGACATCCCATCCATTGGCGCGCAGTTCACAGGCCGGACAGGTTCCACATCCATAGCCCCAGTCATGCCGTGCCGAGCGGTCGCCCAGATAACAGGTATGAGTATGTTCGACAATAAGCTCGACCAGCTCATTTCCGCCCAGCGCTTTGGCCATGGCAAATGTGTCGGCTTTTGTTTTGTACATGAGGGGCGTGTCGACGCGAAAATCTCGCTCCATGCCCAGGGCTAACGCCTGCTGCTGTGCGTCCAGCGTCGTGCGGCGGCAATCAGGATATCCGGAGTAATCTGTCTCACACATACCGCCGACAAGAATGTCTGCATTCCGGCGCCACGCAACCGCGCTCGCCAGCGTGAGGAAGATAAGGTTCCGCCCCGGCACGAAGGTAGATGGCAGGCCCTGTTCGGACATGGTGATTTCAGCTTCGCTGGTGAGCGATGTCTCTGAAATCTGTCCAAGTACGCTGAGGTCCAGAAGGGCATCATCGCCCAGATGGCCGGTTTCCACCGTATCGCAGTCCCCCAAAGCAGTCAGAACATGCTGGCGACACTCAAGTTCGATTTGATGGCGTTGACCATAATCGAAGCCGACTGTGGACACGTGGTTAAAATTTTTAAGCGCCCAAGCAAGGCAAACGGTGGAGTCCTGTCCACCGGAAAACAAAACGACTGCGGCTGACTGGGTCATGAAATCACCGTGTTGACTGCGGGTTGCGAAAGTGAATGTGGTGCGTCTCTTTAACTGGATTTGTGACAGTTGAAGTTCTCGTGCACGTTAACTTTACCTTCATTGACATTTTTGTGAGTTGGGCGTTGTCTATGTTTATATCGCCTGCGTTCGTATCTTCGCAGGCACTGTAGTCGCCACGACTAAAAATAAATGAGGGCGACACATGATTAGGGAGGAGATCAGGCATGAGTCTCAGATCACAGGTAAAGTGCGCGCTTTTTTTAGGCGCTTCAGTATTCGCGTATACATCAGTTGTGGGGACAGCAACAGCACAGGAGAGTGAACGTCGCTATCAGACGATCACGGTAACCACTCAGAAAACAGCGGAATCCATTCAGGACGTTCCGATCGCGGTTTCGGCGTTCAACGAAGAAGCGCTGGACAGGCTTCAGCTTGCCGGTGGTCCGGACCTTGTTCGAACCATTCCAAACGTAACGTTCACCAAAGGCAATTTCACGGGCGCGAACTTCCGTATTCGGGGGGTTGGTTCCGACCTTGTCGCGACATCTGGCGACAGTGGCGTTGGTGTCCACCAGAACGATGTACCGCTTACCGCAAACCGCCTGTTCGAATCTGAATTCTATGATGTAGAGCGGGTGGAAACGCTTCGTGGTCCGCAAGGCACTCTATATGGCCGTAACGCGACGGGCGGCGTGGTCAACGTAATTACGGCAAAGCCGGTGCTTGAAGAATGGCAGGGCCATCTTCAGGTGACGATGGGTAATTATGCGACGCTGCGCGCTGAGGGTATGGTTAACATTCCAATCGGTGAGACAGCTGCGCTTCGCATCGCTGGCGCGCACCTAGAGCGGGATGGTTTTGCGACAAACACCGTCACCGGAAACGATATTGATGACCGTGACATCAACTCTATTCGTGCCACGCTTGCGTGGGAGCCTACCGACAGCCTGCGCGGCTATTTCATGTATGAGAATTTCGTAGAGGACGATACGCGTCTGCGTTCGGGCAAGCAGCTCTGCGATCAGGACCCGTTCATGACGTCCTATGCGGGCATTCCAATTGGTCAGGCCGATCAGATTTATACATCCATTGGCTGTCAGGAAGCGCCGCTCAGCGAGTCATATGACCGTCTGAATACAGCTGCGTCACTTGGTGGCGGTCTTGCAATTACGGCAGGCCTTCTGAACGGGAATGCAGCAACAGATCCCCTGAACCGTAACCTGCGCGAGATCGAGTCCTTTATTGATCCGGACTATCGCGCTGACCAGACGCTTTATACATGGCAGGCAGAATACGACCTCACCGACAGCCTCACACTGACCTACCTGGGTAGTCATAACGAGTCGAACATCGTTTCCGAGGAAGACTATAACAAGCTCATTCCTTCGATTGACTACAATACCAATGCCGGCTTTGGACTTGTAAATCTGGTTGGTGATGCAGCGACAGCGGAATTCTTTTACCAGACACTCTTCCCTGGCGGCACGGTCACAGACCCACAACTTGGTGTGGCGAACTCCCTTCGCAGTTATGACCTGTCAGGTAGCGAGACATCGCAAACCACACACGAGCTGCGCTTGCAGTCTGATTTTGACGGGCGTTTCAACTTCAACCTCGGCGCCATCATGGTGGATTTCGAGGCAAACGAAGCCGAGACGATCCCGGCCAGCTATTACGTGTTCTCCAACTCTTTGAGTGCTGTTGCCCAGCTGAACAACGCGCTTGGCGGCGCGATCTTCGGTGGTCCGACACCGCTTGATACGTCTGGCAATGGTCAGGGTTCAGTTCTGAGCAATCTGGATGCGACAGGTCGCAACTATTACCGCTCTATCTCGCCTTATGATCTCAGCTCGTTTGCTGTGTTCGGTGAGAGCTATATCGATCTGATGGATAATCTGCAGCTGACTGTTGGCCTTCGCTACACAAGTGATGAGAAGACGCAGGAAAACATCGCGCAGTACTTCTTCACACCTACAAATGTGATTTCCGACCCGTTCGAGCCGACACCAACGGCAGAAGAGCCGGATGGCATTTATGTGCGTGAGTTCGAAGAAGTCACGGGGCGTATCGGTCTCGACTGGTCGCCTGACTTTGACTTCACCGACGATACGCTGATCTATGCCTTCTATTCCCGTGGCTATAAGGGCGGCGGTATCAATCCGCCTCAGCCATCCGGAAACCAGAGCGCATTCCCGCAAGTCTTCGATCCGGAGTTCGTGAACTCTTACGAGATCGGTACGAAGAATACCCTCATGGACGGGGCGCTGCAGCTCAACGCGACAGCCTTCTATTATGATTATGAGGGCTATCAGATGACGCAGATCGTCAACCGGACGTCTGCCAACTTCAACATCGACGCGGAAATTCAGGGTCTCGAACTTGAGACTATGTGGAATGTCACGGATAACTTTATTCTGGCGGCAAACCTCGGTCTTCTCGATACAGAAATCCAGAATTCATCGGCGATCGACGTTCTGAACCGTACCAATAGCGACCCTAACTATGTCGTGATTAAGAACCCGCAGACATATTCTAACTGTGTGGTTTCCGCGGCAGGTTACGCAACCATTCTCGGCGCCATTCAGGCAGGTGCTCTCGCACCGGGATCAACGGGCGGACTCTGCCTTGGTAGTTTTGTCGGTCTGGAAGGCGTGTTCAACCCGCTTCTGCCAGCTGGTGCGTTCACACCGTTTGAAGGCTTCGAAGCCGATCTGTCTGGTAACGAGCTTCCGGGCACTCCTGACATGACTCTGAATATCAGCGGCGAGTACATCGTTGACGATATTTTTGAGGGTTGGGATGCGAGCTTCCGCGGTGACTATTACTATCAGGGCGAGACATTCTCTCGCGTCTGGAATACCGGTCACGACCGTCTGGAAAGCTGGGACAACGTCAACCTGTCAGTTCGCTTCACCAATGACGACATGGGTGTTTACGTTGAGCTGTTCGGCAAGAACGTGATGGACGAAGAAGTCATTACAGGTAGCTACCTAACTGATGACTCCTCCGGTCTGTTCACCAACGTCTTCCTCACGGAGCCACGCACTTACGGTATCACCGTCGCGCGGACCTGGTAGAGGTTTGAGCTAGGGGGGAAAGCGCTGAAGATAACGGCGCTCCTACGGGGAGGGGGGAAGCAGCTGCTTCCCCCTTTTTCGTTTCCGGGAGTTTTACTCTTCTGGCGTCAGAATTGCGTCACGCGCAACGTCTTCTTCGCTCTCATAGAAAATACCGCCATAGCCTGTTTCAGCTTCAAAACGGTCCGGCTTTTGCGCCTCGGACGATGTCATGATGAGGCTTTCCTGTTCCATCAAAGAATAGATTTCAGGGTGTGTCGTTGCCGGCTCGAACACTTCGTAAAACGGTTCGGGCTTCATCTCTGTTCCCGCGTCAGCGCTTTGCGCATTATCCATTGAGGCTTTGTCCGGGCGTGGGGCCGGTTCGGCAGAGATTGTATCTGCAGTCAGGAACATATCCTTGGTGATGGCAGAAACCGGTTCGAGTAGCGCTTCGGTATCGCCAGTCTGAAGGCTGTCTGTTTCTACAGGTGTCATACCTTCACCATTCAGGTGAGCCAGCTGCATCTCGTTGAGCTGCGCTACGGCCTCCGGGCCTGATACATCCGCGTGTGCGGGAAGAGTAGAAAGAGCAAGCGCTGAGACAGCGCAGGTCATGAGCGTTTTCATAATGCTGTCCTTTCTGTTTGTGTTCATCGATGACATGAGAACGGGTTGAGACGCGCAAGGTTTCGAAAATAACGCAGATTTCATCTGGCATGCGGACGCGCAGAGCGGGACCCGGCGCGCCGCGTCTTGCTATTAGCTCTCTGATTTCTCAGCGTCAGTCGGATCGTTTTGCGGTGTGTCTGTCTGTTGAAGCTGCTCGGCCTTTGCCAGAATGGCCGCTTTATCGAGCGCGTTCACAGATGCCTCAATGGTAGTTTCTACAACTGACTTTTCTGTCGTGCGGTCTTCAGGCGCGTCGCTTTGGGCGATAGCCACCGGTGCGCAGGCAAGAGCCATGGCAGAAACGAATGTCGTGATGAGTTTTGTCATAACAGTTTCCTTTCCTTCCAGTCTGACACTCACTGACAAAGAGGCGATGGTCTCGCCGGTCAGGAAACGTCATCCGGACCAGCAAAGGAACGAAACGCCTCGTGCGGAGCAGGGCTCCGGAGTTGCAATTTAGGAGCGCTCCCTTTTTCTGCAAGATGGGCTAGATTGCGCGCAAAGGGAGATTCTTATGTCCAACACATTGCTGACCACCAGCGCACTTGCATTGGCCCTGCTGATGGGTGCCTGCGCCGCAGAAGACACCGGCCCGGCGCAAACTGCAGACGTTACATCTGCAACGAGCTATGAGCTTGAACTCGTCGCTGAAGGTTTTGACATGCCATGGGGCGTCGCTTTCCTGCCGGTAGGTGGCATGCTGGTATCCGAACGTGATGGCCGTGTAAGCTATGTGGCTCCGGGCGCGACGTCTGGTGTTGAGATCGCTAACGCTCCAGAAGCTTACGTTGCCGGTCAGGGTGGCATGTTTGACGTGGTGCTCGACCTCGATTTTGACTCCAATCGCATCGTCTATGTCAGCTATGCCAAAGGCTCTGCTGAAGCGAACGGCACAGCGGTGTATCGCGCGCGCCTGAGCGAGGATGGTCTGACATTTGAAGACGGCGCCGACATTTTCCTGGTCAACAATATGCGCGCAACGCCTGCACACTATGGCGGGCGCATGTTGCCTCTGCCGGATGGTACGCTGATGCTCACACTGGGTGAGGGCTTTCGCTATATGCAGGATGCGCAGGACCCAATGAGCGATCTCGGCACGATTGTTCGTATGAACCCTGATGGCTCGGTCCCGCCGGATAATCCGTTTGCTGATGGCGTTGATGGCCTGCCGCATGTCTGGTCTTATGGCCACCGCAACGTTCAGGGCATTGTCCTCGATGAAGACACTGGCCGTATATATTCTATGGAACATGGCCCGATGGGCGGTGACGAGATCAATATCGAGATTGCCGGTGCGAATTATGGCTGGCCAGCCATTACCTATGGCGTGAACTATGATGGTTCGATTATCACAACGCAGACCGAGGCGGCTGGCATGGAACAGCCTATGCTGGTCTGGGTGCCGTCTATCGCGCCGGGCGGGCTGGAGCTTTACACCGGTGATGTCTATCCGGACTGGAAGGGTGATCTCTTCGCCGCAGCTTTGGCAGGATCAAAAGTCCAGCGCGTCGATCTCAATGACGCAGGTGAGGTCGTAGGTGAAGAAGCGCTGTTTGAAGAGTTTGGTGCACGTTTCCGCCATATTGCGCAGGGCCCTGATGGGTATCTCTATGTCACCACCGATGAGATTGATGGCGGTGTTTACCGGATCGTTCCGAGCGAATAACCGGACATCCATCAACAGCACAAAAAAGATCCCGGGACAGCGTCCCGGGATTTTTAGTTCTGAGCGTTCGGCTATGAATCAACGCCGAAGGTTGAGTGGTCGCCGTCGACCAATTCCTGAATCAGCGAATGCTTGAAGTGCTTTGAAAAATCTACCGGGTTCTTCCGTTGAGTGTCTTTGATTTTAAGAAAAATCCATTCAAAGATATTTCGGCACAATTCGTCGACACAGCATCTTTTAGGAGCTTATGTGAGCAAACTTTGTTTCAGCTCACAGCGCCAATAGCCGTCTGATCGATTAAAATTCACCGCTTGAATGTTCATAATTCTTAACGTGATGCGCTGATAATTCGCGCATCAGAAGAGTTTCGCGGGGACTGCCCGACGAGCCGTTGAGGATGAACGATGAAAACCATTTTACTTGCTGGTGCGGCGCTCATGGCGGCACCTTTCGCCATGGCTCAAAGCCATAACGCTCACTGGGAATATGAAGGCGATCACGGGCCTGACCACTGGGCTCAGATTTCACATGATTATGCGAGCTGCGCTGGTGCCGAACAGTCGCCGATTGATCTCAACGGCTATGCTATCAATGCCGCGATCAACCCGCCTGCGATTTACTGGCGTAATGCGCGGGTGACGGACGCGCAGAATAACGGTCACACATTTCAGGTGAACCTCGATAATGCGGGCAAGATTGTCGTCGACGGCGTCGATTACAATTTCCTGCAATTCCACTTCCATTCCGGTTCCGAGCACACGCTGGACGGCCGCCGCTATCCGCTAGAAGTCCACCTTGTTCACGCATCTGATGATGGCCGTCTTGCGGTTATCGGCATCATGTTCGCACGTGGCGAGCATAACCCGCTTTTGGATGACCTAATTAACGTCATTCCTGGAAGTGTCGGTCACGCGCAGCCTACAATGTCGATCAACTTGAACGACTTCCTGCCAGATGACTGGCATTCCTACCGCTATGAAGGCTCCCTCACCACGCCGCCATGTAGCGAAATTGTGGACTGGACGGTCTTTGAAACGCCGATCACAGCGTCAGCTGATCAGTTTGCAGTGTTTGAAACTCTGTTCCCGCATTCCTACCGTCCGGTTCAGGAGCGTGGTCGCCGTTTCGTGCTGCGTACGAACTAGAAACCGCGCGGGTGGGTCCATCTCGCCTTATGGAGACTTCGCTCATTCGGGAAATGTGCTAACTCTTTCGAATGAGCGATGAGTCTAAAATCATTATCGAACAGATGGCGGCGCTGGGGCAGGAGTCCCGGTTTCGCGTGTTTCGCCATCTGATGACGGCAGGGCCGGACGGCGTATCGGCTGGCGCGCTCGCTGAGGCGATGGATATTCGCCCGAACACCTTATCTACCCACCTTGGAATCCTGTCTCGCTGTGAGCTGATCCGTGCACGTCGGGATGGGCGTACTCTGTACTATTCTGCAAATATTGAAGGCGTGCGGGACATGCTGACAGGGATAGTCGCAGATTGCTGCAATGGTCATCCCGAAGTGTGCGGCGTGATTGATGACGTCCGGGTGTGCTCATAAATTCTATAATTCGAGAAGCGTTGAATTATTATTCTGATGCGTTAAACGGGTCCGGAACTTAGTCTCCGGAGCTTCGATATGAGTATTTTTCGCGCAGCAATGATGACGGGTCTGTTCGCATTGTCCTCGCTTGAGGCTTTTGCGTTCGATGGCCTGCCGGAATGGTTGTCCCTACAGGGGGAAAGCCGCGTGCGATATGAGACGCTGGACAATCAGTTCCGCGCAAATCGTGACGGCAGTGATCAGCTCTTGCTCTTTCGCAGCTTGCTGCAGGTTGAAGCGGATTTGGGCGATGTGAACCTCGGTTTCGAGCTTCAGGACAGCCGGACATATCTCGGAGATGATGGCACGCCGCTCTCCGCCTCAATCGCAAACCCGCTCGACTTTCTGCAGATTTACGCTGAGTTTGAAAACCTGCCGGGCTTGCTTGGTGAAGCGTCCTCAAGCGTTGCCACACTCGGACGACAGACTGTGTCGATTGGCTCAAAGCGACAGATCGAGCGCGTTGATTTTGCTAACGTGATCAAGAGTTATACCGGCCTCTACGCCGTCAGCACGCATGAGCGCGGTGATGAGCTTCATCTCATGTATGTCGTGCCGACCGCGCGCTTTCCGAATACGCGTCCTGATCTGGATGACAACGCGCTCTCGGGCGACGAAGAGCAGTGGGGGCGTCATATCTGGGCGGTACATTATCGCCGCGCCGATATTCTGCCTACGCTCGTCCCCGATCTCTGGGGGGAGGTGTTTGTATATGGCCTTGAAGAAGAGGATACAGACAGTTTCCAGACACCGGACAGGTCTTACGTCTCGCCGGGCTTTCGTCTCTATCGTGCGCCAGAGGTAGGGCAGTGGGACGTAGATTGGGAAAGTGCGCTCCGTCAGGGAACACGCTATGCCTCATCTTCGCCGACTGACACTCAGAGCCTGGATGTTGACGCATCCATGACCTTCTTCGCATTCGGCTATACGTTTGATGCGCCGTTACGGCCCCGACTGGCCTTTGAATACTATTATGCCAGCGGCGATGATGACCCGAATGATCTCCGCTATGATCAGCACGAGCGACTGTTTGGATCGCGCCGTTCGGATCTGAACAACACGTCGATCCATGGCCCTTTGACACCCGCAAATCTGAATGCGCCGGGTTTTCGGGTTGAAGTGGAGTCCGATCATGGCTGGGATGCGCGCTTTTATTATCATGCGGCGCATCTTGCATCCTCGCGTGATCGCTGGGTGATTGCACGCTTGCAGGACCCGACTGGCCAGTCAGGGGATTTTCTGGGGCATGTTCTGGACAGTCGCGCGCGCTACTGGATCGTTGAAGACAGGGTACGTCTGGAGCTTGGGGCCTCGGCCTTTATTCCCGGTGAGTTTCCGGACAATGTGGCCGGTGGAAACAGCGATACGACGCTTTTCAGCTATGCCCAGATGACATTCAGCTTTTAGCCTCTATTCGAGGCCTCGGCGGCTCATCAGGGCTGCCGTGAGCGTGCCTTCATCAAGGTGATCCAGTTCGCCGCCCATTGGGACGCCCTGCGCAAGACGGGTGATCTGGATGCCGAGGCTTTCCAGTCTGTCGGAGAGATAATGCGCTGTCGTCTGGCCGTCGACTGTGGCGGAAAGCGCGATGATCACTTCCTTAACGTCCGGCGAGGAGGCGCGGGCAATCAGGCTATCAATGTTCAGGTTTTCAGGACCGACGCCATCAAGGGCAGACAGCACCCCGCCTAGAATATGGTAGCGGCCTTTAAAGGCCGCTGCGCGTTCCAGCGCCCAGAGGTCCGGTACATCCTGCACCACGCAAATGACGCTGAGGTCTCGGTTTGGCGCAGAGCAAACGGTGCATGGATCAACGGTATCAAACGTGCCGCAAACCGAGCATTTAGTGATCGCTTTTCCCGCTTCAGCCAGTGCATCAGCCAGCGGCGCAAGCAGTGTGTCCGGTCGCTTCAACAGATGAAGCGCTACACGGCGCGCTGAACGCGGGCCGAGGCCGGGAAGTTTGCCGATAAGGTCTATGACCCGCTGAAGTTCCGGGCCGATCAGGTTTTTGGACATGCGATAATTTCTTGATTCGCGTCTAGTTGCTCAGATTCGTGGCGCTTTGCACCGTGCTTTATGAGGCCCAGTCCGTCAGCCATTCGGTGAACGGCTTGCCGGTTGAGGTCATCTGGTCGGTATCTTTGGCCGGATCATAGTTGAAGACAATCGCTTCAGGCGACTGGCAATCAATGCAGACATAGACGCCGCAGCCCTGATGGCAGATGGGCAGAAGATAGTCCGGCAGTTCTGCCTCGCCGAGCTCTTCATCATCACCCGGCGCGCGCAGCCATTCATAGACCTCAACAGCATCGCGGCCATTGTCATCGGCCCAGCCGCCGGAAAGGCCGAGCAGCCCAAAATATGGACCGAACCCGCCATTGCCGACTTCCTGATAGAGGTTCACGAGTACGAACGGCACAGGAAAGGCGAGGCGCTCGTTTGTGGCCTCGATCTGTGTCTCGTTCAACCGTTTCTGAAGATGCAGAGGTGACTGGCTGAGGCGACGTATTTTCGCCTTCACCAGATCAACTACCTCATTGACTGCGGTATCACTCATCCAGTGGCTGCCTAGAACGGCATTTTGAAGCCGGGCAGCATGCCGCCGAGACCGGACGTTGCTTCCTGCATGGCTTTTTCAAGTTCCTCGTCGAGGCGCTTGCGGGCATCTGCGTGCGCCGCCTTGATGAGGTCTTCAATGATTTCAGCTTCGTCGCCCATCAGAGCCGGATCGATAGACAAATCGACCAGTTCGCCTTTGCCTCTGAGCGTGACGCGGACCATGCCGCCGCCTGCGACGCCGTCAGCTGTGACGTTCTCAGCCTTTTCCTGAGCTTCCTGCATCTTGGCTTGCATTTCCTGCGCCTGACGCATGATTTTGCTCATATCACCGAGGCCTTTCATCGGCTTTCCTTTCTGGTCTGTTGCGGCGAGGAAAAGTCGAGATGGACGATTTTCTCTTCGCCTTCTTCCGCTTCCGGAGGTGTGACAACGTCGAGCACTTCCGATCCCGGAATAAGTTTAATGAGTTCGGAGAGGAAGCTGTCATGCATCGCATCGGCAATGCGTTCCTGACGCTCACGCTCCTTGCGTTCTATTACGGTTTCTTCTTGCGAGCGGATTTGCTCAATCTGCCAGTCGGCGCCCGTTTCATCGTTCAGGAAGCGCTGCACATTGGCGATAAGGTTCTGGGATGCACCGCGTTCCATCTGGACAGACAGGAAGCCGAAACGGACTTCGCCCGGTCGCATAAAACGTTCCATCTCATACATGAGATCGGCCCGCTTGCGCGATTCCATGAGGCTCAGAATTCCATCGAAACTAGCGGGCTGCCCCATTGAAGTGACGCCCGCTTCGTCATTTTTTGACGGCGGAGCTCCGCTATCGGGCGGTGCAGCGCCATTCTGTGCGGCGATGATCGCTTTCAGCGCTTCTTCCGGTGGTGGCACATGCGCAGACGCGGCCATCTGAATAAGGGTCATCTCAACCGCTGTTGCCGCATTTGGCGCGATTTGTGCGGTCTCGAACCCTTTCATCAGGATCTGCCAGAGGCGGGTGGACTGGGCTGGTGTCAGCTTTGCCGCGATCTCTTTGGTAAGGCGCGTCCATTCAGCAGGGCCGCTCGCCTGATAGGCCTCTCCGAGCACGTTGGCGCGGCTGACTTCAACGGCGAGTTCAATCAGATCTTTCAGAATGGTGAGCGGATCACCGCCAGCATGGATCTGGCCTTCAAACTCGTCGAGCGCGGCCTTGTGTTCACCCTGCGCGGCGTGTGCAAACAGGGTGAGGAGACGTGAGTGATCGGCAAGGCCCAGCATATCGCGGACATCTTCCGCCGGAACTTCTGCGCCTTCTGTATTTGATACGATCGCCTGATCGAGAATGGAGAGTGCATCACGCACAGAGCCTTCTGCCGCGCGGGCAATAAGGGTCAGCCCCTCATCGGCAATCTTCACATTCTCTCGTGAGCAGATATTCGCCAGATGCTGGCTGAGGGTTTCAACGTCCAGACGGCGCAGGTCAAAACGCTGACAGCGCGAAAGCACGGTGACGGGGACTTTGCGGATTTCTGTGGTCGCGAAGACGAATTTGACGTGTTCAGGCGGTTCTTCAAGCGTCTTCAGGAGGGCGTTAAACGCCGACTTGGAGAGCATGTGAACCTCGTCAATGATGAACACTTTATAGCGTGCCGAGACGGGGGTGTAGCGTGCGCCGTCCAGCAGCTCGCGCATATCATCAACGCCGGTGCGTGAAGCGGCATCAAGCTCCAGAACATCCGGATGACGGCTATTGATAATCGCTTCGCAGTGACGTCCGGGCGGGTCCATATCGAGGCTAGGACCGCTGGCCGTGTCTGTTTCATAGTTCAGCGCTCGCGCCAGCAGGCGAGCCGTCGTGGTTTTACCGATGCCGCGCACACCGGTCAGCATAAAGGCGTGCGCAATCCGGCCAGTCTTGAAAGCATTGGACAGCGTTTTTACCATGCTCTCCTGACCGATCAGGTCAGAGAAGCGCTGCGGACGGTATTTGCGGGCGAGAACCAGATAGCCCGATTTATCCGTGCCTGACGCAGATGCTGCGGGCGCATCGCCAAACATGGACGGCGTCAGGTCATCTCGCTCTTCAGGTGGAAATTCGGACTCACTCATGCAGGCGACAATATAGCCGAGTTGCGCCGAGCGCGAGGGGGAAGAAACGATTTTCTGTGGTGTTCTGCACCATCTGCGTTGCGACGGCAGACATTACAGGGAAAGGTGTAAGAATAAGGCGCGCCAAATCACCACGCCGGGGAAAATAAATGACTGACTTTCTGCTGCTGGCCGTAATTTTTCTCGCTGCGGGTCTCGTCGCGGTTCCGATCGCGACCAAGCTCGGGCTTGGCTCTGTGCTCGGTTATCTGATTGCAGGAATTGTCATTAGTCCGGTGCTCAGTCTGCTTCATGTGGATGTCGTGTCGATCCAGCATTTTGCCGAGTTTGGCGTGGTCATCATGCTCTTCCTCATCGGGTTGGAGCTGGAGCCAAAACGCCTCTGGGGGATGCGCGACCGGATTGTCGGTCTTGGCGGCGGGCAGGTGGTTATTACCGCGGCGGCAGTGTTCGCGATTGCCTGCGCTTTGGGAATGAACTGGAAGTATGCGCTCGCCATCGGCTGTATTGCGGCGCTCTCATCGACCGCGATTGTGCTTCAGACGCTGAATGAAAAAGGCCTGATGCAAAGCGATGGCGGTCAGGCGAGCTTTTCCGTGCTCTTGTTTCAAGACATCGCGGTTATTCCGATGCTGGCCCTTCTGCCGCTTCTGGCGTCACCAGAACTTGCGGCTGCGGCGCACGATGTGGGGCATGGGTCAGATGATGGTCATGGCAGTTCGCTGAGCCTCGTGGCCGGGCTTGAGCCATGGCAGGCAACGCTGGTCTCAGTCGGTGCCATCGCGGCAGTCATTCTGGGCGGAAATTATCTGACGCGGCCTATATTCCGCTTCGTGGCCGCAGCTAATCTGCGCGAGTTGTTCACAGCGTTCGCCCTGTTGCTCGTTATCGGTATCGCGCTCCTGATGACGCTTGTTGGGCTTTCACCTGCGCTTGGGACATTCCTTGCGGGCGTGGTTCTGGCGAACAGCGAATACCGCCATGAGCTGGAAGCCGATATCGACCCGTTCCGGGGGCTGCTGCTCGGCCTGTTCTTCATGACCGTCGGCGCCGGTATCAATTTTGCGCTTCTGGCAGAACAACCGCTTATGGTTGTTGGTCTGGCAGCCGGGTTTATGCTGCTGAAAGCCGTGATCCTGTTCGGGCTGAGCCTTGTCTTCAAGGTTCGTGGTGCGCAGGGTTGGCTGTTTGCATTGGGCCTCGCACAGATCGGTGAGTTCGGTTTTGTGCTGCTGTCTCTGGCGACGAGCAGTTACATCCTGCCTGATGCCATTGCAGAGCTTTTGCTCCTGTCCGTCGCGCTTTCCATGCTGGTGACTCCGCTTTTGTTCATCTTCCGCGAGCAGATTATCGCGCCGGTTTATGACCAGACACAGAAGCAAAGGTCTGCGGACGCGATTGACGAGACTAACGACATCATCATTGCAGGGCGTGGCCGTGTGGGCGGGATTGTCGACCGGCTCCTGCGCACGGCGGGCTTCTCCACAACGGTGATTGATTTCAATTCCCGCCATATCGATTTTGTCCGCAAGTTTGGCTTCAAGACCTATTTCGGGGATGCCACCCGTCCAGACCTGCTGCATGCGGCCGGTATTGAAACGGCAAAGCTGATTGTGGTGGCAATCGATGATCAGGCGCAGATCAATGAAGTTGTGCGCCATGTCATAAAGCACCATCCGAATGTGCATGTGGTGGCCCGCGCAATAGACCGGACACATGTTTATGAGCTTTGGTCGCTAGGCTGCCGCGACATTATTCGCGAAACCTATGACAGCTCGCTTCGCATGGGGCGGTCATCCTTTGAAGCGCTGGGTATCAGCCGCGAAGCCGCTCAGAAAATGACGGACGCGTTCGACGTGATAGACAAGCAGCGCTTGCGCGAACAGGCTGGCGACTATGACGTCACAAAGCCGCCCTGGGAGAATGAAGAATTCATCACGCGTGTGCGGGAATCTCTTGAAGACTGGGAAGCCGAACTTGGCACGGCCATGCAGTCCATCATGGCAGAGGATCACGAGAAAAAATCCTGATCACAAAGCTTGGCGATTGAATGAAGAAGAGACTGGCACGACCCGAGAGAAACTCGTTAGGGCTGCTTCCTTCCGGACCTGACCCGGTTGGCGAGGCACTCGTCCATGCCAGCCTCCGAGGGGCTATATCGCGAACCCGACGCCCGATTGCAAGATGCTTTCATCAGATTTGATAGTCGAGCGGCTTTGAAGAGGTCGAATTATCGTTCTCCTCGGCTTTGCTCGCGCAGGCCTTATTGATCATTTCCCAAAGCATTTTGGGTGTGATCGGCTTCTTCAGATACAATTCCACCCCAAGCCGCTTGAGGCGTATGAGTGTCTCGTCCGGAATATCGGCCGATACGACAATGGTCTGGATGTCTTTGTTTGGCGATGATGAATTGCGTAAGCGGGACAGCAATTCCGTTCCGTTCATTTCAGGCATGTTGAGGTCGAGGAGAAGAAGATCATACGCATCTTCCTTCGCCTTTTTCAGGCAATCCTGGCCGCTGTCTGCGGTCGTGATTTCCATGTTCCAGCTTTTGAACAGGGTTTCGAGATAGATCCGATTTGGCAGCCTGTCATCAACGGCCAGAACCCGCGTGGCGGCCTTGATGCTCTCTGCAGATTTCTGCATCAGTGCGTCATCTTCCGGAGGCTCACTCAGCTCGACAGGCAGCGAGACGAGGAAGGTCGTGCCTTGCGAGCTCGTGCTTTCAACTTCGATCGTGCCGTTCATCTGCGAGAGCAATAGCCGGCAGATATACAGCCCGAGACCCGTGCCGCCATGTTTGGCAAACGTGCTGGAGCTTTCCTGACGATAGGGTTCGAAAATCCGGTCAACCTGACCGCCATGAATGCCGACGCCGGTATCACTGACCCGTATTTCCATAGTGATACGGCCATTATCCAGCGGCTTTGACGACAGGCTGAGCGTGATATGCCCTGAATTGGTAAAGCGAATGGCGTTTGAGATCAGATTGTCCATGATCTGCGTCAGTCGGCCATAATCGATCATGCCCCATTCCGGCATATCGGGGGCGTTTTCTATGCGGATCTCAAGGCCTTTATCTGCGACGCTGAGCTGCCAGCGAGAAGCTGCGCGTAGCGGAACGGCGCTCAACTCTGTCGATTTCAGGCTGATCTCAATGCCGTTGCTCTCAAGCCGTGTCAGTTCCAGCATGTCATTCAGAACGCGCACAAGAGAGTCGCCCGAAGACTGCACCAGCTCCACCTGTTTGCGGATATGATCAGGCAGGTCATCACGCAGAAGCGATGTCGTAATCCCGAAGATGCCGTTCAGAGAGTTGCGCACTTCATGGCTGACCGTGCCAAAAAAGCGGGTGCGTTCCATCTCCGATGCGCGCGCACGGCTAAGGTTTTTTTCAGCTTCGTTCAGGGACTGCACGAGCGCCTGATGCAGCGTAAGCGCCATGAACAAAGCGAGCGTGAGCCCGCCCATAGACATGAGGTAAAGATCGAATATCTGAATGGCAGGCGCAGGTATCGGGGCTTCAGAGGGCTGAGTGACCGAGAAATAATAAAGGAAGCTGACGGTGGGAATGCCGATTAACCAGCCGCCAACTGCGCCCGGTCTTCCGATAAAATAGGTTCCCATAATGGGCATGAAGACGGCCAGCATGACCGCGCCGGTCTGAATGCCAGTGCCCTGATTAACCCCAAGAAATACCAGATTGATGAAGAAAGACGTCGTTAAAATCAGCCATACCCAGAAGAACTGGGACAGGCGCTGAACGGCAATGATCATGACGATCAGCATGCAAATTACGCCTGCTGATTTGATGTCATGAATGCCGATGTGTGGTTCAACCAGTTTCAGTGACAGCTGGGTCATCGTGATCAGAACGATGAAAAACGACAGGATGATTGTGATGGCGCGGCGCCGGAAAATAGCGACACCCTGAAAAGACGAGCCAAGCCCCACAAGATCGGTGATGCGATATCCAATCCGGCTTATATAACTGGAAATGGCCTTCATGTTTCGAATTGCCTGACTGAACTGAGATTACGCTACGTCACTATATGCGGCAAAACCTCCACAAACCGTGAAAATTTAGAAACTGCGCATATAGACGCAGCGCGCAGAGCCGAAACACTGTGAAAGTGTCTCCGATAGCGGTAAGACCTGCGGACGGAGATTCTTATGCTGACATCTAATGATATACCGCTTGCTTCCAATCCGCTCGATCGCGCGGCCCATCGCCGGAAGGATGATGCCTGGCTGGAGGCGGCGTTTCGCGATCCGAACGTCCTGATCTTTATCATGCAGCACGGCATGCCGCTCGTGGAGGGGCAGGTTGGCCCACCACGCCCCGTTGGTGCGCAGATTGACCGTTCGCCTCGCAGGCTCCTCTGGATGGGACATGAAGCGTCGCAATTTGCACAAGGTGCGAAGCGTATTTTCCTTGGCGAAGATAAGCATGGATCGCCCATCTTTGCGCTATTTGTCGATGAGCGCTTCACGCTCGAAGGAACCTTGCTGGAAGGCGCAGGAGGTTTTGAAGATATGCGCGCCGCGGCGGCGGGCTTATCTGCGCTGGAGGCCAATCTTGTCTCCACCGCGAGGTCTATCTCCGAATGGCACCGCACTCACGGGTTCTGTGCCAAGTGCGGCAGCCCGACAGAGATTTCCGAAGCCGGGTGGAAGCGTGAATGTCCGGCGTGTGAGACAGAGCATTTCCCGCGTACCGACCCTGTTGCGATCATGCTGCCCATTCTGGGCGATGAATGCCTGATGGGGCGTTCCACTGGCTGGCCTGACGGGTTCTGGTCCTGCCTGGCGGGTTTTGTTGAGCCGGGCGAGACAATAGAGCAGGCCGCCTGCCGTGAGGTGTTCGAAGAAGCGGGGGTGAAATGTGATCCGACAAAAGCTGAGTATCTGTTCTGTCAGCCATGGCCGTTTCCGTCCTCACTCATGATGGGCATTCACATGCCAGCTGAGTCACGCGACATCACTATCGATCCGAGCGAGATCGAAGATGCGCGCTGGTTCTCGAAAGATGAAGTGAAGGCGATGCTCGCAGGGGAGCATCCTGATGCCTACTGTCCGCCGGAATTTGCCATTGCCCATTTTGTCATCCGGACATGGGCGGAAAGCTGAAATGAAAAACCCCTGCCCGTTGGGGCAGGGGCTCATCAATTGTTATTCGCAGTCTGACTTATGAGCCGGAATTGAAGCGATATACTGCAGCGATGCTGAATGTGTCGAGGCCGCCACCAACTGTAGAATCGTCAGCTTCGAAACGCGTATAGTCCGCGCGAACGCCAATATTGTCGTTGAAGAAATATTGGCCACCAACGCCCAGCGCAAATCCGTCAACGTCAACATCTACCGGGCTGAAGCCTGGGACATTGCCCTGGAATGTGGCTGAGCCGTAGCCGAGACGTCCGAAAACATCGAAATTCTCATTTACCGGGTATCGGCCGACAACGAATGCGCCGTACTGGTTCTTGAGGTCCAGTTCAACGCCCAGAACTGTTTCTTCAGTTACACCAACGCTTGCTTCGACTTCAACGCCGAAATACTCGTTGAAGAAGCCGCCAGCGCGAGCTGTTGCTGCGCCGAGAGTAGCTCCATCGCCGTCGAGCGCAGAATAACCGAGGTTTACATACAGGTTATTGTTCGCTTCCTGAGCCATAGCAGCAGGTGTCAGCATTGCGGTAGCTGCTACCAATGCAATTGCAAGTTTGTTCATAGTTTCCTCCAACAATGTATTTATGCGCGGTGATTTAGGCGGGCATTTGAAGAAACTGCAACATAGAAAAAGCATATGAAAAACAATTTTGTGAACGCGTTTGTAAAAATACAACACCGGAGCATGTGTACAGCTATTGGTTCTGCATTTGGGACTTGCGTATAGTCGAGAGTTATCTCTTTGAACTTTCAAATAAACCTTTAGTGGCAGTATGTGCTGGTAAAGAAAACCGCCTCCTGGTGTCGGGAGGCCTTTAGTTCATCTAACAGTCTGACCATATGTGATTTTATGAACGAGTGTTGAAGCGGCGCAATTTCTAGGTTGGAAAAAGAATCACCCGGGCAACTGGGGGACCGGGGGGCTGGTTATGTTGCCCGGGTGATAAAGAGCGCCCTTAGAGTATAGGGGGGACGCGGACGCTCTGTTCGGGGTCGGAAGGGCTGGCAGGTCGCGTTAGTTCAGCACGTTCGGCCAATTGTCATCGGCTTGTGTGATGAAGTTTTCGCGGTCGGCATTCCAGTCGGACTGAATGTCTTCGTTGAAGTTCAGATAGAGTTTGCCGTCGACAATGGCCCAATAACGGGCATCACCCTTCGCGCGCTGCCCCTGAGCGACCGCCCATGCGCAATATCCGCCATATTGAGGGGCATAGGCTTCAGGTTCGGCAAGAAATGTGTCGAGGTTTTGCTGGCTGACAAAGCGGAATTCAGCGCCCTGATATTCAGTCGTGAATGCGCGGCTGCCTTCAACCGGACGGCCCTCTGTAAAATAGGCGACGACGTCATGACCCTGCACGGCTGTATTGGAAAACAGACCGGTATAGATCGGGGCAGCGTCTGCAAATGCTGCGGGCGTCAGAATGGCCGGTGTGGCGATGCTGGCGGCGAGTAAAGATATAAGTGCAATAGGTTTCATCTGGGGATTCCTGTTCTGGGGAACCCTGAAGATAAAAAATCATCGGCAAAATTGCGAAACACAAGCTGCTCCAGTGTATTCACATCGGAGCGACCAGCGCGTTATTGCCGTGTTTATGGCATGATATAGTCTTTGCGATCGCCTTGCGGATACACGCCCAGAACACGGACCTGGGTCGAGAAAAATCCAAGTTCTTCAAGCGCCAACTGGACAGGTCGTTCATCCGGATGGCCTTCAAATTCGGCAAAGAACTGGGCTGCTGTGAACGAGCCACCGGTGAGATAACTCTCCAGCTTGGTGACGTTGACCATGTTGGTCGCAAAGCCGCCAAGCGCCTTATAAAGCGCTGCGGGCACGTTACGCACCGTGAAGAGGAGCGCGGTTTTACATGGCGCTGAAACCTCGGTGAGGTCGTTTGGCTCGCGGCTCATGATCACAAAGCGCGTTGTATTGTGCTCTTCGTCTTCAATGTCCTTGGCGATGATGTTCAGGCCATACACCTCTGCAGCGAGGGCCGGCGCAATGGCCGCCATCGCGCGGTCACCTTCTTCGGCAACCTGACGCGCCGCGCCCGCAGTGTCGGCCGCCGTCACAGCTTCAATGCCATGTTCGCGCATGAAGATGCGGCACTGACCAAGCCCCATAACGTGGGATTTAGCGCGCTTGATCTCACTCAATTCCACGCCTGGCAGAGCCATGAGTTGGAAGCGGATTGGCAGAAAGTGTTCTGCAATCATATGCAGCTGCGAGTCTGGAATGAGGTGATGGATGTCGGCAACGCGACCGGCAATCGTGTTCTCAACCGGTATCATGGCCAGATCGGCTTCGCCGCTTTCAACCGTTGTAAACACGTCCTCAAAGGTCCGGCATGGGATAGCTTCCATATCCGGATACGCCTGACGACAGGCAATTTCCGAATTCGCACCGCGTTCGCCCTGAAATGCAATTTTTCCGGCCATGATCGAACCTTTCATATTCCGTGAGGAGGCAAACCACGCCCGGCGAAATTCGGCAAGAGGGCAATTTAGCTGTGCAACGGCCCGAAAAAACGTGCGGCTCTTCGCCGCGAAAGTCAGATTCCATGCATGTTTATTTAAAGAGAATATTGAACGTTAAGCGCCACCGTGCCAGAAGCACCCCAAGATTCAGGATCAACCGGGATTCGTGAGAAATGTTTTTGAATAAAGTTGCTGGCGCTCTGCTGGCCGTTCTGCTCGTACTTCTGGCTTTGCCAACGCTGTCTGACATCATCTTTGGAAAAGGTGGTCATCACGGCGGTCACCACGAAGAAGAAGCTCACTCTTTGAATGAGCGCTTTGCGGCAAGCTATGCATACTACCTTCCTGTTGAAGAAGGCGCTGGTGGTGCAGAAGTTGAAGAAGAAGTGTTCGACCTTGGCGCTATGCTCGCAATGGCTAGCGTTGAAGACGGCGCGTCTTCTTTCCGGTCTAAATGTTCTAGCTGCCACAATGCAGAAGACCCAGGCGTGAACGGCGCTGGTCCGGCTCTGCACGACGTTGTTGGTCGCGCATTTGCAGCAGCTGACGGTTTCGGCGGTTATTCTGGCACGCTGTCTTCCATGGAAGGCGAGTGGGACTATGAAGCGCTTGACGCATTCCTCCTTAACCCACGTGGTTACGTAAACGGTACAGCGATGTCTTTCGCTGGTCTGCGCCGTGACCCTGAGCGTATGAACGTTATCGCTTACCTCGCGTCTCAGAGCCCGAACGCTCCACCATTCCCGGCGCCCCTGCCTGCTGAAGAAGAAATGGCTGCTGAGGTTGAAGTCGACGTCGAAGCTCCACAGGGTGAAGCGCTTGAAGAAGCTGCTGAAGACCTGACTGAAGCTGGCAATGACGCTGCAGCCGCTGTGGCAGAAGAAGCTGCTGGTATCGTCGAGCAGGTTGAAGACGCTGCTGACGAAGCTGTTGAAGATGCGACTGAAGCGGCTGACGAAGCTGTGAATGGCCGCCGTGGCCCAACAAACCACTAAGCAGCTCTGCTGATACAGAATTTGAAAAGGCGGCTCGCATGAGCCGCCTTTTTTTAATGCCTCAGAGAAAGCTCTCTATCGTTTGAGGGCAGGCAGGGCGGTCCTGATCAACGGCCCAGTTCAGTATGCGCTCGAACAAGTTGGCGAACCCACAAACTTCATTCGCATCAATCGAGCCCGGAAAGATGCGCACTTCAAATGTGTGCTTGGCTTCAAAGCCCGCAGCGATGTTCAGAAAATTGAAGTCGCAATATTTGGTCGGCTTGCAGGCCAGAAGCATCTGGCGTGCTTCGTCCCAGCCTGCCTTTAAAAAGGCCTCATCGCTCGCCAGCTCGATCAGGTTCGTCGCGATCGGTCCAAGGCGCACACAATTGGGGTTTGTACCAACATGCGCGCGCAAAGCTTTTCCGTGTTTCGCCAGACAATAGATCAGGCGCGAAAGAATTCGTGCATCGCATAGGCGTTCAGCATCGAAGTGGACATGTACGGCGGCTTCCTTGGGGATAACAAAACCCAGCGCTTTCGCGGTGCCGAGAAGCTCTCCAAGTATTTCAGCGCGATTGTCTTCAAGCGGAGCGGTGATTATTTCACACGGGCGTTCCCGTTCACCTGGCAGGCCCGTCGCCAGCGCAATCGGGCGCTTCTTCTCGTCACTCGCTTTGAAGATCCCTCTTTCGCTTTCAAGAGGCGTACCGAAAAGGCTGGAAACAGGCTTCAGCACGTCTCCAATTGAGGCAACCGGATCGCAGACTTTGGAGACCAGTGATAACAGCCTGCCATCATCGCTGACGATACGCATCCAGCCATTCAAAGGTGGCGCGCTTCGGTTAAGATCGGCATTGATCGTCAGGTCATCGACGCATAGCGCGATCCGGTGTCCGTTCTGATCTACGGCGTCGAAGCCAAGGATAAGGTTTTCAAACACTTGCACACCGGGAGCCAGGCTCGGCTCTGACTGAGGGTAGAACATCCGCTGTACAGCGCCGCCATGCTTTGCCGCGAGTGTGTGGGCCAGATCCGCGCGAGTCTTGCCTCGCGGTGCCAGCAGCTCGATTTCAAACCCTGTTTTCCAGATTTTTCCCGTCATATCGGCCCCATCTCTTACTGACAAAATGGGTAGCCTTTTTCAGCCATTCATGAATAGTCTTCATCAAGGGAAAATTGCGGGACCATCAGGGGATTATCGAAATGACGAATTATAACGCTGTATTTGCAGCGACTTTCGCAGCAGGCGCGGGCGCTATGGGCATGGCGCAGACCGCAGACGCACAGCATGCCGGTCACAATAACGGCATGAGCGATTTCGACGTGTATGCGAGCAGTGGATACGGCTTTTGTGATGCCAAAAAGATTGCGTCCGTCTGGGGGCAGAGCATCTGGGAAGGCAAGATGACGCTCGCGAACAAGGTTCGCGCGGGTCTGACGGATCTGGCGGATGCAGACATCGCCTCAGCAGATGGTGTGCGTTGTGACTGGTCAGAAGCAGAGCTCACTTATGCTGACGCGACACAGCTTGCCAGCTATTGGGGCAATAGCGTCGAGGAAGCCAAATCCAAGGTTGCCGATCTCATGTCAGGCATGGGTCATAAGCGTTTTGTCGAGACATTTGCAGACGCGATGGCGGACCAGACTGAAGGCGATGAATATGACGTTGGCGGGAACTTCGAAACCTACGCTGCCAGTGGATATGGCTATTGCGATGCGAAAAAGATCGCGTCTGTCTGGGGCCAGAGCGTCTGGGACGGCAAGCTGACGCTCGCCAATAAAGTGAGCGCTGGTCTTACCGATCTTGCTGATGCCGACATTGCGTCCGCAAGCAATGTGCGTTGCGACTGGAGCGAAGCAGAACTGACCTATGCCGATGCAGAACGACTCGCATCCTATTGGGGCCAGACTGTCGAAGGCGCCAAATCTAAAGTCGGTGATCTGATGTCCGGCATGGGGCATAAGCGTTTCGTAGAAACCTTCGCCTCTGTTCTCGATAGCAATGCGCTTTCGGACAATGAAATCACCGGTGATTTTGAAGTCTACGCAGCCAGCGATTACGGCTTCTGTGATGCGAAGAAGATCGCTTTTGTGTGGGGCGCGAGCATCTGGGAAGGTAAAATGATCCTGTCGAACAAGATCAGCGCTGGCATAACCGATCTTGCAGATGCTGACATTCAGTCAGCCACCAATGTGCGCTGCGACTGGTCAGAAGCGGAACTGACTTATGATGACGCGGTCCAGTTGGCAGCCTTCTGGGGGCAGACGGTAGAGGGCGCGAAGGCAAAGGTCGGTGATCTGATGTCAGATCTGGGCCACAAGCGCTTTGTTGAAGCGCTGGGTTCCGTTCTACAATAGTCTGAGCGGCCAGCGCGTTTTGAAGGGCTCCTGAGAAGGGGCCCTTTTTTACTGCGCGTTTGACGCTTAGGCTGAGGAGATGAGCGACTTTATTCTGGATGCGATCAATGAAGCGGAGCTAACGCTGGACTGCGTAGAGGCAGGCGAAGACGTCTATGCCTGCACGCTTGCCAGTCCCCGGGGCCGTATGAAACGGCGCATGACGATGAAGGCTGGCCATGGCGCGCCTTCAATTGGCGAGTTTCTCTTTTATTTTGCGGTGATTGCCCAGCTTGCCGATGAGGCCGAAGACATTACCGACTGGGCTGAAATCCACGGAAAGGATCTCTCAGCCCCGAATGTCGTGAACGAATTTACGCAATTAGTGACCGACCAGCGCGATCTGGAGATCGTCATGGGCACGCACGCATATGACGGCATGATGGCCGGACTGGGGATCAGTCAGGCCATCGGGAATGCCATGCCGCGCTAGCGACCGGCTTAGACGTTGAAACGGAAGTGCAGAACGTCACCGTCTTTGACGATGTATTCCTTGCCCTCGGCGCGCATTTTACCGGCTTCTTTTGCGCCAGCTTCGCCCTTGTTCGCGACATAGTCTTCATAGGCGATGGTTTCTGCGCGGATGAAGCCTTTTTCAAAGTCGCCATGAATAACGCCAGCGGCCTGAGGGGCTGTCGAGCCCTCTGGAATGGTCCAGGCGCGCGCCTCTTTCGGGCCAACTGTGAAATAGGTTTGCAGGCCGAGCAGGTCATAGCCCGCGCGGATGACGCGGTTGAGGCCAGGCTCTTCAAGGCCGAGCGTTTCGAGGAATTCTGCCTGATCTTCATCGTCCAGCATGGCGATTTCAGATTCGATCTTCGCAGAAATCACGACGACAGGCGAACCTTCAGCGGCCGCGTGCTTCTCAACGACAGCGGAGAACTCGTTGCCGGATTCAGCAGAGTCTTCATCCACGTTACAAATGTAGAAAACAGGCTTGGCGGTCAGAAGCTGCATCATGCGCCATGCCTTGCGGCTGTCCTTTGGAACATCTGCGTGGCGGGCAGGCTTGCCAGCGTTCAGTTGCTCCAGCGCAAGGTCGATAAGTTCCAGCGTTTCCTTGGCGTCTTTATCGCCGCCGCTTTTCGCTTTCTTCTCAAGAGCAGGGCGGCGCTTCTCAAGGCTTTCAAGGTCAGCCAGCATCAGCTCTGTCTCGACGACTTCATAGTCTGCGAGAGGGTCGATTTTGCCGGATACGTGCGTAATATCTTCGTCTTCAAAACAACGCAGAACGTAAGCAACGGCGTCGGTCTCACGAATGTTTGCGAGGAACTGGTTGCCAAGGCCCTCGCCTTGCGATGCACCTTTAACGAGGCCTGCAATGTCCACGAAGTTCATGCGTGTCGGGATGATCTCTTTCGAGCCTGCAATTTCCGCCAGCACTTTAAGGCGTGGCTCTGGCATTGCAACGTCACCGACATTCGGCTCGATCGTGCAGAAAGGATAGTTCTCTGCCTGTGCCGCAGCTGTTTTGGTCAGCGCGTTGAACAGGGTGGATTTGCCAACGTTAGGAAGGCCGACGATCCCGCATTTAAAGCCCATGAGCAGATATCCTTTTAATCAAGGCGCTCACATAGCAAAATCTGGTCGTCTGACCAGCCCTCACAGCACTATGGGCGCTAAAAAGCTGGCGCATAAAAGAAGAGCGCGACCCTGGTCACGCTCTTTGTCTTACCTTGTGGGGGAAGATTACGCTGCGGTCTGGCCGCGAATAGCTGTCGGATAAAGAAGATATTCTTCCTTGGAAAAGCGTGCTTGCAACAGACCAAGTAGCTGGCCAAGGTCGCTTGAACCCGTTTCGCCTGTACCGTCTTCAATATGCGTCTTGAAGAAGTCAGCGAGCGTCGGCGCCAGCATCTGCATGTCGCCATGAAAGCGTTTTGCAATGTCGCGCGTTGCCGGATTGGCGCGAAGTTCTGCGTAAATTTGCTCTTCTTCATGGTGCAGGTGTGCACGGAACAATTCTTTGGCTTCAAGAAGCTTCTGACGTCCGCTTTCTGTGCCCAACCCGATACGACGGGCTTCTTTAAGGGCGTCCAGAATAGCAACATGCTCCTGTTTGAGGAGGTCTATTTTATTTTCCATGCCGTCACTCCGTATGGGGGGTTACATGTATATACTGCGTACAGGTGACGGGGAGATTAACACTGGTAAATGAAATTACCGGAAAACTTAGGACAATACTTGCCTTCTCGCCGCATTGCGCGGTTTCCGAGGCCGCGTCATAAGGCCATTTGTTAATTGCAGGATTTTCCCAGATGACCAAAGCCGTCACCCGCAGCTATTTCGCGACACAGATTCATGAGTGCCCGATTGTCGATCCGGCTAAGGATGCCGAGTTTATCGATGACCTGATTGATGGCGTCGTCATGCTGGCTGAAGGCGATGAGGCCGGCCAGCAATGGTGTGAAGAGCAGGGCTATCTCGGCTACACATCCTATGCGTCGCTGAATGATCTGCCACAGCGGATTTCGGCATTCGGAAAGCTTGAAAAGCGCCTTGTGAAAGCGGCCAACGCCTACGCCAAAGAGCTGGGCTTCGAGCTCGGCTCTCACAAGCTCAGCATGAATAGTTTCTGGGTGAATGTGCTTGATCCGGGCGCGGGCCATTCCGGGCATATCCACCCGAACTCGGTCCTGTCAGGCACGTTTTATCTGGACCTGCCAGAAGGCGCCAGCGCGATCCGGTTTGAAGACCCGCGCCTGCCTTTCATGATGAATTCACCGCCGCAGAAAGCTGATATCGCGGCCGATCTGAAGCGTTTCATCTATTTCCAGCCACAGGTCGGGCAGGCGCTCTTCTGGGAGAGCTGGCTACGTCATGAAGTGCTGGTGAATATGGCCGATGAGCCACGCCTGTCGATAAGCTTTAATCTGAGCTGATAGCTACGAGGTCTCTTCCGATTTCATGTTCCAGATCGGTGAGCCCAGAACCATCCAGATGACGATAATGGCCATGCCGAGGGCGGGTACGAATGCAATCTTGTGCGGGCCGAAGTTATCAACCGCAAAGCCCATGATAAACGCGCCAATTGGCGCACCCGCCATAAAGCCGAGCTGATAGATAGACAGCACACGAGCAAGCTGGTCTTTCGGCGCCGCGGCCTGAACGATTGAGCGGCTCATCGCGATAGAGACGCCGCCCGCCAGACCCCAGATAAAGACAATGGCGAGGAAGATCTCGTGATAGTCTTTAATGCCTTCCCACAACATTACCAGAATGACCATTGAGCCGAGGAATTGTGAGGTGAGGAGCAGGCGTCCCGGGCGTTTCAAATTGCCCACGGTCGACAGAATGGCTGATGACACAAACGCGCCAAACCAAAAGGTCACATACATATCGCGAATGCCATCCGGGCCGAGGCCGAACACTTCGCGGTTGATCATTGGCAGAACAACAAGAAACGAGCCGATTACGAAAATGCCGACGCCAAACATGGAAAGCGTCATCGCCAGAAGCTGCTTATTACTCGTTACTGTGCGGAAGCCGTCCGACATATCGCCAAAGGCCGCGCCCAGACCGCTGCGGCCTGTCGTGACCTGACGTCCGCGTGCGAGCCAGAGCGCCGCGAACGCGCCGCAGGCAACGATGAAGCCCTGAAAATAGAGAAGATGTTCTGAAGAAACGGGGCCAATTGTGAAACCACCAAGGAAAGGCGGCATTTTGGTCGCCTTATCGGCATACCCGCCGAGGACAATACCCATCACCTGAGCTGCAAACTGGGCGAGGGTCGCAAAGGCAACGCCGCGCTGGAGGGTGACGTTAGAGCCGGTGCGCGCGCGCCGGTCGACCACTTCATTCAGAATGGAATCGCGGGCGGGCATCATGAAGGCACCAAGCGTGCCCATCGAAATGCCATAACCGACCATAAGCGAGTATGCGAGCCAGCTTTCATGCACGGCCAGTGCCAGCATAATGGCCGGAAAGGCCGCAAGCCCGTGTAAGAGCATAAGCATGCGCTTGCCATCTGCGCGCTCTGCCACCACGCCGCCAATCAGAAGGAAGACGACGGACGGCGCAGCCAGCGCCATATTGGCAATGCCAAGCTCTGTGCCATCAAGGCCGAGCTTGATGGTGATGAGGTAAGGAAACAGCACCATTTGCAGGCCAAAGGCCATGAACCAGGTGGATTGCACGATGAGATAAGCTGGCAGCTCGCGCGATACGTGACGCTTGATCCGCGGACGTGATCTGAACGCTGCTCCCGCAGCCAATGCAGAATCAACGCCGGCTATCGGAGAGCGGGCGCCCTCCATCACTTCGCGATCCAGCTTGTCGAACTCTTCACTCATCTGAGCGCCTGTCTGTTATTCCGGCGGACATCGTTGCCACGTATCGTCCGGAATGTCAGTAGTCTAGCCATGTGGCAATCTTGACCTTGCGACAGACTGGTCATCACAATGCGTGCAGGGAACAGACAGGACAGGACCTGAAACATGCGTGCAATTCGCAACAGCCTAAGCTGGTTACTTGCCCTTTTCCTGATCGCTGTTTTTCTTCACTGGACAGTGCATCCATGGCCGGAACCGGTCGTCGGGCAGGTGATTTTTTATGACCTGCCGGGCGAGAGTATCGTCTTTTCGTCACTGGCTGAAGGCACGGGCATTGCCCTGTTCGAGCCGACAGGGCGGGTAATTATGGGCGTTCTGGAGCTGCTTGCTGCGTTTCTGCTGTTTATCCCGCCGTTTCGCAAAACAGGGGCGCGGTTTGCAAGCCTTCTGTTTCTGGTGCTGGCGGGCATTCATCTCTCGCCATGGGTCGGGATGGATCTGAACATCCCAGCCACAGGTGAGAGCGATGCAGGGGCGGCTTTCTACCTGACCGTCGCCGCGCTTACCGCTTCACTTCTGCTGTTATACATTCACCCTGAAAAACGATAAATTTGGGGGACGTGGTTTTTCGCTTTTACGGCGAATAAAAACTCGGGATCAGGCCATTATGGCGGTGTATTTATGTAGTCTGGTGAGACCCCGTTAAGTCTTTTGCGGCATAATTCTCGATTAGTACTTTTGGGAACTCACATGGCTACTGATCCAGCACTTCTTCTTTCAGAGGCCGCTGCCGAAACGCCGCGCCGCGCAAGAAATACACTTCTTCGTCGTCTGATTGATGTCGTGGCCATGCCCAGTTCCCGCATTCCGCCGCAAGACAGGTCCATGGCAGGCGATGTTCTGCTCGAAATGCTGTTCGATGCGGAAGAGGAAGAACGTATTTTCTGCGCACGCCGTCTGGTGCCGACACAGGAAGCGCCGCGCCGCGTCCTGCGCTATCTCGGTATGTGTTCGATTGAGGTGGCTCGCGAGCTGCTTGAACAGAATGAATCTCTGGACGATTCAGATCTGAATTTCATTCTGAAACGTTCGACACCGTTGCATGCGGAAGCGATTGCTCGACGCAAGACGTTGCCACCGTCAGTTTGCGATACATTGGTTGATATTGGTCACGTGCCGGCCATTGAGACCATGCTTAAATCGCGCCGCTCTTTCATTTCGGAAACATCCATGGATGATCTGATGGAGTTGTCGCGCGCAAACGAGCATCTGTGCTCAATGCTTATCGACCGCGATGAGATGACGCCGAACCACGCCATGACAATGTTCTGGTGGTCAAATGAGGACGACCGTCGGAAAATCCTGATGAAGTTTTCGGCTGATCGGGCTGAGCTTATTGATGTTTGTGGTGATATTTTCGGACTCGCGGCCTCCGAAGGCTGGTCTGATCCGGTTACGCGTAAAACACTTCAACTGATCGAACGTCGCCAGCGCAACCGTGCTGCCATCGAGCGTAGCCCGTATGACTCGTTGGAAGAGGCGATTGAAGCGGCTGAAAAGCAGGGGCTGACACGCGATTCAGCGCAGGAAATTGGCCACCTGGCTGGTATCAAGCCGGTAACAGCTGCGAAAATTCTGACGGATCCGGGCGGCGAGGCGATCGCCGTTCTGTGTAAGGCAACAGGCCTGAAGCGTCATTACCTGATGCGCCTCTGGGTGGCGATGAAACGACCGGCCGAAATTGGTCCGGGCGTGCTTCATCCGCATTATGAGCGGATCAAGGAAATCTACGAAATGATGAGCGTTGCTAAGGCACAAACGACGCTTCGCTATTGGAACTGGTCGCTCTCCTCATCCTTCAATCTGAAGCCGGTGAATATGGATGATGAAGACGCGAACAGGTCACATCAGTTTTCATCGTCTATGCGAACAGCCCGTCTCGTATTTGGCGGTGTCAGCAAGGATTAGGGCTGAGGGCCCATCATTGCTGTGCATGCGGATTGCAGTTCAGAAAAATTCGCAAGAAATTCTCACTCCACGCTGGTCAAGTCCGATCTGCTAGACTAGGTCTAGCCCCAATTATATGAATTGGGCATGAGGTCTGGACACGTGCTTTACGTGATGGGTTTGGCAACTGCTTTAACGCTGTTGTGGTTGGGAATGTCGGGCATATACGAGCCTGTGGTTCTCTCGCTGGGTGTGATTTCGATAGCAATCACGGTCATTCTGGCAACACGACTTGGGCTGAAAGACCGTGAAACGTCTCCGTATCACCGGATCATTCCGTTTCTTCTGTATACGCCTTATCTGATCAAAGAGATCCTGAAGGCGAACCTGACGGTTATTAAGGCCGTTCTGAAGCCGGATATGGATATCCAGCCGACTATGGTGAAAGTGAAAACGACCTGCCGGTCTGACCTCGCCAAAGTGATTTTTGCAAACTCCATCACATTGACACCGGGCACGGTCACGCTGCGCGTTGATGATGACTCCATGCTGGTGCATGGCCTGTATGAGGCGGATGCCCAGCCTGAAGCGTTTGAGGAAATGGATCGCCGTTCTTCACTTGCCGGTGATGGTCGCCCGTCCAAAGAAAAGGGGACAAGCAAATGACCCTTCTGTCTGTAGCGGCAGTCGGCATTTTTGTGTCGATTGCGTTATTGCTTATCCGGTTGTTCGTAGGGCCATCGCTGTACGACCGCGTACTGGCTGTGAACTCCGTCGGTACGAAAATCGTTGTTCTGCTGGCGCTTGTCGGCTTCATGATGGGGCGTCCGGACTTTCTGGACATCGCGCTTCTCTATGCGCTGATCAACTTCGTTACGACGATCGCTATCCTGAAATTCTTCCGCTATCGCTCCTTCCAGATTTCGCTCATCAAGCCGGAAGTCGAGCCGAAAGGGGAGGCTGAATAATGGAGTTCTTTAACGACGTTATCGGCGTGATCACAGCGCCGGGCTGGCGCCATTTTGTGGGCGCGCTTCTGTGTGCGATTGGCGGTGTATCTACCGTTATCGCTGCGGCCGGCGTTCTACGCTTTCCTGACTTTTATACCCGCCTTCACGCGGCCAGTGTGACCGATACGCTCGGCGCGCTGACGCTTATTCTGGGTATGGCGTTTCTGGCGCCGGGGCTTCTGATTGTTTTCAAACTCATTCTGATCGGTCTCTTCCTCGTGCTGACTGGCCCGACAAGCGCACACGCGATTGCCAACGCGGCCTATACAGCCGGGCTTGAGCCAATCATCGGTAAAATCGGCCTGCAAAAGGCTAAAGAGGAGGACGAGGCATGAGCGATGTAGCTAATACTGCGGCTCAGGTCGCGGGGCCGGACCTCTCGGTTATTCTTATTGATATCAGCGTTCTGACAATGATGGCGATCACCGCGATCGCGATTGCGCGTCTGCGCAGCCTGTTCGCGCTGGTCATGCTGTCTGGTGTGTACTCACTTCTGTCTGCGACATGGTTTGTGATTGCCGATGCCGTCGACGTTGCCTTTACCGAGGCTGCGGTTGGCGCGGGCATTTCATCAGCGCTCATTCTCGGCGCCATGCTGCTGACCGTGCGGGTGGCCAAGGAAGACAAGCCGCTGAAGCGCATCGCGCCTATGCTGGTTGTCGTGATTACTGGTGCAATCCTGTTCTATGCGACGATTGACCTTCCAGGCTTTGGTGATCCGGATTCTCCGGCCAACTCCTATCTCGCGCAGGAATTCCTGCAGCGTAACTATGGAGATATCGGCATTCCGAACGTCGTAACCTCTGTTCTCGCCAGCTATCGTGGCTTCGATACATTCGGCGAGGTTGGCGTTGTCTTCATTGCAGGTGTGGCGGTTGCGCTGCTGCTCGGTTTTGGCGAGCGCTCCCTGTCTGCATCCCTGAAAAAGAAAAAGGGAGGCGAGAAGTGAAAACCGACCACCACGTAATCCTGCGGGTGACGGCTAAGTTCCTCATCCCGATTATCACGCTCTACGCCTTCTATGTTCAGTTCCACGGTGACTATTCGCCGGGCGGCGGCTTCCAGGCGGGTGTGATCTTTGCCGTTGGTATTATTCTTTATGCGCTGATCTTCGGTGTGGTTGAGGCGCTGCGTCTCGTGCCAGCAACATTCGCACGCACACTCGCGCTCTTCGGCTTCCTGCTTTACGGATCCGTCGGCGTCTGGGCGATGCTGAATGGCGGCCTGTTCCTCGATTATGACTTCGTGATTCCGGAAGGCCCGGATGGTCACTGGGGCCAGCATATCGGCATTATCGTGATTGAACTTGGCGTTCTCTTCGCGGTCGCAGGCAGCATGCTTACAATCTTCTATGCGTTCGCTGGTCGTGCGCCTGAAATTGATGATGAGGACTGGTAGAACATGGCCGAATTCATCTTTGAACGATACAATTACTGGGCAATCATCATCCTGATGATGGTTGGTCTGTATGTGACCTTCCAGGCTGGAAACATGATCAAGCGCCTGATTGGCCTGTCCGTGTTCCAGACATCCGTTTTCCTGTTTTACATCACGCTGGGTAAGATCAATGGCGGTTCTGCGCCGATCCTGTTCGGCCGTGATTACCCGAAAGATTATGGCGATGATCACGGCGGTGGTCATGGCGCTGATGCGGCTCATGGTGCAGGCTATGGAGCAGCCTCAGGTGTGGACGAACTTGGACGCCCGTTTATCGACGGCATTATTGATCCGAACCATATCGGCGGCCAGCCTTTGCAGGAAGTGTACTCAAATCCGCTTCCTCACGTTCTGATCCTGACCGCGATTGTTGTGGGTGTTGCGACGCTGGCTGTTGGCCTCGCGATCGTTGTCCGCATCCGCGAATCTTACGGCACGATTGAAATGGACGAAGTTCGTGAAGCGGACATCCAACATGCTGAAACTGAATCTTCTGCGGAGACTGCCTAAGCCATGCTTATAGATGTTCTTTCTCTGCTGCCTGAAAGCTGGGTCCGACATTTGCCGGTGCTGGTCGTGCTGGGGCCTATGCTCCTGTCACCGATCTGCGCAGCGATGCCGAAATGGCGTATTGCCTGGGCGCTCGCTCTGTTTGGCATCATTACGTCTTCAGTCTTCGCGTTCGCGCTTCTGCAGGATGTAATGGCGCATGGCCGTGTCTCGTATGCGCTGGGTGGCTGGGCGCCGCCTCTGGGTATTGAGTTTGCGGCAGACATGCTGAATGCGCCGGTTCTGGTTCTGGTTTCTGTGATCGGTGTTCTGGCGACAATCTTCGCGATGCCGACCATTGTTCAGGATATTAACGAGGAAAAGCGTTCGCTCTTCCTGTCTGCGTATCTTCTCTGCTTTGCGGGCCTTATGGGCGTTGCAATCACAGGCGATGCGTTCAACCTGTTCGTCTTCCTCGAGATTTCTTCCATCTCGACTTATGTTCTGGTGGCAATCGGTGGGTCTCGTGACCGCCGCGCCTTCACAGCGGCGTACAACTATCTGATCATGGGCTCGCTCGGCGCGACCTTCTACGTGATCGGTATTGGGTTCCTCTATGCTGCGACCGGTACGCTGAACATGGCGGACATGGCGTCCCGTATTCCGGAAGTTGCCGACAGCAAGACAATCCATGCAGGCTTTGCCTTCATCGTGGCCGGTCTTGCGCTGAAAGCGGCGATGTTCCCGCTGCACCAATGGCTGCCAAACGCTTACACTTACTCTCCGAGCTTCGTGACGGTGTTCCTGTCAGCGACGGCAACCAAGGTCGCGTTCTACGCACTTGTGCGTCTGCTCTTCTCTGTCTTCTCGCCAGAGCTTGAGTTCCAGCAGGTCGTCTTCACCTGGGTGCTTGCGCCTATGGCGGCTGTCGCGGCGATTGCGTGTTCCTTCCAGGCAGTGTTCCAGACGAATATCAAGCGCATGCTGGCATATTCTTCTGTTGCTCAGGTCGGCTATATGCTGATGGGCTTGTCGCTCGCCAGCGCTGCAGGCCTTTCGGCCAGCATGTTCCACATGATCAACCACGCACTCATGAAGGGCGCGCTCTTCATGGCGGTTGCGGGTGTGGTCATGAGCCTTGGCTCTTCGCAGTTGAAGGACTTTGCAGGCGTTGCCCGTAAAGCACCGTGGACAGCGACTGCGCTCGGCATTTCCGCGCTCAGCCTTGTCGGTGTTCCGCTGACGGCAGGTTTCCTCTCCAAGGTTGCTCTGTTCCAGGCGGCCCTGATGCAGGACTGGTGGTGGGCGGTTGTCGTTCTGGCGATCAGCTCCGTTCTCGCGGTTCTTTATGTCGGTCGCATGCTTGAGACGGTCTTCTTCAAAACACCTGGTCCAGCACAGCTGCAGGTGAAGGAAGCTCCGCTTATGCTGCTTATTCCGCTCTGGGTGCTTGCGCTCGGAAGTATCTATTTCGGCCTTGATGCGTCCTTTATTACGTCACTGACGGATGGCGCGGCCAATGTTGCATTCTCCGGAGGTCAGCCATGAGCAATGAGCTTCTGATTTCCCTTATCCTGCTTATTCCGCTGCTGGTTGCCGGCGCGGTTCTGGCGCTTAACAGCATTCCGGATGTTCGCGAAGCCGCGACTTTGGTTGGTGCGGGCGCGCTCTTCATCCTGTGTACGGTTCTCGCGATCCGGACAGGTTCGGGGCAGGAAATCGCTCTGGAATCGCCGGACATTGCGCTCGGCCTGACCTTTGCGTTCAAGCTGGAACCGCTGGGAGCCATGTTCGCCATGATTGCGAGTGGCCTCTGGATCCTGAACTCGCTCTATTCCATCGGCTATATGCGTGGAAGCCGCGAACGTAACCAGACGCGCTTCTATGTCTGCTTCGGTCTCGCACTCTTTGGCGCGATGGGCGTTGCGATGGCGGGTAACCTCTTCACACTGTTTGTGTTCTATGAGGTCCTGACGCTTTCGACCTATCCGCTCGTTGCCCATAAAGGCGATGAGAATGCCCGCCGCGGCGCGCGTATCTATCTTCTGACACTTCTCGGAACGTCCATCGGCTTCCTGCTCATGGCGGTTGTCTGGACGTTTGCGATTGCCGGTAACCTCGACTTTGTCGAAGGCGGCCTGCTCGCTGGTAAGGTTGGTCCGGCGCTTGGTAGCGTTCTGCTTCTGCTCTTCGCATTCGGTGTTGGTAAAGCCGCGCTCATGCCATTCCACTTCTGGCTTCCAAACGCGATGGTCGCGCCGACGCCTGTGTCTGCGCTGCTCCACGCGGTGGCTGTTGTGAAGGCGGGTGTGTTCACCATCCTCAAAGTCTCGGTCTATATCTTCGGCCTTGATCTTCTCTCCGCTCTTCCGGGCACAGAGATTGTCATGTGGGTTGGCTGTTTCACGATTGTCGTCGCATCGCTCATCGCGCTGACGAAAGACAATCTGAAGGCACGACTGGCTTATTCCACCGTCTCACAGCTCTCCTATGTGACCGTCGGTGCGATGCTGGCGAACACAGCCGGTGCGTCAGGTGCTGCGCTCCAGATTGCAATGCACGCTATGGCAAAGATCACGCTCTTCATGTGTGCGGGTGCGATTTACGTCGCCACCGGCAAAACAGAGATCAGCCAGATGCGCGGTCTTGGCCGTCGTATGCCGATTGTCTTTACCTGCTTCCTGATCGCATCGCTCTCCATCATTGGCGTTCCGCCGCTTGGTGGTAGCTGGGCGAAGTATGAGCTGATGCAGGGCGCAGTCGATGCCGACCATATCTATGTGGTTTACGTGCTGATTGCCTCAACGCTTCTGAATGTTGCCTATCTTCTGCCGATTGCTCTGCTTGGCCTTATGCCGCCAAACGCAGACACGCTGGAAGTTGCCGGCTTCAAACGTCCGGGCGGTGCGCCATTCCTGACGGTTCTGCCGCTGGCGATTACCGCAACCGGCTGTTTCGTTCTCTTCTTCGGAGTTGATGTGATCTCCGACTTCATTTCACCAGTGTTTGGAGCGCGCCCATGAGCGAGATAACGCCTGAAGAACACACGCAGGACACGCGTCCTGCAAAGCATTCGGGGGAGCGCTATTTCGGATGGACGAGCCATCCGAAAGCGGGTCTCTACACATTCATTTTCGTGGGTGTTCTGGCCGCAGGGCTGGCGCTGGCAGACTTCTTTGTCCACCGCCATGAATACATCCACCTGGCCGAGTTCAAAATGTTCTACGCGCTGTTCGGCTTTGCAGCCTTTGGCGGCGTGGTTCTGAGCGGCTGGCCGCTGCGCAAGCTGCTGGGACGTCCGGAAAACTATTACGAGCCGGAAGAGGAGACCGACAATGGGTGATACATTGATGTCTCTGCTGTCTCATACAAATCCGGGGTTCATCGTAATCCTGGCTGGTATGCTGGCTTACGTTATCCGCGGTGAGATCCCGCGTGCTGTTGTTACCATTGGTGGTCCGCTTCTCGGCCTTGCTGCTCTTGTGCTTCACAGCGCGCTGAGCGAGCCGCTGGCGACGCTGAACATGATGGATATGACCTTCGTCCTGTATCAGGTCGAACGGGTCTCTATCGTCTTTGGTCTGGCTTTCCTGATCGCGGCGACGGTGAACTCCATCTTTGCGCTCCATAATAAGGATCCTTTGCAGGATTCTATGGCGCTGATTTACGCCGGTGCTGCGATTGCCGCTACGTTTGCTGGCGACCTGATCACCGTGTTTGTGTTCTGGGAGCTCACGGCCGTTTCGTCCGTCTTCCTGATCCTCAAATCCGGTACGCCTGAAGCCTATAAGGCGAGCATGCGCTATCTGGGTATTCAGATCCTGTCAGGTGTTCTTCTGCTCATGGGCGCGACCTTCATCATGGGTGAGTTCGGCACGCTCGAATTCGATGCATTTATCTCTGAAGGTGAAGGCCTCAGCCTGCAGGATGATCCGGGTGCGATCTTCCTCTTTGTTGCGCTGGGTATCAAAGCGGCATTCCCGCTTCTGCATAACTGGTTGCAGGACAGCTATTCCAAAGCGACCCATACGGGCTCTGTGGTCTTGTCTGCCTTCACGACCAAGCTTGCAGTTTATGCGCTCTGGCGTTTCTTCCCGGGCGAAGACTCACTGATCTGGATCGGTGCGATCATGACCGTCTTCCCGGTCTTCTTTGCCGTGATCGAGAATGATCTGCGTAAGGTTCTGGCTTACTCATTGAACAACCAGGTCGGTTTCATGGTCTGTGCGATCGGTATTGGTACGCCGCTCGCGCTGAACGGCGCAGCTGCGCACGCCTTCGCGCACATCATCTATAAGGGCCTTCTCTTCATGAGCATGGGCGCTGTGATGTATCGCGTGGGCACGACCAAGGCGACCGAGCTTGGCGGGCTTTACCGCACAATGCCGTTTACAGCGATCTTCTGTATCATTGGTGCGGCGTCGATCTCTGCCTTCCCGCTCTTCTCAGGCTTTGTTGCAAAGTCTCTGACCATGAGCGCCGTTGGCTATGAGCATATGACGATCATCTGGATGATGCTGCTGTTCGCGTCTGCGGGCGTTCTGGAGCACTCCGGCATCAAGATCCCGTTCTTTGCCTTCTTCGCGCACGATAGTGGCAAGCGACCGAAAGAGGCGCCGTTCAACATGCTGCTCGCTATGGGCATCGCATCCTTCTTCTGTATCTGGATCGGCTTCCCGTTCCTTGGCGGTACAGAGTTCCTTTACGGCCTGCTGCCGTATCGGGATGAGGCGATGGTGTATCTGGAGCAAAGCCTCTGGACCACGGACCACGTTCTCACACAGATGCAGCTGCTAGTGTTCGCGGCGCTTGCCTTCATCGTACTGAACCGTGTGAAGCTTTACCCGCCAGAGAAGCGCGGCGTCGTACTCGATTTCGATTGGGTTTATCGCCGTCCGCTCTATCACGCGCTCGTCTGGACAGGTGCGGTATGGAGCAAAGCTGGTCCGGCAATGACAGGCGCTGCGCTGCGTCTCTCCCGCCGCGTTTACAACCGTATCGAAGCGACCTTCAGCCCGCAGGGTGAGCTGAGCCGCGGCCCGCTATCTGCTGGCATGGCGATCTGGACAAGTATTGTCCTTGCCATTGTCATGGTTCTGGCGCTCATCGTCGGTCCGCACTGATCGCTGAATAATCGTTGTATTTTGCGAAAGGCCGCCTTTGGGCGGCCTTTTTGCTGCAATGCCAGATAAACCTCCGGCTAAAGCGGGTCTTACGCCCATTGTGCGCGCGCGACCATGTTGTAAATGCTGAGAAATGCAGGAGCCGCCTGCGTTTTGCCGCGTGTTGCATAGCAAAAATAGGTCATGCCAAATGGATAGCGGTTATATCGTTTTGGAATATCAAGTTGTGAAAAACGATATATATTGCATACTATAAGTATTCATTCACCTTCCGCGGTTGTGCGGTGCAATGAAGCGCTAAATGTTCCTTGAATAGAGGCCTTATGTATAATAATTGGGCCTATCGTAATGTTTAATCTTGATTTCAAATCTGTTTCGACAATTATACTCTGCTACAAACAAAGCTAAAAAGCATAAAACAGACCCCATAAGGGGCTCGGGGAGGCTACAATGACGTCAACTCTAAGCCATGACTTAGATTCTGACATGCATGCGCAGATTATTCAGATGACCTCTGATGTCGTCGCTGCATATGTGAGTAACAATCCAGTACAAGCCAATGATCTGCCGAATGTAATCGAGCGGGTTCATGCGACTATTCGCGATCTGTCTTCAGTGACACCTAGCGAGGCGCCGAAAGAAGTCACGCCGGCTGTGTCGGTGCGAAAATCCATCACGCCGGACTATCTGGTTTGTCTGGAAGATGGTAAGCGCTTCAAATCACTGAAACGCCACCTGCGTTCCAAATACAACCTGTCTCCGGAAGAGTATCGTGAGAAGTGGGGCCTGCCTGCAGATTACCCGATGGTTGCGCCAAACTACGCAAAGCAGCGCTCGGAACTCGCAAAGAAAATGGGTCTTGGGCAAACTAAAGGCTAATATAGAGACAATAGTTGCTTATCGTTTCGCTTTCGAAACAAGAAAACACAAGAAAAAGTGAATAAAGGTTGAATTAAGGCTTGGCGGGTGATTCGAATTAACCGATGTTAACTATATCGGTAAAACACACGAGCAAGTTATGGATCAGAGACTTAAGCAGGTTCTATCTTCAGACCAGGCAAAGCTTCTTAAGTACTGGTCGACGTATTGCCGACCAGACCGGCTGCCAACACGTGCAGAACTCGGCCCTGCTGGCATGCGGAACTATCTGAAGCATGTATCTATTCTGGAATATCAGTTAGATGACGACTTCAAGTTCAGACTGACCGGCGAAGGACTTAAAGAAGTACTTGGATACGAAGTGCGTGGTCGCATGGTGTCCGACGAATGTGGAGGCGATCTTCCGTGGGATGGCGCATTGAGACGCTGCCGCGCGACCCGTTCGCCTGTATTCGGTGTGACGCCAGTTGGCCACCGCCGCGCGCACCACTGGATGCGACTTCCTCTGGAGCCTGTCGCAGATGGGCGTCAGCAGATCCTGTGTTTTGACCGAATTCAGTTCGATGAAAAAGGTGAAGGTGTGCTTCGCGAAGTTATGGTGGTGACAGCCGATATGGTGCGTTCCCCCATGGCCGTCCACGAAAGCGTCCTCTGACAACGACCCGACGGATCATGATTTATTCTGACACCCTTTCCTGTTGAGGAGAGGGTGTTTTCATATGGACTCATGATACAGAAAAGGAATATAATCCTACTTTAGAGAATGGGGCTTAGAGTGTGGTCATCACTCTGAACCTATAAAAAATGGTGGGATATGACTTCTGAACTATCGAACACAGCGCGGATGATAACTGGCCTTGTCGCCAGCGTAACGGGGCTGACCCCTGATGAGCTTTTATTGGAAACACGCGGGGTGACGTCTGTTGCGCGCGCAAGGCAGGTGGCCATGTATCTGGCGCATACATGCTGCTCGCTATCGCTCGCTCAGGTGGGAGAGATATTTGGCCGTGATAAATCGACCGTCGCCCACGCCGTCCACCAGATAGAAGACTTACGCGACGAGCTTGAGTTTGATGACTGGCTCAGCGATCTGGAGGGCGCATTGCGCGCTGTAACCGGCCTGTCCCCGCGGACGGGGCGTGTTCTGCGCGGTATGTGGCAGTCGAGCGCTATTCAGTCTGCGCGCGGGCAAGGTTCTGGATACGCCCAAGCATAGACCGTAGACCATTGGCGCGCTGCGCACTTAGCGCTTCATCGAGGCCGATTTCGGAAAAGAAGGCTGGCGCGTCGAACTCAAGAATTTCAGAGCCCGGTTGATTGTTGAACAGCTCAGCCAGAAGCGCGATCAGGCCGGACACCAGAATGGCGTCGGATCCTGCGCGGAAGCTTACAAGGCTGCCTGAACCCTCTTCAGGGACAATCCAGACCTGACTGGCACAGCCTGGAACCTTATAGACATCCTGCATATCGTCTGCGGACATAGCCGGCAGGGATTTGCCAAGATCGATAATATGTTCATAGCGCGCTTCCCAATCGTCGAGGAAGGCGAAGGTGTCACGGATTTCGTCTGCTTGTGTCTGTACGCTCATAGCTCGCCAGATGGGCTATTCCGCCGCAAAAGGAAAGGGGGCGGCGGAGAAAAACCGTCTTATTCGGCGAGGCTGCCGACGCAGGAGCCAACGTCTTTCAGCGCGTGGACGCCGATGCAGAACGGACGTTCGAACACGTTGCGGGATGCTGACACACACTGAAGCAGGTTCAGCTGTGCTTCTTCAAAACAGCCCTGTGTCTGCGGATCGTTCAGCGCTGAGGCCACAAACTCGTTCTGTGTCTCGGTCTCGTCCATATAGCGAAGCGCCGCGAGTGTTGCGATATTGCCGCCTGTACGACGGTGATCGCTGGCCACGCGGTACTGTCCGCGCGTGACGTTCGCCGGCCGCGCGCCAAAGCCTGGAAGGCGGATATCTGTACCGCTGGCCGTCATGGCATCCCAGATGGAGGATGAGCCGCCAAGGAAGCTTGCATTGGCCAGAGCCGCTTCAGCGTTCGGGCCAAGCAGAAGGGATTGTACAGCAACAGATTGCGGACGACCGATCGCAGCGGCCTCGCGCAGCGCGCGGGCATCATCTGCCGGAAGACCCGGAAGACGGGCACGTGCCCAGCCGAGCTGCTGCAGGGAATAAGCCTGCTCGCGCATATTCTCGCCGACTTCGTCGATACGGCGGGCGTCAGAGTCGCTCGCGCCAAGTACATAGGACATGGCATGGTCTGCGCCGCGAATGGAGAGCGCATAGGACGGGTCATTGCGCATACCCATCAGGAACCGTTCACGACCGAACGCGTCACGCGCCTGCAGAACGCCTTCTTCGAAGACCTCTGACTGTGACGCCAGCATAGCCGAATAGGCCAGCCAGCCGGATGCAAGGCTTTGAGGATTATGGGAGCCGAGCGCATCAAGCGCGGTCTGGACTTCATCGCTGGAATTGAAGTCTCGATTGTAAGTAGAGACGTCCGTATGGAAGCTGCCATAGGCAATAGCCGCCTGAGACAGAAGATCCGGCTGTGGAGGTGGCGGCGCTATAGGAGTGGCCTCTGTGACAACAGTTTCGACAGCAGGCGCATCTGCTGATGGTTCGCCTTCTTCTTTGTCGTTTTCGATGTCATTCGTGCGACCGAGGAAAGGCAGGCGAATTCCGGATTCAGAATTACCACTCTCAGGGGAAACCTGCTGCTCAGAAGGCGAATCTGTGTCATCTGCATAAGAAGTCTGACACGCAAGCAGGAGAATGCCTGAAGCGAGACCTGACATAAGGTATCTTAAACTCATGGGCGACTCCCCCGATAATCAACGCGGCCTGGGTGCTTACAACCAGCGAAGCACGATATGGCCTCAATTGTCGTTTAGATACGTGTAACAGAGGTTAACCCGTGTTTACAGATCAGATACTGTCAATAAATGATAAAACCGGGGGACAGGAGTTACGGGTGTCGCCAATGCTGGCCAGCGTCCTATGGCTCGGTCTCAGCCTTGCTGTAGCTATTGCAGGATTGTTCACCGGCGTGCCCGCGACTGTCGTTGGCGCGACACTGGCGCTTGTGTCGCTTCCATCTGTCGTTCATCTGATCATCGGGACACGCGCCGCGCGCGAAGCGCACGACATCTGGATTGTGTTCGCGTGGATCATGGTCGGGCTCATTTGCGTCCTGATGACGGGCGGCGCGAGCTCCCCGCTGGTGGTGATGCTGGCGCTTGGCCCGCTGCACGCTTTGTCTCTGGGCCGTTTCCGTCTGGGTATTGAGGCCAGTATCTTCGCGGGTATCGGCTATCTTTCGATTGCCGCAATTTCATTTTCGGGCGCCGCGCTTCCGTCTCTGGAGAATGCTGGCGCGCTGATCGGACTTGGCGCGCTGGTAAGCGTTCTGCAGGTTGGTGTCTTCGCGGCCTCTGCTGGCGGCGTGATTAACGAACGCCGTGGGAAAAATCAGGAAATCGACCGCTGGGTCGCAACGCTGACTGACACACCTGTGCTTGTGGTCAGCCTCGACCCGCGTCGCAAGGTTCGCTCCTGGGTGGGCGATCTCCGCCTGCTGCCGGGTATGAGCGCCAATGACATCGGTCATGCGAGCATGGCAGACTTCTTCGAGGCGCCGTATGACGCTATTCGCGGCATTGAAGAAAATGATGTGCCTGAGCTGAAAATAGAGACGCAGGAAAACGTTCACGTGGACCTTCGCGCGACGCGAGACGGATACCGTCTGGTCCTGACCCAATACAAGCCGCGTGCCGTCAAGCCTGCTGAACCTGTCGCAGCTATTGAAGCTACGCCCGAGCCGGAGGTTCTGCCTGCAGAGCCTGACGCTCCGCGCCTCAGCGATGAAGCGGTCTGGATTGCCAGCCTCGGCCATGAGCTGCGCAACATGCTGAACCCCGTCAGTGGCTATTCCGATCTTATCCTGTCCGAACGCGCCGGTCCTGTGACCGAGCCGTACAAAGGGTTTGCGCGCAGCATCAAACAGGGCGCTGAACATCTGGGGCTGCTCGTCGATGACCTGATGACCGCCGCCAAAGGGCGTTCTGGTCGTCTACGTCTGGAACCTGAAGACCTTGATGTCGTCATGGAAGCCGAAGATGCGCTGGACCTGATCCGCTGGCAGGCCGAAGAGTCTGGCATGACTTTGAAGCTCGACGCGCCTCAGGAGAGCGTGCCTGTGTATGCAGACCGCAAGGCGATGCGTCAGATCTTCCTGAACCTTCTGTCCAACGCGGTGAAATACTCGCCGCCTCAAGGTCAGGTCTCTCTGACCGTCACGACCGATGATGCCTTTGCGACAGTTGCTGTCAGCGATGAAGGCGACGGTATTTCAGAAGCGGAGCTGGCCCGCCTTGGCGAGCCGTTTTTCCAGGGGGAAAATGCCCGTCATCGTCCAGGAACAGGGCTTGGTCTGTCCATCGTCATGATGCTGTCTGAAGCGCTGGGCGGGGATGTCCACTTTGAAAGCGCTGAAGGCGAGGGCACCACGGCGCGCGTGCGTCTGCCGCTCAAGGTCGAAGACGCCGAAGCCGATGAAGGTGAGGGTGAAGCCGAGGCCGAGGCCTAAAGCGCCGGAAGGCGTGCGAAGAACCAGGCGGCGGCAAAGTCACCCACCTCGACAACCAGCACTTTCGGCTCTGTTTCGCCGCTGCGCGGATTTGGCTGAATGACAATCTCGACCTGTTCGCGCGGATCGAGCTGCATCATGGCTTCCGCCGCAGCCTCATCAAAAACGAAACGGGCACGGCGATCATCTTCGTCGTCTTCATCGGTAATGACTGTGCGTTCGCGCGGCCAGTAGGCGCTCGTAATACCGCGTGGCGGCGGGCCCGGCTCGCCCGAGAACACGGCACCAAGCCATGGCTCTGATGATTTCTCCGGATCGCGGATCAGAATGCGCGCGGTAGATGGCGCAATGTCGTCTTCCTGAAGAAACAGGTCTACCGCCAGATCGAACGGCTCTTCAATGAGCGGGTTATCCAGCGGGCGGGCAAAGCTGGCAGGAAAGTCTTCCGGATTGGTATCGCGCGGCGCCAGCAGACCGAACTGGAACATATAGTCCGGTGTCGACCCGTCCTGCACGATGCGCCATGTATCCCAGCGGCTGCGCGAGGCGTTCCAGTCCGCATCGCGGCCCGGAAAATTCATAACCATCGTACCGATAAAGGCAGAGAAGGCGTCTTTCAGATGAAAGACCGCCTGCATAAATTCGGCATCGCCGCAGTCCTGCGAGTTTGCAAATCGGGCAACTTCCGTCGCGGCCAGCTCGATATCATAGACGGTAAAGCCTGCACGCAACAATGAACCGCGGGCCTGTAACTGACCGGATGTCAGAGCGGCGCGTTCAAGGTCTGTGAAATAGCCGCATTTCTCATCGGCAGCGCGTAGCGAGGTGCGCTCCAGAAAGGCTTGTTCGGCTTCGCGGAAGACGCGTGGTGCAACCTGTGCGAAAGCAGGCGCACCAAGAATCACGCATGCAGAGAGCCCAAAAAGAAATTGCCGGTTAATCATGCCGGCAATTTATGAAAACAGCCTTTCCGCTTCGTAAATCAACTGTGTTGCAGATGCGGCAGCAGCGAGGTTTTACGCAGGTCAGGCAAAGACAAGGCGGCGACGCACGGTCGGGTCTCTGCGCGGACGCTCTTTGGCGAACACACGGATAAGCGCTTCGAGCCTGCGCCAGAACCGCACCCGTTCCAATGGTGCGTTCATCCAGCCGGTGACTGCACAGAAATGAGAATTCTTGCCGTTGCGGTGATGGCGGGCATGCTCAAGCGGCGCGATGATCAGGCCCTTATCCTGAAACCATGTGATGACGGGGCCGTTCTCGGACGGTTTTCTGTGAGACCAGTTGTGAAACTCATTGGCGAATGCGCCAACAATCACGCCGGTCAGCGTCATGACATTGATCCACCCGAGCGCCGCGAACGCCGCCAGAAACAGGGCTGATATGAAGAAGGTCGGGGCGTTTCGCTGCATGAAACTGCGGGTGATCATGCGGCGCGGCTTTTTATGATGCCTGATCGTGGCGCGAACGAGGGGGCCGACAATCGGCCATTTCGGGCCGCCATATCTGTCCTGCATCCAGTGCAGAACGCCTGAGACAAAGTCAGCGATTAACAGCCCCGCTACGACCTGTAGCGATACCCAGAGCGCATACAGCGCAAGGTGATAGTCCGGTGAGATAAGATCAGTCATGTATACCCTCCATTACTGATCGTGTGAACGATCACTAACAATGAGGCGGGATTGTGACTGTTCGCTCACTCATTGCGTGATTGTAAGGAAAACCTTTGGCGCTGGATAAAGACGCTCATCCCTGCGCAGGCAGGGATCTGATGAGGTTTGGCAGGTCTAGTTTCCTGCCTTCGCGTGAATGAGCGCACAATTCAGATTTCCGCAGATGCCCGCGAAGGCGGGTATCCATGCTTAGATGGTCTTTTATAGCGGGTTGCCGGATTTAAGCACGGATTCCCGTCTTCACGGGAACCTGCGGGCCAAATTGCACACTGGTGTATTCGCTGCGCTTAATGCACCCTACGGCGGAACGGGGGTCCGTTTGCTGAACCAAACTGGAGAGAGGCAATTACACGATGATGAAGCGCATACTGATATTGCTCGCCTCGTTTGCGATCCTCTCTGCGTGTAGCCCTCGCTTTATGAGTGAGGATCAACGCGCAGAAAGAGGCATGCGGGTTTTGGCGTCCGCGCTTACGCAGAGCGAAGTGGTTTCGTTGCATTCCGCCAGAGATGCTTCCACCGCGTTTGTGATAGGCAATGTCGACATGCAAGAGGACACCTTCTGTTTTGGTATGCTTGCATCTCGAAGCGCTATGACTGGAAATTGGGTTCATTCGGACCGGACTGACTCGGTAAGGCGGTCCTGCTGGAAATATAGAATAATTTACTACATCACGCCGGGGGATCTGAGGGTATTGGAAGGCTAGGATTCATAGGCTTGTAGAGTTCGCAATGCTTTGTTCGGATTGTGGTCGCTCATCCCTGCGCAGGCAGGGATCTGGCGAGGTTGGCAGGCCCAGTTTCCCGCCGTCGCGAGAATGAGCGCACAATTCTGAATTCCGCAGATGCCCGCGAAGGCGGGTATCCATGCTTAGACATTCGCTTGCTGCAGGGCGTCAGATTTAAGCATGGGTTCCCGTCTTCACGGGAACCTGCGGGCTGCTGACATTGAAGTGTGCTGGTGCATTCCGCGAAGCAATGCACCAGAAAAAAACTAATCCAACCCCACCGCACGCCACCCTAAACTTTGGGCATGACCCCCGCGCCATCATCTGCCTCTGATTACACCTCGCTGACGATCGGTCAGCTGATCGGGCTGAACCTTGCGCGGCTTTACGCCTGGTGCATGCGGCTTCAGGCGTCCGGTGAAATGCGCGCGCCGCCTGACCTCGCTCGGATGGTGATCTCAACCGATGCGATGGTGCATTCCTATGTGCGCATGCTGGCCTCGAACCAGCTGGAGAGGGTCGGTTTCGTCTTTGCGGCAAATGCGATGCGTACGCCCGTCTGGCAACGGGCGGATAGTTTTGTTTGCTCTCGCGCACCTTCGGAACGCATAGAGCGCGCTCAGGGCTGTCGTGTCGCCTCTCGTGCATCAAATGCTCACATAGAGCCAACTCAAAGCGGTGAGCTCATCTCATCGGCTGAGCTGTCTGACCGGCTTCAGACGACAATAGAAAACTTTGAACGCGCAGAAATACTGGCGAGCCATTTGGCCCGTGTGATCATCTGCGCGCTGGCTTATATCGAACCTGAAGTACGCACGCGCTGCACCTACGAGATAGCGGCCAACGAACTGGACGACGCGAATTCCAATCCCGTCGCAATCGATAAAGAGCCTTGGCCGCCGCCGATCAGGGGACCGGAGCGCAAGTGCGCATACGGGAGCCCGTAAAATAGCAACGCCATTTATTTGTAGGAATCACAAGCGACCGCGCAGCCGCGGCACCAATCAATCAAAAGAAGTAAATACGCGGCAGGGCGATGCTCTGCGGCGATACAGGTGCACCGGCTTTCGCCGATTGAAAGATCAGACCTGTTCTTCTTCCTCGATGAGGATTTCGCGGATAACTGCAACAGCGCCGGAGAGGATCAGCACGCCAAGGCCGATCAGCCCCAGCCACGGATTGATAAGTTGCTCTGAAGCATTCGTGGCGGTCGCTGTGAGCACCAAAGCATCCAGAGGCCCCGCATGTGCTTGCGGTGCGGATAAGGAAAGCGATAGAAGTGCAGACTGTGCCATGATTGGACCTGTGATTAATTCTGATCGTTTCTCCGCAAGTCTGATGCCAATCTGAAAGCGAGGCCCGAGCCTTATGAATGAACGTCTGCCGACATGGCTCTGGGTCGATGCTCTGATGCGCCGCGCGTCTCTTGGCGGTGCATTCGGTTATGTGGCGGCTAAAGGGGATAAAGAACGCGGCGATGCGATCGTGAAAGTTGCGCGCCTGGACGGCCGCGCCGCTTTATTTGTGCGGTCTCCACTCTCCATGGATAGCCCGAGTTTCGACTGGCTGCCGAATGCGGGCGAGTGGGCCGAAGAGCGCGAGATAGATGAATTAATTCAACGTCGTCGCTCTTATGATCCGGACCTCTGGGTGGTCGAGATTGAAGACCGTGAGGGGCGTCATTTCCTCACTGAAGCCGTGAATGGTGAATGAGCGGGTAATCAGGGTAGGCGAAGTCTTAATTCATCCAGCCGGATTTGAACGTGCGGTAAAGCGCTGCATTAAAAGCCATGCGCTAATGTCCATTTCAGAAGATGGAGTGGGTAGCACATGCTGTTCTTATTTAACGATCGTGTTCTTGAAATCGGAGACCCGGAAGTCCGGCTTCTCGCCAACTGGCAGGAGCTTGGATGTGGTCGTCCTGATCTTTTGTTCGCGCGTGATGCCGTCGACTTTGCCAAAGCCGTGGTCATTGATAGTGACCAGTTCGGCGTTGATGAAGCCGTCTATGCTGACTGCGCAGCGCTGCTGGCTGTGAAAACACATGCCAATACAGCTTTCTTTATTCGTCAGGCAGGGGAAGAAGATGCGTCCCGCGTTCAGGCACGCCTCAACCTGATTGACGAAGAACATTTAAAGCGCGTGAGAAATCAGCGCCGCCCGGTTGGCGGTCACGCCTCGCTTGAACCGCTTTGGGTTCGCGCAGCCTGATTTGTACGGAAGGGTGCAGAAAGCGCCCACCACAGGCCCGCGGCATTGCCCGGTGGCCTTCTGTCCAGACCTAATTCCATAGCTTTATGACCTTCGCGCGGTTCGGCGCAATAGGTGCGGAATATCCGGTCCCAGATGGACAGGCAAAACCCGAAATTCGAATTTGTTTCCTGCATGTGTACCGAGTGGTGAACACGGTGCATATCCGGCGTGACGATGACTTTCCGAAGCGCGCGGTCTGCTTTCTGCGGAATGCGGATGCTGGCGTGTTCGAAAATGGACGCCGCATTCAGGATGACTTCGAACAGGAAGATGCCGAGCGCAGGTACGCCCAGCAGGGCAATCACGGACAGTTTGAAGCCGAAGGAAAACACCATTTCCAGCGGGTGAAACCGCAGCCCGGATGAAGCGTCCAGATCTTCATCGGCGTGATGAACCTTATGAAACGCCCAGAGCGGCGGTATATAATGCATCATCATGTGCTGAAACCAGATTGCGAAATCCAGCAGTACGATAGCCAGAACTACCTCAAGCCATACGGGCAGGTCGGTCAGATTGAACAGACCAATGCCGCGCTCGCTCATGTCCATGGCGAAGCTGATGGTCGCAACTGGCAGGACGATGCGGAGGAACACTGTAGATACCGTAAGCAGGGCAACATTCGTCGTCCAGCGCGACAGGCGCGTATGTCGACGGTCTTTGCGGGGAATGATGAATTCGAGAGCGCTGAACAGAATCAGCACGCCGGCAAAGACAGACAGGCGGATCATGCCTTCGAATTCGGTCCAGTTTTCCATGGAGATAATGTTGTGACTTTGTCTGAAAGCGGCAAGTGGCAATCGGGTCGCATCACGAGTGTGTTATAAATGTTAGCTGACTACATTTTTGCGCTATTTCACTGCTATTGGCCATTGCATCGGCAAGCGTGCTGTAGACAATGGTCGCTGAGACAATTTGAACCGTTATAGAATAACCTGTTTTCCGATAGGACAGCAGGACCATGTAAACAGGGGTAGAATCCAGATGAAAAGCATTCTCGCTACGCTTCTCGGTGCGTCCGCGCTGTTCGTTTCCGCACCAGCCTTCGCTGACGGCCCGGAAATGCCATCGCAGGCTCGCATGTGCGGCACGTGCCACAACTATGAGCCAGGCGGTCGCCCGAAAATGGGCCCGGAGCTTACAGGTGTTTTCGGCCGTACGGCTGGCACAATGGAGGGCTTCAACTATTCACCAGCTATGGCGAATTCCGGCATTGTCTGGGACGCTGAAACTCTGGACGCGTATCTTGCAAACCCACGTACGAACATTCCGGGCAACCGTATGAGCTTTGCTGGCATTCGTGACGAAGCGCAGCGCGCCGCCGTTATTGAATGGCTGGAATATGTGACGACACCTGCGGCTGAGTAAGCGCTGAACGGCATTTAGTTAAAAAGGCGAGCCAATGGCTCGCCTTTTTTGTCTTCAGAACATGCCCATTGAAAGACCAGCTGCGAGCGCTGCCCCGATATCAGCGCAGGTTTTCAGCTCGTCTTCCGGAATGGTTTTGGGGGCTAGGATCTGTTCTTCAGTCTGGGCATGTGTGCAGATCATGGTCGCAGGCTGAACCTCTTTCAGGCGCCAGCCCTTGGCAATCCGCGCCAGCTGGCGCACGGCGTTTTCCCCGTCAGAGCCTGCGCAAATCAGCTGGGCATAGGGGCGGGCCTCTATGTTTCCGAGCAGGGGATAATAACAGCGGTCAAAGAATTCCTTCATCTCGCCAGATAAAGAGGCGAGATTTTCCGGCGCGACAAACAGATATCCGTCTGCCGAGAGCATATCTTCCGGGCTGGTCTCAGAAGCTGTCTGGAGCTGTGTCTCGCATTCTGCTTTGGCGGCGTTGAAGGCAGCTTCGGCCATTTGCCGACTGCCGCCAGTGCGCGTGTGATAGACGATCAGTAAGCGTGTCATGCACTTAAGCTAGCCAGTCTCACCGCGCGCACCAAGCGCGAAACTTACTCCACGCCCATAAAGACGAGCTTCTGGATACGGCGGCCAGTATTCACCTCTGAGGTGTAGAGATTGCCTTCGGAGTCCGCGACAACAGAATGAAGCCATGTGAACTCACCCGGATACCGGCCCACGCGGCCAATACGGGCGAGAATGTCATAGCTCTCACTGTCCAGAATCCAAATGGACGAGTTCATCATGTCGGCGATGTAGATGAACTCACCGTCCGGGGAGAATGTGATGTCTGAGACGGTACGGGTGCCGCCGGTTTCCTCAGCGATGACGATATCGCGGACGAATTCGAGATCGCCATTTTCAGCGCGCTGGAAAACCTGCGCACGGTTATTGCGGCGGTCACAGATATAGACGAGGCCTTCCTCTGTGCTGACAACACAATGGACGATATCACCGAAACTCGGGGCTTCAGGGTTTGCGCCGCCATCTGAATTGCTTGAGGCCTGGCTCTGATCGAAGCTGCCTTCGCGCGTGCCGCCGGATGGATCAGAAGCATAGGCGCCCCATGCGCCTTCATAATCCAACTCCATGCCGTCGAAGCTGATAATGCGTTTGTTGATATAGCCGTCTGCAATAATCACATGGCCGTCCACGAAGGAGATGTCAGCCGGGTTGCCGAGATATTCAGGGTGGGAATTGCCAGCTGTCTGGCCGTGCACACCGATCTGGCGGATGAATTCGCCATCGGAGGTGAGGTTCAGAACGACATGGTCACCATCGCCATTGCCGCCTACCCAGACTGTGTTGTCGTCATCGATGTAGAGGCCGTGAATGTTGCGCGGCCATTGGTTCACGCCATCAATCTCAGGGGCGTAATCCGGTCCGCCCCAGCCCTGAAGATACTCACCTTCGGCGGAGAATTGCATAATGGTCGGACCCGGTTCGCAGCAAAGCGCTGTTGGCGGATCAGCGGCGAGGCCAATATCAGAGAAGCTCAGCGTATGCGGGCGGTGGGCGAGCCAGACATTATCGTCACCATCGACGGCGAGGCCCGGCGTCTGGCCGATAATCATGGTTGGCGGCATTTGCGGCCAGGCTGCGTCGACCATAAAGCGCGGAAGCGGGGTGCCTTCCGGCGCATAGACTTCCATTTCGAGAGGGACGAGTGCCTGCGCGGGTGATGTTGGCGATACAGGCGTTTCTGCAGGTTGAGCGACCTGCGCCGAACTTGCCGACACAAGCAGTGTCATACTCATCGCAATGCTAGCTCCGCCGAGCGCAATTTTTGAGACTTCAATCATGCTTGTTTTGCCCTCCATCACTGAAATTCTGATTAAACTAGTCTGGTTCAGAACAGGGGCGATACACCTCACGAAAGGTTTATCGGATTCAGCGACGGGTCTCCCAGGCGAGCCATATAGCTATGATCGCTATGAGAATAGCCATGGCGCGTCGGAATGCAATTTTCAGCGGGGAGTTTTCCATCAATGCGCCCGCGCGGGCTGTGCCCAGAACGATCGCAGAGTGGATCAGAACGCTGACCAGTATGTGAATGGTGCCAAGAATGAGCGCCTGAACCCAGAAGGCGCTGCGCTCCATATTCATGAAACCGGGAAGCAGAGAGACGTAAAATACGGCGGCTTTCGGGTTAAGTACATTGGCCATGAAGCCGCGCCAGAACGGGGAGGCAAAACCGTCTTCGGATTTTGAGGGCGAAGTTTCAGCCGCGTCCTGCCAGGCTTCCCACGCCAGATAGAGGAGGAACAGAACACCGGCCCAGCGCAGCGCTGCATAGAGAGGCGGGATACGCGCTACGATCTCAGCTATGCCTATAACGGATGCCAGCATGTAGACTGACAGGCCAAGCGTGACGCCAAGGACTGCACGAAAACCCGCAGCGCGCCCTTCGGATGCGGACAGCGCAGCCAGATATCCCATATTCGGACCGGGGGTCGCTTCGACCAGCAGGATCGCGATCAGAAACGGAAAAAGGGCAGAGAGCTCAACGGGCAGGATCATTCTGGAAAGCCTAATTGGATTACAAATGACCGGAAAGAGAAATTGTGACGCAGATTTAAATACCCCTTTGAGGTTTGTGGGTTTAAAGCTGATCACGCGTGAGTTGAACCTACTTGCAGCACACTTGTTCTGCGAGGACACTCAGCTCCGGTATAGCCCTGTGGCGAAAGATTAACGCGGCAGACCTGCAAGTCTGCTATTTTCAGGTTCAAGTCCTGACGGGGCTTCCAGCTTTTCTGGACGCTAAATCGCCAGAACGCCCTCAGCATAACCAATAGCTTGTGAAGCGGCGCATTCCACTATAATTTTTTGTCCTTATGGGGGAAGTGTCTACACTATTCGTGCGCAAAATGCTGGATAACAATCCGGTAGCGGACGCGCGTGCGCAGCTTCTCGAGCGGGCAGGGGTGTCGGAGGCCGAGCTGGCAGATCCCAAGGTTATGGTGCCTGTCCGGAAATATTTCGCGCTTCTCGAAGACATTGCGGATCTGGAGGGCCCGCGGATCACGTTTCACATCAATGCGGCCCGCACCATGACTTGCGAAGATTATGGGGCGGTCGGTCTGGCTTGGAAAACAGCCCCCCAGCTGTTGAATGCCTTCGAACGCATAGCCCGTCACTCACGGCTGTTTGTTCAGAATGTTTCCGGTTTCAGACTGGAACAGGACGGAGACTATACGCGCTGGATACATCTGCGCGAGTTTCCACCGGTCCGGGGGCTGTTGCTCTCGAATGAAGGGTCTCTGGTGACGTATATGTCGCTTTGCCGCGAAGCCTGCGGGCTGGATTTTAAGCCGGTGGCCGTTCATTTCAGCCACAAAGCCGTGGGGTGTTCGCTGGCATTGGAAGAGTATTTCCAGAGCCCGGTCCATTTTGAGTCCGACTATTACGGGTATGTCTTCAGGACCGAGGATTTGCTGGCCAAGACGCGGCTGGGTGATCGTGATGTCTGGTCCTTTTTTGACGAGCATATCGAAAGAGAGCTGTCAGACCGAGAAAGCGAGGTCGGGCTGGAAAGTCAGGTCCGCAAGGAAATCAGTCTCGCGCTGAGTGACGGGCCGCCGCCGATTTCGGCTGTCTCTGAAAAACTGGGGCTGAGCGCAAGAACGCTCCAACGGCGTCTGTCCGAGGTAGATGTTACCTATCAGACGCTTGTGGATCAGGCCCGTCACATCATGGCGCGCAAGCTTTTGAATGACACCGGCTACTCACTTGCCGAGATCGCGTTTCTGACCGGCTTTTCCGAGCAGAGCGCCTTTAATCGCGCGTTCCGCCGGTGGGAAGGTCGATCACCGGGAAGCTTCCGCACCAGCGCCTGAAGGAGTGATGATTTGTGACGCGTCCGGCCAAAACTCTGTCGCGCGGCGTCAAGATGCAAGATTAGAGTGCCGGTAAACATGGACTTGTTCTGACGAGGAGGAGCAAGTCATGAAGTCAATTTTCCAGCCTGCGAAACTGTTTGAAATCCGCCGCCCTAAAGTTCCGTCTACACTTGTGCTGGGTGGCACAGGCCGCACCGGTCACCGTGTTGTGCGTTCGCTCTGGGATAGCGGGCATAAGGTTCGTATCGGGTCGCGACAGGCCGAGCCTGCTTTCGACTGGGATAAGCCGGAGACGTGGCGGCGCTGCCTTGAGGGCATGACGCAGGTTTATGTGAACTTTGCGCCGGATCTGGCGATGCCGAAAGCGCGTCAGTCGATCACCGAGTTCACTGACCTGGCTTACCGGATGGGCATTCAGAAGCTTGTTCTCCTGTCTGGGCGCGGTGAGGAAGAGGCGCTGGCCTGCGAACAGATTATCCGGTTCTCCGGCATGGACTGGACGATTGTCCGCTCGGCCTGGTTTAACCAGAATTTCTCTGAAGGGGCTTTCCGCAACATGGTTCAGGAAGGCGAAATTGCTCTGCCAACCGGCGGTACGCGCGAACCTTTTGTTTATGTGCATGATGTTGTTGATGTCATCATCGCGGCGCTCACCGAGGAAGGCCATGAGGGCAAAACCTATGAAACGACGGGCCCGCGTCTTCTGGGGCTGGAGGATATCGCCGAAGAGCTTTCATCCGCACTTGGGCGCACGATCAACTTTGCCGACATTCCGCATGACGTGTTTCTGGAAGGCATTGAAGATATGGGCATGCCCGCGGAGCTTGTCTGGCTGATGGATTATCTCTTCGCGACGGTGATGGATGGCCGGAATGAGAAGATCGGTTATGGCGTGCAGGAAGCTCTGGGTCGTCCGCCGCGTGATTTCCGCGACTATGCCAGCATGACGTCGCTGACAGGTGTCTGGACGCCGAAACGCGCGCTTAATCTGGTTACCGCCTGATGCCGGAAATCGGCGTCAGTGTTATTTGACGCCAAGCGAGCAGAGAAAGCGGAGCGCTTCGGTGAGGCGCTCTTCGCGGCTGCCACGGACTTCAATCCATGGCACGCGGCTTTTGATGATCTCTTCGCGGAAGCGGGTCGTCATGGTGTGGCGCTCTTCGCCGCCCTCGCGAATGGCATCGGCCTCGAAGGCAATGTCGTCAGAGGTGAGGACATAGGCAAACGGGCGAACCTGTTTCGCTGCAACGGCATCAACAGCTGGTGAGCGAGACCCGAAATAGCGCTCATGCCAGAGCGCGGTAGTGAGGGCATCTGTGTCAGCAATGATGAAGCCATTGTCAGAGCGGCGCGCGGCGGCATCTTCCAGCGCGTTCTGCTCTTCGGCAATCTCAACAAGCTCTTCGGTGCGCCATGGCTCATCTGTCACTTTGGCGCGGCGTTCGGTGTATTCGCGACCATATTCGGCGACGTAAGGCGAGTTCAAAGCCTCGGCCATCATGAGCGCAAGCGTGGTTGTGCCGGTGCTCTCTGCACCTGTCACCACAATGCGACGACAGAATTTGGCGCGCAGCGAAGCGGGCAGTAAAGGCCAGAAGATATTCGCCATTAAGTGAGACTGTTCGCAGCTTTCGGTTTGTCGGTTCGCGCTTTCTGCCACTCAATCAGACCGGCAATACACATCGCCAGGAAGACCGCATAGAGCCCGGCTGTCAGCCAGAGACCCTTATGGATGTAGAGCGGGATGTAGATCAGATCGACCGCGATCCAGAGCCACCAGTTGGCAATCCATTTGCGCGACAGCATGAACTGGGCAACGAGGCTCATCGCGGTGGTGAGCGCATCCCAGCCTGCAACTGTGGAGTCAGTGTATTCGTGCAGCACCCATTGGATGAGGGCGGCAATGACAATAACGGCAACTCCGCAGGCGATGAGGACCTTCGGGGAGGCTTCGTGAACTTCTACGCCCTTATGGTCATCGCCGCCGCGCAGCCACCAATACCAGCCCAGCGAGGCCAGAATGAAGTAGACGCCCTGAAGGCCGGCATCCGCGTAAAGTCCTGACTGGACGAACAGCACCGCGAAGAAGACATAGTTCACCATGCCGACCGGGAAGGTCCAGATATTACGGATAACGAGCAGCCAGACGCAGGCCGCGCCCGTTACAAAGCCCGCCAACTCAATCCAGTTTGCGATCAACCAGTCGATCATTAGTCCCGTCGCCCATGTCACCTGATTAAAATCTGTATCTGCGTCGCTGCGCTATGGGAAGCGATTAAGCCGCGCCAATGCTGGCTGCGCCCTCTTCCAGTATGCTCTTAGCCGTTTTGGAAAGTTCGTCGGCAAGCATGCGATACCGGTTGGTCAGGGGTGAGGAGGCCCGCCAGCAGAGGGCAATCTCCCGCTCGGCTGAAGGGTAGTTGATGCGCCTGATGATCTGGTCGGGGTCTCGGCGGGCTTCAGAGAGCGCATAGAGGCTCGGTAGAACGGCAACACCAGCGCCCATGATCGCCATTTGTCGGACGGCATCGAGACTGGAGCCTTCGTATTCGGTACTCACCTGCGTGCCGATATCATCTGCCAGCCTGTGCACCAGCTCGCTCAGGCGGTGGCCATATCCGATCGTCAGGAGCGGGTGGCCGCGTAGTTCCTCAGGCTCTACCGGCCCTGTCGTGCTGCTCAGCGGGTCATCGGATGCAGCGCAAATCCAGAGCTGTTCGGTGAAGAGCGTTTCGCTCCGGCATTCAGGATGGCTTTCGGGTGTAGAGATGATCAGGTCGAACCGGCCATCGCTCAGATGCTCGGCCAGATCGATTGTGCGTTCTTCGCGCACAATCAGTCTGAGTTCTGGGAAACGCTGATGGAGCTGGCGTGTTGCAGGCGGCAGAAGATAGGGGCCAACGGAAGGGAGGACGCCCAGATTGATGCGGCCTTTGAAGTCTTCCTCGCTTTGGCGCGAGAGCGTGTGCAGTTCTTCGACCTGGCGGAGAATATAGCGCGCACGGACAACAATATCCCTGCCTGTCGGGGTGAGCACAGCGCCATGGCGCCCGCGTTCCAGAAGACGTGTGCCCAGCTCTTCTTCCATGTCTGCAATCTGCGTTGATAGACTGGACTGGCTGACACTCACCCGTTTTGCGGCCTCGCCGTATTTTCCCGTTTCGGCAATCGCGACGAGATATTCAAGTTGTTTTAGCGTAGGCCTCATCTATCTATTTTTCCGATTGAAATTCATTTTTTATTATATTGGAAGAATGGAAGGGGGCAATCCATTTCATTTCTGTAAGCGAAAACAGGAGTGAAACATGAGACGTACAAGAGACATTATCCGCCGTAAGAAAGTCCGCCAGAAGAGCGCCGCATCAGGTCGCTGGTTCAAGGCTGGAGCCGCTGCTGCCATCATGGCGCCGCTCTCCGTAGCCGCGCCGGCTTATGCGACGACGGCGGCTGAGCAGTCGGCGAGCATTACCGAGCAGGACGTACTGGACGCCCAGGGTGTCTGGGGTGAAGGGATTGTGCGCATCGGCGCGGCTTTTCAGAATGGTGAAGATTATGACGCCGTCGCGTCGAACATGATCCGCTCGCTTTATGCCTATGATCAGCTGGAAGTTCTCTTCAAGCCGACACTGGCTGCCGAAGAGCAGTTCCGCCCTGAGTTTGATGGCGCGCTCTCGTATTTTGTCGGCGGTGACATCGACGAGGATTCAGGCTTTGCCATCCGCCCCTGGTCCAATGTCCGCTTCGGCGAACAGCAGATCATAACGCTGGGCGACAGCGCCCTCGCCATGGGCAATTACTATTTCACCCCGGTTGGTGAAACGGAGGAAACAAAGGTCGAATTCTCATTCGGCTATGTGCGCGACAGCGAAGGTCTGATGCGCATCGTCCTCCACCATTCTTCTCTGCCGTATGCGGGCAGCTGAAGCAGCTGAGGCGGACGCCCATCCGCCCTCATAGCTAACCTCCACCCCAACTCTGCGAGACTGAGTCCCCGGTCTCGCAGTTCTTTTTCCAAGGAAGGACCCTTATGACACGCATATTCAGACGTGCTGTTGAATTCTTCGAGTGGGCGCCCTCAGCCGGCTTGCTCCTCATTCTCGCGACAGTCTTCGCCGTTCTCATCAATAACAGCGCGATTGCCAGCCTGTATTCCGCATTTCTGGATGTACCCGTTGCCATAACTGTGGGGGCTCTTGAAATCGACAAGCCGCTCATCCTCTGGATCAATGACGGCCTGATGGCGGTATTCTTTTTCCTCGTTGGTCTGGAGATCAAGCGCGAGGTTTTACAGGGACAGCTTTCTTCACGAGACAAGATTGTATTGCCGCTGTTCGCAGCGGTGGGCGGCATGCTCGTGCCAGCGCTTGTGTTTCTTGGCATCAATGCAGGCAGCCCTGAAAACCTGAATGGCTGGGCCATTCCGGCGGCAACTGACATTGCCTTCGCGCTTGGCATTCTTGCCCTGATGGGAAGCCGTGTGCCGGTTGCGCTGAAGGTTCTGCTTCTGGCGGTGGCGATCATTGATGACCTTGGCGCCATTATCATCATCGCGCTCTTCTATACGAGCAATCTGTCGGTTGAGGCGCTCATGCTGGCAGGCGTTGGTCTGGCGGGCCTGATTACGCTGAACCGGCTCGGCGTGAAACGCATCGCGCCATATGTGCTGATCGGTGTTTTCATGTGGGTGTGCGTGCTTAAATCAGGTGTCCACGCGACGCTTGCCGGTGTGATCACGGCTCTGGCTGTTCCGATTTACGGCCGCAATGAGAGCGAACCATCGCCGCTGAAACGTCTGGAGCATGGTCTCCACCCATGGGTCGCCTTTGCGATTGTACCTCTGTTTGCCTTCGCAAATGCCGGTGTCTCGCTCTCAGGCCTGACGATGGAAACACTCATGGCACCGCTGACACTTGGTGTGGCCGCAGGCCTCTTCATCGGTAAGCAGGTGGGCGTGTTTGGCCTTAGCTTTATCGCGGTGAAGACAGGCATTGCGCGCCTGCCAGATGGGGTGAACTGGGCGCATCTTTACGGCCTTGCCTGCCTCACCGGTGTTGGCTTCACCATGTCGCTCTTCATCGGCACGCTCGCCTTTTCGGATGCAGCCGCAATGAACGAGATCAGGCTGGGTGTACTGATGGGCTCGACCCTGTCTGCTCTGGCCGGTGTGGCTATCCTGCTGGCAAGTACGCGCTCCCCTGCGCGAGACCGTGAGGCCGTGCCAGCTTAACCGCAAAGGAGGCGTGGGCTCTGGCTCACGCCTCTTTGCCTAATTGCTCACGCAGATAGAGGCTGAAATCCCTGTCTGTTTTGAAGCTGAACGGATGCGGGACATCATTTGGAAGATGGGCCCGCATTTGTTGCTCTTCCAGCGGCAATTCATCACTGATCAGCCCGTGATCGCGCATAAGCGGCAGGGCGTAGCCTGGTATCCAGCGGCGGATATCCCATGACGGAATGCGTGATTTCAGCTCGCGGGACTGGTTCACAAGACCGGTAAAGCAGCTCTCTTCCAGCGTGTCGTAAAAATCCGGGCTTTCGGACAAGTCGGTGGAAAAGCGCAGCAGGTCTTCCAGTACCGAGCGGACTTCGTCCGGTGTCAGCTGCAGCGGATAGAAATACATCTCCTCTGGCGGCACATGCGCGAGACGCTTGCCGATGAGGTCACGCTCCGTGCCGAAAACGGGATAGGTCTCGAAGTTTCGGAAAAAGCCGCCAAGAGGCTGGAAGCGGTCCCAGCTGACGCGCCGTGCTTCAACCGACACGGCCAGTTGCTCGCCGTTTTCAAATCCGAAGGTGATGAAGATGTGGGTGAGGAACGGACCGTCTCCGAAAGGCTGAATGATCAGCTCGGCGGTTTCGACCTCTGACAAGTCAAAGCTCCGGTCGCGCCAGTGAACTTCAACAGGCGCATCGGAATGATGTTCGGCATCACGGAAGTTGTGGATGGTGACGCTATCGCCTTCAAATACGGCAGAGGCGCGGCGCTCATGCAGCGGCACCCAGTCCTGCGGAGCTGGAGGCTTGGTGTAGTAAACAGCAAAGAAGGCGACCATGATCAGGCACAGCCCAATGCGCCGGATGAGTTTAGACTTACCCGGCCAGAACCAGAGCAGGAGCGCGGCGGGGAAGACAGCAATGCCCGCAAATTCGCGTGCAGGCACCGGCCAGCCAATCCAGAAATAAATGCCACCAGCCATGATGAAGGCGGCTATGACGAATACGATGTGCAGAAGCACTTTGGCGATAATGCGCAGGACGGATGCCGGTTGGTGACGTGTACTCATTTCTTCCCCCGGCTATCGCAGCCCTGATCCATGCCATAAGAATTCAAGCTGAATAACGTCGCAACCTTGAACCGGTTTCCAGCGTTAGAATGCCATAATCACTGGATAGAGTCCCAAACATGGAAATTCTTGGCCCCGAAGAGACGCTGACACCCGAGCAGGAACAGGCGCTGCAACAGGCGCGCGCACTGTCGCGGCTGCTGGATGACCAGTTCCAGATTGCCGGTTTTGGCGTAGGGCTGGATGGTATTATCGGCCTTATTCCGGGCGTGGGTGATGCTTTTACCACGGCGATGGGTGCCTATCATGTCAGCCTGGCCAACAAGCTTGGCATGGGCTGGAGCACGCGCATGCAGATGATCGGCAATCTGGGGCTCGACTTTGTGATTGGCCTTGTGCCGCTGCTCGGTGACTTTCTCGACTTCGGCTTTAAAAGCCATCGCCGGAATATGCGCCTCATTGAGAAGAAGCTGGAAAAGCGCGGCATCAGGATTTGAAAAGAAACCCCCTGACCATCCGGCAGGGGGCTTCTTGATTTCTATTTCTGGAAAAGGTCTGCCCAGCGACGCTTCTGGCGGGTTTTCCAGTGGCCACGATGGTAAGCGTCAGAGACGATAACCGGCGCAACTGTGCCAGCTTCTGCGAACACCATCTGCTCCAGCGCGACGTCGACCTTGCCCCATGAGCAGGCTTCTTTCAGCGTAGAGGATGAGCACGCGCCGTCACGCACGTCGGCGACTGTGATCTGCACGGCGTATGCGTGCATTTCAGCGTCTTCGCCAAGGATTTCCGCGCACACAACAGTGTCCTGCGCGAAGTTCTTCGGCACGCCGCCGCCAATCATGAAGAGACCTGTGCGGCCTGCTTTGATCTTCACTTCGGTCAGCTCACGGAAGTCAGCGACAGAGTCGATCGTCATGTAAGGCTTGCCTTCTTTCATGCGATCAACCTGGTGCTTTACGAGGCCAAAGCCTGCAGAGCAGTCCGAGAAAGCCGGCACGAAGATCGGCACGCCTTCTTCGTAGCAGGTCTGGATAAGAGAGCCTTCTTTCTTGGCATTGCCAGCCGCCAGCCATTTGCCGATCTCGTAGATGAACTCACGGGAGGAATACGGGCGCGGCTCGAGGCTGTCTGCGATGTCCTTGATGATGTGGTCGCAGGCCTGAAGCTCTTCTTCGTCGATATAAGTGTCATAAATGCGGTCGATATAGAGATCGCGCAGAATACGGTCGTCCGGAATTTCCGGCGCGCGATAGTGTTTGAAGCCGAGTGCTTCAAAGAAATCCATGTCGATGATGGACGCGCCTGTAGAGACAATTGAGTCGATCATATTGTTGGCGACCATATCGCGCCAGACATGCATGCAGCCGCCCGCAGATGTAGAGCCTGCGAGGGTGAGCATGGTCGAGCAGGATTTGTCTTCCAGCATCATATTGAGAATTTTCGCCGCGCGCGCTGCATCGCGGGAAGAAAAGCTCATCTTGCTCCAGGCTTCAATAAGCTGGCGGCCATCAAATTCAGTGATGTCGATATGCTCGACAGGATTGTCGAGAAGTTCAGCTTTGCGCTGACGGTCAATGGTATCAGACATTGCGGGATTCCTTATTGTCAGGTGGGCCGGAAGGGAGGCATTGTCTGACCATCTGAAATCCGGTGCGCTCACATACTCGAGTTTTGATTTTCATCAAGTGGAAATATCACACGCGCTCGACATTTTGGCTAAACATGCTCTTTGCGATAAAGGTGATGAATGCCGAATTCAAAAAAGCACCGGCCGTCGTGACATGAAGGCCGGTGCTAGGAGTGGTGCTATCTGCGGCCCTTATGTTCATCTTGAGAAAGAACTGACGCCGCTAGTTTCTTGGCCTCTGCGGCCGTTGGTTTTTTTCGTCCCGCAAGAACATCAGATGCCAGCGAAGACATCTTATTTGAGCTTTTCTTCAAAGGCGGTTTCGTTGACCTGCCCATGGCTAGATTCTCCTGATTTACAATTAAACGAAATCGAGGTAGCCAAATGGGCGGGTTTTCCCGCCCATTTGGCGTTAATCACTTAATGCGGTTTGCCACATGGGATGCTCCTAATTCTCCCGAGCCCGGGGTTGGGGGTTGTGATTAGGAGGCAGATTAGAGCTGCTATCTCTTTCTGCCTCCGCGTTGTCTCTAAGTTTGTCTACGATCCACGGCGGCACGCGCTTGGTTAGAGCGACCTTCAGTCCGTCACGTACAATCAATTCCTCGCCTTTCAATTGCGTCAGAGTTGGCGAAATTGTGGACATTGGAACTTCTCGATTCAGAAATTTGAGCAACATCTGCTGTATATCATTCGCAGACAACCATGGGTCCTCAGTGCGAGAGAGCAGCCAAATAATCGCATCCTTGTTTGTAGCGTCTTTGGACGGAGGCTTTGCCGGAACGGGGCGCTGCGATTGTGGCGACTTAGATTGCCGAGCGGCCAGCTGGCTGATGACCCGCCTTGCCGTCGCTATGTCTTTAAGCTCTGCATCGATAGCGGACCTTTGAGCGATTAGCTCTTCTTCCCGCTTGAACAGTTCTCTCAAGGTTTCGTTCGATGATTCCATTTCAACATGGTGAAGGAAGTTAACGATTCGGTCAAGCGGATTGATTGATGGATTTATAAAGGCGGTTTATTGAGGATTGATTTTGCGTGCTCCGCTCGACAATTCGTCCAATCCCAACTAAATCGCGCGCATGAGTTTATCCCTTTCGCAAGAAGCCGAACGCCGGCGCACCTTCGCTATCATTTCCCACCCGGACGCTGGTAAGACCACGCTGACGGAGAACCTGCTGCTGGCAGGCGGTGCTATCCGTCTGGCGGGGCAGGTGGCTGCGCGTGGTGAACGTCGCCGGACAAGCTCTGACTGGATGAAGATCGAGCGCGACCGCGGTATCTCGGTTTCGGCGTCTGTCATGACGTTCGAGCATGATGACAAAGTGTTCAACCTGCTCGATACGCCGGGCCACGAAGACTTCTCTGAGGATACATACCGTACGCTGACGGCGGCGGATTCCGCCATCATGGTGCTCGACGCCGCGAAGGGCATTGAGCCGCAGACGCTGAAGCTGTTCGAAGTCTGCCGTATGCGCGACATTCCGATCATCACTTTCGTGAACAAGATGGACCGTGAGGCGCAGGACCCGTTCGACATTCTGGAAGAGGTTCATGAGAAGCTGGCGCTCGACGTGTCGCCGCTTTACTGGCCTGCCGCGTCCGGTAACCGCTTTGCGGGCATGAAAGATCTGCGCACGGGCGAGTTCTGCCTGTTCAAAAAGCTCGCAGCGGACGCGAAAGAGCATCCCGAACGCGCCGAGCGCATTAAAATGGACGGCTCCAACTCACTGGCGGACCGTGTGGATGAAAGCGTTCTGGAAGAGCTGGAACTGACAGCCGAGCTTGCACAGGACGGCCTGCCTGAGTTCGACTACCAGTCTTACCTTGAAGGCCATATGACGCCTGTCGTGTTTGGTTCGGCGCTCCGCCATTTCGGCGTTCACGAGCTACTCTCCACCATTGGCGAGTTTGCGCCGCCGCCGCGTCCGCAAAAGGCCGAGGTGAAGGGGCAGGAAAAAATCATCGTGCGCGATGATAAACAGGTCACCGGCTTCATCTTCAAAATTCAGGCGAATATGGACCCGAACCACCGCGACCGTGTGGGCTTTTTCCGTATCTCGTCCGGCGAGTTCAAGCGCGGCATGAAGCTGAAAACCTCATCCGGCAAGCTGCTCAATGTGCACAATCCGATGATGTTCCTCGCGCAGGACCGTGAGATCGCTGACGAAGCCTTTCCGGGCGATGTGATCGGTATTCCGAACCATGGCGCGCTGCGCGTGGGCGATGCGCTCTCTGAAAGCGGCGATGTGAAATTCGCAGGCATTCCGAACTTTGCGCCGGAGCTTCTGCGTCGTGCACGGGTGAAAGACCCGATGAAGCAGAAGCACCTGAAAAAGGCGCTTGAGTCTCTGGCCGAGGAAGGCGTGACACAGCTTTTCCGCCCGCAAATCGGCTCGGACATGATTGTCGGCGCCGTTGGTGCGCTCCAGTTCGAAGTCATGAAAGAGCGTGTGCAGGCAGAGTACGGCCTCGAAGTTGAGTTCGAGACCGCGCCCTACAATGTCGCCCGCTGGATTTCCGGCCCGCAGGACAAGCTCGACGCCTTCATGGACAAGAACAAATCCCAGTCGGGCACCGACCTCGATGGCGACCCTGTCTATCTCGGCAAGGATGCCTGGGATGCGAACTATACGATGGACAGAAACCCTGACCTGAAGTTCACGACCACGAAGGAGCGTCTGGCTTAGTCATTTTTATTTGACCACCCGCTTCGCGGCCAGAGCCGCTTTCGCGATGGGTCGCGCTCAGGGCTGTGTTTTTTGTTCTCGCGAACGGTGTTCGCATAGAACGTGCTCAAGGCTGTCATTATTTGACCACCCGCTTCGCGGCCAGAGCCGCTTTCGCGATGGGGCGCGCTCAGGGCTGTGTTTTTGTTCTCGCGAACTGAGGTTAGCTAAAGAACACAGCCAGTGCGTCGGCATACCAGACGGCATTCAGGCCGAGGATTTCGTCATGTTCCGGGTCGCGGGAAAAGGCTTCGAGCCGAGCTGAATGGACGCCCAGCAGCTGCCACGGGAACGGGTCGTCCGGCCTGGCATGCGGCTTTCGCATGACGACAGGTGCGCCGCTAATGCCGCGATGGGTGCGGGCATCCGCGAGGAAGTACCCCATACCCTTGAATCTGAGGCCGAAAGACGACGCAAGTCCCGCCTGCCGGGCAACCGGCAAATGGTGAAGCGTGTCCTCAAAGCCAAGTGGATAGCCAATTACCAGCAGTGTGGACCCCAGCTCGACGCGTGCATTTGCGGGAGCCAGATGGTCGAATGAAAAGGCTTGATACACAACCGTGCGAGGCAATGCGTTTTTCTCGATATCGATGGCGACGAGATCAACCAGCCCGTTCTCGTCTTTTGCTTCTCGCCAGATGTTATGACCGTTCTGATAGAGCGGTATAGAAAATCCGGTGGATTGCCCAAGATCCTTACGAGAGACATGTAGCTCGATCTCCAGCCTGTCGGGCCGGTGATCTGTATCTTCATCCAGCACTACATGGCGGGAAGTTATAAGCTTCAGTGCGCCATCATGCTCGAAGAAAAAGCCGGTCGCGTTGGTCAGGCCCGCTGTGCCATTGAAGGTGCTGATGCGGACAGTCGTCATGAGTATGGGTTCAATCACGTAGCGTTCGCCATTTTAAAATCATTACCTTGGTGCATGTGTTCATGGCATTTCGCAGCGATCATCGGCGTTGGAATAAGGGCGATTGCATTCCCAGCCGTTGCCGGAATAGTTGAGGTGCGCATTCTCCGGAATTACTACCGCAACGCAACTTTGGGCCGTCTGAAGGTATCCGCGCTCGCATGCCCAGCCCTCACCATAGCGATTGCTGGTCAGATACCCGTTTTCAGGAACCTCAATGGCAATGCACGCCAGATCATCTTCGACAAAACCACGTTCGCATTCCCAACCGGTATTGTAACCGGAATCGGTCAGATATGCGTTGTCGGGCAGATCAATCAGCGTACAGGTGTCGCGATTTCGCGTATAGCCGCGATAACATGTCCATCTTGTGCCGGAATAGTCCAGATAGGCGTTGTCGGGTACGGTGATGGCTACGCAGGTATTCTCTTCGCGCGAGTAACCGTAGTGGCATTCCCATCCTCGACCATAGCTGAGGCCTGTCAGATAGGAGTGATCTGGCGCGGAGACCGGCGTACAGTTCCCGTTTACCTGCTGAAATCCGGCATCGCATGTCCAGTTAAGCCGCTCGTCCTGAGGAGATGCATTCGCCGTGAGGGGTAAGCAAAGCGAAATCAAAAGGGTGAGCGCTGAAATCAGGATTAGCAGCCCGCCTCTTGTGAAGCCGTGTGGTGTGGAATGAAGCGTCATTCGTAATGCCTTTTCTATGAAAGGCCGTGCTTTTCAGTGCTATTTTGAATAAAAGCGCTGTGTTTCCAGATAAAATGCCCTGAATGGAAATAATTATAGGAGAACTGAAGACCTGTTGGGTGATATTGTATAATATAAATAGGACTTTTTATTGAAAATGTAAGGTGTTATACAAATATAATTATTTGAAGTCTTAAATATTTCATATTGTTTTTTGGTTCATGCATGATGACCGGAATTTTCCGGCATTGCGGCGCGCATTCTGAAGACTCTGGCTAAAAACCGTGCATACTCCACTTGGGCTGAAATGGGGCGGGGCGCTTATGTGATTTTTCAGGCGAATGGCCGGTATAGCAGCTGGTTGGAAAACCTTCTTTTTCGAAGTGACAATCGTTGTGGTTGGTGTGATCATCGCGCTGCTGGCCAATCATTTCGTCACCCAACTTAATCGCCGGGCTGAGATGCTTGAAATGATGAGGGGTGTGGAGTCAGAGTACGGCCTCGAAGTCGAATTCGAGACAGCGCCGTACAACGTGGCGCGCTGGATTTCGGGCGATCAGGACAAGCTCGACGCCTTCATGGACAAGAACAAATCCCAGTCTGGCACCGACCTTGATGGCGACCCTGTCTATCTCGGCAAGGATGCCTGGGATGCGAACTATACGATGGACAAAAACCCTGACCTGAAGTTCACGACCACGAAAAAGCGATTGGCTTAGTAAGCGTTGGGTCGCGACCTGAAGCTTAATAGCTCGAAATAATCATTCGACGCGCATGGGACTCCAAAGAAACCCTCCGTGGGTGGACCAAAATCGGCTACTCCGAGTGGGGTCACCAATTCGATGTCTCCCGAAATGCCAGGGAACCGACTAAGCGCTGTTGCAATGTATTCGGGTAACAGAGTTTCAATGGTTCTTACGGCGGCGGGGTTTCTGTTGCCGCCACGCATGGCTAAAGACGGCAAGGCATCCAAAATGTTAATTGTGCCGGGAGCGACTCTGAAAACGGGAGAATTGTCCGCTAGGCATCGGAACTCGTGCACTCCGCCCCAGTGGGCTGTGACAGCGTAGTCACCTGCCTCCACGAGCTGGATTCCATACAACCCAATAAAATTTCCGTCTGCGCCATGAAATGCGACCAAATCCTTATCAAGTTCTTGCGGATCAATTCTCAGTAACCTAGAGCCGTGCTGAGGCAAATCGCCAAGTGTGTATGACCGGTTAGTTTGTTGAGCTCGGGAGATGTCTACGGAATCCAGACCGTAGAATGTCGCGTGCTGGGGTGGGAGAACGAAAATAAGCAGAGCTTGATTCTCCTGCAGCTGCGCATCAGTAGGGTAAGTGAAGTCTTGATTCAGTGGTGGAGAAACACATCCACTGATTGCCAGAACGAACAGCGTTACCAGACTAAATTGCCTAATTTTAGCTAATCCATTCATGACGATCTTTGCCCTTTAAACTCATTAATTTCAATTCACGCTTTGCCAGAATTTATACGTTAAATAGCAAATCGATACGGATGTATACTCGCTTCTTGCAATCAGGCAGACGGGAAACATAAACGGGCGCGACATTGAATCCTGTTGGCGTTAGTGAGGTATCGTCATAGTCTGGCCAAAAGGGGAGAAAGCATCATGAGACATGCTCTGAAACTTACGGGTCTTGCGGTGGCGACCGCTGCGATTGTCGGCGCGTGTACGCACGCTGGCGCGCCAGATGAGGCTGCGCCTTCGATGACGGTCAACGAGGCTATGCTCAACGTTTTCCAGCCTGATTTCCAGAACTACGGCGACACGGCTTTCTGGGCGTATGACGACAATGGCGAGCTGGATGGCTCTCTGCTCACCGAAGAACAATGGACGCTGATGGGCGAGGGTGCAGTGGCTCTGCGCGATACTGCGCTTCTTCTGGCGGCATCGGAGCATTTCGTGGTGGCTGCGCCGGGCGTGGACCTTGGCTTTGAAGGCAATGGCTTTGTGCCGCCAGAGCAGGTGCAGGCGAATATCGACGACAATCCGGATGGCTTCCGCGCCATGATGGAGGCCTTCGCTGCAGAGGCTGATCTGGCGGTGACGGCGATTGAAACCCGCGATGCGGCGCTGCTCGTCGCCCAGTCAGACAATCTCTATAATACCTGCAAGGGCTGTCATATGGCGTTCTGGTATCCGGGGCAGAGATAACCTCTATTCAGCAGCCTGATAGAAAGGGTTGCGCTTATAGGCCGGCCCTTCTTTCACGTAGCGAATGAAGGATTTGATATAGCAGGTGAGGCCAAAGGCCTGCAGGATGATTGCGCCAACGCAGAAGACGACAACGCTGCGGAATATTGGGAAGCTCTCGGCTTCTGAAAGGCCAAGCATCGGCCCGCGAATATAAAGTGCCATGGCTGCCATAGCAGGCAACGTCATCAGAGACAGGAAAGCAGCTGCGACGAGCGTGCCTTTGAACGTTTTTTCCATTGTGCTGAGCAGGATGATGATCAACCCAGCCACAACGCCCGACCCGAGCGCGATCAGGTCACCGGCTTCACGAGAAAAATCATAGCCCCGGTAAATCGGCACGAGGCTTAAGCTCGTCAGGCCGATTGCGATAAGCAAAAAGCGAATAAAAGCAGTCATTTGTATCCCCAGAATGTCTCGCAGTCTGGAGAATCGGCGGCGGATTTCAAGCAGATACGCCCAGCGCGCGAACCGGTCTGGACGGGTTCGCGAGATAGGTGGGTCCTGTCTCCGGACGGCGAAGCATGGGGAAGTCGTCTTGCGCTGTAACCAGATGTGGAGACATGCGCGGAAATACATGCATACTTTTGGTTCGGGTGTGGGGAGGCTGATTATGGATGTGAAATCGAAGCTGCTGTTCGGACTTTGCGGACTGTCCGCGCTGGCTCTGGCCGGTTGCGCGACAAGCCGGCCAGATCTTTATCGCCAGCTCATTCGAGACTTCATCACAGAGGTCGAGGCTGAGGAGGGCGCGCAGCGATGATTATGCGCCGGCTGTCTACGTCGATCCGGAAACAGGATTGGTTCACCGTTCTGATCGAGATGCTGATCGTTGTTCTCGGTGTGTATCTGGGTATCCAGCTTGGTAACTGGAATGAGGCGAACCGGAATAATGCGCGGCTGATTGGGGCTCTGGAACGCCTTGAGGGTGAGGTCAGAACCAACATCGATATTGCAAACGACCTTGTTGCGATCATAGAAGAGGAGCAGGACGAGCGCGTGGTTGCGCTGGAAGTCCTGCAATTCTGCACAGCTGACGAAGCGCAGATGGACGCGCTGAACATCGCCATTACCAGCACCATTCGTGATTACGCACCGTCATTCATAGACAACAGCTTCAGTGAGCTATTAGGGCGTGACGAGCTGCTTGATCTTCTGTCCTCTGAATTCCGGCAGGTGATGGGCGGCTATCGTGGCCAGCTGACCGAAGATCAGGACCAGTTCAACACCAATTTCAATCTCATGTGGATGGACCATCTGATCCGTAGTCCGATGGTTGGCGTTGATTTTGAAGGCGAAGAGGGAAGTCCCCGGCTTGTTCTGGCGACAGGTATTGAGGAAGCCTGCGCCGACCCGCGCTTTCAGGTTCAGCTTTTGACGACGGTCAGCTTCATTATGGGGCTGCGCCTGCGTGCTGAGCGTTTCGTGGAAGAGAGTGAGGCCTTTCTCGCGTCAATACAGTCAGAGCGCGGCGCGCTGTAAGCACAGCTTGCCAGTCCGCCCGATTTTGATCAGTCTCTCAGCAGGAGACATCTCGGGGAGCCCATAATGCGTCGTTTTCTTATTCCATCACTGGTCGCGCTGATTGCCGCCACTTCGCCGGTCGCGGTTGCGCAGCAGGATGAAGCCGCCAGCTATCGCGAGGTCTATCCGGAAAACCTGCTCATTATGACGCTGGAAAGCGGCGAGGTTGTGATCGAGCTGAATGAGGATTTTGCGCCCGGCCATGTCGAGCAAATGCGTGAGCTGATTTCGAGCCGTATTTATGACGGCGAGCGCTTCTATCGCGTGATTGATGGCTTCGTAGCGCAGGGCGGGCTCGAAGTCGAAGAGCGGATCGAAGTCTATCCAACGCTTGCGAACGAGAATGAGCGCATGGCGTCCGATGAAGACTTTGTACCGCTTGGCAATGAAGACCTGTTTGCGCCGTTGGTTGGCCATCTCGACGGGTTTGCTGTGGGGCGTAACCCTGAAGCGGGCACTGAATGGCTGCTGCACTGTCCGGGCGCTATGGCGATGGCGCGCGATGTGGACCCTGATAGCGGCAGCACTGAATTCTACATCGTGCTGGATGCGCAACGCTATTTGGACCGGAATTTGACAGTGTTTGGTCGTGTGCTGTTCGGTATGGAGCATATTCAGGCGCTGAAACGCGGTGACCGCGCTATCGAGAGCGGTGTCATCCAGCGCCCTGAACGCGGCGATGAAATCCTGACAGCACGCCTTGCGGTCAACATCCCTGAAGAGGAGCGTCCGCGCTGGGAAGTGCTGGAAACAACGAGCGAAGACTTCGAGGCTTACAAGACGCGTCTGCGCGTTCGTACAGATGAGTTCTTCTACAACACACCGCCGGAAATTCTGGATGTCTGCGCTTTCTCAACGCCGGCGCGGGAAATATCCGACGAGTAAAGCTCAACAAAAAAGCCCGCTGAAACCAGCGGGCTTTTCTTTATCTGAGAGGGTGAGGCTTACTGCCAGCCGCAAGAGCGACCTTCGTTCTCTTCACGCATCCATTCGATCAGCGGATCAAAGTAAGCGGTGATGGCAGAGCCGTCCATTTCTCGTGTGCCTGTGAACGCTTCAAGCGCATCGCGCCATGGTTGGGACGCGCCCATTTCAAGCATTGCATTCAGACGCTCACCGACTTCCTCGTTTCCGTAGATAGAGCAACGGTGCAGCGGGCCTTCCCAGCCAGCCATTTCGCACGCAGCCTGGTGGAACTGGAACTGCAGGATATAGCTGAGGAAGTAGCGCAGGTAAGGCGTGTTGCCCGGAATGTGGTATTTCGCACCCGGATCGAATGCATCTGCCGGACGCGGGCCCGGAGGTGTGATGCCCTGATTGGCTGTACGCAGTGCCCACCACGCTTCGTTATAGTTGGCAGGCTCGGTAGAGCCGTCCAGAACGCCCCAGCGCCACTGGTCAACCGTGATCGCGAACGGCAGAAATGCGATCTTGTCGAGCGCGGTATCAAGCAGAAGCGCGAGGTCTGCATCTGCGCCCGGAACCTGGTCTTCAGAGATCAGGCCGATCTGTTGCAGATAGTATGGCGTGATCGACAGGGCGACGAAGTCACCAATCGCTTCGTGGAAGCCGTCATGCGCGCCTTCTTTGAACAGGTGGTCCTGAATGCGATAGGCACGCTGGTAATAGTTGTGACCCAACTCGTGGTGAACGGTCTGGAAGTCTTCGGCGTTCACTTCGGTACACATCTTGATGCGGATGTCTTCCTCATCATCGAGGTCCCATGCAGACGCGTGGCAGACAACGTCGCGATCCGGCGGGCGAACAATCATAGAGCGCTCCCAGAATGTATCTGGCAGTGGTTCGAAACCAAGAGATGAGAAGAAAGCTTCGCCTGTTTCGACCATCTGGATCGGGGTGTAGTCGTTTTCGCGCAGCTGTGTGGTGAGGTCATAGCTCGGGCCAGCAAGATCGTCAGGCGCGACAACGCTATAGATGTTCTGCCATGACTGAGCCCACATATTGCCGAGCAGGTCAGCGCGGATCGGGCCATCGAGCGGTTGTACGGCGTCTCCGTATTCAGCGTTCAGCTCGCCGCGAACATAGCAGTGAAGTTCGTCATAAAGCGGAGAGACCTGCTGCCAGAGGCGCTGGACTTCAGCTTCCATCTCTGCCGGTGGCATATCGTACTGGGAAAGCCACATGTCAGCGACGTTGTCATAACCGAGTTCGTTTGCGCCTTCGGTCGCGATTTCGACCATGCGAGCGTATTCTGACGCCATTACAGGTGAAACCGTGCGCCAGCCTTCCCAGGCTTCCTGAAGAACTTCAGGGTTGCGAGAGGTTTCGATGACGGTAGACAGCTCGTCCAGCGTCAGGGCGGACATGTCGAAGGTGTAGTCTGTACCTTCATAGGCTTCCGTCAGAATGGCAGCGACTTCGTCGGTGTTGTTCTGGAACGCGTAAGTGCCGGTAGAATAGGTCGCGTCGAGGCCGGCGGTGATGGTGTTGAGCTCTGCCGCCGCGCCTTCGGTTGTTGGTGCAGGAAGAACCATGCCTGACTGCAGCATCTGAAGCTTGCGTCGCAGGTCTTCTGGCAGGTCGAGGTCAACATAGTCGCGTGTCGCGTTTGCAAAATCGACCCGGGCAACTGTTGAACGCGCGCCGGCTTCGGCAGCTGCAGCGTTTGTTTCCGGTGTGATGTTTGTTGCCTGCTCCCAGTAGATTGGGCTCGTTTCACGGCTTAGCTGGGCAAGTGTGCTCTCAGCGTTATCGATGAAGGCGCGGGCGTCTTCAACTGTCGGGCCAGTGGTGTCCGTTGCCGGTGCTGGTGCAGGCGTTGCCTCTTCGGCTTCCGGTGTGCAGGCACCGACGAGCGCGAGGGTCATGATGCTGGCGCTCGCCAGAATCAGATGTTTTTTCATGGTAATCCTCCAATGTGCGGAGAAAGAAGCGTCACTCACGCCATCTGGTCAAGAGATTGACTGAGAAACTTTGCCCCGTCTGCAAAGAAAGATGGCAGTTGATTGCGCTCATCGCCTAACAGGCAGCACAGATTATTTGATCTGGAAAATAAAAACGCTGATCGGTTTTTCCCGGACCGGGGACCAATCAGCGTGTAAAAGTTCAGCGTTGGGGAAACGCGTTCTATCCAATGACTATATCAGGACACAATTAATGGTCAATTGACGCTGTAGTACAAATATTTACCTGAAATACGGATTTGCTTGGATGATTGTCCTTATTTTGTCCGAATGCGTTGTTTTATTGTGCGGTCGGTGCGGTCGGTGCGGTCCCGCGTCCGGACATGAAGTCTCCGTAATATTCGAGGAGGCAGCAATTCTGTCATTCTGTGTCGACACTGTGACGGGTGGAAATTATATAAATATTTCAGCGTGTTATAGGCGTTTTGCGCGCCTGAAAATTTGATGGAACCGTTGCTTATTTACGACGGCAAAACATGGATAAAATGTCATTGGAACGGCCTTTATCCGGCGCTCGTTGTCCCTGTCATCTCGCCGCTATTGGCGACAAGCAACTGACAGGAGTTTATTATGATCAAGGCATTGCTTGCAGCGACTGCGATTTCCGGTCTGGCATTTGGCGCACAGACAGCCGCAGCTCAGGACACCGGCTTCTATGCAGAAGGTGGTTACCAGTATCTCGATATTAAGCCGGACGGTGCTGAACAGGGCGTCGACACAAACGGCATCACCGCCCGCACCGGTTACCAGTTCAATGACTGGTTCTCTGTTGAGGGTGAGCTCTCTTCAGGCGTCGATGATGGCGAGTTCGACTATAATGTCGACGAAGACGAGTTTAACCTCGACGACAACAATGATGGCGACTTTGAAGACACGATTGCCGCCGCTGGCGACGTTCAGATGAACTATCTGATCGGTATTTATGGCCGCGCCGACGTGCCGGTTACAGAGCGCCTGAGCGCATATGCCCGTGCAGGTTACGCCTATATCGACATTGATGCAGAAGTGGAGACACCAGGTGGCACAACACTGGCGAGCATTGAAGATTCTAGTGAAGGCCCGGCCATTGGTGCAGGTCTCCAGTATGACCTGACGGATAGCTGGTATCTGAAGGGTGACTACACCTATTACTCGTTCGAAGAGACAGACACAGATGGTGTTATGCTTGGTGTCGGGTACCAGTTCTAACCGACCCGAAGCATCGGGAAGAGCCCCTGACGTCGCCGCGTCAGGGGTTTTTCTTTTTAGGGCTAACAAAAGCTGCACACATGGCTAGTGTGCCCGAATATGGAATTCGAGGGACGCCAGATGCCAGTAAATTATGTTGAAACAGACGCAGCTATTAAGGCGTCCGGCCTGCGGATGACCGTCGTGTCCGAAGTGCCAAGCCCGTGGGGTGAGGCGGCGAAAGGTCTTCTGTATTTCAAGGGTATAGACTGGCTGGCTGTGCGCCTGACACCGGCTGATGAGGCGCAGACTGGCTGGACGGGCAGCCAGAGCGCACCGGTGGTCATGTATAATGATGAGCCGCCCCGCCATGGCTGGGTTGACCTTCTGATGCTGGTCGAAAAGCTGGCGCCAGAACCATCCGTGCTGCCGCTGGCAACGCGTGACCGCGCGCTGGCGATCGGCCTCTCGCATGAGCTGATGGGGCAGGGCGGCCTTGCTGATATGCGCCGGCTTCAAATGGTGCATATGGGGCTGACGGGACAAGGCGGATTTGTCGGACCCGCTGCCGACTATCTGGCCGCTAAATACGGCTACTCAGAAGCCGAAGGCGAGACTGCGTCTCAGCGTGTGACGGACCTGCTTCTCATGTTTGCCAATCAGCTGCGTGTGCAGGAAGAGGCGGGCTCGGATTATTATCTTGGTAATGCGCCAAGCTGTGTCGATTTCTACAGCGCCGCTGTCATGGCCATGTTCAAGCCGTTGCCGGAAGAGGTTTGCGCGATGCGGGAGCGGACACGTCTCGCTTTCAGTTCATCCGACTCCTCAACGGATGCCGCGCTTGACCCGATCCTCTTAAAGCACCGCGACATGATGTATGCGCGCCATATGGAAACGCCGCTTTCGCTATAGATCGAAACGAAAAAGCCCCGCCGAAGCGGGGCTTTTGTTTTATCCGGCCGGTGTCAGGCGAATGAGGCGTCCGCCTTCTTCATCTTCCAGAACGTAGATTGCGCCATCAGGGCCTTCTTCGACCTCACGAATGCGCTCTTCCCATTCATATCGGCCTGCTTCTTCGCCGGTCGTGCTGGAGCGGCCGCGCTCGTTCGTTTCGTCCGTAATCTCTACGCGGACCAACGCCTGAGATGAGAGGCCGCCGATAAAGATGTCACCGGTCCAGTCAGCGAACAGGTCGCCATCATAGACAATCAGGCCGGCCGGACTGATCGCTGGCACCCAGGATACAATCGGGGCTGAATAGATTGGAATGTCAGCATGATCTGGAATCTCGGTGCCGTTATAGTGGTCACCTTCGGAAACGACCGGATAGCCATAGTTTTCTGCGCGATGCACAAGGTTCAGCTCGTCACCATGGCGCGGGCCCATTTCCTGCACCCACATCCGGCCCTGAGCGTCAAAATCTATGCCCAGCATATTGCGGTGACCGAGTGACCATATGGTATCAGCGACGCCGCCTTCACCATAGAACGGGTTGTCTTCAAGCGGTTCGCCATCGGTGGTGATGCGGATCGTTTTGCCCAGATTCATCGACATGTTCTGCGCAGGCGTGAAGTGCTGTCTGTCGCCGGAGGTTATGATCAGATTGCCGTCCGGTGCAATTGCAAGGCGGTGGGAATAGTGTCCATTGCCGCGCATCATCGGTGATTGCTCCCAGATGATTGTGCGTTCGGTCAGTTCAAAACCGTCACCGGTCTCAACGAGTTCTGCGCGCTCTACGACAGCGCCGCTCAGCTCGTCATTTTGTGGATCGCGCGCGACATAGGACAGAAAGACCTGGCTGTTCTCTGCAAAGTCCGGGTGGATGATGATGTCACCCAGACCGCCCTGATTGCGCATCACGACGTCTGGCACATTGCCGACTTCAGAATGCTTGGTGCCATCGGCGTTGAGGAGCCAGAGCGCGCCGCCCTGTTCCGTCACCAGCGCGTGGCCATCTGGCAGGAATGTCATGGCCCACGGGTTTTCGAAGCTTTCCAGCGGCTCTGCGTTCAGCGTGACGCCGTCACTGCCTGTCACCTCAAAGGCTTCGGTGTGATCATCTGCAAAAGCGGTTGCGGAGAGCGCTGCGCCAAGAGCTGTTGTGAGGGCGAGGGTTCGAAAACTGGAGGTCATTCGGGGCCTTTCCGTGTGAGATCAGTGAAACTCTACAGAAAGATAGTCTGGTGAGCGGCGCGGTTCCAATTTCTAACAAAACTGTGATCCGCGCCGTTGCCAGAGATTTTACTCTTCCAGCGCCTCATAGACGGCTTCAACGGCCATTTCGCGCAGAGGCGGAGTGCCGCGATACGGATTGGAGCCGTTATTGTTCTGGATCATCGCCACGAAGACGAGATCTTCAACCGGGTCGATCCAGAAGCTCGTGCCGAAGAAGCCGCCCCAGTAATATGAGCCGGTGCTTTGGGATCCGTCAGCAATGTCTTCATCCATCACCACAGCGAAATCCATGCCGAAGCCAATGCCCGGCATATCCGGCCCGTAAAGGTCGACTGGCACACCGTCATCCAGCACGTTCTGACGCATCAGCTCGACGGTTTCCGGCTGCAGCAGGCGTGCGCCATTATATTCGCCTTCGCCCTGCAGCATTTGTGTGAAGGCCCAATAGTCGAGCGGAGTAGAGAACAGGCCGCCACTGCCGGACAGGAATTTTGGGCTTTCATTCTGCGCGCGCTCATCCATCATGAAGAGCGAGCCATCGTCTGCGTAATCAAAGATACGTGTCACGCGTTCCTGCTGGTCAGCTGGAACCCAGAAGCCTGTGTCGTCCATGCCAAGCGGTTCGAAAATGCGCGTTTCAAAGAACTGTTCCAGCGTCATGCCGGAAAGTTGCTCGACGATATAACCCTGGACGTTCACGCTCGGGCCGTAATCCCAGGCCGTACCCGGCTGTGAAACAAGCGGCAGCTCTGCCAGCGTATCGATCATGCCCTGCAGATCGGTTGCCTGAAGATTGTTGTCCGCATAAACGGCTGAAACGCCAAAGCCTGCCGAGTGAGACATGAGCTGTGCCATGGTCATCGGGCTCGCCATTGGTTCTGTACCGCCATCTTCAGTAGCGACGACGAGGTCTGCAAATTCCGGGATATAATCGGATACAGGATCGTCCATCTGCCAGAGGCCGTCTTCATACAGCATCATCATGGCAACACCGGTGATCGGCTTGGTCATGGAGGCGATACGGAAAATCGTATCGTGCCGCATCGGCGCCTGCGTGTCGTAATTCGTGACGCCATAGGTGTTGAAATCCGCAATCTGGCCGTGACGCGACACCAGCCAGACATAGCCTGCCAGCTTTCCTTCATCGACGAGGGCCTGATAGTCAGCGTCCAGTGCAGCAAGGCGGTCAGATGCAAAGCCGACGCTTTCCGGCACGACCGTGTCTACGCCATGCACACGACCGGAGGGCGGCGCGGCAGTTTCTGTTTCTGCATGAGTTTCTGGTTCTGGCGCAGTCGGCTCTGATTGGGAACAGGCCGTGATAGCAAGCATAGCGGCGAGCGCGACGCCGCCGAGCAATCTGGTATTCATAATGTCCTCCCTTGGGGTGTTCCCCCTCATTTATGTAGTTGAGTATGAGCGGGAGCATGGATGCGTGCAAGAGTTGAGTGACGCTAGGAGAGTGTTGCGACGGGGCGCTTTCCGTGGCCCCATGGGCGAAAACGGGAGGAACAATATGATCAGGCTTTATCACTGCCGCGATGCACGCTCATTCCGGGCGCTCTGGATGCTGGAAGAATGCGGGCTGGACTATGAGCTGGAGCTGCTTCCGTTTCCGCCCCGTTGGAAGAAGCCTGAGTATCTGGAAGAGAACCCGCTCGGCACAATTCCGCTCCTGATCGATGGCGATACGCGCATGACCGAGTCCGCAGCGATTTGCGAATATCTGGCGGCAAAGTATGGGCCGAAAGAGCTGCATGTGGGGCCCGATGAACCAGAAATCGGCGCTTATCTCAACGCGCTTCATTACGGTGAGGCGACGTTGACATTCCCGCAAACGCTGGTGCTGAGATACACCCGCCTTGAGCCGGAAGAGCGGCGCCAACCCGTCGTCGCAGAAGCCTATGCGAAATGGTTTCTGGGGCGTCTGACAGCGCTCGAGACGCGTCTTGCCAGTCATGACTATGTCGCGGCGGACCGGTTCACGGCGGCGGATGTGTCTGTGACTTATGCGCTGTTGCTGGCGCAGGCGCTGGATATCCTGAAGCCGCTACCTGACACGCTGCAGACCTATTGGGACAGGATGAGCGCACGACCGGCTTTCAAGCGCGCTAAAGACGCGCAAAAGCCGGCTGCAGAAGTACTCTAGCTGGCGAGGTTTACTCTCCCGCCGTGAGGCGTGTCATCCAGCATTGATGGCCTCGCGCAGGGACGAGAGGGTCAGGTTCCAACCATGATCGAGAGCACCATGTGTATCGAACGAAATTTCGTCCCCTCCAAAGTAGGTCATCAAGTCTTCAGCATGGATATTCTGCTGTCTTGATAGATCGATAATATGATCAGTGCGTTTTCTTTTGACAGCCAGCAGGAACACGCCATTGATTTCCTCAAATGCCCTCCATGGCTCGTCAATGCAGTAGTCAAAAGCGACGCCAATCCCACTCGCCAACGCCATTTCAGCAACAGCACAAGCAATGCCGCCATCCCTGATATCAAGAACGGCGTTCACGAAGCCCTGTTCGATAAGCGAGTGAACGAAGTCAGCATTTTTCTTCTCAACCGCCAGATCCACCGGCGGTGGAGGACCTAACTCATCGTCTTTCAGGCCCAGCCATTCACGCGAATAAAGTGATGCGCCCAAATGACCTTTGGTTTCACCGATCTGGATCAGCACATCGCCAGGCTGTGCGTCCGGCAGGCTTTCTACTCCCGGAAAGACCGGGGCGGGGCGACGATGCGGGGAGGCCATCAGGCGGAGGAGAACCTCGCCATAGTCTTCCGGCTCAGGATATTTGGAGATGTCGAAGGTCATACCGGAGTGACACTGGGGCAGGCGGGCGAAATTGTCATCCTCTAAAGGGCAAAGCTGGTGTCCGCTTTCTGATCCCCTCCAGCTCCCCCTTTTCAAGGGGGAGAGCGCACCATTCCCGTTGGACTACGCCCCAGCCATATAGCGTGGCATCCAGCCTTCATGCGCATCGCGAAGCGCTTCGAGCGTGATGGTGTGGTCTACAATGTTCGGGCTGACGCCGGTTTTGAGGGTGATGCTGTCACCTTCAAACTTGCCCAGAACTGTCGGCAGGAAGCCTTTGGAATCCCACTTAACCCACTGGTCGTCATTGACGGCAATCAGATAGCTTGCAGGGCGCTCGCCAAAGAGTTGGGTCAGCTCTGAGCCTTCGCCCGGTTCTGTGCCGCAGAAGGATACACCTACGCCGCCAGCGAGTGCCATTTCAGCCGCAGCACACGCAATGCCGCCATCAGACACGTCATGCACGGCATTGACGACGCCCTGGCTGATCAGCTTGCGGATGAACTCGCCATTGTCGATCTCAGTGTCCAGCATAGCGGAAGGTGGTGGGCCGAGCTCTTCGCCTTTCAGGCCAAGCCATTCGCGCGCATAGAGAGACGCGCCAAGGTGAGGCTGGGTCTCGCTGAGAAGGACCAGCTTGTCACCGGCTTGTGCGCCTTTAAGCGTTGCAACTTTGGTTACGTCTTCAATAAGGCCAACGCCGCCAACAACAGGGGTAGGCGGGATCGCAACGCCGTCAGTCTCGTTGTAGAGAGAGACGTTACCGGACACGACAGGGAAGTTCAGCTCGCCACAGGCAGCCGCCATGCCCTCAATCGCTTTCACGATATAGCCCATTGTGTTCGGCTTTTCAGGGTTGCCGAAATTGAGATTGTCGGTGATCGCAATCGGCTTTGCGCCAACCGCTGAAAGATTGCGATACGCTTCCGCGACAACGCCTTTACCGCCTTCAAACGGGTCTGCCGCGACATAGTGCGGGTTACAGTCTGAACAGATGGCGAGGGCTTTGTTTGTGCCGTGAATACGGACGATAGCCGCGTCGCCGCCAGATGTAGAGCTGTCGACCGTATCGCCCATAACGTGGCGGTCATACTGTTCCCAGACCCAGCGCTTGGACGCCATATCCGGGCAGGACATGAGCTTCAGAAGCACGTCTGCAAAGTCAGCTGGTTCTGCGTATTTTGACAGATCGAACGGCGCACGCTTTGGCGGCTCGTTCCAAGGACGGTCATAGTTTGGTGCGTCGTCAGCCAGTGGCGCAACAGGGATGTCGCAGACGACTTCGCCATGTTGCTTCAGCACGAGACGGCCTGTGTCAGTCGTCATGCCGATGACTTCAGCGTCGAGGTCCCATTTGTCGAAGATCGCTTTGGCGACAGCTTCCTTGCCCGGCTTGAGGACCATGAGCATACGCTCCTGGCTTTCAGACAGCATGATTTCATAGGCTGTCATGCCTTCTTCGCGCTGAGGCACTTTGTCGAGATCCATCTCAACGCCAATGCCTTCGCCATTCTCGCCGCCGCTGTCTGCCATCTCGACAGAAGAGGAGGTGAGGCCAGCCGCGCCCATATCCTGAATGGCCTGAATAGCGTCGGTTTCCATCAGCTCAAGGCAGGCTTCGATGAGAAGCTTCTCTGTGAACGGGTCGCCAACCTGAACGGTTGGGCGTTTCTCTTCGTCACCTTCAGAGAATTCTGCAGACGCCATTGTCGCGCCGTGAATACCGTCGCGGCCGGTTTTAGAGCCAACATAGAAGATCGGGTTGCCCGGTGTTGCGCCGCGTGCGTAGAAAATCTTGTCCTGATCAGCGAGGCCAACAGCCATGGCGTTGACGAGGATGTTGCCGTTATAGCCAGCGTCAAACTGGGTTTCACCCGCAACAGTCGGGACGCCGACGCAGTTACCATAGCCGCCAATACCGTGAACGACGCCGGCCACCAGAGAGCGTGTTTTCGGGTGATCCGGCTCACCAAAACGCAGCGCGTTGACCAGTGCGATCGGCCGCGCACCCATTGTGAATACGTCGCGCAGGATACCGCCAACACCTGTCGCCGCGCCCTGATAAGGCTCGATGTAAGACGGGTGGTTGTGGCTCTCCATTTTGAAGATGGCCGCCTGACCGTCGCCAATATCGATGACACCAGCGTTCTCGCCCGGACCCTGAATGACGAACTCATTCTTTGTCGGGAATTTGGAGAGGTGCCGGCGTGAAGATTTGTAAGAGCAATGCTCCGACCACATCACCGAATAGATGCCCAGTTCCACCAGATTAGGGTGTCTGCCGAGACGTGTGATCAGGCGATCCCATTCTTCGGTATTGATGCCATGTTCGGCAGCATCCGACTGGTTCTGGACGGTCTGCATGGCAGTGACGATTTTGGCGGAGAGGTCGGTGGTATCAGTCATACGCGCTCTTTAACGGGGAACGGCCGGATTCGGAAGTAAGAAATGTGCCCGAATTCCTCCTGTTTAACGCTTAAATTCGGTGATCGTGTCGAAAAAGCGGTATTGCTGGCAAGGCTCGCTTAAGGCGTGCGTGTTAAACCGGCTTATGAACGTCGTTTGTGTGGGTTATCAGGCTGTTGCCGTCTAAGGTCGAAATTTTACCCGTCAGTCCATCGCACCTGCCCGATCTGGTGGAGCTGAACGAGATTTGCGGTTTTCCGGCCCGGTCGCTGGAAGGCTGGCGATGGGTCTTGTTCGATAGCCCCGAACAGGGCAATGAGCCGGCAGGCTATGTCGCAATGAAAGAGGGGCGCGCAGAAGCGTTTCTGTGCACGCAGCGCAGGGCCTATAAGAGTGGCGCGACAGAGCGGAGCATGGTGTCAGCGCACACGTTCATTTCCCGCCAGGCTAAACCCGGTCTTGGTCTGAAATTGCTGCGTCACATGCTGATATTTCATGGCGCGGATGCAGCGAACACACTCAACAACAATGCGCTCTCTGCCCCTATGTACCCGCATGTAAATGCTTTTCCATGGCGGGGTGAGTTGGGCCGTCTTTTCCTTGAAAAGCCCGTCCGCTGGAGCGCGCTTCTGCGCTCGCGAATTTACAATGCGTTCAAAAACAGTCCATTCCAGATGATCGCATCGGGTTGGCAACATCTCGAACGCGGGGTGAAAGCGCTACCGAAAGCCGGTGAGTTCGCCAGCTTTACCATGATTGATCCGGCAGACCCGTCTATGTCCGATCTGCTCGATGCCTTTAATGCGGCGCTTCAGTCCGGAGCAACGCTTCAGCCCAATCGGTCTTCTGAGATCTGGCGCTATCGCCTTGCTGACCCGGATTATCATGACGCTATGCGTCTGCTTGGTGTGATCCGTGAGGGCACTCTGGTTGCGCTGCTCGCGGTGTCGCTTGCCAAGGATGATATGTTCTCGGCCTCCGCGCTGGAGATTGAGGACATGGTCAGCCTCGATGAAAGCGCCGTCAGTGATGCGGATATGCTCGACGCAGCCGTTCAACTTGCCAAAGTGTCAGGCGCGGCGCGCGTGCGCCGCCGAGTGATCACACAGTCGCTGGCAGATAATGTTCCTGCAGGATGGATGCTGCGCGAGCGCGACTATCACAGTGCGCACATGCAATCGCGAGTCGATGATCTGCCGGGCAATTGGTCGGAAGGCCCGTTCGATAGCGACTTTTTCTTCGCGCTGCGACGCCCCGAAGTACTTCGGGTACGCCGCTAGCTTGATTATTCAGCTTCTTCGGTTGCTGGTGTGAAGACCAGCTGGATCGCGCGGTTCTGGGCATTGTCTGTCGGCGGTGTCGCTTCAGCTGGGAAGATGAAGCAGAAGTCTGTCGGGCAGTCTGCTTCCGGCAGAGGTTCGGCGTCAAAGCTGCGAAGAGACGGAGCTATACCAGCCTGGGCGGGCTGCTGAACGAGCATGCCAGCATTCAGCTCGTTTGGCTGAGCTGATGAATCATATTTCTGCAGGAAGACAACGACGCGGTCGTCATCGCTTTTGCCGGTTGCTGACAGAAGCGCGTGTGGTTGGCCGTCCTCTCCGCTTACGGCAATCTCCGTCGGCGCAGTGATGGAGTAGGGCAGGTCTTCCTCGGTTTCGTTACGGGTGAAGACATAGTTGAACTGGCCACCCGCCTGACGCTGCGGATAGACGGAAAAGCCGTCTTCAGCGACAGAAAGCTGCCAGTGCGTTGCGAACAGGATCGGGCGAAGCTGTGACCAGAGTTCTTCGCGGTCGAGGTCTGCGCCTTCCACTTCAGCCTCGAAAATACTGCGTAGCCGGTTGAATTCCTCACCGCCGAAAAAGCCACCGATTTCGTTCACAAGCGCTTGCCATGAGGCTTTGATGGCGTCCGGCTCGCTATCCCAGCTTTCATTACCAGCGGCGCTGACGATCTGCGCGAGCAGGGAGCGGAAATATTCGCGGCGCGCCTGAAACAGATAGTTCATGGCGTCGTCGCAATTGATCTCTTCAGCGCGCTCAACAGCTGTTTCGGTCAGGCCGGTCAGATTAGCGAGCAATGCATCCGGCGTCGCCGCGCCCTGACTTGCCCGCCAGACGCGCGTGTAAGCACCGATCTCACGGGTGAGCGCGACACGGTCTGTCAGGCCGAAAATGCGGCAGTTTCGATCCAGAACATCGATCATCAGCCAGTTTGTCAGCATTTCGCTGGTGTTCGCCTGTTGCTGTTCTTCTGGCGGTGGCGGCGCTTCTTGTGCGCTGGCTGGCAGAATAGCGCTGAAAGCGAGTGCAGACATCAGGCATGAGCGAAAGTTGAAAAGCATATAGGTCTCCGGCTGGTCGCGCGCACGCTAACAACGCCGTCGCTCTGCCTGCAAGGGGAGAATACAGAGAAGCGCCTTCTATGACTGCATTGTCACGATATGAGCCAGTTAAGTGCCTTTCTCCGGAGGCGCAGGGCGCTCGAACACCTCTTCGATGGTGAGCCCGAATGCATCGGCGATGTGGAACGCTAGCGGCAAGGACGGATCAAAGCGGCCGTTCTCGATGGAATTAATGGAGTTTCTGGAGACGCCGACGCGGTCTGCAAGCTCTGCCTGACTCCAGCTGTGTTCTGCGCGGAGCACCCGGATACGGTTTTTCATCGTCCTGACCTCACGCTTCTCTGGACATCCAGTTGCGCCATGCTGCGTTCAGAATAGCTGTCGCGATTCCCTGAAAGAGGACGACTGTTACGAAGCCGAGAAGGAATGTCATGAGCACGGTTTTTGTCGTCAGCTCATCTCCCTCATCGACCCATTGGGCAAACGAGAAGATCACGTCCTGTACCGGTGGGATGAGGAGCATGATCGGTACAAGGCCGCTGCCGATCAGGCCGCCCCAGTGAGAGCTGAAACGATTGGCGCCGAGCTGCCATTCATCTGCTTTGCGTTCCTGGCGCGCAACCAGCAGCCATGAGCCTGAAATCTCGATCGCGGTCGCAATCCCGCCCAATGTGAGCGCAACCCAGTCTGGTTGGTCTTTCAGCCATGGCATGGATGACAGAAAGACGATCGGGACGATGACGAGAATGGCGATCAGGACTTTCTGCGGGATGATCCGCTGAAGCGTATTCAACATTTTTGCCTCCAGAATGAAAAGCTAGTTATTCAATATGAAAAGTATACTTGTCACGAATTTATCCGCTTGACAAGTGTGCTTGGCATTTTGGGGCAAAAGAAAACCGCCGATATGTGAACACACCGGCGGCTTCTGGTTTCAGATTATTGGTCGCTTACTCGCTGTGAGCGGCAACCCATGCATCAGACTGGGCCTGCGCAATGCGCAGAAGGTTACCCATCGGCGCGTGCATATCGAGAAGGTGGAGGCCCCATCCTTCGTTGATTGTGCCGTCTGCATTGAAGATGTCGCCCCAGAACTCGTCTGTGCGGTCATCATTCGGGTCAGCGTTGATGCTGATCGCGAGGTAGTTATGCGAGTCAGTTGATACGCATTCAGCTGTCAGAAGACCCGGCAGTTTCACGAACGGTGTTTCAACTTCAACGCCTTCAGCGAAGACAGGCTCTACGCCCGCGCGGTCAGGACCAGTGCCGAGATATGCATCAAGGACGCCGTTATCGCCGGAGACAGCTGCAGGGTTCACACACATTGCGTCGCCGCGTGGTGTGTTGACGCCGAAGAAGCTGGAAGGCGCAGGTGGCACATCTTCACGGAATGCAGAATATGCGATCACGCAGCCAAGCTGGTCGGCTGTTTCACATGGCGGCATGCCCATGAACGAGCCGTCTTCCTGCGTCGGATAGGTGATGCCAGTTGGCATTGCAGACACGATCAGGTCTTGAGTTGGCGTACCAATGATAGACGCTGCGAGCAGGCCTTGAATAACGCTTGAGCCCTGAGAGTGACCTACGAGGATGACGCCGCGGCCATCATTGTAATTTTCAAGGTAGTAGTTCCACGCGTCTGTTACGTCCTGAAGCGGCAGTTCTCGGTCCTGCTCCATTGGCTGGCCAGCCATGTTGGCACGAAGCGCGCGAAGCGTGACCTGACGGTACATTGGCGCGAACTGGCGGCAGACAGAGCCAAAGCGTGCGAACTGGCCTGCCGTCGTGAACATCTCGGCCGGGTCTGCAACGAGGTCGGAGTTTCCGCCCTGATCGGTGGATGCTGTCGGGTAGACGTAGAAGCAGTCGACCGCTGGATCGGCTGCTGGCGTGTAGCCTTCTGTGGAAACAACGACTTCGCCATCCACAACGTCGACGACTGTTGTGCTCAAGTCAGGTGAGCACGCGTCATTGCCGGCTGTTTCAGGCAGGCAGAGCCAGTTATCTGTGTTTGCATAATTAGCGTGGCCGTCTTCAGTGATGCGGGCTTGTTCGACCGGCGCTTCAGCTTCTGGTGCCGGTGCTTCGGCTGCAGGTGGTTCAGCTGGCGTTTCCGGTGCTGGTGCGTCGCCGCCGCATGCCGCAAGCGATGCCATCAGCAGGGCAAGGCCTGTTGTTCGTAGAATCATTTTTCTCTCTCCTCCCACACAAGTGTGTTCACCTGTGATTGTGACATGCTTATCGGCTGCGTAAAGGAAAATATAGTCTACACGCATGAAGTTGTTTTGTTTGAAACCGATGCGCGGGGGTGAGGGGCTTTCATCCCCATTTTGCGGGATTGAGGTCAATCGCCATATTGACCATAGAACGCCCCTGTTAAAGAACGTGACCTGTTGATTCACGGAGGTTGGGGATGACAACAGCTTCGGCGCCCGAATGGGTTTCCACGTTGCCGCAATGGGCGCAGGACGGATACGCTTACATTGAAGGGCTTTGGTATGAGGGCGTGTTCGGCCTGTCATACGGGGAAGTACTGACGGCAATTGGCGTTATCTTGCTCTCCGTGATGATCCGCGGTTTGTTTGCGCGAACTATTGTGCGGGCGATCACACGCGCCGCTGCCGGAACAAAGACCAATCTTGATGATGCGCTGGTCACAACGATTTCTGCGCCGCTGAAACTCGTTCCGATCATTGTGGGTGTTTATATCGCGACACAGGTCGTTGATCTGCCTTCGACTGCGCAAGCCATTGCGGACAACATCCTCCGTTCCATGGTGGCACTGTCTATCTTCTGGACGCTTAATCGCGCAGTCGGGGCGTTCTCATTTCTGTTTACAGGGCTTCGCGAAACGCTTTCCGGGGCGATTGTCGACTGGCTCGTCAAGACGCTTCAGGTCCTGTTCCTGATCGTCGGCGCGGCGGCCGTTCTGGACATCTGGGGCATTCCGATTGGGCCGATCATTGCAGGCCTTGGCGTATTCGGCATTGCTGTCGGCCTTGGCGCTCAGGATTTGTTCCAGAACCTCATCGCGGGTATTCTGATCCTGACCGAGAAACGCTTCCAGCCAGGCGAATGGATCGCTGTCGATGGTGTGTGTGAGGGGACAGTCGAGAAGATCAACTTCCGCTCCACGCTGATCCGCCGTTTCGACAAAAGCCCGATGTATGTGCCGAACTCGAAGCTATCCGATAATGCGGTGACCAACTTCTCACGCATGACCCACCGCCGTATCAAATGGATCGTTGGCGTCGAATACCGCACTACAGTGGAGCAATTGAAGTTCATCCGCGATGAAATCGAAGCCTTCCTCTGGGATAGTCCGGAGTTTGCCAAACCGCCTGCAACAGCGCTTTTCGTGCGTGTGGATACGTTTAATGCCAGCTCGATCGATTTCCTGATCTACACCTTCACGAACACGACCAACTGGGGTGAGTGGCTGGCGCTGAAAGAAAAGCTGGCGCTTGAGATTATGGACATCATCGAACGTGCGGGAACCGGCTTCGCCTTCCCAAGCCGCACTGTCTATATGCAACAGCAGGACCCGCCGGAAATCATGTCGCCGCCAGAACTGTCAGAACGCGTCGAACGTGCGCGCGTTCAGAAAATCGCGCAGGGCAAAGCGCTGGGCATGGATATGGATGACGATGGTGGTTAATAACGCACGAGCGTCAGGAGGCAGCGATCAGGCTGCCTCTTCTTGCGAAGATGCGCCGCGGACTTTCCAGAAGCGGAGCGCGCGGGCAGCGGCTTGCGGGGAGACGTCGCGGTAAACAGCGGCATACTCTGTCACCATGTTCACGGCGTCTTTTTTGCCGGCCACATAAGCGGCAATCGTAGCAAAGCTTTGCAGCGGTGCATCCAGTGCTTTCATGACAAACGCGAGGCCATCAATGTCGCGCTTCATATAAATGCCGTGCGCGGCGGCATAGCTGATGCCTGAAATCCGGTGCAGGGTTTCGCAGAAATTCGAAATCTCATTGGCCTGAATGAAGCGGTGCAGGTGACCGATGCCGAGGGCTTCACGTTTCTGGATGTTGTCCAGTTCGGCTTCGGCAAGCTTTTGTTCGCGGGACTGTTTGCCGAAATTCTTGCGAACGAGGCGGCGACTGCGAGCCAGTGCCGCGTCGAGTTCCTGTTCGGAAACGCCTTCAAAACGCTTCATAATTTCGCTGCGCAGATCGTTCTCAACCAGCATGACCAGCTCGTTGAGCAGGTCGAGTGGGACGTCATCACGGCCTACAAAGCTTTTTTGCAGAAGCGCAGACTTTTGCGCTTTGTCAGCGACCTTCTCCATCGATTCACGGCCGATCTGGGCCGAGCTGTTTTCGAGGAGGGATGCAATGACCGCTTCAGTACCGTGATCGACGATCGCATCGGAGACTTTCTCGCTTACGCCTGCGCGCTTGGAGATCGCCATAATGTGTTCCTGCGTCCGCGAGGTCACGATTTCGATCAGATCTTCGTCCGAAAGAGCTGCCGAATGTTCGAGAACCGGACGAGCAACATTGATGTCATCGTCCATCGCGAATGTGCGAAGTGTGCTGTGCACGGGCGCTTTTGATTTTGTGAGCTTTTCTGCGAGTTCGGCTTTCACCGATGCCTGCATGTCTTTCACAACCGCGCCGACAACGTCATCGAACAGCATGCATTCTGCGTCACTACGCTCGCACGGATCGCCCAGAAAAAGGTCGGTAATCGAGCGTAGTAGCTCTCGACGTTTCTCGCTGGAGGACTCGCTTGCCAGATCTTTTAGTCTGGCAAATGCAGATACTGTGCTTGATGACATACTTGACGCCCGTTCATCTTGTTATCGGATGAACACTACCCTCAGAGCGTTAACGAAGCGTCTGGCAATCTTTGTAAAATTGATCGGGTTCGCAGGAAAAGCTGGGGAAAATCAACCTTCCAGTGATTCACGTTTTTCCTCGAGTTCCAGCCATTCCATTTCGACTTCTTCCAGCTCTTCACGGCTGGATTCAAGCTCCTCGCTGGCCTTCTGGAAACGGGTCGCATCCTTGCTGAAAAGGTTTGGATCAGCGAGTTCGGCTTCCAGATTTTCGATGCGGGTTTGCAGCTGTGGCATCAGCTTGTCGAGCTGTTCGAGGCGGTGCTTGTCTTTGAAGGACAGCTTGTTCTGTTGCTTGCCCGCAGTGGGCTTGTCGGATTTAGCTGAACTTTTGGAAGTCGCCTTATCCTTTGTTTTTGCGCCTTTAATTTCCTTCAACTGGCGAACGGCATCGCTATAACCGCCAGGTGTTTCGAGCCATTGGCCGTCACCCACCGGTGAGATGCAGGATGTGACGACGCCATCGAGGAAGGCCCGGTCGTGGCTCACCAGAATGAGTGTGCCATCATATTCGGCGAGCATGTCCTCAAGGAGTTCAAGCGTCTCCATGTCGAGATCGTTTGTCGGCTCGTCGAGTACAAGCAGGTTGGATGGCTTGGCCAGCGCAATGGCGAGCAGAAGGCGGTTGCGCTCACCGCCCGACAACGCGGCAACCGGCTGGCGAAGCTGTTCGGACTTGAAGAGGAAGTCCTGCGCATATGAGGCGACATGCCGCGGCGTGCCGCGCACCACAATCTGGTCGCCGCCTTCCGGCGCGAGCGCCTGCCAGAGCGTGTCGCTCGGATCGAGACGGTCGCGCCCCTGATCGAGATAGGCAATCTCCAGATTGGTGCCGAGTTTTACAGAACCGGTATCCGGCTCCAGCTCGCCGAGCAGCAGCTTGATCAGCGTTGATTTGCCGGCACCATTCGGGCCGATAAGGCCAAGCCGGTCGCCGCGCTGGACGCGGATTGAGAGGTTCTGCACCACCGGCAGTTCACCAGCCGGTGTCTGGAAGGTTTTTGAAATGCCGCGTGCTTCAATCACGCGTTTGCCAGAGCCTTCAGCCGTTTCCAGTACCATGTCGGACGTGGCGCGGATTTCGTTCAGGCTGGATTTTCGCGAGACCCGTTCTGCGCGCATGTCCAACACTTTACGAAGGCGGCCCATATTGCGTTTGCGGCGGGCGGTGACGCCGCGCTCCATCCAACGCTGTTCGGCTTTTAATTGGGTGTTCAGACGGTCGAGTGCTTTTTCTTCTTCGGCTTCGACTTCATTCGCCCAGGCGTCGAACTCTTTAAAGCCGCGATTGTAGGAGCGCACTTTGCCCTGACGCAGCCAGTAACAAGAGGTTGAAATCTGTTCGAGGAAGCGTCGGTCGTGGCTTACCATGAGAAGTGCGCCGCGGAAGCTGGCTAGACGGCCTTCAAGCTGTTCAATTGCTGGAATGTCGAGATGGTTGGTCGGCTCGTCCAGAAGCAGAATATCAGGATCTGCCGCAAAGGCGCGCGCCAGAGCGGCGCGACGCTTCTGGCCGCCAGATAGCTTTGCCGGGTCTGATTCCGGATCAAGGCCGAGCGTCATGAGTTCGGCTTCGGCAACGTGTCGGTCATCTGCTGAAATCGCAGGCAAATCGCCTACTGCGTAATCAATCAGCTTATCAAAGCCGGAGAGGTCCGGTTCCTGCGCAAGATAGACGGCGCGCACGCCGGGCTGTCGCCAGACATCACCTTCATCGGGCTCGATCACACCTGCGATGATCTTCATCAGCGTGGATTTACCAGCGCCATTGCGTCCGACTAGGACGGCGCGTTCATTCGGACCGATAGAGAGCGAGACGCCTTCGAAAACGGGTTTGCCCCCCCAGGTGAGGCGAATGTCATTAAGTGAAAGAACGGGAGGTGCTGCCATGGGCGCTATTTCGTTGGTCGTGCCCGTTTTGGCAAGGGAAGAAAGCGTGTACTGAGGAATAAGGGCAGAGAAGGGGCTCAGATATGCCGGTAATCCCATCCCAGCGCGCGCTTTTCGATATTCCCGAGGATGTCGCTTACTTCAATTGCGCCTATCAGGGGCCGCAGCTGAAGGCCTCCAGCGCAGCGATGATTGAAGGTCTGCGTCATAAAGAACGCCCATGGGAGGTCGCGCCAACCGATTTCTTCTCTCAGCCCGAGCAGCTGCGCGAATTGCTCGGTAAGATTACGGATACAAAAGCTGACAATTTCGCACTTATGCCGTCTGCCAGTTATGGGCTGGCGACAGCCGCGCAGGCTTTGTCGCCGCATCTGAAGCCGGGCGATGAAATCCTCATGATCGCCGAGACGTTTCCGTCCACATATCTTACCTGGAAGCGGGTGAGTGAGGAAACCGGCGCAAGCATAAAGACGGTGGAAACGCCTACCGATCATGACTGGACAAGCGCAATACTGGACGCCATGACGCCGGCTACGAAGCTCGTGTCGCTGCCGCATTGCCACTGGGCCACGGGCGCAATGATTGATGTCGTGACAGTCTCTGAGGCGGCGCGCGCTCAGGGTGCATTTCAGGTGTATGATCTGACCCAGTCAATGACGGCTATTCCATTTGATTTTGGCCGCGTGAAGCCGGATTTCGTGGCGACGGCGGGCTATAAATGGATGCTGTTTCCGTATGCTTTGAGTTCTCTCTATGTCGATCCGAAATGGCATAAAGCGCGCCCGCTGGAAGAAACATGGATGAACCGTGAAGGCGCACACATTTTCGAGAAGCTTGCAGAATACTCTTCAACCTATCAGCAGGGTGCGCGGCGGTTCGATATGGGCGAAAAGTCTTTACCCGCGCTCATACCGGGCGGCATCGCCGCGCTCGAACAGATCGCCGATTGGGGAATCGGGAATATTTCTGAAACTCTCAACACGCTAAACACGCAGATTGTATCTTTGCTTGAAGACGTTGGGCTGACACCGGTCGAAACGAGATTTCGCGCGCCGAATATATTGGGTGCGAGTTCACCGGACGGTCTGCCAGATGATCTCTTGCCAGCTTTGGCGGATGAGAAGATTTTCATCAGCAGGCGGGGCAATTCGCTGAGGTTTGCGCCGTATCTCCATATAACCGAGCACGATATGGAGCGGCTGGCGTCCGGCCTGCGCAAAGCGTTCAAAATTTAGAGGTCCTGTTTTCTTAGTGCTGCTTATAGGCACCCGCGGGAACGTACTTGTGGGTGCGGCGTCGTGAAACATATCCTTTATCAGACCAGAAATGCCGGTCCTTCCAGGGGCAGTGAAGGTCAGGCTGAAAGGATGAGAATATGACCAAGAGTTTCGTACAGATCATGCGCGCCCCGCAAAGCCATTGGGTCGGCGACGGGTTCCGCGTACGCTCTCTTTTCAACTATAATGGCGATACAGCTGCGATCAGCCCGTTCCTCATGCTGGACTATGGCGATCCGCATTTCTTTGCGCCAAATGATACCGGGCGTCCCCGTGGCGTGGGGCAGCACCCACACCGCGGGTTCGAGACCGTAACCATCGTTTATGATGGTGAGGTCAGCCACCGCGATTCACATGGCGGTGGCGGCACGATTGGACCGGGTGATGTGCAATGGATGACGGCAGGTGCTGGTGTGATCCATGAGGAGTTTCACTCTCAGGCCTATTCCGAAAAGGGCGGGCCATTCCGTATGTGTCAGCTTTGGGTGAATCTGCCGAAGAAGGACAAGATGGTCCATCCGCGCTATCAGGCGATCCTTGATGCCGAAATTCCGGTAGTGGATTTTGATGGTGGTAAGGCGCGCCTCATTGCGGGTGAACTGGATGGCGTTAAAGGCGCTGCATCGACCTTCACGCCGATGAACATCTGGGATGTGAAGCTCTCCCGCGCTGGCGAGATGACGCTGAATATTCCCGATGGCCACAACACCATGCTGGTCGTCATGTCCGGCCACATTGATGCGGGCGGGTATCGCGTGAATGCCGGTGAGGCCGCGCGTTATTCTGTAGAGGGTGAGGGCGCGACCTTCACCGCTGGTGAGAATACGGTTCTGCTGGTGCTGACTGGTGAGCCGATTGACGAGCCTGTGGTCGGTCATGGCCCGTTCGTCATGAACACCGTTCAGGAAATCCATCAGGCGTTTGCCGATTTCCAGTCCGGCCGATTTGGCGGCATTCCTGACTAAGCACGAAGAAACGTGCACATTGAAGAACGCCCCGACCAAACGGCCGGGGCGTTTTTGTATGTTTAGTAGCTTACATTCACCGAGAGCCAGAGGCGGCGCGGTTCCTGATTGATCGCATACTCGTTGGAATAAGCCTGCGAGCCACGGCTTGTATAAGGCATGTACTGGATGAAATCCTCATCGAGCAGGTTATCTATCGTCGCATTGAACGTGACGTGGTCGTTCGCGCGCCAGCCGCCGCCAAGATTGAACAGGACATAGCTTGAATAGTCTCCGAGCTGATCCTGAGCTTCACCTGCGCCGCGATAACGTTCTGATGCATATTCACCGCGGATCCAGAGATTGATGTCCGAGGTGACATCCCAGTTTACACGCGAGTTCAGCTGGTGCTGTGGCACGTTGACGAGTGGCTCACCAACGCTCGGGCCGCTTTTCTGCTCGCTGTCCTGGTAGGTGTAGTTGAGCGAGATGGTGACGTCTTCAAAGGCCTGACGCAGGGACGCTTCGACGCCGCGCGTTTCAGCCTCATCGACGTTGATGGACTGAGAGAAGGTCGCGGGCCGTGGCCAGAAACCGTAATCAACACAGGAATCGGACGCCGGCAGGGCATTGTATTCTGCTTCTGTCAGCGCATAGGCGCAGTTGATGAGTTCCGGGCCGTCGGCAATCTTATCTTCAAACGTGTTCTGGAACACGGTGAGATTACCTGTAAGGCCACGGCCATCTGTGAAGTAAACGCCTGCCTCATAGGTCGTGCTTGTTTCCGGCTGTAGTGTCGGAGTGCCGAGTACAGGGATGGTGCCCTGACCACGGAAGCCGATAATGCCGGACGCAATCTGCTCAAGACGCGGCGTTTTAAAGCCTCGGCTGACGCCGCCCTTCAGAGTCAGATAGTCGTTTGCAGTCCATACGAGGTAGGCGCGTGGAGAAAAGTGCTCTCCGAATGTGCTGTGATTGTCATACCGGCCGCCAACGGTCAGCGCGATATCGTCAATGATGCGCCATTCGTTTTCCGCGAACAGAGCCCATTGCTCATGGCTGAAGGGTTCGGCTGCGACGCCATCAACCATCTCTGCATCCCAGAACTGCCCGCCTATTGTGAATGTGTGCTGGCCAATCGTCCGGTAGAAGCGGCCATTATAAATGGTGTTAGTCGCTTCCAGATCGCGCGGGTCGCCAGCAAGGCGGTTCGTGCCATCAACATCGGACGGCAGAACGCGGCCGAGTGTTTCTGTCGTGTTGCGTGTAATGTCCGCATCGAGCACGCCGTCCAGGATTTCACCTGTATAGGCCAGCACAAACTGTTCACGGTTGAACTGAAGCTCGTCGGCATAGCCGCGCGTACCGAGTGTGCCGAGCTGGCCTTGCGAGTTGTCGAACGATTGTTCGTTGATATCAGCGTCGAACCAGATGCGGTGATTATCGTTCGGGGTATAGGTGAGGCGCCCGCCTGCGGACCAGATCGTGCCTTCTACAGGGGAAGGGCCACGGCGTGACACTTCAATCGGGTCACCGTTTACGTCCGTGTATATCAATTCGGAAGCTTCTCGTTCGAAATAGCGCCCACGAACGGCAAAGGCGAGCTGACCCGGCACGATAGGGCCATCGGCGTAAAGCGTGGTGTTATAGCTGTTCCCGAAATCATTATCGCCCTGCAGCGTCGCGTCTAAGCCAAGATCAATGCCGAAGTCTTCGTCAGGCGTACGTGTGATGATGTTCACCACGCCGCCCATCGCATCAGACCCGTAAAGCGTAGACATTGGGCCGCGCACGACCTCGATACGCTCGGTTGCTGATACGGGCGGAATGAAGTTTGCGGATGTGTCGCCAAAGCCGTTTGGCGTGACATTGCCAGCAGCGTTCTGACGACGACCGTCGACCAGTACCAGAGTATAATCACTCGGCATGCCGCGAATGGTGATGCTCTGGCCACCGGTTTTGCCAACGCCATTGCCGATATCGACGCCAGGCACATTGCGGAGTGCTTCTGCGAGGCTGTTCACGCGCTGCTGTTCCAGCTCTTCGGCGGGAAGCAGGGTGATGCTGGCGGGTGCGTCTACGATGTTTTGCTGGAAGCCCGCCGCCGTGACCACGATGTCGTCCAGCATACGCTCTTCAGTGTCTCCGTAAGCCGGTTCGATCGGGTCGGCATCGTCAGCCTGTGCTGCAAGTCCCTGCGCGACGGCGAGCCCGATTGCCATTGCGCTGATGCATCGCAGAAATCCGTTTTTCATAACTACCCCTAGTATTGCGAATAATTCTCATTTGCGTAACTGCGGGGTAATGCTCTTGCAAATCATTTGCAAGTGAGTCGGGGTAGATTTCTCAAAATAATTTCATGGGGGAGGTGTGCGCGGCGTCGCTGGTGTTTGAAAGGCAGGAATAATGGTATGCGTTTTAAGCAATGCAGAGACTGGTGCCCGTATCCATATTCAAACTCGCCGACAGGCGACGAACGCCAGCCAAAAACTGGCAACTCGGGCTGCTGCTTGCGCTTATCGCCGGCTATATCAATGCAGGTGGGTTCTTCCTTGTCGGACGCTACACCTCTCATATGACGGGCATTCTCTCCGCCGTGGCAGACGATGCTGCGCTGGGGCTGGCGCTGCCCGCAGCCGCGTTGTTCGGGCTGATCATTTGTTTCATCGCGGGCGCCGCCTTTACGACGCTGCTCGTGCTTCAGGCGCGTCGTTGCAGATTGGCCTCGCAATACAGTCTACCTTTGCTGATCGAAGCCTTTCTGCTGATAGTGATCGTTATACTCAGTGGTACGCTCACAGATGGCGCTGCTCTTGTGCCTTTTATTGCCGCGATGCTCTGCTTCCTGATGGGGCTACAAAACGCGCTGATCACGAAAGCCTCTACAGCCGTCGTGCGGACCACTCATGTGACGGGCCTTTCGACGGATCTGGGGATCGAGATCGGACGCTGGCTTGCGGGCAGGGCGCGGCGTGCAAATCTCGTTCGCATGGTGCTCTATCTCAGTGTTTTCCTGGCGTTTCTCATTGGTGGTGTTTGTGGCGCGCTTATTATTCAGAGCTGGGCTGCTGGCGGACTATTGCCCGTGGCGGGGCTGCTTCTGCTCATTGGGGTTATGCCCGCTATTGTTGACCTAAGGGCTGTATTCGGCGCCCGTTGAACCTGACGAATGTACATCGCTATCGGAATAAAATCCTTTAGAGCGGTGAATTCGTCGATTTTTCCACCAACTCATCGCTTGTTGAAGTGTATACGAGCAAAAAATGACCTCAATCGGCGCGAATTACTTGCGTCTATTCTTGCGAGCTTTGGTTTCGCCTGATAGGGCAGAGAATGTCCGTTGCGTGCCTGAGCCGCCGGATGTTCAGCCGAAAGAGTAAAACTATGCCGAATTATCGTTCACGTACTTCCACACATGGCCGCAATATGGCGGGCGCTCGTGGTCTATGGCGCGCGACAGGTATGAAGGATGGCGATTTCGGTAAGCCGATTATTGCGGTGGTGAACTCTTTCACCCAGTTCGTGCCGGGCCACGTCCATTTGAAAGACCTCGGTCAGATGGTTGCCCGCGAGATCGAAGCGGCTGGCGGCGTTGCTAAAGAATTCAACACGATTGCGGTCGATGACGGTATCGCGATGGGGCATGACGGCATGCTCTATTCGCTGCCATCGCGCGAGCTGATCGCGGACAGCGTTGAGTATATGGTCAATGCGCACTGCGCCGACGCGATGGTCTGTATCTCCAACTGCGATAAGATCACGCCAGGTATGCTGATGGCTGCAATGCGCCTCAATATTCCGGCTGTGTTTGTTTCCGGTGGTCCTATGGAAGCCGGTAAGGTTGTCAAAGACGGCAAAGAGATCGCGCTCGACCTCGTTGATGCGATGGTTGCAGCCGCTGATGAGAATGTCTCTGACGAAGAGGTACAGGCGATTGAACGCTCTGCTTGCCCGACATGCGGTTCTTGTTCCGGCATGTTCACAGCGAACTCCATGAACTGCCTCACTGAGGCGCTGGGCCTGTCGCTGCCGGGCAATGGGTCGACGCTCGCAACGCATGCGGACCGTAAGCGTCTCTTCCTCGAAGCCGGTCGTCTGATCGTCGATAACTGTAAGCGTTACTACGAACAGGATGACGAGAGCGTTCTGCCACGCTCTATCGCGAGCTTCGAGGCGTTCGAAAACGCGATGAGCCTCGATATTGCGATGGGCGGATCCACCAATACTGTGCTCCACCTTCTCGCCTCCGCGATTGAGGGTGAAATCGATTTCACGATGGATGATATCGACCGTCTTTCTCGCAAAGTGCCGTGCCTGTGTAAGGTCGCCCCTGCGAAAGATGACGTACACATGGAAGACGTACACCGCGCAGGCGGCATTATGTCTATCCTCGGTGAGCTGGATCGCGCGGGACTGCTGCACCGCAACCTGCCGACGGTTCACGCGCCGACGATTGGCGATGCCATCGATCAGTGGGATATCACCATCTCGACGTCGAACACAGCGCGCGAGCTTTACTCTGCTGCGCCGGGCGGTGTGCCTACGCAGACAGCGTTCAGTCAGGCAAGCCGTTGGGAAAGCCTCGACATTGACCGTGAGAACGGCGTCATCCGTTCCAAAGAGCATGCCTTCAGTCAGGATGGTGGCCTTGCTGTGCTGTCGGGCAATCTGGCGATTGATGGCTGTATCGTAAAGACGGCAGGCGTTGACGACTCTATCCTGAAATTCTCAGGTCCTGCGAAGGTCTATGAAAGTCAGGATGATGCGGTTTCCGCTATCCTTACCGGTAAAGTGGTCGAAGGCGACGTGGTCGTCATTCGCTATGAAGGCCCGCGTGGCGGCCCGGGTATGCAGGAAATGCTGTATCCGACCAGCTATCTGAAATCCAAAGGCCTCGGCAAAGCATGCGCGCTGATCACGGATGGTCGTTTCTCTGGCGGTACGTCGGGGCTCTCTATCGGTCACGTCTCTCCGGAAGCCGCTGAGGGGGGCACGATTGCGCTCGTCCAGAATGGCGACATGATTGACATTGATATTCCAAGCCGCACGATTTCTCTGCGTCTCTCGGAAACAGACCTTGCTACGCGTCGTGAAATTCAGGCACAGCGTGGTGATGCTGCCTATAGCCCTGAGAAGCCGCGTAAGCGTAATGTCTCCCAGGCGCTGAAAGCCTATGCTGCCTTCACAACATCCGCCGCGCGCGGCGCTGTTCGAGACCTGAACCAGAAGAGATAAATGCTATGTCCCGCGCCCATGATTTTACCTCCCGTATCGTATGGACAGGTAACCGGGGCAGTGGGACCAGCAGCTATCAGGCATACGACCGGACCTGGGACATCGCGGTTCAGGGCAAGCCCGTTGTTTCCTGTTCCAATGATCCGATGCTGGGCGGTGATCCATCTTTGATGAACCCCGAAGATTTGCTGATCTCAGCGCTTTCGGCCTGTCACATGCTCTGGTATCTGCATCTGGCCTCGACTGCCGGGCTGACCGTGCTCCGCTATGAGGATACTCCGGTTGGACATGGTGAGTCAGAGCCGGATGGCACGGGTCGCTTCATTGGCGCGACGCTACGGCCGACGATCACGCTGAAGACGGGCGATGATCAGGGCGCCGCAGATGCGATCCACGGCGAAATCCACAAATACTGCTTCATCGCGCGATCGGTGAATTTCCCCGTAAAGCATGAAGCTGTTTACGACTTCGCCTGAGGACATTCGTTCTTTGGGAGGGGGGTACAGCCAGACGTCACGCTCAAAACTTGAAAACAAGCTCCCCGAAGGAGGGGGGGAAGGGACGGGGGAACTTACGCGACGCCTGACTGATGGGTGCACACCAATGGAGCAGTAACGAGGGGGGACGGGTAACTGCTCCTGATGCGAAGCGTGCTTAAACACAAAAATCCCAAATAATGCAACCGAAAAATGCGTTAAAATGCAAATTACGGCAAAGAGTTTGCAAGTCATTTGAAAATGCAGAAAAATTTTATGCTTAAAAAGGTGTAATATTGATATGTAAACGCATTCAACTGTCGAAGTTACGTGCAGCGTAAGTCTTACAGTTGAGTTGTTTTTTATTTTGAAGGGGGAAATGGTCGGAGTGGAGAGATTCGAACTCCCGACCCTCTGGTCCCAAACCAGATGCGCTACCAGACTGCGCTACACTCCGACTGAGCGGCGCTTTTTACGCCTTTTGCGGTAGGAATCAAGTGGGCTTCTGCGGATTTTGAAGCCTTTTTTTCACTCAATCATTCCAAACTGGTACTGCGGCTATAAATCGTCCGGGGTTTCGCCCGAATTTGCAGGCGTTCGACCTGCTCCGGGGCGCGAAATATGTGGGCCTGCAAACGGGTCTTCAGCGCTTACGCAACCGGCTGTCATTCGGCGAGTATTCCAGTGCTCGAACTGGCCCGGAACGAACGGTAGTTCGCAGGCGTAGAAGTCGGCGCGAAATAATCCGCCGAGTTCTGCAAGATCATTATTGAGGGTTGCCTGATCGAGTCCTTGGCCCTGTGCCAGTTCTGTATTGCGACACATATCCCGTTCGGGGCCCGCATCAGAGAAGAAGCAATATTGCAAATTGATGGGCGTGTCGCAGGTGTTCTTATAGATCGGATCGCCATCACGCGGCCCAATGCAGTGGTTTACGTCCGCGAGGCGTTCAGGCTCTGTCAGTCGGGTCGAAACATATCCGATTACGCCGAGTACGAGGACGGCAGCGACAGGAAAGAGCCAGCCTTGGCCTGCCTTTTTATTTGGCTGGTTTTCGCTGGAAGATTGGGCGGCCACTTACTGATCCTCATCGCCATCAGGCTGGCGGCAGCCTTCACGGAACAGGGCGCTGTTGTGATTTGTCACGACCATGTCGGGCATGTAAGGCGCTTCACAGGCCCACACATCGCGGTCGCGGAAGTCTTCTCCCATCTCACGCCGTGTCGGGTAATAGGTCTCAGAGCCCACGCCAGGTGCCAGACGTTCAGTACGGCAGACATCATTTTCCTCACCGGAAACAGCACGGGCACAATAGCGCAGATTGATGTCCGTTTCGCACGTGTTGATGAAGAACTGACCGTCCGCGGGTTCGCCTATGCACTCATTCACCAGCGCATAACGGTGTGGCCTTGTCTGTTCCCCCAGAAACCCGTTGAAGACAAAGATTGCAGCCGCGATCGCAACGAAAGCCAGAACGCCCAGTAGGGGGGTGAGCTTTGTTTTGCCTGTCTTGGTGTCATTGCTCATGAGGCGTCTTCCGTTTCGGTTTTATAGCATTCCAGCGGAGGTAATGAATTATTCTCTGCCGGAGCTGGGGCATAAGGCACGCGGCAGGCATTGATAGAAAAGCCGGCATAATTGGTCAGACTATCGTGCAGAATACTTGCATCGACGGTTTCATCTTCAGACAGAATGGCCGTCTCGCATCGCCAGTCATATGCCTCACCGTCGCGGTTCTGAAAACAATATTGGAATTCCACGTCGAAGCGGCAGGTGTTTTCATAGTGCCACGCACCATCACTGCTCATGCATAAAGGTACGCGGGCAACCGATTGCGGTGCAATCGCCCAGCCGACCGTATTGGGCATCAGAATGTACCCAACCATTGTGAGAAACCCGATGCCGAACACTACAAAGAATATCAGGTTCACCTGTCCTTCGCGTATCATTGGTCATCCTGATCGAGCCGGCAGGCATCTATATCGACATGGCGGTCGGTGTAAGACTGAATGCGCACTGGCAGATAAGGCGCCTCACAGGCATATTCGTGAATTCCATCGGCGCTGGCGGCACGGTATTCCTCGAACAGGGAGTGGCTGGCTTCGTCTGGTGCCAGAGCAATGGTTTCGCAGTTCTGCAATCCGGTGCCCGGAGTGGTGGTGAAACAATAGCGAAAATTGATCTCTGCGTCGCAGGTGTTGGTATAGGAGAGGCCTTCGTCTGACAGTTCCAGGCAATCTGGAGCGCGTGCGGCCACAGCCGGATCAAAACGACCCTGCAGGAAGCGGCCACCAACGACAACGGCGACAAGGAGTGCGATGACAATCACACCGCGCCCAAAGCGCGATTGTGTGCGTTTCGCAGTTTCCGGAACTTGCCCCAACTTTATCCCCCAAAGCGTTCGCTGATTTGTCCCGTAAGCAGAATGGATTGGGAAAACAGCCACGTATAGAGGTTAGAGAGAAATTTGAAACATTACGCCCCCGGTTCAGGGGAGCCGAATTAGCTTTTCGCTTTGTGACGAATGTGGCGACGCTAAGCATTCATCTGAAAATCATATCGGAAATCACTATTTTTGATATTTTACTTATAAATGGATCATGCCGACATCAGTGTGACCTTTAAGGGAGAGCACTATGAGACATTCGATGACCCGCGATGCGCAGCAAGCCGGATATGTTTATGACGACCGTGACACGATTTTTGAGCGTACGGGAAAACTGGAGCGAAAGCCGAAGCCCTCGGTTTCGCCTGAACAAAAGCCGGTTCGATTGACATTGGTTGGCACGATTGATTTCAAGCGGCTCGCGCATGCCATTTCGGACTATACGAGCTGGTTGCCTTTCGAAATCGCATCTTCTCATAGCGGCGTCACCGAGCCGGATAAGCAAGACATGGTCGCACTGAGCTTTCGCTATACCGGACCTGCGGCAGACCGGGAGCATATGGAGGCAAATCTGCGATCCCTGTTTGACCAACACTTTGACCTGGTGACTGAGCCGAACACGCCTTCAGAAGTTAAAGGAGGCTGATGTGAGCTGGATTTCTGACATTCTCGAGGAAGTCATCGATGTGTTCACTGAACGGAAAGAGCGTTGCCGTGTAGAAGTGGCAGACGTTGACGAGCGCCGCCGCGAAGACCACGACAAGCGTAATCGCAGGCAACGCGAGGATCACGACTTGTTCGATTTCGGAGACTGACGAAGATGCGTGACACAAAAAAAGCCCGCCAGTGAGGCGGGCTTTCTCGTTTGACTTAGGCGTCAGACGCTTACTCAGCAGCCATCGCTTTTTCGAAGTTGTCACCAACGCGGTTGATGAACTCTTCTGTTGTCAGCCAGCCCTGATCCGGACCGATGAGAAGCGCGAGGTCTTTCGTCATGTCGCCAGCTTCAACTGTCTTGATGATAGTTTCTTCAAGCAGCTTCGCGAAGTTTGAAACTTCTGGCGTACCGTCCATACGACCACGGTGTGTGAGGCCTTGTGTCCACGCGAACATAGACGCGATGGAGTTTGTAGACGTTGCTTCACCTTTCTGGTGGTTACGGTAGTGACGTGTCACTGTACCGTGAGCCGCTTCAGCTTCGACAGTCTTGCCATCCGGAGTCATCAGAACGGATGTCATCAGGCCGAGGGAACCATAACCCTGAGCAACCGTGTCGGACTGAACGTCGCCGTCATAGTTCTTACAAGCCCAGACATAGCCACCAGACCATTTCATGGCTGCAGCGACCATGTCGTCGATGAGGCGGTGCTCGTACGTGCCACCGAATTCTTTGAACTGCTCTTCGAACTCGTTCTCGTAAATTTCCTGGAACAGGTCTTTGAAACGACCATCATATTTTTTCATGATGGTGTTCTTTGTAGACAGGTAAACCGGCCATTTGCGCTGAAGGCCATAGTTGAAGCTCGCACGCGCAAAGTCGCGGATTGAGTCATCAAGGTTATACATGCCCATCGCGATACCGGAGGACGGGAAGTCGAAGATCTCGTGAGTTGTTGGCTCTGAACCATCTTCCGGTTGGAAGGTCATGGTGAGCTTGCCTTTGCCCGGGATCAGCATGTCCGTCGCGCGGTACTGGTCGCCAAATGCGTGGCGGCCGATTACGACAGGCTTCGTCCAGCCAGGAACGAGACGTGGAACGTTAGAGATTACGATCGGTTCACGGAAAACAACACCGCCGAGAATGTTACGGATTGTGCCATTCGGAGAGCGATACATGCGCTTGAGGCCAAACTCTTCAACGCGCGCTTCGTCCGGAGTAATCGTCGCACACTTAACAGCAACGCCGTACTTTTTCGTTGCGTTCGCAGCGTCGACAGTGATCTGGTCATCCGTAGCATCACGTGCTTCGATGCCGAGGTCGAAGTATTTCAGGTCAACGTCCAGGTAAGGGTGGATCAGACGGTCTTTGATCATCTTCCAGATGATGCGTGTCATCTCATCGCCGTCCATTTCGACGATCGGGTTTGCGACCTTGATCTTAGCCATATGCAGCCTCTTTCATTTGCCAGAATCTGCGCTGGCTATAGCAGGTCAGAGGCGTAGGTCAAAAGAAAGAAACAAACGAGGCGCGAGACTTTAGCCGTGTTCGCGTATTTTTGAAGTTTTTCGGCCCTTTTAAGCAACCTGTATATCTCTGGCGAGTTGTCTGCTGTGATGATTTCGGAGGCCTTCTTCAGACTATGAAAATCTTCACTTGCGGCACGTGTAAGACACCCGTCTTCTTTTCCAATCTCACATGTACTTGCGGTGCGCCGCTTTTCTATGATCCTGATCGGGACGTAATGCTGAACGAGGCTCAGCCCTGTCAGAACCGCCAGCCAATAGCCTGCAACTGGAAAGGTGATGGCGATGCCGGTTTTTGCAGGTCATGTCAGATGACGCAGACCATTCCCGACACGTTTCATGGTGACAACATCTCGCTTTGGCGGGTTTCGGAACAGTCCAAACGGTGGGTATTGTCCAACCTTATGCGCTGGGCATGGTTCACCGCGAAGGATAACGGGCCGTGGCCGACCTTCAAGATGCTGGCCGAGCAAACCTCCAGAGGCGAAACGCCCGTAACTATGGGCCATGCTAATGGCCTGATTACGATCAATGTGACAGAAGGCGATCCGGTTGTGCGAGAATTCCGCCGCGATGAACTGGATGAGCGTCTGCGCACCATGACGGCGCATTTCCGGCACGAGATTGCACATTTCCTGTTTCTGCGCCTGCAGCCACAGCAAGGCTTCACCGACAGCTTTCGGGCTTTGTTCGGAGATGAAAGCGTGGACTACGGAGCCGCCCTGGACCGGCATTATCAAAACGGCGCACCTGCCGATTTTCAGTCGCGATTCGTCACGCGGTATGCCAGTTCGCATCCACATGAGGATTGGGCTGAAACCTGCGCCCACGTGATGTATCTGACGGATATTGTGGATAGCGCCTCCGCAGAGCTCCGGCATAATAGACGGCCGCGCTCAGGCTATGATGCATATAAAGAAGCGAAGAGCGAGAAACTGCTGGATCAGGCTTTCAAGTTTGGCACGGGGCTCAACCACATTGTGCGATCCATGGGGATGCAGGACATTTATCCGTTCGTGATTTCGCCCAAAGTGAAAGAGAAGCTGGTTTTCGCGCACCGCCATCTGATGACAGGTGCGCGAAAGGCTTAGTTTTCTGCCGGAGCTTCCAGTGGCGGCAAGCCGAGAAGCTCCTCCAACTGATCGTCGAGCGCTTTAGCGACCATGATCGCCGTTTCGACGTTTCGCAGGAATGTGTCCTGATCGATGTTTTCAAAATCGTCTGTCGGTTGGTGATAATCCGGATGATCTTCGACGCCGAGATAAAGGTGGGGGATCTGATTTCGGTAGAAGACCGCGTGGTCTGACTGGGTGGTCCAGTCATCCTGTGCTTCGTCCGAACCGTCATAACCGGAGCGCAGATCAATCGGCGCCTCGGCGGCAACTTCTTCGATAAGCGGCAGAAGGGCAGGCATATGATGCGCGCCAGAAGCCCAGAGCTGGCCATTGTCTGCGCGGGCGAGCATGTCGAAGTTCAGATTGAACGCCAGAGTGTCGACTGGCAGGGGCGGATTAGCAAGAAAGCCGCGCGCGCCGGACAGGCCGTGTTCTTCGCCGTCAGGAAACACGAACAGGAATGTGTGCTTTGGCTGATTGCGTGACCGTGAAAGGTGTTGCGCAAGCGCCAGAGCGGTTGCAACGCCAGATGCATTGTCGTCCGCACCATTGTAAATCTCGCCGTCACGGATGCCCACATGATCATAGTGCGCGGTGACCACGATAATGCGGTCAGAGCCAGCGCTGCCTTGCACGGCGCCGATGAGGTTCACGCCTTCCAGCGGCGGGCGTTCCTCTGCGGCTTCTTCCTGATTGCGAGGAATAATCGGCACGCTGAACGGGTGCTCATAGCCTGCGCCAATGCTCAGCATTTCCATGGCGCTCATACGGGCGGTGATCATCTCACGTGCACGGGCAGCGCCCGGCGTTCCGATTTCACGGCCTTCAAGCTCGTCCTCCGAAAGGCCTTTCAGAATGCCGATCACAGGACCGGGGCTGAAATACTCGGCGTCATAGCTTTCATGCCCGCCGCGGCTGGCGAGCATGGACATGCTGATTAGCGCTGCAACAACAGCCAGAATGATGATGAATGCTCTCAGCATGAAGAAATCCCCGAATGCGCGCTAGGGCGTTATGAACTACTGGGTGCCGCCCTGTGAACTGATAGAAGCGACACGTGTCGGCGCTGCCGCCCGGAAGGCGTCGCCCAGTTCACTATAAAAGTCCACTCGCGCGAGTTGTGCATCGGACAGGTTGTCGCTGCGGCCAACGCCGGGAATCTCCGAGGGCTCATAGTTTTCCAGAATGTCGGTCATCATCGCGCCCCAGGCTTGTGCTGGAAGCGAGCCGCCTGTCACGCGCTCCATAGGCTCGTTCTCGTCATTTCCGAGCCAGACGCCTGCAACGACGTCATTGGTGAAGCCGATAAACCATGCATCGCGCCAGTTCTGGGAGGTGCCGGTTTTGCCAGCGACATTCCAGCCTTCAATACGTGCACGGCCACCTGAGCCTTCAGTGACAACTAGGCCAAGCATTTCGTTCATGTCTTCAACGACGCTTTGCTGCAGAACGCGGGCAGGCGGGTAGGCGGTGCGTTCATAGATGACTTCGCCGCGTGTATTTTCCACCCGCTCGATCAGATACGGGTCGAGGCGCTCGCCGCCGCGCGCAAAGGCGCCATAGGCGCGAACAAGGTCGAACAGCGTTGTTTCATCAGAGCCAAGCGCAATCGACGGATAAGCCTGTAAATCTGTACCAAGGCCCAGGCGATGAGCCATTTCGACCACGCGTTCCGGGCCGATCTCCATCGTAATCTGCGCGGCAATGGTATTCACGGAATTGGCCAACGCGTCACGCAGACGTATCGGGCCATAATACTGGCCGGTATAGTTTCGAGGCGACCAGTTTGGTGCAATCTCCCGGCGCTCGTCCACACGCACAGAATAAGGGCGTAATCCTGCTTCCATGGCCGCCGCATAAACGAATGGTTTGAAGCTGGAACCGGGCTGGCGCATGGCTTGGGTTGCTCGGTTGAACTGGCTCTCGCGGTAATCCATGCCGCCAACCATCGCCAGAATGCGTCCGTCTGTGCCCATGACAATCGCCGAACCGTTACGGGCGCCGCGTGCATTGCCCTCGGTTTCAATCGTGTCCTGAAGCGCATCATAAGCAGCCTGCTGCGTGGCGACATCAAGCGTGATGGTGACGACGGCATCGCGCGGGACTTCCGGGAGCAGCTGTTCCAGCTCGTCGCGTACATAGTCAGCAACATGTTCCAGCAGTGGATTGTCGCCTTGCTCTTCTACAAACGAAATCGGCGTGTCCGCGGCCTGCTGGGCATCTTCCAGCGTGATAAAGCCCTCATTGACCATCTGGCTGAGAATGTATCGCTGGCGTTCGCGCGCATCCTCAAGGCCCGGGTCGGCGATCATACGCGACGGCGCCTTTGGCAACGCGGCAAGGAAGGTTGCCTCGGCAAGCGTGAGGTCCTGCACATCCTTCCCGAAATAGACGTCTGCAGCCGCATCAATGCCATAGGCGCGATTACCGAGATATATCCGGTTCAAATAAAGCGAGAGGATCTCACTTTTGCTCATGCGTGCTTCAAGCTGCATGGCAAGGCGGACTTCCTGAGCTTTACGTCGAAGTGTCTGCTCGGGTGTGAGGACGAGGTTCTTGATCACCTGCTGGGTCAGTGTAGAGCCGCCCTGCACAGTGTAGCCGGCGCGCCAGTTGGCAAACCCTGCTCGGAAAATCGCCATGATGTCTGCGCCGCCATGATCATAGAAACGACGGTCCTCGGCAGCGATAAAGGCCTGAACGACAAACTCCGGCAGGGCGTCCGGATCGACGGCCTGACCGTAAAGCGGTCCACGCTGGAGGAGGCGATTTCCATCCGTGTCGACAAGGTCGATCGACAGCTCGCGATTGACAGCCCAGAGCTCGTTATTCGAAGGCAGAACCGGAAGATCATTGAACAAATAACGCCAGAGCATGAAGCCTGAGATGGCGAGGGCGATCAACGTTGCCAGCACGAACGCAAAGAACGTCGCACGACGACGGCGCAGGCGCGTCTTGCGTGCGCTTTCAATGTCGGCGCGGTACGTCGTCGTCATCTGTGTCCCACCAGCCCCTGCAGCTGTCCTGTTTGGTGCCCAGTTAAACCAGGACCATGCTCTTTTGGGCCAGCTTAAAAGCAGGGCTTTAAGATTTCTTGTCTCGTTCAACGTTAATCTGTCCGCCAGCGGGATAAAACTTCAATACCTTACGCGTGAGGCGCGAAACGGTGCCGAAGCTAACTCACATTTTGTGGCAGGATAACGACATGGCCGGTGAACCGTGCATGAAACATAGTTCACGTAAGGACTGACGCGGTTACTGTTTGCCGTCTTGTTCTTCAATCAGCCAGGGTTCGCTTTGAACGCGCAGAATGGCTGCCATCCGGTTTTGCGCGCCGAGCTTTCCGAGAACCGATGAAACGTGGTGCTCAATGGTGCGCTGGGACCGGCTGAGCTTGTCGGCAATGTCCTTGTTGGCGAGCCCTTCGCAGATCAGCTTCAGAACCGATTGCTCTTTCGCCGTCAGGCCCAGAGGGTGGCTGCGCGCGGCTTTATACGGGCCGCGTTTTTGAGAGGCGGTTTCCAGCTTCACGCCGGCCTGATCAGCCATTTTGTGCAGCTTTTTGAGTGCAGGCTGAGCCTTCATGGCTTCCAGAAGCTCTATCGCCTTCTGGAAACTATCCTGCTGTCGGGCGCGCATCAGATTGAATGCGGTTTCAAACGGCAGGCCGAGCGCTTCCCATCTTTCAGCAGCAGCGAGATAGTCGCCATTAAGCTCCAGAATGAAGGGGTCTGGCAGGTCATTGATCCGGTCCTCGGGTGGCGTCAGGCCCAGACGGTTTGCCCAGACCGATCGCATGCCGATATTCCACGGATGGCGGTCATCACTGGAAAGCTCTAACAGGCGCGACATGTGCTCGGCAGCCTGATCGGGAAATTCGCTCATACATGCCCATTCGATCAGGGCGAGGCGCGCCGGAACAATATGCTGCAATTCATCTGTCGCAATCGCGTCTGCCAGCGCTTTCTTCAACAGCGTTTCGGCATCGGCATCACCGCGCCGCATGCGAGCCGTTGCAAGCACCTGCTGCGCAGGCAGGCAGGAGAGCAGGCTGTGCTCTTTCAGTGACACGATTCCTTCGGCAATGGTGATCGCATCATTGAGACGGCCCTGGTCGAGCCTGAGCTGGGCAAGACGACCAGACAGATAGCGCGTCCATGCATCGAGATCGTGTTCTGTATCGAAGGCAAGACCTTCCTGAAGAATGCGCTCTGCAAGGTCGAAGTTTCGAAACTCGACGGCGTATTCGCCCATATTGTTATAGGCACGTGCCGCGTGTTCATGATGGCCGTGCGTAAGCGCCAGCGCGAGGCTTTCCTTCAGGTGTTGCAGACCGCCCGGATTGTTTCTGAAAACCTTGGCGGTGCCCAGATTATTAAGCGCGTGCATGCGCACTTCCATGTCAGGGTTTTCGGCTTCGATGGAGAGCGCAGTCTCTGCCCATTGTACGGCTTCATCCATCTTGTCATTCAGCATGTGAAGCTGGGAGCGCACCGAATACGCCATGGCGCGTTCGGATGATGCGGGAATGGCCTCAAGCACACGAATGGCCTGATCGGCATAGCGCGTCGCTTCGCCGCTTTCGGCGCGATACCAGTGCAGGCGGGAGAGCTGCTGAAGGTTGTGGCCAACCTTGTCGGGGCGGTTTATGGCGCGCCAGAGCGTGATGGCATGGCGGCGTGCATCCAGAACCTCATCCTCGAAATGGTCGGCGAGGGCGGATTCATATGCCCAGCTTTCATATAGCTCTGCGGCAAGCTCCGGCTCGGCTTCGTTTACGTATTTCAGGGCCGTCGCATAATGTGCTGCCGCCTCATGGTGAGAGCCTGCAGCTGCGGCTGCGCGCGCCGCCTTTGGTGCGAATTCGAGGACCTTTTCGCTATCGAGAGCCCCTGCGGCGTGGTGTACAATCTGATCGAGCGGAATGCGGTCACCGCGCGTCATCAGCGTTTTCAGGCATTCGGCATGATAGGCGCGGCGTTTGGCCGGAGAGATACGGTCAAACGTTGCAAGGCGCGTCAGCTCATGGCGAAAACGTACTGTCAGGCCATCTTCGACAAGGAAGCCTGAATTCACGCAGTTCGAGACGAGGTCTAATTGCGCTTCTCCAAGCAACGCCTCCAGAAAGTGGTGGGACGGCGCGCGTGGCAAAACGCTGATCCGCTCCAGAAGCTCACGATCCTGCGGCGCGAGTTGCGCGAGCCTGAGGGCAACGGCGTCCTTCACTGATGCGGGCACAAAGCCGGATGGCGTGTTGGATGCGAGCATTTCAGTCACGTAAAACGGGTTTCCGTTTGTGATCGTGAAGAGTTGCTTGCCGCTATGGCCGCGGCTTTCAGCCAGCTTGCAAACGGCGTTAGCGGACAATGTTTGAAGTGGAAGGCGGCGTGTGCAATGTCCCGGCAGATCGCCCAGAAGCTGGGTGAGAGGATGTTCCAGACCGACTTCGTCATCACGGAAGGTCAGAATAAGCATCACCGGAAGTGTGCCGATGCGGCGGGACAGAAATTTCAGCAGATCGAGCGTGGCATAGTCGGCCCAGTGCAGATCCTCGAAAATGAGCACGCTGGCTTCGTGAGTTTCCAGTGCGTGGAGAATGGCTGCATACAAGCCTGTCTGGCTTGTATCTGCGTGAAGCGCTTTGATGACATCGTCACCCAGCGCTTCTCCCATATCGTGAACGGGACCTAAAGTTCGAGGGGTGAATAGCGCTTCGCAATTACCCGAGCACCAGCGCAGTTCCGGATAGCTTGAAAGCGTCGATACACGAAACGCGGAAAGCAATGTGGACTTGCCAATGCCCGCCTCGCCGGAAATCAGGGCAATCTGGCCATGTCCCGCGCGCGCGGTCTCAATGGCTTTCAGCAGCGTTTGCAGCTCTTCTTCGCGTTCGACTAGCACTCGTTTGTTGCCCCCATTGCAATCGTCTGAGAGATGGATTGCGGTCCAGTTGTTGATATTTCAACTGAGATTTGCAGCCGAGTCTACGAAAAATAGGTATCCTTACCCCTAAAATTAGGCAAAAACTCCGAGGTAATACGTAATGTTTGCAGCTAACACTGATGCTGCAGGAACGATCATAGTTTTCCGCATTGTCATCGCTGCACGGGGACGCACGCGTAGACATGTACCGTGAAGGCAGGTTTGGGGGTGCTGTTTGCCCAAGCTGCACGCCGACCCCTTCACGGTCAATCGCCCAAACTACCCCCGACCGAGTGGGTGGGACGCGAGTCCCGCCCGCTCGTTTTTTTATTCGGCTGAGCCTGAAAGCTCTTCCAGAACTGATAGGGCACGCTCCGCATCAGGCTCCGGAATGAAGATGTGATCATGGTGGAACGCCGCCACCACATTGCATGCAATATCCTCATCGGCGAGCGCCGTGGCGACAGCTGCCGTAAGACCAACACCAGTCAGAGACGAGTTCACCATCAGAGAGATGCAGCGCATTGGTGCGGACGTATCAAAGCCCATCAGGCCGGCTGCCATGACCGGAAGGATCAGAGATGCGCCTTCTGGTTCAGCAAAAATGGCGATCGCCTTGTCAGCGCAGGCCGAATATTTGTCCTCATCATCTGTGGTGCAGAAAATGTAAGTGCCCTTCTGCAGAACAGGGGTCATTTCGGACAGCATGTCTTCGAGCGCGCTGACAGGTTTCGTCATGTTTATACCAGTGCCTGATTGAGGTCTGCGATAATGTCGTCGGCATCTTCAATGCCGATAGACAGGCGGAGAATATCTGGCGCAGCGCCAGCCTTGATCTGCTCAGCTTCGGAAAGCTGGCGGTGTGTTGTAGACGCCGGGTGAATGACCAGCGAACGTGCGTCGCCAAGGTTTGCCACATGGCTGAATAGCTTCATTTCGGAAACCGTTTTCGTGCAGGCCTCATAGCCACCCTTGAGGCGGATCGTAAAGAGCGCGCCCGGACCTTTCGGAACGACTTTGGCGATCCGGTCATGGTATGGCGAGGATTTGAGGCCTGGATAGGTGACCTCTGCAATGCGCGGATCTACTTCCAGCCATTCAGCGACCTTCTGGGCGTTTGCAACGTGCTTCTGCATACGAAGCGACAGCGTCTCAATACCCATGAGCGTGTAATGCGCGCCTTGCGGGTTCATTGTCATGCCGAGGTCACGAAGACCAATCGCAATACCGTGGAAGGTGAAGGCGGCAGGCCCGAACACTTCGTGGAAGTTCAGGCCGTGATAAGCCGGTTCCGGCTGTGAAAGGCTCGGGAATTTATCCGAAGCGGACCAGTCAAACTTACCGCTATCGACGACGGCGCCGCCTGTGACTGTGCCATTGCCCGTCATGTATTTTGTCAGCGAGTGAACCACCAGCGTTGCGCCATGTTCAATCGGGTTGCAGAGATATGGCGTAGCTGTGGTGTTGTCGACGATGAGCGGGATGCCGGCATTGTCTGCAATCTTCGCGATTTCCGGCAGGTCAGTAATGTAGCCGCCCGGATTGGCAATCGTCTCACAGAAAATGGCGCGTGTGTTGCCGTCAATTGCGTCGCGAACTGCATCGAGATCGTCAAAGTCGACAAGCGTTGCAGACCAGCCAAAGCGTTTGAACGTCTGTGTGAACTGGGTGAGCGTACCGCCATAAAGACGGGTCGACGCGACGATGTTGCAGCCCGGCATCATGAGCGGAAACAGCGACATGATCTGTGCCGCGTGACCTGAAGAACAGCAGACAGCGCCAGCACCGCCTTCAAGTTCTGCGACGCGCGCCTGAAGCGCGCCAACTGTCGGGTTCGTCAGGCGCGAATAGATGTAACCGACTTCCTGCAGGTTAAAGAGCGCGGCTGCGTGGTCGGCGTCTCGGAACTGGTAAGCCGTCGTTTGGTAGATAGGTACCTGACGCGCGCCCGTTGCCGGATCTGGCATGGTGCCTGCGTGGATTTGCCGTGTGTCAAAGCCGTGTGGTTTATCGCTCATCTCGCGCTCCCTCATTATAGTTCCCGTGAGCGATGTACGCGAGACAGCGTGCGTATGCAATGAAATGCGAGCGTCGCAAGGACGTCACATTGCGCCGTTATCCAGCGCGAAGACGTTTTAGTTTTCCGGAGCGAGATCATGCGCGCAACCCGTCGTCAGTTTTTCCGTAATGCCATGTCGCTGGGCGTTGCGAGCTCTGCTTTCCCTTTGCTGGCGGGGTGTACATCCGCGCGTGAGGTCGATGCGCCTGATACCGGACTTGTAGCTGATCCGAACGGCGTACTCGATCTGCCACCGGGATTTAGCTACCGGGTTTTCTCCCCTGCAGGCGAGGTCATGTCTGACGGGCTTCGCGTGCCCGCGTCGCATGATGGCATGGCCTGTTTTGCGGTGGAGGATGATCCTGACCGGTGCTTTCTCGTGCGTAATCACGAGCTCGATCCTGATGAAGCTCATGTCGGCCCCTTTGCCGGTCGAGAGACCGTTGGCGAGGATATCATGGCGGCGAGCTATGACATAGGCCGAGATGGAATGCCCCTGCCGGGCGGTACGACGACACTGCTCTACAATCTTCGCACGGGCGAGGTAGAGCGCTCCCATCTTTCGCTGTCCGGAACCGTGCGCAATTGTTCAGGCGGCATGACGCCATGGGGCAGCTGGCTCACATGTGAAGAAACGCTGGAAACCGCAGGCCGCAATGCCAGCAAGGATCACGGATTTGTTTTCGAAGTTCCGGCCAGAGAAGAGGGGCTGGCGACGCCCGTCGCCCTGACGGCTATGGGGCGGTTCAATCACGAAGCAACCGCGACGGACCCGCGCACGGGTATCGTCTATCAGACCGAGGATGAAGGCGAATCCCTCATCTATCGTTTCATTCCGAATGTGCCGGGTGAACTGGCGCGTGGTGGGCGATTACAAGTGCTCGCCATTAAAGGGCAGCCGCAAGCTGATACGCGAAACTGGCGGGATGCGAATGCTTTTCCGGTAGGAAACAGCTGGGATGTGGAATGGCTGGACATAGATGACGTTCTGAACCCGAACAACGATATCGCTCAGCGTGGACACGCAGCCGGGGCTGCCTATTTCGCACGTGGTGAGGGCATGTGTTTCGCCGTCGAACGCACAGGCGATTCAATCTTCTTTGCCTGCACGTCAGGCGGATACAATCGGTACGGACAGATCTGGAAGTATATTCCAGGCCAGTTCGAAGGTACGGCGCAGGAGGCGGAAGCTCCGGGCCAGTTGGTTCTGCACTATGAAAGCCAGTCGGCAGGCGTGATGGATATGTGTGACAACATTGTCAGCGCACCCTGGGGTGATCTGGTCGTTTGCGAAGACAGCCCTGAAGACAATTTTGTACGGGGCGTAACGCCGGACGGACGCGTCTATTCGATCTGCCGTAATGCGCATGCTGACAAGGGAGAGTTCGCAGGTGCCTGCTTCTCACCCGATGGCGAAACCTTGTTCGTGAACGCGCAGGGCCCGCATGTGACCTTTGCGATTACGGGGCCATGGGCGCGTCTGGTGCGGGCCTGAGGTCTAGTCGTCCGCGGCGTCAGGTGTGACTTCAGTATAATAGATGGGCACGCAAGTGCCTTGCGTGATGAGGCCGCGCTCGAAGGTCACCGTTTCACCGACGGTCATCTCACGTTCGAGGTCATAATAGTCGACCTGAAACGTCTCCACATCGTTTTCGACGATGATGTGCCATTCGGCGACTTCGGTCACAGTGCCAGAGACAATTGATGTGTCGTACTTACAGGCTTGCGGGAACGGTAGCTCGCACCCCGCCAGCAGACCGGTTGAGAGTGTCAGAGCCAGAAGTTTGCGCATGATGAGACCTCCGTTTGTTGCTTTGTCCTCGCCATGTTCGTCGGCAAACTCAAGCATTTTAGAATAATAGAGGAATATAATCCTACTTTTCTGAGTTGAGCGTATAGTCTCTCTCATGACGAACACAGACAAAAACACTTCAGAACAGGATGGCCTCGCGGCCATGACAGTCCGCCTGCGTGAGCAGATTATCGAGGCTCAGAGCTTGCTTGAAGCCGGCGATATCAAAGGCGCCGAAGCGCTCGGTAAGGCGACCTTGCAGCTGATCCGTGCCGTAGAGGCGCAGGTCAAACTTGAGGAGTCCCGTAAAACCGAAACGCGCGAAGGGGTATTCTATGCCAAAGAGGATATCGAGGCTGCGCGAGCTGAACTCCTGCGCCGACTGGATCGCATCGCGGCGACCATCCGTCCGGAAGAAATGGGCGGCATGTCTGCCCGATGAGCTGGTTTCCGATCTGCTCTGTCTATGGGTGTTCTGGGCGCGCAGCGACCAGTTGCCGCCGCATGGGCGTTGGCGAAGCTGGCTCTTTATGGGCGGGCGCGGCGCGGGGAAAACCCGTGCGGGCGCAGAATGGCTTGCGGGCGAAATTCGTGCGGGTCGCGCAAGGCGTATCGCACTTGTGGGGCCGACCATGAATGATGTGCGAGAGGTGATGATTACCGGCGCGAGCGGGCTTGCATCCATCGGTGCTCAAGGTGAACGACCGGAGTATGAGGCCTCCCGTCACAGGCTTGTCTGGCCGAATGGCGCAGTCGGTTATGCGTTCTCTGCTGAGGAGCCGGAACGCCTGCGCGGGCCTCAGTTCGATTCCGCATGGGTCGATGAAGTGGCCGCCTGGAACAATGCAGCTGCGACATGGGACATGCTGCAGTTCGGCTTACGCCTTGGTGACACGCCAAGGCTCGTCGCAACGACAACGCCGAAGCCCGTGCCCATCGTGAAGCGGCTGCTGGCTGATGAAAGCTGCGTCGTGACGCGTGGGGCAAGTGCGCTCAATGCTGCCAATCTGGCGTCCGGCTTCGTTGAGGCGATGCGTACGCAGTATGGCAGTGGCTCACTCGGTCGACAGGAGCTGGATGGAGAGCTGGTGGAAAACCGCGATGGCGCTCTCTTTGCGTTCTCCACGATTGATGCGAGCCGTGTGAATACAGCGCCGGAAATGGATGAGATCATTATCTCGGTTGATCCCGCTGTGACCTCTCACAAGGGCTCGGATGCCTGCGGGATCATCGCAATTGGCCGAGCCGGAAATGACGCCTTCATTCTAGCCGATGCCACTATGCAGGGCGTGCCTTCAACCGTGTGGGCGCCGCGCGTGGCTGATCTGGCTGAAGCCTTTGATGCGGACGCTATTCTGGCTGAGAGCAATCAGGGCGGTGAGCTGGTGCGTGATGTCATCGCGCAGACCGGAACGGGCCGCGTGGTGAAGCTGGTTCATGCGAGGCTTGGCAAGAAGTTGCGGGCTGGCCCTGTGGCGGCGCTCTATACCGCGGGTCGTGTCCATCATGTCGGCGATTACCGAGAGTTGGAAGATGAGATGGTCGGGTTCGGATTTTCAAACGACAGCCCGAACCGGCTCGACGCGCTGGTTCACGGCGTTACCCATTTATGTCTGGCGCGATGCGCGCCACGAATTTCCCGTATCTGAGGGTTAAGCTATGTTCTGGAATAAGCAAAAGAACAAAACAGAAACAAAGAGCCTTGTTGCGCTGTCCGGCGTGCTTGATCCGCAATGGGAGGCGACGTCTCCCGCGCGACTGGTAGAAGCAGGTTTCCGGCAAAATCCGGTAAGCTATCGCTGTATTCGCATGGTGGCCGAAACGGCCGCCAGCGTGCCACTGCGCGAGGATTGTGAGCTTTGCGAGGCTGACGCGGCTTATCTACGTTTGCTGCTGGAGCGTCCGCAGGCTGGCGAAACCGGTCAGACGCTTCTGGAAGCTATCTATGGTGACCTGCAAGTCTCTGGAAACGGCTTTCTGGAAATGGTGCGTGGCGCGGATGGCGGCGTAGCTGGCATTCAGCGCGTGCCGCCCGGTGCAGTGGAGCCACTGAAAGAGGGGGGCGGCTACTCAATTCGTACACGCGGTGGGCGGCGTATCGTGCGCAGCGATGCCTCCGGCTGGTCGCCGCTTTTGCATCTGCGCGCACTGGACCCGTCTGCGCGGGCCATGGCGATGTCTCCGCTTGAAGCTGCCGCCCGTGCCGTAGAAATCCATAATGCGGGCTCTAACTGGGCAAAGGCGCTGATCGACAATGCCGCAAGACCTTCGGGCGCGCTTATCTATGGACGCGACGGGGCGCATCTTACGCCGGACCAGTTCCAGCGCCTTAAAGAGCAGCTGGAAGAAGCGCATAGCGGCGCAAGACACGCCGGTCGCCCGATGCTGCTGGAAGGCGGACTCGACTGGAAGCCGATGGGGCTGACGCCGACGGATATGGACTTCATTCAGGCGCGCCGTGAAGCGGCTCGTGAGATCGCGCTTGCTTTTGGCGTTCCGCCTATGCTGCTCGGAATTCCCGGCGACAATACCTATTCGAATTATCGCGAAGCGAACCTTGCCTTCTGGCGGCAGACAGTCCTGCCGCTGGTGCAGCGAACGGCTCGCGCGCTTGAAGACTGGATGTCCGGCGTGACGCGTGACCGTGTTCGCCTGAAGCCCGATCTGGATGCGGTGCCAGCTCTGGCGCCTGAGCGTGAAGCGCTCTGGAACCGGCTGAATGGCGCAGACTTTCTGAGTGAGGACGAAAAGCGCGAGATTGCAAGGCTGCAGCCCCGGGAGGCGCCTCATGCTGATTGAGGGGCTGGCCTCGGTTTTCCTTGAAGAAGACCAGTCCGGAGACCGCGTGCGGCCAGGCGCATTTGCGCAAAGCCTGAAGCGGCAGCGCGCCGTGCCCATGTTGTGGCGACACCGCTCCGGCGCAGTCGCGGGCGAGTGGACGAGCTTTCGTGAGACAGGTCGCGGTCTTGAAGTGCGCGGGCTGATCAATGGCGAGAAACCTTTCGGGAAACTGGCGCTCGGTCAGCTGAAGTCCGGTCTGAACGGGCTTTCAATCGGCTTTCGGCCAAGGCGGTGGCGCATGCGGCCCGACGGTGGCCGTGACCTTATCGAAGTCGATCTTGTCGAAGTCTCACTCGTCGCAAATCCGATGGCGAAGAACGCCCGATTTCGAGCGGTCTAGGGGCGCGTGGCGTCGCCTTTCGAGCAAAAAACAAACCAAGGAGATCCATATGGAAACCAAACAATCCCCGGACACGTCTGCTCTGGAAGCGCAGCTGCTGGCCGAATTCGAAGCCTTCAAAGTGGCGAATGACCAGCGTCTCTCGGCGATGGAGGCCAAAACGGCCGATGTACTGCTGGATGAAAAAGTGAGCCGCATCGACAAGTCGCTCAGTGAGACGAAATCCGCCCTCGACCGGATCGCGATGAAAGCGTCTGCGCCGGTCGTGGATGAAGAGACCCAATCTGTGCCTCAGGGATGGAGTGACTATTTGCGCTCGGGTGATGAACGCGGCGTATCCCGCCTCGATGTGAAATCCCTCAATTCCGGCACGGAAAGCGAAGGCGGATATCTCGCGCCGCCACAGCTTGATCGTCTGATTGAAGCGCGACTTCTTGCGGCAAGTCCAATGCGGCAGATCGCGACGGTCCGTCAGACCAGCGCTGGCACGTTCCGCAAGCCCGTCAGTCTTGGCGCGAGCGCGGCATGGGCCGCAGAAGAAGGTGCACGTAGTGAAACGGCTGCGCCAACCTTGTCGCTGCTCGATTTTCCAGCTGCTGAACTCTATGCCATGCCCGCAGCCACGCAGGCGCTGCTTGATGATGCCTTTGTCGATGTCGATGAATGGCTGGCCGATGAGGTTCAGGACGCATTCTCTGCGCAGGAAAATGCCGCCTTCATCACAGGCACGGGGACGAACCAGCCTAAAGGCTTCTTGTCCTATACGCAGGTTGCTGATGCAAGCCACGCCTGGAACCAGCTTGGCTATATTGCTTCCGGTGCAGTGGGTGATTTCGCGACGAATATGGAAGTTGAGAAGCTTCTGGACCTCATTTATGCGGTGAAACCGGGCCTTCGAGCGAATGCGCGTTTCGTCATGAACCGGCGTACTCTGTCTGCGCTGCGTAAGGTCAAAGATGGCGATGGTCGCTATATCTTCGCGCCGGGCATGGGCGGTGAAGCGGCGAGCCTGCTCGGCTTCCCGATCACAGAGATTGAAGACATGCCTGACATTGCAGCGGACGCAACGCCGATTGCCTTTGGCGATTTCCGCAAGGGCTATCTCATCGTCGACCGTCAGGGCGCGCGCGTGCTCCGCGATCCGTATTCCGCCAAGCCATATGTCCTCTTCTACACGACCAAGCGCGTTGGCGGCGGCATTCAGAACTTCGATGCCATCAAGCTGATGAAGATGGCTGTTTCTTAGAGGGCTGGTTTGCTCGGCCGTGCCCCTTGCAGGGGCTCGGTCGGCCTGCGCCTGCGCCGTCGCCCGTGTGGAGCTCTAAACGAGCAAGGCGAAGGCGCAGAACGCCCGAACGGAGTGAGGCTCAGCGTTCGAGCACACTGACAAAACCAGACCGAGCTAAGGCAACTACTCAACATGAACTTACAAACACTAACGCCGCCAAGCGGTGAACCCTTGCCTATGGCCGACGCTAAGGCGTTTGCACGGATCGGGGCAGACTTTGATGACGCCCTGATTGGCAGGCTGATCGCGGCAGCTCGGGCGCGCATCGAGACTGAAACCGGCGTGGCGCTTATGCGTCGTACGCTCCGCCTGACGTTGAATGACTGGCCGCTCTACGTGCTGGAACGCGGTGGCTTGCGCCTGCCTATGCGACCGGCTGCGGGGCTTCTCGCTGTTCGGCTCACGGACGGTGAAACCAGCGAGGATGTGACCTCATCTTTCGAACTGGAGGCCGGCTTGTCGCCGCGGCTCATCACCAAACCGTTCGGCGCGTGGGTGTGGCCACGGACCATCCACCAGAAGATCGAGATCGACTGGGAAGCGGGCTTCGATACCGCATCTGACGTGCCCGAAGATCTTGTCCACGCGATGAAACTGATCGTGGCCTTTGTTTATGAGCAGCGTGGTAACCCTGCGGTGTCGGCACACGAAGACCTCAGCGCCCGTCTCGAGGCAGCGCTACGTCCCTGGCGCGAGGTGCAGCTATGAGCCACGCTAAACCGCTCGAAGATGAAGTCATCCGCGCATTGGCTGAGGCCGGTGACATACAGGAATCCTTCGGCACGCCTGCTCGTATTTTGAATGGAGAAGAGGGTAGAGCGGCCTTTCCGTTTCTACGGCTCGCGCGACACGAAATCCGTGATGACGGCCAGCTGAGCGATCACCGGCTGAGCCTGGAAATTTATTCCCGATCAGGTGGCCGCGCGGAAGCTAATCGACTGATCGCGCTCGTTGCGGATGCATTACGCGCAGCAGAACTGTCGCCAGAGGGGCAGTCGCTCGTCGTGTTCTATCCGGTGTTTTCCGATGTGTTTCTGCGTGCAGACGGCACGACATTTCGCGGTCTTCTGCGGCTGCGGGCGATCACTGATGAAGCTTAGAAAAAAAAGTGGCCCGTCGAGCGCAAGTTGGGGGGGGGGGAGGGGAGCGCTCAGACGGGCCAGATGTTGCGGTACGGGCGGCCGCAAACTTTGGGGAAGTCCATGTGGGACAAGGACACAACACGCGAGCTGAACTCCGGTTCCCAGAAAATCGAATAAAATTTTAAATGGAGAAATTTTGATGGTGGCACAGGCCGGTCAGGACGTGCTGATCAAGCTGGAAGATGGTTTGATTTTAGGTAATTATATCGCTGTTGCGGGCATTCGGGCGAAAACAATTCAGCTGAATGCCGGAGTAGTAGATGCAACTCATACGGGCAGCTCGGGAGGCTGGCGCGAATTGCTCTCCGGTGCGGGCGTGAAATCTGTTCGCGTTTCCGGCTCGGGCGTGTTCCGCGATGAGGCATCTGATACCCGGATGCGCAATGTTTTCATGTCGCGAGAGGCCGTGAACTGGAAGCTGATAATTCCCGATTTTGCTGAGCTTACAGGTCCGTTTCTGATCTCGCAGCTTAGCTATGCCGGCGACTTCGATGGCGAGGCGACCTTCGCTCTGACGCTGGAAAGCGCAGGCGAAGTCAGCGTGCTCGAAGTTTAGACCAGCTATTTGTTTTGCTTCCCGCTTCACTCCGTTCTCGCGATGAAACGGGCTCAAGGCTGCACAAGGAAAAATCAATGAACCCCCAACGTGGAGAAACCGCCATCGAGATTGATGGCGAGACGAGAAAGCTTTGCCTGACGCTCGGTGCGTTGGCAGAGATTGAAAGAGGTCTGGGCTGTAAGAGCCTGAAAGACCTGACCATCCGGCTGAAATCAGTCTCGGCACATGATCTGATCATCCTGCTCGCAGCGCTTCTGCGCGGCGGCGGCGAAGCTGACCTCGCTGGTCGGGTGCGCGAACTGGCGATTGAGCCGCAAACCGCTCTGAAGGCCATCCTCTCCTGCTTTGGCAAGGCGACCGAGTGAGCGGGCAGGGCTTTCCCTGGGCGCGGCTCTTACAGGCTGCTCTGAGGCTCGGCCTCGCCCCCGACGCATTCTGGAAGCTCTCGCTCCGCGAATGGCGTCTCATCACAGCAACAAAATCAGAGGGCGGTTTCGGGAAGAAAGATCTCTCCCGTCTGCTCGCTGCTTTTCCCGATAAGGAGTAGCCCATGGCTGACACAGAAAGCAGGCAGGTGTTCGATCTGTCTGGCACGATGGATGATCTGTTCGAGTTTGAAACCACGCTGAAAGCCGTTTCAGATGTGGAAGTCCCTCATGCTGCGGACGCAATGGCGCTGGCGTTTGAAGATGCCGGCGAGCGTATCGAGCAAGCGCTCGCGCGGGCGGCGCGGACGGGTGAGGTGAACTTTGAAAATCTCGTCTCCTCTATTCTGGCAGACCTCGCAAGGCTGGCAGCGAATGCGGTGCTTGATCAGGTGTTTTCGCAAGCCATCGGAGGTGTGGCGCAGGCTGCGCCCGTCGCGATCAATGTCACCATGCCGGAAGGCTCTGATGCGGCAAGCCTGATCTCGGCGCAAGGGCAGATTGCGTCTGCTCTGGGCCAGGCGATTGCCTCGGGGAGCCGCTGGTCATGAGCGGCGTTGTGAATGAGGTGTTTGCGCCGCCGCTGGGCTTTCAGACGAGCGGTGGCCCCGTCTGGCAGACGAGCATTGTTCCTCTGGCGAGCGGCAGTGAGACGCGCAATGCGGGCCGGGCTCGCCCTTTGCGGCGATGGTCGGTGATGGGCGTGCCCGTCAGCCGCAGCGACGCCGATCAGCTGATCCGGTTCTTCAATGCGCGATCAGGTGCCTTTCAGGGCTTCCGGTTTCGCGACCCGTTCACTTCGCAGTCGGCAGAGACAATCACGCCGTCTGATCAGCAGATCGGAACAGGGGACGGTGTCACCACGCAGTTTCAGCTCGTACTGGATGATGGTGCGTCGGCTATGCGCACGATAACGCGCCCCGTAACAGGTAGTGTGCGCGTTGCTGTCGATGGCGTGGAAGCAGAAGCGTTTACAGTCGAAGACACGACGGGCGTGGTGACTTTTGCGGTTCCGCCAGCCAATGGCGCAGTGATCACAGCGGGTTTCAGCTTCGATACGCCTGTGCGCTTTGATCAGGATGCGATGGAGATCAGCCAGACCAATACTGGTGCTTTTCAGCTGGTCCGGTTGACGCTGATCGAGTTGCAGGAGGGCGCGAATGCCTGACCTGACAGTCGAACAGCTGAGCCATTTTCGGGGCGCGACAACGCTCTGCTATTGCGGGCATTTGCAAACCCGTGACGGTTCGCAAGCCATTCGCGTGACTGATCATGACCGCGCTGTCACCTTCCGTGGTGATAGCTGGCAGCCCGGGCTCGTCATCGAAGCGTCCGTGTTTCGCCACACATTGTCTCTGTCACCAGAGCCGCTTGATCTGAAAGGTGGGCTTGAGGCCGATGGCATCACTGCGGAAGACCTGAAAGCGGGTGTTTGGGATGGAGCGAAGGTCAGCGTTTATCGCGTCGACTGGCAGGCGTCCGATCAGGGCGTCTGGCTCTGGTCCGGCTATATCACTGATATTCGCGAAGAGGGCGACCGGTTCACCATTGGCCTTGCGTCGATCAAGTCCGATCTGGAGCGCACCTCCGGCCGTGTCTTCAGCCGAAGGTGCGATACAGTGTTTGGCGGGTCAAACTGTGGAGTGGATGTAGAGTCCGCGCCCCAGTCTGAGTGCGACAAGAGGTTCGCAACCTGCCGCGATGTCTTTTCAAACGCCGTGAACTTTCGCGGGTTCCCTCATATGCCTGGCAATGATGCAGTGATTTCCGGTCCGGGCGAAAAGCGGGACGGGTCTTCACGGGGGATTGAGCGATGATCGCGCGCGATAAGATCGTCGCCGCCGCGCGTGACTGGCGGGGCACGCCATACCGGCATCAGGCGAGCGCAAAACATATCGGCACGGACTGTCTCGGGCTGGTGCGCGGCGTGTGGCGTGAGGTGTGCGGCGATGAGCCTGAAACGCCGCCGCCTTACACGCCTGACTGGGCTGAAGCGCTGGGGGAGGACACACTTCTGGATGCGGCGCGGCGTCATATGATCGAGCTGCCGGCTGGCGAGGCGCAAGCAGGTGATGTGCTGCTCTTTCGCATGGGGCTTGGCTGTCCCGCCAAACACGCAGCGATCATGACCGGCGCGGACACTATCATCCATGCCTATTGGGGGCGGGCGGTGTGTGAAACTTCGCTCGTGCCATGGTGGCGACGCCGGATCGTTGCCGCTTTCGCATTTCCCGGCGCGGACTGACAGCGCCAGTTTCAGACAAGGATTATCACTATGGCGCAACTCGCATTTGCGGAGGCGGGCGCACGTCTTGGCGCAGCGTTTCTGCCGGACGGGCTTTCATTTCTGGGTATCCAGCTGTCCGGCGCGCAGATTGGCAGCGCTGTGGGCGGTCTGGCGGGCGGGGCAATTGATGCCGCGCTCGCCGGACCGGTGGCTGAGACGGGCAGGCTTTCAGGGCTCACCATTATGGAAAGCCGCGAGGGGGCAGGCATTCCGCGCGTGTTCGGTCGAATGCGCGTCGGCGGGCAGGTCATCTGGGCGACGCATCTGAAAGAGCGAAAATCTAAACGCTCCGCCAATGGCAAGGGCGGACCGACCATCGCCGAATATAGCTACTCCATCAGCTTCGCGGTCGCGATTTGTGAGGGAGAAATTATTGGCGTTGATCGCATCTGGGCGAATGGTGAGCCACTGTCTCTCGCACATGTGATCTCTCGTCTGTATCGCGGTAGCGCGGACCAGCTGGCTGACCCGTTGATTATCGCAACTGAAGGTGACGCGCCAGCCTATCGCGGGCTTGCCTATATGGTGTTCGAAGACTTCCCGCTGGATGCGTTCGGCGCGCGTCTGCCCCAGCTTTCGTTCGAGGTGACGCGACCTGTCCGCGGCAGTTCTGACGGGCTTGAAAGCGTTGCTCGCTCGGTGAACTTCATTCCTGCGACTGGCGAGTTTGTGTATTCGCCAGAACTTGTGCGACGGATTGAGTATCCGGGGTGGGAAGCACCGCTGAACCAGCATGCAGCGACGGGCGAAGTGGATGTGATCCGCGCGCTGGACCAGCTTCAGGCGGAGCTGCCGCTTGTCGAGAACATCAATCTGACGCTCGGTTGGTTTGGTGATGATCTTCGCGTCGGTAGCTGCAGCGTCATGCCGGGCGTTGAGACACGTGATCAGATCAATCTACCTGATGACTGGCAGGCTGGCGGGGTAGGCCGCGCTGGCGCGCGGCTGATCAGCCGTGACGAAGCAGGCCGGCCAAATTATGGAGGCACGCCGGATGACGCAGGGATTGTCGCGCTCATTCAGGAATGCGCGTCGCGCGATATCTCCGTAACCATGTCGCCGTTTCTGCTGATGGATATTCCGGTTGGAAACGGGCTGGCAGACCCATATGGCGCATCAGAACAGGCTGCCTTTCCATGGCGTGGCCGGGTCACCGCGACTGAAGACAAGTCAGCGACGACGCGGGTAGAGGTGGAGGCCTTTTTCGGAACGGCCGCCGCAGCTGATTTCAGCATTGCGAATGGCAGCATTTTTTATTCTGGACCCGCTGAATGGAGCTATCGGCGCTTTGTGCTGCATGCGGCTTTTCTTTGCGCTCTGGCTGGTGGGGTGGAGCGGTTCCTACTTGGATCGGAGCTCGTTTCGCTCACACGGTTGCGCGATGGTGCAGGGGCTTATCCGGCTGTTGAAGCGCTGAAATCGCTCGCTGCAGAGGTTCGCTCTCTCGTGGGCGCTGGTGTCGAAATCAGCTATGCGGCTGACTGGACCGAGTATGGTGCTTACGTGCCCGATGATGGGAGCGGCGATGTGTTATTCCCTCTGGATGATCTTTGGGCGGATACGAATATCGACTTCATCGGGCTTGATTGGTACGCGCCGCTTTCAGACTGGCGCGATGGCGATCATCTCGATGCAGACAGCTGGCCGGGCCTTCATGATATGGCCTATCTCAGCGCCAATATTGAGGGCGGCGAGGGCTATGACTGGTATTATGCCAGCGATGCTGATCGTGACGCGCAACTACGGACACCAATCGTAGACACAGCCCATGGCGAAGACTGGATATTCCGCGTCAAAGATATCCGAAACTGGTGGCAATCTGCGCATTACGAGCGCCCGGCAGGTACGAGGTCTCTAACAGCCACGGCCTATCAGCCGGAAGCCAAACCAATCCGGCTCATCGAGATCGGCTGCGGCGCCGTCGACAAAGGTACGAACGCCCCAAACGTTTTCTATGATCCGAAGAGTTCTGAAAGCGGGCTGCCGCATTATTCGGATGGCACGCGCGATGATGAAATCCAGCGGCTCGCTGTGATGGCGCTGTCTGAATACTGGGGGGCGAACAGCGCGCAGAACCCGCACTCATCGGTCTATTCAGGGTCAATGATCGCAGATGGCGGGCTCAGCGTCTGGGCGTATGATGCGCGGCCCTTTCCGGCTTTTCCGCAGCTGACTGATGTCTGGTCTGATGTGGCAAACTGGTCGCGCGGGCACTGGCTGAATGGCCGGATCACCCGATCAGATATTGGTGCCTTCATTGAAGAACTATGCAACGAAGAAGGTGTCGGAACGGACGTATCCGGCGTTGAGGGCAGCTTTCATGGCCTCGTGCTTTCCGGTGCTTCGACCCTGAAAGATGCTTTAGGCATTGTGGCCGGTGCGTTCGCCGTATCATGCAGGCAGACTGAAGACGGGCTGAGCTTCTTCAATACGTCTTCTGAAGCCACTGAACCGGTATCGGATGCGCTGTTTGCAGGCGGGGATAATGCGCCGCTCGTGTTCACGCGTCGTATTGCCGAGCATATGCCAAAGACGGCGCGCATTACCGCGCCCGATCCGGATGCCGATTATCAGCCTGCCAGCTATCAATCTTCGCTGGATGCTGCAGGTGATCGCGATCTGGGTTTCAATTTGCCAATGGCGATGAGTGCGGAGAATGCGAGCGCGCTTGCGCTGCATCTGGCAGATCAGGTGAATGCGCAGAAAGACGCCTGGCAGCTCGCTTTGTCGCCGGAGGCTATGACACTTGATATCGGTGACATACTCTCGGTGCCGGGTATTTCTGGCGAGGTGCAGATTGATACGCTGACCCGAGGCGACAGAATTGATGTCACCTTGCGGCGGCCGGTTCAGGCGTTTGGCAATGTGGAAGCCGTGTCGGGGGTCGGCACGCCTCCGCTACACGTGTCGCGGCCGGATGGTGTGGTGATGGATTTGCCGTCACTCCCTGGCCGAGAGGACGAGATACGGCCACTGGTCGCGGCGTTCTCTTATCCATCATCCGGACCCATCGGTGTCAGCGCGGGGTATGACGGCGCGAGCATGTCTCTGCGTGCCGTGATTGAGCAGAATGCACGTATCGGGCGGCTTATGTCTCCGCTACCGGCGGGCGTATCTGATCGCATGCGGGCTTCGCTAGAGGTGCTGGCAAGCTTTCCGCAGGCCGAACTGCAAAGCGTGTCGCGTCTTTCCATGCTGAATGGCGGTAATCTTTGCGCCGTTGAGACGAGTGAAGGCTGGATGATTGCGAGCTTTGAGAGCGCAGTGCTGATCGCAGAAAACCAGTTTCTGCTTACTGGCTGGCTGACAGGGATTGCGGGCACGGATGATCTTGCGGGGCTCGGCGCAGATACGGGTGCACGAATTGTTCTGCTGGATGATGCGGTTCTACCTGCCAGCTTATCTGATTATGAACTTGGCCAGACCCTCAATTGGCAATTCAGCGCGGCAGGCAGTGATGCGGCCTCTTATGACGCGCAGATCGAGGGCAGGGCGTTAAAACTTTTAAGGCCGGGTCATTTGCGTGCCGTGTTAAGCCCAGAAGGTGATCTGTCACTGACATGGACGCGCCGGGCCCGCCATTCTGCCGACCGGTGGGATCAGGAGAGCGTCCCTTTGTTGGAAGAGCAGCTTCTGTTCCGGATTGAGGTGAGTGCGGGCGGAACCGTTCTGCGTACAACTGATGTGAACGATACAAGTTGGGTCTACAGCGCCGCCATGCAGGCTGAAGATGGTGCATCTTCGTCCGGTTTGTCGGTGTCCGTCAGCCAGATTTCGGCGCGGGTGGGGGAAGGCGTGGCAGCACGCCTCTCCCTTTAGTCTCAACGCTCGGACAGATAGGCGCTGACGCCGGTTTCGATCAGCTCGATCAATTCGGCATCCATGAGCTGATATTCGTCCGGAATATCCAGCACGTGCAGTGGCTTGAAGCTGACGGCCTGCCGGAAATCAGCTTTCAGACGCTGAGCATGCTTATCTTCCATGACGAAGATGACATCCGCCCATTGAATGTCTTTCATCGTGATCTGATGAACCGCGGACCGCGCTGTTCCTGCTGAGCGTGCCTGAAAGCCTGAACGCCCGGCAAACATGCGCTCGCCAGTCGGGCTGCGCCATTGGTTCTTGCTGCAGACGAACAGAAGCCGGACCGGTTGAGCATCAGACATAAGGCTATCCCATTCCTTCATCGGCCATATGCGCCCCGTTTGCTGGGCGCGCTTCAGCTTGTTGCGTCTCCAATACACCTCATACCAGCGCTTTGGCTTTATGCCAGCGTGATCACGGGTACGGATTGCGGTTGATTTCTGCTCGCGCGATTGTGCAGCGCGTGCCCGTCTCCAGGCACGATCTCTTTGTTGAGCCATGGCTCATATCCTTTCGTGGCGTCGACTTCAGCAACCGCGGCAACACGAAAGAGGGCTCTCTGATACTGCGAGGTTTAACCATATACAAGTGAAACGGGGTATATGACCTGCGAACACGATATTCAGGCTGGTCCGGTATAGTTGAAAAAGGCAGTAAACTGCCCTTTTTAATGGCTGAAGGCTTCCTACCTAAAACCATGTGTAAAGTGAGGATTTGGAAGAATTGAGTTGGGACCCGTATGCAGCGCTAGGCCTTAGCAAAGGCGCGGATGCAGCTGCTGTCAAAAAGGCCTATCGCAAACTGGCCAAAGAAAACCATCCGGACGTGCGTCCGAACGATCCTGCTGCGGAGGAGACGTTCAAGCGCGCGACGGCTGCATTTAACCTGCTCTCTGATCCGGATAAGAAAGCGCGCTATGACCGCGGCGAGATTGATGCCGAAGGACAGGAACAGTCGCGTTTTACTGGCGGACACCCGTTTGGCGGCAGCACCGGCGGCGGCTCTCCGTTCGGAAATGCAGAGTTCAGAAGTCATTCTTACGGCAGTGGCGGTGGTCAGCCGGGGTTTGACGGCTTTGAAGACCTGTTCTCCGGCCTGTTTGGTGGCGGAGGCGGCGGGCAGCGTCGTCGCACGGCCACACGTGGGCAGGATGCGCGTTACATCGTCGATGTAGACTTTATGGACGCCGTTACAGGTGCAAAGCGTCGTCTTTCCATGAGTGACGGTAAAGCGCTTGATGTGAACATTCCGGCGGGCGTGAAGTCCGGCCAGACGCTGCGTCTTCGCTCTCAGGGACATCCGGGCACAGGCGGTGCGCCTCCGGGCGATGCACTTATTGAAGTGCGCGTGAAAGATCATCCGCAGTTCAAACGTGATGGCGACAATCTGCGCATGACCGTGCCGATCTCGCTGACTGAAGCGGTTGAAGGCGGCAAGGTTGAGGTGAATACACCGCTGGGCCGTAAATCGCTGAACGTTCCTGCTGGCGCTAAAGGCGGCTCTACGCTGCGCATGAAGAAGCACGGTGTTCAGAAAAAGAACGAGCCCGGCGATCTTTATGTCACCCTGCAGATCACACTGCCTGAAACGCTTAACTCCCAGCTGAAAGACTTCGTCAAAAACTGGGACCAGCGCGATGAAACTCCGCAGCGCACCTAGGCAATAGCGCAAGAAACAGGCGGTGACTGTAGAATCCCGATGACGCGGTCTTAAAATGCTGCGAAAGGGTGTGTCACAGCTGCATCCTGACTAATCTGTTCAGACAAGGTTCAGCGATCCGACCGTACAAGCATGATCATGAAACGTATTCTTACATCTCTTCTCGTCGCCGCTGCAGCTGCCTTGCCAGCTGCCGCTCAGGTTGAGCTCTCTGCGTCCACTCCAGCGGCTGTTTTCGGCCAGTCTGAGGTGGCTCGCCGCGCGCTGAGCCTTGGCGAGATCTATTCGCGTGTCAGCCAGCAGATGAATGGCGGACAGGCAATTAATACGAGTGCGATCAATGGGAATCGGTATCTGATCCGTTGGCAAACGCCACAAGGGCAGGTAGTCGATCTGGTGGTCGATGCGAATACCGGACGTATTCTGCGCCGGACCTAAGGGAGGGGCATCTCATGCGTATACTTGTTGTTGAAGACGATCCTGATCTGCGTCGTCAGCTATCCGACACGCTGACCCATGCTGGTTATGCGGTTGATCTGGCTGCAGACGGTGAAGACGGTCACTTCCTTGGTGATACCGAGCCATATGACGCTGTTGTCCTCGATCTCGGCTTGCCGAAAATGGACGGCGTGACAGTGCTCGAGCGCTGGCGTGAAGATGGCCGCGACTTCCCTGTCATTATTCTGACGGCGCGTGACCGCTGGTCTGAAAAGGTTGCAGGCTTTGACGCTGGCGCTGATGATTATCTCACCAAGCCGTTCGTAACTGAAGAGCTTCTGGCTCGTGTGCGTGCGCTTCTGCGCCGTGCGTCCGGCCATGCAACATCTGCTCTCGAATGCGGTGATCTGCGCGTGGATACCAAGTCTGCCCGCGCGACCGTTGGCGGAAAAGCGATCAAGCTGACAGCACATGAATACCGCGTTCTGGCGTATATGATGCACCATCAGGGCCGTGTCGTACCGCGTACTGAACTGGTCGAGCATATTTACGATCAGGATTTTGATCGCGACTCCAACACGATCGAGGTCTTCATTGGTCGCCTGCGTAAAAAGATCGGTTCTGACCGTATCTCTACCGAACGTGGCCTTGGCTATCGCCTGATCAATCCGGAAGCTGAAGCCTGAGCATGGCGAAGTCGCACTCTCTGTCGCGACGTTTATTGATTGGCGCAGCGGTCTACAGCTTGATTATGCTGTTGGTCATTGCGCTGATCCTTGCTGTGCTGAACCGACGCCAGCAAATCGCCGCGCTCGATTTCGAGCTGCAGCAGGACCTCACCTCTCTTTCCCGTTCCCTGTTCGACTGTTCGCTCGATCCGTCTCTCTGCAACAAGCTTGAAGAAGACTTTGACGAAGAAGAGGTCGAGGAAGCCAAGGCGCGCACAGTCGCGCCGACCGACATTGGCTATAATCCCGAAGATGATGACGGCGTATTCTCGCTGGGTATTAATCCAGCCGATCTGATCATTTCCGATACTGAAGCGTGGGCGCTCCAGCGCCGTAAACTGCCAGCTGACCCGGACTTTTTTGACCTTGGATCGGGCCGGTTCTGGGGCGTTGCCCAGATCAACACTGAGGGCGAAGTCGTGACATTCATCGATTCCTTCGATGAAGAGTTCGCCGAGCTACAACCTAACCTGCAATGGACAGACCTGTTCGAGGTGTCCAACGTTCTGGATACATCCGACATTGTCACGCTCGACACGACGGGCTTTCGCGATGAAGCACAAATCATCCGGATTGCAGCGCAGCGGGTGAAGTACGGTGACTTTACGTTTATGCTTGTGGTTTCGGATGATCTGAGTGCCAAAGACACTCTGGTGAATGTTTATGTCGTTCCTCTGTTTATTGCATTCTCGGTCTTCGCGGTCGGTCTGATCATCTTCCTGATTGTTATTATGCGCCTTGGTCTGCGCCCTATGGTGCGCGCACGTCAGGACGTGATATCCATTCGGGAAGGTGAGCGCGAGCGTCTGGATGCGGACTATCCGATTGAGCTTCAGCCGCTTGCAGATGAAGTGAACAAGCTGCTCGATCACAATAAAGAAGTCGTCGAGCGCGCGCGCACGCAGGTTGGTAATCTGGCCCATGCGCTCAAAACGCCAATCGCCGTTCTCATGAACGAAGTCGCGACGAGCGATGACAATCTCTCCCAGCTTGTGAAGCGTCAGGCGCGGCGCATGCAGGAAAATGTGCAGCACTATCTGGCGCGTGCGCAGGCGGCAGCCCGTGCTCAGGTTCTGGGCGCGCGGTGTGAAGTCGTGCCTGCGGTCAGCGATCTGACCCGCCTTCTGAATCGTCTTTACTCACGTGACGGCATCGAAGTTTCTGCGCCGCGCCTTGATCCTGCGTTCTTCCGCGGGGAGCGTCAGGACCTTGATGATATGATCGGAAATCTGATGGAAAATGCCTGTAAATGGGCGAGCTCTGAGGTGCAGGCAAGCGTTGAGGCGACAAGCCCGCGTGAGCTGACCATTCATATCGATGATGACGGTCCTGGACTTACGCCGGATGAGCGCGTTGAAGCGATGAAACGCGGCGTGCGCCTTGACGAAACGGCGCCAGGGACGGGATTGGGACTCTCAATCGTAAAAGAACTGGCAGAGCTGTATTCCGGTGAGTTTCTGCTGGATGATAGCCCGCTGGGTGGACTTCGTGCCACATTGATTCTTCCGAGGGTTTCACCAAATAAAAGCCGGAACTAGGGAGTTTTCTATGCGCGCACGTGCACGTCGTTTCTGGCTGATCGTTATTGCTGGTGTAATTCTGGTTGGCGCTGTTGGCCTCACGCTAACGGCTCTGTCCAGTCAGGTCCAGCTTTTCTACACGCCGAAGGACCTCGTCGCGCAGGGCGGTGCTGTGCCGGGTGAGCGCGCACGTATTGGCGGTCTGGTTCAGATGGGCTCTGTCCGTACGCTAGAAGACGGCGCGCTACGCTTTGTCGTGGAAGACGCAGAAGGCGAGATCGCTGTTGCCTATGACGGCTTCATTCCTGATCTCTTCCGTGAAGGGCAAGGCGTTGTCGCGAACGGCGTCTTCACTGAGGCCTATACCTTTGAGGCTGACGAGTTGCTCGCTAAGCATGATGAAAACTATATCCCGCGTGAAATTCAGGAAACGCTGCAAGAGCAGGGCGTTTATCGCGGCGATGAAGAGCCGACCAGCTAGGCTGACCGGCTCATCCCTGTCCCCAGACAACCAGCTTATTGTCGATGTCGTGGCCTATATCGGCGCGGCCAAGATATTCGATGTCGGAGCGGTGGCACCATTCGCGCACGCTCTCTTCATAGGTCATGCCGAACGGGATTTCGTTCTCTGGAATGTCTGAACAGCGCCCCAGCGCGATGCCGCGCACCTGACGGATGTTCTCGTTCGAGCAGAGGGTGAACATCTTCCTGTCGATGGCGTATTCATACTCGCCGACATCTTCGATCATCAGAACATGACCTGACAGGTCCGGCTGCCAGTGCGTGCCGATGAGGTGCTCAATGATGGAGAGATTGATCGCCACACGTGGATGTGGCGCGCGGGCCATTGGCTCAATGCCCTCCAGCGAACGCCCGGTCAGATAATCGAATACCCGCGCGATGCAAGCTTCGCCGCCCGTGCGTTCAATTTCGACAGCGACCGGCCCATGGATCGGGCGACCAATCTGCATTTTGTAGAGACGTGCGAGCACGGCGCCAAAATCGGAATAGCCGATATAGGCTTTGGCGTTGGCATTCCCGTTCAGGCGTTCAAACATGGAATCGTGCAACCGCATGCAGCCATAGCCGCCGCGTGCCGCCCAGATCACATCGATATCCGGCGAGTTTGCGTATTCGAGAAAAGCAAGGCTGCGGGCTTCATCATTGCCTGCAAAATGGCCGTGCGTGAGGAAGCATTGCGGGTGAAAACGCAGCTCGATCTCACTACCGTAATGCTCACGGGCGAAGCGCGTCACTTTTTCGGCGGTTTCCTGTGAGATCGCCTTAGCCGGGGCGACCACGCCTATCGTCAAACCGGAACTGCCCATATAGACCTCTACAAGGATTAGAGATGAGTGATTCGCTATGACCCTAGCCGGTGAGGGCCAGAAGGCCAAAAGCTATTTCTTCTGCGGTATCGGTGGAAGCGGCATGCTGCCGCTCGCTATGATCCTCAAAGGACAGGGTGCCGAAGTTTCAGGTTCTGATCGGGCCTATGATCAGGGGCGGTCGGCTGAGAAGTTCGACTATCTGAAGGCTCAGGGCTTCAAACTGTTTCCGCAGGATGGTTCAGGTCTCCAAAGCAAGGATCAGATCCTCGTCGCGTCTGCTGCGGTTGAAGACACCGTGCCGGATGTAGCAGCTGCGCTAACGCTTGGTTGTACACGCCTTGGCCGCGCCGAGCTTCTTTCCAGCTTGTTCAACGAAGCGCCGAAAAGCATTGGCGTGGCGGGTACGTCCGGCAAATCCACGACGACAGGTATGATTGGTTGGATCCTCCATGATCTGGGGCTCAAGCCGACTGTCATGAATGGCGCCGTGATGAAAAATTTCGTCACGCCGGATGCGCTGTTCGCAAGCGCGCTGGTCGGTTCCGGTGAGATTTTCGTGTCTGAAGTCGATGAAAGCGACGGCTCGATTGCGCGCTATAATCCAACCGTGGCGCTCATCAATAATATCGCGCTCGACCATAAGACGATGGATGAGCTGCGCGTTCTGTTCGAAGGCTTCGCCCGTAGATCTGATGTTGCGGTTCTCAATGATGAGAACGAAGAAACCAGTCGCCTGAACCAGACTCTCCTTGGTCATGGGGACGAGCCGGAGCATGCCTCGGTCTCTTTCAGCCTTGATGACCCGATGTCTGAATTCACCGCTAGCGACATCGAGCCTGGCCCTACAAGCATTTCTTTTCGCGCGCATATGAGCGACGAGTTGCGAAAGTCTGCCTTCGTGACGCTTCAAATGCCGGGCGTGCACAATGTCTATAACGCGTTGGCGGCTATCGCTGCGGTGACGCGAGTGGGCGTGTCTTTCGATGATGCCTGTAAGTCGGTGGAGAAATTCACCGGCGTTAAGCGGCGTTTCGACATTGTTGGTACGTCCGAGGCTGGAATCACCGTCATTGATGATTTCGGGCACAATCCGGATAAAATCGGGGCCACGCTTCGCACGCTGCATGACTTTGACGGCCGCCTGTTGGTGATGTTCCAACCGCACGGCTTTGGTCCGCTAAAGAAGATGCGCGCTGAGTTCGTCGAGACGTTCGTGAACGGTCTGAATGATGAAGACGTTCTGATCATGCCGCAGCCTGTCTATTTTGGTGGCACGGTGGATCGCTCCGTGACCAGCGAGCATCTGGTCGGTGACATCAAGGACGCTTGCAAACGGGCTGAAGTTTTTGAAACGCGCGACGAGTGCGGCGATCGTCTGGTGGAGCTGGCAAAGCCCGGCGATCGGATCATTGTGATGGGCGCGCGCGATGACACGCTTTCAGAATTTGCTGCGGCTGTTCTCAGCCGCGTCTGATCAATTGCGTTAAAACCTCTTGCATGACGTTGGGGCGTCTGTGACAGAGAGCGGTAAGTCTATCTGTCCGAGGAAACGCTATGTCTGAATTTATCACCGTTGAGCGCCATGATCGCGTCCGTGTCGTCAAGATTAACCGTCCTGCGGCCAAGAATGCTCTGACGCAGGATATGTATGGTGCGATGGCTGATGCGCTGTTCGAAGCGGATGAAAACAAGGATATCCGTGCGGTACTGCTTACGTCTGACGGTGAACTGTTCACCGCAGGCAACGACCTTCGCGACTTCCAGAGCGAGCGCGGGGAAGGTGAGGCGCCTGTGGGACGTTTCCTGCGTGCAATCCGCGATGTGAACGTGCCTTTCATCATCGCTGTGAACGGGCCGTCCATCGGTGTGGGTCTCACAATGCTGCTTCACGCCGATCTGATCATCGCGAGCGAGCGCGCGACCTTCAAAGCTCCGTTCGCGCAGATTGGTGTGGTGCCTGAGGCGGGCTCTTCCATTCTTCTGCCGCAGGCTGTCGGTATGGCGTGGGCGAATGATATTCTGCTGACAGGCCGCGCACTGACCGCGCAGGAGGCTCTTTCAATTGGCCTGATCTCGCGCGTGTATCCGGACGGTGACCTTGCTGCTGAAGCTATGAAGCTCGCGATGCAAGTGTCCCAAATGCCGCCAAACGCCATGCTGGAATCCAAAAAGCTCATCCGTGCAGGGCGTGACGCCATTATCGCTCAGATGGAAAAAGAAATGGTGGCCTTCGGTAACCAGCTGCGCTCGGCTGAATTCAAGGAAGCGGCAACGGCCTTCTTTGAGAAGCGTGCCCCTGTTTTCGACTAACCGGCTGCAGACAACAGAACAAAAAAAGAGGGCGGCCTTTAAAGGGCCGCCCTTTCAGTTCGGGAGGAATGCACTTACGTGCCGAAAGAACTAGTATTCGTAAGTCAGCTCGATACCGAGAACGCGACCCTTTTTCAGAGGAGAGAGCGTGCCCGCAGCCGGGAACTGACCGAACGGTTCGTTGATACCATTGCTCAGGTTCTGTGAACCCGGGATGAACCCTGACAGAGCACCGCCAAATGGCAGCTGTGTATCGTTACCAACGCTGACTTCGTCGAGCAGGTTGTCACCGTAGACAGACAGCTGAACGCCGTCCCAAGGTGTTGACCAAGTGACGTTTGCAGTCAGGGAGTTGTATTCCTGAACCCAACCGAAGTTGTTGTCTGTGTATGCGAACTGGTCCTTGAACTGGAAGTTCACGCGTGTTGCCACAGAACCCATGTCGCCGAGATCGTGGTCGTACAGAACGCCAACGCCCCATGTGAGCTCAGGCACACGTGGGATTGCGAGGTCGAGATCAGCGGAATCAACGACGCCGTCGCCGGAAATGTCGAACGTTACGTCTGTATATTCTGCGTCGATCAGACCGATATTACCCATGACGAGCAGGCTGTCAGTCACTGCGTAGCGACCTTCAACCTCGAGGCCGAGGATTTCAGCGTCAGCTGTGTTGACGATGTTCTGAACAACGCCAGCGGTCGGATCAGAGAGGTTCACTTCGCGTTGCATGTCGGCAATATCAGTGAAGAAGAGCGCAGAGTTCACCTGGCCGCGGCCGTCTTCTGTTTCCCACTTCACGCCGATCTCATAGCTGTCGACAGCTTCTTCGTCGAATGCACGTGACTGGCCAGCCGGGAAGAGGCTTTCAAACGCAGTTGGTTCCGTAATGCGGAAGTTGTAACCACCAGAGCGGAAGCCGCGTGTGTAGTTACCGTAAACGAGCGTTGTGTCGTTCGCGAAGTACTGGAAGCCCACACGTGGTGTGAAGTTTTCCCATGTGTCGCCGTCTGTGAAGCCGTTAGACTCGCCCGGAATGAACGGGTTCGTGCCGGAAGTCGGGCAAGAACCGTCGACAACAGAACACTCTGGACGTGGGCGGATGTATGTAATGCCGACGTCTTTTTCTTCACGTGACCAACGCAGGCCGAAAATACCGGTGAAGTTTTCTGTGAAGTCGTAATCGACCTGACCGAAGATACCGAGAACTGTATGGTCCTGATCGCCGCCACCATAGAACAGTGCAGCAGAAGATGGCGGGATTGCGCGAACTTCTGTGTAGGCAACGTCCTGCTCGAAGTAGAACAGACCTGTTGTGACATCAGCATTGCCGAACTGGCCGTTATAGCGAAGCTCGTTAGACCATTGCTCTGCTTCCAGTTCAGTGTCGGAGTGGAAGAGTGTCAGAGGCGTAGAGTCGATGTCGCCGCCGGTTGTGTTGTTAAGCGTCCGGTAGCCGATAATATTTGTGATTGTGCCATCACCGAACGGAACGTCGATTTCTGTCTGGTTAGAGATGAACGTGTTCTCAGACGTCGCAAAACCCGGATAGTTGATCGCGAAGTCAAATGAATCGCGGTCAAACAGCCCACGGTTTTGTCCTGCAGGGCCGTCGCTGCGTCCGTCTCCATATTGGAATTTGAACAGGTTGGAAATGTCGGATGTCGGGAACCATTCCAGTGCACCGCGAACGATGTACGTCAGTGCTTCACCATGGTTTTCGCCGGTTGCGAGGTTCTCGAAATAGCCTTCGTCGCTGTTGTAGAAGACAGAGATTTTACCGTTGAGTGTATCTTCGATGAGCGGGCCAGAAACGACCGCCTGCGTATAAAGGTTTCCACCACCACGGCCCTCGTTGACGGGTGTTTCGTAAGCGATGCGCGCGCGTGCTGTGAAATCGTCAGTCGGGTTGCCTGTGTTGATGAGAACTGCGCCACCAGTTGTGTTGCGGCCGAAGAGCAGGCCTTGCGGGCCACGAAGCACCTCAACAGATTCCAGATCGAACAGGTCGAGTACAAGACCGGCGTTCAGGCCCATGTACACGCCGTCAACGAATACGCCGACTGCAGGGTCGATGGATGGAATAGAGGAGTTTACGCCAAGGCCGCGGATCGCGAAGTTCGCTGTGCCGCGCGCTGTACCCGCGTCATCCAGAGACACGTTTGGCGAAGAGTAAGACAGAGATTCAAGGTCGCGCACGTTAAGCGCGTCGAGCGTGTCTTCGTTATAGGCAGTTACGGAAACCGGAACTGTTTGTACGTCTTCAACATCTGATTTTTTTGTCGCGCTTACAGTTACGGTCTGAAGGACACGGCTGACTGTGTTTTCGCGAGCTGCCGGTGCGTCTGTCCCAGCGTCCTGCGCGAAAGCGCCGCCGGCGAGAGTAAGCGCAAGCATGGAAGCGCTGCCGACGAGTACTTTACTTATTTTCATAGAGTTATTCTCCCTGATGTTGTCAGCGGCCTCATTACGTTGGGGCAGGGCGCTGTTCAGTGCGCCTAGATAGGGAGAAATGCTTTAAAGTGAAGTATACTGAAGTTGTAATAATGCGGTTTCGTGTACAAATATACGTGAATACACTATGAATTCTCGATATACTGGTTATTCTTGTGCTTTAGGTAGTAATAGCGCTGCACGTAAACCTGTGGCAGGAGGCTCGCCCGGCCCGTCACATAACTCGAACTTTCCGTGGTGAAGGCGCGCAATTGCATCCACCATAGCGAGGCCGAGGCCATTGCCGGGCTGTGTGCGGCTCGCTTCCAGGCGCACAAAACGCTTCACAGCCCGTTCGCGGTCTGCCTCGGGAATACCGGGCCCGGTATCCGTGACAGATATCTCGGCCTGCGCATGGCTGTTGGTCCGCACACGCAACGTCATAGCACCGCCCTTCGGCGTGTACTTCATCGCATTGTCGAGAAGGTTTGCCATAGCCTGACCGAGCAGAGACGGGTCGCCGTCGACGGTAAGGCCGACTTCAATCTCGCTATCAAAAGACAGCCCTTCATCTTCGGCGGCAGGATCATAGAGTTCGGCTAATTCCTCGCCCAGCGTACTGATGTCGACCTGTTTGAACTTGGCGGCATCGCCAGCCTGAATGCGCGACAGGCTGAGGATAGCGTTGAAGGTCGCAAGGACCGCGTCGACTTCGGCGATTGTGCGCTCAAGGCTTTCCTCACGATCGACTTTCTCGCCATCGCGCAGATCGTTTTCCAAACGGTTGCGAAGACGTGTGAGCGGCGAGCGAAGGTCGTGCGCAATAGCGTCACCGGCATGACGGGTTGTCATCATGAGGTGTTCGAGCTTGTCGAGCATGGCGTTGAGGCGTTCGGACAGGCGGTCAAACTCGTCGCCTGAGCCAATGACCGGGGCGCGGCGAGACAGGTCGCCGGAGATGATGCCATCTGTTGTACGGGTGAGCTGTTCGGCGCGTCGTGCGGCCCAGCGTGAGATAATCAGGCCGCCAATGAGTGACAGGGCCAGACCGATTGGCAGAGCCGTCCACATTGTCTGGATAATCCGGTCCACAATCTGGCGACGCTGGCCAAGATCGTAGGCAACCATGAGCGCGGCGCCATTAGGCAGGCGGATGATGATGCCATTAGCAGACCGGACCTCAATCTCGCCGTTCCGGTTCAGTGTCTGATAACTGAAATTGGTCTCGACAGATTCTTCGTTGGGTACTTCGTCGGGGATAGATGGAAAGTCACCAGAGATGGTTTGCCCGTCTGCGTCCTGCAGAACGTAGAAATAAGGGCCCGGAACGGACGAGCGCTCGACAACGGACTGGTTCAGCCGCGCCATGCCGCCTGTGTTGAAGGCAGCTGCGAGTGCCTGCACCTCACCATCCAGTTCCTTCACGGACTGGGAGCGCATGTACCCGGCGGTCGAGTAAAAAAGGTAGATCAGAAGGCCGAACGTAAAGATGAGGAACGTTACGGCGTGGACCACCGCCAATCTGAAAGTGGTGGTCCTGACAAATGATGGAAGCGGTAGCCTCATGCTTGCAGGCGATAGCCCGCGCCGCGCACTGTGTGAAGCAGTGGACGGTCAAAATCCTTGTCGATTTTGCCACGAAGGCGGGAGATGTGGACGTCGATGACGTTTGTCTGAGGATCAAAGTGATAGTCCCAGACTTTCTCCAGAAGCATTGTGCGGGTCACAACCTGACCAGCATTGCGCATCAGGAATTCCAGAAGACGGAATTCACGTGGCTGGAGATCAATGCTCTCTTCGCCGCGTTTTACTGTGCGTGCGAGGAGGTTCATCTCCAGATCACCAACTTTTAGAATAGTGATCGGAGCTTCTGTGCCGCCGCGACGGCCCAGCGCATCTACGCGAGCGAGCAGTTCGCTCGGTGCAAATGGCTTGGTGAGATAATCATCCCCGCCAGCTTTCAGGCCTTCGACACGGTGGTCGACATCACTCAGTGCGGACAGGAAGAGCGTTGGCGCATTGCCGCCGCTCTCACGGAATTCGCGAACGAGTTCCAGGCCATCCTTGCGGGGCAGCATCCGGTCAACGATCAGGAGATCGAACTCTTTGGAGCGAGCCAGCGCAAGTCCGGAATCGCCATCATGCACAGTTTCGACTGAGTGGCCCTCATCGCTCAGAATTCTCTGAACGAAGCTGGCCATTTCCAGATCATCTTCAATGGCGAGGATGTTCATCTTGTCTATCAGTCCTCTTCGATAGAGAGCGCGACAACGCTCGTCTGACGGTTCAGGCGAACCGAAACAAGAACGCTCTCGCGGCCGTTTTCGCGTGCGGCTTCAACAGCGTCTTCAAAGTCCTTAACGGAGGCAATGCTCTCGAAATTGACTTCAAGGATGGCCTGTCCGGAATTTAGACCAAGGCGAGCCGCAGGGCTGCCTGGCTCGACGCGGTTGATCACCAGACCATCTGTGCCGTCATCCAGCGTCAGGCGACGACGGTCGTCATCGCTCAGCGGGCTGAGGCTCATGCCGAGGGCTTCACCAGAAAATCCAGGGCCTGAGCCTTCCGGTGTCGCGCTGTCACCAGATGAAGTCGGCAGTTCAGCGACATTGTCTGGCAGCTCGTCGACTGTGACGTCGAGTGTCATGACTTCACCGTTACGCAGAATAGTGAACTCGTGACTGGAGCCAGCGATCAGGCCACCAACGGTTCGCGTGACCTGAGTGGAGTTATCCATGTCTACGCCGTCAATCTCGAGAATGACGTCGTTGCGACGGAAGCCTGCGCGGGACGCCGGGCTGTTCGTAACAACTTCAGCGACCAGAGCGCCTGTCTCGCCTTCAAAGCCGAGCGCAGAGGCCATGTCTTCAGAGAAGTTCTGAATAGAGACGCCGAGCCAGCCACGCACAACGCGGCCATTTTCCACGATCTGGTCTGTAATCTGTTCAGCGAGTTCAGCAGGGATCGCAAAGCCGATGCCGACAGACCCACCTGTTGGAGATACAATAGCCGTATTCACGCCAATGACGCGGCCATGAAGGTCGAAGGTTGGGCCACCGGAGTTGCCGCGGTTAATCGCAGCATCGATTTGCAGATAGTCTGTGTACGGGCCAGCGCCGCGCAGCTCGCGACCATTTGCGGAAACGATGCCGGCTGTAGCTGTGCCGCCAAATCCGAACGGGTTGCCGAGCGCGACGACCCAGTCACCGCGGCGGACATCAACATCTGTCTCGAACTCGACGAAGCGATATTCGCCCGGCTCTGTGACACGCAGAACAGCAAGGTCTGTTCGCGGGTCTGTGCCTACGAGTTCAGCTTCAAGTTCACGTCCGTCTTCCAGAACGACCTGAATCTCGGTCGCGTTTTCGACAACGTGGTTGTTTGTGACGATCAGGCCATCAGCGGAAATGAAGAAACCGGAGCCGAGCGAGCGGCTCTCACGGGTTTCAGGCTGGCCATTGCGTGGTTGGTTGAAGAACTCTTCAAAACCCGGACGGTTACGGAAGAATTCAAACATCTCTTCGTTGTTCTGCGCGAAATTGACTTCCTGCTCGGAGATCACGTTAACGCTGACAACAGCCGGGCTGACCTGCTCAATGAGCTCTGCGAAAGAAATTGGAGCGCCAAGCGGCTGCTGAACAACAATTGGCTCTGCGCTGTTGGACTGCGAAAGCGCCGGACCAATCATGGTCGCGCCCATTGCTGTGCCAGCGAAGAGCGCGGCCGTCAGTCCAATGTATTTCGTGCGCGTCGGTATTTGCATTATTGTCTCATCTCCTGATTAGACGTGTTGCGCCATTTGTATATCTAACTATGTGGCGCAGCCTTGTTTATCTTGCCAATTAAAGTTCAGTCATGAATTCGAGGACATCTTTGTTAAAAAGAGGTTCGGTGGCTGGCGTGATCAGGTCAAGTGCCAGAGCCGAGTTCTGTCTCGATTACAGCACTTCTGTGCAGAGATTTATGAACAGGGCACTTATTGGCAATATCGACGAGGCGCCCGCGCTGGTCTTCGGTCAGGTTTCCGCGCACATTCAGCTCGCGCGTAAAGATGTCAGGCTTCCAGCCATTGGCGTCCGGCTCCTCAGATTTGCGATGCTTCACGTTGACAGAGATATGCTCGACCGGCCAGCCTTTGCGTTCCAGATACATGCGGAGCGTGATTGAGGTGCAGGCACCAAGCGCGGCGCTGAGATATTCATAAGGGGCAGGGCCGGTATTGATGCCACCAAGGCGGTCTGGTTCGTCGGCGTGAAGCACATGGTACTCGGTCGCTACGAAATTGGCATAAGCGCCTTCGCCGGTTTCGCTCACATTGACGAGGTGGTTCTCACCGGTCGGTTCCGGCGCGAGTGGGGCGGGCGTTGCGACATAGCGTTCAGCCCAGGCAGCGATCACATCAGCCGCAAATTCGGTGTCTTCCGCGCCGGTGAGCAGATGATCGGCTTTATCGAGGCTGACAAAGCTTTTCGGATGACGGGCTGCCATGAACAGCTCTGTGGCATTGTTGACGCCAACGGTTTCATCGGTCGGGGCATGCAGAATGAGGAGCGGGCGCTTCAGCTTTTCAGCTGCCTGCAGAACTTTGGCTTCCCGAACATCTGACACGAACTGGTCTTTGATCGTGAAGGCGCGTCCTGCGATCTGAACCTCAGCCTGTCCTTTAGTTTCGATGTCTTCCAGATGGTGCGCCATGTGCTGCAATACGTGACCCGCATCGGCCGGTGCGCCAATTGTAGCTACAGCTTTGACGTTAGGAAGCTGGTTGGCGGCCACAAGAGCTGCTGCGCCACCAAGGCTATGCCCTATCAGAAGGTCTGCGGCGCCATATGTTTCTTCCATGTATTTGGCGGCGGCGATCAGGTCCTGAACATTTGAGGTGAAGTTGGTGTTCGCAAAATCGCCCTCTGATGCGCCAAGGCCGGTAAAGTCAAAGCGCAGGACGGCAATCCGGTGATCGGTGAGGTGGCGAGCTATGCGTGTTGCCGCGAGTGAGTTCTTCGAACAGGAAAAACAGTGGGCGAACAGCGCATAGGCGCGGGGCTTGCCTGCCGGCTTTTCCAGCCTTGCATCCAGAAGGTGTCCACCATGGCCGGTGAACGTGACTTTTTCCGAACTACTCATGGGCTGCTCCTTCAAATGCTCAGATGGGGAATATCGCTGGAAAGTCCATCATTTCGGGAGCGCCTTGCGAACATACCAGCCTCCTCGCGTCACTGTGACGGATTAGTGACTTCCCGTTGAGCAGAAATCGGCTAAGTCTGTTTTTATGACTGTTTTGATTTCCAATCCTCCGACAGAAAAATTCTCACATCCCGAAGTGACGGCCAAGGGCGAAACCCGTGCGCAGGTTGCCTATACCGGCACCAAAACGCTGTGGTTCAATACGGGCACGCTCTGCAATATTGAGTGCGTGAACTGCTATATTGAAAGCTCACCTACGAATGACCGTCTGGTTTATCTGAAGCTTTCGGATGTGACGCCATACCTCGACGAGCTGGATGCTGCAGGCGAACGCGGTATCGAGATCGGTATTACGGGCGGTGAGCCGTTCATGGCGCCGGAAATCATCGATATTATGGAAGCGGTTCTGCAGCGCGGTCACGCACTTCTCGTGCTGACAAATGCCATGCAGCCAATGATGCGCCCGCGTGTTCAGGAAGGGCTGAAGCGCCTTCAGGCAGAGTTCGGGCCGCAAATCACTATGCGTGTTAGCCTCGACCATTACACCGCCGAGAAGCACGACGAGGAACGCGGTGCAGGTTCATTTGAGCTAAGCCGAAAGGGCATTCAATGGCTTGGCGAGCAAGGCTTCAATATCGCCATTGCTGGCCGTACCATGTGGCATGAGGCGGAAGCTGATGCGCGCGCAGGCTATGATGTCATGCTGAAGGCGCTTGGTGTCGAGCTGGATGTAAATGACCCGACGGCGCTGGTCCTTTTCCCCGAAATGGAAGAACAGGCCGACCCGCCAGAGATTACAATTTCCTGCTGGGGCATTCTGAACAAAGATCCCGCCGATATTATGTGCGCGTCCCAGCGTATGGTCGTCCGCCGCAAAGGCGCATCTTCTGCGACTGTGCTTGCGTGTACGCTCATCCCATACGACGACGCCTTTGAAATGGGTGTCACCCTTGAAGAGGCACGCCGCGACGTGCCGCTAAATCATCCATTCTGTGCGAGCTTCTGCGTTCTTGGCGGCGGCTCCTGTTCGGCCTGAAGAAAGTAACGGAAAATGAAGCACGAAATCGTTCAGAACTATTATGGCTCCGAACTCGCTGGCAGCTGTGACCTGAAGACAGACGCGTGTTCGACGCTGGAAGCTCCGCGCGCAGATGTTCGCGCGGCAATCGCTGCGGTCCATGATGATGTCGCTGCGAAGTATTATGGCTGCGGCCTTGCTATCCCGCCTGTTTTGAATGGCCTGAAAGTGCTCGATCTCGGTTCAGGCGCAGGCCGCGATGTGTTCGCGATCGCGAAACTTGTTGGCGAAACAGGCGAAGTCGTTGGTGTTGATATGACCGACGAACAGCTCGCTGTCGCGCGCGAATATGAGGGCTGGCACGCTGATGCATTCGGGTACGCAAAGCCGAATACGCGCTTCGTGAAAGGCTATCTGGAAAAGCTCGACGAGCTTGACCTTGAACCGGAAAGCTTTGACCTGATCATCTCGAACTGTGTGATCAATCTCTGTACCGATAAACCGGCAGTCTTTAATGCGGCTTACAAGCTTCTGAAGCCGGGCGGTGAACTGTATTTCGCTGACGTATATGCAGACCGCCGCATGCCAGACGAGCTGGTCAATGACCCAATCCTTTATGGAGAGTGCCTGTCCGGCGCACTCTATTGGGGTGACTATATCGCAATGGCGAAAGAGGCTGGTTTTCTCGATCCGCGCGTTGTTGAGCATCGCCCGCTCGGCATTATTGATCCGGCGCTCAAAGAGAAGCTCTCACCAATCCGCTTTGCGTCCGTTACTGCGCGCCTGCAGAAACTGCCAGGCCTCGATATTGGCTGTGAGGATTACGGTCAGGCCGTAATTTACAAGGGGGGCGTTGAGGGCATGGAACGTGCGTTCAAGCTCGACGTCGACCATATTTTTGAAATTGGAAAGGTCGAGCCGGTCTGCGGAAATACGCTGTCTATGCTGATGGACACACGCTTCGCTGATTATTTCCGCGTGATGGGCGATGGCCAGATTCACTACGGCCAGTTCCCGGGCTGTGCGGCGCCGGATGTCTTCGCAGAAACCGGCGTGAAGCCCGTCTCTAACCCGACATCCTGCTGCTAAAGCTTAGTCGCGTGGTGGTGGCCGCGGTCCGTTACTGTCAGGTGAATGCCCTGGTGGGGGAGGTCGGCGGAAGTCGCCATCACGTCTGGCGCGACGGTAGTCTTCTCGCTCCCGGCGTAACATTGCGCGCTCGACCAGATCTGCCCGCCGCTCTGTAGGAACAGCGATCAGAGTATCGGTCAGGCTTGCATAGAACTGGGTTCTTAAGCGGAATTCGGCCTCGCGAACTTCGGCAAACGCTGCGGTTAGTGCCTCGTCATCAAGTGACTCTGCTGCGAGCAGTTCAGCGATGCGCCCGCGGGCTGCAGCCATTTGGTCTCGGAGGTCACGTGCATTGCGCCAGCGTTCCGAGAACATTTCCTGCATCTCTTCGCGTTGTTCGTCCGGCAGGTCGCGCAGAGCTGCCCTTGCAAGGCGTTCCTCAAACGAGCCACGATTGTCCTCGCCATGTTGATGATCGGCATGCTGATGTGAATTGTGCTGCTTATCCGAAATAAGCGTTCCGCCAAGAAAGCCCAGTACAATGGCATTCACGCAAAGCGAAACTACAAGGAGCGTCGGGAAAGGCCGTTTAGTATCGCTCATACCTATTCTGTCTCCTGCCAGAATTCTGGGCTAAAGCTGGCGCTGGCGGTCAGAAGAAAAGCATCTGCATCTTCATCAAGCGCTGTGGGCGTTGTTGCCGACATCCCGATGTAAAGACCGAAAGCCATGCTTGCGAGCGCCATGCCGGCAGATGTCATGATCTTAGGGTCGAACAGGCTTGCCAGAAAATGTGGACGTGCAGGTGCAGGTCGCTCGGAAAGCGGTATAGGTGCAAGATCCAAGATCGCGGCTTCCAGCCTCGCGCTCGGTTCTGCGACCGTGTAGCTGCTGAGCATGGTCTCCAGCGTTTCGGCCTGGTCCAGAAGAGTTCTGGCCTCAGCTGATGTGCTAAGAAGTGATCTGGCAGCAATGCTGTCTGCTTCCGGCCATCCGGATACATCCGGGCCGTGAAGATCGAGAAGCATTTCGAAATGTTCCAGTTTCATCGCACTATTCCATTCGTCCCATAAGTGTCGCGCGTTCCCCGGTGAGAGCCTTTTTCAGAGACCTCCTCGCACGCGACAATAAACTTTCTACGGCTTCAACAGAGATGTCCAAAATCTCGGCGGTTTCCGGGTTTGAGAGCCCTTCATAATGGCTCAGGATCAGGGCAGCTCGCTGGCGTTCCGGAAGCTCGTCTATCGCTTTCCTTACGCGCGTCTCTATTTGCCGGGACTGCAGCTGAGCGGCTGGTCCTTCTGTGTCGTCCGCCATGTCCGGCACGTCATCCATGCCCGTCTCACGCTTCTTACGCAGGCGGTCATAGCATTGGTTCACAGTAACTCTGTGGAGCCAGGTGGTGAATTTGGCCTTGCCGGCTTCCCATTTGCCAGCATGACGAAACACTTTGATGAAGACGTCCTGCACAGTGTCTTCGGCATCTTCCCGGTTGCCAAGCATACGCTGGGCAATGGCGAAGACACGCGGGCTGTGCTGATTGATGAGCATAGCTGATGCCTGGCGGTCACCGTCCGCACAGCGCCTCAACAGGGCCTCATCGTCTGGAATCATCAACACATTTCCCACCACTGGTCCGGGCAAATTGCCGGAACCCGAGAGCTCCGGCAAGTCGCACTTTCAGATTAGTCTGCGTCTTGCGCTGGCGCGTCTGCGGCTGGTGCTTCACCGCGTTCGAAACGGTGATGGCGGCCACGGTGTCCGTCACGGTCGCCGCGGCGATGGTCACGTTCTGCAAACCGCTCACGGCGCGCTTCGCGCATGGCTTCACGTTCCTCGACGCTGATCTGTCCGTCGCCATCGGTGTCGAGGCGGGCAAACATCTGGCGCGGACGCGAGGTGAACTCTTCAACAGAAAGGCTACCATCGCCGTCCGCATCGAGATGCTCGATCATGCGTGCTGCGCGGCGGGATTCACGTTCGCGCATTTGTTCAGCGCGGCGTGCTTCCTGAAATGCGACCATTTCAGCTGCATCGACCTGGCCATCATTGTTGGCGTCAACATTGGCAAATTGTTCGGTTTCACGCGACTGGATTTCATCCAGCGAGATCACGCCGTCACCGTTTACATCCATTTCCGCCATACGGGCGTGTGGGGGATGTCCGCGATGACCTTCGCGTGGGCCTCGTTCCTCTTGCGCATGAGCTGCGCTGAGGCCGAGAATTGAAACACCGAGCAATGCACTGGCAATCAGGGGAGATTTTGTCATTACGTTTTCCTCGTTGGTTTCTGCGACCGTCTCCGGCCGAGATATGCATACAACGAGGAAGCGCGCTTTATTCCGTCGTCTTGCGCTGTAGTTTTCTGCAGAACACCTGCCAGACGCTTGTTTCTGCTGATGTAATCGCTGCCTTCACGGAGGCTATATCGCTCAGTTCGAGTGCTTTCGCAGTGATCCGTTTCAGCGCTTCTGGCCACTCATCGACATGGATGCTCTGATCGAGCGCGGCTCTCTGGAAGGAGAGATAGGTCCGATAGAGGCGATAAGCTGATAGCAGTGTGTCCGCTTCGTCGCTGGAAAGCAGGCCGTAGCCGGAGGCTTTCTCCAGAACTTCATCCACGGTCCGCGAGCCCCAATCGCGATCTGGATTGGTCAGCTGCAGGACTTGCGTGATGAATTCGATATCGATCATGCCACCTTTGGTGAGCTTCACATCGAATTCGTGCTTAGCCGGTTTATCGCGCAGCAGCCGGTCGCGCATGTCGAGCGCATCCTTGCGGATCATCTCGGCATCCCGGGGCAGGGTGAGCAGCGTTTCTTTCTCTGCCATTACTGCAGCTGCAAGTGCGTCATCGCCTGCAATCACGCGAAGGCGGGTGAGCGCCATATGCTCCCACGTCCAGGCTTCATTGCGATAGTAATCCTTGAAAGCGGAGAGGCGCACCGCCACTGGGCCAGCGCGACCTGAAGGGCGCAGCTGCATGTCTGCTTCATAGAGATGACCTTCTTCGGTCTGGGCAGATATCGCTGTGATCAGGCGCTGGGTGGCGCGTGTGAAGAAGGTGACCGCGTCCTGCGCACCCTCATCTGGATCGTAAATCACCATCAGGTCGACATCAGAATTGGCGGTGAGATCGCGGCTGCCCAGCTTGCCAAGACCGCAAATCGCCCAACGGCCTTGCGGTGAGCCGAGCTTGCGTTCCACTTCGCGGCGGGCGACTGGCGTCAGAGCCTCAATGCAGCAATCAGCAAGCTCTGTGAAACGAAGCCCTGCCGTATCGGCGACGCGCACATCGTTCAGCAGTTTGAAGCGAATACGGAAATGCGCGTCTCTGAAATTGCGTCGCACTTCGTTCATGGCCTGCTCGAAATCGAGCGAGGTATTGTCCGCAATGGAGGATATCGACCCGAAATGTCCGCATGTGTCTTCAGCGAGGTCATCTGTAAAGCCGCCATCAAGCAGGCTTTCCAGAAGGTTTGGCCGGCTCGCAAGTTCGCGGGCAATGCGCGGAGCCATGGAGAAGAGGTCGATCAGGTCGCCAAGAATGACGGGGTTCGTCGCCAGAAGTGAGAGCGTCTGAATACCTGCGGACAAGCCATTCAGAAACGTCTTAAGGCCGGTATAGGCTGCATCCGGATTACCCGTCTCGGACATATGTTGAAACAGGCGTGGTTCGAGCGCCGTCAACAGCTGTCTGCCGCGTGCGGAGCGTGTCGCCCGAATATTGCCGCGGTGCCAGCCCTGCACGTCAGAAATGATCTTCTCTGGATCAGAGAATCCGAGGCTCGCCAGTGTTTTGACCGTCTCCGGGTCAATATCGACACCGGTGAAGACGAGGTTGCCTTCAACGCCTGAAAGCGGCGTGGTCTCATGGAACAAGTCTGAATAATAGTCATGGACCTTGATCCGCAATGCGCTGACATCTGCGTCGAAGCGGGCAAGCTCGCCATAACCCGACAAGGCGGCGACTTTGGTGCGCTGATCTTCGCGGGCGGTCAGGCTGTGCGTGTGCTCGTCATTCAGCATCTGGATGCGGTGCTCGATACCGCGCAGCAGACCGTAAATATGGGTAAGGTCACGCGCCGTCTCTTCGCTGATATGACCTTCCTGCGCCAGCATGGCGAGGGCATCGACGGTACGCATCTGGCGGAGCACCGGGTTACGTCCGCCATGAATGAGCTGCTGCGTCTGCGCGAAGAATTCGATCTCGCGAATGCCGCCGCGACCGAGTTTTACATCGAATTCGGGGTTATCGAGGCCCTGATGGCCGCCGGTTGAATGGATTTGTTGTTTGATCGCGCGAATGTCTTCCAGCGCCCAGAAATCGAGGTGACGACGCCAGACAAACGGCACCATTGTCTCAAGGAAGGCTTCAGCCGCCTCTGTATCGCCAGCGGCCGGACGTGCCTTGATATAGGCCATGCGCTCCCAGTTTTGCCCGACGCTCTCATAATAGAGTTCAGCAGACGTCGTGGACACACAGATGGGGGTGGAACGCGGATCTGGTCTCAAACGGTGATCCACGCGAAGGACATAGCCATGCTCGGTCGGCGCTTCGAGAATTTGAGACATGAGCTGGATGATCCGAGGCGCAACCTCGCCCGGGCTCATTTTGCCTTCGGGGAGCCGGTCTGCATCGAACATCGCGACGACATCAATATCGCTCGAATAGTTGAGCTCTTTTGCGCCGAGCTTGCCGAGTGCCAACAGGAAAATGCCGGGCATGGGCTGTGTCGGATCGGCATAGTCGATCCAGCCTTTTTGCGAGATGTGCCAGCACGCCACGCGAAGCGCAGCCTCGGTGGCCGCATCGGCAAAGTCTGAAAAACCCTCGGTTACCTTGTCCCAATCCCACGTGCAGGAAAGGTCGAGGCTGGCCAGTGCGAGGTGAACATCGGCTTTAGCCTGACGCAGAATACGCCGTGCATCGGCATCGGATGTCTGGGCGTCGAGGGTTCGGGCCGCATCAATTGCGCTCTGGACCACGCTTTCGCCGCCATTGCTGAGGATCGCTTTCACCGAATCAGGCCGCATCCGGCACAAGCGCTGTAGGTAAGGTGCAATGCGCGTGGCAGAAGCCATGCAGGGCAGGTCTGACACGGCCGGCTCCAGACCGGGCGCGAGGGAGCCTTCCTGAGGCAGAGGTGGGTTCAGCTCAAACATTGCCTATGTGTGGCAGCCGTCGCATGCCGCTTCAACCAAATTGTGAGGAGATACGGTCAGCCCGGTACCTGAAACATTTGCAGGATCTCATCATCGATGCGCTTGGGCTTGCGCGTCTCAATATCGAGCATGCACCATTCCATACGTGACGATGATGAGAAGCGTTTTGCGCCGGGCTTTCGAATATCTACAAAGCGTTCAAAACGAGGGCCTTTTGCCCAGCCAAGCCAGGTACGGGCTTCTGCTGTTTCGCCCGGAAGTATCTGGTCGCGATAATCAATTTCGTGGCGTAGCAGCACAAAGACGTACCGGTCTTTCACAGACTGCGATGCGACATGCTCCCAATGGGCAACGGCGGTTTCTTCCACCCAGCGTACGTAAGACACGTTGTTCACATGACCCAGAATATCAATGTCACTCGGCTGAGGCAGGATCACGCGCCGGAACGCTGTGTCATAGTCGACAGCACCGAGGCCTGTCTGCTGGATTGTCTCGCTCATCTCTCACCTTGCGAATTACTGGGCTTGCCAAGCAGGTAGGAAAGACGCAAAGCCTCGTCCATGACTGACATCACAGAAAATGACGTATCCGAAGAAAAAGGTTCAAATCCTGTGCGCGAGGCGATCCTTACGCTTGCGAATGAGCGCGGCGTTGGAACCACGATAGACCCGTCAGAGGTGGCGCGCCTCGTTTCTGAATCGAACTGGCGCAAAGTGATGAACGACGTGCGCGCCGAAGCCGTACGTCTGGCTAAGGCGGGTGAGATTTCGATCTACCGTAAGGGTGTGCCGGTCCCAGACCTCGATAAATTCAAGGGCGTATGGCGTATTGGTCTTCCCGGCTATGTGAAGAAGCCAAAAGAAGAAAAATGAGGTCACACTGACGTTATAACTCACGTGAGGCCGGTTTACTCTGTCCTGAAGAAGTGCTTCGTGTGCGGAAGTATTCAGGCAGTATTCCGATAAAACGCTGCCCTTCTGTGAGAAAAGACGATGACCGAAGCGATTGTGGATTTCGTGGAAGACGATGCTCTGGACCATTTTGGTGCGCGTGAGCACTCTCCCTACCGCTTCTTTACCGCTGAAACCTGGGCGAAGTTTCGCGCAGATACGCCGCTGACACTCTCTGAGGATGAAGTTCAGCGCCTTCGCTCCATGAACGATCCAGTTGATCTGGATGAAGTCCGTCAGATTTATCTGTCGCTGTCGCGTTTACTGTCTGCGCACGTGGAATCGTCGCAAATGCTGTTCTCGCAGCGCAAGCAGTTCCTGAGCCTCAGTGAAGAGCAGAAAACGCCGTTCATTATTGGTGTCGCCGGTTCGGTTGCGGTTGGTAAATCGACGACAGCGCGGATCATCAAGGAGCTTATGGCGCGCTGGCCGTCTAGCCCGAAGGTTGATCTCGTCACAACAGACGGTTTCCTGCTGCCGAACGCCGTGCTGGCCGAGCGCGGGATCATGAACCGGAAGGGCTTTCCGGAGAGCTATCATATCGGCGCAATCCTGCGCTTCATGTCGGACATCAAGGCGGGGCGCCCGAATGTCCATGCGCCGAAATATTCTCACCTGACCTATGATGTTCTGCCGGATGAATACCAGCTCGTGGACCGTCCCGACATTCTGATCTTTGAAGGTGTGAACGTGCTTCAGGCCCGTCCGCTTCCGGTGGATGGCAAAGCCGTTCCGATGGTCTCTGACTTCTTTGATTTCTCGATTTATATCGATGCGGACGAAGACCTTTTGCACAGCTGGTATATCGAGCGCTTCATGAAGCTGCGCCAGACGGCATTCAAGAAGCCTGAGTCCTACTTCCATCGCCATGCCAAAGTGAGTGAATCAGACGCGCTTGCGACAGCCGAGGCTCTGTGGCGCGACATCAATCTTGTGAATCTGCACAACAATATTCTGCCGACGCGTCCGCGCGCGGATGTGATCCTGCGCAAAGGCGCGAACCATCTGATTGAAGAGGTCGCGCTGCGGCGGCTTTAGGCGTCCCAGCGTGCAAAGATCGCCGTTGGTAGCAGTACGTCGCGGCCGGCTTCAGGAATAGCCATCTCTCCTGTTGTGATTGTGCCGCCCAGGCCTTCAAGGTGATCGCGAAGGCTTTGAGCGAGCGCGAGGTAGGACAGGCGAACGGCATAGACCGTAGACGTCACGAAGAGTGGTTGTTCTGAAAGCACTGCGCGGCACAGCTCCAACAGTTCCGGCAGGTTTTCTTCCAGACGCCATGTCTCGTTCTTAGGGCCACGACCGAATTTAGGCGGGTCCAGAACAATAGCGTCATATGTGTTTCCACGGCGCACTTCACGGCGCATGAATTTCAGCACGTCATCGGCAATCCAGCGGATCGGCTTCTCGCCAATACCGGAAAGCTCCTGATTGGCTTTGCCATAACCATTCGACTTCGGGCTGGCATCAATATGGGTCACCTGCGCGCCGGCATCTGCGGCTGCGAGGCTCATCATTCCTGTATAGCCAAACAGGTTGAGAAGCTTGACCGGGCGGCCTGCAGCACGGATTTTCTCCTGCGCGTGACGCCAGTGGACGGAGTGCTCCTGAAATACGCCCAGGTGACGGAAAGGCGAACGACGGACTTCAAAGGAAAGGCCGTTCCAGCCCATCTTCCAGTCATCCGGCAGGTTCGGGCGGGATTTCTGCCAGTTTCCGCGCTCGTCATCGCCAGAGGCCGAGAAGACTGCATCTGCCTTCCATATCTCGATCGGATTGGCTGGCATCCAGAAGGCTTGCGGGTCGGGGCGGTCGGTGATCTGGCTGCCAAATCGTTCCAGCTTGCGGCCATGACCGGAATCCAAGAGCTGATAGTCCTGCCAGTCATCGGCTTTCAGGATGATCGGATCGGTGATGATTGCTGTCTTGCTCATTGCGCATACCCACGGCTACCCCAGGCGGCGTAGACCATAAGCGCGGTCGCCGTGGCAAGGTTCAGGCTGTCTGCACCTTCACGCATTGGAATGCGGACAAGTGTATCGCAGGCGTCTTCGAAATGCGCAGGCAGGCCGGATTGTTCATTGCCCATAATGATGATGGAGGCATCTCCATAAGGTGCGTCATGGTGCGGGTGCTTTCCGTTCATGCTGGCCGCCAGCATTGGCAGGCCTGAGCCCTGCTTCCAGCTGAGGAAGTCTTCTTCGCTCGCATAGTAAAACGGCATTGCGAAGAGCGAGCCCATGCTCGCGCGGACGCCTTCAAAGCTGTAGGCGTCACAGCAATCACCGATCAGAATGACGCCATTGACGTTGGCAAAATCCGAGGTGCGCAGAATGGTGCCGAGATTGCCCGGATCGCGTACCTGATAGAGGCCGAGAAGTGTGCCGGACTTGGCATACTTCGCTGGAATATCCGCAAGCGTGCGCATTTTCGGGCGGAAGGTTGCGAGCACTGTTTGCGGGTTTTCCTTCCGTGCGACCTGCGCCAGCAGGCGAGGGTGAATCAAAAGTGATTGCGCACCGGCGGCTTCTGCGCGCGAGACGAGATCCTGAACATAGCTGCGCTCCAGCCCTTCAGGTGATGTAATGACCTGAACAGGTTCCCAGCCATAATTCAGCGCTTCTTCAATCAGACGCGCGCCTTCGGCCAGAAAGGCGTTCTGCTCGCGGCGGCCTTTCTTGCGTTCGAGCGCTTTCAGAGCCTTCACCTGCGGGTTTCCGCCGCTGGTGATGACGACCGGCTCTGAGCTTTCACCTGAATAATGGCTGTTGGTCATATCTTTGCCCGGTTTAACTGCGAACCAGTCAGGAAAGGGACTGGCTTGCACGTCTTTTCTTGTGCGTGCCGCTTGGGATGGGAGCTGCTGACATCACAATGTTCGAAAGGCGAAACATTCTTGATGTCCTGCTGATCCCGATCAGTTGTGCTGGTATAGCAGCATTGTGCTGGCACGCGGTATATGCCGGTCCGGTGTCTGCTGACAAGTTTGAAGCGCGACTGGAAGAAGCCGCACGTGCATCGCTGGACGATCCGCGCTTTCGATGGGCGCATGTTGAGATGGATGGGCAGACGGCCATCTTAACCGGTTTAGCCCCAACTGAGCAGCTTTTAACGCGTGCCCGAAATCGTGTTCTGGCCTCCAGCGGGCGGGGCGGTTTCTTCCGAGGCGGTGTTACCCGGGTGCTGGATGAGGCCCAACTTTTGCCGCCGGTTTCGCCTTATGCGTTCAGCGCGACTCGCCATGGAGACCGGTTTCGTCTGGCAGGAATTCTGCCGGACCCTGATGCGGTGACGCGTCTCGAAGAGGTCCTGATCGGGGAAGGCATTTCACCCGAATTTATCGAATTTGACGTTTTGTTTCGCGATGGCGTTCCGGAAGGCGACTGGATTGGCGCCGTAAGCCTCGGTCTGCGTCAGCTCGTGAAGCTTTATGACGGAGAGGTCGATGTGACGGACAGACGGATTTTTGTGTCCGGCATTGCGCCCAATATTGATGTTCGCAACGAGATTATCGCGCAAATGGCGCGGCCTCCTTCAGGCTATAGCGTGGATGCCGACATTGCCGGCACAGCACTCTGGACCGCGCGCCTGAACGGCGATCATCTCATTATGGAAGGCAGCGTGCCCGACGCGGCTGACCGGACCGCCCTGTTCGAATACGCCGAGCAATTGTTCGATGGTGTGGTGGAGAACGAAATGGGCGTTGTCCCTATGCGCAGCGATGACTGGATACGAGGAGTTCGCGCTGCCTTGCCTGGCTTTCTGCAGCATGAAAGCGGCGTTATGGCCTTCATGGGCGATGAGCTTGTCATTGAAGGTCTGGCCACACCTTCTGTCATCGATTTTCTGCGTGAAGACTTCGTCCGCGTGGGTGTATCGACTGACTTTACGCTGAATTCGCAACCTGCGTCGACGCGTTTGATGGCATTTGAAGGGCTGGACACGGAAACGACCCATCCATCGCGGGATGTGTGTGAAGACGCGCTTGAAGAAGCGCTGTCGCTTTCCTCGCTAAATTTTCGTTATGCGCGGGATGAACTGGCACGTGAGTCTGCGCCATTGCTGGATGGTGTTCTCACTGTGCTGCAGACATGCCCTGACTATCAGTTCGAGATTGACGCCGCGACACATGCCGACGGACGGCGTATTGCTTTGAAAAACCTCACAGAGGATCGTCAAACTGCCGTTCTCGCCTATTTCATTGCCCGCGGAGTTCCGCTAGATCAGATTGTGTTGACGGAGGTCCGGCAGGATAGTGCAGGGCTGCCCGATCCAGTGAGTATTGATACGGACAGGCAGATATCTGTTCGTCTGAGGGAGTTGGAAGATGATTGAGCTGCTGACCAGCATGTGGGGCTATCTGGCAGGTGCAGGTGTCATCGGGTTAATTCTCGGTTGGGCATTCCGCGGTGTGTTTTTGCCGCGTGCGCGAACCATAAACGTGACAGCGCCGGCACCGGCTGCGCTCGAGCGCCCTCTGACAGAAGCACAGCAACAAGCGCTTGAAAAAGCCGAAGTCGATGCGCGTGCGCTTCAGGCTGCCGAAGCCAAACTTGCAGACATGGAACGAACTGTTGCTGACCTGCGCAATCATGTTCAGCGCGCAAATCAGATGCAGCTTGCTCCGCCTCCTCCGCCGCCGCCAGCGCCGCAACCCACGCCCGAAGACGAAGAAGCACGTGCGCGTGCTGTCTGGCACGAGCGCTATCTGACGTCCCGTGTGCGCTATCTGGAAAGCCAGGTCTTTGATGCTGATACATCATCTTCCGATGATGCTGATGCACTCAAAGCCGAAAATGAAGCTCTGAAAGCGCGTCTTGAGAGCGCTGAGACAGGCACGTCTGAGGCGCCTTTAACGTCTGCTGCCGATCTTGCGAAAACCAAATGGCAGAACCGTTATCTGCAGGCACGTATTCTATTCCTCGAAAGCGGCACTGCATCGGCTGATACTGAAACGTCAGTAGCGTCTTCCGTTCCGGAAGATGTCGAGATGGAGCTGAACAGTCTGAAGTCAGAAATCACGGTACTGAAAGCCGAGATTGACCGCGAAGCCAAAGGCACCGGCGAGTCCGAACAGGAAATGGCGCGTCTGCGCTGGCGGAACCGCTATCTGGAAGGTCGTCTGAAGTATCTTGAAGCGGCGAGCCTTGATGCCGAAGCTGTTGCAGAAACGCCAGTGGATATTGCCGCGCTTGCGGCGCCTGTTTCTCCTGCAGCCCTTGCCAAGGAGCCTGTAGAGGAAACCCGCCCTGAAAGCCTTGATGCGCCAAGGGGCGAGGCTGACGATCTGAAACGCATTGGCGGTATCGGTCCGAAAATCGAGCTTATCCTGAACGAGCTTGGCATTTTCCACTTCTCGCAGATCACAGCGTGGACACCGGGTGAGCAGGCATGGATCGACAGCTATCTGCGCTTTGAAGGCCGCGTGATGAGCGAGAAATGGGCCGAACAGGCAGCAGAGCTTCAGGGCTAGTCGTCTGACTGGCCCGAAAGGCTCGCATGTCGCAATTTTCCGGAAATACACCGAAAGACGAGCTGGCAAGGCTTTTGCCAGTTGCGATTTTCTGGAGTGTTTTTGCGTATTTCCTACTGCGCTATTTATTGGTCCAGCTGGTCGGCCTTCACATTCAGATTTCCGGTGACAGTGCGCGGGCATTCTGGGCGTTTTTTATCGACCCTGAACATCCCGCACGCATGGTCACTGTAGGGTATGCTGAGCTTTTGATCGGTCTTTTATGCTTCGAGCATCTGAGGCGTCGCGGCGTGGAAGATTGCGTGCTCCAGGCCGGTCGTTTCGGCATGCTGTCCATTTATCTGGCGGCGTTTGCGACGCTCGTTGTACCGGAAATTGTATTCCGCACAGTGATCATGTTTCTCGACCTGATTGGTCGGGAGGTGCCGCGTCTCACGACAGATGAAAATGCGGGCTATTTTCCGCCGAACCAGCTTATGGGGCTGTTTATCTCAGCCGTGATCATCGCGCCTGTGGTTGAGGAATTCCTGTTCCGCGGCTTTCTGATGACAAGCATGCAGGCGCGCGGCTGGCCAAGCTGGCTGATCGTCATTCTGTCTGCGGCGGCGTTCACCGTTTTACATGTCGGCTATACCGGTTTCGGCCTGATGTTCATCTTTATGCTGGGGTGCATGTTCGGTGCGCTACGGCTCTGGTCGGGCGGGCTGATCCTGCCCATGGCAGCGCATGCGGCCTTTAATATGAAGACCTTCCTGTTTTCTTATTTCAACGCGTATGGCTGAGCGCAGCTAGTCTTTGGATTTATGCGCAAGCGTTCCGGCATTTAATTCCCAGTGCACGCCATCAAACGGATGGATGCCGACATGATCGAAGGCCATCGGATCATCGAGGCACCGCCATGTGACGGCAAATCCGTCCGGATTGGAACGCGGTACGTAAAAGCTTTTAATGCCGCACACCGAGCAGAACTGATGTTTCGCAGTGTGCGTATTGAAGGTGTAGGTCGAAAGAGCTTCTTCGCCGGAAAGAAGTCTGAACCGGCTGGACGGCACGATGATATGCGCGTTCTGGCTCATCAGGCATACCGAACAATTGCAGTCCTCGATTTCGATGCGTTGCGGCAGGAGGACTTCAAACCGGACGGTGCCGCAATGGCAGCCGCCCTTATGCCAGGTCATATCATCAGTCATAGAATACAGGCGGCCTTTTATCGAACCATGGTTTCGCCTCTTCCAGCTGGGCTGCGAGGCGGTAGAGAAGAGCTTCATGGCCATAACGCGCACCGAACATCATGCCAATTGGCAGATTGTTGGATGACCAATGCAGAGGCACAGACATGGCCGGAGCGCCTGTCATGTTGAAAACAGAGGCATGCGGCGCAAAGCTCGTGACGGCTTTGCCATAGGCGTCCTTGTCTTCGCGGGACAGGCTCAGATCGCCCAGCCTGTCCGGCTCTCTGGACAGCATAGGCGAAAGGCAGAGATCAAAATTGCCAGCATCCATCCAGTTGTCGAAGGTGACGGCCGTTTCCTGAAATACGCCATTAGCCCATGCGAGCATGGACATCGGGACGGTATGGCCGAGGTTCACCATATCGCGTGTCAGAGGCTCGAGGTCATCATCTTGTAGCGGACGGCCGAGTGCCTGTGCGCGTGATTGGGTGAGATCCGCAGTGTAAGCGGAAATGTTCATCAGTAGGGCTTTTCCGATAGCTTCACCACTCAGCTCGGGCGTTGACGCTTCGACTACATGCCCAAGGTCTTCGAGGAGCTTAGCGGTGTCATCCAGCCCTTTTTGAGCCTCTGCGTCAGGCTTTGTGCCGTTCGGTGCGGTCGTCCAAAGTGCAATACGCAGCTGGCGCGGCGTATTCTTCAGTTGATCCAGAAAAGAGACCGGCTCGTCCGGCGCCACATAACGTGAACCCGGTTCGCGGCCATGCGTAAGGTCCATAAGCAAAGCGTTATCGCGTACACTGCGGGACACGGCATGGACTGTAGAAAGGCCGCTCCAGCCTTCTGTGCGGACAGGCCCCATCGGGATACGGCCACGTGACGGTTTCATGCCGAACAGGCCGGTGCACGCCGCGGGGATACGAATGGAGCCGCCACCGTCACTTGCCTGCGCGAGTGGAAGCACACCTGAAGCAACTGCCGAGGACGCGCCGCCGGACGAGCCGCCGGACGTGCGCTCTAGGTTCCACGGGTTTTTCGTCTGCCCGAACAGGGCGCTTTCGGTTGAGGTTGTCAGGCCGTATTCGGGACTGGTCGTCTGGCCGAAGGTTACAATGCCGGCTTTGCGATACCGCTCGACAAGCTCGGAGTTCTTATCTGCTACAAAATCCTTGAATAGCCGAGAGCCTGAGGTCAGCGGTGCGCCTTTCACAGCAACGCCAAGATCTTTCGTCATGAACGGAATGCCCGATAGCGGGCCTTTCGGAAGGCCTTCGCTGATCTGGGCTTCTGCAATATCCGGAAACAGTGCGGAGACGCAGTTCAACTCTTCTTTAGCCTTTTTGGCGCGGCTCAGGGCCTCATCCATCAGCTCTTTCGGGCTGACTTCCTTCTTCGCGACGAGCTCTGCGAGGCCGATGGCGTCGTATTGCGTGTATTCCTTCATGTCTCTCCCCTGTGTGTTTTCTTTAAGGGGAGAATTTCAGGTTTTTCGTAACTTGTCAGGTCTGCAATTGATGTGTTCTTCTCAATACACTTTCGGGACCTGCGCGATCAGTGGTCGGTCTCGATCGGTTCCCATAATTCGATTTTGCGACCGTCCGGATCCATCAGCCAGGCGAACTTGCCATATCCATAAGTTTCGCGCGGCTGAACCTGCTCAATGCCTTCCGCTTCAAGTCGGGCGAGCACGCCATCCAGATCGTCCACCATCAGGTTGATCATGAACGGTAGGTCTGACGGCTTGAAGTAATCCGACTTTTCAAAAGGTGCGAAGATGGATTGCGCGCCTTTCGGGAATTGCTCACCGGCTTCTTTGTGGGAGAAATTCCACCCGCCAAAATCGTTCGTGTCGTCGCCGATCACTTTGGCGTACCATGCTTTTGTCGCGTCCACGTCCGCGCAGTGAAAGAAGATGCCGCCGACACCTATGACTTTTGACATGTGAATTCCCCCTCAGGATTTCTGCGGGACGCCTGACTGCTTCATGCGCCATTCCAGAATATCGAGGCGATCCTGCCCGAAAAACGGCTCGTCTTCAAACACCATTAGAGGAACGCCCCAATGTCCGGCGTTTTTCTGGGCAGCTTCATTAGATTCAATTTCGGCTTCTAACTCGGCCTCACGCTCAATTGCTTCCGCGTCGAGTGCGGCAAGGTCGAGGCCGGCGCGTGCCACGGCATCTGACAGGGCGCTCCCTTCCGTCCAGTTGTTTTGGCCCGACCAGATGAGGGTCGAGACTTCATAGAAGTAATCAAGCGCTTGTGGCGTGTGGCTAGCGAGCACGCCGAGGCGTGTCAGGCGGCGAATGTAGGGTTGGTCGGCTGGCACGTCACCGGTCGCCATATCCATGACCACCGGGTCTGGGTTTGGGCGGCCGAAGGGCAGGCTGTTGAACTGGGCAATCCGGAAACAGTCGCGCATCAGATAGGGAGGCCAGAGCGGATTGACCTGTTTGAAAAAGCCCGGAATGCGCACCGCAATCGGATAGACCGGCTTGATGGTGAAAGGCACGTCCCAACGCTTGCTCATTTCTCGAAGGCGTGGGGTCGCCAGATAGGAATATGGGCTGCGGAACGACCAGTAGATATCGACGCCTGACATGTTTTTCTCCCGTGTTTTCGGGAAGTTTGTCAGCTTAAGCGCCGCGTGTCAGCGTTTAACTGGAGGGCCTGAGAACACTTTGTGGTGACCCTAGCCGTCCTCTCCCTGCGGCAGGTGCACTGTTATCAGATCGACCTGAGGCGGCATCAGTAAACGCATGGGAAGACCAACCATGCCCGTGCCGGACGTGATGTATATCTGATGTGGCTCGGCGATGGCATCGGCAGACGCGGGCGTGACTTCTTCATAGAGCCCCCGATCAAATCCGTACTGAGAGGGTAGGGCGCGCTGATACAGGCCCGGAATTCTGATCTGGCCGCCATGCGTGTGCCCTGCAAATAACACGTCATACCGTACGTTTGGCGGGATACGCATCGCCACGTCCGGATTGTGAGTGAGGATGATGCGCGGCGTGCCTGTTGGCGGGTTCTCTGTGGGGTATTCAATCTGTCCCTGCCAGAGGTCTGATGTGCCTGTCAGCCATATCTCGCGACCGTTCAGAGTAACGATCTCCGTTCGGTTATTCAGGAGGTGGACGTTCTCAAGCGTCGCGAAATAGTCTGCCAGCTGCATGCCGAGATCAGGGCCCGGAAAGCCGACATCATGATTGCCGAGAACTATAAAGACGGGCTTTCCAAAATTGTTCAGCTCTTTAAAGGTCGCTTCAATCTGATCTTCCGGCAAATGGTAGGTCAGGTCGCCAGCTACGAGCACGGCGTCAAAGTCCAGAGTGTCCGCCCGCTCGCGTATCCGTTCGAGCGGCATGGCATTGCCGAACATGCCGATATGCGTGTCGGAGAATAATAACAGACGGATGTCATCGCCGTCCTTTGCGGGTGAGCCGGCGAGTGCGATCTCCGCCTCAATTGTCCGTAAAATGCGCGGCTCGACAAAGCGGGCATAGGCCGGCACCGAAGCCAGAAGAACTAAAGATAAAGCGCCCCAGCGATAAAAGCCGGAGCGCCTGATCATGAGCCACCCCATTGCGAAGACGAATGGGAAATAGAGAAAGCTGGCGTAGAAAATGAACTGTTTCATGAGCATCATTGGTGATGCCCGATTGCACCTATTTTAAGGCGGTTATTCGGCAGCTACAGCGTCAAATTCGGCTTTCCATTCTGTCATTAGCGCACGATTGTCATGATCCCATGGGTGGAAGCCCGGTTTGAACCAGGAGAGCCAGACCTTCCAGCCGCGGCCAAACAGGTTCGGTGTTTTCCAGAGATATTTGTTGATCGCCTTCTTTGCGTCTTTCTTGTCCCAGCCTTCCGCTTCAAGAAGCATGGATGCGTATGTCGCAATATTGTTGGTGAAGGTTTTTGAGATGATCAGCATGGAGATACAGCGGCGCATATAGCGTTTGAAACCGGACCAGTCTTTGGAGACTTCGAGGAACACGTCATAGGCAACGGCCTTATGTTCGGTTTCTTCCATAGCGTGCCAGCGCCACATCGCTTCGATTTCAGGATCAGTGTTCTGGAACACATCCTGATGCTCGACCATCATGTCCGCCATCATGGCTGTGAAATGCTCAAGACAGATTGTGCCGATCAGCATACGCATCGGGCCGCCGGAGCGGGCAAAGGCGACACGCTCGCGGACAAAGCCTTCAATCTCTTCCACCGGATATTTCTCGCGATCGATCAGCTGGTTCATGAGGTGATGTTCGCGTGAGTGGATCGCTTCCTGATGGATGAAGTCCTTCACATCCTGAAGCAGCTTGCCGGAAAGCTCTCCGCGATAATTGCGCACTGAGTCCATAAACATGCGCTCGCCATCAGGGAAGGTGAGCGACAGCGTGTTCATAATAGCTGTGCCGACAGGATCGTTATCGAGCCAGTGCGGGTTCTTCGCGCCTTCATGGCTGAATTTGATGTCACGAGGAGAGATAGAAACGTCCTCTGGTGTGCGCTTTTCCGTCATCCGACAATTCCTGTTTCGCTAAGTGGCCGCTAAGGTGGGGCCAAGTTTGTTCACGAGTAATATAAGCGCTACTGACAAAAATGTCGATAAGAAAAAATAAGCAGCCCAGAATCCGTCGAACGCCCGAGGAATCGCGCGCGAATATCCTGTCTTCCGCGGAGCGACTTCTGACTGAGCAAGGGCCTCAAACGCTTCGCTTGGCTGATGTCGCAAAAGAAGCAGGCGTCGCTAATGCAACAGTGCTGCATCATTTTGGAACCATAGACGGCGTCCACACGGCGCTGATGGAGCGGATGATTGCCGAGCTTGTCGAGAAGGTGATGGCGATCGAGCTGACAGAAGACACCGAAGTGTCGCGCGCTCAGGCGTTGACGACCTTGTTCGAAGCGTTCGAGCAGAAGCAGGCGTCAAAGCTGGCCGCCTGGCTGGAACTGACGCATCAGGCAGGAAGACTAACCAATGTGAGGCAGGTCGTGCGCGATGTGACCCGCAAGAAGTTTCACCATCAGAATGTGCCTGAAGACGTCGTGGAAGATGTGATGCTTGTCTGTATCACGCTGGCGCTGGGTGTCGGTCTCTTCGGGCAGACCTTGAGTGAAATGCTTGGCAAGCCGCCAAGTCGTGCGAAAGAAATGGCGCTTTCAGTGCTTATGCTGGGCCTGCGTCAGCTGGAGGCGGAGCGTAAAGGCTAAAAGCCCTCGACGCCGAAGGCGTCCAAAAGCTGTTCGGCAGCAGCAGATGCGGGGATCGCGCCGGTCTCAACGCCGTGTTTCATCGCCGCGAGCTTGGCTACCACATCGGGATGAGAGCGGAAAGCCGCCATCAGCCCGTCCTGAATAAGCTCATTCATCCATGTGAGTTGCTGGTCCGCGCGGCGTTTATCCCGCGAGCCAGACTCTTCAGTCTTTTTCTTATGAAGTTCGATCGTGTCCCACAGCTCTTTGAGGCCATCGCCCGTTGCGCCTGCACAGGTCAGAACTGGCGGCGCCCATGACGGGTCCACCGGCTCCAGAATATGTAGAGCATTCTGGTAATGGCGCTGAGCGCGCTTGGCTGCTTTTTCGTCGATATCAGCTTTGTTGACGGCAATCAGGTCAGCGACTTCCAGCACACCTTTCTTGATGCCCTGCAGGTCATCGCCCGCATTTGGCAGCATCAGGACGAGGAAGAAGTCCACCATATTAGCGACAACAGTTTCAGACTGGCCGACGCCGACCGTCTCCACCAGGATGACGTCATATCCTGCCGCTTCACACAGGAGCAGACTTTCCCGGGTTTTGCGCGCGACCCCGCCAAGCGTCTCACCCGCAGGTGACGGGCGCACAAAGGCTTTCTCATCAACTGATAGTCGCGCCATACGGGTCTTATCGCCCAGAATAGAGCCGCCCGAGCGCTGCGAGGTCGGGTCGACTGCAAGCACAGCAACCTTGTGCCCCATCTCGGTGAGCATGGTTCCAAATGCATCAATAAAAGTGGACTTACCGACGCCTGGCACACCGGTAATGCCGATCCGCTGGCTCTTGCCCGTTTCGGACATGACAGAAGACAGAAGCTTGCGCGCTTCGGTTTGATGGTCCGTGCGGCGGCTTTCAACGCGGGTGATGGCGCGGGCAAGGCCCCGGCGTGTGCTCAGATCGACTTCCATGCTGTGTCAGTACGCGTCTTCACCGCGCTCATCAAGCAGGGCGCGGCTGTGTCGCACGCTAGCGCGAACCATTTGTGCAGGTGCATCCGATGAGAGATCCAGAACCCAGTTGAACAAGGTCGGAGGCAGTCCGTCGGTTTCGTCTTCCAGATCGTTCTCCAGCGTTATTGCCAGAGCCAGTGCACCGGTGGTCTTTGCCTGTGCCGCCTGCCAGACGAGATATTTGAAGAAGCGTCTGAGGTCACTCTGATCATCCGGATCAAGGTCCAGCAATTGACAGAGTTCGCGATAGCTTTCTGCCTGAGAGTGAGGCTCCGCAGGAAATGGCGACGGCGCGGACAAAATCGAAAGTACTCGCGCAATTTCGCTGGCGTTCAACTCGCTCATCAAATCCGAGGCAGTTTCGCAGAAACGGGTCGCATCACCGGCTTTCAGGTCTTGCTGGTGTGCCCACAGATCTCGCAAGCGGGAGAGGGTTTTGATGTCGTCCTGAATGCTTGCAATCTTCAAATGGTTCAGCACACGCAGCCAGTCGCGCGCATCCATTTCGAAGCCTTTTTTGAGCACCGGGCTCGAGGGCGGCAGGATTTCGCTCATTTTCAGATGATGGGCTTCGGGCATGGCATTCACCCGAAACGGTAGCTCACATTTCATGATGCGCAGGGCGACATCAATGCGCGCGTGATCGGATAGGGGAAAGTGCTGGCTGTTATGCATTGTCGATAACTTAGGTGTGTCGCGACAAAATGCCTATGAATTCCTGCACGCTCGCGCGGGAAATTCTGATATTAGAACATCATGAAATGTTGATTTTGGATCAGGGGATTGATGATGAGCTACACCGATAAAATCCGCGACATGCGCAGCGAGCTGCGAGAACTCAATAAGACCATTTCGGATGCAACCAAAGGCTTCGGCACGCTCTCTATGGCTGTAAAAGACAATGGTGTTCTGAGCCTCAAGGAAAAAGAGTTCATTGCCCTGGGCATGGCCATCTCACAGCGCTGCGAGCCTTGCATCAACTTCCACGTCGAAGCCCTCATGAAGGCGGGCGGCACACGCGAAGAGCTGGGAGATGTGTTAGCCATGGGTATTCAGATGGGCGGCGGTCCTGGCCTCATGTATGCCGGACATGCACTGGCATGTTGGGATGAACTTGCAGCGAATAACTGATCCATCCGACATTCATATATTGACTGCATAAATGTCCCCCGGATCGCGACGGATGAGTTCAGCCGGTTCGTGACACTTGAGAGCGTGGGTATGATACCCAGCGGGAAGTAACGAGGTTTTGTATGCGGTTTTCATGCCTGCTGGGCGCTGTGAGTATTGGCGCTCTCTTATCTGCTTTTCCTGCTGCGGCGCAGGAAGCTCCGCAGTATGATCAGGACCGCGTGCTCTCAGAGGTTCAGGTGACGTCCACCCGTTTGCGCGGGACGGCAGTCAGCGACATCGAGCCTGAGCAGACACTGACGACTGCGGATATCGAAGCCTATGGCGTGTCATCTATTGAAGAACTGATCGCCGAACTCGGTCCGGAATTGGCAAGCAGCCGCGGTCGTGGCGGCGGGGATCACGTTTTTCTGGTCGATGGCGTTCGTATCGCCAGCTTTCGTGAAATCCGTTCCTATCCGCCGGAAGCCATTGAACGTATGGACGTGCTGCCAGAAGAAGCGGCACTGCAATACGGCTATGGTGCGAACCAGCGGGTCATCAATATTGTTCTGAAGCCCGACTTTTCGGCCTGGACGTTCAGTCTTGAATTTGGCGGGCCGGTCGAAGGAGCAGGTCAGCGCGGCGAGTTTGATGTAGATTATCTCGGCATAGCTGACGGCCAGCGTTCCAGCGTCGATGGCGAGATTGAAATCGACAACGCTATTCTGGAATCTGATCGTGGCCTTGGCGATCCGCTTGCGGGCGCAAATAGCCTGCGCGATGAGAGCCAGTCTCTGGAAATTGGTGGCAGTACGCATAGAAGCATTTTCGGTAATGTCGGGATGACACTCTCGGGCGATATCGAAATCTCTGAGGGTGAAGAGCTGCTCGGATTTTCTGAGCAGGATTTTTTGCTCCCTGCAGCAAGCCCCTTCTCTACTACGGGCACTGACGAGAGTTTTACGCGCTATATCGGCGTGCCGGACGTGCTGACCCAGACAAGCGATTCAACAGACGCCAATATCAACCTCACTTTGACGCGTGATGTCGGCGACTGGTTTGTTACGTCTACGACAAGTCTCGGACACAACACATCGACGACTGAAACGGACCGCACGCCGGACGTGACGGGCTTCCAAGCCGCGCTCAATGCGCTCGACCCGACGGTTGCGCCGACAGCTGACCTGTTACCCTTTGTTTTTTTAAGTGAAGAGCGCACAGAGCGAACAACGGATACGTTCTCGACCAACCTGCTGGCCAATGGTGATCTCTGGGAGATTACAGGCGGCTGGGTTGGTGCAGGCCTGAGTGTTGATCTCAGCCATGCCAGCCGTAGTTCCGAGACCGATTTCAATGGTACTCGCACGACCAGTTCGCTCGACCGCCAGATTGCTAAAGTTCAGGGTAGTTTCGACTTCCCGCTGATTGTTTCGGACATGGATATTCCAGGCTTTGAGAGCCTCTTAGCGAACGCGACTGTGAATGCCAGCAACTACTCCGATTTTGGCACGCTGTTCGGGTTTGACGGCACGCTGAGCTGGTCTCCGGTTGAAGATATCCGCGTTCTGACCTCCTATACATTGGAAGAGGGCGCACCGACCATGTCCCAGCTTGGTGATACATTGAGCGTGACGCCAAACGTCGAGATTTTCGACTTTGTGCAGGGCGAGTCCGTGCTTGCGACGCGTATCTCCGGCGGTAATGACCAGCTGATTGCTGATACGCGTCAGGTTTGGAAAGCGAGCGTCGAGTGGGAGCCGCTCGATGAGACCGACCTTGACCTGCGTCTCACCTATACAGACAGCCGCATTGATGACCCGATTGGGGCTTTCCCGAGCGTTGATGCGGCAGTAGAGGCCGCTTTCCCAAATCGGTTTGTTCGCGATGCCAATGGTGATTTGCTCAGCGTCGATCTGCGTCCTGTAAATTATGTCGAAGAAACCCGCCGCGATATACGCTGGCAGTTGACCTTCCGTGACAGTTTCGCTGAGCCTGAGACGCCGCAGCGAGGCGGTCGAGGCGAAGGGCGCTCGCCAGCCTCTGGCGGGAATGCTCACGGTGCGCCACAAACGGCGCCGCCTTCTTCGTCGAACGGAGCGGAGCGCCCGGCCGGCGGTTCTCCGCCTTCAGCTTCCGGTGATGCCCGTCCTCAGGGCGGTGGCGGTACGCCTCCGTCCTCCGGTTCTGGCAATGCGCGCCCAGGCGGGGGTCCACCACCGTCTGCGCGTGGCGGAGGTCGTCCACGTGGCGGCATGATGGGTCGTCGTGGTCCGCCTGCTGGCGGGCGTTTGTTCGTATCTCTCAGCCATACAATTAATCTTGAAGACCAGCGTGTTCTGGCTGCCGGCTTTCCCGTTCAGGATTTCCTGAATGGCGCGGCATCTGGCCTCGGCGGTCAACCTGAACATGAAGTGCAGCTGACAAGCGGTGTGTTTTACAAAGGCTATGGCGCCCGATTGAGCGCTAGCTGGCAGAGCGCGACGGAAGTCGACACATCAAGCAGTGTTCTGAAGTTTTCAGATCAGACCAGCGTCAATCTTCGCTTCTTCCACAGTGTGACCGATCAGACATTCATTGGCCGCAATGTCGAATTGCTGCGCGGTACACGCTTCTCGCTGGAGATTGATAACCTGCTCGATGATGTCGTCACGGTGACGGATAATACCGGTGTGATCCCGCTTCGTTACGAAGGAAATCGCCTCGATCCGGTTGGCACGCAGGTAATGTTCTCCGTGCGCAGGCAGTTCTGATTACGTGCTGAAAGGTAATTCAGGCCGCCGTTTTAGGCAGCCAGAATTCAAATGCAGCGCCTGGCTTGAGATCATTCCGCAAGCTTATATTGCCGCCATGTGCGCGCAAAATCGAGCGAACCAGCGCAAGTCCGATGCCTTGTCCCTCTTTAGCGGAATGGCCGCGTCTCAGTGGTTCGAATACATGGTCTTCAAGGCCATCTGGAACGCCGGGGCCGTTGTCACGCAGCATGATGACGTGACGATCTGCTTCCTCGCGGTGCACGATCTCAATTGTGAGATCTGTACTTTCGGGCACGTACTTCTTTGAATTATCGATGAGGTTGGCGAAGACGCGTTCGAGCAGGGCCGGGTCAGCCTGAACAGATGCATAGGTTGGGCGAATATCGAAACTAAGGTTCCGCCCTGATTGTTGGGCGATACTTTCGGTCAGTTCGTTCAGGTATTGTGACAGCTCAATGGTCGTTGGCTCGGGTGCGCTGAAGCCTCTCTGGGAAAATTCCAGAAGAGACGAGACGACATCCTGCATGTTGGACGCCGACTCATGAATGGCGTCCAGATATTCCTTCCGCTCAAGATCAGTCGTGTCCTCAGACATTGCCATCTCGGAGAAAGCCTTGATCTGGCGTGACGGTGATTTGAGATCATGTGCAGCGATCGCGCTAAAACGGTTCAGAGACTCATTCACGCGTCGCAGTTCGTCGGACGCCTTCCTTTCCCGCGCCAGAATTTCCTGCTGCTTGAGAAGTTTGCGTGCATTTCGCTTTTTTCGTTCGGTGTATAGCAGATAACCAATGCCGAGAATGACGGTTGTGCCAACCAGCTCCACGACGAGTAACCAGACCAGCATGGAGCGAATATTCATTGCCATTTCGGTCTGTAGGCGGCCTATGAATTCGTTCTGAAACTCTTGCAGGTTGTTCAGTGCCGCAGTGTCATCATATCGAACGATGTCATCGACCTCCGCTGCTGAAAGCTCGCTCGCATTCAAGGCTCGCAAGCCCTCGAGCCGCATGGCGTACGCAATGATCATATCGCGGGTTGGCTGCAACCGTCTGGCGGTGATTGTGTCTGAGGTTAGAGTTTCCAGCTGGTCGAGTAGTTCCAGCGCCCTGATGGCGTTATTCTGAGCTTCCCTCAGATACGAAGTTTCATCGGGGCGTAGCACTGCATTTTTGAAGTTATGAATTAGTCCGCCATAACCGGTTTCCGAGTTAAACTCTAAGGCCAGCTCTACAGCTTCCCCCACCAAATCCTTGGTAGCGTTCAGCGTTCGCGTGTAGGCCAGACCAATTGCGGGTAGCGCAAGTATCATGATGACCGGCGCTAGTAGAAGCGTAATTTTTAAGGTTTTTTGTATTCTGCGGATCATGATGAAATCGATAGCGTGGATATGTATGAAATAAAAAGCATGCCTTGTTAGAGTAACCTAGCGAGTTCGCGGCTTTTATTGACACAACATCAATTCGGTAAAAGAATACACTATATTCTAAATATTGAAAAAAATTGATTGATTTTGGGAAAAGTAAATGACCAGTGCCGCAGCGTTGTTAGTGGTTGAGGATGATCCATTGGATCAAATCCTACTCAAAAAGGCTTTTAGCCGTGTCGACGTGCCATTTGATTATGAGTTTTGTGACAGCGCTGAAGCTGCACTGGACCGACTTGAAAATGGTGAAAATCCTCACGTCATTATGACTGATTTGAGGATGCCGGGAATGGGAGGGCTGGAGTTTCTATCGCGACTTAAGAAGCAGGGTTGTCTCGGACACATTCCTACGCTCGTGTTCTCGACATCCAATCATGATGATGACGTTCGAGCCGCATATCAGCGGCGTGCAAGCGCATATGTTGTGAAGCCGGATAGTATCTCTGGATATGAGCGTTTCGCCGACCGTCTGGTCAAGTTCTGGTTTGAAGAAACGCGGTATCCTCAGAGTTAGAGGATACGACCGTCATATAACCGAATTTACAGGCCTAATTCACTCAGCCCCGGGTGGTCATCCGGGCGGCGGCCGAGAGGCCAATGGAAAAGGCGGTCTTCCTCGCGAATAATAAGGTCGTTGATGCTCGCATAACGATATTTCATCAGACCGTCTTCATCGAAGACCCAGTTTTCATTCCCGTAAGAACGCATCCACTGGCCGTCGTCCATCTGCCACTCATAGGCATAACGCACTGCAATACGGTTTTGCTGCCAGGCGAATAGCTCTTTGATCAGCCGGTAGTTCAGCTCTGACTGCCATTTAATGGTGAGGAAGCGGACGACTTCGTTCCGGCCTCTGACGAACTGATTACGGTTTCGCCAGACGGTGTCGACTGTATACGCCAGCGATACGCCTTCGGGTTTTCTGCTGTTCCATCCATCTTCAGCCTTACGGACTTTTTCGATGGCGGTTTCCTGCGTGAAAGGTGGGAGTGGTGGTCTCATTTGATACCTCCTTCATTGTTCGTGCGGATTACTTCAGGGGTGGTAAGGGCGGTTCCGCCCGATCAAATCGGGAGGCATCAAACAGGGGGAACTAGACTGCGAGTTCTTCAGCGACCGGGAAGTCTACTTCTGTGTCGAGAACCGAGTTTGCGTAGTTGGTGAAAACATTCACTGCGACGAGTGCGATGATTTCAACGATGGCCGCATCGCTGTAACCCGCGGCACGGAATGTATTGAGTTCGTCAGCAGCAACGTGGCCGCGCTTTTCTGTGATTGAGAGCGCGAAGCGGACAGCAGCATCTGCTTTTGCATCTGTTGAGCTGCCTTTGCGGTTTGCCTGAATCTCAGCGTCTGTCAGTTTGGCGAGGTTGCGACCAAGATATGTGTGTGCCGCGAGGCAGTAGTCACAGCCGTTCGCTTGGGCAACGGCGAGAGAAATACGCTCACGTGTTGCAGCAGACAGCTCGCTACGGCCGAGCGCGCCGTTAAGGCCAAGAAACCCTTCCAGAGCCACTGGGCTGGTTGCGACGATGCGGAAAAGGTTCGGAACGCTACCGAGTTGTTTTTGAACGGCTGTGAGAAGCTCCTGAGAGGCTGCAGGTGCGTCAGCGATGCTTGCTGGTGTTGGAATTCGGGACATTGTATTTTCCTGTCTGTGGTTTTGCCGATTGCGTTTTTTCATCGGCGATGACAGGAAGATAAGAATTCCAGTTTGAAGAATAATCTTGAAATTTGGAAAGATATAATTTCATAAAATGGAATTAATATGGACCATCTGAAACACCTGGGCGTCTTTATCGCGATAGCGGATACAGGCAGCCTTGTCGGCGCGGCGCGTGCGCTTAATCTCAGCCCACCTACTGTAACGCGTATTCTGAGCGATCTTGAAGCAGGACTGGGCGTTCCGCTATTCCACCGAACGACGCGCGCTGTCGTGCTTACAGATACTGGGCAAAGCTTTTTGGAAGATGCGCGTCGGATTGTTGCTGATTATGACAACGCTATCGACAACGCTCGTGGCGCCCGAATTGCACCAACCGGAACGTTGCGCGTTACCGCTTCCATGCTGTTCGGTCAGCACTACGTGCTGCCAATCATCCAGAAATATCTGGGTATTTATCCCGATGTTAAGGTCGAGGCGACGTTCGTCGACCGCGTCGTGAATATTGTAGATGAAGGCTTCGACATTGCTGTTCGCATTGGCCAGCTAAATGATTCCAGCCTTCTGGCGTCTCGCGTTGGTTCGGTTCGTCATGTCGTGTGTGGCTGTCCAGAATACTTTGCGTGGAACGGGCTCCCCTCCAAACCGGAAGACCTGAAAAAGCACGACATCATCTCGGCCGGGGTTTTGTCGCCTACCAATGACTGGACATTTGCCGGAGGTGAATCCGTACGCGTTACGCCGCGCCTGCGCGTGAACAGTATTGCGAGTGCCATCGCGGCTGCGAGAACCAGCTGGGGAATTACGCGTGTGCTGTCTTACCAGATTGGGGAAGAGCTGGATGATGGCGGCCTGAAGACAGTTCTGGAAGACTATGAGCCTGAAGCTCTACCCATTCATATCATCCATCCGGAGGGGCGTGCCGCGTCGGCCAAAATCCGAACTTTCATGTCGATGGCCACAGAAACCTTGCGAGCGAACCCGTATCTCAATCGGTAGAAGCGTGATGAAAAGCAAAAGGGCGATCGTAATGACCGCCCTTTTTCGTATCTTTATTCTGCGGCCGCCGAGTGGCCAAGTGTCGGGCCAAGCTTCTTCAGAAGATCAATGGCCGCTTCGGCGATGACCGTGCCCGGTGCGAAGATCGCCGCAGCGCCTGCCTCATAAAGCGCGTCATAGTCTTGCGGCGGGACTACGCCGCCAACGACGATCATGATTTCAAGCGCACCCTGATTGGCCAGAGCCTTTTTCAACTCCGGAACCAGTGTCAGGTGACCTGCCGCCAGTGAAGAGGCCGCCACAATGTGAACGTCGTTTTCGACGGCCTGTTTCGCAGCTTCGTCCGGTGTCTGGAAAAGTGGTCCGATGTCCACGTCCCAGCCAAGGTCAGCCATGCCGGACGCAACAACCTTCTGGCCGCGGTCGTGACCATCCTGACCCATTTTCGCAATGAGGATACGCGGGCGACGGCCTTCAGCAGCTTCGAAATCGTCAGCCAGCTTGCGGGCTTCTTCAACCTTGTCAGATTTTGCAGTCATACCGGAAGCATAAACCCCCTGAATGGATTTGATAACGGCCTGATGACGGCCAGTGACTTTCTCGACGGCCTCTGAGATCTCGCCAACCGTCGCTTTAACGCGTGCAGCCTTGATCGCGAGGTCGAGAAGATTGCCTTCGCCGCTCTCTGTTGCGCGGGTAATCGCGTGAAGCGCCGCATCAACGTCTGTCTGGTTACGTTCCGAGCGCAGGCGTGCCAGCTTGTCGAGCTGCATGCGGCGGACGTTAGCGTTGTCGACTTTAAGAACGGGCACGTCTTCTGGCTCGTCCATGCGGAACTTGTTCACACCAACAACGGTCTGAACGCCGCTATCGATACGTGCCTGAGTTTTTGCAGCCGCTTCTTCAATGCGCAGCTTAGGCAGGCCTTCTTCAATGGCTTTCGCCATGCCGCCCATCTCTTCAACCTCGTTAATGTGCTCCATCGCTTTGTTCGCAAGGTCATGGGTGAGGCGCTCGACATAGTAAGAGCCGCCCCATGGGTCGATCAGGTTCGCTGCGCCAGCTTCCTGTTGCAGGAAGAGCTGGGTGTTCCGCGAAATACGTGCGGAGAAGTCTGTCGGAAGCGCTAGGGCTTCATCGAAGGAGTTGGTATGCAGAGACTGCGTCTGGCCACCAGCCGCCGCCATGGCCTCAAGACATGTGCGCACAACGTTGTTGTAAACGTCCTGCGCGGTGAGAGACCAGCCGGACGTTTGCGAGTGCGTCCGTAAAGAAATGGATTTGGAGTTCTTCGGGCTGAACTCTTTCTGGACGAGGTTCGCCCAGAGAAGGCGCGCAGCGCGCATTTTGGCAACTTCCATGAAGGTGTTCATGCCAATCGCCCAGAAGAAGCTGAGGCGCGGCGCAAAGGCGTCCACGTCGAGGCCTGCCGCAACACCTGCGCGGATATACTCGATACCATCCGCGATCGTGTAGGCGAGTTCAAGGTCTGCCGTCGCACCGGCTTCCTGCATGTGATAGCCGGAAATCGAGATCGAGTTGTATTTCGGCATGTTCTGCGAGGTGTAGCCGAAAATGTCCGAAATGATCCGCATGCTCGGGCGCGGCGGGTAGATGTAAGTGTTCCGCACCATGAACTCTTTCAGAATGTCATTCTGAATGGTGCCGGAGAGCTTCGCCTGATCGACGCCTTGTTCTTCAGCCGCAACGATGTAGAGCGCCAGAACCGGAAGCACGGCGCCGTTCATCGTCATGGAGACGGACATCTCATCGAGTGGAATACCCGCAAACAGGGTGCGCATGTCGTAAATGCTGTCGATGGCCACGCCCGCCATGCCGACATCGCCCAGAACGCGCGGGTGGTCTGAGTCATAGCCGCGGTGTGTCGCGAGGTCGAAGGCAACAGAGAGGCCCTTCTGACCCGCCGCGAGGTTGCGGCGGTAGAAAGCGTTGGAATCTTCAGCCGTGGAGAAGCCCGCATACTGACGGATCGTCCATGGGCGCTGCGGGTACATTGTCGGGTATGGACCGCGTGCGAACGGGGCAAGACCTGGAAAATCATCAAGGAAGTCGAGGCCAGCCGTGTCCGCCGCCGTGTAGACCGGCTTCACGCCAATTTCTTCCGGTGTCTGCCAGATATCGGCATCAGAGAAAGACGGACGCGCTGCCTGATGGCCAGACGCAGAGCCAAGATCGATTTTTGTGAAATCTGGATGTGTCATGAGATGTCCTGCTCGCGTGGTATGCAAAAATATGGGTTGGCTAGATACTCGAAATTCCAACGGTCGTCGGTCAAGTCTGACACGCGGGCCACTTCGATAGGCGTTTCGTGAACAACACTGGTGCCCATGATCTCAGCGTACTGGGCTCTGAGGGCGTTTAACTCTTCAGATGGTAGGGGAAGTCCACTTCGGTCAGCAGAGACTATGGTGCGGTTTGTGGATGTTGCGAACATTGACCGATCGCGAACGATGAATTCGCGAGTGGTTTCCACACTGCAAGAAACATCCGAATTCATTTCGGTGCAGTTGCTGTGAACAGTGGTGGTCGTCCATGAAGTACCGCCAGAAATCTGGATCAGAATATCCTTCGGTCTTGGAATTTGGTTCCACGGTGAAAGACCGGGGCGTTCTTCACAGGCCCACTCACCATTGAGGTTAGACCAGTCGATATTGTCCCCAGATTGGGCATTTGCCGGTAGCAAGAGTGCGGTCAGTCCGAGGCCAACAATGAGGCAACCCAAAGACTTCATTGCCCAACCGCCTCGCACCTTAATTGGCGCGAAGGGATCTACTGTGCGCCGTTCGAGCAAACGACGCGAAGAGGATGTCGGGAAGAAGCCGAGACCTGGCATGAACTATGCGTCCGTTCCGAGGCCAAGTTCGGCATGGGCGATTTCGAGTTTATCGAGCACGTTCACGCCAACAAAGATGAAGTCATCAATGCCTGCTTCGCGATAGCCAGCCTCTGCGTCGCCCGGCTTGCCTGCCAGATAGATACGTGCATCGTCGCGTGCGCCACGTAGGGCTTTCGCCGCAGCGCCGGCTTGCTCGGCATAAAGGCCGTCCGTGCCGCAAATACATGCGAGGAGTGCGCCGCTGGCTTTGAAATCTTCGGCCATCGCCTCGAGACTCTCATACGGCGCATTGGACGGGACCGTAGTGATGCCGCCTGCTGCAAAGAAGTTCGCGGTGAAGCTGGCGCGGGCGTTGTGCTCTGCGATGGAGCCAAGGCAGGCAAGGAAGATTGCCGGGCGTGTGCCTGTTTTCTTTGTCTGTGCATCAGCAAAGTCGCGCAGATGCTCGAATGGTTCCGAAACGCGGATCGGGAAAAGCGGGTCGCAATGGGCGTGGTCTGATGCTTCGTGCGGCAGGAGCGCTGCCAGCGTGGCCCCGTCTTTTGCCGCTGAAACAAGCGCGTCGAATTCACGGCTTGTCGGGATCGGGCCGGTGACGTGCGTTGTGACCTTTGGAAGTGTCGATGTGTCGACGACTTTCGGATCTTCTTCGTCGATCAGCGCGTATTCGCTGACACCTGTAATCGCCTGTTTGCGACGCGCGATAGAGGTCATCAGTTCGTTGCGGGCTTCAGCGAGCAGAGCGCGGAAATCGCCGCTCTCGAGCGCTGCAATCACGCCGCCTTTGCCTTCAATATCCTGGAAGACACCCCATGCAGCCTGAGCAATATCATTTGAGATTTTCTCGATCGCCCAGGTGCCGCCAGCTGGGTCGTTCACCTTGCCGAGCGAGCTTTCTTCTTGCGCCATGATTTGCGTATTGCGGCCAATTCGGCGCGCCATGCTGTCTGCAAGGCCGATAGCATCTGTGAACGGACGCAGGGTGACGATATCAGCGCCGCCCACGCCGCCCGCAAAGCAGGCAGCAGTGTTGCGCAGCATATTCACCCAAGGATCACGGTTGGTCAGCATGCGGCGGGACGACACTGCCTGAATTTTCATGGAGAGCGGCTTGTCACCGAAGGCTTCTGTCACGCGTGCCCAGAGGCGACGCAGTGCGCGGAGCTTCGAAATTTCGAGCGCGTAATCAGGCCCTACCGCGATGCAGAAGAGTAACTTCGCATTCGCTTCTTCAATCGATAGGCCTGCATCGATAAGTGTACGCAGATAGGTGACGCCGCTCGCGATGGTGAAGGCGAGTTCCTGCGCTTCCGTGCCGCCGGTTTCGTGGGCAGGACGGCCATCCACCCGAATAAACGTAGATACCGAGAAGCGATCTGCCGCTTTTAAGAACGTTGTTGTATCTGCGAGCGCCTTATCAGCGCTGACGGAGAGCTCACCAGACCGCGCCAGCTCACCAATCGGATCAACGTTAAACGAGAAGAGCTGTTTGGACGCGTCTTTGCCCGTTTTGTCAGACCAAGCTGCGAGCAGGGCAGCGCCTTCAAGGCCATAGCCTTCCTGCGCCGAATTGGAGAGCGCAACTGGCGCGAGGTCTGTCATCACGCCATCGAGTACAACAGAGAGATCATCAACCGACTGGATTGCGACGCCGTGGCGACCGCTCGCGTCAACGCGAAGCTCGATAGAGCTGACGCCGCGCTCAAGGTCCTTCATCAGGTCGGCGTGCGCCGCCTTCAGGTCTGGGTGGTCAACAACGTGACGGATATCCCAGGGCAGATAAGAATCTTTTACGGTATCCGAACCGCGAACATATGGCGCCTGCCCTGGCAGGCCATTCGGGTCGGATGCCGACGGCCAGTCGCTTTCGCGGTAGAGAGGTTTGATGGTGATTCCATCGCGCGTTTTGCGCTGCAGCGTTTCAGGGCCTTTGCCTTTCAGGGCCTTCTCGACCAGAGCGCGCCACTGCGCCTCTTCTGCTGTTGGAAAAGCAGCGCTGAAACCCGTCAGATCACTATCGGCCATGGAAGTCCCTCTAACACTTGTCTTGTCTTTTGGATGGACAAAGAAAGCGTATTGGGCCGCACGTCAAGGGGCGAAGCATCGCACTTTCGCCGCACCGCAACACACAAGAAGACTGCAATTCGTTGCGGTGCCGTAGGGTAAAAGTCGCCTAGCCAGACGATGAACTTGCAACGACTGCCGGAACTGTTGCTGCAACAATCACAGCCGCGCGAATGGCACGTACCGCTCGAATTGTGCTGTCAGTGAGGGCGACCTCTCCCGATGCAATGTCTTTGATGCGTTGCTTGTGCTCTTTCAGCTGAAGTTTGTCGAAATTCTTTTTCAGAAGATCGACCTCTTTTGCTAAGGCTATGACGACGCAATCGCGTGCATCAGGTGTTTGGTCTCCGAACATAATGTCTGCCAGATGCGATTTAAGCGCAGTCTCAGGGCGCGGGTCTGCTTCCGGATAATTGGTCCAACTAAATACAAGAAACGATTGCTTCTGGGCTTGAAGTATACCGCGCTTCACGAGCCCTTCGGCGACGAGACGTAAAATTTTTGTCTTGCCGCCCAGGCTGCTAACCAGCGACTGAGCCGATTTCCCACTGCCTTTGCGTTCGAAGAATGCAAGAGCTTCGTCCAGATATTCATTATTCGTCGGAGATGTATCAATTACGTTGATTTTTTTTGGGTTGTCCGCGTCTGTCTCCAGTCGGTCCTGCAGGATGAGTTCTACAAGAGTTGCGCCTGCAACAGCATAATCTGTGAAGCTACCTTGTTTGGCGCCTGACTCATCGTGACGAGACAAGAGCGCAATTCGCTCCGGGAGGTTGAGAAGGAGGTCCGGGTTCTGGCTGTTAAAAGTATCTGTCATGTTGGGGAGTATATCACAAGATATATTGAAAAACAATATATATGTATTGAAATACGAACATTTTCTGATGGCGTACACGGACCCGAAGTCTGCCATGAACTTTCGCCTTGACTGCAGTTGAGAATTGTTCGCAACTAAGTTCAACGCTGATACACACAGAAAGGACATTCCATGGAACAGGACTGGCAGGCGCGGGGCGACACGGCGCAATCGGAACGACTACGTGACTGGCTGGAGAGCCAGTCTTCAGTGCTCGGCTTCTGGATTGATCGGCTGATAGAGAACGGTGACGCTGAAATGCTTGGCAGGCTCGAAAGCCATCGCCGGGAGCTTCAGGGTTTACTTGTCCGCCTCGGCTGAGCGCATTTCGCGATGCTTGGAAATAAACGTCTGTATCTGGTCGACGAAATAGTCTTTCGGCAGATCGTCTTTGGAGATTGATCCCACGAAAAGGGAATAGTCCGCTGAGGTGGAAAAGTTCAGTGGTGACATGCCTGAGAACAGGATGATCGGCCCCTGATACGTCTCTGCCAGAATTTTTGCATTCTCGCCCGGCGAGCGGTCATCGCTCAGCCTGCCGTCCAGAAGGATCGCATCGAAAGCGTTCAGTGTCAGTGCGGTGACAGCTTCTTCTATGGAGGCGACAGCAGTCACTTTGTATGCGCCTTTGCCCCATTTGTTTGCAAACAGCTCAACCAGACGTGAAAACGCCGGATGGTCATCGACCAGCAGAACCTGCGTAATCTGCGCAGCGTCAAATGCAGTGACGGGTTGAGTCATATGCGAAACGGGACCGATTTCAGCTTGGAAGTCGAACGTGTTCTAACCAAAAAGACTTAATGAATGCCCCTATCTCGTCATATCCGGACAGGTTATCGGGTTTTGAAAGATACGCATTCGCATGGAACTCATAGGATAAATCTACGTCTTTTTGATCTGTAGAAGTTGAAAGTACAATCGTCGGGATTTTCTTCCAGTCTTTGTGGTCCCTCAGTCGACGGATCAGTTCGTGACCATTCATGCGCGGCATATTGAGATCGGTCAGGATGATTTTCGGTCTTGGACCGTCTTCGAGACGTTTGATAGCGTCCGCGCCATCGCGAGCAAATTCCAGCTGAATACTGTCATCGGCTTTGCGGATCGCGTTTGAAAGAAAGCGCGTGTCGAAAGAGTCATCATCGACGATCAAAAGGCATGCATTAATTGTCATGAAACTATCTCAAAAGTTCTCATATACGGAATGATACAATGAATCGTGCACCGGAGTTGAAGTCCGGGTCAACACTTAGGTCTGCATTATGTAGGGCGCAGATTTTCCGGCTAAGGGACAGGCCAATGCCTGCACCCGGTATGCCATCACTGTGTTGAAGGCGTTTGAATGGCTCGAAAATCATTGTTCGCGCGTCCTCAGGTATGCCTACGCCGTTATCTTCGACGAAGACATTGATAGTGCGATCTGTGATGCTTGATTTCGCCCAGACGCGGATCGTCAGCTCGTCTGCTTCGGCGTATTTGCACGCGTTTCCGATGAGGTTCTGGAAAAGCTGGGTGAGCAGGCTGGAATTGCCCGTCACCTGCGGAAGGTCATCTATGATCAGATGGGCATTCGCATCAGACAAGTGGTGTTCCAGCTGTGATGATGCGATAGCAACGACACGCGAAAGCTCGCACGGTTCCATTTCGATCTTTTCGCTGTCGAGACGGAACAGATCGAATAAATTGCGCACCATTTCGCGCATCCTTTTCAAGCCTGCTTCGATCTCGGTCAGATACTCATCAGCGTCTTCGGGCAGGGTAACATTATTCGCCTGAAGATCGACGCGGACCAGCTCACTGAACATAGAGGCCTGACGCAGTGGGGCTTGTAAGTCGTGAGCAGCGACAAACGCAAAATCTGAGAGGCTATCATTCAGCCTCGAGAGTTTAGCTTCATTCTCTTTGAGTTCTGTTATGTCTGTTGCGACGGCCAGAATAAAGCGCTCGCCATCGCGCGACGTCATCGGTATTTTGTCGGTCGATATCCAACCTTGTTTGCCGTCCTTCGGTGCATAAGATTCGATGATATTCCGACGGGCTTTGCCGCTTTCGATGACCTTCAGATCATCCGCCAGATACTTGGCGGCCATTTCAGGGAATAGCTCTTCGGTTGCCTTGCCTTCTACCTCTGCCGGATCAGACAGGTTGACCGACTCGAGTGCCGCCTTGTTCGCGCGCAGGACTGTATTCTTGTCGTCTTTATACCAGATGCGCGCTGGTACGTTATCCAGAACGGCGCGAAGCTCTCTGGCCAGGGCGCGATTTTCAAAAAAAGCATTCTGCAGCTCGATTGCCTGCCCCATATGGCTGGCAATGATGTGCATGAGATGGATTTGCCAGTCTTCAAATGGTTCTGCTCGCGCTGCCGCATCGCTGAAGCTGACTGCTCCGAAGAATTTCTCCTGAACAAAAATCGGCGCGCCGATATAACTTCTGAACGGCGCTTTATCGAAGGCTGGATGTGGCACGCAGTCTTCATCCTGAAAATCGGCGAGCGCAACCAGCTGATGATCCTCCGCGACGAGGTCGCACAAAGTGTCTTCAAGACTGACAACGTCACCTTGGGAAAGGCCGATATCCGTCCCATGGAGTTCGAGAACTTCATACGTCTTGTTCGCGATGCGTGACGCAAAACCATGGGAGAGCCCTAGCGCCTGAGCGCCGATTTTCAACATTTGCTGGCGGAACCGTTGCGGATCGCTTGCGGCAATCGGCACGGTCTCGACAATTTGCTCCAGAGCATTCTGGAAAAGGCGCTTTCCTGTGACGGTATGGAAGGTGACGGTTAGCCTGTCTTTCGAAGCGGGCCGGAAAGAGACGTCAAACCAGTGCGGTTTTACGCCATCCGCACCGTAGAACACCTCCCGGCGGATATTGATCTGCTCTTTCAGCGCACGGCTATAGTCTTGATAATAATCCTGCTCCTCCAGGGCGGGGAACCGTTGAAGCAAGGTTTTGCCGATAAGATCGTCCGGCGTCGACCCATTGAAGTTCACATTCGCTTCATTGGCCGCAAGGATCATAAAGTCGATTGGTTCACCGTTCTCGTCGCGGATGGCTTCCAATAGTAAAACGCCTGCGTCAGACGAATCCAGAATCATCTGATTTATGAGTGCGCTTTCGGCAATCGTCTGAGACAGAGATTGAGAACTACGGGCAATTTTGTGGTTCTCGATCAGGCCTGTTACGATATTGGCGAGGCTCGCCAGGCGTTGACGGTCATTAGAATTGAATTCGCGTGGTTCGTAGTCGATCAGGCACAATGTCCCGAACGCGTAGCCTTCTGCCGTGATGATTGGGGAGCCGGCATAAAATCGGATTTCCGGTTCACCTGTAACCAGCGGATTGGATGCAAAGCGTTCGTCCTGAAGCGCATCTTCAACGACGAATACGCTGGTGCCTCGGATCGCGTAATCACAGAATGCGACGCTGCGGTCTGTCTCTGTAACGCCTTCAAGTCCCTGATTTGATTTAAACCATTGCCGGTGTTCATCAATCAGTGAAATCAGTGAAACGGGCACGTCAAAAATGTCGCGGGCAAGCGCTGTGATATTGTCAAAACGCGGGTCCGGCGCCGTGTCTAGCAGTTTTGCTTCATGCAGCGCTCGGAGCCTTTCGGCTTCGGATGGTGGATGTGCCAAAGGTGTCTCCGGGACGTTCTTCAGGGGTTTTGGGATACATGTTCGTTTGTTTTATCGGCTGTTCAGACCGTTTGTTAGTTTAATAGACTACTCTTACGAACTTTAACCACCGGTTATCGCAGTCACGGAGCTGAAGCTTACGTTAGGACAGTCTTGTCCAAAGCTGGGGAGAAGCTAGTTTGCGAGTGAAAAAGTCTTCTGAGGAAACCAAATATGTCCGTACCAGCTATCTTCGACAAAATGCGTCTGCCGATTATCGGATCGCCGCTCTTTATCATTTCTCAGCCGGAGCTGGTGATTGCGCAGTGTAAGGCCGGTATTGTCGGTTCGTTCCCGTCGTTGAATGCGCGTCCTGCCAGCCAGCTCGATGAATGGCTGGACCAGATTACTTCTGAACTGGACAGCTATAATAAAGCGAATCCGGATCGTCCGGCAGCGCCGTTTGCGGTCAATCAGATCGTTCATAAATCCAATGACCGCCTCGATCATGATGTTGAGATGTGCGTGAAGTATAAAGTGCCGTTTGTGATCACATCGCTGGGCGCACGCGAAGAGGTCAATCAGGCGATCCACTCATATGGCGGCATCGTTATGCACGACATCATCAACGTAGTGTTCGCGCACAAAGCGCTTGAAAAAGGCGCAGACGGACTGATCGCTGTTGCAGCCGGTGCGGGCGGGCACGCTGGCAAGCTTTCGCCTTTCGCTCTCATCCAGGAAATTCGCGAATTCTTCGATGGCCCACTGGCTCTGTCCGGTTCCATCGCAAATGGCGGTGCTGTCGCGGCGGCGCAGGCTATGGGCGCTGACTTTGCCTATATGGGGTCTGCGTTTATTGCGTGTGACGAAGCTGTAGCAGTCGATGGCTACAAAGACATGATCGTGGATAGTGCGGCGAAGGACATCGTGTACTCCAACCTCTTTACCGGCGTTCATGGCAACTATCTGGCGCCATCCATAGCCAAAGCGGGCCTTGATCCGAACGACCTGCCAGAAAGCGATCCGTCCAAAATGAACTTCGGGTCTGGCGGCAACCAGAAATCCAAAGCGTGGAAAGACATTTGGGGCTGCGGTCAGGGCATTGGCGCGGTCAAGAAGCGCACGCCTGTTGCGGAATATGTCGACAAACTTGAAGCCGAGTACAAAGCTGCGATTGCGGCTCTGTCCCGCGGTGAGGCGGCTAATCTGAAAGCGCTGACCCAAGGCGCATAAAACGATCCAACGCTGACAATCTGACACCAAGACTGCCGCTCTTCATAGCTGAGGAGCGGTTGTTTTGTCTGACTTCACCCCCATTCTGGGGCTACCCTACCTTTTGTCCAATCAGGCGCAGAAGCATGTCACCCTGAATGAAAGCCTGCGTGCACTGGACGGGCTGTTGCAGCTGGCCGTTCTGAACAGAGATCAGGCGACACCGCCGTCTGGACCGGCTGAAGGAGATCGCCATCTCATCGCTTCGGGCGCGACGGGTGATTGGACCGGCCATGACGGTGAGCTTGCATTGTTCTCTGATGGTGAGTGGCACTTTTTTGCGCCCCAAACCGGCTGGCGTGCCTGGGTCGAGAACGAGGCCAGCTTCAAAGTTTTCGATGGTGCGAGCTGGCGCGAAACCACGTCTGACGAGCTGCAGAACCTTGCATTACTCGGTGTGGGTGCCACTGCCGATGCGAACAATCCACTTCTGGCAAAGCTGAATGATGCGCTGTTTACCGCAGTTGAAAGTGCGAGCGCTGGCTCTGGTGATCTGCGGGTTAAACTCAACAAGGAAGCCGGTTCGAACGTTCTCTCGCTTCTCTTTCAGAACAGCTATTCCAGTCGGGCGGAGATCGGCCTCGTCGGTGATGATGATCTGGTTGTGAAGGTGTCGCCAGACGGGGCGGTGTTTCATGAAGGGTTACGTGTCGATCAGACCAGCGGTCAGGTGAGTTTTCCGAACGGGTCACCTCAAATTCGTGAGCTCTTGAGCGCGAACCGGACATATTACATCCGCACCGATGGCAGCGACTCCAATGACGGTCTTACAGATAGTGCATCAGGTGCATTCCTGACATTCGCGCGCGGTGTGGAAGCTGCATTGTCGCTGCATCACGGGACGCACGAAGTCACTCTGGAATTCGGTGCGGGAAGCTTTTCCATTGGAGGCGGATTGATCGCGGCGTCCGCAGACTATCATATCAACATTCGCGGTGTTGGGTATGACCAGACAACGCTTGATGGGAAGCTGGAGCTTTCAGGCGGCGTGATCGCCACGGTGAGGGATGTGCATGTTACGGGTGCTGGCCAGAATGCAAGCTTGCGTACGGGCTCAGGCGCGTCGCTCTCTATTCTTGGCAATGTACGCGTGTCTGAAGGAACCCATTCTCACGTTATAGCGACCGGAAACTCAACCATTTTGCTGACGCATGGCAAGGTGCGGGTTGGGGCAGGGGGTGTTTCGCTTTTTGCGTCGACGACCGGCTCTCTGATCCAGCTCTGGCCAGGCCTGCGCGTTGTTACCGAGACAGCAGCGAGCTTTTCCAATGCGGTTGCGCGGACGACAGAATGCGGTGTGATCACATGGCAGTCCGCGACGGCAGATGAAGCGCTCGGGGCGATCTCGGGAACGCGATACAGCTGTAATACAAACGGCGTCATCCAGAGTTATTCAGGCGGGGCAACCGCTATTCCGGGCACAGTCGCAGGCACCGAAACGAACGGCGGCGTTTACGCCTGACAATCACAAATCTTCAGAAAAGAATGGAGGCGCGACATGGATGGTGACTGGTTTGGAATGGCCGCAAGCGCGGCTGGTGGTGGCGTGTTCGGCGTGATCGGCACGCTGCTCGGACGCGTCGCAGGCTACTTTGAAACGAAGCAACAGCAGGCGTTTGAACGCGACCGCTGGCAGCATGATGTGGCAATGACCCGATTGCGGATGGAGGTCAGCCGTGCAGAGGCAGAGGCGGAATTACACGCTGTTCAGGCTGAAGGCTCATGGCAGGGGCTGACGGCGAGTGTTGCAGCCGATGCAGCGCTCGCGTCCGGGTATCAGTTTGTCGACGCAATAAGGGCGCTGACCCGCCCCGCGCTGACATTGCTTCTCTGGCTGATCACGGCAACTGTTTTCTTCAATGTCGATGATGCGCTGAAAGCGCGGGTGGTTGAGACGGCGGTATTTGCCGCAACGGCTGCGACGCTCTGGTGGTTTGGAGACCGGGCGAGCCCATCGGGACGACGCTATCCGGCGTAAATAGCCCCCGCCAGCAGCGTTGCTGCAGCCAGAAGCGATGCAAGTATGCGGAGCCGGACGTAAAGGATTGGATAGCCCGCATGCACATCGAACGCGAGTAGCACAAGGAAGCCTGCTGCGAGCATGTAGAGACCGGCAGGTAAAAGTGGGCCGATGCCGCCATTCATTGGGTCACCAAAAACAAGTCCCGCTGCGCCAATCATGGCTGCGAAAAAGCCCCAGAGGCTCGCAGTCACGGCTATGATCATCACGGATGTTTTCGGCTTGTCGCCTTCAATACCGAAAGCGGTGCCCCATCGGGCGCCGCCCATGAAGGACAGGATGATAGCGCCATAAATCAGCAGAGACAAAAGCGCGATCTGCCAGAAGCCGATTATACTATCCGGTTCTTCCAGACCGAGCAGGGCAGACGCCTGCCACGGCGCGAGGCTGGCCCAGCAGGATATGAAGAAGGGAAGAAGCCCAGCGAGCGTCATGCCCATGACAGCTTTGCCTGTGCGTTCAACCATGTCTGCTTACTCCGGTATGGCTAGTGACTCATGGCACCAGATAGGGCGGTTTTCCATCCATCCAAATTGCGCTGGCGCTTGTCGGCATCCATTTTTGGCTCGAAGCGCGCAGCGATGCGGCGATGTTCATGCCACTCATCCAGAGTCATCCAGCCCAGCTCGCCTGCCGCGAGCACAGCTGCGCCGAGAGCGGTCATTTCCGGATACTCCGGCTTTTCGACAGGACGGTCGGTGATGTCCGCGAGGAATTGTAGGAACCAGTCATTTTCTGCCATGCCGCCATCTACGCGTAGCTCGTCAACGCGGCAGCCATCGCTCTCAAAGGCATTGAGAAGATCGAGTGTCTGATAGGCGCTTGCTTCGAGGCCGGCCCGTACGATGTGAGCGGCGCGTGTGCCGCGAGACAGGCCGGTGATCTGGCCGCGTGCATCCGGCGCCCAATGCGGCGCGCCAAGGCCAGTGAATGCAGGCACGAAATAAACGCCGCCATTGTCATCAAGGCTGCTCGCCATCTCTTCGGTCTCTGCGGCCTGAGAAATCAGGCCGAGTTCATCACGAAGCCATTTGATCACGGTGCCCGCATTGAAGATTGAGCCTTCTAGTGCCCAGTTAAGGCGTCCCTGCGCCTGAAAACCGGTCGTGGCCAACAGGCGGTTCTTCGAAACGGGAAGTTCTGTGCCTGTATTGGCAACCAGAAACGCGCCTGTGCCATAGGTTATCTTCGCTTCACCTGTTTTTACACAGCCCTGACCGACAAGCGCCGCCTGCTGGTCTCCGACCATGGACAGGATCGGGATGGCTTTGCCGAACAGGTCTTTATCCGTCTCACCAAAGCTGCCGCCAGTGGAGGCAATGCTTGGAAGAACGCTCCATGGGATGCCAAAGATTTCGCAGAGACGTGTCGACCATGAAGACGCCGCCAGATCCATGAGAGATGTGCGGCTGGCATTGGTGACATCGGTGGAATGTTCGCGGCCTGAGGTCAGACGTGCGAGCAGGAAGCTGTCGACCGTGCCAAATGCAGCTTTACCCGCTTCAGCGGCATCTCTCGCTCCTGGAATATTGTCCAGAATCCAGCGGATTTTCGTCGCTGAAAAATATGGATCAAGAAGAAGACCGGACAGAGCCTGAACTTCTTCTGCAACGCCTGATTTGGCGAGCTCCGCACAGAAAGGGGCCGTGCGCCGATCCTGCCAGATAATCGCCGGACCGTAAGCTTCGCCAGTATCTTTGTTCCACAGAAGCGTCGTTTCGCGCTGGTTGGCGATACCGATTGCGGCGATCTTGTCTACGCCGCCACAGTCTTCAATGACGCGTCGGCAGACTTTGAGCGTGTGAGACCAGATGTCTTCGGGGTTCTGTTCTACCCAACCGTCATTGGGAAATGTGAGGCCGATCTCTGACTGGGCGACAGGTCCGGCATGCAAATCCTTATCAAAGGCAATGGCACGCGTTGATGTAGTCCCCTCATCAATGACGAGAATAAAATCGCTCACACTTTGTCTCCCTCTTATCGGTTAATATCATCAATGGGATAGAAGGATTTCGCAACATTCGAGAGGAAGAGAATTCCAAAAAAGAAAACGCCCGCAATGTGCGGGCGTTTCCATGTGTTTGTTTGTGCGGGGCGTTTTAGAACGCAGCCTGTGCACCGAAGAGCAGAACGTCGGTTGTCGCGTCGCGATCAGACCATGTGCTGCCATCCGGGAAGTTGCCGCCTGAAACGAAGTTCAGAGGGGCAAAGCCTTCTACGTGAACCAGCTCTGCGAACAGGTTGATGTTCTCGCCAACAAAACGAGAGTAGCCGAGAACCAGCTGGTTCTGACGTTCCCACGGCGCGCCATCATCACCGGCACGGAAGTTGGAGAACTCCAGAGACACAGCATTCAGGTAACGACCATTCGGGTGCTGGTCGCCAAAGCCGTAGCGGCCGCCGAGCGTGAAGGCGTGCGTGCGCTGTGCTTCATACTGGCTGAGCGGGTTTGTCGGATCTGGAACCGCAGAGCCCGGCCAGTCTTTCGTTGTCGATGCGAATTCACCGAGCAGCTCAAGAGGACCGAAGTTTGCGCGTCCATAGACAGACCATGCCGGATTGTTTTCATCGCACGGGTTGAAGTGGAAGACCGGGTAAGCCTGACAATAGGCTGAACCGTGCGTGTAGCTTGCGCCGACCATCGCAGAGTTCTCATCGCTAAGTGCGAATGTGTAATTACCGTCGAAAGCGAAGTTGTTCACGCGGGATGGTACGCTCGTGCCGCTGACAGGTACGTTGTGCGCACGGAACTGAGCACCGCCCTGAATAGCCATTGCGCGGAGCATCAGGCCGTCCTGTACGTAACCGACCTGCGCACCGTATGCGAGGCCAGCAAAGGCGTGCCAGTTTGTGGAGTTCGTGAACGGGCTGACGGAATCGTTCAGACCGAATGGCGTGTAAAGCTTACCGATCGCAGCATAGAGCGGGCTCGCGTCAAGATTACCGAAGATCATGTAAGCCTGACGTGCTTCGATCTGGTTGCGGCCGAGCGAAGTGATCGTGCCAGAGCCGAAGCTTTGTTCAGGGCTGTACTGAAGCTCGACATAACCGGTGATCCAGTCGTTCAGCTGCGCTGTAACAGCGAGGTTTGCTGAGTGGATAACGGCCTCAGAAACGTTCTCGCCGATCTGGTTCGCAGATGTCGGGTGACGCATGAGGTAACCAAACTTGCTGTCACGGTTGCTCTGCTGAATGTTTGCGAGAGCTGTGATCTGTCCGCTCAGCGTGAGTGAGCTTGTCAGGTCGCCGTTTTGGCGCGCGCGCAGTTGGACAACCGGCTTGGTGCTGATGTCTTCGGCGTGGTCGAGAATTCGGTATGAGTAATCTACGTTCGTAGAGACAAAGCCATTGCGGTTGTTCGTGGCTGCTTCTGCAGACGTGTCCGGAACACGGACAATGCCTTCTTCAGCACGAAGCGAGCGGACTTCTTCGCGAAGTTCTGCGTTCTGCTGTTCCAGACGCTCCAGGCGCTCAAGAAGTTCTTCATTTGTGATTGTTTGTGCGAAAGCTGATGGCGCTGCGACCAGCATCGCAATAGCACTTACGGCTGTTACTAGAGATTTCATTTGGTCCCCATATATTACGCGTTCCGACCGCGTTGCGTCCCAGAGTTCTCGCGGATGGTCGGCACTGATATGCAGGTTCAAAAGTTCACCAAAACGTGAAGCGTTCCCTGCCAAATTGCGTAGGAATCTTCAGACCGCGGTAAAACCCGGTCTTTTGGTGAGCTGCGAACCCTCCCGTAAGAGCGCAGCTTCTTTGGCTGTCACTCCCTTAAATCGCTTCAAATTTTCCTGAAGAGATGACCCCACATAAATCGTGGCTTTTCGGGGGGCAAGAGTATTTGCTGAAAATTGGGCGCCTAAAATTTGAGCGAATACTTGTGCAACAAATGTTACCGATAACAGAATTTTTGGTTTAATATTGTTGCCGTATTGCCTGCAATGGGAATTGGGCAAAGAAAAAGGGAAGCGGTTTGGCTCCCCTTAGACTATTATATTTATTATATTTTTTATGAATGGCACCGAGGCTGCGGCCAGGTGTGGGGGACAGGATGACGGGGCGCAACCCGCGGTGCCATTTGACTTATTTGTAACACAATGCCCAAAAATCAACAATACTTGCCCAAAAAGAATGCGCATCTTAAGCACGAAAAAAAACTAAACGGGGTCACGGTTCTGAATCTCCTCATAAAAATTCTGATGCTCCAGGTAGATTTTTTTCGAATTAACCATGAGCACTACTGTTTTTACGGGCAATTCGGCTTCTTTTGACAGTTTCGATTCGTTCCGGATTGGCTATGCTTCGGTTTGAATTCTACGAATGCCGGACAGGAAACAATGCAGCTCTACTATTCAAAGACATCGCCGTTTGCGCGTAAGGTGCGAGTGCTTCTCTCTGAGCATGGATTAACTGACCGTGTTCAGCTGGAAATTGTCTCAGTACTTGAGGACGCTAAAAGCACGCCGAACCCGCTGGGTAAGATCCCTTGTTTGGTTACGCCTGACGGAGGCACCGTCTACGACAGCCCGGTTATCTGTGAATGGGTGGAGGCTTATGCCACGGACGCAGAGATCACCCGTGATGACGCGTATTGGCGCGCTCAGAAGCTTCAGGCGCTCGGCGATGGCATTATGGATGCAGCGTTCAACACGGTGATGGAGAAGAACCGTCCAGCCGATCAGCAATCGTCTTTCTGGGCTACCAGATGGCGTGAAGCGATTGAGCGCGGGGTAGCGGAAGCTGCAGATCTTGTGACGCCCGTTGAAGATCGTCTGGATCGCGGGCAGGTCGCCATTGCGTGTATGCTTGGCTATCTGGATTTCCGTATAACGGACTTTGACTGGCGAGCAGCGCACCCGTCGCTGGCGAATTGGTATGAGCCCGTGTCGCAACGCGAGAGCATAGTCTCTACAGCGCCTCCAGTGGCGTAATAAAAAAGGGCGATCACTGATCGCCCTTCTTCATAATTATGTTCCACTAAGACTAGCTCGCCTGAACGCTGGCGATCCAGTTGTCGACGCGCTGTTCAAGCAGGTTGAGCGGAAGTCCGCCACCGCCGAGAACCGCATCGTGGAAGCCGCGAATGTCAAAGTCGTCACCCAGAACTTCCTCTGCGTTTGCGCGAAGGTCCTGAATGAAGATCATACCGATTTTATAGCCTGTTGCCTGACCAGGATCGGCGATATAGCGCTCGACTTCTGACAGTGCCTGCGCATCCGTGATTGCAGAGTTCTCCTGGAAGTAGGCAACAGCCTCTTCGCGCGTCCAGCCCTTCACATGAAGGCCAGTGTCTACCACGAGGCGGATCGCGCGCCAGATTTCAGAACCGAGGCGACCGAACTGGGAGAGCGGATCCTGATACGTACCCGGGATTTCCTGCGCAAAATGCTCAGTGTAGAGTGCCCAACCTTCAACATAAGCGCCGTAGAATTGCTGTGTGCGGAATTGCGGGATGCCCGTCAGCTCCTGCGCGATAGCAATCTGCATATGGTGGCCCGGAAGCGCTTCGTGATAGGCGATCACTTCCAGTTCACGCTTTGGCATCGCCGTCATGTCAGACAGGTGAGCGTAATAAACGCCCGGGCGCGAGCCGTCTGGCGTGCTCGGGTAGTAGTGCTGGGCGGCGCCATCGCGCTCACGGAAGGCTTCTACGCGGCGAACTTCCAGCTCGGCTTGCGGCAGAAGACCGAAATACTCTGGCAGTTGGGATTCGATGTTTTCGACATAGTAAGTCGCAGCATCGATATAGCCCTGACGACCTTCATCCGTGTTCGGGAAGTAGAGGCGCTCGTCGTCCTTGTTTTCACGCAGGAAGACGAAGAATTCCTGCAGCGTGCCCTCGAAGCCGAAGTCGCGCATGACGGAAACCATTTCACCGCGGAGGCGTGCAACTTCCTCAAGGCCCAACTCATGGATTTGGTCGGCCGTCATATCAGTGGTGGTGTAGTAACCGAGGCGCTGCTGGTAATACGCCTCGCCATCAGGCAGTTCGGACACGCCAAATGCTTCTTCAGTATTGGCGACGTCAGTTTCCAGCCAGTTGATCATGTTGTTGTATGCGCTGAGGAAGCTGCCGGTGAGAGCGGCTTCAACGTCTGCAACCAGCTCTTCACCACGTTCTTCTGTGATCGTGCCGGCCTCGACCAGCGCTGCAATCTTGCCTTTAGCGTCTGCGAAAATCGCAGAGTCGTCGCCTTCGGTGAACGGTGCGCCGGTTACAATATTCTGTGATTGTTCAGCCGCGGCGCGATAGGCAAAAGCTGGTGGGCGAATACCCATCTGCGCTGCCTCTTCGGCCTGTGAAACGAGGCTGTTCAGCATCGTTGCAAAGCCGTCGAGACGCGAAATATAGGCCAGCATGTCTTCTTCGGTGGAAACACCGTGGAAGTTGATCATGAACTGGGCTGGATACGTCTGCCAGCCGCTTTGTGTGAAAATGTAGCTGTGATGGCGCCACTGCCAGTTTTCCTCGGCCTGCGCGAGGATAAATTCATAGAGATCCCATGACATCTTCGCTTCCGCGTCGAGCAGGTCATAGTCGAAGTTTTCCTGCATTTCAGCGGTTGTGGCGCGTCGCCATTCAAGCTGTTCCAGCTGCGCTTCCGGAGAGACGTCGTCGATCTCGTCATAGCGTTCTTTGCGGCCGAGCGTGGTCAGCGTCATAGGGCTGAGCATCAGCTCTTCTTCGTACTTTTCGTCGAACCATGCATTCAGGCGTGCCGTTTCCGCAGCAACCTGTTCGGCAGTTGGTGTGGCGGCTGCCGGTGTGGACGTTTCTGTTTGTGTGCCAGTGGTTTCGGTTTGGCCACACGCGCCGAGCGCCAGCACTGCGGCTGTCGCCAGAAGAAGGTTTTTCATCGTCGGTTTCACTTTCGTGCGTTGAAGAATTGGGCGCATCTTAACCAGAATGCAGACATGCGAAAGCCCAAATTTATCAAATAACGATAAATTTGGGCTTTGAGCTGTTTTCGGTCAGATGTGTCGGGTGTTTCAGCGTCTAGCTGTTTTGAACATCCTCAATCCAGTTGTTGACGCGGACCTCCAGCAGATCGAGCGGAAGCGAGCCGCCGCCAAGAATGGTGTCGTGGAATCCGCGAATGTCGAAGTCTTCACCGAGAACCTCTTCTGCGTGAGCGCGAAGCTCCAGAATACGGATCATGCCGATTTTATAGCTCGTCGCCTGTCCCGGGCCTACAATGTAGCGCTCTGTTTCCGACGCAGCCTGTGCTTCGGTGATCGCAGAGTTTTCGAGGAAATAGGCGATCGAGTCTTCGCGGGTCCAGCCTTTGGTGTGGAGGCCTGTGTCTACGACGAGGCGGATTGCGCGCCAGATTTCAGTGCCCAGACGACCAAACTGCGAAAGCGGATCCTGATACGTGCCAGGCATTTCGTTCGCCAGAAGCTCTGAATAGAGCGCCCATCCCTCGGTATAGGCGCTGTTGGATTGGCGCGTCCTGAACTGCGGAATGCCTGTCAGTTCCTGCGCGATAGAGCGCTGCATATGGTGACCGGGAATCGCTTCGTGGTACGCGACGACTTCCAGTTCACGAAGGGGCAGGGCGGACATATCCAGAAGGTGTGCATAATAAACGCCCGGACGTGACCCGTCCGGTGTGCCTGTCACATAGTGCTGTGCAGCGCCTGCGCGTTCGCGGAAGGATTCAACGCGGCGGACCACGACGTCAGCTTGCGGCAGAATACCGAAATAGTCCGGCAGTTGTTCGCGGATATTGTTGATCTGGCGTGTCGCTTCATCAATGTAAGCCTGACGGCCTTCATCAGTGTTCGGCAGGAAGAGTTCCGGATCATCCGTGTTCACGCGTAGATAGTCGAAGAATTCCTGCAGGCTGCCGTCAAAGCCGACTTCTTCCTTGATGAGTTCCATCTCGCCGCGCAGGCGCTCTACTTCGGCAAGACCGATTTCGTGGATTTCATTCGCTGTCAGGTCTGTCGTCGTGTAGCTGGCGAGCCTGTAATTATAATATGCTTCGCCATTCGGCAGTTCTGACACACCGAAGGATTCTTCGGTGTTTTCCATGTCTGTTTCAAGCCAGCTGATCAGCTCGTTATAGCTGTCCAGGAACGGGCCGGTCAGAGCGGCAACGGCTTCGGCTTCCAGTTCTTCGGCGCGGGCTTCATCAATCTCTCCGGACTCGACGAGAGCTGCGATCTTGGTTTTTACGTCCGCATAGATTGGTGAATCCTCGCCTTCCGTGAAGGGCGCGCCGCGAACAATGTTCTGCGCTGTTTCTAACGCGCCGCGATAGGCGAAGCCCGGTGCGCGAATGCCCATCTCCGCAGATGTCTGTGCGCGCGCAAGGCGCACATCGAGCGCATTCGCAAAGCCCTCAATTCGGGAGATATAGGCTTCCATGTCCGCATCGGAATTGACGTTGTGGAAGTTGATCAGGAAGCGGGCCGGGTAGGTGTGCCAGCCACCTTGGGTAAAGGCGTATCCATAGTGGCGCCATTCCCAGCCGAGTTCTGCGCGCTCAAGACGTGCTTCCCACAGGCGATAGGAGAATTGTGCTTCTTCATCAAGCTGGTCGAAGTCGAACGTTTCACGCATTTCTGCGGTGGTTTCGCGCAGCCATTCCAGCCCTTCGAGCTGGAAGGCTTCGGTATTGTCGTCGACTTCATCATAGCGTTCGTGACGGCCAAGTTGTGTAAGCGTTTGCGGGCTGCGCAGAAGCTGCTCTTCGTATTTCTCGTCAAACCACGCGTAAAGCTGTTCGGTTTGGGAAACGGTCTGCTCTGTCGCTGCTGTTTCTGTGTTTGCTACCGGTGTTTCTTTTGGGCCGCACGCCTGAAGCGCCAGCAGTGCTGCTGACGCAAGAAGAATATTTCGCATAAAACTCGCCCAATTTTTTCGATATATCTGATGTAGCGCAACATGCCCGTTTGTCTCTGGGGCGGAAGTCGAAAAGCTGAAAAGTGTGAGAACTAATTGAATTTGCATGTTTTCCGGAAGGCGGCATGATGGGGCATGATTAATTGCCTTATCCATGACCATGTGTATCGCCGCCGGACAGCAGAACTCTCCGCTTTCGCTGACAAAATTCGGTTTGTTCTTCTCGCTGATGACGGTGTTTTTCGCGACTCGCAATCCGGCGAAGTTGTGACTGATCCGGAGATTGATATCGCCTTTGGCAATGGTGATGTCTGGTTCGGCCCGCAAGCACGGCTGTTCTTTAAGACACTATTGAGCGCGCCGAAGCTGGACTGGTTCCAGTCTTCAGCGGCGGGCGTGGATAATCCGGGTCTGCAAAAACTGCGCGCTGCCGCGAACCGGTACACGACAAATCACACCCAATCTGAATCCATGTCTGAATGGGTGCTATGGCAGGCGCTCGACTGGCTGAAGTGTGGCCCTGAGCATCGTGCTAATGCGGCTGAAGGTGTCTGGAAACCGCTCGACCAGAAAGACATTGATGGTTCGCGCTGGTTGATCGTCGGGTATGGCTCGATCGGTACGTCGGTTGGAACGCGTATTCGGGCACTGGGTGGCCATGTCACCGGGCTTCGCCGCGCAGTCTCTCCAAGCGAAGGCGCAGATGTCATCCTGCCGCTCTCATCGCTGGAAGAGGAGGTCGCGAAAGCTGACATTGTTCTGCTAAGCCTGCCGCATACACCGTCGACTGAAGATATCGCGGGCGAGGATTTCTTCGCCGCGATGAAGCCGGATGCGCTGTTCATGAATATCGGAAGGGGAAAGTTGGTGGATGAAGCTGCGCTTATTACAGCGCTCGACGCAGGGCGGCCGAGCCATGCGGTACTTGATGTGACACGCGAGGAGCCGCTACCGGAGGACCATCCGCTCTGGAGGCATCCGAAGGTTACGATCACCCCGCACGACAGCCCGCAAACGCACGCGACGCTGTTACGCGCCGATGAAACCTTCCTTGCAAATCTGGCGCGATATGTTGCTGGCAAGCCTTTGGAGCACGAGCTGGATTGAGCCGCGCGACTAACGACTGTGAATTCCACAAAGATTAACTGCTAACCCGGCAATAATTGCAGGTTTCCCGCAAATCTTAAGCGCTTTATTAACCTTTTGTTCGGATTGGTTAACCGTACACGAATACGGAGTAACCTTTCATGACAGGCCTTGAAGTGCTCGACATCGGACGCGATGCTCTCTGGACGACAGTTATGATGGCTGCGCCTGCCATGATCATTGGCCTGCTTGTCGGTGTCAGCATCGCGCTCGTGCAGGCGTTGACGCAGGTTCAGGAAATGACACTCGTTTTCGTTCCGAAAATCGTTGCCATCTTTATCGCGCTCCTGATCTTCCTGCCGCTTATGGGAGGCATGATTGCCGCCTTCGCGCAGGATACGTTTGCGCGAATAGCCAGTATGTAGGCGGTATTTGGAGCCGCTTCTCCCATATGTCTGGTCTGGCGGGCTGTTGTTTGCCCGCATAGGATCTGTGCTGATGCTCGCTCCCGGCTGGGGCGAGCAATCGATTCCTGTACGCTTTCGTCTTTCCGCGGCTCTGCTTGCGGTTTTTGCGCTTGCGCCGGGTCTGATGTCTGATCTGCCGCTACAGCCTGCTGATTTCGGGCAGGGGATTTTCCTTGTGATCGGTGAGGTATTGATCGGGCTGATGCTGGGAGCGGCTGCGCGCATGTTCATGGCGGCAGCGTCTGTTGCTGGGCAGGTGACTGCTATGCATACCGGCCTTGGCTTTGCCATGCAGCTCGACCCGATGCAGCAGGCGCAAGGCAACGTATTGTCTGCGTTCTTCTCACTGATCGCTGTTGTGCTTGTGCTGTCTGCCGGCGTTCACCGTTGGATGCTGCAGGGCGCAGTCGATAGCTATATCCTGTTCCCGGTGGGCCAGTATCCGAACATGGCCGATGTGGCCGAGTATGGCACGCGTGCTTTTGTCGAAGCGTTTCGTCTCGGCTTGCAGATCGCCGCGCCCGCTATTGCGTTTGGTCTTATCTTCAATCTGGCGCTTGGCCTCGCCGCGCGCCTTATCCCCCAAATCCAGATTTTCTTCATAGCTCTGCCGAGCTCGATCATGATTGGCCTTGTCGTCGTGATGATCGGTATGGGCGCTGGTTTCATGACCTGGCTGAATGGTTTTGACCGGTTCCTCATGACAGGAGGAGGTGGCTGATGGCTGAAGAACAAGACCAGTCGCAGAAGACCGAAGAACCTACCCAGAAACGATTAGACGACGCCCGCAAGAAAGGCGATGCCGTCCGAAGTCAGGACGTGCCGATCTGGTTCATGATGATGGGTATCGCGCTGCTGATCGCTGCATCGGGACCAATCCTGCGCATGATAGCGCGCCCGCTGGTTAGCCTGATGGATCACCCGCACGCGTTCCGCCTGGAACAAGGCGGCGCGATGCAGCTGACTGGGGCACTGATCTGGGCGCTCGCGCCTGCGGCGGCAATTGTGTTTGGCATTCTGACATTGACGGCGCTCGGCGGTCACCTCATCCAGAATCGTCCCGCCTGGACCGCTGAAAAGATGAAGCCGAAACTGTCCAAGCTGAACCCGGTGGAAGGCCTGAAGCGTATGTTCGGCCCGCAGGGTTGGATGAACCTTGCCAAAGCGCTGATGAAGCTGGTCGCGATTGCAGCTGCGCTCATGTATGCGGTCTGGCCAGAGCGGTCTTTCGTGGAGCGTGCTGGCGCGATGGAAATTGCTGTCCTCGCTGGCGTGCTTCAGGACATCGCGTCTCGTCTTCTTATGGCGGCTCTGGTCGTCGTCGGGCTGATTGCGGCCATCGACTACATCTTCCAGAAACAGCAGTTCGACAAGAAGATGAAAATGTCCCGTCAGGAAATCAAAGACGAGCATAAACAGTCTGAAGGTGACCCGCAGGTTAAAGCCAAGATCCGCCAGCTGCGTATGGAAAAATCACGTGGCCGTATGATGGCAGCGGTGCCGGACGCCAATGTAATCATCACCAACCCGACACACTATTCGATTGCGCTGCGCTATGACGATGAGACGCCTGCGCCGATCTGTGTCGCCAAGGGTGTGGACGATCTGGCGCTGCGCATTCGTGAAGTAGCCGCTGAGAACAATATTCCGCTCGTGGAAAACCCGCCACTCGCCCGTGCGCTCTACGCACGCATGGAAGTGGATGAGACGATCCCGCGCGAACATTATGAGGCTGTGGCTAAGATCATCAGCTTCGTCATGAAGACCAAGAAAACCTGAGGATGGTGAGCCCGATGACGCTCTACTTGAAGGGAGCCGAATCGTGACACTTTTGACTGGATATGAAGTGAGTATCCCGAAATGACTGATACCGTCGACGTGAATACAGATACAAAAACCGCGAGCGACCAGAACGATGAGGCGACGCCGAAGTCAGGTGGCCTTGATCTGTTTCAGGGTGTATTCTGGTTATCCTTACTGGTGGCTGTCGTTGCGGCCTGCGTGGCGATCATTATTCCTGATGCGGTCGGCCAGACAGGGCCGGTGCTTCTGATTGCGCTGGCCTCCGGTGGCATGGTTTTCCTGGTGTGGGTGCTTCGCGGTGCCGGCAAAAAGCTGGGGCTATTTCCGTCGCGCGGCGCGACCGAGGCTGCAGCGTCGGTGAAGAAACAGCCTTACTCATGGATCAGCGCGCTCGATGAGGCGATTGTCATCACGGAGAAAGGCGGCGGCGCTGTAATTGCGAACGACCACTATCGTCAGGTGATGAAAGACGTCGGCGTCGCGACAGAAGTTGAGCGGGTTCTCACCGTGGACCGTCTTCTTGGCGCTAACCCGGGGCTTAGTGCCCCGATATACCGTTTGTCCCGTGCAGCTAAAGCTGGCGAAACACGTCATGAAGTGCTGCCCGCGATTGCAATCGGCTCAGAAAGTATTCCTGTTCAGTTTGAGGCGACGGTGTCTCCTCTGGATGGCGAGCGGACGCTCTGGCGGCTGCGTCGGTTGAACAGCATGAACGAAGCGCTTGGCGCTGCCGATGCGCGTGGTCTCTTCATTGAGGACGCGCCACTCGGTTTCTATGTTGCGCGTGCAAACGGCCAGATCACCTACATGAATAGCTGGCTTCGTAACTTCCTCGGTCTGCCAGATGATCTGGGCGATCTGAAAGTCGAAGACGTGCTTCGTCCTGAATCCACCAAAATGTTCCGTCGTGACAAGAAGACGAACCATCCGATCTGGCTCGACCTTCATTTCCGCGCGCGTGACGGTGTTGAAACGCTGATGAATACGGCGACGACCTGGAGCGGTAAGGGCGTAGATGCGGTGTCCCGAACGCTTGTTATGGTTCCTGCCTCCGCTAAGACCAGCGCTCAGGAACGGCTGACGGCCGCATCATCCTCCCGTCCACCGCGTGAGGGGCAGGACCCGATGTTCGATGATGCGCCATTCGGTGTCGCCCGCCTAGAAGGTGATAGCGTCTCACAAGCCTGCGTGATTGATGCCAACTCTGCTTTGGTCGAGCTCACAGAGGGCGCAGCTGTGCCGGGTGGACGTTTTGCTGACCTGTTTGCCGTCGAAGAGGGCGGTGATGACATCTCCAAACAATTACTCGCAGCTGTAGATGGTGCTGTTCCGCTAATGCTGAAAGGCGCGGGCGGTAACTCTGTGAATGTGTACATCTTACTCGATTCAGTCGGGCGCCCGTCCATCGCGTACCTTGTCGATACGACCGAACAATCCCAGCTGAAGAACCGGTTGGTGCATTCTGAGAAGATGCAGGCTGTTGGTACACTTGCGGGCGGCGTGGCTCACGACTTCAACAACATGCTCACCGCGGTCATGGGCTACACAGATAACCTGCTGGCGCGCCACCCTGTCGGTGACCCGAGCTTTGACGACCTTCAACAGATTTCAGAACTGTCGCAGCGCTCGGCTGAGCTTGTGAAGATGCTACTCGCTTTCTCTCGTCAGCAGACGCTGAAACGTGAAATGCTCAATGTCTCTAACGTTCTCAACGAACTGAACTACCTTATTCGTCCTCTGCTGGACGAGCGTGTAAATCTCAGCCTTCGTCATGGCCGCGATCTTCCGATGATCCGCGCAGATAAAGGCCAGCTTGAAAACGCGATCATCAACCTCGCTGTGAATGCGCGCGATGCCATGCTTGAGAATGGCGGCGGTGTTCTCACGATCTCGACCAGCCGTGTGACTGAAGAACATGGCCACGAAAAGGGCTTTGATTTCGTCGCCGAAGGGGATTACCTCTGCATTGAGATCGCCGATAATGGCACGGGTATTCCGCCTGAAGTGATGGAGAATATTTTCGAGCCGTTCTACACCACGAAGAAAGAGGGCAAAGGCACCGGCCTTGGCCTCTCTACCGTTTACGGCATCGTCAAACAGTCTGACGGCTATATCTGCCCGACGAGTAAAGTGGGCGAGGGAACCAGCTTCTTCATCTACCTGCCTGCGCTCTCTGCGGAAGAAGTGGAAAAAGAAATCGGTGCGCAGGAGCAGCCTGAGCAGACGCAAGCTGAAAAAGCGCCACGCGATCTTGCAGGGCGTGGCCTGATTATGCTCGTGGAAGACGAAGATGGCGTGCGCAATATTGCTGTCTCAACGCTTCAAGCCCGCGGGTATGAAGTGATCTCTGCGGCAGACGGTGAAGAGGCGCTAGAGATGATTATCGAGCATCAGGGCCAGATCGACCTGTTGATCTCAGATGTAATTCTACCGGGTATCGATGGGCCGAGCCTTCTCAAACAGGCTAAGGAATATCTTGGCAACGCGCGGGTTATGTTTATCTCCGGCTATTCGGAAGGTGACCTCACGCGTACACTGGACGAAGAGCGTGCCGTGTCTTTCCTGCCGAAGCCGTTCCGCATGGCGAAGCTCGCGGAACGCGTGAAGGAAGAGCTCGAAGCCGCTTAATATAGTTGGTTTCGTTAGTGAGAGCCCCCAGATATGGTGTGCTCTCATTTTTATTTGTTTCTCATTTGTTCTCGTGGAACAAATATGGTACAAAAATCTCCATAATAACTCTGAGCGGTCTTTCTGCGGAAAAGAGACTCGGTTACTAAGGAGACAAATTAATGGCACAAGCGGCACTTCGGCTCGTGGAAGGTAACGGCGTGGATAAGCAGAAAGCACTCCAGACAGCGCTCACTCAGATTGAGCGTAACTTTGGTAAAGGCTCGGTCATGCGACTGGGCGACAATCAGTCAATGGATATTGAGGCTGTATCCACCGGATCTCTCGGTCTGGATATCGCCCTCGGCATTGGTGGACTGCCTAAGGGCCGTATCATCGAGGTCTATGGTCCGGAGAGTTCTGGTAAGACAACACTTGCTTTGCATGTGGTCGCGGAAGCTCAGAAAAATGGTGGTGTCTGCGCGTTTGTGGACGCTGAGCACGCGCTTGATCCGCAATATGCAGGCAAGCTGGGTGTCGATCTGGACGATCTTCTGGTCTCCCAGCCTGACACTGGTGAGCAGGCACTTGAGATCGCTGATACGCTGGTACGTTCCGGTGCGATTGACGTTCTCGTCATCGACTCCGTTGCTGCGCTGACACCTCGTGCCGAGCTCGAAGGCGAGATGGGCGATTCTCTTCCGGGTCTTCAGGCGCGCCTGATGAGCCAGGCACTGCGTAAACTGACAGGCTCGATTTCCAAGTCTCATTGTATGGTGATCTTCATCAACCAGATCCGTATGAAGATCGGTGTGATGTTTGGTAGCCCTGAAACGACGTCGGGCGGTAACGCGCTTAAATTCTACGCGTCTGTTCGTCTGGATATCCGTCGCATTGGCTCGATTAAAGACCGCGACGAAGTTGTTGGTAACCAGACCCGCGTGAAAGTCGTTAAGAACAAGGTTGCGCCTCCGTTCAGGCAGGTCGACTTCGACATCATCTATGGCGAGGGTATCTCGAAAATGGGCGAGCTTCTCGATCTTGGCGTAAAAGCCGATATCGTTGAGAAGTCCGGATCATGGTTCTCCTATGGCGGTGATCGTCTGGGTCAGGGGCGTGAGAATTCCAAGCGCTTCCTGCGGGAAAACCCTGCTGTTGCGCATGAGATTGAAGACAAGATTCGCGCTCAAGCGGGCCTCATCGATGATATGATGCTGTCAGGCGAAGACGACGATAGCGCTGTTAACGAGTAAGCTTCTCTGATCTCGCGGTTGGCGAAACCCGCGCATATCTATATATCCGAACCAAATGCTGCACCCGCTTGTCGGGTGCAGTGTGCATTTGACCACTCAGGACGGTATTTATGACGAGCGTTTCGGATATTCGATCAGGTTTTCTTTCCTTCTTCGAGAAGAATGGACACGCGGTTCGTCCGTCCGCACCTCTGGTGCCGGACAACGACCCGACACTCCTGTTTGTGAATGCGGGCATGGTACCGTTCAAGAACATCTTCACAGGTGTTCAGAAGCCGTTCGCGCCGCGTGCTGCAACCTCTCAAAAGTGTGTCCGTGCCGGTGGTAAGCACAACGACCTCGACAATGTCGGTTACACAGCGCGTCACCACACTTTCTTCGAAATGCTGGGTAACTTCTCTTTCGGCGATTACTTCAAAGAGCAGGCGATAAAATATGCCTGGGATGTAGTGACCGGAGAGTTCGGCCTTCCGAAAGAAAAGCTGCTCGTCACGATCTACGCAGAGGATGACGAAGCGCACTCACTCTGGAAGAAAATTGCAGGTCTGCCGGACGATAAAATCATTCGCATCGCGACTTCCGATAACTTCTGGTCCATGGGCGATAGCGGTCCTTGCGGTCCGTGTTCTGAGATCTTCTATGACCATGGCGATCACATCTGGGGCGGCCCGCCGGGCTCACCCGAAGAAGACGGCGATCGCTTTATTGAGATCTGGAACCTCGTCTTCATGCAGTTTAACCAGCATGGTGATGGCACGCGCGAAAATCTGCCGACGCCAAGCATTGATACGGGCATGGGTCTCGAGCGTATTTCCACGATCCTTCAGGGCGTCCACAACAACTATGACATCGACCTGTTCAAGTCGCTGATTGCGGCTGAGGAAGAAGTCTACAAGCGCAAGGCGACCGGTGATGAGCTTGCCTCATTCCGTGTGATAGCCGACCATTTGCGTTCATCTGCATTCCTGCTGGCGGACGGCGTTCTCCCGTCTAACGAAGGCCGTGGCTATGTTCTGCGCCGGATCATGCGCCGCGCTATGCGCCATTCCCATATTCTCGGTGCGCAAGAACCAAAAATGCACGAGCTGACCAGTGCGCTGTTGAACGAGATGGGCGAAGCCTATCCGGAACTCGTGCGAGCTGAAGCGCTGATCCGTAACCAGCTAGAACAGGAAGAAGGTCGTTTCCAGCGTACGCTCGGCCGTGGTCTTGCTCTCCTCGACGATGCAACAACGGGCATGAATGAAGGCGACTCGCTTCCGGGTGAAACGGCGTTCAAACTCTATGACACTTACGGTTTCCCGCTCGACCTGACGCAGGACGTTTTGCGTGGTCGCGGCCTTAAGGTTGACTCGGACGGCTTTGAAGATGCGATGGCGAACCAGCGCGCGTCTGGTAAAGCCAACTGGAAAGGCTCCGGCGATGCTGGCAGCCTTGAAGTCTGGGCAGAGCTCGCTGACCGCCTCGGTCCAACGCGCTTTACCGGTTATGAAGCTGCTGAAGGCGAAGGTGAATTGCTCGCTATCGTCAAGGATGGGGAAACTGTCGATAGCGCGTCTGAAGGCGCTCTCGAGCTCGTATTTGATGAAACACCATTCTATGCTGAATCCGGTGGCCAGGCTGGCGACCATGGTGTCGTCAATTTCAAATCCGGTCCCGAATTCAAAGTGACTGACGTTCAAAAGCGCGGCGGTGGACTGCACGTTCTCGTCGGAGAACTGAAATCAGGTGAGGTTTCTGTCGGTGACCGTGCAATTCAGGCGATCGACAAAGAACGTCGCGCGGCGATCCGCGCTAATCACTCCGCTACGCACCTGCTTCATGCGGCGCTCCGCAATGTGCTGGGTACGCATGTGACGCAAAAAGGCTCTCTTGTAGAAGCCGACCGACTCCGTTTCGACTTCTCTCAAGGTCAGCCCTTGTCCCGCGAGGAGCTGAAGGCTGTCGAGGATGAAGTGAATGCCGTTATTCGGCAGAATACGTCTGTTTCTACGGCAGAAAAGTCTCCGGAACAGGCGATTAAAGATGGCGCGCTTGCGCTCTTCGGTGAAAAATATGGCGATGTCGTTCGTGTTCTCACCATGGGTGAGGCGCTTAGCGAACCAAAGCATTACTCGATGGAGTTCTGCGGCGGTACGCACGTTTCGCGAACTGGCGACATCGCTCTGTTCACGGTTCTGTCTGAGAGCGGCGTGTCTGCTGGCGTTCGTCGTATTGAGGCAACGACTGCGAAAGCGGCTTTCGAGCATCTTCGTGGTCAGGTCGAACTAGGGCAGGCTGCTGCGGACAAACTCAAAGCACCTCTGACGGAACTCGTGACGCGTGTCACAGCGCTTCAGGATCAACGAAAAGAGCTTGAGCGCGATCTTTCCGAAGCCAAGCGCCAGCTCGCAATGGCCGGTCCGTCCAGCGGTCCTGCGCAAGGTCCTGAAGAGATCAATGGCATCAAGCTAATGGCTCGCGTACTGGAAGGCGTTCCGGCAAAGGACCTTCGTGCGCTGATCGATGAAGCCAAGCAAAGCCTTGGTTCAGGCGTTGCGGTCTTTATCGCAGTGAATGATGGCAAAGCCGCTGTTGCAACAGGCGTAACACCGGATGTCGTTGAGAAGATTTCAGCGGTTGATCTGGTTCGTGTTGCCGCGGGCGCCGTCGGCGGTAAAGGCGGTGGTGGTCGTCCAGATATGGCGCAGGCTGGTGGTCCTGACGGCGACAAAGCTGATGCTGCTCTGGAAGCCGTTCGTGAGACACTCAAAGCCCTATGATTATCCGGCCTTTGAAGGCGGAAGATTTCGACGCGGTCTATAAAATTAATGCCGCGTCGACGCCGGGCGTAAGTGAAGAAACACCAGACGATCTCAGAACGATTGTAGGGCTGGGAACGTGTCTTATTGCTGAAGGCGATGAAGGCCAGGTTTTAGGGTTCCTCAACCTCATCCCGCCGGGAACGATGGAATATAAGAGCCTCAATCTACGCTGGTTTGAAGCGTGGCTGGAGGCCAATCCGGTAAAGCTAAACTATGTTGATCGTATCGCCCTTGCTCCCGAAGCGCGGGGGAGGGGCGTCGGGCCTCAACTCTACAAAGCGGCTTTCGCGCATTCCGAAGGCTGTGATTCGATTGGCTGTGAAGTGAATACCGCGCCGGACAATCCGGGCTCACACCGTTTTCATCAGCGGCTCGGGTTTGCCGAAATCGGCAGGCAGGCTTTCTCACAGGAAAAGGCCGTTGCGTATTATGTTCTAAATATGCCGGACGCCTAAAGCGGTGCTTTCCCCGGCTCTAACGGGCCAAACTGGGTTTCAAAGGCGGCGCGCATCGCGATATCTGCATCATCCATGCTGACGGGATAGCCGAGATCCACAAGACTGGTCACACCAAAGCGCGGGTCACTCACACCGCATGGCGTAATGCCGCCGAAATGGGTGAGGTCCGGTTCTACATTGAAACTCAGACCGTGCATGCTCACCCACTTTTTCAGGCGAATGCCGAGGGCTGCGATCTTATCCTCGCGAAGATCGCCGCCCGGTTGGGTGCGGTCTACCCAGACTCCAATACGATCACCGTCACGCGCCTCGCCGCGAATGTTGAAGCCTGCCAGTGTGTCGATCACTACTCGCTCAAGCGCGCAGACAAACGCGCGTACATCACGCTCGCGTTCGCGTAGGTCCAGCATCACGTAAGCAATGCGCTGTCCCGGTCCGTGATAGGTGAATTGGCCGCCGCGACCTGATTCGAAGACAGGGAAGCGATTCGGATCCAGAAGGTCGTCCATCTGCGCGCTCGTGCCGGCCGTGTAGACTGGAGGGTGCTGCAGAAACCAGATGAGTTCGCGCGCTTCACCGGCGACAATCTTCGCGACGCGCTGTTCCATCGCCGTTACGGCGTCTGCGTACGGCACGAGCTCATCAGAAACAGCCCATTCGATAGGTAAATTTTTCCGCATAGGCACGGCGGTATTAACTCCTTAATTACCCTGTCGCGGGACAATCGGGTTTCACGATAAATGGTGGTCTCTTATGGCGCGTCAACTGGATGCAGTGAAAGTGGAAATATCGGTCATTCTGGGCCGGACCCGTCTGCCGATGCACCAATTACTCAAAATGGGTCGTGGTGCAGTGATTCCGCTCGACGTGCGCGAAACAGACGATGTCTGGATTCTGGCGAACGACCATCCGATCGCCAAAGGTGATATCGAAATCGAGGGCGAACGCATGTCCGTTCGGGTCACAGGACCGGCCAGTGCACAGGACTGGAAAGCCGGAACAGGCGGCTGATCTGCCGTTTCACCGAACTAATGTGAATTTTGTCAAAAAAAGTCCTTCACAAAGCGGTTCTTTTCGGGTTATTAGCGCCGCTCTGCTAAGGCGTGCGGTCGTGGCGGAATTGGTAGACGCGCAGCGTTGAGGTCGCTGTGGGGCAACCCGTGGAAGTTCGAGTCTTCTCGACCGCACCATTTTTGAGTTTCCGTTGCTGTTAGGGGTGTGCGCCACCTCTAAAGCCTTGAATGGTAATGATAAAATATCAGAATCCATAGTTCTATAACCTCCTTTTCGGTCGTATGTCAGGGGGGAGACAAATGCGAGCTTCAAAACAGCTCTTTTGTCCTGTATCCGTTCAGAACTCCAAAGAATCCAAGGGTTCGATAAAAACTGCATTGCAGTTCTATACGTTTGGTCAAAATTCTCAGAACCATCTCGTCTTTCAGCGTTAAACTGGCTGAGCTTTTCTGCAGCGATAGTTTTTCGTGTATGAAGTTCTGCAATTTTCTTCTCGTATGCTTCGATTAATGATGCCTGGCTGGTTTGCATCACCCGTTCAATCATTGCATCCAGATCGCGTTCTGCCTCCTTGAGGGATGTCTGAAGAGCTTTTTTCCTTTCAGTCACATTGGCCACCTCATGATCCCAGATGCGTCTGAACATCGTTCTGGCGATCGCTATGAGCGGCTTTGCCGGACGAAGGGTTTTCAACAGGTCTTCAAACTCGGTTTCAAGTTGTGCTTTAGGGATGGATTTGCCGTAATTTTCGCAGCCCTTGGTCTGGCAACAATAGTAAGCATAAGTCTTAGTCATGCCCTTGCTCCAGCTGCCTCGATACGGGGTGCCGCAAGTGCACAGTACAAAGCCGCGCAGAGGGAAGTCCTCATTGATGTTTTTCCGAGTGGGTGCTCGCGATTTGGCAACTAGCCTGTCTTGTATCTTCTGAAAGGTTTCCAGGGAGATGAGAGGTTCGTGAAGCGCCTTTGTCATCGGTACCCCGAGACTGGGAACTTCATAGTAACCGGCATACAGCGAGTTTCTCAGCTGCTTACTGATATGTTGTTTGTAAATCTTACCAGACTTGCCCTTAGGGTATCGCGGATTGTTATTCAGCGCCCGTCGAAATTCTTCCTGCGTTTCCAGTAGCCCATTTGCAAAATCTTCCAATGCCTGAGCCAGGATAGTCGCGGCAGGCTCGTTTCGAATGATCATGGGGTCGTTGCCTGCCTTGCCCCAGATATAGCCTTGAGGCGCTCCATAGAGCCAAAATCCCTGCATTAGGCGTGCACGTTGCCGATTGCGGGTTTGCTCCTTGTTTGTCTCGCGTTGCAATTCGCTGAATGAGGCTTTGAAATAATCCATTACCTTTCCCGTTGCGTCCTGTCCAAACTGATGAGACGGGCTCATCAACACGCCGCCGGTCGCCTCCACCTCGTCAGTCAGATGTAAGTGGGCGCGTAAGTCCCGAGCTATCCGGCTGATATCATCCACAACGACTGCACATGTGCCTTTGCTGGTCGCTTTCAAAAAGGCCAGCATTTCACTCATGCCAGGTCTGTTGATCGAGGCTCCGGTGATGTCATCAGTGAAGGTTGCAACGACACTCAGGTTCTGGTGTTGGCAAAATTCTTTGCAGCGCAGAATTTGCGACGAGATTCCATTACCCTCTTTAGTTTGCTTGTAACTGGAAACACGCGCATAGATCACGGCCATATGCGGAGGCACGATCTTCTGGTCTGTCGGGTTATTCTGCATGGGTATATTCTACCATAGCTGAGGGGTTTGGTTCATCAATTTCCTGAAGCTTATCCAGAACTCGTTCATCAAGTATCTGGCTGACAGGATCGAGGCCCAGACCGACCCGGACGATGGACAACATTATGACGCTCAAGATTTCCAGAAACTGTTTTGCTTCATCTTCGGTCAGATCGATGTTGCTCAGATCATAGCTGTCCAGATCGGTGGACAGGTCATATCCTGCGGGTGTTGTCTCGGTCATACGACCTTCCTTCCTACGCAAATTATTGCGCTTTGCTTCTCCGTAATTGTTACTAAGTCCGGCAATCGTCCTTCAAATTTCCGAATTCGTAAAGGAATTAATTCCTATTAATACAGGTGTATTCAGAGACCAGACGGACCTGATCGGGTCTGATCCGAAACAGGCTGACGGCTGATCCCGTGCTCGTTAAACGCCCGCCCGACGTCCTTATGATGTTGTGTGCGAAGCTCAGCCTCACGCGTGCGGAAGTGATCAAGTTTCTCTCCAGCGCCAAAAATGGCTTGGGCCTCTTTCAGGAGGCGTTCGCGCGAGGCATCAATCTCAGCATGTGTGGCTTTGGAAAGCGGATGGGCTTGTGTCGGAGCTTTCCTTTCATCAACCGAACGCTCGGGATTGTTCAGAACGCGCTGATGCTCTGCTTTCCTGTGCTGTTCGATTTGAAGGTAGACACCCTCAATCCGACGATCCACACGTTCGCGTGCCTCCTGAGACAGTGATTTGTCTGGCAATGGCGGCTTTAGCTCAGGTGCCATGTTTTCCCGCTCCAGCCAGACCTTATCGACTTCGCGCGCAACCCATTCTGTCCGGTTTGCTTTCGTAGTGTCACTGAACCGTGCGCGTTCATCGCTTGCCCATTCATCGATTTCGCGGATCGACTGAAACGTCTCAGCTGGGTTCTGAACGGTTTTATAAAGCTCTGGGTCTACGGCTTCAAAGCTGGATTTCAGATTGCTCCAGCTCAGATCGGAACCGATGGCGTCAGACATTGGGTTGCCTCCATGTTGGTGGGGTAAATTTGCAATTCGGAAGACCGTTCTGGTACACTGGACCTATGACGGAAGAGCCCGACAAATCTGATCTGCGCGCCAGAAATGACAATGTCCGATACGGACGTACCTGGCCCAAATTGTCTCGCGAGGTCATGGAAACTGACTTACGCACGATGATAGAGCGCTGGCTCCAGCTCGGCGTGCCTGCTGAACGTATCAATGAGATTGTTTTCGGGCTTTCCAAGGATCTTACCTACTATGCGCTAGAGCACGATCCGGTTGACCCAGATCGTGCTATGGAAAGATATGAGCAGGTTTGTAATCAGGCGGGCGTTTTACAGATTCTCGAAAAACATACCCTCGAATACTTCGTAAAATGCCAGGGTGATGAGATCGAACGCGAGGACGCGAACACGACTCACAGTTAGAGCCGCGCTTTGACTTTGCCCTTATAGCGCTTGCGGCCATAGAGTGGATTGGCATCAGCCCGACTGCGCCAGGGTTCAATCTCATGATATCCCGCGATGTGCAGCCGGAACGCCGGTTTTCCCCTCAGAAACAAGAGACCGTCTTCTGCGCACAACAGCTCATCTGGCGTCATCAGCGCTCTTGCCTGCTCTGACAACGTGCGGGTGACCTGATCTTTGGCATGGCGACCGATAGAGTGCGTTTTGACGCGGATTGAGGTTTGTCCCATCCGCTTTGAAAACAGTTCTGCTGTCTTCACAGAACTGATGCCATGAACGACCTGAGCTTCTGACTGGGACAAAAGCGTATCGAGCGCTTCCTTGCCATAGATCAGGCTCCATTGCTCCAACTCCTGAACGATACACCAGATTCTGATACCAAACTCACGTCCGATGGTCAGAAGGCCCGGCAGACCTTCAATTTTGAAGTTTGTCACTTCATCAAGCAGGAAGGTGACCGGCTTTTTGCCGGGCGCGCGAATAAGCTCGGTCGTCGCGCACCACGAGATCATGCCCATCCACTCAGAAAGCGCGTCTCTCTGCGTCGGGTCGCTGACAACATAAACAGTGATGTTGCGTTCTTTCATTTCGGAGAACCGAAAATCGGTATGCGACGTTGCTTCAGCAAGGAGGCTACCTGGGCCGTAGGGCTCCAGAACCTGTAAAGCGCCTTCGCGGAAGCTTTCAAACTGTTTGCGGTCGCTGTCAGTGAGTTTTCCGAGCAAATCATCTGCAAGGCGTTTGAGTTCGCCATTAAGCGCATCACTGTTCTGGGCGATATAGAGCGCGCTTTCCAGTGCCCCCATGTCGCTCAGAAGGAGAAGGGCTTTTGTCAGGCTGGCATCCTCTCCTCGCATGATCAGATAAAGCAGAGCGAACTGGAGTAGCTTGCGTGAACCGCTTCTGAAGAATTTGTTTTCGCCCTCCTGTTTGGGTTCAGGCAGCATCTGTTTCACAAAGCCGCGCAGGTCCGACATCAGATATTTACGCTTGGTGTCATCTTTCCAGTCATCGATCAGAAGGCTTAGCGGGTTATAGCGGGACGCGATCTGATCAATGCCGGTCATGACGGCAACGGGGTCAAGAATAACGATTTCATTTTTGAGGCGCTTCTTGCGCGTTCGGCTCGTGATATGAACAAGGCTACCCTGTTTCATATCAGAAACAAAGATAGAGCCTGTATGATGCATTAGAGCGGGGATGACAAAGCCGGTCGTCTTTCCTCCACCTGCGGGTGACAGGACAAGGCCATTGGATTCGATATCGACGAAGACCGGTTCACCAAATGCAAGCCCGACATAGTAACCGGTTTTTCGGCGGGACCGTTTGAACAGTCCTGCCTTTGTTGCATCACCTGCATTGGCCCATCGCGCGGTGCCTTTCTCGCCCTTTGGTTTACGAACTCTCCAGTGCTTGAAAAGACGGGGTATGACCCGCAGTACGGCGCCTGACCAGTCCAGCCAGCCCGCTGCCAGAGTGAAGGCGGCAATACAAGCCGGGATCTGGAAATCAGGGATGTAAATCAGATGACGGTAGTACCACCCTATCCCTGTGATCACTGTCAGGGTCGTACCCTGCAGGATCAGATTTCTGTTTTCGGGTGCTTTGCTCATAAATACGCTCCGTTTCGTTTGAGTTGAACGAAGCGAAGCGTGACAGCGGTAGCCTGATCGCGAGGGCGGTTTAGCGAGATACAGAATGCAAAAAAGCAGCGCTGGGTGCACCGCGCTGCTTTTTTCTGAGACTGTCGGGTTTAACCGTTGGTTCTTAAGCGTGTGAGTTGAACTGTACGGGCTCCATTGGCTCTAAAATAGTCCGGCCACCAGGTCCGCAATTCAGCTTCCGAGCAATATGGCAGGGAATTTGGTGTGATCAGCCCTTCTATCAGCAAGATATCAACGGCGGAGCCATCCAAAGAGTCTGGACGAACAAATGTGTATCGCTGTTGTTGCTCAAAGGTTTCAAATGACGGCATGTCGCCTGCGACAGCACAAAACCGGGCGGTTTCTGTATTCTGAATACCATCAGTGAATACCAGAAGCCTCCGGTCTGGACCTTGAAATCCGGAATATCGGGAAATCGCCTGTAGCTGTTCGAGGATAGGACTATCCACGGCTTGCATATCCGGATCGTGCGAACTGGAAATCAGCTCATGCACAGTGCCTTCGAAGTGCGCAGTCGCATCGTCATAGATACGCGATAGCATCGGTGCGGGTTTGTCTGGACCACCGAATGCGTCCTGCTCAGCTGGTGTACTTGCCGGTTTACAGAATTCAAATGCTGGTCTCGCAATTGATCCCGCTACACTGCGTCCAGTCGAAAAAACTGAAAACCGCGTATTTGGCGGAGCGGCCTCCCAGGCATTCATAAATGCCGTCTGAAAATCCCGAAACTGAGGGCTGCTAAGACCCGGCGTAACTGAATTATCAATAAAAATTGCCGTCTCGGCTTGTTCGCTTTGCGCGTAGCAGAAGGCATCATCCATTTGAGGGATGCTCATCATATGAGAGACGCCAGTCGCCAGGCCAGATACTGTTACCAATGGCAAAGCGGCCAATATAGTGAGCTTCATGATCCGATTGGTTTTTCCGGTGCGGCGACGTGTTGAACGCTTCCTTGGCATTTTGAAGTTCCTTCACTTATCTGACACAACATCGAGATCAGGCGCAGACGCCAGAAACTCGGTGCGCGCCAACTCTATCTTTGCGAGTGCTTCGCCGAGGGCGTTTAAAAGTTCTGCCATGACCGATTGGAGTTTGTTCGCCTCAGCTAGCGACGCTTCCCCTTCATCGGACGATAGAATGTCTGGTGAAATGTTTAGGGTATTGAAGGGCGTCTCATCGAGAAACACGTCTTCGGGAACTGCTGAGCGTTTAACGCGATGGATCATCGAAGAATGCTGATGTGCAAATACTCGAAGCCTTCCGAGAGCATCTTCAATGGACATATTGTGGCGTTTCACGATGTCAGTAAGGTGAATCAACGCCTTTGTGCGTGTGCTGATAGCCTTTCTGGCCAGCTTCAAATCTTCTTCTGCGGATTCAAGCGCATCTTCCACTGTTTCGCTCATGCTGTCAGCGAGCGCATCCAGAGCCATCATTCCGTCTTCATTTATCAGCGTCTCTGCATGACGCCTGGCATTGGACAGCCCAGGCACGGGATCAGAGAGCCCTGAATATCCTTTCCAGATAGCAAGAATGGATGAAACTGTTCCGATGACGATGATAATGACAGCAATGCCGTCATTGAACGTGCTTATGAAGCCAATCTCATCGAAACTGAAAATATGCTCGTGCGATCCGAGTGACCGAACCCGAGCGGCGGCGAATACCAGAATCGCAAGAACGCTCAGAACGATGATATAACCGACACGGGCAATCAACCGCGTACGCTTATCCTTTGGTTCAGGATTCGGGGCACCAAGCTTGTAGTTCACGTATCGCAGGCAGAAAAATCCGCCGACAATTCCAACAATGACATTGACTGCAGCGAAGATCAGTCCGTAGCCAATTCCCGCCATGACATCCATTTTCCCTTCGGAAATCATCATCATCGAGGTCATGCCGCCCTCAAGCAGCACGAACACCATAGCAACGAAAATAGTGTCGAGAGGGTCTGGAAGTTTGGCAGGCCGAGCAGCGTTATGCGACCATTGTAAAAAGCGCAAATACTCTGCTCGTTTGCTGCGCCATTGGACAAATCGATCAACAGTGGTGTCGAGTTTTTCAAGACCGTTTTCAAGATAATTGAAGTACGGTTCCAGCTGAGCAACGCGCAGCCCTAGATCAGCGGCATTGTCAGCAAGAGAGTATTCATGGATTTGCGCGTCAATTTCGCATTTCTGAGAGCGAAGCTCAGTAATCAGGCTGGCCTGATAAGCTTCTACAGAAGATGTATTTGCAGGGGGTGTAGTTGCGAAAGGATTGTTCATGATGGTCCTCTTTTTCGATCTGAGGACATTCTGTATTGTATCTAAGGAAATGCGGGCGTTTTGATGATTGATGTGTTTATCATTACGAGTAACAAGTAAAAATGGCTACCGATATAAATCAGCATACGGATCAATATTAACTGCATATTAACCACGATAAGCCTATAATTGCGGTATTGTGGGTGATTATAATTATTCAAAATACTGGATTTTTGGGACAGGCGGGACAAAGGGGCGGCTTAGCGTCAATCATGCCCTAAGCATTATTGACGGCTGGGCTGTAGACCAGCGCGAAGTTCTCGGTGGGGGTGGTCATGGACATCTTCACTGATGAAAACACCGGAGCCAATAAAGACCGCGCAGAGCTTGCTCGTAAATCCATTGCTGAAGCGGGTGGCCCCATCATGGGCGCGGCAGCTCAAGATCAGGAAAAGCGAAAATCGGATTTCAAAAAAGAAATCGAAAGACGCTTCATGGACAACATGACGGCGCTTCAGACCATGATGCAAGACCCGGAATACCGCGCCCTGTATGAGCGCGTATCAGGCAAGCTTGATGAGGTTCAATCAAACCTTGATCAGGCCATTCTTGAAAACGCCGAAGAGCTGGAACAACTTGAAGACGGCGCAGCGCACTCAAAAGACGGCTCCACCATATACGCGGCATCAGATGGCAGCTTCGTTTATGCGGACGGAACGAAAGTTCCCGCAGCCGAAATGCCAGACCCAAGCGATATTCCAAATGGTGCAACAAGCTGGGAAGAGTATCGTAGAGCCAGAGACCGCGCGATTGAACTGGCTCGAATTCAGGGCGAGGTTATTGATCCGGCCAGAACACGCATTCAGGACCCAGACAACCCGCCAAGCAAAACCGATCTGGAAGAGATCGAGACAGAACTTGAACAAGCCGATCAGGAAATCTCGAACGTGGGCGCAGCTCCGAAAGTAACTCACAATTACGAACGAACCGATCCGAGTTCGGAACTTGCTTCTCTTAACAATTCAAACAGCAGACCGAGCTTCTAATCTGTTCGACAAGCATTTCTGGTAGCCGCTGCGACTACAGCCGTTGCGTAATGATCTGGATATCGCTCAAAAGCTGCATTCAAAACAGTTGGGCCGGAGCCGCCCCTAAAATACCAGTCAGTAATGCACCGTGCTTCGCTAACATCGTTCTCAGATGTTGCTTGCGCCATAGCACCAACCGCTCCAGCGATCCAAGATAGCCGATCTCGCTCTGGCAAATCGCGAATGTCGGAAGCCCTAAGCTCACTTGGCGGAATAACACCAATTGCCGGATGAACAGCATCCTCTGCCTCAGCAGCATAAGCGCCAGCAGAAATCATCATTGCCGAGCTGCACACCAGAGCATGCAGGAGTCCTGAAAACGTTCAGTATAGGGATTAAATGTTGTAGAATGATTGATGACGGGAAACCGCCAAGTCTGGCGGAATAATTGAGGGTTTTAGCGATGTCTCGCAATCGAACCCTTTCGGGACAGCAAATAGCAGTTCCACAGCCATTTTCCGCTCAGAAAGGCTTCAACAATGGCACTTTATGGATATGCGAGGTGCAGCCTCAGTTCACAGTCCGTTGCTTCTCAAGTCGTGCAACTAAAACAGGCCGGATGCCAGCGCATCTTCACCGATGAGGGCGTGAGCGGCGCGAAGTCAGACCGGCCAGGATATCGGGAGCTGCTTTCTGTTCTAAAATCCGGCGACACGGTCATCGTTTACAAGCTCGATAGATTGGCGAGGTCCACCAGAGACTTACTGGAGAAGATCGACCACCTCACGCAAATCGGCGTTCGCTTCCAGTCCATTACCGAGCACATTGATCTTGATACCGCCGCAGGCGAGCTTCTTCTGCACTTGCTGGGAAGCTTTGCGGCTTTTGAACGAAGCCTTCTGATCGAACGCACAAAGGCTGGTCTGCATTCAGCCCGCCTTGCCGGAAAGCAAATTGGCAGACCGCCCGCGCTTAGCCAGCAAGAGATAGCGCAGGTCAAACGGCGCATTGGAACAGGAGAGCCCGTCTCCCGGATCGCGCAAAGCATGGGCGTGGGCAGATCAACGCTCTACCGTTATGTTCAAACCGCTGAGTGCGATTGAAGGACTTCTATGGCCGGAGCAAAACTTCATCGCTTCATAAGAATGGAACAGGATCGGCTTGCTGAGCTAAGATATCATGCCTCCATGGCCCGCATTTACAAAAAGCCCCTTCTCGCCGCATGGCTGGGTTTTCGGTGTTATCTGGCGGAGCGCTGGATCAAAAAGCATCGGCACATCCTGGACGAAGAGCCTGACACCCCTGTTATCCCCAAGTGGGATGAATGACAGAGCATCGTTCTACTTAAGGGCGTGGCGCACAGAATTATCACCCTTGATCCTGAAACTGCGGACAATTCCGTCCGCTGATCAATTCAGGACTAAAACCAATGAACGAACCCGAAAAGCTACTGGGCAAGGTGAACGCCCTCAATCACATCGTCATGCACCTCATGGCTCTTGAAGTTTCACGCGATGACAACCCGTATGAAGCCGCAGGGTTATTGCAGATGAGGATGCTCATGGCCGCGCAGGTCAAGCTCAAACAGACCAAGGATAAGCGCAAACGCGAAATCATGGGACACATGGTTGCCGAGCTAAACGCAATCTATTGCGAACTATTCCGGTATTTTGAGCAAGAACGTCAATGGAGCGATATGAACTCAGACAAGTAGCTTTTGCATCGGTCGGTGGCGCAGACTTTGTTGCGTCATTGGCTGATCTTAGCGCCCACTATACGGATAGGCTTGGCGTTGATGCCACTCCACCTTTCGCACTGGTGAACACGCCTGAACATTGCAGCCCATATTTGTGAAGTCTGCCAGAACGGATATGGCAACGACGCTGCGCGTCTGGATCAATTTCCGGCCCGCACAAACGTGTAGTTCATTGATCCTGCCAGATGCCGTTCTGGCTATCTCGCCTTTCACAAGGACCGCAATCCAGCGGTTCAAAACGAAAGGACAAAACAATGTCAAAGCAACTCCCACCAATCCAAACCCTTCGAGACGGCCTGATTTCAGCTTCTATCTGGAAGGATACCGTCAGCGACGGAAGCAATCGTTACAGCGTGACGTTCTCGCGCTCATATCTCAAAGATGAAGCCTGGCACACCACTCATAGCTTTTCCCGCGAGGAAATCCTGAAGGTCTCCAGACTTGCTGATCTGGCATACACTTGGATCAAGTCCCAGCTTCGCGAAGACAAAGCTCAGATCCAGACAGGAGAGGCAGCATGATCCGCCTGTCACCAACAACGAGCGCCGCGAATAGCGGCGCTCCGAATTTTCAGAATGGGTACGACCCGGGCCATCCTTGGTACTACCTTCTCGGGGGTAAAGTGCTCGGACCGAAGTCGATCCTGAAATCTGTGATTGCGCGAGATTATCGAGGGCACATTGATGAAATCAAAGATGCTGAAGCGCTTTGCGAACCTAGGAGGTCGGAGCAGTTACGCCGCTTAAGGAACCGTATCACCAACCAATACAAAGCCGACCTTGAACGTTACCGAGAGCTCGTACGAGAGCTGCAACAGCACAGGCTTAGCGATAGGCTGAAGGACTCGGTCAGACTGTGTGAGCCCGTTCACTCAAGCCTCGCACTTAAGCATAACCACATCTACAATGAGCTCGCGCATTTGCGCCGCATTAACGCCGCGCTTTGCGTCCAGCGCGATATGTTTGATGGGTTTTGAGATGCTGCCTACAAAAGCAGAGCCGGAAATAATCCGGCCCTGTCCATTTGGTTATGTTTAACCCTGGGGGGTGAATGGATTTTCCCAGCCGTCGATCTGGGGCTCATAGAGGCCCGAGATGATGAATGCAGCTGTGATCAGTTGCATGCGATACTGGATCAGATGCAGGCGATTACGCTTTGGCGGGGTCACAGCATAGTTGCTGAACGCTGAAACCCAGCGAAAGGAAGCGTCATCATTAAACGCGTAATCTACACAGGAATAGTGGTTTTCGACACCACTAAAGTTGTCCTGTTCGCTGAGATTATCCCAGATCAGACAGCCATCAAAATCGAAGACGTTATAGTCGATACTGACGAGCTGATCGTTCAGCCAGTCGGCGAAACTACGCCGACCGAATTTATCTCCTTCTGCTTTTTTAGTTGCCTTGAGCCCGTTATACAGCAGCGCAAGGCGGGTGAGGTTTAATAGGCTCAGGATGTAAGCCTGAGGGGGTAGTTGGAACGTGGGCTGTCCCATGTTGCTTTTCTCCAGGGAGAAAAGCGAGCTCGCTAATTAGGGTGCGGCCCCCAGTAGTCGGGATGCATCAGGGCCTGGGCATCGGTCTCCACTCCGTGCTTGCAACATTGATGACAACTCTAAGCCTAGGATACTTCCGACTTTTTCCGAGGTGGAAACTGCGTCATGATAAATTAATAAAAACAGTCGGTTGCAAGTTTGAATATCATTATGATATATTAATTACGATGTATGAGCGTTTGGTACGGCAGAATGGGAACCTTTTAAGACTGGAAGTCGGATTGCTCTCCGAGATGTCGTGTGAATGCTGCGAGATTCAGCGTTTCCTTGAAAGCGCAGATGAGGAGCATGACTGTTTCGAGAATATACCACTTGCTGATTGTTGGGTCCGAAAATACTCCAACGCTTATAACCGCCATCTTCTTCACAGAAATGACGGTCCGGCTCTGCAAATTGAAAATTTGGTGACAGGCCACGTTTACTTTCGAGTGTATGCAGAGCACGGGAGACGTCAAGATCAGGATGGTCCCGCATTATTAGCCGATGATACAATCCGTCAGCTAGTTGAGCATTATCAAAATGGGGCACCGTTTGACTCCAACGGCGCATTTCGAAAAATTATTGAGAACGGCTTGGTTGTCGATGAAGTGTGGGCGGACACGCCTAGCCAGTTAGACCTACAGAGTACTGTGCCGCCAATCCCGTAGCTAATCGCGAATTGAATTTTGTGTCCTGCTCGTTATTATCCGTTTGGTAGCGCGATGTGAGATAAAATGTTGTCTTTTGAGCATGCAATTCAGCATTACAAAATCGTGGCGCGCGAGTGGATCGTTTTGCGTTATGAGACGCAAAAGTTAATGCTTAAAGCGATCCGGTCACTGCCGGGTAGTTACTCCGAACATGCCGACAGTTACGTCGCAGTCTGCAAAGAGTTCGGAATTAGTAACGCTGACAAGAATGTTGCAGAAAACCGGGGCGACAAAGTAATAGGCGAACGCGTTCGAGACCTCCCAATAAGAGACGACCGCCTCGAAAAGAAGGATCGTTCAGAGATTGAGAAGGTTTTTCTGGCCCCAACTCTCTTTTGGCTATCATACTACTTTCCTGATGAAGCACGCGTATATTTTGAGTCGATCAAGTTAGATTTTCAACTAATTACTGAACATCCTCGTTTTCCGAAAATGAAGTCCATAACCTATGAAGAACTCGGGCTTATACTGCCCGAGCAACATCATAGCCAACATTTCGAACTCCAGATGCACTTTTCCAACGAAGGTGCCAAGTTTGTTGGCCGTGAAGAAGAGATCAACCAATTAAATCAGTTTTTGCTCCATGATGAGAACAAGTCGTTTAAGTGGTGGCAAATTTCGGGCGAAGCCGGCCAAGGTAAAAGTCGGCTCGCGCACCATTTTATCAAACACAGGATGGAGCGTTCTGACGAGTGGGAAGCAGGCTTCATAGAACGCTTTGATCACGAGTTTTTGGAAAAAGTGAAGCGCTGGCGGCCTGCTCGCAATACGCTGATTGTAATTGATTACGCAGCGTCACCGGAAAAGTCCGATCGGCTGTTAGACCTTATGCATCTACTATTTGGTGACCCGCGCCGACCAGCGGATTGGGATGGATTTAGAGTTCGATTGCTAATTTTAGATCGACAACCTTACAGCGCTAGTTCTCGAAGTAGCGTGGACTTCGGCCCAAACCATATGCCGTCTCTCTGGCAGTATCGGTTGATGATTAAACAGTCTGCCGAGCCGAGAATTTTGGCAGGATTGCAGGCTTGCCACGACACTCATAATGGGCCGATTGTGCTCATGCATCCCGGCAAAGATGTCTTATTACAAATCGCTGATGAATGGGCTCACTTCAGGAGTGGAAGTTCTTTTACACCAATGCAAAGAGAGTTAGTTGCTCAGTTTTTGGGGGTAAGCGAAAAAGATGAACAGCTCGATCTGAAGGATGCAAATCGCAAGAGGCCTCTCATTGCTCAGATCGCGACTGAGGCGGTTCTGGCGGGTGAACTGCCAAATATCGATTCAGTCGATATTCTCGAAGATCTATTAGACTTCGTGCTTGATGCTGATTTGTCCAAAATGTTTGAACCAGACGCCCCTAGGGATCGAACACCAGCAATGATCTATAGAGAGCACTCGGTGTCATTATTGCATAGAGCGATTGCGATCATAGCAAACATTGTATCCCACCTGTATCCATCCAGGATACGCAAATTAAGTGAAATTCTGCCGGATACGGTTGATATGACCGCAGACGATCTAGACAAGATCAACAAGCTCACGGGCCATCTGTTCCATGACGAACAAGAGAGTGGCATTGTATTTGGTAGGACACCAGACTTGTTGTCTGAACGACAGTTCTTGCGCGAAATCAGTAAGATGCCCCCCTATCTTCGGGAGAAACTTCTCAATTTCTCTTGGACTCATGACGGAGAGGCGACCTTTGCATTTTTAAGCCATTTAGGGGAAGACTTTCCGAGAAACCAAATTACACCAGCGGTGATTATCGGGTCGCTATCAAACCGCGATCAACCTCTCGGCGCAATTATGCTCGTGAGCAATATGCTGCCACACATTGCTTCAGCAGGGCATAAAAACATCATTCTCCGATTTGTCGATTGGTGGTTGGACGGGCAAGAAGAATGTCTAATTCTCAGCGATTTATTCTCTTGCTTAAGTCTACATATGAATCTCATGTATTCGTGTTTGAAACTCGGATATTATAATATATCAGGCGCTCTGTTTGGGTATTATTACGACATAAATGAGAGGAATCCTGATCATGATGAAGTCATTCTGGGTTTTTGGGCTCGAAGCTTATGTGAAGCAACGTCATATAAGTCTTATATTGAAAGTCAGAAAAATATATCGTCACAAATAAATCTGCTCATGGTGTTCTTAACGAATAAGGACTATCAGGAAGCTAATACATTCCTTGTGAAAATAATGTATAATCTTATTTTATATGCCCTTGATGATGGAAAAACGGAGCATGCAGACAATTATTTTTCTGTTTCATTCTTGTTGTATTTCAAAAGCCCCAATGAACATTTGGCCCATGTTTTAGCTCGAAGTTATGTTCTGTTAATTGCGAAAAGGCCTGTTTTAACCTATCGAACGCAAGAGTACTTAAGATCTTTGGTCAATCGGTGTGGCGAACCGGAGTTTTCAGAATTGTTTTCTATGGCGCTGGTATCCTGCATGGCAGAGTTAGGCGCAAACGCTGCTTACATTGATGAGCAATTATTCTCAAAAATTCAGGATATAGTCTACGAATTGCATGATCGATAGGTCGCACACTTGTAGTGTCATTGTGCAAACTTTATCATAATTAGTTTTACGCTCATCTTTCTGGTTAAAGTAAGAGTAGCTAGGCTCATGCTCATGCTCATGCTCATGCTCATGCTCATGCTCATGCTCATGCTCATGCTCATGCTCATGCTCATGCTCATGCTCATGCTCATGCTCATGCTCAGCGAAGGCCAGATGAGCGACTTCAAAGGTACGGCGCGGATGATCGGGGCCTTTCCTGACGCCCGCGCCTTACTGGGCGATAAGGGCTATGACGCCGACTGGTTCCGTGAGGCTCTGGCAGCACGCGGCATCGAAGCCTGCATTCCGTCAAAGGCCAACCAGAAAACCCATAGGCAAAGATGTCCACTAAAGCGGTTAGGCTATGCGTCAGATGATTTCGGCCGGACACCGAAGACTTATCTGGTAGAACCGCCGTTGGCGGAGGACGCGAGATGTGCGTGCCTGACGATCCGCAGAATTGCCCTTGCGGGCTTAGGCGAGATGTGCGCTAAAGCGCCTATGCGAGATGTGCGTACCTTCGGTCCGCCGCTATGCGAGATGTGCGTACCTTCGGTCCGCCGCTATGC
>NZ_ATVJ01000001.1:1745587-2348061 GCF_000420665.1 Ponticaulis koreensis DSM 19734
CTATGCGAGATGTGCGTACCTTCGGTCCGCCGCTATGCGAGATGTGCGTACCTTCGGTCCGCCGCTATGCAAGATGTGTGTTGGTCGTACCTCCCGCCACCATCTTGTTGAAAGGGGCTGCTCCGTGCCGCGCCCCCGTTCAAACTTCCCCCAGGCGATTGGATGCCCTCAGGCTCACTTCTTACACTTTAGCTTACGTGGATGGCTTGAGCCAGCTCCACTCCAGTTTCCGTTCCAGATCGTGTGTCTTCGGTCATCCAACTAATCGTATCGTCGATTAATCACTCAAAACGCGCGTCCGTTTCATCAGCGGTCAAGGTAACGGCGCCCGACACCCAACATCATGGAGGCTTCGCTCTCCCTACACCCATCGATCCCTTCAGGAGGATCAGGGTAAATTTCGCTTTCCTCGCATAGTTTGCTATTTTTTTGGGCAAGAAGGAGCGCCTTTATCGTCAAAAATTCCCCTGTAAACAAATCGATCTGGGTCTGTGAGAGCGGCGATTTGTAAAATCTATCCAGATACTGAAAGCTCGCTTCAGCCAGTCTTTCGGTCGCATCGAGAACATTCTATTGAGCCGTAGCGTTCGCGACAACATGGCCATCGCCAATCCCTCGCTTTCCATGGATGACGTCATCAGAGCCGCTGAACTTGCGGGCGCGCATGACTTTATCCTGGAGCTTCCGAATGGTTATGACGCGGAAATTGAAGAACGCAGTGGAAACCAAAGCGCTGAACGCTATCGTCGATTAAGAATAGAAAAAACGCGATCTCGTTAGTCACCGCAAGTCGAAAGGAGGCCTCAGGCCTCACGTCCAGTATGGCTCGGTGTACTCTAGCCAATTGTATCCATAGTAGAGAAGCGGCGCAGATGAGATCAGGATTACGATCGGCATCAATGCAGCAACACTGATCCATGCATACGCTTTGGCCAATTTGCATTTTCTGCGCGCCAAAAAATTTTTCAACTTTCGGCCAAAGATGCACCAGCGCAAGCATCAAATGAACAAAAGCATGCATGGCGATCAGGGAAAGACAAACAATGTATTCAATTTCCACATGCTCACTCACAAGGGAAGTCGAGTTCGCCAGCAGCTTCTTCAGCCGCGTTGGCCAAAGGCTTGAACCATTGGCGCCTCGGGCTCGCTCTCACCCTCAAGCGATTTCAGACGCTTGACCTCAGACATTGCCGTGCCGTTATGTTTCGATCGCCACTTGTAAAACGTAGCATATGCAGCTCAGGAAGGATGGGCTGCCGCCACCGAGCCTTAAGAACGAGAAAAATGATTTTTAATAGATATCATTTTGATAAATCTTTGAAGGAAATCGCCTGAACACGCGACGCACTTAATCTGGAACAAACTAGCCCGTCTCACGTCGTCCCCGCAAATCACCTCAACGAAACAGACTTTCGTTAGTTGAAGGTGCCATTGGTGACCGAAGCTGGCAGCTCAGTTTTCAGCTCTACAATTTTCAATTCCATCTGAGGTCACCGTCTGCCACATTTCACCCGTTCTCTCTGCATTCAATACTCGCCAGTGCACATTCAAAAAATGGAGTTCGTTGTTGCGCCAAGGTGAAGGCTCTAAATTTGAGAGCGCTATGAAAATCGTCCGCTCATGTAAGCACGATGCTTGTATGGGATGCCCCAGTCGCTGAGCGAGCTCATAAACGTCGATCCCCCAATCGAAATCGCCTCGATCTTCGGACAGCTCCAGTTGGTAGAAACTCCACAGCGGATCGTCTCGAAATCTTGGTACCTGCATTGCCTGAGGATTCTCGTGACCGTAATATGGCGAAATATTGATTGGATTGTTGCAGTTCGCAAAAACACTTGCGATTGCGATGCCCACGAGATCTTCCGAGACTACTGAATTATCGAATTCAGCTCTCCCAACATTACGGGTATCTAATACCACCCCCCAAAGTTGATTGTAACTTGGGGGCCGGTAGCGCCAAAAGCAGATTATTTCTTCTTGGTAATGCACCCCTCCACTAACGAGCTCAGGCGCAGGGATAACCCGCATGAAATCATCAATTTCCCACGACTCGTTTGAGACTTGAGCTTCCGAACATCCAAATATTGAAATGCAGGTCAGCAGGGTAAGCCACTTAAAGAAAGAATTCATTTTAATACGCTCCCAATAGCTAAAACCTACTCGAAGAGTACGCGTTTGAAGGCCCTCCCCCGCATGCGGCGACACGATCTCGACCTCCGCTAACGGAGCCCCAGCGATAAATACTGTACTCCAGTTCGACTTCTCCTCTTAGACCATCAAATGCAAAGCTAAATGGTTGATTTGTCAGGAGCGGGTGCGAACCTGACTCACTATAGCCAGTAGCATCAGTAATTCTGTAATGTATATCACCATAACGATATACTCTCGTATCTGGCTGATGGGATCGGCTGTCGAGCCAATCTACAAGAGCCATCATATCGGCAACAAAAATCAATGTATCAGCAGATAAAAGATCTTTTGGCAGCATTGGGAGGCTCATAACTCCCGCTCGTTCAAGATATGTGTTGGCGCCTGAAACCCTAACATGGCCGTTAGCAGTTGACAAACGTAACCGACGAAAAGTGGGCCCTGAGGTTGTGGCCTCATCACATTGATTTGAAATCCCATAACACATTCCTGCGTCTCCACCGCTCGCGAGACAAACAGCCACCTCCGAGTTAACGGCTCCTAAGTGAACCGAACCGGAAACGTTATCATTTCCCGAAAAAACACTGGCTGATACACCAGCATTTGTGAACCCGCTGTTCTGATTAGTTGCGGCGCCAAAATTGTCCCAACAAGAGAAATCGGTATGCGTCCCATTGGAGGTAGGGACAGTCCTGCCCCTAACACAATTGTCGTACGTAGTGCCTCTTCCTTCCAAGCCCCACGGATCGGTCGCATTCACTGGATCGCCGCCCACATAATTGTACATGTTGAGGCCGTCGCCATATCCGATCGGATCTGTTTGCATGAAGCGGCCGAGTTCCGGATTGTAGATGCGGGCTTTATAGTAATAGAGGCCGATCTCTTCGATCCAGAGCTGGCCGGTATACTGGAAGCGCCCAATATTGCCCGCATCCGGAATACCAAACACATCATAGGTGTTGATATTGATCACACCGCCAGAGTTGTTCGTGATCAGCGCCACGGAACCACGTTCATCCGAAGTGAGATAGCGCCGCGTTGTATTGTTAACAGCAGCGCCTTCATACCAGACGAGCGGCTCATCCATGCCAGGACCATGCACATAACGACGCAGCACGGTGCCGGATGTATTTTTCTCCAAAATGAGCTGGGCCCCCGCATAGACGAATTCGGTATCCGCAGTTGAATCAATTTCCTGCAGACGCCCGATAGGGTCGTAAGCAAGGTCGACACTGCCTGCATCCGTCATCCGGTTGAATACATCATAGGTATAGCTGGTTGCGCCATCACTCGTCATATTGCCACGCGCATCATAGGAGGTGCTTGTGGCATCGATCAACGTGATCTGGTTCAAATTGTTCAGGCTATAGTCTGTCGGGCCGAGCGGTTGCGCCGAAATCAGATAATCTGTGTTGTTCGTGGTACGCGATGCGATCTGACCGACAGAGGTGTAATCGAAATCGACCTGCTGATTATAGCCGGACGCGGATGGGAGGCTGAAATCAAGGTCTGACAGCATGCTTGCTTCGTCAAAGCCGTAATTTGTCGTGACGCCATTGCCGAGTGTCAGCGAGCTTCGGCGCCCATACTGATCATAAGCGATGGTTGCCAGCACAGTTGAACCATTTTCGCGGACTTGAGTCGTGCGGCCCAGATTGTCGGTCGTGTATGTGACGTAGAAGCTGTCCGGATAGGTCATCTGTTGCAGGCGACCAACGGCATCATAAGCATAGCTTACCGTGCCCGCGGATGTGACTTCTGATGTCAGCTGGCCGAGCGCGTCACGGTTAAACGTGACACTGGAGCCGTTTACTGTGACAGATTCCCGGCGCCCAAGATAATCATAGGTGATCGTCTGATCATTCACCGTTCCCGGTGCGTTGACAGTGATGACACGTGCCAGATTGTCATAATTATAACTGACTGTCTGACCATCACGCAGTCGACGGCTCGTTATATATGGTGTCGAACGGCCGCTGAAGAGCAGATAGTTTATCTGTTCGTAATCTGTCGTTGAACTGCCGGCAGAAGTTGGGTGTGGGAAATAGGTACGGAAGAGACGGCCAAGACCATCATACTCGTACGTTGTGAGGTTTCCTTCGCCATCCTGAACGGTCAACGTCTGATCATTGTCATTATATGTTGTGTACTGACTGAACGCTTCGTCATGGCCATAGCCACTATCGACACGATATATGCGGCTGAAGTTATCATAATAATATTTGGTGATGGAATCGTTCAGCGGTCCCGAGCCTCCCGTGATGAGGCTACATGCCGACGATGGAAGCATCCCCTGGTTGGCTGGTTCTATGCGAACAGCCGAGCAGTCCACTCGCCCATAGGTGTCATATGAGACCTGGTTCAGTGACAGGACATTTGCAGATGCATCGGTCGTCCATTGTTCGATTGGGCGGCCGTGAGTGTCGAAATCTATGAATGCATTACCAATCACCGTGAACGAGCGCGATGTGCCGATACCGGACACGCGGCCGACCTGAACCTGAACGGCGCGACCGTCATCATCATAGACAGTCTGCTGATATTGGCGCTCCAGATAGCTTGCACCATCCGGGTCTGCTCCGGTCGAGCGGAGCACGCGACCCATTTCGTCATACTCTATGCGAATGGTGTCTGAATCACCCGCGATTGGTCCATCCTGATACTCAAGGCGGCCCCAATGATCATAGTCGAACGAAACAGTTCGGATTACAGAGTTGTCGCCTGAGCGGGTTGTGACATGGTCGAGACGAACATTGCTCGGAACGGACGCGCTGCCTGTCTCGTAATAGTAATCGGTGATCCGGACGTCAGAACCGGATGTCGGGCAATCTCCGTCAGATGTTGACACTGTGCAGGAGCGTGCTTGCTCCAGTCTCCAGACTGGTGTCGATCCCTGAATTAATGTTGAACTCGTGCTATTTCGGAACCAAGGATAAAATTGCTCGTATTCAAAATTCTGTTTGAGAAATTCTCCTGATCCGGCCGCGGTCTGGTGAGATCGGATTTCCGTTACTCCACCATGATCGCTGTCGTATTCATACCGGGTAACTCGGTCCCGCGCATCCCACACAAAACGTGGGCGCATGCAGTACCGGAAGGTTGTGGAGTTGCACGCGTAGTAGCTGTATTTGGTAACAATGTTCGCCAAACCTGACCCAGCGGACGCGATCTGTCGAACTTCTGTTACGCGTCCTAAAGTGTCGTAAACGTACTCTGTCTGGTTCCCTTCAGGAAAGGTTATCACTTCGACCTGATTGTCGTCAGTGTAATCATAGGTTGTGATTGGCCCTGAGGACTGACCTGTTTCTCGGCGCTCAACTCCAATTGTGTTTCCATCGCCGTCAAAGGTGTAGAGTACTGTGTGCCCTGAGTTCGCGGTCACTTGGGTCACGGAATAGGACCCAAGGACACTATAGGTGTAATAGGTACTGACGCCACCCTCAATAATGCGGGTTACTTTACCATTCGGGCCATCCAGATATGCGGTCATGGTATAGCCTTCGGGTGATGTAAGGTGAAGACTGTAACCGTTTGGGCCTTGCGAGCCTTCTGTGAAGGTGAACGTCTCACCCGCGGCGTTTGTGAAGGCAGAGGAATTCGGCCATGAGGCATTCGGGTATCCCACGCAATCATCCGTCGACATTGAACACCAGGCGTAACCCAGGTTCAAAAGCGTGTTGTCGTCATCGCGGCGATACTGATAGCCAAGAGAGCTTTGAATGTTAGCTCCAGTATACGTCCAGACCTCACCATTCGGATAGGTCATTGAAAGAAGTTCGGCTTCATTCGTTGTGCCGTCCAGCATGCCGAACTCAGCGACAACGCCGGACGCAGATGTGTATGTAAACGTGCCGAGTTCATCATTCGCGGCATCATAATCCGTCCAGTCGCGCTCAAGGCTTGCAGGGCTAGGGCGGAACGGGGTATAGGTCGCCGATGTTACTTCGGGCTCGCTCGTGCCGTTCGACGATTCGAACTGCGCAACTGAGCTGCCAAGACGGACAATGTAACGATCCGTCACGTCATCAAAATACAGGTGACCATCAAGATTGCCGCGCGCCTGCCCATCAGACACTGATAAGGAATAGGTAAAACCGCCCTCACCGCCGGAGTCACCAATACCCGCCATAGCGAAAGTCCGGCTGAAGCGCCCCGTATAGAGGTTTACACCATTCCCTCCAAACACCTGAACCGTCTCAACTTCCGGCGTTGGGTCATAATCGCCGCCATCGAAGGTGAAACCGGCTGCGGCCTGAGGAGCGAAAACCGAGAGCGCAAGACCGGTGAACAGCGCGACGACAGACTGCATGCAGCCGTGAAGAAATTTTTTCGTCATCATTTCCTAAAAGCTCTCCAATGCCCAAACGACCAATTCACCTGTATCTGTCGCGCCCTGATCGTCAGACACAGTGTATGTCCAACCGTAACTGCCGGGGCTGTTTGGAACACAGAAATACCATTGAGTGTTGTTATTATAGATGCTGCCCGTGGTAACGTTTGTGAACGTTATCGGATCTCCGTCTGGATCATATGCCAAATAGGTAGCGGTAAAATTAGTGCACTGACCTGGAGAAAGAAAAATGCTCTGATCGGACGCGACTGGTGCCTGATTTGGGACCATTCCGGATGGCGTATCAACGCTGACTCGATTGTGAGCATCGTCGTACTCGAAAGAGAGATTTCCCGCTTCCGGGTTGGTTTCGAGAATCAATCGACCGTGCGCATCATACTCGTAAGTCACTGTCGCCGACTGCGCATTTACTACGAATTGTACACTGATAGCTGCCGGAAGCGTGATCAACGCTGCCAGGGAATGGGTTAACTTCAAGATATTGCCCCTCCAGAACCAACATAAGCTGCAACAGTAAAAAATTCTCGTCAATGTTTTAAGTTGAAAATTGTTCTACTAGACATTTAAAAATATGCCGTCCAAAATCCTTAAATTAAAGTTTTGGGAGGTGGTCATGTTTCGTGTTGAATTTGCAATATTGCGTCAGACAACAACAATCTTGCTGGGCTTTGCTGTGTGCTGCGCGATGGCAAATGCAGAAAGCTGCGACTTCGTGGGATCTTATGAAAATACTTGCGTAGAGGCTCTCGCAGGAGAGCGGAACGGAGGGGTACTTTTGATTTGGATGCCAAACCAGGGCGCCAGCTGTGGTCAACTCGTTGATACGGCAAACTTTACGGCACATCAGTACTGTACGAGCGAGATGGTCAATGGAACTCGAGCCAATCATAGCGCCGCGGCAGGAGCGGTCCCGTTAACCTGCGAGGGGACCATTCAGGGATCCTATATAGAAGACCGAGATGCGGCCCTGACGCAGCTTTTGAATGATGGGACTGGAAACTTGGCCAGTTCTGGATTTCCAACGCCGGCGACAAATTCCACACTCGCATACTCAAAATTTCTTTGCGATTGAGCCGTGCGAAAAAGTGATCACTATGCGGAGATTTTCCTCCGCAGCTTGCAGTTGAGCGATCACTGGCAAACAAACTTCGAATAAGCGAGCGTGGCCCCCTCTGGCGGCGAAGGAAAGCCTGAAGTCAGAATACTTTCAGTCCCGTCATTTAGCAGCTCGGTCAACATTTCGTCGCGATCTGAAGCAAAATTTGCACCGATTGCACCCTCGCATTGTAGGGCTAGTCCGCCGAGGCCAGATGCCGTTGACGAGAGGCTGGAAGAACCATTTTGTACTGCACAGAACTGATGCGCGGTGACTTCGGCTGTATCGGTGAGTTGTGAGCAGGTTGCAGCTTCTCTGGTTGACCAGATCAGCAGAACTCCTCCTACTCTGTCACTTTCGAGACTTCTGACACAGGTTTTAGAGTAGCGCCCCTGAAAGTCGCAGTTTTGCGCAAATGAATTTGGTACAAAAAAACTAAATGCTGCGCAAAAAACTAAACACTTGGTCACTGATACAAATTTCATACGTTTTCGCTCCAAAAAGAAACTTACCCGCATCACAGTCTCGCCTTTTCATAAATGACAATAGCTGGCGACGCGCTGTCATAAAAAATTCACACCTGAAATTGAAATTGTGAATAATCTATAGCTAGGATTTTGTAGTGGAGGGGCGTTTGAAGTTCAGAAACTTGTGCTCCATTTTGGCGTTTAGTGCGAGTGTTTATAACGCCTCTGCGCAATCAGTATTGATCACATATGAGTACGACGCACTCGGTCGGCTAATTGAGGTGGTAGATCCACATGCAGGGGATCGCAGCTATGAACTCGATGATGCCGGAAACCGAACAAACATGTCTGTTGCCGGCTCGGGAGGCAACCAGCCGCCTATTGCGCAGAATCTGACCTGGTACTTTGATCCCGGCGAATGCGACAGCATGCTTCACGCAATCTACGTCGCATCAGATCCGGATGGGGACCCTCTGATATATACATTCGTTTCAAGCGGGGCCATCGTCAACGGAGGTGCGTCGTGGAGTTACTGCGCTCCGCCCAATGACGGCGATGAAGTGACCTACACATTCACAGTAAGTGATGGAAATGGCGGCACGGCCAGTGGCTCGCTCCACATCATCGTTGAACTGTAAAATTGAACCTAACTTTACCTAAAACGGCGGGATACTACCATGAGCGCTTTGACACGTCGCCTATTGTTAACAATGGTAATGGTCGTTTCTCTGTTTTCAGTCGACGCGGTGGCTCAAAGCGAGCTGGCTCTTACTGTGCCTCCTCCACTAACAAATAATCTCGTTACGGCACAAGGCGTAAATCCGATAACGGGCGCGTTCAACATTTCTAATGAAGACCTGTCGACAGGGTACTCTGGAACTAACGCTACGTTGTCTCTGCAGCGGACTTATGCGTCGACCTCGGATGTTTGGAGTTCTCTTCACACTATATCGGGGCCGTTTGGTGTTGGATTTGATCATAACTACAATGGCTATGTTTACCTTAACACGCAGTCGCCCGCTCCGACTCGAGTCGTTTTGCTAGGTCAAACCTACGAGTTTCAAGGATATCCAAGTTTGAATGGCGGGATGGTGATTGATGATGCCAATGGCTCGTCAATAGAGATTGTCGCCGGTCCAAACAATGGAAACAGAGTACGCTTTGTCGGTCGAAATGGAATAATTGCATTTTTTGATTTGATTGAAGGCTACGCAATCGGAGAATATACAAACAATCCGACAGGCCCTCAGTTTTCTGCATTCGTAAACTATGTCGAATTTCCGAATGGCGAATTCCTTACTTTTGACTACCAGCCATACAAACGCGGCTCCTTGTGGAGCAATCGGCTCATCCACGTCACAAATTCACGAGGCTTTCGCCTGTCATTTGACTACGTCAATCCAAACACGACCACAGGAAATGACATAGATCGGCGATTGATTGAAAGCGTTAGCGCCTCACGGTTGAGCTGTGTTTCAGGAGCCACTGACTGCACTGTCGGTGCTTTCGCGAGTGTTTTTTATGAATACGATACGGTTTCCGACCCTGAACATGGGCAAGTTCCAAGGCTAAGAACATTTACTGATATGTCAGGCGAAGATACATTCTACGATTATGTAGGATGCAACGATACCGGGACACACTTCACCTCGGCACGCTATTTGCAATCGGTCCGTCATCCGCATGCGCCGTCCGTGCCATTGATGATCAATCAATACTCTTCGCCCGGTGAGTTTTTTGTTGAAAGCAACGTGGTTTACTATTCCTGCCGGGTGGATTCGCAAGCTGATCATTTGGGGCAGCTCACGACCTACGAGTACGACCTGAGCTTCCGTACGCGAACTGAAGTATCCTATCCCAATGGTGCATCAGAAAATTATTGGAGCGACTATGATGAAGCGACCGTCACTAACGATGCAATGACGGCGCCGGGCAGCTATTTCCCGCCAAAACCTGTACCTTCATCTGTATCAGACACGTTGGGCCGAGTTGCAAATTACACGTGGGACAGTCGGTTTCGGATGTTGTCGGTCTCCTGGGACGGGATGACGTCATCCCAGACCTATGATGCCAGAGGTAACATTACAGAAGTCCGGCAAGAAGCTCGCGCTGGATCAGGTCTGGCTGATATTGTAATGACAGCTGGTTATCCTAACTGCACGACGTCCAATTACCGTGTTTGCAACAAACCGACTTATATTGAAGACGGACGTGGCGCTCGAACAGATTTTCAATATTCATTCGCACACGGAGGATTGCTAGTTCAATTGTCTCCGGCGGATCAGAACAATTTGAGGGCCGTCACCCGCCATGATTACAGTTCCTTTCACGCGGCACCTTCGGTGAACGTGCCGACAGGTGTCACAATGCCTGGTGGAGCTTATCTGAAAACCGCAGACGTCGTTTGTCTCACGTCCAACATCACAGGTACCAGTATAAACTTTGGTTATACTTGTGCTTCTGGAGACCGTGTCCGCACCGGTTACCACTATACGTCATCGTCATCATCCTCGCGAACAGCATATGAGCTGATAAGCCAAACCGTGGATTCCGACAACGTGGCAGCGACGACAACATTTGGCTATGATGCAGTCGGAAACCTGATCTCGGAAGACGGCCCTTTGCCTGGAACGGCTGACACCACGAGTTACAGATATGACGTATCCCGGAGGAGAACTGGCACTATTTCACCTGACCCGGATGGCGCAGGCGTTCGCGTCTTGCCGGCAGAGCGGATTATCTATGACATGTCCGGGCGCGCAACCGCTACGCAGTCGGGGGTTCTCAACACTTTGCAGTCCGCGGCTGTCGATCCAGAGATTTGGACAGGCTTTACGATCTACACGACCGTTGAGACCGACTATAACAACCGGGATCAGGTTGTTGAGACGAGATTGCGTCAGGGCGCGACCGGCACGATCTTTAATGTGTCTCAAAACAGCTATGACAATATGTGGCGTCTGGACTGTTCTGCGACCAGAATGAACTCTTCTATCTTCGCATCTCTCCCGACGGATGCTTGCGTACTTGGCACCCAGGGCACAGACGGACCGGACCGGATCACGCAGAACATATATGATAATGCGGGGCAGCTCATCCAAATCCGACAGGGCGTCGGAACGAGCGTAGAAAGAGCTTACGCGACCTACAGCTACACTAATTCCGGTCAGATGGAGTACATTGTCGACGCGAACGGTAACAGAGCTCAAAGACAGTATGACGGGCTGGACCGTCTGTATCGCTGGGTGTTCCCGTCACAAACTCGTCCGAGCAATTTTGACGCATCTACGCCATCTTCCGCGCTGTCGAGCGCGGGGAGCGTCAACAATGCAGACTATGAACAATATCTGTATGATGCGAACGGAAACCGCACACAGTTCCGCAACCGCGCGGGCCAGACAATTACGTATTCTTACGACAGCCTGAATCGGATGACGCTCAGGAACGTACCGGAAAGTGGGCAGGACGTTTACTATACGTACGACCTTCGCGGGCTTGAGCTCACGGCACGCTATGGTAGTGTGGGCGGCGCTGGTACCACCAACACCTATGACACAATGGGTCGATTGAGCTCAACATCGAGCTCACTCACGGGAAATCATCAACTCAGCTATGAATATAACGCGGTCGGGAATCGTACGCGCATAAATCACCCTGACGGGCCTTATTTCACTTTCGATTATGACACGCTGAATCGTCCGACTTTTGTTCGCGAAAACGGCGGTTTCTGGGTTCATTATCGCAACTACAACAATGCGGGGCGCATGAATGTTTCCCGGAACCGCTTTACAAGAATTCTACCGCGCTTTGACGGTGTTTATCGAACGCGCGAACTAGAATATGATTTTGAGATAGACGGTACGCTCGAGCTCGAAGAGATTTATTCCTACAATCCGGCGAACCAACTCACTTCGCGTCAGGTCTCGAATACAGCCTTCCTGAATACCAATAATGACAATCTTTCTGGCTCCTACCAGACGAATGGCCTGAACCAGTATGACGCGATTGCCGGTATGTCACTGGATTATGATGCTAACGGCAATCTCACGGATATCGGCTCTGACACATATACGTATGACTCCCTGAACAGGCTGGTTGCCGCGCCAGGTGCGCAGTTGAGTTACGATCCGCATGGCCGACTTTACGAGATCAATTCAGGCGGAACGATCACCCGGTTTGTGTATGACGGTGACAGCCTCGTGCTGGAACTCGATGGCTCAAACAACATTCTCCGCCGCTATGTGCATGGCGTTGGTGTCGATGTGCCTGTTGTCTGGTATGAAGGAACTGCGCTGAATGCCTCTACCCGGAACCATTTGATCAGGGATCGTCAGGGGTCGGTCATCGCAGTCGCCAATGATGCCGGTACTTCGTACACGGTCAACAATTATGATGTCTTCGGTATTCCGGATCCGAATAATCTTGGCCGGTTTTCATATACGGGGCAGATGTATCTGCCGGAAATCGATCTTCTGTTCTACCGGGCACGCATGTATAATCCGCAACTTGGGCGTTTCATGCAGGTCGATCCGATTGGCTATGAAGACCAGATGAATTTATACACTTATGTCGGAAATGATCCGTTTAATCTGGTCGACCCCACGGGTATGATCAGTACTGAAAAGCCTGAGCCAGAGGCTGTCAGGGAGTACGATGTGATATCGACAGTAGGGGGCTCAGATAATTCAGAAACTGATACTCGATATCATCTAAGTTTTGGCGGTATAGCTGATGAGGGAAGTGCAGTCCCCACCGGCAGCATTCGGCGGTTGGATCAAACTCAAACACGCCCCGGAGTCGCGGCGACGGTGTCGGAAGCGATGCGGGGGAAACTTCTTGATTTATCCGAAGATATTGGTGAGACTGTTGATGTTCACAGTGGTATTAGAACACCGGCGCAACAGGATGTACTCCGACGTTCTAACGCTAATTTCGTTGCGAATCGTTCTCAACATGATGTGGGAGATGCCGCGGACATTTCCGTCAATGGGATGACAGGACGAGAGTTGTCGCGTGCAGCCATTGAAAATGGCGGATTTGAGAGAGTGAACCTTTATCCGACTGGCGCTGTGCATGTTGATCAAAGAGATGTCGGACGTGGTACGCAGTTTTACGAAGATTGGAATAGGGCGACAGGTCCATGAACCGAAATGTATTATTCGTGATCTTTATCGCCGTTATCGCAGGTGGTTGTGTTAATGGACACCCTTTCGAAGGACAAATAGATTTTGAGAATGGAGTTGCAACAGGCTTTTGCGAGATAGAGCTGGGAGCGCAATTGGAAGCAGACATCTATTCGAATTCGATTGATTTGCTGGCGGATGCCGACTCTGACTTATCCCGCCGGGAAATAAGAGTGTGTGAAAACGATATCCTCGTTGAAGTAACATATAGCTCTGTTGTTGAAGCAATATTTATTAAAGACTCAAGTTATTGCGGGCCTAACTTTTGCGTTCGCGACCAGTTTAGATTCATCGAGAATAGTTATCCAAATTATGCTAAGATTTTAACTTTAGAGGATGGGGGGATATATTCATTATACTCAGACGTGAATGTGAGCTTTGTTTTTGATACTGATAGTATTCCGCCGAATTGTTTTGTTGACCAGATCATATGCGAAGAAACTTTGGCGAGTGTTGAGTTGCTCGGGGTGTTCATTACTTTGCCTGCCACAGGTCGATAGAGGCGATGCGCTCTTTTACGTTGGCGCACTTGCTGTTTCCACGCTAGAAGATAAGTCTTTTTACTTGCTCTATGACCTTGATGATCGGTAGTTTTTGGACTTTGAGTAATCACTTTAAGTGGTAGTCGCTCTTATAGCGTTTTAGTTGTAAAAAAGGGCTGAGCGCTTTGGTGTAAACTTTCCACGCATTTCTAAGTTTCGGTATTGCATCAAATATCGATCAATTCGATGAAAGCCGAATAATTTCAAACAAACCGATCAATTGTGCTTAGGGCGTGCTGACTGAACTTTTCGGTTTGATTGGTGTCATTTTTTACAGAAGTTGGATCAAATCGTTGGGAGAAGTTTGTTGCGTCTCGGGCCGAGTAAAAGCGCTTTTTTGGCTATCTTATTCACGTTCACGGCGGCGTGTTCGAGCCTGCAATCGTCTGACCGCATGGAAAATGATGCCCTGCGACAGTTCCAAGTTCCATCAGGACCATCTCATGAAAGAACGTCGGAAACTTCAGACTTTCCAGAGGCTCACGTTTTAGATGCCTGGGTCTCGCAAGGGAACCACGGACTCTTTGAACGCGCTCAGCAGGACATTGATGACAACAGCAATAGTGGGTCTGGCGCAGGCCAATCCTTCATATTTGATAACGCGCGTCTCGAAACTATTTTGGCCGAAGTGCTCGGTGACGGATTTGGAGCATCTTTCTTTGTCGATCCGTCCTTTAGTTCCCAGTTTTCAGTCCGGTTATCCGGTATCCGGACGGTGGAACAAGCGATAACCGCGCTGAACGCGATCCTTTCCTCGCAAGGTTACTATCTTCAGGATTCTGGCGGTGTTTACATTGTATCTCGCGGTCCACCACCGGAAGCGTCATCTTCGACCGTTTCAGTATTAGATACCACAGGGCAGCTGGCAGGGGACACCGGAACGGCAATTCTTTTCCTGAGTTACCTCGAAGCGGAACGCTTTACGCGATTGATTGAGCCGGTTGTCGCAAACGGTTTGCGTGTTCGTGCAGATACTGAGCTCAACGCAGTCGCCATCTCGGGCACTGCGCGTGCTGTGGCAGAGGTGTTCGCAGTTGCCCGTTCTCTTGACGTCGACTGGCTGCGGGCCGTTTCTTACATGATTTTGCCGCTGAGTGACCTGACCCCGACCGAGGCAGTTGAGCAATTGGAGCCTGTGTTTTCGCAATTGGGTGGAGTTCAGTTTATTCCTCTTGGCGCATCGCAATCATTGCTGGTCATTTCCAACCAGGCAGATCGACTGGAGCCAATACGCGACTTTCTCGTCACAATTGACCGTGCCTATAGCGATGATGCGAACCGCCGTATTTTTGTTTATGAGGCTCGTTTTCTGGATGCAGACGCTCTGCTGGAAGGTGTATCCGACTTGTTTTCCGATACCGAGGCAGGGGTATCAGCCACTCAGAATGCTGGAGATGGTTCTCAAACATCGTCAGGCGGCTTAGCAAATGGATTGAGGCTTTCGGTCGACAGATCACGCAATGCGATTTTGGCGCGAGGTGACCCGCAGGAACTCGAAGAGCTCGCATCCCTTCTCGAGGAGCTGGATCAGGAAGAACCTCAAATTCTCATCGAGGCGACAATCGTTGAAGTGACGCTTTCAGATGGATTCCGGTTCGGCGTCCAATGGCAAGCTATCGAAGATCAGCTGCAGATCAATTTTAACGATGCTAGTTCCGGCGACGTGACCGCGCGCTTCCCTGGCGCATCACTTTCCTACGTGGATACGAATATTCAGGCAGTAGTGAATGCGTTGTCCAACCTGACGGAAGTGGAGATCGTCTCCTCGCCTCGCGTCACGACACTTAATAATCGCGTAGCGAGATTGCAGGTCGGTGACCAGGTGCCGGTTATCACGCAGTCTGCGGTTAGTGTTTCGGATTCCAATGCTCCAGTGGTGAATTCTGTGAATTTCAGAGACACAGGCGTCATTCTGGAGGTTCGCCCCCGCTATCGTGGGCAAAACATGGTTGAAATTGAAGTATCACAGGAGGTTTCTGCGGTCGCAGAAACAACGACCTCGAATATTGACTCCCCAACCATCACGCAGCGCCAGATTGAAAGCGTCCTTGTCGTTCCTGATGGTGCAACGGCTGTTCTGGGCGGATTGATCAGCTCTACGCGGTCCACGGCTCAGACTGGCATTCCGCTACTCGAGGATATTCCAGGGATTGGAGGCGCTTTCCGTGCACAGAACAATTCTGAACGTCGTACGGAGCTTATTGTACTTTTGCGGCCATCGCTCGTGGATACACGTTCAGGATATCTCACCTTGTCTGAGCAGATTGCGCAGGCGCTCAATCATGTCCGGCCTGACTATTTTGAATGAAGAGCGAGCAAGGATATGCGACACCAGTCGTGCTTGGTTTCATCGCCGTCATGTCTCTCGTGGCGGTCTGGGCTTTCAACCTGGCGCTGGCGCAAAACAGAGAAGTGCAAGCGAGGCAGCAGCTCTGGCTTTTAAAATTGAGTTTTTCCAGCCTGATTGAAGAGCAGATTTTTCAGGTTCTGGATCGGCCTCAAAATGTACAGCTGAGGCCTCAATTTCTGACGGTGTCTGAAACCAATGCTGTTTTAGAGGTCACAAATGAACACGCCAGACCGAACCTGCTATACGCGGATGAAGCGCAGCTTCGAACTGATCTGCAAAGATTGCTGCCTCCTGGAACGGACGCCGAACGGATTTTAAGAGACCGGAACTTATGGCAATTGGGAAGTGCGCCTGGATCCATAACCGAGCTCATAGGTGATCTTGAATTGACTGGACGATTGGAAGAATGCGTCGCTGATCGTTTCACGGTGTACGCCTCTACGGTTGATCCACTCGCATCAGGTCAGATCAGGAGTAATTTGGCGGGCGCAATTTTGCGCATAATTGTGAAGACATTGCCCGATGAAACGCCTAGTTTAAGGCTACAGGCAATTGTACTTTTTACGGGAAATGCGGAGCGGCCCTTTGAAATTTTGGAATGGGTGGAAGACCAACGAACCCAAGACGTGTCCTGCAGCACGAGGTGATGCCGGGTTCACGTTGACTGAGATGCTGGTCGTGATGGTTATTCTGGGTCTTCTTGCCGCAGCAATAGCGCCCCGAATAGTCGGTAGGCTGGATAGCTCGAAAATTCGCGCGGCACGACTGCAACTTGATACGGTTTCAGCTTCGATAGACGTCTATCACATTGATACTGGACAGTATCCGCAAGGCGAGAACGGCCTGGACGTATTGCTGTTCGCGCCTGACGGTGTTGCGAGTTGGGATGGGCCTTACGTACGTTCTCCTGATAATCTGGTCGATCCATGGGGCACTCCACTTCGTTTTGAGATTTCATCAAGCGGGATTCCGACTGTCATTAGTCTCGGCGCCGATGGCGCGCCAGGCGGCGATGGACGAGCGGCGGATATAGTGTTTCCGGATTTCTCGCAAAATGACTGATGTACAGTATAAGCACCCGCTATTGCGGCAAGGGTTTGTCTCTGAAGGTATATTTTCCAGAGCTGAGAAGCTTTCCAGACTTCGAGGGCATTCAATCGAGCTCACGCTCAATCAGATGGGAGCGCTCAGTGATGACAAGCTCGTCAGTTACTGGCGCGAGTCGACCGGTTTACAGGTCGCGGACGCAAGCGTTAGCGAGGAAGCCTTGCAGCACGGAAGTATTCTAAATCTTGAGTTCTTCCGGCACAATTTCATGTTCCCCATCGATGCGAGCGAGAGTGCTTTTACTGTCGGCATGGTTGACCCTACAAATGCCGAAGCAATTAGGGCGCTAGAGTTTGCGGTTAGTAGCAAGGTTGAGGTTCGCATTCTACCCGCTGGAGTGTGGCGAAAGCTTTGGCTAACTCATATAGATGCGGAATCACAAGATACGGTCAGCACTGTGGATAGCGAACAGAATGAACTTTCCGCTCAGGACCGAAATGCGCCGATAGCGCGCAAACTCACCGGCTGGATCGAAAATGCCGCGGAAGTCGGTGCTTCGGATATTCATTTCGAGGCAAAAGCTTATGGTCTGGAGGTTATGTACCGCGTAGACGGGCGCCTGCAGGCTATATCTTACGAACCCAAGGAAGCTGCACCATCCATTCTTTCTCGGTTGAAAGTCGTGTCGGGTCTGGACCTGGGAATTAAATCCAAACCGCAAGACGGTCGCACCAGTCTCGTCTTGCAGGGTAGGAAACTCGATGTGCGAGTTTCCGTTATTCCCTCAATTCACGGCGAGAGTGCGGTTCTACGCTTATTGGATAAGCCTACAGGCCTCCTTGATTTTGCATCGCTTGGATTTTCAGAAACAGATGAAGGAGAAATTCTTTCTATTCTCCAACACCGCGATGGGCTGTTTCTAGTAGCCGGTCCGACCGGCTCGGGGAAAACCACTACACTGTACGCCTGTATAGAAGCTTTGCGCGAACAAGGCCTGAAAATTCTGTCGGTAGAAGACCCCGTTGAATATCAGTTTGATCACGTCACGCAGGTTCAAGTTTCCGAAAAAGCAGGGCTCGATTTTGCGGGCACGCTCAGAGCATTTCTAAGACACGACCCAGAAGTTATTCTCGTGGGTGAGATACGAGACGCAGAAACTGCTGCTGTTGCCGTGCAGGCGGCCTATACAGGGCACTTTGTGATGGCGAGCATTCACGCAATCGATTCAGGAGCTATCCCTACTCGTCTTGAGAACATGGGGGTTGAGCGGTTTAAAATCGATGCCTGCCTCAGAGGAAGTGTCTCGCAGCGGCTGGTTGGGAAACTCTGCACTGATTGTCGGCAATCCAGGTCCGTACAGAGTTCAGAGGCCAGTTTGTTTATTCACCACGGATTGGAAGCTCCGGAGATGCTATTCGAAGCGAGTGGATGCCCCGCTTGCGAGCAATTAGGAGTAAGTGGGCGTACACTTGTTTGTGAAATTAATAGAGTGGGCTCTGATGATAATCCATCGTTGGTATCGCAGGCTCTGCGGCGGGCATCACTCGGCGAGATTAACTTTTCTTCCGCGGCGAGCCTGGCTTCAAAATGAAGAAGTTCCGATATGTCATCTTAATGCCAAATGGGAAGCGGCGATCAGGTCATTTAGAAGCAAGTTCTTTCCGACTGGCAACAATGGAAGCTGAAATGCTCGACGGCGTTCTGCTTGATCTGCGGTCCGAGGATGGAAAAAGATGGTACCAATTTGAGCGTAGCGATGACGTTTCGGTCGCGACCTATGAAAGATTTTTGTCCGCATTGACACCACTCCTCCTAGCCGGCGCTAATCTCACGACCGCTCTTGGAGCCGTTGAACAATCTACTTCCAAAAACGAGGTTCTGGAGCTCACGTCGAACCTTCGATCTAGATTAAATGCCGGTGAACTGCTTAGCCAAGCAGTGCGACGTGACGGCGGCGCAGGAGAAATTGTCGGAGCTTTCATTGCTGCGGGTGAAAAGGGCGCAGGCATCAGCTTCATGTGTGAAGAGGCCCTCAGCTATCTGAAGACAAACTCTTTGTTGAGAAAGGAAATCGAGAACGCGCTAGCGTATCCGATTTTCGTGATCATGATGGCGATTGTGGCCTTTGCAGTTCTGGCCGTACTTGTGGCACCTGAAATAGCGCCTCTTTTGCAAGACAGTGAAAACGGATCAATGATCCTGATGCTATCATCATTTGGTTCATTTTTGAGGGATCATTTCAGCACGATAATGCTATCGACCGCAGCTGTAACAGCATTGTCGTTTGCATTGCGCAAACAGCTTCGTTTGGGAGTGCTTTGTGAAGTTTTTCTTTTATCAGTTCCCATCTTCAAGGATGCTTACAAGGACTGGCGATGCGCTCCCGTGGCGAGAACTATGGGGAGCTTGCTCAGCGCTGGAATGAGCTTCAATTCTGCAATTGAAGCAAGCAGTTCCGTCGCCAAAGGCGCTGTGAAATCCGATTTACTTCGTATGAACGAGGCAATGAAAGATGGAGTTACTTTGGGCGTTTTTCTGCGCAATGAGAAAACGCAATTTCCCGAGCGGTTTACGCGCCTGATCTTAGTTTCGGACGCTGTCGGGAATTTGGAAATGGGTTTTCAGCAAGCTGGAGAACTCTGTCAAGCAAGTGCAATCTCGAGGATAAAAAAACTGTCATCCATTTTGGGACCTACGGTCGTCGTCGTCATCGGTGGATTTGTCGCCGTTCTTATGTTGTCATTTATGTCAGGCTTGCTGAGTTTAAGTGAGGGGATTTCTTGAGAACGCACGCCGATAACGGTTTTGCCATAATTGACACGCTTGTCGCGTTGTTCGTGCTTTCTTTGGGGGCTACTTCTTTGTTGCTTCTTCAGATTCTCTCCACAGAGCTCTCCGAAAATTCGCTACGGCGTAGCGAGGCCATACAAATTGCCTCTGAGCTACTTGAAGGGCCCCAGCAATACATCTCAGAGCAAAGAGTCATACATAATCGGATGTATCAGGTTGATTTGCAGTCTGAAGTTACGGCCGCCCGAAGTCACCCTCAACTTAGCTTAATTCAAAAAAACCTTACTATATCCTGGGAAAGCGACGGCGAACATCAGCTGGTTCTGACACGCGCGATCATTGAGGCGCGCCAATGAACGATTTGGGTTTTACGCTTGTCGAGACACTAGTCGCTTTATTGATTTTGGGTCTAACTTTTACTTATCTCGGCTCCATGGTTCAGATGCAGTTACTCGTTCTTGATCGGCTTGAAAGGAGCAAAGAAGTGATTTCGGAACTGAACGATCTTCCCGTATCTCGACCCCGACTATCAGAGCTTGATGCTAATTGTGTTTTTGATGCAGCGAGCAGGCAATGCCGCCCAAGCTGAGTCATGCCATCATTTGGACGGGAACAGGCGTTTTCGATCGATTTTGGATTTGGGCGTTGTCGTGCATCGTCTTTGCGGTTTCGTTTGGCCGATTTGGGAAAAGCTACAGATCGCTGAATACCAGTGAATACTTCTCCGGAGAATTTGACCGAGACGGTGTATCAGGGCGGGATCTGAAGCGAGCCTTTAGGGTAGCGATACAGCACCTTTCGCCGGTCCCACTCGACGAGGCAAGGATTCTTGCCATGCAGACGAATCGTGGGACGATTAATTATGTTGTGACGCGAAACAAAACCGAATTGGTCAGCTTTCAACATTTAGGAATAAACGTAGACGGTCGGCGGTATATTACCGGTCCTTTTTCTTCACTACGTATCGTCGTCCTGATTGTCATTGCCCTCTCGTTAATCGGCTCGTTAACTACTTCTGTTTTGCGATCCAATACTGAACGCGACGCTTTGGAAATTCAGCTTCAAGACCTGCAGTTCTCAAATGAACAGCTGCGTTCTCGACTAGTTCGAACTCAATCAAACTCTCAGATTTTAGCGGAAGCCAATCGATACATCGACCAGATTGAAAGTTGGAGTTCGCCTTCGTCTCACCATGCGATTCTTGAGAACATGTCCAACCTGACACCGGATGGCGCTTGGTGGAATACGGTTCAGTTTGACGGACAATCGGTTGTTTTTGAAATGCGTGCTGCAAATGCAAACGCCGTTTTATCGGGAATTGCTCAACCTGAAACACATCCACATCTACGCCCGGGACCACGAATATCGACGGAGCGACAAGGAGTTGAGTCTTTTTCAATCGTGGCAACCTCTCCTTATGGAGATTCGAATTGATGTCGTCACACGGCATTAAAGCATTGATAGGGTGGTCAATGATCTTGGCCATCTTCATTAGCTTTATGTACATTTCTTCTATCGGAAGGGAGCGTGTCAATCGATTGCGCGCGTCCGTTGATAATCTCGCGGCTCAGCGGCAACTTTTTTCAGACAGATTATCCGATGCTCGCTCAGACAATGCGTCTTTTGGTCAGCTTGAGCCAGAAGACTTCGAAACATTTAAACGAGCAAGACAATCGCAAGTCATACAGATAATTCGTCAACATGCGATAGAGTTACAAAGTGTCAGCGAAATACCAGTTCGAAGCCCAATTCTCAACGCGGCAAGCTGGCGTATAGAGTTCGAACTCACTCCAATGGCCCTATCCGAACTGTTGGACGAGTTTTCTCAGATTCCCGATCTTGTCCTGGATGCATATTCCATTCAACGACGGAGCGCTGATACTTTAAGCGGGGATTTCCGGATCACAACGGTGATGGGCGTGGATATTCAGCCAGTGCGTCAAGTCGACAATTGGGAGGCTTTCCATTCGCGAAACCCTTTCGATGAGCTGAGGAGGCCGATGAACTCAAGGGCACCAGAGTGGGTCGAAGCTGATCGAAGTGAATTTCGATTAATTGGATTGCGTTATGACGGCGCCGAGTGGCTCGCGCTTATGAGTGTCAATGGAAACTCTGAACCTGAAGCGCGAAAAGCGGGTGAAGAATTGGAAGGCCAAACCATAGCAAGCGTAACACATAACGGAGTTATCTTGATTTCAGCCGACGGCCAAGAAACGCGATACTCTCTTTTTTCTTCAGACTAGGATCTCAAGTTGCGCTCATCTGTTGAGCAGTATCATAAAACCTGAGTAATATGAGCTGGAGTTTCAACCTGGCAGTCTAGTGTGGCTTGAGGCTTAGGGCGTAATCGAAACAGTTAATGCTGATAAAATCAGTATAGCGCGCCATTCGGATCGCTCCGCCTCATTCTATGCCGTTCCCCGTGTTGCTGCCGCGAGCCGGTAGGCAAGTACAAATTTTCGTCTTTTTATCCTGTATCAAGTGCCGCTTCAGGATGAGCAATTAAACGGGAAAGATCGCCGGACTGTGTCCAATAGATTCTAGCGTTAGCTGGATAGATTGATGAGAAATTGGCACTTCCATCTTGATGTTTCACTTTGGATTCATTTTTTTGCCCGGTAGATCGAGAATCTGTTGGCGAAAAAGCTTTGTGGCCGCCACATCAAGGGATTTCAGAAGTGCCTTGACAGGAACTCATACAGATAGGCTTCGATCCTTTGCGCAAGGCTTAGGGCTGCTCGCCCTCAGCGCACTTCGTAGAAAATAGAGCGGTCTCCCGAGGCTCGGGTATTCCCTGCGCCCGCCGCCGATTTTCCCTCCGTTTGCACACCCCGCTTTCGCCAAGGGGCAGGTTTGCATGTGCAACCCATACCTGACGGAGGTTTTAAGATGAAAAGCGAAGGAGAGATCAGAATCTATGTGGCGTGTCTCGCCGCCTATAATAACGGCTATCTACACGGTCAGTGGATTGATGCGGCTTTAGGTGATGACTCAATCTGGAACGGGATCAGAGAGGTGCTCAAATCCTCGCCAATCCCTGACGCGGAAGAGTGGGCAATTCATGATCATGAAGGCTTTGAGGGGCTTGATATCTCGGAATATGAGGAGATTGAAAGCGTCTGCGAAAAAGCCGCCTTCATTGAAGAGCATGGGCGATTGGGCGCTGAACTTGCCTCACATTATGTCGGTGATCTTGAAGAGGCCAAAACTGCGCTCAATGATCACTATGCGGGTCAGTATTCCTCTCTTGCGGAGTTTGCAGAAGAGCTGACCGAACAGATCACACAAGTTCCGGACTCCCTGCAATACTATATCGATTACGAGCTTATGGGGCGGGATCTGGAAATCAGTGACGTGTTTGTCATTCGTCTTGGTTATGAAGAGCTGCATGTCTTTTGGAATGGCTGACCGATATGGTTCACTAACCGTCTCGTGAAGGGGTGATGCCCTTACACGGACGGATGGTGTCGATTTACCAATTTGCTGTGCAGCTTGAGAATAATGTTGCTACCCGTTCTCTTGAACATAAAGGGAAACAGCGCGTGCGCAGAGACAGCAATAGCGCCCATAGCCATCAAACCACCAACGCGCATTGCGAATAAAGCATGTTGAAGATAACTCTCTCCAACGCGCGTTGGGTGTTCAGTAAATAGACTTTTTATTTTTGAGAAGACTTCAGTCTGCATTTCCTTTTCCTCGGTTTCAATGTTGATTTTCCGGCGAAGTGACCGCCTCTAAGTAACTGAATTCAAAGTTATTTTTAGGTCTTAAGCGCTGGAGGGCGTCAAGATTTCTACGATAGTAGGTTCGAATCACAGATCGTGCTTTGATCGTCCCATCATCGTTCTGAGCAGATGCTCGACCATGCAGCATATAATCCTGAGGGAAAACAAAGCTGTCATTCGTTTTGACAACTATTTCGCGGGTTACCGCTGATATCGCATCGTCAAGTTCGTTTTTCGCTCCGAAAGCCACTCGGTCTGAATCGTTCGCGACTTTCGTTCCATAGCTTGAATAGGCGATCGAAAGACGACCACTGGGATTGATCCAGAGAACCGGTTTTTTTACACCGGGGTGGTCAATCCCGAAAGATGGCGACAACTTATGAAGGAATCGGTCCGACTGCTTCAGGACCCTTATAGTTTCCTCACTCAACCGACGAATGATGTCAGGCAACATCGCGAAATGTGTGGAGACCGATTGATCATTGTATTCGGCTGTCAGTTGAATGAAATGCGGGTGAAAATGGGGTGAACCAGCCGACAAGTCGGAATGAATTTGGTGAAGGCCTGGAGCAGAATTGCTGTTTGGCGTACCGTGCTTTTTGGGTTTCTGACTGTCAGCGAGACCGGGCAAATTCTCATCAACGTACGTAAACGGTCGCAGGTCTAAAGCAATGCCAACTGCGAGGTGACGAACTCGCTTGAAACTCTCGTGCGCGACGTCGTTCAGGAGACCAGAAATATAAAACGGCTTTGCAGCAGCAAACATTTTTAGAGCTCTCAAACGACAGAAGAAGGAACACCCTTGAAAAATTTCTGCAAAAAGAACTTCTTCTCTATGTCCACGAGGAATGTCGAAGATCTTTAACAGAGTCATTTCTGCCGCTCTGAGTTCCACAATCTCTTCAGGGGGCAAATTGACAAACACCTTTGGATCTGTAGCACCACAGAACTCGGTATTGCTCCAGACCACGTGTTCTGAAGAAAGGTGACACGCTTCTATTTCGGTGTCTGTATTTTGGACTGGCCTCAGTTGATTAGCGTCAGTGTTTGCTCGAAGGGGCAATCTGTTCATCGTGAATCTCCGATGACAACTGCATGCCTCACAGCCTTTTCTCGCGCTTGTTGGTACCGATAGCCAGCCAGATAGAGAGCTTTTCGTTCCGTGTTCCAAACACCCGGGGGCGTCTCATCTTGATAGTGATCAAATGCTGCACAGCCAGCTTTGAAAGCCTCGTGGGTTTTTACTTCAGTCTCGGAAAGATGACGGAGAGCGCGGCAATTTGTGTACGCTTCGATCGATTCATAGGCGCGATCAAACGAGACATGGGTATCTACATTTTGTGTGTCGGCGAATTTACGAAGATGCATTGGTAATCCTCCCTCGGTCCGAAGGAAGGATTATTTTAAAAAGTTATCTATGTCAATTACAATTTATCCGACCCGTAATGCGAGATCGGGCTGAGGTTCTAGCTTGGAAACCTCCTGTATGATCGCAATGACAAAATCTTGTGGTGTTAGGTTTGGAACATTACGCTTGTTGCAAGCAGCTTTCAAAAGATCGTAAGTTGCCACGGTAGGTTTCACATTCAGTCTATGAGTCGGCTCTCTATTGGGATCGGGACGTCCTTTTCGCGTAAATGCCCGAACGGACAATTCGTCAAGATGTTCTTGAGTGACCGTGTCTAACAAGCTGTTCACTGTCCCGGTGACCGTTTGATTCGGACAGCCAGTTTTAACCGGAATTGCCTCGACGAAAGTTCGAAATTTCTCATATATCGAAACTGGAACAACTACTCCTAACGTTTTTCGGTCGCGTGCAATTTCAGTGATCTCCAGGCGCAATGAAGGGTGTTCTCGAAGTGCAACTCGAACGAACTCTCCGCGCGACAAACCAGCTAGACGCGCCGCTGCTGCCAAAACGTACTCGGCATCATTCGAAACTGTCTCACCCAAGTTCCTCCTCTTCCGAACCGTAGGTTTGCGGTCAGAATGATTATTCTTTGCAGAAATACCTTGATTTTGCAAGGAAAAAGAAGTTTTTGGCTGATTTTTTAGTTTCTTGCTATCTCTTAGAAGGCCGGACTTCCGGGCTCGTTTCTCAGAGCTATCCACAGACGTTTCCGACTCTGCGGGGTCTTTCTTAGAAGCCATTATAGGAACCATCTCCTTAATACCAAATCCAATTCAAGCCGTCTGTGATGGCCAATGCGAGCGTGTGCAGTAATCAGTAATAGCATAAAAGTAAACCGTTAGCGTGCAGAATATGTAATTATACTTCTGGACCCAAGTTTGAGCGAAAATTTTACTAACTGCAGTCAGGGATCACCTCGGTTTCTCTCAACGAGATTGTGTTCGAACGTTCCCACAGGTGTAAGATTAGTTTTGTCCCATCGCGCGACAATCAGGCCTCCAAACACACCGGGCCATGGGCAGATTCTGTAAGTGATGAATTTGGTGAGGTCTTCTAATTCCTCGTAAGCAGGAATGTTGCGGGTACTATTAGCGGGCTTAAGTCGTTGTTCGAAGTGATTTCTGACGAGCGTTAGAAAGTATCTCTTTCCTTGCTCGGTTCCGTTCGGACCTCGCGAAATAAGACCGCCGATTGCAATACGACGAGGAGCAATAAATTTGGTAATCAGATGACAAAAGTCGGCGACGTAGGCGGCAGCAATATCCCAGATAGGATCGCCAATTTTTGCGAATTGAAGAAACTCGTCATTCCTCAATTTTGGATCTTCGTGCGTTCTGATTCTTGTCGAAAGAGCATGAACGCTCACTAAACCTTCGAGGCAGTCTCCATGGATCGAGCAGGAGCCCGGGAAATCGTCTATCTGTCCGTCGAAACTCAATTTTCGGGGAAGATGCGCATTCATCTGAGCGTGGTGACGTCCTCGACCGATCCAGCCGACGTCTGTAAAGCCGACGTTGACGGAATGACTTATCTTCACATACGCAGTCGTCGTGCGTGACCATCGCTGATACCAATGTGCTACGTCATTCCATTTGCGCATATCTGTTTGGCGAATTCTCGACGGCACGCGAGAGCCGGCCAATGAGAAAGTGTTGTGAAGGAGTTTCTTGCCTTCCTCGTCTTTGTCAAACAATCGATCTAATTCGAAGTAATGCTCTCCCAATGCACTGACATTGACGTCTAGACACACGAGGATTTCAATTTCCAGTTCCTTAAGTGTCACGTTCAGAATGTCGGCTAGAATAGTCCGAGATCGTTGGTACAAACTCTCGCCACTCCATTCGGGATAATTCGTGAGATGTTTTGGAAACCTGCCATATTCATCTGGGTTGTTTTCTCTATTGTATTTGCCCAAACGAACAAAGGGTCCGAAAGACGCCACTGCAACGTGGGTCACCTGTGGGGCATATTGCAGGATCAATTTAAGTGCGAGAGCAACATCTGTTAGCGTGATGATAGTGCCAAGTCCCGCGCTATCATGACCTGATCCTTGGATTTCTCCGTGGACACACAAGTCAATTTTCGACATTGCATTCTGTACCTGACCTGGAACTGGGCCGAGACTTCTCGCAACGCCAAAAAAAATCGAATCCTTAGTGAGACTGATACATCCTAAATCTCGCTCGTTTGCCGACCAGCGATTCATTGCTTCCGCATATTCGATGATCTCAATCTCTTCGGAATCTGGCATCTAATAATGCACCCCACCCCCCACGGGTTTTCTCGTTGTAGTACTGATAGTGCTTTTTTTCGGCTTCACAAGCATGATTGATTGTCGAAATTTATCTGTTCCGTACTCCGTATACGGACAAGTAGACTCCAATGTGTTCGCTTGAGCTAAGAACTTCAAATAAGTTGTTGTCGAGATTATCATCCGTCTCAGTCATGACGACCTGCATGTATTCTGGTCTCACTGAAGTCTCGGGCCAGACATATCTTTGATGAGCGAATGCGAGCGGGCCATATCCGGCTCGCGTTCCAGTTCGCGCAGCTTGTTCAGCCGCGCCCTGATTTGAAGCTCCAGCTCTCGTCGCTCTTTGCGCTGACGCGCGCCGAGGATTTCGCGCTCCCTTCGGTCGCGCGCCTGGCATTCTGCCAGATGGAGGGCATTTTCTTTGCGGAGTTTGGCGCGCTTGCCGCTCACAAACTCCCAGATCAATCCCAAGCCTCTTGCAAAGCGAGAAGAACGCTGTCGTGCCTCTTCAGTCGCACGGGAGGTTTGCTGGCTTGAGAGAGCGCGACGCGCGGCGCGATGCTGGGCGATCATTTCCTTCCGTGCCACGAGCATCGGCTTGATCCGCGATTTAAGCGCTTCAGCGCGTTCCTCTAGCGCGCGCTGCTTTTCGGCTTCGCCTTCGGATATCAGAACGGCGCGCACCGTATCGATATCCGGAAGTTCATCTGGTTTACCAAGGCGCGCTTTTAACTCTCGCGCTTTCACACCGCACCAGCGCGATAGTGAGTAGATTTCATCGCTCGTATCCACAGCGACAAATCCCCGGCGATCTCCTCTCGCAAGCCCAAAACCCTGTTCACGCAAGGCAGCGCGAAAGCTCGTCAGATCGTCAGAAACCTCCCAGCAGTTTTGGAATAGCCGCTTGAGTTCCTCAGGATCACATTTGGCGCGTTTTGATTGCTGGGCTTCAGCCAGCTCGTAATTCTCAGCACGCGCTTTACCATGGGCTTCAAGGCCGCTCGGAAGTTGCCAGCCATGCTCCAGATAGAGATCGTGCGCGATATCCATGAGCTTTCGCTTAAAGTGTGGTAGCTGTTTCGCTGTCATGGTTTCGGCGTCAATTTTTGACCAGACGACATGGGCATGTAAGCGGCCATTCTTGTCATGCAGAACCAAAGCGCGCGGCTGGCCGGACAGTCCGAGCTTTTCTTCAATCCGCTGCGCCGCGCCTTCAAAATCCTCCAAAGTGGCGTTCGCATCCTCAGGCGGATTGAGGCTCAGTGAGAAGAGATATTTGCTGGTGCGCTTCGTGCCACGGCAAAGCGCTTCGGCTTCCTTAAAAGCCTCGGCAAGGTCATCCGAGATAAAGCCACGCAGCTCGACCAGTTCGACATGCTCATTGTCTTCGACATTGAGAAGATGCCGAGCCAGGTTTTGCCCATAGGCGCGTTCGGAGGCTTTGAGGATCATGAACGAACCTCAGCGGCTGAGCGCTTTGATCAGCTCTTGGCGCATTGTGATCAAAGCAACCAGCGCCGTATTCAGTTGTGCCTTTGTCTCGGCATCAACGATCAGTGCGCCAATCTCTGCAGATCGGGCGAGCGTTCGAAGGCTTGGGCCGATCTCAGTCTCGCCCATTCGTGCCAGAAGACGCGCAAGCGTTTCTCTGTAGGGCGCATTGCGCTTCGATTTATCCCCAAGGATTTTAGAGCGCACATAGGCATTGATTGACTGATCACCGGCCAGCTTTTCGAGCCGCTTTTTCTCATCCTCTGTCACACGGATAGACAAGGGTGGGAGCCGTTTCCGGCGGGGTTTCGGTTGCGTATTTGCTGCGGTCTCGAAATTGTTCTGAAGCGTTCCCGTCATGGTTCCAGCTCCATAACGGGTGAATTCAGGTCTTCAAGAATGCGGTTCCAATCTGCTAATTCTTCAAACAGTTGGTTCGAGTTTGGTAACTCGGGCCGCACCATTTTCCCGACATTTTTCTAAAATGAAAAATCGATCCAGTGGATCGATTTGAGGGAAAACCGTGTTTGATGTGCCCCGCACCGTTGCAAGGCATTCCGTCCTTCGTGGCGATTTCAAATAAACACAGTATAAATTGCTGTTATGCGCCGTATGTCTTCGCGCGTGCCGATCTATACCGGTAGTTTTATGTCGTTTAGTTCATAACTAATATTCCGGTTTCGATTGCATCCCTTATGAAATGATGGGTAAGCTACATCTAAACACGCTGCATGACCGGAAAACCGGCCCCCAAATTGAGCAGCGTCGGGAGGAACAATATGAGTGTGACGTCAGCTCAGGGTGACAGCCCTGGCGTGATGGAAGGCTTCGGCACGCGCGCCCAGCGTACATATGTGCTGAACGCTCTTCTTCTTATCTACATCATGAACTTTATCGACCGCGGACTTCTGTCTGTCGTTGCCCCGGTCATGAAACCGGAACTTGGTATTTCCGATACCGCATTCGGTTTGCTGACCGGTTTCGGTTTTGCATTGTTCTATACGATAGTCGGTATCCCACTGGCGCAGATTTCAGAACGCCGTAATCGCGTTGCGATTATCGCGATCTGTCTCGCGCTTTGGTCGCTCATGACTGCGCTATGCGGTCTCTCGCGTGAAGTCACGATTGGTGGTTTGGTAATCGGAGGCTTCTGGAGCCTTCTGCTGTTCCGAGTAGGCGTTGGCGTAGGTGAGGCCGGCTGTACGCCGCCTGCAAACTCTCTGATTTCCGACTATTACCCACCCCGCAAACGGTCTTCAGCGCTCGGCTATTATGCTATGGGCGTGACGCTTGGAACCATGCTGGCGAACCTGATCGGTGGTCCGATCACAGACGCTTTCGGATGGCGGGTCGCGTTTTTTGCTCTCGGCCTTCCGGGTGTTATTTTTGCTGTTGTTTTCTTCCTGACAGTAAAAGAGCCGCCGCGCGGCTATTCCGATCCGGGGGGCGCGTCTGCACCGCGTGAACGTGTACCGTTTGCGGCCGGTTTGAAAGAGCTCGCGAGCAAGTCCTCGTTCTGGTTCATGACGGCTGCTTGCACGCTTGCGGCCTTTTGCGGTTATGGCGTCTCGTCGTTCCAGTCTCTTTATCTCGTGCGTTCGTTTGATCTGACGGCTGGTCAGGCCGCGGTCTGGATCAACGTGCCAGTCGCACTTTCTGCAGCGGTTGGTACATTCGCGACCGGCTGGATTGTCAGTAAAATCGCAAAGAAGCGGACGACAGCGATTGCCTGGTTGCCAGGTCTTGGCCTTGTCCTATGCGTGCCGTTTTACATTATTGCATTCATGACGAATACTCTCTGGTTATGTGCTGTTGGCCTCGCTATCGGTGCGTTCGTCAAGTATGGCTATCTCGCAGCTCAGTACACTATCGCGCAGGGTGTTGTGCGCAACACAATGCGTGCCGTGTCTACGGCGATCATGCTCTTTGTGGTGAACCTGCTTGGCTATGGGCTCGGCCCGTTGTTTATAGGGGCGTTGAGCGATATCTTCTTCAATATGCAACTTGCTGCCGCCGACGTGGGCGATGTAACTCGCGCTTCTTGTGCTCTGCTCGAGCCGGGTAACACTTCAGCGCTTGCAGAAGCTTGTGCGATGGCCAATCCGGTGAGTCTGCAATATTCAATGCTGGTGACAGTTTCGCTCTATGTGCTGTCTGGCGTTCTTCTGATCATGGCGGCCAAGCCTTTGAAGAAAGAGCTACAGGCAAACTAGTCTGATGCGACGCCCCGCCCGAAACGGCGGGGCGTTGTTTTTCTACCGCATTCATTGCGTTGCCCGCGCCTACATCCTAAACGTGTTAAGGCATATAAGGGGGAGGCCCGGATGACATTCACTAAAATTGGTAGTCTGATCATGGGCGCTGCGGCGCTCGTCCTGACGAGCTGTAGCACAACACCGGCGACTGAAATTTCGGATGGAACGGCTATAGAGCTGACCGAAGTGCAGGTGAATGGAATCGAACTGCGTGTCGCTGAAGCCGGTCCCGAGGACGGCCCTCTGATTGTATTTGTGCATGGCTGGCCGGAGCTCTGGTATTCCTGGCGCTATCAGATGCCTGCGCTTGCCAATGCAGGATATCATGTGATCGCCCCTGATATGCGTGGGTATGGAGGTAGCGACGCACCTGCAGAGGTTGAGCCGTATCGTATCCAGACTCTCACAAATGATATTGCAGGTCTTGTCGACCATTATGGATACGAGCAGGCGACGATTGTCGGCCATGATTGGGGCGCAATCGTAAGCTGGTATTCTGTATTACTCCATCCAGAAAAATTCGACGGCCTGTTCGCGATGAGCGTGCCTTACAGCCCGCGCGGAGATGTGTCTCCGATTGAACGAATGCGCGCAGGCTTCGGCGAGAATTTTTACTACATCCTCTATTTTCAGGAGCCTGGCGTAGCTGAGGCCGAGTTCGATGCTGATCCGAGAGGTATTCTTCAGCGACTCTACGCTTCGCCGGAAACTCCTCGTACACCACCGGAAATTCGTGACCCACGCCGGTCGGCTGGAGGGTGGACTCGTCGCCTTGGTCAGCCAACGGAGTTGCCGGACTGGCTGAGTGAAGCGGATTTGCAATACTATATCGATAACTTCACAGAGTCCGGGTTTCGCGGCGGCATCAATTATTACCGCAATTTCCATCGCAATTGGGAAACCACGGGCGAACTGGACGGCGCACGGATCGATATTCCTGTCGTCTTTCTGGCGGGTGAACAGGATGTCGTGATAGGCGGTGCGGACGCAGAGCAGCTTAGGGCAGGTCTGGAGCGAACAGTGCGTGACTTGCGTAACGTGCATCTGATTGAGGGCGCGGGTCACTGGGTGCAGCAGGAAGAGGCTGATCAGGTTAACGCCTATCTCCTCGAGTTTCTGTCAGACCTTCATGACTGACCGCGGGTTCCCAGCCACGTGTGTGACTGAAATTACAGCTTTTGCAGCCCAGAAACCTTTTGGGCTGCGATAGACATTGATTATTTTCGCGCACTCTGAAACTAACTCAATGAGCTGAAACACGTTCTGCGGAGGGCGCCATGGAAATGGATGACGAGCGAGAGCTTCCCGCTGCACAGGAGCTCAGCGAAGACGAGATCGAGGCCGCTCGCGTTGCTGAATTAGAGGCAGCGATTGAGACTGGGCGTCAAGCTGAAGTCCTTGAAGTTCTTGAGCAATATCACCCGGCTGATGCTGCGGATGTCATTGAGGTTCTGCCGCGCAGCCTGATCGGTGCAGCAACCGACATTCTTGCCGACAGCTTCCCGACTGAAGTACTTTTGGAGATGCGGGACGAGTATCGTGAACTCGTTGTCGAGCGTCTGCCCGACGCACACCTTCAGGAGGCTCTGAACACGCTCGATACCGACGATGCAGCCATGCTGCTCGACGACCTTGAGGACGAGCGCCAGAACGACATTCTGCAAAAGCTGGAAAGCAGTGACCGTGAAGAGCTCGAACGCGCAATGTCGTTCGATGAGGAGTCAGCCGGTCGCCTCATGCAGCGCGACTTTCTCGCTGCACCAGAGTTCTGGAATGTCGGTCAAACCGTCGATCATGCTCGCGGGAATGCTGAAGAGCTTCCGGATGTCTTTTTCGAGATCTACGTGATCGACCCGACTTTCCGCGTACTTGGCTGCGTTCCATTGCACAAGATTATGCGCACTCCGCGCAACGTGCCGCTCGGCGAAATTATGGAAGAAAACAAGGTCGAAATCCCTGAGGATATGGACCAGGAAGAAGTCGCATACCTCTTCCAGAAGTACGATTTGACGTCTGCACCGGTTGTTGATGAGTCGGGCCGGCTGACGGGTATGGTGACAATCGATGACATCGTAGACGTTATTCAGGAAGAAAACCGCGAAGACCTTCTCGCGCTTTCCAACGTATCGTCTGCTGAAGCGCTGGACACTGTCCTGTCCACCTTCCGTTCGCGCGCACCATGGCTGGCGATGAACGTGCTGACGGCCTTTGTCGCGTCCATTGTGATCTCTCTCTTCGACAAAACGATAGAGACCATTGTTGCGCTGGCTGTGTTGATGCCTGTCGTCGTCGCGCTCGGAGGGAATGCGGGTTCGCAAACGCTCGCTGTTTCTGTACGTGCGCTGGCAGAGCGGGAATTGTCAGGCAACACGACGCGCCGCGCGATTATTCGTGAGGCGCTGACTGCGCTCATAAATGGTGTTGTGTTTTCTGCCGCGGTCGCTGCAATCGCTTATTTCTGGTTCAGAGACCCTGTTTTATCAGGGGTAATTGCCGTGGCGATGCTTGCAACTTTCCTTTGGGCTGGCCTGTCCGGGATTATCATTCCTCTGACATTGAAACGACTAGGTGCGGACCCGGCTGTTGCGTCTTCTGTCTTTCTCTTAACCACGGTCGATATTATCGGCTTTTTGAGCTTTCTGGGGCTTGCCACGGTCTTCCTTCTGCCGTGATTATCCGGATAGGTTCTGAAATTGCATGAGAAGCGCTCAAAGCGCCACAGTGTGCCAGAAAGAGGCAATTCATGGGTCAGACAAATCGAATATCCCAGGCAGGACTTGATCTTATCAAGAACTTCGAAGGGTTGAGGCGACGGTCGAGCAAGCTTCCGACGGGAGGCTGGATCGTGGGCTATGGACATACGCGATCTGCGCGTGAAGGCATTGAGGTTTCAGAGCGTGAAGCGGAATATCTGCTGCGCTACGATCTGCAGGAAACCGAACGCCTAGTTTGCGATGTCGTGAGGGCACCGCTGCACCAGAACGAGTTTGATGCTCTTGTGTCGCTCGCCTGGAATATTGGTGAAGAAGCCTTCCGTCACAGCGATGTTCTGAAATATGTGAATTCCGGTGAGATGCTTGCGGCGGCTGAAAGCTTTGCGGCATGGCGTAAAGCACGCATTGATGGCCATCTGATCGTTCTGGATGCGCTGGTACGTCGACGCGCCGCTGAGAAAAACCTCTTCCTCAGCCACCCTGCCGGTGCGCCTGCTGCCCCGAGCCTCGTCGTTCGCCCGGTTCTTGATTCTGCTGCGTCTGTGCTGGCGCTGTCCAACGGCGCGCTGTCCCTTGAGAACAAGCGTACTGAGGAAGCTAAAGCGACTGCACTACTTCCGGCTGCCGCGCCTGAATTGAATGCGGCGAACAGCAATGGTGAAGGCGAAGCGGAGGCTGAGTCTGAAGCGGACGTTGAAGCGGAAGTCGAAGTCGAAGAAGAAGCTGTTGCCGAAACTGCTGAAGAACCGTCTCAGGATGAAACAGATGCGGTAGAAGCCGAGCCTCAGACCATTGAGGAAACGACAGAAGAAATCGGAAACCGTGTTCGCGCAGAAGCATCTATCTGGGATGCAAGCGACGTCGTTGGCGACGAAGAGCTCGCCGACTATGACGAGATCGAAGACGATGTCGAAGATGACGGCATTGACGATACGCTTCTGGCGGCAGCAATCGCTGCATCAAACCTTTCCCGTCGTGACGATGAAGCGGAAGATGAAGCTGAACCTGTAGACGAGACTACAGAGACGGTCGCGTTCGCAACTCTGTCTGATGACGAAACAACTGCCGAGCCTGTTATGCTTCCAGACCTGGAAGCCGCTGATGAAACTGAAGCCACAGCATCTGATGATGCGCAGGAAGATGATGCGACGTTGGAGGACAACGTCGCGCGTCCTAGCTTTCTGGACGATGCAGAAGCAGAGTCAGAAGCAGAAGCTACCGCTGAAGGTGCTAAGGAAAGCGAGACAGATGCCGAGCCGGTTGAGAAGGAAATCAACTTCCTCGCGTCCGAACAGGAATCCGAGACTGAGACGAGCGCTGAAGAAGTAGAGCTCAGCGATCTCGATGAAGCTGAAGCAGACGAAGATGCTGGCGAAGCGCCAGTTACCGAAGCGCTTGGCGACGAGGACGAGGTAGAAGACACGATTAAAGCAGAACCGGTCGCGGTTGAAGGAGCCGAGATCGAAGCTGTTGCTGACGTTGAGGAAACGACGCTGGTCGAGGCTGGGGTCGTGGAAGCCGAAAATGTTTCCGAGGCCTTGGAAGAGGCAGCTGATCTGGATGAAGAGCCTGCAACACTTCTCGAAGTCTCAGAGCCTGTAGAGGACGCAGTTGTCGAAGTTGCTGAGACGGAAGTCGAGGCTGCTGAGGAGACAATTGGCGAAGTCTGGCAGGAAGGCGAAAACTTCGTCGCCGAAACGCCCGAAGAGGCAACGGAAACCGTCGAAGCGCTGGATTACACGTCCGAAGACGACGATGACCGCCGCGTGACGATTGTTGATCCGCTCGTATCTGATCACTATCCGGGCGAAGACAACGGCGTTGATGCTGATGAGGTTCACGCGCCAATTTCAGGCAGCCGCAAGTCTGCTGGTGACTTCTGGTTCGGCGTGTTCCCGTTCATTCTGCTCGCACTTCTGGGCGCTGCGATGTGTGTGTTTGGCGTCATGGATTGGGGGGGGTTGATCGGTTCTGATGAGCCCGTCGCCGACAACCAGCTTTACGCGGGTCCATTCCTGACACTGATCGGTGGTTTTGGCCTGATCTTCGGTATCTACTTTATGATCCGCAAGCTTTCCGGCGTTGAAGACTAATCAAAACCGAAATGACAATTTTAAAGAAGCCGGGCCTCGTGTCCGGCTTTTTTTATTTGCCAATGGCGTGGTGTTGAACCGGAATTACAAACTCGGCTTTCAGCCCGCCCATACCGGACTGACCGAGATAAATATCGCCGCCATGGCTACGGGCGACATCGCGTGCGATAGCGAGGCCCAGACCGACGCCTTTGATATTCTGGTTGCGTGCAGCATCGAGGCGAACAAATGGCTTAAAGGCATCCTGCAGCCTGTCTTCGGGGATGCCTGGTCCGTTATCTTCGACCGTTACGCGCGCCATATTCTTATCCTGATGAACTGTAATCATCATGGCAGAGCCATAGTCAGCTGCATTATTGATCAGGTTTGAAAGCGCCCGTTTAATCGCCAGAGGCCGGATACGGACAATGACGCCGGGCAGGGCGGTGATCGAAAGCTGCGCTCTGTCTCCCATCACGCTTGCCGCATCATGTGTGATGGTGGAGAGGTCGCAGTCTTCATAGGCTTCGCCTTCTTCACCGCGTGCGAAGGCCAGATATTCGTCGAGCATGGCCGCCATCTCATCCAGATCTTTGCGGGCCGCTTTAAGGTCGTCGGAAGGTGGCAGCAAAGCGAGCTGTAACTTCAGGCGCGTCAATGGTGTGCGCAGATCATGGCTTACGCCTGCGAGCATGGCTGTGCGTTGTTCGGCGTGGGCCACAATTCTGTCGCGCATCTGGCGGATGGCGAGCGACGCCTGACGGACTTCGGTCGCGCCTGACGGCTTCAGGTCAGCCATATCTTCGCCGCGCCCCCAGGCTTCGGCTGCCGTTGCCAGCCGCAGAACCGATTTCACCTGATTGCGCAGGAAACCGATGGTGATGATGACCAGTAGAACAGAAAAGATCGCCACCCAGGCGATGAAGTTGTGTCCGGTTGTCGCAAATGCGCGCTTCTGGTCCACGAAGAAACGGAGCATCTGATCGCCCGCTGCAGCAGGCTGTACCAGGATCTCGATTTGGGAGGCTGAATAGGCCGTGTCGAACCAAAAGGGCGTCTGCCCGAGACTGATGTCGAGTTCGTGGCGAAGTATTTCATCGCGGCTTTCGCGCCAGAATGCGCCTTCAATCGGATCGGGCAGCGGTGCACGTGGAATGAACTCGACCTCGAGACGCAGTGCATCTTCGGCGGTTCTGATGCGCTCTTGTACGGGGCGCGTGTCAGTGTCTGCGACGAGCAGCCTGGTCACTTCAGCGACTTCGCCAGCCACTGATTGAGACATTTTCCGGCTGACCTGCTGAATATGTGAGTCATAGAACAGCCATGTCATCACGATGAGCAGCAATACGAGTGGCAATAGCACCAGAAGCAGGCTGCGCGCGTAGAACCCTCGCGGTGTGAAATCTCTCAATCGAAGCATGAATCAGGCGTCCGGCATTAAGCGGTAGCCAATGCTGCGCACCGTCTGGATATGGATTGGCTCTTTCGGGTCCGGCTCGATCTTGCGACGAAGGCGCGTGATCTGAACGTCGACGGACCGGTCTGCGCCAGCACTGGTTCCATTGGCCAGCGCTTCGCGGCTGACCGGCTCACCTGCATTCTCGGCCAGAATTTTCAGGAGCTGTGTTTCTCCATCAGTCAGGCGGACCAGCTTATCACCGTCCTTCAGTTCTTCACGCATCAGATTGAAGATAAGACCTGACATTTCGATCTCTTCGACAGGCTCCTCAACAACAACACGGCGAAGTACAGCCGCAATGCGCAATGCCAGTTCTTCCGGTTCGAACGGCTTGGTGAGGTAATCGTCGGCGCCAAGCTTCAGGCCTTCAATGCGATCTGTCGTTTCGCCGCGAGCTGTGAGCATGATGACAGGGGTGGTTTTGTCCGTCTGGCGCAAATGCTCCAGCAGCTCGAACCCGTCCACTTGTGGCATCATGACGTCCAGGACAATCAGATCAAAGACGAGTTGCTCCAGTAGCTTCTTCGCCGTCACACCTCCATTTGCAGCTGTGACGTGATATCCGAGATTGCTGAGAAAACGGCGGGTGAGATCACGGATACGGTCATCATCATCAACAACAAGAATATGACTTGGCGCACGGTTCATGGTTTCGGCTGCTCCTCATGAATGCTGATGATGGTTTGTAGAAGCTCGATGGCGCCGGTAACGGACGGTTCGCCAGACTGGCGGTAAACTTGCGTCATACCCTTGCGGATTGCAGCTAGCGCGTGGTCGATCAGTCCCATGCCCTGACGCGTAAGACGCAGTGCGCGGCGCCGGGCATCGCCTTCAGCTTTCGGACGGTCAATCAGTCCTTGTTTCTCAAGCCCCGCCAGAATGCGCGCAATGGTCGGCGTCGTGCCACCCACGCGGTCTCGTAGGCTGGAGACATCTATGCCGGGTTCAAGACAGATTTCCGTAAGTACAGCCACTTCTGTCGCGGATAATCCTGCATCGGAAATTGAACGGCGCAGCTGGACTTCTATTTTGCGCGCGGCAGCCAGAAGCGTGAGCGTGCCCCTGTCTAGATTTTCCTCTGTCAGGAAAAGTCTGCCATCGAGGCGCTCCGCTCGCGGCTTATTGGGGAAAGAATTGACGCTCATTGGGCTATTTTGACACGATTTTATCGGTTTCTGCCAGTGCGATTTCCATTGCCAAGCAGGCTATAGAAGTTATTCAGTAGATCAGATACTCATACTGAGATGAACTCAGACGCATAAAGAAGGAAAAAGGCTTTGGCCCCCTACGACGATCGCGACGGCTATATCTGGATGGATGGGGAATTCGTGCCGTGGCGGGATACGAAAGTACACCTGCTGACGCACGCCCTGCATTACGCATCTTCCGTTTTTGAAGGCGAGCGCGCTTACAATGGTGTGATTTTCAAATCTCGTCTGCACTCTGAACGCCTGCATAATTCTGCGAAGATTATGGGCTTCGAAATCCCGTACACGGTCGATCAGATCGAAGACGCAAAGAAAGAAGCTCTGGCGCGTTCAGGCCTTGAAAGTGCTTACATCCGTGCGATTGCATGGCGCGGTTCTGAAATGATGGGCGTGTCTGCACAGCAGAACACAATCCACCTCGCAATTGCGGTCTGGCATTGGGGCGACTATTTCGCAGACAAGATGAAAGGCATCCGCCTCACTCACGCACAATGGCGTCGTCCGGCTCCGGACACTGCGCCATGCCACGCGAAAGCTGCTGGCCTCTACATGATCTGTACGCTCTCCAAACATGCTGCGGAGAAAGATGGATATGCTGATGCGCTGATGCTGGATTACCGCGGTCAGGTCGCTGAAGCGACAGGAGCGAACATCTTCTTCGTTCGCGATGGCGCGATTCACACGCCAACACCTGATTGCTTCCTTAACGGTCTGACCCGACAGACGGTTATCGGTCTCGCCAAAGAGCGCCAGATTGAAGTCATTGAACGCGCGATCATGCCGGATGAGCTATCGACATTCTCAGAATGCTTCATCACCGGCTCGGCGGCCGAAGTGACGCCTGTGTCAGAGATTGGCGAGCATATCTACAAGCCGTCAGACATTTCCCGGTACATGGTGGATGACTATTCCAACCTCGTTCGGGGCGTGAAGGTCTGATCCGAAGCAGAACTTAAAACAAGAAAGGCGAGCCGCGCGGCTCGCCTTTTTCTTTGTGGAAGTCGGGTGGTCTTCCCTGTGCAGGCCAGATCCTCGTGAAATCGGGCATTATATGCTCTTCAGAAAAAGTTGGCGGCCGGTGACCCGGCCGCCAGTGATCGGAGCGTATCCCGTCTCCTGAATGAACAAAAACACGTTTACCTTTTAAAAGTTAATAGGGTGACAATAAAACACGTCGAAATCTTGATTTATTAAGTTGTATATACTGTAATTGAGACTGTTTCTCAAAATTTATACATTACAAACAATGATTTAAAGCTAAAACGGTTTCCTGACTTAGTAAGTATGTTTTTTCAAAACTATGCAGAAGCGGGTGCGGCGGATAACCGCAAAAAATTTAGGGCTGGAACCTTGTGTTGTAAAAATAGCACACCATGTTTCTTGAGACGGTTGCCGCATCCTGCGGCATAGATTTTCGAAGAGTAGAGCCATGAACCCAGAAACCTATACAGAACGCGCCCGCGCGGTCATTCAGGCTGCTCAATCCTCCGCGCTTGCGGCACGCCATCAGCAATTCACGCCGGAGCATTTGCTTAAAGCAATGCTGGAGGATAAAGACCAGCTCGCTGCTAACCTTATCACGGCTGCCGGTGGACGTGCCGATCTTGTGCGCTCAGCTGTGGACGAAGCCCTGACTAAACTGCCAGCCGTTTCCGGGGTTAATGGTCAGATCTATCTCGCCAGCGAAACCGCACAGGTTTACCAGACGGCGGATAAGGATGCGAAAGCGGCAGGAGACAGCTTTGTCACTGTGGAACGCATTCTGATCGCAATTGCCAAGACACAGTGTAAGGCGGCTGACGCGCTGCGGTCTTCCGGTGCAACGCCAGAAGGTCTCCAGCAAGCTGTCGACAAGCTACGCCAGGGCCGGACAGCGGACAGTGAAAACGCCGAAGAAGGTTATGAGGCGCTTAAGAAATATGCGCGCGATCTCACTGAGGATGCCCGTTCCGGCAAGCTTGATCCCGTTATTGGCCGCGACGAAGAAATTCGCCGCACGATTCAGGTGCTTTCCCGACGTACTAAAAACAATCCTGTGCTCATTGGTGAGCCGGGTGTCGGTAAAACCGCCATTGCAGAAGGTCTCGCCCTCCGCATCATCAACGGTGATGTGCCTGAGAGCCTGAAGGATAAACGTCTCCTCGCGCTGGATATGGGCGCACTGATTGCGGGTGCGAAATTCCGCGGTGAGTTCGAAGAGCGCCTTAAGTCTGTTCTCAATGAGGTTCAGACGTCCGAGGGTGAAATCGTGCTCTTTATTGACGAGATGCACACGCTGGTCGGTGCCGGCAAGTCGGACGGCGCGATGGATGCATCCAACCTGTTAAAGCCTGCGCTTGCGCGCGGTGAACTCCATTGTGTTGGCGCAACCACGCTGGATGAGTATCGCAAATATGTTGAGAAGGACGCGGCGCTGGCCCGTCGTTTCCAGCCGGTCTTTGTTGATGAACCGACAGTGGAAGATACGATTTCTATTCTGCGCGGTTTGAAAGATCGTTATGAAGTACATCATGGCGTGCGCATTTCTGACGGTGCGATTGTGGCGGCTGCGACGCTCTCCAACCGCTACATCACAGACCGCTTCCTGCCGGATAAAGCCATCGACCTGATGGACGAGGCGGCATCGCGCCTGCGTATGCAGGTCGACTCCAAACCGGAAGAGCTGGACGAGATCGACCGCCGTCTGATGCAGCTGAAGATTGAAGCCGAAGCGCTGAAGAAAGAGAAAGACGAGGCGTCTCAGGACCGGCTTGAAAAGCTGGGCTCGGAAATCTCTGAACTTGAGACGAAGTCAGCGGAACTCACGACAGCGTGGCAGGCGGAGAAGCAGAAACTGGCCGGGTCTACCGAAGCCAAGAAGAAGCTCGACCAACTGCGTGCAGAGCTCGCTGATGCTGAACGTCGTCAGGACTGGGGCCGCGCGAGCGCGCTCAAATACGGCGAAATTCCACAGCTCGAACAGCTGGTGAAAGATGCTGAAGCGCGTGATGGCGACGGAGCTGGTGCCGAAGAAGGTCTGGTTTCTGAAGTCGTTCGATCTGAAAACATCGCGCAGGTTGTATCCAAATGGACTGGCGTGCCTGTCGACAAGATGATGGAAGGCGAACGCGAAAAACTGCTTCGTATGGAAGATGAGCTTCGCAAACGCGTTGTTGGTCAGGAAGAGGCGCTGTCGGCCGTTTCTAATGCGGTGCGTCGGTCGCGCGCAGGCTTGCAGGACCCGAACCGTCCGATCGGTTCATTCCTGTTCGTCGGCCCGACCGGTGTCGGTAAAACCGAGCTTACCAAGGCGCTTGCCGGTTTCCTGTTTGATGATGAGCAGGCGGTGCTGCGTCTCGATATGTCGGAATACATGGAGAAACACGCGGTTAGCCGTCTGATCGGCGCGCCTCCGGGCTATGTCGGTTATGATCAGGGCGGCGCGCTGACTGAAGCGGTACGTCGAAGGCCGTATCAGGTGGTTCTGTTCGACGAGGTCGAGAAGGCCCACCCGGATCTGTTCAATGTGCTGCTCCAGGTGCTAGACGATGGTCGTCTGACTGATGGTCAGGGCAAAACGGTCGACTTCAAGAACACGCTGATCATCATGACGTCTAACCTTGGCGCAGATGCTCTGGCGAATGACGATAGTGACGATGAAATCTCTGACGGCGCACGGGAGTCCGTGTCTGCAGCGATCCGGTCCCACTTCCGTCCGGAGTTTTTGAACCGTATCGATGAGACCGTGTTCTTCAAACGCCTTGGTCGTAACGAGATCGACCGGATCGTGGACATTCAGGTCGACCGTCTGGCACGTCTGCTGGCAGATCGTCAGATTGAGATTGATCTGGATCAGGCCGCTAAGACCTGGCTCGCAAATCGCGGCTATGACCCGATCTATGGCGCGCGTCCGCTCAAGCGTCTCATTCAACGTGAGCTGCAGGACCCGCTTGCTCGCCTGATCCTTGAAGGGAAGGTGAAGGATGGGGAGACTGTGAAGGTTTCTGCTGAGGCGGGTATGCTCGAACTCAACGGCATGCCGGGCTCGATGGTGAAGGGCGAACGCGCAGTTAGCTAACGCCTTTTGCGAAAGCAATTTCAGAAACGCCCTGTTCGAACGAGCAGGGCGTTTGTCTGTTCAGGGCGTTTCAACCGCTGACGAAATCTTCTCCAGCATGCGTACGATCTCGTCCTGTTCTTCGCACGTGAGTGCAGAGAGCATCGTATTCATGTTGGCTAGATCCTGCCGGATTATTGCCGCGAGCATCTCATTCCCCGCCTCGGTCAGACGATGGGCTTTTGAACGCTTGCTTGTCGGATGCGGGGTGCGTTCTACCAGCCCCTGCTTTACGAGCCTGTCCATAACCGCCTGCTGCGTCGTTGGGACGACACCGAGGAACCGCGCGACATCTGCGGCGGACGTGTCCGGATAGTCCGCCAGATAGCGCAGGGTCTGAAAGTCCAGAGGATTGTAACGCATGCGTCCTTCCGCTGACGGATACTGTTGTTCGTCGACGGTAAAAATACGCAGCAATGTATTCACGCTCTGAAGCAGGCTCTGTGCGTTCCGGCTCGTCATTTATGCAGCTCACAATTTTATGATTATACGAAGTCCGTATAATTATTGTACGTTCCTCGTATTGTTAATCACGCGGAGAGGGTAAGTCGATGAAAACTATGTCCCGGACAATTACGGCAGGTATCGTGGCGGTCACGATGGCGGCGTGCAGCGCGAATATCGCGCCTCCCGACGTGCCACCGACATATACGGGTGAGGCGCCAACCATACGAGACGGCCAGTATGCGGAATACGAAACGCGCCGCGTCTTTAACGCGCCTCTGGTCCCACTTCGTGAATTCATCGAGAGTGAGCAGCGCATTGTCGGCGCGATGGAAGAGACCGATCAGATCCGCAAACCGATCGACGTCGTTGTGGTGCACGGAGAATGGCCGCAGGAGGGCTCTGTGCGTCGTCTTGAGTTTTCGGATGGCCATTTTGCGATGGAGCGTGTTCTGGAAAACGACTTTCCAACGCTGTTCCGCTATCAAGTCTGGAATTATACGAGCGCAGCGGGCCAGAATCTGGATTATGCGCTGGGCCAGCAGGCATGGCGCGAACTGCCAGATGGTCGTAGCGAACTTGTGTGGACTTACAGGCTGAAACCTAATGCCTGGTACAAGCACCACTTTATCCAGCAGTTCGTATCAAACGATATGCGACCTCTCATGGACAATGCACTGGATACTGTCGTGGAACAGGCGCACGCGCATTTCGGAGGGGAGTAGTTTTACTCCCCACTCAATGCGGCTTCGTATTCTTCGCGGGAGAAGCGTGGCAGAGAGCACATCCATGCACCAAAGCGCCCGCCATTATTGTTCGCGAGAACGATAATGTCAGAATCGTCTGCATAGCTCACGCCGCAGGTCGGATTTCCCGGTCTGCCTGTGTGAAGATAGATTTGGCTTGTTGGATCGCCCTTGAAAACATTGGAAATCGAAATGCGCGAAATCGCACCGCCACCTTGCGGATACGGCGGTTGGCGCGGCGGTGGATTTTCAGCGTAAAAGTCGTCGCTAAATTCATCAAGCCCACGTGTATCCTCGCCAGCTTCCACCGCTTCCACATATGCTTCCAGAGCGATCGTATAGACGCGTTCATACTCAAACATGGCTTCGCTCCCATCATCAACAGGCAGCTGCCAGACGTCTTCTACATGACCGAATGCAACAAAATCGAATTCTTCAGCGTGTTGCGCGGCGTCAGCATAAGGAGGGCAAGTGCACGCCTCTGCCATGCTTGTGACCGATAGCGCAGCGGCGCTCGCTATAATGAGCTTCAGGTGTGTCGACATAAAAATCCCCCCATTCGAGAGAATGAGGGGACTACGACAATCGTCAGATGTCAAACGCGGGCGACAGCGTCGCCGCTGCGCAATCTGTTCAGCTTATGCGATTTCGACGAGTTCGAGCGCGAAAGTGAGGTCTTCGCCAGCCAGACGATGGTTTGCGTCCAGTGTAACTTCTGTTTCTGTGATCTCTTTCACAGTTACGACCATGACCTGACCGTCCGGGCCTGAAGCCTGAAGCTGCAGGCCGACTTCCAGAGGAATGTCTGCCGGAATGTTGTCGCGCGGAATAACCTGAACGGCGCGAGGGTCTGGTTGGCCATAAGCCTGATCAGCAGGAATTGTGACAGTTTTCTTCTCGCCAACCGCCATGCCTGTGACAGCTGTGTCAAAGCCTGGAATGACCTGACCGGATCCGACTGTGAACTCAAGTGGGTCACGTCCGGCGCTGGAGTCAAAGGTGGAGCCGTCATTCAGTGTACCTGTGTAGTGAATGCGGACTTTATCGCCGGCTTTTGCTTCGGACATAGGAATTCCAATTCTGTTCGGAGGTGGATTTGCAAGGCTGCGTATCTGGCGCAGGTGCTTAAGCTTATGCCAGAACCTAGTCATCACGAGCGGCGCTGTAAACGTCACAAAGTCGATAAATTCAAGGTGGCTGCTGACGTGTCTTTCTGAGCCGGATCGTTCCGCTCTCTGTGTAATGCGGCCGGCATACCGAATTGATGCACTTTGGGTTGATTATGTTTGCGCTTCTTTTTTGGGTTGCTGAGGTGCTCTATTTTGTCGAAATTCGGTGAAATTTTCTGCTTAGCGAGGGCCATACCTTAACCATGTTCATGCAGATTCAGGCCAAAAAACCATAACGGTTGGATTGAGGAAACGGACATGGACTTCAAACCTGAAGATCGGATCATTCGATTTAGCACCGGCGACAGTGAGATGGGGCAGCATATCCGCGAGATGTTGGAACCGCATCTGGAGGATATGATTAATTTCACATATCAGAATGGCACTAAACCGGTTGATGTCCTTCCGCCAGAACTCATGGCGGCTGAAAAATTCAAGTTTGGTAAGATTGTACCGGGTGATTTTGATGCCCAGTATCTCGGGGCGCAGGAGAAAATTTCTGAGCGCCTCGCACAGTCGATCGACTTCTTTGATTACATGTTTGGCTATCACGCCTATGCGACGTCACTGGTCACTACGCTGATCAATAATATGCCCAAGAAGTTCGAAAGTCAGAGAGATGCTTATGTGAAGCTGGTACTTCGTTCGGTGTTCACGGATGCTGCAGTGACGCTATGGCACTTCTTCCGCGTAGCTCAGAATGATGCGGCTAAACAGAGAGAGGAGCTTGCGCAGGCATTCGACGCAGAGGTTCGCAGCTCGTTTGAGTCTATGCGTGAGACCATTGACTCGGTGGCGCAAATGGCAAAGTCGCTTGGCGATGAAACGCGGCGTGTGCGCGAAAGCGTGAGCGGTTCAAACACAGCGCCGGATCAGGTTCAGGCCAATGTTCAGTCCGTTGCAGCAGCATCCGAAGAGCTTTCAGCGACTATTCGTGACATTTCTGGAAGCATGGAAACCAATTCCAGTCATATTGACCGCATCGCGCGCAACGTCGAAGACGTTGTCGGGACTAATACCCGTCTCATGGAAGTTACCGGTCAGATCTCCAGTGTAACAGGCCTGATCAATGGCATCGCCAATCAGACTAATCTGCTCGCGTTGAATGCGACCATTGAAGCCGCGCGAGCGGGTGAGGCAGGCAAGGGCTTTGCTATCGTCGCGCAGGAAGTGAAGAAACTTGCACAGGATACCTCGCAGGCAACCGAGCGGATTGCAGATAATATTGCCCAGCTCGAGCAAACTGTTGCGGTTATTACTGAGGCGTTGGGTGACGTTAATTCGAGTGTGAATGAAGTTACTGAAGGTGCGGCTCACATCGCTGAAGCAGTTCGCCAACAGGAGCAAAGTTCATCTGAAATTGCAGGTAATGCTGAAAACTCCAGCGTAGCGGTACGGCTTATGGCTGAGAATGCGGGTATGACGTCGCAGGTCGCAGCAAAGAGCGAGCGCCTTGCTGTTGATACGGTGGATGCTGTTCGGATGACAAATGAACACGTTGCTCGAATTGATGAGGCGATGACGCGCTTCATGTCGGCACTTCGTCAAGCTAGTTAAGCACGAAAGTGCAATTTTAACGGACCTGAGACTGAAAAAAGAAAAAACCCGTCACTGAAAAGTGGCGGGTTCTTTGTATTCGGAGGGTGTCGGTGTCTATTCGAACGTAGACTCTTCACCTTCTTCCAGCTGAGAAGAGCTGGCGAATAGAGTTTCTGTCTCGTTTACACCGCGAATACGGTCGATCTCGGCTCGTGCTTCGTTGAACTCTTCAAGAAGAGGACCTTCAAGCTGGCGACCTGTTGGCAGGTCGAGAGACATTGCGTTGATATGGTTGCCATTCTCCAGCACCTCATAGTGGAGGTGAGGGCCGGTGGAGGCGCCTGTAGAGCCGACATAACCGATAATGTCACCTTGCTGCACGCGGACGCCGGAGCGGATGCCCGGGCCGTAGCCGTTCAGGTGAGCATAAGCCGTCTGGTAGCCGTTTGCGTGACGAATACGAACATAGTTTCCGTATGTGCCAAAGCGGGACGCGCGCTCAATAGTGCCGTTACCCGCCGCCATGACCGGTGTGCCGGTTGGTGCAGCGAAGTCGGTACCCTTATGCAGGCGGGTGTAGCCGGAGATCGGGTGTGTTCGGTAGCCGAAGTTGGATGAAAGACGCGCGCCGTTGATTGGCGTTTTCATCAGGAACTTACGGGCTGCTTCGCCTTCAGCGTCGAAATAGTCGGTGATGCCATCATCAGATGGTGTGAAGCGGTAGAATTCGCGATCGGTTGCGTAACCGTCCAGCGCTGCAAACAGAATGTCGCCGCTGCGGATATAGTTGCCGCGCTCGTCGACATACTCTTCGAATACGATCTCGAATTCGTCGCCAACACGCATTTCACGTTGAAAGTCGACGTCATAAGCGTAGATCTGAGCAAAATCGAAAACCTGCGCATCGTGTGCGCCAGCGTCGAGTGCTGCTTCGTAAAGGCTTGTCTGAACTGTGCCAGATACGCGGCGTGTCACCGGCATAAGGCGTGTGTGCAGTTCGTGAGCGGTAAAGCCGCCATCAGATGTGCGCGACACAACGAGGCTTGCTTCAGAAGCGTGCTTGAGTGTGAGGCCGATCAGGCGAACAGCGTCAGGGTCTTCTTCAGTTGGTGAAGCTTCAACGTGGGCTGTGACTTCAAGCCCGGGACGGACGCGGCGCGGGTCGATAAACTCTTCATCATAAAGAGAGTAGAGCGCGGAGTTGGCTTCAGAGCGGCTCACGCCAAGGCGGTCCATCAGGTCCGTAAGTGTGTCACGTGGCTGAAGTTCGTCTGTACGTTCGTAAATCTGTGGGAGTGGTTCCAGTTCCTGGAAAGACGTAAGAATGAGCTGAGGCTCTTCTGGGGCTTCTGAAATTTGTGGCGCTTCGAGGGAGGCAAGATAAACATCAGCCTCTGTTGAAGGGGATGAAGTAAGAGCTGACCAGCTCATTACACCAATGCCGCCAATTGCAATCGCTAATACGCCGATTGAGAGTTTAAGCCGACCAGAACCTGATGTTTTGGTAGTTTCCGACTTTGGATCAAATACTCCGACCACGTGGACACTCCGCTTTTTGTGTAAAGAAAACACACTCACTCGTAAAAATTCACAAGAAACGTTAACAATGAGCCAATTTATTCACGAATTATGCCAATATACATGGCTCATAGTTAAACACTTCAGCGGCTGGGTATGACTTCTGATAACACAATACCTAAACGACGTTTGAAACGTCGTTACTGGCTTTTATTGGCCGTTGGCGTTGGACTGGTCGTCATCCCTGCTTCTTTTTGGCTTTTCCGCATTCCGATTGCAGAAATAGCTGTTCGTCAAGTGTGTAACGATAGAGGAATTAACTGTTCGGTTCAAATAGACCAATTAAACTTCAGTTCTGTTAGTTTTTATGAACTCGAATTAACCAAAGACGGCGTAGAACCGGTCACTGCAGAGCGACTCGCTTTGACGATGGACTGGAATGGCTGGTTCAGCCCTGCGGTCACATCGGTCAGTGTTTTTGAGCCACACCTGACCGTCGACACACGCGGTGGCGAGGTAAAAGTTGCCATGCTTGAGGCACTTCAGTCCGGCGAGAGCTCCGGTTCGTCTGGCATGGAGTTACCACCTTTTGCCATTGAAGACGGTCGGCTCACTGTTTTGACTGATGCCGGGCCTGTGACAGGCACAGTCTCATCTTCTGGCGCTCTGCAGCGGGAAATTACGTCTAATATAACGTTAGAACCTGCTCAGCTTGCTATGGATGGTCACCAGCTGGATCTGAGAAGCGCGCACGCAGACCTTATTATTGCTGAAGGGCGTATCTCGGGTCAGGTCGAAATCGATCTACGTACAGCAGAGCTTGAAACCGTATCCTTTGCTGACGTGGTGCTTGAAGCGAACATAACGCCGGCGAACGACCATGAGTATGAAGCGAACTGGCAAATGCGCGCTGAACATCTGTCGCGCCCGGGTCAGAGCGGGCGAGGCATTCAATCTGACGGGCTTGTTCGGCTCACCTTCACAGGCGGGGAGGTCTCTACAGAAAACCTGTTGCTGGACGCAGTTGATGCAACGCTGTCCCTGTCGAGTTTCAACGCGGGCAGTCTGAACGGCGGGCAGGTCGCAGCCCAGTTGCGTCTTGATGCTGAAGGCGAGCGCCTTGTCGGTGAGATCGCAGGCACATCCCGGCTTGAGCTTGTGAATGTCATGCGTGCAGAGCGGTCCGTTCTGACCGGCAATCTCTCATTGGACAGGACTGCGCTGTTCAACGGTGCAGGGTCTTTGGAAGGCGTCGTGAGTGTGACCGATGCCGCGCTCGAGCCCGCATTCCGGCAGACACTGTTCAGCAGCTTTACCTTGCCACAGCCATTTACCGCCCATGCGCAGAAGGTTCAGGGCAGCCTTCTGAATCTCGCCAGCGGCTTTTCTACCGGCCTGGAATTTGAAGCCGGCTTTACCTTCATGCCGTTCACCTATGAGCTGAATGCTCTGCGTCCCGGCAATATTCAGGGCGATGCGCGGAGTGAAATTCTGCGCATTGGAACAACTGGCACCGACCCTTGGCTGCATATAGACGATGACCAATTCGTGGTGCAGGGCGATTTGCAGTTCTCGGCGCCGCGCTCCGGTGTCAACCTCTCGGCAAACCGGCTCGGGTTGATGCTGGACAGGACAGACAATGCGTTGCAGCTCTCTACGCGTCGCCTGCATCTTGATGAGATTGAGGCCGAAGGTCGTGAGATCATGATCGATTTTTCGCGAACGGACTTTCAGTCGAGTGAAAGTCAACGCAGCCTTTCTGCAGACGGTCACATTCATTTCACGGGCGATGCATTCGGTTTCGACTTTGAAGATGCTGAAGTTCGTGCGCGAGTTCAGGGTTTTGATGCCGGCAATGGCTGGAACTTCCGGTCCGAACGTGACAATTGCCTGGGTCTGGACTTTGAAACGGCAGCCCTTCCGACCGTCGCTTTTGGCCCGGCTGCGCTGGAGCTGTGTGCGCCGAACGATCTGCTATTTGTTCAACAGGGCAGCGCTTTTTCCGGCGGCTTTCTGACCGAAGCGATAGACATTCCGTTCTATACCGGTTTTGCGGCGGGCAGCATTTCGCTTCAGAATCCTCAGATTATCTGGCGGTATGACAGCGTGCTCGATCTGGAACTCGCAGGGGATAACCTCATGATCCCAATGCGGCTCGCGATTGAAGAAGCCGGACGGGCCGCACATTTCCGTTCCGAATTTGCGTCGACAGCGCTCGCTACGGATGAGCGTGGGTTGAATGTCCGTTTTGATCTGACGGACAATGATGCATCTCTGGAAGACCTGCCAGTGGATATTGAAGTCGCCGAAATACAGGGCAGCGGACACGCTGGCGCTGGCGGGCTTAATATCGACTACACCATCCTGGGTGCACTCTTTACCGATAGTATGAACGAGCCGGTCAACGCGTATTATCAGCCGCTGGTGCTCAACGGGTCGGGTGAGTTGTCTGCAGAAGGAATCTCATTGGACGGGCGCCTCAGGCTTTCCGATCAAACGGCCTTTATTGGCGATGTGAGTGCTATTCACTGGTTTTCATCTAACCGTGGGTCTGCGGTGCTCGAAAATGGGGCACTGACCTTTGAGGCTGGCGGGCTCCAATTGCATGATTTATCGGAACGGTTGCGCGGTCTGGCGGTGAACGCTGAGGGTGCTCTTCTGCCCTTAGCGCAGTTCAGTTGGCAGGACGGTGTCATTGAGTCTACGGGGCAGATCGAGGTTGACGGGTTGTCCTTTGATACCTTCCGGCTCGGCCGATTGAACGGTCTGTCCGGCACATTGAACTTTACTGATCTGATGGGCTTTCGAACGGCTGAGGCGCAGCGTCTCACGCTGGACGAATTTCGCTTCACACCAACGCTTATTCTGAATAATGGCGTGGCCGATGTCTCACTGCTCGGTCCGGACGGATTTTCTATAGAGCACGCTGAATGGCCATTTGTCGGTGGCCGTATATTGATCGAGCCAACAATCTGGAATTTCGACGAGCCGAGCCAGATGGTCATCATCGAGGCGGACAAGTGGGATTTACATTCCTTGCTGGGCCTGTTTTCGCTCAATGATCTGGATATTGCAGGGCGCGCGTCAGGCAGGTTCCCAATCGAGATTGTCGGGGCGAATGCTTATCTGCGCGACGCCTTTTTGCGTTCAATCGAGGACGGCACTTTGAGCTACCGGGGGGATGTGGGCGAGTCTGCTTCGACGGCGAACGAATATGCGGGCATGGCATTTGATGCGCTGCGCAACTTCGAATACGAAGTTCTCGGCGTCAGCGCGAATGGCAACCTTGTGGGTAACATCGTTCTGGGGCTTCAAATGCAGGGGCATAATCCGGACGTATTGGATGGCCAGTTATTCAAGCTCAATATTTCGATCGATTCAGAGCTCGCAGAACTTGTTCATGCTGGGTCAATGTCCGCTTCAGTACAATCCACTCAAGACATGATCACTGATCTGATCAGAGAGGAACGGGAATCGCAACAGAATGATTGACCAGTCGCAACGGACGCGTGAAGGTCGTCATCTGACAGGAGACTTAGGTGTGAGACTTTTAATCACAATTGTACCTTTGCTGGCATGCGCATGCACGCCAACAGTTCGAGTAGCTGCGCCGACCGAGCCGATAACGATCAACCTCAATGTTCGTATCGACCAGGAAGTCCGGGTTCGTCTGGACCGGGAGGTTGAAGAACTGATCGCTGATAATCCGGATCTGTTCTGACGGGAGTATGGTAAAATGAAATGGTTCAAAACTGCACTGACCGCCATGATTGCGGGCCTCGCACTGCTCGTCAGCCCTGCACAGGCACTTGATCCGCTCCTAGAGCGCGCAATGGATCAGGGCGTGGTGGGCGAACGCATTGATGGCTATATTGGCATTATCGGTGGCGCAGACGCTGCGGTGATGCGCAAGGTGGATGAAGTGAATGCTGGCCGCCGGGCTGCTTACGCCAATATGGCGGCACGCGAAGGCGTCAATATTTCAGATGTTGCACGCATTACGGGTGAGCGCCTCGTCGCGGCACAGCCATCGGGACATTATGTCTACGATGATACTGGCCGATGGGTGGTAAAACCCTGATCCATGATCAAAAAAGTACTTATTGTTTCCGGCCTCGGGTTTGCAGTTTTCCTGCTCGGGGTCGGATTTATTGTCTTCTCCAATATTGATGGCCCGACATACATATCGGGGCATGGATGGTTCGCGTTTATAACAGCATCCTTCCTTTGCCTGCTGCTGTCAGCCGGGCTTTATGCGCTCGCTTTTTTCAGCGCGCGGTCCGGTCGGGACGAAATTACTGACCTGTCTGAAAAATCCTCTACCCATAATGATCCCCGAATCAGGTAGCTTGTTTATCTGATTGGGGAGACCGGGCGTTTTCGGTCTCCTTTAAGTATCTGACAGGATTATGCGGCCCTTACTGAGCGAGGCTGTGTGACCCGTCGGACAATAAGGACGATTGTCTCATGCTGCTCGATTCAAACCGACTTGCGTCGTATCTGGCTTCTAAAATCTGTCACGACCTTGTGTCGCCGGTGGGCGCTGCCTCGTCCGCCCTGGAGTTCATGCAGGACAGTTCTGCGCAGGATATGCGTGAACAGGCCGAACAGCTTTTAGAGCAAAGCACATCGCGCTCTCTCGCGCGCCTCCAGTTTCTTCGTTACGCCTTTGGGTCAATGGGGATGTCTAAAGGGGCCGCTGAGCTTCATGAGGCGAAAGCCATCGCTGAAGGATATGTCGGGTCTCATAAGGGCGAGATTGAGTGGAACATTAATGCCGGCAGCCTGTCCTTCGCGCAGGTGCGGGTTATGATGAATGTTATCATGCTGGGCCTTGCCTGCCTGTCTCGTGATGGCTTACTTAAAGTGACGATTGATCAGGACGATACGCTCACCATCAAGCTCGTCGCTTCTGGTAAACGTGCGCGCATGGCTCCGGATGTTCGTGCAGCATTGTCGAACACCGAACCGGAAGACGGTTGGGACCCACGTACGATCCAGCCATACTTCATGACAATGATTGTCCAGGAACTCGGCGGGTCTTTCCGCTTCACCGAAGGCGAAGAAACCGTGAGCTTCACTGTAACTGGACTTTAAGAAGTCCTAACTGGATTTGATCTAATTAAATAGAAACAAGCACTCGGCGGCAGCTAATGTCGCTGAGCTTGCAATTAATTACGCAACGAAAGCATTTTTTTAACCCAGATAAGCGAAGGTCAGTCCGTCTAACTCTATAAATTTATAACAGGTGGGTTTTATGGACGATCTTCTGAGTGAATTTCTCACCGAGACATCGGAATCTCTGGAAGTTATCGACTCCGAACTGGTGCGGTTCGAAGCGGAGCCGAATGATCAGGGCATTCTGAACAATGTTTTTCGACTTGTGCATACTATTAAAGGAACGTGCGGGTTCCTCGGATTACCTCGTCTTGAAGCAGTAGCCCATGCGGGTGAAACACTTCTCGGCAAGTTTCGCGACGGTACGATTGAAGTTACACCGCCTCTGGTGACTTTGGTCCTTGAGTCTATCGACCAGATTAAAGCGCTGCTTGCTCACCTTGAAAATCACGAGACAGAGCCGGAAGGCGATGACGCCGAGCTGATCTCTCGCCTTGAAAAGGCTGCAGACGGCGAACTTGGTGCGCCTCCTGAGCCTGTGGCAGAAGTGCCTGCGCCAGCTCCTGAGCCGGCAGCAGCCGAAGCCAAGCCAGCAGCGAGCGATAAGAAGCCTCGGCCTGCGAACCTCGCTGACGATGTGCGCTGGGATGAAGATTTGGGCCGTGAACTGCGTCCTGGTGAAGTATCTCTTGCTGAACTGGAAGCCGCGTTTGCGTCTGTTGAAGTTGAAGACTTCTCCAATCCGCCTGACGCCACAGAGGAAACAGCTGAAGCCGCTGCACCTGAGGCAGCTACCGACGACGCCGAAGAGCCAGAAGCCGTTACTCCGGCAGCTGTTGCTGCAGCGATCGAAAAAGCGGTTGCGAACGAGCCAGAAATGGCATCGAACACACCGCGTGCCAGCCAGTCTATCCGTGTAAACGTGGATGTGCTCGAGCACCTGATGAACATGGTGTCTGAACTGGTCCTCACACGTAACCAGCTTCTTCAGATGGTTCGTCAGATGGACGACTCTGAATTCAAGACACCGCTGCAGCGTCTTTCTAATGTAACAGGCGAACTGCAGGATGCAGTCATGAAGACCCGCATGCAGCCAATCGGAAATGCGTGGAAGAAAATTCCTCGTATCGTTCGTGACGCTGCTCAGGACCTCAACAAGAAGATCAAGCTGGTCATGGAAGGTGATCAGACTGAACTCGACCGTCAGGTTCTTGAACTCATTCGCGATCCGCTGACACACATGATCCGCAACTCCTGTGACCACGGTCTGGAGCTGCCATCTGATCGTATGGCTGTCGGCAAGCCTGAAGAAGGCACAATCATTCTGCGCGCTTATCACGAAGGTGGTCACATCCACATCGAACTGCGCGACGATGGTGCCGGCCTCAAAACGGCTCGTATTCGTCAGAAAGCGCTCGATAACGGTGTTATTACTCCGGAAGAAGCGACAACAATGACGGAAGCGCAGATTCACCGTCTGATCTTTGCACCTGGCTTCTCGACTGCCGAGAAGGTGACAAATCTGTCCGGTCGCGGTGTTGGTATGGACGTTGTTCGCACAAACATCGAGCTGATTGGTGGCGCGATCGATCTGGTATCCCGCGAAGGCGAGGGTACGACCTTCACGATTAAAATCCCGCTGACACTGGCTATCGTGTCTGCACTGATCGTCGGGTCTCAGGGCCAGCGCTTTGCTGTGCCTCAGCTCTCTGTCGTGGAACTGGTTCGCACCGGATCGAACAGCGAGAACAAAATCGAATCTATCAACGGTACTCAGGTTCTGCGTCTGCGTGATCGTCTTCTTCCGGTGCTTCCGCTTGCGAATGCACTCAAGCTTGATGACACCAACGCCGAAAACAAGAACCGCTTTGTCATCGTGATGCAGGTTGCATCCCAGCGCTTCGGTCTGGTGGTCGATGAAGTCTTCGATACGGAAGAAATCGTTGTGAAGCCGATCAATAGCGTGCTGCGTGACATTACCGAGTATTCCGGTTCTACGATCCTCGGCGATGGCTCTGTGATCATGATCCTTGACCCGAATGGCATTTCCAAACTGGCGGCCTTCGATAAATCAACAACTGGAACCAAGCCGGTGATACAAGAGACACGCAAGATCGTTTCTCGTGGTGATCAGAAAACGAGCCTTCTCGTCTTCTCTGCGGGCTCTGCAGAACCAAAAGCGTGCCCACTCTCGCTCGTCACGCGTCTGGAAGAAATCGAAGTCGATCGCTTCGAGATGACAAACAAAGGCCCTGTGGTTCAGTACCGCGGTCAGCTTATGCCGGTCATTCCGATGTCTGGTGGCCTGACAGCGAACGAAGAAGGCCGTCAACCGGTGCTCGTTGTGAACAATGGTGACAGCGTTGTCGGTATCGGCGTCGATAAAGTTCTCGATATCACAGAAGACGTGCTGAAAGTTGCTATCGGCGACACAACACCGGGTGTTCTGGGTACGGCAGTGATCGGCGGTAAGGCGACAGAAGTTATCGATATCGGTCACTTCCTCGGCCAGGCTGACTATGACTGGGCGAAGGCAATGTCTGAAGGTCCAAAAGAGCCTAAGTCTCTTCTGCTCTTCGAAAGCCATGACTTCTTCCGCAACATGCTTGCACCGCTTCTCGAAGCGTCCGGCTACCGCGTGACTACAGTCTCATCTGTTGAAGAAGCACTTGCTGCGAACATTGAGCCGTCTGACTTTGATGTAGTGCTTGCTGATATCGACAATGATGCAGAAGCCCGCGCCTTCGTCGACAAGCTTTCTACTGACGCTGAATGGGCCGATGTGCCACGCGTTGCAATGTCTAACCGCGAAGAAAGCCTCGTGACACCTGACTTCGCTGGCTGTGTCCGCAAGTCTGACCGTCATGGCCTTCTCGCAGTTCTCGATCAAACCGCTAGCCTTAAAGGACAAGCCGCATGAGCAGCACTGAATACATCACGCTCTATATTGGTGGGCAGCTCTTTGGCGCCGCAGTATCGCGTATCCACGACGTCTTCGCACCGGAATCTATTACACCGGTGCCACTGGCAACCAAGGAAGTCGCAGGCCTTCTGAACCTGCGCGGACGGATCGTGACAGCAATTGATGCACGCTCCCGCCTCGGTCTTCCGAAGCGCGAAGATGATGCCTCTGTAATGGCCATTGGTATTGAGAAGGGGACTGAATCTTTCGGTCTTCTGATCGACGAAGTTGGCGAAGTGAAAACCCTGGATGATGGCGACCGGGAAGACGTACCGAGCAATCTCGACCCTGTTTGGGCGCAGATCGCATCGGGTGTCTACCGACTTGATGACGGCCTTCTGGTTGTCATCGATATCGACAAAATTCTGGCATTCGAAAGTGAAAATGACGCTGATCGCGGCGCTAAAGCTGCGTAGTCTCTGAAAGGGAATTTGAAATGAAGCGGTGTTTGATTGTTGATGACTCGCGCGTCGTGAGAAAAGTTGCACGCCGCATCGTGGAAGATCTCCATTTTTCGACGGAGGAAGCCGCCGATGGTTCTGAGGCTCTGGAAGCCTGCCGTCGGACAATGCCGGATGCAGTTCTTTTGGACTGGAACATGCCTGTGATGAACGGCATTGATTTCCTGCGGGCCCTGCGTCGCGAACCAGGCGGCGAAGATCCGATCGTTGTCTTTTGCACGACTGAAAATGACATGGACCATATCGCCGAAGCGATCCGCTCTGGCGCGAATGAGTACATTATGAAGCCGTTCGATAGCGAAATTATTGAATCAAAGTTCGCCGAAGTCGGCCTCGTCTGATCGGACACTGAATGACCATTGCAGCAACAATAAAACCCCAGACCGGGGCGCCTATCCGGGTGCAACTCATTGACGACAGCGCAGTCGTCCGCGGCCTTACGCGTCGCTGGCTGACAGGCGTAGACGGCGTTGAGCTTGTCGTGGTGAGCACTGACGGTATGCAAGGGGTGGCGGATGCCACGAAAGTGCGTCCGGACATAATTATCCTGGATGTTGAAATGCCGCGCATGGATGGGCTTGAAGCTCTCCCGCACCTGCGACGCGCTGCACCAAATGCCAAAATCATTATGGCGTCGACGCTCACTCATAAGGGCGCCAACGTTACAATTTCTGCGCTGTCGAAAGGTGCGACGGACTATCTTCCAAAGCCGGAAGCAAGCCAGCTTGGCGGCGCCGAAGCCTATCGCGATGCGCTGATTGAGAAGATCCGTCTGTTCGGTAAGCCGGAAGAAGCCAAGCGCCCATTCCCTGCGCCAATGCCGCTACGTCCGGCGTCGGTGAAAGCGAATGAAGCGCCGCGTCCTGCGATCAAAATTCCATCCAAGCCGGAGCTGCACAAGCCGCCGACACGCTGGACTCGGCCGAATGCGATTGTTGTCGCCAGTTCAACGGGCGGCCCACAGGCTCTGCAGGCTGTCCTGCCGGAAATTTGCAAAAAGACGGACCTGCCAATTCTGGTCGTCCAGCATATGCCGCCAACCTTCACGTCTATCCTTGCAGAGCATCTCAATGCGACCTGCAAGCACGAAGTCGCCGAAGGTCAGCAAGGCGAGCAGGTGATGCGTAACCGTATCTATATTGCGCCGGGCGGCTATCACATGTTCGTCGAGAAGAAAGGCGCGACGCCGACAATCGGCCTGAATCAGGATGCACAGGTGAATTTCTGCCGTCCTGCGGCTGACGTCCTGTTCAACGCCGCTGCAAAAGTTTACGGTGCAGCACTGACAGCGGTCGTGCTCACAGGTATGGGCGCTGACGGATGTCAGGGTGTTGCAACGATTGTCGATCAGGGTGGCCGGTCCATCGTGCAGGATCAGAAATCAAGTGTGGTCTGGGGTATGCCAGGCGCGGTTTTCAATGCCGGTCTCGCACATTCTGTACATCCACTGAACGAAATTGCTGACGCGGTCGGCAAATCACTCCATGGAGTTATGTCATGAACGATGCTGATTTTGATTTCGTGACGTCCGAGCTGAAACGCCGTTCAGGCATCGTTATCGGCAAGGACAAAATGTACCTCTTGGAGAGCCGACTTTCGCCGATTGCGCGTAAGGAAGGCCTTGAATCGATTGGTGAGCTGGTTTCGCAGGTGCGCCGTAATCGTGACGAACGCCTGATGAAGGTCATTGTCGACGCTATGACGACGAACGAAACCTTCTTCTTCCGTGACAAGACGCCGTTCGACCACCTTGAGAAAGCCGTGCTGCCAGCGCTTCGTGAGAAGCGTCCGGGCCAGCGTATCCGTATTCTCTGTGCTGCGTGTTCAACGGGTCAGGAACCATATTCCATTGCGATGATGCTGGACCAGAATCCTGCACTGACAGGTGGTGCGCCGGTTGAGATTACAGCGGTCGATATTTCCGATCGCGTGCTCGATAAAGCGCGCGCTGGTCTCTACAGCCAATTCGAAGTTCAACGCGGTTTGCCGATCCGCACGCTGATGACGTATTTCACCCAGCAGGGTGATGTCTGGAAACTGTCCGATAACATCCGGTCAAAGGTTCAGTTCAAAAACGTCAATCTGCTGGATCCGATGACCACGCTCGGTAAGTTTGATGTCGTTTTCTGCCGCAACGTTCTGATTTACTTCGATCTTCAGACCAAACGCGACATTCTTCAGCGTCTCTCGGCACAGATGAATGATCCTAGCTTCCTGCTGCTCGGCGCTGCTGAGACGGTGGTTGGCGTCGTAGATTCATTTGCGCCGAACAAAGAGTTTCGCGGGCTGTATGAAAAGTCTGGCACTGCAGGTCGTGCGGGCATTCGCGCCGCGTAACCCGGTCTCGATAGTTACAAGAAAAAAGCCTGTCAGATATCTGGCAGGCTTTTTTCTTTTCAGAGGTTGTAGCGTTTCTATTCGGGTGTGACAGGCGCGCCGGGCGCTGCATCTTCAACCGCGTGCTCTGCTTTGCGAATTGGCTTTTCCGGTTGTCCGCGACCACGCAGCTGGATCACCGGCACGAACAGAATAGAGATCAGCGCGAAGATAACGATCACGACACCGCCCATGAAGATGAAGCTCATGGAGTCTGCAAAAGCGACTTTCAGGAATGGCGGCATCTCGACGGCGGCGCCGGCTGTCTCTGCTGAAATGTATTCTGCCTGCAGACGACCAAGATTGATGTTACCGGCAGCTTCAGGAAACTGCTGAGACAGATTTTCGGTGAGCCTTGATGTCATCAGCGCACCGAAGATCGCAACGCCAACGACAGAGCCTGTCTGGCGCAGGAACATGCCGGTAGAGGTTGCAACGCCGACCTGCTGGACCGGTGATGCGCTCTGAGAGACAAGTGTGAACAGGCTTTGTGAGGGGCCAAGGCCGAGGCCGACAAGGAATAGACGCCAGATGACGTCATAGGCGCTGGAGTTTTCCGTAAGGTGCGTCATTAGCCAGAGGCCGATGATCTGCACCACAGCGCCGCCCAGCATAAAGGCTTTATACTTTCCCGTCTTGGTCACAAGCCGGCCGACCAGGAAGGCAGACAGGATGAGCCCACCCATCAAAGGCAGCATAGAGAAGCCGGAATTGGTGGCTTTGATGCCAATCACCAGCTGCAGGTATAACGGCACGTAGATAATCGTGCCCATGAACGCCATTGAGATAATGAAGGACGAGATCATGCTTGTGGTGAAGGCTTTGTTTCTGAACAAGCCAAGCGGCAGGACCGGGTCTTTCACGCGGCTCTGTACAATCAGGAAGGCAATGCCTGTGACGATGGCGAGTGCGAAGAGAAGATCCACCGCCGGGTCGAACCAGCCATCCGTCGGGCCGTGTGTCAGTGCGAGCATGAGCGCACCAAGCGATGTGACGATCAATATGCCGCCAACATAGTCAATCGTCCCGCCGGTGCGCGTGCCGATGTCTGGCATTTTGCGACTGATCATGAAGAGCGCGAGCAGCGACGTTGGCAGGTTGATATAAAACACCCAGCGCCAGCCTGCGATGTGAACACCCAGAATGTCCGTTGTGCCATGGTCGGTGAACCAGCCGCCAATAATCGGTCCGACTACACTCGCGAGGCCGAATACGGCACCGAACAGACCGGCATATTTTGCGCGCTCACGCGGCTCGAACAGGTCGGCAATCGTAGCAAAGGCCGACGTGAACAGCGCGCCGCCTCCAATACCCTGAATGCCGCGGAACACGATGAGCTGGGTCATGCCGGACCCAAGCACAGGCAGGTCACCGAATTCACCCGCCAGACCGCATAGCCAAGAGCCGAGAATGAAGATGCCGATACCGGTAATCAGAACGCTTTTCCGGCCATACATGTCGCCGAGCTTGCCCCAGATAGGTACCATCACGGTAGACGTCAGAAGATAGGTCGTCGTCACCCATGCATAAATCTCAAGGCCGTGTAGGTCTGCAACGATGCGTGGCATGGCGGTCGAAACGATTGTCTGGTCCAGCGCGCTGAGCAGAAAGACAATCATCACGGCCATGAAGGTGGCGCGCTTTTGCTCCGGCGTTGCTTGCGGCTGACCTGTTTCGCTTAGTGGTAGGGCCTGATCTGTCATGGAATAGCGTCCATTGTACGGTGTATAGTTGTATCTTGCTATATCCATTGCGGGGGTACGATCAACCCCGCATTCCATCAAATGAAAGCGGGTGCCTGTCATGTAAGCACGGCTTACGACCCATTTTCTCCTGAAAGGGGAAATGGCGGCTTGCAGTTTGCAAAATTCGCGATTGAACACCTGCACATGACGGATTCTGGCACACCTGCCAGCGGTTTGTGTGAGCGAAGAGATAAGAGCGAGCGATATGCTATCCGGAATTCACCTGCTGCGCGGCGTTGCGGCCCTTCTGGTCGCGGGATTTCACATCTATGCGGCATCGACGGGTGGTGAGAACGGCAATCCGGTTCTCTTTTCGGCCTTCAAAGGCGGGGCGCTGGGCGTAGACATCTTCTTCGTCATTAGTGGCTTCATCATTTACTACGCGGCGGCGCGCGCGCCCGTCTGGTCATCCGGGCGCTTCATGGCGGGGCGGTTTTTCCGTATCTATCCGGTCTATTGGGCCGTTCTGATAGGCTATTTCGCGCTGTTGATCGGCCTGTGGGTTCTGACTGGGGATGCAAGCCGGTTCGCAGACCCGCAAACGATGATCCGGTCCATTTTCCTGTTTCCGTCTGATGCACATGTCATAGAGATTTCATGGACGCTCACGATAGAGCTTTTGTTCTATGTGCTTTTTGCGGCGACCTTCCGTGGTCCGAATTCCGATACCAGCCTCGTTTTCACGTCCATGCTCAGCTGGGCGTTTCTCTCCGTGCTCTACACGGTCGCTGGCATAGATGCGGGCGGTCTGAACGTCATCTTCCATCCGGCGGTCAGCGAGCTGCTCTTTGGTATGATTATCTGCGAGCTCTGGATGAAAGGGGCGCGCCGTTTTGCGCTCCCTATGTTTGCTTTCGGGGCAGGGGGGCTTCTCGCAACGCTCATTCTTGTACCTGGTCATGAACTTCACGAATGGCGTGCTTTGCAGGCCGGTGTGCCAGCGGCATTCCTCGTTTATGGCGCGCTGGGGCTCAATTTCCGTCTGGGTTTCTTTGGCAAGCTGTTCGGGGATGCATCTTACATGCTTTACCTCATCCACCTGCCGGCATTTATGGTGATTGGTTTCCTGGTCGAAAAAGCAGCCGGTATCAGTATTTATGCCAATGACCTCACCATGGGGATCACGCTGGTGCTGACCGTTGTCGCGGCCTGCCTGCTTCACCTGTTGTTTGAGCGGCCATATCAGGCCTGGTACAAGGCTTTGATGGCGCGTTTCGATGGTCGCGAAAAGCAGGCGCACCAGACGAGCTGAGGCACCTGCTTTTCGGTGTGAGCGTTAATTTTTAAGCACGCTTTTCGTTTGCTTGGCCGGTGCCTGTTTGATCCAGAACGGACCGGCGACCAGTGCTGCGCCCAGAACGATCAGGCATGCATTCAGTACGGCAAATGTCGTGTCAGACGCGACGTTAAAGAACATGATCTGATGCAGTATGCCGGCTAGAATAAGCACAGCGCCCGTCGCGCGCCGCAGTAGGAAGCCAATACGGCCCGCATCTGCAACGAATGGAAGGCCAACCGACAATGCGGTGAGACCTGCCCAGAACACCCAGCTCATGAGGTATTCGCCAAGTCCAGCGAGGCTGATGAGTAAGGTCAGCGCTAGCAGAGCGGGCGCGCCCCATACACATGCACTCCATGCAGCAGCCAGTCGTTGCTTTGGCTGGCCTTGTTCAGCCGATTTCAGGAAATAGATATTCAGTCCTGTCGCGACGATGAAGCAGAGCAATGCACCAAGGAACAGATAGGCAATCTTCATAGCTGTTCCGCCAAAATCGCCGAAATGCAGCCGGTAAACCGAGTAGGCAATCTGACGACCCGCTGCGCCGTCACTGAAGCCGGCGTGGCCGAGATATGTGCCGTCGCCATCAAACTGGTAAGCTTCACCATAGATAAGCCTGTCTGTATGCTCGGCCTGAATGTCGATGTGCTGTCCAGCCGTGCCCGGATCGTGCACGATGATAAGGAACGGTTCGACGCCGGGGACTTCTCGTTCGAAGTTTACGAGCGCGGTTTCGACATCCGCAAGCGGCGCCGGTGCTGCGTTCGCTGCCGGTTCATCCCCGAAAATCGCTTCGGATAATGCTCTTGTGTCGCCGTCAAAGCTTGTTTGGGCGAGGACCAGTGCGACGACGGCGAATAGTCCAATGACCGCGCCTGTGCCCGCGACAATAAGATTGAATGGCAGGGTCCAGACGCTGAGGCGATTGTGCAGGTCTGCCTGAACAAGGCGTTGCTGCCCGGACGTTTTCAGACGGAAGGCATCCCGAAAAATACGCGGATGCGCGAGCAGGCCCGAAATCGACATGGCGATCATCATCACACCAAAGATGGCCACCAGTATCATTCCGAACTGTTCGGGAAGGTTTAGATAGTAATGTAGGTGGATCAGAAAGCTGTTCCATGCCGTTTCATAAGCGCCCACAACTTCGCCGTTTGAGCCTGCAGCCTCAACGCCATTATCTCCGCCAATGACGAAGCGTGGCCAGTTCTCACGCGGAAGGTAGAGATAGACATGACTTGTATCTGGCTGAGCTGCGAGAACATTCTCGGCCGCGGTTTGTGCGGCATGTGGCGTTACCGTTTGAACAGCAGGCGTCTGTGCCGCTTCCCACCAGCCAAACTCGTCTTCAAGCACAGCGACGGTTCCGCTGAGGCAGACAATGTAGAGAATGGCGCTGATCACCAGCCCCATAACGCTGTGCGCGCTAAGCGATTGTTCGACCAGTTTGTTCGATGCGCGCGGCCAAAGTGACTGTTTCATGATTACCCCCTCAGACCCACGCCGTGATGGCGAATATAGCTGCGCCGGAAACAGCAAAGAGCGTGCGGCGCATAAGCTTTGCTTCCATGAGTAGAAGCACGCTGATCACGCCCCAGAGGACGACCGCGGTTACAATTGCGAGCACGCCATGCGTGGCGATCTGGTCCGGCGTCCGGTTGATGACGCGGAACATGGTTGCTGCTGCAAAAAGCGCGATGATGCCAGCGACCGGACCTGTCAGGATGAAGGTCCAGACCCGTGCAAGGTTTTTACGAACAGGGGAGGTCGGTGCTGGTAAAGCATCTGTTTTCCTGTTTCGTCCAACCGCGTAATCAGCGCGTGGAAGGCCAGACAGGATACTGGCTGCAAAGAACACGCCCGTCAGGCACATCGCGATCACGATGATCTGGGCTATGCCGCGATCTGCATTGGCTATAAACGCCGCAATCAATGCCGCCGCGATCAGCGCCCAACCTGCACCGAGAGCAACAGGTTTAGACCTGTGTTTCCATGCGTAGAAAAGCAGGAAAAGCCCTGCCGCTATCGCGGCAAGGCTCAACCCGGCTGTTATGACAGCTGGCTGGATCATGAGCCGAACTCATAGGCAAGTCGGGCTACCACCGTACGTCGCAGACCCGGGAAGCAGTCGCCGCGAGTCAGGCACGAGGTCAGATACACTTCGTCCGCAATATTGCGTGCGTTGATCTGGAAGTCCCACTGATCCCATTCATAACCGATCATCAGATCGCCCAGTGTATAGGACGGTGTGTCGTATCTGACGGTCGCTGTCTCGGACACGCTCTCGCCAACATAACGGACGCCTCCGCCGACACGGAAGCCATCCCATGCGCCTTCCGGGCGCCAGGTGACCCATGACGAGGCCGTGCTGTCAGGCTGGCCAGACAGGCGGAAACCATTCGGGTCTTCAGCATCGATTGTTGATGCCGCAAACTGCAGGAAGACATTGTCGAGTTGCAGACGACCTTCCAGTTCGACGCCGCGCAAGGTCGAGATACCCTGTTGCTGGCTAGCATTTCCCGGTAGCGAGTTTGGATTTGGCAGATTGCTAATCTCGATATCGTAATATGCGAGTGTGACCAGACCCGGGAAGTTTGTCGGTTCGTATTTGAGGCCGACTTCATACTGGCGGGCTTCTTCAGGCTCGAACTGGTTGCCATTCAGGTCTGTGCCGATGACTGGTTCGAAGCTTTCCGAATAGCTTGCATAAGGCGACAGGCCGTTCTCGAACTGGTAAAGCACGCCGACGCTTGTTGAAATGGCGTCGTCAGATTGAGTCACTGCGCCTGTATTGCTCTCGATTTCGTCATAGCGAAGACCGAGGGTGAACCGCCAGTTTTCATAGGAAATCTGGTCGGAGACATAGAGGCCGAGATCCTCTACCTGCTGGGGCGTTCCATCCGTGTAGATGGCGTCAAGAACAGCTTGGTCCGGATAGTTTCCGTAAACCGGATTGGCGAGGTCGAAGACGTAAGAAAAATCACCTGACAGAGCGCCGCCACCAAAGAAGTAGGCTGTGTTGTTGTCGGTTTCGACATCCTGATACTGCATGCCCAGAAGCAGGTTGTGTTCCAGAGCGCCGGTAGAGAAATCAGACTTGGCGCGCAGGTCAGCGGCGTATTGTTCAGACGTGTTGTCGGCGGCGTAGAATGTACGTGCAACGGTCGTTTCGGTGAAAAGGGGAACGCCCAGATACTGGTTCAGGTAGCGGCTTTGGCCGGCGCCAGTAAAAGTTGGCCAGGCCTGTTGGTATGCTGCCTCGCCGGAGCGCCAGAGTGCGGTACCTTCAAGGCGCCAGTAATCGTTGATGCGATGCTCGCCCAGAAGCGTGATTTGATCGGACTTGGTATCGAAGAAGTTAAAGTCTGGTTCGCCTGCATAGACGTCCTGATCGATATATTCGCCGGTAACGTTGTGAGGGAAGAGCGTGCCTTCCACAGGGATGAACTGGGCAGCGACGTCGCCTTTTGTATCCTGATGGATGCCGATCAAAGTCAGCCTTGTATCAGGCGATGGCAGCCAGGTGAGGGACGGCATGAAAACGCCTGTTTCTTCGTCGACATAATCGACCTGAGAGCCGGTGTTTCGATACAAACCCACCATTCGGAAGAGTAGTTGGCCGTCTGTTCCTGCAACCGGTCCTGTGATGTCGCCAGCCAGCTGATAGCGGTCAAAGTTTCCGAGTTCTGCTACGAGGGAGCCACCAAAGTCTTCGCGGGGCGTTTTGGACACAACGTTCAGAAGACCGCCCGGAGATCCCTGTCCGTAAAGCACAGATGCAGGGCCGCGCAGCACTTCGACCTGTTCGACCGTCCACGGTTCGACGCGTGTGGTATTATAGCTGCCGAAAAGCTCCTGAATGGAGTCGCGGTAGCGCGGAATGGAGAGGCCGCGGGATGTGACCCAGTCGCCTCGTGTGGAGAAGCCGTATGTCTCAGCCGTTACGCCTGACACGTAAGACACTGTCTGGGACAGATTGAGTGCGCCGCGTTCGATGAATACGTCCGCAGGTTCGATCGAAACGGAGCGGGCGGTTTCGGTAATAGGCGTGTCTGTTTTGGTGGCCCCGAATGCATCGACTTCGCCTGCAACGATGATCGTCTCCTGGCGGCTTTCTGCATCGGCTGGTTCGCTGGACGCGGCTTGTGCGAAGGCTTGTGGTGTGAAGCTGAGAGCGGTCAGCAGCGCGATGACCCCGGCGCTGTAACCTGATTTCGAAAGTGACATGGATTCCCCTGACGCAATTGCGAGTCATTATCAATAAAGGTTCGATATTGGTAATGAGAATGATTGTCAATTGCGTTTACTTGGCGAGGGTTGAAATCGCGCTTTCATGGGGGAGGGCAAAAAAAACGGCGCCCTGAGGCGCCGTTCTCTTTTTCAGTTGCGTGAAGGCCTTAAGCGGCTTCTTCGTCGCGAAGCTGTTGAGCGTTTGGAGAAGGATCACGAAGAACGTAACCACGGCCCCAGACTGTCTCGATATAGTGATTGCCCTTGGTCGCCTGTTGAAGCTTCTTGCGGAGCTTACAGATGAAGACGTCGATGATCTTCAGTTCAGGCTCGTCCATACCGCCATAAAGGTGGTTGAGGAACATTTCCTTGGTGAGCGTCGTGCCCTTACGCAGGGAAAGAAGCTCGAACATCTGGTATTCTTTACCGGTGAGGTGAACACGCTGCTGGCCAACTTCAACAGTTTTAGCGTCGAGGTTCACAACGATCTCGCCTGTACGGATAACGCTTTCAGCGTGGCCTTTAGAGCGGCGGACGATCGCAGTGATACGAGCGATCAGTTCGTCTTTGTTAAAAGGCTTTGTGAGGTAGTCGTCAGCGCCGTAACCGAGCGTTTTGACTTTCGCCTCAATGTCCGGGTTACCGGAGAGGATCAGAACTGGTGTGTTCACTCGGCTCATGCGGAGCTGCTTGAGAACATCAAAGCCTGAGATGTCTGGAAGTGAAAGGTCGAGAATGATGATGTCATACTCGTATACTTTACCAAGATCGACGCCCTCTTCGCCAAGGTCCGTCTGGTAGATGTTGAACCCAGCTGCTTTGAGCATCAGCTCGATGCTGCGAGCGACTGCGTGGTCGTCTTCAATCAATAGTACGCGCATCAAGTCGTCTCCCGAATCACTAACAGTGTAACGCGTTGGCGGTCTTCGCCTATAGGTAAACAGTTGTCGGGTTGCGAAATGGTTAACGCGAACTCCTTTTCGCATCAAAAATTTTAACGAAGATTTCTAATTCGTCATTTTGATGCGTTAACCCCAGCATTTACGGGGTTTTTGAGATTCGAGAAGCCTGTGGACAACGACTCCCTGATTCTCATTTTCAGGCAATACCCTACGAAATTTGACTCTTTTTCTTGGCACTTTGTTAACGAGTTGGGCTGGGTTCGTTACCAGATGGCGCCGTGCTTCATGGGGAAAACACACATTTGCCTCATTAATGAATGAACAAAACGGGCCACGCTCTTAACGAATGCTTAAGCGCATAGGACGACTCTCTGAGGAAAGTTTCACCCTCACTCTGATCGTAGCGATATCATGCTTCAGGACCTCATTCGGGACGTAAAACGCGCTTCGGCTATTCAGCTGACCGGTCGCGTTGAAGCTCTTGAAGGGCTGCGTATTGAGGCAAGCGGGCCTCGAACGGCATTACGCATTGGCGCGCTCGCGCATATTGGAGCGCCGAACGGGCCTCTGGCGGAGATTGTAGGTTTTCGCGGTGAACTGGCTGTATTGCTCGCCTGCGAAGAAAGCCAGGCTGTTTATCCGGGCGCTAAAGTCTTCTTCCAGACAGAACCCGCTGTTCTATACCCGTCTGATAAGTGGCTCGGCCGTGTCGTTGATCCGTTCGGCCTGCCAATGGATGGTGGCCCCGAATTGCCGCATGGGCCTTATGCCAAGCCTGTAGATGCGCCGCCGCCCTCTGCACACACGCGCTCACGTATTGAAGAACGGCTGCATCTTGGCGTCCGCGTCATGGATTTGTTCACGCCGTGCGGTCAGGGACAGCGCCTTGGCCTCTTCGCCGGCTCCGGTGTCGGTAAGTCGACCTTGATGGGCATGCTGGCCAAAGGCGCCGATGCGGATGTGATTGTGATCGGTCTGATCGGTGAGCGGGGCAGGGAAGTACGTGAGTTTGTTGAGGATGCGCTCGGTCCGGAAGGGCTTGCGCGTTCTGTTATCGTCACGGCGACATCTGATGCGCCTGCGCCAGCGCGTAAGCGGGCGGCAATGTCTGCGCTCGCTGTTGCCGAATACTTCCGTGACCAAGGCAGGCAGGTGCTCTGTCTTCTTGATAGCGTGACACGATTTGCCATGGCGCAGCGCGAGATTGGTCTTGCCGCAGGCGAGCCGCCTACGACGCGCGGTTACACTCCATCTGTGTTCGCAGAACTTCCAAAACTGCTTGAACGTGCCGGCCCTGGTAAACAGGGATCAGGTGCTATCACCGGTCTCTTCACTGTTCTTGTCGATGGTGACGACCATAACGAGCCAGTCGCAGACGCAGTTCGCGGTATTCTCGACGGTCACATTGTTATGTCGCGCCACATTGGTGAACGCGGGCGTTATCCGGCGGTCGACATTCTGAAATCGCTTTCGCGTCTTGCGTCCCAGCTGCACGGACTGGAAGAGGCCGAGCTAGTGCGCAATGTGCGCCGTCTCATCTCCACCTATTCCGACATGGAAGAATTGATCCGGATCGGGGCATATGCGCCGGGCGCCGACCCTGAGACGGATCGGGCAATTCGTCTGAATGAGGGATTGAATGAATTCCTGACACAAAGCCAGTCAGACCCGACCGCGCCGGACGCCGTATTTGATGCGCTCCGCCAGATCTATGATGCCAGCGCATGAGTAAGACGCTCGAAACTCTGATCAAACGTGCCCAGAAAGACGTCGATGCCCTCGCAATCGAGATGCGTCGTGCTCTGGAAACGCGGAATGAAATCCTTGCGGAGATGGCATCGTGCGAAGCCAGCATCGAAGCCGAAGCATCCATGTTTGATGGCTCACCAATGGCTGGGCTCGGGTTTGCAGCATTTCTGGATCGTCAAAAGCTCCGCAAAGTTAATCTGGATGAAGCGCTCAAGCTTGCCGATCAGGCCCATTTAGACTGCCAGAAGGCGATCAACCGCGCCTTTGCCGAATTGAAACGACTTGAGCAATTGCTTGAGCAGCACAAGCTTCGGGAGCGTCAGGAAATTCAAAAGCGCGAACAGGCAGCCTTTGACGAACGCAGTTCGCAAATGTTTGGCCGCTAGGGCTAAACGATCAGTTTCAGGAACAAATTGCCGTTGTGCACGTGAACATCGACCTGTTCAGGTGGCACTGAAAGCAGGGTCAGGCCCAGTTGCAGAGACGCTTTTGAATCCAGCCCGAGCGATGGTGCCGCTTTCGTCAGATCGAATAGCGCATCTTTCGAAGGAATAACTGCGCGGCTGACGAAAATATTCAGCGCAATACCGTCTTCATGACGCTCTGAGCGAATGGAAACACGGTCACCCTTTTCACAAGCGCGAAGAATGCCGGCAACGAGATGCTGGATGCCGAGCGTCGCGAGCGGACGTGAACCGATCTGTGTGAACCAGGATGTTTCTGTCTCGAAGACTAGATTGACCTGCTTTGATTGCGCAGTACTGGAGACGCGCTCTGCCGTTTCCAACAATAGTTCGTGGATCGGTGTGCGTGTCGCTTGAGAGAGATCGTCTTCTGAGTAAGCGCGAATGGCGCGCACGGTTTCCAGAAGGTGGGCGACATAATCGGCCGTACTTGAGCGGCCTGAGTCTTCCATGGTTTCCAGAAGGGTCTGAAGGCTGAGTTCAATGTAAGAGAACGGGCCTCTGAGCGACTCAACTGACCGTTTGATATCCCGAGAGCTGACCTTGCCTTCTGGTGGGCGGTCGGGTGCTTTGCGGCGCCATTTCGAGTTGGCGAGAATCTGCTTCAGCAGCTTCGAGCTCAGGTCGATCTTATCGATAACGGCTTCTGCGCCGCTGGAGACAGCTTCCTGACGCATATTCTCTGCGTCGTCAGAGGTCACAAATACAATTGGCGCGTCGGTGAATTCACGGACGCGCTTGATATCATCTTCGATGGAAATGGCGTCTGGCCGTCGCACATCCAGCAATACAAAATCGGCTGGACCAAGTTGTGACAGGCGCTGAAAGTCTTCAATGCGTTCGCTGATATTGAGCTGAATATCGCGCTCTTCCCCGACCATTTCGGTCAGGATCTTCGCGTCGAGCGCGTTATCTTCTACATAGTGGATGCGCATGTTTAGACTCAGACAGTACAAGTCCAAGATACTGTTAAATATACAAACCTGCAATAACTTAGGATATTTCTTCCACAGACTTTATAGAGCTTAACTACGGCTATGACTGTTGAAGGCTGAAGAACTGCCGGAAGAGCACATGTAATAGAGAAGTGATTCGTGCATTTTTCTTGCGAAACTTGAGAGATTCAATGCAGCCTTAAGGTTCTTTGAACGTTTTGTATGCTGATTTCAGATATTGATTTTTTAAAGGCGAAGGGGACCTTCGCGTTCACTTGACTACATTGAACCCGGGGTGGAGATTAAGTGCCTAAACGAGTATCCTTTGAACATGATCAGGCAGACTCCACCGCTCTGCTTGCAGAGCTGGCTTCTGTCATAGCTCATGATGTGAGAACTCCGGTTCGACACATTGGTCAGTTTCTTGAATTCTACGAGCGCGAGCTGGAAGCGGGAAACACAACGCAGGCAGCAGCGCATTTTGATATTGTGAAAGACAGTGTTTCACGCGTGTCCGATATGCTTGATGGCATCGTGACATATGCGCGCCTCGGGCGTGGTCTGGACGAACCTACAGAAGTAAATCTGAAGAAGCTTGCGGCTTCGGCTTTCGAGCGTGCGATGATGTCTGAAGAGCGCAGCAATGCCGTGCTCGACTATCGCGGGAATGAAGCCTGTATCGGGCATGATGTCCGTATCCAGGAAATGTTTGTGCACCTGTTCGAGAATGCCTTGGTTCACACGCCGAAGGATGAGGACCTGACAGTTCGCGTTGATGTCTATCGCGGCGAGCAGGACACGCATATCGAGATCAGAGACAACGGTCCGGGCATTCCTGACGGTTATGAAAAGATCATCTTCGATATGTTCCAGAAGGGCGGTAAGCGCGAAGAAGAGGATAAGCCTGTTGGCGGACTCGGATTGCCACTGGCGCGCCGTATTGCACGCCTGCATGGCGGTGATCTGACGCTGGAGCGCCAGTCAGGCGCGGGCGCAGACAAGCCCGCATCTGTCTTTGTAGTGACGTTACCGAATTCCGAAATTCTGACGTAGAGCGGTTTTAAACCCGCTCGCGCAACTCGTCACGAACGAGCACGGCGATGTCTTCACAGGCTTTCCGTGCTGCGGGTGAAATGCCTATAAAGGCCGTAAAGCCGTGCGCAAGGCTGTCATAGCACCGGTAAACCACGTCAACGCCTGCATCTGTCAGACGATCAGCATACGCTTTGCCCTGATCGTGCAGAATGTCAAAGCCTGCTGTCACGATAATCGCCGGCGCGAGATTTTCCAGCTGGGTGGAGCACATAGGCGAGATCATCGGGTCCTCGCGGTCTGCGCCTTCTGGCAGATACTGGTCGATGAACCATTCCATTGTATCGCGCGTCAGCGGGTAGCTGTCGGCGTAGATATTCATGCTGGATGATTCAAACTCTATCTCTGTTGCCGGATAGATCAGAATTTGAAGCACAGGCTGCGGCTTGTGATCACGCATCATTTCCTGCGCGACGATGGCAGTGAAGTTACCGCCCATGGAATCGCCCGCCACAGCAGCATGGCCCGGAGATGCACCAAGGTTCTCAGCTTCCTGCAGACACCACTCATAGGCTGCAATCGCGTCATTCAGACCGGCGGGCCATTTATGTTCGGGCGCAAGCCGGTAATCGACAGAGACAACCGGCGCTTTACAGATATGGCTCAGCAGTCCGCAGAATTCATGGCTGGTTTCAAGGTCGCCAATCACGCCGCCGCCAAAGTGGTAGAACACGATGACAGGCATGTTCGGGTCCTGACCGAACGGCTTGTAAATACGGGCGGGGATGGAATGCGTCTCTGTCGGAATGCTTGTGTCTTCGGTCGTGACGCCGGATGGAAGGTCGCCTGCAAAAAGAGCAAGGCCTTCTGCTGAGGCTGCACGGGCAATCTGAGGGCTGAGTGAAGACATAGGCGGTTGCTTGCGCGCGGAGTGAGCGATCATCTGGAAGTGCGGGTCCAGCGTGCGTCCACCAAGTTGTACCGGGTGTCCGCCAGACATTTTGACCAGCCAGCTATTCGGCAGCTTCATGACCATTTTGGCCAGCATTGTGCTAAAGCTCATGCCCGTTTCCCCATATATCTTTGTTCGCTGAGTTTTATCTTAGGTGCGAATTTCATCAAAAGCATGGCGGATACCACACAAGATCAGATTAGTCGCAAAATCCGTCGCCTGTTCAACCAGCTTTTCGGTCTGATCCTGATCATTTGAAATTCGCGTGAGCATGACGTCGCCAAGTTCGCGGGCGATCCCGATAGCAGAGGCCGTCAGATAGGCGGTGTCGATATCAGGCGAACCCTCGGAGGCGAGGATGGTCTCGATGTCCTTGCGGATCTCCTGAAAAATGGCGTTCATTTCAGGTGTATCGGACCGCACGTCGCTAATATGGATTTTGGGTGCTGCGAGCCTCAGAACTTCAGCATGTCGTTCCACAATGAAGTGGAAGTAAGCACTGAAGGCGCATTTGAGATACTCTTCAAAGCTGATGTTTTCGCGCGGCAGTGTTCTGAGCAGGCGGCCGAATTCAGCCGCAGACGTTTCCGCGAGCGCTTCGAAGATTTCTTCTTTGGATTTGAAATAATTGTAGAAGGTGCCGCTCGCCAGATCCGTGCGGCGGATAATGTCCCGCACAGTCGTCGTCTCATAGCCGAGCTCTGCGAAAACGAGACGCGCAGCATCCAGTATTGCTTCACGGTTAGCAGCTTTGGAGCGCTCTCGTTTGCCCTGGGTCTTTGAAATCATCATCTGGCGCTGTCACTTGAATCGGCTGGCGGTTTTCCGCACGAGCGGACCCTACTGTAAAATTGCGGGTATCAAAACTCAATCGCTTCCGTGCACGTCACGGCGAGATAGCGGGTCTTATGCCCAGTGAATATCCACTCAGGACTGTGTGTCCTCACCGTCCGTGTCCGGAGGAGTTGAAGGGCGGGTTAATTCATCTGGAAGCTGGAAGGTGGGCGATTCGACCGAGAATATGGCGTCAGCTTCTGCAGTCCGTCGTGACAGGCGCACCATTTCGAAGTGACCGGACAGAAAATCTTCGCCGGTTCCGACATGCCATTCGCCAAAGATCCGGCTGGCCTCATCGGATAGTCGTCCAAGATACTGAATATGGGCCTGATGGACTTCCGGGCCGGGGTGGTAGAGCTTTTCGAAGATTACGCTTTCACCAGCCATTTCTCCCATGACGTCGGCTGAAAGCTCGCGCAGCATAGGCGCTGCGAAAGTGTTTGGTTCCAGAGTGGTGCCGGTGAATTCAAGTTCGGCAACCGACTCAAGAAAGGCTGAAAACGGTATACGCTGATCGTCTGCGGCGGTGCCATAGGCATACCATCCGGTCCAGTATCCGGCGATGTCGTTCGCGTCAGTCATGGTGATTATCTATTTCCGTACGCTGACACTCGGTGTAGTGAGGTGCCATGACAGAGAATCCTGATTTCTTCGATCTTATTCGGCAATATGCGCCTAATATCATAAATAAGGTGCCGTATGCGAACACGCTAGGGTTTGAGCTGGTCGATCTTGAGCCGGGCAAGGCTGTCGCGCGTGCGCCCTACAAACCAGAGACCATTGGTGACATCGAGACCGGAATTATTCACGGCGGTGTTGTAACGGCATTGCTGGATAATGTGTCCGGTGTTTCGGTTATTGCAGCCCTCTCCGAGATGAAGTCTACAGCCACGCTTGATCTGCGTATTGATTATATGCGCCCGGCAGAAGTCGGCCGCGACATCATCGCGGAGGCAGAGTGCTATCACATGACCCGCACTGTCGCGTTTACACGCGCCTGGGCCTATCATGAAAGCCGCGACCGCGTGATTGCCACAGCGTCCGGATCATTCGCTCTGAACACCATCAAGGGCTTTCCCACGAATACCGGGGAGGGCAGCTGATGAGCGAGGACATTCTCCAGCGTCAGAAGAAGCTTCAGGACTATCTTAACCGGACGCCGTTTGCCGATTTTATCGGTTTCAAATGTGAAATCATGGGCGATGAAATGACGGCGATACTTCCATTTGAAGAGAAGATCATCGGTAACCCGTCTATTCGTGCGCTTCATGGCGGCGCGACGGGTGCGTTTCTTGAGCTGACGGCGATGGCTCAGCTGTTTCTGCTCTCTGATGAGGTCAGCCTCGCCAAACCGATTAATCTGACAATCGATTACCTGCGTCAGGCGAAGGCAGAAAACCTCTATGCCCGCGCGACGGTGACCAAGCAGGGGCGGCGCATCGCGAATGTTCATGCTGAAGCATGGCAATCGGAACGGGCCCGGCCAGTGGCAACGCTTAGTGCGCATTTCCTGCTCGGCGATGGTGAATAAGACAGTTTTGTAAAATATTTGAATTCACTTTGAAGTATTTGTGGAGTCGTAAATTCCCATACTAATGGCCAAATATTTTTAATACTTACAAGATAGACTTGCCCCGAATTTAAAAATCGGGTGATCAGGTGGATATTCGCAAACTCTCTGTACGCGAAAGAGTGTTGTTGCTGACCAGCGCAGCCATCCTTTCATTAATCGCGCTTACTGCCGCCTTCAGTATCACCGGACAGATGACAAAACGTCTGCAGTCTGTACAAGTCCAGTTGTCTGCACAGGCAGATGAATCCAGGCGGCTGGAGACCGAGCTTCTGCGGCTTGAAATGTATGCTTCCCGTTTTCTTGCAGAACGGAATGTCGATGATTTAGCCAATTTTGAGAATGACGCCCCCCGCCTGAGAGAGCTCGTCTCTACAGTCGAGCAATTCACATCTGACTGGTCGCTTTCATCGCTCTCAGAAAGGTATATCGCCAAGACACGGGCGGCATTTGAGGCAAGGGAGCGACTTGGTCTTGATGAAAATAGCGGGTTGGAAGGTGAACTCCGCAAGGCCGTGCACGACATAGAACGACGCCTTCAGACTCTTGATCAGGAAAGCCTGACAGTCCACATGCTAATGATGCGCCGTCATGAGAAGGATTTCATGATGCGTCTGGACACAAGCTACATTGCGCGTTTCGAAGCTCGTGCCGACGAGTTTAGCGCAGGCTTGCAGCAAGCAGGTCTTAGCGAGATCCAGCGTGATGAGATTTCCGCGCTCTTCTCCGCCTATCAACGCGGATTTGAAGACTGGAGTGAGGGACGTCTCCAATTGATGCGTCAACAGGATATGGCTGTTGCGGCGCATGCCGAGCTCGCGTCGGCAGTGTCTGCAATGTCCGGGGACCTTCTCGCGCGGGCTGACACGGCGACCATACAACAACGGACTGTTATTGACGGCACGATTGTAGCGATCTGGATCGCAGTCGTGATCCTGATCACGATCTGCGGAGCATTGGCGGTGTGGATCGGTCGTTCCATTGTTAGCCAGATCGCTGGTGTGAGTGACGAGATGCTGAGTCTTTGCAGAGCCTATGACACGAACACGTCGGGTCCGCTCCGGAGCAATGCACGTAGTGAACTTGAGCGTATGCGGCGTGTGCTGGATTTCTTTGCCGAGAATATTGCAGAGACGGAACGGCTGAACATGGAAGTTCGTTTTCACCGCGACCATCTTGCAGATGAAGTTGCAAAGCAGACTGCTGCCTTGGAACATCAAAAGCTTCAGTTAGAATTGTCACTTGATCAGGAGCGTGAGCTTCGCCAGCTGCAGAATCAGTTCGTAGCGACAGTAAGTCACGAATTTCGCACACCCTTGACCATCATTGACGGTACGGCGCGTCGTATTTCACGGTCTTTGTCGAAAATGGATGCTGGACAGATATCAGAACGGCTTGAGACGATCAGATCATCGGTACGTCGTCTGTCGGATATGGTTGATGAAACGCTGGATTCTTCAAGAGTCTCAGAAGGCGAGATTGATTGTAATTACGCTTGCGTTGATTTCCGCCAGTTTGTGGAAGGTATTGTGGAACGACATCGGGATATCGCGTCAGAATTTACGTTCGAGTACGATGTGGGGATATTGCCGGATTGTGTTGATGCGGATCCGAAGCATCTCGATCATATCGTCTCGAACCTCGTTTCGAATGCAATCAAGTACTCACGTCTACGTCCGCATATAAAAGTGACTATGGGGAAGGAAGGCGATTGCGTTTTTCTTTCAGTCAAAGACAGGGGTGTTGGGATTCCAAAAGAAGAGTTGCCGAAAATTACGTCGCGTTTCTTCCGCGCATCGACTTCCGCGGGCATTAAGGGGACGGGTATCGGTTTAAACCTCGTTGCCCAGTTGATACGTGCACATAATGGTAAGTTTAACATCGACAGCAAAGAAGGCGAGTGGACTGAAGTCACTGTTAGACTGCCAATCAGTGCGCCGGAAGACGCGCAGAAGCAGGATGCTGATTGCTGTAGTCTTATTAGCGCTGCCTAGTACGCGTAGATGATAATTGCTCAACGCCAATCGATAAAATTGTAAACGTCTGCTCCCGCAAAATTAAACCTTTTGTGGGTAAGACTGCATGCTGAGGTCACAGCATGCACGATAAGCTGAAATTTAAAAATCTGTTCCGGATCCATTCCGACGAACCTGAGCTTGTGCAGGCTCAGATGGCGGCTATGTCACGCCAGATTCCTCTGATTTACATCATTGTTGCGTTCAATGTGTTCGGTCTCGCCGTCAGTTTTGCCTCGGCTGCGCCGCCGGAACTGGCGATATGGACGCCTGCTGTTCTGATCGGCCTGTTCATCGTCCGCAGCCTTTTCTGGTTCATGCGGCCGAAAGAATATGCAAGCCATCTTGATGCGGCGAGGGAGCTGCGGAAGCTCTCAGCGCTTCTCGCAGGCATGGCCGTTTTCCTGTCCGTCTGGTGTATTCTCCTTTTCCCGTATGGCGATGCAAACCAGCAGACACATATCGCGTTCTTTATTTCCGTAACGCTGATCGGGACTGTCTTCGCTGTTGTTCAGGTCCCGCTGGCTGCACTGGTCTGTATGACGATTAGTGGCACAACGTTCGTCCTGTTTTTTGCGACGCGCGGAAACCTTGCTTACACCGCAATGGCGCTGAACTTCATTACGGTGATGCTTGTCGTCTTCATGCTGGTGCGCAGCTATTTTCAAAATCTCTACGGCTTCATCACGTCGAACAAGCAGCTGACCGAAGCGAACGCAGAGCTTAATTCGCTCTATGCCGAACTTCAGACACACCGCGATAACCTCGCCCAACAGGTTTGCCTGCGAACTGCTGAGCTGGAAGAGCAAAAGCTGAAGCTGGAGCAGGCGCTGAAGGCAGAACGTGAACTCAATGCGATGCAGAATGATTTTGTGTCCATGGTCAGTCATGAATTCCGTACGCCGCTCGCCGTGATCGACGGCATGGCGCGCCGTGTCGAGAACCGGGCTGACAGCATGGATGCAGAAGCTGTTCGCGAGCGGATGGAAAAAATTCGCGGCTCTGTTGGACGTCTTTCCAATCTGGTTGAGCGTACGCTGGATGCCTCTCGTATGGCTGCATCAAAGCTGCAGTTCGAGCCGGAAATGGTGGATATCCAGTCGCATATTCTAGACGTTCTGGATCGTCATAAGGAGATCGCGACCGAGTACCAGTTCGAGATCGATATTGAAGATCTTCCGGATGAGCTCAGCTGCGATCCGCGCCTGATGGAGCATGTGCTGGGGAATATGATCGGCAATGCCGTCAAATACTCCAAAGCGGACCCGCGCATCGATATTTGTGGTTATGTCGAGGGCAATTGGGCGATCATCAAGGTTCGCGATCACGGTGTCGGCATTCCGAAAGCAGAATTGGCTCGTGTGACAGAGCGTTTTTTCCGTGCATCAACAGCGACCAGCATTCAAGGCACAGGCATCGGGCTCAATCTCGTTAAAGAGATTGTTCAGATGCACGGCGGCAAGTTCAAAATCGACAGTGAAGAAGGCAAATGGACTGAAGTCAGCGCCTTCTTCCCCATTTCAAGGGATTCCGCCGATCCTGTCATTCTCGGCGTTCACGATGATGATGAGCCGGACGCTTTAGTCCGCCGCGCCTGAAAGAGCGTCGCCGAGCGCTTTACCGCTCGCCCAGGCATCTTCGACACCCCCGCCCAAAAGCCAGTCTCCGCAAACTCCGAGTGTCTTGTCTTCGGTCAGCATGAAGGGCTCGCCAGCGGGCTTGGATGTGACGGCATAGCGCCAACGGTGAGCATGCTCTACGGTGGGCGATGGTAGCTCTATCGACAATGTCTCGGCCAATGCCGATTTCATGGCCTGCAAAACATCACTGGCGTCATCTTCAAGATGCGCTTTCGACCAGTCTGTGCTGGCATGCAGAACAAGACAGTCCTTCGCTGTGTCTCTACCCGGCTTGGTCTGGTTCCGGATGATCGCAGCGATGGAGCTTTGTTCCGGTTTCAGAGTGGTGAATTCCACTGGCAGAAGTGTATCGAAGCCCAGCATCGTCACCCAGCGCGGCTCTGAAACGACGTCGTCAGCTTTCGCGGCAAACTCGGGGGCGGCATCGGCAAGAAGAATTGTCGCCTGTTCTGCTGGAATTGCGCAGACAACAACATCGCAGTCGAATGGCGGGGCATTCTGTTCGAAACACAGCGCCCAACCGCGCGGTGTCCGTGTTATGCGCTTCACGCGTTGGCCAAAGCGAACATCGAGGCCCTCGGCCAGACCCTTGATGGTGGAGTTCATGCCGGGCGTGCCGACAAAGCTTTTCGGAAAGCCGTTATCATTTGCATGCAGCTCTGCGACGAAACCTGCTTCGATGAGTGGTTGAAGCGCGTTTGCGAACGCCTCAGAGCGTGCCTCGAATGCGCTTGTTCCGTGGTCGAAGCGATATTCGGCCCCGTCCGCGCTGATGCGCTTGGTCGACAGCCGACCGCCTGCGCCGCGCCCTTTATCAAAAACTGTGACTTCCATTCCGTTCTGGCGGGCAATGCGTGCGCAAGTGAGGCCTGAAAATCCGGCGCCGATAATAGCGAGTTTCAAGAGTTCGATCCCGTTCAGAAATGTGATGCTTCAGATATTCAATACGAAGATGGAAGACGGGCGGATTTTATTTTTAGGCGCGGTCAAACGACTCAATCGCCAGGATAGTATTTCGCTTAAGCGAACTGGCGCTCAGACGCAGCATTGCAGAAACTAAAACAGCGCCACGTAGAAGACGCGGCGCTATATCAGAAACTATATGAACGCGGACCGATGAGGTTGCTGCCTTAAACGGGCTTTCAAGCGGCGCCTTTGACCTTCGCGTCGGAGCCTTTTGTCGCTTGCTCTGTAAGCCATTCGCGGAAGTTTTTCATTGCGGGCTTCCAGTTGTTGATTGTGTCAGGCGCAAAGACTTTCGCAGTCGGATACCACGGCAGTTCACCTGTGCCGAGATAAGGCCAGGCATTCGGCGCGCCGATAATGGCGGTACGCGCACCAGAGCCTGCTGCAATGTTTGTCGTTGCGTTCATTGGGCCGACTACCAGATCAAGCGTGACGCAAAGTGCAGCCAGATCATCCAGATCGTCTTTCAGATTGATGCCTTCCATCTGGTGGATTTTGACGCCGAACTCTTTCTCAGCGCGTTCAATATCTTCCGCGCATTCGCCATACTGCAGGTTCACCCAGACAACGCCTTCGGTTTTCAGCGTGTCCTTCCACTGCGTGAACGGAGAATAGTATTTCGAACGCTTCGCCGTCATCAGCATGGACTTCCAGAGGATGCCGGTTTTGAGGCCCGGGCCGAGCTTGGCCAGTTCGCTTTTCCAGTGCTCAACACGTTCCGGATCAGGTGTGAGGAACCCACCTTCTGTCGGGAAGTCTTTGATATCTGTACGCAGAGCACGCAGCACGCTGGCCATTGGTGCCCAGAAATCATAGGTGTCCCAGTCGGTGATCAGAGGACAGCCACGAAGTGGTATGGCGTTGGAGCGAACCGTAGAGTGCTTGGTGACTTTCGCTGTCGGGAAGGAGCGCTGCATCAGCGCTTCCAGACGCGGCACCACACCGATGGTCAGTGAGCCTTCAGGGCCGAGCCGGTCAATAAGATCGTGGCCCATATTCAGGAACATGACTTCGTCGCCGAGACCTTGCTCGCCTACGACGAGGATCTTCTTTCCTTCCAGCGGTTCGCCATCCCATTGCTTCAGAGGAATGGAATACGAGGTCGCACCGCCATAGCGTGGGTTGTTGCGGCATTCATATGCGTCCCACGCTTTGTCGAGCTGACCTGAACCGATGAGGGAGATCGCAATCGCGTGCTCGGTTTCCGCGCGCTCATTTGCGGGCATGACGCCGAGATCGAGCGCTTTTTGAAGATAGTCGAGCGCGACGTCGTGGCGGCCCTCTGTCGCGCGGCAATAGCCGATATTGTGATACGCGCGCGCAAGGTTCGGCTCCAGCTGAAGCGCCTGCTCATAGAACAGAACCGCATTGTCGAATTCAGTCTGCTCCATCATGACGGTGCCGAGCGAGTTCCACAGAAGCGAGCTTTCCTGATTCTCGTAAATCGCGGCACGCAGCACTTCGATCGCGCTTTCAAATTCGCCTTTATCGCGCAGAACACAGGCGAGGTTGTTCGGGCCTTCTACATGGTTCGGCATCATGCGGCAGAAAATACGGAAGAATTTTTCTGCGACGTCATAAAGGTCCATGCGCCAGGCCAGCAGGCCGAGGTTCTGATAGATCTCCGGCTCTTCCGGCGAGAGCTGAAGCGCGCGCTCATACATGCCGAGCGCAAGGCTCGCGACGCCGAGCTTATCGAGTGCGATAGCTGTAATATGGCAGGCGAGGGCGAGGTTCTCGTCAATATTGACGGCTTGCAGGCCAAGCTGCGCTGCCTCGCGGTATTTTTCTTCATTAATAAGACGAACGGCGCGCTTCATCAGCGGCATAGCCTTACGCAGCTTATCGTCTGACTTGTTATTCTTATAGCGAAGAACCGTTTTCAGCGCCTGACTCTTGGCTGCATCGCCCAGGGCGTCAGCCGGCATTGGATTGGCGAGAGGGGCCGCGTCCAGCGCTTGATCGAGAGTTGTGTTCTGGGTGGCGTCTGTCATGTGGCGCTCCGGTGATTGCGTTTATACCGAATTGCCACGGTCTCTTTAAGAAACGGCTAACTTCGAATTACTCCATCTAAAACTTGCATTAACCTCATGGAGGTAAAACCAGTCTGAATGTTTACTGGCTGGAGGACACCATGCCGCTTAAATTGTCGCTGAAACCTGGCGAAAAATTCGTTGTAAACGGCGCTGTCATTCAAAATGGCGATCGTCGCGGTGTTCTGCTTCTGCAGAACAAAGCGTCTGTTCTACGTGAAAAAGACATTATGCAGCCGCACGAAGCAGATACGCCTGCGAAGCGCATCTATTTCCCGGTTATGATGATGTATCTCGATCCTTCAGACGTCTCGAGCCAGTACGAAGAATTTGTGGTGAGAATGACGGAATTCATGTCCGTCATAAAAAATCCTGATATCCTCAAGGAATGCATTTCCTGTTCCAAGGATGTGATGGCGGGTCAATATTATAAGGCGCTTTCAAGGTGCCGGAACATTATGTCATACGAAGAGGAGCGCTTGGGGCATGTCCATCAAGGCGTATCAGCAGACAGCACGCCGGACCGAGAATCCGCGTGAAATTGAGTATCGCCTCTTTGCTCAGGTAACCGCCGCGCTCGTCGAGGCAGAAAAAACCGGCAAGAGCGATCTCCATAAGCTCATGGACGCGCTGGACTGGAACCGACGGGTCTGGTCTGCGCTGTCTCTGGACTGTGCGAATCCGGACAACGGATTGCCAGCTCAGCTGCGTGCCAGCATTATTTCTCTGTCGATTTTCGTCAGCAAGCATACCTCAGCGATTATGCGTGAAGACGAAGACATTCAGGATCTGATCGATATTAACCGACTGATCATGCAGGGACTGAACGGCGAATAGGGGCGTGCCCTTTCGTCATCTTTGCCCTGCGCCTAAACCGAGCTAACCTCCCTTAAAATATACGGGGAGGTTTTTTATGAGCCGCAGACTGCTTCTGATTCATGGCGTTGGATGCGCTGGCAGCGTCTGGACGCCGATGCGCCGCTTTTTGGAGCGTGCAGGCTGGACCTGTGAGGCGCCAACGCTCTTCCCCGAATATCGACTGGCTGAGAACCCGCCCGATGAGCTGAATAAGCTCGGGCTGGACGATTACATCACCGCTATGTCGGAGGAATGTCGCCGCATTCGTGAAGAAACAGGCGAAAAGCCGGTGGTGATCGGGCACTCTATGGGCGGTCTGATTGCCCAATCGCTCGTGGAAATGAATATGACCTCTGGCGGTGTGTTTCTGACGCCCGCCCAGCCGCGCGATTGTCATGCCGTAACGCCTGCTGTGGCGATCACATTCCTGAACATTGTCTTGTCGCAGAACCGCTCCAAGGCGCATAAAGTCTGGAAGACAGGTTTCAAATGGGGCGTTCTGAATTGTGTGCCGCGCGCCCGTCACGATGAAATCTACGCAACCGCGCTTTATGATTCAGGCAAAGTGTATGGAAATCTGGCGGACGGGATCGTTATCCGCGAAGAACGCTTTCAGGTGCCAACGCTGACAATTGCCGCCAGTAAGGACAGGGCAACGCCAGCTAAAGCCATCCGGAAAATGAAGGACAAATACGCCAGAGCACCTGTGCCCGGTGATTTCCGCGAATACGAAAATCACGCGCACTGGATTTTGGACGAGCCAGGTTCAGAGCAGGTCGCGACAGATATTCTGGACTGGCTCGAGCTTAAAGTCGGCGAGCCTGCTAACGCCTGATCAGTCTTCCTCGTCCGCTGACGGAACGTATTGAAGTGTACCCATACGGTTTTCAATGGTTTGACCGGCTTCAACCCATGAGGTGACACCGCGGTGTGCGCTGACATTTGTGTATCCGATGTCTTGCAGGATTTTCGTCACCACAGCTGCGCGAATTCCGTGCGAGCAGGTGACAATGATTTCCTGATCTGCGTCCGGTGCGAGTGATCCGATCCGGAATTCTACGACGCCACGCGGAACCGACTGCGCGCCAGCAATGTGACCGGCCTCGTATTCGGCTGCAGTCCGCACATCGATCAGGACCAGATTTTCATTGGCTTCCATACGGCTGATCAAATCGTCATTTGAAATATGATCGACGCCGGCCGTCATGCGTTCGCGGATTTCGTCCGCTGTCATCAGGTCGGCTGCATACGCCGGTCCGGCAAAAATGGCGAGCAGTGATACTGAAACGAGAGCCTGACGGATCATGGCGGTTCCTCCAATTATGTTTGTCGGGAAGCTATCATGGCTCCGGCCTTTTTCCATAGCAGATCGCAGGTTTGTGAAGGGTGAGGAACGACCCGGCAAAGACTGCACCACAGGGCTGAACAGGCTCGGAAATCCCTGCCTATCCGCTGGTGACTTGTGTAGATATTTATAGAAAATTCAATGAAATAGGGGCTTTTCCGGTTAAGTTTCCATTTACCAAAACGGCACGCCATTTGCGCACGCGTATGCAGGACAAAATGTCCAGCTGACTAAAATGGTCAGAACAATACCTGCCAGAATGGAAGGAAACTAAAATGGCTGCCCTTTCTGTAAATACCAACTACGGGGCGATGGTCGCCCTGCAACAACTGAACAGCACCAACATGGCTCTCAGCGGGACCCAAGAACGTATCAATACCGGGCTAAAGGTTGCATCGGCTAAGGACAATGGCGCTATTTACGCCATTGCTCAGGGCATGCGTGCAGACCTTTCCGGCTTTGGCGTTGTTCTTGACAGTCTCGACCGCACCGGGTCGACGGTGGATGTCGCAATCGCGGCCGGAAGTGCAATTTCCGACCTTCTCATCGATATGAAAGAGAAAGCGCTTGCTGCATCTGACGAAACACTGACTACGGCGCAACGAGCTGCCTTCAGCGAAGATTTCAAGGCGCTGCGTGATCAGATCGATACCATTGTCAGCAATGCTGAATTCAATGGCGTGAACCTGATCAACGGATCGACTGCAGAAATCACGGCATTTGCCGATGCTGATGGCAATTCTGTCATCACGGTGCAAGATGAAAACCTTTCTCTGGGTGGTGGCGTAGTGACGATCGCTGCGACGGCATCGCTCGACACAGCTACCAATGCTTCAGCTCTGGTCTCTACGATTGAAACATCGCTGACTAACCTGAACCAGGCGCTCGCGCGTCTGGGCACGTCTTCGAAGGCGCTCACGATTCACTCAGAATTCGTGACAAAGCTGCGTGATTCCCTCGAGAAGGGTGTCGGCCATCTGGTCGATGCGGACATGGCTAAAGAGAGTGCCAAACTTCAGGCTCTGCAGACGAAGCAGCAGCTTGGCGTACAGGCCCTGTCGATCGCGAACCAGGCTCCGCAGATCATCAACAGTCTGTTCCAGTAAGACCTTCAGTCGTAAATGGGGGAGGGATGTATTCCTTCCCCCTGCTACGGCCACCGAAAGTTGGAAACAATGCGTAAGAACACGCACACAGAAGCACAGGCGGCCGTCGGCGGAGAGATCCCCGGCGGTTTTTTCATGGCCCGGCAGGCAGTAATTGCCGGGGGAGGAAAGTTTTGCCTGGTCGAAACTGCCTCATGGGAAAATTGCATCCTTTTTCGTAACATTTACATGCGTATTCACGGGGGCTGACGCTTCATCCCTTAACCATTCTGTTTGGCATCGCGCTTGCTCTTACTAGTCCGCAGGCAAAACGCCTGAGCGAGCAAAATGCACGCGTTACATAACCAGAATGGAGATCGCTAAAATGGCGAGCGTAAATACGAACTATGGCGCAATGGTCGCGCTGCAGCAGCTGAACTCTACAAACTCTCAGCTCGAAATGACTCAGACCCGTATCAACACGGGCATGAAAGTCTCTTCCGCAAAAGACAATGGTGCTGTTTATGCGATCGCTCAGGGCATGCGCGCTGACGTTGCTGGCTATGGCGTTGTCACAGACTCACTTGATCGTTCAAGCTCTACAGTCGACGTTGCTATCGCAGCTGGCGAAGCAATCGGTGATCTCCTCATCGACATGAAAGAGAAAGCGCTTGGCGCAGCTGACTCTTCCCTGACTTCAAACCAGCGTGCTGCATTCAACGAAGACTTCAAAGCGCTTCGTGACCAGATCGCGACTGTTGTCTCTAACGCTGAATTTAACGGCGTGAACCTGATCAACAACTCTACTGCTAACATTGAGGCGTTCGCGTCTGCTGACGGTACATCCGTCATCACCGTTCTCGACGAGAACCTGTCTCTGTCCGGCTCTATCGTCACGCTGACATCTACTGCTGTCATCGACACAGTCACAAAAGCGTCTACAGCTGTTTCTACAATCGAGACATCCCTGACGAACCTCAACCAGGCGCTCGCGCGTCTCGGTACAGCGTCTAAAGCGCTCGGCATTCACTCAGACTTCGTCACGAAGCTTTCTGACGTGACTGAGAAAGGTATCGGCAACCTCGTCGATGCGGATCTCGCGAAAGAATCTGCGAAACTGCAGGCTCTGCAAACTAAGCAGCAGCTCGGTGTTCAGGCGCTCTCAATCGCCAACCAGGCGAGCGGTATCGCACTGTCCTTCTTCCGTTAAGAAGCGACGACCTCTCAGAGGCAAACCAGTTAAAATATTGAAGGTGGCAGCCTTCATTCCTGCCGGGTCCCTAAGGGGCCCGGCTTTTTCTTTGCCTTGAATTCTGGATCGGAATTTTAAATTCTTCATATATATCAATGATTTGTAAAGGTGTAAAACTTCTGCCCGGCAATTATTGCCGGTAGGCAGAAAAAGCGGGAGGTCGGAGAAACTTTAATAAAGTCTCCGTGCCGCGTTAATGTTTGAGGCCCTAAAAACCGGCTGAATCTATTTTTCTGTTAAGCACAGTTCTGGCCCGCCATTTGCGAAGCCATTCTGCGGACAAAAGGTCCGTTCAGGCAAAAGGCCTGAGTTACATAACCAGAATGGAGATCGCTAAAATGGCGAGCGTAAATACTAACTATGGCGCAATGGTCGCGCTGCAGCAGCTGAACTCTACAAACTCTCAGCTCGAGACAACACAGACCCGTATCAACACGGGCATGAAAGTCGCTTCCGCAAAAGACAATGGTGCTATCTACGCGATCGCTCAGGGCATGCGTTCTGACGTCGCTGGCTATGGCGTTGTTCAGGAATCACTCGATCGTACAAGCTCAACCGTTGATGTTGCTATCGCAGCTGGTGAAGCGATCGGTGACCTTCTCATCGATATGAAAGAGAAAGCGCTCGGCGCAGCTGATTCATCTCTGACGTCGAACCAACGCTCTGCATTCAACGAAGACTTCAAAGCGCTTCGTGATCAGGTCGCGACGGTTATCTCTAACGCAGAGTTCAACGGTGTGAACCTCATCAACAACTCTACAGCAAGCGTTGAAGCGTTCGCTGACTCTGATGGCGGTTCTGTGATCACAGTTCTCGACGAGAACCTGTCTCTGGGCGGTGCAATTGTTACGCTGGCTGCAACTGCGTCTCTCGACACAGTGACAAACTCTTCTGCAGCGGTTGGCACTATCGAGACATCTCTCACAAACCTCAACCAGGCTCTGGCCCGTCTCGGTACGGCGTCTAAAGCGCTTGGTATTCACTCTGATTTTGTCACGAAACTTTCTGACGTGACTGAGAAAGGTATCGGCAACCTCGTCGATGCGGATCTCGCAAAAGAATCTGCAAAACTGCAGGCTCTGCAAACCAAGCAGCAGCTCGGTGTTCAGGCGCTCTCCATTGCCAACCAGGCAAGCGGTATTGCCCTGTCCTTCTTCCGATAAGGGAAGACCAAAAAAACGAAGACACAAAAGGCGTAAGACCTTTCATGACTGCCGGGCCCTTGTGGCCCGGCTTTTTCGTTTCTGACGCACGCACACGATCACCCGACGCGTGGCGGATAGATAAAATTTCAATAAAAACAATGGATGGATAGGCAAGATTAACCCGGCAAATTATGCCGGTCGGCAGGTTTGGTCGCCGCCTTCATGTCTTGCTAACCATACTGGAAATTTTGTTAACCATAGGAATTCAGCAGCCGCCGGAAATCCCGAAAATCACGCTTAACCATAAGTCTGGCCCAGCTTTTGCCTAGTCATATGCGGGAAGAATCCCAGTGAGCAAAAAGCTCAAGTGATGCCTGCGTGCAGGCAGTAAAGACCAGAAAGGATCGCTAAAATGGCGAGTGTGAATACCAACTATGGCGCTATGGTTGCGCTGCAACAGCTGAACAACACAAACTCTCAGCTCGAAACAACCCAAACTCGTATCAATACGGGTATGAAAGTTGCGTCTGCTAAGGACAACGGCGCTATCTTCGCAATTGCTCAGGGTATGCGCTCTGATGTTGCCGGTTTTGGCGTTGTTAAAGAATCCATCGACCGCACAAGTTCTACTGTCGACGTTGCTATTGCTGCTGGCGAAGCTGTCGGCGACCTTCTCATCGACATGAAAGAGAAAGCGCTTGGTGCTGCTGACGGATCACTCACAACATCTCAGCGTGCAGCGTTCAACGAAGACTTCAAAGCGCTTCGTGACCAGATCGGCACAATTGTCAGCAACGCTGAATTCAATGGCGTGAACCTCATCAACAACTCTACAGCTGGTGTGGAAGCTCTGGCTGATGCGGATGGCGGTTCTACTATCACCGTTGCAGACGAAAACCTGTCTCTCGGTGGTGGAGTTGTGACACTGGCTGCGACAGCATCTCTTGATACTGTGACAAACGCTTCTGCAGCGGTTGGCACGATCGAAACCTCGCTGGACAACCTGAACCAGGCGCTCGCTCGCCTCGGTACGGCGTCTAAAGCGCTCGGCATCCACGGCGACTTCGTTCAGAAGCTGTCTGACGTGACCGAGAAAGGTATCGGCAACCTGGTCGATGCGGACCTCGCAAAAGAATCTGCGAAACTTCAGGCCCTGCAAACCAAGCAACAGCTTGGTGTTCAGGCTCTGTCTATCGCGAACTCTTCTGCAGGTATTGCATTGTCCTTCTTCCGATAGAGGCAAGGGTATCGGGGCCGGTGATCTTATTCATCGGCTCCGGTCCTTCCTTCCACGGTTAGGAGACACACAATGTCAGGAGATCTCAAACTTACCCCGGTATCTGGCGCATTGGCCGCTGATATCAAACAGGAGCGTTTCGCGTTTCGCGAAGCTTCAGGCCAGGAAGAGCAGTCTGCAGTATCCGATGTCCGCAAGGCAGAAGACGCGGAGACAACAGACCCGGCCGAACAAAGACGCCAGCTTCTTAAAGAAGCGCTGGAAGAAACTAAAAACGCACCCGATGGTAGACTCGTCATCGAACGCGATGAAGATACTGGAAAGTATGTCCAGAAGGTTCTTGATCCAACGTCCGGTGAAGTTCTTAAACAATGGCCGGAAGAGCAGTTTCTCGAGCTCGCAAAGTCTATGGGCGAAGCTTACGGACTGATTGTTGATCGCCAGGTCTGAACCCGATCCGACGAATACCTGAGAAACTTTTTTCTCTTTGCCAACGTTTATTTAACCATCACGAGCGAAACCTTTACTCCGAGGCAGGAAATTTAGCTTCCCTGCGGGAGAGAACTTATGGTTTCGAGTGTACATACAAATTCAGCTGCAATGAGCGCATTGCAGGTTCTGAACAAAACCAATAGTGATCTTGAGCAGACCCAAAACCGGGTCGCTAGCGGGTATAAAGTCGGCGGCGCCAGAGACGACTCAGCGGTTTTTGCGGTTGCGCAAGGCATGCGGGGCGACATCGGGGCACTTGCCGCGGTTCGAACTAGTCTGGATCGCGCCAACTCCATTGTTGACGTCGCGATTGCCGGTAGTGAATCCATTTCTGACTTGTTGATTGAGCTACGCTCGAAAGCGCTTGCGGCTTCCGATACGTCGATTAACGGCGCGGCGCGTTCTGCATATGATGAAGATTTCAAATCGCTCATCAGCCAGATCAGTACGATCATCAACAACTCTGAATTCGACGGCGCGAACCTTCTCGATGGCTCGCAGACGAACGGAATCGGCTTCATTGCTGACATCGACTCGACTGATCAGATCACTCTGGATACTGAAAATCTGTCACTTGGCGGATCAATTATCACCTTCGCGGCTACGGCAAGTCTTGGCACAGCAACGCTGGCGTCCGGCCTTGTCAGCACGATTGATACAAGCCTGAGCAATGTGAACGCAGCTCTGTCCCGCCTCGGCGCGACGGCCAACCGCGTTGATACACATGTCAGCTTCGTATCCAAACTCAGCGATAGTCTTGAGCAAGGCGTGGGTAACCTCGTCGATGCTGACCTCTCCAAAGAGAGTGCGCGACTGCAGGCCTTGCAGGTTAAACAACAGCTCGGCGTTCAGGCGCTGTCTATTGCGAACCAGAATTCTCAGACGATCCTTTCCCTCTTCCAGGGATAGGGCATCTGACATCTTTTCAGCGATTATGGATCTGGTCTTCCCTAGTCGCTTTACTTGGGTCCGGAGTAATTCTCCGGACCCATTTTTCTTTTAAATCAGGCGTCTTCACTCGACTTGGTGTGATAGGCTTCTTCGCGTTCAGTCGCGAGAAGCGCACGTACGGTTTCATATTCATAGCCGAAACTGCGCAGCGCATTACCCGATAACTGAAGACCTGTTTCGACAACTTCCGGAACGACATAGTTTGCGCCAGCGCGCTCCAACTCTGTCGCGTGCAAGGCATCGTGCGCCCGCGCAAGGATTGGAATATCAGGACGAACCGCGCGCACCGACCGCACCAGCATTTCTGTAATCTGCGGATTATCGACGGTGATGATAAAGACAGATGCGCCTTCCAGACCTACCGAATGGAGAAGTTCTGGCCGTGACGCATCGCCCAGATAGGCGCGGTAACCAGCCTCGCGCGCGTTAGAGACTAGCCGCGCATTCATATCCAGCGCGACAACATCGGCCGATTCCTGAGACAGAATTCGCGCCACAACCTCGCCGACGCGACCAAACCCGGCGAGCAGGACGTGGCCCTGATGATCAGAAAAGTCTTTAACTTCCTCGGCGACGGGTGCGTCATCAGGCAGTGTCTTTTTGGCGAGGAATTGCCCGATCTTCGACATTGCGGGAATGCAGAGCATAGATAAGCCGGCGATTGCGGTAAGCGGCGCGGCGATTTCTGATGGTAGAATGCCAGTCGCTGATGCCGTTGCGACGACGACGAACGCAAACTCGCCGGCAGGCGCCAGAAGGAATGCACTCTCAATTGCGACAGCGTTATCCTTGTTCAGAATGCGCACGGCACCGTAAGCGGCGACAAGTTTTACGCTGATCAGAATGACCAGACCGAGTACAATGGTCAGCGGCTGAGATGCGATGGCAGGTAAGTCGAGCCCCATGCCGACTGTCATAAAGAAGAGGCCGAGCAGAATGCCTTTGAACGGCTCCAGATCGACCTCTGTCTGGTGTTTGAATTCTGTCTCACCGAGCAGAAGACCAGCCAGAAAAGCACCCAGCGCCAATGACAGGCCAGCGCTGGCGGTAATGGCCGCGGCACCAACAACGGTCAGCAGTGTGAGCGCCATAAGGAAATCACGTCCACCGGCAATGGCGACCATTTTGAACAGGCGACGCAGCACGAATTTGCCTATAAAGAAGATCACGGCAATGGCGATAACGCCCTGAATAAAGGCCTGCAAAAGCACGGATGTGAGGTTCGCGCCTTCTCCAATATTTAGAAGGCCAACAAAGATCAGGATCGGGGCAACCAGAATGTCCTGAAACAATAGAACGCCGAAGCTCGTCCGACCGACCGGTTTTGCCGCGATTTTCTCTTCGACCAGAACCTGCATGACAATTGCAGTGGAGGAGAGGGCGAGCGCCAGACCGCAGACAATCGCAACGCTAGGGTCGGGAATGATGAGCCAGAACGCAATTGCCGCGAGCGACAGCGCGCTGACGGAGGCTTGCATGCCGCCAACGCCGAACACGGTTTTCTTCAACGCCCAGAGCTTCTCGAAAGAGAATTCCAGTCCCAGAAGAAACAGAAGGAAGAGCACGCCCAGCTCTGCAAACGGAGCGGCGGCTTCTGGTTCGGATATCGAAATATATTCCAGAACGGGCCAATGCTCGGCCAGCATGCCGACGCCGAACGGGCCGAGCGCGAGGCCGGATACCATGAAGCCGATGACGGCAGGCAGTTTCAGAAAGCGGAAGAAGGGAACGGCCACGCCTGCAGCGAACAGGAACACCATTGCGTCCTTGATGAGGATTTCTTCGCCTGCCGTTGCCATAGTTCAATCACCCCCTGAATCGCTGATATGTATGGTTTACCAGCTTTGCGGCGCGGTGAAGAGGTGGGAGACTTAAAAGAGTGCTGCGGTATACTTTCGCATTATTTTGCTTCAGAAATGCAGGCGAGCCGCTTTATTCGTGCTCAAGTGGTTCGATGCAGTGAAAAGTTCAATTCAGATATGCAAATTTAGCGCTTGAACTTTGCCGCTAAAGGCGTAGAGGGGCGTCATGTCTCAGGATCTTATCTCTCTTTTCTCGGCAAGTTTTGTCACCTTCTTCGTGCTGGTGGACGCGCTGGGCGTTGCCCCTGTTTTCGCATCCATGACGGCACCTGGTGGGCCTGCCTATTCGCGCAAGATGGCGATCAAGTCGGTCTTTGTGGCGACCATTATCGTGTTTGCGTTCGCCTTCGGTGGCTCATGGCTGCTTGAGAAGATGCATATCTCTATCGATGCGTTCCGTGCAGCCGGTGGTTTGCTGCTCTTTCTGATCGCGCTGGACATGGTGTTTGAGAAGCGTACTGAGCGCCGTGAGCATCGTGCAGAGGCGCATATGGCCGAACACGAAGATCTGGACGATATCTCTGTCTTCCCGCTTGGTATTCCAATGCTTGCTGGGCCGGGCACGATCGCGACGGCTATGCTCTATATGAGCAACTCAGACAGTATTGCGCAGCAGGGCGTGGTTCTCGCCGCCTTTGCGCTGAACATGCTGGTCTGCCTTGTCATGTTCCTGCTTGCTGGTCCGCTTGTTCGTATGATGGGTGACAGTGTGGCAGGTGGTCTTACCCGTATCCTCGGCGTCATTCTGGCGGCGCTGTCTGTTCAGCTGCTGATCGATGGCATTAAGGGCGCGTTCAATCTCGTTTAAACGAAAAATGCCGCCTCCATTCGGAAGCGGCATTTTTTTTGGTTCTTGTCTGGGGCGTTAGCCGGCCTTACTGACGTCTGACGTCGGTGCGAGTGGAAGCTCGCCCATTTCAGGGAAGGCCGCCTGCAACATGCCCAGAAGGCCGCGCGCATCCATGCGCTCAGGGTTGCGGTTAGACGCATAATAGAAGCCGTCTTCCATCTGGCTTGCGCCGCGTTCCAGCCATTTCGCCATCAGCTTCTCATCGAGCGCTGGCAGGATTGCGAAACGGTCAGGGATTTCGATGGTCGAACGGCCATCATCTTCGGCAACCATGGTTTCGTGCAGCTTCTCGCCCGGGCGAATACCGATCACTTTGTGCGGCAAATGAGGAGCGACAGACTTTGCCAGCTCAACCACAGTCGTAGATGGGATTTTCGGAACGAAGATTTCCCCGCCTTCCATTAATTCGAGGCTGGAGAGCACGAAGTTCACGCCTTGCTCCAGCGTGATCCAGAAGCGTGTCATGCGCTCGTCTGTGATTGGCAGGTGATCTGCACCCTCTGCAACCAGTTTCTTGAAGAATGGAACGACAGAGCCGCGAGAGCCGACAACATTGCCGTAACGCACAACCGAGAAGCGGCAGCCATTGCGACCGGAAAGGTTATTGGCCGCTGCGAAAATCTTGTCGGAGGCCAGCTTGGTCGCGCCATAAAGGTTAATCGGGCTGGCCGCTTTGTCGGTGGAAAGTGCCACAACCTTCTGCACGCCAGCACGGATGCAGGCATTCACAACGTTCTCTGCGCCCATAATATTGGTTTTGACGCATTCCATCGGGTTGTATTCAGCGATTGGAACATGCTTCAGCGCGGCTGCGTGAATTACGAAATCAATGTCGCGCATTGCCATTTCAAGGCGGGCCTGATCGCGAACATCGCCGATAAAGTACCGCAGAAACTCATGTTTCTGCATCGGAAACTCCTGAGCCATCTCGTATTGCTTCAGCTCGTCGCGAGAGAATATAACAAGGCGGCGTGGCGTCCAGTTGTCGGTGATGATCTTGACGAGCTTCTTGCCGAAAGAGCCAGTACCCCCTGTAATCAGGATGGATTTTCCATTGAGGTCTGGAAATGGCGTACGGAAATCGCGTGTGATCCCCTGGAGATCAAGGTCGGAAGCTGCTGCGATACTCATGGTCTGAACCCCTTCAATTTGGTTCAAATTTGTTCTTTCGGTTAAAGATATGCGTGCTTTGCTTTACCAATCCTTAGCGCCTGAAATGTTTAACTACGCGCATGATACGCGCACCTGTTTCCGTTGTGCTCTGTGCACGCAACGAAGCGAGCCGGATTGAGAAATCGATCCGGGCTATTGAGGCGTGCCAGCCGGACGAGCTGATTGTCGTGGATGGCGGCTCGACAGACGACACTGTCGCGATTGCTGAACGTCTCGGCGCGAAGGTTATCCGCTCCGGTGGACGTGGCCTCGCACCCGACCGTCAGCTAGGGGCCGACCATGCCGCGCACGATCTCATCGCCTTTATTGATGCCGACCACCGTCCTGCGCCGGATGCGCTCGTTTCGCTCCAGCGAGACATGGAAGAGTTCGGTCTGGATGTCGTTCAGGCGGGTGTCGGTATTGAAGATAATGGCTTCTGGAACCGTGCAGAGCATGACGCGATGGCGGTCTTCCAGCACCAGCCGGGGTCGCGCTCTCTGATGATCGGTGTCGCGCCAACCCTCTACCGCAAAGAGGTATTGCAGGCCGTTCGCTTTGATGAAGTGAATAAAGACCAGTCCGATGATGCAGACCTGTTCAAGCGTATCGTCGACACGGGCCGGTTCACATTCGGAGTAGGGCGCACTATTGTGCCGCAATATCACCACCCTGAATTCTCCGATTATATGGGTAAGTTCCGTTGGTATGGACGCCGCGATGCCGAGTTCATCCGCACCCATCCGGACCGTGCCCATTCCATGTATTTTCATCTGTTCGTTCGCTACCCGATCTGGCGGCCGATCAAATCTGTTTTCACCGGCCGTCCACGCGCCGCGATCTATTTCTGGGTCTGCGGGCTGACGCGTCTTGGTGTCGTAATCTCGAAGCGCACGCAGGCCCTGTTCTCACGGCCTCAGACGCAACCTTCAGAATCCGGAGATGCAGCATGACGCTTGCGGTTATCGTTCAGGCCCGCATGGGCTCTTCCCGTTGCCCGGGCAAGGTGATGATGGATCTTGGCGGCGAGCCATTCCTGAAGCGCTGCCTTGATCGCTGCGACCAGATACCTGGTGCGGATATGGTCGTGGTCGCAGTGCCTGATCTGGCTCAGGACGATCCTGTCGCTGAAGCTGCTGAAAGCTGGGGCTATAAGGTTGTGCGCGGTCCTGAAAAGGACGTTCTCGCCCGTTATGCGCTGGCGGCGCGTGAGGTGATCGCAACGGCCGTTATGCGTGTGACGTCGGATTGCCCGCTTATTGATCCGGAAATCTGCGGCGAGACGATCCGCTTCTGGAAAGAAACGCAGGCTGATTATGGCTGCAACAACATGCCTCCGGGCTTTCCGCATGGGCTGGACTGCGAAGTTTTCCATGCCGGCCATCTGCATGCTGCTAATCATCTGGCCGAAGATCCGTATGAGCGTGAACACGTCACGCCCTGGATTCGCAATCATCCAAACCTGACACACGCATCCATCAAAGGTCCGAAAGGGGGCATGGAACGCCTGCGCTGGACACTCGACTATGAAGAAGATGTCGAAATGTTTCGCGCGCTTTACGCGGCAATGGGCGAGGATGCGCCGTTCGCGCGTGCGGCTGACTATCTGGCTATGTGCATGCGCCGCCCGGATATTCCGGCGATAAACGACATGCGTATTGATCCGGCGCGACTGGCCGCCGAACAGGAAGCGGACGTGTCTGGCGCAAGTCAGACATCGCTTGCCGCGTAATGAGCGTTCTGGTTCTCGGCGCGACCGGCCTTCTGGGCACGGAAGTGATGGCGGTGTTGCAGGAGCGCGGCATTCGCGCACTCGGCGCTGCACGTTCGGGCGCTGACCTCCAGATTGATGTAACAAACCAGATGGGGCTGTTTCGTCTGCTCTGTCAGACGGATGCTACGGCTGTCATCAACTGCGTTGCGAATGTGAACCTTGCCGCCTCCGAAGCCGATCAGGAAATGTCCTATCGTGTGAATGCTGCGCCGGTGGCCGTGCTCGCGGCGTGGAGCCAGCAGACCGAAGGGCGTCTCATTCACGTCTCAACCGATCAGTTCTTCCGTGGTGAGCCGCGCGAAAAGCATGATGAGAACGCGCTCGTTCACATGATCAATGCCTATGGCGCGTCCAAATTCACAGCCGAGACCATGGCGCGCGAAGCACCGAACAGTCTCGTTGTGCGCACCAATATTTGCGGCGCGAAAAAGGGCTTTGGTCGCTGGGCAATCGACAGCCTGACAAACCGCACGCCTATCGGTGCCTTCACTGACTATTTCACCTCCACCATGCATGTCCGCGCCTGCGCTGAGGGGCTGGTGGACCTGATGGCGACGGGCGAGACCGGCGTGATTAATCTGGCATCGCGTGATGTCAGCTCAAAAGAAGAATTCATGCAGGCGCTTGCCGCTGAGCTTGGCATCAATCCGGACTGGATGGTGCAGAGTTCCGCGCGCGATATGACGCCGGAACGCGCGCTGTCCTGCGGACTGGATGTCGCGCGGGCCGAAGCCGTTCTGGGCCGCGCCATGCCAACCCTTTCGGACACTGTCCGTTCACTCGTTCACGAGGATGCACAATGCGTTACAACCACGAATTCAGCATCGGCGACCGTAAGATCGGCCTGAACGAGCCGACTTATTTCATCGCTGACATTGCAAGCTCGCACGATGGAGAGCTGTCCCGCGCCAAAGACCTGATCTGGCTGGTGAAGGAAGCTGGTGCCGATTGCGCGAAGTTCCAGCACTTTCTGGCGCGTGACATCGTCTCTGATGAGGGCTTCCGCTCGCTCGGCGGGCAGATGGCGCATCAAGCGGCATGGAAGCAATCGGTCTACGATATCTTCGAGAAGTATCAGACACCGCGCGACTGGACGGATGAACTCGTTGCCGAGAGTAAAAAGGCTGATATCGATTTCATGACGACGCCATATGATCTGGCGGCGATTGATCTGGTGGATAAGCATCTGAAAGCCTGGAAAATCGGCTCGGGCGATATTGGCTGGAACCAGTTCATTGAAGAGGTGTGTTCGCGCGGTAAGCCAGTCTTCCTCGCGACAGGTGCAGCCGACATGGAAGATGTCGAGCGCGCGGTGGACGCGGCGCTCACGAAAACCCGCGAGCTCTGCTTAATGCAGTGCAATACCAACTACACGGGAAGCCTTGAGAACTTTGCAAATGTGAACCTCAACGTGCTTCGCGCCTTCGCTCTGAAATATCCGGGCATGCCGCTCGGACTGTCTGATCACACGCCGGGCCATGCTGCTGTACTTGGTGCTGTCACGCTTGGCGCATGTGCAGTCGAAAAGCACTTCACAGACGACAACAACCGCGATGGTCCTGACCATCCGTTCTCGATGAACCCGCAAAGTTGGCGGGATATGGTTGATCGCACGCGCGAGCTTGAACTGGCGCTGGGCGACGGCGTGAAACGCATCGAAGCGAATGAGCATGACAGCGCAGTTGTGCAGCGACGCTGTCTACGCGCGACGCGTGATCTGGCGGCGGGTGAAACAATCACCGATGCTGATCTTGTGGCGCTGCGTCCGCGCCCTGAAGGCTCCGTTGAGCCATTCGAGCAGGATCTGGTTGTTGGCCAGCCGTTGACGGCCGCGGTGAACAAGGGCGATGCCCTGATGTGGGAGCATGTGGGCTGATGCTGACAGGTGAAATCACCGGCCTCCGCGCCATTGAAGAGAGCGATCTGGAACAGCTTCTGGCCTGGCGGAACGATCCGCGCATGCGCCGCTTCTTCCGCGAATATCGCGAGCTGAACATGACCCAGCAAAAGAGCTGGTTTGATGCCAAGGTGAATAATGATCCGGCGACACGCATGTTCGCTATCGTGGACCTTGAAACCAAAGAGCTGATGGGCGCTGCAGGGCTCTGCTATATTGATGGCATCAATCGCAATGCAGACTTCTCGATCTATCTGGGGATCGATGATCTCTACATAGATGAGGATTACGCGCCGGATGCGGGCCGCGTTCTGCTCCGATACGGGTTTGAAGAGCTGAACCTCCACAAGGTCTGGGCCGAGATTTATTCGATCGACAAGCCGAAGCAGCAGCTATTCTACGAGCTGGGCTTTACGCGCGAAGGCGTGCACCGCGAAACACACTGGACGGAAGGTCAGTGGGTGGACAGCCTGTTCTACGGCCTGCTCGCGAAGGACTTCCGCTAGTACGGGCTGGATTTTGGAATGTGGAAGCTGCGGGTGAATGTGCTGAGCGCAATCAGGCCCATAAGCACGCTTAGAACGATGAATCCCGCAATCAGCGATATCAGCTTCATGGACCAGTCCATCACAGTTGTTGCCGCGTTGAGCGCGTCCTCGCCATAGTGTTTTGCCAGAGCGATAGCGCGGTCGCCGCCTGCCTGTGAAATGAGCTCGGCGCGTTTCAGATCGCTCTGTGATGAGATCGTTTCAATCAACATAAGCGCATCGACCGTTGCACGACCTTCGTTCAGCGCCGCCAGACGTTCCAGATCGCTGATGAAGATGCGTAGACGTGGCTGGTCCACCGATTCTGCGAAGGCCGCGAAAATGGCGTCAGTCTCGATCAACAGGTTGGAGTTTGATGCAAAGGCTGCCTCTAGGTTAGCCCGAAGCGTATCTTCCGGCATTGCGCGTTCCAGATGATCGCGCAGCGTGCGCTCGAAATCGGGCGCCAGCCGGTCTGCACGGATAGCCGTTTTTAAAAGCGATGCGCCCTCAAAAAAGCGGCTATCGAGCTCTAATTCATCCAGCAGGCCATCACGGGCGATCAGGCCGAGGCCGGAAATGGATAGTGCAAAAACGTCCGTGAGGTCACCGCGTATCCAGCCGGCGCTTTGAAAGGCGAGGTCACGTGCATCGCCAAGCACGAAGAATTCAGGTTCAGGCGCAACGTTCGTCTCGTCTTCGATCAAAGCTTCAGATTGCAGGCCGTCTTCTTCTGTTTCTGGCGCAGTTTCAGTGTTTGCCTCGGCGTCATCAGCAGGTGCGGCGGGTGTGGTGCTCATAACAGGTGGCGCGACGGAGCGCTCATAGCGGGCGCGAACATCATCGGGCAGGAAAAGTTTGGCTGCAGTCAGAAGCCTGTCATCATGCTGCCCTGTGCTCTCAGTCGATGCCGCAGCGCTAACCGCAGCAGCGTCCTGTCGGTTAAGCATATAAGGAGCCGAAAGCAGGAAACCGCGCGCGCTGGTAATATCTCCCTGACGGACTTCGGCGTCGATCAGCTCTGCCCAGTACTGCCTGTTGTTTTCATGGCTCGGGATGAGATCTGCGAACATGCGTCCCATACGGTCCTGCGTCGCCGTGATAGCCTCTGAAGTCGGCTCATATTCGGCACCGCGGGCATTCCGTGTTTCCTGAATAATCAGGAAAACGACAATGCCGCTGATGATCAGTAGAATGTTGAAAATCAGGGCGGAAATCCATCCGAATGATCTTTGCGAATTTCGACTGCGTGAACGCATGGAATGGTTTCCGGATTCTACCGATTTACTGAGACCTATTAGTACTTTCGTTAGGTCGATGACGGATAATGATCAAGTATCGCCTGCGCGTCGCAGGTGTTTTGTCGCTGAAAGATGGCGAAACGATGGAACCGATTAATTTCGATTTTTCTCCGCTTGCGGGGTATTACAACGCGAAGATTAATCTCAGCCTTGCATCCGCACAGGCTCGCTCTGTCTCGTCTACTCAAGCGTCGGAAGAGACCGCAACATCCAACAGCGACTTGCCCTGGCGCCAGGAAGTCGATCCTGATGACGCTCTGCGAAAAGCCCTTGGCGCAGCCTCATTTCTTCCGGATAGCGTGGCGCGTGATGCGCGCGATGAACGCGGCGACGTACCGAAAATTTTTGCAGCATACTCTGCGCTGGCCAGCATTACGGCGATCGCGCAGGCTGCCAAAGAAGACCGCCTTCCGGTCGGCCAGGAAAGCCGCGCTCAGAAAAGAATGCTGGAAGGCATTCTGGAAGTTAAAAACTTCCTCGCCAGCGTGGATATCCAGAAGACCATTCTGATCGCCGGACAGCGCCTGTCTGCGGCGCAGAGTGAAGCGGCAATCACACGTTCCTCTTACGAGTACAACACCAAGGTTCTGCACTCTGGCGAGTACGACGCTGAGGTGGCGGCGTTCACCGGCGATAAAGTGTTCACGGTGACAGCCAAGAAGATCAACACGACCTCGTCGGTGACGATCGATCTGGCCGAAATGGAAGCCACGACTGGCAAGACCGTCCGGAATCTCGACAACGTCGCCGAGTTCATCAATTTCAAGCTTGAAGAAGCCGGCATTCGCAGCTCGTTCGTTCGCGAGAAGATCGGCATTAAAGACGAAAATGGTGTTATTCAGGGCGATGACTTCGGCTTCAAAATCAAAGGCGTTTCTACCGAGACGCTGAGCTTCTCTGCAGCTGACGCTGCGCCTGCAGCCATCATGGTTGGTCAGTCCGGCATGGGCGATAATGGCGGCGGACAGCTTTCCGTCTGGACCGGTATCGACGGAGGCGCGCCAGTAATGGCGAACGCTGCACGTCTCGGCGAAGACGGCAAGGAAACAAATATTGCAGCTACGGCGGTTCATCCTGATGGTGGATACGTCGTCGTTGGCACGACTGAAGGCGTGATCGGCGAAAGCGGTATTCGCGGTGAAGACGACACCTTCATGGCGCGCTATGACAGCCAGGGGCAGATGGTCTGGTCGCGTACGCTCGGTGCTGCGACTTCAGCTGAAGGTCTGGCGCTCGCTGTCTCTGATGATGGCAAGATCGCAATCACGGGTAAGACATCTGACGAGCTGATCACCAATGCGATTGGCGGCGGCGATGATACGTTCGTCACTATGTATGATGCAGATGGTATCGAGCAGTGGACCCGTCAGCGCGGCAGCACTTACGACGATCAGGGTAACTCGATTGCCTTCGCGGCAGACGGTTCGCTCGTCATCGGTGGCACAACGGCTGGCAGCATGACTGAAGACCTGCTCACAGGTGGTAAAGACGCATTCATCGAGAAACTGGACGCTGATGGCAACCAGCTCTGGCTGCGCCAGTTCGGCACGACCGAGAATGACTCCGTAAAAGAGGTGAAGGTCGCTGATGATGGATCTGTCATCGTCGCGAGCATCGAAAACGGTGAGGCCATTTTGCGCCGATATGCGAGTGGCACAGACGATCCAGCCGACTGGACATACTCTCTCGGTAACCTCAATGGCGGCGATATCGGTGCGCTCGAGATTGCAGACGATGGCACGATATATATCGGTGGTTCGACACGCACGACCGGTACCGATGCAACCGGATTTACAACCGGCACGCAATCCGACCGTGATGGATTTGTTGCGAGCATCAACGTCAATGGCGGCGGTGTGGTCAGCACGAACTGGCTGCAACGCATTGGCGGGTCTGACTATCAATCCGTTGAAGGGCTGAAAGTTTCCGGCAGCGAAGTAATTATCGCAGGCACTGGCGAAGGTGAGTTCGGTACGGCAACGTCTGATAAAGATCAGTCGGCGTTCCTCAGTTCTCTGTCGGTTGCAGACGGTACGCAGGGTTGGTCGTCCAGCCTGTCAGGCCGCGGTGGGATTTCGTCCGCAAGTGACGTGATCCTCTCTGACAGCTTCTCCAACACACTCGATGCGTTCGGTCTTCCGGATGGAGATATGGTGCTGGCTGATACAGCGGCCGTGACTGACCGCCTGTCTATTCGTCCGGGCGATCATTTCTATGTCTCCGTAGATGGCGGACGGGATAAGAAAATTACAGTCGAGCAGGGCGATAATCTGCGGTCTCTGACATTCAAGCTGAACGCGGCGCTGGTGCTTGACGGTAAAGCCGATGTGCGCCGTAGCAATGGTGCGCAGTCTCTCAAGATTACACCGAACGAGGGTGTCCAGATCGAGCTGAAGTACGGCGCTGAAGGCCGTGATGCGCTCGCAGCGCTTGGTCTCCCAACTGGCGTGATTATGGAAAAGCCGATCCCGGGCCGCGACTCTATCAGCGACAGCCCCGAAATCGTCGCGCTTGGTTTGCTTGACAATCTGAACTTCGACACCAAAGAATCCCGCGACGACGCATTTGACGTTCTCGAGGGCGCGCTTCGTGGTCTGCGTACGGCTTATCGCTGGGCAGTTGATGATCCAACGCTTCTGGCGCTCAAGAATAATGATCAGGGGCCAGGCCGGAATTCAGGCGGTGCGCCGCCCGCTTATCTGACAGCGCAGATTGCCAATCTTCAGGCGGGGCTTCAGCGACTGACAGCTGGCGGTGGCGGATTTAACTTCTTCGCCTGATCAGGCGTCCTTCCACGCTCCGGATGCCAATCCGTCAATGCTCCAGCTTCCAACCGAATAGCGTATGAGCCGCAGGGTCGGGTGACCGACTGCGGCTGTCATGCGCCGTACCTGACGGTTTCTGCCTTCCGTAATTGAAAGCTCGATCCAGCTGTCCGGCACGCTTTTGCGAACACGTATCGGCGGGTCGCGATCCCACAACTCTGATGGTGCATCTATCGGGCGCACGATGGCCGGGCGTGTCAGCCCGTCTTTCAGCTCGACGCCGTTCTGTAGAGCAGACAGGGCGGCGTCGTCCGGCACACCTTCAACCTGCACCCAATAGGTTTTGGGCTGTTTGAATTTCGGGCTGGCTATTTTGTTCTGAAGCTTGCCGTCATTTGTCAGAACGAGCAGGCCTTCGCTGTCGCGATCCAGACGACCGGCTGCATAAACGCCTGGGACGTCGATATAGTCCGACAGCGTCTGGCGGTCCGTGCCCTCATTTCCCTTATCGGTGAATTGAGACAGCACGTTGAATGGTTTGTTGAACAGAATAGTGCGCGACATGGCGCCCTTGTAACGCGGCTTTACAGACTTGCAAAAAGATCCGGCGTTTTCACATCGCGCGCATTGCGGATGTCCTCGCCGATATAAAAGCATGGATGCTTGAGAGACTGCAGTCCGCCGCGCGCTTCATAGTGCGACCAGCCTCCATTCGGCATTTTTGCCGACCGGACTTTTGCGCCGCACATCGGGCAGTCATGCAGCCATGTTTTAGAACCGTGAGAGGTGAGAGCGGTTTCGCGCACCATCCAGCTGCCGGGAATACGTGTGTATGCGCCGGATTTGAGTTTCCGGTCGTGAGCTTTGCGATAAATCAGCTGCACCGTCATGCCTTTCATCTCAGGTCATGGAGTCTCGCCTGATATACTTAATGAAAACTTGGCAAACGGGCCTTCGGCCAGATCCTTGGCGAGGTTTTTTATCGAACAGCGGTGTAGGCGTTAAAGTGCGAATACGTATAGTTTACCCTGCAGTGCCTGAGGGCCTGATCTTCAGTTTGGGTTTTGTCGATGAGTCTGCCGTTTCTTCCTAATATTCCTGTCAGTGATATTTCGGCTGCAATTCAGGTGGCGATTGGTCCGATCTTTCTTCTCGTCGGTACCGGATCGCTTCTGAATGTCGTGACAGGGCGGCTCGGGCGCGTCGTGGATCGTGCGCGTGTTCTGGAACGCCTCATTGAAGAAGGTGAGGAGGAAGTCCTGGAGCGGCGTCATCTGATGGAGTTGAAGGCGCTGGACCGGCGCATGAAGTATGGCAATCGCGCTGTACTCCTGTGTTCGCTCTCGGCAGTGCTGATCTGTATTCTGGTCGCGCTGGTCTTCGTGCTCGATTTTATCGGCGCGGCAGCAGGGATCATCATCGCCATACTGTTCATGATGGTGATGGCAGCCCTCGCAGCTGGGCTGATCAGCTTTCTTCTGGAAGTTCACACGGCGACACGGTTTCTACGTGTGCGCCATGAAGTGCTCGCGCGTCAGCATAAGATGGCGTCGAGCGAGGCTTAGGCCTATTCCCGGAAATAGACGTCGACGCGCCGGTTCATCGGGTTGATCAGATTGTCTTCGGTGACAGCATTGGTTTCACCCATAGCGACAATGGCAATGCGGTCCACGTCGAGATCAGCTGCCATGAGGGCGTCCAGAACATTGTCGGCGCGCTCCTGCGATACAGTCATGTTCACCGTGTCGCTGCCGATCGCGTCTGATTGGGCGACAATCTCAATCGCTGAAAGATCGCAGCTTTCTGCGGCTTCGACCGCGATAGCGATGGCATCCAAAGCGATTTCATCAAGATCGGTCTCGTTGGAAGCAAAATAGATCGGGAAGTTTCTGTCAGCGCAAACAGGCATGGTTGCCTCGGCTTCCATGACCGGAGCTTCTGGCGGTGGTGGCGGCAAGGATGTTGTCGTGCAGGCGGCGACCATAACTATCAGGCCAGAAACCAGTACGGCGCGTTGGACAGAAAGCGTATTCATTTCAAAATTCCCCCAAACTCCATCAGACCATGTGATGGAACGCTTTATCTGGCAATCGGTTCCTGATCGATAAAATTTAAATAATGCCATTCATTAAACAGTAATCAGTATTAACGGAAATCGGCCTGCTTTTTACCAAGGTAAATGCATGCGGGTATTTCATTAATTGGTTTTGTTAGTTTCTCCTGTGGACTGCCGCATTTGCTTAACCATACGGAAATCCATAGCTGCGTTAATCAGGGGGTGCCTCACTATGGAGCCCTTATGATGAAAGCTATGATCAAACACGTCGCGTCAGCGACCGGTCTGTCTGCGAAGCGTGCTGAAAATGCCCTTGGTATTGTTTTGAATGCATCCGAGCGACAAGGCTCTGTGTTCGTAGCCCAGCTATACAAAAAACTACCGGGCGCTAAAGCGCTGTCTGCGAAGGCGGGTAAAGCGACTGGCGCGGCCACAGGCGAGCTTGCGCGCCTGATTGAACAGACACCCGGTGGACGCATGGCGGTCGCAACAGGCATGATCCGCAATCTGCAAAAAGCCGGCCTCGGTCATAACGAGATTTCCGGCATCTTCCCTGCGGTTTCTTCATACTGCGAAGACGCCTACGGCCTTAAGGGCTTTGGCCATCTTGGCGACTTGCTGGGAACACGCGGCGCTGAGACCGCGACTGATACGGCTGTTGCCTGACCTGCAAGGCACGAATTGAGTTTCTGAAGGGCCACTTGAACGGGTGGCTCTTTTCGTTTGCGAAGATCCCTGACGCTGGATAAACCGGCGTCATGGCCGATAATGATATCCTCTCCATTGAAATGATCCTGAGGGCACTCCGTGAGGAAGCTGCAGACTGTTTCACCGACCCTGTGCTAGTAACGATTGATTTCAGTAAGATTGCTGATGTTGATCCGAAGGGTGGAGAGGCAAAAGTCCAGCGCCTGAAAGCGTCACGCCGTGTCGCTTTTCTGAAGGCAGAACTCTATCAGGATGATGCTCTGATATTTAGCGCGAAAGCAGTCTTCAAGGCCCGCGCCGGACTCGAATAAAGTAAACAAAAAGTAAACATAAAACTTTATTCCAATTTATTCTAAATTTGTTCCAAAACAATATTTACATGAGAACAAAAGAGGAATATTTATGACCTATGGAACGGAGGGTGAACATGCCTGTTGTGAATTTCTGTGGTCAGTCTGGTCGGTCAGTGTCTTTCGAACGAGTTTCCCCGGACTCTGATTGGGCGGCGCGTGAAGGCATCGCCATGTTTGCTTCTCATACCGGTTTCGGATGGCGCATTATCCGTATCGTCGAGCTGGACGGTCGCCCTGACAATATCCAGCCGATCTGGGCTTATCGTGACGCGCAGCGTTATGGTGCGCGCGCCGTCTTCTTTATGGAACATACCCGAATTCTGGATCGCAAAACCACTATCGCTGATCTTCGCGAAGGTCTTGATCCTGTCTGTGACACCCAACGCGCGAGCCGCGCTGCCTAAACTGAAAGGCCGGTCCGCTGCCCGTGGACCGGCCTTCTTTTTATTGGCTCGGGGCGTGATTTATTCGCCGCGACCCGGTGTCTGCAATGCAGCCTGATCTGCCGCGACTTGCGCCGCCCTCACCAGCTGAACAAATTCGCTGCGATAGCCGAACTCGTCACGGCCGCGCGCATCAAGCGCCAGTTCAATGACGTCGTCGTATCCAAATCCGTTTTGCATATACGGATCGCCACGCAGGAGCTGGCCGAAGGCTGCAACTGATGTTGCAAACCGCGTGTAGAGCGGGGCGTCATCAATGTTTTCGAACATCAGGCCGTCTGTCACGGGGATGGAGACCAGAATGGATTCGTCTTCCTGTGGTGGCTTGTAACGCAGTTGTACGAAGGCCCATTCGTCCGACGTGCTCTCGGCGGCCGGTTCATTACTTCCGTAACGACGCGGGTTCAACAGGCCAGCCTCTCCAGCGGGCGTGACCTCATAGATAGCCGTTACAGTATGTCCTGCGCCGATTTCACCGGCATCTACGGCATCATTGTTGAAGTCAGCTTCGTTGAGCATCCGCGTCTCGTAACCAATCAGGCGATACTCGCTCACACGGTCAGGATTGAATTCGACCTGAATTTTCACGTCTTCGGCAATCGTGAAGAGCGAACCGGACAGATCATCGCTGAGCAATTTGCGCGCTTCATTCAGCGTATCGATATAACCGGCGGTTCCGTTTCCAGCCTGGGAAATCGTCTGCATCATATGGTCGTTATAATTGCCGCGACCAAAGCCCATGACGGACAGGTAAATCCCGCTATCACGTTGACGGGCAACAAAATCTTCAAGGCGTTCATTGCTGGTAATGCCAACATTGAAGTCGCCATCTGTCAGCATCATGACGCGGTTGACGGAGTCCTCGTCAAAGTTTTGCTCGGCGAGGGAGTAGGCGAGGCGAAGGCCTTCACCGCCCGCAGTTGAGCCGCCAGCACTCAGACGATCAAGTGCTGCCATGATCGCTGCTTTGTCGTCACCGGATGTCGGCTCCAGCACCGTACCTGCTGCGCCAGCATAGACGACGATGGAGATCGTATCCTGCTCTGTCATCTGGTCGATCAGCATACCGAGCGCCTGTTTGGCGAGTGGCAGCTTGTCCGGCGCGTTCATGGAGCCCGAAACATCAACCAGAAGCGTCAGATTGATAGGCGGACGCTCATCGACCGGAATTTCATATCCCTGCAGGCCGACCTGCATGAGATAGTTATTGTCTGCCCATGGTGACGGAACGAGTGTGACATTCGTTGAGAATGGCGGGTCGGTGCTCTCCGGCACCGGGTAGGTGTAGTCGAAATAATTGATCAGCTCTTCAATACGCACGGCATCAACCGGCGGCATTGTGCCGTCATTCAGATAGCGACGCATGACGGAGTATGATGCCGTGTCTACGTCAACCGAGAAGGTGGACACCGGCTCGTCACTCACGCGGCGCACAGGGTTCGCGTCGAAATCCTCATACTGCTCACGGTCCATGATATCCTGCTGAGGTGGCGCGATATATCCAGCGACTGGTGAAGGCGCCGCTCTCAACTGCGGTGATGCCATTGCCTGCATCTGCGGTGGAGGCGGTGGAGGCGGAGGAGGAGGTGGTGGTGGAGGCGGCGATGGCGGCGGTGCCATAGCTTGATTGCCTGAAGAGCCTGAACCTGTAGATTCACATGCGGTTAGTGCGAGCATGCCGCAGGCGGCGAGTAGTGCAAGTTTAACTGTGGGCTTCATCTTCCCCTCCCAAAAGCTGATACACCATAACAGCTTGAGAGATATGTTCGAAATGGGGCCGAAACTTGCCGGACTCCCCGGCATATATGGAATTCCTGTGTCAGTTCACCTGTGTCGCAATCCAATTGTCGACGTCGCGTTCGACCAGCGCGAGCGGGCGAGAACCGGTTCTGAGCAGTATGTCGTGGAAGTCCCGGATGTTCAGTCGGTTACCTAATACGCCACGTGCCCGTTCGCGCAGACTGGTGAATACAAGGTAGCCCTCAGTAGCTGCGCAGCCAAGGCCGGGTTCTGCCTTGAAGGTTTGAAGCCGTTCAAGCGCATCGGCTTCGGAAATGCCAAGGCGTGTTGTCAGCAGGTTTGCGGCTTCGTCTTCGCGCATCGTGCCAGTCAGGAGGCCGATTTCGGCTTCGGCCTCGGTGAAGATGACCAGACGCTGATATAGCATCGCGGCTTCTAATTGCGGCGCATCATCAAACGCGGACCGGCGGGCCAACACATCCAGCGCATAGGCAGGCCAGCCGAGATCAAACGCAAGCGTGCGAAGTTCGCGGGACAGCAAAGGCAGGTCCTCGCGGCGTTCTCCTTTCATCTCGCGATAGGCGTGGCCCGGAAAATAGGTTTGAAGAATTTCGATCACGGACAGGGCCATTGGATTGGCCTCAAGATAGGCGGTGGACACCCGAAGCGGCACAGTGTCGAAGATTTCCAGGCTAGAAGGTTCATCAAACAGTTGTGTCGGAACAGGCGGGGCGGGGCCGCGCGGAGGTGCTTCAGGTGGCAGAATAGGTGTCAGCTCATATTCCGGCAGGCGCTCAACCGAGTATGCGGCCAGATAGCTGGACAAATGCTCCAGCGCGCGCTCGAAATTCACAAAGCTCTCAGGCGGCCCGTCTTCGGTTACGTCGGGCGTTGGTGGCGTAGCGAGCTGGCCGTCTGCATCAGGCGTAGGTGTGGCCGGCGGTGGAACGAGCGGCGCTCGTTGTTGCCATAACATCATAGCGCTGAGCGGATTGTCGGGAATGGCTATGTTATCGAGAAGCGCATTGCCTTCCTCGTCCAGCGGCGCGTGGTCGTTCCAGTGATCAATGAGAAGCTGATCGAATGCCGCTTCGGTCTCTTCTGCGAGGCGCTGGGCGTTGAATAGACAATCCTCTGAATTCGCGACGCCCGAGGTGACCTGATTGAGTAGCGCGTCATAATAGGCGGTCGTCGCACCGACAGTGGCGTCGTGCGCCGCTGTTTCCGGCAGGCCCTCAATTGTCGCCAGAAGCGCAATCATTTCGGGAAGCAAGAGCCGTTCCACGCCCTCGGTGAGCTGGATGGTCCAGTCTGAACGAGGGAATTCTTCGGATTCGAGCGTTTCCCATTGCGCGCGCCACGACCGAAATGCCGTTTCGGAAGCGAAAGGCGAACGTGTGATTTGATCGGTGACGTCCTGGAGAATGTCTGTCGGAGGTACAACGCCCGACACCGCATCCATGGCAAGTCGGCGGTGAGCGCTGCGAATATCATTCGAGATTTCAGGCAGAAGACCAAGCAGCATCGGAACATCAGCCGTCTCATAGTCAAGCTGGAGTACGCCCATAATGTCCAGCGCGGCCAGATGAGGCCCGCTTAGCTGGTCGATTGGATAGGGGCGGGAATATATGAGGCCGGTCTGGCCGTGGCTGAACCGGCTGACCTCACCAGCACGAACATATGCGCCGTGGATTTCCCAGAATGCGTTGAAGTCCGGTGCATCGGCTTCCGGAGCTTGGAGACCGGACAGCTCCTCCATCGCAATAATCCGGCGCACGCGTGCATTCTCAAACGCCGCCGGCCCCGGCACACCCGTGTCCCGCAACCAGACGCGCGGGTTACGAGTGGGGATACCATAAAGATCGAGTGGAATCGGTTGCGGCAATTGTGCTTCCAGCTGTTCGAGCTGGATGTAGAGGTTCTGGCGCTGGACCGCTGCCGCTTCCGGTGACAGGGCTCCGTTTTCGGGCTGACAGGCGGCTAGCGCCAAAAGCGCGATCGACCCCGCCGACAGCCGCAATGGCGCGAATTTTTCCCGGCTCGGGCGCAGTTTGGAAAAAAAGTTAGCCTGCATGGGTGAGTCATCGCCTGTCGGTGTGTGCAGAAGGTTGTCGCAGAAATTGTTTTCCTTTAAGAGGCCTGCTGCACTGTGTTTTGGGAGACTATTATGGAATCGAATCCAGCCGGACAAGGCCCTGCGCTGTCTGGGAACGTCATGTTCTACAAAAAGCCGGAGCCATTGTCTTCGGAAGCTCACGGTTCGCTCGGCGTTAAGCGTATCGATCAGCCGCTCGGCTTCCTGCGTTCCGCGCACGCCGTACCGGTAACTGTAAGCGAATTTGGAATGGCGGCGGCGTCGTTCCCGGTTATTTTCGTCGGTAATGACAAAACGCCCGTTGCTGTTATGGGCATCCGCGAAGGTCAGAACCTTTTCGTTGGCGCTGATGGCAACTCTGATCAGGATTTCTACCTGCCAGCATTCGTTCGTCGCTATCCGTTCGTGTTCGCATCTGACAATCAAAGCGACCGTCTGCTGCTCTGCGTTGACCGTGAAGGTCCGATGGTCACAGACCAGCCGGAAGTTCCTTTCTTCGAGAATGGCCAGCCAACTAAATTCACAAACGACGCAATCGAGTTCTGTAAAGAATTCGAACGTCAGCGCCGCGCGACTATGGAATTCGTCAAGCTGGTCGACAGCTATGGCCTGTTCGAGCAGAAGTCAGTGAACTTCACACCGCGCGACCAGAACGGCCAGGAAGGCCCTCAGCAGAAAATCGCTGATTACTGGGCGGTTTCCGAAGAAAAGCTGAACCAGCTTCCAGCGGACAAGTTCCAGGAACTGCGTGACAATGGCGCTATCGGCGCGATCTACGCTCACATCCTGTCTCTGCTCAACTGGCAGCGCGTGATCCAGCGTGCTCTGCGCACACCGCCTCCGGGCCAGCCGCTGAGCTAAACTCCTTCGGGGGAAGCAGGAACCACTTCGTCGTGCGCGCAGAGGCAACTCTGCGCGCTTCGTCGTTCTAGGGATAAGATCAACAGATGGGGCATTGTGCCTCACAAACGCGCGAGAGCCCTTTCGTGCTAACTTTTCCCTTTATATTCCATGCTAGACGACAAAACTGTCATTGCTCGAGACACAGGTAGTACGCATGCGCATGAATTCTTTTTCCGCTTTCTGGGCAGGTCTGATTGCTCTTATCAGCCTTTCCTTTGCCGGATTTTCTGCGTCGGCCTTGCCGCACGATTCAGGCCATGCGCGCGTTGAACTGATCTCTGACCATGTGAGTGTCGTGCCGGGCCAGACGGTACGCGCAGCGCTCGTGCTCGAGCTGGATGATCACTGGCACGTCTATTGGAAAAACGCAGGCGACTCCGGACTGCCAACTGAAATCATCTGGGATGACACGTCTGGTGTGACCGCGGGCGAGTTTAACTGGCCTGCGCCATTCCCGCAGCCGCTCGATATCCTGATGAATTACGGATACGAAGATGAGCTGATCCTGCCATTCGATCTCGACATTCCTGAAGACGCTGTCGGCAGCGTGACAATGTCGGGCCTCGCGACCTTCCTTATCTGCGCCGACATTTGTATTCCGGAAGATGCGCCGATCCGTCTCGACCTCTGGATTTCCGATACGCCTGAACTCAACACAGACCGCGCAGATGTTTTCCGGCGTGTGGATGCCCAGCTCCCAATGGCATTTGAGGGCAACGCAGCGATTGATCGTAGCTCCGACCCATGGAAGCTCTCAATCGAAAGCGATATCGTGCGCGCTGCGTTCGAAGCGGATATCGTGAATGTGCGCTTCTTCCCGACAGATCACCAGATCCTTCACCCTCCGGAACAGCCTGTGAGCATTGGTCCAAACGGCATCACGCTGGAGCTTCAAAGTTCGGGTCGTAGCCGCGTGCCGGATAATATTGAGGGCGTTCTCGTCGTTGAAGATATCGATGCGAACCGTATCGCATTCGACCTGACTGCGCCGGTTGGTGACGTGATCGCCGGCACAAGCGGAACTGCGCTTGCCGGTGGCACATCATCCTCTTCTTCCGCCCCGCCGCTCTCTTTCAGTGGCCTGCTGGCTATTCTGGGCGGTGCACTGCTGGGTGGTATCATTCTGAACCTGATGCCATGTGTGCTCCCGGTCCTCTTCATTAAGGCTCGTAGCATTCTGTCTCTGGCAGGCTCTAACGAGATGGGCGAAGTGCGTGCGCATGGCCTGTTTTACACTGCGGGCGTCATCACGTGTTTCCTCGGCTTTGGTGTGATCCTCGTCGCGCTGCGCTCTGCAGGCGAAAGCGCGGGCCTCGGCTTCCAGCTGCAATATCCGATCGTGATTGCGGGCCTGTCGCTCCTCATGTTCATGCTTGGCCTCAACATGCTTGGTTGGTTCAGCTTTGGCGGGTCGCTCATGGGTGTGGGGAGCAATCTCGCTGAACGTGGTGGACATCAGGGCGCTTTCTTTACCGGTCTTTTGGCGGCATTCGTTGGCGCGCCGTGCATCGGCCCGTTCCTCGGTGCAGCCGTTGGTGCTGCCGTAAACCAGCCGCTTCACATTGTGCTTCTGGTCTTCTTTACGCTTGGTCTGGGTATGGCTCTGCCATTCCTGCTCGTAAGCCTCGTTCCGGGCATTGCGAAATACCTGCCGAAGCCGGGTGGCTGGATGGAGCGTCTGAAGCAATTCTTCGCATTCCCGCTCTTCCTCACGGCAATCTGGCTTCTCTGGGTTCTGGCAAACCAGTCCGGTGCTGACGCTGTTGCACTGGTTGGTCTCGTCGCTGTCGGCCTGACTTTTGCGACCTGGATTCTGAAGACGTCGCCGGAAAAAGGCGCAGCCCGTAAGATTAGCCTGGGCGTTGCGCTTGTGGTCACGCTCGTATCCTTGATCATCCCGGCGCAAATGCTGATGGGACCAGTTGGCAATTACGCGCAGGCCGGCAGCGCAGGCGGCGCACATGCGGGCTATGACGGCGAATGGTCACCTCAGACCGTCGCAGATTTGCGTGCAGAGGGTCAGGGCGTGTTTGTCGACTTTACCGCAAGCTGGTGTGTGACCTGTCAGGTGAACAAGCGCACAACGCTTTTCGGTGACCGCGTCCAGAATGCTCTGGATGACCAGAATGTGTCCTTGCTGATCGCTGATTGGACATCCCGCGACGATCAGATCGCTGAAGAACTCGCTCGCCATGGACGCGCAGGCGTGCCGCTCTATCTCTACTACGCACCGGGCGCGGAAGAGCCGGCTGTTTTGCCGCAAATCCTTAGCCCGTCAATTGTGATAGATACAATCAGTCAGTAGTTCCCTGGCCGATGTTGCAGACGGATAGAGTTGTGTTGAAGTTACTTCAACAGAGAAAAGGTTTGATTGCAGGCATGGTGCTCGCCATTGCGCTGACCGCTGGTGCGTTCATTTTCTCAACGGATCAGGGCGACCCGCACGGCGCTCTGACAGTTAGCGCAGATCTGGTGCACGAAGCGAACTGATATCTCCGCCGCCACACTGGCCGTTAATGTCAGAGTGAAGGTTCATCTCGATGACTTCGCCAGCCTCTAACACAATTGCAGCGGCTTCACCCACAGATACGGCATCTTCCAGCATCTTGGAGAGCCGCTCCTCAGCCTGCACTCGCGACGCTTCAGAGCTGTCATCAGCGAAGGCTGAGAGCTGGACGTCTGTTTCTTCCGCCATGCCTCTGAAAATACAGCCAAGGTCTTCTGGCAGCGGGGCATCCTGTGACCCCGATGTGGAAAGACGCGTTGCCGTTCTGCCAAAGCGCTGCAGGCGAAAGCGCAGGTCATCGGGGAGCGTGTGTGTGTCCATCGCTTCAATTCGCGTGTGCAGCTCTGCAGCCTCCTCAGACCAGCTTCTGGCGAGGGCAGGTGACGCGCTGGCCGATCCAGCGAACAGAAGGGCGCCCATTGCGAGCATAAAAGACGAGGTCGTTTTCATGGCGTGAGTGTCCCGCGCGCCGGTTAACAGACCTGAAAGGCAGGTGTATTTGAGCGTGTGCGACACGTAAAAATATGCGACAGGCAACACATGAGGTTGGCAAGGCGCTCACAAGGCTCTATCCCGACCAAAAATTCCGGCGATATATCATGGCAAAAAACAAGAAACCCAATCCGAAATCTCTCGCTCGCAAACCTCGCGGTTTCCCGGACAAACGGGAAGACGTGCTGAAAGCTGAGCTGGATATGATCCATCGGGTTTCATCTGTTTATCGTCTCTGGGGCTTTGAAGGCATTGAAACCGGCGCATTCGAATATGCGGACGCGCTGGGTAAATTCCTGCCAGATCAGGACCGCCCGAATGCGGGTGTCTTCGCCATTCAGGATGATGATGAGCAGTGGATGTCACTGCGCTATGACCTGACGGCGCCGCTTGCGCGTTTTGCGGCGGAGAACTGGGATACGTTGCCGAAGCCGTTCCGTCGCTATGCGTATGGTCCGGTGTGGCGCAATGAGAAGCCTGGCCCAGGGCGCTTCCGTGAGTTCATGCAGTGCGATGCTGATACCGTTGGCGCGAAAGGCCCTGCGGCTGACGCAGAGATGATTGCGATGATGGCCGAAGCCCTCAAAGCGGCTGGTGCGCAGCGTTTCAATGTTCGCGTCAACACGCGTGATCTGATGTCCGGCCTTCTGGACTCCATTGATGCGCGCGATGAAGAAACGCGTCTCACCATTCTGCGTGCGCTCGACAAACTGGATCGCCTCGGTCTCTCCGGTGTGGCTGATCTTCTCGGTGAAGGCCGTGAAGATGAGTCCGGCGACTACACTAAAGGCGCTGGCCTTGATGCAGAGCGCGTGAAGCGTGTTCTGGCATTCGCTGAGTCCGGTAAATCCTCACGCGGTGAAACGCTTGAGGCTCTGGCGGCAGTCGTTTCCGGCAATGAAGCCTATGACCGCGGCATTACAGAACTTCGCGAGATTGACGGTCTTCTCTCTGCGATGGGCACGCCAGATGGTGTCGTTGTGTTCGATCCGACTATTGTGCGTGGCCTTGAATACTATACCGGCCCGGTCTTCGAGGGTGAGCTGCTTGACGAAATCCTCGACGAGAAAGGCCGCGCTGTACGTATCGGGTCTGTCGGCGGTGGTGGTCGTTATGACGGTCTGGTTTCCCGTTTCCGGAATGAAGAAATTCCTGCAACAGGTTTCTCTCTGGGCATTTCCCGCCTTGCAGCCGCTATGTCGCTGACGGGTGAGCTGGATGCGCTCTCTGGTCCTGTGGTCGTTCTGGTGCTTGATCGCGAGCATGTGGCTGACAGCCATGTGCTGGCGCATCAGCTGCGTGCGGCGGGTATTCGCTCTGAAGTGTATATGGGCAGCTCCGGCATGCGCCCGCAGATGAAATATGCAGACCGCCGCGGCGCGCCTGCTGTTGTCATCGTTGGCGAAGACGAGCGCCAGAAGGGGACAGTCACGATCAAGGATCTGATCGTGGGTGCCCAGAAGGCAAAAGCGATCAAAGACAATACAGAATGGCGTGAATCCCGTCCGGGGCAGGTTGAAGTCTCGCGCGACGAAATGGTTCAGACCATTAAAAGTATGCTGGAGGCAGACAATTGACCTCATTTCAGTTTGAAGCGATTGGCGGAGACTGGGTTGATCCGCCTCTGCTGATCCCTGCAGCTCTGCCGCTTGAGCTTTCAGGCGAGAGCATTCGGTCCCGCCTGATCACCAGCTCTGATACGCCGGGCGAGGAACTGGCGCTGCGTCCGGACCTGACACTGCCGGTCGCCAACCAGTATCTGGCGGAAGCAGGTGGCGAGCCGGTATCTTATCGCTATTTCGGCCGTGCGTTCCGTCAGGCACGTACAGAAGGCGAGCCGGTCGAGTTCAATCAGACAGGCTTTGAGAATTTCGGACACACCGACCGCCTCGAACGGGACGTGGCAACACTCACGACAATCTGTTCAGAGATCGCAGGCGCAGGCATCCGCAATGCGCAGCTTAATCTCGGCGATGTGTCTATCTTCCACGCTGTCGTAGACGCGCTGGCGCTCTCTGATCACTGGGACGCTCGCATCCGCCGCGCTAATAAGCGCCGTGAGGGCGTAGAGGCCGTTCTGGCGAGTGCTGAAGGCGAGACTGTGAAAGCATCTTCTGCGCTGGCCCAGACGCTTGCCAAGCTGCCTGCGGACGATGCGCGTGACCTGCTTGATGAAGTCATGTCGATTTCCGGCACAGAAGTCGTTGGCGGCCGCACGAAGGAAGAAATTCTGGAACGCCTTCAGGCCCGCGCTGAAGCGGCTAACGCCGGCGCGATGCCGGATAAGGCGCGCGCTGTGCTCGGGGCGCTCAAAGGCGTGTCTGGAACGCCTGACGTGTTCCTTGAAAAACTTCGCGCTCTCGCAAGCGAATATGCGCTGAACCTGTCATCCGTTCTTGAATACACTGAGAAACTCTTCTCGGCGCTTTCGGATCGCGACATGCCGTTCTGGGCGAATGCTTATGTCTCTGTGCAGTTCGGGCGTCGTTTCGATTATTATGACGGTCTCGTATTCGAGCTTTATCACGCCGGTTTAACGCGCGAGAAGCCGCTGGCGCTCGGTGGCCGTTATGATGGCCTCGTCTCCTGGCTTAGCAAAGGCGCGATGAACGTGCCCGCTGTTGGCGGCGTTGTGCGCCCTGATCGTGTAGACGCAGCACTTAGCCTCGAAGGAGGTGCAGCATGACACAGCTTATGCTGGCGATCCCGTCCAAAGGGCGCCTGAAAGAACAGACCGAAGCGTTCTTTGCGGACTGCGGGCTGAAGCTGAAACAGGTCGGCGGCGAGCGGGGCTATTCTGCCGTGCTTGAAGGCGCGCCTGGTATTCAGATCATGCTGCTTTCGGCGTCAGAGATTGCCAAAGGCCTTCTGGACGGCACGCTACACCTTGGTGTGACGGGCGAAGACCTGCTGCGTGAGCATGCTGACAATTTTGATTCGCAGGTTCATCTGCTCCGCGCGCTCGGCTTTGGTTATGCGGATATGGTCGTCGCCGTGCCGCAGAGCTGGGTGGATGTCGATACGATCGAAGATCTGGAAGATGTGGGCCACGCTTTCCGCGCGCGCCACGGACGCCGTATGCGTGTTGCAACCAAATATTTGCGTAGCAGCCGCCGCTTCTTCGCTGAGCGTGGACTGACACAGTATCGCCTGATCGATTCTGCGGGCGCTACAGAGGCAGCACCGGCGTCCGGTACAGCAGAGCTTATCGTCGATATCACAACAACGGGTGCGACGCTGAAGGCCAACAATCTGAAAATCCTCAGTGATGGTGTCATGCTGAAATCTCAGGCGCAGTTATCTGCGTCTTTGAATGCTGACTGGAATGAGGACGCGCTGGCAGCGATCAAGAATCTGCTGGATATTTTTGAGGCACGCCGAGTCGCGCGGGACGTCTCTGTCCTGACTGGCGGCAAGTCTCTACGGTCCGCAGCTGCATCAATTAGTGATGAGGTCACTCTACTTGGTGATTCTGTCGTTCTTTCGCGCGAAAAGGCAAAATCTGTCGCAAACGCACTGTCTGGGGCGGGCTTTGGACCGGTATCCGTAGTGAATCCGGAGTTTCTGTTTCTTGAAGACAACGTAGTCTTCGGAGAATTTTCCCGCGCGATTACGCGAAATGCCCAGTAATTTAGCAGCAAGCGCTCAGTTTGTTCCCAAATCCGGTTTTTTCTTGTTGACACTTTGATGAAGCTCGGGCCTTATCTTCTTGCAGTTCGGGAGGAAACGTCCTGCTTTATAAAGAACAAACGGCGTGGCTTATAGCTGCGCCGTTTATAATTTAAGCCTACTTCATCTAAATCAAAGTAATTGCGCGCGCTTTAGTCTTGTTTATCTTGCATCGCATTCAACAAGCGTTGAAAATTTGTGCAGGTATATTGATCTAAATTTGCTGCGCGCCTGTCCGGCGAATTTTGCCGCGTCTCACGCCCTCCGCCGTCCGACATCGTGTATCTCCTTCAAACGCAAAGAGCAGGTCCGAAGACCTGCTCTCGTGCCCTGGGGAGGCAAACGTGAAAGGGACAATGAGAGGCCGCCAGCAGCTCGGGGGTAGGGGGCAGTGATGAATTGCCAGCGACCTTTGTTGTTCCTTGTTGATAAACAATAAGGATTATCTGATAAACGTCAAGTGAAATTATCGTTATTCGATGAAGTTTCTGTAACGGGCATAGAATCATCCCATATTTCGGTGTCGTTGGGTTGATATTTCATGTTTCGCAGAAATGTTGGACGGTTTGCGCACTTTAGTGCGGATGTTGACTTGGCTGCGGCAGCACGCCGCAGAAATAATTACAGCGCCAGGTGCAAAATATTTCTACCGGGGCGAGCTATTATGGCTTGGTAAATGTAGAAGCTGTGCGTTCGCTGAAGCGAAAACTTTGGGTCCGTTAATCCTTTGATCTGGTCATGAAAGCAATTCGCTTGAAAAGGCGTGAGCGCCGGCGGGCTAGAGTTCTGATTCCACGAAGATTTGGAGTTTATTCAGGAAAAAATGAATAAAGATTTCAGTAAATCTATTAATGTTGAGTTGGGCTAAGAATTGTCTGGATCTGTGTTTCTTAAATGAATAACGGATGTCAGCTTTATTTTAACTCAACTGTTGTTTCTTTTGCCAAATATCAACGCCCTTAAAGAATGTAAGGGTATGAATGGACAAAGGAACTAACGGATGAGAAAGTCTCTTACGGCACTTTCAATCATTGCAGCTTCGATGCTGGCGACCGTACCTGCCCATGCGGCGGGTGAGCGCGATCTCCAGCTTATCGGTCGTGCGCTTAGCTTTGTAGAAGGCGGCGCGACGGGCAATGTGACGCTTGCGATTGTATACGCAGACGATGTTGCCGGATCACAGGCGGAAGCAGAAAGCATTTCCGCAATTCTTGGTTCTGGGCTCAGCGCCGGTCAAGTTACTCTGCAGCCCCAGCTTATTTCAATTTCAGATGTTTCGGGCATTGGCTCGGACGCTGCACTCTTCGTGCCGTCTGGCATGTCGGCGCACTATTCTGCGATCTCTTCAGCACCGTCCATCACGGTCAGTACTGATCGCGCGTGTGCAGACGCCGGTGCCTGTGTGGTTGCCGTTCAAAGCCAGCCAAGTGTCGAGATCTATGTGAGCCGCTCTGCGGCTGACGCGCGCTCTGTGAGCTTTGCGTCCGCGTTCCGCATGATGATCAACGAACTCTGATTACTCCAAGAAATTTCTCGTTCAGGAAAGAACAGACTGATGTCTAAATTTAATAAGAAATCATCTATCTTTGCACTGTCTGCTATTGCGATGTTCGGCCTGCCGGCAATGGCGCAGTCTATTGATTACGGCTCTCTCGAAATGTTGTTTGACGAGCCTGTCACTACGTCCGCGACGGGCGCGCCGCAGCGCTCTACAGATGCGCCGGTGACAATGGAGATCATCTCCGCAGACGAAATCCGCAACTCTGGCGCCGTCAACATTCCGACATTGCTCTCCCGGCTCGCTGGCGTTGAGGTTCAGCAGTATGGTCGTAACTTCCACGATGTTGCGATCCGCGGCTATAACCAGAACAAGACGCCTCGTCTGCTGGTTCTGGTAAACGGCCGTCAGGTCTTCCAGGATTATTACGGGTTCACGGACTGGGATGTTATTCCAGTGCAGCTGGACGAAATCCGTCAGATCGAGATCGTGAAAGGCCCGAATACAGCGCTGTTTGGCTTTAACGCGGTCGGTGGTGTGGTGAACATCATCACTTTCAATCCGCTGTATACGGAAACCAATACTCTGCGCGGCGGTGTGGACTTCAATGATGGCGTTCGTGGGTCTGGCGTGGCGACATTCCGTCCGTTCGAAAATACCGCTATTCGAATGTCAGCGGGTGGCCAGCAGGCACAGGAATTCGAAGACCTTCCATTCGAACTGCGTGGTGACCCGCAGAACGAGCAATGGGCCTTCGCTGCAGAGGCTGGCATTCAGGCGACATCCAACACACAGGTTTTCCTCGAAGGTACGGTGTCCAGTTCTATCCGCATGGAGCGTTTGCCATCGGGCGCGAACATTGTTCGTGACGGCGAGACAACCAGCCTGCGCGCCACTGTTACGCATGATGGCGACTGGGGGCTTATCAACGCAACAGCTTACCGCAATACGCAGGAATACCTGACAAACCCATTCGCGCCGACGCCAAGCTTTGATGTCGAAGCCGGTCTGACCGTTTTCAAAGTTGAAGACCTTTTCAAAGTGGGCGCGGATCATACTTTCCGGGTAGCTGGTGAGTATCGTGAAAACACGCTGGACCTGATCCTGTTTGGCAACAGCTCTTCCAACGAATACAATGTGTTCTCGGTTGGCGGCATGTGGAACTGGGCCATCAATGACCAGCTCTCTTCCACTATTGCTGTTCGTTCCGACACGATGAACTTCGAAGGTGAGACTATTTTCTCGACTAACTTTGGTGCACCTGAAGCCGAGCGTGAAATCAGCGAGATCAGCTATAACGCCGGTCTTGTGTACACGCCGACACCGCGTGATCTGTTCCGTTTTCAGATTGCTCGCGGCATCCAGACACCTAGCCTCGTTCAGCTTTTCTTCTCTCCGGATGTCGATCCGAGCATCGTGAACAATTACGCGATCGACTACGACCGTCAGATCAGTGAACTTAACGGCAAGATGCGCATCAGCGTTTTCTATCAGGACAATCAGGACCTGTTCACTGTTGCCAATGCGGCATTCGCTCCCGGTGTGAACATTCCAACTGGCGAGAACCTTGGCGACTCCGAACTTTTTGGTGTGGAACTGTCGTTCGAAGGTCGTATCGGTAACCACATTGACTGGTACGCGTCCTACGCGATCAATGACACGACAGACGGTGATTTTGCTCAGGTTGCTTCATATGACGGTCTTCGCGACATTCTGGACTTCGAGGAATCCAACCTCGGTGACCAGCTGAAAGCCGGTGCTGTTTATGACGATGGCAAATGGGTATTCGGTGCACATGCGCGCGTTGTCCCATCCCGTCAGGTCTTCGATTCATTCGATCCGGGCGACTATCAGTACCAGCGTGTAACTGTGGATAGCTATGTCGCGCTGGATATGAACCTTTCTTATCGTCTCAATGATGATGTCACGCTGTCACTTGATGCGTTTGACCTCACCAATGATGACGATGTGCAGGTTCCAGGTGGCGACATCGACTCACGCGTCTGGGCGTCTGTCCGCTTCACATTCTGACGCTAAACCAATGAAATCGGGCGCTTTATTGCGCCTGATTTTCGCCGCCGCATTAAATGAATTGCAATGCGTGCAGGCTATAATGACGAAAAGTTCTGAGGGTGCGTCATGAAGTATTCCAATATCTCCAACTGGCCGTTTACCGCCAAATTCGCAGTCCCGTCTGCTCTGTCTCTGGGAATGATCTGCGTTGTGGCAGGCGTCAGCCATTTTGCGCTGAGCGCGCAGGTGAACCGTACGACCGAGATCGTGGACGTGAACTTCCACAACGCGCTTGAGCTGGTTCAGGCCAACAGCGCCGTGCAGGATGTGAACGGGCAACTTTACCAGACACTGACCAATCAGGCCGCTAACGTGGTAGACTCATCGGCGGCTGCGTCTGAGGTGATGGCGCTGCAGGGCAGTGTCGACCAGATTGTTGCATCCCTTGAGATTTACCGTGCGAGCACGACAAGCGCTGAAGAGTCTGCGGCCGTTCAGAACATCATCGAACAGCTGACCACGTATAAAGAAACCATCGAAGTCGTTGCGACGATGATGGAAATCGACTTCGCATCAGCCGTAGCCTTCGCAGAACCGTTCGCGGAGAACTATACCGTACTCCAGACGCAGTTCCAGGAACTGGTCGACGAGGTTGTAGCCTCATCTGAAGCAAGCGCGGCTGCCGGCCAGGTTGCGGCAGGTCAGGCGAAACTGATCCTTCTGCTTGTGGCGCTGTTCGCTCTTCTCGCAGCAGGTGCGATTGCCGCTGTCGTGGCACGTTCTACGACACGCTCCATCCGCGAGATTGCGGGTGCGACTGACCGTCTGGCATCAGGTGATCTTGATACCAACATCGATGGCCTCAGCCGTGGTGACGAGCTGCAGTCTATCGTCGAGTCGCTCTCTACCTTCCGCTACAACGCAATCGAGCGTAACCGTCTCGCCGAGCGCGAGCGTGAAGAAGCGCGCCTGCGTGAAGAGCGCACAGATCGTATGGAGAAGCTTATTGCTTCGTTCGAGGCTGATAGCCGTGATCTGCTTGGTCTTGTGGCTGGTGCGTCTGATCAGCTGCGCTCAACAGCGGAGCATATGCGTGGCACGGCGGGCGAAACCACCAGCCAGTCCCAGAATGCGTCGCGTTCTGTAGATCAGGCGGCAAATGACGTCCGCTCAGTGGCGGCGGCCTCTGAAGAGCTTTCTGCCTCTATCATGGAGATTGCAGGCTCTGTTGAGGATTCTGTCACGGCGATCAATCAGGCAGCTCAGAACGCTATGAGCGCGAATGAGACCATGGCAGATCTCGCATCTGCTGCGGACCAGATTAAAGAGGTTGTCGGTCTCATCAACGATATTGCTGAGCAGACAAACCTTCTGGCGCTGAATGCGACGATTGAGGCTGCGCGTGCAGGTGAGGCGGGCAAAGGCTTCGCGGTTGTTGCGACGGAAGTCAAAACGCTCGCAAATCAGACGTCTCAGGCGACAAGCCGCGTTGCTGAAAGCGTAGCGGACATTCAACGCGTGAGCGATACGGTTGCCGGTGCGATGGGCTCTATCAACGACTCCATCAGCAAGGTCACCGAGATTTCTGCGCGTATTTCCCAGTCCATGCAGCAGCAGGGCGGGGCAACACAGGAAATCGCATCCAGCATTTCGCGCGTGTCCAGCGAAACAGAGAATGTGACCAGCTCCATGGTCAGCGTGCAGACGTCAGCGTCCGACACAGACAGCTCTGCTAATGATGTTCTGGATGCCGCATCTACGCTGCAAAAGCAGGCCGAACAAATGCAGACAAGCGTCCAGCGCTTCCTTGAAGGCATTCGTGCAGCCTGATCAGCAGGCTCAATACAAATTCAGAAAAGCGGTGCCTTACGGTGCCGCTTTTTTGTATTTGGAACGGACGCGCGTTACGAGCGGGCCTCGATATGGATGTGGTCATCGTGCCGTGCTGCGCGGCATCCTTGAAAGCGTATGACCTCATGAGTAAGCCCCAAGCGCGCTTTCAAATGCGGTTCGATGAAAATTCTGCGCACTCTCTCGTCCGCTGACAGCAGCTCCAGCGTCCTTCGTGTGCGTTCCTCTTCCAGCTGCCAGTCGGGCCATGCTGCTTGCAACCAGTCAAAATCCCAACGCAGTGACAACTGCGATGGAGCACAATCTGTCGGCCCTTCTTCAAAAGCGAAGTAACCTATTGGCGAACGCGTCCGACCGGGAAGATAGGTGCCGGTTCCATCTTCATAGAATAGAGCGATGTCCGCCTTCCTGCCATCGTGATGAGATAGATGGGGCAATAATGGAAAGTCGTTGATGTAGGGGAAACCTGCATCGAGCACGCGCAGTTTAGCATCGGGAAAGTGGGTCGTGAGGGATGCTGCGGTGTCTTGTAAGACCGCTTTCAGTTCGGGCGTTACGTAATGGCGATTAAGCGTGCAAAATAACGGAGACTGAACGCTGGCCGTGTTCGGTGATGCCCAGCAATTCAAGGGGATCCTTCCAAACTGCGGGGCGATCCAAATACTTGCAACCGAGAGCGCAGCGTAAATCCCGATGAAGGTGAGAAGCCGCCGCTTGAAGCGTAGAGCAACCAGCCAGGCAAGGCCACCGAGCTGCGTGAGCACCGTCAGGATGATCACGATCAGAATATGGCCGCCTGCTTTAATGAACTTCATCGTCGTGCACGTCCCGAGTTATCACTTTAGTCGATACGGACGTTGAAACAAAAAAACGGCGATCCGAAGACCGCCGTTCTCTTTAAGCCGTAAGGGCGAGTGAAGCGAGGCTTAGAAGCCCATGCCACCCATGCCGCCCATTCCGCCCATGCCGCCCATATCAGGCATTGCAGGTGCAGCGTCGTCTTTTGGTGCGTCTGCGATAGCAGCCTCAGTTGTGATGAGGAGACCAGCAACAGAAGCAGCGTTCTGGAGAGAAGAACGAACAACTTTAACCGGGTCGATGACACCGAAGTTGAACATGTCGCCATATTCTTCAGTCTGAGCGTTGAAGCCGAATGCGGCGTCAGAAGATTCAAGGATCTTGCCGACAACGATTGAGCCTTCAACACCAGCGTTTTCAACGATTTGGCGAACTGGTGCTTCGAGAGCTTTACGAACGATGTCGATACCAGCTTGCTCGTCAGCGTTCAGGCCAGTCACAGTGATCGCAGCAGCCGCTTTCAGGAGCGCTGTACCGCCACCAGTAACGATGCCTTCTTCAACAGCAGCGCGTGTTGCGTTCAGAGCGTCATCGACGCGGTCTTTACGCTCTTTCACTTCGACTTCTGTTGCGCCGCCAACTTTGATGACAGCTACGCCGCCAGCCAGTTTCGCGAGACGTTCCTGAAGCTTCTCTTTGTCGTACTCTGAAGTTGTTTCTTCGATCTGACGTTTGATCTGACCAACGCGGTCTTCAATGTCAGATTTCTCACCAACGCCATCAACGATTGTTGTATCGTCTTTAGTGATAGAAACGCGCTTAGCAGAACCGAGCATGTCTATTGAAACGTTCTCGAGCTTGATGCCGAGGTCTTCGGAAACAACCGTACCGCCTGTGAGGATCGCGATGTCTTCGAGCATAGCTTTACGACGATCGCCGAAGCCAGGTGCTTTAACAGCTGCGATTTTCAGGCCGCCACGCAGCTTGTTCACAACGAGTGTTGCGAGTGCTTCGCCTTCAACATCTTCAGCGATGATGAGGAGTGGACGGTTAGACTGAACAGCTGATTCCAGGATTGGAAGCATTGGCTGCAGAGAAGAAAGCTTCTTCTCGTGAAGCAGGATCAGAGGCTCTTCCATCTCAACCAGCATCTTGTCAGCATTTGTGACGAAGTATGGAGAGAGGTAGCCACGGTCGAACTGCATGCCTTCAACGACTTCGAGTTCTGTTTCGAGGGATTTAGCTTCCTCAACCGTGATGACGCCTTCATTGCCGACTTTTTCCATTGCTTTCGCAATCATGTCGCCAATTTCACGCTCGCCGTTTGCAGAGATTGTACCGACCTGAGCGATTTGCTCAGATGTGTCGACCGGCTTAGCAGAAGATTTGATCGTGTTGACGACTTCAACAACAGCTTTTTCGACGCCGCGACGCAGGTCCATCGGATTCATGCCAGCAGCAACGCGTTTCATGCCTTCGCGAACGATAGCCTGAGCGAGAACTGTAGCAGTTGTTGTACCGTCACCAGCAACGTCGTTAGCTTTAGATGCAACTTCGCGAAGCATCTGAGCGCCCATATTCTGGAACTTGTCTTCCAGTTCGATTTCTTTTGCGACTGTTACGCCGTCTTTCGTTGTGCGCGGAGCACCGAAAGATTTTTCGATAACAACGTTACGACCTTTAGGGCCGAGTGTTACCTTTACCGCGTTCGCGAGGACGTCGACGCCCTTCATCATACGTTCGCGAGCGTCAGCGGAGAATTTCACATCCTTAGCAGCCATGTGTATTTTCCTTGTTCAGAATGAATTTAAAAAAACGACCAGTGCGGTGAAGCTTATGCTTCAACAACGCCCAGAATGTCGGACTCTTTCATGATGAGGAGCTCTTCCCCACCAACGTTGACTTCTGTGCCAGACCATTTGCCGAACAGGACGCGGTCGCCAGCTTTGACGTCGAGCGCTACGAGGGAACCGTCGTCGCCGCGCACGCCTGTGCCGACTGCAACAACTTCACCTTCCTGTGGCTTTTCTTTCGCCGTATCGGGAATGATGATCCCGCCTTTGGTTTTTTCTTCTTCCTGTACGCGGCGTACAAGCACGCGGTCGTGAAGCGGACGGAATTTCATTGAATGCCCTCTCTCCAGATTGGGTTGATACAAAGAGTTTTGCCTGTTTAGCACTCACCGGAGGAGAGTGCTAACAGAGGGGCAATTAAGAACAGGGGGAGTTACCGTCAAGGGGCAAAAAACAAGATTTATTCTGTTTGTGCTGCGCCTTCTTCACTTATCCCACCGCAAAGCGTTGTGCGGAGAATTATACGAGAAATGAGGACGGTATTCGCAAATACAACCGCGCCCCGGTGAAACCGCGATTGGAATGCGCAGATAAAAAAGAAACCGGCGCGATCGAGGCGCCGGCTTCGTGAATTGGAATTCGGGCGGGTGATCAGGTGATCGTTTGACCGCCGTCAATCACCATCATCTGGCCATTCATGTAAGACCCGGCTTTAGATGCGAGGAATACCGCAGCACCTGCAATTTCTTCCGGCTCGCCGATACGCTGCATCGGCGTGTAAGCGAGGGAGCGTTTGAGGGTTTCAGGATTCTCCCAGAGTGCGCGGGCAAAGTCGGTGCGGATCAGACCCGGTGCGATGCAATTCACGCGGATATTGTCTTTGCCGTATTCCACGCAAAGGTTTCGCGCTAGCTGGAAGTCAGCGGCTTTGGAGATGTTGTAAGCACCGATAACCGGTGAGCCCTTGAGGCCGCCGATAGATGAAATGATCACGACCGCGCCATCTTTGCGCTCGCGCATTTGCGGCGCACACATCTGGATCAGCCAGTTGTTGGAGATGATGTTGTTCGAAAGAATTTTCTGGAACTGGTCGTCGTTAATGTCACCGAGAGATCCGTAGAATGGGTTCGATGCCGCGTTGCACACGACGATGTCTACTTTGCCGAACGCAGCATTTGTTTCGTCCACAAGGTTCTGAAGCTCTTCCTTGGAAGAAATGTTCGCCGGCACGGCAATCGCAGTGCCAACGCCAAAACGCTCGTTGATCTCATGCGCTGTTTCTTCGCACGGCTCTGGCTTGCGTGATGAAATCACGACGCGCGCGCCCTGTTCAGCCATAGCAATCGCGATTGCTTTACCGATGCCGCGGCTGGAGCCTGTGATAATTGCCGATTTTCCGGACAGATCAAAAAGTGACATATGTTTCTCCCTCTGGACGCTTTTGTCTTCTGATTACGATCAGATGTAGCGCCCTGAAACCAGCGAGTACAGACGCTTATTAGCCGACCGGAAGGTCCAGCTTCCATTCGCGGATGAGAAGCTTTGCCAGCCGCGCCGTCCGCTCGCGAACGATAGCGGGCGTCCATTCTTCGTATGTCGCCGCGTCACGTGTCAGAGCATATCGGCCGCCTCGCGAAGGGCGACGGAAGAACTCGTCACGCTTTTGAAGAAAATCCAGACGGTCTGCGCGCTGATTATCTCTCTGTGTCAGCAGGCAGAAATTCCCGAGCGACTCACAGATTTCCCGACGCTCAGACAGGTCCGGCCAGACGTCATACCATTCAGACCCCGGTTCCGGATTGCGTGGAAGGACATGCTCGACGGTGGCGTCGCTTGTGTCGGGTGAGGTCTCGCCGTCATCCAGAAGACTGTTGAGCTTGATGGCCAGCGCGCGTCGCTGGGTGACGGAACCAAACCGGCCATACAGTCGCTGCGTCAGCTTTTCCCGCTCCTCGCCAGTCAGCGACAATGCGCCTGATGGTGAAAAGAGTTTCTGGTCCGACATGACTTCTTCTGAAATCCGTCTGTAACGGAGGGCGCGCGTATCGCGGTCTGTAATGACGAGCTGCATGGCAAAGCCGAGGCGCTCCAGATCACAGAAGAATTCTCGCGCGGTATCCGCATCGCGTGGATGATAGACGAGGAATTGCAGGGCAGGGGCACGCCAGCCTGCATGGTCCAGTGAAATCAGGCGTGCCAGATGCTCATTGACTGCTGGCATAGGGCGCGAGAGCTGCACATCACCCTGTTTGAGTTCCAGATAGGCCTCAACAAAGCGCGGCAGTTCTTCTTCGAGAAAGCTGCGCGGCGAGGTGCCCTGAAGCACTGAGTTGCAGAAGCCGGTGACGAAATCGCCGCGTATCTGACGGTCATGCAGCGAACGTATCTGTCGCAGAAGATCGTCAAAATCCTTCGCGCCAAGGCGTGCCTCATGCAGCGTCCATGCACGGGCCAGCTGGTCAGCATCCTGAGACGACAGGTTTGCCCGCTCAAACAGTTCTGTTTTCAGAATGTCATGCGCGGTGGGTTGTCGTCCGCGCGTGTTGAGCACCTGAAAGACTTTATAACCCGCATCCCGGTTTTCGACGCAGACATGCACGATCGGGCATTGGTGAAGAATGAAATCTGCCAGCGTGTCGCGATCGGCTTCGGAGAGCAGTTTAACCTCCTCGCGAATGGCGATGAGATTGTCGATCAGCATGCTCTGCTCGGAAGTCTCCGGCACAACATTCTCTGCGTTGAAAGTTGAACCGGGCCGTTGGGCCAGCGCGCGGAACACCGGTGCATCGACATGATTGAGCGTGAGCCGCCATTCACCGAGGCGCAGATCATCGGCCAGATAGCTGTGTAGCTCGTTGCGGCGTTTCTTATCCGCCATGGCGTCACGAAGACAGGCTATAAGAAGAGAGATGGTTGTGATGCGCTGCTGCCCGTCGACAATTTCGCAGAGATCAGGAAAGCCGGTCTCGCAGGTGACGACTGCGCCAAGGAAGTGAGAGCGTTCTTCGTCCATTGCCTGAACGAGGTCGGTCAGAAGTCCATTCGCATCAGATACCTGCCAGGAGTAACTCCGCTGGTAACTCGGTATGCGATAGCTGGTGCCAGACTTCAGCAGCTCAGCGATTGATCTCGCCTCGGCTGTAACTCCCAACAAACTCATTACTTCTTCCGGTACGCGTAAAAACACTTTATCGCTGCAGTGACGGGACACGGAAAGCAAGAGGTGGCGTGATGAAGTTCGGACGGATCACAAGATTTGGGCAAGATTTTTCGGTTGTGTTTCAAAATAACCATGCCTACCGGCTGCAGTCCGAGGTGGCAGGTGAAGACAAATCGATTGAGGCCTGGCTCGCAGATCCCGAAGCGCTTGCAGAAGCCGGTAAGGCCGCTATCGCTGGCGGCGAGGCCATCGAGTTCACCGAAGACGAACTTCTCGCGCCCGTGAAAGCGCCGCGCAAAATCCTCGCTATTGCGCTCAATTATCTTGATCACGCCCGCGAAACGGGCCGCGAACCGCCAGAGCGTCAGACCTGGTTTGTAAAGCAGGTCACGGCACTGAACGCGCCTTATGGCACGATTGACATGCCGAAGGTGTCAGACCGTCTCGACTATGAAGCCGAGCTCGTCGTCGTAATCGGGCGCGGTGGTCGCCATATTCCGACAGAACGCGCTGATGAAGTGATCGCAGGCTATATGTGCGGCAATGACGTGTCCGTTCGTGACTGGCAGCGCGCAACGCCGACCATGATCATGGGCAAGGGCTTTGATACGCATGCGCCTGTTGGCCCTTGGATCGTAACGCCGGATGAAATCGGCGATGCCAATACACTTGGTGTACGAACTCTGCTCAATGGCGAAGTCCGTCAGAACGGAACCACAGCAGATCTAATTCACAAAATTCCTGACATGATCGCGCATCTGAGCGCGGCCTTCATGTTGGAGCCGGGCGATCTCATCTTTACGGGGACTCCGGCTGGGGTGGCCGTTGCTTATGATCCACCGAGGTTTATGAAAACCGGCGACCGTGTCCGTGTAGAGATTGATCGAATCGGACATATTGAGCACGTGATCGCTGACGAAGCAGGATTGACGCGCATCGGATAGTCGAGTGACGAAGAAGACAGCTCTCATTGCCCTGATTGCAGGTGCCGCGGTCGGCGCTGGGGGGCTTAGCCTGTTCGGACTTTTGGAGCCCGAAGACAGGGCTGGCGCTGAGACGCTGGTGCCGTCCCCGTTCATGGCGGAACCATGGTCCTTCATGGTAAGCTCTTGCGCAGAAAACACGAGCGCTATTGCACCCTGCGTGCTTGTGCAGGCGGGTGGCAAACGGCTGGTCTTCGGTGCGCCGCTTCATAATAACTGGCGGGGGATCGGGCCTCTGGACGCTATCTTTCTTATGGACGGGAAGCCTGAGTCTTCGGCTGGCGTGATGGGGCTTCGCTATGAAACGTGGGTTTCCGGGCGTTCCTACAGGCAGGCTCTGGTTACGGGCGAGCTCTATCTGGAAACGCTTCAGGCGCTTGATGAGGCTATGCTGATCCCTGACGCGCTGGTGCAGATGGATAGCGCCAATACGCTGGACTCGCGGCAGGCAGGCTTCTCCGTTCGGCCTGTGCCGAGTAGCGCCGAGCGCTTTTCCGTCTTTAATACGGGTGATTTGCAGGTGCTGGCGCACTCAAGGCTCAATGATCGCGGAGATCAGATCATCGCCTATCGTGTGACCTATGAAGGGCGGGCGCTGGACATTTATTCCTGTGAGGGAATGGACGCGCCGATAACGGGACTATCGCCTGATGGCGTTTTTGTGCCTGTAGTTGACCGGGTACAGCTTTCTGAAATGCGCCGTTACGCCGAACGTGAAGACCTGGTGGCGCGGCGGCGCGAAATTCTATCTGCCGGTCTGAACTGTCCGTCACTCACCGAAGCGCGGGATTACGCGCAGGAGCGTAGCGCGAGCGCCCTGATTACAGTCGGTATGGCAAATCCGGATGTGCGGCCGAATTTTCAGTCAGCAGGCCTTAGCTGGCAGCCGGTCGATACAGAGCCTGCTCTGCTGGATTAACTCTGACTGCAGGAAAAAGGGCTCTTGAAAGACGACGGGGCCCGGTGTGAACACCAGACCCCGTACTCCCCAGATCGCCCCCGTCCGGCCATCAGGCCGCGGACTTGAGCTGCCAGATGAATGCCATGTGAATGTTTTCTGGTCCAGACGCTTTTCTGCATCGAAATCAACGAGGTTCAGCTGCGTTGCGCATTTGCCACTCCTGAGGGCAACGCGATCCGGTTTTTAAGCAGAAGCTGTGAGCGCGGAGAATGAGGGAGAGGGGATAGCACAAGATCTTGTGCATCGGGCGCCGGTCTTCCCCATGAATTTGGGGGCGTGAGATTGCCATCAGCACTGAATCATAGACAATCAATGTGTTAACCAAAACAGTGTATTAATGCGATAACTGAAGTTACAACATACTGATCGCAAAGGCCCTTCATGCCAGCATTCGCGCATATTCTGATTGCTGCCTCCTACGTCGTCGTAGGTGTGTTTCTGGGTATTTGCTTTTTTCAGTTCACGTCTTACTCCTTTGAAATTGCAGTAATATCAGCTCTTGCGACAGTATCTGTGTCTGGGCTTGTGCATGTCATGGCGGTGAGCCGCGAGCGCGCGAAACTGCTGGAATCCCGCCTGCTTTCCATGCGCAATGAGCTGCGCAAAGCGCACCAGAAATCTGAAGTTCTGGAAGCGCGTATGGGGGTGATGGAAGAATCACTGCAGCGCGAAGTGTCGGAGCGTCGCCAGACGCTCGTGGCTGAAATGCGCGAGCTTGAAGACCTTATTCAGCGTCTCGGTAAAAGCTTTGAAGCCAAAATGGAGAGCGCCAGGCGCAATCCGCGCCTCGGTTCCAGCAGCGGAAAGCCGGGGGAAAGGTCGCCGGAAGAAGCGCTTCAGGCAGTTCAGGATGCGCTCGACTCCAACCGCGTTGACCTACATTTGCAGCCAATCGTCAGCCTGCCACAGCGCCGTGTCTGTTTCTATGAAGGTTTCACCCGTCTGCGTGACGAAAACGACCAGCTCATCATGCCGGGCGAATTCCTTGGCGCGGCGAAAGAGGCGGGGCTTCTTGGTGTCATCGACAATATGCTGCTCTTTCGCTGCGTACAGATTGTCCGTCGCCTCAGCGAGAAAGACCGCCGTATCGGCGTATTCTGCAACGTTGCGATTTCGTCTCTGGAAGATGAGGCTTTCTTCCCGCAATTTCTTGAATTCATCAAAGAAAACCGCGATCTTGCTGGCTCCCTGATTTTCGAGATTTCAGCGCAGGATTTTGCGCGTCGTTCGCCAACGACTGCCCGCCATATGGCGCGCCTCTCCGATCTTGGATTCCGCTTCTCGCTCGATAAGGCCGATGGCATTGATGTGAACCTGCCGGAAATGCAGGCCGAGCAGGTGAAATTCCTTAAAGTCGAAGGCAGTAAGCTTCTTGAGCAGCTCGTTGACGGCGGACCACGCCCGATTTCAGCTGTGACGCGTTCAACGGCGCCGCAGGATGTGCCGGCTGTTTTCATGCGCTATGGCGTCGATCTGATCGCGGAAAAGGTCGAAACCGAGAAAGAAGTCGTCGAAATTCTCGACTTCGATATTCCTTTTGGTCAGGGCTATGTCTTCGGCGAAGCACGTCCGATCAAAGAGAGCCTGATGGAAGAAACGGCGCCGCCAACCGATTTCATGCACCGCAACGCAATCTAAGGCGTTCAGACCCTTTTCTTGATCTGTCGATTAGGCTAACGCCTAGGCCATGACAGCACCGCTTTTTCCTGCCGGACTTTCCGAAATTCACGACCGATATGACGCCATTCTTTGCGATGTATGGGGGGTCATTCATAACGGGCGCGAAGCCTTTCATGATGCCTGCGATGCGCTTGCAGCCTTCAGGAAAGAGGGCAAGCCCGTTATTCTGGTGACGAATGCGCCTGTTCAGGCTCGCGAGGTTGAAGCGCTGTTTCCGGGTTTTGGCGTTCGCCGCGACTGCTATAACGCGATTGCCTCATCAGGAGATGCGACACGTCTGGTGATCGACGAGCGTGCACCGGGACCTGCCTATCGTCTCGGAACCGACAATTCATGGGAGCGGGATAACACGCTGTTTGTCGGGTCCGGCCTTGAGTTTTCAGAGCCTGAAGATGCCGCATTTATCGTCGCCATGGGCATGCGTGATCAGGCGAATGAGCATCCTGAAGACTATCGCGAAGAGCTGCGTCCGCTGGCAAAGCGCGGGCTGGAAATGATCTGCGCCAATCCGGATATTCAGGTGCGTGTCGGCAATACGCTGCAATGGTGCGCGGGTGCAATCGCACGCATTTATGAAGAAGAGGGCGGCCCTGTTATCTATCCGGGGAAGCCACATGATGCGATTTACGATCTCGCCGAACAGCATCTGGCGCGCCTTGGCTTCCCGGACATTCCGCGCTCTCGCCTGCTGGCAATTGGTGACGGGCCGATCACGGACATGAAAGGCGCCAACCATCGCGGTATGGACTGTATTTATGTTGGTACGGGCCTTAACCAGTCGGCCAGCAATTTCGAGGCGAGCACGACAGAGCTATTGGAGCGTAGTGGCGTGACAGCGACCTACGCCATGACCGGGCTGTATTGGTGACATTAAAAAACCCGGCCACATGGACCGGGTTTTCTGTGATTTAGGCGTTTCCTCGAAATCTTAGTCGAATAGAGCGTCGATATCGTCCTGGGAGACCTCTTCGTCTTCGGCATCATCGCCAGAAAAGAGGGCATCGATATCGTCCTGACCAGCAGGGCCTTCAGCAAACATCGCATCGATGTCGTCCTGAGCGGTTTCCGGGCCACCAATAGCCGGACCATTCAGAAGGAGATCGCGGCGACGCTGTTCTTCAGGCGTGACTTCGACTTCGTCTTCGTCCACACCCATTACTTCAGCGAAGCGTGAGATACGGTCTTCGATCTGTTTCAGAGTGTTGACGACCTTAGACACACGCTGACCAGTGAGATCCTGGAACGAGCAGGCTTCAATGATGACAAGCATCTTGTCCTGAATCTGCATTCCGAAATCTTCGGTGCTGTCGGGATCCATGGCCAGAACGTCTTCCGCCGTCTGCATGATCTTGTCCGTAGCGATTTCTGTATCGGCTACGATCGCTTCCAGCTCTTCGCCGGCGCTAGGGATCCGGTTGGTTTTGATGTCTTTCGGACGAAGGTCACCGATTTCATTACGGGCTTTCTTGATAAAGCCTGCAATATCAATGAACTCGTCTTTGATTGTTTCATCAAGTGCACTGAAGAAGTGACCCATCGCATCAGTCAGGACGCCCGAAAGCTCGAGGACGTCAACCAGCTGACGATCCTTCACATTCTGGGATTTCAGGTGGCTAATCGCCTCCTTCACCCTTAGTGCTGCATCATTCGCACCCATGTTGTTTTCCTTTTTTATTGGCACGTTCCGGTCTGACGAGGCGGGCGGTCCGTGCACTTATGTCCACATGAGCAGACGGCAAAACGAACTGCGGGATTTAGAAATCACCGATTACAGCGGCGATTTTTGACTTCAGCGTAGCAGCGTTAAACGGCTTAACGATGTAGTTGTTTACGCCGGCGCGTTTCGCGGCGACTACGTTTTCCGTTTTGGATTCTGCTGTCACCATAATGAATGGCGTCGCTTTGAGGCCGTCGTCGGCACGGACTTCGCGGAGAAGTTCGTAGCCAGTCATCGGCTCCATGTTCCAGTCTGAAATAACGAGACCGAATTTCTGGTCAGCGTTTTTCATTTTTTCCAGCGCTTCCTGACCGTCAGCTGCATCTTCGACATTCTCGAAGCCAAGCTGCTTAAGCAGGTTGCGAATAATACGTATCATGGTCTTGTAGTCATCAACTACGAGTACCGGCATAGACAGATCAACAGCCATTCTTTTTTACCCCAGGATCATCCAAATCCAATTTGTTATGTCCTAGGACTAGCGCATTGCCGCAAATAAACGGTAAACCGCGACGGTCAGATTTTTAACGTGGAGTTCAAAGGTGACTAAATACGAGGGAAAATGTTTCGAAGATCTCGAAATTGGAATGAGTCACGAGACTCATCACACGATTTCTGAAGAAGACATTGAGATGTTCGCAACAGTTTCAGGGGACAGAAATCCACTACATATGGATGAAGAGTTCGCGCAGGGCACAATCTTCAAAGGTCGTATTGCGCACGGTGCTCTGTCAGCGTCTTATATTTCAGGTATTCTTGGTAATGACCTGCCAGGCCCCGGCGCTATCTTTACCGACCTCGCGCTTCAGTTCAAACGTCCGGTTCGCATCGGCGATGAAGTGACTGCTCGTGCAGAGGTTTCGGAGATGTTTGAAAAAGGCAATCGCGTCACACTGAAAGTTCAGTGTTCGGTCAATGGCCGCAAGGTTGTTGCAGGCGAAGCCAAGGTCATGGTTCCTAGCCGCGATAAATAATTCCCGATGGCGGTGATCTCAGATTTCAGAAATGTACCGGAAGAGGCACAGGGCGCAGCAGTCGCTCTCGGCAACTTTGATGGTGTGCATGAAGGCCATGTCGCGGTGATCGACAGTGCGGGCGAAATCGCGCGCGCTAAAGATGTACCGCTTGGTGTTCTGATTTTTGAACCACCGCCGCGGATGTATTTTCAGCCGGAAGGTACGCCCTTCCGGATCATGACGCCCGAAACACGCCGCGACGCGCTGCGCGAACACGGCGTCGACATTATTTATGAGCTCCCGTTTAATAAAGAGATGTCTCAGATGTCACCTGAGGCTTTTGTGCGCGACGTGCTCGTCGAAGGCCTGAAGCTGACACATCTCTCCGTCGGCTTTGATTTCCGTTTTGGTCGTGGGCGCGAAGGCGATGTGAATACGCTTGCCACGCTCGCCAAAACCTATGGCTTCTCTTTCTCTGTGCAGGAACGGATTACAGACGGTTTCACCAAGATATCGTCGACTGCGATCCGCACAGCGCTGCAGGAAGGCAAACCGGAAACGGCGGGTCATTTGCTTGGCCGTTATTGGCGGGCAACCGGTACGGTTGAAATGGGCGAACAGCGCGGCCGTACGATTTCCTTCCCGACCGCGAATATGCGCCTCGGCGATCTCATCCAGCCAATGCACGGCGTTTATGCCGTCTGGGCGCAGATTGAGGGCGAGGACAAATGGCGGGCCGGTGTCGCCAATTTCGGTCGTACGCCAACAACAGGCCTGCGCGATCCGCTTCTCGAAACGCATTTATTCGATTTCGACGAAGAGATTTACGGCAAGCAGATGACTGTCGCGCTCGTCGATTTCCTGCGTCGTGAAAAGAAGTTCGACAGCTTTGAAGCGCTGACCCTGCAGATTGCTGCTGATGCGGCCGATGCCAAACAAAGCCTCAAAGCCATGTCGGGCGGCTCTCTATCTGTCTCGGCTCTGCCAAAGCCGGAATAAATTTCGCCTTATATGGCCCTCTCTATATATAAGGTGTCTGTTCTTCCCCGCTGCGCCGACTTAAAGATAGGCGCGCTAACATAATATCGCTCGCGGGGAGACAATCATGAGCCTGACAGTTCCAAACGTATTCAATGTAAATGGCAAAGTTGCGCTGGTCACAGGCGGTGGCCGCGGCCTTGGCAAATCTATCGCTGAGGGCTTTCTCGCAGCGGGCGCGGCCAAAGTGTATATTGCATCGCGTGACGCTGAGGCACTTGAGGCAACAGCGAAAGAACTCTCTCCTGAAGGCAAATGTATCGCTATTCCGGCAAACCTTGCGACGGTTGAGGGCGTCAAAGCGCTGGCAGACGAGATCAAGGCGCGCGCAGACAAGCTGCACATCCTCGTCAACAATTCCGGCGCGGCATGGGGCGGACCTCTGACCGGCTTTCCTGAGAAGGGCTGGGACAAGGTATTCGACCTGAATGTCAAAACACCTTTCTATCTGACAGGTGAGCTGGTTGAGCTGATGGATGCTGCTGGCACACATGAAGATCCTGCGCGCCTGATAAATATCGGCTCCATTGCTGGCGAAGTCTGCTCGACGCTTGGCGCATACCCGTATGGCCTGTCCAAAGGCGCGGTGCATCAGTTCACGCAGATGATGGCGCTGGAACTTGCGCCGAAGAACATCACGTCCAACGCTATCGCGCCGGGTCGCTTCCCGTCCAAAATGACCGAGTACGTTCAGAACGATAAAGAGCGGTATGACGCAGAGGTTCAGGCTATTCCTCTTAAGCGCTGGGGCAAAGACGAAGATATTGCTGGAACGGCGCTTTTCCTTGCTGGTCCGTCAGGGGCCTTCATCACGGGCGCGATCATCCCGGTCGATGGCGGCGCGCGTTTGCGATAAACAACTCGGGAGTATGAACATGAAGCGTTCTGCGTGTCTGAATACCTTGGCTCTGGCCGCGCTAGGTATGGCGTCCACGTTTTCCGCGAGTGCGCAGGACGCTATTCCGCTCATGGATTTTTACACGGTCGATCAGCGCTATTATCGCAATGTGGAAACCCATCCGGAGATTGAATGGCCGACGCTCACCTTCGCGCCCGGTCAGACCGTGAGTTTCGACCGCCTCTATAAAGAAGAGGATGGACGAAAACTGCATGTCGATGTGTTCGGGCCCCCTGAAGAGGCTCGAAACGCGCAGGCAGTGATCCTCGTGCATGGAGGTGCCTGGCGGTCTGGAAACAAGTCTCACATGTTTCTGCTGGCAAACCTTCTTGCGCAGCGCGGCTACACCATCTTCACGCCGGAATATCGCCTCTCTGCTGAAGCGCCTTATCCGACCGGGCTTGTCGATCTTAATGATCTGATCGTCTGGGTGAAGGACAATGCAGAGGAATTTCTCATAGACCCAGCTGCGGTCTCCATTGCGGGCGGCTCATCTGGCGGTCATATGGCCGCGCTACTCGGATTTTCGTCAGGCGAAACCCTTTTCCGATCTGACGCGGGCGACGATACCAGCCTTGCCGCTATTATCGATATGGATGGGGTGCTGGATTTTCGAACGGATCTCGCCCTCCAATATGAAAACCGTGCTGGAGCAAACTCGGGCGTAGCCCTCTGGGTAGGCGGGGCATACGAAACCGCAACGGACCTCTGGGTCGAGGCAAGCCCGGTTGTGCATCTCTCGGAGGACGCGCCACCAACGCTCATCATATCCAGCGGAAATCCACGTTTCACCGAAGGGCATCTCTCAGTCGAGGCATGGCTCACCGCGCGGGATATTCCCTACGAGTTCTACAGCTATGAAGATATGTTCCATACCTTCTGGCTGTTTGAACCTTATGCCTCTGAGGTCGCTGACCGGATTGATGGTTTCCTGGAACGCGCGGTCACAGCGGCTACGGAACAACGCGTGGTGCAACCGTCACGTTTCTGCTTTAGATAGTAAGCCATGCTGACCTCGTTTGCCGTTAAAGACTATCGCTCGCTGCGCAATATCAGGCTCCCTCTGGAGCGCCTGAATGTCATTACCGGCCCAAATGGCAGTGGTAAGTCCAGCCTGTATCGCTCACTTCAGCTCCTGGCGTCGGTCGGGCAGGGGCGGGTGATTAGCGCGCTCGCCAATGAGGGCGGCCTAAGCTCCACGATATGGGCTGGTCCTGAATCAATTGCTCAGTCAGTGAGACGCGGTGAGCATGAACTGGAAGGAACGGTTCGCAAGCAAACCATTTCGCTCAAACTCGGGTTTGCCAGCGAAGACTTTGGCTATGCCATCGATCTTGGCGTGCCGATAGGCGGAGGAACCGTTTTCCTTAGCGATCCTGACATAAAGACTGAAGTTGTCTGGGCGGGACCCGTTCTGCGCCGCGCAAATGTGCTGGCACAACGAAATGGCCCTCTGGTGACCGCGCTCGGCAGTCGTGGGGAGCGGGTCTCCATCAAGACCGATCTTGCCTCCTACGACAGTATGCTGACCTACGCCGCTGATGCTTCAACTACGCCGGAACTTATTGAGCTCCGCGAACGTATGCGTGGCTGGCGCTTCTATGATCAGCTTCGCACCGACAAATATGCGCCATGTCGGACGCCCCATGTCGGAACGCGTACTTTCGCCCTGGCAGAAGACGGATCAGACCTTGCCGCAGCTATCGCGACGATCCGGGAAATTGGCGATGGTGCTGCGTTTGAACACGCGATTGAAGATGCATTTCCGGGAAGTCGCGTAGAAATTCTCCAGCAGGGCGGTCTGTTTGACATCGTTCTGAAACAGCCCGGAATGCTGCGCTCACTTCGAACGGCAGAGTTGTCTGATGGCACGCTGCGATTTCTTCTGCTGGCAGCTGCCTTGCTCACGCCGCGTCCGCCTCAGCTTATGGTGCTGAACGAACCGGAAACCAGCTTGCATTCAGAGCTGATATCAGCACTTGGCAGGCTGATCCTGAGAGCGTCTGAGGACTGCCAGATGATTGTGGTGAGTCATAATGCCCACCTCGTCGAAATCCTTGCCGGTGAAGGCGGTCAGTTGTTGGAACTGTCTAAGGATTGGGGCGAAACGCAGGTTGAAGGCGCTGACCCTGTGACCTTCAACTGGCCATCACGCTAAAGGCGCGCGTTTGCTGTAGTTCAATACGATCTTCCTGCGTGTCCTCTACCCTCTTCAGGGAGGGGCACGGGGCACTGCAGTTTGTGGCGCCCCTGCTTTAGAGGGGGAGGGCTCGGGCAGACCGGAAACGCATGTGTCCTTGCATGCAATGTAGAGTAAGCAGTAGAGCTGACGATGCGTGCTAACGACGTCATTACGAGTCCTTGAGCGCGTTAAAGTGCGCTTGGTGATTGGGATCGGGCTTAAAGTCCGAGTATAAGTTGAGCTTTTTATAATTTGACCGTAGTTCTGTGAACTCTGGGTCGAAGCCGATGTAAAAGACTAGCATCTTTTCCTCCGGTGAAAGCATATCAAGAAGGGTGCGAGTGAGGAGTTTGCATTCCGGTGGTTCAGCGATGTCGCCAGTGTTGTTCCAGTGGAAAATGATGTGAGAGAGTAAGAGATTGAGATAATTCATGGTTACGCGGACACGGCAGCGTTGTGTTCCACCGCCGTTGTCCAAAGTTGATTTTATTATTTCCAATCGTTTTGTATTGTCTTTGGCACCCTTAAGGCGATCTTCCAATTCCTGGAGGAGACCAGAATAAGTGCTCATTTGGGTTACATGCTTTTTTCGTTCTGTCTGCAATTCTTTGAATATGTTGAAAAAAACTTGAATGAAAATGTCTTTTTCAGCTTTTCGGTTTTGCTCTTCTAGCGCCCGTTTTGAACCGGCGAGTTCACTTCTAGTGTAGCGAAGTTCCTGACGAGAGATCCTTAGCTCATTTAGTTGTAATTTTATGGTGAATAGCAGCGCTATCAAAGCCAAAAAAGACAAAATTGGATTCAGGGTTCCACCTAAATAATCTCCGAACGTTCCCCAGTCGGCTGTGGATGAACTGATAGTTTGCCCCGCAGAAAAGAAAAAGCTGACATAGATTAGGACAATGCCAACACACGCAATTGCGCCTATGACAGTAAGAATGGTGAGCAAGCGAGGCGGTTTGTTTTCTTCTATTTCGACGGTTTCGTCCCGCGCGCCGTTTGTCGAATTTTCCATGTATTTCCCCCGAAGTTCTGGAAGCAAAGCTTTATCGGCGTGATTTAGTGAGCTTGCAACGCTTGCTGCCCCAAACACCGTCGACAACCCCGACTAACCCTGCTAACGCATCGCCCATGCAATGCGCCGCTCTGATATATGTCATTCGAATTAGCGGCCCGGCCGTCAGCTGAACCACAGCTCGCGGTCGGGGTATTTGTTTTTGCTCCCAATTTTCAAAGAACAACCTGCTGCTGATTGAAGACAACCGAACTATGGCTGATACAGACAACACCTCCGAAGGCGGACGCGATTACCGCGAGACGCTGTTCCTTCCGAAAACCGAATTTCCGATGCGTGCGGGCCTTCCAAAGGCCGAGCCTCAGTGGATCGAGAAATGGGATGAGCTGAAGCTTTACGAGCGCCTGCGCGAAGAGAGCAAGGACCGCCCGAAATTCGTCTATCATGATGGCCCTCCATACGCGAATGGCGATATCCACCTCGGCACCGCGATGAACAAAATCCTGAAAGATATTGTCTGCCGCTCACACCAGATGTCCGGCTATGACGCTGGCTTCATTCCGGGTTGGGACTGTCACGGTCTGCCAATCGAGTGGAAGGTGGAAGAACAGTTCCGCGCTAAAGGCAAAACCAAAGAGCAGGTGACCGGTTCAGAATTCCGCGCGGCCTGCCGTGAATATGCTGCGCACTGGATCGATGTTCAGCGCGAGCAGTTCCGTCGTCTCGGCGTGAACGCGGAATGGTATGAAAAAGACGGTGATCCGAACACCGGACCATACCTGACCATGCGTTTTGAATCCGAAGCGAAGATCGTTTCTGAATTCCTGACGATCGCAATGTCTGGTCTTCTGTATCGCGGCGCGAAACCGATCATGTGGTCTCCGGTGGAGCAAACCGCGCTCGCTGAAGCCGAGGTCGAGTATCACGACCGCAAGGCGACAACGATCTGGGTGAAATTCCCTGTCGTGGGCGAAGACTTCCCGGTGGTCATCTGGACGACGACGCCATGGACCATTCCTGCGAACCAGGCGGTCAGTTTCAACCCGAAGATCAGCTATGGCCTCTATGAGGTGAAAGCTGTGATGTCCGAGGAAGAGCTCGGCTTCAAGCCGTTCGCAGAAGTCGGCGATCGTCTTGCGGTGGCAGACAATCTCGCAGCAGATGTCTTCGGCGCGGCGAAGGTGTCTGAATATACGCGCGTCAGCGACGTCGATCCGACAGGCTGGATGCTGAAGCACCCGTTCAACGGCGCTGAGTTCGGCGAAGGCTTCTGGGATCATGAAGTGCCAATGCTGGCTGGTGACCACGTAACTGATGACGCGGGTACAGGCTTCGTTCATACCGCGCCTGCGCACGGTGATGATGACTATATTGTCTTTCTGGGATCTGGTCGTACGGCCAAGGAAATCCGCGATATCGTTGATCCGGAAGGCGCTTACCGTCCGGACGTGCCGCGCTTTGCAGGCCTCGATATCATCCGCACATCTGGCAAGAAGCGTGGACAGGACGGCAAAGCCGGTCCTGAAGTGCTGAAAGCCCTTACTGAAGTTGGCGCTCTGCTCGGCCGTGGCATGACCACGCTGCGAGATGCGCACTCATGGCGCTCCAAAGCGCCGGTTATCCGCCGCGCGACGCCGCAATGGTTCATCGCGATGGATAAAGCCGACCGTGATGGTAAAACCCTGCGTAACAAAGCGCTGGCCGGTATCGATCAGACAGATTTTGTGCCGGCTGCTGGCCGCAATCGCATCCGCTCCATGGTGGAAGGTCGCCCGGACTGGCTGATTTCCCGTCAGCGTAACTGGGGTGTGCCGCTTACGCTGTTCGTGAATGCCGATGGCGAGCCACATACGGTTCTGCCGCAAGCCTCTGAAATCAACGACCGCATCCTCGAGACTATCCGTAATGGTGGTGTCGACGCATGGTTCACCGCTGAGAAAGCCGATCTGCTTGGCCCGGGCGTGAATGTCCATGAATGGGAGAAGGTGACAGACGTTCTGGACGTCTGGTTCGACTCCGGGACCACCCACGCCTTCACCCTGCGCGAGCGCGGTATCATTGATGACGCGACCGGTCAGGCCGACGTGTATCTGGAAGGTTCTGACCAGCACCGTGGCTGGTTCCAGTCGTCACTTCTGGAAAGCTGTGCAACACGTGGCATCGCACCGTACAAAACGGTCGTCACGCACGGCTTCATCGTGGACGGCGAAGGCCGCAAAATGTCGAAGTCTATCGGCAACACGGTGAACCCGCTCGACGTTGCCCAGAAGAACGGCATCGAAATCCTGCGCCTCTGGACGGCGACGTCTGACTTCACGGAAGATCTGCGTATCTCTGACGAGATCCTGAAGGCGAATGTGGAAAGCTATCGCCGCCTGCGGAATACGTTCCGCTATCTGCTCGGCGCGCTCGACGGCTATTCAGAAGACGAAAACGTGCCGCTGGAAGACATGCCGGGTCTGGAGCGCTGGGTGCTGCATCGCATCTCCGAGCTCGATGTTCTGGTGAAGTCGGCTTACGAGAAATTTGACTATAAGCGGATCATGTCTGCGTTGATCAATTTCTGCGGTGTGGACCTTTCTGCGGTATACTTCGATATCCGTAAGGATGCGCTCTACTGTGATCCGATCAGCTCTACGCGTCGCCGTGCGAATCGTATGGTGATGAATGAACTGCTGAAGCGCCTTTGCCTCTGGCTGGCGCCGGTTATGCCGTTCACAACTGAAGAAGCGTTCCAGACAAGCCACCTGGCTGGCATGTCCGACAGTGTGCACCTTCTGACATTCGAAGATGTGCCTGCAGACTGGAAGAATGATGAACTCGCTGAAAAGTGGGCGAAAATCTTCAAAGTCCGCCGTGTCGTGACCGGCGCGCTGGAAGTTGAACGCCGTGAAAAACGCATCGGTTCGTCGCTTGAGGCGGCTCCGGTGGTCCACATTGACGACGCTGACCTGCTTGGTGCTTTCGATGGCGAAGATGCAGCTGATCTCTTCATCACGTCCAAGGCAATTCTAACCGACGCACCAGCGCCGGGCGTTGCCTTCCGTATGGAAGACGTGCCGGGTGTTGCGGTTGTGCCGGGAATGGCCGAAGGTCGCAAATGTGCTCGCAGCTGGAAGTATTTCGATCCTGCCGAAGCGCTGGATGACTTCCCTGACATCACACCGCGTGATGCCGCGGCAGTGATGGAATGGGACCAGTCGAATGGCTAAAATGAATGTATCCCGCGTAGTCTGGGCGATTGCGGTTGCTGGCGTGATCTTTTTTCTCGACCAGCTGACCAAGCACCTTGTGCTGCGCGAGGATGTATTCAATGCGCTGGCGTGCCTCGATCGCACCCAGCCTTGCGGCAAGATCGAGATTTCCTCTGTGATGGATTTCTCAATGGTCTGGAACCGCGGTTTCAGTTTTGGCATGGCCCAGTCTGAAGGCTGGGCGCGCTGGGCGCTCGTGGCGCTCCAGTTTGGTGTGTCTGCCCTGTTCCTCGGTTGGCTGCTTCAGGCGAAGCACCGCGTCACCGCACTGTCGCTTGCAATGGTGATTGGCGGCGCGCTGGGCAATGTGATCGACCGCATCCGTTTTGGCGCTGTGGTCGATTTCTTCGACTTTTCAGGGCCATGGTTCGGGATCGAATTCACCCTTCCTGGCTTCATGGCTGGATTGGAAAGCATATTTACGCCAGAGCACCTGCTTGACGGCAGGCTCGGGCTGGGCTTTCCCTATGTGTTCAATATTGCAGATGCAGGGATTACCGTCGGCGCGATTCTGTTGCTCATCGATCAATTCTTACTGAAGCGTCATGATGTAGACGCTAGATGAGCTGGAAAATCCGCGCTAGGAAGACGTAAACCGGAATGAAAGAGGCAGGTTCGATGAAATCAAAGGCGTTCGCAGTGTGTGGTGTCGCGATAGCCGCAGTTGGTCTGGCAGGCTGTAGCTCGCTTGGTCAGTCTTCAGGGTTTTCCCGCACAACTCCTGACGAGTTCAACGTTGTGACAAAGCCGCCTCTGGTTGTTCCACCAGAATATGCGCTGCGTCCTCCGGCTGTTGGTGCCGTTCTGCCAGCTGAGCTGCAGAATCAGGGCAATCCGGGCCGCACAATTCTGTTCGGACAGGATCTGGGACAGGGCGCATCCGCAGGTGAGCGCGCTCTAGTGACCGCAGCTGGCGCAGCCGCAGCAGACCCGACAGTTCGCACTCAGGTTGATTTCGAAAGCGCACAAATCATGCGTAAGCCGAACACAATCGTCGGCCAGATCTTTGACTTTGTTCCACTGAACAACACTTCTACAGATGCAGACGGCAATCCGCTGGACGCTGACGCAGAAGCGGCGCGCTTGCGCCAGATTGATTCTGTAAACAGCGCAACCGGCGGTGGTGCTGTTGTAATTGAATACGGAGAGGCAGGTTTCAAACTGCCGGGCACTTAGGCCCATTAGACATCATCAGACAGGGAGGCCCCTTACCCGATGCGATTGATCCGTTCACTGGCCCTCGCAGGGGCCTTGTCCTGCGCTGCCCCGATGGCGCTACTCGCGCCGCAGGCTGTCGCTTCAAGCGAAACTGAAGCCTGGGCACCAGAAACCTTCACCCTCGAAAATGGTATGGAAGTTATCGTGCTTCCTGATCACCGTGCGCCGGTTGTGACGCATATGGTGTGGTACCGTGTTGGCGCAGCGGATGAGCTGCCTGGCAAATCCGGTATTGCTCACCTGTTCGAGCACCTCATGTTCAAAGCGACTGACGACATTCCTGCGGGCGAATTTTCTAAAATCGTCGCCCGTAATGGCGGTCAGGACAACGCGTTCACAAGCTGGGACTACACAGCATATTATCAGCGCGTCGCCGTCGACCGTCTTGAGACGATGATGGAAATGGAAGCGGAGCGCATGACCGACCTCATCCTCTCTGAGGATCAGGTTCTGCCAGAGCGCGACGTTGTTGTTGAAGAGCGCCGCCAGCGCATCGAGAACAATCCGGGCGCGATCCTGTTCGAAATGATGATGGATGAGCTGTTCGAAGGCCATCCGTACGAAATTCCGATCATCGGCTATATGGACGAAGTCACACAGCTGACCCTTCAGGACGCGAATGATTTCTACGGCTATTGGTATGGCCCGCAGAACGCAATTCTCGTCGTCGCAGGTGACATCACAGCTGCAGAGCTGCGCCCGCTTGCCGAAGACATTTATGGTTCAATCGAGCCAACAGCTGATCTGGAAGAGCGCGTCTGGCCGGAAGTTCAGCCACTCGCTGAGTCCATGACGCTCACACACTCTGACCCGAAAGTGCGTCAGGAAGAGTGGGATCAGTACTGGCAGTCCACGTCTTACAGCGTGAACACAGAAACGCTTGAACCGCACGCGCTTGATCTTGCTGCGCAAATCCTTGGCGGTGGCCGCACAAGCCGTCTCTACCAGGAGCTGGTTGAAGAGCAGGGCGTTGCTGTCAGCGCTTATGCATTCAGCTGGACTGACCTGCGTGCAACCGGCCTGTTTGGCATGGGTGCGTCGCCTGCAATGGGTGTGGACCTTGAAACGGTGTCCGAAGCTGCACACGCAGTTCTGGCTGATTTCATTGAGAACGGCCCAACTGAAGAAGAACTGGCGCGTGCTCAATCCAGCATGATCGCAAGCTCTATCTTCCAGCGCGACAACCAGGCGAGCATGGCTCAACTTTACGGTAGCGCTGCAGCGCGTGGTGACGACCTCGATCGTATTGCGACATGGCCACAGGAAATCGAGTCTGTGACACCAGAAATGGTTCGCGAAGCGCTTGCGCGTTACATCGCTGACCAACCGTCTATTCAAACCCAGTTGCTGGTTCCGGAGGAAAGCTAACATGAATTTGAAACCGCTTTCTCTTGGCGTTGCAGGTGCAGCGCTTCTGTCAGCCTGTGCGACAAGCACGCCTGTAAACGAGCCGGCTCCGGTTTCTGTTGCGACACCGCCTCCGGTTGTTGAGACAGTTGAAGAAGAAGCCAAAACAGGTCTTTCCAACATTCAGGTAGTTGAAGCCTCCGGTGGTTATTCTGCATGGCTGGTCAGCGAACCAGCTATTCCTATCGTGTCCATCAATATGGCATGGAGCGGCGGTGAAACGTCTGACCCTGAAGGTCTGACCGGTGCAACCGGCCTGATGACCTATATGATGAACGAAGGCGCTGGCGAACTCGACTCCAATGCGTATGCGACGCGCATGGAAGAGCTGAACATGTCCTTCGGGTGTACGTCTGGCGATGACTGGACGTCTTGCTCCATGTCCACGCTGTCTGAAAACTTCGAAGAAGCCATGGACATGGTCCGCATGGGCCTGACAGAGACACGCTTTGATGCGGCGCCGTTCGAGCGTTCCATCGAAGAAACTCTGATCGCCCTTCAGCGCGCTGAAACCAATCCGGGCACACTCGCGCGTCGTGCGCTTTATGAGACGATCTATCCTGAAGGTCACCCTTATGCGCGCTACGCGACACCGGACACAGTTCAGGCTGTAACCATCGACGATCTGCGTACACAGCGTGACAACATCATGGTTCAGGACACGCTTCTGATCACGGCTGTTGGCGACATTTCAGAAGAGCGTCTTCTGGCTGCTATGGAGTCAACTTTCTCCGGTCTGCCAATGAGCGGCACGACTGCAGTTGTTGAAGATGTCGTTCTTCGTGACGCACCTACAGAACCTGTTGTTCGTGATCTGCCTCAGCCGCAGTCTCTGGTCGCCTTCACAGCGCCTGGCGTCGACCGCGATGATCCGGACTTCTTCGCAGCTTATGTTGCGAACTACATCCTTGGCGGCGGTGGTTTCTCTGCCCGTCTCATGGATGAAATTCGCGAAAAGCGTGGCCTGACTTACGGCATTTACACGTCTCTTTCCTCTCAGGATCACCTGTCTCGCTGGAGCGGGTCGTCCCAGACGATGAACGAGCGTGCTGGCGAGCTGATCGGTCGTACACAGGCTGAGCTTTACCGCCTCGCAACCGAAGGTCCGACGGAAGCTGAACTCGAAGATGCGAAGTCCTATCTGACGGGTGCATACCCGCTCGGCTTTGACTCCAACGCGAAGATTGCCGGCCAGATGATGGGCGTGCGTCAGGACGACCTCGGCATCGACTATTTCGAGCGTCGCAATGAACTCGTGAATGCTGTGACGATTGAAGAAGTCCGCAGCGTGGCAGCAGAATATCTGATGCCTGAGAACTTCACGTTTGTTGTTGTCGGTCAGCCGGAAGAGCTCGACATGATTGGTGAGTACTTTCAAGACTCACTGGCGCCTTCTGCTGAAGAAGAAGCTGCTGAATAGCCCTGATTTCGGCTGAAACAGCTGTTAAGAGTCTACGGCCTGCCCATATCGGGCGGGCCGTATTTCTTTTAAACTAGCCGCTATGCCTGATGATTCGTCTCTCCATACGCCAGAACAATCCCGCCTGAACCGCGCGGGTGGTATTCGTCTGCTGCCACCTGATGCAGTGAACCGGATCGCTGCTGGTGAAGTGGTGGAACGCCCGGCTGCGGCCATCAAGGAACTCGTTGAGAACGCACTGGATGCGGGCGCACGCCATATTACTATTGAAGCCGAGGAAGGTGGATGTACTTTCTTCCGCGTGAGCGATGACGGTTGCGGCATGGATGCGGACGAGCTGACGCTAGCTGTGGAACGCCATGCGACATCCAAGCTCCAGTCTGACGAAAACGGCCGTGTAGACCTTCTCAACATTTCGACGCTTGGCTTTCGCGGTGAGGCTTTGCCATCCATCGGCTCGGTTGCGCGTATGACACTGCTCTCGCGGTCTGAAAGCTCTGATGATGCATTCGAGCTGAGAGTCGAGGCAGGTCGTAAGAGCGATCCGAAACCTGCCGCCTGGAAAGGGCTTCTCCCACACGGCACCAGCATCACGGTTGAAGACCTTTTCTACGCGACGCCTGCGCGCCTGAAGTTTATGAAATCCTCGCGCGCCGAAGCGATGGCCGTCTCTGACACCTGTCGCCGGCTCGCCATGTCTCGCTCCGATGTTGGCTTCGAGCTCACGCAGAACGGACGCTCTGTCTTCCGCCTGAAAGCCGAGGGCGGTAAGCCGGAAGAATCTCGTCTGGCCCGTCTCGGCGCGATTATGGGCCGTGAGTTCCGCGAAAACGCGATGCAGATCGACGCTGAAAAAGAAGGCGTGCGTATTTCCGGTTTCGCAGGGCTGCCAACCCTCAATCGTGGCAATAACCAGCATCAATATCTCTTCGTAAACGGCCGTCCCGTGAAGGACAAACTGCTCACGGGTGTTATCCGCGCGGCGTATCAGGACTTCCTCGCGCGAGACCGTCATCCGATGGCGGCTCTGTTCGTCGATCTCGATCCCGAGGCCGTGGACGTGAACGTGCATCCGGCAAAAACCGAGGTGCGCTTTCGGGATGCCGGTCTGGTGCGCGGCCTGTTGATTGGCGCGCTGCGTCATGCGCTGGCAGATGCAGGCCACCGCGCGTCTACAACAGTAGCAGGTCAGGCGCTCGGCAAAGTAAATGTCGAGCAGGAGCGCCCCACCGCAAGCCTTTGGCGCGCATCCAGCTTGCATGCCGAACCGGCGCAGCGTCCGGTCATGCCGCAACGCCCTTGGGGAGGCGATTTCGAGGCTCAACCGGTTCAGCAGGACCCATCTGTCAATTTCCGCTCTGATGCGCCGGTTCCAATGCCGGAAGGTTTTCGCGAGCCAGCGCGGACCATGGACGATCCAATGTCTGTGCGCGTTGAGCAGGACAGGTCTGCCCCCGAAGTTGAAGCGCTTCCGCTTGGCCTCGCCAAAGCCCAGCTGCACGAAACTTATGTCATCGCGCAGACCAGAGACGGTATTGTCATCGTCGATCAGCACGCAGCCCATGAGCGTCTCGTCTATGAGCGCATGAAAGCGGATATGGCCGAGAGCGGCGTGAAGCGTCAGGCGCTGCTTATCCCCGAAGTTGTCGAGCTTTCAGAAGATGAGGCAGAACGCGTTCTGTCACGTGCGCCGGAACTTGAGGCGATGGGCCTTGAGATTGAACCCTTTGGCGGCGGTGCGATTTGTGTGCGGGCGACACCGGCGCTGTTTGGCAATATGAATGTCCACGGTCTGATACAGGATCTGGCCGATGACTTCGTTGAGTATGACGCCGGCCTCTCGCTGAAGGAGCGTTTTGAAGAGGTAATGGGCAATATGGCCTGTCGCGGCTCCGTGCGGGCAGGGCGCAGACTGACCTCTGAAGAGATGAATTCCCTGCTTCGTCAAATGGAAGCGACACCGTATTCCGGTCAGTGCAATCACGGGCGTCCGACCTATGTGGAACTCAAGCTCGCTGATATTGAACGCCTGTTCGGGCGACGCTGACACGAAGCGAGATTGCTTGATCTTGGACCGGCAAGCTCGTATCGCACACTCATGAGTGATTTTGAGAAAACCTTCGACGGCGAAGAGCCGGTCCGCGTCAATAAATGGCTGGCCCAGTCCGGCGTTTGTTCGCGCCGTGAAGCCGAAGGTCTCATCACATCTGGCACGGTCTTTATAGATGGTGAAAAGGTTGAAGATGCGGGCCGCAAAATCCTTCCGGGCCAGACGCTGACGCTGAACCGAAAGGGCGCAGAAACGCTCTCGTCCAAGCGGACCATCATGCTGAACAAGCCGGTTGGGTTCGTCTCTGCGACGCCGGAAGAGGATCAGATCCCCGCCATCCGTCTGCTGACCAATGAGAACCGTGTAGGAAAAGGCGCGCCGGTGCGCGGCAATGACAGTCTCGCACCTGTCGGACGGCTCGATATGGATTCTCGTGGCCTCCTCATTCTGTCTGACGACGGCACGGTGGCTAAAGGCGTGATCGGCCCTGATGCTGATCTTGAGAAAGAATATATCGTCCGCATTCGTGGTAAGATCACGGGCAAGAAAATGGCTTTGCTCCGCGAAGGGCTGGAGCTGGACGGGCGCAAACTGAAGCCTGCGCGCGTGACAGGCATTGCCGACCAGACGCTCCGCTTCGTTCTGCGCGAAGGGCGTAACCGCCAGATCCGGCGTATGTGTGACCTTGTTGAACTGCGTGTCATTGATCTCGTCCGTGTGCGGATTGGTGCGTTGAAACTGGGCGGTCTGAAAGAAGGCTGCTGGAAAGAGCTTCGATCACACGAAATTGAAGCCCTGCTTCGCAATCCAAGCCTTGAGGAACTCAGAGGCAAAGGCCCTGAAAACAAGCGCTGATCGGGCTGTTTGCAGGGGCAGGGATTTGCGTAATACTCGGCCATATAAACAATTTGTAACCTTGATTATTATTGGTCAACGATATCAGATTGCCCCGCTGAATTGATTTTCCGGGGGTAGCTATGCGCTCATTTCTTATGTCGTCTCTTATTGGTTGCGCTGCATTCGCACTGCCAGCAGCCGCTCAGACGCAGGGGTATTACCAGACCCCGACCGCGAACGATAATGTTCTGATTTTTGCGAGCGAGGGTGACCTCTGGCAAACGAATGCGGCTGGTGGAACCGCCTTCCGCATGACGACGCATCCGGAAGCGGAAAGCTCGCCAATGCTGTCTCCGGACGGGGCATGGGTTGCGTTTCAGGCGAATTATGACGGGCCGTCCGAGATTTACATCATGCCGGTCGCCGGTGGTGCGCCGCGTCAGGTAACGTTTGGCGGCGGCGGTGTCGCCCTGCGTGGCTGGACGCCGGACGGTGAGGTTCTCATCGCGAACCGCAATATTCCTGGCCCTGTGCAGCGTATCCTGCAAACCGTTGATATCGACACGTTCGTCACGACGGATATTCCGCTGATGGAAGCCGATCAGGCCGCGTTCAACGAAGACGGCAGCACGATCTTCTTCACCCGCTATGGCCTCTCCATGTCCAACGACAACGCCGTTCAGTATCGCGGCGGCGCGATGGCGCAGCTCTGGCGCTATGACATGGATTCTGACGTTGAAGCCACACGCCTTGCCGCAGACCATGGTGCAGGCATGCGTCATCCGATGTACTGGAATGGCCGCGTCTATTTCGTTTCCGACAAATCCGGCTCGGACAATATCTGGTCCATGAATGAAACTGGCGATGATGTGCGTCAGGAAACCAGCTCTGAACGCTGGCTGATGCGCCAGCCGTATATGCATGACGGTGTGATCTATTATCACCGCGGCGCTGACATCTACAGCTATGACCTGACCTCTGGCGAGACAACTCTGGTGAGCCTCGCTCTGATTGGCGATGGCGACTATCAGCGCGAGCGCTGGCTGGATGACCCGCTGAACTATATGAGCTCTGCGCAAATCTCTCCTGAAGGCGATTCTGTCACGGTCACAGCGCGCGGTCATTTCGTGACGGCGCATCTGAATGACCGTCGCCGCATTGAATACACGCTGCCGGAAGGTACGCGCGCTCGCGATGCTGTCGTCAGCGGTGATGGCGAATGGATTTATGCCTGGGTTGGCAATGAGGACCGTCAGGAATTCTGGCGCTTCCCTGTGGATGGCTCCGGCGAGGGCGAAGTCCGCTATGCGAACCATGATGCGTTCGCGTGGGATATCGTGCCGGTTCGTGACAGCGCGAAAGTCGTCTTCCCTGACAAGGCGGGCCGCCTGATGATGCTCGACCCGGAAGCGGGTACGATGAGCGAAATCGACATGACCGAGAGCAGCAATGACAACGCGTTCTCCGGTTTCAACTTCACATCTGATGGCCGCTACATGGCCTATGAAATAGGTGACGCGCGCGATATCGCGCAGGTTGCCGTATACGACTTCGAGACTGGCACGCGCACGGTTCTGACCGATGGTCGCTTCCCGTCTTACTCTCCGGCAATCGCGGAAGATGGCAGCTGGCTCTATTTCCTCTCCAGCCGCAATTATGATCCAAATCCGGGCTCTCCTTGGGGCGACCGGAATATGGGCCCGGCCTTCAATGACCGCGATCTGGTCTACGCGCTTCAGCTTGATCCTGAGGCTGATTTCCCGTTCCAGCGTCCTGACGAACTGATGATGGAGGATGCGGACGCAGACGAAGACACAGATGAGGACGAAGCAGACGAAGAGGCTGAAGACGAAGGCATCGTCATCAATTTTGACGGTGCAGCGTCTCGCCTCTGGCAGGTGCCGGTCAGCGCAGGCAATTACTCCAATCTGTCCGTCACCGGAAAGCATCTCTATCTGATCGAGCGTTCCGGTCGTTCTGGCGCGATCAAACGTATCGAGCTGACATATGATGAACCTGAGCTGGAAACCTATACCAGCGGTGTAATGGGCTATTCGCTTTCCGGCGACCGCTCGACCATTCTGGTCGCAAAGCGCGGGGATCAGCCAAGCTTCTTCCTCGTGGACGCAGGACAAGGTTTCCCGACGGATACGGGGCCGGCGCAGGTTAATCTCTCTGACTGGAAGCTGCGTATCAATCCGGATGATGAATGGGAGCAGATGGCCAATGACGCATGGCGTCTGCACCGTGATTTCGCGTTCGACCCGAACCTTCGTGGCCTCGACTGGGAAACGGTCGGTGAGCAGTTCCTGCCTTACGCAGATCGCATTGGTCACCGGACTGAACTGAATGACCTGATCTCTCAAATGTCTGCCGAGCTTGGTATTCTGCACAGCCAGATTCGTCAGGGTGATGTGCCTGAAGATGAAGAGAGCGGTGCGCCAGCCTTCCTTGGTGCAAGCTTTGCCCGTCATGCTGATGGCCTTGAAATCGTCGATGTTTACGAGCCTGAGCGTGACCTTCTTGATACGCTCGGCCCGTTGCAGCAGCCAGGCATGGATTTCCGTGAAGGCGATGTCATCACGGCGATTAACGGCACTGCGATCCGCACTGAAGCTGATCTTTCCCGTGCACTGGATCACCGCGCAGGCGAGCAGGTGCTTGTCACCTATGAGCGCAATGGCGCCGAGATGCGGGATATCGTAGAGCCAGTTTCCCGCCGCGGCCAAAGCGGCCTTTACTATCGTGACTGGGTTCAGACGAACCGAGACCGTGTTGCCGAAGCAAGCAATGGCGAGATCGGCTATCTTCACCTGCGCGCCATGGGTAGCGGTGACGTTGCGAGCTTCGCGCGTGATTTCTACGAGCATTTCGACAAAGACGGCCTGATCATTGACGTTCGCGGCAATCGCGGCGGCAATATTGATAGCTGGATCATCGGCACGCTTCTGCGTCAGGCCTGGGCCTTCTGGCAGAGCCCGCATGGCGGCCCGGCATACACCAACATGCAGCAAGCCTTCCGTGGTCACCTCGTCGTTCTGATTGACGAGAACACCTATTCAGACGGTGAGAGCTTCTCTGCCGGTGTGAAAGCGCTCGAACTTGCGCCTCTGATCGGTACGCGTACGGCAGGTGCTGGTATCTGGCTGTCAGACCGAAACCGTCTCGTGGATGGCGGTCAGGCGCGTGTGGCTGAATACGCCCAGTATGGTCTGGATGGCCGCTGGCTCGTTGAAGGTTATGGCATCGGACCGGACATTGAGGTGGATACACCGCCGCTCGCGGCGTATCGGGGTGAAGACCACCAGCTTGATGAAGCTCTGCGGTATCTGGAGCAGCAAATTTCGTCTGATCCAATTCCGGAACTGTCTCCTCTGCCAATTCCGCCGGTTGGCACACACGGACGCGATGTCGACTAAACGTCCCTCCAAACTCTGATCGTGAGCGGGTTCTGCCAGTGCAGAATCCGCTTGCTATTACCCTGATCGCGCATAGCTTCAGACTATGACCGAAGAAACTGATCAGGATCACCGCACTGAAGATGATATCCGTCACGGCTTGCTTTACAGCCGCGTTCTGGATGGTCATGGCGGTGCGCGTGAAGTCCATTGGCACGAAGCCTGCGACTGGCAGCCGGAAAAGCCCGGTGACGTGCTCTGGATCCATCTGGACCGGTCCGCAGAAGGTATTCGCGACTGGCTGATGAGCCAGATTGGTCTGCCTGAAGCTACCGCTGATCTTATGGTGTCTCATGAAACCCATCCTCGTGCGTTTCAGGAAGAGGGCGCGCTCATAGCTGTTCTGCGCGGTATCAATTTTAACCCCGGTGCAAAGCCGGAGGATATGATTTCCATGCAGCTCTGGGCCGATGAGCACCGTGTGATCACGCTGCGCCGACGCCGCCTTCAATCGCCTCGCGATGTGATGAAGCAGCTGGATGCGGGCAATGGCCCGAAAACAGCTGGCGGACTTGTGACGGAGATTATCGAGCAGCTCGTCGCGCGAATGAACAGAGCCATTCTCGACATGAACGACAAGCTCGATCATCTTGAGCAGATCGATTTCACCAAGGAACACGAGACGGCGCTGGACGATATTGCGGTCATCCGCCGGAACTGTCTGTCCCTCAAGCGGCATATGTCGCCGCAACATGAGGCTTTGTCCGCGATTGGCCGTGATGCGCCGAAATGGTTCAGTGATATGAACCGTCGCAATGTGCGTGAAGTGATTGCACGTCTGCACCGCTATCTGGGCGATCTGGATGTCTCTAAAGAGAGCGCCATCCTTATTCAGGATGATATTGATAGCCGCGCGGCCAGCCAGTCGAACAAGACCATGTATCTTCTTTCGATTGTTGCTGCGATCTTCCTGCCGATGGGCTTTCTGACCGGCCTTCTGGGGATCAATGTTGGCGGTATGCCGGGCGTTGATAACTCACACGCATTTACGATTACGGTCATAGCGCTGGTCGCTATTATGCTGTTACAGCTCTGGGTCTTCCGAAAATTGAGATGGCTTTAGGCCAACCGTCGCGCCGCCAGTGAAACCGGTTTGAAACTCATACGGTGGACGGCGCAGGGGCCAAGCGTAGCGAGGGCCTCTGAATGCGCTTTCACGCCATAGCCTTTATGCTTTGCAAAGCCATAGCCGGGATAGGTTTCCTCCAGCTCGACCATCAGCCTGTCGCGTGCGTTTTTGGCCAGAATGGACGCGGCAGAAATCTCGGCAATTTTACCGTCACCTTTGATAATCGCTTCGGCAGGGCAAGGCAGGCCTTGCGGCAGATCATTACCGTCAATCTGGATGAAATCAGGCGTGATGCCCATTTCTTCAATGGCGCGGCGCCACGCCAGATGGGTCGCCTGGCGGATGTTCAGCTCGTCTATTTCCTGCGGGCTGGCCCAGCCAAGTCCGAACGCCAGCGCCTTCTCACGTATCTCGGTTTCGAGGGCGACGCGCTTCTTCTCGGTGAGCTTCTTTGAATCGTTGAGGCCTGTAATAGGGCGGTCCGGATGCAGGATCACCGCTGCAGCCGTGACGGGGCCGGCCCAGGGACCGCGTCCTGCTTCATCGACTCCGCAAAGAAGGTGTGATTTCGTCATGCCGAAATAAAGACGTGAGTCCCGGAGGTATTCAAATGGTGCAAGCCCGCGCAGTACGAGTTCATGAAAATGGTGGTCCTGAAGTTCTGAAGCTGGAGGACGTTGACGTCCGCACGCCGGGCGCGGGTGAGGTGCTGATCCGGCAGACTGCGATCGGCCTCAATTTCATTGATACTTATATCCGCACCGGGCTTTACCCGACCAAACTGCCTGTCACGCCGGGCTTTGAAGGCGCTGGCGTGATTGAAGCTGTGGGCGAGGGCGTTGAGGGCCTGAGCGTTGGTGATCGTGTGGCCTATCCGACAATCACAGGCGCCTATGCGACCCATGTGTGTGATGTTGCCTCTAAAGTGGTTCCTATTCCTGATGGTGTGGCCGACGAAGATGCAGCCGCTCTGATGATGAAGGGTATGACGGCGTGGATGCTGTTGTTCGAGATCAAACGCGTCATGCCGGGTGATACGCTGCTAGTATGGGCTGCGGCGGGCGGCGTTGGATCGATTGTTGTGCGCTGGGCGAAAGCTCTCGGCGCGAATGTCATCGGCGTCGTGTCTACCGAAGAGAAAGCGGCGCGTGTCCGCGAGAACGGCGCAGACCATGTGCTGCTTCAGTCGGCTGATATTCCTGCCGAGGTGAAAGCGCTGACCGGCGGCAAAGGCGTCGACATCTCTATCGACGGTGTCGGTAAGGATAGCGCAATGGCGAGCCTGAAATCCCTGCGTCCGCGTGGCCTGTTCATTACTTATGGCAATGCGTCCGGGCCAGTTGATCCGATCCCGCCAGCTCTGCTCAACCAGCGCGGATCACTGATGATGACGCGCCCGGGCCTGTTCCACTTCATCAACACACCGGAAAGCCTTGCGCGCGCTGCCAATGCCGTGTTCGGCGCACTTAAAGTCGGTGCGATCAAAGCCGATATCGGCCAGCGTTATAAGCTGGAAGACATTGCGCAGGCGCATATCGATCTGGAGAGCCGTAAAACAGTCGGCTCCACGATTATTCAGCCTTAGTAGCCAATGTCGAGCAGCAGGGCCGGGTCGATATAGAAATCACCGCCACGGTCATCGCTGGCCGTGTTGCGCCATTTGACAGACCAATGCAGGTGCGGGCCCGTGGTGCGGCCCGTATTGCCGGTTAGCGCGATTTGCTCGCCAGCTTCAACGCGTTGACCGGCTTCAACCTGAACCTCGCTCAGATGCATGAAGACAGAAACCAGCCCCTGACCATGGTCGAGGAAGATCGCGCCGCCTTCATAATAGAGGTCACCATCTGCCAGTGTGATCACGCCATCAGCCGGGGCGACGACAGGTGTGCCGACGGGTGTTGCGATGTCATAGCCGCGGTGGACTGAGACGCTGTCACACGCTTCGCCGGTTACGGCAGACACGCCGGTATAACGGCGTGTCGGGCCGAACGGAGAGGACATTGGCCCTTCGGACGGGCGCGTTACGCCATTCCAGATGCCCGCGCCTTCATTGAATTCCTGAAACGCAGCCTGTTTCTTCACCCAGCTGCGGCCCGCATGGTCGATCTGTTCCTGTGTGCGCGCGTCAACGCGGTCACAGTCGAGGCCCTCAAGAACGCGGAAGTCATCTTCGCGTGTTGCGAGGGTCAGACTTTCGGTGAAGCGTTCGCCATTGCTGGTGAAGCGCAGCGTAACGTCGGTTTCTGCATGCTGTGCGAGGCCAACGCTGGCGCGGCCATCCGCATCAAACACGGCAACGGCGCCGCCATTCATATAGACCGTTGTGCCCGGTTCGCCGGTGCAGAGCAGAAGTCCGCCCTGCTGGATCGCGCCTGCATTACAGGTCGGCGTCATTGTTTCCTGCGCCGAGGCCGTGACAGCGTTTCCGCCTTCCGGAGAGGTGGCGAGGATAGCGAGAATTGGCAGGGCAATCAGGCGCAGCATTCAAATCAACCTTCGTCTTGTTTCGTCACCATAGCCTGATTTGCGGCAGCCGCATCGGCATAAGGTTGCTGCAGATCAATGCTCCAATAGCGAAGCTCTGTCAGCGGGATCTGCTTGCCCGTAACAGCGCAGACGACAAAGTCGCCTTTTTCAACAATGTTGAAGGTCGCGTCGGTGTACCGGAGTTTAGCCTCACCCGGGAGGCGTGGGGTTTGATTTAGCATAGCGATAGTATGACCTAGTTCGTGTCGGTGTTGAAGGTGTCTTGCACAGTCGTGTCGGCGCCGGGGGCGGGGGTGATGTCCTCAGTTTCCGGCTTTTTGAACCGGAGGAAGATAATACCGGCAATGTAGACGACGCCGGTGTAAGCAGAGAGCGAAGCCGTTGCCCACAAAACCACAGTCCAGATGGACAGGTAATTGGAGAGAAACGGATCGGGCGTTTCCGCGAGTGCCATCAGAAGCAGGAAAACGGCGATCAGGATCATCTCGATAAAGGTCTTCATCTTCGCGACGAAGTTCACCTTCATGGCATCTGCGCCGAGCCCGATAAAGCGTAGCACGGTGATCAGCATATCGCGGCCGACGATCACCAGAACCGGCAGAGCGATTGGCCACGGCCAGCCGCTTGTCCATGCGAGTGTGAGCAGCGGAATGCCGACGAAAATCTTGTCCGCAATCGGATCCAGCAGACGACCGAACTTGCTCTCTACGCCCCAGCGCCGTGCCAGAAATCCGTCGAAGAAATCGGTGACCGCCGACAGCGCAAAAATCACAAACGCCACATGGCCCCAGAAGGTGCGGAAATTGGAAATCATCTCCTGATGTATGAGGCGGGTTTCCATGTCCACGCGCGGAGAGCTGACAATCTCTAAGAGGCTCGCTTCTTTTCCTGCCACCATGAAGATGATGTACGCCACCACCACGCCCAGGACGCATCGCATCAGGGTGAGGGCATTGGGAAGCCAGAAGAGAGGGTGTCTGCGCATGGCTTCTAAGTAGGCCCGATTGGGTTTCGCGAACATAGCTGATCGCAGATTTTTTTACGCTTCTTCCAGTGCCGGACGCAAATGGTGCGGTAATTGGCTTCAAAACTTTTTTACTGGTTTGCCGACGCGCAATGCGGCACCCTGTCAGCTCAATGCATTGAATGAGGCGCTGGCCCAAGCCAGCCCGTGGAGGACTTATGCAAAAGCGCGCTGTTGGACCCTTTTCTGTAAACCCGGTCGGCCTTGGCTGCATGAACATGATGCACGCCTATAACGACCCAATCTCTGAGGAGGCGTCAGACAAGCTGCTCAATCGCGCACTCGATCTTGGCTATGACTTCTTCGACACGGCGACGCTTTACGGCTTTGGCGAGAGCGAGCGCCGGATCGGTAAGTTTCTCAAACACCGTCGCGACGAGTTCGTGCTCGCCAGCAAATGCGTGCTCGGTTTCAAAGATGGACAGCGCACGCTGGACGCCCGCCCTGAAAGCATTATCGCAGCCTGTGAGGCGAGCCTTAAGCGCCTGCAGACGGACGTAATCGACCTCTATTACATGCACCGTCCGGACCCGCGCGTGCCGATTGAAGACTCCGTGGGCGCGCTGAAAACGCTGGTCGAGCAGGGCAAGATCAAGACAATTGGCCTGTCCGAAATGTCTGCCGACATGTTGCGTCAGGCGGCGGCCGTTCACCCGATTGCTGCCATGCAATCTGAATACTCTCTCATTGCCCGCAATCCGGAAATCGCAGTGATCGACGCCTGTAAGGAACTCGGCACGGCGCTGGTCTCCTTCTCGCCAGTCGGGCGCGGTATTTTCTCGCAAAAGCCGCTCGTGCCATCAGAGTTTGTCGACAGCGATATGCGCAAGGCGAACTTCTTCCCGCGCGTGAACGACCCGCACTTCTCGGAGAATATGAAGCTCGTCGCCAGCGCGCGTGAGATCGCCGACGCGGTCGGCTGCTCCTTGCCTCAGCTGGCCATTGCCTGGGTGCTCGCCAAGGATGAGGAAATCGTCACCATTCCGGGCACGAAGGATATCACCCATCTGGAAGACAATTGGGGCGCGATGAATGTCACGCTCAATGCCGCGACTGTGGCCCAGCTGGATGAGATTTTCGCACCGGAAAACATCTCCGGTCCGCGCTATAGCGAGATGGGCCAGAAGTCTGTCACGACCGAGATGTATGAGTTCGAGAAGGTCTGAGCCAGCCGCGAAACAGCCAGATCAGACCGGGCATGATCACATAGGTCATCAGAAGCACGATCGCCCCGACCGCCAGCACCGTGACCAGCAAAGGCTGGTCAGGGAACAAGGCGATCAGACACTTCGGAATGACATTCACCGGTATCAGCAAGCCGACAAAGGTAAGCACTGCCAGTTTGTGCTTCGGAAGCGGCTTGCATGACGGTATTTTGCCTGAAGATGAGCTGGACATTATCCGTCTCCTTTCGCGCCCGCTAGGGCTCGATCCGGCCAAGCAAGCCAGCCTTGTGCGCGGCGAACATCGCGTCAACTTCAGCCTGCGTGCTCATCGCGAACGGCCCTTGCTGGACGAAGTCTTCCTTCAGCGGCGTAGCCTGCAGCACAGCAATGTGCGCCTCGTCCGTTGACCAGAGGATTAGTCGCTCTTCGCTGTCTGACGGCGTGAAGGCGACAGACTGTCCGCGGCTCAGCTCTTCTGTTTTGCCGCCGAACGCGACGCGGGCTTCACCCTTGGCGGCCAGAACGAACACCGTCTCGCCCGCTGGAACGGTGTGCTCGAACCGCCCGCCATCGCGCAGGGAGACATCCAGAACCGTCATCGGCAGCGCTGGCGACACAGCGCCCTCACGGCTGCCTGAAGCCCCCAGCATCACGCGCGCTCTGTAACCCGCCCCTGTCAGCACGGGCATATCGCCAGCTTTGACATGCAGCGAGGCGGGCGCGTCATATTTCATGCTGGCAGGCAGGTTCACAAACACCTGAAGCGCATGCGTGCGCGCGCCCGGAACCGGCTTTTCGTCATGCACAGCGCCGCCGCCCGCTTTCATCCAGTAGAGATCACCCGGCATCAGATCGATATCATTGCCGAGGCTGTCCTTATTGTTGAACCGGCCCTCGCTATCCTCGAACAGGATCGACACAGCAGAGAGACCGGCGTGTGCATGCGGCCCGAAAGTCGGCTCGGTCATCACGAAATGGTCGACCATGATCAGCGGGTCCATCGCATCGGCATACATGCCATGCTTAAAGCTTAGTGCGTTAAATCCGGTCCTGACGGAAAACGGATTGCCTGAAACCGGCGCGCGGCGGGCTTCGGCATCGGTGCGTGTATCTGCGTGTGTGTCGTAAGGCATTTTGTGCTCCTCCTGTGATAAGGGGAAGATAAATGCGGAACGATGAAGCGATAAGATGCTTTACTTGAACCTTATCGTTCCATAAATAGAACTATGAGCGCTGATGCCCAACTTGACCTGAATGACTATTTTTACTTTTTCCATGTCGTGGAGAAGCGCGGGTTTGCGCCTGCCGCACGGGCGCTCGGTATTCCAAAGTCGCGGCTTAGCCGACACATCCAACAGCTGGAAACGCGGCTCGATGCCCGCCTGATCCAGCGCACCTCCAGACAGTTCGCCATCACCGATGTCGGTAAAGAGCTGTTCGGCCATGCCAGAGCAGTCGTCGAAGAAGTCAGCGCAGCCGAAGCGCGCGTGAAGCAGCGTAAAGCGGCACTGACGGGCAAAATCCGCATGTCCTGTTCTGTCGGCGTGGCGCAGTTCGCGCTGGAGGGCGTCATCGCTGACTTCATTATGGCGCATCCGGAGGTCGAAATTGGCCAGCTCGTCACAAACGACATGGTGAACCTGATTGATGCGGGCATAGACCTCGCCATTCGCGGCCATGTCGAAAACCTGCCGGATTCCAGCCTGATCCAGAAACGGCTGGCGCATGTTGACTGGCGTCTGTTCGCCTCGCCCCGCTATGTGGCGGACTTTGGCGCGCCACAAACGCCTGAAGATCTGAAAGCGCATAAGGGCATTTGCCTTGGCTGGAACCGCGATATTGCCGAATGGCATCTCCAGTCGGAAGACGGGCAGAGCCACCAGATCCAGTTCATCCCGCGGCTCAGCAGCGATGATATGGTGACACTGAAAAGCGCGTGTGCAGCGGGGCTCGGTATCGTGTCTCTGCCGGTTTATGTCTGCCAGTCTGATGTGGCCGCAGGCCGTCTGGTCGAGCTGCTGCCGGAGTGGAGCTCCGGTCAGGCCACGCTCTCTGTGCTCCAGCCATCACGTCAGGGCGTGCTGCCTGCGGTGAGCGCGTTTGTTGATCATCTTACGACAGAGCTTCCTAAGCGGGTGGTTTATAGTTCTTAGTTTTGTGCTCGGGCTTGTTGTTCGTGAACTCACTTGCCCTGCGCCTTCGCGTTGCTCGTGATGGGCACCCCACAAAGTTGTTTTTGATCTCACGCCGGTTCGCTTTGCTCACGGCTCCGATGGGGCGGGCATTGTTCTTTGTTCTCGCGAACTTTCGTTCGCATAGAACGCGCTCAGGGCTGCCGCACTGAACTGGGTTCGGAGCACCAACACAAGCGACCGCGCAGGCGTTGTTTGTTTTGTGCTCGGGCTTGTCGTTCGTGAACTCACTCGCCCTGCGCCTTCGCGTTGCTTGTGAAGAGCCCCCACAAACGCATGTGCAGGCGCAGCGTGCCCGAAGCCAAAGGCGACGGGACAGCACGCGAGCATCACTATAATAATCCCACCCTAGGTGGTTCAGGCGGTTTCCACCGTTCGAACTCCGGCAGGCGCAGCCTCGGGTCGGGGCCGGGCGGAAAGCCTGCTGCGCTGAGCCCCTCGCTCGCCATCAGATGGAGCGAGGTGAGGTCGCCTCTTTCATCCTCCAGCTCTTGCGCAGACGCCCAGAGCTCTTCCGGTGCCAGTATGGAATGCAGGGAGGAGAGGTAGAGCGGGTTAGTTTTGTTGTTTTGACCGCCCGCTTCGGCTCCGCCTTCGCGATGGGTCGCGCTCAAGGCTGTTTGCGGGTTGCTGCTCAGGCTGCCTGCACCCGCGCCTGCGCGGTCGCTGGTAAGGTCGGATGCTAGGATGGACTTATCCAGGTTTCGCTCATTCCCGCGAAGGCGGGAATCTGGACCAGTCCTGCGGAACGAGTTCCCTGCCTGCGCAGGGATGAGCGGCGAAGAAAATTTCACCGTCAGCGCACGGCCCGCAAGACGCTCCGCCAGCACATCAGCACGCAAAAGCACGCGGGAGAGGCGGCCATAGCGCGCCAGAAGATGGCGGGCATCAACGGGCTCAAAACGATCCGGCAACAGCGTGTAAGGGCGCTTGCCGCCACTGGGTTTGCGGCGCGATTTGCCCTCAATCACCGGCGTGGTGATCGAAAATGGGCTGAGGCGCACCTTACCGGAGAGCGCAAGGCGCAGCTCGCGGTCCTGACGACGAATAATGATGGACGGGCCGGTCGGGTCTGCCTCACCACGTGGGCGGAGGGTAAGCGGCTGGGGTTTTACCAGGCCGCGCTCGATCAGCTCTGCGGCCAGAAACAGGATAAAGCATCGCATCTGATGCTCCAGCCGGCGGATATGGAGGAGCAGACCGTCCATAAAACCGCGCTGGATTTTCGGCGTGTCTCCTGTGTCGTCCACATGGTCACGGGCATGGCGCTCATGGCGCGCAATATAAGTCTCCAGCCGCGCTGCAATGTCTGCAGGGGCTCGGGAGGGTGGGGTATATGCGCTCGCCTCGGTCATGAGGGGAAGTATGCGGCAGGCGCGCAGGTGTTGGATTGTTTTTGAGTCAAAATGCAGAAACCCCGGACGTCGCAGCGCGACGATCCGGGGTCCAGTATTGTTTCCGCTGGGTCCCGGTCTTGCTTGCTCTCGGCTGCGCAAACCGGGATTTCTGAGGCGAGAGAAATGGTAGGGTGGATTAGCGGTAAGCGTAATCCACCATTCTCGCCGGTTCATGTTGATGCACTACGACGTCTGTCTAATGCGCCTTGCAGAGCAACGGAGATTTGTATGGCTAATCCAATTCTTTATAGTCAACGTTTGAAATTGGAAATTTCGCCTTTTTCAAAGGTAAAGGAGGAAGATCCATCAACGCTTCGTTTGCAACGATAGCACAGAAACTACGAAAATATGGCCACACCGTCATTCTTCCAATCGTCTTCATGAAAGCTGTTAGGCAATTCACATCTAACTCGCTGAATGGTTCAACTTCGAAAATTAGAGCGTAGACTGCCTCTATTCCCATTTTTGCAGATGAGAATGAATCGTCTTCCGCCGCATCGTCGGTAACCTCGGGTGCTACCCAAATACGGCAACGAATTTGACCGATGAGAATGTTGTTCTCTTCGTCAAACTCTGGGGCGCCTGACAATTCGTTGCTCATGTACTTAGCGACGTTTTTAACGTCCGGAGACAACGATGGTGCACGCCAAGTGACAGAGCTCACTTGAAAAATTTGATTGAGCTCTGCCTTCCCGACTAGTTCGTTGAGGTCATTTGCCATTTTTAAGCTGCTACCAGTCCTGAAAAGGTGTCGTCGGAATTTGCATGACACCAGACGTCAAAGGTTTCTTTTCTCTCAGACATTGCCTTATTTCGAATTTTGCGCTGGTGGCCTACTGCATCCATTTTGCGTATCAGCTCACAGGAAAAGTCGAGTTTCTCGCCGAGATGGTAGAAAAGACTCGCTACCCTTTTGATAGAAAGATTTTGCGGCTCAGAGTCGGTCAAAATTTGAGTCACATAGGCTGGCGAGACGCCCATACGCTTCGCAAGGGCAGATTTTTTGATATTCTTTTCTCGAAGAATGCGAAGCGCCATGCTTTGAACATAAGCAATGGCTTCTTCTTCAGCCATGATTGCTTCAAAGTCTTCGTTCATGGAGCTCTCCTTAGAGTTTGGCATTTTTTATTTCTGTTTCGATGTCCTGAAGTCGGTTCGCGCAAGTATCGGCGTCGTTTGCATCAAGTTTGTCATCTTTTTTCTGAATAGCGACAGCGGCAAAAAAAGCTCGGTTGTATGAAACACTTCCCACGGATCCGTAGATTCTTAGTTGGTCGCTTTTGAAAGCGTGCAGCGGAATGTTTTTACCCTTTCTTTTCCTGCTACCTTCACTTCGAAACTCCTTTTTGTGGAGGTCGCCGAGGTTTTCTACTTGGCAAAATTTAGCCTTCATACAACTTTTAACGCGTGCCTCCATTCTGGGTTCGTTTACTTTTTTCAATTCCTTCATGCATCGATCATGCATCCACACCTCGCCATGAGGTCCGTCGTATATCTTTTTCCAGCTACCAAGGACCATATCAGCCAAGTGTCAATCCATAATTTAATATATAACTTAATTTTTAGGGTGTCGGATTACAAGGACGATTCTCACTTGAGAAGAAAAGTTAGTGGATTTCAACCGCTTTTTTGGCGGAGCCAATGATGCGGCGTGGAAGTTTAACGGAATTGGCTGAGGGTGCATCTTAAGGGAATATTCCGGTTAGGGTTCTAAATCTCACACACCCTAACTCCCATGGAAGTAATTATAAATCCGCTCGGCGAGGGCCTGGCTGACGCCATCTACCGTGGCGATGTCTGACAGCTTGGCGCGGGCAATCGCCTTGGCCGAGCCGAACCGGTGGAGGAGCGCCTTCTTCCGCGCAGGGCCGATGCCCTCAATCTCGTCCAGCGGGTTTTTGCGGATATCGGCCGAGCGGCGCGTGCGGTGCGCGCCAATCGCCCAGCGGTGCACCTCATCCCGAAGCCGCTGCAGGTAATAGAGCACCGGCGCGGTTTCCGGCAGCATGAAGGGCGCTTTGTCCGGCCGGAAGAACTTCTCGCGGCCTGCATTCCTGTCCGGCCCTTTGGCGATAGACACCAGCGTCACATCCTCATGCGACAGGCCAAGCTCCTGAAGCGTCTCCATAACGGCATGGAGCTGACCCAGACCGCCATCGATCAGCACGAGGTCGGGGTAATGAGGACTCGCTTTTAGCTTTTCTCGGCGGGTCAATGTTTTTTGCTCGCCAGCGGTCCCTCCAGCTTCGCTGTTGGGGCTGGCTGCGCCTGCGTGGTCACTTGTGGGGTGAGATGAGCTGGCGTCGGTGCTTGTGGTGTCATTTTTGTTTTGACCACCCGCTACGGCTTCGCCTTCGCGATGGGTCGCGCTCAGGGCTGTTTTATTTTCTTGCTCGGTGCTGTTGCCAGCGTCCGCTGACGCACCTGCGCCTTCGCGCTTGCTTGTGGAAGAGGGGGCATCAAGGCCCGCCTCTTTCATCAGTCGAGAGAACCTGCGGCGCATGACTTCGCGCATCATGCCATAGTCATCGCCCGGCTCTATGTCCGAATCCTTGATATTGAACTTGCGGTACTGGTTCTTCTCAAACCCTTCCGGGCCGGCGACAATCATCCCGCCCACAGCGTTCGAGCCCTGAATGTGCGAGTTATCGTAAGCCTCGATACGCTTTGGCGTTTCAGGCAGATCGAACACTTTGCGCACTTCTTCCAGAAGACGCGCCTGACTGGCCGTTTCTGCGAGCTTGCGGCTGAGCGCCTCGCGCGCATTGTTGAGCGCCTGAACCACCAGCTCCCGCTTGCCGCCGCGTGACGGCTTGCGCACCTCGATCTTGCGGTCGGCGCGCAGGGCAAGGGCATCCTCGATCAGCTCGATCTGGGCCGGTTCATGGCTCGTCAGGATGAGCTTTGGCGGCGGGCGTTCATCATAAAACTGCACGAGGAAGGCAGCGACGATCTCTTCCGGCGTCGCGTCGCGTTCATGCTTCGGATAGAAGGCCTTGGTGCCCCAGTTCTGGCCCGACCGGTAGAAGAAGACCTGCATACAGGACTGGCCACCATCCACAGCGAGGGCGAACACATCTGCCTCTTCCACGCCTTCGGGATTGATATCCTGCGTGGCGCGGACGGCCGCAATGGCGCGGATACGGTCTCGCAGGCGGGCGGCCTGTTCAAACTCAAGGTTTTCCGCCGCCTTTTCCATATCTGCGGCCAGTTCTTCATGCAGGCTGACCACCTTGCCGCGCAGGAAGTCTGCCGCCTGATCGGCCAGCGCCTGATAGTCTTTCTCTGAAATCAGATCGACGCAGGGCGCAGCGCAGCGCTTGATCTGGTGCAGCATGCAGGGGCGGGAGCGCTGCTCGAACACGGTGTCCTCGCAGGTGCGCAGCAAGAAGGCTTTCTGCAGCGTGTCCAGCGTGCGCGTGACGGAGCCTGCGCTGGCGAACGGGCCGAAATAGTCGCCTTTATGCTTTTTCGAGCCGCGATATTTCAGGATTTGCGGGGCAGGGTGGTCGCGCCGGATGAGGATGTAGGGAAAGCTCTTATCGTCGCGCAGAAGGATGTTGAAGCGGGGTTTTAGCCGCTTGATCAGGTTCGCTTCCAGCAGCAGCGCTTCTGTCTCTGTCTCGGTGACGACGAATTCCATGGAGGCGGTGAGCGAGATCATCAGCGCAATACGCTGGGTGTGCCCGCCCAGCTTGGCGTAATTGCTCACCCGGTTTTTCAGGTTCTTCGCCTTGCCCACATAGAGCACCTCACCATCGGCGCCGAACATGCGGTAAACGCCCGGCTTGCCAGGCAGCCGGGTGAGATTGTCCTTGATGACCTCAACGCCGTTCGGGCGGACGGGCTGGGAATTATTGTGAGCCATGCGTCTGGTTTATATCGCTTCGTTTCGGGCGTCACGCGCCATGGCGTTCAGATATAGGGCATGCTGACAGCTTCGGGAGAGAATTGGCTGTGATTGGGCCGAATACTTGTCCACAGGCGGCATCAGGCTTGCAGGTTTCAACCTGAAGCATTTGATTTTCTCAGTTTGGAACAGAGCGATTTTAGTCGAGATTTATCCGATATTCGCCGCTTTAGGGGTGGGGGCGTTTTCCGGAAGCCGGTTGGTTGAAGGACCGGGCAAAGGCACGTTACAGGCCCTTGCCATGGTCATGCTTCTGTCCGCTCTCGGACTATCTATCGTGTACTTTCTGCAGGCGTTCGGCGTCTTGCCGCTGGTTAGCAACAGCGCCAATCAATAGTCGGGCAGAATGGTAGTCAGGCTAGTCGGGATGACCGTGTAATCGTACGGGATGTAGAAGATCACATTCACATTGTCTGTGTTCTGCCACTGCATGCGCCCGTCAATGCCGCTCAGGATCACGCGATAATTGTTGCCTAATGTTGACGTGACGTCTTCCACCTCTTCAAGGATGAGATCGATCACTTCACCCCGGTACTGATCCGGATCAACGACGCTGACCGTCGGGCCGCCGCGTGTATCAACGGTCGCGCGGCCTTCGCCCTCAACGAGATTTGCAAACTGTTCCAGCCGTTGGACCAGCGGTTGGATGTTGGAAATATCCTGAGGGATTGGTGTGCGAAGCACTAAATTAGCAACGGATGTGTCAGGCCGTGAGCCTGAGGACAATGGTAGCTCTTCGGTGGACTCAAGCGGATAGATCAGGCCATTCACATCGATACTGATGGAAATATCATCATAGTCGTTGGCCTGAGCGAGAAGGGCATCGACTGTGGTCTCGATCTCGGTCCGGCGCAGGGCGTAGTCGCGCGAATCGCTGGCCACAATGACGTCGATGATCAGGAAGTCGCCCTGCCGTTTCAGATACACGCCCGGCGTGGAAATGCGCGCGCCTGTCACAACAACTGATTGTTGTCTGTATTCCTGCGCCGCAGCGATAGAGCCGATGCCCGACATGAACGTGCAGGCCGCCAGAATGCCGTATCCAATAAACTTCATTATTATTCCCCCCGACCTTCGGAAATTACGTGCTCACTTTGTAAGCCGTTTCGCGATGGGTCAACTGCCAGGTGAGCCCGTGGGAGAGGAGTTGTGCTACATTCAAGCAATCCGGGGGCGGATCATTTCAAACGGGATGCTGTTGCAGAATTACCCGCAATTTGCGGCCTGACGCTTCCGCGACGTAATGGCCTATGCCGAGCCTTGGTTTTTCGTTGGCGTATTCAATTACGTGAGTATAGTGCCCGCGACTTTAACGGGGAGAACTATACATCATGTCTAACCTGCAACTGAGTGAAGCCGTAAATCGTGTCCAGCCATCTGCGACGATTGCCGTCAGCAATAAGGCTATGGAACTCAAACGTCAGGGTATTGATGTTATTGGTCTCGGCGCGGGCGAGCCGGACTTCGATACGCCGGACAATATCAAGGAAGCCGCGATCAAGGCGATCCATGACGGCAAGACGAAATATACGCCTGTCGACGGTATCCCTGAACTGAAAGAAGCGATTGTCGCCAAGTTCAAGCGTGACAACGAGCTGACTTACACCAATTCTCAGGTGACTGTGGCGCCGGGCGGTAAACCGATTATCTTTAACGCCTTTCTCGCGACACTTAATGCAGGGGATGAAGTTATCATTCCTGCGCCATACTGGGTGTCTTACCCTGAAATGGCGATCATGTGTGGCGGCACGCCAGTGCCTGTCGCGTGTGGTGCGAACCAGAATTACAAACTCTCTCCGGAAGCACTGGAAGCTGCGATCACGCCGAAAACCAAATGGCTGATCCTGAACTCTCCATCTAACCCGACAGGCGCGGCTTACACGAAAGCCGAGCTGCGTGCGCTGGCGGACGTGCTTCTACGCCATCCTCAGGTCTGGATCCTCACAGACGACATGTATGAGCACCTTGTCTATGACGGGTTTGAATACTTCACCATCGCGCAGGTTGAGCCGGGCCTTTATGACCGCACGCTCACCATGAACGGTGTGTCAAAAGCCTATGCGATGACGGGCTGGCGTATTGGTTACGCTGCAGGTCCGGACAAGCTGATCGGCGCCATGCGCAAGGTGATCAGCCAGACAACGTCTAACCCGTGCTCTATCTCTCAATGGGCATCTGTTGAGGCGCTGAACGGGCCGCAGGGTTTCCTGGCAGAGCGTAACGAGGTCTTCAAAACGCGTCGTGATCTGGTGGTTGCCGAGCTGAACAAAGCAGAAGGCCTGCATTGCCCGACACCTGAGGGTGCGTTCTATGTTTACCCGTCTTGCGCCGGTGCGATCGGCAAAACCAGCCCAGGCGGCGTTGTGATCGAGAATGACGAAATCTTCGCAACCGAGCTTCTGCAGCACGGCAATGTGGCGGTTGTGTTCGGCGCGGCCTTCGGTATGGGCCCTGCCTTCCGCGTCTCTTACGCGACCTCTACCGAAGCGCTGACAGAAGCGACGAAGCGTATTCAGAACTTCTGCGCGAGCCTAAAATAAGCCCGCACTTACGGTAAGACTGAAAAGGCCCGCTATAAAGCGGGTCTTTTTGTTTCTGTCTCTCGCATTAAAAATCTTTATATTAGTAATTGCTATTATTAATTTTGAATCACGGAACTGATCCCTTATCTTGAGTGTTGAGACTTAAAGAGAAAGGGTCACACAATGTACAATCCAACAGAGCTTTCCGCCGACGACCGCGCGCGCCTCACTGCTGCGCTGAAATCCGTCATGGGCGACACCTATGCGCTGTATGTGAAGACGCACGGCTATCACTGGAATGTCACCGGACCACGCTTCAAAGCGCTGCATGATATGTTCATGGAACAGTACACAGAGCTGTGGACCGCGCTGGACGAAATTGCTGAGCGTATCCGCGCCATCGGTGAGTTCGCACCGGGCTCTACAGAGCAAATCCTCGCAAATGCGACCATCATGCCGGACAATTCTCAGCCTGATGCTGAAGACATGGTTCAAAACCTCGCAAATGGTCACGACATGCTGTCGACCACGCTGAAGAAGGCGCTTGATGTTGCCGATGAGATTGGAGACGATGTAACAGTGGACCTGTTCACACAGCGTATGACGGTCAGCCAGAAAACAGCCTGGATGCTGAGATCGAGTTTGTAGTACCTCACGCCGCGATGCGGCTCCGGTGGGGCGGACTTCGTCCGTCGCCCGGTTGGGCTCTGAGGTGCTCCTCACAAGCGACTGCGCAGGCGCAGCTTGAGCGGTTCGCAGAACCAGCGTCAAGCGAGCAAAGTTTAAGTACGTCAAACCGCGGAGGAAACTTCGCGGTTTTTTTATGTGCGCAATGTCCGAAAAAAGAAAAGCCGGGCAGCTATGAAAAGCGCCCGGCGTAAAGTGGTGTCTCGGGGAGGAAACGCCCAATCTGAGGATCAGGCTGCATGATGAGACGTCATGCACAGTCATCAATTTACTTTTTCACTCAGCTTTTGCAACACGCAATTGCGGGCTGGTGATATGCTGAAATGCATGGCTTTCCGTTATTCGTTCTCCGTTGCACGAAATTCGGAGATCTCGCTCGTTACAAAATCCCGGAAGGCGGCGATGCGATTGGAGCGCCGCAGATCGCTCGGATAGATGAAATAGAGATCGAAGTGCGGGCCCTTCATACCAGGGAGAACTTTGACCAGATTAGAGTTTTCCGGGATCATATAGTCCGGCAGGTCGGCGACGCCGAGGCCGGCTTCAGCGGCCCGGACCATGCCGATAACATTGTTTACGGTGAGACTGGCCTCACGCGGTGGCCTGTCATCGCGGCCGACACGCTGTGCCCAGTTGGCGTGGTGCATCGGGGAGATTTGTTCGCCATAAACGATGATGCGGTGGTTATCGAGGTCTTGCGGCGCTTCGGGGGTGCCGTATTTTTCCAGATAGGAGGGCGCTGCGTAGAGGCTGGTATTCACCGAGGAGAGCTTGCGTTGGATGAGGTCAGCCTTATCCGCAGCCCAAAGACGGATTGCGCACTCAGCTTCGAGCTTCAAGAGGTCGTATTCACGGTCATCCAGATAGAGATGCAGGTGAATATCGGGGTACAAGTCTGCAAACTTCTGCAGGCGGCTGACGAGCCATGTAGAGCCGAACGCAATTGGTGCCGTGACGGTGAGGTCGCCTTGCGGGCGGTCCGTCGCGTCTTTGACAACATTGTGTGCCACAGAGGCTGCGCGGGCCATGTCCGTTGTGGCGGCGTGAAGCTTGATGCCAGCGTCGGTGAGAACGAGACCACGGGCGTGTCTCTGGAAGAGTGGCACGCCGATACTCGACTCAAGAGCGGCAATTTGACGAGAGACAGCAGACTGGCTGATTTTCAGCCTGTCGCCCGCTGCAGTAAGGCTGCCAGTTTCGGCAGCAGCATGAAAAGATCGAAGTTTATCCCAGTCCATGCAAAATCGTTGCCCCCTTTGGCGCAAATTTGCAACAGAAAAGGGCGCAGTTACCTGCGCCCTTTGGAATATTAGTTATGCGTATTTGATATATCAGAAACGCTTGGTGACTGTCACGCCATAAGTTGCTGGCTGGTTCGGGTAGCCGGAAACAGAGCCTGCCTGAGCAACAGACGGGAATGTCTCGATTAGGTATTCGTCGTCAAAAATGTTGCGGCCCCAAACAGAAACACGCAGATCATTTTCAAAGTTGATACCTGCAGCGGCGTTGAAAACATTCACGTCGCGCTGCTGGCGCGGGTCGTTCACGTCCCAATCAAGGTGGGTTTCTGACTCATACTGGTAATCTGCGCGAACATATGCGTCCTGACCGGTTGGCAGGGTGAAATCATATGTGCCGGAGAATGAGAGGTATGTGTCAGAGATGCCTGCCGGTGCTTCACCAGAGACATCACCTGCAGGAGAGTTCACGAACTCATCATAGACCGGGTCAAGGAACGTACCGGCCGCGACGAGGCGCAGACCGTCGATTGGCGTCCATGTGACGTCAACTTCCAGACCGGTTGTAGACTGAACGCCTGCATTGGTGAGGGCGAAGCCTGTGCCGGTGAAGGAGTTGGACTGGAAGCCTTCGATTTCCTGATCGAAGATAGCAAGGTTCACAGCCACATTGTCGAACTGGGCTTTCAGGCCGATTTCGAACACGGTGGAGTCCTCAGGGCCAGCATAACGTGTACCCGTTGTGAGGTTCGGAACAATCAGGCCAGCAGATGTAAGCCCGGACAGGTCGCTCGCGAACGGACGTGAGTCACGTGAGAGGTTCCAGGAGCTCGCCTTAAAGCCTGTCGCGTAAGACGCATAGACGTTGATATCGTCTGTCAGGTCGTATGCTGCACGTAGTGTGTAGGTGAAGGCATCGTCCGCTGTAGAGCCGTTCTCAACCGCGTTCGGATAGTTCACGAATTGCGGGAAGAATTGCAGCGCCTGCAGACCGAGCAGCGGGTTCACTGCTGGGTTGGAGTCGTTTGCATCAGCGAAGGCCTGAGCGCCCGCCTGAATTTGCGCAAACTGTGTCGGGAAGGCGCCAGCGAAGGCCGCAACGGCTGCAGGGTCCTGCGGGTTCACGCCCACGCCTGCGAGTGTCTGAGCGAATGCTGTCTGGAACAGAACGTTGTTACCAATGCTGACAAAGTCGAGCGCAGAGAATGTGTCTGTGCTGACAACGTTTGCCGCTGCGTCTTTCTGGTCGTCTGTATAGTTGAAGCCGACAGTCAGTGTCAGACGGTCAGTGACATAGGCGTCAACCGTACCGAAGACGGACCATGCATTGTTGTCCTGAGAGTAAGTCTCGAACATGCCCTGGCCAGCCTGACCGAATGTCGTGCCAACCGGCAGGCCGAGCAGAGCTTCAACCTGACCATAGCCGCCGCCAGACAGGAAGTCTGCATAGCCGCGAAGGTCCTGACCGTAAGTGATCGTGCTGTCGATATCGACTGTCTCGTCGAAATAGTAACCGCCGACCATCCAGTCATAGCGCTCGCCGCCAGTGCTTGCGAGGCGGACTTCCTGCGTGATGGTCTCGATCTCTGTGTTGTTAGAGAAGCGGCCGATCAGGTCTGCGCTAGTGAAGTCAGCGTCAGAGTTGGAAGCGAAATCAGACACACGGTAAGCGGTGATGGATGTCAGTTCAGCAAAGCCGAGGTCGTAGTCGACCTGACCTGAAACACCCCAGTTTGCGATGTCATTGGTTGGGGCGAAGTTGCTGTAAACCTGATAGGAGAACGGGTCTTCAGGGTCGATTGCACCACCAAGACCGAAAATCGCTGCGCCTGTCGGGCCATTGGTGACGTTGCCTGCGGCACAGCAAAGCTCGTCAATCTGGTCATAGTCCGCGATCAGTCGGACTTTCAGATCGTCATTGGGCGTGAACAGAAGTTGGCCGCGAAGACCCCAGCGGTTGCGTTCGTTGACGTTCTGATTGATGCCCAGATCTTCAACATAGCCGTCACGCTGGTTCATATTACCAGACAGGCTGTAGGCGATGGTATCAGTGATCGGGCCGGTAATGTTGCCAGCGACGCGGAACAGATCGTAATTGCCCATAGAGGCTTCGATGCTGCCCTGCTGTTCAAACTGAGGCTCCTGCGTGATGATGGAGATTACACCAGCAGAGGCGTTCTTACCGAAAAGGGTAGATTGCGGGCCGCGCAGAACTTCGACGCGCTCAAGGTTTGGCAGGTCGGCAATCGCCGCAGCAGAACGGGAGCGGTAGACGCCGTCGATGAAGACACCAACGGATGGCTCTACGCCGGCATTGTTGTCGCCATTACCAAAGCCGCGAATGCGGAATGCCGTTTGTGCTGCAGACTGGAACTGGTCAACGCGCAGGGATGGGACAACTGCCTGAAGGTCGGCGAGATCGAGAATCTCAGCCTGATCAATCGTTGTATTGTCGACAACAGAAACAGCTACAGGAATGTCCTGAAGTGTCGCTTCGCGTTTTGTGGATGTGACGGTGACGGTCTGGAGGCGACGGTTATCTTCCGCGCTCTCATCTTCTTGTGCCGCAATTGAAGGCGCCGTCAGGCCACCAAGTACCAGCACGCTGGCGCTAAGCGCCAGCAGTTTAATTTGGGGTTTCACGTTGTTTCCTCTTTCCTCAAATCGCCAGCGTATCGCTGATCGTATTCTATGCGGCGCAGTCCACTACTTTCGATGGACTTTCGCAAGCATGGTATAGGAAGATTTTGAGAATTCGCGTGAAGTATTATGCCCTGTGTGGCAAAGATGTCGGCAATTTTATACCTGACGTAACGGAAGCTTACTGGTCTTCCAGCTCCGCCAGATAACGTTCTGCTTCGAGCGCAGCCATGCATCCCATGCCCGCAGCCGTGACAGCCTGACGATAATGTTCATCAGTCACGTCGCCTGCTGCGAATACGCCAGGGATGTTTGTCGCTGTCGTGCCCGGTTTGACGTCGATATAGCCACTGTCGCGCATCGTGACCTGTCCCTGGAAGAGCTCAGTTGATGGTGCGTGGCCAATCGCGACGAACACGCCGTGTGCGTCAATGTCTGTGACTTCGCCGGTTTTGACGTTTTTGAGCTTCGCGCCTGTCACGCCGAGCGGCATATCCGTACCGACAACTTCATCCAGTACAGAGTCCCAGATAACCTCTGTCTTCGGGTGCTTCATGAAGCGGTTCTCGAGGATTTTCTCACAGCGCAGGGAATCGCGGCGGTGAACCAGTGTCACTTTGGATGCGAAGTTGGTGAGGTAGAGCGCTTCTTCGACAGCAGTGTTGCCGCCGCCAATCACGATGACTTCTTTCTCACGGTAGAAGAAGCCGTCGCATGTCGCACAAGCCGAGACGCCGAAGCCTTTGAATTTCTCTTCTGTCGGCAGGCCGAGCCATTTCGCCTGAGCGCCTGTAGAAATGATGACGACGTCTGCGGTGAATTTCTTGCCGGAGTCTGTTTCCATCCGGAACGGGCGAACCTGCAGGTCGACTTTCGCAACCTGTTCTTCTTCAACGCGCGCGCCCATTGCTTCGGCGTGCTCGCGCATTTTGACCATCAGGTCCGGACCCTGAATTTCTTTCTCGCCCGGCCAGTTCTCGACCTCTGTGGTGATGGTGAGCTGGCCGCCTGGCTGATAGCCTGCAAGGACGAGCGGATTACGCATAGCACGAGCGGCATAGACTGCGGCTGTATAGCCTGCAGGGCCTGCACCAATGATGATTACGCTTTCGTGTTGAACGTCGCTCATGTCAGCGGTCTCCATAAATATCCGAAAGGGAGTTATGGGGATTTCCGAGGAGAGTTAAACCCCTCAGAGCGATCAACTGTGTGTATTATGGCTGTGATCGTGCTTTTCATGGCTGTGACCGTGATGATCGCAGCCATGATCCGCTGCTGAGAGCGTATGGATATCGCACTCATCCAGTGGTTCGAGGTCCAGCTCGATCGTCGCATGGTCGATGCCGAATCGGTCCTTCAGCACCTCACGAACCGCAGGGATGAGATCCATAGCTGTGCCGCGGTCTTTCGGAACAACATGCAGCGTGATGAGGCGGTCCTGTCCGGTGAGGGACCATGCGTGAATATGGTGGACGGCCGAGACGCCGGGCAGGGCTTCGACTACGCCAGCGGAAATGGCCTGCAGATCAACACCCGCCGGCGTGCCCTGCAGAAGAATATGCGCAGACTTGCGGATGATCGGCAGCGCACCTGCCAGCAGGATCACCGCCACCAGAATAGAGAGCAGCGGGTCTGCCAGCGTCCAGCCGGTTGTGTAGATGATGATCGCTGCAGCGACAGCGGCAATAGAGCCGAGCAGGTCGCCAATCACATGCATGAGTGCGCCCTGCATGTTGAGGTCGTGGCTATGGTCGTGGCCGCCATGGAGCAGCTTCAGCATGGCAAGGTTCAGAAGAAGGCCGATGACCGCTACCCAGAACATAATGCCGGAAAGGACCGGTTCCGGTTCCACGATACGGTGGACGGCTTCAACAATGATCCAGATGCCCAGCAGCAGGAGTAGAAGTCCGTTCACAAAGCTCGCCAGAACCTTGAAGCGTGAAAAGCCGAATGTACGGTTCACATCCGCCGGGCGACGCGCCAGTGCATAGCCGACATAGGCCAGCATCAGGCTGCCTGCGTCCGTCAGCATGTGGGCGGCATCTGCCAGAAGCGCGAGCGAGCCCGAGATCAGGCCTCCGACTACCTCTGCGAACATGAAGGTGAAGGTGATGAGCGCCGCAATACCGACTTTGCGCTGTGCATCCTGTCCACCCGAATGGGAGTGGCTGTGTTCAGAATGTTTATGCAAGTGCAGGTCGCTCATAGGCGTGTCATAGCGCAGTATTCAGGCGACGAGAACATAAAAATTATTATTTTTTCAGTATGTTATACTGTATAATCTTAGAAATCAGTTCAGCTTCAAAGCGCTATCGTCTGTCGAAGTCGCCCTGACGGGCTTCCTTCGGGGCGTCGAACTTCGGCTGCGGGTATCGCTTGATCAGCTCTTCCACAATGGCATCGGCCACGCGGTCGATCTCGCGAATGGCCGGATAAGTCCAGTGCTCGACGGTGCCGTCAAACCAGCGGGCCGCGCCGCGCTCGACCAGTGAATTGTGGAAGCGGGCGAACTTATCGTTATGGCCTTCAAGCTTCGCGATATGTACCGGTAAGCCGAAATAAGCAGCCTCTGACAGCATATTGGAGGAGTCTTCGGTCACGATGGCGACGTCAGACAGGAGTAGGTAAGCCAGATACGGGTTTTCGCCGTCTGAAGGGCTTTCCCAGAAGCGTGCGCCAACCCGTTCGGCAAAGGCGCGGAAGCGCACACGAGCATGCGTCGGCGTGCGGCGGGAACAGACAATACGCAGGCGCGCGCCACTACTGGCAATGCCCTGAAGCTGTTGTTCCAGCTTTTCACAGACAGCTTCCGTCATTTTGTGAGATTTGGAATCCCCGCCCAGAATAACGGCGACCTTCATGCCGCGCTCGTCTGCCAGATCGGCAAACATCATCTGCGTGTCTTCTACTCTATCGGGCGTGAAGTAAGCGGGTGAGCCAAGAATATCCACGACGTTATCGCCGGATAGCTGGTCATGCTTTGGTGCGACGACCATGTCGAAATCATCCAGCGGCAGCTGTGGGTTCATCACATGGATGGCGAGCGTTTTGCCCTGAGAGGCCTGACGGATATAGCGCGTATAAGGCGCAATCTTGCGACCCGCACCGATGAATACGGTCGGCCATGGGGGCTGCAGAATGGACTTCTGGTCTTTCGGGAGTGCGCCCAGTGGTGACCACCACATGCTGGAGGGCAGAAGCGGCTGAAGGCCTTTCGGTGTCAGCTCAATCGGAGCAGACCTGTGGCCTTCGCCATTAATGTGCGCGATCTTCACCCAGCGATACATCTCGCCAAGTGCGCGGGCAATTGCCAGGACCTGAGCCGCATTGCCAGCCCGGCCATCCGATGCGACCCAGACTGAAGGCCCGAGTGCACCGGACGTTTTCATCTAGATGAACTCCACCTTGAGGATTTCGTAGGATTTGGCGCCGCCCGGTGCGGACACTTCCACGACATCATCAACGTCTTTACCGATCAATGCGCGCGCAATCGGAGAGGTGATGGAGATTTTGCCTGTTGCAACGTCAGCTTCGTCTTCGCCAACAATCTTGTAGCGGGACTCTTCTTCGGACTCTTCGTCCATAATCGTTACAGTCGCGCCGAATTTTACGGTGTCGCCGTTCAGGCGTGATGTATCGATCACGTCCGCACGCGCGAGCTTGTCTTCAAGCTCTGCAACGCGGCCTTCGATGAAGCTCTGCTTTTCTTTCGCCGCGTGATACTCGGCATTCTCTGAAAGGTCGCCGTGTTCACGCGCCTCAGCGATCGCCGTAATGATGTTCGGGCGCTCTACTACTTTCAGATTCTTCAGTTCTGCCTCAAGAGCCGCATGGCCCTCGGCGGTCATAGGTATTCTCTGCATTCAGGAAATCCATCCGGTTTAGAAGTGAGAAGCGTTTCTCGCTTTTTGACGTCAGTCAAGACCAGCGCACTCGCAGACTTGTTGGAAAGTCCGCTATATCGCGCTTTTAAACGCTTCCCCTATTAATTTCAGCCAGCCCAGTTACCGGTTGCAAGCGCACTTAGGATTGAAGTGAGCGAACTTCAAGAGGTCGGGTGAGCAGGGCGTCAATCGCTTTCACGGCTGCTCGCGAGGCGGCCAGCGTTGTGAAGTAAGGTACGCGCTGCTTCAGAACAGTCTCACGAATGGATTGTGAGTCTTTCATAGACTGGGCACCTTCGGTCGTGTTGAACACCAGATGGATTTCGCCATCCGTGATCATATCCACGATGTGACGTGAGCCTTCAGCCACCTTGTTGACGCGCTCGACATTCACGCCAGCCTCTTTCAGATAGCTTGCCGTGCCGCTTGTCGCGCAGATAGTAAGGCCGATCTCTTCAAGACGCTTCACTGCTTTCAGAACGCCCGGCTTGTCAGAGTCTTTCACAGACACGAACACGCGGCCCTTTGTCGGCAGGTCAACGCCGGCAGCAATCTGGGTTTTCAGGAAGGCTGCACCAAAATCGTCATCCCAGCCCATGACTTCGCCTGTAGAGCGCATTTCAGGGCCAAGCACAGGGTCAACGCCCTGGAAGCGTGCGAATGGGAAGACAGCTTCCTTCACAGCAACGCGGCGCGGCTTGGCGCGCTCGGCCAGTTCAAAGCTTGCAAGCGGAACGCCCGCCATGACTTTCGCGGCAATTGCGGCGATTGGTGCGGCGACTGCTTTCGCGACGAATGGCACAGTACGTGACGCGCGCGGGTTCGCTTCGAGAACGAAGATGTCGTCGCCTTTGACCGCGAACTGAATGTTGATCAGGCCGCGTACGTCCAGCGCCATGGCCAGCTCTGCAGCCTGGGCTTCGAGCTGCGAGATTGTACTGACCGGCAGCGTGTATGGCGGAAGCGAACACGCAGAGTCACCGGAGTGAACACCAGCTTCTTCAATATGCTCCATCACGCCAGCAATATGGACATCCTTGCCATCGCACAGCGCGTCCACGTCCACTTCAATCGCGTCAGCGAGGTAACGGTCGCAGAGCAGAGGCTGGTCGCCGGATACATTTACCGCGTCACGGACATAGCGCTTGAGGTCGTCTTCATCACGCACGACTTCCATTGCGCGGCCACCCAGAACGTAGGACGGGCGCAGCATGAGCGGATAGCCGATCTTCTCAGCAGCCGCGATGACTTCTTCTTCGGAACGGGCAATCGCAGACGGCGCCTGTTTCAGGCCGATATCATCGAGGATTTTCGTGAAGCGCTCGCGGTCTTCTGCAAGGTCGATGCTCTCAGGGCTTGTGCCGAGGATCGGAATGCCTTCTTCCGCCAGCATGCTTGCGAGCTTGAGAGGTGTCTGGCCGCCAAACTGTACGATCACGCCGAGGAGTTCGCCCTTGGACATTTCCTTGCGGATGATTTCCAGAACGGTCTCGCCTGTCAGCGGCTCGAAATAGAGACGGTCGGACGTGTCATAGTCAGTTGAAACCGTCTCAGGGTTACAGTTGACCATGATGGATTCAATGCCGAGATCATCCATCGCGAAGGCCGCGTGGCAGCAGCAATAGTCAAACTCGATACCCTGACCAATACGGTTCGGGCCGCCACCAAGAATGATGACTTTCTTGCGGTCTGACACCTCTGCCTCACATTCGGCTTCTGTCTGGCCGAACAGCGGCTGTTCGTAAGTCGAGTAGAGGTATGGCGTTTTCGCTGCAAACTCTGCCGCGCAGGTGTCGATGCGTTTGAAGACAGGGAAGACACCCGCTTCGTGACGCTTGCGGCGGATTTCCGTCTCGGAAGAGTTTGTGAGGTAGGCAATGCGTGAGTCCGCAAAACCCATGCTCTTCAGATAGGTCCAGCCTTCGGCATCAATCGGCAGGCCGTCAGACATGAGCTTAGCTTCTGTTTCGACGATTTCGTTGAACTGGCGAAGGAACCAAAGGTCGTAGTGCGATGCCTCATGGACTTCTTCAACGCTGAGACCGGAGCGGAGCGCCTGCGCGATTGTGCGGATACGGTCTTTAGAACGCTTGGCAACAGCAGCTTTGAGCACGTTGCGGTCATCATCCTGACCGAGGCCCGGAATGTCGATCTCGTTCAGGCCATCAAGGCCTGTCTCCATAGAGCGGAGCGCTTTCTGGAGCGATTCCTGGAAGGTCCGGCCAATCGCCATTGCTTCACCGACAGATTTCATGCTGGTTGTCAGGCTGTCGTCAGCGCCTTTGTACTTTTCAAAGTCGAAGCGCGGGATCTTCGTGACAACATAGTCGATTGTCGGCTCGAAACTTGCCGGTGTGACGCCCGTAATGTCGTTGTCGAGTTCGTCGAGCGTGTAACCGACCGCCAGTTTGGCTGCGATTTTCGCAATCGGGAAGCCGGTTGCCTTAGACGCGAGCGCAGACGAGCGCGATACGCGCGGGTTCATCTCGATGACAACGACACGGCCGTCCGCAGGATTTACCGCGAACTGGACGTTAGAGCCGCCTGTCTCAACGCCAATCTCGCGCAGAACGGCAATCGATGCGTTCCGCATGACCTGATATTCGCGGTCTGACAGGGTGAGGGCAGGGGCGACGGTGACGGAGTCGCCTGTGTGCACGCCCATCGGGTCGATGTTCTCGATAGAACAGATGATGATGCAGTTATCCGCTTTGTCGCGAACAACTTCCATCTCGTATTCTTTCCAGCCAAGCAGGCTTTCGTCGATCAGAACCTGCGCCACCGGAGACATAGCAAGGCCGGAACGGACATATTGTTCGTACTCTTCGCGGTTGTTCGCGATGCCGCCACCTGTGCCGCCGAGCGTAAAGGCCGGACGGATAATGGCTGGCAGGCCGACTTCCTCAATTGCATCCATCGCCATTTTGAGGCCGGTGATGCGGTCATAATCTACGATACGGCCTTCTTCATTGTAGATTTCCGGTGCGCCAATGATCACGGCGCGCGGGTTTTCCAGACCGATCTTGTCCATCGCTTCGCGGAAGAGTTTACGGTCTTCGGCTTTGTTGATCGCTTCGGCTTTCGCACCGATCATCTCGACGCCGTATTTTTCGAGGATGCCGGCATTCTCCAGATCGAGAGCACAGTTCAGCGCTGTCTGACCGCCCATGGTCGGCAGGATCGCGTCCGGGCGTTCTTTCTCGATTATTTTCTCAACGAAGGCCGGTGTGATCGGCTCAATGTAAGTTGCGTCGGCCAGATCAGGGTCTGTCATGATCGTCGCCGGGTTGGAGTTTACCAGAATGACCCGGTAACCTTCGCTTTTCAGCGCCTTGATCGCCTGGACGCCTGAATAGTCGAACTCACAGGCCTGTCCGATGACAATAGGACCGGCACCAATGACGAGGATGGATTCGATATCGGTGCGCTTTGGCATTTATGGTCTCCGGCGTGATTTTTTATACGTCATGCCCGGCTATCGGGCAAACGGCCCGCGTATATCCCTCGAGGAGAGTCGTCGCAAGGGGAAACGACCTAAAAAACGGCTTTTCCTCCGATGTTTTCGGCGCCGCGGAAAATCCTTTCCGTGTCCCCTGATCAGGGGAAGTAAATTCACCCCTCAATCTGTCATTCTAAGGCGAGAGAGGGAGATGAAAATGGTCCAGCTTGTTCTGAAGTATAAACTGAAGACCGGTGTCACCAAACCGGACTTTGAAAACTGGGTGAAGACGACTGACTATCCGAAAATGCGGTCGTTGGAGCGGGTTAAGTCGTTCAGAACGTTCCGTGCCGAGAAGCTGCTCATCGGAGACGGGTCGCCAAGCGTGGAATATATCAAGCTGTTCGAAATTCCCGATCTTGAAGGGTTCACCGTCGAGGACATGCCCGGTGATCTCGTTCAGAGCGTGATGGGCGAGTTTATGGGGCTGGTAGAAGCGCCGGAATTCATAATCGTCAGCGAAGTCGAGTAGGCGCTTGCAATCTGTGCGCGCTGCCTGTCTTTTACGTGACCGGCAGGGGAACACATATGCCAGAGTATCATCTCGCACAGATCAATATCGCAAAGTTTCGCAAGTCACGCGCGCATCCGGATAATCGGGACTTTTATGCCGCCATTGAGAGCGTGCATAAAGCGGCCGATGAGCATACCGGCTTCATCTGGCGCTGGACTGAAGATGATATGCCGGTGGCGATCCGTCAGTTCAGAAACCCGAAGATCACCATCAATATGACGGTCTGGGAGAGCCTTGAGGCGCTCGGCGCGTTTGCCTATCGCCAGAGCAATCATAAAGCCGTTTTTGCGCGTAAGGATGACTGGTTTGAACCGCTGCCGGTTAGCGTCGCGCTCTGGTGGGTGCTTGCCGGTCATCTGCCATCTATCGAAGAGGGCAAGGAGCGGCTGGACTATCTGGAAGAGCACGGCCCGAGCGAACGCGCCTTTACCTTTAAAGAGCGCTTCCCCGCGCCAGTTTCCGCTTAGAGATAATCCCGGATATCGCGGTTCAGCGATCCGCGGCGAATATCCGGCGCGGCATTGCGGGCGATGCGGAAGGCAGTATTCACCCGACCCACGTCGCCTTCATAATACATGGAGAGGCCGAGTTCGAAGGCTGCTTCGCGTTGCTGAGGTGTTCCGTGATGGTTGGGTGAGTTGAAGGCATAGTCGCCAATGTCAAACATTGTGCGCGCTGCCTCGGAGAGAAGTCGCTGGCGCCTTCGGTCGTCGGTGACAAACTCGTCGGAGAAGAGCAGGCCAATCGCCCAGCCCGCCATCATATCGGCCATCAGCTCCTGCGTTGGCACGTCGACATAATAGCCGCGGGAGAACTGTGCGAGATGCGCGAACTCATGTGCAAGGATGGTGGCAATCCGCACAGTGTTGAGGTCATTTCCGCCAACGTCGATGGCTTCGCGCCAGAGAAGCTCGCCGCCGAACAGAATTGTGCCCCGGCTGTAATTGCCGTTCAGCGTGCGGTTCATCGCGATTGCGTTTGGGCCTTGCCAGTCATCATAAAAGGCGACGTCCGGCACCTGACCGTCATCCAGACCAAACGCCACGGTCATCAGCAGAACCTGATTTTCGAAATGGTTTTCGAAATTGCGATTGCCGGGGAAGGCTATGAGGTCATAGGGCATGCCGGACGCGTTTCCGGCAGCATATTCAACCGAACAGCCCATGCCGCCATCCAGATAGACGGTGCCTCTGTAGTCAAAGTAAGGGACATTCGGCGTCGAGCCACATGAGGTGAGAACTGCAGCAGACAGAGCTGCAACAGAAATCGAGGTGAGCTTGTTCATGGTGTCCCCCTGATGATTTTTCTTCAGGGCATGGCAGCGAAAATTGCTTTCAAGGTCAAGCTCGCAGCTGTGATTTCAGGCGCTCGAATCAATGATCCGGTTTAAACGAGAGGCTTTGTCATCCGGTAATTGTGGAGGCAGACATCCTCCAGCCAGACATCCTGTTTATGGGTGACCTCAAACCCGTACTTCGCAAAGAAGCGCTTTGCAGCTTCAGAGGCCTCGGTGGACAGCTCGGTGATCCCTTTGCGGTGCGCCTCACATAAGAGTTCATCGAACAGATTATGCGTGACCTGTGTGCGTGTGACTTCCGGACGGGCATAAAAGAAGTCGATATGCCCGTCGTCGACGAGATCAATATAGGCGAGCAGTCTGCCGGTTTCAGTCGCGGCAACCCATGCAGACCGCGCTTCGAACTCGGTCTCGAATATGTGCTTAAACCGCGGTGCGCGGCGCGCCCATGCATCAATCTGGGCGGGCGTGTAGAACCGCGAGGCTATAAGGCGCAGAGCATCATCGAACAGACCCGGAAGCTGGTCTGCATCCGAAAGGCGCGCACGCCTGATTGTAATACCCTCAGGCAATGTTGCGCCTTCCATAAATGTCGCTAGGCCTCTGGCAGTTTATAAACGCGGCGCGCTGTGCCGGAGAACATGGCGGTTTTCTCGTCTTCGGAATAACCGGCAGCCATTTTCTTGAAGGCATTCCAGAGCACCGGATAGCTGATCGACGCCCGGTCTACTGGGAAGTTACTTTCGAACATGCAGCGGCTCGGGCCGAAATGGTCGATCGCGTATTTGTACCAGTCGCCCTGATCGGCAACGAGCTGGTCTGAACTCGGCGGCGTTTCCTGCGCGCTATAGCCCCAGCCATTATCCGGCATAGCGAGGCCGCCAATCTTGGCGTGGACATTCGGGCAGGCCGCAAGCTCTGCAATATCTTTCTTCCATTGTTCGAAGATTTCCGCGCGCTTGCCTTCAAACCGGCCAACACCGAGCGGGGTGCCGAAATGGTCTAGGATGATGGTGGTGTCCGGTGCAGCCTGAGCAAGCTTTGTCAGGTCTTTGATCTGGAAGTGGTAATTCCAGGTATCATAGGTGAGACCGCGCTCGCCAAGACGACGCACGCCCGCCTGAAAGTCTTCCATAAGATAGAGACCTGCAGGCTGGTGAGGCTTGATCACCAGCGCCGGATCATCGTCACAGGCACCAGCCTGACGAATGCCGCGAAACCGCCCGCTGGCGGCCTGATCATGCGCGTCAAGCACTTCATCCAGAAGGTCTGAGCGTAAATCTGCGTGTGCGATAATTCCGGCGATCTGCGCTTTGGAGGGATCTTTAGCAGCGTCAGTGGCAATGCTCGCCACGCGCTCTGTCTCGCCGACAGGTTTGAGGTGGTCGGGACCTTCTTTGTGATAAGACCAGCCGCACTCCATGAACATGGTCTGGACGACGTTATGGCCGGAGCTTGTGTCTTTCCAGAGCTGGTCGAGCAGATAGTTGGCCATGGATGGCCAGTCCCAGAGGTGGTGGTGCGGGTCTACGATCTCCCGTTCCGGCTCGATAATGTCCTCTTGATGAGATGCCAGCCAGTCGTCCCGGTCAAACATGTGTCTCTCCCCTTATTTTTGTCGTTGGAAAAAGAGTTTCATAGTTTGAACGGCGGGTGAAGATTACGACGCGCAAAATCTCGTGAGCGGCCCTGTCGGTTGAGAAATTTGGAACTTTGAACCTCGGGCGACGTTGGTTGGTCATGTCAAAAAAGAGAAAATCGGCAACGGGCTTCGCACTCGGCTTTCTCGCAGCGTCCAGCGTGGCAGCCCTTTTAATCTTCTCCCAATCGTCAAACTGGAGCGTGTCTTCACCGGTCGATGCAGTGTCCGCCATGCTCGATCCCGAGTCTGCCGAACCGCCAGTTTCGCACGGACTCGAAGGCATTCGCGCTGATGGTGAGCTGGTTGTTCTGACCGTCGCCTCTCCGACCACGTTTCGCGATCGCGCAGGTATTGCGACGGGTTATGAGGTCGATCTGACGAGCGAGCTCGCAGAAGCGATGGGCGTTCAGGTCCGCTACAAGATTTACGATGATTTCAATGCTGTCCTCGAGGCCATTCGGAATGGCGAGGGGCATATTGCAGCCCCCGGGCTGACCCAGCGCGAAATCAGGATGGAGCATGAAGAAGGCGAGGTCATTTTTGGTCCTGCCTATAAGAATGTCCGGCCTGTTGCGGTGTGCAGCCGGGGCGGTCCGGCGCCCAACTCACTTTCTGCAATGTCCGATTTTGAAGTCGTTGCCATCCGCGACTCGGGCGCCGAGGCGACGCTGGAAGTCGCTGCACAATCGGTTGATGAACTCGACTGGCGTTCGGTTGCCGGCATGACAGGCTATGGCCTGCTGACGGATGTGGCCGAGGGTGACATTGATTGCGCTATAGTGGATTCAAACGTTGCGCAGTTCGCGAGGCGACAATTTCCCGAGCTCATGCGATCCATGATGGTTGGTAGCGAAGACCGGCAGCTTGCCTGGGAGATTGCACCTCAATCGCGTGATATTCTGCCGTTTCTGAGCGATTGGTTCGAAACCGCTCATCAAGACGGGTTGCTCACCGAGTTAGACGAGCGTCATTACGGTCATCTCAACGAATTTGATTATGTCGACATTTCGACCTTCTACCGCCGTATCGAAACCCGCTTGCCGCAGTTCGAGCCGACTTTCCGCGATGCCGCGCGTGAAGAGGACCTCGACTGGACCATGCTTGCCGCGCAGGGCTATCAGGAAAGCCATTGGGAAGCCGATGCACGCAGCCCGACGGGTGTGCGCGGCTTGATGATGCTGACGCGTCCTACCGCACGTGAAGTGGGCGTGACAGACCGGCTGGACCCCGAACAGAGCATTTATGGCGGCGCTGAATATATGCGTCGCATCTACGAACGTCTGCCAGACGGCGTGAGCGGGTATGATCGGCTATGGATGGCGATGGCGGCTTACAATGTCGGCTATGGTCACTTGCTCGACGCGCGGACATTGGCGCGCCGTCAAAATCTTGATCCCGACCGCTGGTCCAATATTTCGCGCATGTTGCCGCTGCTGACTGAGCGTGAATATCACTCTACCGTGCGTCATGGATATGCGCGCGGCTATGAGCCGGTGCGCTATGTGCGCCGTATCCGCGAATATGATGAGGTGCTGACGGCAAATGTCGAAGCGCCGGAGCGCCCGCCATTCCGGATGGATAATGCCGGAGTGCCCATTCCGCCACCTGAACCGGCAACGCCGCTGCCTCAGGAGGTAATGGATGACGAGCCCGAGGCCGACGCTGGGTGATTATTGCTGTTGCTGCTGTTGCGCCTTCATCTGCGCGACAGCGGAATCAGAGACAAACGGATTTGTCTGGCGTTCGTGACCGAAGGTCGAATGCTGGTTGTGGCCCGGAATGAAGGTGATGTCGTCGCCCAGAGGCCATAGCTTTGTGGTGATTGAATTCACCAGCTGGTCCAGATTCCCCTTTGGAAAATCCGTCCGGCCAATGCTGCCTCGGAAGAGCACGTCGCCCACGAAGGCGATTTTGACCTCAGTGTTATAGATCACAACATGGCCTGGTGTGTGGCCTGGTGTGTGAACGACGTTGAAGGTGTAGTCGCCGAGTGTCAGCGTATCGCCTTCTTCCAGATAGCGTGTTGGCACGACATTACGCGGGCCGTTCGTGACACCGTATTTCTGCCATTGCTCTTTAATGTCATCCATTAGCCATTGGTCGTCCTTGTGAGGACCAATAACCGGCGCACCCGTCAGTTCGCGCACTTCATCAGCCGCGCCAGCATGGTCGAGGTGACCATGTGTGAGCCAGACTTCCTTGATGGTGACGCCAATCTCTTTCGCGACCTGCATGAGCTTTTCCGTCTCACCGCCCGGATCCACGAAGACACCTTCCATCGTGTCCCGATCCCAGAGGAGGGAGCAGTTTTGCTGGAAAGGTGTGACGGGAATGATTTGAAGGCCGAGCTTCGGCTCCTGGCGGTCAGTCATAGAGTATCTCCTTGGCCATAGGGATAGTCGCAAAGGCGCAGACGTCAATGTGGTTCAAGGCTTCGCAGGTCATTCAAGCTGGTCTAAAATGGCCAGAGACAGATTCCCGGAGGGTTTGGGGTATGCGCGCACGTTTGCTGTTGATCGTCATCGCATTGGCGGGGCTGGGGCTTTACTGGTTTTTCAATCAGAAGCCGGTTGGATATACTGAGCGCAGACAGGTTCTGACGACATCCGTTCAGCAGGAGAATGAGCTGGGCGCGCAGGCCTATGCGCAAATTCTCTCAGAGGCAGGCTCGAGCGTGATCTGCTCAAACCTCTCGCGCCAGTGTGCGCCGGCTCAGGAAAACCTGGTCGATGTGGTAAGAGAGATTGGCGACGATCTGCGCCGCGCTGCCATTGCTTACGAGCGGGAACTCATCGCAGCAGGGTATCCGGTCGAGCCGAAAGCCGAGAGCTTCGACTGGACATTCAACGTCATCCAGTCTGACCAGCCGAATGCTTTCTGTTTGCCGGGCGGTTATGTGGCCGTTTATACGGGCATGCTGGATGTCACCGGCAATTTCGACGGGCAGGTGACGTCCGCCGATGTGATTGACCGCGATAAGCTGGCCGTGGTGATGGGTCATGAGATCGCCCATGCGCTTGCGCGCCATGGTGGCGAGCGCATGTCTCAGGGGCGTATCCTGCAGGTCGGCCAGATGGCGATTGGCGTTGCGGCGGACAGCCGTGCAGTGATGGAAGCCTTTGGCATGGCTGCACAGGCAGGTGTGCTTCTGCCATTCTCCCGTCAGCATGAAACTGAAGCCGATAAGATCGGCCTCGAGCTGCTCGTGCGTGCTTGCTATGACCCGCGTGAAGCGCCGGAACTCTGGCAGCGCATGGGTGAATTGAGTGGCGGGCAGGCGCCGCCGGAGTTTATGTCGACTCACCCGTCATCTGACCGCAGAGCCGAGAATTTCGAGCTCTGGATGGATGATGCCATCGCCGAATATCAGCGCCGCGGTTGCCCGATACTGCAATAGGTTCCCAAAAAAACTAATTTTATTCAGTAGTTCCAACCGGAACCCCTCGTGGTGGTTGCCGTTTCTTCTTGCAGTTACGGAGAGCCAAAATGTCATCTTTCACGATATATGTTGTCGGATTTATAATCCTGATCGCTGGCCTCGCTTACGGCGCGGCTATGCTAGGTGTTCCAGCTCAATGGATCGCAGTTGTCGCCATCGCAATGTCGGGTCTCGGCCTGATTTCTGCGGTAACCCATACGCGCAAAAAGGATGAAACGGAGGCGTCGCAATAATGAAAGTCTTCCGTGAATATACGACCGCCCTGAAGGCAGGTGTCAGTGCAGCCGCAGTTATGCTGGCTGTGACACCGGCTGCATTTGCCAATCATCATAATGATACTGCCCAGACTTCGGTTGAGTCCCCTGTTCATGAAGCCAATCTTCAGATCGAGGTTGATTCCCGCATGGCTGGCGCAGTTCAGGACCTCTTCATTCAGGAAGACTTCGCAGAGCTGTTTGGCGCTGACGCCACTGAGGGGGAGCTGATGCTCGCACGTTCAGCCTATGCGCAGCGCCTGTTTGAGCCGGTATGGACCTATGATGGCGTGGATGGACTTCTTGAAGCTGTCGCATCTGTTGGCCGCTATGGCGTTGTGATGAGCGATGAAGACCGCCAACGCATTTCCATTCTTGCTGACCGCCGTTTCACAGGTGGTGACGCTGCAGACCGTGCGCGCGCTGATATTCTTCTGACGGCTGAATGGTTTGACCTGATGGCCCGCATTGGTGGCCCGCTGGAGAATATGGGCGAGGCAACCGCGTCTCAGACCAACGCGCCAGCACGTTCAGAGCTTGTCGTTCTGCTGGAACGCTCCGGTCAGGGTGATGTCCGCTCAAGCGCAGAACACGTTGCGCCGCAAGCTGCACAATTCCAGATGCTTCAGGCAGAGCTTGAGCGTTATCAGATGATTGAAGCGCGCGGTGGCTGGATGGCTATTCCGGATGCCGATGATGCGCTTGAGCCTGGTATGACAGATGCACGCGTTCCGGCACTTCGCGAACGCATGATCGCTGAAGGCTATTATACAGCTGGCGACCTTCTTGAGCGCACGACGGAGTTCTTCGCGCAGAATGATGCGGTAGAAGCTGAAACTGTCAGCGCGACGACTGAAACAACACTCACAGAAGAGGCTGATTCAGACCTTGAGGCTGAAGCCGAGGCACCGGATTTCAATGAGTGGTACATCACTTATGATGAAACGCTGGCAGACGCTGTAGAAGCGTTTCAGGAGCAGCATGGCCTCGAGATTGATGGCGTGCTTGGCCCGAACACGCTGGAAGCTCTGAACGAGAGCGTAGATTCCAAAGTCGACCGCATCCGTGCCGCAATGGATTTCTGGCGCGAGCAGGGCGATATGGGTGAACGTTTCGTCTGGGCGAACGTACCATCGTTCACAGCCGAAGGCTGGGCGAACAACCAGCGCGAAATCTCTATGCGCGCTATTTTTGGTCTGCCATCCCGCGCAACGCCGATCTTCTCTGACGAGATCGAGTATGCGGTGGCCAATCCGCGCTGGTATGCGCCGGTAAGCATCGTATCGCGTGATAAAATTCCGCACATGCAGGAAGACCCGAGCTATGCAGCCCGCAATGGCTACACGATTGTAGATCGTGAGACAGGCAGCACCGTCGCGGCTGAAACAGTTGACTGGTATGCTGACAATGCCGGTTCGCGCTATCAGTTCATTCAGGCTCCCGGCGATAACAACGCGCTTGGTGAGCTGAAGATCATCTTCCCGAACCAGCACTCTGTGTATCTGCACGGTACGCCATCAGTGCACTTGTTTGAACGCGCACAGCGTGCGTTCTCTTCAGGTTGTGTCCGTCTGGAAAACCCTGTCGATATGGCGATGTGGGTCGCGGGCGACGACTTTGAGTCTATGGAAGACCTGCGCGAAGCGCTGGATGACAGTGAACTGCGCCGCGTGGATTTTGAAAACCATGTTCCGGTCCACATCACCTATGTCACGGTGACGGTTGCCGAAGACGGTCATGCCCGTTTCTGGCGCGATGTTTATAATCGTGAAAACTCTATCCGCATGGAAGAGCGCGTCGCTCCGCTGTGGGAGCCGCAGGATGAACCCGCTGCCGAAATTGCTCAAATGAGCAGCGTAGCAGCAGGCTCCCTGTAATCGGAAAATTTATAGGGCGCGCTGTTACCAGCGCGCTCTGTATCCTCGTGCATCAATGTGCACGAACGGGCCGTGGACAGCGTTTGCATTGTAGATACCAATGCCGCCATTCGGCCAGTTGGACGGGTCAGCTTCGGCGATCTCACCTGCCAGTGACGCCAGCGCAACGGCATCATCACGCGTGATGCGACCGTCACCGTCCAGATCATCCATCACACCATCCTGATCATGGTCGATATAGATGTCGGCTGCGTCACCGAAGAGGTGGCGCGATGACGTCGTCGTATTGCCGATGGCTGCGTTATAAAACGGCGTGCGGAAGCCGGACATAACGAAGAAGGTGTCAGCTTCCCAGCCACGGTCATTTGCTGCTTCGAGCAGGGTTTCCAGCTTCAGCAGCATGGATGGATCAACCATCAGGAAGACGTTCTGAAAGCCCGGCTGTTGTTTGCAGATGAACTGGCCAAGGCGGAAGTGAGGCGCAATCTGAATGTCCTCCATGCCTGGCTCCATATGGATGAAGCCGGTTGGTGGAACATAGCGCTCAAGGCCACGCAGCGGGTTCGGGTTGTACTCGCCGATACGATAGCCTGAGAGGTCATCATCGCGGCCGTTTTCAAAAGGCGTCAGTACGAACACGTTGAGCAGGGCCGTTTCGCCATTGCGCTGAAAATAGAGCTCGTGGTGGCCCGGCGTGTCGGGCGCTTTCCAGTACCATTCACCGTCAATATTCTCAGTGACGCCGGATACGGCAAACAGATTTGCATCCGCCGAAATCGTCAGCGTTTCACCCGGCATGATTGTGGCCGAGTTGATCGCTAGATCAGAGGAGACACCAGCAAATTCGATACGGAAACCGACGCGTGTAGCGTCTGCTCGTACCTGTGGTGTTTCGAATGGGATATTTTCGGATGTCGGCGTGTTTTGCGACACGAATAACCCTGTCAGGGCTACAATTGCGAAGTGCACGGGATTCAAAGCCTGTATCCTTCTGTTCTGAGGCGAGTCTGGGGTATGTTATAACTTACATGGGGCTTGCGAGGATTAATTTCAACAACTGCCTCTGGTGCCGCGAAGATGTAAGATTGCGCCTGTTTACCGGCAGATTTTGTCCGGAAAGTGACGAAACGCGGCTGGAAATCTGCCATTTGTCAGTTCACAACGGGTTGATATTAAAAAATTTGCTCTTGGGAATTCAGACCAATCCACCTATCTGGCAGAGATTGCACTGACGCGGCAGCGGGAGAGATGAGTGACCACACCTACGGCAGACATCGACGAGAACGCGCCGCGAATCCAGGATAAGCGAGAGTTCGTTGAATACCTCGCGACAGGCAATAAGCCGAAAGACGATTGGCGTATCGGTACCGAGCACGAAAAGTTCGGCTTTTTGACAGACGGCTATCGTCCGCTTCCTTATGATGGTGAAGCGTCCGTCCGCACCGTTCTTCAGTCTCTGCACGAGCAGTTCGGCTGGGACCCGATCCTTGAAGGCGAACATATTATCGGTCTGCAAAAGGATGGCGCGAGCGTCAGCCTAGAGCCGGGCGGTCAGTTCGAGCTTTCCGGTGCGCCGCTGGAACATATTCACCAGACGTGTAACGAAGTCGGTCGTCACCTCGAAGAAGTGAGGACTGTGTCCGAGCATCTGGGCGTTGGTTTCCTAGGCCTTGGCTTTTCGCCGATCTGGTCGCTTGAAGAAACACCGCTCATGCCGAAAGGCCGATACAAGATCATGCGCGACTATATGCGCAAGGTTGGCCGCCTCGGTCAGCAGATGATGTTCCGCTCCTGCACGGTTCAGACCAATCTCGATTTCTCAGACGAAGCCGACATGGTGAAGAAATTCCGTGTCAGCCTCGCGCTGCAACCGCTTGCGACTGCGCTGTTTGCGAACTCGCCTTTTGCTGAAGGGCGTCCTAACGGCTTTGTGGCTTACCGTGCGAATGTCTGGGGCGATACAGACCCTGATCGCACAGGCACGCTGCCATTCGTCTTCGAAGAAGGCTTCGGTTTTGAGCAGTATGTCGACTATGCGCTCGATGTGCCGATGTACTTCATTCGCCGCGATGGTGGGTATCTGAACTGCGCAGGCCTTTCCTTCCGTGACTTCATGGATGGCAAACTGCCAGCGCGTCCGGGCGACCTGCCAACGCTTGAAGACTTCAAAGACCATATTTCGACGATCTTCCCTGAAGTACGTCTGAAAACCTTCCTTGAAATGCGCGGCGCAGACTCTGGTCCGTGGGATCGTATCTGCGCGCTGCCGGCTTTCTGGGTCGGCATTCTGTATGACAGCCACTCACTGGATGGTGCGTGGGATCTGGTGAAACACTGGACTGCGGAGCAGCGTGAAACGCTTCGCCGTGTTGCGCCGGTGCTTGGCCTGAAAACACCTCTGCCAAATGGCGAGGGGACGCTTCAGGATCTGGCGCAGCAAGTGCTCAAAATCAGTCGTTATGGTCTGAAAGCGCGCGCACGTCTCTCAACATCGGGTGATGACGAGACGGGCTTCCTTTCCGAACTCGACCAGATTGCCGAAAGCGGCAATACTCCGGCTGAACGACTCCTGCGTCGCTACCATGAGAATTGGAACGGCGATGCGTCTAAAGTGTTTGAGGAGTGCGCATTCTAGGGAGGCTGTATTGAAGCGACGTGAGATGATGCTCCTGAGTGGAGCTGCGGTTTTTGCGGGATGTACTTCAAACACAGGCTTTCTGGCGACGCGCAATCTGCGCTGGCGGGAAGGGCCGTATCTTCCTGCGCCAAAGCAGGAAATCTATCCGGCGCTCCATAATGGTGAAATCTGGCTGACAGGCGGCTTTATCGCCCGCGAAGGACGTATTGTCGGCCCGACGAATGAAACCCTGATTCTTGATCCACGCTCTGGCGTCTGGCGCGAAGGGCCGGGCATTCCAGCTCCGCGTCATCACCCTCAACTTCAAAGCCATAACGGCAAGCTGCATGTTCTGGGCGGCTTTCAGGCGATTTCGGCTGAAGGTATGTGGCAGATGCAAACGGGTGGCTGGCGTCTGGACGAAGACGGCTGGAACCGCCTGCCTGATCTTCCGGAACCACTGGGAGAAGCTGTTACAGCAAGTCTGCCGGACGGACTTCATTTCGCGGGTGGCCGTACGCCGGTTGCCGATGCAAATTCAGCGTGGACCGATCACGAGGATACCGGCCTGCACTTTGTGCTGGCAGGCGATGCATGGGAAAGCGCTGCGCCGCTGCCAACCCCGCGCAATTCTTCAACGGCGGAAGTGATTGATGGTCGCTGGCATGTGGTCGGCGGGCGTACAGTATCTGGTGGAAATACCGCAGCGCACGAGGCCTATATTGCAGGCGAGGACCGCTGGGTGACACTGGCGCCAATGCCGCAGGCGCAGGCTGGCCTTGCGTCAGGCGTGATTGACGGAAAGCTCTATGCCTTTGGCGGTGAATGGTTCGACAATGGCGGCGGCGTTTATCCGCAATGCTGGGTGTATGACCCGCAAGCCGATAGCTGGCACGCTGGCCCTGATATGCCTTCACCGCGTCATGGCCTTGGCGGCGTGACGCTGAACAATGAGATCTACGCCATTGGCGGAGCGCTTCAGCGCGGAGGTTCGGAGACGTCCGCGCTGGTAGAAATTCTGGCGCCTTAGGTCAGACCTAGTTTTCGCTTGCAGCTCTTATCGCTGCCAGAAACTGAAGGGCCTGGGCCTCTTCTTCGGTCAGCTCCGTTGCTTCACAACGCGGATCCGTTTTCTGGATGGCGCTAAGCATTGCAGGCGTCAAAGGAAGAGGGTCGCAACCGTGATCCTGTTCGCAAACCATATCCCACTGTGGTTCGGCACGCGCGTGGCATTCCAGACAATTGCCGCCGAACTGGTTTACGACTTCATCACTGCCCCGAACCCGAATGTGAGTTTCACCATTTGAAACGTCGAGTTCGAAAAACTCCCAGTCATTGGTCTGCGGGTTATAGCCTGGTTCGCGCTTAATCATCGCTTCGGTCGGTACGAGTTGGATGAGGGAGCCAGTCGGGTAGGTGCCACCAATCTCTGAATTAGCGACCTCCAGAGTGGCTTCGATGTCGCCCAGAAGATTGGTGACGAAAAAGCCGCGTACTGGCTCCATATCCCGTATACAGGAAAAGTCGTCTACGGACGGTTCAAAACCAGCATCCTGAGCTGAACTCGTGGCGCTAATCAGACAAAACGCCATGCCAGTCGACACAAGTCCGGCGACAAGCGCTGAAGGTGATTTTCTGAAAGTTTTTCTGAACATCAATTTGGTTTCCCCATTTATACTGATTGCGAAGTATACATTGTAAAAATGTGGGTCAAGGCAGATGTTCAAACTGTATATCTGCTATTTCGATTGCGATGCTCTTCAAGCGTCTGAAATCAATTCTGCCACAAAAGTATACGTGTCACGAACATCTCTTAAGCGATTTCCAGAATTCAAGAAGAAGGGCGCCTTAATGGCGCCCTTGCTCGTTTAGTTCGCGGAGAGAATTTCCCGCATACCGCCTTCCGGATCATTGACCATGGCAGGCTCCACATCGAGCTGCATGACCGGACGGTCTTCCAGATTGTAAGGCGTCCATTCCGGCAGCAGATCGGATGTCGGCACGCCATCACGGGCGAAGCTCACCCAGGCATCAGACATCATCTCGCCGAGAATGACCGGACCTTCACCCGAACCGACCAGAACCCGGCTCTCTTCGACATTGTCGAACATGAACGGGATATCCAGCGTGTGAGGTGAGCGCAGAATCCCGCCATTGGCATCTGACTCATACATAAGCTGATACATGTAGAGCGGCGCAGCATCTGCCTGACGGGCGCGTTGGTCGGCCAGCGTATAGGTGCCGTAGACGAAACGGGCCGTCATCGCGCTGTTGGCGATATAGGTTGGCGAGTCGTCAGGGCGCTCTGCGCGGTAGTGATCGATCAGCGCCTGACCGTCTTCACCAAGGTTTTGCGCGAACATGGCGAGGCCTTCTTCCGGCAGTGTGCCGAACCATGGTTGTGGCGCGTTGAAGATGGTCATCTCGTCCTTGTTCCAGCCGATCATGATTGGAATATCGCGGGACTGTTCGGGCGCGGCAGGCATGAACGGATGGCGCGGTAGAACCGTGCCATCAACGATAGGGCCGAAGTTGCCGCTAATGCCTTCGCTGCGAGCACGCGCGAGTGCGTCGCGACCAGCCTGAAGGACTGTTTCAGCAGGAACCGCCTGAAGCTCTTCGATTGTTTCAACGCCCAGCTCGTCGAGCACGATTTCGGCAAGCGCGGCAGCATCTTCCTGACTGCCGGATGTTACGCCCGGGCCAGACTGGATGATAGCGCGGTGGAACAGGCCTTCTGCAGCCGGCGTCGCCAGAAGGTGGCTGACTTTAGAGCCGCCGCCGGACTCGCCCATAATCGTCACATTATTCGGATCGCCGCCAAATTGCGCGATGTTGTCCCGAACCCATTCGAGGGATGCGACGAGGTCGAGGTTTCCGGCATTGCCGGATGCAGCGTAGTCCTCACCGAATGCATTGCCGAGATACATATAGCCGAACAGATTCAGGCGGTGGTTTACGGTGACAACGACGACATCGCCATGCTCTGCAAGGTTGCGACCATCATAAGCCGCCCAACCGCCGGAACCGTAGGCATAGCCGCCGCCATGGAACCAGACCATGACCGGACGGGCTTCGTCATCAACGCCTGGCGTCCAGACGTTCAGGAAGAGCGCGTCTTCATTATCGAACTTCTCTTCGGCGAGTGTTGGGAAGATTACTTGCATCTGTCGGGTGAAATCGGATGTGCGCGGACCGGATGGTGAGTACATCTGCATGGCAGGTGCGCCCAGCGTTGTCGCATCATAAATTCCGTCCCAGTCTTCGACCGGTTCTGGTGGCATGAAGCGCAGTTCACCAATTGGCGGCGCGGCATAGCGTAGGCCCAGAAATTCATGAATACCGTCATCGACGAGGCCCTGCACCTGACCGTTCACCGTTTCTACGATTGGCGTTGTCGGCGGAATGACATGCTCATCGGCATATGGGTCATTGACGAGGGGTTCCTGTGCGCTGGCGATGCCAGCAAAGGAGAGGGTTCCGGCGATAAACGCGCTTGCGCATATCAGACGGCCTAGCCTGTTGGTGTTCATGATATTCTCCCTGAGTTTATGTTATGAAAGTATCACTAACCATGTTCAGGCGGGAAATAAACTATCGGTTATCGTGAAACGGATTGTCGTCTGACCAGAGAAACCGTGCTGCAAATTCCCGATTGTCCGCGTCAAAATCATCATAGACGTTGAATAGATTCGATGTGCGCGTACTGCGATCAAGAAACCGTAGGCGTCGCAGGGCGACGAGTACATAGACCCGCAAGCGCGATCCTGCTGGCAGCACTTTGTTGAGCTGGCGAAGCAGGTACCGGCCGACAGCGCCGAGTCCCTGGTTCACCGGTTGGGTATTTCCCGGCGCCAGTTGAACCGGTTTGCCGGTGAGCTCGGAAATCGCCGCGCAAAAATCCGTGCAGATATCGCCGCCCGTAAGGCGTTTCCTGTCATAGATCCGGGCTGTCAGAGCATCATCGCCGAACGTATCGCCCCAGAGCGAGAACATCCGCAAATAATTATAGTAATGGCTCTCAGGCACGCATTCCTGCGCGAAGGTTTCAAATGTGCGGGTTTCACCGTTCAGAAGACGCGTTGTGTAGAAGCTGAGGCACATATCCCCTTGTTCGCGGAAATAGCCGATGACACGGACTTCATCAAAAAGCGGGGCGAGAAATTCGCTTAAAGCCTGAACCGCTTTTACGTTTTTCAAAAGCGAGTGGAAATGTTCGCTCGTCAGGATCACGGTGTGGATTTGCTGGGGCAGGGCGCTGAGCCAGCCGGTGAATTCGGATCCGACCTCAGCGCAGAATTCCGCGTGGCCTTCGGTAGTTTTTAGGCCTTTTTGGACAAAATAATCATCCCAGAGTTCCAGATCCTGAAACATGGCGACGATCTGGCGGTTGTTGGGAATTTGCGCCGGATCATCTTTTGAGAACCGGAAGAGGGCATAGCCCGCCTTATTCAGAGCGGGCTCATTCGAAAACAGGCAGGATTGCAGAGCGGTCGAGCCGGTCTTCTCCGTGCCGATATGAATGATGACGCGCATAAACTGCTGCCCTGACCTGAGAAACTCCCTGATCGGGACTAAAGACGCCGCCGCAGTGAATGTCTAGCGGCGCGAGGGGCGCAGTTAAACCGTGCCCTTGAGCTGGATGTAATAGACAGGACCGTTATCGTCATTGCGCACATAGCGTTCGGTCTGAATGCCGTTCGAGCGCGGGCCATCATAGATGTTACGTGTGCGGCGACCGTCAGGCCCGAAGATGTTGTCAGCGCCAAAGCGAAGATTCACGCCGAGGAAGCGGCTGGTTTCGACATAAACGTCAAAGTCACCCGTGCCGCGCTCATATGTGCCCCACTCGTCGATGAAGTAGAAGTCGTTGCTGGTGCCCTGATTATAGTCGAAACCGTAGGACCATTGCTGTTCAGGGAAGTCCTGACGGAACTCTACATTCCAGTTGAGCGGCTGCTCATAAGCGAAGACACGGGTCTCGCCGGTGACCGGATCTTCGACTTCGGAGTCGCGATAGGTGATGCCGATATCGAGACGGCCATTCTGGATACCAGCGCTATCGGTCGGAATGGCGGCTTCAGCAGTCAGGCGTACACGAGTGCCATCGCCCATATTGCCCGGGCCATCAAACACGGCCCCGGAGGACGAGGTAATCGGGATGAAGCCCATCACGTCTTCTACAGATTCATAGCGTGCTGTGAGGGCGAGGTTGCCCGTCGACATGATCGGCTGCTCGTAAGAGACTTCGAAGCGCCAGGTCTGGTCGGGCTCAAGCTCCGGATTGCCCGAGCGGACATTGTCTTCGAAAGCGGAGACGTTGGAGACGAAGTCTTCAAAGTTCAACTGGGCAATCAGGCGCTCAACTGACAGACGCCACTGGCGGTCATTCTCAAGCGTATATGTCGCTGCGAGCGCCGGCTTAGGGAAGGTGAATGTACGCGTCGCCTCGGCGTCACCAGTCTGGCCGATCTCGGAATACTCGACCACGATAGCCGGTTCGAGGGTCAGCCTGTCTGTTACGACCCAGACATTGGAGAGGAAGACCTCGCCGCGCCATTCCTCAACCTTTGTGGTTGTGACGGGGATATTGTTGGGTACGCCACCCGACGCGTCGAAATAGCTATAGCTGCGGTCGGCATCACGGAAGTTGTAAGCAATCTCGCCGCCAAACTCGATGGAATGGGCATCGTTCAGACGCCAGCCTGTCTGGCTGCGGATAATGCTCTCGCCGAAGGAGTCTTCGATATCGGCTTCGAAGGCACCGTCAAAACCGGATGCAGCCAGAATGTCTTCGAAACGGGACTGCGAATTGAATGTCTCGCGGCGCTGATACCAGATGATCTTGCTGGAAATGGCTTCGGTTATGTCGACATCAATGTCGCCGCCGAAGTCATATCCGACCCATTCGTCGCGCACACGGCCGGTTTCTTCCGCGAAGAGCGGACTGTCCGGTGTCGGGCGATATTCGGCGAGTGTCTGGTCGAGGCGCCAGTTGCCATCCCAGGCGCGTCCATTTGCACGGAAGGTGACGCTGTCACCGAAGTCGCGGGAGTATTCGAAACCGGGAATCCATTCGCGGTTACTGGTCACGTGAACTTCGTCGCGATATGCAAACAGCGTGTCAGGAAAGGTGTAGCGGAATTCGCGGCGGCCGGTTGTGTTGGCCCAGCCATGGCGAGCGAACGACAAGGTGAGATTGCCGCCGGCAAACTGGGTCGACCAGTCCGCATTTGCATAAACCGACGTCTGGTCCTGATCGTGGAGACGGGCGGAGACAGTGTAGTTCAGCTGATTTGTGGTGAGATCTTCGCGCAGCACGACATTTACGACGCGCGATTGTCCGCGCATGTCGAGTTCAGCCGATGTGCCGCGGACAAGATCAATACGCGCGACATTGTCGACCGGAATGCGTCGCAGGAAGTTCTCAAGGCCTGATTTGGCAGATGGACGCTCGCCATTGATCAGGACATTACCTGCCGCGCCGCCGAATCCGCGAACATTGTCGCCGTTATCGATGGAGAAGCCCGGCAACTGTGCCACCATATCGAGCGCGGAGATGGGATTGTACTGCGTGAAATGGTCAGGATCGAAAGATGTGATGCCGTTATCATTTGGCAGGCTGTCGGCAATTGCGGGCGTCGAAATCATCAGTAGTCCGGCCAATACGCTCGCAGAGATTCGACCCACCACCATTGATAACTCCAATTCGAAATAGCAAAAACCTGAGGCAAATCAGTGCCTGACATGCTCAATAGTAAACATGTTTTTGCAAATGATTGACAGTTACACGAAGGTTACATGGCTCACAGCTTCGTGAGGAATGTTACGGATTGGTTATGTTTTCCTGCAGATTGCCTCTTGAGGTTTGAATACGCCTCGTGAAGATACGTCACCAGAATATTGATTGATGCAGGCATAAATCTGCAGAGCGGGGTAACATGACAAATATCAGTGCTGACCAGGCGGCGTCAGGCGAGAAAACTATTCTCGGCCACCCGCGTGGACTGGTAATTCTTTTCTTCACCGAGATGTGGGAGCGCTTTTCGTATTACGGCATGCGCGGCCTGCTCATTCTCTATCTGACGCAGCATTTCCTGTTTTCTGATGAGAAGTCATCTGTAATGTACGGCGCCTATACGGCGCTTGTTTACATTATGACGATTGTCGGCGGCACGCTGGCGGACCGTTATCTCGGTCAGAGAAAGGCTGTGACCTTCGGTGCGATCCTTCTCGTGCTTGGCCACTTCGGCATGGCGTTCGAGGGCTCGGGTTCTAAAGAGATCATGACCTATGAGGGGGCTGAGTATCAGCTCACGCTGGATGGTCGTGGCGGTGACGCCAACCAGATCATCATCTCAGACACTGGTGAGTCGCAGATTTCCTTCAATGAAGGCGCGACAGCAATGATTATCGCAGACCCGGCTGCTGTTGGATTGCCTGCGGAAATCTCCCGCGATGCGTACACGACACGTGTCGAGCGTGAAGAGATGTATGTGTACATTCTCTACCTGTCTCTGGCGCTGATCATTGCGGGTGTAGGGTATCTGAAAGCGAACATTTCAACGATTGTGGGTGCGCTTTACGGTATTGAAGACAAGCGTCGCGATTCAGGTTTCACCCTGTTCTATATGGGCATCAACCTGGGCTCGTTCCTCTCATCCATCACCTGCGGTATTCTCGGCATCGTCTATGGATGGGCATGGGGTTTTGGTCTGGCCGGTATCGGTATGGGGCTTGGTCTTGTCGTCTTCCTCTGGGGACAGTCCTGGCTTGAGGGTAAAGCTGATCCGCCAAGCGTTGAGAAGCTGAAAGAGAAAGTCCTCGGACCAATCAATGTCGAGCTGGCTTGTTACCTCGCCGGTATCGGTATCATCGCGGTATCCATGCTGATTGTGATGAATTCCGAAATCATTCCGGACTGGTTTGTCGGTGGTCTTGGTCTTCTCGTTCTTGCTGGTCTTATCGTTTATACGGTTGTGAACCTTCAGGGTGTCGAGCGTGACCGCATGTTTGCGGCTCTCTACTTCATTCTGGCGCAAATCCCGTTCTGGGCTCTGTTCGAGCAGGCCGGTTCCTCCCTGAACCTCTTCACCGACCGTCTGGTTGACCGGACCATCTTTGGCTGGCCGGTTCCGGCGCCGGTGTTCCAGTTCCTGAATGCCGGTTATATCGTGATCTTCGCGCCAATTCTGGCGTGGCTCTGGGTCACGCTGGCGAAGAAAAACCGTGAACCATCCACGCCGGTCAAGTTTGCGTTTGGCGTGTTCCTCGCTGGCCTCGGCTTCCTGTCGCTGGTTGCCGGTATTGGCTCTTCAGGCGCGACGGGCCTCACTGCAGTCTACTTCATCTTCCTGATCTACTGGATCCACACAATGGGCGAGCTCATGGTCTCTCCTGTGGGCTTGTCCAGTGTGACGAAGCTCGCGCCAGCGCGCGTGGTCGGCATGTCTATGGGTGCGTGGTTCCTGTACTCCGGTCTGTCTAACTATCTCGCAGGTGTAATTGCCCGCGCGACAGGCGCAGAAACCATTGGTGGTCAGCTGACAGACGTTGCCGCAGCCAAAGCGGGCTATGCGTCCGTATATACGAATGTGGCGTATGTCGCGATGGGCATTGCGGTGGTAATGCTTTTGATTTCGCCGCTCATCAAACGGCTGATGCACATGGATCATCACGCAGATGTATCCAAAGAAGGTGCTGACCCGTCTGATTATCAGGGCAAGGCCGATAAACTGGTCGACTAAGCCTCTAAAAAAAGCACTGAAAAGGGCCTGCGTACTGCAGGCTCTTTTTGTATCTGCATCCGGTTAGGTGTATAGAGCGGACTATGACGAACACAGCTCGGCGTATCTCGATTATTCTGACCGCGGCGCTTTTGGCGCTGGCTCCTGCAAGTGCGCAGGATAATGAAGTTTCGAATGAAGTGCGTGTCGTGACGCACCCTCATCCGATTTATCCGGCTGTTGCTGCTCTCAGTGGAATGGAGGGGCGCTGCCTCACCAAATTCCGCCTGTTGGATTATGGCGAGACGATCATCGTGGATGGTGTGATCTGTTCAGCGCCGATTTTTTGTTTGCCAAGCCGGAACGCGCTGCAAGGCGCGGAATTTCAGGTGATAGATGTCGAAGGCACGCTGACGCCGGGTGCACGTGATGCGATCTTCTATCCGTTCCGCTTCGCACAAGGGGACGACATGCGCGAGATCCCTGATGAGGAGCTTGTCGAGTGCGAGTTCCCGGATAGCGGTGATACGACATCCTGATACGAAAAAAGGCGGCCCCAGGGGGCCGCCTTTTTTATGTGTGCTGACTTATCGGCGGTTCAGCATGTCAAAAATGTCGTCCATGCTGTTGCCGTCGCCATCGGCATCGAGGAGATTGCCGAGGCTGCCGAGTGGGTTTTGTGACTCAGGTGCGGACTGGTTTGCGCCGCCGAGTGCACCCATCAGGCCGCCCAGAAGTCCGCCGCCACCAGAGCGTGTGCCTGCCTGCGGTGCCCCGCCGGTGAGTGCGCTTGTGAGCATGCCGGCGACGCTCTGATCTTCCGTCTGTTTAGAAAGTGCTCCCATCGCCATGCTGGCGACGACCGGTAGTATCTGTTTCAGAAGATCGCTTGAGATGCCTGTCTGTTCAGACGCACGTGACGCGGCCGCACGGCTGACATCGCGAGAGCCGAGAATGTGGCCGAGAATGGCGTTGCCGTCCTGAACTGTTTCTTCTGACGCGAGACGTTCAGGGTTGTCCAGCACCTCACCATGATTACCGTTCTGCAGCGCGCCCATCAGGGCTTCCAGGCCGCCCGGCTGGGAGACGTTGCGTCGAAGGCCTGAAGACAAAGCAGGAAGCAAAGCGCTGACTGCTGACTGCGCCTGACTTTCGTCTAGTCCGAACTGCTGAGCGATTTGTGTTATGCCTGCACCATTGTTAGTGCGCGCGAGCATGTCCATCAGATTAAAACCAGCCATGAATAAACCCCATCAATTATTGATGGGGTTTGCCTAGGCCGTTACGTCAGATTTGTCGATTATGTATTGCAGCGCAGGTGGTTATCCCGCACCGCCAACTGTAATGGCATCAATTTTCAGGCTTGGCTGGCCAACGCCAACCGGTACGGTCTGGCCGCCTTTGCCGCATGTGCCGACGCCGTCATCCATTGCGAAGTCATTGCCAATCATGGATACGCGGTTCAGCGCCGTCGGGCCGTGACCAATAAGGGTCGCGTTTTTCACCGGTGCGCCGACTTTGCCGTCTTCAATCATGTAAGCTTCGGTACACTGGAAGACGAAGTTACCGGAGGTTATGTCCACCTGACCGCCGCCAAAGTCGACAGCCCAGATGCCGCGTTTCACGGATTTGATCATGTCTTCTGGATTATCCTGGCCGCCCAGCATGTAGGTGTTTGTCATGCGCGGCATTGGCAGGGAGGCGTAAGACTCGCGGCGTCCATTGCCTGTTGGCGCAACTCCCATAAGACGGGCATTTTGACGGTCTTGCATATAGCCTTTCAGAATACCGTCCTCGATGAGAACCGTGCGCTGCGTCTCAGTGCCTTCATCATCCACGCTGAGTGAGCCGCGGCGGCGCTCGATTGTCCCATCATCGACAACGGTCACGCCTTTAGCGGCGACCTGTTCGCCGATTTTACCGGAATAAACGGAAGAGCCTTTGCGGTTGAAGTCACCTTCAAGGCCATGGCCGACCGCTTCGTGCAGTAGCACGGCAGGCCAGCCCGGCCCGAGTACGACTTCCATCTCACCCGCAGGTGTTGGGATGCTCTCAAGGTTGGTCTCGGCCTTTTTCATGGCGCGCTCGACGAGGCCTTTCCAGCGGTCCGGCGCAATCCATTCTTCATATGCCGCGCGGCCGCCAGCGCCAGCCGATCCACTCTCGCGGCGACCATCTTTTTCCATGGTGACGGATACGTTCACGCGTACGAGCGGGCGAACATCTTCAAACACTGCGCCATCAGGACGGACAATCGTCACATGCTTGTGAGAGCCTGCGATGCTTGCAGACACCTGCACAACGCGCGGATCTTTGGCGCGGGCATAGGCATCAATCTCAGCGAGCAGGGATGTCTTGACGCCGAAGTCAGGAGATTCTGTCGGATCGATTGGGTCATAAAGGCGACGGTTGATCGGGCGAGGGCCTTCAGCCAGTTCACCGGAGTAGCCACGCTTGGCAGCAGCAGCCGTTTTACCAGCGCGCCTGATCGCGTCGTCGCTGAGTTCGCTGCCATGCGAAAAGCCAGTTGCTTCACCCGCGACGACTCGCAGGCCCATGCCTTGTCCTGTGTCGAATGCGGCTGATTTCAAACGGCCATCGTCGAATACAAAGCTCTCGCTACGGGTCTGCTCCACATAGATTTCGCCATCATCTGCGCCGCTCACGGCGTCAGCGAGTGTTTTGCGAGCTGTATCGAGATCGAAAGGAAGGGACATGGAAGGCTTTCTACTTATGTACGGTCGTTCTTATAGAGACTTAGGAGTGTTTCGCAGATGTGCAAAGCGCCGATCCATAAGAATCGGCGCTCTGGCTGCATTCTGTGAGCGACGAAACAGCGCCGAATCAGGCGTCAGGTTCGACAGGACGCTCCTCTACAGTGAAGCGCTCAATCTGACGGGCAGGTAGCGGAGAGTCAGGATTAAGCTCCTGCGACCGAACGAAATCCCAATAGCCAGACGTCAGGTCACCCGTTTGTTCATGGGCGATACCCCGATTATAATAGGCCGCCCAGAGATGGTTGGCTTCCAGCTCGATCGCGCGGTTCAGGACCTCTATGGCAGGGGCGTAATCCTGCTGGTATATGTAAGCCGCGCCCATGTTGAGAAAGGCTTCGGCATTATCAGGGTCCAATTCAAGCGCGTGATTGTAATCAGCCATCGCCGTTTCAAACTCGCCATCGCGCATATAGAGAATTCCGCGGTTCACAAGCGTTGAAACGCGGTCCTGACGGGTCATTGTGCCTTCAGTCAGCGCATTTGTGCACACCCCGATGGCGGCACGCGCTGTCATTCGGCTGGTTTCAGCGGCTTCATAACATTGCCGTCCAAGACCTGATCCGTAGACGACTACCTGAGCATTTGCACTGAAGCTCAGCGCTGAAAAAGCGAGGGCAGTAAGCATAATTCGCATTGTTCATTCCTCCGCATGACCTAGTTTCGATATTTAACTAGTGTTCAAATCAATGTGGAAATGATACCGGAAAAGTCCAATTTTTGGAACAAGTGTGACATTTTGGGGCTTGGCAAACGCCTGTCAGGCTTTAAGGCCTACCGTGAAAGTCACTTTCGATTTGTAGCCAGGGGAGAAGAGCGTGCGCTGGATCGCCGTTGCTTTGCTTAGTTTGTTGTCACTGCCCGCTATGGCGGATGGTGTACCTAGAGATGGCGCGCTGGGCTTCCAGCCTGCCGCCTCACCACTCATGGAAGAGATCACAAGTTTCCATAACATTCTGTTGTGGATCATCATTCCTGTGACGATCTTCGTACTCGCTCTTTTGATCATCGTTGCTGTTAAATACAACGCGAAGGCCAACAAGGTTCCAAGCAAATTCAGTCACAACACGATGATTGAGATTGTCTGGACACTTGTCCCGGTGATCATCCTGCTGTTCATCGCATACTTCAGCTTCCCCCTTCTCTACCGCGGCGACGTCTTCCCTGACGTTGATGAGGCAGAAGTCGTGAACGTGAAGGCGCAAGGTAACCAGTGGAACTGGACCTACACTTACACCGACGTGATCGTTGACGATTACCCGGTCGAGTTCGTGTCCAACCCGATCCACCGCGGCCTTCCTGACGAACCTGAAGGTACTGCTGATGCACCACGTAACCTCGCGGTCGACCTGCCAATGGTTGTTCCGGTTGATACGGTTGTTCGTGTGCAGACAGCGGCTTCTGACGTAATCCACTCATTTGCAGTTCCAGCTTTCGGTATCAAAACAGACGCGGTTCCTGGCCGTCTGAACGAACTCTGGTTCCTCGCAAACGAGACTGGCACTTATTACGGTCAGTGTTCAGAGCTGTGCGGTAAAGATCACGCATTTATGCCGATCGAAATCCGCGTCGTCACTCAAGCGCAATACGAAGCGTGGCTTGAGCGTGTAACAGGAAACAGCGTTGAGGACGCTCGCCAGTATCTGGCAGAGATCACCAACGAGTCTCCTGTTCAGCTCGCTTCGGTTCAGTAATAGGTTAGGAGCAAATAGATATGCCTATGGACGCTATTACGCCTGCAGATGAGCTTCACCACGAAGACGATCACAAAATCGGCTTCATCCAGCGCTGGTTCTTCTCTACGAACCACAAGGATATTGGTACGCTCTACCTCATCGCGGCTATCATCTTCGGTCTGGTCGGTACATTCCTGTCCGGTCTGATCCGTATGGAGCTCGCCGCTCCTGAAATCGGCCCGCTCACACACTTCGTTCTTTGGGGCGTTGAGGGTGCGACACAGGCCGAGAAGATTGAAGCTGCTAAGCACTTCTACAACACGGTTATCACTTATCACGGCCTGATCATGATCTTCTTCATGGTTATGCCTGCTCTTATCGGTGGCTTCGGTAACTGGTTCGTTCCGATCATGATTGGTGCGCCTGACATGGCGTTCCCACGCATGAACAACATCTCGTTCTGGCTTCTGCCAGCAGCCTTCCTTCTGGCTGTTGTCTCTATGCTGGTTCCAGGTGGTCCGTCCGGTAACGGTTTCGGCGGTGGCTGGGTTCTCTATCCGCCATTGTCTTCGACAACCGGTCACCCGGGCCCGTCGATGGACCTTCTCATTCTGTCACTCCACATTGCGGGCATCAGCTCTATTCTGGGTGCGATCAACTTCATCGTGACCATCCTGAACATGCGCGCACCAGGCATGACGATCCACAAAATGCCGCTCTTCGTATGGGCTATGCTCATCACGGCGTTCCTGTTGGTTCTGTCTCTGCCGGTTCTCGCTGGCGCGCTCACAATGCTTCTGACAGACCGTAACTTCGGCACGACCTTCTTCGATCCTGCCGGTGGTGGCGACCCGATCATGTTCCAGCACCTGTTCTGGTTCTTCGGTCACCCTGAAGTTTACATCATGATCCTGCCAGCCTTCGGTATTGTGTCTCACATCGTATCGACCTTCTCCAAAAAGCCAGTCTTCGGCTATCTGGGTATGGCATACGCTATGGCATCTATCGGCTTCATCGGCTTCATCGTGTGGGCACACCACATGTACACAGTCGGTATGAACGTTGACCTGAAGGCTTACTTCGTTGCGGCAACGATGATCATTGCGGTTCCAACAGGCATCAAGATCTTCTCATGGATCGCGACCATGTGGGGCGGCTCTATCGAGTTCAAAGTGCCAATGCTCTGGGCTATCGGCTTCATCTTCCTCTTCACCGTTGGTGGTGTGACAGGTGTTGTTCTGGCTAACGCTGGCGTCGACCACGCTCTGCACGACACATACTATGTGGTAGCTCACTTCCATTACGTTCTGTCGCTCGGTGCTGTATTCGCGCTCTTCGCGGGCTGGTTCTACTGGTATGAGAAGATGTTTGGCATCAAGTATAACGGCTTCCTCGCTGGTATTCAGTTCTGGCTGATGTTCATTGGTGCGAACGTTGTCTTCTTCCCGCAGCACTTCCTTGGTCTGCAGGGTATGCCACGTCGTTACATCGACTATGCTGACGGCTTCGTTCTGTGGAACCAGGTGTCTTCATTCGGTTACCTGTTCATCCTTGCGTCTCTGTTCTTCTTCTTTGCAGTGGTCATCGAAAGTGTGGTCCGTCGTCGCAAAGCAGATGCGAACCCATGGGGCGAGTATGCGACAACACTGGAATGGACACTTCCGTCTCCACCGCCATTCCACCAGTTCAACGAGCTTCCAAAAGTGAAGTAAGTTGTCTGGAAAGACGAAATCAGAAATCGGGCCCGATTGGGCCCGATTTTTTTTGCGGTAAAGTTCTGATCGGATAAAATGGCGAACTGGCATAGAATGTGCCTAGGAACGTGTTTTCGCGCGTAATCTTCGAAAAGGTGTCCCGAATGGACTTGTTCAATCCGGAGAATGGCGACTGGGTGCAACATATCACCTGGATGTTCAGCCAACCTGAGTTCTATCCGCCGCTCATCATTATCGGCCTGATTGCTATGGCCGTGCTGATCGCGACGGTCCGTTTCATCTTCTCAAAACAGTTCCTCGCCCTGTCAGTCCTATGGCTGGTTGTCATCGTAGCTGGCGCGGGCCTTGTGTCATTTTTCAAGACATCCCAGCAGAATTTCGAAGAAGGCGTGGCGGTGTCGCCTGACGGGCCGATTCGGATTTCGGACATGCCGTTTTCGGTTGATCCGAACTTCATAATCTTCGGTTCGATTGCGGTTGCCTGCCTTTTTATCTTCGGGTTTTCAAAGTTTCGCGCGGCGTTATCTCCGAACCTCGGGGCACGTCTGGCCCTTGAAGGTCTGGTGATCACAATGCTGGCTTTGAGCGGGCTTGTCCTGCTCGGCGCGCGGGCGGCTTCGGTTGATACGCAGATTACCGAGACGAGCTTCGCGCTCACTCAATATCAGTTCCCTGCGCTACTGACGGCGGGCTGGCTCGGGATCGCCGTTGTTTATTGGGGACTTGCTGCGCTTGGGCGGAAACCGAATGGTTTCCTGTCTTTTCTGCAATGGCTGGCCTATATGGCGGGTCTGGTTTTGATGTTCGCTCCGACAGGATTGTCACATATGTCAGCTTCCGGCCTGTTCGATATGGACTATCAGGGCCAATTCGAAGTATGGAACCGCATCTCGGGCTTTGGGATGTATTGCATCATCGGCTCGATTGTCATACTCGCCGCACTAGCTGTACTCGCGCTGGTGCGTAGAACCAGATAAGCTGATCAGAACCGACACATGACAGACCAGACTATGAACGCGACCACATCAGCGGCGTCCGTCCGCGATTATTTCGAGCTAATGAAGCCGCGCATTATGATGCTCGTGGTCTTCACGGCTGCGGCTGGTCTGGTGGCAGCGCCATCCGGCATTCACTGGCTGACAGGCGCGGCGGCGCTTCTGGCGGTTGCACTTGGCTCTGGAGCCGCTGGTGCCATTAATATGTGGTATGACGCCGATATTGATGCGGTGATGACGCGCACAAGCACGCGCCCGCTTCCTGCAGGACGTGTTCAGGCGAGCGATGCGCTATCGCTTGGTATCTTCATGTCGATCATGTCTGTGATCATCATGACGCTGGCGACGAATTGGCAGGCTGGCGCGCTGCTCGCATTTTCGATTTTCTTTTACGGCGTAATCTACACGATGTGGCTGAAGCGCTCGACGCACCAGAACATCGTGATTGGTGGTGCGGCAGGCGCGTTTCCTCCGGTTATTGGCTGGGCCGCCGTAACGGGTACGATGCCAGTAGAAGCCTGGGCACTGTTCCTGATCACCTTTATGTGGACGCCGCCGCACTTCTGGGCGCTCTCTCTCGTTGCGAACAAAGACTATGAGAAGGCCGGTGTGCCAATGCTGCCTGTCGTGAAGGGCGCATCCAACACACGTCTTCAGATCCTGATTTACACAATCCTGCTTCTGCCGGTCACGCTGCTTCCAACAGCATTTGGCACAGGCGGATATATCTACACCGCAATCGCAGCTGTTGGTGGTGTCGTCTTCCTGGGCTTTGCTGTGAAAGTGTTCGCTTCGAAAGCCGGTGATCTCGATATGGAAGCGAAAGATCGCAAGCTCGCCCTCGGCATGTTTGCGTTTTCTATCCTCTACCTGGCGCTACTATTTGGCGCACTCATTGTTGAGCACGGTTTCGGTCTATATTTCTCCTCACCAAATCTTGCGATCTGGGCTGGAGTCTGACCTTGAACGAATTTAATCAATACGAACGCCCGCTGTCAGCAGCAGAGGTGAATGCGCGTAAGAAGCGCAACGCTGCGCTTGCGATCATTCTTGTCGCCTTCATGTTACTCATTTTCGGTATTTCCGTGGTGAAGCTGCAGGGGGGAATCGCCCGTCCACAGGACTGGCAGGAAGAAACAGCAGGCTGGCAGATGGATGAAGCGCCTGTCGAGGCAGGCGAGGGACCTCCGCCCGGAATGGAACCAGCGGAGGAGACAACCAGTGAATAAGAACCTTCTAGGTGCATCTATTGCAGGCGTTGCCGTGGCCATGCTCGGCCTCGCATTTGCTTCAAAGCCGCTCTACGACACATTCTGTAAAGTGACGGGCTTTGGCGGCACCACGCAGGATGCCACAGAACGTCCTGACGATATTCTGGATCGCCAGATCACTGTGCGTCTTGATGCGAACGTCGCTGACGTACCGTTCGAGTTCCGGCCGGTTGAGCGCATGACAACGCTGAATGTTGGCGCGACCGAACTCATCCAGTTTGAACTGACCAATACGTCTGATGTACCGGTCCGTGCGATGGCGAGCTATAATGTGACGCCTCACAAGGCTGGTCCGTATTTCACCAAGCTCGAGTGCTTTTGCTATGACGAGCAGGTCTACCAGCCGGGTGAAACGGTGACGCTTCCAGTGATCTTTTTCATCAATCCGCTTATCGATGAAGAGCCTCAGCTGGACGATGTGAGAACAATTACGCTTTCTTACACCTTTTATCGGGCAGATGATGGCAATGAATCGCTTGCATCTCTTGGCGATTTGGTTTCAGAACACTAACACGTCATTCAAAACGCGAACGTGCGAACAGCTGCAGGGGAATTCCATGGCGCACGCCGAAGTCAAACACGATTATCACCTGGTCAATCCATCACCGTGGCCGCTTCTGGCCTCTATTGGCCTTTTTGTTCTCGCAATCGGTGCCGTGACCTTCATGAAGGGTCTGGCGACTGAAGTTACCGGCGATGAGATCAGCCTCTTTGGCTATCTTGGAAACACCTTCTTCACTGAAGGCAAAATCTGGATCATGCTGCTTGGTTTCCTGATCATCGCATGGGTCATGTTTGGCTGGTGGGGCGACGTTATCAAGGAAAGCCGCGCTGGCGATCACACACCTGTTGTTCAGATCGGCCTGCGTTATGGCATGATCCTGTTCATCGCGTCGGAAGTTATGTTCTTCGTCGCATGGTTCTGGTCATTCTTCGAGCTGGCTATTTTCCACGGTGCCCGCGCAGGCGGTACATGGGACTCTGCTAACCCGCTTTATGAGAACCTCTCTGCATGGGCTAACTGGCCGCCTCCAGGTGTTGAGACATTCGATCCGTTCCACCTTCCGCTTATCAACACGCTGATCCTACTCCTCTCTGGTACGACAGTGACATGGGCTCACCACGCGATCCAGCATGGCGACCGTGAAGGTACACGCAACGGCCTCGTGATCACTGTTCTGCTCGGCTTCATCTTCAGCCTTCTGCAGGCGTACGAGTACTCCACTGCGGGCTTCTCTTTCAGCGGTTCTCTTTATGGTGCGTCATTCTTCATGGCGACGGGCTTCCACGGCGCGCACGTGATCATTGGTACGATCTTCCTGTTCGTCTGCCTGCTCCGTATTCTTGGCGGCGGCATGTCTGCGAAGAAACACATCGGCTTCGAAGCTGCAGCATGGTACTGGCACTTCGTCGACGTTGTCTGGCTCTTCCTCTTCGCGTTCGTCTACGTGACGCCGAAGCTGGTTCTAGGCCACTAGGCCAGCCTGTAGACTTCGATTATGAAAAGGCCTGTCGCATGACAGGCCTTTTTCACATCCGGCGTTAGCCTTCTGATTAGCGAGTTATACGTATGACCTTTCGTCCAATGCCTATTATGAGCCTTTTGATGATCCCGGCGCTTGCAGTGCTGATCTATCTCGGCAGCTGGCAATGGCAGCGCTATGGCGAAAAGCAGAACGCTGAGCAGGGTATCGGCCTGACAGAAACCTTTGCGCTGTCGGTGACGCCTTTGGACGCGCCGCCTCAATTTATCTACTCCACATATGATGGTGATGCCGTATGGCGGGTGTTTCAGGCGATGACGGGCTGTCTGACCGATGAAGCCGGTGAGGATGTCTGCTCGGACGCACCTTTGTTCGTCGATCTCGGCCTGATCAGCGGTACCGAGCCTTCCGAACGGCTCGCGACGCGCGCAGCGCAAGTCGAAATCGTTGGTCGTTATAGAGACGTGCCGGATGGTCGCCGGACCATGCTGACGCCAGAGGACATTCCCGAACGCAACATGTGGTATACGGGCGAGGCGGTAACGCTGGCACAGCATCTTGGGCTAAGCGGGGCAGAAGATGCCCGTTTCTTCGAGCCTGAGACGATTACCCAATTTGCGCTGGCCAATAACGAGATCGTCAACCGACGCATTCCTAACCCGTATGTGAGCATTGCCAATCTGGATAATCTGCCACCAGCGCGTCACCTCGGCTATGCGCTGACATGGTTTGGTCTCGCGCTTGGTATGATTGGCGTCTATATCGCGCTGCATATGGCGCGTGGCCGGTTGCGTTTCAGCTAGATCAGCATAAACAGGCTTCGCGAAAGAAGGAAGCGAGTGATGGAATACGTCTCGACCCGTGGTGGAAGTGGCCCCGTAAGTTTTGCAGATGCCTGCCTCTCCGGTCTGGCACCGGATGGTGGTCTCTACACGCCTGTCGAATATCCAAAGCTCGCACCGGCTAAACCGGGCGAAAGTTATTTCGAACTGGCGACACGTATTCTGTCCGCATTCTCTGCAGGGTCCATCTCGCCGGACGTCATGGCGGGGCTGGTTGAGAAGGCTTACTCAAGCTTTGCGCACCAGTCGGTTACGCCGCTCAATCAGGTTGGACCGGATCGCTGGCTTCTTGAACTGCACCACGGCCCGACGCTGGCGTTCAAAGACGTGGCGATGCAGATCATCGCGCAAATCTATGATCATCTTCTGGCCGAGCGCGGTGAACGCCTGACGGTTCTGTGCGCGACATCCGGCGACACGGGCGGCGCAGCCGCAGCGGCCTTTGCGGGCCTGAATTCGGTCGACGTTTTCATTCTTCACCCATATGGCCGTATCTCGCCGATCCAGCGTCGCTTCATGACGTCTACCGGCGCATCGAACGTGCATAACCTTGCGCTCGATGGCGACTTTGACGGCTGTCAGGCGATCGTGAAATCTCTGTTTGGCGACACAGCCTTCCGTGATGAAGTGAGCCTGTCAGGTGTGAACTCCATCAACTGGACCCGTATTGCGGCTCAGTCTGTCTATTTCGCGGCGGCTCAGGGCGCGCTGGGCGCGGACCGCAAGCTGCGCTTCGTTGTGCCTACCGGCAACTTCGGTGACGCTCTGGCGGCCTATGTAGCGGCGCGCTGCGGCATGCTGAATGGTCTTGAGCTGGTTTCAGCTGTGAATGCCAATCGCACCATGGTCGACCTGATGGAAACGGGTAGCCTGTCCAAACGCTCTGCAATTGCAACGCACAGCCCGGCAATGGATATTGCGCTTCCGTCAAATGCGGAGCGCCTGTTGTTTGAAGTCATGGGCCGTGAGCCTTCTAAGCTGAAAAACTTCTATGACAGCTTCACCCAGTCCGGTGAGGCTGAGCTGGACGACCAGTCCAAGGGCGCGCTGAAATGCGTTGGCGTGAAAGCTGTCAGCATTGATGACGACGTCACTGCGCGCGAGATGAACCGCCTCTATGATGAGACAGGCACGCTGCAATGCCCTCACACGGCCGTTGGCTCCGCGTCTGCGCGGGAAGTGCCAACCGACTGCGTTGATGTCATCCTCTCAACGGCGCATGCCGCGAAATTCCCTGAGACGATTTCCGAAGTCACGGGCAAGACACCGCCTCTGCCAGAGCGGAGCGAATCATTCCTCGCACGCGATGAAGAGTTCGACCGTCTGGAAGCCGACCTCGGCAAGGTTCGCGAATATATCCGCGAGCGTGTAGGCGGGGCGCGCTAAGCGCGGCGTTTCATGCTGGGGCGCCTGTTCAGCGACGATGTCATTGAGCTCGAGGTTGGTGGTGCAGACTTTCTGCTGCGTCTGGCGTCGAGGGGTGATTATCTGAACTGGCGCCGCGCACGTGCAGAAAATCACGCATTTCTGAAGCCCTATGAGCCTGTCTGGGCGGAAGATGCGCTCGATGAGGACCGCTATCGTCTGATGGTGCGTGATGCGCGCCGTGCATTCCGCTATCAGAGCGGCGCGGTGATGTTCCTGATCCATACAGATGAAGGCGAAGTGATTGGCGGCATCAATCTGTCCAATGTCCGTCGCCGCGTCGCGCAAATGGGCACGCTCGGATATTGGATGAGCGAACGCTGGGGCGGGCAGGGGCGTATGACCCGCGCCGTGGAACGCATGGTTCGGTTTGCCTTTTATGATTTCAACCTTCATCGTATCGAAGCAGGCTGTATTCCGGATAATGAAGCGTCTGCCCGGGTTCTGCTGAATGCCGGTTTTCGCGAAGAAGGGTATGCAGAAAAGTATCTGCGCATAAATGGCGCCTGGCAGGATCATCGCCTGTTTGGCATCACCCGTCCTGAAGATGACCTCTGACCGCCGGTGTGCCCGTGGAGCAAAGTATGAGTGACGCGCAGTATAACCTGTCCGAACTGGCCCCTGATCGCAGTGCAGCTCTTGAAGCTGCGCGTGTCAGCGTTTGGGACTGGAACCCGGCGTCAGGACATCTGCGCATTCGTGCGCATGGCGCGGCTGTCATTCCCGAAATTGAAGGTGACTGGAAGCTTGGTGCATTTCAGTCGCTGCTGAAAGGGCTGTCGGCTCGTGCGCTTGAGGGCGCTTTGACCTCCCGTCAGGGACATATTTCACTCCTCCTGCTTATGGCGGATGGTCGTCGTTTCCGCATGGTTGGCGCGCGTGGTGAGGACGGCGAGGCGCGCGGTCTTCTATTCCTGGCGGACGCCGTAGATGATGTGCGCGCGCGACCAGCCATCGAAGCCGTCTTCCAGCCGATTATTCGTATTTCCGATGAGAAGCCGGTCGGCTTTGAGGCGCTCGCCCGTTGGCGCGATGATGACAATAAGCTGCGCCCGGTCGGTGAATTCTCCATCTCCGGGCATCCGTTCACGGGTTCTGATCTGGCCATCGAAATGCTGAGACAGACAGGCGATGCGCTTTGTGAGTGGTCAGCGGCATTCCCCGCGGATTCAGTGCATGCGCAGGTCAATCTGACCGGCAGCGACCTGTTTCAGGCTGACGTGATCCAGACCGTAGAAGACCTGATGGGGCAGGGCCGATTTTCGAAAGAGGCTTTGCGTATTGAGCTGACCGAGCAGGCGGCTCTGCGCGACTTCGATGACGGAGTTGCCGCGGCTGCTGCGCTCAGTGCATCCGGCGTGACGCTTATTCTGGATGACTTCGGGTCCGGCCATTCCTCGCTTGCCTGGCTGGCAGCCATTCCGGCGAGTGCGATCAAGCTTGACCCACAGCTCACCCAGATGGCGGGCTCGCCGCGCGTCGATACGGTGCTAAATGGTGTCTGCAAGTTGGCACGCGAGCTTGGTATGTCGATCACCGCAGAGGGCGTCGAGGATAAGTCAAAGGTCGCTTTCCTGCAGAATATCGGCTGTGACTATGTGCAGGGATATGCCTATGCCCGCCCGATGACGCGCAGCGATGTGATTAGCTATCTGAAGAACGAAGGGTTTGAGTCAGCCTAGGCGCGGCCCGCTGTGCCCGGCTGAAGCTGGGATGGAGACACGCCGAGCTTTTTCATCGCCCGTTCCCATTTTTCATCAAAATCGGTGTCGAAGATAATGTCTTCGTCGGCATCTGCGACGAGCCAGACATTCTGTTTCAATTCGGCTTCAAGCTGATTCGGGCCCCAGCCTGAATAGCCAAGCGCCAACCGGCTGCGAATCGGCGGGTCAGCGGACGCAATTGCGTTCAGGACTTCTTTCGTCGCAGTGAGACGTAGCCCATCCGTGATGTTGACCGTCGCGCCAGCGCTTTCAAAGTCTTCAGAATGAATAACGAAGCCGCGATCCTGACCAACAGGGCCGCCATGCAGCACGGGTTCATCCGGTAACAGGCCGAGAATGGGCACATTCAGCTGATCAAGCAGGTCTGGCAGGCGCAGATCGCCCATTTCCTTGTTCAGGACAATGCCCATGGCATGCTCTTCGGTGTGGGCGCAGAGCAGGATGACAGATTTCTCAAAGCGCTCATCATCAATGCCGGGCATTGCGATGAGCAGTTTGCCTATCAGTCCTTCGGTTTCCTGCAATTCCATCATAGCTCCAGAAGAATTGACGCTATCGTCTCCCGAAGCAGGCATTCTGGCAAGTGGCAGGTCATACAATCGCGATCAGAGCACGGTTCACACTGGCGCGAGCCATCGCATTTCGGTAAGGCTAGATGAAACAAACCTGACCTGAGGAGACCCGAACGTGAGCATTTCTGTCGGCGATAAACTACCTGAAACAACTTTCATGACGATGGGTGCAAGCGGCCCTGAGCCGGTCGCGTCTGCTGACTTCTTTGCAGGCAAAACCGTAGCGCTTTTTGCAGTTCCTGGAGCGTTCACGCCTACTTGCTCCGCTAAGCACCTGCCGGGCTTCAAAGAGAAAGCAGGCGATCTGAAAGCTAAAGGCATCGACACAATCGCCTGCACATCCGTGAACGATGTATTCGTTATGGATGCCTGGGGCAAAGACCAGTCCGTCGGCGAAGACGTCGTTATGCTCGCAGACGGCAATGGCGCTTTTGCTGATGCGATCGGCCTCGAAATGGACGGTTCCGGCTTCGGCATGGGCAAGCGTTCGCGCCGCTATTCCATGGTCGTTAAAGACGGCGTGGTCGAGCAGCTGAACGTTGAAGAAGGCCCGAGCTTTGAGGTTTCCAGCGCGGATTACATGCTCGGCAAGCTCTAAGCACAGGCCAGCTTAAAGAATTGCGCCGCAGGAAACTGCGGCGCTTTTTTATGCTTTGTTTTCCAGCTTTTTCGGATTTACGCGTTTGATGCGACGCGCATTTTCATACTGGGCAAGAACGTCCTCAGGTGCGCCATCCATCATGGTGCGCCCCTTATCCAGCCAGATCACGCGATTGCAGGCCTCGCGTATGATGCGGGTGTTGTGGCTGCAGAGTACGGTGATGCCGGAGAACTCCAGAAGGCTCTTCATACGGTCGCGCGCTTTTTCCTGAAAATCGCGGTCGCCAACGCCGATCCATTCGTCGAGCAGCAAGATCTCCGGAGAGAAGGTTGTCGCAATGGAGAATGACAGCCGCATAGCCATGCCAGACGAATAGGTCCGCACCGGCATGTCGATGAAGTCACCAAGCTCGGAAAAGTCGATGATTTCCTGCTCGACTTCAGCGATCTGATCTTTGTTCAGACCGCGCATATAGCCACGCAGATAGATATTCTGGCGCCCTGTCGATTCGGCACGCGTGCCGAGGCCTACATTGAGCAGTGAAGAAATCTGGCCCTGCGTCTCAACCGTGCCCGCTGTCGGCGTATAAATGCCGGCAAGCGCGCGCAGAATGGTCGACTTGCCTGAACCGTTGCGCCCGATAATGCCGAGGCGCGCCCCCGCGCGAAGGTCGACGTTGAAATTATCGACCGCGAGAATGAATGAACGCTTCTGACGGGCAACAACGTCACCACGGCCCGACGCGTCGGAACTTACGCGTTCTTCGGGCTTGTTCAGGCCGATGACCGGATAGGCGATTGTTACGTCTCTGGCGATTAGATGAACCATGTTGCGCCCCTAGAACCAGAAGACCATGCGCTTGCGGAAGCGCGCATAGAGACCAAATGCCAGTACCGTCACGATCAGCGCCAGCACGGATGTGAAAATCCAGCTGTCGACAGGAATTTCATTGTCGAGCACGGGCGTTCGGAACAGCCACAGGAAGTGGGTGAACGGGTTCCACCAGAGATATTTCATCGCGTTTGGCAGGGCTTCGGGAAACCAGAAGATCGGCGTCAGGAAGAATGTGACGCGCATGGTCGTTTGCATGAACTGGCCGAAGTCCCGGAACCGCAGCGAAATCACGCCAATAAGAAGCGTCACCGCATATGAGGTCCAGATCGTCAGGAATAGCGCAGGGATCAGCGTCAGCGCAGCCAGTCCAACCGGATATCTGTAGAAGGCCAGTACAGCGACCGCAGCGATAGCTGTCAGCAAAAGATTGAACAAGCAGCGTATGACAATAATCACCGGGTAGCCGGAGATCGGGATCGGGTCATTCCGGATCCAACCTTCAAACCCCTGAAAGATCGTGGTGGCCGAGTTCACAATGTTATTCATGAACTGCCAGACCAGAACGCCGAACGTCAGATAAAGAATGAAATAGTTGGGTCCGCGCGGGCTCTCCATGATCGGCATAAAGATCAGCGCTTTCACGCCCACAAAGGCCAGAAAAGTGATCGTAATCCAGAGCACGCCGAAAAAGGTCCGGCGGTAGCTTGTTTTGATATCTTCCCAGGCAAAGGCCAGCCAGAAGCGATGCAGGGAAAGCGTTTGCTTCAACTCGCCAAGCAGCGTCTGCACGGGAGACGTGTTTGATGAGACAGCGCTTTCAGGCTGGATACGGGTAAGTTCATTCATACGCGAAGAGGCGTCCTGTTGTTCGGAAGCTCGGTTTATTCCGGAGCAACTGTTCCGGATACGATATCGATTTCACGGATATAGGCGACATGGTTGCGAATGTCGTCCCCTTCGCCGAAATCAGCCGGACTGCCAAGCTGTTCACCGCTAATGCGCAGCAGGCCTGTCGTTTCGCTGGTGTCGACGCTGAATGGGATTTCAACTTCTTTCGCCTGGTAGCGTGATTCCATGTCGGCGAAGGCGATTTCCGCGACGACCGGCTCGTTGTCATTGAACTGGAAACTGACGGAGCGGGATTCGATTTCGCCATTTGTCGGGAAGTATGGGGTGTAGCTCACCACGATATTGCCCTGACTACGTGTCAGGTTGAGTTCGATCAGCATGCTTTCGGATGACATCCAGCCGCCGTCATGCTTGGGCGCATATTCGCCCTCCAGAACACCATCGTCGGAAACGATACCGTTCGCAAAAAGTGACGGGATCGCTGTTTCTTCGACGGGTGGCGCAGAGGCTGCAACGTCATCGCTGGCGGGCGTTTCATTGCTATTGCCGCATGCGGCGAGGCCAAAGCTGAGCAAAAGAGCGGTCAGGACAGGAGCGTGTCGGCTCATATCGAAATTCCTCGGTTTCTAGCGCAGAGTACGGTTTGTAATCCGGCGTTTGATTCCTTCGACAACCCGCTGACGTAAGCGCGCGGCAGAAATGCCGGTCGCGGTGCCGCGATCAGTTGCTTCAGGCGTTGGTGTAACAAGATGATCGTAAATTGCGACACCATTCAGGCAAAGGCTCAATTGTCTGCCATCCTGAGCAAGGCCACCTTCGCCGCCTATGATGAATTCGATCAGATAGGTTTCTGCAGGCTCGGCATCACGCAGATCAATGATCAGGTGTTGCTCGCCAGCTTGGGCGCTGTCGGCATGCTGAACTTCGCCGTTGATCAGAATCCGGTATGGCGTGGCATTGATCACCAGATCGCGGAAGAAAGAGATATCCAGTTTCAGGCTCTCTATCTTGCTAGATCCATCTTTCGGCCTGACGACGAGCGCGGCTTCGCGGCCCTCCATCCATTGGTGCCCTGATTCAGGGAAGCTCCAGTCACCCATTTGCCCGGCGCTGAGACCGCCTGACAGAGATGACTTTACGACTGTGTTCACAGGAATGTCTGCGACACGCCCCATCATGATAAATTCGGATTCAAAGTCGCGACCGGACGCCAGAACATCATCAGGCGTGGATGGCGTTTCTGTGGTGTCTGCGAAAGCTGGCGCCGGTTCCGAAGGTTCGGCAGGCGCTGGCGCATCTGTCTTATCCGGATGCGAAGCCAGATACAGTGAAGAGGCCAGTGAGAAGCCTGAGAGCATCACAGACAGCGTGCGCAAATCACCTTCAGGCACAAAGTTCCGGTCCGGTGCGAGCTCAATGCGGTAGACATCATCATCGGACAAAGCATCAGACGGGATATCGAACAGGATAGAGCGTTGGTCGGTATCGATCAGTTCTTCGTGCGCTTTAACGCCATTGACCGAGAAAACGAGATTCAAAGCGCCTTCATCTAGGGCGAGCGTCTTTGTAGACAGGAACATTTCCACCCGCTTTGGGGTATCGAAACTGTTCCAGCCGACGTGGATGACGCCGCTCGAACCGACGAGCCAGACACCATCTGCTTCCATATGGCTCCAGCCCTCATCAAGGGAGGTGCCATCAAATCCCGATGCTGCGGACACAAATTGCCATTCGCCATCTTTGACAGGCGTTGGAATGATGTCTGACTTGGGTTCAACCGGTTCCGGTTTTGGTTCTGGCGCTGCAGCCGGCGCAACAGGCTCGGGAGCAGGAGCGATAGCCGCGCCTTCTTCGCACTTGATGGTGAGTTCTTTGACGCTGATGGACAGATCACGGACGTCACCTGGAACATCTGCCGTGAGCTTGGCGACGAACTCCATAACAAACGTTCCGCCTGGCAGGATTGCGCCCGGCGGGATGCCGATGTCGAACAGCATGAAGTTCTTGTTGAACTTATATGTGCCGATCTCTTCGCCGTTGATAAGGACGGTCATGGTCTGCCCGGAAGCGACCAGATCGCCCACAGTGCTCGCGGCCAGATAGATGCGATGCGGAACACCTGCATTCTTAGGGGCGCGCAACAGGAAGCCCGCGCGTCGACCGTCCATCCAGGTGTGCGCAGCTTCAGGGAAGCTCCAGTCACCCAGCATGAAGTCATGCTTCAGAATCTGGCCGTTGATCGTGTAGGTGGTTTTGCTCTCGAACTCGAAGAACTCGTCTTCCTCGATACGGACAGGGAAGGGCACAGCCTCGCGGTGTTCGTCGACGGTTTCTTCGTACGGCTCTGCCGGTGGCTCGAGTTCGAAATACTCGGCGAGCTTTTGATAGTAGCGGTCGTGCGAGAAATATTTGCTTGCGAAACGGAAGCCGTCCTGAGCGCGCTGGCGTCTGGCGTCTTCGCTCTCCAGAAGGCTGAGAATATCGTCAGCCATATCCTCAGGCGAGGTGGCGACGTGGAAATACTCTTTGGCTTCGTCTGCAAGATCGTAAAGCGCGCGGTCGTTGATCGCGAAAGCCTGTCCGTCGCTCAGCGTCTCGATGACTTTGGTCGGGAAGCCTGTGCCTTCGGTAATCGAGAGCACGGTGACTTTGGCCATCTGGTAGATCACGCCAAGATCATCAACGCGCCCTAATGGAACGATCGAGGTTGGATACTTGGCCAGCTGCGTTTCATCGACTTCGTTGACGACGCGCGAAATGCTACCCGCGATGAAGAGGCGATACCCTCTTGGCGCAAGGAAGGGCAGGAAGGTCTTCTCGATGAAGGACAGAAGCGACACATTGTTCGCCGGGTGGCTGGTGCCGACGTAGAGCATGTCGACTTCAACCGTGTCCACATCGTGCAGCAGCATAGCCGTCTTCATGTAGACGTTTTTCTGGATATTATCCTTCAGATAGGTTTCGCACGCGACCGGATCTGAAATGTCGACCCGATGATCCCAGAGGCCCGCGATCGGGATCGGACGAAGCACTTCGACTTTATTGTTTTCGGTCTCATAGCTTTCTTTGAGCGGACCTGCGATCGCGATGGCATAGTCTGCGAGTTCAGAGGTTTTCTGCTCGTCGAGACGCTCGCGCTTGTCGAGTTCATTGTTCCAGCGTGTGTCGAAATCGCCTTTGTCGCGAAGCTTGCGACGGATGCGATTCTGGTGCTCCAGCCAGTCATGAAGCTCCACCACCACTGGCGCATCCACGTCGGAAAAGACGTTGCGGACCATTGGCAGAGAGTAGGCATAGTTTGTGAAAATGCCTTTGAGATTGAACCGGTCCAGCGCCATCTTCGTGGTGCTGTTCAGACCGAAAAACCGTTCCATATAGGAGCGCTGCGCCGAGTGAGCGAGGTTTTCGCGCTTGTCCATATACTGCGGATTTGAGAAGCCTGCTTCGGCTATCCGTCCGGACAGCATTGATCCGAATAGCGGCAGAAATTCGAAATCATCCCAGCTTTTGAAGAAGCGGCTGACGCGTTCTTTCTTCCAGGCGTTATAGCTGTTCGCGTCCTGAAACGGCCATGGGATGTCGATCATGATCGTGAGAACGTCGAGATCTTTAAGCGCTTTGAGGTGCCCGCGTTGCACGAATTCCGAGCCACCCGAATCGCCGCCCATTGCGAGATAGACGACGGCGCCCTGATAATTTTTTAGCGGCGGCTGATCAAAGCCCTCGGCGTTCTTCTCATGCAGTTCGAACAGGCGGCCCAAAAAGCCGCTTTCTGCATAATATTCGAGGCCGCTCTTAGTTGCGCGCAATGATGCGCGGTCAAACTTCGCTTTTTTGAGTTGCTTCAGCAGAGCTTCGGCGAAAGAACCGGCAGAGAACTCTGACGGGACAAGCAGATTGTAACCGTCGAAAGTTTCGGCAACGTCGATATCCGGTGAGGTGAGCAGCATTTTGCCGCCAGCCAGCATCTCAACGGCAACGCCAGACCCGCGAATGCGGTAGGATTCCGGTTCATAGCCGAGGAAGCAGATATCGGTTTCGTCGATGGCCGTCTGGTATTCTTCGGTTGAGAGCTTACCGAGGATTTGAATGTTGTCGTACGTTTTGGCGAGGTTTTCCAGCGTACGACGGGCTGTCTTGATCTCGACGGTGTCATTCAGCGGAGAGGAGAAGGTCTGCAGCTGGAAGCGGATTTTCTGGAAATCATCGCCCAGTTCTTGAATCATCCGGTCAATCACGCCGGGCAGAAGCTGGAAGCCCTTCTCATGACGCGCTTCACCAAGGAAGGCGATAACCGGCCGCGGGTCGTCGCCCATGCGCTGCTCGAAACAGTGGTCGGGCAGAGGGCCAACCATCATTGGGAAGTGAAGGCCGACCTGTTCTTCATACGTCTTCTGCAGCCGGATTGTCTCTGTATGGAAAAAGGCGTAACGGCCGATAAAGCCCTGCTGATTGTACTTATTCAGGATGTCGCAGAAGGTATAATTGCCAACGCGCTCGCCCTGAATGAGCTCCGGAAGAATGTAGATTTGCGCATACAGTTTCGGACGCAGATGGTCCGGCCGCAGCATAAGGAAAACAAACCATGCATGCGCCAGCGGCGTGGAGACTGTGTGGCAGTAGAATGTGTCGTCCGCGGTGAAACGGAGTTCCTCGTCAATTGCGAGCAATTGCTGGAGATGGATTTCCCAGTCATGCAGCTCGTATTCGTCGTTGAACTCTACCGGAATACGGCGACGGCCCTCCGAGATGCCCGGAAAATCAAAGGCCAGCGCTTTGAAATGCGCACGGATTGAAAAGCCGAGCTTCTTGTTAAGTGCTTTCGATTCGGGAAAGTGGCGGTTGGCCAGAATGGTGACTGCGTAGCCAGACTCGACTGCACTGGCAGCCACACGGACAGATGTCTGATAGTTGTGGCCGGTACCGATCTGCAGGTCTGGATCGAGAATAAAAAGCCGTTGCTTTGCGCTTTTTTTGCTTCTCGCACGTGAGGTGCTTTTTATTTCTCTGAACATATCAAATCGTACACTTAATGCGGGCCTGAAATTATTCCCGACCTGAACGCAACTGACGTGTTCATAAAGCTATACGCCGTAGGTGGCGTCAACGCCCGAAACCCCAAAACGCGTCGTCCTGGCCAGATATGCTTAGCGACGCCCCACCGATACAGATGTATCGGAGTTGAGAGCGTCGCCAGCGGGTATGACTATGCCATCGCCGGAGCGAATTTGAGTGGTGTAAGCGGTTGCAGATCCATGATGCTGCATTTCTTCGAGCGGCAGAATTCGGCGAAGAATTTTGCGCTCATACGCATTGCCGTTTCACGCGACACGTCGATAGAATTGCCTTCTACCTTGCCTCGTACGACCTGAGACGTGCGGTATTCAAACCCCAGTGCTTCGGCGAGGTAATCCGGAACCGGAAAATAAGAGCGTGTGACGAGATCATTCGCAGCCGGTGGAATCAGACGCGGCGTTGCTTTCTCACCGAGATGTTTGACCAGACGGTCGCCCAGCTCGCCGAGTACGCTTCCTGCCGGAAGATTGAAGTTGTAGAATGTCTGAGACTTTCTGCTTTCGGAAGCGATGAAGTCCGCAATCTTAACGTCGAAATCCTTCTCGGCGTTCTGATAGCTGCTGACCGCAGAGTCCCAAGTTGCCTGGACATCGATTGTTTCACCGGGTGCCGTGCGCACGAGTAGGTGGATGACATCTTCCACATCAAGGCCGCGCTTCATCAGCTCGAGAATGACGGAGTAGTGATAATCTCCAGCCAGTGCCGGGTTGTATAGGAACTCGCCTTTGGAGATGACGTAGCCGACATCAGGCTGGAGGCCATAAAAGACCAGCGGAGCGAACGGGATAACCGCGCTGCCATGCTTGCCTTTTAGCGCGTCAATGCTGAGATCGTCGCCCTTATCGTACGATGTGAAAATAACATCATAGTTTCCAAGATTGTCTTTGACTGTGGCCTTGGTCGCCGGGTCGAGAAATTCCGGCTGATAGGAGTCTACCTTCTCAAACAGATCCAGAGATCTGAAGTATTCACCCAATGCGTGGTGACAGTGGTCTGACAAGACCACCAGCGACAGGTTACTCATAAAATTGTCCCTCGTTCAGTACGCCTGAAACGCAATGCACGACAACAATAGTCCCCACTGCCGCCATGAGTGAAAACATGCACTCATAAACATCACGTCCCGTGGTGGGCAATCTATAGATATCGAGTCAGGTGTCCAGCCGAATAAGTGTGAATTTCAGTAGTAAAGCCGCACGTATTCCCGCGTTACAATGACGCCTGATTGAAGGGTTTTAACAGGGCACGACATCAGGGAAGCACCTTCTGGTAGTGTTTTTTGTGCACTAAGGGGCGGTAGGCCTGAAAATCCGGCGAATTCATTGTGAATTCTTGCTACTTAAAGCGGAGCGAACTGAGTGAGACGGCAATTTTCGGCACTGGGGATGTGGAGATGTCGAATAGAATGAAAGTTTAAATATATGCAGTGCTGAACTGAATTTGACCGGCGATGAGCAGTAATTCGGCAGAAAAACAGGTTCAGTTTTGTTATGCAGGGATGTGAGCTACTTGCAAAAAAAAGCGGGACCGTTTGCAGGTCCCGCGATTTTGAAGCCAGTCGACGTTATACGCCGCTTTGTAACTCAGAAAGGATGCCTTCTTCCATTTCGTTCGGGCCCATCGGAGACCGACACCAGGAGACGTTGTCTTTGATCTTCTTGGCTGGAATCCCGCCAAAAATGGTTTTCGCTGGCATGTCGGACGTCAGGATGGAGCCTGCGCCCAGAATACCGCCCGGACCGATACGAACATCCGGCATGATAGTCGTACGGCGTCCAATCCAGACATGCTTGCCAATCTCGATTTTACGGCGATGGGCGTTCACGACATCCATGGTTTCAAGGTCGATAATGCCATGCTGGTCATTAGACTGAAGCAGGATTTCATCTGACCAGAGACCGTTCTCGCCAATTTTTACATCAGCCAGGTCCATAACCATACGTGCAGAGTTGATCGTTACACCTTCACCAATACGCAGAGTGCTTGGTCGCCATGTGCGGATATTAGCGAAGATGTGTCCGGCTGTATGAATCTCGATTTTTGCGCTGCCCGGGCCGATTACGAATGTCAGATTGCCGTTCAGATTCGGCTTGGAGATCAGAATGTCGACATTGTTACGGTTACCGCCAATTGGGGGCGATTTAAACTGAAGAGCCCCCATTGAGGATTGTGGAGCGCGGACGCGGCAGTTTCGAAACAGGCTGCGCTGCCCTTCGGGCATAAATTCTGCGAGGTCGAATTCCTTCAGCTCCTCACTCATACGTATTCCTCTCCCCAGAAGTCAGCTGGTTTGTTGCAATAATAAAATAGGTTCTGGACGTCTTTTGAGAGCGTCTTCTGAATTTCGGCGATCCGTTCTTCAGAAATATCTTTGACTGACCAGCGCTTCACATCGGTTGCATAGGCTGCGCCGACATTGTGACGCTCTGGCGGGATCTGGTCGCCGATTTCGTCAATGCCGAGGAAGTGGAAGATGTCGTTCATCGTCTCGGCGTGCTTGCTGATCAGGTCTTCCATGAAGACGACTTTGATCTGACGAGTTGGGAAGAGCGCAAGATAAGCCTGCAGCTGATAGTAATACCGTGTGCGGTCGATAAAGAACTTCCGGTGCTGTTCATGCGCCAGAGATTTTTCAATATCCTTGAAGGTGTGGGCCTGCGTGCGGGACCAGTGATTGAAGTGTGAGACAATCCGCTTGATCGGTTCGCGGACGATGTAGATAATCTTCATGTCCGGATTGAGGTCGTAAATGTTCTGCGGAACGTCAGGAAACTCGTCGCGGAAAGAATATTGCGGCGTGGATTCAAAATAGATTTTTACGCCGTCACGAACTTTGAAGTTCGATTTGTACCAGTCGTCGCCCTTATCCATGAAGCGTGAGAAGTACATCAGCTCTTTATCACCAGCGCCAAAAACCTGCGGATGTGCGTCCAGATAGTTGTGAAGAGATGTCGTGCCTGCCTTGCCGGCGCCAACAACGATCAGGTTAGGAATGGTCGTGTTCTGCATCGGGTCCCCTCACTCTACAGATATCGTACCTTACTCAGCTACTCTGCGTGATTTCAATAATCAACACCGAGTTTCCAGAAGTCGGACGTGACGAAAATTCTTTTGGGGAGGTGCAGCTGATTGGAACGCGCGCGCAATGATGCAGAATGAATTGTTGGTCCAAAATACATATTTTCCAATATTGTGAGCGCTATTGCTTAGTGCCTGCGCAGTTACCAGCTCGCTAGGAGAGCCCTTGCCGGTTTGTATAAAATCAGGTTGCGTCGGCGTAAAATATCAGCATGACATGCCTGCGTTGATTATAGGGGACTTTGAGTGGCTAAAAAGAAGACCGTGTTTCTGCATATCGGTACGAACAAGACCGGTACGTCCAGCATTCAGCACCATTTCTTTCAAAACCGCGCCCTGCTGGCCAGCCACGGCATCTGCTACCCCGGCCTCGGACAAGACGCTGCCGCGCATCATGAGCTGCTGAGCTGGGTAACCCACCCGAAAAAGCATGAGAAACACCTCAAAGCGCTGCGTAAGGAAATTGCTCCATTCGATACCGCGATCATTTCCAGCGAGTCACTCTGCGATCTTGAGAAGCCGGAAACGCTGAAAGAGGTGTTCGCCGGTTATGACATTCGGATCATTCTGTATCTACGTGATCCTGTCCGCTATCTTCTCAGCTGGTGGCAGCAGGACATCCAGATGGGCAAGCGCTATCCTGATATGAGCCAGTATCTGGTCACCAAGCGCCGCTCCTATATCGATCTGGTTGACCGTTGGGTGGAGGTGTTCGGCAAGGCGAATGTCACCACGCATGTTTATGATCGTCAGCAATTGCCTAAGGGCGATGTTCTGCTCGACTTCAAAAACATCACAGGCACGAGTGATATTGAAGGCATGCAGCGCCTGCCATGGGATAATAACCCAAGCGTTTCGGGAAACCTTCTTTACTTCAAACTCGTCTACAATACGCTGCGTCTCCCAGATGCGACGAGCCAGAAAATGATTGATGGCCTGACGGATGCGTCCAAGCTGGATTCGACCTTCCGTATCGTGCCTAAGGTGCCTGAAATCCTGGCTGCGGGTACGCGCCGGATTTACAATGAAGAACTTAAAGAACTTCGTGATCGCCATGGGGTGGAAGTGCCTACGACCCGGTCTATCGATGGCGTCCGTATTCCTGAGTTGGACACAATCCGCCGTGATTTTCGCAAAGTCATGGAATTCTCCGAAGAGAAGGGCCTGCCCCTTGCTGAAATGGCGAAGTATGTGAAATTCTGATTGCGGAATCAGGCAACCAAACATGCGTCGGGGGCGCGCTTATCAGAATGTGGCCATTCAGTACCATCAAGAACAAGATTGTTTCGCTTACCCGCACGACGGTCAAAATGGAGCTGGAGGGTGAGTCGATCACTTTCCTGTCCGCTAAAGCGCTGGTGGAGATGTTTGATATGCGTCTCGCTCGTATCGAGACCGAAGCGCTCACGCGGATAGATGATCTGGAGCAGCAGGTCGAAAGCCTGAAACGCGAGCTCGAGCGCAAACATGAAGATTGATATCTGGTCGCCTCTGCCGCCGGTACCGAGTGGCATTGCGCACTATACCCAGCAGGTGTTTTCGACCGGATTTGATGACTTCGATATCCAGTTTGTAGATAGGGCAGGGGCACCGTTTCGTTCGGACGCCGTCCCGATCTACCAGCTCGGAAACAACCCGTATCACGAGTTCATTTACCTCGCTGCGCTGGACCGGCCAAGGATAGTGGAAATCCATGACTTCTCTGTGCACCATCTCGTCACCGAGATGACGCTCGCAAAGGGCGATAGGACGGCTTACGAATATGTGCTCGGCAAAGCTGCGGGAGAACGAGGTATCTCACTCGCGCAGAAGCGGGGTCAGAAAATGCCGGAGTACCACCCGCAACTTCAGTTCGAGATGCCGTTGCTGGAGCCGTTTATTCGCGATGCCTACCATGTGATTGTGCATTCGCGCTGGGCGCGTCAGCGTACTAAGATGATCCGCCGTGATGCACCGGTGTCAATGATCCCGCATTTCTGTCAGACGCCAGAAGAGAGCGGAGTGTCAGCAGATGCGCGTGGAGTTGTGCGCAAACGTTTGAATATTGCTGACGATGAGACAATGATCTTGTGTGCGGGATTTGTGACGCCGCCCAAACGGATCGATCTTGTCCTGAAAGCACTGGAGCGTTGCCAAGAAGCAGGCGATACGAAGTTCAGACTGGTGATCGCGGGGGAGGTAATGGACTCGGGCGTTCTGCGTCTCATCCAGAAGTTTCCGGATCAGTCCCGCATTTCCTTGCTAGGCTACACAGATGAAAAACAGTTCGATGAGCTGTTCATGGCGGCCGATCTTGTTCCGGCGCTCCGCTGGCCGTCGGTTGGAGAATCGTCAGGCGTTGCATCGCGGGCAGTGGGCTTCGGAAAGCGCACACTCGCGTTCAATCTGAAAGCCTTCGCTGATTTGCCGAAAGCGTGTGCCGACCTGATTTCCCTCGGTTCAGATGAGGAGATGGCGGCGCAGATCGCCGACGCATTCTCTGAGCAAATCCGCGGGCAGGGCCGGGCTGTGGATCAGAGCGCGCTTGAATTATATTTGTCCGAAAAGGCAGGGCTTGGTGCCGTCCGGCAGAAATATCGCCAGCTGTTCGAGCATATCGCGGATGTAGGTCAGCAGGCTGTGACCGATATGCGTCAGACGCAGCTGAGCGTTGGAAGAGAGTAGGCCTGACGCCTACTCTTCAACCATCCATTCAAATTCGGAACCCGCCAGCGCAGCTTTGACTTCATCAAAGTTTTCAATGTCGTTGCGGATACCTGCGCTTGTTTTGCGTAGGGTGATTTCCTGCTGCTCAATGCCAAGCATCATGTAGGAGCAGATGATGTTGTACGCGTCGAGCGGGTTCTGCTCGATGTGTTCTTCATAGGTGAGGTGCAGCATGTCGATGCCCTTCTCCTCAAAGAAGTTCATCAGGCGCTGTTCTTCTGTTTTGGCCTTACGAAGCAGCTCGACGAGCGTGTCTGCTTTAGATGCAGAATCGTAATCGTGCAGATCCTTCAGATCGAGCGTGATCGCCTTCTTCTCCGGCTTTGGGCCATCGTCCGCTTTCACGTGATATAGCGACAGTTTTGAGGCTTTTACCGCGCTGATATAGCGACGCAGCGTGTTGTGACGCTGAAGGAAAATAAAGGTCGTGTCGCCAACTGCATGATAGTGCTCGATGACGTCTTCAATCTTCACATTCGGGTTCTTGTAGAAGTTAATCGGTTTAACTTCATACCCGACATGGCGCTTGGGTTGAGGGAGGTTGTCGATCAGTGAAACATAGTCGCCAACCTGCCATTCAGTGGTCTTGGCGCCTTTCTGTTCCTGAAGCGTTACAATCTCTTCAAACCAGGCAATTTTGGTGTGTTTGGCAAGCATTTTGGCGATCACGGTCGAGCCGCTTCGGCCAAAATGTACCAACATAATCTTATTCGTCACACCAACCTCCTAATTACTTTTTTTCTTTGATTTCATTGAAAGAGTTTTGTCAACTCACCTTCTGCTTGCACTCCAGCATCCGGTTTTTTATGTCCGGAGACAGGCGTAAACGCTCGAACTCAGGTGTTGACTCATTCAGTGCCCTTTCAAATGACGCGTAGAAGTTGCGTGCGATATCTACATTGTTTCTGGCGAGTGCCCGCTCGCATTCTGTCAGATGTGTTTCGGCTTTCTGGCGAAGCAACACCATCCGGCTTCTTTCAAGCATATGTTCGATTAAACGACCGGTCTCTTTGGACGGGTTTATTTGATCGAAATTGCTTGCTTCCATGTGCGGCGCCCAGTCCGGCGTAAGATCGCTCGCTTTAAGCCCCTGATAGCGGGTCGCAAGCTGCGCATTGTCTTCGAAGAAGGCGGCCTGAAGTTTGGTCGCGCGATCGATGCCCAGGCGCAATGGCGTCTGCACCGGATAGGACTGGAAATACTGAATGTGACGCGTGCGCAAATCGGGCACGGACATGACGGCCTCAATCATGGAGAGGTCAAGGCCCATGGTCAGGGAGTCTTCGGCATTCTCTATAATGTCAGACTCGATGCTGGCTGGACCCGCATCCATGCCCTTGAGCGGGAATACATCGTTCTTGAAGGCCGAGAGGCGAATGCTGGAAATTCCGAAAACGCTCGCCCACTTCTTTACCATGCCCAGATAGTCGTAATATGGGGTAGATGGCTTCACGACGTTAAAGCTCGCGCGGGATATTGGCTGCCCGAAAAGAACCGAATTCGTGATAGCGCTGATTGCCATATCGATTTGCGGACGCAGATGAAACAACACGGTCACGTTTTCGAATAAGCCGTCGAACAATGTTTTAAGCTCGGAAATCCATTCTGGCTTGGTCAGACGAGAGTGAGCGTGTTCGCAGCTCAAGAAGAAGACGTCCGCGCCATTCTCGCGCGCTTTCATGACTTCGTTCTCAAGCTTTTCGCGGGTTTTTTCGCGAAATTTGACCTGTGCATCGGCGCTCTGAATGCCGAACATCTCCAGACTGTCATCCTTCTCAGAGAAAGGACGCGCATATGCGATCAACTTTCGATGGTTCGCCGGGAAAAACGGAGCACCCATACTGGCGGAATACCAGAGTTTGCTCTCGGCCAGCTGGCTGCGATAATGGAACAGAACTTTCTGCCAGTTAGCGGCCCCCGTCTGTTCCGTCCCGACGTGCAATAGAAGATGCATAACTTCAGTACCCCTGCACAATACAAAATAAGCGTTTCAGCTGAAACGCTTCCCCCAATTTCATCAGACACTATCGGCAGTGGTGCGAGTTATCCATCGTAAATCGTGAGATTTTTTGGGGAATTGATCGCTGAGGCGACATCATTGGAAAGATTTTTAGCGCGGCTGTTCGCTGGCGCCTTTTCGCGCCAGTTCATCGGCTCTCTCATTACCCTCATCGCCTGCGTGTCCCTTGACCCATTTCCATTTCAAGTGAGGGTGACGGGAGGCGGCAACATCAAGTCTCTGCCATAGATCTGCGTTCTTAACCGGTTTTTTCGCGGCCGTTTTCCAGCCATTGCGTTTCCAGTTATGGATCCACTTGTTCAGACCGTCCTTCACGTATGTAGAGTCGGTATGTAGCGTGATGTGGTAGCCATCTTTAACAGCCTCAAGCGCGACAATGGCGGCCATGAGTTCCATACGGTTATTTGTGCTTTCGGGCTCTCCGCCATAAAGCTCTTTCTTGTGTGCGCCGCTTATTAGGAGCGCGCCCCAGCCGCCGGGGCCGGGGTTTCCGGAGCAGGCTCCGTCTGTCCAGATTTCAACTGATTTAGTCATCACACAGGTTGAACCGAGCTTTGAGCGTAGCGTCAATTTCAGAAGTGCAGTTTCACCCAGATTTTTCAGGCGTCTTCGGTTTTAGCTTCTATTGTCGGGGCTGAAGTGAAGATTGTGATGAGGCTTTGCAAGTCGACAGGCTTGGTCAGCACATGATCGAAGCCGACAGCCTTGTAATGTTCGACCTGATGGGTCATCGCGTTGGCGGTGAATGCAACATATTGGGTACCAAATCGGCCTTTCTCCTGATCGATTTGTTTCATTCTGATGAGTGCGTCGATTCCATCCATAACGGGCATCTGGATATCGAGGAAAACGAAACTGAATGGCGCCTTCTCATATGCGCTGACCGCATCCAGACCGGTCTCAACGATCAGAGGGGAGATTCCCAGACCATCCATCAGTACATCAATAACCTTGCGGTTCACAGAATGGTCTTCGGCGACCAGAACCTGAGTACTGTTCTCGAAGCTGACTGGCACTTCGGCATCGTTGATGATTTGACTATCTTCGGAAACGAGTTCAGCCGGAATGGAAAATTCGATCCGTGTTCCTGAGCCTACGGTGGAACTCGCGTAGATGCTTCCATTCATCAGTTCGACAAGTTGTCGGGAGATTGCGAGGCCTAGACCCAGCCCGCCAAAGCGGCGCGTGGAGGAACTGTCAGCCTGCATGAACGGTTCAAAAATCGTCTTCAGTTTGTCGGATGGTATGCCTTGGCCAGTATCTTCGACTGAAAACCAGAGACAAATTTTGTTATCCGCGCCGCCAGTCTTGTTCGCCCAGCATCTGACTTCGATACTACCGCTGTCTGTAAATTTCAGCGCGTTGGTGATCAGATTGTAGAGGATCTGGCGGATACGTGACGCGTCGCCGTTTACCAGAAGGTTTTCGCTGATACTCGGCACAAAGCTGAGTGAGAGTTCTTTTCTTTCGGTGCTTGCTTCGAAAAAGACTCTCGTCTCTTCGAACAACTCGCGTGGCAGAAATTCGTTGTTTTCTATGATGATCTTTTCGGACTCGATACGTGAAAGGTCCAGAATATCGTCAAGAACTGTTGTCATCAACTTGCTTGAACGCTGTATGAGCGTCACGAGCTCAGACTGGCGATCATCGAGTTCCGTTTTTTCGAGCGCACCGGCGAGGCCGATGACACCGTTCATCGGCGTTCTTACTTCATGACTCATGTTGGCGAGAAAACGCGATTTTACTTCGCTCATACGTCGAGCATCATCTCGCGCATGTATGACTTCGCGGTTCTTTCGGAGCATAAGAAAAGCGAATGCAATGGAGAGAGTCAGTAGTAGTCCGAACAGGGCGGACAACCATTGGAACAGTTTGATCGTTCGTTGCTGGAGAGTGTTCTGCAGGTTCAGCAGATTTGCGCGTTCGGTAATCCGGTCTGCTTCTTCCTGCAGATATTGCATCTGATTGGCGGCAAGCGCCTGGATTTCGTCATCCAGTGCAACGGCCTTCGTCTGGTGGAAGGTCAGCATTGCATTATAAGCGCTTTCAATATCTCCGGAGAGCGCAAAGAGCCTTGCCTCGAGTTCCGCGACGATGAACTGGTTTCGGTTTGTGAGTTGCGCTTCAGGAAGTGCGCTTAGCGTTTGGAAGTAGGCTTCAGCAAGTTCTTCGTTACCCGAACGAATGGCTGCATCAACAGTAGTGACAGCCCATTCGAACTGTGTGCGGTCTTTTTCCTGGAAATATGGCTCTGCCTCAATAGAGCATTCCATAGCGAGCTCATTATTACCACGGGCAAGGTTCAAAAGTGCGCAGCTATGAAGAGCATCTCCGCGCAGATATTCGTATACGCCCGTTTCCGTGGCGGTCAGAAACGTATTGGTCAGGCGCTCAAGCTCATCAATCCGGTTATGTGAATACAGCAATGTTGCAAGATCATGTGGCGTTGAACTGACCGTGTAGGGCAGCATCAAGTCCTGAATGGTCCAATATTCGCGAGCAAGCAGTTCGACGATTTCTTCAGGCGAGGTATGTGCCTCGAAGACCCTGATTTCTAGTTGGGCAACATCAAACTGGACCAGCTCGGAAACGGGGTGTCTATTCGTGAACGCCGTAATATCTCGCATGACATTTGCGGCGTCGATGTCCTGATCCAGTTGCAAAAGGAAGATAGATTGTAAGATCAGAGCCCGGACATACTCATCAGTCGTGAAGTTTCGTGCGCGCAGGAAAGCGTCGATCCGATCCAGCCCCATGTGATAGTTATTAGACGTCGACGTCTCATACCCGATGGCGGTGAGTGTTCGAAACGATGAGGATACTTCGAGTCCTGTTTCTGCGAGAAACGCGTTCATCTCTTCTAATACGCGAGGATAATCCGAAAGGCCCATAAAGGAATCGTGGAACACGTATTCCATGTGCCGTTCGAGAAGTTCACTCTCAGGCAGGGTCTCTTTCAGGGCTTCAAAATCATGATAGTCGCCCGGCATAAAATAGCGAGACAGAATGTCTTCGGCCAATTGAACTGCAGCGTCGGGCCAGTTTTCAGCGGTCGCCGTAGTTATGGTGTTGCGGGTTGTCTGTGGTTCATTCTGAGCTGAAGCAGGCGCGCTTAGAAAAAGGGCGAGCGCAGAGAAAACTGCAATGCCACAGCTTGCCGTGCAGCTGAGCGAACGTGTCGAGACTTTGTTTATTTCGCCCACGCCGGCTTCCACCTATAATGCAGTTTACCTGAAGAGTGGTCAGGATTCCTGAAAAATGGGAAGCAGAAGCTGATGAATGTCAGGTTAGCGCTTTACTATTTGATGGTGTTTTGTCGTTTTTTTTTGAATATGGGCTACGTTGGCGGGATTAGCTGGCGATATATCCGTAATCTTCCACGGTTCGTGCCAATCGGTGGAAACCCAGCTTTTCTGCGTACTCGACCGGATTTTTCGGGCGCACGAGCGCGTCGGCTGGCGTATCCGTCCAGTCGACGAGGCGTGTCAGGAAGAAACGCATAGCCGCGCCATGGATGAGTGCTGGAAGAGCTTTGCGTTCGGCTTCGGTGAAGCTGCGCACGCTATCATAGCCAGCCATCAAGGCTCGGCCTTTGGTCATGTTGAATTCGCCGCGCGCTTCAAAGCACCAGGCGTTGAGCGCGATCGCGACATCATAAGCCAGCATGTCAGTGCAGGCAAAATAGAAGTCGATAACCCCGGAAAATGTATCACCGAGGAAGAACGCGTTATCCGGGAAAAGGTCTGCGTGGATAATGCCTCGTGGCAGGGTTTCAGGATCAGGCCACTGGTCGTGCAAACGATCCAGATCACCAGAAATAAGCGTGGCAAGGTTGGGAGCCAGCGTGGCGGCAACGCTCTCGCGGCCGTCATAAAGCTCATCCCATGCGTCGATGGACAGATTGTTCGGACGTCCGAGAGAGCTTGTCTGTAGCACAAGGTGCATGCGCGCCATGGCTTCGCCAATCTGGCGGCACTGGTTTGCGTCCGGCCGTCGCGGAGACATGCCCTTCAGAAAGGTGACGATGGCAGCTGGCTTATCGAGGAGTGTCTGAAGCGCCGACCTATTCTTTCCTTTGACCGGCTGAGGGCACGGGAAGTCTGCGGCAGACAAGGCTTCCATCACACCCATGAAGAAGGGAAGATCGTCCGGGTTTACGCGCTTCTCATAGAGGGTAAGAATGAAGCGCGCCTTGGTGGTCTCAAGGAGGTAGTTGGAGTTTTCAACGCCCTCTGCAATGCCTTTAAAAGCAACCGCTTCACCGATGTCATATCGGGTCAGAAAGTCGTTCAGTGCGTCGTCATCAACTTCAGTGTATACAGCCATGCGCTTCCTTCACATGAGAGCCCCATCGGGTCAATTGAGCAGTTGTCGCGGGTTGGTTGTATTGAACGATAGTGGCTCACCTTTTTGTTGAGCAGGCTGCACTCATTTTGTGCATGATGATCGATAACATTCAAGAAACAGGGCTGTTGCTCCAGTTCTTGGAACGAAATGCCAAATTGATGACTTATTTCGTTCTTAAGCGTGACCCGGTATTGCGTACGTGTCCATTTTCGGAGACGACGGGATCACATCAGCCTGGGGACAGGCATTTGAAGAATGAGGTTGATTATGCATTTCAGGACACTTGGTGTTTCCATTTTGGCGCTCGGGCTTGCCGCATGCGGGGGACAGGATGAGCCAGCGCCGGTAGCTTCGACACCTGCCCCTGAAGAAGTCGTTGAGACGCCTTCTAATCCGCAGAATATGAGCTGGGAAGGTGCTGCACTCGTTGGCGCGCTTAGCGCAACTGAGCAGGTCACGGTAACGCCGGGTGCTGCAGCAGTTACGCTGGTAAACACAAATATCGGCGGTATGAGCTCTGGCGGAGAAACGTCTGGCGCATCCATTGAATACACTGGGCCAACGCTCGGCAGCCTCGACGGTCAGACGGTTACAGTTAGTTTTTCAGCGCGCGCGTCAGGCGGTCAGGCGAACCGCGTCGCGGTCGCTTATTCTACGAATGCTGCAGGCAATAGCGGGTGGGAACGCTTTGATCTGACGTCTGAATTCGCAGAGTATTCTTTCGACTACACCATTCCGGACATCGTTGATCCGGCGTCAGACTTTGTCGGCTTCTGGCCAGCTGGCGACACAGTGGTCGAACTGGAGTCTGTCTCTGTGGCGGTAGCTGAATAAGTTTGGTGAAAGCTAAAAACGAAGGCGGTGCTGAAGAACGCCGCCTTTTTTGTATCAGATTGCTAGTATTCGTGGGAGTTTGAAGGTCACGTGCTCATCTGTGACGCGGATTTCTTCCATCGAGACGTCGAACCTTTCGCGGCAGGCATCGATCAAATCGTCGACGAGGATTTCAGGTGCGCTGGCGCCCGCTGTGATGCCGAGCGTTGAGACGCCCTCAAGCCAGCACCAGTCTACGAAATCGACCGATGCGATGAGGCGCGCGGCCTTTGCGCCTGAACGTAGCGCCACATCTACAAGTCGTTTCGAGTTCGAAGAGTTTTCCGCGCCGATGACCAGCACCAGATCAGCGCCTTCAGCCATGGCTTTTACTGCTTCCTGACGATTGGTCGTTGCATAACATATGTCTTCTTTATGCGGTGCTGAAATGGACGGGAAACGGCGCTGTAGTACGCCGATAACTTCGGCCGTGTCATCTACTGAGAGCGTGGTCTGTGTAACAAACGCCAGATTGTCCGGATTTTCGACGCTGATCGTCTCAGCGTCTTGTGGCGTTTCAATCAGACGAATCGTTCCGTCAGGCAGCTGGCCCATTGTGCCGACGACTTCGGGGTGGCCAGCATGGCCGATCAGAAGAATGTCACGGCCGGCATCAGCATGTTTCTGAGCTTCAACGTGAACTTTAGAGACGAGCGGACAGGTCGCATCGACGTAAATCATCTCGCGAGACGCGGCCTCAGCGGGTACGGATTTTGGCACGCCATGGGCAGAAAAAATGACCGGACGGTCGTCAGGGCACTCATGCAGTTCTTCTACAAACACCGCGCCTTTGGCCTTCAGGCCTTCGACAACATGGGCGTTGTGAACGATTTCGTGGCGCACATAAACGGGTGGTCCCCATTTAGTCAGCGCCTCTTCGACGATCTGAATGGCACGGTCTACGCCGGCGCAGAATCCACGCGGGGCAGAGAGGCGGATCGTCAGTGACTGCATGTTTTCTTATTACCTCTTGTTCACACGGCACAATGCGCCGTTGCCAGTTCGGGTTTGCACCGTTATCACGCTCTAACAGATGGTGTCCTTACAGAAAACGGCCAAGGAGTTGTTTCACGTGCGTCTTTTAGTGTCTTCTACCCTTGCCGGGTCCGCTTTGCTTCTTTCAGCCTGTTCCACTTTGGATGGCCTGGACACCCGCACGAACCAGGGGCCATGCCCTGCTGCCGGTTCTGTGTATGAGGCGCAGCGTGTGGTCGAATTCAACGGTGAAGGTGATCAATACTATGACATCGAGTATACCGGCGAAATTAACGGTGTGCGACTGTTCTGCCGTTATGTAGAGGACAATCCGATCGAAGCACAGATCGAGATCGATTTTGCATTCGGTCGCGGAGAAGCTGCGACGGCAAACCAGCACACATTCAACTATTTCGTAGCTGTGACGCGTACAAACCGCGCGGTGATCGAAAAGCAGGTCTTCCCTGTGAATGTTGAATTCCGTAATGGTCGTCAGGTTGTGACAATGGAAGAGACTGTAGGTCGCATCGTGATCCCGCGCGCTGATTCTTCAATCTCCGGCGCGAACTTTGAAATTCTTGTGGGCTTTGAGCTGACCGATGAACAACGCACGTTCAACGAAACCGGTCGTCGCTTCCTGCTCCAGACACAATAACCAGTACAGTTCAGTAAATAAGGAAATCCGGTCATGGCGGACATAGCGTCCGAACTGTCCACGGCATGTGGACAGGCGTTTGAAGCAATTGGTCTTGAAGCAAAACTCGGCATGGTTCGCCGATCTGACCGCCCGGACCTCGCAGATTTCCAGTGCAACGGCGCTATGGCGGCGGCTAAGGCTGCGCGCCGCAACCCGCGTGAGATTGCGGGCGAGCTCGTTGAGAAACTGTCTGGCCATCCTGCCATTGCGGACATCACGGTGGCTGGCCCTGGCTTCCTGAATATCAAAGTGACTGAAGAGCTTCTCGCAGGCCGTGTACAAGGCGTGCGCGAAAGTGAATTTGCAGGCGCGGACCAGAGCGCAGACACCAAAACCATTGTGATCGATTTTGGCGGCCCGAACGTTGCCAAGCCAATGCACGTTGGACACCTGCGGTCTGCCGTTATCGGCGACACTCTGAAGCGTCTTTGTCGTTTCCTCGGCCATACCGTTATCGGCGATGCGCACCTTGGCGACTGGGGCCTTCAGATGGGCCAGCTGATTGTCGGTCTTTCCGAAGAGCAGCCTGACCTGCCTTACTTTGATGTGGGTAATGAAGGTCCGTTCCCTGCCGAAAGCCCGGTCACGATTGAAGATCTTGCGCGGCTTTACCCGCTTGCATCCGGCAAATCCAAGTCGGATGAGGCGTATCGCGAGCTTTGCCAGAAAGCCACGGCAGAGCTACAGGCTGGCCGTGCGGGCTATCGTGCGCTTTTGAAACATTTCATCGATGTGTCGGTTAAAGCGCTGAAAGTCGATTATGACCGTCTCAATGTGTCGTTCGATCTCTGGAAAGGCGAAAGTGACGCGGATCCGTTCGTCGCGCCAATGGTCACTGACTTGAAAGATCGCGGCATTGCCGAGGAAAGTGATGGCGCGTGGATTATCCGCGTGGCGCGTGACACCGACAAAGGCAAAACCGAAATGCCGCCGTTTATTCTCGTGAACTCACGAGGTGGCGTCGGCTATCACACGACTGATCTCGCGACGATTTTTGACCGCGCGCAGAACATCAAGCCGGATACCATGCTGTATGTTGTGGACCAGCGTCAGGCGCTGCACTTCCAGCAGGTTTTCCGTGCGTCTGAAAAAGCGGGCTATTTCCCGGAAGCAGGTCTGGAGCATATCGGTTTCGGCACGGTGAATGGTGATGATGGCAAGCCGTTCAAAACGCGTGACGGCGGCACCGTGCGCCTTTCCGACCTGAACCGTATGGCGCTGGAAGAGGCTGAAAAGCGTATCTCCGAAGCAAACCTCTCTGACGATCTGTCAGAAGAAGAGGTGCGCGATATCGGTCTGAAGATTGCGCTTGCAGCGACACGTTTCTCTGATCTTCAGAATACCCGGACTACGGATTACAAGTTCGATCTGGAGCGCTTCACAAGCTTTGAAGGCAAAACTGGTCCGTATCTCCTTTACGCAGCAGTTCGCATCAAAGCGCTTCTGCGCCGCGCAAAAGGCGAGGGAAATGCTGCGGGCGCGATCAGGATCGTCAGCGACACAGAACGTAAGCTCGCGATGCAGATGGACGGCTTTAACACGGCGCTGGAGCAGGCGTTTGAGAAGCGTATGCCACACTTCCTCTGCGAGCATATCTACAACCTCGCTCAGGCGTTCTCAGCATTCTATGCAGCCCATCCGATCGCTGCGGAGAAAGACGCAGAGCTGCGCGCATCGCGACTCGGTCTGTGCGAAGCGGTGTTGAACCAGCTTGAAACGGGCCTCGACATTCTGGGTATTAAAACCCCAGAGCGCATGTAGTGCCTCAATAAGGAGCAGGAAATCGCTGATTTTCTGCCGAATTTGCAAGAACTGGGGATAGGCCGCGGAATCTGCGGCCTGTCATTTGACTCTCACCTTGTGAGTCATACTCTTTGACTCGCGTAATGTTTACGCATAGAGACCACGCTCTCGACGGGAGACACCGGGATTAGCCCCGGGGCCGAAGGCGCAACCGCCCCGGAAACGCTCAGGCAAAAGGACCGTTGAGAACGAAAACGCTGGAAAGAGGCAAAAAGCCTCGCCGACGGAGCAAGTGAGCGCGTTTCTGGCTCACGGAATCTCTCAGGCACCGAGACAGCGGGGGCTGGCTGCGACACGCGGCTGCTAACCCGTTGGAGTGCATTTTGAGTGACCATCCGCCGCTAGCGCAAACCCCTTTGCATGATGTTCATGTCCGCCTCGGCGCGAAAATGGTCGGCTTTGCCGGTTATGACATGCCAATCCAGTTTGAAGGCGTCATGGCCGAGCATAAGTGGACTCGCGAACACTGCGGTCTGTTTGATGTCTCCCATATGGGACCATGTCTTCTGACCCTTCCTGGCGGTCCACGTGAAGATGAAGACGCGCACATTGAAATTGCCAAACTGATCGAAACGCTCGTTCCGGGTGACATTCAGGGCCTTGAGCCAGGTCAGGCCCGGCTGACCGTGCTGCTCAATGAAAACGGCGGCATTCTCGATGATCTGATCATCACCCGTCCGTATGAAGGCGACCAGCAGGGCCGTCTCTACATCGTTGTGAATGGTGCGACTAAAGGAGACGACTGGGCGCTGATGAACGAAAAGCTCGGTGATCTTGCTGATCTTGAGCGCCTCGATAACCGAATTCTCGTAGCTCTTCAGGGGCCTGACGCTGAAGCCGTTGTGAGCGAAAGCTTCCCGGAAGCAGCCTATCTCGGCTTCATGGAAAGCCGCCGTATGGTCTGTAAAGACCTCACTTGCATCGTGTCACGTTGTGGCTATACGGGCGAAGACGGTTTTGAAATTCTCGTTCCGGCGTCAGGTGTCGGTCATATCGTCGAACTGCTGGGCGATGAGCGTGTAAAGCCGATCGGTCTTGGCGCGCGCGACAGCCTTCGCCTTGAGGCAGGTCTCTGTCTTTATGGGCATGACCTTGATCCTCAGAAAACGCCTGTCGAAGCGTCTCTCACATGGCTGATCTCCAAGAACCGCCGCGCAGCTGCAGACTTTCCGGGCGCGACGAAAATTCTCGACCAGATCGCTAATGGCGCGCCGATCCGCCGCGTAGGCATCCAGCCAATGGACCGTGCGCCAGCGCGCGAAGGCACCGAGATTTACGCAGGTGACAAGAAGATTGGCGAGATCACATCAGGTGGTTTCGGGCCAACTGTCGAAGGCCCTGTGGCTATGGGGTATGTCGACCGCGAGTTTGCCAAAACGGGCACTGAACTGACGCTTATGGTTCGCGGTAAGCCGCGCGCCGCGAAGGTCGCAAAGCTTCCGTTCGTTCCGCACAATTACAAGAGATAAGGCGTCTGGTCGGGCACCAGATATATGCCGGGCAGTTTGAAAAGGGGTAAGGCAATGACTGTTAAGTACACAGAAGATCATGAATGGGTGAGCGTTGAAGGTGACACCGCGACTGTAGGCATTACCTCCTATGCCGCTGAACAGCTTGGCGATGTTGTCTTTGTTGAGCTGCCTGACGTTGGCGCTAGTTTCGAAAAAGGTGACGATATGGCTGTCGTCGAGAGCGTAAAAGCTGCCTCCGACGTTTATGCGCCTGTGTCTGGCGATGTCATCGAAGCTAATACAAAGCTCAGCGATGCGCCTGAAACCGTCAACGAAGCTCCCGACAGTGAAGGCTGGTTTGCGAAAATCAAACTGTCAAATCCCAGCGAGCTCGATTCGCTGATGGACGACGCTGCATACAAAGCTTTCTGCGCAGACCTCTAAGCGGTCTGACACTTAAACCAGAAATTCTGAGAGAGGCATAATGAGATACCTCCCGCTTACACAGGAAGACCGCGCAGATATGCTGTCGGTGATCGGCGCAAACAGCGTCGATGATTTCTACACAGACGTCCCTGAAAGTGCGCGCCTGCCAGGCACTGTGCCGGGCCTGCCGGACCATCAGGGCGAATTCGCCGTTGAACGCTATCTGACCAAACTGGCCAGCAAGAACGTCACAGCATCTGACTCAGCCTTCTTTGTGGGCTGCGGCGCCTATAAGCACCATGTTCCGGCGAGCGTCGACATGGTGATCCAGCGCTCTGAATTTCTGACGACTTACACGCCGTACCAGCCGGAAATCGCGCAAGGCACGCTTCAGACCCTGTTTGAGTTCCAGACGCAGGTTGCTGAAATCACCGCAATGGATGTCGCCAACGCGTCCATGTATGACGGCGCAACATCCTGCGCAGAAGCTGCGGTCATGGCATGCCGCGCGACGCGCCGTAAAAAGGTTGTTCTGTCCGGCGGTCTCCACCCGCATTATGCAGCGTCCACAAAGCTTCTTTGCGAAGCGCAGGGCATTGAGGTTGTCCAGCTGCCAGCCGCGATTGATGGCGAGCTTGAACTTGCTGGTGCAGTCGACGACGCAACGGCCTGTGTGATCGGCCAGAGCCCGAATGTGTTCGGCACAATTACCGACATGACGCCGGTTGCTGATGCCGCTCACGAAAAGAAAGCGCTGTTTGTGTCTGTCTTCACAGAAGCGGTCAGCCTTGGCCTCGTGAAGCCGCCAGGCGAAATGGGCGCAGACATTGCTGTAGGTGAGGGACAGTCCATTGGTAACTCCCTCAATTTCGGTGGCCCTTATGTTGGACTGTTCGCAGCGACGCAAAAGCTGGTTCGCCAGATGCCAGGCCGCCTGTGCGGTGAAACAACTGATGCTGAAGGCAAGCGCGGCTTCGTGCTGACGCTCTCAACGCGTGAGCAGCACATTCGCCGCGACAAGGCGACGTCTAACATCTGTACAAACTCCGGCCTTTGCGCGCTGGCGTTCACAGCGCACATGACGCTTCTCGGCGGCAAAGGTCTGCACGACCTTGCTGTTCTGAACCATGAGGCAGCGTGTGATCTGGCGGACGCTCTGGAAGCCGTAAATGGCGTTGAAATCCTCACGCCGCGCTTCTTCAACGAGTTTGCCTTCCGTGTGCCAATGAATGCAGCTGACGCGCTTCAGGGCCTTCTGGACCGTGATGTTGTTGGCGGTGTGCGTGCATCGCGCCTCTATCCGCATGAGGATGAGCTCTCCAACGTCATCGTTTGCGCGGCAACAGAATGCACAACATCTGAAGACATCGCCGCCTACGCGTCAGCCCTGAAGGAGATCCTCTCATGAGCATGAACTCTCAAGGCCGCCCATCAGCGCCAGTTGCCGCGGGCTCTCAGCGTGACACTGAAACGGTATCGGGCTCCAAAGGCCTCTACCAGTTTGAACCGCTGATCTTTGAAACAGATCGCTGGGGCAAAACCGGTGTGGACTTTCCAAAAGCCAAAGGCAACAAGTCGCGTCTTGGCGGCGTAGAACGTGCGGGAAAGGCTGAGCTGCCGGGCCTGTCCGAGCCTGAAACGGTTCGCCACTATATGCGTCTGTCACAGCGTAACTACGCAATCGACCTTGGTCTCTTCCCGCTGGGTTCATGCACTATGAAGCACAATCCGCGTCTGAACGAGAAAATGGCGCGTCTGCCGGGCTTTGCTGACATTCACCCGATGCAGCCTCAGGCGAGCGTGCAGGGCGCGCTGGAGCTGATCGACGAGCTGGCGACATGGCTGAAAACGCTGACAGGCATGCCGGCCGTTGCGATGAGCCCTAAGGCAGGCGCGCACGGTGAGCTGTGCGGCATGCTGGCAATCCGTCAGGCGCTCATCTCCCGCGGTGAGGCCGATACGCGTAAGCGCGTGCTGGTACCTGCATCTGCGCACGGCACGAACCCTGCGACAGCTGCCCAATGCGGTTTCATTGTAGACGAAATCAGCGCTGACACGCGTGGCCGCGTCGACATTGATGACCTGCGCTCGAAGCTGGAAAAGACAGATGATATCGCCGGCATCATGCTGACGAACCCGAATACGTGCGGTTTGTTCGAAACCGACATCAAGGACATCGCTGATCTTATCCATGAGGCTGGCGGCTATTTCTATTGTGACGGCGCGAACTTCAACGCGATCGTTGGTCGTGTGCGCCCGGGTGACCTTGGCATCGACGCGATGCACATCAACCTGCACAAAACCTTCTCTACGCCGCATGGCGGTGGCGGTCCGGGTTCCGGCCCGACCGTGCTTTCAGAAGCGCTCGCGCCATTCGCGCCTGTACCATTCATTCTGAAGGGCGAAGACGGTTTCCGTCTGGTGGAAGAGGCTGAGGAAGAAGCCAAAGAGAGCTTTGGCCGTATGGCAAGCTTCCACGGTCAGATGGGAATGTTCGTACGTGCTCTGTCTTATATGCTGAGCCATGGCGCAGATGGTCTGAAACAGGTCGCTGAAGATGCTGTTCTCAATGCCAACTACATTCAGGCCAAGCTGAAGACGGTTATGACGCCTGCGTTTGACGGCTTCTGCATGCACGAGGCGTTGTTCTCGGACAAGTTCACGGCTGAAGGCATTGAGACAATCGATATCGCGAAAGCGCTCATCGATGAGGGCTATCACCCGATGACCATGTACTTCCCTCTGGTCGTGCATGGCGCGATGCTGATCGAGCCGACCGAGACAGAGAGCAAAGCCGAGCTCGACCGTTTTTGCGGCGCTCTGGAAAGCGTAGCCCGCCGCGCGGCACAGGGCGATGATACGCTGAAAGGCGCGCCATATCTTGCGCCGATGAAGCGCCTTGATGAAACACAGGCAGCACGTAAGCCGGTTCTGAAATGGGCGCCGCCCGCGCCTGAACAGCTGGCCGCTGAATAATCACACGCTAAGGCGCGACGGTTTCATTCAGTCGCGCCTTTTCCTTGTCTGTTTGCGGCTTGCGGAACCGCTTGGTGAGGAAGCGCAGTGCAGGCTGTTCGAAGAAATGATAGATGATGGCCGCAAATAGGGTCGAACCGATCACCATACCCGTCATGAAGAGGGCGTTATCGAATATGCCTTCGGAGCCAAGGCGGAACATATTCAGTGTGCCCGGTGCCATACCGAGCATCGTTTCAGCTTTTGCCGCGATGATAGCACCGATGATGGGCAAGCCCGCAATCACGAAATGATGGCCCAGATAGAGTGAGAACGACCAATCGCCTAACCGGCTAAGCGGCTTGAGCCACTCGCTTGTTGCGCGGGCCTGAAGGCCTGCAGCGCCGTACAGAAGCATGGCGCAGGGCAGGGTGAAAACCAACATACGGCCCCATTCCAGCGTGAAGCGGTTCGGATATGGGTGGAGCAGTGTTGCTGCGATGAAGGCAACGACACCTAAGCCGAATATAGCGGCAGGGAAGAATGGTTTGTCCTGCTTCAGGAACAGATAGGCGGTGAACGCGCCGACGATGAACTCAACAGTGTGCACAGAGAAGGCGAGCTTGAGGTAATCGGCTGCATAGGCAGCGGACCAGCCCATGGCTGCGCCACCCAGAACTATGATGGCCCATAGCCCTAAAAGGGTTGGCATGTATTTGCGCGGTGCAAGCAGGATGAATGCGAAGACGATGTAGAACCAGACCTCATGCACCAGCGTCCAGCCCAGGCCGAGAATTGGGAAATTCGGCTGAGGGAGAAGGAAGATGGATCTGAGAATATGGTTCAGCGGGTCATTATCGTACTGCGCCAGAGCCGCTGCATCATATGGTGTGCCGTAAGACAGGAAGAAGAACAGCGCCATCATGCCGGAGAACAGCCACCAAGGTGGATAAATCCGAAAGGCACGGGCCAGCAAAAAGTCTTTCACCGTTGCGACGCCGGAAGGTCTTGAAAAGGTCACATAGACCATGATGAATCCGGAAATCACAAAGAACAGGTCCACACCGGCCCAGCCATTGGAGAACAGCCCGCCTACCAAGGCATATTCATCGGTTCCCATCTCGCGCGCATACTCGAATTCAATGGCGCGGATATGGTAAAACACTACGAGATAGGCAGCGAAAGCGCGTAAGGCCTGGATCAGGTTCAATCGCATGGTGTGCTTCGTCCCGGTTAAAATCACATACACGCGTTGGTAAGCGCTTATCCGTCAAATAATGGCCGGTTCGCGCGCTTTGTCCAATTGCTTTATAACTCTGCTTACCCCATATCGACTTTCATGATCGCTCCGAACGAAAATCCTTCATCTCAGACAGAGAAAGCTGCCGCATCTGCGACGCAGGCCCCTCCGTCTATGGTGAAGCAAGGTGTAGCCGCAATTATCCGGTCTGCTCTGGCGATTCTCGGTGCGATTTTGATCCCGCTTGGCGTGATCATCGCCTTCCTGACGCCGATCATTCCTATTGGTCTGCCAATTGTGATTCTGGGTGTGGTGCTTTTGGCCCGCAATGCGGTCTGGGGACGTCGCTGGCTGCAAGGTATGCTGGCCCGTCATCCAAGCCTTGAACGGTTCGCGCCTGACTGGCTGTTGCGTCTTATCTTCGGCGAACACAAAGACAGCTAGCGACAGCGCTTATTTCTCCAGTTGAAGCAAATCTTCCGATAGCCGCTCGATCTGCTGAGTGAGGGCCGCCTGCGTGTCGTAGATCGCCTGATTGTAGACAGCAGGTCCAATTTCTTTGATGAGATAGTCCAGGAAAAATCCGGCTTCAAAGCTTCCAACGTCGGCATCCAGTTCCTCTGACATATAGGCCTTAATACCATCGATCAGATGATCTCTCTGCGCATCGGAGAGTTTGATGTCGGCCATATTCGGTGCCTCCATGGTTTGCAGCTGGCGCCTAGGATTGATGAGGTCGCGCGCAAGGGCAACAAAAAACGCCGCTTCGTGGGAAGCGGCGTTCTTAAAGTTCTTATCGGTTCAGCAGAGCTTAGAGCGCTGACTTAACCTGACCCAGTGCCTGAGTGAATGTGTCTGCGCCGGATGTCTTGTCCGCGTTAGAGCGAACCAGATCTGCTGCAGCACGTGTCGCAGCATCAGCCGCTACGCGCTTTACAGCACGGGTAGCTTCTTCTTCTGCGCGCGCAATGCGTGCTTCAACCTGAGCTTCGCGACGGGCGACCATTTCAGTCAGGTCTTTGTCAGCTTGCACCAGCATAGCTTTTGCATCTGCTTCAGCCTGACGAACAATGGCATCGGCCTGATCAGCAGCTTCCTGCTGACGACGCTCAGCCTCTTTCAGCATTGCTGACGCTTCTTCACGAAGCTTCTGCGCTGAATCGAGTTCGCGTTGAATTTCCTCTGCGCGGGAGTCGAGTGTTTTCCCGATCGCTTTGAACGCACCAAGGCGCCATACGATAAGCAGGAAAATGATCAGGACACCGGTCGCCCAGTAGGTAGAATTGAAGTACCAAGGGTCACCAGCGGCAGCGAATGCTGCCGGAGACGCGATTGCTGCTGCTGTTGTAAGCGCAGCAATGTTTGAAATGCGCATCATGCTGACACCTCATCCATAGATTTGCTTACAGAAGCCGCGATTTCAGCATCAGCAGCAGATGTACCAAGCTGAGCGAGGATTGCAGACGTCGTAGACGTTGCGATCTCTGCGACATTCGCCATCGCTGTAGCCTTCATCGTTTCGATGCGAGCTTCAGCTTCCGCAAGTTTGGCGTCAAGTTCAGCCGTTTTTGCAGCGCTTGTCTCAGAAATCTTTGCGTCGATCTCAGAGCGGGCTTTTTCCGCGTTTGTGCGCGCTGCGGCCCGCGCCGCTGCCAGTTGCTTGTCCGCTTCGACCAGAGCTTCGTCTGCTTCGGACTTCATCCGAGCAGCCTCATCAAGGTCGGAAGCGATCTTGCCTTTACGCTGCTCGATGACCGAACCCAGCTTAGGCAGGATCAGTCGGGAAAGCAGCAGGTAAAGGATGGCAAAGGAAATCGCCAGCCAGAAAACCTGAGAAGAGAAGGTGCTTGCTTCAAACGCCGGGAATGCAGACGCGGCATGGTCAGCGCCATGCTCTGCTACATGTTCCAGGTGTTCTGCACCGTGGGTTTCTTCCGCCATGGGTGGATGACCTTGTTCTTGTGGTTACGGGCCTCGTTCTAACGTAGAGGCCCGTGCGTTGCTTGTTTGGTAGAAACTACCAGACTAGACCACGAAGAGCAGGATCAGGGCGATCAGGAACCCGAAGATACCGAGAGCCTCGACGAGAGCGAAGCCAAGGAACAGGTTACCTTGCTGTTGTGGAGCTGCAGATGGGTTGCGCATTGCAGCGTCGAGGTAGCTTGAGAAGATGTTGCCAACGCCCAGAGCTGCACCAAACATAGCGAGGGTTGCGAGACCCGCGCCAACGTACTTCAGACCTTCTTCCATGGTAATAACTCCCCTAAATGGAATTTGTGCTCGTGAAACCTACTCTGTCCGCTACGTCAAGTCTTGGTAACGGACTTTATTGAGTAACTAACCTCTTAGTGAGACGGGTGGAATGCATCATTCAGATAGATGCATGTGAGAATTGCGAAAATATACGCTTGCAGAAACGCTACAAGAAATTCGAGAGCTGTGATGGCGATAGCCATGACGAGCGGTAGCCAGAAACCGACCACACCAACAACCTCGAGAGCCGAGAGCGCTTCGCCTGTTGCGACTGTCGCGAGCATGGCTGCGCCGAAGCCGACAAAGAGTTTGAGAACGATGTGACCAGCAAGAATGTTACCGAACAGACGCAGAGACAGCGTAACCGGGCGAACGAAGAAAGAGATGATTTCCAGCGGCACCAGCAGGATCAACAGTGGCCATGGAACACCTGATGGTGCGAACAGTTTGAAGAATTTCAGACCGTTCTTCATGAGGCCGTAAATGATCACAGTGAAGAAGACGAGCAGCGCAAGAGACGCTGTCACAATCACTTGTGAAGTCGTCGTGTAAAAGAGCGGAACCATGCCGAGCATGTTCGCGGCGAAAATGAACATAAAGAGCGAAAAGACGAGCGGGAAGAATTTGAACCCTTCCTCACCGATCGTGTCACGGATCATGTTTGCGATGAACTCGTAACCGACTTCACCAACTGACTGGATGCGGCTTGGCACGATAGACGCTTTAGACGTCACGATCATGTAAAAGCCAACAACGAGCACAACTGCAAGCAGCATAAAGAAGCTGGCATTGGTGAATGAGATGTCGAACCCTGCAAGCTCTGGGAGTTTGATCCAGTCTGTAATGACAAACTGGTGCATTGGGTCGAGTTCCATACGAAACATCATGCCTGTTCGTGCCCCTTATTTGCTTCGTCAGTCTTTGCCGGCGAAGCATCAATCGTCGTTTCCGCGTTGCGCTTAGCCTGCTGTTCGGCAGTACGCAACATCAATCTGAAGCCAGCGGCTATTCCTAGCAGCATCAGAACCAGTAACCCCCAGGGTTTTGTTCCCGCCACATGGTCAAGCGCCAGACCAAAAACTAATCCGACCAAAGCTCCCCCGACAAGGTCGAGGACCATTTTCATGCCAAGACCGTAGCCTGCGGCAGATGATGAGCCAGGTTTGCGTTCCGTCTTCGCCTTGTGTCTCGCCTGCGCTGCAGCGATGCGCGCAGCCAGATCGTCTTGTTCTGGCGAATTAGGAGGCATGAGCCCACCGTGAATGAAAAATTAAGCTGTGACCGAAGTCGCGCGGAAACTAGCCATGTGCAGTTGCGAAGTCAAGCAAGCTGAGAAAGTCTAGTGCATTGTAAATATACAGAAAAAATAATATCTCTGACTATTCAGCTGCGACTAATTGTTCCGCAGTGCCTAAATCCACTGAAACGATACGCGAAACACCTTGTTCCTGCATGGTGACGCCAAACAAGCGGTCCATACGGGACATGGTGACGGGATTGTGCGTGATCGTAACGAATCGCGTCTGTGTCCGGCTCTTCATTTCTTCGAGCAGCCGGCAGAAACGGTCGACGTTTACATCATCTAGTGGAGCGTCGACCTCGTCGAGGACACATATCGGTGCGGGGTTAGACAGGAAGACCGCGAAAATAAGCGCGGTTGCCGTTAGCGCCTGCTCGCCGCCGGACATCAGATTGAGCGATGTAACCTTTTTACCTGGCGGTTGGGCGTAAATCTCAAGGCCGGACTGGAGCGGGTCATCCGCCTCAACTAGCTTGAGTTCTGCCTGACCGCCATTGAAGAGCGCGGTGAACAGGCTCTGGAAATGCTCGTTGACCGTTTCGAACGCTGCGAGCAGGCGGCCGCGACCTTCTTCATTCAGCGCGTGAACGCCTTCGCGGAGTTTCGCGATGGCGGCGGTAAGGTCGGCTTTTTCTTCATGCTGGGCACCAAGACGCTCAGCAAGTTCTTCAGCGTCTTTCTCCGCGTCCTGATTCACGCTGCCAAGCGCGGCGAGTTCATGCTTCAGGCGAGCAAGTTCGTTTTCGAGCTCTTTCGATTCGCGTTCCATCCACTCTTCTTCGAGTGATGATTTGGCAAGCTGGATCAGGCCGTGCGGCTGACGGTTAAACTGGGAGCTGGCGAGTTCGACTGCATCGTTCAGGCGTTCTTTGGCCGTTTCGAGATGAGCCTGCGCCATGACTGTAGCTTCACGCGCCTGAGTCGCGGCTTCTTTGGCGCGGCGTGCCTCGGCCTCTGTTTCGCGTGAACCTTTTTCGGCTTCGGCGTGTAGGTCGGCAGCTTCCTGACGTTTTACTTCCAGGGCCTGAAGCTCTGCAGCAAGCGTTTCAATCGCTTCGTCAACGCGTTCCGGGCCGGCTTCGACCGTTTCCAGCGCAGTGCGGGTCTGTGTGCGTGCTGCTGTCAGTTCCGAGATTCGAGTCTGTGAGCTATTCAGGCGTTTGGTCCATTCCTGAACTTCACGTTCCAGGCCGCGCTTGCGTCCTTCCAGACGCTCACGGTTGCGCTGCAAATCGGAAAGGGAGTTGCGAGCCGCCTGTTCGTCCTGACGGAGTTCATGAATACGGCGGCGGACTTCACTCAGCTCCGCTTCAGCCTTGGCTTCGTCGCCTGATGCGGACACATCCTGCAGAGCGTCGACTGCTGCTTGCGCATCATCACGTTGCTGACGCGCTTCAGAGACGGTGGACTGGAGATTATCGCGCTTCAGGCTGGCGCGTTCCAATTCCTGCTCGGCGCGGAAAACAGATGCGCTCGCTTCGTTTCGTGCTTTCTGCAGGGACGGGGCGTGGGCGCGCAGATCGCGAAGTTCGGACTCGGCTTCGCGGCGGCGCGTTTCGATATTGGCTTGAGCTGCCTGAGCCGAAGCCAGATTTGATTCCAATTGCGGAAGCTCGGCCTGACAGGCTTCGAGACGGTTTTTCTGTTCAAGCTGTTCAGCCTGAGACAGTGGCGCATCACTACGGCGGATATAGCCATCCCAGCGCCAGAGGCCGCCTGTTCTGGAGACAATTCGCTGACCAACCTGTAGCTGACCGCGCAGCGTGTTTGCCTCAGCGTCAGTTTCGACAACACCGCATTGTGCCAGACGGCGGTCCAGTTCGGACGGCGCTGAGCAGACGGAGTTGAGCGGCGTTACACCAGCCGGAAGTGACGGGTCGGATCCTCTGTCCGCACCCGCCCAGTAAGATGGGGCATTCGGATCAGTCGGGGCATTGAGATCATCGCCAAGCGCAGCGGCAAGCGCGCGCTCATAGCCAGCCTGCGGGCTGAGGGAATCCATAATCGGCGGCGCAGACGAGCTTTCAGCCTTCCGTAACAGGCGTTCAAGGCCCGCAATCTCGGCTTTGACACTGCGCAGCGCGGTATCGGCCTCTTTAACCGGTTCGCCTACAGTTTCTTCCTCGCGGCGAAGGGCGAGTGAGCGTTGTTCGGCTTCAGAGATAGACGCCGCCATATCTTCAAGCGCGGATTCGGCGTTCGCCAGTTCGGTGCGCGCGGTTTCAAGAGCTGTTTCCAGCGCCGATACATCCGGCAGGCGGGAGAGCTCTGCTTCCAGCTGGCTCAGGCGAGCATTTGTCTGGTTCAGGCGATTGCTGAGATCGCGGCGATTGCGTTCTGCTGCTTCACGCTCGGCGCGTAGGCGAGCGAGGGTTTCAGTCGCGGTCTGTCCGGCAAGCTCAGCTTCATTGAGGTCCTTCTGCACCATTTTCAGTCGGCCCTGAGCTTCCATCTGGTCGCGTTCGAATACAGCTGGATCCATGCTCGGAAGAGAGGCAAGCTGCCGTTTGGCATCTTCAATGCGGGATTCAGCGTCCTCAGCTTGTCCCTGTTCGCGCTCGATGTCGGACACAATGCGCTTCAGATCGGAGGCATGGCGTTCTAACGCAGTCTCGATGGCACGCTTTTCGGCCTGAAGCTCGGTCATACGGACTTTAGCCTGACCAACGCGGCCGGAGGCTTCGGTTTCAGCCAGGCGAAGTGGTTCAATTTTCTCGCGAGCCTGAAGCGCGGTACGCTCGGCCATAGCGTCTTTGATCGTCAGTTTTTCAACGCTGGCACGCGCTTCACGAAGCGCCTGTTGGTGTGTGTCGACTGCTTCCTGCGCCAGCGACCAGCGGCGATGGCAAAGCAGAGCTTCGAGGCCGGTGATAACCGCGGACAGGTCTTTATGCTTGCGAGCTTTTCGTGCCTGACGTTTCAGGCTTTCTAGCTGACGTTCCACTTCCGAGGAGAGATCATCAAGGCGTTCAAGATTGCTCTCTGCACCGCGTAGCTTCAGTTCGGCTTCGTGGCGGCGCGTGTTCAGGCCTGCAATACCCGCAGCTTCTTCAAGGAGGCGGCGACGGTTTTGCGGCTTGGATCCGATTAGCTCGCTGATCTGGCCCTGACGAACCAGCGCGGGTGAGTTCGCACCTGTCGAGGCATCTGCGAAGATGAGCTGGATGTCCTTACCGCGAACAGTCCGCCCATTCACTTTATAGGTGGAGCCAATACCGCGACGAAGACGACGCAGTATTTCCAGCTTGTCATTATCGTTGAATTCCGGCGGCGCTCGGCGATCCGTATTGTCGATCACCAGCGTCACTTCGGCCATTTCGCGGGCAGGGCGTTTGGCCGTACCGGAGAAAATGAGATCGTCCATTTCGCCGCCACGCATAGCGCGCGCGGAGCTGGCACCCATCACCCATCTCAGAGATTCCAAAAGGTTCGACTTACCGCAGCCATTCGGCCCGACAATACCCGTCAGCCCCGGCTCAACATAGAAGTTGACCGGATCAACAAAGGATTTGAACCCTGCAATTCTGATCTCGGTGATCTGCAATCAGGACCTCAATTCCGGAGAGCAAACGTCTCCATAGCTTACGACTCTGCAGCATCGCTAGATTCGCAAGACGTTACGATACCAGAACGAATTCGTGTCAGAAAGTCTGTGTAAAACTCGAAAAGAGGTCGGAAAGCTAGTCGAGCGCTGCCAGAGCAGCATCGATGACGGCATTCATACCGTCCGGTGTGCGTGCTTCATTGCCGAGCTGAGCGCCATTGAGGAAAAGCGTCGGTGTATGGGTGACGCCCATTTCTTCACCGCCGCGCACAGTTTCCATCATGGAAGAAAAGAGTTCGCGGTCGCGCGTACACTCCCGAAAACCGGCATTGTTGATGCCGTACTCGGACGCGATGTTACGCAACATGTCGCCAGCAGAGCCTGAGCGGATCGCGTTGAAGAAATCCTGCTGGTCGTCGTAAAACTCGTCCAGCACATCGTAATAATCATCCGCACCGGCGCAGCGCGCGACAGCAAAGCCAGCGGTTGCGATTTCTGCAGGTGCGGTTGGAAATTCGCGGAAGATGAAGTTGATATCGCCTGCGTCTACGCGTTCCTTGATGACGGGCATGACGGTCGCGTGGAACTGACCGCATGCACCACATGTGATGGATGCGTACTCGATGAGTGTAAGAGGCGCATCCGGATCACCCATGATCACATCGCCAATGGCGATTTCGTCGAGGGTCGCCGGGCCGTCATCCTGCGCGCTGGTTCCGCCGCTGCCATTTCCGCAAGACGCGAGTGTCAGGGCGGCGACAGAGGTGATTAAAGCGCGCAGCATGGTCATATCAGTTTGTCCGTTCGAAAGGATTATTCAGCGGCGAGGGCTGCGTCGATTAGCGCCGCCATACCTGCGCCGGTCTGAGCGTCATTGCCGAGCAGTTCGCCGTTCATGAAGATGGTTGGAGTTGCACGCACGCCTGCATCCTGACCAGCTTCAATTGTGGCAACCATAGAGTTGAACAACTCTTCATCTGCAAGACAGGCGCGGAATTCAGGCTCTGAAAGTCCAGCGCCAGCCGCGACATCTTCAAGCCACTCACCAACTGTGCCGCCGCGTGCGGCCTGCAACATGTCATCCTGTCCGGTGAACAGCGTATCCAGAACAGGATAATACTGATCTTCGCCTGCGCAGCGGGCAATCAGGAAGCCCGCCATCGCAATTTGAACCGGTGGTGTCGGGAATTCGCGGAAGATGAACTTCACTTCACCCAGCTCGATACGCTCTTCGATGACCGGCATGACCGATTCATGGAAGTGCGCACAGTGAGGGCAGGTGACGGAGGCATATTCAACGATTGTGATCGGTGCATCTGCATCGCCGAGCACCACGTCACCCAGAACAATATTGTCGAGCACGACTGCAGGCGCCTCTGCTTCACCTTCCTGCGCGAGAGCAGCAGTCGGTGCAGCGGTCAATGCGATTGCAGTGAGTGCAGAAGTCAGCCAGTTCGGGGATTTCATATATGTCTCCAGTCGGTTGCGGAAGGTCTGGTGAGGTTTAGTCAGCCAGTGCCGCATCAATCAATTCGTTCATGCCTTCAGGTGTCTGCGCTTCCGGGCCAGCAAGTTCGCCATTGATGAAAATGGTCGGTGTGCCTGAGACGCCCTGAGCCTGCGCATCGCGGATGACGTTAGACATTTGTTCGTACAGGTCCTGATTGCGTGTGCAAGCACGAAACTCAGTTGCATCGAGGCCGTGGCGTGCCGCGGTCGCCTGGAGTGCATCACCAACGGTGCCGGTGCGCGCGGCCTGAAAAATGTTTGTCTGGTTTTCAAACAGGTCGTGCAGAACATCATAGAAGCGGTCTTCGCCCGCGCAATGTGCGATTGCATGGCCCGCCATAGCGATCTCGACCGGCTGTGTCGGGAAGCCACGGAAGATGAACTTCACGTCGCCTGCTTCAACCCGTTCTTCGACGGTAGGCATAACTTCGCGTGAGAAGGTGGCGCAGTGCGAGCAGGTGATGGACGCATATTCAATGATCGTCACAGGCGCGCTTGCATCGCCCAGTACAACGTCACTTTCGACGACGCCAGTGGAGCCGCCGGAACCGGAATTGCTGCCACCACATGCCGCGAGTGCAAGTGCAGCTGTCGCAGAAATTAGCCATTTAGATACGTTCATGCCCGTCATCCGTTTGTTTGTCTTACAGATTCGCCCTCAGGCGTGTTCAGCGGTCATCTCTATAGACTGCCTCACCGAACGCCAACAGTGCCTGAGACAAACGTGGATTTTTTACGCTTGCAACACCTTCATTCAGTTGATCACGTTCTTGTGCACTCAATGGGCGAAGCTTGCGCGCCTTGTCACCATTCTGACCGGGGGTGGCTTTGTGCACAAATTTCAAATCTTTAAGAAAACCGCCGCTTGACGCCGCCAGCCTCTGTTTCAGCATCTCTTCCTGATGCTGGAAGATCGGCGAGGCAGACGGCAAAATCTCAAGCGTTAGAACGCGGTTCTCCGCCTTGCCAGTCAGCTTGACCGGATATGACAGTTTGGCGAGACGCTCGCCGACAAGATCTTTCCAGCGGCGTTGCAGCATTGAAATGCCCGGACCTTCATTTTTGCTGTAGGGCTTCATGATCTTGGTAATGCGCAGGCTCAGGCGTTCGCCCTGTCCATTTGCAGGGCGCGCACGGTGCTTGGATAGCCGTTTCAGCGCTTCGCGTTCGGCGTCGAAGTCCAGCGACTGTGAGTTTTCGGAGCGGTTCGTTTCGCCGGGCATGCAAATCATCTCATATCAGGGATGGCCCCATGTAAGAGAGGCGCTATGTATCCATTGATGTCTGATACCCATACACCCGGCGCCGAGATCAGCGCAAATATTCTTCGCTGGTATGACGCCTCCGCGCGCAGTCTGCCCTGGCGTGTCTCGCCTCAGGATCGGGCTAAGGGTGTAAAGCCGAACCCGTATCATGTCTGGCTGTCGGAAATCATGCTTCAGCAGACGACTATTCCGCATGCGACGCGCTATTTTCTCGACTTTGTGAAACGCTGGCCGACGGTTGATGACCTCGCATCTGCACCGCGTGATGACATTATGAACGCATGGGCGGGGCTTGGGTATTACTCGCGGGCGCGCAACCTTTATGCGTGTGCACAAGAGATATCCGAGCAGGGCGGCTTTCCTGAAACCAGCGCGGGGCTGATCAAGCTTCCGGGTATTGGGCCTTATACGTCCGGCGCGATTGCTGCGATTGCCTTTGACGAGCAGGTCGCGGCAGTGGATGGCAATGTCGAGCGGGTGACGACGCGTCTTCTCGCCATGGATGCGCCACTGCCCGACATCAAGAAAGACATCAAAGCCATTGTGGAAAGCTGGGTGCCGGAAGACCGGCCGGGCGACTTTGCGCAGGCCATGATGGATTTGGGGGCAACGGTCTGCACGCCGCGCTCACCTGACTGCCTGATCTGTCCGCTAAGCGAGCCTTGTAGAGCGCGTGCGCTGGGGCGGCAGACAGACTTTCCGGTCAAACCTCCCAAGAAGACCAAGCCGGTGCGGCATGGCGCAGTGCTGCTTGCGATTGTTGGTGACGGGCTGGTCGCTGAGCGCCGCGCGGATAAAGGATTGCTTGCTGGAACTCTGGGGCTGCCGACGACTGCATGGAATGACGTGCCGTCAGAACCAGCTATTGCTTCCGACGACCGCTATCTCGGCCGTGTCGAACACGTGTTTACGCATTTCCGCTTATACTTAGACGTCTACATGTCTGAAGCGGCTGACGCGCTGGATTTGATTGCAGAGGGGGAAGAGGAACTCATCCCACTGTCAGAGCTGTCGACTGCGGGGCTTCCATCAGTATTCCGGAAGGCTCTGAACCTCTATCAGAGCCCCCGAGGAACGTAGTTCAGAGCGGCTAGCCGTTCTGAAGTTCTGCTTTTACCTGTTCGTTATGCGTCTCGGCCAGATCCCAGATTTCTTCAAATGTGAGCGTGCCGTCGGCGGCGATGACGTAGTCACCTTTTTCGTCACCAATCAGTGTGTAAGCACTGTCTGGATCATCCGCGTCTGACTCATACCAGTAATCAAGCGCATACAGGTTTATAAGCCGTGTCATGGGGCCTCCGTGTTAAACCCGAATCGGTGTTGCCCTTCCAGCTATATATAAAGGTAAGCATCAATAATGCGTTGATCAACCGAGTCCCATCTGCGTACGGAACTTTCTGCGCAGAAGATCGATCGGCTCCAGACCGTTCCGGCTTTCATAATGCCAGAAAGTCCAACCATTGCACGCTGCTGCACGCTGAACATGCGCACCGAGACGGTGAATAGAGCCGACATCACGGCCATTTGTCAGGCTGCCATCAATGCGAACGCGCGCTTCGTGGCGTCGTGATGCAGAGAAAAGACGGTCGCCCGGACGCAGATAGCCACTCTCGATCAGAGCGCCAAATGGTACACGTGGCTCCGCCTTCTTGCTTGTGACAGTTTTAAGCTGTTCGCTCTCATAAGGCTGAACCCGGGCTAGGCGCTCGCGGGCATGACGTGCATAGCCGCCATCCTGTTCGATGCCAACGAAGCGGCGGCCAAGTGCCTTGGCAACAGCGGCCGTCGTTCCCGTGCCGGAGAACGGATCGAGAATAAGGTCATTCTCTTTACTGGTTGCCAGCAGCACGCGGTGCAGCAGGCCTTCCGGCTTTTGCGTCGGGTGAACCTTCTTGCCGTCATCACCTTTCAGGCGCTCCTGACCGGTGCAGATCGGGATCGTCCAGTCAGAACGCATCTGAAGATCGTCATTGAAGGTCTTCAGAGCGTCATAATTGAACGTATATGGCTTCTGGTTCGGGTGCTTTGTCGCCCAGATCAGCGTCTCGTGCGCGTTCTGAAAGCGTGTGCCCTTGAAGTTCGGCATCGGGTTGGTCTTGCGCCAGATCACGTCATTCATGATCCAGAAGCCGGCATCCTGAAGGATGGCGCCAACGCGGAAAATATTGTGATAGCTGCCGATAACCCAGATCGCGCCTGTATCTTTCAGAACGCGGCGGCAGGCAGCCAGCCATTCGTGTGTGAAGAGGTCGTAGGAGTCGAAGCTGTCGAACTGGTCCCAATCGTCGGTAACGCCTTTAACTTCGGAGTTATCCGGACGGGTGAGATCGCCGCCAAGCTGCAGATTGTATGGCGGGTCTGCAAAGATGAGATCCACCGAGTTTTCCGGCATGCGGTTCATCACGTCGACGCAATCACCTTGGATGATCACATTTTCCAGCGCGTCCATATCGAAAAAACCTCGTTCTAAAAATCTTCTGAGATGCCAATCCGAAGTGATTTCATGAAGAATGTCTTACCGAAGCGAATCAATCGGAAAATTTTGTTAAAATTTTACGCTTCAGAATCCGAAGGACATTTGCGGCGAGTCTTTTGTCGGTACTTTGAAGAGGTCACATCGCAATCGGGCAGGTTGTTCTGTCATACCTGCGCGCCTGACCGCCTTCTTGAATCGCGCCGCAATCAGGTCTGCGAAAGGGCCATCACCACGTTGTCGTTTGTGCCATTCAGCATCATAATCTTTGCCACCGCGCATTTCTCTCAGCGTATTGATGACGCGCGCTGCACGATCAGGAAAATGAGCTTTCAGCCATTCCTGAAAAATATCCTTCAGTTCATATGGCAGGCGCAGCAGTACATAACGCGCATTCATTGCGCCTGCGTCCGCTCCGGCAGAAATCATGGCCTCAAGCTCGCTGTCATTCAGGCAGGGGATTATTGGCGCTGTCATCTGAACGACAGGGATGCCGGCTTTCGCCAGCGCTTCTATCGTTTGCAGACGGAGTGACGGCGCCGCCGCTCGCGGCTCCAGTCTGATCGAAACATCATGCTTAAGCGTTGTCATGGAGAGGCCGGTAGACACCAGGCCGCGTTCTGCCATGCCGGACAGGATATCGATATCTCTCCGGATCAGTGCGGACTTGGTGAGGATCATCACCGGATGGTTGAATTCGTCCAGCACGCGCAAAATCTCGCGTGTGAGGCGCAGGCGTTTTTCTTCCGGTTGATAGGCATCGGTATTGATGCCAAGCGCTATAGGGCGCGGTTCATACTTACGCCCTGAGAGTTCGCGCCGAAGAAGCTCGACCGCATTATTCTTGAAATACAGCTGTCGCTCAAAATCGATGCCCGGCGAGTGGCCGAGATAAGCGTGCGATGGACGCGCAAAGCAATATGCGCAGCCATGCTCGCAACCACGATAAGGGTTAATCGAACGGTCGAAAGAAATGTCCGGCGACTGGTTTTTTGTGATGATGGTGCGCGCCGTTTCCGAGTGCCATGAAATGCGGCTGGCTTCGTCTATGAAGTCTGTCGCATTCTCCCAGCCATCGTCGAACTTGTCTGTCTGAACAGTTTCGAAGCGCCCGGCGGGATTAGACACAGCGCCGCGTCCCCGCCTTGCGTCTGAAGGCGTGAGGGCATTGATTTCATTGGACTTTATGCGTCCGTGTTCCGGAAGTTTCTGGCTGGCTTTCATGCCTCAAGAAATATCAGACTTAAAAGAACAAAACAAGAACATTTAAGCTGGAAGGACTGAGTTGAACATGTTTTTAAAGTTTCACCTTCGAGCTGTTAACAAAAGTGCCGGAAAAAGCAGGAAGAACTTGAGAATGGTCTGAAGTGATTCACGAATGTTCAATTCTGCTATGACATTATTGAGTTAGTTAGGGGACTGGAATGGCGCTTTAGCCGCTCAGCAGAGGGTATGTTTGTGGCAGGTTTTAATCCGGGTTTGCTGGTACTTGAGGATAGTACGACGCAGGCCAAGATGATTTCGAGAATGTTTGAGGATCAGGGCGCGTCGGTTACCGCCGTAACAACGCCGCGCGAGTTTTCTTCTGCGCCGCATCTGTTCGACCTGAAAGTCAATGCTGCATTGATTGATGTGCACTTTGGCGAAGTGAGCGGTCTGAAGCTGATCGAGCCATTATCCCGTCGCTGGCCTTCGGCTGTCCTGATTATGATGACGGCCAATGACACAGACGACTTCGCGATTCTCGGCGAAGCGCGGAAAAAAGGCGCCCATCTGGTTCTTAAAAAGCCTTTCAAACGTGAAGACGTTATGGAAACGCTTGCTGATATCAAATCAATTCAGGAAACGGGTTCACGTCGCAAGCATGTAGTGCTGATAGACGACAGTAAGACGACCTGCCGCATCGCATCGGACCTTCTGCGCGCACATGGATTCCGCGTGTCCAGCTTCCAAAGCGGCCTTAGCGCCATCCAACAGTTGAACTATGATCATGTTGATGTTGTTCTGACTGACATGCATATGCCTGAAATGTCAGGCAGCGAGTTGATCTGCCTGGTACGCGACGTCTGGGCGAAGGTTCCAATTGTTGCGATGTCGGCGGATGAGAAACTCGCCTCTCAAAAAATCGATGTCGATGCGTTTATTCAGAAGCCGTTCGGCCCGGAAGAGATTATCTCTGTCCTGAAGTATGTGATGCGCCGTGATGAGCTGGAGCTCGACTGCTAGCTAGCCTTTGCGCTGGCGACGCCATTTCGTCAGCGCGTCGAGATCATCGATATCAATCCGCTCATCTAGGTACGCAATGCGGTTGATTTGCAGATTGTCCCGAACATCGGCGAGCGCCCACTGGCTTGACCATCTGACCTCATCAAACGGGGCTTTGGTCCGGCAGGTCTTAGCCATGCCAAATAGCCAGAAGCCGCCATCATCGGCTGGCCCAAAGACTGCGCCGTGCGTTAAAAGCTTCTGGCTTGCCGCGTGAATGTCTGCAGGGCGAAGGTCCGGCATATCGCTTCCAACGAAAATTACACGCCCGAGCGGCGCGAGATCGAAGGCGCGGGTAAGCCTGTCTCCAAGGTCGCCGCCGCCTTGCGGAATGCGGATCAGCTGGTCCGGCCAGAGGGGCTGACGGCTTTTGACGGCTATATCTGGCGCAACGCTCAGAACGCCGGCCCATCGCTGGTCGTCCAGCGCGCGTAGGGCTCGCGCTGTACTCATCGCATTGATGCGCCGTGCTTCGGTCTTGCCGATATCGCGGGCAAGGCGCGTTTTGGCCACGCCCATCCGGTTCGGTTTGACGAAAGCAAAGACGGTGATCGGTGTCATGCGTTTGGTGCGATACGTGTCTGGCTATTTATAGAGTTTGGAGAGCTTTTCAGGGCTTGCGCCCAGATAGTAGCGCGTCAGCAGCAATGCGTTTGCGTAGGCGCGTTTGCGCCAGCCGTCGCGCTCATACTTTTCAGCTGATGTGAAGGCACGCACCGGCAGGATTTTCAGGCGTCGTTTGCGAATACGGCGGACCATATCGACATCTTCCATGAGTGGCATGTCTTTGAAGCCGCCAAGGTCTTCGTACATGGTGCGCGGCATTAGAAGGCCCTGATCGCCGTAGGGAAGGCCAAGCAGTTTAGCGCGCTGGTTCGCGCGCTTTTCCAGCCAACGCGCTTCTTTGGAATTGCTCTGATAGCGCAGTTCAAACGCGGCGGCGTGGGTTTCATGCTCAAACATGTGACGGTCGACCATGCGTGGCCAGTTCTTGTCGAGCTTGGTATCGGCGTGGAGGAACAAGAACCACTCGCCAGTCGCATTCTTCGCACCGGTACGAAGCTGTCGGCCTCGGCCTTTCGCGGCCGAGCAGATGACGCGTGCGCCCCAGTTGAACGCGGTGACGATGGAATTGTCGGTCGAGCCGCCGTCCACAACAATCACTTCACGGATGATTTCATCCTGCATGCCCTTCATCAGGGATTTCAGGCAGGTCGTGAGCTGTTTTTCACCATTATAGACAGGGATGATAACAGAAACAGGAGCGCGCAATTTACTGAGCCTTTTTACTATACACGGTTGGGGTCAGTGGTGGTCATTTCAGGTGATCCCGCTCTCTTCCATGAATTTTCTGATGTTGAGCAGGTCTTCCCAGGCTTTGGATTTTTCCGCTGGTCTCTTCAGAAGAAAGGACGGATGGAAAATCGGGAAAACAGGGACGGGCTGTTTCAGCCCGGGTACGTCCAGATTGAAGCGTTTTCCGCGCATCTGGCCAATTGTTTCTTCGCTATGGAGCAGGGCGCTGGCGGGCACCAGACCGGTTGCAATGATTAGCTTGGGTGCCACCAGTTCGATATGCTTGTCCACGAATGGACGACAAATAGCCAGCTCTTCTGGCGTCGGGTTCCGGTTGCCGGGCGGACGCCAGAAGTTGACGTTGGTCAGATAGGCGTTCTCGTCTCGAGACAGGCCGATCGCTTTGAGCATTTTGTCCAGAAGTTGCCCGGCAGGCCCGATGAAAGGTTTGCCGCTTTTGTCTTCTTCACGGCCTGGACCTTCGCCTATGACCATCACGTCGGCATTGGCCGGGCCGTCTGCGATTACGGTGGACTGAGCTTTGAGTTTCAGTTCGCAGCCATCGAACGCCTCAAGTGCAGTGCGCAATTCATCCAGTGTGCGGATATTCGCAACGGCGCTGCGTGCAGCTTCGTCGGCGGTAATACGTTTTGCGGCTTTCCGCGTCTGAGGGATCGCCTGTTGCGGCGCACTGGTTTTGGCTTTCGGAGCTGACGCATTTGCTGCGCGGATCAGCTTTTCCAATTCACGTGTGTCTACCGGAACGCCTGCGTCTTCCCACCAGTCGGTGAGTGGCTTTAGCTGTTTTAACAAGTTGTCGGTCAAAGCCATGGTTAGTGATCGGTAACATGTGAAGTTTGAAACTGTTCTAAACACGTTTCACCGATAGTGCCACCGCCTGTATTTGCCATTTTCACATATTTGATTGGCAGCCAGACCGTTGAGCATAATCTGGTTTTTTGCGAGAAAAGAATAAGCAGTATTCTGACAAAGAATATTTTTGCATTCGCAAATACAGTTCAGATTTCAGCTCTTTCTGTCGATTTTTTGCCATTCCAGCCAAAAACTTTGCTCAGTTGGCCTTGGGCGGGCGATGTAACACTTGAACCTGTCCGTGTTTATCATGCATTAGCTTTGCAAGAATTGCGTTTGGACTTTTGGCTCGAAGGTCATTAGATCAAACGTCTGAACCAGAATGTACACCGGCTTGGGGAGATAAAGCATGGCGTCTGACGCTGTAGAACGTGAGTCCATGGAAGTTGATGTACTGATCATTGGTGGCGGACCTGCTGGTCTGTCTGCTGCGATCAGACTCATGCAGCTGTCACAGGAAAAAGGCGAAGAGCTTTCTGTGATCGTGCTGGAGAAGGGTGGCGAGATTGGCGCTCACATCCTGTCAGGTGTCGTTGTTGACCCTGTTGGTCTTGATACGCTGATCCCGGACTGGCGCGAACGCGATAACCGTCCGCTGCGCACCGAAGTCACTGGCGACAAATTCAAATATCTCGGCCCTAAGGGCTCTCTAGATATTTCCCTGCTGCCAATGCCGGGCTTCATGAAAAACCATGGCAACTTCACAGGCTCTCTGGGTAATGTCACACGCTTCCTCGCTGAAGAAGCTGAGGGCATTGGCGTTGAGATTTTCCCGGGCTTTGCTGCGTCTGAGCTGGTCTACGGCGAAAATGGCGAAGTTCGCGGCGTAATCGCTGGCGTGAACGGCCTCGACGCTGAAGGTAACCCAAAGCCGGACTACGAGCCGGGTATGGAGCTTCTCGGTAAGTATGTTCTGTTCGCGGAAGGTACACGCGGCTCCCTGACGAAAAAGCTGATCTCCAAGTTCGATCTCGACAAAGAATGCGAGCCACAGAAATACGGGATCGGCCTTAAAGAGCTCTGGTCGGTTCCGGAAGAAAACTTCCAGGAAGGCTATGTTCAGCATACGCTTGGCTGGCCGCTTCCAGACAATGTTGGCGGTGGGTCATTCCTCTATCACTTCCGTGACAATGGCGAGCCATTTATCTCTCTCGGTTTCGTGGTTCACCTGAACTATGAGAACCCTTACATCGCGCCTTATCAGGAATTCCAGCGTTGGAAGCATCACCCTGAGGTGATGAAGTATATCGAAGGCGGTAAGCGCGTGTCTTATGGTGCCCGTGCGATCACTGAGGGCGGCTGGCAGTCTGTGCCTAAGCTCGCCTTCCCGGGCGGCGCCCTGATCGGATGTTCAGCCGGTTTCGTCAACGTGCCGCGTATTAAAGGCTCCCACAATGCCATCCTGACAGGCATGATGGGTGCTGAAGCAGCATTCAATGCACTGCAGGCAGGCCGTTCCGGTGACGAGCTCGTCGAGTACGAAGAGGCTTACGAAAAGTCCAGCGTTTACAAAGAGCTTAAAACAGTTCGTAACGTTAAGCCTATCCTGTCCCGCTTCGGTACTGTGCTTGGTACAGGTCTTGGCGGCGTCGAGATGTGGCTCACATCGATCTTCGGCGGCTGGTCACCTTTCGGCACGCTCGGTCACAAGAAAACTGACGCAGCGTCTCTCAAGCCTGCTGCGAAGTTCAAGCCGATTGATTATCCAAAGCCGGACGGCAAATACAGCTTCGACAAGCTGACAAACGTAGCCTTCACCAACACCTATCACGGTGAAGATCAGCCATGTCACCTCAAGCTGCTCGACCCTGATCTGCAGAAGTCTTCAGAGCTCGGTGTCTTTGACGGTCCATCAGCGCGCTACTGCCCTGCAGGCGTGTATGAGTGGGTAGAAGAGGCTAATGGCGAGCAGCGCTTCCAGATCAACTCGCAGAACTGCATTCACTGCAAAACTTGTGACATCAAGGACCCGAACCAGAACATCAACTGGGAAACACCAGAAGGTGGTGGCGGTCCGGCTTACCCGAATATGTAATACTCAGAAGGGCGGCTCATCGGGTCGCCCTTTTCCGTTCACTGATATTTTTACCCGTATTACCAGAATTACGATTGTATTCTCGGTCCGCTTCTTTCAGTTTGGCCACATGAAAACTTTGTATCGCGCTTTATTCGCGGCATGCGGTGTATCCGCGCTTGCTGCCTGCACTACACCTTCTGCGACGACCCCGTCAGCTAACGGCTTTACGCTTGTGCCTGCGCCGGTGCCGCCGACGGCTGAGCAGTTCTCCGATTTTCTCATCGGGCGATATGCCTCTCTGACGAATGATCCGGTGCTTGCGGCAGAGACATTTGTTCGCGCGGCAGAACGAGCGCCGGAAGATGATGTGTTGCAGGAGCGTGCGATTTATTCGCTTCTGCTGGCCGGTGACAATAACCGTGCTGTTGAGCTTGCGCGCAACGCGCAGAACCATTCTGAAGATTATGGATCGCTCACTCGCCTGACCCTCGGCGTGGCCGCACTGGAAGACGGTCAGGCGGATTATGCGCGCACGCTTCTCACAACAGGTGAGGTGAGCCCGTTCAACCGCATTGTTTCACGTCTCGTAGCCGCCTGGGCGGCCTATGGCGCGGATGATTATGATGCTGCACGCACGCATGTCGTAGAAGGTCTGGTCGGCGACGACATTCTGGACGGCGTTTCGCTCTACATGCTGGCCATGATCCAGATGTCCGAAGGCGACGATGATGCGGCCATCGGCACATTCTCTGCGGTTTGGGAAGAACGCATGCGTCTGGCTGTGGCGGCCGAACATTATATGCGTCTCCTTGCTGCGCGCGGAGATACCGAACGTGCGCTTCTGATTGCAGACGAGTTTTATCAGGACGTCGGCAACAACCCGTCCGTAGACCGTGTTGCGCGACAGTTGCGCAATGGTGAGACGGTCGAGGTTAAACGCCTGGACGCCGCTGAGGGCGCCGCCATCGCAGTGTACTCTCTGGCGTCTGCGCTCGCTGCCGAAACGCGCGATGATGTCGCTGGAATTTACTTCAATCTGGCTCTGATCCTGAACCCTGATCTCGATATGGCGCGCACCATGCTCGGCAATACGCTCGATGCGGGTGGTCGCGGCGATGAAGCGCTGGAAGTGCTACAGCGTGTCGGAACAGATTCGCCATTCTTCGCGACGGCTCAGGCACAAATGGCCTGGATTCTTCGCCGTCAGGATCGTGACGAAGAAGCGCTTCGGATCGCTTCAGAAGCGCTGGCATTCACCGATGAGCGTGAAATGCGTATCCAGCTGGGTGAGCTCTATCGTTCGCTCGAAAAGTATGAAGACGCGCTCGAGCTCTTTGACGAAGTGGTCACAGAAGATGAAGCAGCAGGTCGCGAAGATTGGCTGATCTATTATGCGCGCGGCGTTGTCCATCACGAGTTGGATGACTGGGAAGCGGCAGAAGATGATTTCCTGCGCTCGCTCGAGATTGATGGCTCTCGCGCTCAGGTGCTCAACTATCTCGGCTATTCATGGGTCGATCGCGGTGAGCATCTGGAACAGGCCTTCGAGATGATCCAGCAGGCCGTCGCGCTGCAGCCATATTCCGGTTATATCGTGGATAGTCTTGGTTGGGCGTATTACCGCCTTGGCCAGTATGAGCAGGCCGTGACCTACCTCGAACACGCAGTTGAGCTCTCATCCAACGACCCGACGCTGAATGATCACCTTGGTGATGCTTACTGGCGGGTAGGGCGTCGCATAGAGGCGCGCTTCCAATGGCGACATGCGCTCGCGCTTGAGCCGGAAGAAGACCAGATTCCACTCATTCAGGAGAAGCTTGAGAATGGTCTGCCCGAACTTCCTGTGACAGTGGTTGCAGAAGACGATGAGACGCGTCACGGACAATGAGCGGGCTCAAACCGGCGAGCATTTCGGCGCATGCCAAGGTCAATCTATATCTCCATGTCGGCCCGGTGCGTAGCGACGGGCGGCATCCGCTCGATAGTCTCGTCGTGTTTGCAGACGCGCGTGCCGCAGACCGCCTGCATATTGCGCCATCAGACGAAGCGTTGCGCTTGAGCGTGTCCGGTCCGGGCATGGACGATGCGATGCTTGGCGCTGACGAAGATAATCTCGTGCTCAGAGCTGCGCGCTTGCTGTCTGAAAAGACGGGCATCACTTTCAAAGGCACTCTGACGCTCGAAAAGCATTTGCCGATTGCCGCGGGTATTGGTGGTGGATCATCTGATGCGGCCGCAACCCTTCGGCTTCTCAATCATGTCTTTGAGCTTGGTTTGAGTGTCGAAGAGCTCATGGCGATGTCTGTTCCGCTTGGCGGTGATGTGCCTGCCTGCGTCGCTGGTGAGCCTGTCCTCATGCGCGGTGACGGTGATCGTATCGAACCCGTGGTGACCGGGATTCCTGAATTTCCTGCAGTGTTGGTGACGCCGCCGATTGCGTGCCCGACGGGGCCGGTCTTCAGGGCTTTTGACGAATTGAATGATGCGCCGCCGTTTTCCGAATGCGAGCCACCAGTCGGATCAGGTGGTCAGGCGTACCTCGCGGCGTTGCGTTCTGGATACCGGAATGATCTTCAGGCGCCCGCGATTGCGCGTCACCCGGAAATTGGCGACCTGCTCGAGCGTCTTCGGGCTGTAGGAGGGGCCCGGTTCGCCGCAATGTCCGGCTCCGGCGCTACTTGCTTTGCCCTATTCGCAAATGAGCAGGCGGCTCGCCATGCGGCGGGTGTTATCCGTGATCAATCCCCGACATTCTGGGTGGCAGAGACGAAACTCGGCGCTGCCGGGTTTGACCTCTCAGTCTAAGCTGCGTACAGCAAAAAGGGTTCTATGGGGTTGTTATGCCTGAGTTTCTGACATTGCCTCTGATTTCTGCGCTCGCTGCGATACCGCTGGCTGCGCTGCTTGGTGCTCTGTTGATCCGTATTGGTCCGCGTGATGCGCCAGACGGGGATAGAAAAGATCAGGCGAAGGCGATGCCGACCTCTGGCGGCATTGCGGTGTTCTTCACTGTCGTGCCTCTTACCGTGATTGTGCTTCTGCTCAATCCGCAATGGCGGGACATTCCCGTCTTTGTTCTGCTTGCAGGTGCGCTCTACATGTTCGTCATGGGCGTCTGGGACGATCTGGTGGCGCTACCCGCTCTGCCCAAGCTTGTCGCTCAGCTCATTCTGGCGCTGGCTGTGGCCTGGCTGGGTGTGCGTGTTGGGTATTTCGACCTTGGACGCCACAGCTGGGAAACAGGGCTGGTGCTCGGCGTGATCGGATCTGCTGCGTGGCTGATCGTGACCACGAATGCCGTGAACTTTATGGACGGTTCTGACGGCCTCGCTATGGGCTCCTCAGCCGTAATCGCGACGGCACTTGCCTTCCTTTCAGCTATATCTGGCGAATACGATATTCTCGCCTGTTCGCTCATCCTGCTTGGTGGGCTGTTTGGCCTGTTGTTCTGGAATGGACGTGGCAAGCTGTTCGCAGGTGATGCGGGCGCTTTGTTTGTGGGCTTCTATCTGGCAGGGCTGGTGCTCATCTGGGTGGACAGAACTCACAGCTCGGTCTGGATCGCGCCGTCACTGTTCATCGCGTTCCTGGCGGATGTGCTTCTGACGCTCATCTGGCGGTTTCAGCGTAAGCGAAACCTGATGCAGCCGCATCGCGAGCACGTTTATCAGATCATGCTGAAGGCAAGAGTCTCGCAGCCGCTGACGGCGTGGATTTACGTTTGGGTGAGCGTGCATGGCGCGCTGATTGCGGGCCTGTCACTGGTGTTTCCGGTGGGCGGCGCGCTAGTCGGTTTCTCGCTCCTGCTTGCGATTCTTTATGTGATTAATCGCAAGATCAGAGCGTCAGCTCTCGAGAACGGTTATCTCGAGCAGGACAATCAGTAAGCGCGGTCGACGCAAAAATCAGCCAGTGACGACAGAGCGTCGCGATAAGGCGAAGCTGGCAGAGTCTTCAGCGACTTCTTGGCAATCTCTACGTATGAGCGGGCTTCGGCCAGCGTATCCTTCGCCGCACCGGTAGAGCGGATCAGGTGGATGGCGTGCGCCAAATCGCTGTCTTCCTGTGTTTCAGGATTAAGCGCACGATCCCAGAAGACTTTGTCATCTGCGCTGCCACGGCGGCGCGCGATGACGATTGGGAGCGTGATTTTGCATTCGCGGAAATCGTCGCCGACTGATTTGCCGATAACAGAAGTCGTGCCGCCATAATCAAGCGCGTCATCAACGAGCTGGAAGGCGAGGCCGAGGTTCTTGCCGTAAGCCTGCATCGCGCGAACCTGTTCTTCAGGTGCATCAGCGCAGACTGCGCCTGATTCTGACGCTGCCTCGAACAGTGCGGCCGTTTTGGCCTCGATAATGCGAAGATACTCTTCTGTCGGAAGGTCCAGCTGGCCCATCACGGCAAGCTGGTGAACTTCGCCTTCAGCGATAACGCTGGACGCGTTGGAGAGAATATCGAGAACAGACAAGCGGCCCGTTTCGACCATCAGAGTAAAGGCGCGTGCGAAAAGGAAATCGCCAACCAGAATGCTGGCAGAATTGCCCCAGACATTCTTCGCAGCTGGCTTACCGCGACGCAGGTCTGATTCATCAACGACATCGTCGTGAAGTAGAGTCGCAGTGTGAATGAATTCGACAGCAGCAGCGAGGCAGTGGACCGGGGCCATTTCTGTCGCGCCGCAGGCTTTCGCCGCAGCCAGCGTAATCAGAGGACGCAGGCGCTTGCCGCCAGCAGAAACAATATAGCCGGAGAGATTCGGGATGACGGAAACTGGACTTGCAGCGCGCTCGGTCAAAAGCGTTTCAACAGCGGCTACGTCATCGTCCAGAAGTCCGGAGAGTGTCTGGAAAGCGTTGGCGGAATCAATTTTCAATGGCGTGGCGTCCAAGGATCAAAACCTTTTTACTACTCACCCAAAAATATAGGGCGTTCTTTCCAACTAAACAAAGAGCTGTCATCCTCTCCGCGTCACTCCGCCGCCATCTTCTACGAAGATTTGCGATTGGAAAACCTCTTGGCCCAGATCAAAAGGAAAAGCAAACGCTTGGAAGAAATAATCCGAACGAATAACGCCGTAGAGTTGTCTGTCATTGATGCGCGTCTCACTGAAGCCGGTATTGAGCATGTTGTGCTGGATGGCTTCACGAGCGGCATGGAAGGGTCTATCGGGGCAATACCAAGGCGCGTGCTGGTATTCTCAGAAGATAAAGCAGCTGCGCTGGCGCTGATCGAAGACGTATTGAAGGGCGAATGATGTCGCTTGTGACCGAGGACTGGTTGCTCAACGAGCAGGTCCGCATTTTTCAGCCGGAAAAGGGCTACAGGGCGGGGCTGGATGCCATTTTGCTTGCGGCCAGCCTGTCCGGTCGGAAAGGACAGCGCATTCTGGATATGGGATGCGGTGCGGGCGGTGCGCTCTTTCCGGCGGCGTGGCGTCTTGCGGAAGTAGAGTTTGTCGGTCTGGAACGTGACATTGTGATGGTGCCTCTGGCGAAGCAAGGCATTGAGGCTAATGGCTTTTCTGGTCGTGTTAGCGTCGCTGAGCAGGACGTGTCTACCATTCCGGCAGACTGGGAGAACCAGTTCGATCAGGTCATGTCCAACCCGCCATACTTCGAGCCTGGGCGCATAACCTCCACGCATGAAGGGCGCACGCACGCCTATATGGCTGAGGTGCCCCTGAATGACTGGTTGAAGAAAATGCTGTTCGTCACAAGGCCGAAGGGGCGGATTACGCTGATCCACCGCGCTGGCGTGCTGGGTGATATTCTGGCCTATCTGATGAGCCGGTCCGGGCAGATCGAAATCCTGCCGGTAAGGTCGGCGCCGGGCGAACCAGCGAAGCGGGTGATCGTGACGGCACGCAAAGGTCTGAAGCGGGGCGAGACGGTGCTTCACGAAGGATTGATCATGCATAAGGCCAAAGGCGAGCAAGATTATACTGGACGGGCGGCAGCGATTCTTGGCGGTGCGCCGCTCGATTGGGTTTAGACCTGCCTTATTCTGACCCTGCGCGTCTGCTTAGCTTCCCATAGAAGGAGAAACTCCATGCAGACGATGTTCGCATTCCTGCTGATTTCGGGCCTGATACTTGGCCTTGTCATCGCTATGCTCGGGCATCCGAAAATCTATCGTGCAGTCTTTGGCGGTTCGGCGCGTTCGCTTGACCATTAGGGCATAAAAAAGGACGGGCCCGTGAGCCCGTCCAGATACATGGGGACGACTGGAAAATCAGATCGCGGTGAGAATGTCGGCCGCTGCCGCGTGGCATTTGTCGATCTCATGATCGAGGCCAACGCAAATGCGTGTCCATTGCGGCAGGGCCGTCCATCGATTGCCCACGACACGAACCCCGCGGTCGAGCATCTGGCTGGCAAATTCGGCATTGCTCATGCCGGTATCCATGTAGATGAAGCTGCCTTGTGGATTTGGCGCAATCGGGCGGCCTAGGTCTGCAGCCATAGCGATGAGCCGGTCGCGACCAGCTTTCGTTTTCGCACGCATTTCTTCGAAATAGGCAGTGTCCAGAAGTGACGCTTTAGCCGCGACAAGGCCGAGATGGTTCACGCTGGACAGGTGCCCATAGCCGCGCCATTCCATCGCCATGTCCGCAGGCATGAGCGCGTAGCCGATACGCTGACCAGCCATGGCATAGATTTTTGAGAAGGTGCGCGCGACGATGACCGGACGGCCCATCTGAACATATTTCGTCATCACGCCAGCTGGATAGTCTTCAGACATGTCCAGATAAGCTTCGTCGATGAAGACCGGGATGCCCTGCGCGGACACTGAGTCAACGAATGCGTCCAGCACGACCGGATCAATGGTGCGTCCGGTCGGGTTGTTCGGGTTGCATAGATAGACTGCCATACCCGGCGCAACCTGTGCTTCGATCGCAGCCATGTCATAGCCGAGGTCTGCGTCGAGCGGTGTATAAATGACGTTCGTACCATAGGCTTCTGCGACGCGTGGTACGCCTTCATAAGTGACAGCGGAGGTCAGCACCGTTTTGTCATTCATGGTTGCCCATTGTGAATAGGCAGCGAGCAGCGGAGTTGAGCCGTTGGTAATGAGCACCTGCTCAGGTGAAACGCCTTCACGCTCAGCGATCATCTCGCCGAATTCCTGAAGAAGCGGGCCGGAGTAGCGGTAGATATTGCCGACTTCAGCGCGCATGGCTTCCATCGCCATTGGCGATGGGCCGAACGGGTTTTCGTTCGATGACATGATGGCCAATGCGTCCGGATCAGGTGCGGCAGCGGCGGCGGTTTCGGTATCTGCTGTGGCCTGCGAGCAGCCCGAGAGCAGGCCTATGCCTGCTGCACCCGCGCCAATGCCGGCCATTTTTAGCCATGAGCGGCGTGAGATGCCGTTCAGGATTTCGGTGTTGATATCTGACATGATGCTTCCCTGCGAGTAGTTGCGCGGGCGACGATCAAACTGAAAAAAGAAATGTCCCGCGGCTTGAATAGAAGTCGGGGATGAAACCTGCTGCAGTGCAACACGTTTGGCGTATTAAAGGGAAAGTGTGCCGTTATTTCTTTCATCACAAAAAGATTGTGCCTAATGTTCAGGCTATGTGGGTGGCGTGTATCGCCGGAGTGCGTCATGGCGGGCATTGCATGCGTTGCTGCGCCGCTAAGAACAGGCCTTGTAACCGTGCGCGCTTGCGGCTAGCTTCCGCGCGAATTTCTCAGAGGCTCAGATGGCAATCGTAACCGCAGACAAACCGAAATCCTTTCAGGACATCATTCTCACGCTTCAGGCATACTGGGCGGAGAAGGGCTGCGCTATTTTGCAGCCTTACGATATGGAAGTCGGCGCGGGTACGCTGCACCCTGGTACGGTTCTGCGGGCGCTGGGCCCGAAGAATTGGAACGCGGCTTATGTGCAGCCATCGCGCCGTCCGGCTGATGCCCGCTATGGTGAGAACCCGAACCGTCTTGGCCATTATTATCAGTTTCAGGTCATTCTGAAGCCAAACCCGATCAACATTCAGGACCTCTATCTTGAGAGCCTTTATGCCATCGGCATCGACCCTGAAATCCACGATATCCGCTTTGTTGAGGATGATTGGGAAAACCCGACAGTTGGTGCATGGGGCCTTGGCTGGGAAGTCTGGTGTGACGGTATGGAAGTCAGCCAGTTCACATACTTCCAGCAGGTTGGCGGCCTTGATGTGCGCCCGGTTTCTGGTGAGCTGACTTACGGTCTTGAACGCCTCGCAATGTATGTCTTCGGCGTCGACAATGTGTACGAGCTGCCATTCAATGATCCGGACAGCCCGAACCCGCTCACTTATGGCGATGTGTTTCTGGAGAACGAGAAGCAGCAATCTGCGTTCAATTTCGAGCATTCCAATGTCGATATGCTGAAGCGCTGGTTTGCTGATTGTGAAATGCAGTCCAACGCGCTGCGTGAAGCGGGCAAGCCTCTGCCAGCCTATGACTATGCGCTGAAAGCCTCTCACACGTTCAACCTTATTGATGCGCGCGGCGCGATCTCTCCGACCGAGCGTCAGGCCTTCATTGCGCGAGTGCGTGACCTAGCGCGCGGCGCAGCTGAACTCTGGGCGAAGCAGGAAGAAGAGCGCGCGGCTTAAACGCCCGCACGTCTTTCCGCGCTCAAATCGTGAACTCCGGCAGAAGGATGCGTTCCGTGTCTGATCCTAAAGACGTGCTTTTCATTCTGCAGACCGATTATGCCGATCCTGCGCATGGCCATGCCGTTTTCTATTGCGAGCATTGCGTCCTGCTTGAGGGCGTTCTGGCCGCTTTTCCGAAGCTTGCAGAGAGAATTGAGGTTCGGCGCCTTAAATGGCCGCGGCCGCGCACAGATGTCTTAGATCTGCTGGGCGAGGATAATCAGAACCTTCCTGCGCTGGTGCTCTATGGTGAGGTTGAGGACGGACTGCCGGTGAATGAAGCCAATGGCCTTCACTTTGTGAATGAAAAGGATGACCTGCTCGAGGTGATGGCACGGCGCTACGGGATTTCGCGCCCCCATCCTTAAGCTTATCAGGTTCGGGGGAAGGCTTATGCCAGCCGGTTTTCAGTTACGCGGGATTCATGAGACAAAGCCCGCAGAGGAACTGAAAGCGTTTAACCCGCGTAAATATGACCAGAATAGCCGCTTCCCGACCTTTATGGTTCTGGACGCGGTTCTACCTGATTGAACCGGAATCTGACTGAATATGCTGCGCATCAATAACGACATATCCATTCAGGACTGGGAGATGACCGAGCAATTCGTTCGCGCTTCTGGTGCGGGTGGGCAGCACGTGAACAAGGTGTCGTCTGCGGTGGAGCTGCGTTTTGAAGCTGCCTCCAGCCCGTCATTGCCTGAGCCGGTGAAGCGTCGTCTGAAGCGCGTGGCCGGTCGCAAGTGGACGCTGGATGGCGCGATCATCATTCAGGTTCAGGATACCCGCAGTCAGGCGCGCAATCGCGAAATTGCTCGGGAGCGTCTGAAAGAAATGATTGAGCAGGCGCTTGTTGTGCCCAAGAAGCGGATCGCAACGCGGCCTTCCAAAGGCGCAATCCGTCGCCGTATTCAGGCGAAGAAACAGCGCGGTGAAGTGAAGTCGCTTCGTGGTAAAGTCACCCCCGGCGAGGAGTGATCTGAAGCTGAACGTCAGCCTGCGCAAACTGTTGCAGTGCGTTCAGACGGGTTCAGGCATGTTCGCCTCATCACTGAACACAGGATGGAGCCCTAAATGCTCAAAAAGTTTCTGACCTCGACCTTTCTGATTGGCGCACTTGCCGTGTCCTCCGTCAGCATGGCGTCGACGGCCCACGCACAGGATGCGTCTGCAAATGCCCGTTACCTCGCTGGTGAGTTTGAGCGTCGTCATAACGCCAATGTTGAACTTGCGGCTGATATCGCGCGTATCGCTATGATCGCTGAATACCCTGGCATCGTCTTGAGCGACATCATGATGAGCGAGCAGATGACGATGGAAGATCGCGAGCAATTTCTCGAGCTTGTCGATCCGTTCTTTGCATTTGCTGCAGCGCAGGCTGCAACTGAACTGAAGGCGCACGTAGACCGCGTCGGATGGGACGGGATCGCCGAAGCCGGTCCTGTGACCATGTCGATTGCATTCGACATTGTATCGAACCTGCGCGATTTGGATTTCCAGCGAAGCACGCTGTCCGTCTTTGAGCCATATGCGGAGCGTGAGGATATCAACGCGTATGTGTTCGCCATGTTCTATGACGACGTCATGGCTGCAAATGGTGATGCACAGAAGTGGGGTACGGCAGGCCAGTGTGAAAATGGCCAGTGGGTGCCCGCCAACATTCAGGATCGTGCGAATGTCGATGCGCGCCGGGAAGCTGTCGGCATGATGACACTCGCAGAGTCAATTGAAGTCGAAAATCAGTATTGTGGCACTGAATAAACAAGACGATGGAAAGCGCAGTCGATGCGCTTTCCATTGATTTTCTGCTACTCGTTTTCGGCTGGGGTCAGTGTAATGAGCGCATTGCCGGTATTCTGCCCGAAGCGTGCATAGCCAGAGCCTGTAACAATCATGCCGTGCGCCGCAGAAATGGCATGGCTATCAATCGAGCCGCCCTGAACCGGAAGGCCGTTGATTGAGGTGAGAGGGACAGTCGTGTCGATCTCATTAAGAACGTCACCCGTCTCGATATCGAAGGCGAAAAGCTTTCCATCCAGCGTGCCTGCAATCACCGAGCTACCTACGATGAGCGGCGTCGCCGAAAAGCCGAACAGGCTCTCACAACGGACCAGCCGTTCGCCGCGGTCGTCATCGCAGTCGACCTCAGCGCTATACTCCCAGAGCGGTGTGCCATCGCTGACATTGAATGCGAACACACCCGGACGAGGCGTTGGGGCGCCGGGGCGCACAGGGTCATTGATCGTCAGGATGACCGTCTCGCCATCGGTTGCAATGCCCCAGTGATTACCGCCGAGCGCCGTGCCTTGACCGATGCGTTGCGCCCATTCGAGTGTGCCATCATCCGCGCGAAGTGCCCATAAATGACCGGACTTCTGGCCCGCCAGAACCAGATCAACGCTTTCGCCGTCGATCTCGGAGGTGACGATTACGGCGGCGCCGCCAAAGTCGAAATCGCGGCCGATATTATACTCATCCCAGTGCCAAGGGCAGTTGGGGCCGGAGGTTTCATCGGTGCCACGGCAGTGTGCGTTCCATGCGTCGCCCACCATGGCCTGAAACAGCCAGGCCGGTTCGCCGGTATCGAGGTCCAGCGCGATGATCGCATCAGAGGTATTGGTTGCTGGCAGAGATGTATTCTCACCCGTCGTGACCAGCACGCGATTGCGCGCAACATCTACTGTCGGCTGTGACCAGATCGGCGCACCCGAAGGGCCCTGCTGCGGCTGGCCCAGATTATTGAAGAGACCGTTCGGCGAGGATTCTTCCATGGTGTGGTATTCCCAGAGATGGGAACCGTCGTCCGCGTTCAGGACAACCAGAGCGCCATGGCCGGTGCAGCAGCTTTCGACATTGGGGAACACGCCGGACGCAGAGATCGGCACGAGCACTTTATTTTCGTGCAGAATAACGCCGGGGCGAATATCGCCGCCATCACCGCGCAGGGGCTGGCCGTCTGCCTGCCAGATCAGCGCTCCCGTTTCGGCGTTTACAACATGGATCATGCGTTCATTCGCGACGAACAGGATCGCATTCTGCCCTGCGACCTCACCAAAGGTGAGGGGAGAACGCGTCTGTTCGCCGAAGCGATAGGTCCACCTTACGCAGCCCGTGTCCTGATCGAGCGCAGATAGATTGCCGCCGCCAGCATAGAATAGTGTGTCGCCAACATTGGCTGTAGCAACGCTCATCTGAAAGCCGTCCGGCTCGCCAATCACCCAGTCGATCTCAAGATTTCGAATATCGTCCTGATCGAGGCCCGACGCCTCTTCGGAGATATAGCGCCAGCCCTCTGTATTCACGCCGAACGTTGTCCAGGTTTCAGGGCCTGTCAGATCCACGGTGCGATTGTCTGCAGCGCACATGAATGCGTCCGTCCATGCGGACTGATCCTGTTCGGCGGCTTGTCCGGAGACAAGGTAATCAATCAAGTCGCTTGTCTCGTCCGCCGTGAGAGATGCGGCCATTGGGGCCATGAGGCCATTCTCGCCCAGCGCGGCTTCAATTTGCTGACGGGGTAAGTTGACCAGCTGGTCGAAGGGAATGGCGCGCTCGTCGGCCTCGTTTTCATGGCAGACCTGACAGAAGTTTTCATACACGACGCGCCCTGGAAGTGTGCCATCGGGTCCGTCATTGTCTGACTGTGCCGTAGCAGGAAACTCTGCCAGCACGAAAACCGCAGATGCCAGCAGGCTCTGCTTCAACAACGATTGCCTCATAATGTCCTCCCGATGGACGCGTTTATTCTTTCGCGTTTTGTAGCAGACTACATCGAACTGCCTAGAGGGAAAGGTCTGTCGTCACCATTTGCCAACATTACGCTGGAGACAGCGTCCTTTTGGTCGCACTTCCGTCAGCGCGATTAATAGTCATATATTTTATGCGGATAAGCTGACCGAAGGAAATAAGATGCAGCTCAAACAGATTGTTCTAAGACTGGCGCGTAATCCGGGTTTTCCGGAAGGAGACCGTGACCAGGGGTATGTCATCGTGGCGCCGCTCAACAATGACGCGAAGCTGGATGTTGATGCCTGGCGCGATGTGAAAAAGCATTGCACGGTGAAACGCTTCCACCCTGATGATGCGCTGGCGGCGGACGGACTTCTCACCCATCGTGGCAGTCATTGGCATTTCCACTATGACGAAGAGGACGAAGGTCCGGACGAGCCGCTTTATAAGCTGGCCGACCACCAGATACTTCACGGCTCCTACGTCACCATCGCGCATGGTGATGACGCAGAGCCGCTGACCTATCAGGTGGATGACATTCGCAATGTCGAGGTCTAGGCCGCAAACGAATTCAGCCGGGACGCATCCCGGCTGAGTTTCAATTTAATAGTTGGCTGGCGGGTCGCTCGCCGGGAAGGATTCATCGCCTTCCTCGTCTACGATATCCCACGTTTTCTTCGGATCCTTGAGCTTGTCATCATCAGATGGCTCGATCTCGTGTTTGTCGTCCTTCTCGGACGTGTTGAGGCTCTGCTGTTCCATCATGTCCTCCTGAACAAATTGGAATGTTTGGTCTCTAATCAACGCATCACCCCCGTTCTCAGTTTCAAGAAATCCAAAAAAATTGTCCGTTTCCGGCAAAAAATACCGTACGTATTTGTCACAGTGTGCGCTTTCATGGCACATGCTCCATTCTATGCATTGCATTTCTCTCTTGAGGCGCTAATCCGAGTGCAAATCCATCCAGCTGAAACGTGTTTCTATGCCCCAGCTTTTGCTCGAACTCTTTTGTGAAGAAATCCCGGCCCGTATGCAGGCGAAAGCCGAGTCCGATCTGGGGGAGGCGATCAAAAAAGAGCTGTCTGGTGCAGGGCTGGAATTCGGCTCTGTTGAGACGCTGGGTGGTCCGCGTCGGCTGACAGTGATCGTCAATGATCTGGATGAGAAATCCGCTGACGTGCGTGAAGAACGTAAAGGCCCGAAAGTCGGCGCGCCGGAGAAAGCCGTAGAGGGCTTTATGCGTGGCGCAGGCCTCACATCTATCGATCAGGCTGAGATCAAGTCCGACCCGAAAAAGGGTGATTTTTACGTCGCTGTGATCGAGACGCCGGGCCGTGAGGCGACCGACATTATCGCCGAGATCGTTCCGTCCGTCATTCGTGGCTTCCACTGGCCGAAATCCATGCGCTGGGGCACTGGCGATCTGCGCTGGGTGCGTCCGCTGCAGCGCATTGTCTGCGTGTTCGATGGTAACGTGGTTCCGTTTGAAGTGGACGGTCTCGCTTCAGGTAATGAAACCGAAGGTCACCGTGTGCATGGCCGCGGCCCATTCGCGGTAACAGACGCTGATAGCTATAAGGCTGCGCTTGAAGGCGAGGGGCATGTCATGCTCTCCCGCGAGGCGCGCCGTTCCAAAATTCACGCTGACGCGCAAAAGGTTTGCGCTGATGCCGGTCTCGAACTCGTTGAGGATATCGGTCTTCTGGAAGAGGTGACCGGCCTTGCTGAATGGCCTGTGGTTCTGCTCGGTGAGATGGACCCTGCTTTCCTCGATCTGCCTGAGGAAGTCATCCAACTTTCTATGCGCGTGCACCAGAAATACTTCGCGGTACGTGACCCGAAAACGGGCGGCCTCGCGCCGAATTTTGTCGTGGTGGCAAACATCTCTGCAAAGGATGGCGGCAAAAAGATTGCTGAGGGCAATTCCCGCGTTCTTTCAGCACGTCTGAATGATGGCCGTTTCTTCTGGGATAACGACCTTGCGACGCCGCTTGAAGAGATGGGCGAGAAGCTCAAAACCATCGATTTCAAGAAAGAGCTCGGCACGATTGCCGACAAGGTGGAGCGCGTCGCTGACCTGGCCCGTGAGCTTGCGCCGAAGGTAGGCGCTGATCCGGCTCTGGCTGAACGTGCTGCGCGTCTCTCCAAATCTGACCTTGTGTCTGAGATGGTCTATGAATTCCCTGAGCTTCAGGGCGTGATGGGCCGGTACTATGCGCAAAAGCAGGGCGAGCCGAAGGTTGTCGCTGACGCGATACGGGACCACTATAAGCCGCAAGGGCCATCAGATGCTGTACCGTCTGAGCCCGTCTCGATTGCCGTGGCCTTGGCTGATAAGCTCGATACGCTGGTTGGCTTCTGGGCAATTGATGAAAAGCCAACCGGCTCTAAAGACCCGTTCGCGCTTCGCCGTGCGGCGCTCGGTGTTGTGCGGATCGTTTTGGAAAATAATGTTCGGCTGGGTATAAACTCTGCAATATTCGCTACGTTCGCTGGATGGGAACGGTCGACTGCTCCGGGAACTCAAGCCGTCCCAACCAAAGACAATTCCCCTCCTAAATTCTTTGGCGGGGGGCGAGCCGTTCGAATTATAGAGCACGATCAAGCTGTTCAAGCCGACCTCCTCTCCTTCTTCGCGGACCGTCTCAAACAATATCTGCGCGATCAGGGCAAACGTCATGATCTGATCGACGCTGTATTCGCGCTTGGCGAAGATGACCTTGTAGCGATCACCAACCGTGTTGATGCGCTTCAGTCTTTCCTCAGCAGTGATGATGGCGCGAACTTGCTTGCCGGATTCAAGCGAGCCGCGAACATTTTGAAAGCAGAAGAGAAAAAAGACGGCACCAGCTATCAAGGAATAGTCGATCCGGAAAAACTCTACGAAAAACAGGAAAAAGACTTGTTCGCCGCGCTTCAGGATGGCGAAACTAAAGCCGGGGCTGCCCTTATGGCAGAAGACTTTGAAGCGGCAATGGGTGTTTTGAGTAGTTTACGTGGACCAATCGATGCATTTTTCGACCATGTCACAGTGAATGCAGAGGTTGTTGCAGTGCGGCAAAACAGGCTGTATCTGCTTTCACAAATCAGATCCGTGCTTGGCCAAGTAGCGGACTTCACAAAAATAGAAGGTTAGGGGACGAGTTTTATGAGTAAGCTTGCAGAACAGGTTACAGACGTTCGTTGGGTCTACGCCTTCGGTGGCGGTGATTCAGACGGCGAAGCGAGCATGAAAAACCTGCTTGGTGGTAAAGGCGCCAACCTCGCTGAAATGGCGAAGCTCGGCCTGCCAGTGCCTCCTGGTTTCACAATCACCACAGAAGTCTGCACAGAGTACTACAAACTCGGCGAGAAATATCCGGACACGCTGGCAGGGCAGGTTGAAGCTGCACTGACCGATCTGGAAGAAAAAACCGGTAAGAAATTCGGTGAAGCGTCTAACCCGCTTCTCGTGTCTGTCCGCTCCGGTGCGCGTGCCTCTATGCCTGGCATGATGGACACCGTTTTGAACCTTGGCCTGAACGACAAGACGGCTGAAGGTCTGGCTGAACTGTCCGGCGACCGCCGTTTCGCATTCGACAGCTATCGCCGCTTCATCCAGATGTACTCTAACGTTGTTCTGGACCTCCCGCACCACGAGTTCGAGCACATTCTCGACACGTATAAAGAGCAGAACGAATTCGACGTCGATACGCAGCTCTCTGCTGAAGACTGGATGGATGTCATCAAGCAGTACAAGGCTGCTGTGGCAAAACTCTCTGACAAGCCGTTCCCGGAAGATCCGATGGAGCAGCTCTGGGGCGCTGTCTCTGCTGTATTCGGTTCATGGATGAACGATCGCGCGATTCTGTATCGCAAGCTGAACGACATTCCGCAGGAATGGGGTACGGCGGTGAACGTTCAGTCCATGGTGTTCGGCAACATGGGCGATACGTCTGCGACTGGCGTTGCGTTCACACGTGACCCGTCTACCGGCGAAAACATGTTCTATGGTGAGTTCCTCGTGAACGCGCAGGGCGAAGACGTTGTTGCGGGCATTCGTACACCAGCGCCGATCTCCAAAGCACGCGCCGAGAAGATCAACTCCGATCTCGTCTCGCTCGAAGAAGAAATGCCAGCGGTTTACAATCAGCTGATCGAAGTCGCACAGACGCTCGAAAGCCATTACCGCGACATGCAGGACATCGAGTTCACGGTTGAGAACAACATTCTCTACATGCTGCAAACCCGTAACGGTAAGCGTACGGCTGGTGCGGCGCTGAAGATCGCTGTCGATATGGCTGCTGAAGGCCTCATCACCGAGAAGGAAGCCGTTCTGCGCCTTGAGCCAGCTCAGCTCGACCAGCTTCTTCACCCGACAATTTCTCCGAACGCGACACGCGATATGCTCGTTCAGGGCCTTCCGGCCTCTCCGGGCGCGGCGGTTGGTAAGGTTGTGTTCTCGTCTGACAAGGCGGCTGAAATGGCCGCTGACGGTCAGAAGGTTATTCTTGTTCGCCAGGAAACCAGCCCTGAAGACATTCACGGCATGCACGCGGCGCAGGCGATTGTTACGTCTCGCGGCGGTATGACATCTCACGCCGCTGTTGTTGCGCGTGGCATGGGCCGTCCATGTGTGTGTGGCGCAGGCGAAATGCAGATCAAAGAAGCCGAAGGCGTCTTCCGCGTATTCGGCCGTGAAGTGCGCGAAGGCGATGTCATCACGGTTGATGGTGCCGCCGGTCAGGTTCTGATGGGCGAAGTCGATATGATCGAGCCGGACCTTTCAGGTGACTTCGGTCAGCTGATGGAATGGGCAGACCGTGTTCGCACGCTGAAAGTCCGCACAAACGCTGAAACGCCTGAAGACGTCCGCACAGCGAAATCATTCGGCGCAGAAGGCATTGGCCTCTGCCGTACTGAGCACATGTTCTTCGACGCCGAGCGTATTCCTGTCGTACGTGCGATGATCCTGGCGTCAGACACGGCTGGCCGTAAGGAAGCGCTTGCGAAGCTTCTCCCGTTCCAGCGTGAAGACTTTGTGGAAATTTTCTCTATCATGGAGGATCGTCCTTGCACGATCCGACTGCTTGACCCGCCTTTGCACGAATTCCTCCCGCACACGGATGAAGACATTGCAGAAGTAGCCAAAGGTACCGGCCTCGATGCTGAAGACCTGAAAGCACGCGCAGAAGAGCTTTCTGAATCCAACCCGATGCTGGGTCACCGTGGTTGCCGTCTCGGCATCACATATCCTGAGATTTACGAGATGCAGGCGCGTGCGATCTTTGAAGCGGCCCTGCAGGTCGCGAAAGAGACCAGCTTCAAGCCGGTTCCTGAGATCATGATCCCGCTGGTTGCAACTAGGAAAGAGCTTTCAATCCTGAAAGACCGTGTTGATGCGATGGCGAAGGAAGTCTTCGCTGCGGCAGGAGCATCGGTTGATTACCTCGTTGGTACAATGATCGAGCTGCCACGTGCAGCCCTCAAAGCCGGCGAGATCGCTGAAGACGCAGAGTTCTTCTCATTCGGCACGAATGACCTCACACAGACTGCGCTCGGCATCAGCCGTGACGATGCTGGTCGCTTCCTCACAGCTTACGAAGACAAGGGCATCTATGAGAAAGACCCGTTCGTGACACTGGATCAGGAAGGCGTCGGCGAATTGGTCAAGATCGGTGTGGAGCGTGGCAAAGCGACACGTCCTGATATCAAGCTTGGTATCTGCGGCGAGCATGGCGGCGACCCTGCGTCTGTCATCTTCTGCCACAATGCTGGGCTGAATTATGTGTCCTGCTCACCTTACCGTGTGCCAATTGCGCGACTCGCAGCGGCTCACGCGGTCCTGAAATCGTAGATTTCGGGTCGTTTCAGACTTCAAAAACAGCGGCGCACGGTAATTTTTTACAGTGCGCCGTTTTTGCATCAGGTCCCTGGTGGGGATGCTGAGCTTGCACATGGCTTCGCTCGACGGGCGAAAATCATGCCGCCGTAGCCAACTGAATTCATGGAATTTTATGGGATTTTTTCGTCAAGTTATGACGAATGTATTGGCCTAGTATTCGCCAGCTGGTCTTGGCCGATACAGATGATAAACACGTGAACATTTCGTGATGTTAATGAGGTGCGACTCCTAATATCTTGCAAAAGCGAGGAAAATGGATATCTACACCTGACTTTGGAGGCGACTGGCACCAGTTTTGTAATTGTCAGTCCACCCGTCTGAACAGAATAAAACATTAAGACGGGTTAAAGATTAGCTGGGGTTATAACTTAAATGTTAACCTTATTTAAGACTTCTTCCCGTAAGGGATTACGTCAGCGGTCGCCTTGGGGCCGAGTGACGTCATGGTGGTCAACTATGTCTGATCGAGAGCAACGCTCTACGCTTGCGCGCGGAATCGCTATTTCCGCTTGCGCAGTGACGGCTGCGATTGCGCTCCCGACTCTGGCTGGCCGCGTTGAGACCGAAACACAACGTGCAGAATTCCGTGAGGATGCACGCTATCTTGCTTCACGTATCGAAACACGTGCGCCTGTTGAGGCCGATTCCGATTCTGCTGTCCTCGACACCGAATGGATTCGCACCGTTGAGTATGCGCTCAATCGTGCACCTGGTGCCGCAACAGACCGCTACAGCCAGCGCTATCGCGATATGGCTGCTCTCGAGACGTATGCGTCTTTCGACCCGTCTCACCTCGAGATGGCGGAACAGACACAACAAGAGCATGAGTGCCTGTCCACTGCGATCTACTACGAAGCACGCTCTGAACCGATCCTTGGTCAGATCGCCGTAGCAGAAGTTATCGTGAACCGTGTTCGCGATCACCGCTATCCTAACTCCGTATGTGAGGTTGTGTTCCAAGGTTCTGAGCGCAGCACGGGCTGTCAGTTCAGCTTCACGTGTGATGGAGCAATGGATCGTCACCCTGCACGTGGTCGTCTGTGGCGCCGTGCGCAGGATGTGGCATCTCACGTCATGATGGAGCTCAACCAGCCTCTGACAGGTTCTGCGACCCACTATCACACAGACTATGTTGATCCGGTCTGGAACCGTCACCTGGTTCACACCAAAACGATCGGCACACACATTTTCTACCGTTTCCCACGCGGTCGTGAATGGGCAGAGGTTCGTGAGCGCAATGAGCGTTCTACCTGATCACCTGATCTGAAAATAAAATCTTCTGAAAGCTGACCCGGCCTGCCGCGGTCAGCTTTCTCTTTTGGGCATAGAGCGCGCGATGCGCTTTTGCAGTATGCCGGGGAAGAAACGCTTCGCGAAGCGCGCGCGTTCTGCATCTTTGCCGACAAGATAGTGCATCTGTTTGCCGTGGGCCGCTTCCCAGACTTTTTCTGCCGCCATGGAAACGGGGTAAACGTTCAAACCGCTGGCAAGCAGCTCGTCTTTCATGAAGCGGTTCGCGCCTTCCTGGCCTGCGCTATCCAGAATCGGTGTGTCGACGAACCATGGCAGCAGGCAGCAGACCTTTACGTCAAAATCGGAAAATTCGTGATCCAGAGCTTCTGTGAGCCCGCGGACAGCAAATTTAGTGGCGGAATACACTGCCAGCTGCGGAGAACCTGCAATGCCTGCTGTGGACGCTGTATTGATGATACGGGCGCCGCGGGTTTCTTTCAGATAGGGCAGGGAGGCATAGACGCCATTGACGACGCCTTTCAGGTTCACATCGATCATACGGTCGGATTCTTCCGGTGCGATCGTCTCCATCCAGCCAAAGCTACCGATACCGGCATTGTTGAATAGCACACTCATCTGACGCTCTGTGGCTTCGCCGAAGTTTCGCATAGCGGCATTCCACGCGTCACGGTCGCGCACGTCCAGAACGCCGCTGAGAGAGTTCTGTTTGCCAATTTCGTCGGAAATGTCTTCGAGGCCGCGCTCGTCAATGTCGTAAAGACCAACGAACCAGCCCTTTTTTGCAAAGAAGCGTGCTGTCTCGGCGCCAATACCTGATGCGGCGCCGGTGATGAAGATGCTTTTGCGTCCCCGAGCTTCACTCATATGTTCGTTCCATCCCCTTTTTTGAGTGAACAGGTTAAGGTGCTCTGCGGGCTTTGCAATCAGCTTTTTTGAAAAGCCTTATCAGGCGGCATCCATGCCGAGGTCCAGGTTCAGCGCAGAGTGCGTCAGCGCGCCAACCGATATGAAATCAACGCCTGTGGAAGCGATTTCAGCGACAGTGTCGAGATTCACTCCGCCAGAAGCTTCAGTAGTGAAAGCTCCACCAACCATGCGGACCGCCTCGCGAAGATTGTCGCAGGACATATTATCCAGAAGCACCGCGTGTGGCTTGAGAGGGATGATCTCTTCAAGCTGGTCGAGCGTATCGACTTCGATTTCGACCATGCGCAGATGGCCGGCATAGTCCAGCGCACGTTTCAGAGCTTCGGTAATGCTGCCGCACGCCGCGATATGATTGTCCTTGATCATGATCGCGTCGTCGAGACCGTAGCGATGGCTTGTGCCGCCGCCGCAACGCACGGCGCGTTTTTCAACGGCGCGGTGACCAGGCGTGGTTTTGCGCGTGCAAACGATTTTGGCGTCAGAGCCTTCAATGCGGGAGACAAACTCGCGGGTGAGTGTGGCAATGCCGGAAAGACGTCCCATAAAGTTCAGCATGGTGCGTTCTGCGGTCAGAATAGAACGGGCAGAGCCGTTCAGTCTCGCAACGACCTGACCGGGCGCTACCGCTGCGCCATCGGGCGTTTCGATGTCCAGAGAGACAGACGTATCGATCATGCGTAGAGCAAGGCTGGCGGCATCAAGACCTGCGATCACGCCATCCTTACGGCCCACAATGTTCACGGCCATTGTCGTATCAGGCGGGATCGTTGCATCTGTCGTCAGGTCTCCCGCGCGGCCCAGATCCTCGCTCAGCGCGAGGCGGACAATCGGTTCCAGAACGATATCGGGAAGGGGTGGGATGAATGAGGTCAAACTCTGTCTCCTCTAAGCGTTGCTGGTCGGCGGATCGATGAAAACAGGTCCGGCCTGTCCTTTATAGAGAAAGGTCCGCTTCGGCGTATCTGATGTGTCCGGGAAATCGGACCGGAAATGTCCGCCGCGGCTCTCTTCACGTCGCAGTGCAGAGCGGACGATTAGTTCGCTGACCACGAGTGCGCGCGGCACGAGCCCTGCCGGAAATTCTTCGGCTTGCTCAATGATCCAATCAAGCAGCGCTGCGAGGCCCTTGCCATCGCGCACGACGCCGCATTCGGCCGCCATACGAGCCCGGAGCGTTTGCAGTGTCGCATCGTCCAGATCAGGTGGCGAGATGCCTTTGGCGGTGTCGTCAAGCTCTGGCAGATCGCTTCCTTTAAGCCGGTCAGCAATACGCGCAGCATAGACGACCGCTTCAAGAAGGGAGTTGGAGGCGAGGCGGTTTGCGCCATGCGCGCCTGTGGAAGTGCACTCGCCACAGGCTGATAGGCCTTTTAAACTGGTGCGTCCCCACAGGTCAGTGACAATGCCGCCCATATGATAGTGCGCTGCAGGCGCGACTGGGATCGGATCAATGCGTGGGTCGATGCCGGCTGACATGCAGGTAGAATAGACGGTCGGGAAATGCTCTTCGATTTCATCACCAATGGCATCGCGCGTATCTAGAAAGGCTTTTCCGTCCGACAGTGCTTCGATGTGGACAGCGCGCGCGACCCGGTCACGTGGCGCAAGTTCGCCCATGGGGTCGTGACGCGGCATGAAGAGCGTACCGTCTTTATTGATCAGTTTTGCGCCTTCGCCGCGCAGCGCTTCGGTGGCAAGCGGGGCAGGGTCGCGGTCAATGTCGATCGCCGTCGGGTGGAATTGTACGAACTCCAGATCAGCGACGAGGGCGCCTGCTTCGTAGGCCATGGCCACGGCGTCACCGCGAGATTCACGCGGATTGGTCGTGATGCGGAACAGTCCGCCTGAGCCGCCCGTACAGAAGACGGTTTCTCTGGCGTAGATCGGAGAGACTTCTCCGGCGCTATCGCGCACAAGAACGCCAGCCACATTCTTCTTGCTGCCTGACAGCAGGCCAATCGCCTTAAGCCCGTCGATGATTTCGATATGCTCGGCTGCCGCGGCCGCTTCTGAAAGCGCTTCCATAATGGCGCGGCCTGCCAGATCACCTGCCACACGGGCAACGCGTGCCTTGCTGTGAGCGGCCTCAAGCGACAAGGCGAGTGCGCCTTCCGCCGTCCGGTCAAATGGTACGCCAAGTTCTATCAGGTCACGTACGCGCAGCGGGCCAGCTTCGGCAATGAGTTGTGCGGTGACCGGATCGACAAGACCGTCGCCTGCCAGAACGGTGTCGCGCGCATGTTCTTCCGGAGAATCATCCGGCGCGAGCGCTGCTGCCAGGCCACCTTGTGCCCACGTCGAGGAGGACGCCTGGCCCACGGGAGCAGGGCAGATAACTGTGCATTTTCGCGGTGCAAGACGCAGGGCAAGAAACAGGCCCGCAAGCCCGGCGCCCACGATCAGGATATCAGTGCGATCACTCATTTCGTGACGCAGCCCTTAGAGAAATTGGTTGTCATGAGATCAGGAAATAGCCCCGATTGAGCGCCGGAATTCGGCAATGTGGAAACCCCAGGACATCAGATAGCCCTGCATCAGGTCAGAGCTTGTGATGGCGAGTCGAAAATTGTCCGGCAAATAGCCGCCATTATCATAGCCCTGAATGTATTCCTCAATTTCGGAGCTGATCTCCAGAATATTGTCTTCGCGAATAGCGGTGCAGGACTGGCGGACCTGCCATTGTTCAGAGCCGCAAATCTGAAGTGCTGTCAGCTCACACTCATAGACGCCCGGCTCTGACGTACCCAGCAGTAGAGCTGATCCGGTGAAGGAACATCCGGCACCTGTATCAGCTTCAAACGACCATTCGCCGCTAATGTTTGGAACGTCGTCGGATGCCTGCTCTGCGAATGCAGCGCCAGAGAGCATTGGTGCGAGACAAACAGAAAGGGCCAGTACAAGCTGTTTCATGAGATATTCCCCTCATCGCGCACGAAGATCGCTGTGGCGGTAGAAGCAGACACAAGACGCCCGTGCATTTCATCGCCGGTAACGTCGCTGATGATGAAATGATCGGGCATATAAACGCCCATCACATTGGGCATACGTTCGATAAATTCGACGATTTCGCTTTCGAGCAGATACTCTGTGTTGTCCGCCGTGATCTGACAGGTCTGGGCAACAACAGACCGTCCAAAGCCGCAATCCTCAACAGCGGTCAGTTCACATTCCAGACCGTCGGCGTCCGTCTGGCCGGAGAAGACTGTGAGAGTGCCTGTCATCTGGCAAATGCCATTGGCATACCGGTCCGTTGAGAATGACCAGCTTCCAAGTATGTCAGCATTGAATTCCGAACGCGCTGTGAACGCCGGTTCTGCCTGTGCGACAGAGAGACATGTGGCGATCATAAAGAGCGTTGCCGGAACTGATTTCATACTGACCTCCGGGGCAACCGAGCCCTTATGCAGGGCTCAGCGTTTCAATATCCTTTGGTGCAAGACCCGTTTCGAACGGACGTGCAGTCTTTGGATTTGGCAGAGCGAGCATAGCATCGATCGCTTTTTTCGCCTGCACACGAACATCTTCGTCGACCAGAACTTCGTGCTTCATCTCGGTCAGAGCGTCGAAAATGTTCTCCAGCGTAATCCGTTTCATATGTGGGCACAGATTACATGGTTTCACAAACTCTACGTCCGGATTGGCACTCGCGACATTGTCGCTCATGGAGCACTCGGTCAGCAGAACAACTTTGTTCGGGCTGCGCTCGGACACATAGTTGGACAGAGCTGATGTAGAGCCCGCGAAGTCTGATGCTTCCAGAACATCTGGTGGGCATTCAGGGTGCGCAAGAATCAGAACGCCAGGGTGTGCATCACGCAGCGCGTGGATATCGTCAGCTGTGAACTGCTCGTGCACTTCGCAGCGGCCATCCCATGTGATGATCTCGATATCTGTGACCGCAGCTACGTTGCGCGCCAGATACTTGTCCGGGATCAGGATGACTTTATCCACACCCCATTCCGCCGCGACGTGTTCAACAACCTGAACCGCGTTGGAAGATGTACAGCAAACGTCTGTTTCCGCTTTCACATCCGCAGTCGTGTTCACATAGGTGACGACAGGAATGCCGGGGTACTTTTGCTTGATCAGGCGGATATCCGCACCGGTAATGGATTCGGCCAATGAGCAGCCTGCTTCCATGTCAGGGATAAGAACCGTCTTCTCCGGCGCGAGAATTTTAGAGGTCTCGGCCATGAAGTGAACGCCAGCCTGTACGATGATTTCCGCATCTACATTGGCCGCTTCGCGCGCCAGCTGGAGAGAATCTCCACGGAAATCGCCAACAAGGTTGAAGATGTCCGGCGTCATATAGTTGTGCGCCAGAATAACCGCATTACGTTGCGTTTTCAGCTTGTTGATGCCGTGTACGAGCGGGGCAATACCCGGCCATTCCATCGGAGTGATGAAATCCTTCACCTCTTCATAGAGATGGTCCGTAGCGGCTTTAACCTCGTCATTATAGGAGAGGCCGCGAGCTTCCAGTGCAGTTGGCGTGCGCGTTAGCGCAGGCATGTCGCAACCGGGTGCAGTATCAATAATTCGGGCCATTAGTCCCCTCCTTCGATTTTAAGGGGCAAGCCCCTTTTGCTCAATATGAGTATAATATGGGCAGACAAATACGCCTTTTCAAGATCACAGGCCTTGAGAAAGGAGGAATTGATACCCTTTTGCCCAAATTGAGCAAAACTCAGTGCGTCACAAATACGTCAAAGAGCAGAAGCTGGCAAGTCAAATCTGGGAGAGGTACGAAGGGCAGGACGATCTAAAACGCAATCAAATCCATGCGGCGTGGGCATATTCCTTGCTGCAACTGCGAGATAGCGGAGAAATTTTGCTTCGGCCTTTGCTTAACCGGTCACTCTTCGCGGAGGAGCGAGGTCGCTGCGGCACGAAGGTTGTCCGGAATAGGCACGGGACGGCGCGTGTCTTTGTTGACATAGACATGCGTGAAGCTTGCTTCGGCGGCTGCGTCATCCTCGCCAACAGAAAAAAGGCCGATCAGATAAGTGATGGAGCTGTTGCCGACGCGCGCGACTGCCATACCGGCCTCAATCGGTTCCGGCCAGCCAAGGCTGGCGTGGTAGGTGCAGCCAGACTGCACGACAAGGCCGACGATATCGCCGTCGGGAACAGGCATGCCTGCTTCATTGCGCAGCCAGCTGTTCACAACGCTGTCCACCAGCTCGTAATACACAACATTGTTCATATGACCGTAGACATCATTATCCTGCCAGCGGGTGGTCAGGTGACGGTATTGTACAAAGTCGGAACGTGTCGCGCGGGTTTTAGTCACTTGTTGGCCTGCCAGTCGTGTTGGTTGTCTATATTGAGTGTTACGGGGCTTGCTGCAGTGTGCATAGAGACGGATTGGAAAAAGTCCGGCTTATCGCTGTTTGGGCGTTTGAACGCCAAGAGCTGCCTGTTCTGAGAGTATTTCTCTGCGGAAACGGAAGCGTTCAGCCGGGCGGCCGCCCGTCGCGGTTTCAAACTCGCCAGTGCCTTCAACAAAACCTGTCTTATCAAGCGCGCGGCGGAAGTTCTGCTTGTGCAGCTTGGTACCCAGAATGCCCTCAACAGTCTCTTGCAAGGCAGACAGGGTGAACATTTCCTGCATTAATTCAAAGACAACCGGGCGATATTTGATTTTGCCTCTTAAGCGGCTCATGCCGGTTGCCAGAATGCGGCGGTGGTCTGACCGCATCGGCGTGCCGGTGACGCGTTCGGGAAGGCTGCAGGGCGAGGTTTCGGCGCGGTCACGCCAGGCTTCCGGTACGATATCGGCTTCGTAAAGGAGCTCGTAGCGCTCCAGAACGCGCTCTTCGATCCACGGTTTGCCGTCGAGGCCAAAAGCAATGCTGGCGCGGGTCCACCGGTCATGGCTGGCTGCCGGACTGCCCGCGCTGTCCGCCCATTTCTTCAACTGGTCAGACAGTGGGCTGATGATGGCTTGCGCACTGTCTGCGCGATGGTCTTCCCAAGGGAAATAGCGATACCAATTGCGCCACACCGCATCGAACGCGCCGCCAATTTCCGTGGCTTCAGGTGTCAGCGCGATATAGCCGACAGAAATCACGCGATCAGCGGGGCTTCCGCTATCAAGGCGCGCTGTTGGAAGCTCGCGTCCCAGATCGCCAAATGTATAGAGTTGCTCGACATAGCCGAGTTCAAAGCCGGTTTGCGCGCTCACCCAGTCTCTCAGACCAATTTCAAACGTGCGGTGGCCTTCAGGGTCGAACGCACCAAAGGGGAGACCTTCCAGCCCGTCTTCGTCGCCGCCACGTGTCGCCAGAACGTGTGGCAGGCCATCAATGGCCGCAACGATAACTGCAGAGAGGCCGACCCGCAGAGACATTATACCCAGTGACCTCGCACATCGTCGAATTGTGTGGGCAAGGCGAATGGTTCGGCGTCTTCGGCGTAAGTATGCGGCTTCATCGTCATGACGGCCTTGAGCATACGACCGTTACGGCCAAGCAGAGAATCCGCAAATGTCACGAGCTGTCGGTTTGGCTTCGCCGTCGGTGAGGCCGCGCGCAGCAGGTCTGCAATCTCTGACTCGTCGCGATCCGGATTTAAAAGACACGCAGTAATAAATGCAGATGCGGTTGAGCGGGAGACGCCGGCCCAGCAATGAATGAGGATCGGGTCATTACGATCCCAATCGCTGACAAACTCGATTAGCTGTTCAACATGCTCCGGCATTGGCGGATCGGGCGTTTCGTCATCTGCTTCAACGTCTTCGAACGCCAGCCTTAAATGCTGGCCGTCATTCAAATCAGGAAAGACGGGGAATTCATCCCATGGGGCGAGAAGGCTCACCACTTTTACGGGGCGTATCTCGTCTGAAAGCGGCGGCGCTCGGAAGCGCGAACTGACCCAGATTGTCATGTCTTCCCCTGTTCGAAGGATACCCGCCCCAGCGCGTCTGAGGCAAAGTTCAGATGCCCGGATACGTTGCCGTAATTTCTGACGCAACGGAAGGCTAAAATAAATATGTAAAACAGAGCAATAGGTTCTTCTGATGAGAAAGCCCGTAGAAACTGCTATCCTGTTCGTGATTATCTGCGCAGGTCTCTACACCATGAAAATCGCTGGTGAGGAGCCGCAAGCCACGGCTGAACTGACCGGATATGGCAAAACGAGACTCACAGTGAATTGCCCTGATGAGTCTGGTTCAGCCTCTCAAAACCACATGACGTCTTTTAACTGGCCTGAAGCGCTTTGAAGCGTTCTACGAACTTTGCTTGGGCTTCCATGGCAGGCATAGGCGTGAGGCGCATCTCGGAATGGACTTCAGGCGCGCCGAAAATCTCGTCAGCCTCGGCTTCGGAGAACCCCGCCAGTTGAACCGCTTCCAGCCATGCACTGATGTGATCGGCTCTCTTAATCAGCTTTTTCAATTTTTTGTCGGTAACAGGTGGTAGACCGAAACGAATGTGAATCGCTCGTTCAAGCTTGTCTTCGAACGTGCGGTAACCTTCGCCCAGTACCGCTTTGAATGGCGAGATCATATCACCGATGACATATTCAGGACTGTCATGGAGCAGGGCGACCATGCATTCTTCGCGCGTCAACTTAGGTGATAGCTCGCGGCAGACTTCTTCCACGACAAGGCTGTGTTGGGCGACAGAAAATGCATGTTCGCCAATCGTTTGGCCGTTCCATCGCGCTACGCGAGCGAGGCCGTGGGCGATATCGCTGATCTCAATATCCAGCGGAGACGGGTCCAGAAGATCCAGTCTGCGACCTGAGAGCATACGCTGCCAGGCGCGTGATGCGGGAGCTTTTTGACGTGCGATTTTAGCCTCCGAATGGTCAGTTCTGCCCGGCAAAATCTGCCGGTTTTTGTTATCAAAAAGTGAATAAAATCAGATACTTTTGTAGTGATTTTATTCGTCTGAATCTTCGCTTTGAATACCCTTCATTAAGAGCCTTCACCTTACTCTGTCTACACTCCGAGGGAGAGAGTGAAAAATGATTGATGTGATGGTGAATGCGGTGCAGCAGCCTGCTGCACCTCTGATGGTTCTTTGCCTCGCGGGGCTCGCAGTCGTGATTGAAGCGATGCGCGTTAGCCGTGAAGCTATGTGGAGCGATCTTTTCGAGGACTAACCTCCGCTGAGGCGTTCTGGGTGATAATAAGAAAAATTATTGGGCGGCCTCAAGGGTCGCCCATTTTCATTTCTGCCCATTTCCATTTTTGAAAGAGCGCGTAAACAGGCTGAATGTCTGAACGTGTGCGCCTTGATAAGTTTCTTGTTGATAGTGGGTCTTTAGCGACCCGATCGGAGGCGCAAGCCTCGATCAGCGCAGGCAAGGTAACGGTGAATGGCACCGTTGTGACGAAGGCGAGCCTGAAAGTTGGCGGGGACGACATCATTCACGCAGAGCGCGCCCACCCTTACGTCTCTCGCGCGGCGCTGAAACTTAAAGGCGCGCTGGAGGTGTTAGGCGTCGATGCAAGCGGGCTAAATTGTCTGGATGTCGGCTGCTCTACTGGCGGCTTTACAGAAGTGCTGCTGGAAGCCGGTGCGGCGCACGTTATTTCGGTAGATGTGGGAACAGACCAGTTTGACCCGAGCCTGCGCGATAATCCTCGTATCAAACTGTTTGAGCAATTGGATGCGCGCAAACTGACGTCTGAACAGATTGATCATGAGATTGACCTTCTGGTCTGTGACGCGAGCTTTATCGGTCTGGAAAAGGTTCTCGATCCGGCGGTGTCATTTGTGAAGTCGGGGGGGCTGGCGCTTTTGCTCTTCAAACCACAATTTCAGGTCGGTCGTAAGGCTGTTGGCAAGGGCGGTATCGTAACAAATTTAGAAGCGGTGGACGTTGCAAAACAGGCCTTCACAGACTGGCTGGTAGCCAATGGCTTCATGCTAAAAGGCTGGGAGCCATCTTCCGTCACGGGTAGTGATGGCAATCAGGAATGGCTGGCTTACGCCATTAAAAGCTGAGGCTTCCCAAAGCGGTTAAAAACGCCATATCTTCTCTCAGGAGAGAAAAGCTATGGCTGAGAATTCCCGCAATCCGCTTCGCGCGCTGAGCGCAGCAAAATATGTCGCTGGGCAGAGTGTCCGCACGCTCTGGTATTCTGGTCATTACGCGCTTTTGCGTCGAAATATGGGCGGTTTCTCACGACCCGACGAACCTGCGTTCCAGCCTGCGAGCGGTCAGCCAAGCTTTAAGGCTATGCGCCGCGAATTCTTTAAAGCCTATCAGCGCGATCTGGCAAACATCGAAGCTGGGCTATATCCGCGCCCGCGTGATGCGCAACCTTCACAGCTCCCCTCGGCTCTGCGTCGATCACGCTCGTTCCTGAAAGATGCCGACGCAGTGAATAAGCGCCGGCTTGAGCGCAATGGTACTGAAGTGCGCGAAGAACTACGAACGGGCAATTATCCGGCCTATTACCGCCAGAACTTTCACTACCAATCCGGCGGCTGGTTTTCTGATGAGAGCGCCGATATTTATGACACTCAGGTCGAGGTGCTGTTCACCGGGTCTGCCGATGTCATGCGCCGCTGCGTTCTGGGCGAGATTGCAAAGCTCATGAAGGGCCGAGACCAGCGCCAGACGCAGTTGCTCGACCTTGCCTGCGGTACAGGCCGTTTTCTTGCCAGTGTGATGGATGCATTTCCGCGCCTCAACGCAACAGGGCTCGATCTGTCGCCAAATTATACAGAGAAAGCCAAAGACGAAGTCCGTCACTGGAAGTCTGCGGAGATTATTCAGGGGCAGGCCGAGGCCATGCCACTGCCGGATGAGTCTCAGGATATCATCGTCAGCATTTATCTTTTCCACGAGCTTCCGCCGAAAGTACGCCCCGTGGTGGCCAGAGAAATTGCCCGCGTCCTGAAGCCAGGTGGGAGCTTTGTGTTTGCGGACTCAATCCAGCTTGGCGACACACCGGAGATGGATGGTCTTCTTGAATATTTTCCGGAAGGCTTTCACGAACCCTATTACAAACACTATCTCACCGAGGATTTCGGAAAGTTGTTTTCCGAAGCCGGTCTTGTGCCATCAGACCCTGATCCGGTGTTCCTCACCAAAATTCAGACATGGACAAAGCCCGACGCATGACCGCAGCCGACAATAAAGACACAATCGACTTTCTTGATTTCTGGCTGAGCGCCGGACCGTCCAAATGGTTTAGCGGCGGTGAGGCATTTGATGAGAAATGCCGCGCCTATGAAGCGCTATGGGAGAAGGGCGCTGCAGGTGAGCTGGACAGCTGGGCAGACACCGCCTCGGGAATGCTTTCGCTGATTATTCTGCTGGACCAGATTCCACGTAATATTTTTCGCGGCGATGCAAAGCAGTTCTCGACCGACGCAAAAGCGCTGGATCTTGCACGTATGGCTATCGAGCGCGGCTATGACAAAACGCAGATGATGCCGACGCGGAACTTCTTCTATCTGCCATTTATGCATTCGGAAGATCTGGCCGACCAGCAGCTGTGTTGCGATTTACTGCGTCCTCTGAACTCGCGCGAGCATTACTATTTTGCGCTCGTCCATATGGACGCCATAGCGCGCTTCGGACGTTTTCCGCATCGGAACAAGATGCTTGGCCGTGAGACAACTGAGGCTGAGAAAGCCTATATGAAATCAGGTGGTTTTGGCGCTTAGCGCTCAGGCATTGCCCGACATGAAATAGCGAAACGCGCTGCGCACATCTTCCGGCGTATCTTCGAGCTTTGAAAGATCGAGACGGATTTTGCCGTCGCGGCGTAGCCTGAATATGCGAATTTCCCAGGGTCGCAGGCGCGTTGCTGCCGTGGCCGAAAACACATCCGGAATCGGGCGTGCGAAGCTCAGATCGATCGCAGGCAGTTTCACAGCTTTCACCTGAACCATACCGTCGCGCACATCAGAGATATCGCGCCAGCGCACCGCGCCGAGGCCGTCAATTTCGACACCATCTTCGGAGAGTTTGAGCGCAGGCCGATCAAACCGCGTGAGAGGCCAGAAGCGCAGGGCGACGAAGGTCAGTATCGCTGCAATAATGGAGAGGCCCGGTACGCCAGCCAGAAGGCCGGTCATGCCGGTTACGGCGGCGAGGCCTAAGGGTATCCAGACACGCGTCGCAATATTGGTCTTGTCATAGTCCGCCGTGAAGGTGCGTCCTGACATTAGCCCATTTGTCCTCTGTGACGGAGTTTGTGGTCTGCCAGAACGCAGGCCATCATCGCTTCAGCAACAGGTGCAGCGCGAATGCCAACGCAAGGGTCATGACGGCCCTTAGTCATCACGTCGACATCCTCTCCATCGCGTGTGACGGATTTGCGGGTCGTCAGAATGGAGGAGGTCGGCTTCACCGAGAAGCGGGCTACAATGGGCTGACCGGACGAGATGCCGCCCAGAATGCCGCCATTATTGTTGGAAAGGAAACGCGGGCCTTCATTGCCTGCACGCATTTCGTCAGCGTTTGCTTCGCCCGTGAGTTCGGCGGCATCCATGCCGGCACCAATCTCGACGCCTTTCACAGCATTGATCGACATCATTGCCATGGCGAGGTCTGAATCGAGCTTGCCATAGATTGGCGCGCCCCAGCCGGGCGGTACACCTTCAGCGACGACTTCAATCACCGCACCTACGGAAGAGCCGGACTTACGAATCTCGTCGAGATAGGTTTCCCAGGTCTTCGCCGTGTCTGCATCGGGGCACCAGAACGCATTCTGTTCTGTCGCGGCCCAGTCCCATTTCGTCCGATCAATCTTGTGCTCGCCGATTTGGACAAGTGCCGCGCGGATTTTGATGTCAGGGCCAAGTACGGCGCGGGCGATCGCCCCCGCTGCTACACGTGAGGCTGTTTCTCGGGCTGAAGAGCGTCCGCCACCACGATAGTCGCGTACGCCATATTTTTCGTCATAAGTGTAATCGGCATGGCCCGGGCGATAACGGTCACGGATATCACCATAGTCTTTGGAGCGCTGGTCGACATTTTCAATCATCAGGCAGATCGGCGTTCCAGTAGTGACCTGTCCGCCGAATTTTTCTTCAGTCTGGTCATCACTGAAGACGCCAGAGAGGATTTTGACCTGATCGGGCTCGCGGCGCTGCGTTACAAAACGGGATGTACCCGGCTTGCGCAGGTCCAGATATTTCTGAATGTCTTCTACGTCTACGCGCACGCCGCCCGGACATCCGTCAACCACACAGCCAATAGCTGGACCATGGCTTTCGCCCCAGGTTGTGACCCGAAAAAGATGACCGAATGTGTTATGCGACATGTGACCTGGCTACCGTGCTGATTTCCGGTCAATCCATAATGGCATGAGCGCGCACTGGAAAGGTGCCGACCTCTTTAATTTTCGGCGGTACAGCGGAAAACAGGAAGCCGTTATGCGGCAGTTCGGACAGATTGGTCAGATGTTCGACAATCGGTATCTCGGCGCCTAGCAGAATTGAGTGCACAGGGCGCTCGCCTCCATCCACATTATCGATGTTAAAGCTATCGATCCCGACCAGCGCGGCGCCTTCATCGCGCAACCATGCTGCGGCCTCGCGGCTGAGGAAGGGATGATCTTCGAAATATGCGTCTGTGCCGAACTTGTGCGACCAGTCCGTGCGAATGAGAACGGCTTTGCCTTCGACTTTTAAATGATCGAACCATGAAAGCCCAATATCGCGGTTAGGCGCGGCCGTTACGTTCACGCACAGCGCTTCGACAGATGATACACGCTCCAGGCTCAGACCGCACATATCGTGGCCGTCGCGATAGCGGTGACGCGGCACATCCAGATACGTGCCCGTGTTGCCGTGCATAGAGATCCACTGCATGGAGAACTCGGTGCCTTCGGCATATTTGCCGTGCGATTTCTCAAAGCTCATCCAGTCGCAGATGATCGGCGCTGGCAGGCCTTTATAGGTCACCATGCCTTCTTCAATAGAATGCGAGAGGTCGATATATCGCGGCATAATCCGTTCCTTCAGGCTTGTCCTTGTGTGGAACCGCGCACACATTCAGTCAAGGCGGCAGCATCGCAGGAAACCTCACATGTCCGACAAGAAAATTGATGACCTCATTCCGGCGTCTCCGGACTATCAGGATCAAAAGAATGCGCCAGAGGACGATCACGTGTTCTTCGCAAAGGAGAACCCGTTCGACCTGTTCGCAGACTGGCTGGAAACGGCTGTGAAATCCGAAGTGAATGATGCGAACGCCATGTCTCTTGCCACAGTCGATGCCGACGGACTGCCGAATGTTCGCATGGTGCTTTTGAAGAGCGCCGATCAGGACGGCTTTGTCTGGTACACTAATCTTGAGAGCGCCAAAGGCGGCGAGTTGACCGGCCAGAAAAAGGCCGCGCTATGCTTTCACTGGAAATCGCTGCGGCGGTCCGTGCGCGTTCGCGGTGAGGTCGAGCTTGTCAGCGATGAAGAGGCTGATGCCTATTTCCAGTCCCGCGCGCGTGACAGCCGCATCGGCGCATGGGCCAGCGAACAATCCCGCCCGATGAAGGGGCGCTTTGCGCTCGAAAAACGTGTGGCGCAGTATGCGACCAAGTTCGGCCTCGGCAAAGTGCCGCGTCCGCCGCATTGGTCAGGGTTCAGGCTAAAGCCGGTTGAGATCGAGTTCTGGCGTGACCGCCCATTCCGTCTGCATGACCGTCTGGTGTTTCGTAGAGAGAATAAAGGGGCACCATGGACCACGACACGACTGTTTCCATAAAAGAACAGGCTGGCGTAAAGCCAGCCTGATGAAGTGGGCTACGTGAGGTTGGGTGAGGTTCAGCGACCGACCGGATTTTCAATCACTACGGACGCACCGGCTGGAATGCCAAGTTCGGAAAAGCTGTAAACCAGCTCAACGCCTTCCGGCATGAGGGCGCGGCAATGGTCTTCGCGTTCTCGTTCGAACTCGACATAGAATGTGTTGTGGTCTTCGCGGTCCACATCGACACCATAATAGGATTTGTCTGTGCAGCCGTTCGATGGGACGCGTACGGTGACGGTGTCGCCAGAGACATCTGCGCTGTAGACGCGATCATCATGGGATGAATAGTGAGAGCTATAGCCGTCTGAGTCGGCATCGATGATGACACAGCCAGCGGCGAGGAGTGCAGCGCCTGAAATGGCTGCGAGGGTGATGAGTTTCATGACGGAGGTCCGTATTGTTTTGCGATAAAGCTCATATCGCAAAACAATAATAGTTCGTCAAGTAACAATATCTGGAAAAAGCGTCAAAACTGAAAACGGTTGCCGAAGCGGACGACAAACTGGCTCTGGACTGACTCAAATTCTCTCGGGAACTCGTCATAGTCGACCACAGCGCCATGGCCGAGAGACACGAAGACCTCGGTTTCAGGGCGAACTTCCCAGCGCAGTCGGCTGAAGATCGACATGCCTTCAGAGATATTGTCGTACTGGATCTGTGTATTCACAGAGATATCTGGCGAGAGATTGATGACATTCTCGACCGAGTAGACCTGCACGGTGACATCACCATTCGGAACAGAGATCTGGTCGCGGTCATATTCCAGCTTCAGGCTCCAGTATGGAGAGGGCTGGAAGTTTGTCGCGAGCTTCACTTTCACACGTTCGCCGCCGAAATAATCCTGCACTCGAATCTCTGAGTTCGTGCCGTAGGGCCGTGTGAAGGACGATCGGATCGACGCTGATGCCCCGTCATTATGGTATTCGCCTGCGGGAATGATAATGCCGCGTGGCAGCGAGAATGGCGTATTCACGACTTCCAGATTCTCAAAGAGCGAGAACTTGAATTCGTCAGTCGCGCTGTTCACGAACTCAAAATTGAACTGATTACGTCGCGTTTCCAGATTGCCGTCGAGGTCGGTGATATAATTGTGCTCTGTGCCTACCTGCCAGTACTGCAGCCAGCTATCGGTCTGGCGGAAACGGCGGTGCCAGCCTCCGCGGCTGTCCTGCGTGCCCGGGCGGTTCACGAAGCCGAGGGCAGGGCGATATTCCTCGCCAATCTCGCGGAAGGAAACATTCCAGCCCCATTTATCGTTCGGATACTGAACGAGCACGCCATAGGAATCGTCTTCAACGTCATCAGACTGGCTGCGCAGATAGAATGCTGTAGCCTGCAACAAGCCGCCGCCCATGAAGTTACGGTCGCGGTAGATGAAGTCTGTGCCGAGCACAGTGTTATCTGTAAGGCCGCGCGGGTCGCCATTCGTCGCGATGAAGCCAAGGCGGGAATTATCGAGCACATCAATGCTAACACGTCCAACCGAGAGGGTTTGCTCTTCAATATTGGCAGCACTGCCCATGCGGGTTGTTAGAAGGCCGACTTCCACGCCGTTCAGCTCTCCGCTGAGCTTGATACCGCCCTTCATGTCCACCTGCGTACCGTCAACGATACCTATGCGACGAGAGAAGAATGGCTGGCCGTTGGACTGACCCCGCCCAAAAGTTTGTCCGGCGAATTCGAAAACAGCAGCGTCCTGTAGGAAGAAGTCACGCGTCTCTGGCAGGAAGATGGAAAAGCGACCTGTATTGATCTGTCGGGCATCCAGCGGCGTGTCCGAAAAGTCGGCATTCAGCGTGAGGAGGCCGGTGAGCGAGGGCGTGAATTTGTAATAGATGTTGGCGCTCGGCGCGAAGATCAGATCGTCATCGCGCGGGCGTTCCCAGTCGCGGCTCGCTTCAATCTTGCCGAGGACTTCGATATCCAGCCCCATGCCTTCTTCGATGTCACTAATTCCGGTGAGGCGGCCCGGCTGTCGAAAGTCGAACGGCATGACGCCGGGATCAATAGAGGCCCAGCGAATCTGTTCGTTTTTGTGAGCCAGCTCGCGCGTGATGAGGAGGCCCCAGCCTTCATCTGACTCTGGATCAAAACTGATAGAGCGGAACGGAATTTCGATTTCCGCCGTCCAGCCATCATCCGTGACTTGTCCATCTGCCGCCCAGATCGTGTCCCAGGCAACAATTGGCGGGCCACCGCGTTGAAGGATACGGTCGAGACGTGCACCCGCTGCGTTCACATCAAAGCCGAAGCCGCCAAGGCCCGTATTGAACGGGTCTATATAGAAGCGCAGCATGTCATCGCGCCAGACTTCGCCATCGCGTTCCATAATGCGGGTGATGATTTCGTCAGGATTGCTGTCAAAGGCGTGGACGGCGACATAAAGCGCGTTCTCGTCGTAGGCCATATAGACGATGGTGTCTTCCGTCGGGGTGCCGACAATTGGCTCTACGGAATAGAAGTCGGTTATCTGCGTAGCCTGTGCCCAGATGGGATCTGAGAGGTCGCCATCAATGGTAGGAGCAAGATCAGGAGAGACGCGCGCAGGGGCTACGCTTGGCACATAATTTTGAAAATCAGGGAATACGGCTTCCTGTGCGCTGGCTGCACAGACAATGCCTACTGCCACACAGCTGACTAGCAAACTCTTACAAAACGACGCCAATATCCTCGCCCCTCATATATCTTATGCCCGTCGTTTTAGACAACCGCACCAACAGCGCAACAAGATAATGAGAGTTAACTACACAATTCTGCCTCTGAAGAAGGCCTCAGAGACGAACCGCCCTGATTTTCATCAATAGTTGCGCATTAAATGTCGTAGTCCGCTGCGTTCCAGCCCGGATCTGGATACTGTGGGTCCATGTCTTCGAGCGCGCCGCGAATGATTCGGGCAATCATCGCATTGCGACGGGATTTGGAGTCGGACGGCACAACATACCATGGCGCGTGCTCGGTTGAGCAGCGCTCTACCATGTCATCATACGCATCCATGAATTCGGGCCAGAGCTTGCGATCCTCAAGGTCGCCAGGATTGAACTTCCAGCGCTTATGTGGCGCGTCGAGGCGGGATTTGAGGCGCTCTGCCTGAGTTTCCGGAGAGATGTGCAGCATGAATTTCAGAATGCGCGTGCCGTTCTCGGTGAGGTGTTTTTCGAACTGGTTGATCTGATCGTAGCGCTTTTCAATGTCGTCCTTTGGCGCGAACCCGCGCACTTTGACGACCAGCACATCCTCATAGTGGGAGCGATCGAATATCCCGATATAGCCTTTGCGCGGCACCTGCTGGTGCACGCGCCAGAGATAGTCATGAGAGAGTTCTAAGTCGGTCGGCTTTTTGAAAGCGGCAACCTGAAGACCGAGCGGGCTGGTATGGGCGAAGACAGAGCGCATCGTGCCGCTCTTGCCAGATGTATCAATGCCTTGCAGCACGACGAGCAGGGCGCGCTTTTGTTCGGCGTAGAGAATATCCTGAAGCCGGTCGATCTCGCGTGCGTCTTCTTCGCAGCTGGCGCGGGCCGTATGTTTGTCGTCGAACAGTTTTTCGTCGCGTGTGGCGCAGTCCTTCAGTTTGAAGGTTTTGCCGGGCTCTGCAATCAGACGCTTTGCAACGTCCTTACTGGATGGGATTTCGATACTCATGAGGCCAGTAAGACGCGAATTCTCCCTGACAGCAAATGGTTTTGCCGTCAGGGCGGGAAATGCAGTCTAGCAGACGTTACGGTTCTGGTTGCTGCCCTGACACCATGCGGCACGGTAGCGGTCACGGGTTTGCTGAGATGCTTGCGCCGATGACAAGACAGGCGAAGAGCTCGGCGTCGGACCAGAGTTCGTCGTGTAGCTCGGTGCGCGTGACCCGTATTGCTGCTGATAGCGTGCAGCGGCAGCGCCAGCCGCGTTTGTATCGCCGCCAAATGTGCCCTCAAGCCCGGTGCCGCGCGCGGATAGCTGTGAATTCACAAATGACGAGACCTGTCCGGACGGGAACCAGTAGGCCAGAACATAGAGGTCCTGAGTGTTCAGGGTCGACATCGCACCCGCATTGTTAGCAGCAAGAACGGCGCGGGATGCGAGGTCCGTAGAGCGGTACTCGTGCACCGCGCGGTTTACGGCATCGGCATAGCGACCAGAGCGGATGAGCCCATCAATATCGCTGTTACGCTGCTGCTGTTGAGCCTGATAAGCAGCGAGTTCTGCAGCTTGAGTGCGTATCCAGTTCGTCAGATACTGCCCGTACTCACAATGGTTTTGCTGACCACCACGACAAGCACGTGTGTATGCCTGCGCCGCAAGTTCATACTCTTCGAGCATCATATAGATATAGCCTACATTACCGCAGGATGCTGCGACGCCCTGATTGCAGTTCAGCTGGTTGTAATAAATGCCGCGCTGCGCATCGAAGCTAGGAGATTCCGGATTTCCGTAAACCGCTTCGGCCATCTGACAGTAGAGACGGTCGTATGCGTCTGCGCACACACGCTCTGCCATCGGGCCAGCGCGCGAAAAGTCGACATGCCCCGGATGTTCGCCTGCGCGACCGTCATATGCGATCGCTGCGCCGTCCTTACATGCTGGAATGTTTCCCGCCTCGCAGCCTTCTTCCATCATATCAAGACCGCGTCCGATGTCGCGGAAGCCAAATTGCGGAAGGACCGCGACGTCATAGGCATACTGGCAGCCTTCATAATGGCCGACCGAGCAAGCCCGTTCGAAATTATCGAGTGCCGCGCTGCGGTCCTGACGGATATTGCCTTCGCCATAGAGTTGCCAGCGCCCGACATAGAAACAGCCATCTGGCACACCCAACTCACAGGCGCGTATGAAATACGGAAGGGCGTTTTGCTTGTTATTCGGAGCTATCTCTGCGCCCGCATAGAAACAGCCTTCAGCATTTCCGGACTGACAGGCTCGAACATTGTTGGCCGACTGGGCTTCAGCCGACGAAAATGCAGGCGCGAGCATCGTCATCGCTACGCAGAAGGCCGCGCCAGCTAAATACTTGAATACAGACATAAAATCCCCAGAACACATTATCGATAATGTAGACTGCCGGATAATTATCCATTTTGCGTCCCCTGAACAGGGGAGGGTTGCATTTCCACTGCATTCGCGAAGACGTTGGACGCGGCAGCCAAGAAAAAAGCCGCCCGGTAATCCGAACGGCTTCTCTGAAATCGATGTTCTGTCTTCTTATGAAGAGTAGAATTCGACGACCAGGTTAGGTTCCATTTTCACTGGGTATGGAACGTCAGAAAGCTCAGGAATACGAACGAATGTCGATTTCATAGCTTTCGGGTCGAGGTCGATGTACTCAGGAACGTCACGCTCAGCAGAACCGAGAGCTTCCAGAACCAGCGCCATGTTTTTCGCACGGTCACGCAGTTCAACAACGTCACCCGGCTTCAGACGGTAGGAAGGAATGTTCGTGCGAACGCCGTTTACTTTGACGTGAGCGTGGTTCACGAACTGACGCGCTGCGAAGATTGTAGGAACAAACTTGGAGCGGTAGATGAATGCGTCGAGGCGGCACTCGAGGAGACCGATCAGGTTCTCTGCAGTGTTACCCTTACGACGAGCTGCTTCGTCATAAGTTTTACGGAACTGCTTCTCGGTGATGTCGCCGTAGTAGCCTTTAAGCTTCTGCTTCGCCATCAGCTGTGTACCGAAGTCCGACATTTTCGAACGACGAGCTGCACCGTGCTGACCCGGGCGAGACTGACGCTTGTTTACTGGAGACTTTGCGCGGCCCCAGATGTTTTCGCCGACGCGACGGTCAATTTTGTATTTTGCACTATGTCTGCGGGACATGGTGTTATCCTTATTACTGACTGGGTCCGGCTTGCCACCCTATGTGGCGAGCGATCTCAACGGCGGACACCAACCACCCGTCATAGCTCCGCACCCGGGTAAACGGGGCGAAGCGCGCTAAAAGCCTGAACTGGACGTGTTTGTCAACCGCCTATTGGTCGGGTGTTTCGATTGTCTGCGATCCATAGCGGATAATGAAATACAGAACACCGAAAAGCAGGCCGCCAAGCCCCCATTCCACGCCTTGATGAAGTACCAGCGCTACAAGCGTGAAAATCAGCCCTGCGACGGCTGGAATAGCCCAGATGATCATACTTTTGAGAGTCGGCTTATCGGTCATGTCATTGAAATATGCGAGGCTTAGTCTGAGAGCAATGGCACGCGAACAGAATGCTGACCTGAAATTCGCTGTATGAGGCGAACAGGTATCGGATTTCAATGCAATTGGAGGAAGACATGTTTTCAGAAAAAAGACTTGTAACCATAGAACTAGTTGCCCGAACGCTCATGGCGTTGATTTTGATTACCGCGGGAACTAGCAAATTCTTTAGCGCTGGCGGGTTCGCAGATTACTATTCAGGTCAGTTTAGCAACGAGGATCTACGTATCACACTGCCTGGTACGTTAACTGGACTGTATCTGAACATTATACCGTTTGTTGAAGTTGGACTCGGTCTGGCGCTATTGTCCGCTACTTTAAAACCTTGGACTATTTATGCTTGGTACATGTTCATGGGGTCACTTCTGGTGGGGCACTACATCCTGCAGGAATGGTCTGAGGTAAATCAGATGCTCGACTATTTCTTTCTGGGTTTCGTCTGTCATTTACTGCCAACATTCTCGATTAGTCGACTTAAACAAATCAGTGAAAATCAGTCATCGCGCTGAATGCGGGCTTTGCCGCGACCAAGCGCGAGGGCTTTGATGGCGCCGCGGAATGTACGTGTTTCCTGCGCCGTCCAACCTGAACGGGTGAACGCGTTTCGAAGGTTCTGAACCATCACGTCTTTCTTCTGTGCAGGAAAGAAGAAGCCAGCGCGGTCGAGCTCGTCTTCGAAATGCTCCATCATGCCGATAAGCTCTTTGCGATCAGCTGGCATGTCGACACCAGTGACCTCTTCGGTTGCTTCTGCATCTGCAAACGCATGGGCGAAGACACCAACAGCCTGAGCCAGATTGAGGGACGCAAACTCACGGTTCACCGGATAGGTGAGGATAGCATCGCATATAACAACAGCGTCGTTCGGGAGGCCTGATTTTTCAGCGCCAAACAGAACGCCCGTCTTGCCCGCAGCTTTCATAAGCGCATCAACGCCGGTGCGAGTAGAATGTACCGGCTTTTCCATGCCGCGCTGGCGGGCGGTGGTCGCGAGCAGAAAGTGGAGATCTGAAACGGCCTCATCCAGCGTCTCGTAAACCGTCGGTATGACGACGCCGCTCTCAAAAGCGCCTGCAGACATGGTATCTGCTGCAGGGTTGGGCCATCCGTCGCGCGGAGCAACAATGCGCAAATCAGACAGGCCGAAATTCCCCATAACGCGCGCCGCAGCGCCGATATTTTCGCCCATTTGAGGGCCAACAAGGATGATTGCAGGCGTGTTCTTTGTCATGTCAGCCTTTTTCTGCATTCAGCGCGGCTTGTCCAGTTGTTGCCGCCGGTTTGCCAGTGGTCAGCAAACCAATACCGACCGATGTGAGGATCAGAGCGCCAAGGTGTGGCAGGCCGAAGCTTTCTCCAAGAACGAAGACGGCCAGCATGGATGTCGCGACCGGTCCGACATTACCAATGGCGCTTGTCGGGCCTGAGCCGAGGCGGGCAATGGCTTCTGAGAGCATGAAGCTTGGCAGCACGGTGCAGAAGGTTGCGAGCAGCACGCCATAGGCAATGATCAGCCATGTGAAGTCCGGCATATCGCCACTTATCGCAACGACACTGGAATGCGCCATGATCGTCGCACCGGCGGCTGTCATGGCAATGCTGGTGAACAATGCTGACCCGAGTGCCGTGATTACCGGTTTGGCCGCTGTCACGTAGATTGCGAACAGAATGGCCGCGCTGAATACCAGAAGACTGCCGAAAATGATGTGCTCGCCTTGTTGTGAGAACTCGCGCCCGAACAGAAGAAAAACGCCAGCATAGGAGAGGGCGAGTGCCATGATATGCCGGATGGTCAGCGTTTCTTTCAGGAAGATCGCAGCCAGTACCGCGACAATCGTCGGGTAGGTGAAGAGGATTAGCCGTTCCAGCTGTGCAGAGGTGTATCGCAGCCCCTGAAAATCGAGCCAGGTGCATAAATGGTAGCTCATTATGCCAAGACCCGCAGCGAGCAGTACCGTTTGCAGCTTGGTGCTCGCCAGACGCCTTCTGAACGAAAAGAAGCCCACGGCCAGAAAGGCTGGCAGCGAGAAGCCCATACGCAGAAGCATCATCTGTTCCACCGTGCTGCCTTCATCCAGCGCGAGCTTCAGCACGATCCCTTTCGCGCCAAAGAGGATAGTGCCGATAATAGCAAAGCCGAGGCCGGTCAGACGGTGATGATCATGTCGCATAGGGGCGAGGCATTAGGCCTCGGGCTGTCAGTTGGCAATGCCGGATGATGGTGAAGTGAACTTATCTGAATCAAGGAGCTGAAACAGGTCATCATTGCTCAAATACTCGTTCCAGCGGGCCACAACCTGACCGGACTTACCAAACAATATGATCTCGTTGCTTTCCAGATTGCAGCCTTGCTCGCGAGCTTCGCGCTTACGCCCGGTGAGATTCAGCGACATGACCTGGCTCATCGGGCCGAACGCAGTTGAGACATGCGTGGCTGCGCGTGCCTCGGAGAATTCAGCGACGGTGACCTGCCGCTCTGCGTAGCCAGCCCAATTGATTGTGCTCAGCTGTGTGTGTGCAAAATCTTCGTCACCGAAGTTGCAAATGACGAGGCGGACCGGATCGTTGGAGAAGTCTCGTAAAACGGGACCGGCCTTCGGCGCGTCCGAAACGGCGGCGATAGCAATCGTGCCCGCCAGTATGAGTGTTTGAAAAGCCACCTGAAATCGTCTCCCTGACCGGACGCTAACCCAGCATGCCGGAGCATAACAGGTGGCTGATCATTAAATCTCGCGTCTGTTACGCGTTACGTGCCAGCTGGCCGCCATCTACGCGGATCGCAACACCGTTCATAAAGGAAGACGCTGGCAGCACACAGTTAAGCGTGATGTTCGCGACTTCTTCAGGATAGCCATAGCGGCGCAGCGGAACGCGGCGCTTAGCGAAGATCGTTTTGTGATCGTCCTGAATGCCTTCGGTGATACCTGTGTGGATCGGGCCCGGGCAGACTGCATTCACAGTGATGCCTTTCGCACTGAGTTCGACGGCCATAGCTTTGGTGAGGCCGATAACGCCGTGCTTCGCCGCAACATAAGGCGAGTTCAGTGCGGTCGCGCCGAGGCCTTCAGTCGAGGCGATGTTTACAACGCGGCCTTCGCCGGATTTGACGAGATATGGCAGTGCTGCGCGAACCATACGCTGGTGCGCTGTCAGCATGACATTGATGGACCGGTTCCAGACTTCATCATACTCGTCTGCTTCGAACGGTACGAGATGGGCGAAACCTGCATTATTTACCACGATATCGAGGCCACCAAAGCGTTCCACAGTCGCGGCAACCGTCGTTTTTATGGCACCATGGTCGCCAACATCAAGGGCAAGGCCAAACACATGATCAATGCCAGCGGCTTTGATCTCTTCAACGACGATGTCGACTTTTTCCTGAGACAGGTCGGTGACGACAACGTTTGCGCCTTCACGTGCGAAGAGGTGCGCGGTGGCGCGGCCCATGCCTGATGCAGCGCCTGTAACGATTGCTGTTTTGCCTTTGATGGACCGGCTGAGTTCGCGATACGGCTCCATGATTGTCTCCCCTGAGCTTGCTGTTTAGTTGCGAACCTTATCCGTGAGTTCCTGCGCAATTGGCAAGAGAGGAGTGAATTAATGTCTGATTTGAGCCAAGCGCTCCTATCAGCAGTGCTGGGAGAACAGCTCTGCGGCGCGGATTGCGGCGTCATGAAGGGCGAGAAGATCATTGCGCTCATCATCAGAGGCCTCCTGTAGGATATCCGGCGGGGGATCTGGCGATTTGATCGGGACGGGATGCCACGGGGTGTCATCCCGGATGCGATGCAGTATGAAATGATGCCTCGCTGATCCGGGATCTGACCAAGGGGGAGTGCGTGCGTCAGGTCCCGTGTTTGCGGGGCGTAACGTTGTTCCGCACTGCGCACGGGATGACATCCGAGCCAGCCAGATGCCGGCAATGCGGCCGGCGCGGGCGTCGATTTCCTCGATCAGCGTGCCGAGGCGCTCCATGCGGGCAATCAACCTGTCGCAGGTATAGATGGTGTCGTTGCCGGGGCGCTCCCCTCTCCTCTGAGGAGAGGGGCCGGGGGTGAGGCGAGAAGATGTTTTTTCGGCCCTCATCCCAAACCCTTCTCCCAACCCGGGAGAAGGGCTTTCCGGCAGCGATATCCGAAAGGCCGGGAGCTTCTGATCATAGAGCGGTAAACCGCGCAGCACGAAATGAGGGTGAGCTTCTTTGTTTTGTTCTCGCGAACGATGTTCGCATAGAACGCGCTCAGGGCTGTTCTCGTTTCCACCGAACCTGTCGTCCCGAGTTCGCGATGGGGCACGCTCAAAGCTGTTTCCGAGCACAGAAGACAAACCATCCTTCACCAGACCTGATCTAAGCCGGGCATAGGCCATCCAGATGATGAGACAGCGAATGAGATGCTCAGCGTGCTCAATCAGGCGTCTGAAACGGCGCTCATCCCACCGAAAGAAGCTGGCGGGAAAACCTGTTTGCGTTGTCGAACTATCGGGAAGCGCCCATTGAAATGGAAACCCAGAGAGCCGGGCGATATAGCTCGCCGCGCGTGATTTATACGCGTAAAATTCTTCGGGAATATCCAGCTCAGGCTCGTTCATTTCTTTAGCTTAAGGTGGGAATTCACGAGGTTGATAAGGTTTTGATGCGCAGGCTTACGACATGGCGACATACAGCACCATCGATGCGATTGGCTGTGTTCACTTAGCTGTACAGTCGTTTGAAATCAGGAGTGAAATCTCTTTGCGGGGTATGAATTCATCGATATGCTGGGTTTATGAGGCAAGAAAAAAGATATTCAAGGTTGTTGAGCAAGTCGCGTGGAAAACCACTTATCAGCGCAACACTATGTCTGTTTCTGGTCGCTTTAAGTTTTGCGGTGATCGGCCGGATCATCAGTATCCATATCATTATGCACGAAATGTGCGATCCGCTCATATTTACGGGCCGGCTGCCGGATCAGGATATTTCCGGCATTGAGTGGTTTTTGATTGTCGGCGGGCTTCTTCTCATTGCACAGCTGATGGTTATGTTGGGCGGTATTCTGGATAAGCGTTTCGGTTGGGTGGATTTCAGCCTCGGAACGGTGAACGTGCTATTGGCTCTGTTCTTCGTCGCGCACTGGCTGACCCTTTGGTCGTATTATAGTCCGCAGCATCCGGCATCCCGATTTGTCGACTCAGTGTTGCTGAGTAATCCGCTCATGCGAGCGAGGATGATCTATTTAGGACCGGCCGAATACCGATCTCCGGCCAACGACCCGAATTGGGAAGTTTATGAGCCTATGCGCTATTCTGCGGGGTCGGCAGACCTCGCGATTGATGCGCCATCAGTGTATCAGCATCGCGCGTCTGGTGTGTTGGCGTCGCGTGAGATCGTTTTTCAGTGTTTACCGGCGCACATTCAAATTTCAAATGCAGAGCGCTTGATCGAAATGGGCAACGTTACTGGCGGCGAGAACCTTATCCTGAATGCAGGCCCCCAGTATGACTGGGTCTATCGGGACACTGAATGGCGGATCGTACATGTTTATGCGCATTCAGGCACGCCAGCCGGTGCCGCGCTTCTTGAAGAATACCGCCAAAACCCTTCGCCGATAGATGCTGATGAGTTCTTTGATTTGCTAGCTGCAGAGCAAGAAGAACCAGATGGCGAACCGAAGCCCGAAATGACGTTCGAAGAATTTGTCGACGCTTATATGGCCGAGATGGAGCGCAAAGCGGAACGGCGCGAACTACGGGCGAATTAGTAAGGCGCTTAGCAGTCCCCGCCAGCGCAAGGGGCTGCTATCTTTTCGATCAGCCTAGAGGCCACACTGTTCCCGGGCGATGTCGTCACCATCAATCGCCTCGGCGACTTCAAGCGGAACATCTGTCGCAATAAGCGTCAGGCCGGCGTCGACCAGGTCCTGAAATTCAGACCCGTCGCCATCCGCCAAATACTCATCATCAAGGCGTTCACCCGGACGACCCAGCGTACCGAACGCCGCTTCCACGCCTTCATCCAGAACCCGTTCCCATGCCGTAAAATCCGGATCACGTGTGCCGGTCCAGGCGATGAGTTGCGGCTTACGTACACCGAGATCGAGGAGCGTATTGATATCACGTGCGCCAAATGCGCTGGCTGTCATCATCAGTTCCGGTGCGATGCGCGCAATTTCTGCCGCTTGGCGGTCATCATATGAGATCATGATGACGTTGTTCTCCGCGCCCGCCGTGCGGACAGCTTCAATAATGTTACGGAAGCTGGTGGTCGGCTTTTTGTCGAGTTCCAGAATAGCCCCGCTCTCGACAGCCCAGTTCAGAGCGTCTTCCAGAGTGGGAATGGCATAACCGGTCTCGTTGCCGAAATTGTCCACGAGGGTCGCTTCGCTGATCTGTGCCCAATCGAATTCCGCCACGGCGCCCTGCATGGTCGTTGTACGCGTAAGGGTGCGGTCATGCATCAGAAAGAGCACGCCATCCTGACTTTCGGCGATATCGATCTCGAAGACGCGCACATCATTATCATAGCCGTATTGAAGCGTCTCGATTGCATTCTCTGGATAGAACTCATACGGGCCGCCGCGATGTGCAGCGATGGCCGTGCCGTTATTCTCGCGCAGGCAGTCAAAGATTTCCGGCAGGGACGGTCGGGCGGCGACGGGTGTCGCTGTTGCCTCGTCAGAGCTCTGCTCTACCTCAACCGGATCAACAGAAGAGACATCAGGCGATTCTACTTCACCGAAGCAGCCTGTGAGCAGGAAAGTTGCGGCGAATAGCGGTAGTGCAGCGTTTTTAAACATGATCAGAGGACCTTGGCGATGTATATTGCGGCCTCTCTCTAACGAATATTTGTGACATGGAAAATATTCAGTGCTGCCGGGTTGCACTTTTTGTTCGTTTGACGCTTCTTAATACCCAAAAAAGATGACACATGCGTCATCATACTAAGAACACGCTATTCGAACGTCAGGGAGAGGACGATGAGCCTAATCGGCAAAATGCAGGATTGGCCGCTAACCGTAAACAAGGTTATCGAACACGCCAAAGCCAATCACGGTCACCGCCGTGTTATTTCGCGCTCGGTTGAGGGCCCGATTGTCGAGACGACATACGCAGAAATTCATGACCGCGCGAAGCAGGTTTCCAACGCGCTGAAAGGTGACGGCATCAAGCTGCACGACCGTGTTGCGACGCTCGCATGGAATACAGCCCGTCACATGGAAACATGGTTCGGCGCAATGGGCATAGGTTCCGTCCTTCACACCATCAATCCGCGTCTGCACCCTGAGCAAATTGCCTGGATTGCAAACGATGCAGAAGACAAAATCCTCTTCGTCGACCTGACGTTCGTGCCACTGCTTGAAGCGGTTCAGGACCAGATGAAAACCATCGAGCGTTTCGTCATTTTCTGTGACGCAGAGCATATGCCCGACACGAAGCTTCGCAACGCTGTTCCTTATGAAGATTACATCGCGGGCCAGTCTCAGGACTGCGTATGGGGTGATTTCCCTGAAACAACACCATGCGGTCTTTGTTACACTTCTGGCACGACTGGCAATCCGAAGGGCGTTCTCTACTCTCACCGTTCAAACGTACTTCACACCTTCATCACAGGCATGGCTGATGCACTTGGTGTAACCGTCTTTGACAAAGTTCTGCCAGTCGTTCCGATGTTCCACGCGAACGCATGGGGCCTGACATTCACATGTCCTGCTGTCGGCGCTGAGATGATTATGCCGGGCGCGCAGATGGATGGTGCATCCATTTATGAGCTTCTGACGAAGTACAAAGTGACGATGTCAGCCGCGGTTCCAACTGTCTGGCTGATGCTGCTTCAGCACCTTGAAGCAAATGATCTCGATCTGCCGGATCTCGACCGTGTTGTTATCGGTGGTTCAGCGGTTCCTGAGCGTATTCTGCGCGCGTTCAAAGAGAAATTCGACGTCGATACAGCTCACGCATGGGGTATGACGGAAACCTCTCCGCTTGGCACGATTGGACAGCTGGTTCCGGAAATCCGCGATCAGGGCTGGGACAAGCATGTTGAGTACAAGCTCAAACAGGGCCGCATGCCGTTTGGTGTCGAGCTGAAAGTCGTTGATGACGATGGTAATGAACTGCCACGCGATGGTGAGAGCTCTGGTCACCTGCTCGTACGTGGCTGCGCGGTTGTCGATACCTACTTCAAAGGTGCTGGCGGCGATGGCGGTTCTGTCCTTGATGAGAACGGCTTCTTCGATACGGGCGATGTCGCGCACCTTGACCACCATGGCTACATGCAGATCACCGACCGCGCGAAAGACGTGATCAAATCCGGTGGTGAGTGGATTTCTTCCATCGATATCGAGAACATTGCGGTGGGGCACCCGAAGGTCGCCAATGCTGCAGCTATCGGCATTTATCACCCGAAATGGGATGAGCGCCCGCTTCTGATCATCCAACTCCATGAGGGGCAGGAAGCGACAAAGGAAGAGATGCTGAAGCAACTCGAAGGCAAAATCGCCAAATGGTGGACGCCGGACGATGTTGCGTTTGTCGAGGCTATTCCGCTCGGCGCGACCGGCAAGATCAACAAGCTTGCCCTTCGTGAGATGTTCAAGGACTACAAACTGCCAACTGCGTAAGCAGGAGGTTGTTTGTGCCGGAGCCTGACGTGAAGTCCATTCTGATTACGGGAGCCAGCGCGGGGATTGGTAAAGCCACCGCGCAACTCTTCCTTGAGCAGGGTTGGACTGTCGGGCTTCTGGCGCGTCGCGGGGGTGCTCTGGCGGAAATGGCTGCCAGTCATCCCAATGCACATGCACTTGAGTGCAATGTAACTGATCATGAAGCCGTCGATGCCGCTTTCGATAAATTTGTCGAAGCAGCAGGGCGGCTTGATGTGCTTTTCAATAATGCTGGTCGGGGCGCGTTTCCTGCCACGATTGACGAGATTTCGCCAGAGACATGGCTCTCAGTCGTGAACGTGAACCTGAATGGCATGTTCTGGTGCGCACGGGCCGCGTTCCGTCACATGCGCCAGCAGTCGCCGCAAGGTGGGCGGATCATCAATAACGGTTCGATCTCTGCGATGACGCCGCGTCCCGGCGCCACGCCTTACAATGCGACTAAACACGCTGTGACAGGCCTCACCAAATCACTCGCGCTGGATGGTCGTCCGTATTCAATTGCTTGTAGCCAGATTGATATCGGCAACGCTGCGACCGAGATGACCGTGCGCATGGCAAAAGGTGTTCCGCAGGCAGATGGTAGCCTGAAGCCAGAGCCGACCATGGCCGTCGAGGACGTTGCGAGTTCTGTGCTGCACATGGCGAATTTGCCTCTTGAGGCAAACATACTTTCTATGACTGTAATGGCGACGAACATGCCATTTGTAGGGCGGGGCTGATCCACGCCTGATCTGATATCATCTCAGCAGCGGAGATCCTTGCGTGACACTTTCCAGACGCCGTTTCGGACAATTAGGACTGGCTGCCGGTTTGACCGGCCTGATCGCGCCTCAATTCGCGTCCGCCAGCGATGACGAGCTGCCTGCGATGGCTGCGGGCGCGCAACCTATCTCTCCGCTGGAGCATGAGGCGCGTATCGCAAGGGCGCAGGTGCTGATGCAGGAGCAGGGCATTGATGCGCTCGTGCTGGAGGCAGGCTCTGCGCTCTTCTACTTTACCGGTATTCGCTGGTGGCGATCGGAACGTTTTACGGGTGTGGTGATCCCTGCTGAGGGGACCCCGACAGTCGTCACTCCGTACTTCGAAGAGCCGTCGGTGCGTGAAAGCGTCAAAGTGGACGTCGACGTGCGAACCTGGCACGAGCATGAAAGCCCGTTCGCGCTGGTCGCTGGAATTCTGAGTGATGCCGGCCTGAGTGAAGGCAAGGTTGCGATAGAAGAGACGGTGCGTCATTTCATTTCAGACGGAATTGCACAGGCGGCGCCGTCGTTTGAAATGGTGTCGGGCATGAGTGTCACCCGCGGCGTTCGAATGTTTAAATCGCCTGCCGAACTCGCCCTGATGCAGACAGCCAACAACATCACACTGGCGGCTTACAGGCATATTTATCCGCGTGTCGAACTGGGGATGAATCAGTTCGATATCTCCAATCTGATGAGCGAAACCACCCGCAGGCTTGGCGGAAATGTCGAGTTTTCAATGGTCCTGCTGAACGAGGCGAGCGCTTATCCGCATGGTACGGGTTCAGCGCAGGAAGTGCGCGAGGGCTCTGTCATTCTGATGGATTGCGGCTGCGGTGTGCATGACTATGAGTCCGACATTTCGCGTACATGGGTGTTCGGTGAACCAACTACGAAGCAGCGTCAGGTCTGGAACACGGTGAAACGCGGCCAAGAGCTGGCGCTGGAAACGGCGCAAATCGGAACGCCGGCGGGGCAGGTGGATGCTACCGTGCGTGCCTTTTATGAACGTGAGGGCTATGGGCCGGGATATCAGACGCCGGGGCTTTCCCACCGTCTTGGCCATGGCATTGGCCTCGACGGACACGAGCCTGTAAACTTCGTTATGGGCGAGGAGACACCTCTTGCGCCGGGCATGTGTTTCTCTAACGAGCCGGGGATTTATATCTTTGGCGAATTCGGAGTTCGCCTCGAAGACTGCCTGTACATGACGGAAGATGGTCCACGCCTGTTCAGCGAGTTTGCGCCGTCGATTGAAGCGCCGTTCGGCTGATTCTGTAGCCTATTGACCTTGTTCACCCACGCCCCAGTTCCTTCTTGGAAGGGGAGAAACATTGCGTGACAAGCCTGATTCCTGCGCTATGACTCTCTCAATCTCGGGAGTGGAGTTATAAAATGAGCAATTCTAAGAGTAAGGGCGGTATTCGCCTCGGGCTCGCATGGCTGGTGCTGTTTCTGGCGATCTTGCTGCCGTTCTGGTTCATGGCTGCTGGCCTCGGCTATAAATACGGCCTTTGGGATCTTGGAACCGCTTTGAGCACAATGACGGTGAACTGGGGGCCGAAGCTTGCAATGGGCATTGGCGGTGCCGGTATCGTGCTGACAGTGCTCGGCCTGATCAAAGCGCCGCGCGTCAAAATCGTCATTCTGTCGCTCGCGGCTATTCTCATAGCGGGTCTTGTTCTCGGACGCATGCAGGGCTTCCGAATGAATGCCCAAAGCGTTCCGCCAATCCATGATATCCAGACGGACTGGTCTGATCCGATCCAGTTCTCTGATGAAATGATGGAACTGCGTGAAGGGGCTAACCCTGTGCTCGACGCGCCTACATTTGGCAGCGGCGATAACGAACGCCTCGTGTCTGAAGCGCAAGCTGAAGCCTATCCGGAAATCCGCTCACTTATTCTGCGCGCACCGGCTGACGTGACCTATTCTGCGGCGTATTCCACGCTGGATGAGATGGGCATGGAGATCGTCACAGCAAATGAGGAAGCGGGCGTTCTGGAAGCGACTTACACCTCTACCTGGTATGGCTTTAAAGATGACGTGGCAGTCCGCATCCGTCCGCAGGGCGAAGGTAGTCAGGTGGATGTGCGCTCAGTGTCGCGTGTCGGTCGTTCCGACCTTGGTGCAAATGCCGCTCGCATCAGCGCTATTCTGGAAAGCCTGTCCAGCAAGCTGGATGTTGCGGACATGCCGTCCTAAGCGACAGCAAAGTCTAAAAATCGAAACGCGGCCTTTCGGGGCCGCGTTTTTTATTGCGTGAGAGTGTAGGTTCCGGACACGTCCATGGAGCCGGTGACTGACACATGCCCGTCTTTCACCAGATGGATCATATGACCGAGTACAGAGTGGCAGGCCGCTGGATGCAGGCGCGAATCCACGTCTGCATAGATAACCTTCACCATATCGGGAATGGTAGTATCGCCCGCTTTCAGCCGTTCGAGGATTGAGGCCTCACGCGCGCGGCGGTGGGTGATGTAAGCGCCAATAAATCCGTCCACATCGTCCGTAATCGGTGGGCCATGCGTCGGGATGAGTGTGTCGAAGCCGCGTGCACGGATTTTGTCGAGGCTTTCGAAATAGTCGCGCATATCGCCGTCTGGCGGAGATATCACGGTCGTCGACCAGCCCATAATATGGTCGCCCGAGAACAGCGCATTTTCTTCTTTTAGCGCAAAGCAGAGATGGTTCGATGTGTGTCCCGGAGTTTCGACCGTTTCCAGCGTCCAGCCTGGGCCTTCCAGAACGTCGCCATCATTCAGTTCGACATGTGGTTTGAAGCCATGGTCGGAGCCGGCATCCATCTGTACAGCCGATTCTTCATGGCGCGGAGCGGGTTTGCCATAGACTTTGCAGCCTGCCCATTCGGCGAGTGGATGTGCGAGAGGAGAGTGATCCATATGATGGTGGGTGACAATAACATGGCTGACCGTTTCGCCCTCGAGCGCCATTTTGAGCGCATCAAAGTGTTCTGACGTATCGGGGCCGGGGTCGATGACCGCGACGGTGCCGCGGCCGACGATATAGACGCCGGTACCGGTAAAGGTGAATGGGCCGGGATTGTTGGCAATCACACGACGTACGAGGGGGCTGATCTCTGTTACGGCGCCATAGTCAAAGTCCATGTCGCGGACAAACGGGATCTGGCCAGCCATAAGGCCCCCTTTCAACGTGTTTGGAGTTTATTTTGGTCCGTATGATGCACGGAATTTACGTGCCATGTAACGTGTAGAGCGCAGTTTCTGGCCAAGTGGCATGGCAACAGGCGGGCCCATATCTGTCTTGTTGGCGTCAACAATATAGATGCGGCCGTCACGCTTGTCGCGCAGCACATCAACACCACCCCAGTCGAGGCCCAGCTCGGTTGCAAAGTTTTTGATGACCTCAATCTCTTCCGCGGAGAAGACAGCTTGCGGTGAGGTGAGGGTCACATCGGTGTTTTCATTGAGGAAGCGACGGCTCAGCGGGCGGCGTTTGCGGAAGACGATTGTCGGCTCGCCGCCGACCAAGGTCGTACGCAGATCTTCTACCAGATCTCCATCAATGGAGTTATCGATGAGGCGCTGATAGCTCTTGCCTTCAATCGGCTCCATCGGCCCCTGAACGATACGGCCGTCGTGGGCTGCGTTGATTTCTGACTTTTCAACCATGAGGCCGTCATAGTCGGATGGATCAACGGCCAGATCATAGCCCGCAACGCGGGTGAACGTGGATGCGACCAGAGACTTGGAAACGTCGTTGCAGCCGAAATTGATGAATTTCACCGGATGGGAGACATCAGGCTTATCGGCATCGCAAAGGGTCGAATCATCAAAGTGGAAGATCACGTCAGCTTTGTTGACGTCTTTTTCGATAATCGCGCCGGCAGCGTGCATGACCGGCCAGATGAAATACCACGGACGTGGCTGATCAGGCAAAAAAGCGATTCGCGGCGCACGATGGCCCTGAATACGCTGCCAGATGCGCCAGCCTTGCGCGAGCGAGTAGAAGCTCATCCATGTCAGGATATCGTTCACCAGACCGAGATTGAAGGGAACGGTGTGCCCTGTCTTTTTCACCAGAACGCCGCCGTCCTGAATTTTAAAGTCTGAAAGCCAGTTCTTACTCATACCCGTTTTCCCGTCGGCAGCTTCGCGCTGCTTTGTACTCTACTTATACGCGTTGCGCTTTTTCAGCGTCTTTGGCGCAGGCTTTGCGTAGATGCAATCGCATCTTTCGTTAAAGCCAGAATGGGACATTCTCGTGACAGACAAAATCACACCTGTTTTCTTTCGCGTGATCCGTCCGTTTGCTGCGGCACTCATCGGCCTTGCCATGGTACAGGCAATGGCTGTGCCGAGTTCAGCTCCGCCCAACGCAAGTGTCCCCTCTGTCACCATTCATATCCCAGCTGGATAAAGGTGCAATCTTTACAGTGCAAAAAGCGCTTCGAGCGCTGGTCTGTGTGGTGACAAATCATAGCCGCCATTCATAGCTGCGGTCAGGATATCATTGACGGGCATCGCCTTATCCAGTGCCACGGCATACGCCCACAGAGTTGTTGAGCGTGTGCCGGAACGGCAGAAGGCGAGCACTTTCTGACCTTCGTGTGCTTTGAGGACTTCCAGCGTCGCTTTTACATCGCTCATTTGTGGTGGCGCTGTGATCGGAATGTGAACGAAGGGCAGCTGGTTTGCATCTGCGCGATCTTTGATCAGTGCGGTTGCTGGCTGGTCAGGTGTTTCGCCATCAGGGCGATTCATGATGATGGCTGCGAAGCCTTCACTGGCAGCGATATCGATTTCGTCTGGTTCGATTTGAGGCGCGGCATAAAAATGATCGGTGATCTTACGAAAATTGTGCACGATCTGACCTCCACATGAGTGTTATCTGCGGAAATCCTGATGCCAGTCTTGTCGATCAAGGTAAACCCATGCCAGATAGGCCGCTCACGGAATCCCGGCTGGGCGTATTAATCAGCTGTCCGAAAATCTGAGTGGAGTACCAAGTTTCATCGTGCCTCGATTTCTCTCACGTATTTCTCTGCCTTTCATTCTGAAACGGCTGCTGATCGCGATCCCGACGCTGTTTGTCGTGATCACGGTCGCGTTCTTCATGATGCGCGCCGCGCCAGGCAGCCCGTTCAGCAATGACCGCCGCCTGGAGCCAGCGGTCGAAGCGCAGATTCTCGCCGTTTATGGTCATGACCGTCCGCTGCATGAGCAATATCTCACCTATTTGGGAGATGTTGTGCAGGGCGATTTCGGTCCGTCTCTCCGGAACAAGGATAAGACTGTATCCGAGCTGATTGGCGAAGGGTTTCCTGTCAGCGCGACGATCGGCGGCCTCGCTATGTTTTTCGCCTTCGTCGTTGGCGGTGGTCTCGGGATTATATCGGGGCTGAAGCAGAACTCGGCGGTGGATTATGGATTAATGGGGGTGGCCACGCTGGGCATTTCCATTCCGTCCTATGTGGTAGGTCCTGTTGCGGCGCTGGTGTTCGGGGTTTGGATACCAATCTTTGCGCCCGGCGGGCTCGATCTGGGGCGCATGACGCCATACACGATCACTTTGCCGGTTATTACACTGTCGCTTTATTATATCGCAGGCATTTCGCGGATTATGCGCGGCAGTATGATCGAGGCGATGCGGTCGAACCATATCCGCACCGCGCGTTCCAAGGGTGTACCGGAGCGTGAGATTATTCTGAAGCATGCTCTGCCAATCGCAGTTCTGCCTCTCGTCAGCTATATCGGTCCTGCCTCCGTAGGTGTTGTGACCGGTTCTCTCGTGATCGAACGCGTCTTCAGCCTTCCTGGCATTGGCAGCTTCTTTATCGATGGCGCGCTGAACCGTGACTACACGCTGGTTATGGGCGTGGTGATTCTTTTTGCGACGCTGATCCTTCTGATGAACCTGGTGGCTGACGTCCTTTATGCAATTCTGGATCCGAGGGTGAAGTACTGATGATCGGAATGCGTAACCCTCAGAACGACGCGGCGCTGGAAGCAGCCGCAGTCGCTGGCCGCTCGCTATGGGATGATGCCCGTGCGCGTCTGTTCCGGAACAAAGCTGCTGTGGCCGCTATGATCGTGCTGGGCCTTTTCACGGCTTGTGCGCTGATCCTGCCGCTATTCTGGCCACATGAATATGAAACGCTGTACCGTGATCGTGTAGGCTGGTCGCCGACCTTCGAGCACCTTCACATTATGGGGACAGACACGCTTGGCCGTGACCAGTTCATCCGTCTATTGGTTGGTTATCAGGTGTCCCTGGCTGTTGGCGTTCTGGCGACATTCGTCAGTCTCGTCATCGGTGTGACATGGGGTACAGTCGCAGGCTATTTCGGTGGCCGGACTGACAGCATTATGATGCGTATCGTTGATGCGCTCTATGCCATCCCGTTCATTTTCTTCGTGATCCTGCTGACCACCGTGTTTGGGCGGAACATCTATCTGATCTTCATCGCGATTGGTGCCGTCGAATGGCTTACCATGTCGCGTATCGTGCGGGGGCAGACCCTGTCTCTGAAAAACCGCGAATTTATCGAAGCGGCACGTGCATCCGGTGTATCTCAAGGCGCGATCATTGCACGTCACATCGTACCGAATATTATCGGCCCTGTTGTCGTATACATGACGCTGATTATTCCGCAGGTCATTCTGCTGGAGAGCTTCCTCAGCTTTATCGGTCTTGGCATTAACGAGCCGCTGACATCACTCGGCGTTCTGATTTCGAACGGTAAGCAGCAAATGTCGTCCAGCCCGTGGCTTCTTTTGTTCCCGGCGGTTGTCATGGCGGTAACATTGCTCTGTCTGAACTTCATCGGTGACGGCGTGCGTGATGCGGTCGATCCGAAAGAGCGCTAAACTGATCTGAATAAACCAATAAAAAAGCCGCTCCTTTCGGGGCGGCTTTTTCTTTTAGGGTTCCGGCAAGGGTTATTCTTCTCGACGTACCCGGATGGCACGCCCACGATCATCGAACTGCATAAGGTAACTGCCTAAAGCCGCTCGACGAATTGTCGCTGTTCGCGGTGGGTTACTGCTACGCAGGCGAACAATCTCGGAGTCGATTTGTCGCCACACCTGACCGTTTCTGAAGTAAATGGTCAGCTTGTCGTAAGCGCCGCGGTTGATTCTTGCGATCTCCAAAGTGACCGCTTCAATGTCGCCTTTGTCATCACGCACGACATTCTGCGGGCGTTCTGGTTCAGGTTCTGCAACAGTCGGAGGGGCCGGGCGCTGTTGTGCAGTTTCGGAAGTTTCTACCGGAGTGGACCCAGGTGCTGGTTCGGGTGTTGCCGGAGCTTCTGCGACTGCGGCTGGTGTTTCGTTTTGCACGGCATCAGCCAAAGCATTGGCCTCCCGGCCAATAGATGGCAATCGGAAGCTCGGAAGACTTGGCAATGAGAAGCCGAAAGCGTCTTCTTGTACTCGCTCCGTATCCTGTCGGGTCAGGGTCCGGAATTCGCCGGCTTGTTGAGCGACCTGAGTCGCGCTGACAGCCGTATCAAAACAGGCAAGACGTGCTGAATCATCAGCGATATCTGCGCAGGCATAAATGTCTGCGAGCGGGTCGACTTCATCGGCGAGTGCCGGAATTCCCAGCAGGGAAAGGCTTGCAACGCCGGCGAGGCAAATTTTTTTCATCACGAGTGTCCGTATTTGTGCATGAATGCAGCGAATATACTTGAACTGTAACCGTCTGCGTTTCAATCTCAACACAGATCGACATAGAATGTCCTCTTAAAGTTCGGAGAGATTGGAATAAAAATGCGAAACAAAAATGGTTTGCTTTCGGCGTCGCTAGCGGCACTTGCGCTTTCACTGGCAGCTTGTGGTGGTGGCAGCGAAGTCTCTCCAGACACGCTAAGACGCGGCATCAGTGCGAACCCTGATTCCGTCGACCCGCACAAAGTGTCTTCCCAGTGGGAGAACATCGTAATTGGTGACATGTTCATCGGCCTGTTTACGGACGGCGCAGACGCAACACCGGTGCTCGGCATGGCTGAAAGCTATGAAATCAGTGAAGACGGCCGCACTTGGACGTTCGAGCTGAAAGACGCCAACTGGTCAGATGGTGAGCCGGTGACGGCCAGCGATTTCGAGTTCGCATTCCGCCGGATTCTGACGCCATCAACAGCGTCTCAATATGCGTCTATGCTGTTCCTGATCGAGAATGCTGAAGAGTTCTATGGCGGCGAGGTTGAGGCTGATCAGCTGGGCGTTCAAGCCGTTGACGATGACACACTTGTGATCGACCTCGAATATCCTGCGCCTTATCTGCCGGGCATTCTGAAGCACTATGTAAGCTTTCCAGTGCCCGAGCACGCTATTGAAGAGTTTGGCGACGACTGGACGGATCCTGAAAATATCGTCGTGAATGGCCCGTATCGTCTTGAACAGTTCCGCACAGGTGACTTCCTGCGGTCTGTCGTGAACCCTGAATGGGAAGGCGCAGAAGACCTTTGCTTCTCAGAGGTCATCTATTTCCCGTATGACGACCTCGACGCCGTTGAGCGCTACATCCAGACAGGCCGTCTGGATATGAACAACTCATTCGACGGGCAGCGCACTGACGAACTGCGCGAGCGTTTCCCAGGCTGGGTGCGCACAGCGCCGGCTCTCATAACGACATATTATTCTATCAATACAGAACTTGAGATTTTCGAAGATACACGTGTTCGCAATGCGCTCGCTATGGCGCTAGACCGCGACTTCATGGTCAACGAAGTTCTGACAGCCGGTTACGAGCCTGCTTACTCTCTCATTCCTCCGGGCACAGCGAATTACACCGAAGACGGTGCGCAGGTATACTGGGCCGATATGAGCCAGGAAGACCGTATGGTTGAAGCGCGCCGACTGTTGGAAGAAGCCGGCTTTGGCCCGGACAACCCGCTTCAATTCGAGTACACTTACCGGTCTACAGACGATAACCCGCGCGTTGCGCCTGCGGTTCAGGCCAGCTGGCTGGAAATCGCTGACTGGGTGCGCCCTGAAATTCTGCAGAAAGAGACGCAGGTCCAGTATGCACTTCTGCGTCAGGGGGACTTCCAGATCGGTGATGGTGCGTGGGTTGCCGACTTCAACGATCCGAAGAACTTCCTCTTCCTTCTGCAGTCTAATGCCGGCCCTATGAACTATGGCCGTTACAACAATCCGGAATATGATGCGCTGGTAGAAGCTGCAGACAATGAACGCGATCTTGATGTTCGTGCTCAGATGCTGGAAGAGGCCGAGCAAATGATGCTCGACGATATGCCGGTGATTCCAATGTGGTATCAGGTCACGAAAAATCTCGTTGATCCGACACTTACGGGCTTTGTTGACAACGCGGATGATGTTCACCGGTCACGCTATATCTGCCGCGAAGGTTGATCTGATCGTCTGAGCGTCGGGCTTATTAGCGGGAGCGGTTGATGTCCGGAGAACTCGAAGCAGGAGCGTTAGGCTCCGTTGGCGGATTGTCCAAAGGGGCAGGGGACGGGGACTTGTCTGGTGACCCGTGTCGCAATTGCGGCACGGTTGTCACCGGCAGGTACTGCGGAAACTGCGGCCAGCTCGCTCAGACGTTTCACCGGCCGATCTGGTCTCTGGCCAGCGAAGTGCTCGGTGACTTTCTATCTCTTGATGGGCGCGTCATGCGCACGCTGCCATCGCTTATGTTGCGGCCGGGAAGGGTCACAAGGGAATATCTGACGGGTAAACGTCAACGTTTTGTGCCACCTTTCCGGCTCTATCTTCTCACCAGTTTTATCTATTTTGTGATGCTGTTCGCCTATGGCGACTCGCAAGGCTGGTTTGATATCAGATACATAAATCAGGAAACGCCGGTAACTATCGGCGCGACGCCTCCCGAAGGAATGTCTGAGGAGGAAATGGATGCCGCTATGGAGCAGGCACAGGAAGCGCTGGATGATGCGGGCGTCCCGGTAGATATTGAGGTAGTCGGAAATCTTGATGCTATAAGTAACATTCCAGCGGAGCAGGGGCAGGGTGTTATAGGTGAAAACACGTCCAGTCGCACCAGCGTGTTTCGCGAAGACGGGCGTGTGAACCGCGATGATATTCTCGATAATCTTCGCAACAGCGATGATTTCGATGACGATACCAAAGACTTCCTTGCAATGGTGGTCGGGCACGTAGCGGATGCGTACGAAAATCAGGGAATGTTTTTCGCGTCCATCCAGAACTGGGCACCAAGAATTGCCTTGGCGCTGACCCCTGCGATGATACTATTGCTCACCATCGTGTACCCGTTTTCTAAACGCATTTACATTTACGACCATGTGATCGTGTCGCTGCATTTCCAAAGTTGGTACTACATTCTGCTGAGTGTGGCATTTTTATTTTTCTGGCTTGGGCTCGATTGGTTTGTGTTCGTATTGTTCATCGCGCCGCCGATCTATATTTATCGAATGCTTAGAGAGGTATATAGTTCAGGCAGAATATTGTCGCTTCTGAGGACCGGTTTTATTCTGTTTTCTCTTACGCTTATGGTGCAAATATTCTTCGTTATTCTTGTTATAGTTGGCGCCTTCGAAGTGACGCCCGTAGCAGGCGGACTGTCATAAAAATGAGGCCTTTCTGCCACAGTTTTGGGCAAATTCTTACAAACCTGTCACTATCAATTGACGCTTGCGCCAAGGCCTGAATAGCTTCCAATCAAGTCGGATTCTGGGGATCCGGCACTCCCTTTGTCATTGGCAAATTTTGCCAGCTGCCAAAGCGTTACTTTTTGGAGGTTCAAACGTGAACGGGAAATTATTTAAATCACGCCTGCTGGCGACTTCGGTCTTCGCGGGCTTCGTGGGTGCTATGGCGCTCGCGCCTGCACATGCGCAGGAAGTTGAAGATGATATCGTAATCATCACTGAGGACGAAGAAGAAGCTTCGACGCAGGAGCGTGTCGTCGTAACTGGTTCACGTATCGCACGTGACACTTTTACCTCTACATCTCCTCTGCAGGTTCTGACCGGCGAGACGATCAACGAAGCAGGTGTTCTTGACCTCGGTGAAGCGCTTCAGTCGACGTCTGTTGTTCAGGGCATTCAGCTCGACCAGACTTTCAACGCGACTCAGGTTTCAGACGCGGGCCCAGGCGCTCAGTCTGTAGCTCTTCGTGGTCTGGACGCTGAACGTACTCTGGTTCTTGTGAACGGTCGTCGTTATGCGCCGGCTGGTATCGAAGGTGCGCCTTCGTTCCCGGATATCTCTCTGATCCCAACATCAGCGATTGAGCGTACCGACATCCTGCTTGACGGTGCGTCTTCTGTATACGGTTCAGACGCGGTTGCGGGTGTTGTTAACATCATCCTCCGTTCTGAGTTTGAGGGCCTCGAAATCGGTGGTCAGTTCAACAACCCTCTCGAAGGTGGTTCTGAGAGCTACTCTGTAGACTTCATCGCAGGTGTTGTTGGCGACTTTGGTCACCTGACCATCGCGGGTGAGCACTATAACCAGGAAGCGCTTTACGGTTGTGATCGCGACTGGATGCGTGCGACTGCTAATCCTGACAACTGGCCGGACTTTGCTAATCAGTCTGTCTGCGGTTCTATTGACATCAGTGAAGACGGAACTGAGCTTGGCACACAGCGTCAAAGCCAAAGCTTCTCTGCTTTCCCGTTCGGCGCTATTCTTCTCGGTCGCGCGGGCCAGACAGACGGTGCAGGTATTCCTAACTTCATCCAGGCCGATCTCGGTGGCAACTTTAATGGTCTGTACGGTCTGACAGTTCTTGGTAACCAGGATCTGCAACTGAGCCCTTCATTCCAGCGTTCATCTATCTTTGTAACAGGTGAGTTTGACCTGAATGACTTCGTTGAAGGCATGACTGCTTTCACCGAGTTCAACCTGTCTAACCGTCAGTCGAGCTTCACAGGTGCTTCTGGTGTTATCGACGCTGCTGTTCAGCCGTCTAACCCATACATTCAGTCTGAAGGTTTCACGATTGGTGGTGCTGGGCCAACATCTAACTTCACAATGCGTCCGCTTGACCCGACACCAAGCGGCGTTGAGTCTGAGCTGACGCAGTACCGTTTCATTTCCGGTGTTCGTGGTGACCTCGCATTCCTTTCTGATGCACTGGCTGACTGGGACTATGAAGCATTCGGTGGTTATACGCGTTCACAGGGTTATTCTGACCGTGGCGTGATCCTTGAAGAAAACCTCATCCGATCTCTGAACACAGAAATCGATCCGGCTACGGGTACGGTTGTTTGTGCGGCTACGCCAAACCCGACTGGTCCATTCAGCCCTGGTGAGGTGACGGAACCATGTATTCCGTTCAACCCTTTCTTCGCGGGCCTCTACCCGACAGACGGATCTGATCCATACTTCGAAGACCCACGTCTTCTGGACTATCTGTCCGGTACGCGCTCTTCCTCAACTTTTGTTGATGAAACGATCTTTGGTGCGTTCGTATCTGGCCCTGTATTTGAGCTTCCAGCTGGTGAAGTTCAGGTCGTTCTCGGTACAGAATTCCGTGAAGATGCAATTGATACGCGTTCAGATGATGTGACCGCTCGCGGCTTGGGATCAGGCTTCTTCTCTGACCGTCCGACATCCGGTACGGTTGATCTCCTCGAATTCTACGGCGAGGTGTTCATCCCTATCCTTTCTGGACAGCGTTTCGCCGAAGACCTCAGCGTGGAGCTTGCTGGCCGTGCAGTTGATCACCAGTTTTATGGTCGTAACAGCACATACGCGGTCAAAGGTTCCTGGTCTCCAACGGACTTCCTGACATTCCGTGCTACATACGGTACGTCTTTCCGTGCACCGAACCTGCGTGAGCTCTTCCTCGAAGGTCAGTCTTCTTTCGCAGCTCTGAATGACCCTTGTGAGGTTCCAACTCTCGCTCAGACTGATACGGACGGTGATGGTGTCCTTGATGCTTACACACCGGGTGCGGACAACGATAACGATGGCGTAGGTGACCTTGACGGTCGTCGACCAGACGTACTGGCTAACTGTCAGGCTGAAGGCCTTGATCCGTTCAGCCTCGCAATCGGTATCAACACAGGTACTGTTGAAACATACAGCTCTGGTAACACTGGTCTCGATCCGGAAACTTCAGAATCTTATTCTTATGGTTTCGTGTTCGAACAGCCGTTCACAGATAAGTTTGACCTGCGCTTTGGTATGAACTTCTGGGAGATTGAAATTGAAGACTCTGTCTTCAACCCATCTGCTGGATTCCTCGTAAACGAGTGCTATACGTCCGCGAACTTCCCGAACGACCCGTTCTGTACACGTCGTCTGCGTGACCCGAACACTGGCTTCCTGCTTGAGATTGACGCTACACCGTTCAACATCGCTTCTGAAACAGCAAGCGGTATGGACGTCAACGTTGGCTTCAACACGGACTTCTCAGCGTTTGGTCGTGACGTATTCGCAAGCGTTGACCTGCAGGCGACACGTTCAGACGAGATTTCTCAGACGATCATTCTCCCAGGATCTCCTGCGACTACGGATGAGTTTGCAGGCGAAATCGGTAACCCGGAATGGCGTCTGACGAGCCAGTCTCGTCTGTCTTTCGACGAGTGGAGCTTCTTCTGGCAGATGCGTTACATCGATGGTCAGACTGCTGACTTTGATGACCAGCCTGTGAACTGTAATTCTACAGCGAACGGTGGTACTGCATCTCGTGAAGTGCCAGAGTGTTACACTACAGACGACATTTTCTACCACGACGTATCTGTAACTTATGATGCAGACACATGGTCCGTTCGTGCGGGTATCCGTAACCTGCTTGACCAGGATCCGCCTCGTCTCGACGAAGATGTGACATTCACTTCCGACGCTCGTAACGTGCCGCTTGGCGCTGGTTATGACCGCATCGGTCGTACTATCTTCGTAAACGTTTCCAAGCGCTTCTAATCGAACGCTGAAACGTTCGAAGATCGAACGTAAAAGAATTAGGGCCAGCAGTTACGACTGCTGGCCCTTTTTCGTATCCAGATCCTGTGTTGAGCAGCGCGGTAAGTAGCGTCGCGAGGCGAGGGTAATCTTCGCTGTCGTCCGTGTGGTTGGCCTTGGAGCCATGCTGAAGCCCAGGGAAAGGGACGGGTAGGAGACGATCCGGTAACTGATCAGCGGGATGTTCTCTCACTGCTATTACTTGATAGGGGCAGTGTAGGGACTACTGAAAGGTTCTTCAAAACAATGTTCTTGGCGCACTGGCAAATGTAGTGCTGTGATCGCTCTTAGCCCTTAAGCTTAGCGCCGTCGTGCTACCATCTGACAAAGAAAAAGGCCCGCTCCCGATAGGAAGAGGGCCTTTCATGTTTTCGCTTCAAGGCGTGTCAGTTTAACGGATCGAACCGTACTCAGAACGCATCTGTGTCTGCCCGGAGCTCAGTGCCTGGGACTGCTGGATAAGCATTTGGACCTGCTCGTTCTGAAGGAGGACGGAAAGGTCTTCCATATTCGCCGCAGCGCTAGCTGAAGAGCCTGTCAGGCTGCCAATGAACTCTTCCAGGGTTGGCGCTTCCGGATAATAGATCGTCTCTGTGTTCGCATCTTCCGGGATGTTTGCCAGCTCGCGGGCATGGTCGATGGCATCCATCAGGCCGCCCACATTCGTGACGAGACCGAGATCAGCAGCATCAGTTCCGCTCCAGACACGACCACGCGCGATTTCACGTACTCGCGCCTCGTCCATTTCGCGGCCGGTCGCTACGATGTGCATGAAGCGATCATACGTCCGCTCAAGCCCGGCATAGAGCAGCTCACGTTGTTCGTCTGTGAAGCTGTCCAGCGTGTAGACTGACGCCATAGGGCCTCCAACCGCAATTGTACTTGGATTGACGCCGAACTGGCGCATTGCATCTGCAAGCGCGAACTTGCCGCCATAAACGCCAATGGAACCGGTGATCGTGGTCTCAGACGCGAAGATGGCGTCTGCGCCAGCGGAGACGTAATAGCCGCCGGACGCCGCGACAGAACCCATGCTAACAACAACTGGCTTGTTCATGTCCGTGCGGACACGTTCAACAGCGCGCCAGATCTGTTCGGATGCGATGGCTGAGCCGCCGCCTGAGTCGACCCGGAACACGATGGCGCCGACATTGTCGTTCCGGCCGGCCGCAAGGATCGCCTCAGCAATAGAATCAGATGCGAAATTGCCTTCGCCGCCGAATGGGGAGCCGCTGTATCCGCCTGTCACGATACCGCCTTCGCCGCCAACAATCGCGATTGCAGGGCTGTCATAGCGCACGTATGGCGGTTGGTAATCAAACACAGACACGAGTTCTGCGCTTGAGCCTGCTTGCTGCAGCGCTGCGCGCTGTGCATCTTCCGGCCAGTTGATTTGCGTAATCAGGTTCGCTTCCAGGGCGCGGTCTGCGGTGATCGGGCCGCTTTCCAGAAGTGAGCGCAGGCTCCCGACATCATTATACGCGCGGTCTTCGGCGATATCACGTACAGTAATGTCCCAGATATCTGAGATGAGCTCCAGCATCGCTTCGCGGTGCGGCTCTGTGTAATCGTTCTGCTGGTATACGTTGGGCGCGTTCTTGTATTCGTAGAAGGCGAGGATCTCAGCTGAAGCCTGAAACTCTTCAAACAGGTCGCCCATGAAAAGGGTCTCTGTTGAAAGGCCAGAGACGACAATTTCAGAGCCAGGCTGCAAAATAATCTCGTCAGCAGATGAAATGCTCCGATAGGCGGACGGGCTAGTGCCCAGAACGCCCTGTGTGTGAACGTGAACGAACTTACCATTGTCGCGTAGCGTTTGAATCGTATCGCGCAGCTCTTCAGCGCGAGAGTGGCCGATTCCCATTTCGCTGGCACGGATGAAGACGCCTTGGACGGCAGGGTCTTCTGCAGCAAGTTCGAGATTCTGCAGCATTCCGATAAAGGAGGAAGATGATCCAAACGGAGGAGGGGCGTTTACGGGCTGATCTGGCAGCGGACGGCGCAGATCAATTTCCAGGACGATTGATTCGGGCGGCGGTTCGGCTTTTGGAATCATCGCAATCACTGCGAGGAAGCCAAAGGCCAGAAACAGCAGCAGGGCGATAAAGCCGCCCAGTACTGAGGCAAAAAAGGTTTTCAATTCCTGCTCCTTGGTCGGAATGTACAGTTCACATTTATCGAAAAAGAATAAGGAAAGAGCTAATTTTTGTAAAGATTTTATCGCATCACAAAAAAAATTCCCTGCGCTGGCGGCATTGAGGTGAAACAATCTGAAGAATCTTCAAAAAGCTGGTTGCATCCTTAAAAAGCATTGGGTAATAACCGCCGCTCGTTGGGGCGTCGCCAAGTGGTAAGGCACCGGTTTTTGGTATCGGCATTCCCAGGTTCGAATCCTGGCGCCCCAGCCACCTTTCTGAAAACAACTGAACCGTTCCGTCAGATGAATTTTGTCTGGCGCGAACTGTCACATAACTATCGGAAAGCCGTGACGAAGTCGCAAAGGTTCATCCCGTTGCTTTACAGCGTTGTCGCCTAATACCCCAAAGAATTGAATCGGCCTGAACGTGTTCCCGTATCAGGATTTTTCGGCGTATTTTTTGCGGGGCGCGGTAATAACTAAGAACACCGCTGAATTCTGTTTCAGGTCTTCTCTGAGCACTTTGCTGAATAAAAATTTTTCAGTTTTGCGGGAAATTTGTTCACGTCATTCTGGTTTTTAAATTGGTTAGAAAAAAAATACGCACTCGCCAGACGAGTAAAGCCAAATAATCATCTGGTCCTGTACAATAAAAACACGCTCCTCTTACCAAGCAAATCAGGAGTGCATTTAGTGACCAAAAAGTTAATCAACATCAGGGGCGGACTGTTTTGAATTGCGGTCCAAAATTGATGCTGGACATTCACTTCATAACGGGGCACTTCGGTCTGGGGCCAATTCCGGGCACCTTTAAGGCAGCGCTGTGTTTCAGCTATTGTCTTAACGGCAGTTCAGTGATTGGTTACATTATAACCTGTTGAGTTGACGTATTGATCTTTTCCTGAAGGTTGATAGCGTCAGGATGTCGCTCGGGGACTGGCGTCATTTCAGCCAATGAATTGGCTCAACAAGATAAGCCGGATGGCTAGCATCCGTATTTCGGGGCTTGCGCGGTCCATAGAGGCCGGCAGAATCCCAGAACTGAACCTGCGTGTGTGTGCAGGGCTATGAGTTTTGACGGCGGCAGAGTGCTCTGTCTGCCGCCTTGCGGATTTCTCGCGTGAATGTCACGCGCACAATGGGAGTGAGAGGCGAACATGAAGAATGTTCTTTATCCGGCCTGCAGCGCAGCGATTGCTGGCCTTTGCCTGGTTGCATTGCCTGCATCAGCTCAGCTGAACCAGGCGCTCGAAATTGGTGAACAAGCTACACGCCAAGCCGAGCAAATTCAGGTTCAAATCAACCAGCTCGACGACGAGCGCAGCGATCTCGAGCGTGAATATCGCTCACTGCTGCAAGAACTGACTGCTGCTGAACTTTTCGTTCTGCAACAGGAGCAGGTTGTTGAATCTCAGCAGGAAGAACTCGCTTCAGCACGCGAGCAGCTCGAGCGTATCGATGAGACGAAAGCTCAGATGATGCCGATGATGTACGCAATGATCGATGATCTGCGCACATTTGTTGAAGCTGACCTGCCATTCAAAATGGACATCCGTACAGAGCGCCTCGAGCAGCTCGACACAGCTATGACAGCTGCGGACGTAACAGCGGGTGAGCGCTACCGCCTCATCGTTGAAGCGTACCAGGCTGAAATGCAGTACGGTAACACCATCGACACATTCGAAGGCGAAATCACAAACGCTGCTGGCGAAGCGATCACGGTTCAAATGTTCCAGTATGGTCGCGTCGCACTTGTTTATCACAACCCTGCAAACGGTCAGGTCGCACGTTGGGACCGCGCAGCTGGTGACTGGGAAGTTCTCCCAGACAGCTACCGTCGTCCGATCCAGGATGCGATCCGTATCGCTGAAGGCACGAAGCAACAGGACGTTCTCTTCGCTCCTGTCGAACGCTTCTCGGTCGAGTAACGCAAGGTCAAGGTATCGTAACTATGAAAAAGAACACCTTTTCTATGAAAGCGCTTGCTGCCGCCGCGATGTTCGGCGCTGGTACGCTTGTCTCTGCCGTTCCGGCAGTTGCTCAGGTCAGCTCACTCTCTGAGGTTCTGGAAGCTGTCCGTCGCGACTCTAACGAACTGTCTTCTGCTAACCAGCAGCGCCTGAACGAATTCCGTCAGGCTGCTAGCGAGCAGGAAGCGTCTATGGCGTCTCTCCGTTCACAGCTGAACGCTGCAAACAGCCGTGGCCAGTCTCTGGCTAACCAGGTTGCTGCAACGGAAGCTGAACTCGGCGAACTCCGTGCTGAGATCTCTGAACTTGCTGGTGACTTCGGTCAGCTGCACGGTCAGTTCCGTGAGGCTGCTGGTCAGGTTATGCCTGTGCTGCGCAACTCACTGGCATCTGCTCAGTACACAGGTCGTGTAGAAGGTCTCGCTGAAGTTGCTGAGTCTCAGTCGCTTCCGGTTCGTGAAGAGCTTGACCGTCTTCCAAAGTCGATCCTTCTTGAAATGATCGCTCAGTCTGAAGTCACGTCTTTCGAAGCACCTGTTCAGCAGATCGGTCCAGATGGCGAAACTCAGACAATGGAAGTTTTCCGTGTAGGCGTATTCAACGCTGCTACAGTTGACGGCACACGTTTTGTTGAAATGCGTAACGGCGATCTTATCGCTTACGAGAAGCAGCCTCCTGGCAACTACTCAAGCGCTATGGCTGCTCTGATTTCTGCTGGCGAAGGCGAAGTTGTTCGCGCTCCGATCGACCCGTCTAAAGGCACGCTGTTTGACACATACGGTAAACTCCCAACATTCGATGACCGTATCGAAGCTGGTGGTACTGTTGGTTACGTCATCATCGTAATGGGCATCATTGGTGTTCTCCTCGGCCTCTTCAAACTCGTTTCCATCATTCTGATGACAGGCGCTATGCGCTCTACAGCGAAGTCGAAGCAAGCTGGTAAAGGTAACCCTCTGGCACGCGTATTCGGTGTGTACGAAGCTCACCGTAATGACGGCGTAGAAACACTCGAAATGAAACTCGACGAGCAGATCCTCAAAGAGTCTCCGAAAATCGAACGTTTCAACGACATCATTAAAGTCTTCGCGTCTGTTGCTCCGCTTCTCGGTCTCCTCGGTACGGTTATCGGTATGATCGTAACCTTTACGGCGATCACGATTTACGGTGCTGGTGATCCACAGCTGATGGCTGACGGTATCTCCCAGGCTCTTATGACAACCGTTATGGGTCTCTGTGCGGCTATCCCGCTTCTTCTGATCCACGCAATCTGTTCAGCGGCTTCCCGCTCTGCGTCTCAGCTCCTCGACGAGCAAGCTGCAGGTCTGGTTGCAGAACGTGCGGAACGTGAGGCGGCGGCTTAGGCCGTCGCAAGGTGGAATGGAGGCAAGCATATGCTAGCTGACCTTCAAGCCTTTCTGGGTCGAGGTGGACCAGTCCTCGTCGTGATCATGGCTACCACATTCATTATGTGGGCTCTGATTCTCGAGCGGATGTTCTACTTCAACTTCGGGCACAATGCTGTGGCCAAGAGAGCTGTAGAAGCTTGGAATAGTCGTAAAGACAAATCCTCGGTTCTGGCTCACTGGGTTCGCGAGAAGCTTGTGTCTGAAGTTCGCCAGCAGGCGGAACAGAATGTAGGCCTCACGAAAGCGATGGTAGCTTTAGCGCCATTGCTGGGTCTCCTCGGTACAGTGACGGGGATGGTGACCGTATTCGACGTTATGGCCCTTTCTTCGGGTTCTGACGCGCAGGCAATGTCTGGTGGTGTGTCTCGTGCAACCATCCCGACAATGGCAGGCATGGTCGCCTCTCTGTCAGGCATCATTTTTACCAGCAGTATGGATCGTACGGTTAGCCGTAAGGTTCAGACGGTCGCAGACCAGATGGAGATTGATGCATGAGAGGACGTAAGCGTAAGGCGGAAGAGTCCGAAGTCGATCTGACACCAATGCTCGACATCGTATTCATTCTTCTTATCTTCTTTATTGTGACCGCGACCTTCATCAAGGAAAACGCGATCGACCTGACACCACCGCCTCCGGCTCCGCCGGATCAGCCGGTGAACCCTCAGCCTACGGTGCTTATCCGTATCACTGAGGACAGCCTCGTCACGGTCAATGGTCGTCTTTCGGATGTTGGCTCTGTGCGGGCTGCGATTGAACGGCGGATTGCGGAAAATCCGGAAAGCGCTGTTCTGGTTCAGGCACACCCACGTGCCCGCAACCAACTGGTCATCATGATTGTTGACCAGGCTCGTAGCGCCGGCATTGAGAATGTCGGTTTCACAGTCGACGCAACAGCATAGGAGATCGTCATGGCTCGAAAAGTACGTGCCCGCGAAGCTGAGGAACAGGCGCTTGACCTGACTCCAATGCTCGACGTGACGTTCATCCTGCTTATCTTCTTCATCGTTACCGCGCAGTTCATCAAACTGCCGGGTGTGGATATCAGCCGCACGGACGCTGAGAACGATAACAATATTGCGCCACTCGGGATCATCATCGCGATTGACGAAAACAGCGATGTTTTCGTTGCCCGTGAGAAGATTGAGCTGAGCGAACTGGAATTCACGATCCGTGAACTCCGCGAGACGAATGCCAAAGGGGAAATCGTTCTCCAGGTGGATAATGCGTCTGAAGCGGGTGTTCTCGACTCTGTGATGCAGGCGATCGTTTCAGCAGACCCTGAGTCCGCTGTGAACGTGTCGACTGAGCTGGACTAAGGAGGACTACAACATGTTTAGTAACCCTTTGGTACGCATCATTCTTGGTGTCCCTTTCGCCGGTGCGATCGTCGTAGCTCTGTTCATTCTGATGGGCTGGCTCATTGAGCCAAAGCCTATTGAACTCGGCGAAAGCGAGTTCCGCTCTCTCTCCCGCGTTACACCGCAGGAAGAGGCGACGGAAATTCGTCGTACGACACGTCAGAACGTTCAACGTATTCAGACAGCAGACCAGCCGCCGCCACCGCCGCGCCTGTCGTCTTCTCGCTCTGACGTGAACCTTCCGACGCCGCAGATTCAGGGTGCTGCACCTGCAACAGTCGAGATCGGAAACGTTTCCGGCTTCGCTCTGGACGCAGTGGCCGTGTCTGACCGTGACGCGCAGCCAATTCGTCCACCTGTTCCGTCTTACCCTACACGGGCTGCGGAACGTGGCATCGAAGGCAGCTGTGATGTTCGGTTCGACGTGGACGAGCGCGGTCGTCCGTTCAACATCGAAGCGACTTGCACGGATAACGTGTTCGTCCGTGAAGCTGAACGTGCGGTTAGCCGAGTTGAGTTTGCGCCGAAGATCGTCCGTGGACAGGCGGTTCGCCGCGTGAACGTGGTCTATCCGATCTCGTTCAACCTGCAATAATTTTGAGGGCATGTAATAACGTAACAAAATATAGATTATTCTGTAATGTTATGATATAACTCTTCTTGTCATAGGACATAGGAGAGGAACATGCCCCAAAGATTATCCGGTTTTAGTTCTGATGCTGGCCGCCTGGCGGCCAGTTTCATCCCCGCCGCCGCTTTCACTCTGTGTTTGTTTGTCGTGATGGATCGGTTGGTGTCAGTCGGGGAAGTTCATTTGTCGGAGAGGACTGTGAGGTCTCTGGTGCGAATTACGCCGCCGCCGGAAGTGCCTGAAACGATCATCCGCCGTGAACCTGTAGAACGAATTAGTGAGGTCCAACCTCCACCTAGATTAGATCCAGTCCGTCGGCCGAACTCAGGTGAAATCGGTTTGACGCCAGTCGAGCTTCTAACCCCTACACCGGAAATTGATCCGGGGCCGGTTGGAGACTTTGTTGGGACCATAGTGGTGATTGGCAGAGAAACTGGAGTGCCTGTAAGGGCACCAATTGTTGAATATCCGCATCGCGCTCTGACGCGCGGGATTGAAGGCGATTGCGAAGTCAGCTTCTCTATTGACGCAGTCGGCCGGCCATTTGGCGTTTCGGCAAGCTGCACCGATGAGATTTTTGCGCGCTCCAGCGCGCGCGCAGTTGAGCAAACCTTGTTCGCTGCACCCGTGAGAAATGGTGTACCGGTAGGTCAGGGCAACCTTGTCTATCCGATACAGTACAGGTTGGAAGACTAGCAGCCGAATGACGGCTAGGGAGTGAAGACGATGCGTAAAGCACAATGGATGACTGGCGTCCTCGGCGCTGCATTGATTGCATTTGCGGGAGTTGGTTCAGCTCAGGCGCAACAAGCGTGTGAAGCGACTGAGTTCGGCTCTGAAGCGGGTCAGGTTTACCTGAACGCTGAGACCGAGCTGATCCAGAACGACAACCCTGCAGGCGCTCTGCAACAACTCAACCAGCTGCGTAGCATGGAATTGAACTGCTATGAGCGCGGTGCGATGCTTCGCCTTAGCGCGGCTGTGAAGATCAATCAGGATGACCTGACGGGCGCTATTCGAGACCTCGAAGAAGCGATCCGCGTTGGCGCGATTGCCGGTGATCAGGTTGGCCAGACTTATTACTCAATTGCTCAGCTGCACCTGCAGACAGAGAACGTTCCACAAGCGAAAGCTTATATGGATCGCTGGCTCGCAACTGGTGTGACTCCAACCCGTGATCAGAACTGGCAGCTGGCGGTAATCCACCAGCAGCTTGAAGATTATCGCGGCGCGCTGCCGTATGCGGAGCGTGTTCTTGCGGCAGATGGTGACAATGCCAGCCGTCAGACGATCGACTTCCTGATCTTCCTCTACGACCGTACAGGCGACCGCGCGAAGAAAGCTGAACTGCTTCAGCGTCTGCTTCGCTCTGATCCTAACGACCGTCGTGTCTGGGATGCGATTGCCGGTGACTATTATTCCGGTAACCAGGAGCGCCGCGCGTTTGAGGTTTACAAAGCGATGTACCTTGCTGGTCTTCTGACAGAAGAGCAAGAAATCATGCGCGTGGTGAACTTCTACAACCAGTTCAACGTCCCGTTCGAAGCGGCACGTATTCTGGAAATGGAAATGAACCGCGGTCGAGTGTCCAAGACATTCGAACGTCTTGAGCTTCTGGCGACACTCTATCAGGTTGCCCGTGAATTCGATCGCGCGCTGCCGGCTATTCGCGAAGCGGCTCAGATGAGCCCGGATGGCAAAATGTATGAGCGTCTTGGTCGTTCCCTCTTCGAGCTCGGCGAGTACGAAGACGCGATTGAGGCTTATCAGTCCGCTATTTCCCGCGGCGGTCTTTCAGAGCCGGGTTATGCTCGCGTCATGATTGGTCAGGCGATGTACGAGCTGGACCGTAAAGGTGAGGCTCGCGACTTCTTCAACGAAGCGACACGCTTCTCTGATGGTCGCCGTGCGGCAAACGGTTGGATCAACTTCCTTGACTCCGAAGTTCGTACTCAGCTCGCTCTGCAACGGTTCCAGCTGCAGACTCGTCTGCAAGGTCTGACAAACGAGAAAGACAGCTGTCAGGAGCTTATTGTCTTCGGTAGTAACCTGCCAGAGGGCTGCAGCACGATTGATGACCGTATTGCGGAAGTACAGGCGGAAATCGACCAACTCGGCTAAGGTCGGTTGATCTACATCAAAAGTAAAAAGGCGCCCGCATACGCAGGCGCCTTTTTTGATTCTAGGCTGATGTGTGCCTTTAGAGGTTGAGGGAGAACGCGTCGGTCTTGCCTGCGATTGCGAGCGCGAAGGCATATTCAATTGCCGTCTCTTTAAGTCCTTCGAAGCGTCCGGAGGCGCCGCCATGTCCCGCGTCCATATTGATGCGGAGGAAGTAAGGCCCGCCTTCTGGCGCTTCATGGCGCAAAGTCGCGACCCATTTGGCAGGCTCCCAATAGGTTACACGCGGGTCAGTCAGGCCACCGGTAATCAGCATGGCAGGGTAGGGGCGCTCAGAGACCTGATCGATAGGGGAATAGGCGCGTATGGTTTCATAGTCGTCCGGGCTGTCGATCGGGTTTCCCCATTCCGGCCATTCAGGCGGCGTCAGAGGAAGATCGGCGTCTGACATCGTCGTCAGCACATCTACAAAGGGTACAGCTGCGATGATGCCGGCAAAGAGTTTCGGATCGAGATTGGATGCCGCGCCCATGAGGAGGCCGCCCGCGGAGCCGCCATGGCCTACGATGCGGCCTTCCTGTGTGTAGCCTTGCTCTACGAGGTGACGCCCCGCTGCCACATAATCGCGGAAGGTGTTTTCCTTCTTCTCCAGCTTACCATCGAGGTACCATTGATAGCCGAGGGCCTGAGACCCGCGAATGTGAGCAATGGCGTAAATGAACCCCCGATCTACAAGGCTGAGACGCCCGGTGCGAAAGTCGGCTGAGATGGTGACACCATAGGAGCCATAGCCGTAGAGGAGGACAGGCGCGCTGCCATCCAGTGGCGTGTTCACATGGCGAAGCAGAGTGACAGGCACCTCGGCGCCGTCGTGAGAGGGCGCCATAATGCGCTCCACTACATAGTCCTCAGGGTTATGGCCCGATGGAACTTCGCGAGTCTTGCGTAAGGTGGGCTCGCGCGTTGTCATATCGTAATCGAAGATCTGATCCGGCGTTGTCGGCGACGCATAGGCAAAGCGTAAGATCGCAGAGTCGTATTCGTATCCGCCTGCGAGGCCGAGATCATAGGCGGCTTCTTTCATCTCGATGGCGTGCTCGGCTCCGTCGCGCGAACGGATGACGATGCGCGGTAAACCTTTTTCGCGTTCTACGCGGACGAGGTGGTTTTCATAAGAATCAATATCGAGAATGAGTCGACCTGCCTGATGGGGCAGAACATCGGTCCAGTTATCACGGCCCGGAGAGCTGATCGGTGCTTTCACAATCTTGAAGTCGACCGCACCGTCCGAATTCGTCAGGATGTAGAACTCGTTGTCAAAGTCGACCACCGAGTACTCGATGTCCGTTTCTCGCGGGGCAATCGTAACCAGCTCCGGATCGGTTTCGTCGGCGCAGAAGAAATGAACTTCAGACGTTGTATGGCCACCTGTGCGTATGAAGATGTATTTTTCAGACGGACTCTGCTCAATGTTTACGAAGAAGCCTGGATCGGATTCCTCATAGACAAGCGTGTCCTCGCCGGTGCCCAACACGCGGCGATAGACGGCTGACGGGCGCCCTTGGTCATCACGATAGACCCAGAAGATTACATTCGAGCCAGCGCCCCATACAAAATCGCCTGTCGTGTTCTCAATTACATCCGGTAGATGTTCGCCCGTAGCAATGTCGCGAACGGTTATGGTGTAGAATTCTGAGCCTTTATCATCGATAGCTACGGCGATCAGTTTGTGATCTGGAGACTGACAGATGTCTCCGGTGTCGAAATAGGCTTTACCGTCGCCTTCGACATCGCCATCAAAAAGGATCTGGTATTCGGCATCGGTCTCGAAGGCCTCTTCCCATCGGCGCCGCGCATAGGCGCCATACTCGCCGCCTTCACGATGGAAGGTGAAATAGGCGAACGGGCCATCAGGCGTCGGCACGCTGGAATCGTCTTCTTTGATCCGGCCCCTCATTTCCTGAAACAGTTCCTCGCGCAGCGCTTCGGAAGGATCTTCCAAGACTGCCTTGGTGTAGGCGTTTTCAGCGTCCAGATAAGCGCGAATGTCGGCGGAAAGGACGCTCGGGTCTTTCATGACCGTCTGCCAGTTATCATCCTTCAGCCATGCATAGGGAGATACCCTTGTGTGCCCGTGCTGAGTGATCGTTTCAGAGCGTCTTTCAGCGATCGGCGGCGTTCGGGTCATATATGTCCTCATGAAGTTTGCGGCAGTCTCGGCTTGCGTCTTTGCCAGCGGAAATTTGTGTCTTCATAAGGTAATATCTGCTTCGGATTACACCAGATGGATTGGCGTGATTTCGCCGTTTGAAATGCTTCAGTTATGTGATTTGAGTATTTATGATAAATATAACATATAACAAAAACAGCTATTTATAAATTTTTTTGCGCAAATAATCGTCCGGATATAGACAAAAAAATACAATAGTGACACATTGTTGTCATGAAGAAACTTGTTGGAGTGCTTGGCACATTGGCCCTTGTCGTCAGCGTGATGCCGACCGCAACGGCCGAGCAGGGCGTAGAAGAAAACGCTCGTGATCTTACAATTGATGTCACCGGAACAGCTGTCCCAGCGAGCCTCGGTGAACTCACATATCCGTATTTTGCTGCAGAGCGCGGCATGGCTGGCGAATGCTCTATGGAGCTCAACGTAGACGAAGCTGGTGAAGCGACGTCGTACCAGATCCGCGAATGCTCACACGCGACCTTCCGTCGTGCGGCAGAGTCTTTCGCACGTACGCTGAACTATGCGCCAGCGGAAGCGGCTTCCACTCAGGAACTGACTGTGTCCTGGGGCGCAGGCAGCTAATCGCTTTCAAACAGACTTAACGCTCCGGAGCGATCCGGGGCGTTTCCATTTTCTCGATTGGCAATTGAGCCCCCTCAAAAGTTCATGAGCGATCGAGACCTGACCTCCGCTTCCAAAGAGCCTTGGAAGCGGAGGTTTTTTTATTACCCTTCGTCGCGTGGAACGAAGTTCAGAACCGCACCATTGATACACCAGCGCAGGCCGGTTGGCGGCGGGCCGTCTTTGAAGACATGGCCCTGATGCAGGCCGCAAACGGCGCAATGGCATTCGGTCCGCGGCACGATCATTTTGAAGTCACGCTTTGTATCAACCACGCCCTCAGAGGCCGGCTGGAAGAAGCTCGGCCAGCCTGTTCCGGACTCAAATTTGTGGTCGGATTGCCAGAGTACCGTATCGCACCCGACACAGTGATAATCGCCGTCGCGTTTTTCGTCCTGATAATTGCCCGGAGTGAAGGCGCGTTCCGTGCCGTCTTTCACGCCGACGCGGTATTGCTCCTCGTTCAGGATTGATTTCCATTCTTCGTCGCTGCGGACAACCTTTGGGGGTGTTTGGGTCATAAAACGTCCTTCCTGACAGTCTTTACGAAAATTTAGGTCAAATACGGGCAGATTCTATCATCAATGGTTAAACCCCGCAGAGGTTTCGTTAAATGTCAGAAGTTTCGCAAGGCAGTTCGCTCTTTCCGCGCCGTACGCGCTGCCGCCTGGCGGATGCGCCTCTGCAGACGATCATGGACCTCGGTCATCAGTCGCTGACGGGTGTTTTTCCCAAATCTCCTGAAGACAAGGTCTCTGTAAGTCCGCTGGAACTCGCCTTCTGTGAAGAGACGGGTCTCGTTCAGCTTCATCACGATTATCCCGGTGAGCTTATGTATGGCGAGACTTACGGTTACCGCTCCGGTCTCAACGCTTCGATGGTGCGCCATCTGGAAGCTAAGATTTATGATCTCGAGAAGCGTGTGCGTCCCCTTGGTTCCGGTGACGTGGTTCTGGATATTGGAGCAAATGACGCGACATCGCTCAAGGCGTATAAAACGCCGGGTATTGAGCGCATTGGAATCGACCCGAGCGCCGAGAAATTCCGCCGCTTCTATACCGACGATATTGCGCTGAAGGTCGATTTCTTCAACGAAGAAACCTATCGCGCTGCGACGGGCAAACAGGCCAGCATCGTGACATCCATCGCGATGTTCTATGATTTGCCGGATCCGGTATCTTTTGTGAAAGATATTGCAAGCGTTCTTGCGGATGATGGCATCTGGCATTTCGAGCAGAGCTATCTGCCGCTCATGCTTCGCCAGCTTGCTTATGACACAGTGTGTCAGGAACACTTGGAATATTATTCTCTAACGGTCGTGAAGAATATCCTTGCGCAAGTGGGTCTGAAGATTGTCGATGTTGAGCTTAACGGTACGAATGGCGGCTCATTTGCAGTGACTGCGGCCCATCAGGGCAATCGCAATATTCCGGTTAATCAGGCTGCAATTGATGAGCTTTTACAGGTAGAAGTGGCAGCTGGCCTGCATACGATGATGCCATATCTGGACTTTGCGCAGCGCGCTGAGTTTCACTCTAAAATGCTCGTTGAGAAGCTTCAAAGCCTCAAAGCAGATGGCAAGCGTATTCTGGGGCTGGGGGCTTCGACGAAGGGCAATGTCATCCTGCAATATGCGGGCATTGGCCCTGATATGCTGGATGCAATTTCCGACGTGAACCCTGATAAATGGGGCTGCGTCACGCCGGGAACGCATATTCCGATCGTACCTGAAGACGTCGCCCGCTCCATGAAGCCGGACTATTTCCTCGTACTGCCTTGGCATTTCCGTGAAGGTATCATCCAGCGCGAGGCCGAGTTCCTGGCCGGCGGCGGAAAGCTGATCTTCCCGCTGCCGGAGGTAGAGATTGTTTCAACGACCGAGGTTGTGAACCTCGAAGCCGAGTTTAGAAAAGCGTCTTGAGAGCGTCACCGTCATAGGCGCGGGTTTCATCGAAACGGCCTTCTTTGACCTTTTTTACCCATTCCGGATCCTGAAGCAGGGCGCGGCCGACAGCGATCATGTCGAATTCGCCCTTGTCGAGGCGTTCAACTACGTCCGCGAGTGGGCGTGTTTTTGACCCTTCGCCGCGGAAGGCGCCTGTGAACTCTGTAGAGAGGCCTACAGAGCCGACTGTGATGGTTGGGAGGCCAGTGAGCTTCTTCGCCCAGCCCGCAAGGTTCAGGCCTTCTTCGCCGTCGATCTCAGGGAATTCAGGCTCCCAATAACGACGCTGAGAGCAGTGAATGCAGTCTACGCCAGCATCAGCGAGAACGCCGAGAAAGGCTTCCAGCTCCTGTGGCGTTTCACAAAGACGCGCGCCGTAATCGAATTGCTTCCACTGCGATATACGCAGAATCAGAGGGTAGTCGTCGCCAACTTTAGCTTTCGCGCGTGAGATGATGTCCGCTGCAAACTGCGCGCGGGATGTGATGGAGCCACCATATTTGTCGTCGCGGGTGTTCATCACGCCCCAGAAGAATTCATCGACCAGATAGCCATGAGCGCCGTGGATTTCAGCGCAGTCAAAGCCAAGCTCTTTCGCTGTGACGATGCCGTCAACAAAGGCTTCGATCATCGCATCAACATCATCAAGTGTTGGCGTGTCATAGACCTGCTTGCCAGCATGCGTGACGCCTGACGGACTGTCTGACTGGGCTTCCGGATGTGGGCCCTGACCTGGCTTGCGCGCCATGCCGACGTGCCAGATTTGCGGTGCGATCTTGCCGTTATTGGCATGGACTTCGTCAACCACATGTTTCCAGCCAGCTTTGGCTTCGTCCGCATGGATATTCGGAATGTTCGGGTCGAAAGATGCGCCGCCACGGTTGATGGTCGTACCTTCAGTGATAAGCAGACCAACGTCAGCGGCTGCACGGCGGGAATAATAGTCCGCAACATTCTGGCCAGGTACGCCGCCCGTCGCGAAAGAGCGGGTCATGGGGGCCATTGCCAGGCGGTTTGCAAAGGTGACACCTTTCAGCGTGAATGGCTCAAAAAGCGGTGCAAAATCAGACATGCGTTCTCCCGATACTGTCTATGTTTTGGTTCAAGCATCCTTACGTGGGATGCCCTGACGTTTGTCAAACCCGTGTACATGTTCAGCAGGCATGTTTCTTGCTCATTTTCTCGTGAACAGCCATTCCGGACCGAAATAAGCGCTCGCGCGGGAAGCGAATATGCCAGAACGATACAACAAAGCAGCGTCTGACCGATTTCAGCATGCCCTGATCTGGGCGCCAGCGGTTCTCATCTGGGGTATTTTCGCACTTTTTGCGCTGCCAGCCATGTCTGCTGCAGCCGCGCAAACTGCTCCTGAACCGGTTGTGACTGACAATACCGTTCGCCGTACAGTGACGCGTACCGTGCGTCGTATTGAAGCTGACGGAACGGAGACCATTTTGACGGAGCCGGTGACTGATGCTCCTGCAAGTTCGACTTATATGCGGCCTGCAGGCTCGACATCGATCTATACCGCACCTGTGACAACGCAAACGACGACCGGTTCTTCAACGCGCTATTCCAGCCCGTCTGAAACGCCTTCATCGACCACGAGCACGTCAACGACTACGACGCGAACTTACACGCGCTATCCTGATACGAGTTCCACAATGCAGCAGGATGTTGGGGCGACGACGACCTATCGTCCGACGACCACTACGCGTACTTATACTTCCCAGCCTCAGCCATCTGGCGAATCCAGCGGGACGAATTCGGGCACCAGCTATCGCTCGGATACGGTGACGAGTGCTACGCCTGTTCGCCCCTATACCCGATCTGTCACCACGACGCCTACCGAACCTACACCTGTGCGCACCTATACTTATGAAAACAACGCACCGGCACCAACGGAGGCAACAACACCTGACACGGTTCAGAGCGCTGCTGTGCGCCGGACAGAAGTTGCTCCGACTACATCTGCTGTAATGCCGCGTGAGGAGCGTGCGCCGGAGCCAACGATTATTTCGCCTACTGTAACAGACAGTGCCCCCGAAATTTTGCCGATTCAGCCCGAAAATATCCAACCGCGTGTTGCGCCGCGTACACCTGCGTTAACGCGCAACCGTCTTGCGCCGACCTCTTATGACGTGCCGGATATTGGAGAAGTCCACCAGATACTCTGGTCGACATTGCTTGTGATCAACGAGGCTCAGGCTACAGGTGACTATAGTCGCTTTATGCTCATTCTCTCGCCACGCATGCGAAGCGAAGTGTCTGCTGCCGTTTTGCCTGAGCATATGCGTTCTCTTGAACCTCACCGGGCGGAATTGCTTGCATCCGTCGGGCAGGACCCGGAATTTGAAATACCGCCCCATCTCATCGCAGACGGCCGCATGCGCCTTCGCGGCGCGTTTCGCCTTAGCGAAGGTGGTGTACGCTTTGATCTCATGTATCAAGAGGTCAATGGTACCTGGCTCGTCGACGCCATTGCGTTTGCCGAACTTCGCTAGTCTTCGTCCCGCTCCAGGCGCGCGCTATCCAGCGTTTGATCACAGCGCGCCTTTTCCGTTTCGGTCAGTTTCTTATCTAGCTTCGACTGACCGAACTTCGCCCGGTTAACGTCAGCCTTCGCGGACTTGTCTTGTCGTTGTTTTTGTTTACGGAACTGACGAAGATTGACGATAGCGCCCATATTCAGGCCTCCGCTATCATGGCTTCACTAAGGGCCCACAGACGATCAGCGGCTTCGGTGTCGATCGCATACGGGCGAACGTCACAATAGCGCGGCGATTCCGGCGTGGCCAGATTGGCAACGTCGCTGTCTTCACAATAGAGCCCACCTTTGCCGTCGAGCAGTTTTGAAGTTGCCGCAAAAATTGTCGTCGAAGCACCTGCTTCCGGCTTCTTAAATAATTTAGCGGCTCGTTCGGACAATGTGCCGTCCGGATTGGTCCAGCCGAGCACCGTCATTTCTTCATTGCCGAGGTGACGCTGCAGGTCAGTCATAATGCCGCCCGGATGCACGGCGAAGGCGCGGATGCCATTGTCTTTCTCACGTTGGTCGAGGCCTACGGCAAACAGCGAGTTCGAGGTTTTCGACTGCCCGTAGGCCTGCCATTTGTCATAGTCATGGGAGAGGAAGTTCGGGTCATCCCAGTGAACATCGCTGACGATATGTCCTGTCGAAGAAAGGCAGACCACGCGCGCACCATTCGCTTTACGCAGCGCTGGCAATAGCCCCTGAGTCATCACCATGTGCCCCAGATGGTTGGTGCCGAACTGCGATTCCCAACCTGCTGCGGTGCGCGATAGCGGGCACGCCATTATTCCTGCATTATTGATCAGAAGATCAATTGCGCCGCCGGACTGCACCACATCATTTGCAAACCGTTGGACGGACGGCAGGTCTGCCAGATCCATGATTGCAATCTCAATATCTCCATCCAATCCCGCGAGCGCTGTTTTCGCCTTGTCGATGGTTCTGGCGGGGACAATCACACGCGCTCCGGCGGAGGCGAGGGCGCGTGTCGTTTCGAGGCCAATGCCTGAATAGCCGCCTGTTACAATCGCGGTTTTACCGGAAAGGTCAGTATCTCCGAGAACGGTTTTTGCCGGAGTATGTGGATCAATTCCTGAAGGGAGTTTGTGCTGATCTCGATTAAGCATTTGGTGCGGCGTTCCTCTGTTTTTTATACCTACTAGAATGCAGTGTTCCCGCTTGTTCGCAATAGCAGACTTCACTCATCGCATGTTTGGCGGGCCGCCAAACTGGTGTATGAAACCGGGCTCTTCTGGTGCCGGAGTTCGGGCATGACGTTATCAGAAAAATTAGTCCCACCGCCTTTGGTGACTGCTGCGCTTGCAGTGATGCTCGGCGTCGGCATGGACGCACTGGTGCGTTTTGTTCAGCAGGAAATGGACTTGCTGACGCTCGTCTTTTGGCGTTTCGGGCTGGCTACGGTTCTTGTGGCTGTGCCCTACTTCCTGTCGGGGCGACGGCTTCCTGGTTGGAAGGCAACGCGTTTTCATGCGCTGCGCGGGCTGGTTCACGTCGCAGCGGCAACCTTGTTCTTCTTTGCACTTAGTAAGCTTGAGCTGGTGGTTGTTACAGCGCTCGGCTTCTCCGCTGTTTTGATTATCACGCCGTTCGCATGGCTGTTATTGGGAGAGCGGCCGGCGAAATATGCCGTGCTGGCGGGCCTCATCGGATTCATTGGTGTGCTGGTGACATTCCTTGGCAAAGACATGAACCTGCGCTTCACGCCAGACGAATGGCTGGGCTTTGCCAGCGTGATGACGTCTGCCGTCTGCTATGCGCTATCTATGGTCATGCTGAGAATGCGGGCCACAAAGGATAGCGGCTTTGCTATAGCGATTTATGCCAATTTTTTTCCAGCTATCTATATGGCAGTGCCCGCCTTTCTGTTCGCAGAGCCTGCCACACTGAGTGATTTTCCGCTGCTCGTGATGCTCGGGGCGTTTGGTGGTTCGATCTGGGTATTGATGACATCCGCATACGCCCGCGCACCAGCCCAAAAGATTGCGCCGATGGAGTACACGGCGTTGATCTGGAGTGCGCTGCTCGGCTGGATTTTCTACGAGGAGGTCCCGACCATCTGGGTCTGGATTGGCGCGGCGATCATTGTCGCCGCGTGTGTGCTGGTATCACGTGAGCCTAAGGTGAAGCCTGTTTCGTCAGAGCCTGCTCACTCCTGAGGACATTGGCCGACATGATTGGCATTGGCTTCAAATGAAAAGTCTGCGGCCAGACCGGCCAGCATCACCTGTCCGCTTGCCTCAAGCTGTATCTGGTGGTCCGATAGTTTGCGTAGCGTGCCTTGAGCTTCGCCGGAATAGAAGCCTTCACAGACGAGCGTGAATGAATAGCCGGAGCCTTGCGGCTCGACGTCTCTGACGGAGCAATCTTGTCCGAGGTCAGCAGCAAGTCGATCAAGTGAGAACCGTGATTGCGACGGCGGTAAACATTCAGTGTTCTCTTCAGAGAATGGAATGTTCGCGAGTGTGGTCTGGTGTGACCAGTTCCAATACCCCGGCTCAACCTCTATCTGCGCCTGCTCAGGAGAGGTCGCGTTGAAGGTGAGGGCGGCATAACCGACAAAAATAAGACTTGTAAGGATTTGCATGGGGGGCTCCTGTTGTCAGGCGCATACCCGCACGTGAATGGGGCGATACGAAGACAAACAGAAGGTAAGTGCAGTGCGCGCCGGTTTCAGCGCGCACTTGGCGTTTAGTTTAGCGGCACTGGCCTACATTGCGGGCGGTCAGCTGACGGTGCATTGGCAGTGGGTGGCCGCCGAGCTGCAGCGCAAGATCGCTGGAAATCGTGAATTCGCTAGCAGATACGTTCACGTTGACCGGGCCTTCGATGTCGCCATTGCGGCTCGGGCAATTCAGGCTGAACTGGAGCTGCGATGCATTCACTGACGTGAGGTCGGATGCGCAACCGGCGTTCGGCTTTGCCAGATCGATGAACCAGTTCTCAGATACGAGATTTTCGTTCGCAGTGATGCAGATGGAACGCGTCTGGGACGGCGTGGCATTTGCTGACAGGCTCATGCCCTCAGTGATTTCCCATTGGCCCGGCTGAAGCTGGAAATCAGCAGCATGCGCGAGTGATGCACCTGCTACGGAAAGGCATGCGATCGAAAGAAGTTTAGCGCAGAAATTCATGTTAGACCCCAGAACAACCATTTCTTCGAATATATTTCCAGCATGATCATTTTTGCGGTCAGTGAAACTGGTTTCTCTCCATACGGGAGTAGTTTTCTGGGCAAAAAAAGAGCCGCAAACCCTGAAGTTTGCAGCTCTTATTCTTAATCGATGAATTGGTCTCGCTTAGTTGCGGGACTTGTCCACGAGGCGGTCGTTTTGCGCCCAGTGCATCATGCCGCGGAGCTTTTCACCGACTTCTTCAATCTGGTGTGAGTTCATGCGTGCGCGTGTTGCGTGGAAGCTTGGTGCGCCAGCCTGGTTCTCAAGGACCCAGTCACGAGCGAACTTACCGGACTGAATGTCTTCCAGAACCGCTTTCATCGCTTTCTTGCTCTCGGAGTCTACAACGCGTGGGCCAGAAACGTATTCGCCGTACTCAGCTGTGTTGGAGATCGAGTAATTCATGTTCGCGATACCGCCTTCATAGATCAGGTCTACGATGAGCTTGGTTTCGTGGAGGCACTCGAAGTAAGCCATCTCAGGGGCGTAGCCAGCTTCAACCAGAGTTTCGAAGCCTGCTTTGATCAGCTCGACGATACCGCCGCAGAGAACAGCCTGCTCACCGAACAGGTCGGTTTCAGTTTCTTCGCGGAAAGACGTCTCGATGACGCCAGCGCGTGTATTGCCGATAGCTTTAGAGTAAGACAGAGCAACCTGCTGTGCTGTACCCGTCGCGTCCTGATGGATCGCGATGAGGCCTGGCAGACCGAAGCCCATCTGATATTGAGCACGCAGCGTGTGGCCCGGGCCTTTTGGCGCGGACAGCGAAATGTCTACATTCGCGCTTGGACGGATCAGGTTGTAGTGAATGTTGAAGCCGTGGCCGAACATGATGTGCTGGCCGTCACGAGCGTGTGGTTCAATTTCGTTTGCCCAGAGAACAGCCTGCTTCTCGTCCGGGATGAGGATCATCACGACGTCAGCCCATTTAGTCGCTTCGGCCGGTGTCATGACCGTAAGGCCTTCAGCTTCAGCTTTCCCGCGGGAGGAAGAGTTTTCCTGCAGACCGACAACGATATCCTTCACGCCAGAATCGCGCGCGTTGAGGACGTGTGCGTGGCCTTGAGAACCATAACCGATCACAGCAACCTTCTTGGACTGGATCAGGGAAAGGTCGGCATCCTGTTCGTAGTAAACTTTCATCGTCATTCTTTCTTTCTGGGACGAATATTGTGCGCCATGCAGCGCAAACGCCTATCTGAAGCAAGACTTTGCTTCAAGTGTTTATTCGGGAAGGCCGCGCTGAATACTCAGAACGCCCGTTCTTGAGACCTGAATCAGGCCAAGTGGCTCCATCAGTTCAATGAACTGGTCAATTTTTGACGACCCGCCAGTCACTTCAAAGATGAAGCTTTCCAGCGTGACATCGAGTACGCGTGCGCGGAAAATTTCAGACAGTCGCATCGCCTCGACGCGCTCGTCCGAGCCTGTTGCAGCGCTGACCTTGATAAGCGCAAGTTCGCGTTCGAGACCAGCAGGTGAAGTAGTGATATCCACCACACGGGCAACCGGCACCAGACGTTCAAGCTGAGCTTTGATCTGCGCGATAATCTGAACTGTACCACTCGTTACAATGGTGATGCGTGACTGGTGGGCTTTATGATCCACCTCCGCCACGGTCAGGCTTTCAATATTGTAGCCGCGCGCAGAGAACAGGCCGACCACACGGGCCAGAACGCCCGGCTCGTTGTCTACTATCGCCGCCAATGTGCGGCGTACGATGGCATCCTCTGAATGATCATCAATGAAATATGCGCTCTGTGGCGAAGATGGAGTGTTAGCTTGCGTCACTTGGTATTCCTGTTCACGCTATAACCTGATGTTGTTTGTTACCTGCAGCTTTGCAGGGCTTAAACCAGAACCTTGCCGGACTCGTCGATTTCGTCGCCGGTGATTTCGCCAAGGATCATTTCATTGTGCGCTGCACCTGATGGGATCATCGGGAAGCAGTTCTCATCCTTGGTGACAAGGCAGTCAAACAGTACCGGGCCATCATAGGCGATCATCTCTTCGATGGCTGCATCAAGGTCTGCCGGGTTGCGACATTGAATGCCGTGACCGCCATAGGCTTTCGCCAATGCTACAAAATCAGGCAGGCTGTCGCTGTAAGAGTGTGAGTAGCGCTCTCCGTGCAGCAGCTGCTGCCACTGGCGGACCATGCCCATCCACTCATTATTCAGAATGAAGATTTTGATCGGCAGGTTGAACTGAACGGCGGTGGACAGCTCCTGCATGCACATCTGAATGGAGGCTTCACCTGCAATGTCGATAACCAGCGCGTCCTTATGGGCTGCCTGAACGCCGAGCGCTGCAGGCAGGCCGTAGCCCATTGTGCCGAGGCCGCCTGATGTCATCCAACGGTTTGGCTCTTCAAAATGGTAATGCTGTGCGGCCCACATCTGGTGCTGGCCAACTTCTGTCGTGATGTAGGTGTCACGGTTCTTTGTCAGCTCGTACAGGCGCTCGATCGCGTATTGCGGTTTGATCTGCTCTTCCTGCTTCTCATAAGCGAAGCCTTTCCGCGCGCGCCACTCATTGATCTGTGTCCACCACTCGCTGAGATCATTGCGCGGGTGTTGTTCGCGGCGCCAGCCTTCCAGTAGCGCGTTGATGGCTTTGCCGGCGTCGGCAATGATCGGAACGTCTACGCGAACCGTCTTGTTGATAGAAGACGGGTCGATATCGACGTGAATTTTCTTCGAGTTTGGCGAGAAAGCGTCGAGGCGACCTGTCACGCGGTCGTCAAAGCGTGCGCCAAGGCAGATCATGACGTCACAATCATGCATGGCGTGGTTTGCTTCGTACGCGCCATGCATTCCAACCATGCCGAGCCAGTTGCTACCTGATGCCGGATAGCAACCCAGTCCCATCAGGGTGGACGTGATCGGGAAGTTCGTTTCAGAAACCAGTGCACGCAGAGCTGCGCTTGCCTCAGTTCCGGAATTGATGATGCCGCCGCCTGTATAGAAGATTGGACGACGGGCATTGCGCATCAGTTCCAGCGCAGCTTCGATACCGGCCTCATGCGGCTCAGATGCCGGATGATAGGTTTTGTGCTGTGTTCCTTCAGGACCTTTGTAAGTGCCCTTAGAGAACTGAATATCCTTAGGAATATCGATAACAACCGGGCCGGGGCGGCCAGTTGTCGCTATAAGGAATGCTTCATGCATGATGCGCGCAAGGTCGTTTACATCGCGAACGAGATAGTTGTGCTTGGCGCAGCACCGTGTAATGCCAACCGTGTCGCATTCCTGGAACGCGTCGGTACCGATGAGGTGGCTTGGAACCTGACCTGTGATGACAACCATCGGGATGGAATCCATCATCGCATCCGCAATTGGCGTCACCATGTTGGTCGCGCCGGGGCCTGACGTAACCAGAGCGACGCCCGGCTTACCGGTGGAGCGGGCATATCCTTCAGCCGCATGGCCAGCGCCTTGTTCGTGACGGACGAGGATGTGCTGAAGTTCCGGTGTGGTGAACAATGCGTCGTAGATAGGAAGGACCGCGCCACCCGGATAACCGAATAACGTATCTACACCCTGATCGCACAGAGCGCGCACGACGATTTCAGCACCCGTCATGGTCAATTCCGTATCTGCGATCTTTTCTTGCGTGTCCATTTGTTCAATTCCTGCATTTTGGCACCAGCCAGAATTCCAACCAAAAATAAAGGGGCCCGCTGAGCCCCTTGCATAACCGCGCCTGCGCTGAAGTGGTCTCTCACTTCACCGACAGGCGCTTTCTCACGACTACGAGCAGTTTGCTCATCTTTTTCCTCTTAATCTTTGAATGCAGGTTATCTTTTCGAAAAAGCCGCGTCAATCTCTTTAAAAAGGGCACAAATAACCTTCTGTCGCACTTCAGGCTCCGGAGACGGGATTCTAGGCCAGAACGGGAACTGGTGAGAGATCCACGTGAATTGGCGTTTCGCGTAACGCCGCGTGTCACGCTTTGCATACTCCGCTGCAATATCAGAGCTGAGCTCGCCGCGCAGATAGGCGAGAAGCCAGGGCATTCCGTGTGCTTTCATGGCCGGAAGTGACGGATCAAGGTCGCGCGCAGCCAGCGCACGTGCTTCATCCATCGCGCCTTCCATTAGCATGCCAGCAAATCGACGGTCGATACGGGCATAAAGTTTCGCGCGCGGTGGGGTGAGGGCAACGCCTACCCATTCGCCCGGGTTGAGAATCGGCGGAGTTCGATCACCCTGAAAGCTTGAGAGTGGCTTTCCGGTGGCAGTGTGCACCTCAAGACCGCGCATGATGCGTTGGCGGTCATTCGGCTTGATCTTGCAAGCTGCGCCGGGATCAATCTCAGCCAGGCGGGCGTGAGCTTCCTCGGTTCCGATGGATTGAACCAGGGTGCGAACCTGAGAACGCACTTCATCGGGAATCGGAGGAATTTCCGACAGGCCTTTCACGAGCGCCAGAAGGTGAAGCCCTGTGCCGCCGATAATGATCGGTACGCGTCCACGCATCTGAATGCCGCGAATGACGGATTGGGCATCTTTCAGCCAGCTTCCTGCGGAGCCTGCATCAGCCGGATCGCGATATCCGAACAAATGGTGGGGCACCTGCGACATTTCTTCGTCAGATGGCTGGGCTGTAATTACCCGCAATCCTTTGTACACCTGCATCGAATCGGCATTCACGATCTCGCCATCGAGACGTTTTGCGACGTCGATTGAAATTTGGGTCTTGCCGCTGGCGGTCGGACCGTGGATGAGAATGGCAGGGCGCATTCCCGAAACCTACCTTGTTTGAAAGATTTGTGAAAGCTCATCATGAACACATTCAGTGCTAAGTCATCAGAACCTATCGCAGTCCCGGCTACGGTAGTGATCGTGTCTCACGACGAGCAGACGCATGCCGCGCCTGACCGACTGAAAGATGCTTCCATTAAAATTCTTGGTCCGGGCGCGATGGAGTTCTCGATTTCTCCGCCGAATGAGAAGTTGGCTGATCTTCTGGCTGGCGTACGTGCAGAAATTGGTGAAGCGTTTGACGTCTATGTCCGACCAACAGATGCTGCGCGTAAGAAGCTTCTAATCTGCGATATGGATTCTACGGTCATCGGTCAGGAATGCATTGACGAGCTGGCAGACTATGCCGGCATTAAGGACCAGATTTCAGAAATTACAGAGCGCGCTATGCGCGGCGAGCTGGACTTCGAGGCAGCTCTGACCGAGCGCGTCGGTCTTTTGAAAGGCCTTTCCGAGACTGCGCTTCAGCAGTGCTTTGACGAGCGTATAACGCTCAATCCAGGCATTAAGACGCTCACAGCGACAATGAAGGCCAATGGCGGCCGATGCCTGCTTGTTTCGGGCGGTTTCACCTTCTTTACTTCGCGTGTGGCTGAGGTTGCAGGCTTTGATGAGAATTACGCCAATACGCTGCTTATGGATGGCAGTGCCCTCTCTGGTGAGGTTGGATTACCTATCCTTGGCCGTCAGGCAAAGCTCGACCGTCTGAATGAAGCTGTCGAAAAGCTCGGGATATCTGCTGACGATGTGGTGTCCATGGGTGATGGCGCGAACGACATGTCCATGATTGAAGCTGCAGGTTTGGGCGTTGGCTATAATCCGCATCCGATCCTCGCAGAAGCTGCGGACGCCGTGATCAAAGGGCCGTCGCTTGCAACGGCACTTTACTTCCAGGGCATTCCGAAATCGGACTGGGTCGTCGTTCCGGACTAGGCGCTAGCTTTCCAGCTGGAGTGCATAGAATGAATAGCGGCCGTGACGCAGCACTTTGACGAGCAACGGGTCTGATCCGCCTTCTTCTTCGAAAATCTCGTTTGCATCTTCTGGTGATGTGACGGACTGGAAAGCGATTTCCGTGATGACATCGCCTTTCTGCAGATGGCCGTAAGACGGGCCTTCCGGATCAACCATATCAATCAGTGCGCCCTGAACCGGAGACGGAATTTGCCAGCGGCGGCGGGCATCTTCATCAATTTCGAGAAGCAGAAGACCGTAAGCGTTAGAGCCCGCGAACAGAGCTGGTGGTGCTTCTTCTTCCTCCTCATCAGGAAGGCCGTCATCGCGTTCGGTCAGAGTGACAGATAATACGCGGCGTGCTTCACCGCGAATAATGTTCATGCTGATCGGCGTTTCGAGTTCAGCTTCTGCAACCCAGCGAGACAGCTGGCGAGTCTCGGTGATGAGTTCGCCATCGAACCGGAGAACCAAATCGCCGATTTGTAATCCGGCTTTATCGCCCGGGCTGTCCGGTGTGACCTCGGTGACGATAACGCCAGCAGCATTGGTCAGGCCATAGGTACGCGCCAGAGGCAGGTCTACTGACTGGATATTCACGCCGAGATAACCACGGCTGACGCGGCCTTCGGCAATCAGTTCTTCTACAATGGATTCAGCAAGGTTCGACGGCACGGAGAAGCCGATACCAACAGAGCCGCCTGTCGGAGAGATGATGGCTGTATTCACGCCGACGACTTCGCCATCAAGATTGAAGAGCGGGCCGCCGGAGTTGCCGCGGTTGATAGCTGCGTCGGTCTGGATGAAGTCATCATAAGAGCCGGCATTGATATCGCGGCTACGCGCGGAGATGATACCCGCAGAGACAGATCCACCAAGACCGAACGGGTTGCCGATGGCGATGACCCAGTCGCCAACTTCAGCGGTATCAGAATCAGCGAACGGAACCGCCTCCAGTGGGCGGAGCGGTTCGATTTTCAAAACAGCGATATCCGTGTCCACATCGCGGCCAATCAGTTCGGCAGGGTAGGTGCGACCGTCAGCGAACTGCACTTCGATTTCGTCCGCACCCTCAATAACGTGATTATTGGTGACGATGTAGCCTGTCGGGTCGATGACGAAGCCTGAACCGAGAGAAGAGGTCCTACGGAAGCCGTCATCATCACGACCGAATAGGTCGTTGAAGCGCTCCATAGGCGAACCTTGCGGAAAGTCAGGCAGGCCTGCTTCGATGACGCGTTGTGACGTGGAAATGTTCACAACGGACGGCATAAGGCGGCGCGAGAGTTGAGAGAATCCGTCCGGCGTGTCGTGCACACGAGTAGGTGAGTTCGTCTGAGCCGCTGAATTCTGCGCCACTGCTGGAAGTGCGCTTGCCATGGCCAAGGCCAGACACGAAGTTGAAATCAGCTTCAGGTCCATCAAACTACCTTAAAATTTCTGTCGCCCAGCCAGAGTCATAGAGGGGTCTGGCCGTAGGAACAATCGGCTAATTGGAATCGATGTCAATCCTAGCGGCCTCAGCGCATAAAGCGAGCGGAGATATAAATCAGAATTGCGCCAAGGGTTGCAGCGATAATACCGCTTTGACGCAGCTGATCGCGTTCGGTTCCCAAAAGGCGAGCGGCCATGCGTTTCATGAAATCCGGCGCCAGAGCATACAAAAGGCCTTCTGCAGAGAGCAGAAGGCCTAATGCAACAATAAAGACACTCATGAAGTGCGCTTAACGACCGCTTGCGCGGCGTGCGCCTTCAATGAAGACACGGCAGACATCGAGCTCACTTGAGTCAGAGACGATGACTGTGCCTTCGACGATAGCTTCCTCACATGCAATCAGACCACGCTGAAGACGGAAGAAGGCAATGTCACGGCCATAAGCGTCGGCATAAATGCGGGTTGCTTCCGCGTCGCCTTCACCACGTGTTTGCTCAGCGGTCTGGTTGGCTTCGGCGCGGACAACTGTCGCTTCGCGGTCAGCCTGAGCGCGAATGAGGCGTGCCTCTTCTTCGCCCTCTGAACGGATGCGCTGGGCTTCCTGCTCACGCTCTGTACGCATACGGGTGTAGACACCTTCTGCAACCGCCGCTGGAAGGTCAGCCTGACGAATACGAACGTCGATAATGTCGATGCCGGTGCCGTCGAGCGCATCGTTCACGTTAGTCCGGATTTCTTCCATCAGCGCGACACGCTGACCGGAGACGATTTCTGGGACAGGAACCTGACCGAGCGAGTTACGGATGCTGGTTTCCGTGAAGCGCTGGATCTGACCCGCAGCAACACGCTCTTCGCGGAAACGCTGATAGAACATGAGCGGGTCGGTGATGCGCCAGCGGACGAAGGCGTCAACTGTCAGACGACGCTGGTCGGATGCCAGAACTTCAATATCCGGGATGTTGCTACCAATGTTTTTGCGATCAAGTGTGATCACCTGTTCCCAAGGCAGTTTGAAGAAAAGACCGGCTTCATCGATTTGTTCGCCGCCTTCGGTGAGCGAAAACTCGTTCCGCACAGCAACGGGGCTACCGAATTGCAGAACCAGCGCCTGCTGATCCTGACGGACCGTGTAGAAGCTGTTCAAACCGACCAGAGCGACGATGCCCAGTACGACGAGCAGAATGACTGAAATAGCTCTCATGTGTTCGTCCTCCTAGTTAGCCGTCGGGCGGCGGTTGGTGTTTTCAAGCGGCAGATACGGAACAGCCCCGGAGTCGTTATCCAGAACAGTGTTCTGCGTACGGCTCAGAATGCGGGACCATGTATCCAGGTAGAGACGTTCAGTCGTTACCGTTGGTGCCTGAGCATATTCAGCGAGGATTTGCAGGAAGCGTGACGCTTCACCGGTTGCCTCGGCGATGACCTGAGCTTTGTAAGCCTGAGCAGCCTCAAGAATAATGGAGGCTTCACCACGTGCTTCCGGAACAATCTGGTTGGCGTAGCGCGTTGCCTGGTTGATCAGCTGCTGGGCGTCCTGCTCAGCGACGTTCACGTCGTTGAACGCCTGAATAACAGGTGCAGGCGGGTCGCCGCGTGCGATGTTGATCTCAATGATTTCAACGCCGGCACCATACTGGTCAAGAAGGTTCTGTGTGAGTTCCTGAACCTGACGCGCGACTTCCGCACGTTCAGTTGTGATCACGCGTTGGAGCTCAGATCGGCCAACAACTTCACGCATCACGGATTCAGCAACCATCTGAACAGTGGCTTCCGGATTTGCGACGTTGAGGATGTAGTCCTGAGGGTTCTCTGTAGAGACTTTCCAGATAACGGAGAAGCGGACGTCTGCGATGTTCTCGTCAGATGTTAGCATCAGGCTCTGATCAGCGCTGTTGCCGATCTGAACTTCCTGCTGCGCTTCCACTTCGATTAACTGGTGAGATTCAATTGGTTGCGGCAGGTGGATATGAATACCTGCTGGCAGGTTGCGCTGCCACTTACCGAACTGGAAAACGGCCGCTTGCTGACCTGCGTCTACGACGACGACGCCAGTTGCAATCCATGCCACGGCAAGTGCGCCGATCAGAAGGAAGATGCCAGCAATGCCGAGGCCTTTGCCGCCACCGCCAGATCCGCCGGATCCACCGCGACCGCCGCCCCATGCGCCTTTGAAGCGCTCCTGGACTTTGCGCAGCTGATCTTCAAGATCTTCGCCTTGATTGCCGCCTCCCTGTGGACGTCCCCATGGAGAGTTATTATCTCCGTTGGACCCGCCGCCGGATCCCCAGGGGCCACCCCCTCCGCCTTTTTGGTCGTTCCATGGCATATAAAGCCGCTCCTTTGTGTCTTTATGTCCAACTGTTAATCGGATTCAGTCTGTTATCTAGTGATTGTTTCTGCAATGTGCCACCGAGAGCATGAAGATTATGCGTTTCTTTAAATCGACAAGACCAGATGCCGAACTGGTTTCCGAAGCCCTGAAATCAATAGCCGATCCGGCTACCGGAACACCAGTCACTGAAGCCGGTCGTATCGATCAGCTGCTCGTAACGAAAGAGGGTGATGTCACCATCACGCTCTATGGCGCGCCGCAAACGCTCGAGCGCGATGAACGCCTTCGTTATGAAGTAGAGCAGGCAGTGGGTGCGCTCAAGGGGGTCAACTCGGTGCGCGTAATGCTGACGGCGCACTCGGAGACACCTGCGCCTTCAGCAGGTCGGCAACGCGTCACAAAAGGCGCAGACCTCGCGGGCCAAACCGCTTCGAAACCGGTACCTGCGGTTACAGCGAAATCCGGGACGCTCCAAATTCCAGGTATCAAACAAATCATCGCTGTGGCGAGCGCCAAGGGAGGTGTTGGCAAATCAACGCTCTCTTTGAACCTCGCAATCGCGCTTCGCGATCAGGGCCTGCGTGTCGGCATTATGGATGCAGACGTTTATGGCCCGTCTCTGCCGACCATGACAGGCACAGTCGAATCGCATCCGGGCAAAGGCGATGGAGGAAAGATCACGCCGGTTGAAGCCTTTGGCATGAAGCTCATGTCCATCGGCTATATTTCAGATGTGGATGCACCAATGATCTGGCGGGGGCCGATTGTCATGTCTGCCATCACGCAAATGCTGAAAGACGTTCAGTGGGGCGAACTGGACGTCCTTATAATCGATACGCCTCCGGGAACGGGCGATGCTCAGCTTACACTTGCTCAGCGCGTGAGCCTTTCCGGTGCGGTGATCGTCTCTACACCTCAGGAAGTCGCTCTGGCTGATGTGCGCCGCGGAGTTGCCATGTTCCGCAAGACAGATGTGCCGGTGCTGGGCATTGTAGAGAACATGGCCTACTTCGAAGACCCTGTGTCACAGAATAGAACATATTTGTTCGGTGAAGGCGGCGCGCGACGCATGGCTGAGACACTTGAAGTGCCGTTTCTGGGCGAGGTGCCGCTTCTCCAGGCCATTCGTGAGGGTGGAGATGCGGGAAAACCGGCCGCGCTGACAGAAGGCACGTCCAGCGCTGTCTATGCAGACATCGCGCAGCAGGTAAGGGCAGGGCTGGAGGGCGTTTCAGTGCCTGAGGGGCCTGAGATTGTGTTCGAATAAGCGCGCATTCTTTTAGCAGTATTATTAAATTCATCTCACGAACTGCTGATCTGACTTGCCAGTTGGCATGAAGTTGGCTTGGCTGTCGTTATGAGTTTATTAACCGCGATCTCAACGCTCCTCGCTCTGGCCCTTGTCTGGGGTGCGGTAAGCCTCTCGAAACCTCAGCCCATTCGCGTGCCTGTAAGGAAGAAGCGATGACTGGCGCGACGACGCTCTGGCCTCAGGACCCATGGGGGCGCGTGCTAAACGGCGCGTGTGATGCGAGCGATCTGCCAGCATTGATTCAGGACATCGCGCATACAGCTGCTGATCTTGCATTCGAGCGGTTCGGTGATCGTATGCATAGCGTTTACCTGTCAGGTGACCTTGCGCGTGATGCTGGCGGTGAAGCTGCATTTATTATCGTGCTTCGCAATTCTGAATTTTCTGTCGGCCTTGATCTTTTCTGTGCAGCGGCAGCGCTTCGTGTTCAGAAGCTGCACCCAGAACTTCACGCTTGCACGTTCGAAACGTATGGCTGGGACGAAGTTTTTCCGTCTGATGGGCGTTTTTCACCAGCGCGTTTTCGTATCGGCGTGAATAGCGTAGCGGTGGCCGGTCGTGATCTGAAACGTCTGATTGCGCCTCAAAAACTGACTTCGGCAGTGTCGAATGCGTCCATCGTAGGTCTCAGCGGTCGTCTGCGCGCGCTGCAGCATCGTTTGAAAGCAGTGGCTACTGAGTCGCGCGTTCGGGCTTCCAGTAAGCAGTTTGCGCAAACCTCGCTGAAAGGTGCATTCGCCTGCGTTATGTCGAATGAGCAGGTTTACACCGAAGATTTTGCGACAATGGCGCGGTATATTGCACTCTCAGTGCCAGAACGTAAGCATACGCTTGCGTCTTTGGTAGGGCTCGCTCAGCACGGCACAGCGTCTTCTCTCGAAGCGCTCGCGTTCGTCGACGAAGTTATGAGCTGGCTGCCGGATTTTGCAGATAGCTGGCTGGACCAGAACAATCCGACCCGCGATCAGTCGATCAATCTGGTCTGATCATTTTCGCTCAAGCAGGTGATATCGGGTAGGGTAATCATCCTTCTCGCCTGCAGGCACGTCTTCGGAATCCAGCTCGGTCCACTCTTCCGGATTGAACGACGGGAAGTATGTGTCGCCCTCAATAGCGGCATCCACTTCTGTGATGTGCATGCGGTCTGCGTGACGAATAGCTTCTTCGTAAAGACCCGCGCCGCCTATAACGAACACCTCATCCACGCCTGCTTTCTGCGCCATTGCGCTTGCCATTGCGTAAGCTGAAGCAAGGTCGGATGTGAGCCACGCATCTTCGGCGCGGTAATCAGAGTTCCGGCTGACCACGATATTCGGTCGGTTCGGAAGCGGACGGCGCGGCAGGCTTTCCCAGGTTTTGCGCCCCATAATTACCGGTTTTCCGCTCGTGAGTGATCGAAAGCGCTTCAGGTCCGTCGAGAGGCGCCATGGCATGTCACCATCGCGGCCAATGACACTGTTCTTCGCTCGCGCAACGATCAAAGAGCGGAAAATCTGTGTATCGGTTCGGGCCAATTGTGCATCCACCTTGAGAAATGATAGAACCGGTCCACTTGATACTCGCACACGGGCAATGAGCAAGTGACGAACGGGTGGATTTGGGGCGAGGGGCTCAGAATGCAGGATGTTATCGGGCAATTTCTGTCTGCGATTTTTTACCGGTCAAACATCAGTGCTCTGGCTGACTTGGCCGAACCGGCTAATCTTCAGCACGCATTAATTGTATCCGTTCTGCTTGTTGTTACCGCCGCTATCATCTGGATTCTGAAAGGGCGTAGCTGGGCATTTATGTATGTCGCGCTGATTCCTGCGCTCAACTGGTCCTTCGGAAATGTGGACAGCATCAGCTTTATCGAGCCGAATGAGACGTTCCCGCATGGCGTATTGATCAATCCGTTGACCATGGTCACGGGGCTTGTCTTTGTTTTACGGGACTTCGTGCAGCGCGAAATCGGCCACAAAGTTCTTATCGTTATGACGATGGCGATTGCATGGTCATTCTATTATTCTTGGGCTGTGATTGCGGTGGCATCCGGCATTGCATTTGCTGTGTCCGAGACCGTCGACTGGCTCCTTTTCACCTTCACCAAGTACCGTCTTTCAACCCGTATTTTGCTATCGAGCGCGCTGGCAGCCCCGATCGATACGACCGTATTTCTGTACGGGGCAGATTTGGCGCAAGCTATGGCCGGTATCGCCGAACGTGGATCGCAGCTCCATCCAGCCAACTGGATTGTGTTTGTGATCGGTAAAATGGTCGGCGCCGTTGTCGTGTCATGGATGATTCGCAGACGGGAAGACCGAGGCGAGGTTGACCCGAAGGCCGCCTGATTAACCCTGATGGCGCTGTCATGGCCTCAAGACTGCATCGTGTCGTGAAACTGAACCATAACGACACGGACCATTGGGATGAAACTGGAATACGGCCTGCTAATCGCACTTATCGCCAGCGTGGCCATTATTGGCTGGACACATCTCAGTGCCGAACTTGGTCTGACGTTTCAATCGCTTGGTCTCTTGACCGGCGGTGAGCCTGCCGAAACAGGCACACCGGCTATAGAGGTTGTTGACCCAGCCTAATGGGCCAGCGCGAGCGCAGGGCCTTGATCTGCACGCAAGAGGCTCTTACTCACGCCGCCGAAGATGAACTCTTCCAGACGGTTATGGCCATATGCTCCCGCAATGATAATGCCGGCACTCTCATCTGAAGCGAGTTTCAGCAGGCCTTCAGCAACATTGCCGTTGAAGTTGGTCGCTTCAGACGCGATGCCAAAACGCTCCAGATAGGCCTGAACGAATGCGGGATCTTCACTGCCATTGCGGTCCTGTGCGTCAATCCGGTTGCTGTTCTGAGCAATAATGATCCTGTCAGCGGCTTTCAGAACCGGCGTATGGAAGCGTACAGCGCGAGCGGCTTCGGGGCTGCCATCCCATGCAATAATCACGGTGCCGTAATTCGCAGGCTCGTCCGTGCCGCAGGCGATGACCGGCAAACGTTTGTCCAGCAGAATGCTCTCGAATGCGAGACCATGATCTGAACCATTTGTGACGCACTCGTGCGGCGTGACGAATGCATCAGATAGCATGGAGATGCGAGGATAGACTTCGCTTGGCAGGCCTACCTCATGTTCGATCTTACGCTTTTCTACCGGAACGCCTTCGTCGTTGCAGACTTTGTGGAACAGCGTCTCCAGCTTTTCGCGGGCTTCTTTTTGCGCATCGCGAATACCATCAGCCAGCGTTCCGCCGGTCGCAATCATTACGCCATGCATGCTGACGCCTGTCATCAGCATGGCGCGCGCCGGATCAGGCATAGCTGACACGCCTACAAGCGTTGTGTCGAGCTTGATCGCAAGGCGCGCTGCGAGCTTGAGTGAATTTTCGAGGCTGAATTCGCCTTCGGTCAGGGCTGCGTGCACAGTCATTGTCGCGTCCTCCTCTAAAAGGCAGGGAATTACCCTGCTGTTAGTATGGATTTTGTCTCAATGAACGTGAACTACAAGTAGTCAGTTCCGCGCAGTCTGAAATAAACCTGTTTATCGACTAAACGGCGATTGGTGCTCGAATGCCCGGATGAGCGTCATAATCGGTGAGTTTGAAGTCGCTGCGTTCCCAGCCGAAAATGTCTTTACGGTCCGAGTTCAACAGCATGCGCGGTGCTGGTTTCGGCTCGCGAGTCAGCTGCAGTTGCGCTTGATCCAGATGGTTCAGATAAAGGTGAGCATCACCGAGCGTATGGACGAATTCGCCAGCTTTCAGCCCGCAAGCCTGTGCCATCATCGTGGTGAGGAGGGCGTATGAGGCGATGTTGAAGGGCACGCCGAGAAACACATCAGCCGAGCGTTGATAGAGCTGGCAGTTCAGTTTGCCATCCATCACGTTGAACTGAAACAGACAATGGCAGGGCGGCAGCGCCATGTCGTTTACATCTGCAGGGTTCCAGGCAGATACAATGAGACGGCGCGAATTCGGATTGTTCCGGATTTCATCACGCACCCATGTCAGTTGGTCGATCGTTTCGCCGGTTGGCGCAGCCCATGATCGCCATTGCTTGCCATAGACGGGGCCAAGTTCACCGTTCTCGTCAGCCCACTCATCCCAGATCGAAACGCCGTTCTCCTGTAGATATCGGACATTCGTGTCGCCGTTAATAAACCAGAGCAGCTCATAGATGATTGACTTCAGATGCAGCTTTTTGGTTGTCAGAAGTGGAAACGTATCAGACAGATCGAAGCGCATCTGGTGTCCGAACACTGCTTTTGTGCCGGTTCCGGTACGATCTCCGCGCTCAACACCGTCTTCAAGGATGCGTTTCAGAAGGTTCAAATATGTAATATCTGCGGAATCTGAATTATTTTTGACTTCCGGTTGTGTTGCGTCAGCGTTCACGTTCTGCATCCCGTTTACTTTAGTTCACTTACACACATCTGAAAAATGTAGGCTTTCTCGACGAATTTATACCACCAAATCAGAATGGTTAACCATGTGTCAGACTTATGGTTACCAAATCTCTGATAATGAGAGGATGATTCGGCGTCGCGAGTTATCTCCCGTGCAGGAGTTACCAACAATAATACGCCCCATACATTCAGCGAAGTGTGGGTGGAATGCTGAAAGCGGTACGGACATTCATAAATGCATTGAGGGAGCGCGATGGCAATGTCACGATGACATTCGCTTTGACGCTAATTCCCTTAATGATGGTCGCCGGTCTCGCCATCGACTTTTCACGTACTGAAGGGTCCGCAACGCAGGTTCAATCCGCGCTCGACGGCGCCGTTCTGGCAGCAGCTCGCGCACTTCAGGACGACAAGACGGATGCGCAAATCCGTCAAACAGGGCGCTCATACTACGATGCGACCGTTTCTGCGAATAATGTGAACGCGAGTTGCGCTAACCCGATTTTCGAAATTGACCGTGTGAACCACCAGGTAATCTCCAGTGTGACGTGCCAGGAACGGACCACGCTCTCCGGATTGCTGGGCATGGAGACCCTTGAGTTTACGCGCTACGCGGAAACGGATTATGGCGTCGGCAAGCTTGATGTCGTCTTCATGTTTGATACGTCCGGGTCTATGGGCGATAATGATCGCATGCTCGATTTGCAGCATGCGGCCCGCGATGCAGTGCGCACTATTCTGAACAGCGAAGTTGAAGATCCCGACGATGTGCGTATTGCGATCTCGACATACGCGTCAGCGGTGAATGTCGGAGAAGACCTGTTCGAGACTGTTACGGACGAAGAGCCGGATCAGTATGAGTGTTCCCGCTGGAGACGGCGTGGCCGCAGCAATAACTACTATTGCCAGCGCTGGGAGCAGGTTACAGACACGTGCGTCACCGGCCGCGAGGGCGCTCAGAAGTATACTGATGCAGCACCAGGTTCGGGCGCATGGATGCGGTATGAAACCACATCCTGCAACTCGGCGGGCCTCACGCCACTCACCAACCATCAGGGCACGCTCATTTCCGCGATCAGCACTATGCCAACTTCTGGCGGTACCGCCGGGCATCTTGGTATTGCGTGGGCCTGGTATCTGATTTCGCCGGACTGGTCGGGCATTTGGGGTTCGGATTCGGCGCCTCGCGCTTATGACGAGCCGGACTCTACCAAAGTTGCTATTCTCATGACCGATGGTGAGTTCAATGCCGATTATATGAGCAATGGTAATTCTTTCGACCATGCCCAGCGGTTCTGCGATGCCATGAAAGCGGAAGGTATTGTGATCTACACGGTCGCCTTTCAGGCACCGCAACAGGGGCAGAATATCCTGAATTATTGCTCTTCTGGCAGCGAGTATGCGTTCAACGCCTCAAATGGAGAGCAATTGGAAGAAGCCTATCAGGCAATTGCTACGAACATCTCCGATTTGCGGATTTCTCACTAAGCGGTTCAAAACCTGCCTTTTAATGGTCGAAAATCACCACTATATAAGTCTTGTTCTTCGGAACTATGGCGATAAACGCGCACGTAATAAGCGGTTTGGACCCGGGGGCGGTACCCGGCGGCTCCACCATTAACTCTGCTCATTAGGCAGAAGGTGAGGGGCCGAAATAGGATCGACAGACGTGTAAAGGTGATGCCTTCGCCCGGATGAGCTCCGTTAGAAGCTCAACTTGCAAATAGTTGCTAATGACAACTTTGCTGAAGGTGAACTCCTCGCAGCGTAATGCTGTGCGGAAACTAACCGCTTAAACTCCTGGATGGTTTAGCTCGTCCAGGCGGGGCCCGGAGGCGCCTGGCAACAGAAGCCTCCACTTTATCCATTTGCTCTCGTATCGCTTCGCTGACATTGAGCACGTTCAGGTGCGCTGTCTGTATTCCGTATTGTGCGTGTCAGCCACGATTAGCAGATATCGATCAATCCTCTGAGCTCCAGCTCCATGTCTGGCTACAGCTGCTGGACCGCGTACTACCATCCGGAGATTCATATTCCGAACACTGCCTGCCATCGCGGCCGCGACGTGATTCTGGAACTTCGAGCCGCTCTTCCAGCCTGTCTCGAGCTGGATTGTCGCTATTTGTATTCGCGGACTGAAATCCGCCTTCGAGGCTCCAGCCTGAGCTTTCAACGGGTTGCGAGCTCCGGGAATAGCTCATTGCTGCTGTAGCGGGCATTCGCTCGAGGTCCGGATTGCGCGAGATAGCGTCGCGCCAGGCCTCGGTTTCGGCCAGCGTTGGTGAACGTTCCTCTATAGAGCCATCTTCGAAAACGGTCTCTACATAGGGAACTTTCTGGCTGTCAGAGAGAGTGACAGTGATGATATCGACGCTTGTGACACGTCTGGCCACCTGTTCATCGCTCTCTTCGAATGAAAGCATCTGTCCCCAGCGTGGAGCCAGGTCTTCATCATGAGCCTGCAGGTTATCTGTTGTGTGTGAGACTTCTGTCGCGGCGTAAGCTGCTGCGGCGAGCTCTGAAAGCTCATTACTGATCTCTTCAGGAACTTCGGGCTCTGGCTCCGTTGCACATGTCTGGAAAAGGACCGCGCTCGGAGAACTGCAATCTGGATTGTTGGCTTGAGCCAAAGCGGGCAGGCCAGCCAGTACGGCCGCACATAGGGCGATTTTAGCAAGTGACATATCTGTACCCTCCGTAACGACGTCAGGCCGTCGATACGGAAAGATACCATATTTCAGAAGTTTCCGAACATCCCCTGTTCAGAGGGTCAGCCGTAAACGACTGAAATCTGCTGTGCGACGAGAGCAGGGCGTTCATGACCTTCAATCTCAACAGTCGACTCATTGATCATTTGCTTGCCACCGGACTTCTCGGTGACAGAAATGTTCTTCATGCGCAGACGGACCTTGGAGCCTACGCGGACCATATTGGTAAAACGGACTTTATCCGACCCGTAATTGATGCCGCGGGAGACGCCGGTGATTTGAAGAACTTCAGATGACAGCATCGGAAGCAGCGAAAGCGTCAGGAAGCCATGTGCAATCGGGCCACCCATTTCTTTAGTCGCGCGCTCAACGTCTACGTGGATCCATTGGTGATCGCCCGTTGCATCTGCAAACAGGTTTACGCGATCCTGATCAATGACGTGCCAGTCGGATACACCGATTTCCTGCCCGATGATGGATTCAAGATCTGCGTATGCGACTTTCTTTGTTTCAGTCATGTGTCTTCTCTTCTCGTTTAAATAATTCTGCTGTCTGATTTGCCCCAGTACCGGTCACGGACGAGGCGTTTGTAAAGTTTGCCCGTTGGGTGGCGCGGCAGTTCGGGATCGAAGTCCACGCTTTTTGGGCATTTGATTTTGGAAAGCTGCGACTGGCAATAGCGGATAAGCTCATCAGCGAGCTCATCATTCGCGGTTACGCCGGGCATTGGCTGGACAACCGCTTTCACTTCTTCTCCGAATTCGTCATTCGGCACGCCAATCACGGCAACATCGGCGACTTTTGGGTGCGTGATCAGAACGTTTTCAGCTTCCTGAGGATATATGTTCACCCCGCCGGAAATGATCATGAACGCCTTGCGGTCCGTCAGATAGAGGAAGCCTTCTTCGTCCAGCTTGCCGATGTCACCGAGTGAGGACCAGCCTTCCTTGAACGGGTGGCAAGCCTTCTTCGATTTCTCTGGATCATTATGATAGGTCGGCGGCGTGGTGTCAGAGAAGTAGATCATGCCTTCTTCGTTAGGTCCAAGTTCGTTGCCTTCCTCATCGCAAATATGCGGGACGCCATGCAGGGGTTTGCCTACGCTTCCCTTATGAGTCATCCAATCGGGCGAGGATATCCATGTCAGGCCGTTTCCTTCAGAGCCGGCATAGTACTCGTGGATGACAGGGCCCCACCATTCAATCATTTGCTCTTTAACCGGCACCGGGCATGGCGCTGCGGCGTGTACAGCGAATTTCAGGGATGACAGATCATACTGCGTGCGAGTTGCTTCGGGCAGTTTGAGCATTTTAACGAACATGGTTGGTACCAGTTGCGTATGCGTGACCCGATATTTTTCTACCAGTTGCAGGAAGGTTTCAGGATCAAACTTGTCCATGATGATCGCCGTCGCGCCGATAGACATTGCGGTCATTGTCCAGCGAAGTGGCGCGGCGTGATAGAGTGGGGCCGGGGAGAGATAGATGCTGTCCTCCGTAATGCCGCCTGCCGCGCTGAGGATCATGCGCAGAACGTTGTCTGCCCCGATAGGTTTGTCCGGATCGAGCGGCGGGCGAATGCCTTTCGGGCGCCCTGTTGTCCCAGACGAGTAGAGCATGTCCGCGCCGGCGCTTTCATCGCCAATCGGGGTGGAAGGCATGCCGTCGCCTAATGCCTCATAGGCTTCATAGCCTTGGATCTCTCCGCAAACGCTGAAATAGCGTTCCATCCTGGTGATAGCCTTCACCTCTTTTGCGGCTTCTGCGAGGTCGGGACAGGAAAAGAGCACTCGCGCGCCCGAGTCCTGCACGATGTAGTCGATTTCAGGTGCGGTCAGGCGAGACGAGATGCAGGTGAAGTACAGGCCGGATCGCTGGGCTGCCCAAGCAAGCTCCAGATACTGGATCGAGTTCGTCATGAAGAATGCGATCGTGTCGCCTTTCTTCAAACCAATCGATCTGAAAAACTGTGCCCCTTGATTTGATCGCGCTTCAAGCTCGCCAAAGGTGAGCGTCTCTCCGGTGTCAGCCATGATAATGGCCGGCTTGTCCGGATGTTTAGCCGTGTGAATGCAAGGGTGGAATGTCTGCTCCTCCGCCATGCGCGCTTCCTTCCCGATTTTTTTTATATTTTCGAGAGGATGGCGCGAGCAAAGGGCACTGTCTAGCGGTGACGCTGGGGCAGGTAATCTGAAAAGAATGAGACGCTGAGTTGTCCCGCGGAGCTGAACTAGCGTTTCAATTCGGTCGGATCAGGGTGATCGTGCCGTCCTGATAAGCGGCCAGACAGTCGGTTGCATCATTGCGAATATCGCTGTCGAGCAGAACTGTTGTGGACATGCCGTCGCCTTCGAAGCGTGGATCATCGCATTCGCCATCTTCTGCCCAGCGCCCGTTGTCGACGCCAAACAGAATGCCATCATAAAGCGTTCCGCTGGCTGCAGGCTGTGAAATGAACGTGACGCGTCCCTGCCGGTATGCGTTCAGACAGTCGGTTGCGTCTGCCTTTTTATTTTCATCCAACGGTTCGCCTTCTGCCATTGCCTCGCCTTCAAATCGCGGGTCGTCGCATTCGTTGTCGTTGGCGAAAACGCTCGTATCGGTACCGAAATTAATGCCATCATAGTGGCGTGGACGAGTAATCTCTTCTCTCAGTTCGAGGCGGTCCTCCTGATACGCGGCCAGGCAATCTGATGCGTCTGCGCGGATGTGTTCATCGGTGAGAAGCACCTGCGTCATGCCTTCACCAATGAAGCGACGATCATCGCATTCGCCATCATTTGACCAGATGCCGCTATCATCGCCGAAGTCGATTCCGTTATAGGTGACTGGCGAGAAATACGCGTTGCGAATGGTGATGCGGTCTTGCTGATATGCGGTCAGGCAGTCGGTTGCATCGGCCTCGATATTGCTCTGCTCAAGCGGAGGGCTTGCCATGCCCAGCCCCTGAAATCGTGGATCATCGCATTCATTGTCATTGGCGAAATCACTTGAATCTACGCCAAATGTAATGGTTTCGAATTTGAGCGGCTCGGTGATGGGCGTGCGCAGTTCCAACTCGCCTGACATCCAGGCCGCGATGCAGTCAGATGCATCCGCCATGATGTTTGCATCGGTGAGCAGTACGCGTGTCATGCCGTCGCCTATGAAGCGGCGATCATCACATTCGTCATCATTTGCGTACGGACTGCTGTCGTCACCAAAATTGACCCCATCGACCATGCGTGGGGCGATATAGGCGCGGCGCAGAAATATGCGGCCGGCCTCATATCCGGAGAGGCAGTCCGACGCGTCTTTCTCCACTGCGTCGGATAATCCGCCGATAATAGACATGTCGGGGCCGACAAAGCGCGGGTCGTCACATACGTCGTCATTAGCGAACTGACCTTCATCAATGCCGAACAGAATGCCTTCCTGAGAGTAAGGTTCTTCAATCTCTACAATAAGCTGGATTGCACCGTTTCGGTAGAAGAACAAACAGTCGGATGCATCAGCTTCAATGTTTTCCTCGTTAAGGAACTGAGCCATGCCCGTTCCCTGAAAGCGAGGATCGTCGCATTCGTCATCATTAGCCCATTCGCTGGAATCGACACCAAAATTGATGCCATCGAATGTGTAAGGCTCGTCGAAACTGGTGCGCAGAGCAATCGTGCCAGCCTGAAATGCGGCCATGCAATCTGCGGAATCGGCAAGAATGTTTTCGTCCTGCGTATATGTCGCCATCCCGCGTCCGCGAAAGCGCGGGTCGTCGCATTCCCCATCGTGAGCCCAACGACCGCTATCTGTGCCGAACTCCACGCCGTCATACGTGACGAAACTTGTGTTTCTCAAAAACACAGTTCCACTTTCAAAAGCCGCCTGACAGTCTTCTGCGTCATGGCCCTCATTTCGGCGAGACTGGAAACTGGATGCGTCTGGACCTGCAAAACGCGGATCATCGCATTCGCCGTCATTGGCAAAGCGACTCGTATTGTCACCGAAATCGGGTGAGGCCTGCGCGGAAACAGATTCGCCTGCCAGGCAGAGAGACGTCATCAGCGCCAGTGTTATGAAGATCCGCACATTAGCATCCTTAAAAGTCCGTGCTGTCAGTTTTGCGAGAAAACGGGTCTGGTCAACCGTGAATTCAGGGGATTGGGCGGTGTTTGAGAGGATGAAGACCACGTCGAGACGCTAAACCGAATATGAACGAAAGGGCTCGTTTACCACAACGAAGCATTCAGACTGGGTTCAATGCGGGTTCTTCATATTGGCTGCATGGAAGGAGAATTTCCCATGCAACTGAAAGCCATTACCTCTGGAGTAGCTCTCGCCGCGATGATGGCGATCACCCCCGCCGCCAACGCCCAGTCCTCTTACTGGAGCTATGACGGTCAAACGAATTACAGCTCGTATTCTTCCTGCGAAGAAGCGCGCAGCACACGTACAATGAACGGCGCGGCGATTGGCGGCCTTCTGGGTGCCGGTGCTGGCGCGATGGCTGGTGGTGATGACACCCGTAACGCGATTGTTGGTGCGATGATTGGTGCCGCAGCAGGTGGCATTGTCGGCAACCGTCAGATCCAGTGTTCTGAATACCAGTATCCGAGCCAGAGCTCGTCTTACTCTACAACGTCAAACACGCGTTATGTAAGCAGCCAGCCGACATACGGTCACACATCGTCAAATGGTTACTACAGCAATGGTCAGTACAATAACGGCCACCATAACCAAGGCTATCAGACCACATATCCGTCCCGTTCGTACTCAACGACACGGACATACAGCAACGGCCATGGCAGCAATAACGGTTACGGCAACAGCACGTACAATAACGGCTATAACAATAGTAGCTATCAGTCCGGTCGTACCTATACGACAACGCGGACTTACAGCTCCCAGCCGACCCATAGCTACGGCAATAACAGCAACTATGGTCACAATGGCAGCTATTCGAACCACGGCAACTACCAGTCCAATAGCGGCTATAACACCGGCTACCATAGCGGCAGCACATACCAGACCTCCAACCGGTATTCGCAGCCAACATACAGCTATCAGCAACCTGCAACACAGCGCTGGAGCTATGATGGCGAGACCATGTTCCGCTCTTATGGTGAGTGTGACGAAGCCCGCCGCAGCCGGACCCTCGCGGGTGGTGGTATCGGTGCCCTGGCTGGTGCAGGCCTTGGAGCCATGGCTGGTGGTGATGACACACGAAATGCAGCAGTCGGCGCGGTCGTCGGTGGTGTAATCGGTGCCTATGCTGGTCAGCGTACGATCCAGTGCTCGCAGTACTGATCCGCGCAAATAATTAGGAAGTGACCTCGGGTTATACTTGATTTTACTTCCCAGACACGTCTTCACTCCCCGTCAATCAGACGGGGAGTTTTACTATGACGAAAAGAAAAGAGTTTGAGACAGTCATCCTTGAGGTTGAGGATGGAATTGCAACGGTTACGCTAAACCGTCCGCAGAAGATGAACGCCTTCACGGGCCAGATGATGCTCGACATCATCGCAGCCTTTGACGAGACAGACGCTGATGATGACGTGAAAGCTGTCATCGTTACGGGTGCTGGCGACCGCGCATTCTGTGCCGGCGCCGACCTCTCTCAAGGCGGCAAGACCTTTGATTATGAAGCGCGTCAGGCAGGTGGTAAGGAAGCCGGTCACGCAACGCAGGAAGACCTTCAACGCGATGGCGGCGGCCGTTGCACACTGCGCATGTATGAAAGCCTGAAGCCTATCATTGGCGCGATCAATGGCGCAGCCGTTGGTATTGGCGCGACCATGCAGCTGCCAATGGATGTGCGCATTGCGTCTGACAATGCGCGCTTCGGCTTTGTGTTCTCACGCCGCGGTATCACTCCAGAAGCATGCTCCAGCTATTTCCTTCCGCGTCTCGTTGGCATCAGCCAGGCACTCGACTGGTGTTATTCCGGTCGCGTTTTCAATGCGCAGGAAGCTCTGGATGGCGGCCTGATCAAAGCGATCTATCCGCAGGCCGAACTCATGGACGCAGCCCGTGCATGGTGCCGAGAAATCATTGACAACACCGCACCGGTTTCCGTTGCGCTGACTCGTCAGATGATGTGGCAGATGCTTGGTGCGGATCACCCGATGGAAGCGCATATCATCGATAGCCGCGCGATCTTCGAACGTGGCCGTACGCGCGATGCGAAAGAGGGTGTCACAAGCTTCCTTGAAAAACGTAAGCCTGAATATCCTGAGAAGGTGTCTGATGGTATCGCGCCGCACTATCCGTTCTATCCAGAGCGCAAATTCCGCTGGCCGGAAAAAGCTGAATAGTCAGTTGATGATATCAACGAAAAGGCCTGCTTTTGCAGGCCTTTTTTAAGTCGCGAAGATCTGGTCGAAATTGCGGAATGTCTTGAATTCCAGCGCGGTGTTGCTGCCCGGTTCGCGGATGAAGAACGTACCTTGTTCGCCTACTTCCCCCGCAAAGCGGATATAGGGACCAATCTCGAATGGCACGCCCCTGGCGTCTACGCGGTCGGCAAGCGCCTGCCAGTCATCCCATTGCATGATAATGCCGAAATGGAAGGCAGGCACCTGCTGTCCGTCCACCGGATTTTTGGCCGCCTCATCCATATCATCGACAAGATGGCTGGTGATCTGGTGACCGAAAAAGTCAAAATCCACCCAACGCTCGCTCGTCCGGCCAGTGCTCGCTCCGATCACTTCAGTCATGAAGGCTGACGTCTTTTCAAGATTGGCGGTCGGAAAGGCAAGGTGAAATGGTTGCATTGAAGGCGCGTCCTGCTGCGTTTGATATCCGTGCGATTCTATAGCGGCGAATCTGTCTGTCATCATGTTTCGATGGTTTTGCGCCAGTCTGCAGAGCTATACTGCACAGGAGATAAACAGATAGGCGCAGGCATGCTTAACCGGCGTTTCTGAGCGTATCAGACATGTTTTGCTGTGAATAAGGGTTTGCACCGGCAGGCTCTGCCGATTACAGAAATGTGTCGATCGGGCGGGAAACGCCCTGCGGGAAAAGGATTACGGTATGGATTGGGGCTGGGATAACGCGCGGGCGCTGCTCGGGCTGGTGGTGATTGTTGGTATCGCCTGGGCTGTTTCTGAAAACCGGAAACTCTTTCCCTGGAAACTCGTACTGGGCGCGGTTGGTCTCCAGTTTGTGTTTGCGCTTCTTCTGTTTGCTGTTCCTCCAGTCCGCAACGTGCTGTTCAAAGCTAACGTCGTTGTCGATGGCCTTGAGAACGCAACCCGCTACGGTACAGGTTTTGTGTTCGGCTATATCGGCGACAATACGACCTTCCCGGTAGAGCAGGCGAATGCCAATCCGGCCTTCTTCTTCCAGATCCTTCCAATCGTTATCGTTGTCGCGGCTTTGTCAGCTATCCTCTGGCACTGGCGCATTCTACGCTGGGTGACCAAAGCCTTTGCCTTCATTTTCGCGAAAACCATGGGCCTTGGTGGTGCAACATCTCTGGCAGTATCTGCGAACATCTTTATGGGTATGACCGAAGCACCAGTCCTCGTAAAACCGTACATCAAAGGCATGACGCGTTCGGAAGTTTTCGTTCTGATGACGACCGGTTTTGCGACGATCGCCGGTTCCGTTCTCATCATCTACACGACCTTCCTGCAGCCGGTTATGGCGAACCCGCTCGCCCAGCTCCTGACGGCGTCTATTGTGGCTGCACCTGCGGCAGTCGCTCTCGCGTTGACGATGGTGCCTGAAACAGTGGCGATTTCCGACCGTGCGCACGAACCGGACTTTGAATACGAATCCACAATGGACGCGTTTTCTTCTGGTGCCAGCACAGGTCTTCAGATCGTTTTGAACATCGCGACCATGCTGATCGCAGCGCTCGCGCTTCTTTTCATGGTGAATGCCGCCCTTGGCGCCGCGCCGGATGTGAATGGCGAGGCGCTATCTATTCAGCGTATTCTCGGCTGGATATTCATGCCACTCATGTACATGACGGGTGTACCGATGGAGGAAGCCGCGAAAGCTGGTTCTCTGATGGGAATCAAAACGGTTCTGACCGAGTTTGTTGCCTTCCTAGATCTTGCGAACACGCCTGCAGATCAACTGTCTGACCGCTCACGCATTATCGTCGCGCACGCGATTTGCGGCTTCGCGAATTTCGGCTCTATCGGTATTCTGATTGGTGGTCTCACCATCATTGCTCCGGAACGCCGTGACACATTCCTCAGCCTGTCATGGAAGACACTTCTGGCCGGTACGCTCGCAACATGCATGAGCGCATGCATTGCCGGTGCGTTGCCAGCATCACTTTTCCTTGGTGGCTGATCTGCAACGCTGTGAATGAAGTTGGGTAGAGTTCACTCTATCCAGCTTGATTATTGCGCGACAGGGATACAGATACATCTCATGACGCCCTAAAAACGGGTGAAGGGAGGAAGTCTATGTCGCGTTTGGTCCATCTTCTTGGTGCAGGTTCAGCTCTGGCACTCGGTCTTGTAATGCCTCAGGCATTTGCTCAGGATGCAGAAGATCAGTCATTGCTGCCTCGCGTCGTTGTCGACGGAGATCGCCTTGAAACGGACCCTGGCTCCGTATCATTCATCGACGAAGATTTGGTAGCTGAGACGCTTGCAGATCACCCTGCCGAAATTCTGAACACCCTGCCGGGCGTAAATATCCATACCAATTCCGGTCAGGAGCATTTGATCGCAATTCGCTCCCCGGTGCTGAATGGTGGAGCCGGGCAGGGTAGTTTCCTCGTTTTGCAAAATGGCGTTCCTACGCGGTCACCTGCGTTCGGAAACGTGAATATGCTGTTCGAAACGCATCATGAAATCGCTGACTCTATTGGCGTAGTACGTGGTCCGGGCTCAGCGGCCTACGGCTCAAACGCGGTGCACGGCGTGGTAGACCTCTATCTGCCATCAACAGAAACAATCGGTACAGATTTCACTATAAGCACATCGACCCTTTCTCGCACGCGCGGTGATATCGTGACGGGAAATGGTAGTCAGGTTCTTGGCCTGTCCGTTCAACATGATGCAGGCTGGCGTGATGACACGAGCGTTGACCAGCAAAAACTTTATCTGGCGACAGCGGTAGAGTTTGCGGGATGGTCCGGGCAGGCATGGCTGTCGGCCATGAACCTCAATCAGGAAACGGGCGGCTTCATTCAGGGCTTTGAAGCGTATGAGGACGAGGACGTTTCAGAAAGCAATCCAAATCCCGAAGCATTCCGTGACGCGCAATTCGCCATGGCAGCTATCGAATTGGGCCGTTCTTTCGGTGACTACGTTGTGGATGTGACGCCTTATGTGCGCTGGCAGGAAATGGAGTTCCGGCAGCACTTCCTGCCTTACAAGGGTTTTGAGGAGAACAGTCATTCCGCCTTCGGTGTTATGGGCGATGTGACCCGCAGTTATGAAGACCTGCGCTGGACGATTGGTGGTATGGTCGACGCGGCGAGCGGTGATCTGCTTGAAACACAGCCCGCGCCATTTGGCTTCTTCCCCGGCGATAGCCGTTTTCCAGTCGGCGTGCACTATGATTACACGGTTGATACGCTGGCTTTCGCGCTCTGGGGTGAGCTGGAATACGAAATCAGTGATAATATTCGGGTTCTGACGGGACTTCGCGCCGAAACGCATGATTATGATTACGCGACGCGCGCACCTGCTGGCATAAATGGCCGCTTTAACGTGCCTGCAAACCGGTCTGACAGTTTTGATCTGGTGACGCCAAAACTCGGCATCATCTGGGATGATGCCATCGGCAATGTGGCGCTATATGCGAACTATGCACGTGGCCAACGAGCGCCGCAGGCATCTGACCTTTACCGTCTGCAAAGCCTGCAAACGGTAGGCGAGGTGAAATCCGAAACGCTGGACAGCCTCGAAATTGGTGCACGTGGCGCCGTGTTAGATGGCCGCCTTTATTTTGATGTCGCCGCCTATGTGATGGAGAAGGAGAATTACTTCTTCCGTGATGCGCAGGGGCTCAACGTGATTGGCGGTCGTACGGACCACGCAGGCATTGAGGGACAGGCAAGCTTTGAGCTGACTGACACGGTAACGGTGTCTGGTAACCTCAGCTGGGCTGATCACACATATGCGTTCGACCGTGCGGCAAATGGCATTGTGGATGGCAATCAGATCGACTCAGCACCGGAATGGCTTGGTGATCTGCGCATTGCCTGGGCCCCGACGGAGCGGTTCGATGCCAGTCTGAGCGTTGAATATGTTGGTGAGTACTTCACGAATGAAGCGAATACGGCAAGCTATGATGGACACACCGTTGCGTCTGCGCGTGCAAACTATGATCTGACCGACCAGCTTGAAGCCTTCGTGATCATCCGAAACCTGACAGACGATCGGTATGCCGATCGGGCTGATTTCGCATTCGGCAATCACCGGTATTTCCCGGGCGAACCGATGAATGCAACATTCGGCGTGCGGGCGTCCTTCGATTAACGCTGCGTGACGGGTTGAAAAACTTCACGTCCGGACCGACTGTCTAATCAGTCACTGGGAGTGAAACATATGAAATTATATAGTGCCAAAGGCGCACCGAATCCGGATCGCGTAACCTTCTTCCTGAAAGAGAAGGGCAAGCTTGATGAGGTTGAAATCATCGAGCTCGCGCTTCTGGAAGGTGAGCACCGCAGTTCAGACTATAAGTCTGTGAACGAGTTGGCGCGCGTGCCATCACTAAAGCTGGATGATGGCACTGTGATTGGCGAAAGCCGCGCCATCTGTACTTACCTGGAGAGTATTTTTCCCGAGCCTAACCTGATGGGGCGTGATGGGCTGGAACGCGCGCAGATCGAGATGTGGGATCGCCGTGTCGAACTCATGCTGATGATGTCGATCGCAGGCTGGTTCCGTCATGGCCACCCACGCGCTGCGGCTCTGGAAGCAAAGCAGTCTAAAGAGTGGTCCGAGATGTCAGAAGCGCAGACGCTCAAAACGGCTGATTATTTCGACCGTGTTCTGGAGCGGACCGAGTTCGTTGCTGGTGACCGTTTCACCAATGCCGATATCACACTGTTTATTTGCATGAATTTCGGTCTGTACATGCGCTGTAAGCTCTGGGAAGGGCGGCCTAATCTGTCTCGTTGGTTTGAGGCGATGCAGGCGCGCCCTATGGCGACTAAAGCCTAGCTGTTTGGCCGCTTGCGCAGGATTTTGATCGTTCCAGAGAAATTGAGGCAGGGCGTTCCGTTGGCGGTGACGACACCGCGTACAAACACAACCGAGCGGCCTGCTTTCAGAACTTCGCCGCGCACCTCCATAAGGTCGCCGACGGACGCGGCGCTGAGGAATTCCGAATTCATTGAGAGCGTCACGCCCGGTGTTTCGTCATTGATGATTTCATCGGTGATGACGAATAGTCCGAAATCGGCGAACGACATCATGCAGCCGCCATGCATATTGCCGTGGCCGTTCATGTGGCGTGGCTCTGCGCGGAAGGCGCCGACCATTTCGCCATTGTCGTCTTTCTTCATATAGAACGGACCGACCAGCTGGGATTCATAGGCGTCGCCCTCCCAATAATGCCAGCCTGCAAATTCACCCTCGGTCTTTAGTGTATACCCCATAGAAAACGGCCCTGTTCGTTAGAATCAGGACCGTCTTTAAGTTCTCAAAAGAGTGAGGTCTAGGCCTCTAACGGATCTGGCGAACCTGACCGCCGCCAATCACGCTGCGGTTTACCTCAGGAGAGCCGATATAGCCGATTTCGCCGCCGCCAATGATGGAGACATTGAGCTCTGTCGCTGCCGCTACGTCAATTTCACCGCCGCCAACAATAGAGATATTCACTTCGTTTGCCTGAACGGAGCGCGCATCAATGTCGCCGCCACCGACGAGGGCAATGTTCAGCTCGTTTGTATTCGGGAAGTCGCCATCAATCATCATGTCGCCACCGCCAGTGATCGCGATGTTGTCGATAGATGGAAGAGTGACCACAATTGTGTCTGCGTGGTTGTCGCGGCACTGACGGTCGCATTCAAGAACCAGCGTGTCGCCATCCAGGCCCAAAAGCCAGCCTTGCGCTTCAGCTTCCTGATTCACAGCGAAGGTACGACCGTGCTGGATGTGGACGTCGCCACCACCACGAAGTTCGAGTCCATCAAAATTTGATTGAGTAATATTTTGGGAGCCCACAAGATCAAGATCGTCGTCGTCAGCATTGATGACGATACAGCCGGACAGGAGTGTGGCAGCGAGCAGAATTGGAATGAGTTTCATCAGTGGTCTCCGAATTATTGAAAAACGATGCATCGATTATCGTTTTTCGGCAAGTGAAAACATTTTCACGTTTAATCCGGGCCGCCTTTCCCATTGTCATATTATGCCTGCAGTTCTAGTTAGTGTCCGACACTATATCAAAGTCGCTATATAAAAGTTGCGCGGGAGAAACACGTAAATGGCATATGATCAGGAAACACGGGATGCGCTGATTGAGATGGTTCGTCGTTTCGTCGACGAGCAGTGCAAACCGATTGAAGGTCAGGTTGCTGAAGAAGACGCTGTTCCAAAGGACGTCGTTGACGGCATGAAAGAGCTCGGCCTGTTTGGTATTTCCATTCCTGAAGAGTTTGGCGGCCTTGGCCTCAACATGGAAGAAGAAGTGCTTGTCGCGCTTGAGCTCGGCCAGACATCTCCTGCATTCCGTTCCGTCGCGGGTACAAATATCGGTATCGGTTCTCAGGGTCTCGTCATGTGGGGCAATGACGAACAGAAAGCGCAATGGCTGCCGAAAATCGCAAGCGGCGAGATTATCACTTCATTCTGTCTCACAGAGCCTGAAGCCGGTTCTGATGCGGGTAGCGTGAAGACGCGTGCTGAACGTGATGGCGATCATTACATTCTGAACGGTACAAAGCGTTACATCACAAACGCAAACAAAGCCGACCTTCTGACGGTTATGGCGCGTACTGATCAGAACACACCAGGCGGCAAGGGCCTGTCGTCTTTCCTCGTTGAAACGACAACTCCAGGCGTGACGATTGGTAAGCCTGAGAAGAAAATGGGCCAGCAGGGCGCGCACGTTTGTGATGTGATCTTCGACAATGCGCGCGTGCCAGTCGCGAACCGCCTCGGCGGAGAGGGAGACGGCTTCAAAGTCGCTATGTCTGTGTTGGACCGTGGTCGTTTGCACATTTCAGCGGTTTGTACCGGCGTAGCTGAGCGCCTGATCTCCGAAATGACAAACTATGCTGTCGAGCGTAAACAGTTTGGTGAGCCGATTGCGAACCATCAGCTGGTTCAGGCGATGATGGCGGACAGCTATGCTGAAGCTTATGCGGCTCGTTGCATGGTGCTGGATGCGGCGCAAAAGCGGGACCGCGGCGAGAACGTAACACTGCTGGCGGCAAGCTGTAAGATGTTTGCGTCAGAAATGGTGGGCCGTGTGGCTGACCGGGCCGTGCAGGTCTTCGGCGGCGCAGGCTATATCGCTGATTACGGGATTGAGCGTTTCTACCGCGATGTTCGTATCTTCCGTCTCTATGAAGGTACAACACAAATCCAGCAGATCGTTATCGGTCGTGGCCTCGCGAAACTGGCTAAAGACGGCCAGATCTAACAGTCAGGCAGTCTGAATTGGACAAGGGGAGCTTCGGCTCCCCTTTTTTGTTCCAACTCTGGATCAAGAGTTTGGTCCATCGCCAATCATTCCACCGAACAGAATGACCAAGAAGACGACTAGTAGCGCCAGATAAATCCAGATTGATGGATCACCGCGACCGCCATCACCTGCTTCTCCCGTTGCTTCTGCCGCTTCGGTCGTGTGTGTGCCTATCGTGAATGACCGACCGTCTCTGGAAACGCCCGACTTTCGTTTCATAAAACGTGCTCGACGCGCACGCATGCGATCGTAGACTTCTTTATTCTTGTTGTGTTTCAACATCGAGCTCCCAGCCGATGCCGCCGTACCCCTACGAGCGTTACATAAGTGTAATCTGAGTTGTGTTGGGTGAATTAGCAAGTCCTGGGTGAGAGATTTCGGCGGGTGAGCAAAGAAAAAGCCCGACGCTGGGCCGGGCTTTGTTTCGTCAGATTAGTTAGCCAGTTCCGGCCGGACCCTATAAGCTTGTCCATCCTGCTCCATGAAAATCTCGCTGATTTGTGGATGGTCAACAGGGCCGCCATCAGCGTCATCCAGCAAGTTTTGTTCGGAGACATAAGCCACGTAATGGCTTTGCTCGTTTTCCGCGAGCAGATGATAGAAGGGCTGGTCCTTGCTCGGACGTACATTCTCCGGAATGGATTCCCACCACTCGTCGGAGTTGGAGAATTCCGGGTCGACGTCAAAGATCACGCCTCGGAAAGGGTAGAGACGGTGCTTGACGACCTGGCCGATCTGAAATTTTGCCATGCGATCTGTCATTTTGAACAACCTCGTCACTTTGGTTCTCTATAAAGATAGATGCAGCTACCCCACTCAACAAGATGTCAGAGCTTTTGCTTCTGCATCACGTCTGCTAGTCTGGTCGCAACTTAAGCATTCAGAGCGGTACTATGCTCACCTCCAAAGCGTCTCAAAAGAAGAGGCGTCGGCGGCCGAAACAAAAAAAGCCTGATCGCAAGCCCGTATACGCGGCTATTGATCTTGGTACGAATAATTGTCGTCTGCTGGTCGCAGAAGAAAAAGGCCGGCGGTTTCGGGTTGTCGACTCATATTCTCAGATCGTCCGTCTGGGCGAAGGTCTCGCATCTTCAGGCATGCTGTCTGAAGATGCGATTGAGCGCACCATAAGTGCGCTTTCCGTCATTCGGGACAAACTCAAGAATCACAATGTGAAGCGGCTCAAATGCGTCGCGACGCAGGCGTGCCGTGCGGCGACGAACGGTCGTGAGTTCATTGAGCGCGTTCAGAAGGAAGTCGGACTATCCTTCAAGATTATCTCTCCAAAAGAAGAGGCGCGTCTGGCTGTGACGGGCGCGCTCGATCTGCTGGAGAACGATAAGGAAGTCGCGCTAGTCGTAGATATTGGTGGCGGCTCAACCGAGCTGTGTTGGGTCGATATCGCAAAAGCGAAAAAGCGAGGTCTGAAGAACTCACTCGAAAATACGCCGATGATCGCGTGGGCAAGTTTCCCGCTTGGCGTCGTCACCTTGTCAGAGCAGTTCCCGGAACGGCCGGGTGATCCGGACTGGTATCCGGAAATGCTGGCCTATGCGCGGAATATGCTGCAGGAGTTTAAGAGAGGGCAGGACTTCTCTGAAACCTTTAAGGAAAACCGTGGGCATCTGATCGGTACGAGCGGCACTGTGACAAGTTTGTGCGCGGTACATCTCGATTTGGATAAGTATATCCGGTCCATTGTGGATGGCAGCATGTTTGCTCGTGAGGACGCGCTGGCCGCGCGTCAGCGTCTGTCTTCTCTGACGAAGCAGGGGCGGGCACAGATCGGCTGTATTGGCGATGGTCGTTCGGATCTCGTACTTTCAGGGTGTGCGATTCTAGAAGCGATATGGGAGCTTTGGCCGTGCGAGCAGATGCGCGTGGCTGATCGGGGCCTGAGAGAAGGTCTACTCATGTCGCTCATCCACGGCAAGCCGCCGCGCAAACGGCGTCGCAAATCTAAAAATGATCAGGAAGGTGACGCGTCTGACGTACCGGCTGAGAAGGAGGCCGATCTTGGCTGATGATGGAAAACGTCGCTGGAACGGCAAAGGCATCGGAGCCGGAAAAGGCACTGCTGGTCGAACCGCGAAGAAGAAAACGCCCGCCTATAATGCGCGAACCGAAAGCTCGAAACGCTGGATCGAGCGCCAGCTTTCTGATCCGTACGTAAAGAAAGCGCAGGATGCTGGGTATCGCTCGCGTGCAGCCTTCAAGCTGAATGAGCTTCAGGAACGGTTCGAGATCATCAAGAAAGGTGATGCTGTCGTTGACCTCGGTGCTGCGCCAGGTGGCTGGGTGCAGGTCGCGCTTTCGCTCGGAGCGTCCAAAGTGGTCGGTATCGACCTTCTGGAGATCGAACCGATTGTCGGCGCGGTGCTGTTGCAGGGCGATGTGGCCGACGAGGCGATTATGAAGCAGCTCGAAGGCGAGCTGGGCGGCCTCGCGGACGTTGTGCTCTCTGACATGGCGGCGAACACGACAGGCCACAGGCAGACGGATCACCTTCGTACAGTGGCACTGGTCGAGCTTGCGGTAGATTTCGCGCTGGATGTGCTCAAGCCGGGCGGGACGTTCTGTTCGAAAGTCTTTCAGGGTGGAACCAGTCCCGAACTTCTTGAGCGACTGAAGGCGAACTTCACCGAAGTGAAGCACGCCAAACCTCCGGCGAGCCGGGCGCATTCGCCTGAGATTTACGTCCTTGCCAAAGGTTATAAGGGCAAGCGGAAAGCGTAGATCAGGGCGTTGCGTGCGGTGAAATCAAGTGAGGCAGTAGAAATGGCCAATAGCGAAACACCGATGAAGCCAGCCACGCGAAAGCGGGTGCCAAATGTCGAGCGGACGGCCAGAACGCGCGCAAAGCTGATTGAAGCAACTATCGCGTCTTTGCATGAAATCGGCTTCCACCAGACGACTACCACAGTCGTGGCGCAACGCGCTGGCGTGAGCCGGGGCGCAATGCTGCATCATTTCCCGACCAAGGCGGATCTGATGATGGCAGCTGCCGAGCGTATGCGCGATATGCGTGGTGAGTTGCACCGGGAGCGGCTCGCGAATCTGGAAACGCCTGCGGACAAGTTTCTCGCGCTCATCGATGTGCTCTGGGAGGCAATGGTCTCGCCATCCGGCGTCGCACGGATCGAGCTTATGCTCAGTACAAGGAGTGATTCGGACATGGCTGAGAAGTTCGTTCGTATGAATGACGAACTCGATAAGCGCCATAAGGAAAGCGTCTGGGGGCTTTGTCAGTCGGTCGGGATGTCGGGCGAAACAGCGCGTGATAAAATCTACGCCTTTGTCCAGCTCTACGCTGCGGCATTACGTGGTCTTGCGATCGACGCTTTACGTGAGGAGAGCCGTGAAGGCGCTGATTCGGCCGTGGAGCTTCTGAAAACCTTCCAATTGCAGATGTTCGAAGAATTGGTAACGCGCCAAAACTGACCCTACGGCAAGGTTTGTGTGATAAAAACGACACTACCACAATGTATCAGCGTATAGCGAACGGTGTTCACTAGCATAAAAGGTATTTACATTCTCACCAGTCATGCCTCTAAATATGTTTAGGGTCCGAACAAAATGGGTCTGTATATAAATATAAGTGGAGGAAATTATGAGGGCTGGATTGAAGTACGCCTCTATGGCGGCTTTAGCTTTTGCTATTCAACCGACATTCGCACATGCGCAGGACGACGTGGAGCGCATTCAGGAGCAATCTGAAGACGAAGGTGTGTTTCGTCAGCAGCAGGTTGTTGTAACGGGTTCCGCTATTCGCGGTACACCAGAAGACGCGGCGCTTCCTGTTGAAGTGTTTACGCAGGAAGATCTGGCACTCGAAGGTGCGCCAACAGCACTTCAGTTTGCTAAGGATCTCACTATTTCTGGTCCAACCAGCGGTGAATCAAACTATTTTGGCGGTGGTCCGCTTCTCGCGTCTCCATCATTCAACCTCCGTAGCCTTGGTGCCGACAAAACTCTGACGCTCCTCAATGGGCGCCGTATGAGCCAGAACCTGTCCAACATCCCTAGCATGGCGATTGGACGTACAGAGATTTTGAAAGACGGCGCGGCGGTTATCTACGGTGGTGACGCTGTTGGCGGCGTTGTAAACTTTATCACGCGCACAGGTTTCACGGGCTTTGAGGCGCGTGGTAATTTCATGCATGTCGATGGGTCCAATGGTGACTTCGACATGGGTTTCCTCGCCGGTTGGGGCGAAGGCGACGTTAACCTTATGGTTTCAGCTGAGTGGGAGCACCGATCCCGCCTTGAGACTGAAGAACGTGACTTCTCAAGCCTTCCATACGGTGTGAACCCATCTCCTTGGTCGACTCTTTCTGACTTGTCTCGTTATACGCCGCAAATTGGTTCTTCGGTCGTTGGCATCGCTGCCGACTTTACGCAGGCAAGTTGTGAGGCTGTTGGCGGTATCTATTCCCCGACATCTTGTGCATACGGTTATCTCCCGTTCTACAACCTTGTTGAAGATCAGGATATTTTCCGTGGATTCGCACAGCTTGATGCTGTTGTGAATGACAATATGAACTTCCATGTGGAAGCCGCATTTGCTGAAACCGATGCTCCGCATCAGTTCAACTCTCCATCGCTTCCTGCGCTTCGTGGCCCTGCGCCGACAACTGGTGCAACGTTCCAATATGAAGTTCCGCTTACGAATCCTTACGCGGCCCAGTTCTTTGCGAATACGCCTACAGCCGCCGCACCTTTCGCGCCGTTGGTAGACCGACTGGGTATCGTAATCTTCCGTCCGTTTGCTCACCAGGGCAATCCGGTTATGGGCCGTGGCGAAGGCAACTCTAACGCAGCTGATATCAATAATCAGGTTTGGCGTGTGTCTGCGGGCATTGATGGTACTTTGGGGGACTTCTTCGGTCCGTTCTCTGACGTCGGCTATGACGCGGCAATAACTTACAACTCGTCAAACAGCTATTATCAGGACGCGGACTATATCGGCTTCCGCCTACAGGACGCACTGAATGGCTTCGGTGGCCCAGATTGTGCTGTTGTGGACCAGGATCCGACAACTCCGGGTGTTCAGGCACCGGGTCTGGAAGGTACTAATGGTTGTGAGTTCTTTAACCCGTTCTCCACGGCCTGGGCAGGAAATCCTGAGCTTGGTCTCGCCAACCCTAACTACGTGCCGGGTTCCGAAAACTCTGATGCTCTGACACAGTGGCTCTTCGATCCATTGATTGTTGAAACACTGACGCAAAGCACGACTTTCGATCTGGTGTTTGACGGCACCACAGGCATTGAGCTGCCAGGCGGTGAAATCGGCTGGGCTGCGGGTGGTCAGGCGCGTGCAATTGAATCGCGTGAGATCATCCCGAGCGATCTGTACAATGGTTCTACGCCTTGTCCTTATCCTGGTACATTTAACTGTCCAGGAGAATTCGGTCAGGGGCCATTTGGTTTCCGTGGAATCAATGAGCCGGATAGCCTCGATCAGCAGAGCTATTCATTCTTCGTGGAAACCAACCTGCCGATCACAGATGACTTCAACATGCAGGCTGCTGTCCGTCGTGAAGAGTTTTCTGGTGGTCTCGGCTCTACGGTTTACAAGGTGGCAGGTCGTTGGCAGGTCTTCGATCAGTTGGCTCTCCGTGGTTCGTACGGCACAAACTTTGCCGCTCCACCTGTTGGTCTGAGCCCTGGTGAAATCAACTCTGTTGTTCGCTCGTACGGTATTCGTGGCGGCAACTGGTTGGGTGGTACGACGGTGACGCGTAGTGACATTGAGCCGGAAGAGGCGACAGTTTGGAACGTCGGTGCTATCTGGGAGAGCCAAGGTTTTGAATCCAGCCATGATCTCAGGGTGATCGTTGATTACTTTGATATCGAGCTTGTAGGTGAGCTGGACGAATTGATTGGTCACGCGGATCTTGCAGCAGCAATTGCGAATGATCCAAACGGCGCGTGCTCCAGCCCGTTCATCAATCGTGTGTCCTTCAATACCGACCCGGTGAACAATCCGACAGGCACCTGCCAGACAGGCGCAACCGTTGCTGATGAACGTGCAAATTTCGTTCGTGACTTCAACTCAGTGCAAACTGACTTTGGTAATGGTGCGGACCGCTTTACGTCCGGCATCGACCTCTCTGTGACATATGAGATGCCAGTTGGTGAAGCAGATGTGACCATGGGTCTGACGGCTACACGTCTGCTGGAGCTCGAAACAGGTCCAACGACACTTGATGGTGTTCAAATCGACGGCGGCGCGGAGCTTCTGGGTGAGCTGAACTTCTCATCAGTCGGTTTTGCATCACCTGAATGGCGTACTAATGCGTTCATCAACTACAACCGTGGTGACCATAACGTTCGTCTTACAGCACGTTATGTTTCATCTCTGACGGATGAGCGTTTCTCTGCAGGCGGCGTCTATGATGGCGGTCTTACACCGGGTGGCTTCCAGCCGGGTACAACCAACCCATTCAGCCCAATCTTCTACGAAGATATCGACAGCTCTCTGACCTTTGATGCGACTTACGTTTATGACGTGAACGACAACATCATTGTTACAGGCACGATGGCGAACATCTTCGACGAAGATCCACCATTTATCTTCAACGAATTCGGTTATGATCCACGTCTTGGCGTAGGCGCACTTGGCCGGACGATCGAAGTTGGTGTGAAACTGGTTTACTAAGACCAATTGAAGTGAATTCAGATCCGGCGGTGTTCAGCACCGCCGGATTTTTTTTACCCATAGTCGTACCTAATAGGGCTTCCTGATTGACGTGCTGGACACCCGACCGTACGATTTTTGCAGGGTTGATCGAAGGGATGATGACGGCATCCGTTGACTGAGAGGGGTACCCTATGAAGAAAGTTGTTTTCGGCATGATTGCCGGTTCCGCCCTGATGCTAGCTGCATGCGGCGGCGCAGAAGAAGACGTGGCAACATCTGACGCTGAGGCGCCTGCTGCGAGTGTAACGACTGAAGCGTCGGCCGCGAACGCTGAAATTGTGGCAGTTATCGAGGCACGTCAGGACAACCTGAAAGAAATGGGCGCCAGCATGCGCGCGATCAGTGAGAGTATGCGCTCAGGTAGCCCTGATTCAGCGCTGATATCTGAAAAGGCTGATATTATTGCGGCGCATTCACAGACAATGCCAAATTGGTTTCCCGCGGGATCTGGTCCTGAAGCAGGTGTAGAAACCGAAGCTCTGCCAACAATCTGGGAAAACCCTGAAGGCTTTGCCGAGGCTGTTTCTAATTTCCAAGCGGCTGCGGTGGTATTCCAGACAGCGGCTGCATCCGGCGATATGGCTGCCACAGGCGGCGCTCTGCGCACGCTCGGTGGCACATGCGGCGCCTGTCATGACGACTTCCGTGTAGATGATGACTAGTACGGACGTTGTTCCAGTCCGGTCCCAGAAAATCTGGGACTGGACGGTCCGGACATTTCACTGGAGTCTGGTTTTCCTGATCGCCTGCATGTGGTCGACAGCAGAAGGCCACGGCATTTGGGAGTCTCTTGATGGTTTCATGGTGGAGCAGGGGTGGATAGCCTATGGCTGGGGCGAAATGGGCTGGCATCGCCGGATTGGTATGCTTGTCCTGTTTCTCTGGTTTTATCGCGTCTATTGGGGGCTTTTCGGGGCTTCAACAGCGAAGTTTTCTGACTTCGTAAAAGGCCCGGGCAAAGTCATCGCCTATGCGAAGTCGCTGACTAAAGGCAATTACAAGCCATCAACCGGGCATAGCCCGCTTGGCGCGCTGAGTGTTGTTGCACTCATCGTTGTGGTCGGCACACAGGTGGGAACAGGTCTTTTCACGATTGATGTGAACGGTCTGGAATCTGGCCCGTTATCTAAATTTCTGGAATTCGATACGGGGCGTCTGTTCTCCGAGTTTCATGAAATGAGCTTTCGGGCACTCTACATCCTCATTGCGCTGCACGTGCTGGCGGTTCTGGCTTATCAGTTTGTTCTGAAGGCAAATCTGGTCCGCCCGATGCTCACAGGCAGCCGAAAGGTAGAAGAGGCTGCGCCGGAAAAAGCGGTTCGGGCGCCACTTTGGAATGTGGCGCTTGGCGTCGCGATTGCGATTGGCCTCACCTGGCTCGTCTGGACTGTGTGAAGGTAAAGTTGGCCGCAAATCATGCGGCCAATATAGTTGTTTTCAAAGAACCTCAGCTGCCTGTCAGTTGAGGTTTTTCTTTTGCACAATCCATTCTGGATCTGAACAGAGGGTGCAATCAGCCCCAACGAACCAGCTTTCGGCTTCTGAATTGTCTTTCAGCTGCCATTCCAGCCACGCGGTGATGACTTCTGCAAACCGGCCGCCATTGCGATGGCGGTGCGTGGCGATGTGACCCGCTCCCTCCATTACACCGTAGAAAAGGGGAACATTTTCAATCCGCTCGAAGTCGTCATTAGAGTTTTCAAAGGCAACATCATTTGTGCCGCCATTGATATAGAGCGTAGGTGTGTGAATGTCGGCGAGATCGTCCTTTGTGGCCGTCGATATAGAAAGTCCGGGGCGGGGGCCTGCATTGAACACGCCGCTATTGATAACGCCTATTGTATCTACGCGAGGGTCGTCGGACGCTTCAATTGTCATGAGGCCGCCGCAGGATTGGCCCATGACTGCGATACTTTCGGCGTCGATGCGGGCGCTTAAATCCGCAGGCAGGGAAGGGCCGCTTTCGAGCCAGTCTATGGCTTCTATCATCTGAGGCCCTGTCGTCGATGGCGCATCAGCTTGCGTGTCGTAAAGCCCTACAGCGACAACGAAGAAGCCGTGGGACGCGACTTTTGTCAGAGTCCGGTAAAATGACCGTCCATCATTTCTGCAGGCGCCATTTCCCCAGACCAGAACCGGCAGGGCATCTTCGCCTGAGTTTTCCGGATAATAAATCGTGTGCGTTGGCAGCCCCGGCGCAGGTGCAATAACTATATCCGGGTAGGGGCCAAGTTGTGTTCCCGGGCCGTCCGGTTCGGTCGCCGCCGATGTCAGGAGCGACATATCCATGCCTGAAAGTGGCTGTGTCGCTGAAGGAGGTTGGGGCGTTTCGGTTGTTCCGGCGGTACATCCGACGATTATGCCATACGAAAGAAGTGCGGTGGATATCCATAAAGCTTTCATAATGGCTCAGTCTCCGTTGATTGAAATGATAGGCAGCTCGATGTGTGAGCTTGTCTCCCCGCCAGTCAGAACACGGATCTGGCCTTCAGTGTCCTGGGCTCTGCCAATAGCGGCAAAGTTCAAGAGCAAGCGGATACGGTGTCCTCGTTGGAAGGTGTATGACATCGGAAGCATATCAAAGCGCAGTTCCGCTGGGACGCCCGGCGTTAGCGGCGCAGCATCATCAGATGTGAAGCTGTGCCATGGTAGTCCGAGATGATTGTAGGGTGGCTCTGTCGTCGCTCGGTGGCTTGCACGAAGGCGTCCGAGCATCTGGAACGTTTGCGTGGTTCCGTCCGGTGCTACGTCCAGTAGGAAAGCTGTTACGTCAGTGTCGGGCTGATCGCTTTCGATCCACAGGTTTACAACCGGGTGCCCTGTGACTTCCGTATCGCTCTCGAGAGGTTCAGTCTGAAAGACTAGGCCTTCGTCTGGCACTGACAAACTCACTGTTTCGGAGCCGGGCGGCGCGCTGAAAATGCCTTGTATAGCGTTCTCTGCCTCAGGCTGATCACGCATTAGTGTTTCGTTTGGCGATAGGTGAAGGCTTGTGCGGACTTCTGTTTCAAGTGGCCAGACATCACTCTGGCGCCATTCTGATCCGTCTGCGGCGTTATAAGTGTAATAAGTGACGGCAGGCTCCTCCATGACATTGTTTTCAATGCCTTTGAGCCAGTAATCGAAAAACCGGAGTTCCTCGACAACGAGGTCGAGCCCGGTTTCCGCTTCTACAGTCGACCAGTCGCAATGCGTCGCCGGACCTACCAGCAATTTCGTATTGTCCGGATCGAGGTTATTGAAGGTGAAGAACGGTCCGTGACGGGTTCCTGCTTCATCCCAGTTAGCGACAGACAGAACACCCGTTTCTGTCTGGCGCATGTCATCCAGATATGTATGCGGGCTGGAAACGGACCACCATTCAAGGCCTGTGGCCTGTGAGATGCTATCGCGGAACGGCACCTGACCGACAGAATCGATATTCCCCGCGTGCTCTGCAATCGCTTCATTCAGGAGTGCAGTGGCGTCAGGGCCGTTGACCGGTACAGCCATGGCGTCGCGTCTTGCCACCATGTCCCGTCCGGGGTTTGTTCCCGGCGGGGCGATAGGGCGTTCACGTGCGATGCCCCCATTTGCCGCAAATGCATAGGCATCGAGTTCTGCACTCATAGGTATAATGGCGCGGAGTGACGGCGGGCGTGTCGTGAGTGCCTGCATCTGACTGCCGCCAGTCGCCGAGCAACCCCACATACCGATATTACCATTCGAGTACGATTGGTCTGCAAACCACTCAGTTATATCGTAGGCATCCCAGCGGGCGGCTTCGACCCACTCGCCGCGATTGTAGCCGATATTGCGCCCGAAGCTTGCAAACACGCCGCGAAAGTCGACGATAGCGACGTTGTAGCCGTGAGGAACCAGTTCGATGGCGTATCCCGGATAGGCTTCGACAGCGGGTGCGCCGCGGAAGGAGCGGCGATTATACGGGGAGTGCATCCAGACGACAGGTAACGGCTCGTTTGACAGTTCACCGTCCTGTGTCGGTCGGAATAAATCGACGGCGAGGCGCGTACCATCTCGTACTGGCACGTAGAATGAACTGCGTTCGTATCCGTCATAAACAGGCTCTGAGTAGCCGCTATACTGGCCCGGGGCCGAGATAAGGTTTTCGTCCGGCGGTGTGACGTGACTGCACGCTCCGATCGTCGCCATTGATATCAGGCATGTTGCCGATAGCAGGCCTTTAAGACTCCGCTTCATTGTAATCCTCCCGCTATGCGCCCACGCTCCCGTCTTTTCGCGAAAGTGTTGTAGTCGCCTATATTCAATTGCTGACAGAAGGCGGGACAAATTTCCAGAGGGTGGGAGCAAAAAACCGTCAATTTATACTGTTTTTGTAATCGTGTTCAAAAAGCTTGAGCCGGACGCGTGCAATTTATACAACGTAAAAAAGCAAAACAGCGATCGCCATTAAAAGGCGACACGAATTGATCGGTCCCATGACGCTCGGGATTGATCGGCGAGGACGAAATTGATGATTGAAAAACGCGACCTGTTTGTCGGCGTGGCAGCCATGGCTTGTATGGCAATTCAAGGCTGCTCACAGACTGAACATACCGCAACTCCCGTCGGCGCGGATACGCCTGCTGCGCAGGTGACCCGACAGATCGGAACGGATGATCTTGTAAATGCGGCCAGCAATAACAGCGAGTGGCTCTCCTATGGTCGCACATGGTCTGAGCAACGCTACAGCCCGCTTGACCAGGTAAATCGCGAAACGGTTGGTGATCTCCAGCTTGCATGGTTCGCCGACCTCGATACAGCCCGGGGGCAGGAAGCTACGCCGCTGGTCATCGATGGTAAGATGTACATCACAACCGCCTGGAGCCTTGTGAAAGCGTATGACGCGGTGACTGGCGAGCTACTCTGGGAGTACGACCCTGAAGTTCCTGGTGAAACAGGAGTTAAGCCGTGCTGCGACGTGGTGAACCGAGGTCTGGCGGCGTGGGGTGAGCATCTCTATTTCGGATCGCTGGATGGTCGTCTGATTGCGCTGGATCGCGAAACCGGTGAAGAAGTCTGGACGACCGATACCATTGTGGACCACGAACTGCCTTATACGATTACAGGGGCGCCGCGCGCCGTGAACGGTATGATCATGATCGGTAACGGTGGCGCCGATATGGGGCGGGTTCGTGGTTACATGTCAGCTTATGATGCTGAAACTGGCGAGCTTATGTGGCGGTTCTACACCGTTCCGGACAATCCTGCCGAGGGTGAGCAACCTGAGTATCTTGAGGCGGCGGCTGAAACATGGACTGGCGAATGGTGGGAAGTTGGTGGTGGTGGTACCGTCTGGGATTCTATGGCCTATGACCCTGACCTTGATTTGCTTTATATCGGCGTAGGTAATGGTGCGCCGTGGAACCAGCAATACCGCTCCCCGGAAGGGGGGGATAACCTTTACCTTTCTTCGATTGTCGCGATCAGAGCGTCTACAGGCGAGTATGCATGGCATTTCCAGACGACACCCGGTGAAACCTGGGATTTCACTGCAACACAGCACATCATTCTTGCTGAACTCGAGATAGACGGTGAAATGCGTAGCGTCCTGATGCAGGCGCCGAAGAATGGTTTCTTTTACGTTCTGGATCGTGAAACGGGTGAGTTCCTGTCTGGAAATAACTATACTAATGTAACGTGGGCGCTGGGTCTTGATCCTGAAACAGGACGTCCTGTGGAAAATCCGCGCGCTCGCTATCTCGACGGGCCTGCGCTGGTTTTCCCGAGCCCATTCGGCGGCCATAACTGGCATCCGATGGCGTTCAGCCAGGACGAAGAGCTGGTCTATATTCCAGTCCATAACCTACCAACTCCGTTCGATAGCCCTGATGAGTGGGATTTCGCTGGTGCCAGCTTCAACACCGCAGTTGGGCAACGTGGACGCGGTGCCGTCGTTGGGAGTGGCGATGATCCTATGCAACGTCCAGCACCGGGTACCAGAACGCTTGAAACAACATCAACGGTGGAAGATTATCAGCCTGTAGAGCCACGATCGCGAGCAATGGGATCGCTTGTTGCATGGGATCCTGCTGAGCAGGAAGAGCGCTGGCGCGTCGAATACCCAATGATGTGGAATGGTGGCGTGCTTGCAACTGGCGGTGGGCTGGTGTTCCAAGGCACATCTACTGGTGATTTCCGCGCTTATGATGCTGCGGATGGTACGCAGCTCTGGTCTCAGCCAATCCAGACCGGTGCGATTGCCGCACCTATGACGTTCGAGCAGGGCGGCACGCAGTATGTTGCAATCCTTGCTGGTTGGGGCGGTGTGTTCGGTCTGAACGCAGGGCTCGTTGAAAACCGTAGCCGTCTATTCGTCTTCTCGCTGGAAGGCGAGGCAGAAATGCCAGAGGCTTATCCTCTGTTTGAAGGGGTTTTGGACCCGCCAGCGCTTACCGGTGATGAGGAAACGATTGCTCTTGGCGGTGAATATTACGGACGTTTCTGTGCGACCTGTCATGGTGGCGGCGTCATTCCGGATCTGCGTTATTCCGCGGCGCTGGAACGGGAAGAGACTTTCATGACCATCGTTCGCGATGGAGCGCTCGAAGCGAATGGAATGGTCAGCTTTGAAGATGTCATCGGCGAAGAAGCGATATCTGCTGTTCGCCAATACCTGATTTCGCGGGCCCATCAGGAGAAGGCGCGTCTCGACGCTGCTACTTCCGAATAGACCCTTCGGGAAATTGATACTGAAAAGGGGAGAGCTTAAGCTCTCCCCTTTTTTTATCCGTAAGCGAGATGTGCGTGACTGATTGCACGGCTGATCTGATGAATCAGTTTCTGAATATCCATGAGCGGATCGAGGAATTCTTTGTGCAGTGCGGTGTAGTCCGAGGTCGTCAAATCTCCGCGCTCTTCGCGAGGCTCCTTCAGATCAGACAATTCCACGATATCGAGGGCTGATTTCGGGAAGAGTTTTCGCAGCAAGCCAACCGCTTCTTCAATGCGCATTTCAACAATCAGATGCTGTACATCATCAATGTCAAAGCCGTGTCGCTCCGAAATCGTCGGCAGGCTGCCCGCAATTTCAAGAGCACGCATCATGGCTCCCTGACGCATTGCATGCAGCGCGTGGATCGGCAGGCGTGCTTCGTGCCGATAAGAGACTGACGGAGCGCTCTTCAGGCGCGAGATCAACTGGTCGAAACGGCCTAGGTCGATTGAGAGATGATCGGCGCAGCGGTTCATCGCTGACGAAATACGCTGGGAGCGGACCAGACGGTACATCATAGTACGCGCGGCTTTGCGGTCTGCATCGCCGCTGCGTTTCGTGCAGGCGACCCAGAAGCTTGGAGAGTAGACAGCTGCATAAGACCGGAGCGCCGGGATGGAGGTGCGGACACGGCCGAACAGAGCCAGATCGACCAGAGCGCGCAGGCGCGGAGAATCGTCGATCAGCTCGACGAGTTCATCAATGTCTCGTTCCAATGCGGAGCCGATACCGCAAGCGGTGTTGGCGAGCGCGCCCAGCTGTTGAAGCGTGGCATTGTGAGAAATCGCGCGAAGCGAGCGCGGGCCGGCAGGGCCTTTGGCGCGGCGTTTCGGGCGCGATCCTGCGTCGAGCAGGAAGCCGCCTGCGAATTCTCCCAACAGGACAGCATAGTCGGGATCATCAAACAGCGTCTCGTGCCATAGACGAAGCGCGCGATAGAAGTCCCACACAAGGCTGGAGCGTTGGTAGAACGGATCGCTGTCGTCATGCTCCTGCGTGAATACGCCCTCGCGCACAAAAGCGAGATAGGCCGAATCCGACAATGGCTGGTTTGCGAAGTGGATATACCCGTCGCCGCCCTGAAAGCTCACCTCATTGCGGAGAGGCACGCCGAGACGGGCGCAAAGTGATGGCGTGTGTGCGGGAAGAACGTGGTTCAGACGAGCTTTGAAGTCCCCCGGATAGGCGCCGCGCCCTGCGGACTCGCCATGCGTGTTGAAGAATAGGAGTGCAATACCCGGCATCTGTTCAGCCAACGCGGACGCGATGTGTGATTGGATTCGTTCGATTGCGATGTCTGCTGCAACCTGCCCGATAAAACGACCTGCGTCTGAGAAACCGAGCTGGATGGATAGCTGGCCGCGCGTGCGGACATATTCCTGAAACTCCGGCACTTTCAAAAGGCGCGCTACGAAGCGGCCACCATTTTCAAGCGCTTCAGGTGTTTCGAACAGAGGCGAGATATCCAGTTGCCCCTCAACGCCGTATTGGCGCGCAAGATAGAGGGCGCCCAGCACTGTCGCAGGGTTCTCACTCTCTGCGATGAGGAAACGGATCGGCGTATCAGCATCGATATGCTTGCTAATCTGGGCGCAGAGCATGAACTGGCGGCGGGCTGTGGACTGCTCAAGGAACAGGTCGCCGAAGTTGATTCTGGCTGGAACGGTGGCACGAAGCTTGTCAGCCAGTGTGTCGAGCGCGACTTGACCGAGATCATTGTCTTCCGTGAGGAAGCCAAGGTCGCGCCGGATTACTGACTGGATTTGGGCAGCATTGATGCGGAGATGAATGCGCGCCGTACCGAAACCGAGGATTTCCATCTGCCGAGACAGCTGAAGCAGGCGCAGTGCCGTGTCGTCGTCTTCGCCGTTCATGAGGGCTGTAACGCGATCTGCCAGATCGCGAATGCTGACGAGGTTTTTGTCATCGTTCTCGGTCAGCGTATTTGCAGCCTCGACCATGAGCTCTGCCTTAGACAGATCGCCGAAGAAGAGTTCAGACTGTTTTGCTGCGAGCGCCTGTGCGGTTTCAAGTTCCGCAATCAGGGCTTCAATCGCAGCTGCATTTTTAGCGTTTTGAACAAGGTCTTGCAGCGCGCTTGCATAGCGGCCAATCTGTTCTGACTTTTCTTTCAGGCGATAGGCAAGGCTTGTCCACCAATGAATATCGCTTCGACCATCAAGGTCGTAACCGACCCATGAGGCAAGCGTCGGTGCGACAGGGCGAAGGCTGCGCCACTCATTCGGATAGGCTGTGCGGGCTGTCTCCAGAACCGCTTTCAGATAGCTGCTGACGGATGCCTGCGCGTTTGCAATCGCGTTCTGCGCTTCCTCATGCTCCTGCTGGAGCGTGATGCCCTGAGCTTCGTCCGCTTGTGCGGGGGCTGTACTCTCTGCCGCGTCTGATACGGCGAGTTCAGCAAGCCTCTGACGCTCGCTGAGCGGGTTTGCGAAGGTCGGGTGAGCAGTAAAAACAATGCCGCCCACGGGCGTTTCAACGCAGTTCTTGAAAGCGTCGAGCCCTTCAGCGGCTTTCTGTGAGAGCTTTTCGTTAATCATCTCCCACGGAGATTCCGGCAAGTGGAGTTCGTGCTGCATTGCGATTAAGGCCGCGCGTTCACTGAACAGCTCGTCGGTAATGTCTTGCACGGGCGCGCTGAGCGCATCGGCGCTCAATTCGCCTTTTGACAGAGCGAAAAAGTAATCCTGGGCCAGTCTGAAAACAGAATTGGTCTGCGGGTCGCGTTCGATATCGCGCGCATAGAATTTCAGACGCTCATAGATCTCATCTTTTTTCAGGGGAAGGTCAGCGTTTTCCATGATGATGAGCCTTGAAATTTGTGTTGTCGATGTCAGCCCGGTCGAAGCGATTTCACGAGATCTGATGCTTCCTGAGCCAGTTCTGTAATTCGGGCCCAGTTGCCGGCCTGAATATCTGCTGATGTTGCAAGCCAGGACCCACCTGCTGCCGCGACATTTGGCAGTTTCAGATAGGATGGCAGTTTCTCGAAAGAGACACCGCCCGTTGGCATGAAGCTTATGTTTGGCAGCGGCGCAGACAATGCTCTGAGCGTAGAAGCGCCGCCATAAGGCTCAGCTGGGAAGAATTTCACCACATCAAACCCGTGATCGTAGAGAGAAAGGGCTTCTGTGGGCGTAGCTATACCCGGGACAACGAGGCCGGGGAAAGCTGCAAGTTCGGATAGCAGAAATGCAGGAGTGGCTGGCGTTACCAGAAATTGGGCGCCGTATTTCAGCGCTGAGCCGACATCTGATTCGCACGTGATTGTGCCTGCGCCGACGAGAACATCGAGGCCGGAATTGGAAATCTCTTTGATAGCGTCCAGCGCACAAGCCGTGCGTAGCGTGACTTCGAGTACTCGCAAGCCGCCATCTGCCAGAGCTTTCGCGACAGGAACAGCGTCTTCCGTGCGTTCGATTGTCAGGACCGGAACGACGCCTGCAGCGCGAAGCTGGCGCTTTTGTGCATTCACATCAGCCATTTGAACTTATCTCTCAAATAGAATTATCGGGGAGTGGGCGGAAGACCATTTTCTGCCGCCCAGTTCATGAGGAGGCCGGGCCAGTCTTCCAATGGTGTGTTCTCAACGCCGCGCATGCCGAAGCCATGGCCGCCATGTTCGAAAATATGGAGGACCGCCGGCACATCTGCGTCGCGATACGCGTTCATAAGCTCCATGGAATTTTCCATTACGACAGAGGTGTCATCCAGCGCGTGGAGCAGGAAAAGTGGTGGGCTATCAGGATTTACATTTCGCGTGAGGTCGTAGGCCCGAAGCTGGTCGTCAGCCGGGTTGTCGCCGAGCAGGTTATTCTGAGAGCCTGCATGTGTGTGTTCAGATCCCATCAGAACGACCGGATAGACCAAAGCCGTGATATCAGGCCTGGCGGAGAGTTCGTCCAAAGCATCCACAGGATCATAGACGGTGTCCGCGAAACGCTGGTTCAGCGAGCCTGCGAGGTGGCCGCCCGCAGAAAAGCCGATGGCCAGAACGTTCGCATCTGAGCCACGGGTGTTGGTGTTATGGTTGCGCAGGACGCGCATCGCACGCTGGGCATCCTGAAGCGGCGTGTCCGCGCCGGACGGCCAGCCTTGAAACGGTAGCCGATAGGTCATGACATAAACGTCATAGCCGAACTGGTTGAAATAGCGCGCGCCTTCCCAGCCTTCTTTTTCGATGACAACGCGCTGATAGCCGCCGCCGGGAATGAGCAGGATGGTATTGCCGGAGAAGTTTTCCGACCTGAAATAGGACACGGTAGGCGCGGTGACATCCAACGCTGCGCGGTCAGGCAGGCCGAATGAATTCTGGCGTTCCACCATATGTTCAGTCAGGTCGACAGCGTCGCGGCCTGGTGCCTGCTCAGGCCAGATGCTTAGGGTTTCGTCAGGCTGGCGTGTGATGTCGATGACAAAGCGGTCAAAGTCGATCCGTTCCGACGTCTCGGCAAACGACACGTCAGGTGTCGCGCAGGCAGCCAGTGACATGGCTGCCGTTCCGAGCATCATGGATCGACGTGTGAGCGCCGCCTTCATCATTAGAACAGCCCCGGAAGCGTGAGGGAGATGGCAGGCACAAAGGTGATGACCAGAAGTGCTGCGATCAGGGCGCAGTAGAATGGCCAGATCGTTTTAACCGCCGACTCTACCGGTATCTTGCCGACCGCTGCACCTACGAACAGGACAGAGCCGACAGGCGGTGTGACCAGACCAATGCCGAGGTTCAGCATCATGATGATGCCGAAATGGACAGGATCTACGCCAACTTCCATCACGACAGGCAGTAGAATTGGTGTCGTGATAACGATGAGCGGGGACATGTCCATAAACGTGCCGAGGCAGAGCAGGATTACGTTGATGATCAACAATACGAGGATCGGATTGCTCGTAATGTTGGTAATCAGTTCAGCCAGCTTTGTCGGCGCTTCCAGAATGGCGAGCGCATAGCCAAAGGCGGTCGCCGCACCGATGATCATCAGAACCATCGCCGTGATCTTCACGGACTGGATTGCAGCTTTAGAGAAGCGGTCCCAACCAAGCGTTCGATAGACGAAAGCGCCGATAATGATGGTGTAGATAACCGCAATGGCAGAGGATTCTGTGGCAGTGAAAATGCCTGAAAGAATACCGCCCATAATGATGATCGCGGTCATCAGGCCTGGAATGGCAAAGACAAGCGCCTTCATGAATTCGGCCCAGCCCGGGAATTTACCCGCAGCATAGCCACGCTTCACGGCAACGATCCATGACACAACCATAAGCAGGATGGCCGTCAGTACGCCCGGCACGATACCAGCCAGGAACAGGTCACCAATCGAGACACCGATGCCGGATGCCGCCGAGTAGATAATCATGTTGTGGGATGGCGGAATAAGTAGGCCTACGATCGCAGCTGTCACAGTAACATTTACTGAATAATCAGCGTCATAGCCCTTTTCCTTCATGAGCGGCATCATGGTTGCGCCCATGGCAGATGCCGATGCAATCGCAGAACCTGATACCGCGCCAAATAGCGTGGATGCGCCAACATTTACCGCGCCAAGGCCGCCGCGTGCACGGCCAAAGGCCGCTTCAGCGATATGGACGAGCCGTTCTGCTATGCCCGAGCGATACATGAGATCGCCTGCGAAAATGAAGAATGGGATTGCCATAAGTGTGAAGACGCTCACGCCCGCGGCCATACGCTGGAATACGACGACCAGCGGGATATCCATTGCAAGGAAGCAGGCGATTGAAGCGGTCAGCAGTGAGAACGCGACCGGCACGCCGAGCGCCAGACAGATTACGAGTACAGAGAGTAGAATAATCAACTCCATCGGGGATCCTCCTCATCCTCGACGTTTTCACCTTCTGCCTCTTCCAGCATGCGTTCGAGCGAGAATAGCGCGATCAGAACACCGCTGATTGGCAGGGCGAGATATGCAAGGCCGCGAGGCAGGCCGAGCGATGGAATAATGTGTTCCCAGGTACGGATAACGAGTTCACCGCCCCAGAAGGTCATGGCGATACCGCAGCTGGCGACAATCAGATCCTGCACCATGCGCATGCCACGTTTAGCCTTTGGGCCAACGGCTTCTTCAAGCGCGACGATACGGATATGGAAGCCTTCGCGGACACCAGCAGCGGCTGCGAGCAGCACATACCAGATCATCAGTGTCAGTGCGGCTTGCTCGGACCAGGACGGGCTGGAGTTCAGCACGTAACGGCCGAAGACCTGCCACCCGACGATCACAGTCATCAGGACGAGACCAAATGCGGCGATCCTTAAAAGCAGTTCAGCCGCAAAATGGGTAACTTTAGCCAGATTGTGCTTCATCACGCGCCTCCCAGTTCAGAGCCGATGCTCTGGATCTGATTGACGAGTTCTTCCTGCTCCGGCGTCACGATGAAGTTCTCCCAGACAGGCTCCATCAGTCCTTGGAAGTCAGACAGAATGTCGACTTCATTGGCCTGAATGCCAGCGTCCAGTAGGCGTTCGCGTGCGCCGGCGACACGTGCGTCCCAAAGCTCACGCATGAATGGGACGGATGATTTGGCAGCGTTGACGACCAGCTCTTGATCCGCTTCGGATAGCTTGCGCCAGCGGCTGAGTGACATCACCAGAATTTCCGGTGCCATAACGTGGCGCGTCAGGCTGTAATACGGCGCGGCTTCGAAGTGGCGGCCGGACTCATAAGACGGCCAGTTATTCTCGGCGCCATCGATCACGCCTTGAACGAGCGACTGATACACCTCTCCAAGAGGCATCGGCGTCGCGTCAGCGCCGAGCGCGCGGATCATCGCAATATAAAGGTCGGAGTTCTGAACACGGATTTTCATGCCGCGCATGTCGTCCGGTGTGCGGATAGCCTGGCGCGTATTGTAAAAGCTGCGCTCGCCTGAATCGTAGAAGCAAAGGCCGACCAGATTGTGCGGCACAAGCGAGTTCAGAATCACATCGCCGGGTGCGCCATCGAGGCTCTGTCGCATATGCTCGGTAGAACTGAACAGGAAGGGCAGGGACGGAATAACCGTCATAGGCTCGATTGAGTTCAGCGGCGCGAGATTCACGCGGTTCATGTCGAGGCCACCAAAACTGGTGATTTCAAGCGTATCGCGTTCTGAGCCAAGCTGGCCGCCTGCATAAATGCGGATGTCCAGACGACCATCAGTCTGCTCTCGCAGTACTTCGCCCATATGGCGGACGGCCTGAACCGTCGGATAGTCTGACGGGTGCGTGTCAGAGGATAGAAGCGGCCTTGAGCCCGCTTTTCCGCACGCCCCAAGGGACATCCCGGCCAGTCCGGCTGCGCCCGCTTGCAGGACGCGCCGCCTGTTTAGAGATGGCGTTTGGGTCATTTAAATTCCTGAGCCTCCCCGAAGTGATTTTTGTTCTGTTATTATGATGTCAGTGTAGGCCTGCTTTACCGCGGCTACAAACTCGTCGTCGTTGCAAAGTGTGCCGTTGAATACCTCGTCCAGCGCGAGGAATGTATTGACATCGTCAGTTTCGTCTTTGGCGATTTTTCCGAGCGCCAGCAGCTGGTTTGCGAGCGGATCGGTGATCTGCGCTTCGGCGCGGGACATACGCACAATGAACCGCATCCACGCTGCAACTCCGAAGCCGAGCTTTTCTATGCTGCGGCCAGCTGCGCGATTGGTCTCAATGGTGTTCAGAAGCCGTATCGGAAGCTTTTTCGAGCCATCCCATGCAATCTGCGAAAGCTTATGGACGATGGCCGGGTTTGCGAACCGCTCAAGCAGGTCTTCGATATAGTCTTCAAGGTCCATTCCATCTGGTGGAGATAAGGCGGGCATAATCTCGTCGCGCATCATGGCGCGAACAAGCGAGCGCAGCTCTGCATTTTCCATCGTTTCGGCGACGGATTGGTGACCATAAGCCAGACCAAGATAGGCGAGGGTTGAGTGCGCACCATTCAAAAGCCACAGCTTGGCCTTTTCGTGTCTGGAAACATCGCGCGTCAACAAGACACCTGCATCGGCGAGTTCTTTGATCACCGATGCGCCGGTGTTCTCAATTACCCATGATGTGAAGGCTTCGCGCTGGATAGGCCACGCATCGCTATAGCCGCATTCCGTCTGAATACGCTGGATAAGCGCGTCGTCTGTTGCAGGTGTGATTGAGTCGACCATGCTGGACGGGAAGTGGACGTTTGTGCGGATCCAGCTGCTAAGTGATGCATCGATCAGATCAGCAAATCGCAGAACCGCCGCTTCAAGCTTCTCACCATTGCCGGGAAGGTTGTCACAGGAAAGCACGACCAGTTTTCCAAGGCCGCTTTCGCGACGCAAGGCGAGCCCCTTTGTCAGCCAGCCAATCGCGCTTACAGGCGTGTCGACCTGCTTCAGGTCGTGCGCAATGTCGGTATGGGTTTCGTCCAGTTCACCTTCACCATTGAGGCAGTAGCCTTTTTCTGTGACGGTCAGTGTGACAAGCTTCAGATCTTCCGTTGTGAACGGCTCGAATGCGCTCGCATCGTCGCGGAATTTTACGCCTTTAAGAGCGGCGATAATTTCGCAGCTGGTTTCGCGGTCGAGTTTGATCAGCGTGTAGAAGCCGTCTTGCGCGTTGAGCTTTTCAGACGTTCCTTTAGAGCGCAGCGCTACTGCGGTAACGCCCCATTTCGGCTCGTTCGCATTCAGACGGTTATAATAATCCATCTGGTGTGCGCGAAAGAATGCACCGGGGCCAATATGCAGCACCCGCGTTGGTAGTGCAGACCGGTCGTATGATGGCGGTGTGCAGCTCGTAGCATCAATTTCCGCAAGCATCGCGTCGCCGAGCGGTTTCAGAGCGGTATCGGTGGTCATAGCGTTACACCTCGTTTCCAGATGGCAATGGAGCGCTCCTGATTGAGCTCGTGGCAGGCCTTTTTGCCGCTCGCTGTTTCGACGATGAGATCAAGGAGCGCTTCTGCGGCTTCGCTGCGGTCTGGCGAGCGAAGCACCTGTCCGGCATCGAAGTCGATCCATCGCGGTTTGCGCGCGGCGAGGTCTGAGTTTGAAGAAATTTTTAGTGTCGGAACAGGGAAGCCAAGCGGCGTGCCTCGACCTGTAGTGAAGAGAATAATGTTCGCGCCCGCGGCGGCCAGAGCCGTGCAGGACACGGCGTCATTGCCCGGCGATTCAAGCAGAGTGAGGCCAATGGCTTTGTTGCGTTCGCCATAGAGGATGACGTCTCGTACTTCCGCTTTACCGGCCTTCTGCACCGCGCCGAGCGATTTTTCTTCCAGCGTTGTGATGCCGCCGGCCTTATTTCCCGGCGACGGGTTCTCGTTCACCGGCTCGCCCGCGCGGACGAAATAGTCTTTGAAGTCGTTTACCAGCGTGCCAATGCGGCCGCGCACAGTCTCATCCGAAGTTCGACGCATGAGGAGGTGTTCAGCGCCGAATATCTCTGGAATTTCGGTGAGAATGGCGCGGCCATCATTGCTGGTGACGATGTCTGTCATGTCACCAAGGAGAGGGTTGGCTGTAAGGCCGGACAGAGCGTCCGATCCGCCGCATTTCAGTCCGATGACAAGGTCGGAGAGGTCACACTCTGAGCGCTTGTCTTCGGACATGACGTCGAGGAGCTCGTCTATGGCGTTCTGCGTCTCGTCCACCTCGTCAAGAACCGATTGAGAGCGAACGATGCGGAGCCTGTTTTCCGGAACACCGTCAAGTTCAGACGCCAGCACGTCGACTTGATTGGTTTCACAGCCGAGCGCCAGAAGAATCAGGCCGCCTACATTCGGGTGCATAGCCAGTGAGGCCAGAACTTTGCGTGTGCCTTCGAGGTCATCACCCAACTGAGAGCAGCCATGAGGATGGGGCAGCGCGATTATGCCGTCCGCGCGTCCATCAATGCGGTCAGAGGCGCGAATAGCGGCCTGCTCAGCGGTGCGGGCAACGCAGCCAACTGTCGGGATGATCCAGATTTCGTTGCGTGTGCCGACGCGTCCATCTCCGCGGCGATAGCCCTGGAATGTGCGTGAACGTCTTACGCTGGTTGCATCTGCATTCTCTGCTTCAACCGCGTAGGTCTCCGCGCCGTTCAGAGTGGAGCTGACATTGTGTGTGTGAACATGCTCGCCTTGAACGATCGCTTGCGAGGCCATGCCGATAGATTCGCCAAAACGCAGTACCGTCTCGCCTTTTGCGACGGGTGTAACGGCAAATTTGTGAAACGCTGGAACGTCCGAGATAAGTTGAAAGGGGGTATCGCCGAAACGGACGGTTTCGCCCGCCTGCATGGCGCGCAGGCATACAGCAACATTGTCCTGCGGTGAAACCTGCAGGACCGAGCGGAGCACTTCGGTTTTGCTACTGTCGACTAACAACTTCCTGTTCCCGATGACATGCTGCGAACGATAAATTTCGTCGCAATTATTTTGTTCTGTTCGCATCTATGGTAACCGGTGTCATAAGAAACGCAAGAGCGGAAAATCTGAATTTAAAAAAGGACGCTGGCTGACCATGAAAGACGGAGAATCCGGAGTAGTGACACGGGGTGGGAAGCTGCAATTGAGCGAAGATCGACTGTTTTCGTCAGATCCCATCCAACGCGGAATTGCACGCGAACTCTATGCAGAAGTCTCGAGCCTGCCGATCATCAGCCCGCACGGTCACACCGACCCGTCATGGTTTTCTGGCAACGAAAATTTCGGCAATCCGACAGAGCTTTTCCTCGCGCCGGACCATTACATTTATCGCATGCTCTATAGTCAGGGGTACAATCTTGATAATCTCGGCGTACCAAGCAAAGCAGGCGTTCCAGAGCATGATCCCCGTGAAGCGTGGCGCCTGTTCGCTAGCAATTATCATCTCTTCCGCGGTACGCCATCGCGGATGTGGCTCGACCATGTGTTCGCGAATGTGTTCGGTATGGAAGAGCGCCTCAGCGCCTCTACGGCGGATAGCTATTACGACACGATCGATGCGGCTTTGAAGTCGGACGCATACAAGCCGCGCGCACTGTTCGAACGGTTCAATATCGAAGTAATCGCGACAACTGAAGGCCCGACAGATTCCCTTGAGCATCACGAAGCAATTCTGGCGTCCGGCTGGACCGGCGGACGCGTTATTTCTGCGTATCGCCCTGATGCTGTTATCGACCCGGAACATGAGCAGTTCAAAGGCGCGATGATCGCGTTCGGCGACATCACAGGTGAAGATATCTTCAGCTGGAAAGGCTATTTGAATGCGCACCGCAAACGCCGCAAAGACTTTATCCGCATTGGCACGACGTCCTCTGACCACGGGCATATAACGGCGTGCACGGCAGACCTCTCTGATGCGGACGCTGAGCACCTCTTCCTGAAGATTGTTTCAGATGATTTCAAGGCTGAAGATGCCGAGCTTTTCCGCGCACAGATGCTGACTGAAATGGCACGTATGAGCCTTGATGACGGCCTCGTGCTTCAAATCCACCCCGGCGCATTCCGTAATCACAATCAGGCACTGTTCGAGAGCCACGGGCGTGACAAGGGCGCTGACGTGCCATCGCAAACCGAATATGTGCAGGCGCTTAAGCCGCTGCTCAATAAGTTCGGCAATGATCCGCGCCTCTCAATCATCGTGTTTACGTTGGATGAGACGAGCTATTCACGCGAGCTTGCTCCCCTTGCGGGCCATTATCCAGCGATGAAACTTGGTCCGTCCTGGTGGTTCCACGATAGCCCTGAAGGCATGCGCCGTTTCCGTGAGATGACGACAGAGACAGCCGGTTTCTATAACACCGTGGGCTTCAATGATGACACGCGTGCCTTCCTGTCTATTCCGGCCCGTCACGACGTTGCGCGCCGCGTGGATTGTGCATTCCTGGCGCGACTGGTTGCCGAGCATCGCATGGAGCTGGACGAGGCCCACGAACTGATCGTGGACCTGTCCTATAATCTGGCGAAGGCGGCCTACAAGCTTTAGTGGATCCAGCGCTCTGAGAGCGTTTCTACTTCGCCCGCATGGACCCGGACTTCATACGCCGGGTCTGCGGGTTGGCCCTCTGCAAATAGCTCATAAATCACTGAGCCATCCGTCTGCACGCTTTCAATGCTGCGGACGGGGAGTTCGCCGTCCGATGCGATAAGCGCAGCGTCGCGGACTTCTGTTGGAATGTCGGCCCAATCGAGATCGCGCTGAATTTCGACGATTTCTGCTGAGCCGTCTGCGCCCATCAGAATATCGAATTCCAGGTCGCTGCCATCCGCCAATTCGCCTTCGACGTCATAATATGTTCGACCATCGCGAACTTTGCGTAGCACTTCTTCAATTGTGAAACCGTCGCGTTCAGCGGCAATAGCTTGCGGAACGCTTGGTGGAAGAGCGTCAGGTGCAATCTCGGTGATGACGACCTCGTTGGTGGCCGCGGTCGCGCAGGCTGTAACTAGTGAAAGGCTTGCGGCTGTCAGACAGCTTTTAAAAGTCGGTGTCATATTAGCTTCCCCACTGGATGAATGGCACGGTCGCGAACAGCTCTCGCTCACGTTGGCGCGGGTCGTTTTCAAGCCGTGTGCGGGTATCAAACACCATGGTTTCACGGTCTGGCAGAGTGTGCGGGTCCCATTGAGGGATGCCGGCATGGTTTGGATTTCCATTGCGCGCGAGATTTATAAACGCAGTAGAGAGTTGATCAGCCACGCGCGCCGCGGTTGGGCCAGTACCTGACATTGCACCCGGTTGGGCAAGATTGTCGAAGGCGTGCTCGATATCAATCGTGTGGGGCGCGCCGCGCTCACGCTCGGCTGCAGGCAGGTCAAACTGATAAACCCATGTTGGTGCGCCCTGTCGAGCCCGTGCGTCTGATTCTTCAACCTGTCCACGCCAGCTTCGACCTGCTGTGGTTGCTTTGAACATGATTTCGGTCGGGTCGAGTTCGGGGAACCATTCGCGATATTTCTCGACTACATGGCCGGGATGAATATCGCAGCGGAGCTGGATCTCTAGCCAGTCCGGCAGTGTTTCCCAGGTGAGCGCGAATGCTTCGTCTCGCCAGAGGAACGCTTTAGTTTCATCGGCTGTGTTACCAAGGATCATCGGGATTTGGGCTGACTGGCCCGGTGCATCCGGGAAGAACGGATGGCGCGACAGCATGCGATAATCGAGTACAGGCCCGAAATAGAGACCGTGGGCTTCGTTGATAGGATCGCGGGCTGTGAGGCCCTCCATCAGGCGCTCCATCGGAATGGTGCGCAAGTCTTCTGGTGTTGTTGCGCTGGCGCCGATTGTTTCAAGAAAGCGTGTCGCGCGTGCGGTGCCGTTCAACGGACCACATGCGGTGACTTGCTGACCGCTCATCGTCGCGGCGGAATGGAAAAGGCCTTCAGCGGCTGGTGAGGCCATCATCGTTGCGATTTTTGCGCCGCCGCCAGACTGGCCGAACACCATGACGCGATCCGGATCGCCGCCAAAAGTCTCCGCGTTTTGCTTCACCCAGTTGAGGGCCAGCACGAGGTCCCATTGACCGGCATTGCCGCTATCAGAGAAGGCGCCGGGATAAAGGCGGTCGAGGTAGAGATAGCCAAAAGCGTTGAGGCGGTGATTGACGGTAATGACAACTACGTCGCCTTTTGTAGCGAGTCGGGTTCCGTCATATAACTCATCTGAACCAGATCCGTTCGAGTATGCGCCGCCATGGATGTAGAACATGATCGGGCGTTTCGCGCCGTCATTCAGGCCGGGTGTCCAGACATTGAGGAACAGGCAGTCTTCGCTGATTTCAGGCTGGTTTGAACGTTGTGGTGACGACGCACGGTAATTGATCGCATCGGAGATGTCGGTCCGACGGGTAGCCGGAATTGGTTTCGCAAAGCGCGAAAGGGCTGTGTCTTCGCCATAACGGACACCGCGGAAAACATTAATACCGTCAGATTTAAGACCGCGCAGCTGACCACTTGTTGTATCTGCGAGCACGGATGTTTCATCCTGTGCGAACGCACCTAAACCAGCAGCAAACGGGCTCGCCGCTGCTGCACCAAGCACCAGACGTCTGGACAGATTCATGTGTTCCTCCCGGTTTTATTACCGGCGGACGTCCAGCCCTGACTCATTCATGGCGTCTTCGACTTCCTGCACATTTGTCAGGTTAAAGTCGCCCGGGATGGAGTGTTTGATGGCGCCCGCCGCCATAGCAAATTCGATTGTGTACTGAGGGTCTGCATCATTCAGCAGGCAGTGCAGAACGCCGGCGGCAAACGCGTCGCCGCCGCCGATCCGGTCCACAACACCCTCTAGCTCATGAGCGCGCGAGGTAAAAAACGCGTCGCGGGTGTAGTATTCGCCGACCAGAGACTGATTAGATACAGAGCTCTGAGCGCGCTGTGTAGCGGCGATGGCCTTCAGATTCGGGAATGTGTCGAATGCTCGCGCAATCGCATCTTTCCGTGTCTCTGGCTCCGTACCAAGGAGCAGGGCGATATCGCGCTCGTTGATGAAGGCGATAGTCGCGTGGCTCAGAACGTTTTTCAGGATGGCAGGGCCGTTTCCGTCCCAGCTCTTCCAGAGAAGCTCGCGGTAATTGCCATCAAATGACAGCTGAATGCCGCGCTCGGCGCATTTGGCAGCCAGAAGCTGCGACGCTTCAGCGGGGCCGGGGCCGGTCGCAGGTGTTATGCCTGAAAGATGGACCAGTTTTACGCCCTCAAGCAGGCTGTTCCAGTCATAGTCGTTAGCGGTCGACGCCGCGAATGCGGAATGTGCACGATCATAGATGATCCGTGATGGCCTGCGTACGGCACCTGTTTCCAGAAAATACATGCCCATACGACCCGCACGGGTCAGGATGTTCGATGTGACAACGCCCTGAGCGCGTAGACCAGCCAGCACACTGTCTGCGAGCGCGTTGTCTTCTGGAATGGCGCTCATCATGTCAACGGAGTGCCCAAAACGGGCAAGGCTTACGCCGACATTGGCTTCAGCGCCCCCGAACTGGACGTTCAACGTGCCGGATTGGCCGAAACGTTCATTGCCCGGTGGAGATAGGCGAAGCAACAGCTCACCAAAGCACAGCACATCCGTTGTCATGACAGAATCAGATCCTCTTTAGCGGGCGAGCCAGCCGCCATCGACCGGCAATGTGATGCCCTGCACATAGTCTGATGCTGAAGATGACAGGAATACTGCCGCACCGCCAAGGTCTGATGGTTTGCCCCAGCGACCTGCCGGAATGCGGCCCAGAATTTCGGTGTTGCGTTTCTCGTCAGCCTGAAGGGCTGCAGTGTTGTTTGTTGCGAAATAGCCCGGCGCAATCGCGTTCACATTGATGCCGTGGGCGGCCCATTCGTTTGCGAGGATACGTGTCAGGCCCATTACGCCGCTCTTGGAAGCAGTATAAGATGGAACGCGGATGCCGCCCTGATAGGATAGCATGGACGCGATATTGATGATCTTGCCGCCTTTTTCTGCCGCGATCATGGAGCGCGCTACAGCCTGACTGAGGAAGAACAGAGTTTTGAGGTTGATATCCATCACCGCATCCCAGTCTTCTTCGGTGAAGTCGATGGAATCATTGCGTTTGATGATACCTGCATTGTTCACGAGGATGTCGATCTCGCCGAGGTTTTCGCGTGTTTCCGAAACGATGCGCTCGATAGGTTCCATGCTGCCAAGGTCAGCCATGATGACATGGGCTTTGCGGCCGGTTTTCTCGACGAGTTCAACAGTCTCTTCAGGACGCGAACGGCCCACCAGAGCAACATCTGCACCCGCTTCAGCCAGCGCCACGGCCATGCCTTGTCCAAGACCGGTATTTGCTCCGGTAACGATGGCAGTTTTGCCTGTAAGATCGAACGGGTTGGACATATTGGCCTCGTTTTGTTGTCGCGTTTCTGGAAGGGAAATACCCTTCAAACTCACCTAAGGTAACCGGTGTCATAACATTGAGAAAACACTCTATCAACCGGTAAGCTAGCTGTTTGGTCTCGCGGTGGACTGGCGAACAATGATTTCCGGTGTGAACTCTTTGACGAACTTTGTGTTCTCGCCGCGGAGTTGTTCCAGAAGGCGGGTTGCCGCTTCCTGACCCATCTCGCGGATCGGCAATTTTACGGTCGTCAGCTGTGGCCAGATTCGCGCTGCCATCGGCGTGTCGTCGAAGCCGACAATTGAGAGGTCTTCAGGTACGCTCAGCCCGGCCTTGCGAGCCGACGTATAGATACCAATCGCCATCTCGTCGTTGCCTGCGAAGATCGCGGTGGGGCGCTTGGCCCGGGATAGAAGATTATCGGCAGCCTGCACACCGGAATCGAAGGTGTATCCGGCTTCCAGTGTCAGAGAGCTTTCCAGCTCAATGCCGAACTCTGCCAATCCATTGCGGAAGCCGTAAAGACGTTCGTGGGCCGAACGGAAGCTTTTAGGGCCGTGGATATGGGCGATACGCTTATGGCCGAGCGTTGCCAGATGGCGGGCGGCCTGCGCTGCGCCCTCGGCGTCCTGTGTGCGGATCATACGGTAGGGCTCATCAAGCTCAACAGAGGCAATGCGCACATAGTTGCATCCCAGCTCTTCGAGCTTGTGTGCCAGAGCATCATCCTCTGAAACCGACGGCGGCATGATCATGCCGGACGGGCGATGACGCTCTACGAAGAGGCAGATTTCTTCCTGATAGTTCGGATTGGTCCGGTCTACCGGCTGCAGTACGAGTTGATAGTCCGTGACTGACAAGGCATCGAGAATACCGCGCTGCATGTTCACAACGTATTGCGGGCTCGGGTTGTCGTAAGCGAGACCAATCAGATAGGATTTGCGGAAAGCAAGGGCACGGGCTTGCGGGTCGGGCCGGAAGCCGTGTTCTGCAATAATCGCCTCGACGCGCTTGCGCGTATCTTCGCTCACCAGAGGCGAGCGGTTGATAATGCGGGAAACCGTTTTCTTCGAAACGTTTGCCAGACGCGCAATGTCGTTGATTGTAACGCGCCCTTCGATACCGGTACCGATATCGTCCAATCCCGAAGGGCGATCACTGTTTTCTTTACTGGCCACTGTCCGTACCACACCTGAGGCTGATGTTTTGCGAAAGCATACAGCCTCAAAAAGCGTCGTATAGCTGAAATTTAAGTGCCGCGAGCGCTTAGGTCGCCGCTGAGGGCGGCTTCATTGCGCGGGCTCATTGTGTTCAGATCCCAGTTTTCCGGGTTAAAAGCACGACGAACCTCAGGAAATTCGGGGTATCCGCCAACTTCGTCCTGGCTATCGATAATGCCGCCGCGTCCTTCCGCAGCATCCGCCGTCACGCGAACGTCATGTGTGTCGCGGTCCCAAGGGCGTGCGCCTGCATTGGTCAGAACGTAGGTTTCTACCTGATCGGATGGAAGGATGCGCAGTGATTCGAGGTCCATGTGCGCAGAATCCGCTGTCAGGAACTCAGCTGGGCCAACGGTGTAATGACCGTACATCGGCGCATCATGGCCCCAACGGTCTACGGCAATATTGTCGCTCTCATAGATAGACAGATCGCCAATGCCGCCAATCATCACCATTGGCAGGTCGGGCTGTGTAGACGGGCCATAGCGCATGACGTTTGAAACGAGGTCCATCTCGCCAAGCTCAGGCGCGTGACCCGCCCATTCGAGCGCTTGCAGATTGTAGTGAACGGCACGTTGGCCCGGATTGTAGATGAAGTTGTTCACGATCGCGCCGTGCACGTCGCCTTTGAACAGCGGGCTGCGCTCATAATTTGAAGAGTACAGGTTCGCATAGAGCACGATATTGTTCACGTGGTCGTGGATAAGAGAGCCTTTGGAGTGCTCGCCTTTTGCGTGAACAGAATGTGCGAGGCCCTCTGCGATGATATTGTTGGAATACAGCACATCATGAGACGCGTTCTGGTGCCATTCTTCCGGTGTCTCGCCAGAGAAACGGCGGCTTGAAGAGGACAGGTTCTCATCAGTCGCCCAGCTGAAAGAGCAATGGTCGACGACAATGTTGTACGCGCCACCTGTGGACAGGCCGTCAATGTCGTCACCTGAACGTTCAGGCATGCCGCGGTCGCCTGGACGTACGCGTAGGTGCTGAACTATGATGTCGTGGCCAGAAATCGTGAAACCGCCGCGGATCAGCGTGATGCCCGGGGAGGGGGCTGTCTGACCGGCAATCGTGATGTCTGATCCACGGATAGGCAGGTTGTTGCCGTCCAGATCAATCGCGCCTGCAACTTCAAAGACGATCGTAACCGGACCGTCATGCTCGGCTTCCAGTGCGGCGCGGAGCGTGCCCGGGCCTTCGCTTTCAAGAGAGGTGACTCGAACGATTTCGCCGCCATTGCCACCATTGGTGACAGATTGCGCGTATGGGGGGAGACCGTAATCCCATCCGATGGCGTCCGGCGCTGGCAGGGTGTAGCTGACTGCAGGCGCTGCAACTGGCTCAACAGCCGTTGCGCAGCCGGCCATCAGAGCAGGTCCTGCCGTGAAAAGCGTAGTCGCGATGAGTGCGGTGCGAAGTTTAGAAAAGCTCATTTGATATTTCCTCCCCGGAAAAGTGTGCTCTCGGTATTTTGTTGTTGGATAAACGTACAACAACGTCTAGACAAGCATGAATGACACCGGTTACCATCGATGTCCAGAACGACAAAAGAAATAAAGAAAACGAGGCTTGGAAATGAGCGAGGAAACGCAAACACAGAAACTCGCTGGATCAGATGCGCGGGCTGAGGCATTTGTCACGGCACGTCGCAGCGGTGCCGGAATTGACGTGTATCCAGGCGAACTGCCAGCCAGCCTCGACGAAGCGTATGCTATTCAGGACGTAGCCATCGCGCTTTGGCCTACTGCCATTGCAGGCTGGAAAGTTGGACGGATTACGGGCGAGTATGAAACAGAACTCGGTCATGACCGTCTGGTCGGCCCAGTGTTCGAAGAATTTTTCCATCGGAACGCCGGTGATGTGCTCACTCTTCCTGTGTACGCAGACGGCTTTGCGGCGGTTGAGGGTGAAGTCACCGCTGTTATCAGCAAGGACGTGCCTGCGGGTAAGACCGATTTCTCGACTGAAGATGCGCTGGAATACATCGGCGCGCTGCATTTTGGCGTTGAGCTGGCAAGCAGCCCGTTCAAAGGAATCAACGACTTTGGCCCGTTGGTGACGATCTCCGACTTCGGAAACAATCGAGGCCTGATTATAGGTCAGGAGATTTCTGGCTGGCGCGATATGGACCTGTCCTCATGGACATTTGAGACATTTGTGAATCAGCAGTCTGTCGGGCGAGCAACCCCTGAAGCTATTCCGGGTGGTCCGGTAGAATCCGTTCGCTACCTGCTTGAAAATACGGCTAAACGTGGCCTGCCACTGAAGGCCGGCATGATGGTTCTTACGGGCGCTGTAACAGGTGTTCATGAAGCTTTTGCAGGTGATAGTGCGTCCGTCACCCTGGCTGGAGAAGAGATTTCACTTCGATTGACGGAAGCATAGTCCCTGATTTTCTGTCACATGATCTGAAGTGAGGGGCTCGCCTTTGGCGGGCCCTTCTTTTTATGTGTCGTTACGCAAAGCCCTGTACTGCAGGTTATAAAACCGGGCAGCGCCTTCGCGTGACGAATAGATACCCGGTCGTAGGCTGAGAAAGCCGTAGGCGACATTGTGATGGTAGCCTGAAACTTCCATCTGCACGTCCATTTTAGACCAGCTTTCGCCATCAAGGCTGAAATAGAAGGTGAGCACGTGTTCATCATTTTTCATGCGAACGAAAAGGGTCTCCGTTCCCGCTGGAATATCAGCAGCGCGTCGACGTGCCATGCCATACCGATGGAAAAGAAGTCCGTCATCATTGAATGCGAGACCGGCATAAAGTTGGTCATTGTAGAAGGCGAGTAGTCCAGCTTCATTGCCTGTGTCGCGTCGCATTTCGACTGTGACTTCGTAGGATAGGTCACCAGCAACAAAGCAAAGTGGAGAGCTGTCTTCAGGGCTCTCGCCGCGCGCGGTCAATACCAGTCCGGGCTGAAGCAGGGATATGCGCTCATACTCGTCGCGAGACGGGCGGAAGAAGCGCCATTGATCGGCGAGACTGGAGCCTGAAAAGTCATCTGAATGAGGCGTACCGTGCGTGAGGCTTCTCTCCGCTGCGGGAATAGGGAAGGCTGAAGATAAATCGCCGCCAAGCGATTCCCACCAGCCGTCCTCGCGCCAACGGACGGGTTCGAGCAGCGCTTGCCGGCCCAATGTCCAATAGCCGTTTTCATATCCGTGGGAGATGAGCCACCAGTCACTGTTCGGCCCGTCGATCAGCGTAGCATGACCGCGTGACCACCATTGTTCGTCGCGTGTCAGTGTTCGAACCTGCGGATTGTTTGGTGCGTGTTCCCATGGGCCGTGTACCGAGCGGGATCGTACGCTGATGACCATGTGGCTCGTCGGTGGGCCGGCCGTTCCGCCAACGGCCGTGAGCATGTAGAACCAGCCATCTTTACGCAGCATTTTGGGCCCTTCAGGGCAGAAGCATTCCACGTCCCAGCTTTCAGGATAGCGCCACGGATCATAAATGTGCGTAACGTCGCCATCCGTAGCGAGGCCATCATCTGTCAGCGCGATCATGTCGCCGTTCGATAAAAACAGATAGCGTTTACCGTCTTCTCCGACGATGTGTCCGGGGTCGATATGATTGGGCAAAAACAGGTCGACAGGATCTGACCATGGGCCTTCGATATTGTCCGCTGTAATCACATAAATCGACCGGTATTCATCGGTGCGAGCTGGAATATAGAGATAGTACCGGCCTTCATGCAGCACGAGATCAGGTGCCCAGACCGAGCCGATATAAGTGTTGAGCGCAGGGGCAACCGGCTCCCAGTTTACGAGATCATATGACCGGTAAATCATCAGCCCCGGATATGCCTCAAAGGTTGAAAAGGTAACGTAGTAGACGTCGCCATCACGTATGATTGCCGGGTCAGGGTGATCGCCTGCGAAGATGGGATTGAGGAAGGTGCCATCTCCACGGTCAGCTATACGCTGGTCTTCATAACCAAAGCCCCATTCGCGATCTTCAGCGGTCGAGCGCGGCTGGCCTGATGGGCTCGAACATGCGTTCAGCGCGGGAAGGGCGATCCCCGTTGCGGCGAGTGATTGAAACAGTTGGCGGCGGGTAGGGCGTGTCATCTGGAACCTCCGATTAGTTAAGAAAAAACCGGCGCCACAGGGAAAGCGCCGGTTTCAGTTTGATCTGCAGAACAGGAGATAGTTCTGAGGGAGAACTTAGTACTTGAAGCGTGCACCGAACAGGAACTCGGTTCCCGTGTGGTGGTAGACGTTCACAAGATCGGCAGCATCGAAGATTTGCTGTTCGAACTCGTCAGTCAGGTTGATCGCTTCGAACGTCAGATCGATCTGGTCGTTCAGCTGGAACGAAGATGCGAAGTCCAAGTTGAAGCTGGAGTCTACACCGCGCTCGTCACGTCCGTTAGAGTTTTCGCGGCGTGTGATGTAGGCATCACGTTGCGCAGCAGACAGACGTGCAGAGAAGCGGTCATCTTCATAGTACAGGGTTGCGTTGTACGCGTTCGGAGAGAAGCCGATAATGTCATCAGACTCGACGTGCGTGAAGTTGCCCTGGAAGCCGAAGTTGGACCAGAAGCCCGGCAGGAATGTGAATGGCTGTTGATAGCCAATCTCAAAGCCGGAAATGCTGCCTGGGCCGCCGTTAGATGTCTGGCGAACTTCAACAGTCGGATCACCGCCAGCCTGGATCAGGTTGAATAGCGGGCTGGATGCTGGTGGCAGGCTCGCTGGGAGGCCTGTCTGGCTGTAAGGTACCGCGTTAGAGATCGTAGAGTTGAAGAAGTTGTCTACGTCTTTGTAGAAGTACGCAAAGGACACGAGTGCTTCATCGTCGAAATACCATTCCAGAGACACGTCATATGTCGTCGCGCGGAAAGGATCGAGACCCGGGTTACCCGCGCTGTAGGAGAATGGAGGGCCGTTGAAGCTGTCCAGAGAGCCGCCTGGTGTCAGGTTGCCGAGAGATGGACGCGCCATAACCTTCGCAACGCTTGTACGCAGAACGAGATCTTCGCGAAGTTCGAAGTTCAGGTTCAGAGATGGAAGCGTGTCTTCATATGAGCGTTCAACCGTTACGGTTGTACCGCTTACGATACCGGTAGATTCAACTGTTGTTTCGACATAACGAACACCAACGTCACCACGGACTGGAACATCACCGAGCATGTATTCGAAGTCAGCCTGAACGAATACGCCCAGATCTTCTTCTTCTACACCACGGGTATTGCCGTCACGCACAGCGCCCGGAATGCCATAAGCGTTGATCAGGTCAGCTGCTGCGGACACGTTTGGAATAATCCAGCTCGTGTCATTGCTGCCTGGCATTCCGAGGTTTGTGCCGAAGCCGGACAGGATGCTGTAGAGGTCAGCTGTGATCGGCAGACCTGTTGCACCTGCCGGGCAGGTGATGCCCGGAAGACCGCAAACCAGTGAGCCGTTGGTAGACTCACGACGCGCTTCGGTTGTGTCGAACTCGAACTGTTTCAGGCTAACGCCGCCAGAGAGAACGACTGCATCGTTGAAGTCATACTCAAGTGTACCAGCGAAGTTGGTGAAGGAGTTTGAAACGGAGTTCGGACGGTCACGGAATTCTGTGAACGCGAACTGGGACGGGTCAGTGATGTCGAGGCTACCGAAATCAATCGCTGGCGTATTTTCGTTGCCACGGAAATCATAGGTGTAGCCATTCACGTCGCCGACAGCGTCGAAGAAGATGGTTGTCTGAATCGGGTTGTCGAAGTCGGACTGAACCGTACCAGCAACAAAGTTACCGCGCAGACGATCAGAAAATTCGTGGTCAACTTCCAGAGTGAACTGGGTGAAGTCTGTTTCGAGTTCGTCGTAACGGCCTTCAGAACGGATCGGGTGAGTACCGTTTGCGTTCGGGCTGATGTTGAAGTTACCTGAGTCGACGATGTTCTGTGCATTGTTCAGCGTGAAGCTATTGACGTCGATCTGGCCTTCCTGGCTACGGAAGAAGACTTCCATATAGTTCTCTACGCGTGTCGCTTCGAAGTTCGAATAGAGAGCGTCGAGAGAAACTGTTGTGCGGTCAGTCGGACGGAACTGAACAGAACCCGTCAGTCCAAGGCGTTGCTGATCGTTAGTCAGGCGGCCATAGCGCGGAATACGCGGGTGATAGTTCAGAGAGTTTGTGTCTACAGATGCGCAATCCGGACCTGCAGGGCAGGCAACGCCGTTGACTGAGCGGAAGTTTCCATCCTGCCAACGAACCGTAGAGAAGCCTTCTTCGAGGATTGTGCGGTCTGAATAAGCCGCAGACACAAGAACACCGAAGTTCTCTGCGTCGTTGGTCCAGGACAGGAGGCCAGCATAGCGAGGGCTGAACTCTTCAGAAAGATCGTTATAGCCGAACTGTGCTGAGCCAGCGGCTGTCAGGCCAGCGTCATAATCCAGCGGACGCGCTGTACGCAGATCTACCGTCGCACCGAGGGAGCCTTCATCCATAGACGCAGACGTCGTTTTGGTGACGACGATCTCGTTGAAGAGGTCAGATGCGAATGTGTTGAAGTCGAAACCACGGCTACGGTTTGTGCCGCCAGAAGAGTCTGCACCGCCCGTGGTGGAGAGTGCTTCCATGCCGTTAATGCGTACACGTGTGAATGTAGAGCCGAGACCACGAACCGTGATCTGGCGACCTTCCCCTGCAACGCGGTTGATCGAGATGCCAGGGATACGCTGAATAGATTCAGCAAGGTTCAGATCAGGGAATGCTGCGATGTCTTCCGCAACAATGGCATCAACAACGCCAGATGCTTCGCGCTTAACGTCGAGAGCTTCAGCAAGTGAGCCGCGGAAACCGGTTACCTGGACAGTGGACAGACGGGCTTCGTCGTCAGCTGTTTCAGCTTCCTGGGCAATAGCGGTTGGTGCCGCCACAGCCATTGCAAGCAGGGATGCGCCTGCAAAAAATTGATTGAACAAAGTGCGTTTCATGAACTTCCTCCCAAAGGTGTGTCACGGTATGACACCGGTGTCATTGAGAAGACTATGCGATAGGAGATTCATCAGATCAAGCCTGAATTTTCAGCATATGATTTTTTTTTAATCATCTAGCCATTTGAAAATTATAGATTTTGACTAATAATTAAGGACCTTCAGCCTTCCGAATAGGGCTTATTTTTCAAAAGAATAATGTGTAAGTGTTGAAAAAAAATCACACTTTTGACGTTCTGAACACGTTCTCAAAGGCGTGCTGCTTCGTATTGGTCATGTTTTTTTATGTCTGAAATGCCTTTTGGCAGTCATTTTTACTCGTAAACAGCGGATTGAGAATCACGCTCGTTTTTGAATTTATAATTTTTATTAAAACTGGTGCCGCGAGGGAGAATTGAACTCCCGACCTCACCCTTACCAAGGGTGCGCTCTACCACTGAGCTACCGCGGCATTGAAATCGCAGAGCGGGCTCGTTACCTCAAACCATTGCGATTGAAAACCCCTTATGAGTAGCGCGGATAAAGAATGTCTGAAGAAACCGGCAAATCCCCTCACAAGCGTTCTGCCGCTGAAAAAGAGCAGAGATTAAAGGATGCATTGCGCGCCAACCTGCGGCGTCGTAAGTCGGCGGCGAGAAAGGCCAAATCGGAGCCCGATACGTCATCCGGTCCGAAATAGCCTGAATTGATCTGACTTTTGCCGCAATAACGCCTTTGCGTTTGCGCGACTCCGGGAATAGCTTGCGCCATGGACAAACTTACAATTCGCGGCGGCCACCAGCTGAACGGAAAAATCCGTATTTCAGGTGCCAAGAACTCCGCACTGAAACTCATGGCAGCTGCGCTTCTGACAGACGAGCCTGTCGAACTGCGTAATATGCCCAATCTGGCTGACTCACGCTTTATGGCGCGCCTGCTTTCGACGCTTGGCGTTGACGTCTATTGGCCACAAGGCGACTCTACCTGCCGCCTTAACGCAGCGAACATCTCTTCCACGATCGCGCCATATGATCTGGTGCGTAAAATGCGTGCGACGTTCAACGTCCTCGGTCCGCTTCTTGGGCGCATCGGGCATGCAACGGTTTCACTTCCAGGTGGCTGTGCAATTGGCGCACGCCCTGTGAATTTTCACCTTGATGCTTTTGAGGCAATGGGCGCCGACATTGTGATCGAGCAAGGTTATGTGAAAGCCGCTGCAATTCGTGGATTGAACGGTGCGATTATCGATCTGCCATTTCCGTCCGTTGGTGCGACAGAGCATACAATGATGGCTGCCACCCTCGCGAAAGGGACCACCACCATTAATAACGCCGCGCGCGAGCCGGAAATTATCGACATTGCTAACATGTTGAAAGCCATGGGCGCGAAGATCGAAGGCGAGGGAACATCGACTATTCGTATTGAGGGCGTCGATAAACTCAAAGGCGTGTCTTATTCTGTCATGCCGGATCGTATTGAGGCTGGCACTTACGCCATGGCTGCGGCGGCGGCTGGTGGAGACGTTCTCCTCGAGGGCGCGCCGGCTGCTGAAATGACATCTCTGCTGGAGCATCTTCGCAAGGCGGGCGTGACTGCGACCGTGGAAGACAATGGTGTACGCATTCAGCGAAATGGCGCGCGTCTGAAGGCCGTTGACGTCGATGTGCAGCCACACCCGGGGTTTGCGACTGACCTTCAGGCCCAGTTCATGGCGCTGATGACTGTTGCGGACGGTACGAGCACAATCACAGAAAACATCTTCGAAAACCGATTTCTCCATGCACCTGAGTTGAACCGTTTCGGCGCCGACATCCGTGTGCAGGGCAAGGTTGCTACGGTGCACGGCGTAGACCATCTCGTAGGGGCGCCCGTGATGGCAACCGACCTGCGCGCATCTGTCAGCCTGGTCATCGCCGGTCTGGTCGCTGAAGGTGAGACTGAAGTTAATCGCATTTATCACCTCGATCGGGGCTTTGAGAATCTCGAAGAGAAACTAAATGCATGTGGTGCCCGGATCGAACGCGGGGCCGACACAGAATAACGACGGAATGCCCGGAGGCGGAATTGTCGCAAGCGAACACATTGAGATTGATGGCCGTAGATGCCGACGATCTGAAAATCATTTCAGCTGCATGTCAGGACGGCGTCTGTAAGCCGGCTGACATTGCTTATGAAGCTCGCAAGCGACGTTTCCTCATCGAGTTTAATCGGTTTCGTTGGGAAAATGGCGAAGGCGACGCGCAACAGCGTGTTCGCAGCGCACTGTCTCTGGAAGATGTCACGGGCGTAAAGGCGCGCGGTCTGCCGCCGAAGTCCGCCGATCTTGTGCTTTCGCTTATGTCTGTCGAGTGGGAAGAGGGGGATGAAGCTCCTTCTGGTCAGTTCCGTCTCATTTTTGCTGGCGACGGAGAGCTTGTTGTGTCAGCAGACTGTCTGGATGCAACACTTGTGGACGTGAGCCAGCCATGGCCCGCAAAAAACCGTCCGGCACACAAGGAATAACGCCAGATGGCACGGCGATTTAATAGTTCTGATAGTGGTTTCGAAGCCGACTTCGGCGCATTTCTGAAAGAACCTCGCGGCAATGCGCAGGATACGCGCGACATTGTGCGTGAAATCCTGGATGCGGTTGAGACGCGCGGCGGTAAAGCTGTGGCTGAATATACAAGCCGGTTCGACCGTTTCGAGATTGAGCCTGACACGCTTTCAAACCCATCTATGGATCTAGCCAAAATTGCGGAAGGCTGCCCGGATGAAGTAAAGCGCGCCATCGATTTCGCGCATGACCGTATCTCGGCCTATCACGAAGCGCAGATGCCTTCCGACCACAGCTTTGATGATGGCCACGGGCTTAATCTTGGCTGGAAGTGGAATGCCGTGGATTCGGTTGGCGTCTATGTGCCTGGCGGACGCGCGAATTATCCGAGTTCTGTGCTGATGAATATGGTGCCGGCACGCGTTGCAGGTGTGAAGCGTATTGTGATGGTTGCGCCAACGCCGGATGGTGTTTTGAGCCCTGCTGTAGCTTACGCTGCTATTCGTGCTGGCGTTCAGGAATATTATCCGATCGGTGGTGCGCAGGCTGTTGCGGCACTGACTTTCGGTGCCGGTAATATGAAGCCGGTAGATAAGATTGTTGGCCCGGGTAATGCGTTTGTCGCCGAAGCGAAGCGTCAGGTGTTCGGCCGGGTAGGCATTGATACGGTGGCCGGACCTTCTGAGGTTTGCATTATCGGTGACGGCTCCGTTCCTGCCGACTGGATTGCAGCTGACCTCCTGTCCCAGGCTGAGCACGATCCTGCTGCACAATCCATTTTGATTTCACCGGAAGCAGAATACCTGGATGCGGTTGAGCGCGAGCTTGATCGCCAGCTCCAACAGCTTCCTACGGTCGAGACAGCAACAACATCATGGCAGGCGCACGGCGCTTTCATTCAGTCTCGCTCCATCGATGAAGCTTGCGAAATTTCCAATCAGATTGCGCCGGAACACCTCGAACTCGCCATTGAGGCACCTGAAAGTAAGGTTGATGTGGTCCGTCACGCGGGCGCGGTCTTTCTCGGTGCCTGGGCGCCTGAAGCGCTCGGTGACTATGTGACAGGATCGAATCACGTGCTTCCGACTTCGGGAGCCGCGCGTTTCTCCTCGGGGCTCGGACTTTTTGATTTCCTGAAACGGATATCTATCCAGTCGGTCAGCCGCGCCGGTTTCGAGCATCTTGCACCCTCAGCGATTGCGCTTGCACAATCTGAGCACTTGCCTGCACACGAACGGAGTGTTTCCATTCGATTCGGTAAGGAAACAGAGACGTGACCAGTTCTGAGCGGATCATCGCTGTAGACATCGACAATGAAACCCTCAGTGCGGCCGGGCCGGATGCTGAGCACGAACGTCGTGTGGCGATTTTTGATCTGCTCGAAGACAATACCTTTTCTTTGGAGGGTAATCCCGCAGGCCCCTACAAGCTTGCTTTATCGCGTCAGGATAACCGCCTGATTATGCAGATCAGCAATGAAGAAGATGTGCATTTGCACACCTTCATTCTGTCATTGGCGCCATTTCGCCGGATAGTAAAAGACTACTTTATGATTTGCGACAGCTATTATGATGCGATCCGCAATCAGACTCCGAACCAGATCGAGGCGATCGATATGGCGCGTCGCGGCATTCACAACGAAGGTTCTGAGCTTCTGGCAGAGCGCCTGCGCGGGAAAATCGACACAGATTTTGATACGGCGCGTCGCTTGTTTACTCTTATTTGTGCTCTGCACGCCAAAGGCTGATATTTTTTACCAGCTAAAAAAGCGCTTAAATTCAGGGGTCTTGTGCTGTCCCTTGAAGTTTATGCGGCTATTTTGTGCATAATGGGTAACGCTTTCGCGAAAATTACACTATATGCGAGCCCTTGATTAGATTGGTTGCCTTCGAGGAGTGCATGGCAAAAGAAGAGATGCTTGAATTCACTGGAACGATTGTGGAATTGCTTCCCAATGCGACGTTCCGGGTGAAGCTGGAAAATGACCACGAAATCGTGGCTCATACGGCAGGTAAAATGCGTAAAAACCGAATTCGTGTTCTGACAGGCGATAAAGTGCTTGTTGAAATGACCCCGTACGACCTCACCAAGGGGCGCATTACTTACCGCTTTAAATAGTGGTGTCCGACTCTTCTTTGCCTGATCTTGTGCTCGCTAGCGCCTCGCCGAGGCGGCGCGACCTGCTTGCGCAAATGGGCATCATTCCTACCAAAATTTATCCTGCTGACCTTGATGAGACCTCTCATCAGGGCGAGCTTCCGCGCGTCTACGCCGAGCGGTTGGCCATAGAGAAAGCTCAGGCCGTGCAGGGCCAATTTACGGGTAGCGTTATCCTTGCAGCAGACACGGTTGTTGCTGTCGGGCGCCGTATTCTGCCAAAAACCGAAGATGAAGTCTCTGCGCGCGAATGCCTCGAGCTCCTCTCCGGGCGTGCCCACAGAGTTATGACGGCCATCGCGGTTATCGCTGCTGATGGCTCGTTGTCTCGCCGCGTTGTTGTTACACGTGTGAAGATGAAGCGTCTGACCGACGAGGAGATTGCAGTTTATCTCGCGAGTGGCGAATGGAATGGTAAGGCTGGCGGCTATGGCATTCAGGGCATGGCGTCGGCATTCATTTCTGACCTGAGTGGTTCATACTCTGCAGTCGTTGGACTTCCATTGTTTGAAACACGAAATCTCCTGATGGGGGCAGGGTTTCCTGTCCTGACCAGCGGTCATGCTTGAGCTGATCGATATCAGCTGGATTGGTGAGCGCTGGTCGCTGGCCAGCCTGCCGAACGGAGAGCCGGTTGCACTATTTATCTGGCGTGATCGCGATATTGATGCGTCAGCGCGTTGCGGCGATGTGCTGCCTGCGATCGTAAGGTCCATCGACCGCTCAGGCAGGATGGGCTTTGTCGACCTCTCGACCGGTGAGCAGGCATTTTTCAATATTTCAGAATCACGGACACCGCCTATAGTGGGCGCGCATATCAATGTCTCGGTGCGTGCAGAGGCGTATGGTGATAAGCTCGCCAATGTTTCACCGACATCAGCTCAGCCTGTTATCCTGTCTGAAAGCGATGCGCAAAATGCATGGCTTGAGCGTTTGCCGGGGTATGCTGATCTGACAGATGAGCTCTCCTTTGTGCAAAAAGCAGAGATGTGCCGCGCGGCAATAGATGTTGCATCGGCATCGACCGTTACGATCGACAATGGCGGAGAGCTACATTTTGATCATACGAGGGCTTTGACTGCGATAGACGTAGATTCATCGGGGCGAGTTCAACGCTCAGGTGTTCCTGGATTGAACACGGATGCGCTTGCCACAGCCGCGCGCCATATCAATTTGCGCAGGCTCGCGGGACTATTTGTAGTTGACCTTGAGGGCGCGCCGAAAGGTGAGAAAGCAAAAGGGTTGGCAGCCCAATTCCAAGCCAGTTTGAAGGCGTTGACCGGACGTACGGTGAGGGTGCTGCCTCCGTCTGTGTTCGGATTGATAGAGGCTACGGTAGCACGTCGCGAAAAGCCGCTGTTCGAGATTACGACTGAGACATGCAGTGCAGAACGCCGAACTATGGAAGCGTTTTTGAGCGCGATGCGTGAAGCACTAACTCTTGCCGAATCGGATCGAAGCGCTTTCTTTGCGCTGAAGACGTCGGCCGCGCTGACCGAGTATATGAAACAGACCGCATTTGACTGGCAGGGCGAATTAAAGGCCCGGACAGGCGGTCGGATAAGATGGGAGCCTCTGAACAATGCGGGGCTCGATTACCAGATAGAGTTGATATGAGCCGCCTGCCACTTTGCCCGATTTGTGAGAAAAACCGCGCGAAACCAGAGTTTAAGCCTTTTTGTTCGAAACGATGCGCAGATGTGGATCTGTCGCGCTGGCTGTCCGATGGGTACGCCATTCCGGGAGAGGCCTCCGATCAGGCAGAAGAAACGCCGGGCAATCGACGAGACACTGGCGAGACTGGCGACTAGGTTTCTCACACAAAATTCGAAAAACTTTGGAACCCGTAAGTCTGCCGCGCGTCATGCTTGTGTCAGAGCATGAAGTGGGGGCTTTTTCGCCTGTTTCCGGACTGCTCTGATTGTTCAGTAGAGCGTGCGATGCCGGTGGGAGGAAGTGAAAAGGTCATCCGGCAATTTCAGAAATCGATTCTCATCAAAATTCGGTGTTTCGTTGCTCAAGCGTGACGTATTTGACGCAGAGTTATCCCTATTAAGGCGAAAATCTGGCGAAGAATGCCTAGAACTGTTGCATTCTAGCCTCTCTGGTCGAAAACGACATGAAAATGCAACGACTTACCTCGGAAAGGGTATCGCATTTTTCTCAGAAACTGGATATGTACAAAGATGTGTGGACGTTCCACACGGTTTCCTATGGCCGCTCAGTCCGACGACTTTGGCGGCTCACTCAAGGGGATGGGTATGAAAAAAACTCTTTTGTGCGCCACCGCAGCCCTCGCAATGGCGACGGCAACGGGCGCGGCCCACGCAACTGACGGATGGTATGTCCGCGGTGACGTAGGTTACACTTTTGACGGCACATTCGATTATGATGCTGTTACACCGCTTCCGGGTAACCTGGCGGGTTCTGCAGACATCGACAATAACTGGCTTTACAGCGGTGGTCTTGGTTATGGTTTCGACAATGGTTTCCGCCTCGAAGGTGCGTTGACCTTCCGTGACGCCAAATTTGATGTTCCTAACGATGTAGCGGCTCGTACGCTTTTTGATGCAGGCCTCTCTGGCACTCAGACCAGCTATGACGCGGCTGCAGGCCACGCGACTGGTTGGGATTTGATGCTTAACCTGTATTACGACTTTGATCTGGGTCGTAATTTTGCTCCGTATATTGGTGGTGGTCTCGGTATCTCTGAGCTCAATGCGAACGTTCGTAACCTTTATGTTATCGACACGACGTCACTTCCGACAACGGTCACACAGGTAAATGGCTTTAACGACGGATCTGGTGACTTTGCTTACCAACTCCTCGCTGGTTTCGGTTATGATCTCACTGAGCAACTGACTTTTGACCTTGGATACCGCTATTTCGTGTCTCCAGACCTCGAGTTCGCTGGTATCCAGACGAGCTATGAGTCAGAGTATATCGAACATAACGTGACAGCTGGTCTGCGTTGGCAGTTTGCGGCTCCGCCGCCACCACCGCCTCCGCCACCGCCTCCGCCACCACCGCCACCACCTCCTCCTCCGCCACCACCACCGCCGCCTCCGCCGCCGCCTCCACCGCGTCCGGCGCTCCCAGCGTGCTCGACTGTGTCTCAGGAATTCGTGGTTTACTTCGAGTGGGACGAGTCTGACCTCACATCTGAAGCGGCAGCGGTTATCGACCGTGCGGTTCGTCAGATCGCAGCTCGCGGTGACTGCTCTGTATCTACAGTAGGTATCGGCGGCCACGCTGACCGCTCTGGTGCAGCAGCTTACAACGTTCGTCTTTCTGCACGTCGTGCGGCAGTGGTTCGTGATGCTCTCGTAGCTCGCGGTGTCTCTGCTGACATGATCAGCACAGAAGCCTTCGGTGAGACTGAGCCTGCTCGTCCAACTGAAGACGGTGTACGTGAGCCTCTGAACCGTCGTTCAGAAGTGCGCATCATCGTTCAATAATCCGAGCGATTATCGAATTAAAGGCGGCCCGACTTTGCAGTCGGGCCGTTTTTTATTGCGCTGAACCCGTCACTCCGTGAAAGATTTTGTCGGTTACGGCTTTATCTGCGACGCGCGCCATCTTACGTTTCCTCTTTGATTTCTAGCGATCCGGATTCGCGTGAAAGCCTTTTGTGGCTCCCCGCCGCCATTGGCTCCAAATCCTGTCGCAACGTTTTGAACTGGAAAGGTATGCATGCTCGATCAGCTCAATGAGACTGATAAACAGGTGCTAGCGCAGATCGCGGGCAAAGGTGATGAGATGTGCGCGCTGACTGTTGATTGGTCGCGTGTGAATTCAGGTAGCTGGAATACAGAAGGTCTCCGCAAGATGGTGCCTTTGATTTCCGAACGTCTTTCAGTGCTGCCGGGCGACACCGAATTGGTTGATCGCGGCGACATTCCGCAGATCTCTGCTCAAGGTAAGGAAACAGGGCATCCGACAGGACCCGTGATCTGTCATGTTTGTAGACCGGATGCCCCGGTTCAGATCGTCTTCACGGGACACTATGATACCGTTTTCCCGCCCTCAGCAGATTTTGACGATGTGACTGACATCGGAGAGGGCAAGCTGAATGGACCAGGCCTGGCGGACATGAAGGGCGGTCTCATTGTAATGACCGAAGCACTTCGCGCGTTTGAAACCTCGGATGTCGCGGGCCAGATCGGCTATCGCATTGTGATCTCCCCGGACGAGGAGATCGGCAATCCTGTAAGTGCGGAGATTATTCATGAAACCGCGCTCGGTGCACATGTCGGGATGACGTACGAGCCAGCGTTGGAGAGTGGTGACTTTGCAGGTGAACGCAAAGGCAGTGGCAATTTCAGCCTCGTTGTTAAAGGCATCTCGGCTCATGCTGGACGTGCGCACGCCGACGGACGAAGTGCGGTACTAGCGGCAGCGAAATTTGTGGTCGCTTTGGAGAACCTGAACGGTGTTCGTGATGGTGTTACCTTCAACACAGGAAAGGTTGAGGGCGGTGGTCCTAATAATCAGGTGCCAGACCTTTCCGTTATACGCTTCAATGTCCGCGTTCCGGATCAACCGGCGACTGACTGGGCTCAGGAAAATATCGACAAGCTCGTAAGCGGTCTGAATGAGATGGATGGCATTTCAGCTCATATACATGGTGGATTTTACAGGCCGCCTAAACCGTTCAACGCTGCGCAGCAGGCCTTGTTCAGTGGCGTTCAGGAAACTGGACGTGCGCTCGGGCTTGAATTGAGGTGGGTGTCGACTGGCGGTGTTTGTGAGGGCAATAATGTGTTCGCAGCGGGTGTGCCCAACATTGATACGCTGGGCGTTCGCGGTGGACGTATCCACTCTACCGAAGAATTTGTAGTGACCGATAGTTTCGAAGAGCGCGCTTCTCTGTCAGCGCTTATTCTCTGTCGTCTGGCAGAAGGGCGCATGGACGCTCACCAGATCAAGAAACTCATGGAAGGAAACTCATGAGCATGCTGATCATGCGACCGTCACAGCTGGACGATTTCGACGATATGATGGAGCTGGCGGAGCTGTCGGGGCCGGGCTTTACGAGCCTGCCGGTAGATGAAGGTTTGATTCGTAAACGCCTTCAGGCCTCTGAAAAAGCCTTTTCGGGCAGCCCTGATGCGCCCCAGCAAGGCAAGTTTCTTCTGATAATGGAAGACAGCGAGACGGGGGAGGTGGCTGGTTGCTGCGCCGTGAAGGCGGGCATCGGTATGAACCGTCCTTTCTTCAACTATCGTATCATCACGATTTTGCAGTCTTCTACGGTTGTCGACCGCCGGTTCAGCATGGATGCACTCGTCCTGACCAACGAGTTCATGGGCTATACCGAAGTGGGTACGCTGTTCCTGAAGAAAGAATTCAGGGGAGGGCCGCATCGGGCAGGGCGTCTGGCAGCGCAATCGCGTTATTTGCTAATGGCCGCAGCGCCTGACGAGTTCGGCGAGATGGTTTTGGCGGAGCTGCGCGGCGTTGTGAACCCGAACGGTATTTCGCCATTCTGGGAAGGCGTCGGACGTTGCTTCTTTGATATGGATTTTCAGGAAGCAGACTATCAATCAGGCGTCACCGATGGCCAGTTCATCATGGATCTGATGCCGAAATATCCGATCTATGTGGACCTTCTGCCGCCAGAGGCGCGTGAAGTGATCGGTCGCTGTCACGTCGAAGGTATTGGCGCGATGAAGCTCCTCGAATGGGAAGGGTTTCGCTTCGAGCGCGTTGTCGATATTTTTGACGGTGGTCCGCAGGTTTCTACGCAGCGGAAAAATATCCGTACGATTCGCGAATCGCGCGTGGTTACGTTTGAGCTGGGCGTACCGGAAGACCGTGCAAAGAATGCTCTCGTCTCAACAGACTCACTTGAAAACTTCCGCACAGCGTGGGCGAAAATTGATACTCGCTCGGACAGCGTTGCTGTGATGGACCAAGCCGTATTCGATGCACTGAAGATCAAGCCGGGGCATCAAGGGCGTATCTGGACAAAGGAATAGGCATGTCTCTCTTTATCGCAGGGCAATGGATTTCCGGCGCGGGGCCGGAGCTTCAATCGACTGATCCGGCAACAGGCGAAATTGTGTGGGCAGGCAAAAGCGCATCGCCTGCAGATGTCTCTGAAGCCTATAAAGCGGCTCGTGGCGCCTTTCTCGGCTGGGCGCGTACGCCGCTTGCGGAGCGTGTGGAGATTTTGCGCAAGTATGCGTCCGTGCTGGATGAGATGGCGGACGAGCTGCCGACTACGATTTCCCGGGAAGTCGGCAAAGTGCTTTGGGAAACACGCACAGAGCTCGGCGCGATGAAGGGCAAGGTCGAGCTCTCGATCAAATCCTATGAGGACCGTACCGGAAATACTGTATCTGACACAGCGTTTGGCCGGTCCGAACTGGTACACCGTCCGCACGGTGTCATGGCTGTTATGGGGCCGTTTAACTTCCCGGGACACCTGCCGAACGGACATATCGTGCCCGCACTTCTTGCTGGCAATACAATTGTTTTCAAACCCTCCGAGTTTGCACCTGCGACGGGTGAATTGCTTGTCAAAGCGATGGAAAAGGCGGGACTGCCCGCTGGCGTTCTGAATCTTGTTCAGGGCGCGCGCGATACGGGCGCTGCGCTTCTGGATGGCGATCTGGACGGCGTTTTGTTCACCGGTTCGGCAGCTACGGGCACTTTTATCCATAAGAAGTTTGGTGGTCGTCCTGAGGTTATGCTTGCACTGGAAATGGGCGGGAATAATCCGCTTATTGGCTGGGAATTTGCTGATGTTGAAGCGGCGGCTGATATCGCCGCGCAGTCTGCGTATCTGACAAGCGGCCAACGCTGTTCCTGTGCACGTCGTCTCATCGTGCCGGACGGCGCTGAAGGCGAGGCGCTGGTTCAGGCGGTGCTGGCACGCGCCGAAGGCGTGAAGATCGGCAAGTGGGATGAAGACGGCGTCTTCATGGGTTCGCTCGTAAATGACCGGGCCGCAGACGGCGCGCTCGTCTTTCAACAGAAGCTTGAGGAAGCGGGCGGTAAACCTCTGAAAAAGCTTGAGAAACTTCCAATTGGTGATGCCTTCGTTTCGACGGGCATCATAGACATGACGGATGCTGCGAATCCGCCAGATGAAGAGCTGTTCGGGCCGTTTTTGCAGGTCTACCGTGCAAAGTCTTTCGAGGATGCGCTGCGCATTGCCAACAATACGCAGTATGGCCTCGCAGGTGGCCTGATCAGCGATAATGCTGCGCTTTGGAACGAAGCGCATATTAGCATGCGTGCCGGTATTCTGAACTTTAATCGACCGACCGCAGGGGCGTCATCGGCGCTTCCATTTGGCGGACCGGGTATTTCGGGTAACCACAGACCTAGTGCCTGGTATGCCGCAGATTATTGCGCATGGCCGCAGGCGAGCCAGATTGCAGATGCGCCTGAACGTATGAGTGCGCAGGGGTTCCCGAAATGAGTGAGCCTTATGAAGTCAATTTTGATGGCCTGATCGGACCGACGCACAATTATGGCGGTCTGTCTGATGGTAATCTCGCGAGCTCTAACAATGCCGGTGAGGTTTCCCGTCCGCAGGAAGCCGCGCTGCAAGGGCTTGAGAAAATGCGGACGCTTTACAAGGCCGGGCTGAAGCAAGGATTCCTGCCGCCGCTTATGCGTCCAAACATGACTTTCCTTAAGCGTGCCGGCTTCACCGGTAGTCAGGAAGATATGATCAAAGCTGCCGCTAATGAGGCGCCATCGCTTTTGAAGACGGCATATTCTGCGAGTTCCATGTGGGCGGCAAATGCCGCGACGGTTTCACCTTCAGCTGATACGCAGGACGGTAAGCTGCATCTGACGCCCGCAAACCTCTCAACAATGCTACACCGTAGCCTGGAGCACCCTGACACGTTCCGGAACTTGCAAACCATATTCGCGGATATGGGGCAGTTTGCAGTGCATGAAGCTCTGCCAGAGCATTCAAACTTCTCTGATGAAGGCGCTGCAAACCATGTGCGCCTGTGTGCTGACCATGGTGCGGAGGGCGTGGAAGTGTTCGTTTATGGTCGTGAAGCCAGTGAAGATACAGCGGGCTTCCCCACGCGTCAGACAAGGCTCGCATCCGAGCGCATTGCTGCCATGCACGGGCTGAAGCCGGAGCGTACAGTTTACATCCGTCAGTCGCGTCAGGCGATTGATGCAGGCGCTTTCCATAATGACGTTGTCAGCGTTGGGTCGCTAAACACGCTGTTCACGCATGAGCTGGCATTTGAAGACAAAGCGGCCGCCTATGATGCCATCGCGAAAGCTGGCGAAGGATTGTTCGACTTGAACGTTGTTGAGGTGCCGGATGCTGAAGTCCCTCTCAAAGACGCGATCAAATCCTATCTGTTCAATTCCCAGCTTGTTAAAATGCCGGGCGAGGATCGCCTTGTGCTGATTGCGCCGACTGAGACCGAAGAGACAGAAAGCACGCGTCTGTTCTGTGAGGCGATGACGAAGAGCAACGGGCCCATCGGGCGTGTTCACTATGTAGATGTGCGTCAGTCCATGCGAAATGGTGGTGGCCCAGCGTGTCTGCGTCTGCGTGTCGTGCTGACCGAAGAGCAGCTTCGCGGCGTGAATCATGCGTTTTTGCTGGATGATCAGAAGATTAACGCGCTGCAGGATTGGGTGCGCGCCCATTATCGTGAAACCCTGAGCGCAGCAGATTTTGCGGATCCTGCCCTTGCGCTGGAAATCAGCAATGGGCATCTGGCTCTGCAGAAACTTATCAATGACTTCGGCGCACAGGTGAACTGACATGGCAATGGATCGCAACACACTGGAAACAATGCTTCGTGAGGCTTTTCCGGACGCTGAGATAGAACTGACAGATCTCGCAGGTGATGATGATCACTGGAGCGCGAAAATTGTCTCTGAAAGCTTCCGCGGTAAGCCGCGCGTGGCGCAGCACCAGATGGTTTATGCTGCGCTGGATGGCAAAATGGGCGGCGTTCTGCACGCGTTGCAGCTCAAAACGTCTGCGCCAGCGTAAGGCGGTTTTGTGAAAACAGCGATCATCGGAGTATCTGGAGCGCTTGGTCGCGCTATTTTCGATTTGCTCCGCACGGACGCTAACGGGCACGACATTGTTCTGACCTCTCGCGATCCGTCCAAACTAGAATGGGCGGAAGGTATGGCAGGTGTTGAGATCCGAACGCTTGATCTCGATGCGCCGGAAAATGCAGCGAAAGTGCTCGCTGATTGCGAACAGATCGTTTTCTGCCCGATTCTTTCGAGCAGTGGACCGACCGCGCGCCAGATGAGGGCGAACGGAAGCTCTGCGCATCTTATCCTGTTTTCTTCAAATAATGTCGGGATCGATTTTGAGTCTCCGGTCTATGCTGCGTTGCGCGCTGAAGAAGAGACTGTTTCTACAATGTCGGGCGGTAAGCTCGCCATCATCCGCCCGTGCATGATCTATGGAAACCGTAGTGACGGGAATATTGGTCGTTTGATTGGCCTCGCCGAGCGGTTCCGGGTTCTGCCTTTGATGGGGGCGGGTACAGCGCGTCAGCAGCCAGTGCACTATGATGATCTTGCGTTGTTGACGATCCATGTCCTTAAGAACCAGTCCCAGCCTTTATCGAAAGTCGGGGCGGGTGGGCCCGAAGTTCATCAGATGAAAGAGATTTACCGGATAATCTCCGAAGAGGTATCCGGACCTGTCGTAACTGTTCGTGTCCCAGACATAATTTTGCAGCTTGTCCGTAAGATTAGGGGGCAGGGCGCGGACCTTTCCGATGCACAGATCAGGCGCGCAGATGCCGATCGCTTGCAGACCTGGCCAGCCGCCGAGGGGTGGCAGGCCAGGATATCCATGCGGGATGGCATCAGGCAAATTGCTGCACTGCGCTAACATTTGCGGCAACAGGCCTTGATATTTCAGTTCAAAAGCCTCACTTCCGCGATAGGTTTTAAGGAGAACTTTCATGAGTGTTCAGGACACAATCCGCTCTCAGGTCGATAAGAACGACGTCATGCTGTATATGAAGGGCACACCGACCTTCCCGCAGTGCGGATTTTCTTCCGTTGTGTCCCAGATTCTGAACTATCTTCAGGTAGATTATGAGTCTGTGAACGTGCTCGAAGACATGGAAATCCGTGAAGGCATCAAACAGTTCTCGAACTGGCCTACGATTCCTCAGCTTTACGTAAAAGGTGAGTTTGTTGGCGGATGCGATATTGTAAAAGAAATGTTCGAAGAGGGTGAGCTGAAGACTTACCTGATCGAAAAGGGCGTTCTTGCTGAAGCGTGATGGTTTTCAAACCGGCCATTTTCAGGTACAGCCGCGCGCTCCCCGGAAACTGAGGCCGTTATGACCGTCAATGCACCTGTAGAAACAAACTCGCAGCCGAAAGTAGGCATCGTCTCTCTCGGCTGCCCGAAAGCGCTTGTTGATTCCGAGCGTATCGTGACCCGTCTGCGCGCTGAAGGCTATGCGATTGCGCCGGACTATAAGGGCGCGGACCTCGTTCTCGTAAATACATGTGGCTTCCTCGACTCTGCGCGGGACGAAAGCCTTGATGCAATTGGCGAAGCAATTGCCGAAAACGGCAAAGTCGTCGTGACAGGCTGTCTGGGGGCCGAGCCGGATGTTATCCGTGAGCGCCACCCTAAGGTTCTGGCGATCACAGGTCCGCATCAGTACGAGCAGGTCATGAATGCGGTGCACGAGAACGTTGCGCCGCCACCTAACAAATATCTCGACCTTGTTCCGGAAACTGGCCTGCGCCTCACGCCGCGCCATTATGCCTATTTGAAAATCTCAGAAGGTTGCCACAACAAGTGCAGCTTCTGCATCATTCCGAAACTGCGCGGTGACCTAGTATCCCGCCCGATCGATCATGTCCTGCGCGAAGCAGAGCAGCTGGTGAATGCAGGTGTTCAGGAGCTGATGGTGATCAGTCAGGACACGTCGGCGTACGGCCTTGATGTGAAATACGAGCCACGCATGTGGAAGGACGAAGAATACCAGACGCGTTTCTTCGATCTCTGCAAAGGTCTCGGCACGCTCGATGCCTGGGTTCGCCTGCACTATGTGTATCCGTATCCGCACGTCGACAAAGTCATGCCGCTTATGGCGGAAGGTCATGTCCTGCCTTACCTCGATATTCCGTTCCAGCACGCCCACAACGATGTTCTGAAGCGCATGCGTCGCCCGGGTCAGGGCGGAGAAAAAGCGCTCGAGCGTATTCTTCAGTGGCGCAAGGATGTGCCGGACCTCACAATCCGTTCGACTTTCATTGTCGGCTTTCCGGGTGAAACAGAGGAACAGTTCGAGTTTCTGCTCGATTGGATGCGCGAAGCGAAAATCGACCGCGCGGGCTGCTTTAAGTACGAAAACGTCGAGCATGCCGAAAGCCGCGCGCTGGACGATCACGTGCCTGAAGAGGTCAAGGAAGAACGCTGGCATCGCTTCATGGAAGTTCAGGCGGAAATTTCTGCAGAACGCTCCAAAGCGCAGATTGGCAAGATCGTTGATGTCATTGTTGATAGCGTTGACGAAGACCGTGACGTCGCTATTGGCCGGACCAAAGCTGATGCGCCTGAGATTGACGGCACTGTAGAGCTCGCCGAAGGCGGAGAGCTGGAGCCGGGCATGATCGTGGAAGCGCGCGTCGTTGGCGCAGATCATTACGACCTCTGGGCCGAGCCAGCTTAAACGTCTTTTCCCCTGAACGGGTGAATTGCAAACTTGTGCCCTTGCCGTAATGTTGCGGCAGGGGACACTTCTATGATTCAATATCTGCGCCCGAGCTTCTGGCAGGCAGCTATCAAAGATCCGCTGACATGGCTCGCCATCTCTGTGGACTTTGTGCCTGTCATTCTGGTGTTTTTCTTCGGTTGGGGCGCAGCGCCTTTGGTTCTGCTCTACTGGGCAGAGAATGTGATTATTGGCGTGGTCACATTTCTCCGGATTATTGCATCGTCGATTGTGGGTCTCGGTAATTTTGGCTCAGTGTTTGGCTTTTTTCTGGCAGCGTTTTTCAGCGTACATTACGGCATGTTCTGCTTCGGGCACGGCGTGTTTCTGTTTTCATTCATCAATCTGCCTGGAGTTGAGATTGGGATCGGGCCTCCAGGGCCTGATGCGATCATGGAGATGCTTGGTGCTATTGTGATGGCCTATCCGGCGGCGCTCTATGCGATGGGGCTTATCTTTGCTTTTCAGCTCATCGCCGCGGTTATGGACTATTGGCCAAATCGGCAGCATGACTATGCGTCGCCGCAGGAAGAAATGTTCTCCCCTTACGGCCGCATCATTGTGCTGCATGTTGGTGTGTTTGCAGGCGCCTTCGCGCTGCTTGCGATTGGCGATCCTGCGATTGGTGTACTCGCGCTCATTCTGTTGCGCATGGCGTTCAGCGTACTTGGACGCGCCTGGCGTGACAGGGAAAGAGGGACAGAAGGAAGCCGCGCCTAAGCTTCGGCTTCGTCTTCAGCTTCGCGGTCAAGGAAGTCCTCAATCGCTTTAGCGAGGGCGCGCGGGTATAGGATATGCTCTCGCTCGAGGACACGCTCGGCCAATGTATCTGGCGTGTCGCCTTCCTGAATTGCAACGCGCTCCTGATCGATCACAGCGCCTTCATCCACGCCTTCGGTGACCCAGTGCACGGAACAGCCTGCTTCGGCGTCTCCGGCCTCAATGGCACGCTTGTGCGTGTGCAGACCTGGATATTTCGGCAGAAGGGACGGGTGGATGTTGATCATCCGGCCTTCCCATTGCTCGGTGAACCAGCTTGTCAGAACGCGCATAAATCCGGCGAGCGCGATGAACTCCACATTGTGAAGTTCGAGCGTCTGCTGAACATCTTTCTCAAAAGACTCGCGGTCGTCGTACGCGCGGTGATCAATCGCCGCGATTGGCAGACCTTGCTCACTGGCCCATTCAAGGCCAGCAGCAGAATAGGAATTAGATAGCACGAGAACCGGTTTTGCCACCACGTCTCCGTCGAGACAGGCTTCCACCAAAGTTTTCATGTTGGAGCCGCGGCCGGAAATGAAAATCGCCAGGCGGACCGGTTCTTCACGCTCAGGCATTCTTCAAATGTCCATACAGGAAGGCGTCTTCGCCGTTGAAGCGGAGGGCCGCCAGAACTTCTTCGACCTTCTCAGGCGCGACCGCGAGGATGATACCGATGCCCATATTGAACGTACGCCACATTTCAGCATCTTCGACATTGCCGACGGACTGCATCCATTCAAATACAGCTGGCGGCGTGTAGTCATCACCGTCGCGAACCGGCACCAGTGTATCCGGCAGCATACGCGGCAGGTTCTCGGTCACGCCGCCGCCGGTAATGTGAGCGAGGCCTTTAATGTGGCCGGATTTGATGAGCGGCAGAACGGATTTTACGTAAAGCTTGGTTGGCGTCAGCAGGGCTTCGCCAAGCGATTTGCCTTCAGCGAATGGCGCGTCTGCCGAAAGTTCGAGGCCTGACCGCTCGACGATTTTGCGGATGAGGGAATAACCGTTGGAGTGCGGCCCGGAAGACGAAATCGCAATAAGTGCGTCGCCGTCGGCCATCTGATCCATTTTCGGAAGAATGTTAGCGCGTTCGACCGCGCCAACGACGAAGCCTGCAAGGTCATAATGGCCCGGCGCATACATGCTCGGCATTTCGGCTGTCTCACCACCAATAAGTGCGCATCCGCTCTGGCGGCAGCCTTCAGCGATACCTGCAACTACCTCAGCAGCCGTATCCGTCTCCAATTTGCCAGTGGCAAAATAGTCGAGGAAGAAGAGCGGTTCAGCGCCCTGTGCCAGAACGTCATTCACACACATGGCAACGAGGTCGATACCAATCGTCGTATGGAAATTAGCTTCCTGAGCCAGCAGCAGCTTAGTGCCTACGCCATCTGTACCTGAAACCAGTACGGGATCATCATACCCGCAAGCCTTCAGATCGAAGAGGCCACCAAAGCCGCCGAGGTCGGATGCAACGCCCGTACGGAAAGTCGATTTTGCCAGCGGTTTGATCTTGTCGACCAGCTCATTGCCTGCATCGATGTCAACGCCTGCCTGGCGGTAGGTCATAGGAGAGGAATCTGTCATGAAGGCCCCGTTAGCATGGCTTCCCTGTTCTCGCCATATTCTCTGTCTTTAAACTTGAATAAATGACTGCTAGGACGAGTCGTATGAAAAAGATTTCCGTATTGCTGAGCGCAGTCATTGCGCTTTTCATGGGCGCGACGTCAGCTCACGCTGATCTGCGTGATGTATACACGATTTCCAACATTCCAGTGGATCGCACAGCGAATACGACGCGAGAAGCCGAAGCGCAGGCGGTAGCCGAAGCCAAAATCATTGGTTTGTACCGTCTGATCGAGCGTCTGACCCTGGAAGAAGATCGTGCGCTGCTTGGCGAGGATTTCTACAGCTATTCAAATGCCAACGAACTGGCTGCGGCGGTAGACGTTGATAACGAACGCCGTTCGACAACTGTTTATCGTGCAGAGCTGTCAGTTGTTTACAACCCGATCCGTCTGCGAGCGCAGCTGTCTCAGCGCGGCGTGCCATTCATCGATCAGCAGGCGTCGCGAGTTTTGCTTGTCCCTGTTTCAGCGAGTGCGGCGCCCGTGGCTGAATGGGCTGCAGTGTGGCCGCGATCTGATGAAGGCGCTCTGAGCCCTTACACGACGTCTCAGCGTCCTCGCTCTTCAGTCGCAGATTGGTCCGCAGTTGCACCGGAAGTGCGCTCTGTGGGCGCTACAGGCGCTATTTTTGCGGGTCTTGTCGGTACAGAGGGCGATTACGCCGTAAACCTCACGCGTATGACGGCGGCGGGACAAACCGTCATCGGCCGTACCCGCTCAGTTGCAACTCTCGAAGAGGCTGTTGCTGAGGCATCGGCATATATGGACGCCGCCTGGAAGAGTCAGTCCATTGTTCGAAGCGATGAAGCGCGAACAGACAGCACCGCCGTGGCGCGTTTTTCCGATCAGCGCAGCTGGAATGCGATGCGCTCTGCTATGTCGAACTCACCGCTGATTTCCGGTTTCCGTGTTGACGCTATCGCGCGCGACGGAGCGCTGGTTTCTTTCACCTACGCAGGAAGCGAAGAGCGCCTGCGTACCGAATTCAGTCAGCGCGGCATTAATCTGTTATCTTCGCCGGATGGCTGGGTGATCGAATATGGCGGCAGCCGCCAGTTTTAGGGCTGATTGATTATGCCGGGTGAGCAATTCAAACTCGCTTTCCCATCGCCGATTTTGCCGTTGGATGCGTTGTTCTCTGATGATCAGGGGCAACAGTCGCTCAGCGTGCTTCGGCGCTGGCAGGAATGGCCCAAATCGACGTTGTGCGTGACGGGGCCGGAGAATTCCGGCGTCACCAGTATTCTGAAGAGTTGGGCAAAAGAAGTTGGTGGCCGATACCTTGTTCCAGCGGATTGGGAAAATCTGGACCCCAAGGCGTTGTCAGACCTACTCGGTCATCCATTGTGCCTGGACGATTGCCATCGTGTCGAAGCGTCCGCGAGCCTTCTGACGATCCTCAATCTCGCAGAAGAGAGCGGTGTCAAAATTCTGATTGGCGGGCACGGCCAGCCGTCTGTCTGGCATGTCACGCCGCCAGACCTTGTTTCACGGCTTGCCGCCATGACAACGATCATGCTGCCGGCTATGGACGATGAAGCCTTTATCCGTCGTTTAAGGGCTGCCTGTCTCAGAAGGTTCATACGAATCCCCGAAGAAACACTGTCTTTCCTCGAGCCGCGGCTTGATCGCAGCTTTCAGGCCATTGAAGCATTTGCTGATCGTCTGGACAGAGCAATGACGGAAACGAAACGTCCGGCGACTATTCCGCTTGCTCGCGACGTTCTCAACGAATTAATCGAAGAGTGGGAAACAGACGAGGTCTGACCCATTGTCTTGAGGCTGATATGAGCATTTCAAAATCCGGTTCGGAGCATAAATCAGGTTCTTCCGAACCGCGGGCGATAACCTTGTCATCGCCATCACGGTTCATCGACCGCGAACTCTCCTGGCTTGGCTTTAATCAGCGAGTTCTCGAAGAAGCGGCAAATGACAAGCATCCGCTTCTCGAACAGCTCCGGTTCCTGTCGATCTCGGCAAATAACCTCGACGAATTTTATATGGTTCGCGTGGCTGGTCTTCGTGAACAGGTCCGAGCAGGTGTCTCGCGTCCGGGGCTGGATGGGCGTACGCCGGCGCAGCAGCTCCAGTCGGTGAATGAACTTGCACTGCGGCTAATGGCCGATCAGCAGACCCGCTGGAACGAGCTGCGTAAACGACTTCAGCAGGAAGACATTCATGTGCTCGAAGTCGAGGATGTGACCAAGGCGGACAAGGCATGGCTGAAAAGCTATTTCATGGACCACATCTTTCCGATCATTACGCCGCTGGCGGTTGATCCGGCGCACCCGTTTCCGTTTATCCCAAACCTTGGCTTCGCGATTGCGCTGGACCTGAAAAACAACACAACCGGCGAGATGATGAAGGCGCTTATGCCGCTCCCATCTCAGGTAGACCGGTTTATCCGACTGCCAGCGACGCCGAAGACGAAGAAGTCCATTCGGTTCCTATCGCTGGAAAGCATGCTGGAACTTTTCCTCGACATTATCTTCCCGGGTTTTAGCTGCCTTAACCGCTGTGAATTCCGTGTTGTGCGCGACAGCGATATCGAGATTGAAGAGGAAGCCGAAGATCTCATTCGCGAATTTGAAATTCTGCTGAAGCAGCGCCGCCGGGGCCGCGTTGTTCGGCTGAAGCTCGAACGCGGGGCTGATGAAAGCCTCAAGAAATTTATCGTGTCTGGCGTCGGTGCCGAAGATCAGGACATTATTGAGGTCGATGGGATTCTGGGCATGGCCCAGCTTTCCGAGCTGATCACCGATGATCGCCCTGAACTGTCCTTTGATTCCTATGAACCACGTTTCCCGGAACGTGTGCGTGAGAATGGCGGGGACTGTTTTGCCGCGATCCGTCAGAAGGACATGATTGTCCATCATCCGTATGAGAGCTTCGATGTCGTCCTGCAGTTCATCAAACAGGCTGCCCGTGATCCTGACGTCATCGCCATCAAGCAAACGCTCTATCGAACAAGTAAGAACTCACCGGTTATTGCGGCGCTCGTTGAAGCTGCCGAGGCTGGTAAGAACGTCACTGCGCTGGTTGAAATCAAGGCGCGCTTTGATGAGGAGGCAAACCTTCGCTGGGCGCGCGATCTGGAGCGTGCCGGTGTTCAAGTTGTCTATGGCTTCATCGAGTACAAAACGCACGCCAAAATCAGTCTGGTCGTGCGCCGTGAAGGCGGAGAGCTTCGAACTTATACGCATTTCGGCACTGGCAATTACCACCCGATTACCGCCAAGATTTATACTGATTTGTCGTTGTTCACGGATGATCAGGCGCTTGGTCGGGACGCAGGTCGCATTTTCAACTATGTGACGAGCTATGCTGAGCCTCCAATGCTGGAGAAGGTCTCCATGTCACCGCTGAACATGAAGAACGACATTATCAAATTGATCAAAGCCGAGATTGCCAACGCTAAAGCCGGCAAGCCTTCCGGTATTTGGGTGAAGATGAACTCGCTTGTTCATGCCGAAGTCATAGATGCGCTCTATCGCGCAAGTCAGGCGGGCGTGCCGATCGAGCTGGTCATTCGCGGCATTTGTTCACTTCGTCCGGGCGTGCCGGGCCTCTCGGAGAATATCCGGGTGAAAAGCGTCGTCGGGCGTTTCCTTGAACACTCACGTATTGCCTGCTTTGCGAATGGACACGAGCTGCCATCACGTGACGCCAAAGTCTTCATTTCGTCTGCGGACTGGATGAACCGTAATCTTGATCGACGCGTTGAAGCCTTCGTTCCGTTAGAGAATGAAACTGTGAAACGTCAGGTGCTCAACCAGATTATGGTCGCTAACCTGAACGATGATGCGCAGAGCTGGATTTTGCAATCGGACGGCACGTATGAGCGCGTTTTGCCTGACGGTGAACCATTCAGCGTGCACGACTATCTGATGGAGTATCCGAGCTTGTCAGGTCGGGGCGAAGCGCTCGATATGGAAATGCCGCCTAAGCTGGCACCGAAAGCAACGAAGAAGGCCAAGGCTTAATGGCGACAGGAATTGCCAGACCACCCGTCTTGTGGAGATTTTCCAGAAAGCAGGCTGTCCGGCAGCAAGCCGTTATTGATATCGGTTCGAACTCTGTTCGCTTGCTCGTTTATCAAATTGACGGGCGCAGTATCGTTCCGCGCCTGAATGAAAAAGTTATGGGGGGTCTCGGACGAGGTTTGGCGGACACCGGGCGTCTTTCACTGGAAGGCGTAGAAGCCGCGCTGCAGGCGTTGTCGCGCTATTCCGCCATCTGTTCTTCTCTGGGCGTAGATGACGTAACCGCTATCGCCACCGCGGCCACACGTGAAGCCGAGGACGGGGATGCGTTCTGCGAAGAGATCGAGCGTGTATCCGGTTTCCCTGTGCGCGTGCTCACTGGCCCTGAGGAAGCTCATTATGCGGCGCTTGGTGTCGTAGCGGGGCAGGGCGCGCCGACAGGTCTGATCGGTGACCTCGGGGGCTCGAGCCTTGAGTTGATCACGACGGATGCAGGCGAGCTTTCCGAAGGTAAAACTTATAAGCTTGGTCCATTCGCACTGCAGGCTTTTCAGCCCGACGAAAAGACGAGCCTTTCCAGCCATGTGAAAAAAATTCTGAAATCACAGGGCGGGGTGCCGAAATGCCGGAATTTCTACACAGTAGGTGGCGCTTGGCGCGCGATAGCCAGTATTCATATGGCGCTTAATAATTATCCGCTTCAGGTGCTTCAATCTTATGTCGTGCCGTCGTCAGAGATGATTTCGCTTTGCAAACTCCTTATGGACGCGAAAAAGCGTCCTGACGATGTTATTCGGTCCGTGGCGGGCAAGCGAACACCGATTATCGAGTATGCAGCGCTCACGCTGAAAACAGTCCTTGAAATGTCGAAGGCTGAAAACGTCGTTGTTTCCGCAAATGGTGTTCGTGAAGGTCTGGTTTTCAGCGGCATGGAAGCGGAAATCCAGTGCCTGGATCCCTTATTTGCCGGCGTCGCACGCCTAGCGCGACAAGATTCTCGACAGGCTGGTTTTACCAACGAGTTGCACAATTTTTCAGCCCCGATCCTGAGCAGTGTTCCGCCTGTTTTTGGTGAAGAATACGCGCCTGAAGACCGATTGAACGAAGCTGCGTTTCTGTTGGCGGACATTGGTGCGACGATGCACCCAGATCACCGGTCGGATATTGCACGCCAGATTGTGCTTCGTGGCCCATATTCTGGTGCAGACCATCCGGCCCGCATTTATCTGGGGTTGATTACGGCGTTTCGGTACTGGCGCAAATTTCAGCCCACAGATCTGGAGCTGAACGCTCTGACGCCGGAACAGATCGACAGGGCAAAGACTGTAGCGTTGATTATACGACTGGCCGCTGAGTTTTCAGGACGGACTGAGAGAATACTCAAGCGGGCGTCTTTAGGCGTCAGCGACGGTAAGCTCGTGCTGACCATACAAAAACGCCACCAGAACCTGATGTCTGATGGCGTGAGAAAGCGTTTGGGGCATCTTGCTTCCCAGCTCAATCTGGACGCCGATGTCAGATAGTCTTCAGGCTTTGCTCGCCTGAGACGTGTCGAACAACTCGACCTTACCTTGATTGAAGGTGATGGCGAGACGGCCGTGCAGTAGATCTTCAGCCTGGCGTCCAAACAAGTCATAGCGCCATCCGGACATGACAGCCGTGGAATCGCCGTCGCCTGATGCAATGCGTTCAAGGTCAGCCGCGTTTGCGACAAGGCGGGGCGTGACGTTTTCATCATCGCACACCTGTTTGAGTAGGACGCGTAAAAGGTCTGACGCGCCAGCTGGCGACGCTGAACGATGTTTAGGCTTTTCTACCTGCGGGGCCACTTCATCCACATTGTCCAGCGCGTAGTTGATGGTATCAAGCAGGCCAGCGCCGTGACGGGATTTTGCAAACCCCTTTGGAACGGAGCGAAGACGCTCCAGCGCTTCAGCTGTGCGCGGGCGCTGGTCGGAAATTTCCTGTATCGCGTCATCCTTGAGGATGCGGCTGCGCGGACGGTTAAGGTCCTGCGCGAGGCGTTCACGCCAGATCGCCACATTCTTGAGAACAGCCAGATAATCTTTCTTCGGGCGGCGGATTTTCATCCGGTTCCACGCATTCTCAGGATCGGTGTCATAGAGACTCGGCGCGGCCAGCGCCTGATTTTCTTCCTCGATCCAGCTCCAGCGGTTTTTAGCATCCAGCTTTTCGGCCATGCGATCATAAACCGTGCGCAGGTGTGTTACATCGCCGAGCGCGTATTTCAGCTGCTTCTGGCTTAGCGGGCGGCGCGTCCAGTCCGTAAACTGTGAAGATTTGTCGATCTGCTGACCGGCCAGACCCGACACCAGGTTCTCGTAAGAAATGGAATCACCGAGACCTAGCGCCATGGCGGCGATTTGCGTGTCAAAGATCGGGGATGGCGGCGTGCCCATCAACCGATAAAAAATTTCCATGTCCTGGCGGGCAGCGTGGAAGACTTTTCCAATCGACTCATCACCCATTAATTTCAGGAATGGGGCGAGGTCGAGCCCATCAACCATGGGGTCGATAATGCCCTCTACGCCGTCACCAGCCGCCTGAATCAGACACAGGGTCGGCCAGTATGTACTTTCACGGTGGAATTCTGTGTCCACAAAAATGACGTCGCTTTGTGAAAGTGCGTCACAGAAGGCGTTGAGTTCGCCTTGTTCTTTGATTACAGCGATATCCGTGTCGCTCATGTGCAGGTTTGCCTTTCACTCGCTTGACAAGGCAGGGTGCCCTGTGTCGTGTGCGCGCCAGAATAATTTTATCAACGGAGTCTTCCTCAAATGCATCTCTACCGGACGCACACCTGTGGCGCGCTACGGCAAACCCATGTGGGTGACACGGTCCGCTTGTCGGGCTGGGTACACCGCAAACGCGACCACGGAGGACTCCTGTTCGTCGACTTACGCGATCATTATGGTCTGACGCAATGTGTCGTAACGCCTTCAAACGAAAATTTTGAACGTCTTGAGCGGATTCGCGTTGAAAGTGTCATCACGATCGAAGGCACAGTCGTTGCGCGTGACAGCGAAACTGTGAACGAAAATCTGCCGACAGGTGAGATCGAAGTTCAGGTTGCGACGCTCGATATTCAGTCGGAAGCTTCCGAACTGCCTCTGCCAGTGTTTGGTGAACCGGACTATCCCGAAGATATTCGTCTGAAGCACCGCTATCTCGATCTGCGTCGTGATAGTCTGCACAAGAATATGGTTCTGCGTAGTCAGGTTATCGCATCTCTGCGTAACCGTATGGTCGAACAGGGTTTCACTGAATACCAGACACCAATCCTCACAGCGTCTTCTCCGGAAGGTGCGCGCGACTTCCTCGTGCCGTCACGTCTTCACCCGGGCCAGTTCTACGCGCTGCCGCAGGCGCCCCAGCAGTTCAAACAGCTGCTCATGGTGTCCGGCTTTGACCGTTATTTCCAGATCGCACCATGTTTCCGCGATGAGGATGCACGAGCTGACCGTTCTCCAGGCGAATTCTACCAGCTCGATATCGAGATGAGCTTTGTCACGCAGGAAGATGTCTTCCAGGCGATCGAACCTGTTATGGCTGGCGTATTCCGCGAGTTCCAGAGCTGGGATGGGAAAAAGCGCGATATGGCCGAAGGTCCTTTCCCGCGTATTCCATACCGTGAAGCTATGGAAAAGTACGGTTCTGACAAGCCGGACCTGCGTAACCCGATCGAGCTAAAAGATGTCACTGACTTCTTCAAAGACGAGAGCAAAACAGGCTTCTCTATCTTTGCGAAGATCACAAACGGCGGCGGCAAGGTTATTGCGATCCCTGCACCTAAGGCGACGGAAACCCAGTCCCGTAAATTCTTCGACGACTTCGATAAGTGGGCGAAGAAAGAGATGCAGGCTCCGGGCCTCGGCTATGCGCGTCTGCGTAAGGACGAGAGTGGCAACGTTGTCAGCCAGGACCCTGTCCTGAAGAACTTCGACCCTGAGCACCTGAAAGCATTCCTCGAGGCAACAGGCCTTGAAGATGGCGACGGTGTCTTCTTCTCTGCGGGCAAGAAGGAAGCAGCTTACAAACTGGCTGGTCCTGCGCGTCTGCGTATCGGTGAAGAGCTAGACCTCGTTGAGAAAGACGTGTTCCGCTTCTGCTGGATCGTCGACTTCCCGATGTATGAGTATGACGAAGACAACAAGAAGATCGACTTCTCTCACAACCCGTTCTCCATGCCGCAAGGTGGTATGGAAGCGCTGGAAGCAGCCGATACGGATGAGAAAAAACTCGACCTTCTGGCCTATCAGTATGACATCGTTTGTAACGGTGTTGAGCTGTCCTCAGGCGCGATCCGGAACCACCGCCCGGACATCATGCTGAAAGCCTTTGAGCTGGCGGGTTATGGACCTGAGGTCGTTGAAGAAGAGTTCGGCGGCATGCTGAACGCCTTCCGCTATGGTGCGCCTCCGCACGGCGGTATCGCACCGGGCGTCGACCGTATCGTCATGCTGCTGGCAGAGACTGAATCCATTCGTGACGTCATTCTCTTCCCATTCAACCAGCAGGCTCAGGACCTGATGATGGGTGCGCCTTCTGTTGTTGACGACAAACAACTTCGCGAGCTCAACATCCGTCTGGCTCCGCAGAAGAAGTAATGGAATGCCACCCCTTACCTAAGGTGAGGGGTGGCTTCATTCTGAAAACGAATACATATAGCCTCGTACACGCACCGTAGAGGGCGGACTTCGGGGGTAATATGAGCGAAGCAGCACCAGTCAGGCCGTTATCACGCCTTCAGAAATGGGTGATTGCGTTCGGGCTCCTCTCAATGGGAGTCGGCTTTACCATTAGTTTCGTCGTTGCGCCGCCACTTGCGCGGAGCGCTGGCCTGACCGAGCTTCAGGTCGCGGGCATGTTGACGCTGTCGTCTCTGCTGTTTGCTTTCATGACGCCCGTCTGGGGACGTATTTCCGGACGGATCGGCCGTAAGCGGGTCATGGTGTTCGCGCTGTTCATGACGGCGTTCAACAATATGATCTTTCTTTTTACGCTGGATGCCGCGATCCACGGTGTTTTCGTGGGGCTTCAGGCCTTCTTCGCGCTAGCCGCCGTACGAACCGCATTTGGTCTGTTGTCTTCAGGCCTTCAGCCGGCGGCCTTCGCGGCAATGACAGACGCCACGACGGCGCATGACCGAGCTGCCGGTCTTGGATTTCTCGGCGCAGCGATGAGCGTAGGTTCGATACTTGGGCCCGCGGCAGCAGCTGTACTTGCCCGTTTCGGTGCATTGGCACCGCTATGGGGCTCGGTCGCATTTTCTTTGATGTGTAGCGTTATCTTCCTTTTTGTCCTGCCGAAAGAAGAAGCTGATTCTACGCGTCAGCGCCCGAAGCCATTATCCCTGATGGACCCGCGCGTGCGCCCATTTATCATTTTCTTGATTTCCTATTTTATGGCGGTCGCCTGTGTTCAGCAAACGATCGCTTGGTTCGTGTCTGACCGTTTCGGATATCAGGGAGCAGAGGCCGTCGAGTTTGGTGGTCTGGTGTTTGCCGTAATGGCGGTGTGCATGGTGCTCGTGCAGACTTTCTACGTAGATCGTTTCAAGCCGGACCCGCGCTTTATGCTGCCGGTAGGGCTGGCTCTGGTTGCCACAGGATATGCCACTGCGATTATCCATACCCCGTTCATTTTCCTTTGCGTGTCGTTTGCTGTCATGGGTAGCGGTGCAGCGTTGATCGTACCGGCGCTCAATGCGCTGGGGACGCTGGCTGTTGAGCCTAAAGATCAGGGGGCGGCGGGTGCGCTCATGGCTGCTGCGCCGCCTGCGGGCTTTGTTGTAGGGCCGCTCATCGGTGCGGGCCTTTATATGATCCACAATGATCTGCCGCTGACAGTCAGTGCTACGGCTATGGTCTGTCTTCTGATCGCAGCTCTGGTGTTCGTGAAACGCCCCAAAACCATCCGCCAATAGCTCAGGCAGGACAAAAAGCGCACTTGTCATTTATTAGCAGCAGGTCTTTGTGAGCTTATGAAGATTCTGATCGCTGGCGGCGGTATTGCCGGACTTACTGCTGCACTCTGTTTTGCTAAAGACGGGCATGATGTAACTGTGCTGGAGCAGGCCGCTGCATTCAGCGAGGTCGGAGCTGGCCTTCAAATCGGCCCGAACGGGATGCGCGTCATGCAGGCGCTCGGTCTTGAGGCGGAACTGCGCCGAACTGCTTTTGAACCGGAACGCATTGAGATGCGCTTTGGCGAAAGCGGAAAAACGATTTTTACAATCCCTTTGAAGGATAAAGCAATTGACCGCTGGGGTGCACCCTATCTGCATATCCACCGGGCGGACCTGATTTCCATCCTCGAAAGCGCTTGCGACACTGCGCCGAGCATTGAGGTCCGGTTCAACACGCAGCTTCAGTCAGTAGAGCAAACCCCCACGGGCGTCACGGCTCATCTATCGGGTGGTGACGTAGACAATGCTGACCTGCTTGTTGGTGCAGATGGTATTCACTCAGTCGTGCAGGAACACATTGTCGGACCTTACGTGCCTCGCTTTACAGGCTGCATTGCGTGGCGCGGCGTTGTGCCCGCCAGCAAGCTGACAGTGCATCCGCCACCACCTACAGCATGTGCCTGGGTCGGGCGAGGTAAACACGTCGTCACTTATTATCTGCGCGGTGGTGAGTTGGTGAACCTTGTCGGCGTGATCGAACGCGATGATTGGCGTGAAGAGGGCTGGTCGATCGAAGGCAAGAAGGACGAGCTGCGCGCTGAGTTTGAAGGTTGGGACCCGGTCATCGGCGATATCATCGAGCAGGGTGAGTCCTTTTTCCGCTGGGCGCTGTTCGACCGCCCATCCCTTCGGCGCTGGGTTGACGGGCGCGTATGTGTGCTCGGAGATGCCGCCCACCCGATGCTACCATTCGTGGCTCAGGGCGCGGTGATGGCTATGGAAGATGCCTGGATGCTGAAATTATGCCTCAAAGCCTCTCCCTCTGTCGTGGAGGCGCTGAAGACCTATCAGGCCCGTCGTCACGCGCGCGCAACCCATGTGCAGGCGCTATCGCGCCAGAATGCGACGACGTTCCATCATCGTAATCCGGTGAAACGTCTCATGACATACGGACCGATGTGGCTGGCCGGAAATATCCTTCCGGAGATCGTTCATCAGCGTATGGACTGGATTTACGGCTACGACGTCACTGAATGATACTTCTGCAGAATATTCATTTGGAACCAGTGGAATGATCTGATAGCCCACTATACCATGACTATAGGTAATAATCCGGGATAACCTGGAAGAGTGTCATGGGGAGACAGGTCAAATGACAACAGTTTCAGCCTTTCCGGCAAAGAGCCTTGCAGAGATCCGCGAAATTCTTTGTGCGCCTGGACAGCGCTTTGAGATGGAAACCGTCGACGTAAACGGCGTGCCGACTCGCGACTGGAAAAACGGCGCACATACACTGCGTGAACTCGCAATGCAGGGCCGAACACACGGCGATCACCTTTTCACAATCTATGAGGACGAACGCGTCTCGTTTGACTCATGGTTCCGCGCAACATCTGCGTTCGCGCGTAAGCTACAAGAACTTGGCATCAAGAAAGGTGACCGCGTTGCGCTCGCTATGCGAAACCTGCCGGAATGGCCGGTCGCATATTTTGCAGCTGTTTCCATCGGCGCGATCATCGTTCCGCTGAATGCGTGGTGGACAGGTGCAGAGCTTGCCTTCGGTATCGAAAACTCTGGCTCTAAAGTACTGGTCTGCGACCATGAACGCCTCGACCGTCTTTCGGGTGACCTCGACAAGGTGACCACGCTGGAAGCAATGATTGTATCGCGCGCGCCTGAAGCGTCTGACGATTACATTCAGCTTGAAAGCGTGATTGGCGCTCCGTCGAGCTGGAACACGCTTCCGGATCAGGACCTTCCTGACGTAGTGGTGAAACCTGAAGACCGAGCGACGATCTTCTATACGTCCGGCACAACCGGTCAGCCAAAAGGTGCGGTTGGTACGCATCGTAATGCGACTACTAACGTGTTTTCTACCGGGTATGCGACGGCACGCGGCGCTCTGCGCCGGGGGGAAGCGCCGCCAGAGCCGGAACAGAAAGTTGGTCTGCTGGTCATTCCGCTTTTCCACGTGACGGCAGCGAATGCACGCATGATGGGTTCCATCTTTGCCGGCCACACGTTGGTCTTCATGTACAAATGGGACACGGTAAAAGCGTTCGAAATTATCGAGCGTGAGAAGGTTCAGTCTACCGGCGGTGTGCCGACAATCGCATGGCAGCTGATCGAGCATCCGGACCGTGAAAAGTACGATCTGTCATCTCTCGAATCGATTGGTTATGGCGGTGCGCCGTCAGCGCCGGAACTCGTCCGCAAGATTCGCGAAGTCTTTGGCGCAGAGCCGGGCAATGGATGGGGTATGACGGAAACGTCTGCGACTGTGACAGTGCACGGCGCGGAAGACTATGAAGCGCGTCCTGAAAGCTGTGGCCCACCGGTTGCGACAGCCGACCTTAAGATTATGAGTCCGGATGGCTCCAAAGAACTTCCAGTTGGTGAAGTCGGTGAGCTTTGGGCACGCGGACCTATGGTTGTTCAGGAATACTGGCAGCGCCCTGAGGCAACGGAAGAAACATTCGTTGATGGCTGGGTGAAAACTGGCGACCTTGCTCGTCTCGATGAGGAAGGCTTCTGCTTCATTGTCGACCGTGCAAAAGACATTATCATTCGTGGTGGTGAGAACATTTATTCATCTGAGGTCGAGAATGTTCTCTATGACCATCCGGCGGTTACCGATGCGGCGCTGATTGGTATTCCGCACCGTACTCTCGGTGAAGAACCTGCAGCAGTCGTCCACCTTGCGCCGGGTATGAGCGCAACCGAAGACGAGCTGAAGCAATGGGTCATGGAACGCCTTGCCAAGTTTAAGGCGCCTGTGAAGATCGTGTTCTGCGAAGACACGCTGCCGCGTAATGCGAACGGCAAGATCCTGAAAAAGGATCTGAAATCGCTCTTCGAAACAGCTGAAGCCTAGCGCCTACTCGTCTGCGTTACATGCGCGGGCGAGGGCTAACGCCCCAATGATACCTGACTTGTCACCAAGCTTCGGCTTGGTGACATAGTTTTGAAGGCCAGCATCCAGAGCGGCATGCTTCATATATCCGCCAAGATGTCGTTCGGCTTTGGCGCGAATACGTTCGATGAGGCCTTCGGTTTTCATAACGCCGCCGCCGAGCACAATGCTGTGCGGCGCATGCGTAAGCGTAATGGAGTGGACGAGCTGGCCCAGATAATCGGCCTCAATATCGTGCGCAGGATGATCGGAGTTGAGGTCTGATAACGGCTGTCCCCAACGAGCTTCGATTGCCGGACCCGCGGCGAGCCCTTCCAAACAGTCACCATGCGAAGGGCATAGGCCTTCGAATGTGTCGCTTTCAGCCCTTCGAGGCAGAATATGACCCATCTCGTAATGAGAGAAGCCTGAGAGGGGCTTTCCAGCCTTAACGAGGCCAACACCAATACCTGTGCCGACCGTAACATAGGCGAGGGTCTCAGCGCTCTTGCCCGCGCCGTAAATCTGTTCTGCGAGCGCGGCGCCATTCACGTCTGTATCGATAATGACGGGCACGCCGACTTGCGAGAGCCGATCCTGATATGAAACGCCGCGCCATGCCAGCTTGGGTGTCTCAAATATTTCGCCATAGTTCGAAGCGGCCGGATCAACGCCAACAGGGCCGAAGCTTGCAACGCCAATTGCCGTCAGATCTGAGGCGTGTTCGCTTTGGGCCCTCTCAAAGAAGTTGATGATTGAAGCGAAGGTCTCGTCAGGCTCTGTAGTTGGAATGGTCGCTTGAGCACTGATCGAGAGATCATCGTCTGCGACTGCAACGACGCATTTTGTTCCACCCGCTTCAATTCCGCCCAGCATTGTCTGTCCCTTAGAGCGGGGAGAGCGTGTGACCGCCATCCACCGTGATGGTGGTGCCGGTCATATAGGACGCGGCGTCGGAAGCGAGTAGAACCAGCGCACCATCCAGTTCCTGATAGTCACCGAAGCGGCGCATCGGAATGCGTTTGGCCATACGCGCACCTGCTTCGCTTTCCAGATAGTCTGCGTTGATGTCTGTCTTGTAGTATCCCGGTGCAATCGCGTTGACGCGGATACGGTGACGAGCAGCTTCGACCGCCATGTTTCTGGTCATATGGTCCACGGCAGCTTTTGAGGTCGAATAGGCTACGTTCATCATGGCCGGCTTTTGCGCTGTGATGGATGCTATGTTGACGATAGAACCGGGCTGGCCCGCCGCAATCAGCGCATTAGTTGCCGCTTTGGCCACGCGCCAGACGCCATTGAGGTTTGTCTCGATGACGGATTGCCATTCTTCTTCAGGGGTTTCATGGAACCAGCTCGCCTGACCAATCCCGGAATTGTTGACGATAATATCGGCAGGCCGCCCAAACTCTGCAGCAATTGCCGCAAAGGCGTCATTTACTGATTGCGGAGATGTTACATCCATCGCGACACTGAACGCTTTGTGGCCTCGTTCTATCAGAGATAATTCAAATGCCTGAAGACGATCCAGGCGCCGAGCGGCCAGAATGACAGTTGCGCCAGCATCGGAAAGTGTTTGCGCGAAATGTGCGCCGAGGCCTCCGGAAGCGCCGGTCACCAACGCAAGCTTGCCGGAAAGGTTTAGTCTGTCTGCAAGTTTTGTCATGTGTCGCTCTCTGTCATCTGTGCGATACAGATGACAGAGCTTGGCGACTTAATCCACACTCACGTGGCGTTAATTAGAAACGGCTGTTTCCAGGTTGTTGGATAGGCTCAAAAGACGTGCCTCTGCGATCTTGAGGCTGGTTTCAGCCTGAATGCGGGCGATCTGTGCATCACGGAACGCGTTCTCGGCATCCAGAGCGTCAACCAGCGTACGAAGACCTGCTTCGTGTTCACGCAATGCGCCTTCCGCTGCAAGGCGTGCTGCAGCTTCGGCGCGGCTTGCGGCTGACACGGCAAGGCGTCGGGCCTGAATGTCGCCCCAGAGGCCGCTCACGGCTTCCTGGAGCATAAGTTCTGCGTTACGTACGTCAGCTGTCGCCTGAGAACGGGCTGCCAGTGCTTCGCGTTCGCTCGCCTGACGCACGCCATTTGTGAAAAGCGGCATTTCGACGGTTACGAAGGCGCCTACGTCGCTGATAGGATCTTCAAAGAAGAAGAACATATCTTCGCCATGGGTAGCGCGGGCACGAAGAGAAATACTCGGGCCAAATCGTGCACGCGCTTCTTCCAGACGTGAGCCTGCGACGCTCTGCATGGAACGCGCTGCTTCAAGATCGGAATTTTGGATGAGAACGCGGTTGAGCACTTCATCAAAGGTCGTAAACCCGGTCTCGGACAGAGAGAACTCGCCCACCGGATTAGCATCCGCAACACCGGTAAGACGCGACAACCGTGCCGTGGCGGCAGAGAGCTGGGCGCGGGTAGCTTCAAGCTGGGCCTGAGACGAGGCGAGGCGGGCTTCTGTGATCGCAACGTCTGTCCGGGTGAGCTGTCCCTGATCAAAGCGTGCCTGCGTTTCCTGAAGGCGCATGTCGAAGGTTTCGACGCGCGCTTCGGCGACGTTCAGAACCTGCTCGGCCAGCCACGCCTGAGCGAAAGCTTCGAAGGTTTGCAGAATGGTCTTTTCGCGCTGGCCGGTAAGTTGGTTGCGTGCGGCGTCATATTGAAAATCGGCAGCATTCACGGCCGCCGCGTTGGCGCCGGACGAAAATACATTCCATTCGGCCTGAAGACCGACGGAGCGCGGGATTTGCGTAATGCTGTCAGCGGTGAAATCTGTTTCCAACGCGCCGACTTCTGCACGAATGCCGGCTTGTGGGCCAAGCCCAGCGCGCGCCATGTCGCTGCCCGCTGTCGCTCGGGTCAGGCCTGCCTCGGCGCGTTCAATGCTCGGATCGTTCAGAAGCGCTCGAGAGATCGCTTCTTCCAGCGTTACCGGAGACGCCGCTGCTGTAGACGAAAGTAGGGCGGCCAGAAGACCAGCCAGCCCCAGTCGGGAGGATTTCATCATTTGAAAGCGCAGCCTGATTTCACACCGAGAGCTTTGAAGATCATGGCAGCCGGGCAAAAGCCGGTGAAGGCTGCCTGGAACATGTTGAGGCCCGCAAAGGCTGTCAGCAGGAACCAGTATGGAGATACGTAATAGCCAAGCGCGAGGCTTGCGAGGATTACGACACCGGCAAAGGCGAAAATTGCACGATCAAGATTCATGACGTCTACTCTTTTAGTAATCAGCCCTGTGGGATGCCGAGGATTTGCCCCGCCCACGACATGAGCTGTGGTTTCTGCATGGCACCAGACTGGATGCCAGCCTGTTTGCCGTCTTTGAAAGCGATGAGGGTCGGGATGCCGCGAATATTGAAGCGACCGGCAGCCTGCTGGTTCTCATCGGTGTTGAGTTTAAAAAAGCGTACCTGATCGCCCAGCGCCTCGGCGGTCTGGGCATAGGATGGCGCCATCATGCGACACGGGCCACACCATGGTGCCCAAAGATCAAGGACATACATCCCTGTGTCCTTTGCCATCAGTTTGGACAAGGTGGCACCGTCAATGTCACGTGGCTTTTTTGTAGCGAGCGTGACGCCGCATGTGCCGCATTTGCCCTGAGAAAGTGCCTTTCCAGCCGGTACACGGTTCAGCTGTCCGCACTCTGTGCAAACGAGAGTATGTGAAGTGGCTGTCGTCATGGTCGGAAAGGCCTCCTTTCGGCCTATTTGAGCTTGTGAGTTTTCAGAATGCTGAGCGCGGCATTCTCGTAGAAGGTTTCAGACTTGCCTGATTTGATCTTCTTCAGGAAGTATTTCTCGAAGGCGATCTTGGCAGTGTGGACCCATCCGCCAGACATAGACCAGTTGACGTTTCGCGGAGGAATTTGAGGCTGCGCAACGAATGCCACGCCGCCATCGCCAAAGTCTGCGATACAGATCGCATTCCATGTAGCCTCATGCGTCGGCTCTTTGCCGCGCAGAATTTCACCAAGGTTTTCAGCTGTTGCTGTGACCATAGACTCAATCATGAAGCCAGTTTTCGGAACGCCGACAGGAACCGGTGTCTGTTCGACTGGTGGGATGGCAATACAAACGCCAATGCCGAAAATCTCCGGATATTTCGGGTTACGCTGGTGCTTATCCGTCAGGATGAAGCCGCGCGGATTGGACAGACCTTCAACATCGCGCACAGCAGGAATACCGCGGAAGGCCGGAAGCATCATGGAGAACTTCATTGGCAGCTCATGCTCTTTCTTGAGCGTGCCGTCTTCGTTCATTTCTTCCACGATCATCTTGTCTGCTTCGACGCGTTTGACTTTCGCATTGCAGATCCAGTTGATGTGACGCTCGCGCATCTCGCTTTCGAGAAGGCCTTTCGTGTCGCCGACGCCGCCGAGACCAAGATGGCCAACATATGGTTCAGACGTCACGAACGTCATCGGCACTTTGTCGCGAACTTTACGCTTGCGCAGCTCGGTCTCGATGATCATCGCTGTTTCGTAGGCGGGGCCATAACAGGATGCGCCTTGAACGGCCCCTACAATGACCGGGCCTGGATCAGCGCATAGCTCTTCAAATGCAGCATACCCTGCGGTTGCGTGATCGATATGGCAGACCGACTGGGTGTGCCCGCCATGCGGGCCGAGGCCTTCGATCTCGTCGAACGCAAGCTCAGGGCCTGTCGAGATGACCAGATAATCATAATTAACTGAAGAGCCATCTTCCATGCGAACGCATTTGGCTTCCGGATCAACTTTAGCAGCTTTACCGACGATAAAGTCGATCTTCTTCTTCTTCATAGGTTTGACGAGGTCGACAACAATGTCTTTGCGCTCGCGCCAGCCGACGATGACCCAGGGGTTAGAAGGAACAAACTGGTAGAAGTCATATTCGTTGATCACAACGACTTCATCTTCGCGGCGAGCCGCATTTCGAATCTCGTAAGCGGCGATAACGCCACCTAGTCCTGCACCTAAAACAACAATTTTGGCCATCTCAGCCTCCCAAAAATTATGTTTGCATTATTTATAAAATCATAATATTAGAAAGTGTGCAATATGTCGCATATAAGATTATGCTAAACTGAGGCAGATAAGGGTGTAATTACCGAATGGTGCCTCAGAAAATGGGAGTTAGATGATGAGTGACGGATGCGATCTGCCGCCAACAGACATTTTTGAAGACCTCAAAGCGCAGAAGATTCTGCTTGTGGATGTGCGTGAGCCAGCTGAGTTCGCGAACGAGCGCATTCATGGTGCGTTGCTTCATCCGCTCTCTACCTTTGAGCCAAAAGCGATTCCGACTGACGGTGAGCGTCGTGTCATCTTCCAGTGCGGTTCTGGCAAACGTTCTCGCATGGCGCTCGATATGTTCATGAAAGAAACCGGCGCTGATGCCGCTCATATGACGGGCGGTATTGGAATGTGGAAGACCCACAATCTTCCGGTGGTCAAAATCAATCCAGCTACAGGTCAGGTGCAAGATGCAGGCCGCTACTAAACTTGCTGCGCTCGCGACGTTGATTGCTATCGCAGCGCCTGCTGCCCTCGCGCAGAATATTACGGTCGAAGAGACGACAGTCGTCGATTACCGACCGGTGATCGCACGTATCGAAGCTGGCGACATCGCGACGGCGCGTTCGCGCCTTCAAGGCGTTGTGTCGCGTCTCAGCATTGATGAAGGTCAGGTTGTTGAGGCGGGAGAGCTCGTTGCGCTCGTGACCGACGACACGATCGGCCCCGGGCTTGCGGCGTTCGATGCCCGTATTGCGGGCCTTCAGTCACAGATTTCGCAAGCTGAAGCAGATCTGGCACGCAATGAAGCGCTGTTCGAGGATGGCTTTTTCCCGCGTGCGCGTCTCGACGAGCAACGTACCGCGCTCGAAGTTCTGAACCGCAATCTTGCTTCTGCGCAGGCTGAACGCCGTGCGCTGGCTGCACGGCAGTCCGAGGGCCGTATTCTGGCTCCGGCTGATGCGCGCGTCACGAGCGTGAATGTTGTTGAAGGTTCTGTCGTGAACCCGGGTGAGGTGATTGCCAGCTTTGCGACACTGAATGGCGTTGTACGTCTGTCATTGCCAGAACGTCATGCTTCTCAGGTTGCTGAAGGTGAGACGATCTCTCTGCGCCAGCCATCGCGTGGTAATGAAGTTCACTCGGCGACCATCATCACGGTCTATCCTGAACTTCGCGACGGCGCAGTCGTAGCGGATGCGACAGTGCAGGGCGGTCTCAATTCGCTCGTTGGTGAACGTGTAGACGTGCTTGCGCCCGTCGGTGAACGCCGCGCAATCCGGATCCCTTCTGAATATGTATCGACGCGCTATGGCGTCGACTTCGTACGCGTCGAGGTTGGTGAACGTTTCGTCGACGCGCCGGTCGCTCTCGCGGCGCCTCTTGGCGAAACTGAAGGCTATTACGAAATCCTGTCCGGTCTCCGCCCAGGCGACGTAATTACGATGCCGGAGTAAGATTATGAAAGCGGATATTTCCGGTTCCATCACCAAAGCGACGATCCGTTCGCCGCTTACACCGCTCTTCCTCCTGTCAGCTCTGGCTGTCGGGTTGATCGCGCTTCTGACGATCCCGCGTGAGGAAGAGCCTCAGATTTCAGTGCCGATGGTAGACATTATGGTGTCTGCCGCGGGTCTTCGCGCCGCCGATACGGTTGAGCAGGTTACAGAACCGCTCGAACAGATCATTATGGCGATCCCAAATGTCGAGCATGTATACTCGCAATCGCGCGATGATGGTGCGCTGGTAACCGCGCGCTTCGACGTTGGCACCGATGCAGATGATGCCATTTTGCGCGTTCACGAGCGCATTCGTGCAAACATCGACCGTATTCCGAATGGCGTGCCTATGCCGCTTGTTGTCGGTCGCGGCATCAATGACGTTCCGATTGTCAGCCTGACGCTGTCTCCTGAAGAGTGGACCGGCAGCGTTTGGTCCGACACCAGCCTGCGTATGATTGTGGACGAGCTCCAACGCGAACTGATGAAGGTCGATGAAGTCGGCCTGACATATGTTGTTGGTGGGCGCCCTCTCGAGATGCGCGTCGAGCCTGACATACAAGCCCTTGCAGCTTATGGTGTGCCACTTCAAACGCTCGTTCAGTCTGTTCAGCAGGCGGCTGCTGCGCAACCTGTTGGTACCGCCCGTCAGGAAGGCGAGAGCGTTATTGTTCAGGCTGGTGACCGCGTGAACTCTGTTGCAGAGCTGGAACGTCTGGAGCTTCCTGGCACAGGTGGCCGTAGTGTTTATCTGTCTGATGTTGCGACAGTCCGTGTGGTTGGTGAGGAGACTGAAGACCGCGTCTGGACGCTTGAGCGTCATGAAGGCGCTGACGAGTTCGATGCGCGTCCAGCTGTTACCCTCGCGCTGGCGAAACGACCCGGTGCGAATGCGGTGAACGTGGCCGAAGCTATTCTTCATCGCGTTGACGAACTGACGGGCACGCTTATCCCAGACGGTGTGCGCGTGGAAGTCACACGCAACTATGGTGAGACTGCGAACCACAAAGCGAATGAGCTTCTTTTCCACCTTGGTCTTGCGACGGTGTCTATCGTTGTTCTGATCGCGTTTGCCATTGGCTGGCGTGAAGCGCTGGTAACACTGATCGTTATCCCGACGACCATTCTTCTGACGTTGTTTGCGTCACTTATGATGGGATACACGATCAACCGTGTGAGCCTGTTCGCGCTTATCTTCTCGATCGGTATTCTGGTCGATGATGCAATCGTCATCATCGAAAATATTGCCCGTCACTGGGCAATGAAGGACGGCCGGACACGTGTGAAGGCAGCCGTGGATGCGGTTGCTGAGGTTGGTAACCCGACTATCATCGCGACGCTTACTGTCATCGCCGCGCTTCTGCCTATGATGTTCGTGTCTGGTCTTATGGGGCCGTACATGGCGCCAATTCCGGCGAATGCGTCTGCAGCGATGATGTTCTCATTCTTCGTCGCGGTCGGCATCGCGCCTTGGCTGCTGATGAAAATTGCGGGCAATGCAAAGCTTGCTGATCATGGACATGATGAACACGCCGAGACGCGTATCAGCAAATTCTATCGGGCTGTTGCCGGACCGATCGTGAAGTCGCGAACGACAGCATGGACGTTCCTTCTGATTGTCGGCGTAACGACGCTGGCTTCGATGAGCCTGTTTGCTTTCAAGGCGGTACCGGTAAAACTTCTTCCCTTTGATAATAAGTCTGAGATCCAGATTGTTCTTGATCTGCCGGAAGGTGCATCCGTTGAAGATACCGAACGGTCGCTCTTTGCGCTCGCTGATGCGATCCGTGGCGTGCATGAGGTGGAGACGATTCAGGCTTATGCAGGCACCGCAGCGCCGTTCAACTTTAATGGCCTGGTACGACACTACTTCCTGCGAAACTCTCCGGAGCTCGGCGACCTTCAGGTCAACCTGTCCGAGAAAGAGCATCGTGACCGGTCCAGCCATGAAGTGGCTCTGGAACTGCGTCACCTCGTTCTCGATGTACCGCTTCCTGAGGGCGCGAATGTAAGCGTTGTCGAAGTGCCACCTGGTCCGCCGGTTATCGCGACCCTGATGGCAGAGATTTACGGTCCAACGCCGGAAGCACGCCGTCAGACTGCAGGAATTGTTCGCGGCTTCTTTGAAGAGACCGATTTTATCGTGGATGTGAATGATTCGATCGGGTCGCCAGCACCGCGCCTGTCTATCTCTGTCGATGAGCCACGTGCGGCCGATTATGGCGTCATGCAGCAGGATATCCTCGACACGGTCGCCTTGGCGTTTTCTGGTCAGACCGTTGGCGTGAACCCGCGCGGCGAAGGCCGTGATCCGCTGAACATCAATATCCGTCTGCCACGCGCTGAACGCGCATGGACGCAGGAGATCGGTGCGATTCCTGTCCCTCGCCGTATGGGCCAGCCGGGTATTGCGCCTGTGGAGCTGGGTGCTCTGGTGAAGGTTTCGGAAGAAGTGGGGTCTCCGCTTATCTTCCGCCGGGACGGCTATTTCACTGACATGGTGATGGGCGAACTTGCTGGTCGTTATGAGGCACCAATCTACGGCATGTTCGAGATTCAGTACCTCATCGCGGAATATGACTGGGAGGCAGTCGGTCTGGAGGCACCAGCGGTACGCATGTATGGCCAGCCGGAAGATGAAACCCGTCCGACCATTCTTTGGGATGGCGAATGGGAGATCACATATGTGACCTTCCGCGACATGGGCATGGCTTTCGGCGTTGCACTGGTTGGTATCTACATTCTGGTGGTTGCCCAGTTTGGCACGTTCCGGGTGCCACTGATTATCCTGACGCCCGTTCCGCTCACGCTGATTGGTATCATGATCGGTCACTGGTTGTTTGGTGCCGCCTTCACGGCAACGTCAATGATTGGCTTTATCGCGCTCGCGGGCATTATCGTGCGAAACTCCATCCTGCTGGTGGACTTTGTGCGCCACCGGACGGATGCGGCCACGCCTCTGAAAGAGGTTCTGCTTGATGCCGGCGCGATCCGTTTCAAACCAATCGTACTGACTGCGCTTGCGGCCATGATTGGTGCAGCAGTGATCCTGACAGACCCTATTTTTCAGGGATTGGCGATTTCACTGCTGTTTGGACTTGCATCTTCTACTGCGCTTACTGTTCTGGTAATCCCTGCAATCTATATTGCCCTGCGGGGACCAGAGTGGCTGCCGCCTGAAGCTGAAACCGATGATGGCGATGGCGCAGAGATGATGGTTACAGAGGAGCGTTTTTCCTGATGACAGTATTGCATCCAGACTCAAAGGAAGCCTTTGACGTGGTTTCAGACCGCATCAACGAGGCATCTGAAGTGCTGAAAGCCATGGCCAGCGAAACGCGGCTGAAGATTCTCTGCGCGCTGAGCGGTGGTGAGTTGTCTGTGAACCAGCTGGTTGAATTGACGGATCAGTCTCAGTCAGCTGTGTCTCAGCACCTCGCCAAGCTCCGTGCAGCCGGGCTCGTTGAGTCCCGCCGCGACGCGCAGACGATTTTCTACCGCTGTAGCGGTGGCATAGGTAAGGCGCTAGTTGACACATTGTGTGGCTTCTACGGATAACAATCTGAGATTTCAGATCGTTTCCGGAGCTTTCCTTGATCGACAGACTTGAAGCACTGGCGCGAATTAGCGCCAGTGCCGTTCGTACCCGGTCCGAGACCGTCCCACTGGCTGAAGCCGCTGGGCGTACGCTTTCCGAACCAATTCTCGCTAAACTCACACAACCGGCATCAAACATGTCTGCCATGGATGGCTATGCGGTGCGTGATGCCGATTTTGTGCAAGGCAAAACGCTGAAGCTGGTGGGTGAAGCGCCCGCTGGGCACCCGTACAAGGGTAGTCTCGGTCAAAACGAATGTGTCCGCATCTTTACCGGTTCAGTCGTACCCGATGGTGCAGACCGTGTTGTAATGCAGGAGAATGTCAGCCGTGAAGGGGATGCCGTCACGCTCACGGAGCCAAAGTCGCCCAGCCTGCATATTCGCCGTGCAGGTATAGACTTCGCCAAGGGCGATGAGCTGATCGCGGTCGGAACTCGTCTCACACCACGCCATCTTTCTATCATTGCGGCGGCCAATCATGGATCGGTTGATGTCTATAGACGCCCGAAAGTGGCCGTGCTCTCTAACGGCGACGAGCTACGCTCGCCGGGCAGCGTTCTGTCTGAAGGACAGATCATTGCGTCCAATGGATATTCGCTCTGCGCGCTCATCAATGCATGGGGCGGAGAGGCTATCGATCTGGGCGCGGCACCTGATGATCGCGCCGAAATTGCACGGCGAATAGAGAGCGCAGGCGAGGTCGACCTATACGTGCCAATTGGCGGCGCATCTGTCGGCGACCACGATCATATGAAGCCGGTTTTTCAGTCGCTCGGTTTCGAAGAAGTCTTCTCCAAGATCGCGATAAAGCCGGGCAAGCCGACCTGGCTTTTCAAGAAGGGGAACACGCGTGTTCTGGGGCTGCCCGGAAACCCTGCTTCAGCGCTGGTCTGTGCTCATATTTTTCTGAAACCCCTTGTTCAGACGATGATCGGCGCAGAGCTATCAGAAGGTTGGATGAATGTGGCTCTGGCAGAAGATATTTCAGCCAATGGCCAACGAGAGACCTTTATGCGTGGGCATCTCGCATATGACGAAGATGGACGGCAGATTGTCGTGCCTGCTGGAAATCAGGACTCATCATTGCTCAGCCCGTTTATCCACGCAGATGTTCTGATCCATCGTCCATCAGCGGACCCTGCGAAATCATCAGGCGATAAGGTGTCATGCCTTCGTCTCGATTGACGTTGCGTCATGCATTGATCTTTCGCGTCGGCTTGAGAAGTTAGCCTAAAAATAAATATGACTTCTGGGATAGAAGGACGATTGAATGATCACCCCACGTACGATCGATGATATTTCGAGTATTTTGACGCAGGTCACGCAGATTGGAGACATGAGCTCTGAGGCGTTTTCAGATTTTGATACTGATCTTGTCGCACCCGTTCTTGAAGAGGCTGGAAAGCTCTGCATGGACGTTCTGGCGCCGCTAAATCAGCCGGGAGACAAGACCGGCGCGCGCCTTGAGAGCGGGCAGGTTTACTCAGCTCCCGGCTTTAAAGATGCGTATAAAGCCTTCCAGGAAGGCGGCTGGATGGGCATGCCATTTCCTGAGGCGTTTGGCGGGCAGGGGCTTCCGCGTACGCTGGCCGTTGCGGTAATGGAAATGGTGCAGGCGTCGAATATGTCATTCAGCCTGTGCCCAATGCTGTCTTTCGGTGCGATTGAAGCGCTGCTCGAGCACGGTTCGGAAGAGCAGAAAGCACTCTATCTACCAAAGCTCATTTCTGGTGAGTGGACTGGCACAATGAACCTTACCGAGCCTCAGGCAGGCTCTGATGTAGGTGCGCTGAAAACGAAAGCTGTGCCCAATGATGACGGCAGCTACGCTATCACAGGGCAGAAGATTTATATCACTTGGGGCGATCATGACCTGACGGATAATATCGTCCATCTGGTGCTGGCACGATTGCCTGATGCTCCATCCGGTTCGCGCGGTATTTCGCTCTTCCTCTGTCCCAAATATCTGCCGGACGCCAATGGCGAAGCTGGTGAGCGAAACGGCGTTACCTGTATCGGTCTTGAGCACAAACTCGGTGTTCACGCGTCTCCAACCTGCGTCATGGAATATGACGGAGCCAAAGGCTGGCTCATCGGCGAGCCTAATAAGGGCCTTGCGGCCATGTTCACCATGATGAACTCGGCGCGTCTGCAGGTCGGCATTCAGGGGCTTGCGCAGTCCGAGGCGGCTTATCGTGTTGCCCGCGACTTTGCCGCGGAACGCAAACAGGGGCGCGCTGAAGGTGTTGAAGGCTCAGCTCCGATCATCAACCACCCTGATGTCCAGCACATGCTGCTCCAGATGCGCGCGCGTACAATGGCGGCTCGTGCGATCTGTTATGAATGCGCGAAGTCCAGCGATATGTCGGTGGGCGGTAGCGAGGCCGACGAACGCAAGCTTGCAAAAGAGGTCGAGGAAATCCTGACACCTATCGCGAAGTCATGGTCAACGGATGTAGGTGTTCTGTCTGCAAGTCTCGGTGTGCAGATACATGGCGGTTTGGGCTTTATGGGCGAAACACTCGCTTCGCAGCTCTATCGGGATGCGCGTATTGCGCCAATCTACGAAGGCACAAACGGCATTCAGGCGATTGACCTCGCCACGCGAAAGCTAGGCCTTTCTGGAGGCGAGGCTATTCCGCGTCTTCTCGCAAGCTTCGAGGCGAAGTGTTCGGAATTAGAAGCATCAGGCGATGCGGACCTGAAGCGCGTTGCGGCCCATCTCGCTGCGGGGATTAAGGCACTGCAAGATGTCACCTCATGGATGAAAGAGACTGACATGGATACCCGTCTCTTTGGCGCGACAGCATATCAGGAGATGTTTGGTCGTGTGGCTGGCGTCACATATCTGGCGCGCGGAGCCATGTCTGCAAAGGACGCAGGTTCAAATTCGGCAGCGGATCTGGTAGGGCTGGCGCTCTTCCTCTCGGAAACAGATCTTGGCGATATTGCTGGTTGGGCCGTACGCGTCCGTTCGGGCGAAGCGATGGACCGTCAAAAGCGAATGGATTTGCTTTCTTAGATGAGAGTGACTGGTAGGAGCGTCTATCTAGGACGCATCACCTTTCAGATTCTGGAGCGCTTCGACGATATCGCTACGAAGTGCTTCAGGAATTTTTTCTTGAGCGCTGATTTCTGCTGCCTTCGTTAGTGCGAATACCTTTTCTGCAGTTTTACGTCCCTTCTCAGTTAGCGACAGTCCGTGCGAACGTCCATCGACGGGTCTTCTTATCAGTAAATTACGCTGATCGAGGCGTCCGATAACCGGTGCGATGTTTGCGCTCGCAATGGCCAGAGTGCGACCAATTTCACTCTGAGTGATGCCGTCATTGTGCATGATCAAAATGAGTACATTTGCGTCAGTGATACGGAGCTTCAGTTCGGCCAGTTGATTTGTGAGATCCGATGTCATTGCTGTCGCGACACGCCGTATTGTATAGCTGATCATGTCATTGAGCGGGTTTTGGATCATTGTGATAAACCAGATTCGAATTGAAGCTTTGCGTCTGCAAGCGTTATAAGAAGCGGTGTATGAAAACAAAAGGCTTCTGATCGAAATGACAGCTGTGTAGTGAGCGTGAACCAGAAGGTCATTGGCGTTATTTTTGCTGGAGGCGAGGGGCGTCGTCTCGGCGGGGTCTCTAAGGCGCTGATCGAAGTTGATGGAATTCCGCTTTGGAAGCGGATTTCAAGCCAACTATCAGAAATTTCTAATGAGATTGTAGTCGTAGCCCCACGACAGCCTGACTGGCTGGAATGCGGCGAGAATCTGGTTTGGGTGCCTGATACTTTGGTGGACGGAGAACCGGTCGGGCCGGCCGGCGCTTTAACGGCTTCCTTGAACTACACCTGTAATTCTCACAGCGACGGTGCTTTGGTAGTCACAGTGCCCGTTGATGCGCCATTCTATGAATATGGCTTGTCGGACAAGCTTTTGAAAGCATTGGCGCTTCATCGTTCTGCTGCGGTGATTGCCGAAACAGGAAATCGCGTTCAACCTACTTTTGGAGTCTGGCGGGCGTCTTTGTCAAAGGCTATTGAAAAAGAAGTTTGTACCGGTGTCCGTGCGCTTCATCGAATTGCATCAAAGCATGATGCATACCGTCAGCGGTTCGATGGAAACGATAGTCGCTTCTTTAACATTAACACACCTGAAGATCTGGCACGGGCTCAACGTTTGTCTGTCTGAGGGCTTGTTGCCTTTATGCAGGTGAAACTTGAATGCGTCGCATGGTGACGATTGAGTGAGGTAATTTGCTCATGTTTGGAGCAAAAGCTGTCTTCACGCGCTGTAATACTGGCCGCATAACGGGAAGCTGCAGCGAATGATGGCGATTTAATTGAGTCCTGAACTGGTTTTCCTGTTTATTGGACTCAAGCTTTGCAGCGCGCATAGCCTCACGCATTCGATGAAGAGTGCAGACCTTCGGTGAAGAAGAAACAGAGCGCCGTCCTGTTCTACGGGCGGTTTTTTGACTTTCTTGTTCTGGCCCGGATCACTTCCAAATTTTGAGATCGGCCAGTCCTATTCTGAGGACTTCACTCATGTCTGCAACTAAATACGCAGTTTCAGCGCTCCCGTTCATCGCGCTCGCATTTGTTTCACCAATGGCTGCGGCTCAAGACGAGCCGACAGCTTTTGAAACTGCATTATCGGAAACAAAGCCAATCTTTCAGGCGCGCCTCCGTTATGAGGGCGTGGATCAGACCGGTTTTGCGAATGACGCCGATGCACTTACATATCGTTTCCGTGCAGGGCTTGAGACTGGCGCGTTTTTCGACACCAAGTTTCTTCTCGAATTCGACCACATTGACGACCTTGTCGATGACTTCAACTCGACAACAAACGGCAACACTGCCTTTCCAGTCGTTGCGGATCCTCAAGCAACTGAACTCAATCGTCTCCAACTGACAAACACCAGCCTGCCAGACACGACAGTCACGCTGGGTCGTCAGCGCATTATTCTGGACGACTCCCGCTTTGTGGGGAATGTCGGTTGGCGTCAGAACGAACAGACGTTTGACGGATTGCGCGTTCAAAATCAGTCACTAGGTGAGCTCAAGCTGGATGTCAGCTATGTGAACCAGGTGAATCGAATCTTCGGTGACGAGTCTGCTGCAGGGCGCTGGGAAGGTGACATCACGCTTGTGAATGCATCACATCCGACGCCTCTCGGAAATCTTACGGGATTTGCGTACTTTCTTGATATGGATGGCGCGGCGACGGGTGTTTCTTCCCATACGCTTGGTGCGCGCCTGAATGGGAGTCAGGAGCTGGGCGAGGGGCGTCTGGCGTATGCTGTGTCATATGCAAATCAGACCGATTATGGTTCCAGCCCGTTTGATTATAGCGCCGATTACTACACGCTCGACGCACGATACTCTGTAAATTCCTTCACTTTCGGCGGCGGTATCGAAACCCTTGGCGGCGACGCGCAGCGTGCTTTCCAAACGCCTCTTGCGACGCTTCATAAGTTTCAGGGTTGGTCCGATAAATTTTTGGTCACGCCGGTGAATGGTGTGGAAGATATTTATGCAACTATGGCATATCGCGCTGGTGAAGTTGGTTTTCTGAACGCGTTAAACCTCTCAGCCACCTATCATGACCTCTCTGCAGACGTTGGCGGGATGGATTATGGCAGCGAGCTGGACCTCGTGGCGTCCGCACGGGTCGGTGATGTGAATGTCACGCTGAAATTTGCAGACTACAGCTCTGACGGTTTTGCGACCGATACTTCAAAACTATGGATCCAATTTGACTTCGCTCTCTGATCACGACGAACAAATCAAGCCGGTACAGCAGGGGGCCACGAAAGTGGCGCCTCTGCGCGTACTGCTGATCGACGACGACCCGGAGCGGGCCAACATTGTAGAGGTTGGTCTGTCTGAAAACGCGGTCGTGCACATTGTTTCACACATTCACGGGCGCACGCTTCTGGATGAGATTGCGAGCATCACACCGGACGTAATCATTATGGATTGTGAATCGCCCGATCGCGATACCATCGAAAGTCTTCGCATGGTGGCTCAGTCCAATCCGAAGCCCATTGTGATGTTTGTCGAGGAAGAAGGCTCGGCCCAGATGAACGAAGCGATTGAGGCAGGGGTGAGTGCCTACGTAATTGACGGCCTCACGCCCAAACGCGTGAAGCCTCTGATCGAAACCGCTATTGCTCGTTTCAAGCATATGGATAGCCTGCGCAGTGAATTGCGCAAAACTAAAGAAGATCTCGCTGCGCGAAAGACGATCGAGCGTGCCAAAGGCTTGCTGATGCAACACCATGGCATGACAGAGGATCAGGCCTTCGCGTCCATGCGGACTATGTCGCAACAACAGGGCAAGCCTTTGAAAGATGTCGCTGAAAGCGTGCTGACTATCATTGGAATGCTTGCCGGTACGACCGGAAAGGCGAATACGCCATGACAAAACAGCAGCTGAATATTGGCTTTGTGCCGCTGACGGACTGCGTGACGATTGCCGCAGCGCAGGAGCGTGGGATTTTTCTGGCCAATGGCCTTGAAGTAAAGCTGAAGCGCTTTGTGTCCTGGGCGGCGATGCGCGATGCGCTTGGCACAGGTGCGATAGATGCGGCGCAAATGCTCTCACCTATGGTCGTTGCGTCTGCTGCGGGCCTCGGCCCGTTCCCTCGGGAGTTTACCTCCGCTTTCACCATCAATCTGAACGGCAATGCGATTACCGTATCTACATCGTTGTTTGAGCAGATGTCGCAGATCGCACCTGAGACGATTACGCGACGCCCGATGTCAGCCTATGCGCTTAAGCAAGTCATAGACAGGCGCCGTGACGAAGGTCGCCGCAAACTCGTTTTCGCGCATGTTTATAATCACTCCATGCACGCGCTTGAGCTAAAATACTGGCTCGCATCTGCCGGAATTTCGCCGGAAACGGATATCGAGATTGTCGTCATTCCGCCATCTCTCATGGTCGACGCGCTCGCCTCTGGCCAGATCGACGGTTATTGCGTTGGCGAACCGTGGAATAACAAGGCGGTTGTCGCTGGCATTGGTCGAACCGTAATCACGTCCGGGGAAATCTGGTCGAATGGTCCGGAAAAGGTGCTGGCGGTTCGCAAAGCATGGGCCGAAGAAAATGAGACAGTGCATCTGGCGCTTGTCTCCGCTATGCTTGAGGCTTCTGCATGGGTCGACGAAATGAACAACCGGTTGACCGCGGCACAGATTGTCTCCGGTCCTGATTATGTGAATGTCCCGTTTGATGAGATTGTCGGTTCTCTGACCGGCAGGAACCGGCAGACGGGTGGCGAACTGCGTATGGATATGCCGGACTTCAACGTATTTCATAGATACGCGGCTAACTTCCCCTGGCGGTCTCACGCAAAGTGGATTCTGTCCCAGCTGATCCGATGGGGAGATTTGCCTGATAGTCTTGATGTGGATTTTGTCGCGGCTCAGGCTTTTCTGCCGGACGTTTATCGCAAAGCCGCAGGCGCAATGGGCGTAGCTTGTCCGTCGGCAGACGAAAAAGTCGAAGGCGGCCACCAGCATGCATGGTTACTGACTGATGCGACTGCTCCGCTCGCTATGGGGTGCGATCAGTTTATGGATGGCCGGATTTTCGACCCATCGAATCTTGATGGTTATCTAGCGGGCTTTTCTGTCCGCCATGTAGAAAGCCGACTTGGCGAAAGTGACCGGCAGCAGGTTTCCAGCATAGCAGTTTAAAAGGTCGGGTCAGGCGAGTTCGGAGGCCTGACCCGTATCCGCTATCGACGCGCTCAATGGATAGCGGATAAGTAGGATGGCGGGATTTTTCACCGCATGTTCACGTGCGTCCATGGCAAGACGGTCGAGACGCGAAGAAACGTGCCGGACGTTTGGCTTTCCTGCATTCTCAATCCAGTCGCATTGCAAAGAACCGGGAACGCCCTTCGCCATAAGCGCCGTCTGAATGCGCCAGCTTTGCGCCACGCTCATATAGAAGGCTGCACAAACGCCCGGGCGAACGACAGAGCACCAATCAGGGTCTTTGCCATCTTTTGAAGATTTTCCTGTCGTAACAACAAAGCTCTGAAGTTCGGCCCTCTCGGTGATCGGTATGGACCATTCAGAAGCCGCAGCCAGAGCCGATGTTACACCCGGGACCATCTCGATTTCAGCGTCCTTGGAAACCGCGATTGCCAGTTCTTCGGAAGCTCGGCCGAACACCATGGGATCACCTGATTTCAGGCGTGCGACGGTCAGACCCTGTGAGAGCGCTTCAGAAATTCGGGCATTGATATCGACTTGTTGACGGCCTCCGTCTCCGCAACCTTTTCCAACATATTCGAGGGTGCTGTCAGAGCTTGCGAATGACAGAACTTCCGGGTCTACAAGGCGATCGTATAGGATGAGGTCTGCAGTTTTGATCCGCTGAATAGCGCGTAGTGTAAGCAGGTCCGCTGCTCCGGGGCCGCATCCGATAAGAGTGAGTTTACCTTTCATTGCCTTACTCCGCTGCGATGCTTGCTGGCGTGGATGGGGGAGCTTTTGCTGCCGCTGCACGGAGCAGGGCCCGCAGTTCAGGCTTGCATGAGCCGCATGTTGTGCCTGCGCCTGTTGCAGCACCAATGCCCTCAGCGCTTTGCGCCCCTTTACTAATCGCGTCTTCAATCTGATTTACGCCGACGCCGTTACATGAGCAGACGAGTCTACCCGTACTTTCTCCCGAAGGCGGACGACCGGCGAGAATGCCCAAGCGAATTTCGGGGGTGATGTTTGTTGTAAGCAGGGAAGAGAGCCAGGCGCGATCAGCGACCACCGGACCACTTTCGGACAGAGTGATGAAGAGTTCCAGCCTGTCTGCTTCAAACATCGCTGCAGCGTGCTGTCCGTCATGCGTTCTGAACGTGATGGCGGTGTCCGCGGCGATTTTATGAATCACCTTGTCTGCTGGTTCAGATCCCGCGATTTCATAGCGGAATCCTTCAGTGGATGTTGCAACAGCCCAGTAGTCAAGGGCATTCAGAATGTCGTTACACAGAGGTTTGCGAGAGACCAGGAAACCATACCAAGCGGGTGAAACTGGGTTGATGGCTATGGTGCCGTGCTTGGATTCAGGCTGGCCTGAGACGGGGTCGGTATTCGGCGCGATCAGCGCATCAACGCGCGCGGCAGAGCTGTTAGCCGCTGACCAGTGCATCGGGACGAATACAGATTTGCGTTGCATTCGTTCGGTTATCAGCACCCTTAACACCGCTTCACCAAAGGTGTTGGAGATGCGGGCAAGTGAAGCGGCCGTCAGGCCCAGCTTTTCTGCATCTTCCGGGTGGATCTCCACATATGGCTCAGCGATGTGCCCGGATAGCGTGGAAGATTTTCCGGTGCGGGTCATAGTATGCCAATGATCACGGACGCGACCAGTGTTGAGGATAAAAGGTAAGTCGTCTGACGGGAGCGAGGCCGGCGCGGCGAATTCTGTCGCAACGAAACGCGCCTTATGGTCTTGCGTGTAGAAATGGCCGTCCTGAAAGAACCGGTGATCTGAACCGGTATTGTCCTCGCCGTGACGAGGTGCGTCTCCAGCGGGAGCTGGCCATTGGAACGGCTCTAGTGCGTCGTAATCAGGATCACTTGTGTTGGCATACGCGCCGATGTCAAAGTCACGCAGTCCGTCATTCTCGTAAGCAGAGAGAGCGGCATATTCCCGGAAAATAGCCGCCGGTCCGCTGAAATCGAAGCCGTCATGGCCCAGCCGCTTACCAAGATCGCACAACGCCCACCAGTCGTGACGCGCTTCGCCAGGTGGTTTCAAAAAGCTGCGTTGGCGGGAAATACGGCGTTCCGAATTTGTGACGGTGCCAGTTTTTTCTCCCCATGTGGTCGCTGGCAGAACAACATCCGCCAGCGCGACTGTATCTGATGTAGTCGCGACATCGGAGACCACGACGAGCGGGCAGGCGGCGAGCGCGGCCTTTAGCTTGTCGGCGTTCGGGAGGGAAACCACGGGATTGGTCGCCATGATCCAGATCGCTTTGATCTGGCCGCTCTGGACAGCGTCAAACATCTCCACGGCTTTAAGGCCCGGACCGCTGGCGATACGCGGTGCCTTCCAGAAGCGTTCTACGCGAATGATATCTTCCGGAACGAAATCCATATGGCAGGCAAGCTGGTTGGCGAGGCCGCCGACTTCGCGCCCACCCATAGCATTGGGCTGGCCTGTGACGGAAAACGGACCCATGCCTGGTTTGCCAATCCGGCCAGTCACAAGATGACAATTGATAATGGAATTGACCTTGTCCGAGCCTGCGGAGGATTGGTTGACGCCCTGAGAGTAGACGGTGACGGTTCGCTCGTTTGCGGCAAAAAGCTCGAAGAATGTCTGCAGATCACTTTCGGACAAGCCGGTGAGTTTGGCTGTTTGCAGTAAGGTGAATTCGCCGGCTATGGAAAGCGCATCGGCGTAACCATTCGTATGTGTTTCGATGAAACGTTCGTCACGAGCCGCGCTCTCTGACAGATAATGAAACAGCGCATTGAAAAGCGCTACGTCCGCACCCGGGGTTATGGCAAGGTGAAGGTCTGCGCCATCCGTTGTTGCCGTCTGGCGTGGGTCGATGATGACCAGCTTTGTGCCACGCTTTTCACGCGCCGACTGAATGCGCTGATAGAGAACGGGGTGGCACCAGGCCAGATTGCTGCCGACCATCAGGATCAGGTCGGCTTCTTCGAGGTCCTCGTAACAGCCCGGAACTGTATCAGTGCCGAAGGCGCGCTTATGACCTGCCACTGACGAGGCCATGCAAAGGCGCGAATTCGTGTCGATATTGGACGAACCGATAAAGCCCTTCATCAGCTTGTTGGCAACGTAATAGTCTTCGGTCAGGATTTGCCCTGACACGTAGAAGGCGACACTGTCCGGACCGTGCTGGCGGATGGCATCGAGGAACCCGCGCGCCACCTCGTCCATTGCGTCCTCCCACGAAGCTCTTTGCCCTTTGATCTCCGGATAGAGAATCCGGTCCTTCAGCCCCAGCGTTTCACCGAGCGCAGAGCCTTTCACGCACAGCCGTCCATAATTGGACGGGTGATCGGGATCCCCGCGAACGATCGCGCTCTCACCATCAGCTGATGGCTGAACAAGAACACCGCATCCTACGCCACAGTATGGGCAGGTTGTGGCTATCTCTCTGTTCACTTTCTCGGTCATGGATTGCTCGATCGAAATCTTATGAGACAGGGAGATCAGGACGCCATGGCGAGGCGTAAATGCACGCGTCCGCCATCGCGAACTTCCGCCGGAAAGGTGCGTATCTGACCTTCGTCTCCACCTTGAGCTTTGCCAGTCGACAGATCGTAGACCCAGTTGTGCAGAGGGCACGTGACCGCACAGTCGTGCACGATGCCCTCGCTCAACGGGCCACCTTTGTGCGCACAGCTGTTCTCGACAGCATATACACGGTCGTCTGACGTTCTGAAGATGGCAATCTTCATTCCGTCCTTCTCCAGTCGACGTGACCCACGAACCGGAATGTCGGACAGCTCGCAGATGTCGAACCAACGTTCAAAAGGTGCCATTCCATCCATCCTTTTACTCCACCAGTTCGAGCGTCTTGAATTCGTGCGCATCGACTTTTCCTGATGCGCGCTCAGCCCAAGGGTCGTCCTGTGAGAATTGCTGTGCGTATTTGAAGCGCTCGAAGAGAGCTTTACGGTTTTCGACGTCATCGACGATGAGCTCATGGACTTTTTCTGCGCCGCCAATTCGGGCTGTCCATTTATAGATTCGCTCAAGGTAAAAGCCCTGTTCGCGATAGGCCTGCAAAACAGCAGCGCACATCTCGATGGCTTCTTCTTCGGTCGTAACGGTCGTCAGGTGATCGGTTGCCCGAACTTCCATACCTGCGGCGCCCGCAATGTGAATCTGATAGCCGGAATCCACGCAGACGACGCCAATATCCTTACAGGTGGCCTCTGCGCAGTTGCGTGGGCAGCCTGAAACAGCCAGCTTCACTTTGTGTGGCGTCCAGGAGCCCCACATCAGCTTTTCTAGCTTGATGCCAAGGCCCGTGGAGTCCTGCGTACCAACACGGCACCATTCAGACCCAACGCAGGTTTTCACCGTACGAAGCGATTTGCCATAAGCGTGTCCTGAGACCATGCCCGCGGCATTGAGATCCGCCCATACGCCCGGAAGGTCTTCCTTCTTCACGCCGAGCATGTCGATCCGCTGACCACCCGTATATTTGACCATTGGAATGTCATACTTATCGACTACGTCCGCCACAGCGCGAAGTTCTGCTGCGGTCGTCACGCCGCCCCAGGCACGAGGCACGACTGAATAGGTACCGTCTTTCTGGATGTTGGCGTGCACCCGCTCGTTAATGAAGCGTGACTGGTTGTCGTCGACATATTCTCCCGGCCAGCTGGCGAGTAGATAGAAGTTGAGTGCAGGTCGACACTTTGCGCAGCCGCAAGACGTCTTCCAGCCAAGTTCCTGCATGACGGCAGGAATAGATTTCAGTTCTTTAGCGATGATCAGACGACGGACTTCGTCATTCCCGAACTCCGTACAGTCGCAGACAGTCTTTTTAGCGGAGGCGTCAAATGCATCGCCAAGCTTCAGGGCGAGGAGGCTTTCGACGAGACCTGTACAGGTGCCGCACGAAGATGAGGCTTTCGTGCATTGGCGAACTCCCTGCAGGTCGGTCAGTTCGTTTTTATCAATGGCGTTGAGAATCTGCCCTTTGGAGATGCCGTTACAACCGCAGATCTCTGCCTCATCCGGCAAGGCTGCAACGGCCGCCATAGGGTCCAGGGGGGACCCTCCAGCGAAGTTCTGTCCGAAGATAAGCGTAGCGCGCTCATCTGCATCGATTTCTTCGCCTTTTTTGATTTTATCGAAGAACCAGGCTCCGTCCGCGGTCTCGCCATACAGGACCGCGCCGATGAGGCGGTTGTCCTGAAGTACGAGGCGTTTGTAGATCCCTTGAGCCGGATCTCGGAAGACGATCTCATCGCGGCCTTCGCCATCTGCGAAGTCGCCTGCTGAAAACAGGTCGACGCCTGTGACTTTCAGCTTGGTAGACGTCTCAGCGTGAGCAAATGCAGCTTCAGCATCGTTGGTCAGGGCGCGGGCGCAAATGCGAGCTTGTTCGTACAGCGGTGCAACAAGGCCGTAGCAATTGCCTTCAAACTCAACGCATTCGCCTACTGAATAAATGTCAGGATCGGATGTTCGCATCTGGCAATCGACCAGAATCCCGCGATTGACGTCGAGACCTGCGTCCTTGGCCAGTTGAGCGCTTGGACGGATGCCCACAGCCATCACAACAATGCTTGCGTCGATCTCTGTGCCGTCTTCAAGACGCACGCCCTCGACTTTTCCATCGCCGTAGATTTCTTTCGTATTGGCTCCCGTCCGGATGTCGATACCGCGACTGGAGAGTTCCTTCTCGAGGAGGTAACCAGCGGCTGGATCGAGCTGACGCTCCATGAGCGTTGGCATCAGGTGGATGACTGTCACATCCATTCCACGAAGCTTGAGCCCAGCTGCAGCTTCAAGACCGAGCAGGCCTCCGCCGATCACGACGGCTCGTCCGCCTTTTGCTGCTGCGTTCAACATCTTGTTCACGTCATCAAGGTCGCGATATGCGAGCACGCCGGGCAGATCATGGCCTGGAACCGGAATGATGAATGGCGTGGAGCCTGTGGCGATCAGAAGGTTGTCATACCCTTCGATCACACCGCCATCAGAACGAACGGTTTTGTTCTCGCGGTCTATCGAAACGACCTTCTCGCCGGCATGTAGTGTGACGTTGTTCGCTTCATACCAGGCTTCGTCATGGATAATGATATCTTCGTATTTGCTCTCCCCGGAGAGGACGGGTGACAACATGATCCTGTTATAGTTCACACGCGGCTCGGCGTTGAAAATGGTTACGTCGAACTGGCCCGGCGCGGTTTCGAACAGAGTTTCCAGAACTTTGCCCGGTGCCATACCGTTACCAACGACGACAAGTTTCTTAGTCATCAGGCTGCTTCCTCTGATGTTTCAGAAGCCGGGGCTTCCTCGGCTGGGGGAGTAGGGTTCGCGCCGCCTTCATACTCTTCAAGGAAGCTCAGGACCTGTTCGCGATAAGCGTAATAGTCCTGATGCTCCAAAAGGGCTTTTCGCGTGCGAGGGCGTGGTAGATCGACCTCCAGAACCTTGCCGATGCGTGCGTTTGGTCCGTTGGTCATCATGATGATGCGGTCAGACAGAAGAATGGCTTCATCAACATCGTGCGTGACGCACATCGCGGTGACTTGCGTGCGTTGCCAGACCTCCATCAGAACTTCCTGAAGTTCCCATCGTGTCAGGCTGTCCAGCATGCCGAATGGTTCATCGAGAAGGAGTAGCTTTGGAGACAGAGCGAAAGCCCGGGCAATACCCACGCGCTGGCGCATGCCGTTGGACATATCGGCGCCCAGCTTATCCATCGCATCACCGAGGCCTACCTTGGACAGATAGTACTCAACGACTTGTTCGCGCTCGGCCTGTGTTGCGTCCGGGTAAACACGGTCTACGCCGACTGCTACGTTCTGCTTAGCTGTGAGCCATGGGAAAAGGGAAGGTGCCTGAAACACCACGGCGCGGTCAGGACCGGCTGCAGACACCTCTTTATTGTCGAGGATAATACCGCCACGAGAGACTTCGTTCAGTCCGGCGGTCATCGTCAGAACTGTAGATTTTCCGCAGCCCGAGTGACCAATGACCGAGACGAACTCACCTTTTTTGATCTTGATATCAAACCCATCGACAACCGTGAGTGGGCCTTTAGGTGTCGGGTAGACTTTATCCACCTGTGAATACTCAAGAAAGCGGTGCTCCGCGACACCGGATGTCTGAGCCGCTTTGGTGTAAGCCTTCGGTTTGCCGAATGTGATGGGTGTGACGTCTGGAAGCGGACGTTCGATTTCCGCGCGCTTTTTGGCGACGCCGACATCCATCAGATAGGCGGTCACGTCACGACGAAGCGTTTTGAACGCGTCATTATGGTTCATCTCTGTTCGGTCGCGAGGACGCGGCAGATCGACTTTGAAAGACGGTCCAAAAGTTGCGTCAGGGCCCGGATTGAGCGGGATGATACGGTCTGCGAGCAGTATAGCCTCGTCCACATCATTCGTGATCAGAACAACGGTCTTCTTGTCATTTGACCAGATGTCCGTGATCTCGTCCTGAAGGTTTGCACGGGTGAGTGCATCCAGGGCGGACAGAGGCTCATCCAGCAGAAGTACCTTTGGGTCCATCGCTAGTGAGCGTGCAACCGCAACACGCTGACGCATACCGCCTGACAATTCTGCCGGACGTCGGTCTTTCGCATGACCGAGGCTGACCATCTCGATGTATTTGTCTGCACGAGCGGCGCGGTCTTTCTTGCTTTCCTTTGGGAAAACGCTGTCCACAGCCAGTTGAACATTCTCACGAACGGTCATCCAGGGCATGAGCGAGTAGCTTTGAAAGCAAACCGCCCGTTCAGGACCCGGGCCCTCTACAGGCTTGCCGTCGAAAAGCACCTCACCTGTGTCAGGAAAGTCGAGACCTGACATGAGGTTGATGAGCGTGCTCTTGCCGGAGCCAGAGAAGCCAACAATCGCAACGAATTCACCGTCTTCAACGTCGAGGCTGATGTTGTTGAGGATGTTGACCTTGTCGAGGCCTTCTCCAAACCCTTTAGAGACGTTTTTCAGCTCAATGATAGGCATTTCATCTCCTCCAGATTAGCGGTTTACAGAGTGGGTAAACATGGTCTGCAGAGCGACCATGACGCGATCGAGCAGGAAGCCGATAATGCCGATAGTCAGAACTGCGACGATGATTTTCGCCAGAGAGTTTGAAGAACCGTTCTGGAATTCGTCCCACACAAATTTTCCAAGACCCGGGTTTTGAGCAAGCATCTCAGCGGCGATGAGAACCATCCAGCCCACACCCAGCGACAGGCGCATGCCAGTAAAGATGAGTGGAAGCGCAGATGGCAGGACGAGCTTCGTCACTTTGGTGTAAGGCGTGAGCTTCAGAACCTTGCCGACATTGACCAGGTCCTTGTCGACTGTCGCAACGCCGAGCGCTGTGTTGATCAGCGTTGGCCAGAGCGAACAGAGTGTCACTGTAATTGCCGACGTCAGGAAGGACTTAGAGATCCCTGAATCTGTCGCTACCGTCGCGGAGACAACCATTGTTACGATCGGTAGCCACGCCAGTGGGGAAACCGGCTTGAAGATCTGGATCAACGGGTTGAACGCGGCGTTCATGCTTGGAGACATGCCCATGATGATGCCCAGCGGTGCTGCGATAAGCGTTGCCAGCATGAAGCCGAAAAAGACTGTCTTCAGGCTGGTCCAGATTTGCTGGTAATAGGTTGGACGTCCGGTATAGCCGGCATCTGACACATCCCCTGGACGGCCCGCATCAATCAGTGCCTGATTGCGTGCTGCCTGGCGTTCGTAGAATGCATCACGTCGCTCCATTTCCTGTGCATGGTCAGCATTGAGAACCTGAGCCTGTTCCCATACTTGCGCTGGTCCCGGGATTGCGCCGAGCGAAGTGTTTACCTGAGGTGCAAGCTGGGCCCAGGCGAATAGAAAGACCAGAATAGCGACAATCGGTATGCCAAGGCGTTGCCAGATAAGGCCGAGATTGCGTTTCGGGCTGTCACCGGCAGCCATCATCAGAATTGGTGTGACCCATGACAGAGCAAACACATCGAGAAATTTCGATGATTTGTTGATCAAGGAGAATACACGCTCCTGTTTAGCTGCTTTTACGTTCGCAGCGTTCTGTTCTTCTGCGGCCTCGGAAGCGTTCTCGTTGGCCGTTTGAGCAGCAAGAATGGCAGTCATTGTTCTGGTCCTTTCAAGGAAGAAAAGAAAGGGCGGCGCGCCTGGGTGCGAGGAGTTCGGGGAAAGGCACCGCACCGCCCTTGAGTTCTTATTGGACGACTTCTCCGCCCTGAACGGTTTCACCGTCCTTCAGGCCGATTTCGAGCGTTTCGAGGTATGCGTTTGGCTGGCGTCCATCGAAGGTGAGGCCATCGATGAATTCTGACTGCGGCTCGCGGTAGCCATCGGTATCCCATGGGAAATCGGCTTCGTTTGCGAGACCGTCATCGACCAGTGAGCGTGCGGCTTCGAGATAAATGTCGGAGCGGTAAACGCTGCGTGCGACATCATCATACCAGTCGTCAGGCTGGCTTTCCGCGATCTGCCCCCAGCGACGCATCTGAGTGAGGTACCAGACCGCATCGGAATAGTACGGGTAGGTCGCGTTGTAGCGGAAGAACACGTTGAAATCAGGTACTTCGCGTACATCACCGGCCTCATATTCGAAGGTGCCGGTCATGGATGCGGCGATCACATCACGGTCGGCCCCGACATATTCAGAGCGGGAAAGAATGTCCACGGCTTCTTCGCGGTTCGCATTGTCGTTTTCATCGAGCCACATGGCGGCGCGGATGAGAGCGCGTGTGATGGCCTGCGTCGTAACCGGGTTTTCTTCAGCAAATTCCGCCGTGATCCCGAAGACTTTCTCCGGGTTGTTGCGCCAGATTTCATAGTCTGTGATTACCGGCACGCCGATGCCCATAGATACAGCCTGCTGGTTCCATGGCTCGCCCACGCAATAGCCGTAGATCGTACCTGCTTCGAGTGTTGCCGGCATTTGCGGTGGAGGTGTTACGGAGAGAAGCGCATCGGCCATGATCTGACCGGATACGTCGTCTGGAGAATAGTAGCCCGGGTGGATGCCGCCTGAGGCCAACCAGTAACGAAGCTCGTAATTGTGTGTGGAGACCGGGAAGACCATGCCCATATTGAACGGACGACCTTCTTCCTGGAACTGCTCAACGACAGGTGCCAGAGCTTCAGCGCTGATCGGGTGAACTGGGCGACCGTCATCCATGCTCGGAATGTTCGGACGCATCATGTCCCAGACTTCGTTGGAAACGGTGATACCGTTGCCGTTCAGGTCCATAGAGAATGGTGTGACAATGTGAGCTTCGGTGCCGTAGCCGATTGTTGCGGCTAGTGGCTGACCAGCGAGCATATGCGCGCCGTCAAGTTCGCCATCGATCACGCGGTCAAGGAGAACTTTCCAGTTTGCCTGAGCTTCAAGCGTTACGAAGAGGCCTTCGTCTTCAAAATAACCATTCTCGTAAGCGATCGCGAGCGGAGCCATGTCAGTCAGCTTGATAAAGCCAAAAGTCAGCTCAGTGACTTCGAGCCCTTCCATGGGAATGATGATAGGGGCAGCGTCTGTAGCTGCAGGTGCCGTGCTTGTGGTCGGTTCGGAGCCGCCGCAGCCTGCGACAGCGAGTGTGCAGATTGCAACAAAGCCAGAAACAAAAACGCGCTTTGAGACATCGTTGTTCAGGAAAGAGAATGTCATAGTTATCCGCCGTGCTGGTCAGAACCTGTAGATCGGCTCTGAGTGAAACTTTTGTTGGACCAACATCCGGCGCACTGTGCGCTTACATGATATGGTCACTCAAAAGCCCATCGGCGGACGTTTGAAACCTATGACTACTTCGTCATATATTAGTGGATAAGGGTCTGAACGCCTCTCATCAATAAAATATACAGGAAGTCACAGGTGATCGGTCTTGATGATTAAATTCCAAGCATACTTCCTCATCAGGTGAACGCAGAGTGTGCGATAATTCGATCAGGGTTTGTGATTTTTTGGCCAAAACTGGGAGCGTAAGCCTCGGCGAGCCATATATTTAGAGAGAGTGGCACTTGTGATTGTCCGTTATGGAACGAACTTTCCGAGGTCCGCGCAGTGTCAGTTGGCACCAACACTCAACTACAACCCTCTGATTTATGGCTTCCCGAATGGGATCCCCGCGATGTTTTGGCGAAAATGTCTTCGGGGCGACATAGTGTCTGTATGCATTTGGGAAAGTGGTGCCGGCTGCAGGAGTCGAACCCGCGACCTGATGATTACAAATCATAACAACCTAAAAATGAATATTGAAAAAAGAGCATAAAAACAGTATCATATAGTCATTATCTCGAGAGTTTTAGCGCCCAAAATCGTTACACAACTCTTACACATTTTCGAGCGTAGTGACGGGAGGCACTGTTTTTATGCAAGCTGTTGAAAAACATTCGATTTATGGCGGTAAGGTTCACGTGTACCGCCGCGAGAACTCAGGCGTGTGGCAGTGCTCTGCCTACATCGCAGGCAAGAACCGTCGGAAGACTACCGGCGAGGCGAGCCTTCAACTGGCGAAGGAGTTCGCGGAAGACTGGTATCTTGGCCTGAAGGGCAAGGTACGCGACGGCGTGTTAAAAAACGAGAAAACGTTCAAAGAGGCCGCGACCCAGTTCAAGCGCGAGTATGAGATTATTACAGAGGGCGAGCGGAGCCCGATCTACGTCAAATGTCTGATGGAGCGGATCGACAATTATCTCATCCCATATTTCGGAAACCACGGCTTGTCCGAGATTACGGCGGGTTTGGTGCAGGAGTATCGTATCTACCGGCAGGGTCATTCCATCCCGCGACCTCACCACAAGACGCCAGACCAGCCAAAACCACCTTCTCGGAGCACCATGCACACGGAGATCGTCGCATTAAGGCACGTCCTCAAAACTGCTCTTCGACACGGTTGGATGAGTGCGCTTCCCGATTTCTCTATGCCTTACAAAACGTCGGGTAAGATCACTCGTCGTGCATGGTTTTCTCCGGATGAATATAAGAAGCTTTACGAAGCCACCCGAGCGGAATCCAAGAAGCATAAACATGGGCTTTGGAAGAACGCTGCGCTGATGCTTCATGACTATGTGTTGTTCATGGTAAACACCGGACTGAGGCCAGACGAAGCGTCACGGCTCGAATACCGCGATGTCACTGTCGTCAAAGACAAAGACAGCGGCGAGACCATTTTGGAAATCGAAGTTCGCGGAAAGCGGGGCGTTGGCTATTGTAAGAGCATGCCTGGCGCGGTTCAGCCGTTCAAGCGCCTAAAAACGCGGGCCAGGGCCGAACCGACCGATCCGATCTTTCCGACCTTCTCGAAGAAGATGTTCAATCGCATCCTCGAAGAAACCAATCTCAAGGTCGATCGGGAAGGACAGAAGCGGACTGCATATTCATTGCGCCATACTTATATTTGCTTCCGCCTCATGGAGGGAGCTGACATTTATCAGGTTGCAAAGAACTGTCGCACCAGCGTGGAAATGATCCAGAAATACTATGCAGATCACATCAAGACCCTGATCAACGCGGCAGCTGTAAACGTTAGGCGGAAGAAGTAATCGGGCACATCCTGTCCGTGGCGATGGCGCGAGCGGAACCGCTGAAGCCAAGCCTTTCGCAAAGTGGATGCTGAACAGCATCCACGGTGTCTGAAGAAACCCGAACGGGTTTCAGGCATTGCATGCCAACGTTTAGCCTAGTCTGCCTTTCAGGCGTTCCATCAAATCCATCTTCTCGTGGAGGATAGCCAAAACGAGCATTGGTTGAGGATCGCGTATCAGTCCGAAAATATAATGATGTTCGTAGCGAACCATTCGGAGGCCAGGGATGAGATCGTCCAGATTTTTGGAAATAGTGAGGCCGCTTGCAAATTCGTCCAGCCGCCGCTCGAGGCCGGACATATACTTCCGCACCTGCTCTACGCCCCAGCGGTCTACCGTGTAGGCGACAATATTGGCGATATCTTCGTCTACGTCTCGGGTCTTTTCAAAACCTGCCATGTCTACAACTTACCGAGTTTCCGTAGTGTGCTCTCGGTGATGTCGGTGATCAATTTTGAAGACACACCTTTGGAAGATGCGTTTTTGATGCGCTTGTCCAAAAGGGTTTTGAGTTCAGCCCATGCGGCCTCTTGGTCTCCATCACCGCTTGTCGGCAAGATGCGCTCCAAGACATATTCTTTGATGGACTTTCCTTCGGTCGCAGCAAGCGCCTTGATCACTTGATGCTGCTCGCCGGACACGTCGACGATTATTCTGCTCATATCGATACCCAATTCGTTTCTACTGCTGATTTTAGCACAAATGTACATTTATACAAAAGAACATTTTGAGTGCTGGGTTTTGGATAATTATGGGTTATCAATTCATATTGTGATAGTGGATGAGCACAGGTGTTTCTAAAAATGCTAAAAAAGCATATAAAACAGGTTAAAATGTGAGTACTCAAAAGAATTGATTGTTAGAAAAAAATGGTGTAATATCTAACGTAAAGGAGTTGATATTGATGTCTGCGATATCGGATAGGATCATGAAGCGTGTACGCGGGAAGGGCCGTGGTTGGGCCTTTACGCCTAAAGACTTCATTGATTTTGGTACGCGCGGCTCGGTCGATATGGCTCTTTCCCGTCTGGTTAAGGATGGGGCAATCCGTCGTATTGGCCGTGGTCTCTATGATTATCCACGTCTGCACCAGAAACTTGGCGCTCTAAGTCCTGATATGGACCGAATTGCGCAGGCTGTTTCTTCTCAGATCGGAGATAAATTGGTTCCTTCTGGTGCGGCAGCAGCAAACATGCTCGGGCTTTCAACGCAGGTTCCGGCTAAGGCGACCTATGCGACCAATGGAGCTTCGCGAGTGAAGAAGGTTGCGGGACGGACGCTTTCTATCAAGCATGCGCGCGCGCCATTGATTGATAACGCGCCCGTCCGCGCAAATGCCGTCTTGCAGGCCATGGTTCATTTGGGACGAAGCAATATCAACGCAGATATGATTGATCAGCTGGCTAAGAGGCTCGATGATCGGGATATGAAGTCGCTTGTGTCCTCTCGCGCACAAATGCCTGGGTGGATGGGTGATATTGTTCTGAAGATTGATGCGGCAATGCATGGATGATTTTTCCCGCAAATCGGCAGAAGATCGCCGAGCATATATCGAAGAGGCCGCCAGCAGGCGTGATCTGACAGCACTTATCATTGAGAAAGACTTCTGGGTTTGCTGGACACTCAAGCGCCTGATGGCGAGCGAGTTACTTCGTGGCTCTCTCACCTTCAAAGGTGGGACCTCGCTTTCAAAGGCATACGGGCTTATTCAGCGATTTTCAGAAGATATCGATCTCACAATCAGTCGCGATGCGACGTTCTTGTGTGATGTCCCCGCTCCTATGGAAGAGGGTATCAGCGGCAAGCAACGAAAGAAACGCGGCAAAGAGCTGAAAGAAGCTGCGCAACAATATGTTCAGAAAATCATCCGGCCGGAACTCTCGAAAGCAATCGAAGATGCCCTGGGCACTCTGGAAGGATGGAATGTCGAACCTGATCCTGACGATCCCGATGTTCAGACGATACTATTCTACTATCCGCAGGCCGACGGCGGCTCCAGCGACAGCGGCATCTCGGGCGCAGGTTACATAAAGCCGCGCATCAAGCTTGAATTTGGGGCACGAGGAGACACCGAGCCTTCAGGCTTGCAAACCATCCAGCCCTATCTGGCGGAGGAGTTTCCAGAGGAACTGCCAGATGCGTCGTGTTCGGTTCCCACACTCGCCGCTGAGCGAACATTCTGGGAAAAGGTCACTATCCTTCATGCGCTCCACCACAACGGAAAGCTGAGAGACGGTATGTCTCGTCATTACTATGATACACTGATGCTGGTGAATGGCGGGATTGCGGACCAATTCGATGTCGAGCTGCTCGCGCAAGTCGTGCACAACAAAAGCCTTATGTTTCCTGACCCCAAGGCATCCTACGAAACGGCAGTCCTCGGGTCACTCAAGCTGATTCCTTCAGATGAGATCGTTGCGAAATTGCAGTCCGATTACTCGGCAATGGCCGAAATGTTCATGGAAACGCCACCAAGTTTTGCAGAACTGATTTCCGGCCTTGAAGCCCTCGAGAGCCGTCTGAATAACGATTGGTGACAAGAGAAGCTATTTTGCGGCCCGCTTTGTGGACCATCCAATAAATGTCTTCAGGTTCTCGGGCAGGGCACGCATGATTTGCCGAATTGTCGGACCTTTTTGAATGCCTGAAGGCGTCCCGACAGTCACCAAAACCGCTTCAACCTTCGCGACCTCAAAGCTTGGCATCTGGTTGCCATTCGAACCCATCGGTTTTTGCGAGCGTTTATTTTTGGGCCTTTTAGGTTGCTTCGGGCCGGTGCTGGTATCCCAGTTATTCAGAATGTTGTTGGCGATTGAGTTGACCAGTTGAATCGGGAAAATCGCCAAAAACACGTAAAGCGTGAGCTGACTGTACTTATAATTGAAGTACACGAACGCCAGGGTGAGGATCCACACAAAGTGCCAGGCTTTTGTGCTGAGAAGCCAAAGAAAGAGTTTGGTAGGTATTATCCAGAACCACCGCATGCATCAGATCCTTTGTGGGAAACGGGTTTTGAGCCAATTCTTTTTCACGGAACGAAACATCGTGCCGGTTTGATAGAAAATGCCGTCCACCATGAAGTTGTGATGTGGCCCACCAGAGGCTAGGTCACGACCAAATGCGCCAGGCTCGATTTCATACTCAAGGGCTTCATTCATAGACTCGCTATAGCTGGAGCCAACCTGAGAGCCTCGATCCTTATTCTTCGAACGATTGCCGCGTCCCCAGAAGCTTGCGCGCTGCTCTTGTTCGTTCACCGATCGCCCTCGTGAATGGCTTTCGCTATATCCTTCGTTCTCACCGTAATTCACGCCCCGTCGAACCTGAATCGATTTTCCGATAAGATCGGCAGCCCATTCATTGGTGCTCGAACTACTGTTGGAATGGAAAATCTTTGTTTGAAAATGGCCAAGAAGGGAGTCGCAAATTTCGCGAGCATTGGATCCACCAATTTTCTTGATATAGCCGTCAATGCCCTGAGAGAGGTACACAGAACAGACGCTTGAAGACCGTGCCATGGATTGGAAGTCTTCATCATACTCATCGACAAAGACATGCGCTTCATCACACCACAGGAAAACAGGTCTTTCCTTACCGGTCTTCGGGCGTCGCTGCGTGGCGCGCTGCCACATATATTTGCAGATTTTTTGGATGAGGATGCCGACATCTGACCAGATTTGCGCAGGCATATCAACAATCCAGATCGCTCCCTCATGCGTCATTTCGGGGACAACGTTTGTCGAGGTGCAGAGTAGTTCATGTTCCTGACCGGTGAACAAAAGCGCCATCTTGCTTGTAAATGATATCCGAATGTTCTCACGCGTTTTCGTATCTGCTGGCCCGAACACGCTCTCCCAATAATTCCGGATCACCCACATTGAACGACTGTCCATTTGATGGGCCGGACTGGTTGCGAGCTTTTCTAATGTTTGCGCGCAAAATGAATGCTGCTTCCAGACGGGATCGCTATATTCCATCGCGCTACGCGGACCCGAATTGATCATCTGCATGACCTGATCGAGGTCTATCCGCCCGTAGGCGTGAAAGAGGGGATTGAGCGTGTTTCGTAAAAGCTCGCGAATGGCGTCATCCCAAAACTGGTTCTCATTGCTTCCCATCAGTTGGCGCTTCGACATCTCGATGACCTTCAGGAGCAGTTCGACGACATTGTTTACGCCGCCTGAGCCAACCGTCATTTCGTACTCAAGAAAGTTGAACCGGGTTCCCGTGTCAGGGCGAAAGAGGACAATGGATTTTTCACGCCCGCAGGCCTTTGCGTACTTCACCCAAAGCTCTGCTTCGTCCGGCTTGGCGCACAGCACTAATCCCCCCATACCGGCTTTGAGGAAAGCGTGAGCCAGGCTTTGACCTGAGCCGCTGGTTTTACCACTGCCCGTACCGCCAAAGATAGCAGTGCCCCGATAGGCATCAGAAAGTGTCCAAATATCTTTCTTTCCCAGCCTCAGAAGAGGCGTTGTGAGTTTCGTGTGGTAGTTTCCCATAAAAATTCCCCCGTAAGGTTGCTGTAACGCAAAACCTGAGAGAAAATAAAGACGGCACATCAACTAGATGTAGGAGAATTGTTATGCCTAGACCGATGTATGGGCAGCAAAGTCAGGAAATGACACAGGCCGCATCAAATACTCAAAAGGAACTTGCAGCCGCGACCAAAGAGTTTTCCAGGGCCATCAACGATATCCGGCAAACCGTGGTTGAAGAAGGATGGTTTGGCAAATCCCAAACCGGAAACTACGGCCACGGCCTCTATGAATCGAAAGGCTTTGGAAATGTCGGCCCGAGTGTCTCACCAGAAAACCAGCCTTCGATAGAAGCCCAGACTGTTGAGACTTTCGCTCAGCCCGGTTCGATCCATGACACGCATGATATCAATAATGGATTGGGGCCAACGCAGTCTCTTCATGTTTCTGCTCCGGCTCAACCGAGTGCCTTTGACCAGGCGACGGGAGGTGCGAGTTACCATCAAACGTCTCATGGCCAAGATCATCAGCATGGGATTGATCAATCTCACGGAGACATCAACCGGTGATCAAAGAGCTTCTCAAGTGGGTGGGACTTGGCTTTTTTGTGATCGCCTGTGTTTATGCGGTCCCCATTGTTTTTGCGCGAATAAACGAGGCGCGTGAAGACGCCTATCACCGCCAGCCCGTACATCCGGGCGATTCAACAATCACCGTTGATGCGGAGCGTCAGTCAAATCGCAATGTCCCAATGCGCCTCACCAACGTAAACGGGCAGACCTTCTATGTATTGGCCAACGAAGGTGAGACAGAATCCTTTATCAACGAGCTTATTGAGCGACTAGAAAGCGAACGGCGCGTGCAGCTAGAGCGCCTTTGTGAAGACATTCGGGATGATTTTGAGGTTGCCTTTCAGTCTCGCGACAATGACGTCGATGACTTCGCGGATTGGCATTTTTCGTGGAACAGAAAATACGATTATCTCGCAACCGCCACGGGGCAGATGATTGGCTCTGTTCTGTCTTTGGATATCGCAGATGTGTCTGAGGAAGGAAAGCAGGCTGTCAGAAAGAAGTTCATGCTTCGATATGAGCGAACGGTGTTGCGCCCAGAAATACGAGACCCGATTATTCAGGAGCGGCTTCGCCGTTCCATCTTGAGGGCGCATGAACGTTATGTTCGGGAGATGAGTTATCTCGATCGACAATTCCAAGCCTATATAGCAGAAAACACGACCTTGCTGGATGAGCCGGATGTCGAAGAGATTCTCCAAGTCGATCTGGACTGGGATCCAGAGCACTGGAAGTCACCCTTTTATTCCGCAGAAGGTGCGCCAACCGAGGCCGTCTTTACTGCCGTCGCCGATGTCGCAGGGGGTGCGCTCAGTTATTACGTGCTCGCACCAGCGATTGAAGCTGTGTTCCTCGAAACATTTTTGCCGCTCGTAGCTAACGTCATCACCGGAATAGGAACAGAGTTGGCCGCAGCAGAAGGCGGAGGTGCGATTGGTACATTCGTTGAACCTGGGGGTGGAACCGCGATTGGCGCAATCGTGGGGATTGCGGGAGCGGTGCTTACAGAAACTCTGATTTCTGAGAATTCCGAAAACCTTCAGCGTCCCGACTTTGTCGAAGCCGTCAATGAGGGATTGGATGTGACGATAGATGGTTGGTCGGGGCTAGCGTGTGGACGCTCAGAAGAACTCGTGAATGTGTGGTTCGATGACACGATCAACGTTCTGGCCTATGAGATTCTGAGAGATTGATTGATAAACAATAAAAAATCTGTATGATATCAATGGTGTAAACAATACTATTGATGAGATGAGTAACGATCAGAACCCAGACGAACGCCCCGAAATGACCGAGGAAGCCATTCGGGAGCTCGCAGAAGAATTTCGTGTAGAGGGTGAACTTGGCAAGATTGGCCACGTATCAACACAGCTGCTCAATCTCGGATTTCCTGAGAAATTTGCCGATTTTCTCGTTCAGCGCGGTTTCAGCGAAGATATCGTCCAGCAACTCATGCAGGCCATGAGTGAGTTCTTCTCGACCTTCTCGATCAATTTCGGTCAACCCTCTGAGACGGACCTTCGGAAGCAAATCGAGTTGGAGGAGGCGCGGAACGTTGATGCGCCCATCGGTCCAAGGATTAACATTGGCGACCCCAATAGCCCGCCAAACCTGCCTCAATAGTATCGATAGACATCGTCCACGAAACCAGAAATGAAGGACGAAAAGAACGACCTCAATTCTCGAGGTAAACCGGCACCCTCAACGGTCCTGAGAAGCTCGTCAATGAGTGCAGCCCGGCCAATCTCGGTGAGGTCTCGTCCCTGAACGGTGCTGGCAATGATACCGACTCCGCGCCCTATGTTGTCGCGGTCGCTGTCAGACAAGTTTGAGCAGGATTGGCCAGTGAAAAGCTGGCAAACAAATTCTTCTGCTGCCAGGCTAAATAGCGTTTGAAGTAACGCTTCTCCGGCAAGTTCTGTCAAATCGATACGGTGTACTGCGTAATTTATGGAGCCGCCGCTTCCCGAATAGTCTCCTATGACAACGTTATACCAACCAGATCGTCCGACATCCCCGAACAAGACCAATTCATTTCCGGTAGTTTCACCTTTGGTAACCGGTGAATCAAATAAAGGAGTGATGAGCACGTCGGGGTCGATCGAACCGGAAGTGCGCTTGATAGTGACGACGCCAACCTGACCTGCACCGACGTAAAAGTCGGCACAGACATATCGATTGTATCGAGTGTCGCTGGGAAAGTTCACGGATCTGTTGATGTAATATCCGGAGCCGGTATTACCGCACGAATCGTCTGCCTGACGTACTAAGCTCTGGGCGCTAGCGCTTCCCCACATCGAAATCGCCGCAAGCATTCCGCCAATCGAAATTGCCCATTTCCGCATTGTCACTCTCCCCCCAACGACTTTGGCTTGTAGAAAAAGCCAAAAAATCTCCCGAGAGTAGTAATAAGGCGCATATTCAGATTGTTATCAATATATACGCTATCATAAATAGATTATTTGCGCGTGTTGCCTCGATTTTGGCGTTAAATGACCTCCCAGCCAATTTGCTCGATATAGGTCGCCTTTTCCCAGGCGTTGCGTTCTTCAAAATCAGTCGGCTGGAAATCGTAAGGCTGGTGGCGTTCGATAATTTCGCAGATCAGCTCTTCTTCGATCCGCAGATACAGCGTGGCAAGATTTCTTCCGCTGAGCGTGACCCTGTGACCTATGAAGCTCATGATAATTCCGACATCGGTATTATACTCGGTCTCGATCAGCTGCATGTAGGGTAGTGAGCGCATCGCCCCATTGCTGAAGCGAAAGCCAATGCGATTGCCGAGCCGTGGATCGGTAAGCGTTGTAAAGGCGAGGTCTCTCTCCACTCTCCGTGCATCACGCCGTCTGTCGGCCATATGGTCTCGCGCAGTCTCATAAGTCATTCTCTATCCCCTGGCTTGGATAAGACGTTTGGTGGCGCGCTGAGATGGCTGGATCACCAGCTCGACCGATTCCTTGGTTTTGCTCAGCGCGAGCCTCGTGGAAGGCCCGATAGCGAAGTCCAAACTCTGTTTGTTCCTGGACGCGGCCGTTTCGGCCAGTTGGAACAAGATCGGAGGAGAGCGATCCATCTTGAAGTTCGATTGCAGATCCCCGTGCGCCGCTTTTGCTGATTGCTTCCAAAGTGGCGTCTTTGTCATCAGTATAGATGCGAACATTGCTCTTACCTCTGCTTACAGTCACGTAGAACTGTTCGGATGACATTGCGGGACTGCTCTGCTCTGACATGGAGGCAATGACCGTATCGACGGTACGTCCCTGCGAGGAATATGAGGTAGAGCAATAGCCGTAGTCGAGATGACCAAAACTCGGGCCAAGCTCGATGCCGTTTTCAAACGACATATGTCCATTTTTGTTGATCGACTTCACGCTCAGCAATTGCCCCGTCACGAGCTTTTTGCCGTTGAGGTCCTTGGCTTGCTCCGTGACACGTACCAAATCGCCCGAGCTTAGAGGTAATGCTTCTGTCTCATAGACTTTGAAGTCAGGTGCTTTGTCGAGCGGCAGGACAAAAATGTTGCTCGCATCTGTTCTTGCGAGCGGCTGACCTGAAGTATCACGTCCCATGATGGTCATTCGGTCACCACGGGTGACGCCATGGGGCATGTTCTGGAAGGCCTTCACTACCATGCCGGTTTCGTAGTTCGAGGCATCTCGCCGTTGCGCTTCAGTCCAGCGGGTGTCCTTCAGGCGCAGCACGGCGGTTTCGTCTTCGCTGAGCGCCTTCTTTGCGCGCAGTCCACTGCGAATGCCGCCGGTGATTTTGTCTTTCTCCCAATGGGTCGGCGCAACGACGAGCGCGGACTGACCTCTCGCGACCGCCTCAACATAGTCATTCGCCGCTTGGGTAAACCGGTCCTCGCTCGCGATTTCCTTAATCGCTCCGAGCGCATCAAGCTGTTTCCAACCGCCTTTCAGGTCGCCCTTGGCGATTGTATCAACAGCTTGCTTGTAAGCGCCTTTCTGTCTGACGATTTCCTGAACTTGCGCCGTGTTGAGGTTCGCCCGTTCCTGAAGGAGACGGAGGGCGTCACCCGCTGCGACAGCGCCATGCTGCTTGGTATCTCCTGTGAGGAGAAGCCGACAGGCATTGTCCTCAGCAATGTGAAGAAGCGTGCACATGTCCCGCACCCCAATCTGCCCCGCTTCATCGACGACCAGGACCGCGCCTCTTAGCTCCCGTTGCAGGCTCTCATCCACCAGCAAACGGGCAAGTGTGAAGGCGGGCGCATTCACTTCGCGTTTGAGTTCGCTGACAGCTCCAGACGCCGGAGCAAAGCTTGCCGTCTTGATACCTTGAGCATGAAGGCCATTAACGGCCTCAGCTAAAACCCCAGCGGTTTTGCCGACGCCGGCATCCCCTTGAACCACCATCACCCGATCGCGGCTGTTCCAGATGTGCTGTATGGCGGTGCGCTGCTTATCGTTCAGATAGTCCTTGGAGATTTTGTAGTTTCCATGCCCCAGTGCCCGACAGGCCATTTTTCCGCGTCGAGCGAGCGCAATCATTTCCTGCTCTTTGGCTAGCATGTCTTTCGTCGTGACGACATCGCGACCGTTGACTTGCCCTCGAACAATCCCTGACAGGCTTGCAACGGCCTTGAGGTCTCCGACTCTCACATCGCCCGCGCCAAAACGAAGCGCATCAGACATGACCTTCTTTTCGTGGGCGACCGACTGACGTTCAAGGGCGTGTGACAGTCCATGCTCCCACGCGGAGGTGACGGTCTGCGTTGGGCCGATTTTACCCTGCCGCTCTGCTTTGCGAACGAGGCCATTTATGCGCTCACTCTCGCCAAAGCGGAGTTTGGATTTCCAGACAGCATGTAGATCGCTGCTGAACAGGGCTTCGTCCTTTGCATCGCGTGTCATGACACCTAAAGCGCTTTTCTGGGCGGCAGACAGGTCACCAAACTCAGCGGCCTTGTCATCAATTTCTTTGGTGCGTCTTGAATACCGATCCAACATCGCCTTTGGGATGTCGGCCAGGTCCCACCATTTGCCCTTTCGCTCGACAGCAAAGCCAAGCCGTTTCATCTGGTGTGCAAGCGAAGCCAGATAGACCGCTTCGTAATATTCTCGCTCTGCTGCGATATTGCCAATCTGGACGGCTTTCCACTGGCGTTCCTCATCATCCCATGTCGCATTAATGACGGCAGCGTGGGTGTGCAGGTGAGGGTCGGGATAACCATCAATGGGACGCGCCGTATCATGATGAAATCCAGCCCAGATGATATTGCCTGTCTTACGCACATTGTCGGTGTTGAAGTGTCGCCCTTTGCGCACACGCGTTTCCATATTGGCTTCGACTTCTGCCATGGCCTCCGAGACTGCGAGCTTGTGAGCGGTCGCCAGACGCTCATCTTCTGTAAGCGCCCAGAGCAGGGAGACAGACTTGGGTGCATTGAACGTAAAGTCGATCATCGGCACGCGGTTCGCGCGGTCCCTTGCGGTGAGTTTTGCGCCCTGTGGGGTGCGGTTCTCGAGTAGGGCGATGAAGTCTTTATCGCGAACCTTACCGGCAAGCCCGAGCCGTGCGGCCCCCACGCCGTGCCACTCTCCACCGACGTCTTTGCCCTCGAGATAATAGTCCGCCGATCGCAGAGAATTGCGAAAATAGTTTGCCGCTCCAGACGACGAACGAGATTTAGTTAAGCGTAACACGCAACCTATAGTAGTTAAAAAGTATTAATAAGTTCTTAAAAATTGTATAGCAGACATGTCCCCTAAGGCTAGCTTAGGATTGAAAACTGTTTGAAAATCACTTGATTCGTCGTCGAAAACAACGACAAGGTCAATTTTTGAACTTTGAAAACGTCCTATGGCTTATGAAAACTTACAACCGCACAGCGCAGCTGTTATCGCCTGGCGCAGGGATGGTTTGTCGCTGAAAGAATGTGTCGATCGCCTTCGCTCAGAAAAAGGCGTCGAGACCTCGATTGGCACGCTGAGCCGGTTTCTGAAGGAAACCGCTCCGGCGCATGGCTTACGCTCTGCAACGCCGCAAGAAGGTCTCAGCATCGATGTGGCAAGTATCGTCGCAGAACTGTTTGCCGAGGTGCGAACGCTTAAGGAAGAGAACCGTAAAGCGCTTGAGCATCTATCAGGCCAAATTCGCGTTGCGACCGAAACCGCCAAGGGCAAAACGGCGACAACAAGCTATGACAAGAAGAAGCAACGCCAGACGTTTTTCACTGGCTTATCTGTCGGTGTGTTCCTGTCCCTTCTACTGGTCGGTGCGGGTGTCGGGTTGATGATCTATTTCAGATATCAATCCCAGTGATGGATGGGTAGGCTCATTCGGTGAAATTTCTACTTTCACATTAACTTAGCTTGTGCCGATTTCTTTTTTCAGAGAAGCTTCTCTCGAGCCATGTTGCGCTAGTGAATGGGAGACGTCATGTTCATCGTAGACGACATCATAATCGGTGCTTCACTTGCGGCCGTGGCTCAAGGTTTAGGAAGTCGGCTTGCTTCCAAGTACATAAAAACGCCGTTCGAGACAGCTCAACTTGCATCTGTAGATATTCAGAGGGAGCGCCTCTCCCAAGATGCTCGCTTGTTTCGTGAGCGAATGGACGCTGAGTGGTCCCGGCATCAAGATGCCTTCCGACAAAGGCTCGAATTGTTGGATGTCGAGCACAGTTTAAGAAAATGGCCGCTGGATAATCTGCCTGCCGAAATCAAGTCTGAACGAGACGCGTACAAAGACTCGGCTATAAATCTCTTTATTTGCAGCTCTAACGAGCACTTTTTTCAGCCAATTCCTGAAAATGGATCAAACTTTGAAACCAAGATAAGCAGGCAAAAGGCTAGCGACCTGCTTTTAACACGTCAGGTTTTGAGTGATGTGAAAGGCCTCAACCATTGGGTAACCAACCACTTCAATAAAGTGAATTCAAGTCACCCAGTTATCCCTTATATAGCGTCGCAAACTCATGTGAATTCGCACAGTACACCTCAGGCCTTGGCGACGAGCTTGCGCTATCATTTGCACACAGAACCCTGCGTCTTTGTTCATGTCGAATCTCATTCGCTACGGTCGGCAACGGTTTACACCGAAATCTGGGGTTTGTTGTCAGATGGCCTTTCAGAAGGCCGATCTCCCGCACTTGCTTCGAACTCATTCCAGATAAGGACGCATAACAGCCGTGATGAGTTGAACCAAATTGCCAGTGTCGACTTAGCGCTCAAAGTGATCGTCTCCAGCATTCTTGACCTGAGCCATCTCGTCTACTCACTAAGTCGTGGCGAAACGAAGCCGCCTCTTGCGCCACAAATTTTGTCGAAAGAACCGGAGTTTGCACAAGTAGCAGATGGAGTTTTCAAATTTTACTCAGCGATTTTACGCGAGACATCCAAGGTCGTTCCTGCACTTGCTATAGAAGAAGCGATGAGTTTTGTTGACTTGCTTTTACAGGTTGAACGTCCAGACTTGGCGCAGAGCTGTTTCACGTTAGGCCGAGATCAAGCGGCACAGATTTTGGGGTGTTCGACCATCGATCGAGAGTGGCACGAAACAGCTTTTCTTGGACATCCAGGCAATGAGCATTTTCGGCAGGTTTTGGGCCAGATTAGGCGAACACGTCAGAAGTTTCAAAACTTAGATGCCGAAGAAGTAGAAGTTGAGGATCCGATATTGGACCAATATGGGCCAAATACCCGAAAGCTTATCAACAAGCTTGGTATTTCTGGCAAGTCTGGAGGGGCATGATGAAGATCGCGATGATAGGTGTGCCAGGTACGGGTAAAACTATATATTTTACGGGACTTTATCGGGAATACTCCAACGATATTGGCTTTCTGCCATTGGGCGAAACGACTTATGACTATTTAGATAGTCTCGGTATAGAGCAACGTATGATGTTTGAGGTCCGCATCACCAACTTTCGCCAGCGGCAGGACTTTGCAGACATGGCAGAGATGCTCGGAAAAGATCCGATTGAAGACTATCCTCCAAAAACTAGCAGCTTAAATGACCTAAATCTAAGAATTAACTTCAAGTTTCAGGATATTGAAGATGGCCTCAAAGGGCGTCGTCATGCGCGCAGTCATAGAAGGGAGTTCACCTTTTATGATCCACCGGGTGAGACGTTTTTGGATAATGATCAGGAGCTTTCGGAAAGTACTTTATACGAACTAAACGCGTCAGATGCATTTATGATCATGCTGCCCTGCGACCTGATTGTGGCCAGGATTTACAGAAGTAAAAACCCGCTATTAGATGCCGAGCGGATTGTGCGCGACCTTAGTTTTGATCTCAGACTTGGTGCGGCTTCTGACATGCTCAATGCGCTTAGAGAACGAAAACTATATTATGAAAATCCTATATTTCCAGTCTGCTTTGTGCTCACCAAAGCAGACTATCTTAATGATACTGTAACAGACGTGGTCAATGAGATCATCTATAATGGGCTAATGAGAGCGTTTTCATTAGATAATTCAGACGCCGTCGTATGCGTTGCTCCGATAAGTGTCATTGATGGTCCAAACCAGCGTTTTGAGCCAGTAGGGTTGCGCTGGCCTTTTGCGTTCGTCGCAGGTGGGGCTTTGTTAGGGAAAAGTCATGAAGAGGCTTCGGACGCTGAGGATTATTATGATCGGGCGAGCGAACGGAGAAGGCTTGCCGCTGAGAAGCGGGATCTTGCAAGGCGTAGGCCGCTCGATCGTCTCTTTCAGTATTTGGCAACAGGGGAGTCCGCTACAGACGATGACGAGCATGCTGAGACTTTCGAAAGTGCAGCTGACGAACGGGCCAAAGAATCTAGAAAAGAGCGTGAACTAGCAGAACGAGTCTGGAATTCCATTCTGACAGAAGGCTATCACGAAGGTGTCAGGATTTTTATCCAAGGCACAGAAATTAACGATATAGACGAGCTTCTGGAATGGTAGAAGAGATTTTGTATTCTGCATTGGTGTCAAGTGAAGTTGGTCAGCCAAGAGGTTTGCAATTCCTTGCGGGGAAGCCAACCAGTGAATTTATGGCGAAACATCGCAAATGCCTGGAAGATGTCGGCAACACTTGGTCGAAGCCGCACTTATATTGTTTTCAGGCGGGCAGTGACCTCTATGTGGTGAGAACTGGCAGTGTTGGTCGATTATTAGGAAAAGATCACCCGTTTGCGAAAGAATTCAGCGAGGCGATATCAGGAGCTCAGCGCGGCCGAGACATTCAATTCAGCTATGCCTGTAAATTTACAGGAGAAGAAACTCTACCCCATCATGAAGAGTTTTTGTCTGGAGTGAAGGCAAGTGTAGAGGCAATTCTGACGCGAGCCAACAATGGGGAACAATTACCAATAACGGCGACCAAGCAATTTTCTAAGGCTAGTGCGTCCGGCAGTGCATTAGAAAATGCGAGTGAAAAAATTAAGGCAGCTTCGTCAAAAGGCTCGATCGCTAAAATTTCTGACGGAAACGCTATTGAATGGTTGGGTGAAAGAGCACCGAGTTTAGACCAAAAAAAAAGTCACTACACACCGAGCTACTCCAGCAGAAGTCGGTCGGTAGAAACAAAGCTACCAGAGACGTCCAAAAGCCTAGACCGCCGGACTTTGGTGATTGGGGCGACGGTCGCAATAGGAGCCGTGATCGCACTGGCTCTGTTCAAAAGCAGTCAGAAAAACGACGGCAATTCTCGGATGAGATAGAGAACGCTCGGAAGACTAGTCGCGAATCTAATGAAGGTTTCAACGCTCTTGATGAGTGGAATCGAAACCTTGAAAAGCAATTAGAATGGTGGGCGAGTTTTTTTAGGCTCCCACCGAAATAGTCCCAGCTGTCCTTCAGTTATCACCATAGCCGGAAGTATCGTTCGTGTCGGGGACGCCGGTTTCAGCCCAACCGGGATCATTGTAAGCAGGTGCTTCGCTTCCCCAGCCGAAATTATCATTGCCACCCCATTCCGAGGTTGCCGAGATCCCATCATCAACTGGGTCCACAAGAATGGTGCCGCCGCTATTTGTCAAACCGGTAATGAAGTTCTCAAAGCTGTTTCCATTCGTGGCAGAAGGGTCCTGCCACTCAGTTTCCATTGGCTGGTTGGGAGTGAAGTGTTCTTCGATACCGTTGTCGAATTCCTCGGAATACGTCTCTTTGGCTTCGTCAACATAAGAAGTTATGTAGTTGCTCTGGCCTTGATCCCATAGCCCTTCAGCCTCGTTTGCCTCTGAGGGCCAAAAGATTATTCCTAATCCAGTTAAAATTGGGTTCTTGGTAATGAGGTCGTCTGCCCCTAGATCTAATGCCTCGCTCATTCTTTCATTCGTTTCTTGATTTTCCTGAGCCAGCTGATCGTCGTAATATTCAAAGCTGTACTCACTTCTGAATGAATTGAAGCCATTGCTGTACAAGTCTGTATCGGTTGCAATTTCTCCGTCTTCGTAGCTTTCACGCGCAAAATCTTCGCCAGCGGCACGACCATCGATTTCTTCAGAAGAGGGGGCATCCTCTCCCCAGAGCCATTCGAACATTCCTTTGCCAGTCATGAACACTCTCCCTTTCGATTGAACTCAAGATTGAGCTCCAAATCGGGCAATTTTGGGGCGGGCGACAGCGTAGCCATTGTGAGTGACGGTCGAAAATGCGCTTAATATTCTGATAATTATGAAAAAAATAAGAGGACGGTATAACCGCCCAAAGGGTGGAGCTGTTGGACTGATGATCTATCTCAGATATCAATCCCAATAGATCTGGCGTGGCTGGCCTCGGACACAATCTGTCTCTCTTTTTCCAATGCCATCTCTTTGGCCTCAGACATTTGCGAAAGCGTGTTTAATTCAAGAGCGTCGAGCACCTGTCCGTCCACTATCTGGGCCTCAATTTCGATTGCGATGTCCCGATAAGCGGAAGGCTCAACGTCGATCCAACATTGCCGGATATCTGCTTCGGGGAGGGCGGTTGGATTAAGGTCGCGCATGTTTGAGTGCCTCTGTGACATCGACGCCTGTCATGACGCCCCAAAAATGGATTGATCGGTCATCGAGGATTCCTCTCGGCAGGCGCTCCATGGCCTCCTTGAAGCCTTCGCGTCCGACCTGTGCCCAGACGGTCCTCACGTCTGAACTCGTCCCATATCCCATCACTTGCGCCAAAAAAAACACTGGGTCTCGCTGGATAATTTGGGGATCGCTGAACCAAACGACATTTCTGGCAACTCGCTCTAGTTCGGGGGTAATCTGAAGTCTGACCGCCATTACAAATCCATACCTCGATCATGCGACGGCAGCGTTGAAAGATCCACGGCGTACACAGCGGAATGAAGCTGTTCTTGTATCTTCAGTGGGAGCGGATCACCCTGAATGTCATTGAAGCTACATAGTGCCTTGAGCGACGTCATGGGTTCGAAACTGTATCCCCAAACCGAGATCGCGTCTTCACACCCTTGTTCCAGCGTCCAGCCTTCGTTCAGGCCCGCTGCGATATCGATATAGTCTTTTGCGGAGCCTCGTTTCTGGATAGTGTTGAGCTTTGTCGCCAATACATCCCTGGGGGAGGCGACCGCCAGATCATTCTCCGTACTTGAAAAGGGTTGCTCCACTTTTTGGAGCTTTCGGCCTCCAAAAAACGAGACTAAAACTGGCCCTCCCCGATCCACCCGGCATTCCAGTGTGTTGTCAGCAGAGCGAATGAGGAGCGCGTCCTGAAGGTAAGGAAGACTTTCCTTCATTTCCATCGGATCAAAATCGTAATTGCTGAAAAAGTCGAAATCCACCGAGTCTCGGTGACCATAGTGGAGAGCTAAAGCCGTTCCACCATACAACGTGAACATTGAGGGGGTATCTTTGAGTTCCGGCCAAAGACGCAGCTGCGGTTCTGGCAGTATCTCCAGCTTCGGTTCGAAGTACTGTCTATGTAGCGCTGGATTCGTCATTTCTGCATTATAGCGAGCCGTCGCCAATTCTCATCAAGTATTTCAAATCGGCGGACAAAACGTAGATCGTATTTGGCCGACTGGGTCAAAACATCAGGATAGTTAACGAAAAGTTCACAAATAAAATATATCATATTGATACAAATGTGGAGGTCTATGTCCGGTGGAACGAACAGAGTAGAGGCTATTTCTGAGCAGCTATTGTCGATGGAAGTGATGCTGAAGAGTTCGCTCGCATCCATGCCAGATGCTGGGAGCGCAGTTCATTCTGAACTCGCAGATCACCTCGGAATGATTTCATCGCTGCAAGCCAGCATGTCGGCGGGCATCGCTATTTCTCCCGCTTCCCTTCAGTTGGCAATCAACCGAGTGCAGCAGGAAACGCTTCAGCTTGCGCTCAAAAAATCTGATCAACAAACCATCGCAGCCGTCCTTGTCGAGCAAATGCTCCAGGCCGAAGAGGCGCGACTTGCGCAAGAGGCGAGTGACTTCCGGTCATACGAACGCGAAGCATCAGGCAGAATTCAGTCGCTGGCTGAAGCCACTGGGATTGATATCAGCGCATACGAGCAGAATAGGGCTGATATTCTGGCCAGCCGAGAGGCGGCTCAGGCCAGCGGCGATATCGTGGAAGAGTACAAACAGGATGCTTTGCTGGCTGCGAACAACCGCCATGGAATGACACTGGTTGATGCGCCTGAAGAAGAACAGGAGCGCGCTCGCAAGGAAGAGGAGGCCGCTCAAGAGCGCTACCTCAGACAGGTCGAGATCATGGCAATGCGGGACGCCCAACGCATGGGACTAAGCGGCGAACATGCATCTGAATATGTTGTTTCACAAAGAGCGGACGCGGAAGTGGAATTACAGCAGGAGTTAGAGGACCGTGACATCGCTTCGAATACGGGGCGTGCCCGAGGCAATCCCCAATAATGCTGTCGCAGTAATAGAAGGAATAAGTCAGCAAAATTTCGATCTGAGCTTCTTGGACACTTCGGTTACGCCAGAGCGACCCGAAAGCTCTTGTCCACCCCTCCCGATCGCTAAGGATGACGTGCTCAGCCCCTGTCAGTAGCTAAGCGACCGAATGCCATGCCTGCCAGAAAACCGGTTTTCGTCGAATGACTTTCCATGTCAAAGCACCGTTCAGCATTGTGCTGGTGAGTCACCGTATCGGTATTCGGGTCTAGGACTTGTGTAGTGTTCTGAGCACCGAAGAAGAAACCCGCATCGAAAGCAGTCTGGCAATTCAGCGGCTTCATAGTTCTCGCGCCATTCATGTCATTGATACTGAGAAACTCTTGTTGGTCTTGCATTGCCGCACGAGCAATCTCTTGGAGGATTGTTTGAGGGTATCGGATCGACCAATCAGTATAAAGTCTCATGATGTAAGACTGATCGCCAGGATCACGGGACAGGGTTTCTTCCATTACCAACAGACAGAACTCGAGTTCTGTTGGGTCTCCCATTGCGGACGATATAGTATGACCGGCAGCACAAAGCGTCCGCTGGTTCCTTAAATGGAGGTCTCCGAACAGAGTGAGCTGGCTATAGCTATCTTGCAAACTCTGAATTGTTGAAGTCTGTCCCACTGCGAATCCGCAGAAAGCAGGAAAGGACATCAACGCCACAAGTGCGGATTTAAGGGGAGAGCATGAAGTCACAAGACACCTGTTCAGAAGATCAGATAAAATCGTGACGATGCTACCGAATGGCCTATACTGTTTCAGTATTGAGCCAATTTTTATTTTGTATGACTTGGATTGAGGTAATTTCCGCGTTTCAAACGCAGTTTTTGAAGTCTCCTATCAGTGAGCAACTTTTTGCAGTCGCACCCTTGCAACCGAATAGGCCATTCTGTTTCGGCCTTACCGCAAAGGGCTGACATGGAAACTGAAGACGGGATTTACACGACAGCTGGAGAACGAAAGTACCTGACGGTCAGTGAGCGCGAGCGCTTCGTAGAAGAGGCGTCCAAAGAGGATCTGGCCACCTTCGCCTTTTGCCTCTTGTTGTGCCTTACGGGCTGCCGTGTTTCCGAAGCATTGGCGCTTAAAGTCACGCATATAGACCGTGAGCTACGATGTGTTCGGTATCTAACCCTGAAACGCCGGTCCAAAGTAGTTTGGCGCTCTGTGCCCATTCCAAGTCAGCTCATCGAGACATTATTCAAATTGCCTGTGGTGGAAGATGGTCGAGTGTTCAAATTCAGCCGTTCCACGGCCTGGCGGCGCGTCGGAGCAATCATGGACAGGGCTGGCATCGAGGGCGCTCAAGCCTGCCCGAGGGGGTTACGCCACTATTTTGGTGTGTTTGCAGACAGCCAAGGCATTCCACAGCCCGTACTCCAAAGATGGATGGGGCACGCAAAATTGGAGAGCACGGCAATCTACCGCCAAGCGGTCGGAGAAGAAGAACAGGCGCTGGCCGAGCGGCTGTGCTGGCTAACTTAGCTTTCAAACAGAAGGATCGCTCGCGATTGTAAAGTTTTGTGCGCGGGTTTAAGGGCTCAACAGCAACATATAAAGGTGAACTTCTCGTCCTTGCTCATCAGCAAACGAGAAGCTTTTGTTCTCTTTTTGTCTGCAATGCTATAGTCTCAGGTGATGCGTATCGATTCAACCTATAAGCCTAAAATTTCGCCGTCCGAATTGATGCGTTCGCGCAGGCCGGAAAATTATTCTGATAGCGAGTTCACTTCTGCCTATTCCCTGGAGAAGGCGGCATTCAGTTTTTATCTCAATACGATTACTGATCGAAACGAACATAAAGTCTTCGAAGAATTTTGCAGGGCGCTGGCTCAACGAGAAATTTGCCCGAACCTCCGCCCTCAAACTGGCCCCGAAGGAGGCGGTGACGGAAAGGTCGATTCAGAAAATTATATCGTTTCTGACGAAGTTTCGGACAACTGGTTCGAAGCTGACGCTAACGCCGGTCAACAGAAATGGGCATTTGCAATGAGCGCTCAAGAGAAATGGGCGCCGAAAGTAAAAAGCGATGTCAAGGGGATCACCTCTACCGGGCGTCATTATGATCGCATTTATTTCTTTACAAACAGGGCGGCAAAGCAGCGAGTCAGGCTTAAAATTGAGCAGGAACTCACGAAGGAATATGGACTTCCGGTTACCATCTTCGATAGGCTATGGATAGAAGACAAAGTTTTTGTAAATCAGCACTTCGACTTAGCTCACAACTTTTTTGGAATTGGATCCCACAATCCTCACGAGGTTAAACTGGGCCCCAATGACTTTCGCCGCGAACGAGAGCTGTCAGAGATCGAGAACCGCTTCTCTCGGGACGACTACGATACCCATTTTGAGAAGATTTCGGATTCACTCTATGCCGCTAAACTCTCCAGAGGACTTGAGCGTCCACGATTTGAGACTGACGGTCGGTTCGACAGAGCGATAAGACTTGCAAAGAAGCACGGTAGCTTCGACCAACACCTAGAAGCAAAATACGAAAAAATATGGACAGCTCTGTGGTGGTTCGACGATTTCGCGTTCGCCGACGACCAATATGATGATTTTGAGAAATTTGTTTTCGCCAGCCATCTTTCCGCGCATGTGTCAAAAGTCGGAAATGTGCTCCAGATGTTGGTAAATGCAGGAACTGAGAACGAACAATTTGCCAATCGTTTCAAGATTGACGAACGCGGAGAGCGTTTACGTAACAAACTGGAAAGCATAGTGAGCGACAAGTCAGCACGTAACAACTCGCTATATGCCGAAACACTTTTGCAGTTTCAGGTGATAAACGAAAATCTGCGCAATAAGCAAAATGAAAAGCTTGATGATGTCTGGATCGCACTCAAAGCGATATTGGTGTGCGCACGTGGTTACGCAGAATATCCAGTCCAAATGCTGGACGAGCTCGTCAATGGCTTAGCCGATTTTGATTTTCACTCGGAGGCCTTTGACGACCTGTTGATGACGCTCGCCGAGTTCATGGGTGAACGGCATCAGGAAGCTCGACAGGGCCAAGTCTACTTCAGGCGAGGTGAACAAAAGCTTCTTGCAGGAAGGCCCGATGAAGCAGTCTCTTGGCTGGGAAAGGCATCCTTAGCCTTCCTGAAGAAAGAATACGACGAACAGCAATTCAGATCTTTGTTTATGCTTTCGGTTGCCTATCATAACGCTGGATTGTTATGGGCAGCCAGAGCCACTTGTTTATCGGCGCTCACCGTCATTTCCACCAAAAATCATGAGGATGGGGAAATTCAAATCGAGAGCTTTGCTGCAGCAAAGCTTCTCGCCCAAATCACTCTAGAATTGTCACATTTACCCGATTTATTTGAAGCCATTCGCTTACTGAACTTCTATTTGCAATCGGTTTCTTTAACGGATGATAGCATCGAGAAGCTCCAGAGTGATATTGCGGAATTAGATCAGTTGTTGATGTGTTCATTCCTCGGCTTCGACGATTCAGCTATGGACTTATTGGCAGAAGTTCCTAGCCTACTCGACTATCTGCAACTGTACCTCGCTCGAACTGGTCTGCTGTATCGACTTGGCTACATTGACGACCTTAAAGCCGACGGTTCATTTCCGGCTGAAGAAAGCGCGGAGAATTTTCATAATACAATAGAGTTGGTCGCGTCCCAACCAGCCGCTTATCAAGTGCCCGACAATCCCATTTTAAACTCAGATGCCGCGTGCAGCATCTCTTCCATTATCCTGGGCTGTTCGGTTGAGTTTAGCTGTGCTTCCAAAAGCTACTTGATCGCAGCACGAGAGATTCTGTTGTCCAGTCTCGAAGGATTTTCTGCAACGCTGATCAACAGGCGAGTGATCGCACACACTAACAAAGTGCTGATTGAAATTGTGGAATCGGAAGGCCCACTCAATTTTTCAATCACCTCCTCGCCTCATGATCTCAAAGTCATTGTAAATATTTCAGAGGACTTAGACCTCGGCAGTCACGAGCATACTGAAGTGGTGAACAGAGCAGTTCTGGAGTTTTGCGCTTTAACCATCAATCTCTTCACAATTGCAGATAATATCATCGAAATAGTCCACGAGTTGTTGGAGGAAGAGCGCCTGTTCGAGAGGTCTGTGCTTTTCAGCAACGTGCTCGCAAGCCACAGCAGGGTATTTGGGTCCCCAATAGGCAGGCTATCGAATTTCTATTTGCCCGAGCCACGAAGCTATCCTCGTCGAAAGGATGCACCTGAAATAAAACGGACGCGCCCAGATTTTGAAATGAACCCCACGGCCACCTATCCGTATCTCAAACGCCACAGTGATATTCAGGTTCACTCTGTTATCAATTTGCATTTGTGGAACGATGCAGGCTGGAAAGGCATGGCCTATGCGTCGTACGGACCAGATTGTCCGCCGATCCTAGGACTGTTTTTCAAGAATAAGGAATTGGGCAAGAAAATCTTCCAGCAATGGCGGGAACGCTTTGGAAATACTGATACCGATGAGGTTATCAGGGTTTCGATATTGCAGGGAATAAACAAGAATGCCACGCTACATTACCGTGCTCACATTTCACAAAAATTTGGAGATGATGAGGATACCTTTGATAAGTCACGTCTTCACATGTCGCTTTCCAGATACCTCGAAATGACGCCCGAAACATCGCAGCATCTCGACTTCTTTTTGCAAGAATATGCTCGATTGGGAAGCTTTCTATTCGCTCCTGTCGATCAAGCAGATGATGGCAGCCTGATGCCTGACCTAACGCTGGGAATAACAAAGCGAGAATTGATTAGAAAGCCAGCCTGGACGATAGGCCTCCATGACCAAGACAACGCGGTGATTCAAGAAACAGACGATGTGGTGGTTCCCGAAGGAGTAGATACGCCACCAGTATCGGAAGTTATAGCGCTAAAGAGAAAGAAAACCTTAGATTCAGGGGAATAGACACAGCATTACCGTGAGAATGCAATCAAAATGGATGTGCAATCGCTCTTCAGCAGAGCACCAGTTTCTGCGATAGAAATTGGCGCTACTCTCCTGTAAACTTATCCATATTTCTTGAAAAAAAGCTACTTGGAGCAGCGCAAATCAAAATGGAAAGGCACGTTTTTCTCTTCGTCGATACGAATCTGTTTTTCCAATGCCGAGCATTGGAGGAATTGGATTGGTCGGAGTGGGTGGACTATGAAGCCGTCCATTTGATCGTTTCCTCTCCTGTTCTGCGTGAGGTGGATTACCGCAAGAAGCAGGGAAATGACCGGGTTGGGAAAAGGGCGCGAAAAGCATCAGAGCGCTTTCGGGATATGCTCGGAAAGAATGAAGTGATGATCCGGGGCACAAACCCTTGCATTACATTACATGTTGAAGCGCAGCATACTTATGATGGCTCTTTGTCTAATCAGCTCGACTACAACGAACGCGATGATCAGCTTGTTGGTACGGCTTATCTGTATGCAAAGGAACATCCCGAACGAGACGTCCAACTTCTCACGGATGATACGATTGTGCTCTACAAGGCGAGCGGCCTGGGGCTCAAGATTGCACCTATCCCTGATCGCTGGCTCTTAGCTCCTGAGCTGGATGAACGCGACAAGCAAATCACCAAACTGCAAACCGAAAACAATAGACTACGAAAAGCCGAGCCTGCCTTTTCGTTTCGGACATTTGACGAAGCAGAGAACGAGATTGAGCGCTACCACTCACAACGCACCCGTTTTCAGCCGTTGGGTGAGGATGATGTGGAAACGCTGTTTGAATCAATCAAACGCACGCACCCGATGGTGACCGATTTCGATACAGAAAGTTCAACGATTACCCAAAAATCACCAAGTCTGAAATTTAACATTCAATGGAATGAAACATACGAACCTCCATCGCCTGAGAGCATTGCAAAATACCAGACCGACCTTTATCCGGCCTGGCTAGATAAATGCAGAGAACGGCTGGAACACCTTCATGAAGCACTAGAAAAGCGACGCGAAACCAACAAGGTTTGGGTTGCCATCGCTAACACAGGCACACGGCCTGCTGATGATGCACTCATCACGTTTATTGCGCATGGAAACTTCCTAATAAAGCCACCCGATTACAAATCGGATGAGGAACAGGAGGCAGAGGAAAGTTCACTCCTCAAGCCTCTGCTTCCGCATCCACCGGACGCTCCAAAGGGAACATGGAAACATGAAAAGGCCACTCAAACACTGGCCCGCGACCTGGCTAGGATTGGAAGTATACGAGGTCTTCTTGGTCCGTCCTCTGGGATTGGGCCTGGTATCGATATGACGGCAATACGCCTTGCCCATCAGCCTTCTAAACGAGAACCCAACAGTTTTTATTATACTCCGGACCGTCCGTATTCTGCTCAGGAACGCTTCTCCCTGGAATGTGAACAATGGCGTCACGCTTATGGAGAAGAAAAAATGCTCATTGAAATCCATGCTGTCGAAACTGAAGCAGCTATTCAGGGTAAACTGGACTGCATTGTTCAGGCTGCCAATCTTTCCGATATGGCGCGCTTTAGTATTCCGGTTCGAATTAGCCTTACTTCTGGAGACACCATCGCTGAAGCGAAAAACGCTATTGCGGTGCTCTGTGGTACATAGTGTGTAGAGTATCGAAATTAGGGATGGCTTTCTATCTTCACGCGATCTCCTGCTATTCATCTTGAACAATCGTTGATCTGCAACACGGACAGTACTCTGTGTATTGTCAGTCGTCACGATTGATACGCCTCGGTAGTGCATCCCGCATGGCGCATAATTTGATTTCCAGCCTCATCTTGCCGAGCATCAATTTGGCTTGAGCTTGTAATTGATATGACCCGCCGAGCGCGAATAGGCCGTTTAATAAGTTGAACATCTGAGACTCCTTTCTGTGGTTACGGGAGTTCTCTCAGCGACACCGTCACGAATGCTGGCACCTTTGGTCGTAACGTAGTGCCGAAGCTCCCCAGAGCTTGCCGTTTGTCTGACGTCGCTACACTCCTAAAGAAACACAAAAGGGCGTCTTGGTAAGCGCATCTTGCTTATTCTGTCGCCTGCTACGCACTGGCGGGCTCAACTCACTCCGCTCACAGACTTGAGGGCATCAGCTCGTATTTGAGTGACATAGTCCGCTCGTCTCTTCCTCGTTTGTGAGATCAATCCGCGAATTTGGCAGAAAGCCCCACGGTTCAACGGAGGCCCGCTCCATTCCGTCGCTTCGCTCTGTCCCGTGTTCCCCGTTCTCGCTCTGCAAGCGATGAACCGCGGGTCCGATTTCCGCCTCTACCTTCGCGTCCTCACAACAGCGAAAGGAGCCCGGACATGTCTAAAACTTCAAAACCACGCTTCGATGTCTACGCAGCTGTCACAAATCGCATCGTTGAAGTTCTCGAAAGCGGCGCAGCAGAGTATCAGCGTCCCTGGATCAGAAAGGGTGGATGCACCGGACGCCCGATCAATGTCGTTTCTGGAGACGCCTATAACGGAATAAACGTCGTGTCCCTCTGGGTCGAAGCGCTTGCACGCGAGTTCGAAACCCCGATCTGGGGCACATTCAAGCAATGGGGTGATCGTGGAACCCCCGTTCGTAAAGGCGAAAAAGCCTCTCTCATCGTATTCTATAAAACCATCGAAACTGTCCGAGACGACACATCAGGTGACGACTCTCCCGAACTTCGCCACTTTGCACGGGCGAGCTGGGTCTTTAATGCGGCACAGGTTGAAGGCTATGAGCCACCTCCGTCAGAACCTATCCCTAATGAGCCTCTCTTCGATCCAATTCCGGTCGCGGAAGCCTTTGTGGCTTCGACACGTGCAAACATCACGGAGACCGGTGATCAGGCATACTTCTCACCTTCAGAAGACCGTATCTGTATGCCACCTCGAAACCTCTTCACGGGTACGCAGACCATGGCCGCCGACGAAGCGTACTACGCCACGCTATGCCATGAACTCACCCATTGGTCCGGCGCAACGCATCGTCTTAATCGTGACCTCACGGGCCGATTTGGCTCCGAAAGCTATGCCATGGAGGAACTCATCGCTGAACTCGGCTCAGCCTTCATCTGTGCTGACCTCGGCTTGACGCCTGAAGCTCGCGAAGATCATGCGGGCTATATTGCAAGCTGGCTGAAAGTCCTCAAAGAGGACAAGCGCGCCATTTTCACGGCTTCAGCCAAGGCTTCTGAGGCCGCAAACTGGCTTCTATCCCACAGGGAGGCGGCTTAGGCCGTCTCTATCCCCAGTTCAGAGAAACTGGGGGACAACCTGCCCGCTAAAAGTTCCCTTTTCCAAACCAACCGGTTAAGGTGCAGATGTGCGGGAAAAGTCGACTTGTCGGCTTTGATTCGGGGCTGCCTTCATGAAAATGAGAACAGATTCGTCCCGCCGGCTGCGGGCGATTGTGCTTGTGTGAATTTAAGTGTGACTACAAATAATCATAATGAGACGCAGGTATGCATATTGAGCAAATCAAAATTCAGAATTTCCGGTTACTGCAGGATTGCTGCATTGATATGCGACCACAAACAACTTTGCTGGTCGGAAGAAATAATACAGGCAAAACGTCATTTGCAGTATTGCTGGAAAAATTTCTCGAGCGACCGGATACATTTTCTTTCACTGATTTCCCACTCGGCCTGCGGAAAGCTATTTTCAGCATAGATGCCAAGACGAACGTTGAGGAACTTGCGATAAGGCTGGTTCTTCGAATTGCTTATACCGAAGCTGACGACCTCGGTATTCTTTCCGAATTCATGCTGGACCTTGATCCGGACAGGCGACATACGAGCGTTCTCTTCGAATGCACGATTGATAAGAAAAAGCTCCTTCGCGGTCTTCCGGCAGACGAAAAAGAACGCAAGAAGTTCATCGAAAACAATCTTTCAGGAAAATTCCTCGATGTGAAAGTTTATGCCTTTGATGATTTCGGCCATGTCGGCGACCAAGCGTATTACATGTCTCACCGTGATCAGCTTGAGGAGAAGGAGCGCACCAGCCTTCGTAAGCTTCTAAATTTTCAAGTCATCCACGCCCGAAGAAGCGTTGCAAGCTCAGAGGATGCCGGGCGCGGTTCAAAGCCGCTTTCTGCCATATCAACCAAGTTCTTCCGTAAGCGGGATATTGAGGCGGGTGCTGACGATGAGGGCGAAGAAGGCGCCAGCGTAGACAAGCCTGGTGCCGGGAGCATAGAAAAGCTTAGATCGATTTTAGCTGATATCGACACACAGCTGGGTGAGCAGTATGCAGAGGTTTTTGGAAGTTTCTTAAAAAATTCACGCGACTTCCTAGATCTTGGCGACTTGAAAGTGGTCTCCAATATCCAGTCGCAGTCTCTTATCGAGAGTTCGTCGCAGGTCATCTACGGCGACACAGATAATTTTCTTCCAGAGCACTATAGCGGGCTTGGCTATCTGAATATTCTTTATCTGCTTCTGCAAATCGAACTTTGCCGCGACGACTTTTCAAGACGAAATGCGCCGTTGAACCTCTTATTGATTGAGGAGCCTGAGGCTCATACTCACCCACAGATGCAGTATGTGTTTGCGGACAAAATGCACGGACTGGTATCGGCAATACCCAGCCTGCAGGCTCTCATCACCACACACTCCTCTCATATCGTAGCAAAGTCTGACTTCGAGAATATTCGTTATCTATCCAGATCATCCGCCACAGGCCCGGTCTCTATCAAGAATTTTCACACTGATCTCAGCAAGGAATACGATAAGCTTGGCACAGACGGCCAAGCACTATTCAAATTCTTGAAGCAATATCTCACCATCAATTCGGCAGAGCTGTTTTTTGCGAATAAGGCAATTTTTATCGAAGGTACAACTGAGCGCATGCTCCTCCCGCTGTTTATTGAGATGCACGATAAAGTGAACGAAGATGTCGCCGAGACCGGTGGCCTTTCTTCTCAAAATATCTCGGTGCTAGAGGTTGGAGCAAACGCGCGAGCGTTTGCGCCATTCTTGGAGTTCATCGGTGTCCGTACCTTAATCATTACGGATATCGACACAACCAAGGCTGAACAGAGTGCAGAAACTGGCAGGCTGAGCTACACTGCCCACAAGGTGAAAGGCTCCACCCACACCTCGAATGCGACTCTCAAACACTTCCTTTCGGCTCCTGCGATAGACAAAAGCGACGAGTACCAAGAATGGCACAAGCGTCTACTAAACGGCGAGGCTGCTTCCGATGACGGGCAGATCAAGCTTGCCTACCAAATGGAAGAGAACGGCTATCATGCAAGAAGCTTCGAAGACGCTTTCATCGCAAAGAATTTTGAGAAAATACTCGGGAAAATAAAGGAGAGTAAAGACGCTTTGGCGGGGCTCCAAAACGTCAAGAAATTTGAGGAATTTGAAGGAGGCGATTATTACGCTCTCACCGAAAGCGTTTTAAGTAAAAAATCTGATTTTGCTGGATCGGTTCTTTATGCGGCGTTGGTTGAAGGCGAAACATGGGAAACTCCCGAATATATAATGGATGGTCTGAAATGGATTCACAAAAATTGAGTCCGGTAGATCGAATTGCCGAACTCGTTTTCGGTGGTGAGAACTTTCTCCTTCAGGGCGGCGCGGGAAGCGGTAAAACCGAAAGCCTTAAAAGAGTCGTCCAAAAGGTGCTCTCTGTCGATCAGAAGCTCAAAATCGCATGTATAACGCATACGAATAAAGCTGCCGACGAGATCGCTGAGCGTATTTCAGCTGACATAAAGGTCTCAACCATCCACTCATTTCTGGGCGGAGTAATCTCGCCATACAAGCGAAACATTCAGCATGTTTTTCCGGCCCTGTTCGAGCTTCCTGTTTTTGTTGGGTTAGGGGACGAGCACTATGACGGAGATGAAAAGGTCAGAAAGAAGGAGGAGCATGAGCGATTTAAGAAGGCCTATAAGAAATTGGAGAACCGCCGCCAAATTGTTCTGGGCGAATTAACTCCGAAGGTAACAGGGAAGCGGGATTACGATAAGGATCCGGAAGCTTATGTCGTGCAGATGAACAAATTGATTGCTGAGGTGAACCAAGAAATCCGCGCAAAACTGGCAACCCGGAAACCCGATGAGTTCTTCTACAACGAAACGAAATTTGACAATTTTAACGAGCCATCATTCGGGCATGATGGCTTAATTGCCATAGCTTGCGGGATGTTCGATGAGTTCCCGGTATTGGGAAAAATTGTTTCGGATCGATATGATTGCATCTTCATTGATGAGTATCAGGATACGAACGCGAATGTTATTCGCGTTTTGCTCCGCTGCTTACCCAAGCCATCACGAACAATCATTGGATTGTTTGGAGATTCCGAGCAGGCAATTTACTCAGACGGCATAGGAAGTGCTCAAGAGCACATCGATGCTCAAGAAGTAGTTCTTGTGGAGAAGCAGGACAATTACCGATGCTCTCCACAGGTCATAATCTTCTCCAATCAGTTTCGCACAGACGGACTAAATCAAGAGGTAGCACTAAAAGCGCTCGACGACGGGACGGTTGAAACCTTTGAGAGCCGAGAGGGCAGTGTAACACTGCTTTATGATTTCGCTTCAGAAAAAATCGATACGGGCAATGAGGCTCAAGATAAAACTACCAATGCCGCGTTGTTTCGTGAAGCGCTCGATGCGCTGGTTGGAAGAGTGAGCCAAGACTATCCGAGCTATGTTCAGCTAAAGCTAACGAACAAATCGATTGCTAAAGATGTAGGTTTTGGGCGGCTCTATCAGATATTCGATGATCGGTACTCTGAGCCCCGAGATCGAATGCGCAAAACACTCGACAGATTGCAGTTTGATGAAATAGTCAATTTGACAACATTGCATCAGAGTCTACCTGGGGACAGGCGTGCATACAATCGGTTGATCACAGGACTTCGCAAGCGGGGATTTTCGATTTCATCGGTATCTGACAAATCCAAGCTGGATGAGATACTACGTGCATTCTTTGCCAAGGACCTTTCCGCGTACAAAGCAGTGGAATTTGCAGCGGAAGCTGGGCTGATCAAAGTTTCAGAAAGCCACGCAGCTTTCTTGACGCGCCGTGACGAGCTGTTCGCACGTCTTAAGGACGACCCCGTATTCGAGGCTTTTGAAGCACTACATACCAGCGGCCACCGAACTAAACCACAGATGCTTAATGAAATTAAGGCTGCGCCGAAAGAGAACCTGGATGCGGATTTAATTGAGGCCGAATACGATGACCGAGCCAATGAGCTCAAGCAAAAGAAATTCTTCAACGATTTGTTTTCAGACGAGCTTCGCTTCGGTGAGGTTTTGTCATTCTATGATTATGAGGAAAATGACGGCGGCTTCGCCACGATGCATAAAACGAAAGGGACCGGGATCGAGAACGTGCTGCTCGTAATAGACGAGTACGGATGGACGACAGAATATGATTTTGTGAATTGTTTTACGGATGAGTTTCCATCTAAGAAAAGGGATATTGCTTCGAGGAAGCTCTTATACGTGGCCGCTTCTCGGACGAAAAAAAACTTAGTTTGCGTCAGATTAATGAATGATCATGCGGAGCTAGATCGCATATCTCCATATTTTCCAGATGTCACTCATGTTAGATAATAAGCTGTTTTTGATCGCGCCCTTGCAGGCCGGGCTCTCGTAAACCGAGCCTGGCTGCACCTGTCTCGGCCATACGGCTTCGATCCCTTGCGTTAAGGCTTAGGGGTCTCCCCTCAGCGCACTTCAAGAAAAATAGACACTGACCGAGGCTCCACGCGCTGCGTGTGCGCCCGCACCACTCTGAATCGATTTTTCCCTCCGTTTACACACCCCGCTTTCGCCAAGGGGCAGGTTTGCATGTGCAACCCAGACCCTACGGAGGTTTTTATGAACAATCAGGGAGAAATCAGAATCTATATGGCGTGCCTCGCCGCCTATAATAACGGCTCTCTGCATGGCCGCTGGATTGATGCTCTTATCGGAGCAGATGCCATTCAGGACGAAATCAACGAGATGCTTAAAACCTCTCCCATGCCGGACGCTGAGGAGTGGGCGCTCCACGACTATGAAGGTTTTGAGGGCCTGAGCCTTTCAGAGTATGAGGGGCTGGAGAGTGTCTGCGAGAAAGCCGAATTCATTGAAGAGCATGGCCGCATGGGTGCCATGCTGGCCGAACACTTCGGCGGGGATCTGGAAGAAGCCCGCAAAGCGTTAGATGACCAATATGCCGGTAGCTACAAATCACTCGCCGACTTTGCTGAAGACATCACAGAACAAACCACACTCATTCCGGACGCTCTGCAATACTATATCGATTACGAGCGAATGGGGCGCGATATGGCGGTGAATGACGTCTTCACCATCGAAGCTGCATTTGACGAAATCCACGTGTTCTGGAGCCGCTGAGATGGCTTCAGAAACACATATCATAGAATGGGAAGGCATCACCATTCAGGTTCGCTATAACCCCGAACAATGGGGAATTACATCCCACATTGAACTGGAAACGCTGAAGCCTGTCCGCGCGCTGCTTCCCGTTACAGAAACGGGCTATCGCTCGCATTTCGTACCGGTGGGGACCGTGGAGGCCACGGGGCTGACCGTATGCGAATATGTCCTTGCATGGCTCGAGCACGTGGCAAAGCGCCCAGAATGGCGCGAAGGGCAACAGAAGGCCGCGCAAGGCGAGCTGTTCTGATTGGTGATGAGTAAAAAATTCGGCTTCGCAGGAGTCCTGCGAAGCCATTGTAGGGTGCGATCTACGGGGCGGCACTTTGCGGCTTTTAGTGCCTCATTGGCCGCTAGCGTGGCTAGCCATGCGGGAGTCGCGTCTCACCTTGCGGCAAGTGTGGTCGTCTCATCGCGCGATGGCAGGCGTTCGCATTCATGAAGCTCAGCAGCGACTTTCTCGCTTTCTGAGCTCACGGTGACTCCTGTGCTCACGGCAGCGGCTGCCAACGTACAGGCAAGGTATGAGGCCCCCGCATCGATCCAGGCGATCGAGACCAAATAGCTACACCCCACGACTCCGGCAAACGTGCCAAGGCCACCCCCGACGGTGACTGCGTTTGTAAGGCGTGCGTTTTCCTGAACGTTGATTCTGCACTCTTCCCTCGTCTCTGCGTGTGCGTGGGGAATGATTGTGGCGGCCGTGAAGGCAGCTGCTGTTACGGTTTTGAGTATGAAGTTGGGCATTCGAGTTCTCCGATTTGCATCGGAAACCCTTTGGCAAGCAGGCACGAATGGTTTATCCTGCTATCGCGGCTTCCGAGCTGTTGCGTTGGCGGAGCGGCGCACTTTTTCGCGGTCGAATTCGATTGAGGAACCGCTCTGTCAACAACCCGCTTTTGCGGATGTAGGGTTAAAATATATTAAGACGTACATTTCGTCAATATCTGCCCTGTTCTTGCTGGGGTACGGGAGCTGTGACCTTATCAAGCAGGTCTTGCTGTTTCTTCAAGCATTCTGATTTCGTAGGGAAGAAGCCTTGGTAGACGTTGTCGTTTCTACGCATGATTGCAACGAAAAAGCTATTATCGTGCTTTTGGACTTGGTCGCCGAAGAAAACTTTTTCGTCGGCTAGCTGCTTATAGTGTTCGTTATACCAGTCGATCGGGTCGTATCCGGCGCGCACTCCCGGGAATTTGGGAATCTGTGCAATCAAGTTTTCGTTATATCGCTCAGTTAGATAAAGATACTCGGCAAGCACATCTACTCGCTGTTTAGCCGCTTCTCTGCAGTACAGTGGAACCGAAGTGGCATCTTCAGTGGAAACAAGTTTGCTTGGTTTGTGTGGTAATTCCTTAATACGCCGTTCTATACTATTAAAATTATTCTTCAGAGATTGTACTTTATCTTCTGATAGCGTTCCACTTCTTTTTAATCTCACGAATGTGGACAGCGCCGAGGACAAATGCGTTCCATTAGTGCCGCCTGCCTTCAGATACTCGATTTTCTTCGAGAGCAGTTCAGAGGGCTCTTCTTTCGTTAGGTGACCGGGCCTCTGTTCGAGTCCGCGAGGTTGAGTTCTTGCTTGCTTTGACTTTGAACTGGAGGGCTGCATATCTTCATTCCATACTTTGTTTGCCCGAGCGTTTCCCGAGATTCACTATCTTGCCTGCGGCAGCAATGATGTTCGCCGCGTGAGCCAGGGCGCCATATGTCAAAGGGTTGGGACAGCTTGCGGCCTGAACAAAACGGAAGCCTTCATCGAAGTTGTGCTGAATATAGCTCGGTTTGAGGCTGACATTTCCATCCACATCGATAACAGCGAGGCGTTCGTAGAGTTGATCATTTATTGCAGAGATGAGAAGGCCGTCTGGCCCCATTTCGCTGTCTCTGTCATTTACGACGCGCCCGTCCAGCACGATCAGTGATGGTCTGTGCGCGGCAACCAGAATCTCGCATAGCTGGACTGCGTATTCAACGATGACTAAAGCCTTGCGGAGTGCGATCTTGTTCATGGACAAGCCATCTGAGCGATAAATTTCGACGCGGCGTTTAAGGGCGCGCTGCGTTAACATTCCGCCGAAGCAGTCATTGTGAAGCGAGCAATCGCCTTCGAAGTCGTCATTAAAGCCATGGTCGATGATATTACATCTATGGGGATGCAGCATGGATAGGTAGGGGTTTCCTTTCCCCTCAAAGAGTACCCCTTGCTGTGTAAGGGCGGCGTTGATATCGCTTGAAAGCTTCACGTAACTGACTGAATGTTCGTCGAAAATGACTTGGTCGACACTTCTTCCCACCCGCGCTGCATAGAGCTTTTGCTTTTGTCGAGTGGTTTCGGAAGTGAGCTCTTTGTGATTGAGTCTCCAGTGATACTCGCCAAGTGATGCGAGAGCGACATCAAGCTGAACATGAATGTCCATAGGGTCGATAATTGAAGCGCATGCGTCACAAGCCAATGCGTACAGATCCAGCCCTGACCACGCTGGATAAAGCCCGGACGCTTCGGTTACCCCGTAACCTGAGCTGTCAAACCCGCGCTCGCTAGGCGCGGTAGATTTGAGTGGCGACGGACTGGCAAGAACGAGGCTTTCTGGTCTCTTCTTGCAAATTTCGGACATCGCCTCGCGCAACGCTTCGACCAGTTCATCCTGCTTCGGAGGTATTGGGAATGTCTTTCGGTAAAGTCTGGTGCAGTCATCTCCCGACCAGCCAAGTTCAATGTGATCGATCTTTTTGCTGTTATGAATGACCTGTGCAGCTGAGGCCTCAATCATTCTGTCAGTATAGACGACACACGCTACGATCTGTTGAGGTTGAGAGTTGGGCATACCGTCGTCCACATTACTGATAGCGCGAGAGCATTCTTGCGACTGATCTCTGAGCAAGCTGGCAGTATACATTGAGTGTATATAAAAAAGCAATAATACACTACAATCTATTCCGGGAAATGGTCGTGCCAACGCGACTGTTGGTTCGTGACGAGCATGATCGACAGGCTTCCTCACGTTGGCCGTTCGAATCCACCACCTTCAGAAATGCTGGCTGGAGCCTCATCCGGTCGTGAACTCGTCAATAGGCGGCCCGCTCCGGTGCGTTGCACCCGTGTGGCCAATGACGCCGTCAGAGTGTCCAACCAATTCGCCTTTCAAGGTTCGGAATTCACCGGCCAAACAGAAAGGAAAATAACATGTCCAATCAACCAATCACCAAACTCAAAGATGGACTTATCTCAGCGACCATCTGGAAGAACCAAACTGAGAATGGAAAAGACCATTACTCTGTGACCTTTTCCCGGAGCTATCTCAAGAATGACGAGTGGCGTGAAGCTTTCAGTTTCTCAGGCTCAGAGCTGCTACGCTTGGCGAGGCTCTCTCAAGCCGCATACGACGAAATCGAGCGTCAGAAACAACAATCAGCATCCTTGGCAGATACTGCTTGATACATCCTGGCCCGCAGCCGCTCGGTTGCGGGTCATTTTCCATGGAAAATACCGACTGTGTAAGGATATTTGTTACACAAACCGGCCAAATGGATGTTGCGACTATTTTGTAGAGAGTAAAAATATCTATGTTTTTCAAGGGGGAAAGTGGTGCCGCCACCAAGATTCGAACTCGGGACCTGATGATTACAAATCAACTGCTCTACCAACTGAGCTATAGCGGCACATCTTGAAAGCGCAGAACTAGCGAACCCGCTTTCGTAAATCAAGAAATAAATTTTTGTGGATAAAACTTACACAAAAACTTACACAGTTACACGTTTTCTCTTCTAAAATGCCTTATAATTCAGTTATTTGTAGCATAGAGCTTATGATTACAAATCAACTGCTCTACCAACTGAGCTATAGCGGCATTTTACCAAAGCGGCACCTTTAGCGAACAAGGAGCCTTAAATCAAGAAATTATGTTTTTGTGGATAAAACTTACACAAAAGCTTACACACTTACACAGTTTCTTAGTTTTTTATCCTTACAATACAGCCGCTTAGCGCATAGAGCTTATGATTACAAATCAACTGCTCTACCAACTGAGCTAAGCCGGCACTGGTAAAGAGCGCGCGTCTTACCGAGTTTGATCGGGTCTGGCAAGTGCTTCTGACAACTGTTTTTCAGAAATTTTTTCTGGAGCCGATTCAGCTGTTTATAACTATCCCAAGATTGCCACATTTGCGCCTCGGAACAATCGGGTTGTTCATTCATTAATTCTGTACGGCCCAATGGGTTGGAGGCAATAATGAAACAGACAGCACGCTTACTTACAGTCGCTGCGGCCATCGCAGCATCCACCTTCGGAGTACATAGTCTCGCGGAACAATCTATCCGTGAAGACATGGAGAAGGCGTGCGCACCTGTAGAGGTTTCAGTTTACTTCGCTCCCTCCCAGTACGAGCTGAACGAATTTGCTGAGGACTTGCTGAAGCAAGCCGTCAGCCGTGTAGAGCATTGCGAACTCGCCCAGATCGAAGTCGTTGGTTTCAGTGATTCATTAGGTCAGGCGGACTTCAATTATCATCTGTCTGAACAACGCGCCGAGCACGCGATGGCCTATCTGGAGGAGCACGGCGTTGTCGCAAATACGATCCAGATGAGCGCACGCGGGCAGGAAGGCGCTGTTTCCGATACTGGTGAGCCATTGATTATGCGCCGCAAGGTCGACCTCCGATTTATTCCGGTGCCGCCGACCGTTTGATATTCCTGCAGACGCAAGTGTCGGGGGAAAATGCCAGCCTAAACGAAAATTTTTGCCGCGCGGGGCTCAACGAGCTTGCGTGCGCGCAATTCTGTATCGTACCGATGTCACCCTGAAAAACGAAAACGGGTTCAATGGCGGGCCCGGATATATTGGGGAGGCTCAACGATGGGTCGTTTCGGACTTGCGCTGCGTCATGCAGTGCGAGCCGTGTTGGCGTTTGGCGTCATCACGGCATTCTCAGGCGCTGCTTATGCCGATACAGGCGACACGGCCTGGATACTTACTTCAACAGCTCTAGTGCTCTTAATGACGCTGCCAGGCCTTGCGCTATTTTATGGTGGCCTTGTGCGATCAATCAACGTGCTCTCGGTTCTGATGCACTGCTTTGCGATCGCCTGTCTCATGTCCGTGATCTGGCTTGTCGTCGGTTACTCCATCGCGTTCGGAGATGGCAATGGCGCAACCGATGGAGCAGGGCAGTGGTGGGGTGGTCTCTCCCGCGCCATGCTGAGCGGTGTCACGGGCGAGAGCATGACGGGTACGATACCGGAACCGCTCTTCTTTATGTTCCAGATGACGTTTGCGATCATCACGCCTGCGCTGATTGTGGGCAGCTTTGTTGAGCGCGTCCGCTTCGATGCGGTGCTGAAATTCTCTGCAATCTGGATTCTCGTTGTTTATGCACCAGTATGTCACTGGGTTTGGGGCGGCGGCTGGCTTGCGGACATGGGCGTTCGTGATTTTGCTGGCGGCCTTGTCGTTCACGCCACAGCCGGCATCTCATCTCTCGTGTTCGTTGCGATGCTCGGAAAGCGTAAGAGCTTCGGTCATGACATGCATCCACCGCACGCACCTGTTCTGGTGATGATTGGCTCGTCTATGCTCTGGGTCGGCTGGTTCGGCTTCAATGCTGGCTCGGCGCTCGGTGCGAATGGCGGCGCCGCACAAGCCATGCTTGTGACGCATATCTCCGCAGCCACAGCGTCGCTCGTCTGGATGATGATTGAGTGGATCCAGTTCCGTAAACCGACGCTCGTCGGCATTTGTACAGGTATGGTTGCCGGTCTTGCGACCATCACGCCAGCAGCAGGATCAGTTGGACCAGCTGGAGCTCTGATCATCGGCTTCCTCGCGGCGATCATCTGCTATTACGCGGTCGTGCTGATCCGCAATCGTCTCAAATTCGATGACAGCCTCGATGTGTTCGCGGTCCATGGTGTGGGCGGCATTCTTGGCACTCTGATTATTCCGTTTGTTGCCGCGCTCGGGCCGCTTGCGCCGGGTCTCGGCGAAGATAGCGTCATGGGTGCGTTCATGGCGCAGGCGACCGGTGTTGTGGCCGTGTGCGTCTGGTCTGCCATTGCCAGCTTCGCAATTCTATTTGTTGTGAAACTTACGGGCAGCCTTCGCGTGGATGAGCAGACTGAAGATCAGGGGCTTGATACAAACACGCATGGCGAGAGCGCTTACCCTTAAGCGCTCTCAGTGTTCATTTTGGTCAGGGGCGGCGCTCAGGCGTCGCCCTTTTCAGTTGTGGCAGGTGCTTCTGGTGTCTTTTTCTTCCGGAAGGCTTTGCGGAAAAGGAACATGAAGAGCCAGATCAGACCGACAATCACAGGCAGCCACGGCAGAACAAAAGCCAGAATGGTCACGATGGAGCTAAGAGCAAATGCGACATTCCGGAAGAAATCTCCGAACGCTTCGGTGACGGGCCGCCAGACAGATTGAGAGGTCGGCGACACGCGCGCCTCGTAGGAGAGGTTGATATCGGACATGGAAACGCGCTGGCGGAGGTTAGCGAGTTGAGACTCGTAGCTGTCGAGTTCGGATTGAACGCGCGCAAGTTCCCGTTCGACGGAGAGCAGTTCTCCAAGATCGCCTTCACGGCTTTCCAACAATTGCTGCAGCCGATCACGTAGCGTGGTTTGTGCCGCCAGACGTGCATCCGTATCAATGATCTGCGCAGTCAGATCGACCGTCGATGTACTTGAGGCGTAGACGCTGGAACTAAATTCACCGAGGCTTTCCGGCAGGCCCTCAAGAAACGGAATTGCCCATTCCGGCGACGCCTTTAACGCGAGGTTTCCTGACGCATAGTCCGTTTCAAGGCCATACACGTTTGAGCTGGTGACGAGACAGTTTTCAGGTCCGGCGTCCTCGCATTGCGTCATGTGGGTTTCGAGTAGGTCACGAAGACGGTCCGTTGGGACGCTGATCGTGCGGTTGTGAGTATAGGCTAGGAAGCGACCGGCGCGCTGAGGCACGCTGTCTGTAGAGCTGACGCTACCTGATGACGGGGATGCAGATGAATCGAGCGCGCTATCTTCCGTGACAGCATAGGATGACGGCGGGGCAGGCGAAATTCGTTCAAGTGCACGGACGTCTCTATCAGGTTCGGATCCTCCGCAGCCCGCGAGCGAGAGCATACACGCTGCGAAAAATATTGCGTTCAGTTTCATCATAGGTGTTTCCCCACTTCATAGGCTTCAGCCTTTTTGATCGAGCGGGAGAAAAGCCCAGAATTGTGACAAGTGTAAGGCTACAACATGCCGAGCGCACTGCCGACATTTCTATGCTTTAGCCGTTTCCTATGGCGCACTTGCGCGTTAAAGAGAGCCTTTGACGACTCAGGGCCTCCTGCGTCTCCACGTAAGATAAGAAATCAGACGGGCACATGGCACGCATCCTCATCACTTCCGCGCTTCCTTACATCAATGGCATCAAGCACCTCGGCAACCTTGCTGGTTCAATGCTGCCAGCTGACGTCTATGCGCGTTTCAAGCGCCTTCAGGGCCATGAAGTTCTATATATCTGTGCGACGGATGAGCATGGCACGCCTGCGGAACTGGCTGCGCAGAAAGACGGTGTGCCGGTTCAGGCTTACTGTGATGAACAGCATGAAATTCAGCGTGCGGCGGGCGAAGGTTTTACGCTGAGCTATGACCATTTCGGTCGTTCGTCTTCGGCTCAGAACGCTGCGCTGACACAGCACTTTGCACATGTACTTGAAGAGCGTGGCCTTCTGGAAGAGCGCACAGAGAAACAGGTCTATTCCATCGATGACGGCCGCTTCCTCCCCGACCGTTATGTTGAAGGCACGTGCCCGCATTGCGATTTTGAAAAAGCGCGCGGCGACCAGTGTGACAATTGCGGACGTTTGCTTGATCCGGTTGAACTCAAGAACCCGTATTCTGCCGTATCCGGCTCTACAAACATCGAGATCCGCGACACGACCCATCTCTACCTCCTGCAGTCTAAAATGCAGGATGATATTCGTGAGTGGGTAGAAGCGTCCACCGAGTGGCCGCAACTGGCGAAATCTATCGCTTTGAAGTGGCTGGATGAAGGTCTGCAGGACCGGGCGATTACGCGTGACCTCTCCTGGGGTATTCCGGTCGCTTACGAAGGTAAGGTGCGTGAAGGCTTCGAGGACAAGGTCTTCTATGTCTGGTTCGATGCACCGATCGAATATATCGGCGCGACGCAGGAATATTCTGAAAAACTTGGAAAGCCTGAAGAGTGGGAGCGCTGGTGGCGTACTGACAAAGGCGCTGACGACGTGACCTATGTCCAGTTCATGGGCAAGGACAACGTCGCGTTCCACACGGTTAGCTTCCCTGTCACAATGATCGGCTCACGCGAACCGTGGAAGCTGGTAGACCGCCTTAAGGCGTTCAACTGGGTCACATGGTATGGTGGTAAGTTCTCAACCTCTATGAACCGCGGTGTTTTCATGGATCAGGCGCTGGAGCTTCTGCCGGTAGATTACTGGCGCTGGTATCTGATGGCCAATGCACCGGAAGGCTCTGATGCGGCCTTCACTTGGGAAGGCTTCCAGGCAGCGGTGAACTCTGACCTCGCGAACGTGCTGGGTAACTTCGTGAACCGCATCACCAAATACTGCAAATCCAAGTTCGATGGTCAGCTGCCCGCCGCTGGCACCCCGGGCGAGGATGAAGCGTGGATGGAAGCTGAGCTCAAAACCCGCCTCAAAACGCTTATGCAGCATTATGAGGAGATGGAGTTCCGTAAAGCTGCTGCAGAAACGCGTGCCATCTGGGCGGCGGGAAATGAGTATCTCACGCGCGCTGAGCCTTGGGTGAAATACAAGAATGACGTTGATGCGGCTGCTGTGGGCGTCCGCACAGGCCTCAATCTTGTAGCGCTCTTTGGCATTCTGGCTCAGCCGTTTATTCCGACAGCGGCTGCTAAAATTCTCGATGCTCTGGGCATTCCGGAAGAGAACCGCAAAATGCCAAATCCTGACGATGATAACCTGCTGGATGCGCTCCCGCATGGCATGAAAATCTCACCGCCTGACGTACTTTTCTCCAAGATTGAAGATGCTCAGGTTGCTGAATGGACTAAGCGTTTCGGTGGCGGGCAGTAAGTCGAGATCTATCACCTTTGAAAAAAAAGGCTCTGCCGCACTGGCAGAGCCTTTTTTCATTAGCGCGCCAGATAGTCGCTCGGGTTCAACGCTTCATTGCCATTCCAGACCTCAAAATGGAGGTGAGGGCCTGTCGCCTGACCGCTCGCGCCAACCGTACCGATTGAAGCACCAACGCTGACGCGGTCACCCGCTGATACGCTTGTCGTGTGCAGCTGGGCATAGCGTGTCCGAATGCCATTGCCATGGTCGATGGTTACCATCAGCCCATAAGCGCCCTGAGCTTCTGCCGAGACGACGGTGCCGGCAGCCGGAGCGCGCACGGGCGTGCCTGTTGCCGCGCCAATATCCATGCCGCGGTGGAAGGCGGCTTCACGCGTGATCGGATGAACCCGCGGCCCGAAGCTGGACGTGAGGCGGCCTTCGGTCGGCAGGAATGCGAGTTCGAATGGTGCAGAGGACGTATCATCCGCGAGCGCAAGCTGTACGCCCGCGAGGGGCAGAAGCATCAACGCGGATGCTAAGGCCGCAACGCGCGGGAGTGTCTTGCCAGTTGACGGTCCGGGCTGCATTATTCGGGTAATTCTCATTCGGTAATCTCCTTTAGGTCCTTGTGAGAAGACCGCCGGAGCGCATGGCAGTGCGTTTCCGGCGGAATGCTTCAGCGCAATGAGAAGAGTTTCTGCATAAGCGCTGGGCATGGAGGTGCGTGTGACGTCGGCGTCACATGCGAGTTCTGCGGCGTGGCGGCAGCGTTCTGTCTGATGACGAACGAATGGATTGAACCAGAACAGACAATCGATCATCGAGAGGCAGAGAAACCAGACGGCGTCCTGTCGGCTGTGGTGAGCGGCTTCATGCGCGATGATCATGTCGATCTGTGGCTTGGAAAGGCCGCGGAAGAGCGCTTCGGAGATGATGATTTTGCCGCTCACTGTTGTGATCGCCGAAATCGGAGCGTCAGAAAGAAATACGCTTTCATGCGGCACACTGCGTCGTTCGACCGTCCGCATTTGCGCAATACGCTGCCCAAGCTTCAAGGCGTTCCAGAAAAAACCGCACAGGTAAAGCAAACCCAGAGCGGGCGCGATGAGCGGCCCGATGTTCAGGTGGACGCTTTCTCTTACAGTTGCGCTTGGCAAGACCTCCTGATTGCCCCCGAAGTAATAAGCGAGTTCCGGAAGCGGCAATTGCGACATGGCGAGTGTTGGCGCGAGCTTCAGTGCGGCAAACCCCAGAACAGGCGCAATGATCATTGAAAAGAGAACCGTCTTTTCGAAGTTTTCAGAGCGCCATGTTGCAGGAATGAAGCTCCGCAGAGTTGCAAGTAGACCCGACCATGCAAATGGAATGATGGCGCAGACAAGAACGAGAGCGGGTATCGTCGTCATCACTGCGTATCCTTCTCGTTCAGGTCTTTCAGCAGGTCTTCAAGTTCGTCGATTTCGTCTTCCGAGATGAGGGAGCTACCGACAAAGGCCGCAGCAGGTAGAGGCTGGTCCGAGCCGAGAATATTCTTCGAAAAGTCACCTATCAGGCTCGCCAGAACGGAAAGTTTAGGCGTCGTTGGGATGAAGGTTTTGATGCCATGCACCATCTCGATGGCGATCAGCTCCTTATCCACCATCCGGTCCAGCGTCTTGCGCGTGGATGAGAATGACCAACCAGTGCTTGCCTCTGTTGCGTCGTGAATTTCACGCGCGCTCAGGCGGCGAGATTGCCAGAGCGGGCGGAGCAGTGTGAGCTCAGTATCTGTGGGTTTCATAGTGCGACTCATTTGCGGTGTGCGACACATGTCGCGCAAGTGCGACGTGGAGTCAAATTACGTCAGGGTAATTTTTAAATTGATGGTTTCGGGATGACAAAGGCGCAGGCTTGAACCTGTCGCCGCTGCGTGGTCCTCTGGGTGAATGTATTTCGAGGGCTGAATCATGAAAAACACCTATCTACTCGGCAGCGCGCTGGCCTTGAGCCTTGCCGGGCTGCAGTCTGCATTCGCGCAAGATATTGAAACTGGCGCCGATCTGATCACGGTCTATCAGCATCTCCATGCCAATCCCGAACTGTCGCTTCAGGAAGTGAATACGTCCGCACTTCTCGCACGTGAGCTGGAAAGTCTGGGCTTTGAGGTGACGACGGGGCTCGGTGATGACTGGGTTCGCGCGAAGGCGGAACGCGAACAGGGTGTCGTTCGTGAGAATGTTGGTGGCTATGGCGTCGTCGGCGTGATGCAAAATGGTGACGGGCCTACGCTTCTCATTCGCGCCGACATGGATGCACTCCCGGTGCCTGAACAAACGGGCTTCAGCTTCGCCTCAGAGCAGGTCGCGACCTCGTGGACGGGTGTTGAGGGGCCTGTAATGCATGCCTGCGGCCACGACATCCATATGACCTCATGGCTGGGCACTGCGCGAAATCTCGTCAACCGCCGTGATGAGTGGTCTGGCACTCTGATCATGATCCTGCAGCCAGCCGAGGAACTGGGGCTCGGTGCGCAGGCCATGCTGGAAGAGGGGCTGTTCGATGACTTTCCTGTGCCGGACTATAATCTGGCGCTCCATGTGAATTCATCAATGCCTGCCGGCACGGTCGGCTATGTGCCCGGCTTTGCTATGGCCAACGTAGATAGCGTCGACATCACTATTCACGGCGCAGGCGGCCACGGGGCGTATCCGCATACAACGATCGACCCTGTCGTCATTGCTGCGCATACGGTGACCGCGCTGCAAACGCTTGTTTCCCGAAATGTGAACCCTCAGGACCCCGCCGTTGTGACGGTCGGTGCAATTACAGCGGGCCACAAGCACAATGTCATTCCGGACGAAGCTCATTTGCAGCTGACTGTGCGCTCATATGGCGAAGATGTCCGTGAAACGCTGCTGAGCGGCATTGAGCGTATTGTACGCGGACAGGCGGAAGCCTTTGGCGCGCCGGAGCCTGAATTCTTTGTCGATCCGGATTACACGCCAGCGACCTTCAATGATCCTGATTTGTCCGAGCGCATTGGCAGTGCACTCCGCGCAACGCTCGGCGACGAGTCCGTGCGTATCCTGTCTCCGGTGATGGGCGGCGAAGATTTCAGCCGCTATGCACGAACCGATGAAAACATTCCGGGCATGCTGTTCTGGATCGGCGCGATTTCTGAAGAGCAATATGTGGCGTCACAGAATGGCGGTCCGGGGTTGCCATCGCTTCATTCGGGGCTTTTCGGTCCTGACTTTGAAAACACTATCGAAACCGGCGTGACATCTATGACGGCGGCTGCGATGGAAATACTTGGAAATCAGTGATGTGATTAACCAATGAAGTAAAAAAGGACGGCCTTTGAGCCGCCCTTTTTATTTACCCTATTTTACAATGCCTTTTTCGTAGAGGGCATCAATATCGGCCTCTGATAGCCCCATTGCGGCCAGCGTTTCGCGGGTGTGTTCGCCCATAGCCGGAGCGGGGCCGCTTGGGCCATCTTCAGTGCCAGGGAAGCGCGCCGGGGAGCCGGGTGTCTTGAATGTGCCGCCAGAGCTGGAAGGCATTTCCTGAATACCGCCAGCTGCATAGACCTGCGGATCCTGCGCAACTTCGGCCAGAGACTGGACCGGCGCCCATGCAATCTGTTCAGCATCAAGGCGTTCGGAAATTTCCGCCATATCCATCTGGTTCAGCGCGGCGTCCAGACGCTCAACGACCTCACGTGAGTTCGCGCGGCGGCCTTTACCGGAAACCAGCCGCTCGTCGTCCGCCATTTCAGGCACACCAGCAGCGCGGCAGATCGGTGCCCAGTCACCATTGCCCTGTCGGGCAACGATCGTGAACCATTTCTCGTCCTTGGACTGGAAGAAATTCATGATCGGCACATTGGTGCTGTAACGGTCTTTGGTGGACGCCACCTTGTTGAAGAAGAGCTGGATTGCGAGGTCGCTACCTACTGAATAGAGGCCTGCGCGGAGGAGGGATGCCTCTACCAGTTGGCCTTCGCCTGTACGGAATTTCTTCACAAGTGCAGCATTTATCGCGGACGATGCTGCAATCGATGTGACGTGATCACCGAATGCCGTGCGGAGCGGGAACGGGTCTGAGCCTTTCGGCGGGAAAAGGCGCGCAAGGCCCGCACGTGACCAGAAAGACGCAATGTCAAATCCGGGGCGATCCTTATCAGGCCCTTCAAGGCCGTAACCAGTCAGCGTGCAGTAGACGAGGCCCGGATTGATCGCTTTGAGCGCTTCATAGTCGAGACCGGAGCGTTCAAGTCCGCCTGGACGAACGTTTGTCAGGAAGACATCGGCTTCTGCCGCAAGTTTTTTGACGATCTCAACACCTTCTTCTGTGGAAGTGTCCACGACGATGGATTTCTTGCCACGGTTGTCGAAATCGAAGACTGGATTGTCTGTCGAATCAGTTCCGATAGATGCAAAGAACTGGCGAATCGGGTCGCCTTTAGGGGGCTCGATCTTGATTACCTCGGCGCCCCAGTCTGCCAGAATGCATCCAGCACCCGGTGCTGCCATATAAGTTGCGTATTCAATGACCTTAATGCCTTGCAGCATGTTGCCTCCCACAAGCGTATCTGATTTCATTTGTGTTTCTTAATTTCTGACGAAAATATTAACCGCGGTAAGCAGACGTTAATGTTAACCGCCAAAATTAAGAGCGAACGTTATTCACTTTCGTTAAGGCTTTAACCTATGTCCGTCAAAGCGATGCGCCCGAAATTAAATCAGGATGATATTGTTCGTCTGATGAAGGGCAGTTCTGCAGAAGACCGTGCGCACGCAACGCACAAGCTCTGCCGCCGTATCGGCAATGAGGAATTGCAGTCTGAGGATAAAGTGTTCGCAGATCAGATTCTTAATCTGCTTGCACAGGATGCCGAGAAACTTGTTCGCCGCGCTATGGCGGTGACACTTAAAAATTCTCCGAACTTGCCACGTGAAGTGGCGTTGAAGCTGGCGCACGATATCGATTCTGTGGCGCTGCCTGTCATTGAAAATTCTCCGGTGTTCCGGAACTCGGATCTTGTGGAGCTCGTTCTCAACGCGACGGAAGCAAAACAGATTGCTGTTGCAGGGCGTGAGAAGCTTTCTGCTGAGGTTGCTGACACGATTGCCGAGCATGCCTGCCGTGATGCGGTTGTTAAAATGGCATCGAACGACAATGCCAATCTGACGGAACGCGGATACGGTTTCACTATCGATCGTTTCAAAACCGATGAAGACGTGCAGAGCGCACTGATCTCACGCAGCTGGATTCCGCCACAGGTCGCCGAAAAAATGGTGTCTCTGGTTTCAGGTCAGATGTTTGATCTGCTCGTAAATAGTCACGAGCTTCCGCCACAGCTGGCGATCGAGCTTGCCTCCGGTGCGCACGAGCGTGCGACGCTCGATCTTGTCGAACAGGCTGGCCATTCCAGTAACTTGCCGCGCTTCGTGCAGCAGCTCGCTCTGAATAACCGCCTTACGCCTAGTATGATCATGCGGGCAATGTGTCTGGGACACGTATCTTTCGTTGAGCACGCATTGTCAGAACTCTCAGGTCTGCCGCATCACCGGACATGGCTGTTGCTTCACGATGCCGGCGCTCTCGGACTGCGCAAAATCTTTGAACATGCAGGCCTGCCGAAAGGCATGCACGTGCCGTTTCAGATGGCGATCAATGTTTACCACGAGCTCGACTATGACGGTCTGGATGGAGACCGCGAACGTTTCCGTAAGCGCATGGTCGAACGCGTCCTGACGCAGTTTCAGAACATTCCGAAAGCGGATCTGGATTACCTGCTTGAGAAGCTGGACGCGTACCGTGAGGTCGAGGACCAGCGTTCGGACGAAGCGGCTTAAGCGCTTTTACGCGTCACACACCATTTTCAATGCATGGGTCGCGCCGTAGCTCTGAAGGAGTTCGGCGCGTTTCCAATGTGCCCGCTCGATAATGACGTCTCCTCCGAGGGAGGAAACGATTTCCGCGCGGTGTTGCAGCGTTTCGTCTGTCAGCAGATCGTCTTCCTGAACACGCATACGCTCTACCGCTGACCGAAGGCGCGCACCAAACGGTGCAGTGGACGATTGGCGGGCATCCAGACCGATGCGGAAGCCTACACGTCGATAGGATTCCATTCGGCTCAGAACGTCGATCTCGCTGGAGACAAGGCTTGCATCGTGGAATTCCATGACGAATTCCTGCGGGCACCAGCCTTCAGCTTCCGCTGCGACCTTACAATGGCGCGCGGCATCTTCGTATTGAAGAATGCAGAGCGGCATCGGCACGTGGATGGGACGAATATTGATGTCGTACTGACGCGCAGTATGAGCCAGCTTGCGCAGTGTTGTGACGAGCCATGCCGTTGGATGATTCGTCGCTGTGTGACCCATTGGCAGGTCTTCAAACAGCGGATCAACGCGCGTGATAGGGAAATCGATTTCGCCGGTTGAGAGCTTCAGGCATGGCTCAAAACGGCTGCGAAACGGACGGTTACCAGGCGAAGTCGATGTTAATGCTGCGAAAAAGGCCTGGCTCATGATGTCTCCCTGGTCTGGACAAGGAGAGAGACTAGCAGGACACTCCTACAATCCCGTGCCGATCTGATCCGCAATTTCAGAGAAGCTCAAACGACAGTGGAGAGAATTTGTGAACGATTTCAGCAAGTCCGCGGAGCCTGTTCTGTCCTCCACCATGCTGCTCCTCAAAGGTGAGGATGCCCCTGCGGTACTCATGGTGAAGCGCCATTATCAGATCGATTTTGCGTCCGGTGCTATGGTATTTCCGGGCGGAAAAGTCAGCGCTGATGACCATCGAGAGGACTGGGAAGGATGGTATCACGGGACGTATTTGGATGACGAACTCGCCGCGCGTATCGGTGGCGTACGAGAAGTTTTCGAGGAGTCCGGAATTCTTCTTGCAACCCGAAAAGGTGACCCTGCCGGAAAATTCGTTGGTCAGTCTGTTTGCAATGAACTTGCTGAATTCCGTTCGCCGGTGGATCGGGGTGAGATGAGCTTTCTGGAGCTGGTGCAGAAGTATAAGCTGCAACTCGATCTGACTGATCTGCAGCCCTATGCTCACTGGATTACGCCAGACTTCATGCCGAAGCGCTTCGATACACGTTTTTACGTCGCGCGCGCTCCAGAAGGGCAGGAAGCATTGCATGATGGCCGCGAAACGACGGAAGCTGTCTGGATGACACCGACTGAAGTTCTGGAAAAGGCAGAGGCAGGAGAGGCAAAGCTCTTATTCCCGACGCGCGTGAACCTGGAGCGATTGGAAGATCTGGGTTCTGTTTCAGCTATATGCGAGTTCGCGCAGCCGGAAAACGTGGTCACAGTACTTCCTGTTGTGGAGAGCGACGAAACCGGAAAGTTTCTCCGCATACCAAAAGCGGCCGGTTATCGTGTGACAACCGAGCCGCTTGAAAGGGTCATGAAAACAGTCTGAGGACTATTCGTGTTCCGCGACCAGCTTGCCAGTCTGTGACTCGAGCTCTGTCGCCAGCGCCACACCAAGCGGGTGGTTTTCGGCTTTGATTTCGTCACGCATAGCTGTGCGGCAAGCCTTGATGTGGGCATCGATCAGATTGACTGGTGCGATCGCACGCATCTCTTCAGACGCCAAAAGCTTGCAGAGTGAGTCTGCGTAACGTGTGATGAGTGGGTAGCCGTAGGTTGTCGCCAGACCTTTAAGGTCATGTGACATGCCAAAGACGTCGCTGAGTTGCTTCTCGCGATCGGTCAGAGGCTTGGCGTTCGCCCATGATGTTTCCACACGTGTGATTTCTTCATCCAGCCATGTGTCAAACTCACCGGAAAGCGACTCGAGCGCTTTTTCTGCAAGTTTGATTGCATCATTGCTGTTGAGGGAAAGTGGACCGCCGAGTTTGGCCTTCAACACGTTAGGAGGCGTAATAATCTCTATTGGTTTCGCTTTACCCATTTGCCCCATCCGCTAACTAAGGATTTGGTGAACCCCTAAAGGCACATACTTTCCTTAAGATTTTGTTCGTGGCGATTAGTGAATGTCAATGAGCGAACTGTTCCTGAAGGATTCTTTCTTCAAGTGCATGTCCTTCGTCAAATAACATCACCAAAGGCTTGTTCCTGTCTTCAGTAATAGTAACTGATTCGACGTGTCTTACCTCCTGATTGTCCGCTGAAGCGGCTACAGGGCGCAGTGTCGGGGTGTGAACATCGATCTGAACCGTCGCATTATGGCGCAGAAGCGCGCCGCGCCAGCGACGTGGGCGGAACGGGCTGATCGGCGTCAGCGCTAGCAAGTTTGCGCCGATTGGAAGGATCGGTCCGTGAGCTGACAGGTTATACGCGGTGGAGCCAGCTGGCGTGGCCACAAGAACGCCGTCGCACGACAGCGAAGACATGCGAACACGCCCATCGATGGTAATTTGCAGCTTTGCAGTCTGCGATGACTGGCGCAGCAGAGAGACCTCGTTGATGGCGAGATTGTCAGAAACGTCTCCGTCTATGGTTCGTGTCTTCATACGCAGCGGATAGATGACAGCACGCTCGGCGCGGTCCAGGCGCTCCATGAGCTTGTCTTCGCGGTAGTCGTTCATTAGGAAGCCGATCGTGCCCTGATTCATGCCGTAAACCGGCCGCGGGTCGGCGAACCGGCGTCGCAGCGTGTCGAGCATGCAGCCATCGCCGCCAAGCGCTACAATGACATCAGCGTCAGCTTCATCGCACTGGCCGTAGTTCGCGATCATCGCGCGGAGCGCCTGCTGGGCTTCCGGACGTGCGCTGGCGACAAATGCGACTTTGTTAGACATCAATACTACCTGTTTTACTTCGCGCCGAGCATTGGCAGGTCTGCAGCTTAGGTCAAGCATGCCGCTGCGACGTCAGGGGCAATTCTCTTCGGGAATGATTGGCGTGGCCAGTTATTTCGTTTAGTCTCTCGGAAAAATTACCTCGGGAGAAACAAAATGGCAGACGATCTGGGATTCGGTGACGTTAAATCACGTGTTTCAGCGGAAGAGTGGCAGGCGCGCGTGGACCTCGCAGCGCTTTACCGCCTCACAGCGTACCATGGTTGGGACGACCTCATTTTTACGCACATTTCCATGCGCGTTCCGGGCCCGGAACACCATTTCCTGATCAACCCTTATGGCCTTCTCTTTGAAGAGATCACCGCATCATCGCTCGTAAAAGTCGATCTGGAAGGCGAGATCGTCGAGGACACTCCGTACAATATCAATCCGGCTGGTTTTACGATCCACTCAGCGATCCATGCCGCGCGTGAGGATGCTCGCTGCGTGATGCACCTGCATACGGATCAGGGCGTTGCCGTATCGGCTCAGAAAAGCGGTCTTCTGCCAATTTCGCAGCATGCCATGATCGCTCAGCACGAAGTTGCGTATCATGACTATGAGGGTGTCGCCCTGAACCATGACGAACGCGAGCGCATTGTTGCTGATATGGGCGACAAATCCATGCTCATTCTCCGCAATCACGGAACGCTGACTTGCGGCGCAACCGCTGCGCAGACTTACATGCGTATGTTTTATCTGGAACGCGCATGTAAAATGCAGATTATGGCGCAAGCTGGCGGTGGGGAGCTGATCATTTGTTCCGAAGAAGTGCAGGATGTAGTCAAAGGACAGAGCAATCCGAAAGGCATGGCGGTTCTTTCAGACAAACTTCTCTGGCCAGCGGCGCTTCGCCGTCTCGATCGCAATCTTCCAGGATACGACGCCTAAGCTTCCGGCTTCTGGCGGGATGGCTGTTAGTCGTCCCGCCAGCGGTCGCTGCCGGTTGGGTTCAGGATGCGGGCAGTCTGTTCGCGCGAACCTCACTGGCTTTGGAAGATCATGGACCGTTCAGCGCAAATCGCTCTGATCTTTATGCAGAGTATGGCCTGACGGACGATTGGACGCTCGCGGGCAAATTCGAAACCGTAGATTTTGAGACGTCTAACGCGTTTGACGCAGATGGCTACCGGCTGCAGCTGCGTCGAGCTCTATGGCGGGGCGATTTCTGGTCGACCACGGCTGCTCTCGGGTATGTCGAGGGCGCGGCCATTGGCGGTCGTCTCGGGTGTGAAAGCCGCGGCGGCGAGATCGAGCTGGGTGTCGGGCATTCAGGCCAGCTGGGCGAAGACACATATTTTGCTGGACTTACGCTGGGGCATCGCAGCCATGAAAGTGACTGCCAGACGAACCGTTTGGAATTCGTCATGGGTGTGAGTGATGCAGATGGTTTCAACTATACTACACAGTACTGGTCCGAACGCGGGGATAATGGGAATAGCGACAAAGTCGAATTTATGATTTCGCGGGATATTGGCTCGTTCGAAGCGGGCTTTGCGACACGATATGAAATCGGCGGAGAGTTTGAAGAACAGGCTTATGTGTTCTCGCTCGCATTTCGCCATTGAAACAGAACAACTGGGTCAGGACGGATCGAAAAGTCGCCGGCTCATCTGAGGAGGGAATAATATGACGGAAGCGACTGGTCCTCTGGCTGGCGTAAAAATTGTAGACATGTCGACGGTCGTGCTTGGACCATTTGCGACACTCATACTGGCCGACCTTGGCGCTGAAGTTATCAAAATCGAGAATGGTACGGGCGATGTGATGCGTCGCGCAGGGCCGTCTCCTGCACCCGGCATGGGGCCGATTTTTACGGCGCTGAACCGCAATAAGAAATCAATTCAGCTCGATGCGAAAACGGATGAGGGCAAAGCGGCTCTGACGGAACTCCTGAAGGACGCTGACATCTTCTTCCACAATGTGCGTCTTGCAGGCATGGAGCGGCTCGGCTTTGCCTATGATGACGTTGCGAAGATCAATCCAGATATCGTCTACGTGCACTGCGCTGGCTACGGGCAGGGCGGCGCGTATGAGAAACGTCAGGCGTATGACGACCTTATTCAGGTGGCGTCCGGCTTCTCTGACCTTCTGAGACTGCGTGACGGCGGGGACCCTGCCTATATTCCGTCTCTCATCGCCGACAAGACGGTGGGCCTCTATGCCGTCTACGCGACGATTGCCGCGCTGTACCATAAGGAACGGACGGGCGAGGGGCAGTTCGTTCAGGTGCCGATGTTCGAGACCTTTACCTTCTTCCACATGGTCGAAAATCTTTATGGGGAGACATGGCTGCCAGGTAATGGCCGCATGGCGTACACGCGGTCTATCAATGTAAATCGCAAGCCGTATGCGACAGCCGACGGTTATATCGGCCTTGTGCCGTATTCAGATGACCAGTGGGAGCTGTTCTTCCAGATTGGTGGACGACCGGAGGTTTTCTCTGACCCAAGATTTGCGACTTATGAGGCCCGCACCGAAAATGTCGGAGAGCTGTACGGTATCATTGGAGAAGTCGCGAAAACCAAAACCACTGAAGAATGGCTGGAGCTGCTCGACGAAGCTCAAATTCCGGTTATGGGCTTCAATTCCAACCTTGAAGTATTGACCGATCAGCATCTGAAAGATGTCGGTTTCTTCGAGGAGCGTCTCCACGAGATTGGTCATAGCTATCGTGCGATGAAACACCCCGTTGCGTTTTCCAGAACGCCTGCCAACATCCGTAGCGAGCCTCCCGTTTTGGGGCAGCATACAGAGATCGTGTTGTCGCAATTGGGGCTTGGGGGAACATTCGACTGATATCAGGCGTTTGACCTTCAGACGACTAGGGGTAACATCCGCATCGGGATGCCATTCGGCATGAGGGAGATTAAAATGCGGCTTTCGAAAGAAACCATTTCCAACAAAATTCTCAACGCTGCTCCGCGTGTGAATATGTCTCGACGTGAGCTTATTCGCGGACTGGCAGTTGGTTCAGTTGTGCCGATTGTCACCAGCTGCACAACCAATCCGGAAACCGGTACCAGCCAGTTTCTGTTGGTAGGCGAAGGCCAGATCGCAACCATGGCTGCATCTGCCTGGACCGAGATGAAACAGCAGACACCATTGTCTACAAATTCCTCCCTGAACGCGCGCGTGAATCGTGTCTGGGAAAAGGTTGCGCAAGGTGCCGGCCGAGCCGATCAGGATTGGGAAATCGCTGTTTTTGATACGGACGATGCGAACGCCTTCGTCATGCCGGGTAATAAAGTCGGCGTATATCGCGGTATCACTGAGCTGACGGAAAATGATGATCAGCTTGCGTCCGTGCTTGGTCATGAGGCTGGTCACGTTGCCGGGCGACATGCGGCTGAACGCTATTCCATCGGTCTGGCGAGCCAGATCGCTCTGGTCGCGGGAACAGTAGCTATCCAGCAGTCTGATACGCTCCGTGAATACGGTGATACAATCGGTGTTCTCGGCGGCGCAGCGCTGCAATTCGGCGTTATTCTGCCATATAGCCGTCGCCACGAGCTCGAAGCTGACCGTCTCGGCGTCGACTATATGTACCGCTCCGGTTATCGCGTCAGTCAGGCGCCGCGTCTTTGGGAGCTCATGGCTGCACGCAGCTCAGGCAATCGTCCACCAGAGTTTATGTCCACGCACCCGGACCCGGAGCGCCGTGCGACAGAACTTCGCCAGTACATCAATGCGCGTGGTTACGACCTCGTCTGATCCGCGACAACATTGATACAGATATGAGAACGGCCTCTTTCGAGGCCGTTTTTTATTTGGTTCTGAATTCGAGGCGTTCGCCATGGGCAGTGACATCGTCGCCAAGCAGTTCAACGAGCCTGGTCGCGACCTCTTCCGGCGGGGGCAGGCTAAGGGGATCTTCACCCGGCATCGCATCGGCGCGCATGTCGGTGCGCACAGCGCCCGGATCGAACAGATTGACGCGGATATTGCTGACCTTGGTTTCGTCAGCCCAGGCAGCAACCATGCCCTCAAGACCGGCCTTTGAGGCCTGATAAGCCCCCCAGAATGCGCGAGGACGCGGCACGACGCCAGACGTAATGAAGACGGCGCGGCCAGCAGGGCTTGCGCGCAGAAGCGGATCGAAAGAGCGGATCAGACGCCAGTTTGCTGTCAGGTTCACATCAATCGTGCTGTTGAATCCTGATGGCGTGATCGTTTGAAGCGGTCCCAATGGGCCAAGAACGCCTGCATTGCCCACAAGGCCATCAATCTTCTTCCAGCGTTCCAGAACAGCGACAGACAAACGCTCAATCGCATTGGCGTCCGTCAGGTCGAGCGGAACGAGTGTGACCTGTCCGCCAGCCGCTTTGATCTCATCGTCGAGCGCTTCCAGAGCTTTCTGGCTGCGTGCAACAGCGATGACGTGATGATTGTGTTTTGTAGCGAGTTCGACGCACAGCGCGCGTCCAATGCCGCGAGATGCCCCGGTTACAAGGGTGAGTCTTTTATCAGTCATATCGGCTTTATCTCAGCGCTTAGTCGTCGAGGAAAGACAATTGAGCATCGCGACCGACTTCTTCGTTGCGGCGGTCGATCAGACGTGTCGGATAATCGCCGGTAAAGCAGTGGTCTGCGTATTGAGGTGAGTTGGTATCACGTGCGACATCACCAACGGCCCAATAGAGGCCATCGACGGAGAGGAAGTCGAGGCTGTCGACTTCCAGTTCGCGGCGCATTTCTTCCAGTGAGTGGTTCGCAGCGAGCAGTTCGCGCTCGGACGGCATGTCGATGCCATAATAGTCCGGGAACTTGATCATCGGGCTTGCCGAGCGGAAGTGAATTTCCTTCGCGCCAGCTTCGCGAACCATGCTGACGATTTTCTTGGAGGTGTTGCCGCGGACGATGGAGTCGTCGACCAGAACCACACGCTTGCCGTTCAGAACGAATTTGTTCGGCGCGTGCTTTTTGGAAACGCTCGTTTGTCGATCCACCTGGGTCGGCTCAATGAAGGTACGGCCCACATAATGGTTTCGGATGATACCAAGCTGGAACGGGATGTTCGATTCTTCTGCGTATCCCAGCGCCGCAGGTACACCGCTATCTGGCACCGGCACGATAACGTCAGCATCGGCAGGCGCTTCCTGTGCGAGGCGCATCCCCATGCGGCGACGGACTTCATAGACGCTCTTGCCCTGAATAATGCTGTCAGGGCGGGCGAAATAAACAAACTCAAACAGGCATGGTGCGGTTGAACGGCGCTGGAACGGTGTCAGGCTTTCCACGCCATTGTCTGTAATGATCACGACTTCGCCCGGTTCGATTTCGCGGACGAATTTTGCACCGATCAGATCAAGTGCACATGTTTCAGAAGCCAGTACGCTTGTCCCGCCAAGATCACCCAGAACCAGAGGACGAAGACCTACAGGGTCGCGTGCGCCGATCAGCATTTCTTCTGTCAGCGCCACGAGCGCAAAGCCACCTTCGATCTGGCTGATCGCATCAACGAAGCGTTCTGTGATGCGCGCTTTATCGGAGCGGGAAATGAGGTGGAGAATGACTTCGGTGTCCATTGTGGACTGGAAGATTGCGCCTTTGTCGACGAGTTGACGGCGCAGGGAACGGGAATTCGTCAGGTTGCCGTTGTGGGCGATGGCAATACCGCCGCAATCAAGGTCAGCAAAAATAGGCTGAATGTTGCGAATAGCTGGCGTGCCTTGTGTCGGGTAGCGGTTGTGGCCGATTGCAGATGATCCCGGCAGGCGCGTGCGCATGTCCTGACCGACAAAGTTATCGCCGACAAGGCCGATATGGCGCTCGTTCACGAAGTAACCAGATTTATCATCGTATGTGGCGATGCCGCAGGCTTCTTGTCCGCGGTGCTGCAGAGCGTGGAGACCCAGCGCTGTAATGACAGACGCTTCAGGGTGTCGGAAAATGCCGAATACACCGCATTCCTCGCGGAGCTTATCGTCATCATGGTCAAAAAACATCATGGTTTAAGCTCCGATCTTTCGATCTGTTTAGTACTAAGATCTGTCCGGCAGGTTTTCTGGAATTGCCTGCTGAACGTTGTCAGCTACCGCTGGAATAACGCTCTGTACCCAGATTACTGCCTGAATGAAATAGGGATATGAAAAAGAATCCAGTACCCAGGAAATCTCGGCCTCTTCGATGAACGGGCGTGACACAAAAAGCACGAGAACGATGATCGCGAAGGCCCGCGCGACGCCAAAAACGAGGCCGGTCACACGGTCTACAAGCGTGATATCCGTGGACGTGTGGACGAAGCGGGAAAACTTACGTCCAAGCCAGGCCGCGAAAATATAGATGAAGAGGAAAGTGACCGCGACGACAACGACCTCGATCATGATCGGGTCGATCGTATCCGGCAGGGCGCCTTTCGCGAGCGGTGTTAGATAGAAATAAGCAAACAGCGCAGCGCCGAGCGCCAGAAGGAATGCGAGAATTGACGCGACTTCGCGGATGAAACCCCGAGCCAATGCCATCAGGGCTGAAACGACAGTCAGCAGAATGACGATGACATCAAACATCGTCATATTCAGTGAGTTCAGCAGTTCACTCATCGTCGTTTCTCACTTCCAGCATATCAGCAAGGTCAGCCAGCCGTTTAATCGGCGTATAGGTCAAGCTGCCATGCTTTCGCTGAGGTCCTTCTGGTCCAAATGCGCACTTGAAGCCAAGTCTCTCAGCTTCTTTTAACCGCGCATCCATGCGAGCGACAGGGCGAATCGCACCTGAAAGTGCAATTTCTCCGAAAAAGATCGATTTTTCAGGGAGTGGCTGGTCAGCCATGGACGATAATAAGGCAGCGGCTGCGGCAAGGTCACCTGCCGGTTCCACCATTCGATACCCGCCTGCGACGGACAGATAGATGTCACGACCGCCAATCTGCAGACCGCAGCGTGCTTCCAGCACAGCAATCATCATGGCGAGACGGTTATTGTCCCATCCAACAACCGAGCGACGCGGGGTGCCGTAAGCAGCCGGGCCAGCCAGTGCCTGCACTTCAGCGAGCATCGGGCGTGACCCTTCCATAGCAGCGAAGACAGCCGCGCCACCGGTTCGATCATCTTCGGAACTTAAGAATAGCGCAGATGGTTCGCTTGCTGGCGCAAGGCCATAGGCTGACATCTCGAAAATACCAATCTCATCGGTCGGTCCGAAGCGGTTTTTCACCGCGCGTAGAATGCGGAACTGGTGGCCGCGTTCGCCTTCAAAATAGAACACGGTATCGACCATGTGCTCCACGACCCGAGGTCCGGCAATCTGACCTTCCTTGGTGACGTGGCCGACAATGACCAGAGCGCAGCCACTTTTCTTCGCAAATCGCACAAGTTCCTGAGCGCACGCCCGAACCTGTGAGACGGAGCCGGGCGCGGCCTCAACACTGTCCGACCAAAGCGTCTGGATCGAGTCGATGACAACAAAGTCGGGTTTTGCCTTCTTGAGCGCGGAAAGGATGGTCCGCAGATCCGTTTCCGTGGCGAGCTTAACTGGGCTGGATGCTACTTTGAGCCGTTCTGCACGATCCTGAATCTGCGCTGCAGCTTCCTCACCGGAGACATAGACAGTATCCAGACCGTTGCGGGCGAGGCGTGCGGTGACCTGCAGCAGAAGCGTAGACTTACCAATGCCCGGGTCACCGCCAATCAGCGTAGCGGATGCAGGGACCAGACCGCCGCCGAAGACGCGATCGAGTTCATCGACGCCGAGCTTGATACGCTCCGGTGCCTCGCGGTGATCATCAAGGCTGGAAAACTCCAGCGGCCCGCCAGCTGTCTTTTTGCTAGTGGGTTTCAGGCCGCCCAGCGCCGCGCTGATCGTTTCTTCGACGAGGGTATTCCACTCGCCGCAGCCCTCGCACTTGCCATTCCATTTGGAATGAACAGTGCCGCAGGACTGACAGATGAATTGGGTAGTCGTTTTAGCCATAGCGATAAGCGGTATAGTGTTGAGGCGTGTTCGTAAAACCAATTCGAAACCGATTACAATCATAACTTCATCTGGCGGCTGGCGTGACCGCTCTTGTCCGGATAAATGATCGGCATGAAACGCATCGCAATCATCGGATCAGGACCCGCCGGCCTTATGGCCGCGCAAGCTGCACTGGAGCAGGGCGCACATGTGTCGATCTATGAAGCGATGCCTTCGGCTGCCCGCAAATTTCTGATGGCCGGCAAAAGCGGACTGAATATCTCTCACTCTGAGAAGGTTCATCAGCTTTTAGGTCGGTATGATGCCCCTGATGGTCGGCTTAGAGCCATGGTGTCGGCGTTCAATGCGTCTGACATTCGCGAGTGGATGGAGGCGTTGGACGAACCGTCTTTTGTGGGGTCATCAGGACGAATTTTTCCAGTTGCAATGAAAGCCTCACCACTACTTCGAAAGTGGCTGCGGAAACTGGCAGAGCGGGGTGCAGAACTGTACACGCGCCACCGATGGACGGGATGGACGTCAGAGGGTTTGCTCTCATTCTCGACGCAGAACGGTGCCGTTCAGGTCGAAAGTGATGCAACTATTCTCGCGCTTGGCGGCAAGAGTTGGTCGAGGCTCGGATCTGACGGGCAGTGGGCCGAGATTCTCTCTCAACGTGGTGTATACATTGACCCGTTTGAGCCGTCAAATTGCGGTGTGGAGGTTGGTTGGAGCGACCGTTTGCTGTCTCAGCATGAAGGCGCACCGGTGAAGAGTATCGCGTTGAAGATGGGTGATAAGAAGTCGCGTGGCGACATTGTTGTCACGCGGCACGGCATTGAAAGCGGCGCGCTTTATCCTGTCGCGGCCGATTTGCGCAAAGAGCTGTCGTCGAGTGGATCAGCAACGCTGCTGATTGATCTTGTCCCGGATGTGCGAACTGACGCGCTGGCCAAACGCCTTGCTTCTGCCAACAGCAAAGATTCCATGTCGAACCGGCTTCGCAAGGCTGCGCGTCTCGACAAGGTGAAAGTCGCTCTGGTGAATGAAGTCACGCGCGGATCACCCCCGGGCGATGCTTCGGAAATTGCCGCTTTGCTTAAGGCGCTGCCATTCACCGTGTCAGGTACCGCGCCAATGGATGACGCCATCTCAACCGCAGGCGGTGTGTCCTGGGACGCGCTGGATGAGCATTTAATGCTGAAAGCCGTTCCCAACACCTATTGCGTGGGTGAGATGGTATCGTGGGATGCGCCGACCGGCGGTTATCTTCTCACGGCCTGCATGGCGATGGGAAAAGCAGCAGGCGCGGCTGCTGCTAAGGCTACATAGCGGGTTGGATAGGGCCTTCTGCACGACCATGGACGAACTGGTCGACATACTCATTGCCTGAATCATCTACGGTATCGGCAGGGCCGCGCCAGATGATTTTACCTTCGTAGAGCATGGCGATTTCATCGCCGATTTTGCGCGCAGACGGCATGTCGTGCGTGATCGAAACCGATGCAGCCCCCAGACCTTTCACCTGTTCAACGATTAGATCGTTGATCGCATCCGCCGTAATGGGGTCGAGACCGGTTGTCGGTTCGTCAAAGAAGATAAGATCAGGGCGTGTCGCAATTGCGCGAGCAAGACCTACGCGTTTTTGCATGCCGCCGGATAGTTCAGCCGGATAAAGGTCAGCGACTTCGCTTCCAAGGCGTACCTTTTTCAGCGTTTCGATAGCGTGGTCCTTGGCATCAGCTTTTGATGTGCCTGATTTACCGAGCAGTTTGAACGACACGTTTTGCCAGATCGGCAGGCTGTCAAACAAAGCGCCGCCCTGAAACAGCATCCCGGTACGCGCCAGCATGGCTTCGCGTGCTTTCTTCTTTTTCAGCTTCTCACCGTCGAACAGGATTTCGCCTTCGTCTGGCTTCATCAGACCCAGTGCACATTTCAGCGAAACCGATTTGCCCGTGCCCGAGCCGCCAATAATCACGAGGGATTTGCCTGGCGCGACATCGATATCGAGACCTTGCAGAATTTTCTTCGGTCCAAATGCCTTATGGACATTCGTCATCTGGAGAAGTGGTTGGGTCACAGGCCGATCCTCGTGAAGAGCGTTGTCATGAGGAAGTTCGAGAAGAAGATCAGAACCGCGCTGGAAACTACAGCAAGCGTTGCGGCACGGCCAACACCGCTTGCGCCGCCCTGGCTATTCTGACCGTGATAGCAGCCCATCAGCGCGACAACACCGCCAAACACTGCGGCTTTGATGAGACCGCCGATCACGTCGCCGCCCGTCACATAATCCATCGTGTTCTTGATGTAGAGATTGCCGTTAAAATCCAGCGTGCCGGTCGCAACCAGATAGCCGCCATAAACGCCGATAATGTCAGCGATCAGGACGAGGATAGGAAGTGTCAGAACGGCGGCCCAGAAGCGCGGCGCATACAGATACTGAAACGGGCTGGTAGAGAGCGTGTGAAGCGCATCAATTTGCTCGGTAACCTTCATCGTGCCGACTTCCGCCGCGATACCGGCACTAACGCGCCCCGCAAGCATCAATGCCGCAAGAACAGGCCCAAGCTCTCGGGTTATGCCGAGGACAACAATGTTCGGAACGAACTGCTCCGCATTGAAGCGCGAACCGCCGACGAAAATATTCAGAGCGAGCGCTGCGCCTGTGAAAATGGCTGTCAGGCCAACAACCGGCAGCGAGAAATATCCGATGCGAATACACTGTTTCAGCGTTTCGCCGAAGAATACCCAGGGCGTTAGCGCAGCGAGTTTGACGCGAGTGATAAATGTCGCAAGGCGCCCGGCCTCGCCAAGCAGTCCGAGCACGGCCGCTCCAACCCACTGAAAGGGTCTGAATACTACTGGGATGGTGTCAGCCAATTGTCAGTCCTCGTCCTGCCACTCTCGTGAGATGCGACCGCCAAGGCGACTCGTCAACTCATAACCTATGGTTCCAAGAGCTTCGGCTTGTATTTCCAGCCCCGCTTTAGGGCCAATGAATTCTATGTGAGACCCTATAGTCGGCGGTTCAGGCAAATCTGTGACATCCACGGTCATAAGATCCATAGAGACACGGCCGACAATCGGGCAGGGGCCGCCTTCATGCATTCCGAACCCGTAATTGGAGGCCGAGCGAAGGTATCCGTCTGCGTATCCGAGCGAAACAGTCGCCAGCGTCATTGGGTATTTCGCTTCAAACGTTGCGCCATAGCCGGTGTGTTCTCCGGCTTCGACATTGAAGACATTCAGAATGGGCGCTGAGACGCTCATGGCGGGTTTCAGGCGAAGCTCTGGCGGACGGGCAGGGCCGCCGCCATAAAGCGCGATACCTGGGCGGATCAAATCGAAATGATAGTCGGGTCCGAGATAGCTTGCGGCGGTCGCTGAAAGGCTCGCTTTGCTCTCCGGAAACGCTGCAACGACCTCACGGAATTTTTCCAGCTGCCGAGCATTCATCGGGTGTTCCGGCTGATCCGCGCAGGCGAGATGGCTCATCACCAGAATTGGTGGGGTGCCCGACGTAAGTCCTTGTACCTCTTCCAGATCAGACAATCTCAGACCAAGACGGTTGATGCCGGTGTCGAAGTGAAGCCCGTATGGGCGATCCGGGTACGCCTCCAGCCAGGTCTTCACTTCCTCGACGCGATTACAAATCGGCGTCAGGTCGTGCTGGATAATCAGATCCGGCGAGTCGTTGGTGAGGCCGTGGAATACGAATATCCGTTTATCCGGACCGACTGCTTTGCGGACAGCTTCTCCTTCACGCGGATAGGCAATGAAGAAGGTTTCGCAGCCTTCAGAGGCAAGCTTCGTCGCGACTTCTTCAGCGCCGTGACCGTAGGCGTCAGCCTTGACGACAGCACCGGTTTCGCTTGAAGAGCAGAAATCGCGCATTGCGCGGTAATTGGCTGCAATCGTTCCGAGATGAACGACCGATCTCGGTCCGTTCAATTGTTCAGAGGCCGCGCCGGACACACTAATAGTCGTCGGCGTTGTATCGTCGTTCGAGATCGCTGAATTTGGTGACATTCGGGTCAAAGTGTAGCTCTACCTTACCAATCGGGCCGTGACGCTGTTTGGACACGATAACTTCGGCAATATTACGAAGACGTTCCATTCTTTCTTGCCATTCAGCGAATTTTTCACCTGCATCGTCTGGTTCCTGACGTTCCAGATAGTAAGATTCCCGGAATACAAAGAGTACGGCGTCCGCATCCTGCTCAATCGAACCGGATTCACGAAGGTCTGAAAGCTGCGGGCGCTTATCGTCGCGCTGCTCAACCTGACGCGAAAGCTGGGAGAGTGCGATCACAGGCACGTTCAGCTCTTTCGCCAGAGCCTTGAGGCCCATCGTGATCTCAGAGACTTCTTGCACACGACCCTGAGCGCTCTTCGCCCCGGAGCCTGTGATTAGCTGCAGATAGTCAATGATGATCAGATCGAGACCGTGACTACGCTTCTGACGACGCGCGCGGGCCGAAAGCTGGGAAATCGAGATGCCGCCGGTATCGTCGATATAGAGCGGCAGGGATTCCAGTTCAGCCGCCGCGTCGCGGAGCTTGTCATACTCGTGGCGCTCAAGGTCGCCCTGACGGATACGGTGGGACTGAATGCCAGACCGCTCGGCGAGAATACGTGTCGCGAGCTGCTCACACGACATCTCGAGAGAGTAGAAGCCGACAATGCCGCCGTCTTCCAGAACACGTTGGCCCTGTTCGTTTTGTGCGGCTTTATAGGCTGCGGCGACGTTATAGGCGATGTTTGTCGCGAGCGACGTCTTACCCATGGATGGACGACCCGCGAGGATGAGAAGGTCAGAATTATGCAGGCCGCCGAGCTTGCCATCGAGGTCCAGAAGGCCCGTAGAAATACCAGCGATTTTGCCATCACGCTGGAAAGCGGCGGTCGCGGATTCGATGGATTCGGTAACCGCCTGGCCAAATGTCTTGAAGCCACCGCGCGCAGACCCGCGCATTGCCAGCGCGCCGAGCTTTTTCTCTGCAGCCTCAATCTGCTGAGAGCCCGGCATATCTTCTTCAGGGTGGGCTGCATGTGTGACCATTACAGAGCCGATGTCGATCAGTTCGCGACGGATGGCGAGGTCACGTACGATGTGGGCGTAGTCGACGATTTCGGGACCGAACGCGGCGTGGTCGAGAAGTTCAGCGAGGTAAGCGGCGCCGCCAATGGCTTCCAGCTTGCCGCGCTTGGCAAAGTCGTCATGCAGCGTCACGCCGTCGGCCATTTTGCCGTTCGGGACGAACTTGGCGATAACTTCGTAAATCTCGGCGTGGGCAGGGTTGTAGAAGTCCGTGGAGATCAACAGCTCGGAGACGCGGTGATAGGCGTTGTTGTCGAACAGAATCGCACCCAGAATCGCAGCCTCAGCCGCAGTGTTATACGGGAGTTCGGATTTCGCGTTCGGAGCCGGATCGTCATATGCCATTGGGCAGCGTTAACCCTTTACTGCGGAAAGATCACGACTTGATTTTATCTGATTCGCGCTGCGTCCCCGTTTTCCACAGCCAGATGGACAATTAGCCAACAAAAAAGACCGCATTCGGAGGAATGCGGTCTCTGTATTTTGTCTCCAGAAGAGGGATCAGTCTTCGAACTGAATACCGCCGCGGTTGCCGCTTGCCCAGCGAACGGTGCCCTTCTTGTTGCCCTTGTAGAACATGTCGAAGAGTTGGCCGACTTCGCTCTGGGAGACGCCTTCAATACCAATACCGCCTGCGTTTTCATTCAGGACTTCCGCTTTGATTGTGCGGTCACCGGACTTCAATTCGACTTTTTCGCCGAAAATCGGTTCGCGTTCGCGTTTACGACGCTCGGAGATAGACTCGCGTGAGTGGAGGAATGCCGAAACATCGTTCAATTTTGCAACAACTTCGATACTCGCCCGATCAAGCTCTGTGAGCTTTTTCATGGCTGTTTCCATATCGCCAGTTTCTTTCGCAGCCAGCGCCTCGGTGGAGGATTTGTGTACGCGATGGTGCGGTTCCAGCAGTGAACGGAACGATTCAAGATTGCGCAGCTCGCTATCTTCGACACTGTCATACCACTTGCCGAGACGGCAGTTGTGGTTGTCTGGTACCTCGCTGGATTTCCACTGACCACGTCCGAGTACCGTATCGACAACGCGTTTCTTGAACATGGTGTGGTCAATCTTCGCCATCTCGCAGAGCGAGCGGGATGAGGTCGCGCGGAACCACTGACCAGCTGCTTTGGAGAGGTTACCATTGCTGTCGGTCATCGATGTTGCAATGTCATCGAGGCAGGATGAGTTCTCACGTGCGAGATCGGTCATGCCGACGATATGGCTGGAGATTTCGCGCGCGGAGCTTTCCTGCTGCTCGAGGATTTGAGCGACTTCGCTCATGCGTCCGGCAACGCCTTCCATCTGGCTACCGGCGCCTTCGATCTGGTCGCTGGCATTATTGAGCGTTTCCTCGCCGGTATCGATCGCTTCGCGGGTTGCTGCGAAGTTAGCGCTAATGCGGTCGATCTCGGCTTGAAGGGTCTGGATTCGGCTTGCGACGTCTTCCGTCGCTGACGCAGTCTGGTTCGCGAGAGCCTTCACTTCGCTTGCAACAACCGCAAAACCTTTGCCTGCATCACCAGCGCGGGCTGCTTCGATGGTTGCATTGAGAGCCAGAAGGTTGGTCTGGTCCGCAATAGACTGGATCACAGACATAACGTCGTTGATTTCAGCGGCTGCCCCCTGAAGGGATGAAAGGCTCTGATTGCTTCGTTCGGCAGCTTCAGCAACCGTTGCGATTGCACCACGTGCACGCACAACGCCCTGAACGCCTTCGTTCAGCCGAGTGTTAGTGTCCCCCGCCGCATTCGCCGCATTCTGGCTTGTGTCAGAGAGTTGCTGGATAGACGACACTAGTTCCTCGACAGCTGCAGCAACAGATTCGTTGGAGCTGGTTGCTTTCGCTGTGCTGTTGCTGAGTACTGCAAGGTTCAGCGTGACTTTGTTGATGTCATGCATGGAGTCAGAGATCGTGCGGAGGTTCTGATAATCATTGTCCGCACGCCATTCAATCGCTTCGTGATCGGTCATCTGGCTGGAATATGACTCGTTCGCGAGCGCCATATCCAGGAACATGCGCGAAATGAGTGTGTTGATGGCTTCTGCGGCGCGCTGCGGCGTAAAGCGGTGCGCTTTAAGAATGCGCGGTACAGCTTCCATAAGGACACGGCCATAGCCAGCAATAAACCAGTCAGAGGTTAGCCCGATGCGAACGTGGGCCGAGCCGATTTTCCGAGCGTCTTCTTCAAATTCACGAAGTTCATTCGTAACGAATGCTTTTTCCCAGTGCGTTGATTGTCGCTTCGCCAGATCATCGGCGCCATGAGGAGATTTTTCAATCATAGCCGCGAGATTGGGGGTTTGATTAATTCGAGCGTAAAATGCTTCTAGAATATTTTCGATCTCGGGCTTGAGCTCTTTCCAGACGGCTTTAGCGCGCGCGCCATTCGGATCTTCCGGCAGGAGATACTTGAAAAGGTCCTCTGAGGTTGGCTTTGTTGCCGGTGCAGAGTTTGACGATAATTTTTGTTGTAAAAGAGCCATTATTTTGTCCACTCACCATCTTATTATGGCGAGCAGATATACCCATCAGAAATGTAGGTATTCTTAAAATACACATAGCTAGTTTTAACGAACCCGCGAAATTTCAGATTTTCCCCAACAAAAAAAGCCACCTCGTAAGAGGTGGCTTTCTTTGGATTAGGTTGTTTGAAGAACTTAGTCTTCGTCAGCCGGGCCGCGCTCAGCAGCGGCTTCAGCAGCAGCTTCAGCCATTTCGGATGCAACAGCAGCTTCGTCAGCGCGCTGTTCAGCCATAGCAGCTTCGATCACGTTTTCGCCTGCAGCTTGACGTTCGGCTTCGTCTTCAGAACGCGCAACGTTCATCGTGACGGTGATCGTGACTTCCGGGTGAAGGCGAATTTCGACTTCATGAAGACCGATAGTTTTGATTGGCGTGTTCAGGAGAACCTGACGACGCTCAACTTTTGTACCAGCTTCAGTGGCCGCTTCAGCTACGTCACGTGCAGCGACAGAACCGAAGAGGTAGCCGTTCTCACCAGCCTGACGGATCAGGACGAAAGTTGTTCCGTCGAGAGATTCGCCGTTAGACGCAGCTTCCGCACGAGCTTTTTCGTTACGTGCTTCGATTTCAGCTTTTTCAGCTTCGAAGCGTGCGCGGTTGGCATCGTTAGCGAGGAGCGCTTTGCCCTGAGGGATCAGGTAGTTGCGCGCAAAGCCGTTTTTAACTTCGACTTCGTCACCAATCGTTCCGAGTTTCTCGACACGTTCAAGAAGGATAACTTGCATTGTGGGCTCTCCTTACTGAACGCTGAACGGAAGCAGAGCGAGAACGCGGGCACGTTTGATGGCCTGAGCGAGCTTGCGCTGTTTCTTCTGGCTGACAGCCGTGATGCGAGCTGGAACGATTTTGCCTTTTTCAGACACATAGCGTTGCAGCAGTTTCACGTCTTTGTAGTCGATTGCCGGAGCGTTCTCACCAGAGAACGGGCAAACCTTGCGACGGCGACCGAAAGGACGGCGAGCCGGCAGGTTGGAGATGTTCAGTTTTCCACCTTTTGACATGGTTGCCTCCTAGTCTCTTTTGCGACGGTCGTCGCGGTCTTTGCGAGCGATGATCGCAGAAGGCTCGTCAGAGAGTTCTTCAACGCGGATCGTCATGTGACGCATGATGTCATCATTGATACGAAGACGGCGCTCGAGTTCCTGGACCGCAGATGCTGGCGCATTAAGGTTCATAAGGGAGTAGTGACCCTTGCGAACTTTGTTGATTGGGTATGCCAGATTGCGAAGACCCCAATACTCGGTCTTGCCGACCTTGCCGTTTTCGTCTTCGATGATTTTTGTAATGTCTTCAACGAGCGCTTCCACCTGTTGCGGTGAAATGTCTGGGCGCGCTACGAAGACGTGTTCGTAAAAAGCCATGTTTTACCCTTTGGTTGGAAGGCGGCACCCGCTGACAAGGGAAGCAGCAGATGATGGCCCCGCTCCACGATTGGTACGGGCCGCTATCCAGTGAAGGCGCGCTTAAAGCGTAATAAGACAAAAAATGCAAGTGGCTTGTCATTTGCGTTTCGTATGGGTAGGGCATTCGGCTCTGAAAAGGACCTGTCACTATGGACCACACAGCTTTTATCTTTCCGGGCCAGGGCGCCCAGTTCGTTGGAATGGGCAAAGAACTTGCTGATGCTTTCGCGAGTGCGCGCGCGGTTTTCGAAGAAGTTGACGCTGCGCTCGGTGAAAACTTTTCCAGTCTGATCTGGGAAGGTTCCGACGATGATCTGAAACTGACAGCGAACACGCAGCCGGCTTTGATGGCGGTCAGCCTCGCTGTAACACGTGCGCTTGAGGCGGAGTTCGGAGTTAAAGTGGGTGATGCGACATATGTTGCCGGTCACTCGCTCGGTGAATATTCAGCTCTGGCTGCTGCAGGCGCGATCAGCGTAGGAGATGCTGCAAAGCTTCTGCGCTTCCGTGGCGAGTCCATGCAGAAAGCTGTTCCTGCAGGTGAAGGCGCTATGGCGGCGCTCCTCGGTGCAACAATCGAACAGGCTGAAGCCGCTTGTGCAGCGTCCGGCGGCGTTTGCGAGATCGCTAATGACAACGCACCGGGACAGGTCGTTTTGTCTGGCGCGAAAGCGGCCGTCGAGGCGGCTGCTGAATGGTCCAAAGAGAATGGCATCAAAAAAGCAGTTCTTCTGCCAGTCAGCGCGCCATTCCACTGCAGCCTGATGCAACCGGCTGCTGATGCGATGGCAGAAGCTCTGGCGACAACAGAGCTCAAGTCACCAATCGTACCTGTCTACGCAAATGTGACCGCTGCGCCGGTTACAGATCCTGCAGAAATCCGTAATCTGTTGGTTGAGCAGGTAACCGCACGTGTCCGCTGGCGCGAAAGCGTCGAGAAAATGGCTGCAGAAGGTGTTGTGAACCTCGTAGAATGTGGCGCAGGCAAAGTCCTGACCGTCATGAACCGACGCACTGTAAAAGGGCTAAACGGCACAGCACTGGGTACGCCATCTGATCTTGAGGCTTTTGCTGAAGCTCAGAATCAGGCCTGAACATCTTTTGGAAAAAGGGAGGATCGCTTCCATGTTCGATCTGACGGGTAAAACTGCACTTGTGACCGGCGCTTCTGGCGGTATCGGTCGTGCAATCGCTGCAGCACTGTCTGCGCAGGGCGCTAAAGTTGCGCTGAGCGGTACGCGTGAAGCCGTTCTTGAAGAAGTGGCGTCCACACTGCCGGGTGAAACTTACATTGCGCCGTGCAACCTCTCTGACATGGAGAGCGTCGCTGGTCTCGTGCCTTCTGTCGATAAAGGCTTCGGCCCTGTCGATATTCTGGTCGCTAACGCAGGCATTACGCGTGATAAGCTTCTGCTCCAGCAGAAAGAAGAAGACTGGGACTCAGTCGTAGATGTAAACCTCAAGGCTTACTCTATCCTCGCACGTACTAGCCTTCGTGGCATGATGAAGCGCCGTTTTGGCCGCATTATCGGTATTACGTCCATCGTTGGGGTTACGGGTAACCCGGGGCAGACGAACTACGCCGCATCTAAAGCTGGTATGATTGGCTTCTCCAAATCGCTTGCTCAGGAAGTTGCGAGCCGTGGCATCACAGTAAATTGTGTGGCGCCAGGCTTTATCAGCTCTCCGATGACTGACGAACTTTCCGATGCGCAGAAAGAACACCTTCTGGGTGGAATCCCTGTGGGTCGTCTGGGTTCTGGTGGCGACATCGCTTCTGCTTGTGTCTATCTCTCAAGCGAAGAAGCGGCTTATGTTACAGGGCAAACCCTGCATGTGAATGGCGGGATGGCAATGATTTAGCCTGTTAGGGCTAGTCAGGAAATCCCAGTCCGGATAATGGTCAAGCCGCAAAACATGTGCTAGCGGCGCAACACGCAAGCAGTTTACAAACAAGAGCTGACTGCTCGCTCCATAATTAGAAGGAAGATGAAATGTCTGATGTTTTCGAACGTGTGAAGAAAATCGTTGTCGAAAACCTCGAGGTAGAGGCGGACAAGGTAACAGAAGCTGCTAGCTTCATCGACGACCTCGGCGCTGACAGCCTCGACCTCGTTGAGCTCGTTATGGCTTTTGAAGAAGAGTTCGGTATCGAGATCGAAGACGAAGTTCAGGAAAACATCCGCACCGTTGGTGACGCGGTAACTGAAATCAAGAAAACTCAGGGTTAATCTTAGCGATGAGACGGGTTGTTATTACAGGCATTGGCCTCGTAACGCCTCTAGCGGGCAACCGCGAGGCGAGTTGGGAACGGTTGATTGAAGGGCGCTCTGGCGCGCAAAAGATTGACCTGTTTGATACTGACGACCTGTCCTGCAAGATTGCGGCGCAGGTTCCGTGGACGACCGGTCGTGGCGGAGGCGAGGGTGATCCTGAAGCCTTTGATCCAGACCGTGCCGGTTCTGCCAAGGAACGTCGCCGCGTCGGCGAATTCATCGTCTACGGTATGGCTGCGGCCGCCGAAGCGATTGAGGACTCTGGTTGGGTACCTCAGACGGAAGAAGAAAAGTGCATGACCGGTGTTCTCATCGGTTCAGGCATTGGTGGTCTTCCTGAAATCGCTGAAACTGCGAAGATCCTGGAAGAGAGCGGGCCGCGCAAAGTCAGCCCGTTCTTTATCCCAAGTGCTCTGATCAACCTGTGCTCAGGCCAGGTGTCTATCAAGCACGGCTTTAAAGGCCCGAACCACTCAGTGGTTACAGCCTGTGCGACGGGTGCGCACGCAATCGGTGATTCTGCCCGCCTCATTCAGTATGGCGATGCGGATGTCATGGTCGCTGGTGGTACGGAAGGCTCTCTCTGCCGTATCGCGGTTGCAGGTTTTGCTGCAGCTAAAACTCTCTCCACGAAATTCAACGACGAACCCGAACGCGCGTCACGTCCTTATGACAAAGACCGCGATGGCTTCCTGTTTGGCGAAGGCGCTGGCGTACTCGTTCTTGAAGAATACGAGCACGCGAAAAAGCGCGGCGCGAAAATCTATGCTGAAGTTCTCGGCTACGGCCTTTCAGGCGATGCGCACCACATCACGTCTCCTGCGGAAGACGGCAATGGTGGTTACCGCGCAATGGAAATGGCGCTGCGTCATGCCAAGCTGACACCAGCAGACATCGACTACGTCAACACACACGGTACATCCACGCCAGTTGGTGACGAGATCGAGGTTCGCGCGATCGAACGTCTCTTCGGTGAGTCTGTAAAAGGGCTGTCTCTGTCCTCGACGAAATCGTCTATCGGTCACCTTCTGGGTGCGGCCGGTGCGGTTGAAGCTGCATTCACGGCGCTTGCGGTCAAGAACAGCATGATCCCTCCAACGCTGAACCTTGAGAACCCGTCCTTCGAATCCGAGATCGACCTGACGCCGCTCAAGTCTAAAGCTCGCGAAATCAAGTACGCGCTCTCTAACTCATTCGGTTTCGGCGGCACAAACGCAGCGCTCGTACTTGGACGCATCGACGACTAAGGACGAGCTGCCTTGGCTAAAATCAGGTTTCCAGGAGTGAAACGATGAAATGGGTCACCAGGGCTTTGGTGGCCCTTCTCGTTTTAGCGCCCATCGCTGCAGGCGGTGCGTTTGCCGCTTACCAGTGGTTTCTTGGTCAGATTAACGAGCCGGGTCCTATGGAGGGCGCTGAGAACCAGATCGTGCTTATCCCGCGCGGTGCCGGCACAATCCGCATTGGCGAGCAGCTTGCCGAACAGGGGCTGATCGAGGACACGCGTCTCTTCCGCCTTGCTTCCCGGTATTACGAGCTCGACTCCAGCTTGAAGGCGGGCGAGTACAGCATTCCGGCTGATGCCAGCATCACGGAAATACTCCGCCTGATGGAAGAGGGGGATGTGATCCTGCATCCCGTTCAGGTGATTGAGGGATCGACAATCGCGCAAGCGATGCGCGCAATCGAGGCTTCTGAAGTGCTGACAGGCGACATGCCTGAAACTCCCGAGGAGGGAAGCTTTCTGCCCGATACATATATGGTCACACGCGGCACGACCCGTGCCGAGGTTGTCCAGCTGCTCATGGGCGCTCAGGACACGCTTCTTGATGAGATCTGGGCCAATCGTCAGTCAGATCTGCCGCTCGCGTCTCCGGAAGAGGCGGTTATCCTCGCATCTATCGTGGAGAAAGAGACCGGCAGCGTCGGAGATGAGGATCTCGTCGCCAGCGTGTTCATCAACCGTCTCAACCGCGGCATGCGTCTGCAGAGCGACCCTACGATTATTTACGGTATCTCACAGGGCGAACGTCTGACACGCACCGTGAACGGTCAGGAAGTGCAACGTGGGCTGTACCGATCTGAAATCGACCGTTACACGCCTTACAACACGTATCAGATTGACCGCCTGCCGCCGACACCAATTTGCAATCCGAGTGAGGCGGCACTTCGCGCAGTTCTTCAGCCTGCGGAATCTGATTATCTATTCTTTGTTGCAGACGGTGAGGGGCACCACGTGTTCGCTCGCACCAACGCAGAACATAATCGCAATGTTGCGCGCTGGCGTCAGATTGAACGCAGCCGTCGCAACGCTCAATAAGGAGACACACCATGCTCTCCAGCATGACAGGATTTGGCAGCGGACAAGGAGATGGCGCCCGCCTCTCATGGCAGTTTGAAGCCAAATCGGTAAACGGGCGTGGTCTTGATCTGCGACTCCATCTTCCGCCAGGTTGCGAAGGTCTGGAAGCTGGCATCCGTGCAGCGTTCAAGTCGGCTTTTGCACGCGGCAATATGCAGGCTTCGCTTAATCTCCGTGAGACCGGCGAGGGCCAGCGTGTCTCGATCGATTCAGGGCTACTCAATGCACTATCGCGCAAGGCGCGTTTGGCTGACCGCGCTGCTGGTCGTGGCGCTTCAACGTCTGCCGGTGATTTGTTTGCTTTGCGCGGCGTTATTTCCAATGAACGCACTGCCATTGAAGTGTCTCCGGACAGCGAAACTGGCAAAGGCATTTTGGATGCCGTCGGCGAGGCGATCGAACAGCTGAAGCGCGCACGCCAGACGGAAGGTCAGGCTCTGCTTGAGATTATGGAACGCATTGTGTTCGACATGGAGGCTGTGGTCGTCGAAGCGAAAGCCACAGCAGATGTTCAGCCTGCGCAAATGATGGCGCGCCTCAATGAGCGCGTGGCAGGACTTCTGTCTGATTCTCGCATCAGCGATGAGCGTCTGGAGCAGGAACTTGCTATTCTGGTGAGCAAGGCGGACGTGACCGAAGAAGTTGATCGCCTGTCGGCGCACCTTGTCGAGGCTCGGAATTTGTTCAAATCAGACAAGGCTGTAGGGCGGAAACTTGATTTCCTGTCTCAAGAGCTTTTGCGTGAAGCAAATACGCTTGGCAGTAAGTCTGCGAGCCTTGAAATGACGCGTCATTCGCTCGCTCTGAAATCGCTTATCGATCAGTTCAAGGAGCAGTCCGCAAATGTCGAATAGTGCTCATCCGCGCCGCGGCCTTATGCTCGTCATTTCCAGTCCGTCCGGAGCCGGTAAAACCACGCTGTCCCGAAAGCTTATGGATAAATACGAAGATGTTCGTCTGTCCGTCTCTGCGACGACGCGAGCGTCGCGTCCGGGGGAGCAGGATGGCGTCCATTATGACTTTGTGGATCACACGCAGTTTGAACAGATGATCGAGGATCGTGAGTTTCTGGAATGGGCCAAAGTGTTCGACCATTTCTACGGAACGCCTCGGAAAGCTGTCGAGCGTCGTCTCTCTGAAGGTCGTGATGTGATCTTTGATGTCGACTGGCAGGGCGCGGATGCGATCCATGACCAGATGCCAAATGATGTTGTATCTGTGTTCGTGCTTCCGCCGAGCATTCAGGCGCTTCAAAAGCGTCTGGAAGAGCGTCCGGGGTCAGACCCGGAAAAGGTTGCTCGTCGGATGGCCGGTGCCAAAAGCGAAATCAGCCATTGGCGTCGCTATGACTATGTCATCGTGAACGAAGATCTGGATGTGGCTTTCGAAGAGCTGGAACGTATCCTTCTGACGGAGCGCCAGAAGCGTCTGCGTCAGCTTCGTCTCGAGCCTCTGGTTCAGCGCCTGCTTGCAGACTAGAGCGCCTTCCACGCTGTTGTGAGATCGCGGAACTCCTGCTGGGAGAGCGTTTCTGCACGACGGGTCGGATCAATGCTGACTGATTCCAGAAGCTGTTCTGTCGTGGTGCCCTGAGTCATGATCTGTTTAAGGCTTGCGCGCAGCATTTTACGTCTTTGACCAAACGCGGCTGCTGTGACGGTCTGCAAGGCATCCAGATGTGGATAAGCTTTGTCTTCTGCCAGAGGCTTCGCCGAGACGACAGCTGAAGCAACCTTTGGCGGCGGCTTGAACGCGCCCGGTGGCAGGGTGAATGCCATGCGCGGCTCGATAACAGCGTACGAGAGCACAGCGAGCCGCCCGTAATGATTGCTGCCCGGCTTTGCGCAAATGCGTTGCGCCACCTCTTTCTGGAACATGAGAGACATGGTCCCGAATAGCGACATCTGGTTCAGCCAGCCGACAAAGAGTGGCGTGCCGACATTGTAGGGCAGGTTGGCAACGATTTTGATATTCTGGCCCAGGCCGTGTTCGTCGATGAAGGCGGGCCAATCAATAGCCGTTGCATCACCCTTATGGACAGCGAGGCGTCTTTGCGACGCTTCAGGCCAGCTTAGAAGCGCTTCTGCGAAGCGATCATCCATCTCAACGCAGACCAGCTTTCTTACGCCGTTGTCTAATAGCGCACGCGTCAGGCCGCCCGGGCCGGGACCGATTTCGATGACATCGGCGCCGTCAACAGGTCCGCCTGCGAGAGCAACACGTTTCAGAATGTCGGGATCAAACAGAAAGTGCTGGCCGAGCTTTTTATTAGCCGTCGCGCGCAGAAGTTCAGGTGCTTTGTCATCAGTCATGGGCGGCGTCATATTCGATTCGGTTGCGGCTCATTGTGTCAGCCATATTTATAGCTGCGATCAGGCTATCGGCGCGCACATTGAATGCGCCAGCCGCGTCATATGCCGTACCATGATCCGGTGAGGTTCTTATGAATGGCAGACCAAGCGTGACATTCACGCCGCCCCACATATCCAGCGTCTTTAAAGGCGCAAGCCCCTGATCATGATACATAGCCAGCACAGCATCATAGGCGCCTCTGAGCATTTCATGAAATACCGTATCGCCCGGACGTGGGCCAATAGCGTTGATGCCGGAAGCGTTCAGCTCATGAAGTGCAGGGATGATGACTGTCTCTTCTTCATGGCCCAGCATGCCGTCTTCGCCCGCGTGGGGGTTGAGGCCAGCGACGCCAATGCATGCGCTATCTGCCGCAAAATCGCGTTTGAGCGCCGTTGAGACGATCTGCGCCACTTGTTTGACTAGTGGGCTCGTAATCGCATCAGGCACAGCGCGTAGCGGCATGTGGATCGTTGTGAGCGCAACGCGAAGCCCGCCACCAATAAGCATCATAACCGGATACGGCGCTGGGGTACCAGTCAGCGTGCCTGCCAGTTCTGCAAGGTATTCGGTGTGGCCGGGGTGCTGGAAGCCCGCGGCTTTCAAGAGTGACTTCGCAATCGGATTTGTGACAACGGCGGAGGCTTTGCCATCCCAGACATCGTTCACGCCCAGTCTGATCGATTCAATGATCGCAGAGCCTGTTTCCGTATTGGGTTCACCTGCGCGAACGTCAGGGCTCGCAATATCAATGACCGGAAGCCCGCTAGCAAACATCGCTTCACACTCTGCCGGGTCACGGATTTCGATGATGTCGACATCGAGGCCGGATTCACGCGCGCGATCTCGCATCGTCGCGACATTGCCACGAAGATAGAAGCTGCGTGTATCCGGTGTTTTCTGGAATGCCTGCCAGGCAAGAAGAGAAGCCTGCGGGCCAACGCCCGCCGGATCTCCCTGCGTCAGAACAAGCGGTAACCGCTTATCGTCTGATAATTGTTGCGTCACGCTTCAGGTCACGAAGTTCGCGCTGCGCCATGAGGGAAAGCTGCTGGTTGAACAGGCGATCCTCGATAGCTTCACGGTCCGGGATTTCGATGTCAGCAAATCCGCGGTCGCACACATAGATCAAAGTTGGCCCCGCGGGCGTATCTATCGGATCTGCAGAGTGTCCAACTTCTGTGTCGCGTATCGCTTCGGAGACCTGATCCATTAAGGCGTCAGTGCTGACACGTCCAAGAGGTGCATACAGGAGGCCTTCAGTTTCGCCGGCAACACTTTCTAACATATCGCATGAATGTTCCTCAGCTCGGAATTCTTCCAAAGCAGCGAGGTCGCCGGTCTCGGACAGTACCTGTGCCAACTCAACTTCCAGCTGTCCGTTCGTACCGTCTTGCTTAGCTCGGACTGCGTAGATGTAGATGCCATCAGACGCGATAATTGGAGGTGTGAGCGCTGGCGCTTCCGTGTTGCGAATAACTTCCTGAACTTCGGGTTCCAGCTCTGTCGGGGAGACCCAACCAAGATCGCCTCCAACAGCAGCTGTCGGCGAATTCGAGTATTGCTGAGCTGCAAGTTCAAATCGTGCACCTTGGCGTATTTGCTCAAGGATCACATTCGCACCTTGCAGCATCTGTTGTCGATCCGCCTCCGACGGAGCGTATAGAAAAATCTCTGCAAGTTGATAACGCTCTACAGACGCATCATTTTCCATGCGGTCGAGCGTACTATCGATTTGCAGCTGGGAAATACGAATACGTGAACCATAGAGACCATTGATGATACGGCGCCATGAGATTTCGGCACGCATCTGTTCGCGCAGTGTCTGAGGGTTTACACCATTTTGTACAAGTGATGCATACAGACCTTCTAAAGAAGTCTGATTTTGCCGGGCAATGTCCATCAAAGACGCTTCAATTTCCCGGTCATCGATTTCAAGCTCATATTCAGCCGCTTTTTGAAGCTGTAAACGTTCATCAATAAGTTCTTCTAAAGCACGTGGTAGCGCTTGTCTGAGCGCTTCCTGAGACGGTTGAACGCCTAAAGTGACCAATAGCAAGCGCGCGCGGGATGCGACGTCAGAGATGGAAATCACTTCATCATTCACGACAGCCGCCACACCGCCGAGCATGCGAGTAGAGGACTCAGCTGCTTCAGAAGTTGCTGCGGTCGCTGGGCCGGTAGCGGTCTGTGCAATTGCAGGTGCACTGAATGCCATCAGAGCAAGCCCACTTACCAGCGTCCGAAATCCGATCATAAATCTTTACTCCAAAAACCTGCCCGCCAACGCGAATTCATCGTGTCACATGCGATAACATGATCCAAAAGGAAATGTCACATGAAGATGCAGAAGGGTTTCTCTTAATCAAAATTACCACTGGTGACCTGGCCAAGTGTATTGAAGCCAAAGCCGAACGTGATGGATTCACTATTGCCGACGCCGCGATCGTTGATTTCGCGCTGCTGATAGCCAATCTGGAAGAAGCTACACTCGTCAGACCAGCGCAGAGCAACAGCCTGAATCTGGTTCAGGTTGGCTTCGAGGTTCCGGTTGATCCGGTAGAGCAGCTCAACGTCTTCAGTCAGTTCAACTGTTGCGCCAAGCGAAATGCCCTGACGTTGCAGCGGGAGCGCTTCCATTGAGATGTCATCGGACACGTTGAAATAGGTGACATTGCCTTCGATGCGCCACCAGTCGACCGTTGCGCGGGTTTCGACGCGCTGAATGTCGAAATCATCATTGAGGCGGAAGTTGGCTGCAAAGCTGAATGTATCGTTGTACTCAAGCGCACCGCCGACCAGATAGTCTGACTCAGTACCTGCCAGATTAGACGCATAAGTGAAAAGCGGGTCTGCCTCGTCACGCCAGCGACGGCCAAGTGTGCCGCGGAGCGTGAATCCATTGTCCATGGAGACCGCCGTGCGAACACCTGCCGCGATACGTCCACCCGTCTCAACTAGGTCCTGTTGCGTGAACGGATCCGCTTCGAATAGAACCGCGTGGTCCAGTTCGAACTTCGTGGAGTCTTCGTTCGGTACGAGAATATTTTCCAGAGAGGATTCGCTGTAGGCGATCGTCATGATCGGTTCGATCAGAATGCGCGAACCTTCCGAATAGCGCGCCAAAGGCCAGCGTACCGTTGCTGCGGCAAGACCATAACCACGCGCTTCGGAGTCTTCGAATGCGGGTGTGACATTTGTCTGTGCGACCGAATAATCGAAATAATCACCACGCACGCGCAGGAGCGGCTCCAGCACTAGGCCGCCTGGAGACACATAGGAGTTCTGCCAGTCGGCCGAAGCTGTGAGACGACGTGTGTCATTGCCGCCGCTGCGGTCCAGAATGGCAAGGCCGGTTTCCAGAGAGACGAGACCGTTATCACCAAAGTCCATGAGCTGGTTTGCGTAAACGCTTGGCGTTACTCGCGCGAACAATGCGTCATCATCTCCATCGCGCAGGCCTTGCGTGTGGAAGGAAATGGCATCTGCGTAGAAGTTCTCGTTCTGACCAACAAAATAAAGCTGGTTCAGAAGGCGCTGAGGGTTGGAGTCGACCAGTCCGCGCGGTGTGTTCCAGTCGCTGATGTCGTAGCGGCGCAAATACAGGTCGTCAGAGACTTCTTCGATAGAGAAGCCCCAGCTCCAGATATCTGAAATCTCGAAATCACCTTCCGCAAAGATGTGACCACGGAATTCTTCTTCGCTTGGTATTAGCGTGCCAGTGAAGGTGGACGGATTGGCAACGATGCGACCGTTTGTATTGTAGAACTGGCGGTCACCATTGCTGTCGAACTCATAGTCATAGGCCATGGAGCCGGACAGGTTCAGCGAGCCCGAATAGAAGCGCTGGCGGTATTCGGCGCCCAGCGTCGAATTCACATTCGTATGGAGACGCGGCGTGACAGTCAGATCATTGCTCGGCGAAATCGCCCAGTAATACGGCTGCTCGTAAACGAAACCGAGTTTTGAGGAGAGTTCCGGCGTTGGTGTGAGGAAGCCGGAGCGGCGTTCAGTGCTTGGATCCGGGTGCGCAAAATACGGCAGATACAGAACCGGTACGCCCTTGAGCTCAAATACGGCACCCTCATAGGTGATCATCTGAGTGTCCGCGTTCTGGACAGCGCGGCGGGCACGCAGGCTCCATGTTGGCTGGCTGCCTTCTTCTTCACAGATCGGGCAGGCGGTATAAATTGCATATTCCAGAGAGTTGGAGCCAGAATCATCACGTGCAGCCGTGCGGGCGACGACAACCGCGTTCTGAGGCAGTTGAGCTGCAAAATTGGCTGCAACACCGTCTGAGAGAGAGCCGTCAACTTCCAGCTCTTCTGCAACGCGAACGGTACCGTCCGGATCAGCAATGCGCACATTACCAATCGCGTGAACTTTTTGTTCCTGAAGATTGTAGATTACCCGATCAGCCGTCAGTTGGCGGTCTGCATAGCGCGCCACCACATTGCCTTCGGCGATCATGATTCCTTCATCCTGATTATCGATCAGAACGTCGGCTTCCAGATAAACCCGATCAGATGAAAAATCCTGCGCAACCACAGCCGGTGTGAATGCCAAAATCGCCATGATTGCGAGCAGATCGTTGCGCTTCACGGTTATCCCCTTCGAAACCTACTTGTCTGGGTTATACTTTTCGTCGCAAGGACAAAAGACTTCATACCCGATGACAGGCAAAAAAAGCGATTTTAAGGTCGCCTTGTTGCATATTTGATGCCTGAAATCTCAGTTCTGACGGCGGACCAGTCCGCCAGGCAGAGAGCCTGCGATTCCTTCCAGCTCAAGTTCTACCAGAAGGATGGCACATTTGCGGCTAGGAATGCCTGTTGCCAGTGAAACATCGGCAATAGTTGTCGCTGTGGGTGAAAGCGCCTGAATGATTCGTGCGCGGTCTTCGTCCGAAAACTCGAGCGTTTCATCGTCCAGATCATCGTCTGGCATTTCAAACAGGCTAGACTGAGACGGCGCAGCCGGTGCGATGGCTTCCATCACTTGCTCTGCGTTTTCGACAAGTATTGCGCCAGACCGGATAAGTCCGTTTGAGCCTCGGGTACGGTTGTCGAGCGGGCTGCCCGGAACGGCCATGACTTCGCGGCCTTGCTCGAGCGCTGTGCGGGCTGAAATGAGAGAGCCAGAACGCTGCGCAGCCTCGATGACAACGACGCCAAGGCTGAGCCCGGTAATAAGCCGGTTGCGGCGCGGGAAATCGTTGGTGCGCGGTTCGTGTCCGAATGGCGACTCAGAAACGACCAGCCCTGTATCTTTGATCTGATTTCGGAGGTTCTCATTCTGTGCCGGATAAATGTTGTCTATCCCGCCTGCGATTACCGCGACCGTTCCTGTCGACAGCGAGCCATTGTGAGAAGCTGTGTCGACACCTCGCGCGAGGCCGGAGACGACTGTGTATCCGCCATTGCCAAGATCATGCGCCATATCATGGGCTATCCGCATGGCCGCGGCAGAGGCATTACGTGAGCCGACCAGCGCCACACATGGCTTTTTGAGAAGGTCTGTATTGCCCCAGACCGTGATCACCGGTGGGGCAGGCGATAAATGCCCCAGAAGTTCGGGGTAATCCTCATCGCCGTAAAGGATTATGCGAGCACCGATATGGTCGGTTTCGTCGAATTCGCGCCGGACTTTGTCTGCAGGATAAAGCTTCAGCTGGCCTCGACCTGAAGCACGCACGCGCTCTGGAAACGCTTCCAGTGCAGCAAGGCCTGAACCATAGGTCTCAAGAAATCTGGAATAGGTGAGGGGCCCGACCCCTTTTGTCCGGGCAAGCTGAACGCGGGCGATGCGTTCAGCGTCGGTCACGGAGCAGGCGCTTCTGCGTCAGTGGTTTTAGATTTGGCTTGCCCGAATTTTGGTTCTGTCCCGTCTAGTATGCGCTTGATGTTCGTTGCATGTCGCCAGAAGACAAGGGCAGTGAGCACGACCAGAATCATGACGTGAATCAGAGACAGGTTTAGCCCCCAGGCGACGACTGGCACAAACAGAGCGGTGGTCAGCGCAGCGACCGAAGAGCGACGAGCAAGGAAGGCGACAGTCAGCCAACAGACCGCAGCGAACAGGCCGATCTGCCAGACGGCAGCAAAAAGCAGGCCGGCATATGTCGCGACACCTTTGCCGCCTTTGAACTGAAGCCAGACCGGGAAGCAATGTCCGATGAACGCCATCGCGCCTGCAAACAGACCAATGGCCGGAATGCGGTCAGCGAAGAGAAAGGCGAACAACAGAGCCGCAAGGCCTGCTTTGCCGGAATCGAGCAGGAAGGTCGCTGCAGCAAGATCTTTGCGACCGGTGCGGAGAACGTTCGTGGCGCCGATATTGCCAGAACCGATTGCGCGAATGTCGCCAAGACCGGCCATTTGCGTAATAACCAGACCAAACGGGATAGAGCCGAGCAGATAGCCTATAACAGCTGCGCCCGCCCAGATTGCGGTATCAGGAATGCTTTCCATGATTAGTTTCCGTTCTCAGGGCCAAACACCCATTTGCCTTTGACCATTGTCCGGACTGTTTTACCAGTCAGGAGGCGGCCATCAAACGGGCTATTGCCAGAGCGTGAAGAGAGGTTCTCGCGAAGACATTTCCACGGTGTCTCCGGATCGAAGACAACAAGGTCTGCTTCTACGCCTTCGGCAATCCGTCCGAGTGGCAGATCGAGCGCATCTGCCGGATTGCATGTCACAGCGGCGAGCGCAGTTAGAAGATCGAGCTCGTAGTGAGGCTCTGCGACGAGCGTCGTAAGTGCTGAAAGAAGTGTTTCGAGACCGGCAGCGCCAAAGCTAGCTTCATCGAACGGAAGTCGCTTGTCTTCGGCAGGTTGTGGGTCGTGAGATGACACGATTACGTTGAGAGAGCCATTTTTCAGGCCTTCAATCAAAGCCAGACGATCTTCTTCTGCGCGGAATGGCGGGTTCACCTTGCAATAGGTGAGATACGCTTTGCGCGGGTCGTGAGAGCCATCCCCGATGTCGAGTTCATTGAAAAATAGAGAATGGGCTGCTGCCGTTACGATGACATTATTGCCGGCTTCGCGATGGCGGTTTGCGATATCAAGACTTCGGCCCGTCGTGACCTGATCGACTATGATGTCGCTTTTGGTCATTTCAGCCAGTAGTAAGTCGCGTTCCAGACCAATCCATTCAGCGTTTGCGGGAAGGCCTCGCAGTCCGAGTCGCGCTGCAAACGCGCTTGCATTCATAGAGCCGGTCGACAGCGATGGCTCGTCCGGACGAAGCATGATTTTAGCTCCCACCCCGCGACCATACTGGAGTGCGCGACGGATGAGGTTTGCTGACGTCAGAGCTTTGTCCGCGTTACAGAACAGAACCGCGCCCGCATCCTTCATGAGGGAGAGCTCGGTCATGCCTTCGCCTGCAAGGCCAACAGTCAGGGCGCCAGCTGGGTAGATCCGGTTCAGGACTTTGTGGGATTGACCTGCGCGTTTGAGGTAATCGACCAGTGCAGGTGTATCGATCGCCGGGTCTGTGTCCGGCATGATCACCATTGAGGTGATGCCGCCGGATACGGCTGACCGGCTGGCAGTTTCGAGTGTTTCACGATGCTCAGAGCCCGGCTCGCCGGTTTTGACCCGCATATCGATCAGGCCGGGAGCAACGGCTTTGCCGCCGCAATCGGTTACAAGATCGGTTCCGGCTGTTGCAGCGGAAACCTGCGGGCCGAATTCGGAGATGTAGCCGTCTTCAATGATAATGCCGCCGACAGTATCGAGGCCCGTCGCCGGGTCGAGAATACGCGCGTTGATCAGAGCCTGTTTCATGCTGACGCCTCCGCGCGTGCGCGATCAAGATTTCTGGCGAGCGCATCCAGAACAGCCATGCGGACAAAGACGCCCATAGAGACCTGCTCCGTGATGGTGCTGTTTGCGGATTCCGTGATGGCGCTGTCGATTTCTACACCGCGGTTCATAGGGCCGGGGTGCATGATCAGTGCGTCTGGCGCAGCGTGTGAGAGCTTTTCTTTATCGAGCCCGTAGAGGTGGAAAAACTCGCGTTTACTCGGCAGATACAGGCCATGCATCCGTTCAAGCTGGAGGCGAAGCATCATGACAACATCGCAGCCGCTAATGCCTTCAATCATGTTGGTATGCGTTGAATGTGCACCCCAGGTTTCCGTGCCCGAAGGCATGAGCGTGGGTGGAGCGACCAGTCGGACTTCTGCGCCCATCAGATGCAGTAACATAGCGTTAGAACGGGCCACGCGCGAGTGTAGAATGTCTCCGCAAATCGCCACCTTTAGTCCTTCAATCCGGCCTTTGCGACGGCGGATCGTAAGCGCGTCCAACAGCGCCTGCGTCGGGTGTTCGTGTGTGCCGTCACCGGCATTCACGACCGCGCAATCGACTTTACGTGACAGAAGCCTCACCGCGCCTGAAGAGCCGTGACGGATCACCAGAAGGTCCGGCTGCATGGCGTTTAGCGTCATCGCGGTATCAACCAGCGTTTCGCCTTTCTTCACAGATGATGATTGAACAGACATGTTCACAACATCTGCGCCGAGACGCTTTGCTGAAATGTCGAATGAGCTTTGTGTTCTGGTCGAGTTTTCGAAGAACAGGTTGATCAGGGTTTTCCCTTTGAGGGACTGTTCCGGAGTGCGGTTTTCAACGAACTCGTTTGCGCGATCAAGCAGGTACTCGATGTCCAGACGATTGAGCCCTTCAATGCCCAGAAGGTGTTGAAGGGAGAAGTCATAAGCGAAGGTCATCGGTGAAGACTCTGAGAATAAAAAATCCGGACCAGCTAGTCTCTCTCGGGGTGGTACGTCAACATTATGCGCAATGTGCCGTCACAGAGTTCTCTCTATAGAAGGCCGAAAGCGATCAGAATGGCTGGCATTGTCAGGGCGGCGAGAACGGTTTCAGTAGCGATCAGGTTGGCCATGAGGTCAGCATCTCCGCCCAGCTGACGCGCGAGGATGAAGCCGTTTGTCGCCGTCGGCGTGGCGGTCGCGATAGCCATTACGGCGAGCGGCACGCCCTCCAGGCCGAAGCCATGGCGCGCAATCAGGATTGTCAGGACGGGCATCCCGATCAGGCGCACTAGTGACCAGAATACCGTGAAGAGACCAGCACGCCGGAGCGCGATAAAATTCACACCTGCACCCGCGGCCAGCAAGCCGAGCGCCATGGCCGGTTCGGATACCAGTTCCAGAATGGTGTTCAGAATGCCTGTTGGCTGAAGTCCTGTGACGTTCAGGGCTGCGCCGATAATGCAGGCGATGACCAGCGGGTTGCGAATGAGTTCTGTGAACGGGTTACGTTTCACGCCGGTCTCGGTTTCGCCGAAATGAGACAGCGCCAGTACAGAGAGTATGTTTGCCATCGGGATAAGGATGGCGGCACATAACGCCGTAAGCGCCAGCCCCTCTTCAGCGTAGAGAACGCCAGAAATGGTCAACGCGATAAAGGTGTTCCAGCGCGAGTTGGACTGAATGATGCTGCCAACAGCCGGGCGAGATACATTCGGCCATAAAAGCGCAAGCAGACCGGTTCCGGCCATCAGTATCTGAGCGATGAACAGCGTGAGCGCGATCTTCCACGGTGCCTCGTCAAATGGCGCTCGCGAGAGCACCAGTATGATCAGGGCAGGGAAAAGCGCTACATAACAAAGCCGCTCTATAGACCGCCAGCCATCCCGATCAGGTAGTTTGCGCCAGGCAAGGAATTGCCCCAGCGCCACCATGAACATGACGGGTAGAAGAGCGTTCAGAAACGTCATGAAGCGTTGGCGATCCGGTCAATAGCAGTCTGGAGGATGATTGCGGCAGCGGATTTATCGATAAGTTCGGCACGGCGTGCGCGTGACAGGTCTGCTTCCAGCATGGCGCGTTCGGCCATCTGACTCGACATGCGTTCGTCCTGAAAGGCGATCGGCACATCGCGGATCTGAAGAATGTGCCGTGCGAGTGCGCGCGCAGACTGAACGCGCGGGCCTGCGCTGCCATCCATGTTGAGCGGAAGCCCCATCACAATACCGATTGCGCCGCGCTCATCGAAGAGTTCGAAAAGGCGGGTCAGCGTCGGAGCGAGCTTTTTGCCGCGCTGAATGGTTTCTACCGGATGGGCTGTGAGCTGGAGGCTGTCGCTAGCCGCGACGCCAAGCGTCTTTGATCCCGGATCCAGCCCGATAATAATGCCCTGATTAGGCATCTCTGTAACGTCTGATAATAGCATGTCTGTCTGATAGCTTGCTGTCAGCGAAGCTCAAAAGACTTTCTGCGGGCGGTATTCGCAGAAATTTTCGTCCGTCATTCTTGATCAAGCCGTAAGCTCGTCATAAACCCGCACTCACACAGAGGAGTGTTCCGCATGAGCGTCACCAATCAGGACGTAAAAAAAGTTGCCCGCCTGGCCCGCATTGCGCTGCCAGAGGATCAGGTTGAACCTATGACGGACGAACTCAACAACATCCTGAACTGGATAGAACAGCTGGGCGAAGTTGATGTTGAAGGTGTGGAGCCGATGACCTCTGTTGTGGAGACATCTCTGCCAATGCGCGAAGACGTTGTGACGGACGGCGGCATTCAGGACAAAGTCCTCGCAAACGCGCCGAAATCCGAAGATGGCTTCTTCGTCGTTCCGAAGGTTGTTGAATAAGTCTCCGACTGATCAAATTTTCCGCGATATCATTGAACTTTTACTGTTTTGGCGCGATATAGACCTGAGCAAGAGGTGAACGATGTTACGCGATAAAAGTCTGCCAATGGTCTATGCGGGAATGGTTTTCCTGCTGTCTGCCTGTGCCACAGTGGCAAATGGCGGCGATGATGATCGCGTTCGCGGCGCTGAAAAATTCGCAGAAGACCCGCGACTTGGTGAGCGCGTAGATCGTATGTGCTTTACGTCGAATATCGACGGCTTTTCTCAAGCAGATGAAGACACGGTCGTTCTGCGCGCCAGTGCATCGCGACATTATCTTGTAGAAACAAGCGCGTGCTTCAATCTTGAGCGTGCTCTCTCCATCGGCCTTGATTCACGCACGAGCTGCGCAAGCCGTGGCGATCGACTTATCGTTTCGGACAGCGCGTTCCCATCGCGTTCGAACACGGGCACGTCCGTCGACTCGTGTCTCATTACTGCGATTTACGAGTGGGATGACGACGCGGACGAAGAGGCAGAGGAAACTGCCGAAGAATAGACTTCTTCCTTGAGTTAGAGGCGCTTCGAATGAAGCGCCTTTTTTAATTCCTGCAACATCGCGCGACTTCTGCGGAAAAGTCGGCAGATACAGGTAATTCAGCACTTGATAAGTTAGGGCGTACGCGTCTACCAAGCGGTTGGAGTTTTCTTTTCCGGTTCGCTGCGGCAAGGCTCGACTTGCGGACCGATTATTATTGAAAGACTGACAATGACTGATCTCACTGGGCTTACTCTGTCTGACGCTCTGGACGGGTTGAACTCGAAAGCGTTTTCTTCAGAAGAGATCACCACGGCCTACGTGGACGCGATTGAGAAAGCTAACGGTGCGCTGAATGCCTATATTCTTCAGACGCCTGAAAAAGCGATCAATATGGCGAAAGCCTCCGATGCGCGTCGCGCCAAGGGTGAAGCAGGTGCGCTGGAGGGTGCGCCTCTGGGCATCAAAGACCTGTTCAGCACTGAAGGTGTGCGCACGACAGCCTGTTCTCATATTCTGGGTGAGTTCACACCACCATATGAAAGCACAGTAACGGCGAACCTCTGGCGCGAAGGCGCTGTTATGCTTGGCAAGCTCAATATGGACGAGTTTGCTATGGGGTCGTCTAACGAGACGTCTTTCTACGGCAACGTTATCAACCCGTGGCGCCGTAATGACGGTGGCAATGCTGATCTGACACCGGGTGGTTCATCCGGTGGTTCTGCGTCCGCTGTTGCTGCTGATCTCTGCCTTGCGGCTACGGCATCCGATACTGGCGGCTCTATTCGTCAGCCTGCGTCTTTTACCGGCACAGTGGGCATTAAGCCGACTTATGGCCGTGCAAGCCGTTTTGGCATGGTCGCGTTTGCCTCGTCACTTGATCAGGCTGGCCCGATTGCGAAGACAGTTAAAGACGCTGCTATCATGCTGAACGTGATGTGCAGCCATGATGAGAAGGATTCTACCTCTCTGAAGGTCGAGCAACCTGACTGGACGAAAGCGATTGGCGAGCCGGTTAAAGGCATGAAGATTGGTGTTCCTAAAGAATATCGCGTCGATGGGATGCCGGAAGACATCGAGAAGCTCTGGCAGCAGGGTATCGACTGGCTGAAAGCTGCCGGCTGCGAAATTGTCGACGTCAGCCTGCCGCACACAAAATATGCTCTGCCAGCGTATTACATCGTTGCACCGGCTGAAGCGTCTTCGAACCTCGCGCGTTATGACGGCATGCGTTACGGCCTGCGTCAGGCTGGCGATAATTTGACAGACATCTATCAGAACACACGCGCCGAAGGCTTTGGTGCAGAAGTGAAGCGTCGTCTGATGATCGGTACTTACGTGCTGTCAGCCGGTTACTATGACGCGTATTACCTGAAAGCTCAGAAGGTTCGTACGAAGATCCTTCAGGACTTCCAGAATGTCTTCGAAGAAGTTGATGCGCTTCTTACGCCAACATGTCCGTCCGCTGCGTTTGCGCTGGGCGAGCGTATGGATGACCCGATTTCCATGTACCTGAACGATGTCTTCACGGTTACGGCGAACCTCGCAGGTCTCCCCGGTATTTCTGTGCCGGTGGCAACAGATCACCATGGTCTACCAATGGGGCTGCAGGTAATCGGCAAGGCGCTCGACGAAACTGCATGTCTGCGAGTTGCGGCCCAGCTTGAAGAAGCTGCCCAGTTTAAAGCCAAGCCAGCCAACTGGTGGTCTGCTTAGTCTGACGACCGACAATCAGAATAAAAGAAAGCCCGCTTCTCGAATGAAAAGCGGGCTTCTCTTTATGCAGGTGAGCGGGGGTGGGGGGGACATGTCAAAAGACTCGACGGTCTTCAGGGCTCATCCTGCAAGAGAGACTGGAATCTTGATGTACTGCTTGCCGTTGTCTTCCGCAGGCGGAAGCTGACCAGCGCGAATATTCACCTGAAGTGACGGCATGATCAGGCGCGGCGGTGCGAGCTTTGCGTCACGCGTTTTACGCATCTCGATAAATTGCTCTCGGCTAATTCCATCATGCACGTGAATGTTTTTGGCTTTCTGTTCGGCAACAGTTGTTTCCCAGACATAGTCCGTACGGCCTTCAGGCAGATAGTCATGGCCGACAAAGACGCGGGTCTCTTCTGGTAGTGACAGAATTTTCTGGATGCTGTCATAGAGCGTGCCAGCATCGCCGCCCGGAAAGTCCGTGCGCGCGGTGCCGTAGTCGGGCATGAACATCGTGTCGCCGACAAAAGCTGCATCGCCAATAACATAGGTCACGCAGGCAGGCGTGTGGCCTGGTGTTGCAATCACTTTTGCGTCCAGATCGCCGACCTTGAAGGTCTCGCCGTCAGCGAACAGGTCATCAAAAACCACACCATTCGTGTTCACGTCTTTCGCATTGAAGAGCGTTTTGAAGACGGTTTGAACCTCAGTGATGCGTCCGCCAATGCCATAGCGCGCCCCCGTTTTGCGGCGCACATAGTCGGCGGCAGACAAATGGTCTGCGTGCGCATGCGTGTCGAGTACGCGTGTAATCCTAAAGCCTTTTTCGGCAGCAACATCCAGAACGAGATCGATTGGTGTGGATGCGAGCTTCGCATGACCAGCATCATATTCTGTTACAGGATCAATAATGACCGCTTCGCCGCTGTCTTCATCAGCGACCAGATATGTGATCGTGAACGTGGCTTCGTCAAAAAATCCCTGAACAAACATATTTTCACCCTTGCGTTTCCATCCAAAATATTAGTATATTCTAAAAAACGCAATACCTAATATTTTGATTTGGTGAAATGAGGTTCAAAATTCAGGGCGTATGCTAAAGAGGCGTCGTTTTTTAGCCTCACTGGCGAAATGCCACCAGATCAGAATTGGGAGAGATAAGTATGGAATCAGTTCGGGAATTGTCACCACAAGATATCGTCAGACTGCGTGACGCAGGCGAGGTTGTGCTGGTCGACGTACGTGAAACACCCGAGCATACGCGCGAGCATATTAAAGGCGCGCAGCTGTGTCCTCTGTCGCGCTGGGGTGAGGACGCCATCTCCAACCCGTCGGATGTGCCTGTCGTGTTTTTCTGCCGCTCAGGCATGCGCACACGCATGAACGCTAACCTGCTGGCGGATGCAGCTAATGGCAATGCGATCCTGATGGATGGCGGCCTGATTGCGTGGAAGAAAGCAGGCCTTTCAGTAGAACGTGCGCGCCAGCTCGCGCCGCCAAGCATTATGCGTCAGGTCTTTATGGTCGCGGGCATACTTATTCTGATTGGTGTTATCCTCTCTCAACTTACAGACTCCCGTTTCGTCTATCTCAGTGGCTTCGTTGGTGCCGGACTTCTGTTCGCAGGCGTATCCGGCTGGTGCGGCATGGCAAAGCTTCTCGCTTTGATGCCGTGGAATAAGGAACAGGCTGGCTGATAATGATTGAGCTGACACCGCATATTTTGCTGACTGCGGCGCTGAGTGGCGTCGTAATCGGTACATTTCTGACGGTGTTCGGCGGTGGCGGGTCTGTGCTGGCCGCGCCATTGCTCCTCTATTTTGTGGGCGTAACCGATCCGCACCTTGCAATTGGTACGTCCGCGGCGGGTGTTGCCGCGACAGCCATGATCAATCTGTTCGGTCACTGGTGGAACGGGCGGATCAAATGGCCCTGTGCGCTGGTATTTGGCGCGGCAGGTTTGGTCGGATCGATTATAGGCTCAACAATCGCGAAGTTGATTGATGGCCATTCTCTTCTCGTTGCGTTTTCAATCGCCATGGCGGCGATTGGCCTGTCCATGTTCCGTAAGCCTGCCAGTGAAGGTGACCCGAATGTTCATATCACCTGGCAGTTCACGGCAAAGCTTCTACCGGTAGGTCTTTTGGTCGGCTTTGCGGCCGGGTTCTTCGGAATTGGCGGCGGATTCCTGATTGTGCCGGGCCTTATGTTGGCGACAGGCATGCCGATCACCGCAGCTGCTGCGTCTTCGCTGGTTTCGGTGGCGATCTTCGGTACTGCAACTGCCGGCAATTATGCGCTCGCTGGATGGGTAGATTTCCGCCTGACAGGGCTTCTCGTCGTCGGTGGTTTTATTGGCGGCCTTATCGGCAACCGTCTGATTGGCCTGCTGGCGAACCGTCTGTCACTCGGACGGAAGCTGTTTGCGGCGCTGATTATTGTCGTGGCGGTCTATATCGCGCTTCGTGCACTGCATATTATCTGAAAAGACTTTCTTCCAGATTGTTCCTCTTTGTCGAATGTGCTTGTAGAAGCAGCTACTAAGCTGTGCTTAAAAACATACGTTATTGATTCAGATATCTGAGACCAAGAATGACCGATCGTACGAGCTACATTATTGAAGGTGATACCGGTGACTGGGAAGTCGTGATCGGCATGGAAGTTCACGCGCAGGTCGCGACGAATTCCAAGCTGTTTTCCGGCGCGCCAACGAAATTCGGTGCAGACCCGAACTGCAATGTCAGCCTCGTCGATGCAGCCATGCCCGGCATGCTGCCTGTCATTAACCGTGGCTGCGTCGAGCAGGCGGTTCGTACGGGTCTTGGTCTCAATGCGAAGATCAATCTCTGGTCCCGCTTTGACCGTAAGAACTATTTCTATCCGGACCTTCCGCAGGGCTATCAGATTTCGCAGTTCCAATACCCAATCGTGGGTGAGGGCGAGATCGAAGTTGAAGCCGAAGACGGCTATTCTTTCATCGTTGGTATTGAGCGTCTGCACCTCGAGCAGGACGCGGGTAAGTCCATCCACGATCTGGACCCGAACGCGACTTATGTTGACCTGAACCGCTCAGGCGTCGCGCTCATGGAGATCGTTTCCAAGCCGGATATCCGTTCACCGGGCGAGGCTGCTGCTTACCTCAAAAAGCTGCGTGCAATCGTTGTCGCGCTCGGCTCCAGTGATGGTGACATGGAGAAGGGTAACCTGCGCGCAGACGTGAACGTGTCTGTCTGTAAGGTCGGAAACTACGCCAAGTTCAAGGAAACTGGTGATTTTGGTTTCCTTGGTACACGTCGTGAAATCAAGAACATGAACTCTTTCCGCTTCATTCAGCAGGCGATCGAGTTCGAAGCGCGTGATCAGGTCGAGAAGATCGAGCGCGGCGACAAAGTCGATCAGGAAACCATCCTGTTCGACACGACGACTGGCGAAACACGCTCCATGCGCTCTAAAGAAGATGCGCACGACTATCGCTATTTCCCTGATCCGGATCTGCTTCCGCTGGAAATCGATCAGGCATGGGTTGATGAAATTCGTGCGTCGCTGCCAGAGCTGCCGGACCAGAAGAAACAACGCTTCATGGATGACTACGGTCTGAAAGCGTATGACGCTGCTGTTCTGGCTGCTGACTACGACAAAGCAGACTATTTTGAAGCGGTTGCCAAAGGCCGTGACGGTAAAATGGCTGTGAACTGGGTCGCGAACGAACTGTTTGGTCGTCTCAACAAGGAAGACCTGACAATCGCTGAAAGCCCGGTCAGTGCAAAGCACCTTGGTGAGCTGCTTGATCTCATCAAATCAGGCGAGATCTCCGGCAAGATTGCCAAGACCGTCTTCGAAAAAGTCTGGGACGGTCAAGGCGCGCCTGCTGCCATCGTTGAGAAGGAAGGCCTGAAGCAGGTTTCTGACACCGGCGCGATCGAGAAAATCGTCGACGATATCATCGCAGCTAATCCGGCTCAGGTTGAGCAGGTTCAGGCTCAGAAAGCTGAAGGTCATGCCAAGCCGAAGGCACTGGGCTGGTTTGTTGGTCAGGTCATGAAGGCGAGCCAGGGTAAGGCTAACCCTCAGGCGGTAAACGAGATTCTGAAGGCGAAACTCGACCTTTAATCTTTTTCCTGACTGGTTGTGATCATTCTGATCTGTGATCGGCGCTCTTCGGCTTCGTCGAAGGGCCCGAGCAACGCAGTAACATAGTTCTGCGAGTAAAGTGGGCGGCGCGGAACCTCAGGGATCCACTCGTCCAGATGTTCTTCCTCAGACTCCCTGTTCGAAATTATGAGCCGCGGAAAAGCGTTTTCCATGTCTGAACTCCACACCTGATGTTTCAGCCTTCATGTTAACTTCTTGCCGCTAACGGGGTGTGGACCCGTCGGCTCGAGTTTGAGTTTTCCTGTCAGAGTTTCGTTAGGGTTAACGCTTCCTTTCCAAGGGCTGCGCTGACCTATCAATGCGTTTGGAATAGTAAAACTAAAGCAAGGCTTATGAATTGAGGCGTTCATTTCAGAGGGGTTCGTCGACATATTGCACCTGTAAGCAACACTGACGGGTGTACGGCAGGCGCCGTGCGCTCTGAAGACGAAAGTAGTGACGACGCCATGGTGCAGGAAAAAATCAGCGCAGCCCTTAACGGTGAAAGCACAAAGGAACGTGTAGCGAGCCTTAACGCTCGCTGGCGGACGATTCAGGCCGAGCGCGTTCTGCGTCTGGCGCTTCTGGAAGAGTTTCCGGGGCGTATTGCAGTCAGCTCTTCATTTGGCACAGAGTCTGCGGTTCTTCTCCACCTTGTATCCCGCGTTTACAAAGCAGCGCCGGTTCTGTTCCTCGATACAGGCATGCATTTTCCTGAGACGATCGCCTATCGCGATGAACTGATCGAGCGTCTGGGGCTGCGCGATGTGCGCATTGTTCGCCCGCGCGCCGAGGAAGTTGCCTCAGAAGACCCGTCCAAGACGCTTCATATCGAGGATTTCGATGCATGCTGCGCGCTTCGTAAGGTCCGACCGCTTGAAGTCGCTATGGATGATTTCGACGCATGGATTACGGGCCGCAAGCGCTATCAGAATACTGATCGCGAAGACCTGCCAATCTTCGAACTCGACACAACGGGTAAGGTGAAGGTCAATCCGCTGGCGAACTGGTCGCCAACTGACCTCCAGACCTATTTCCGCGAACATGACCTGCCACGTCATCCGCTGGAAGCGCAGGGCTATAAATCTATCGGCTGCGCGACATGCACCACCCCTGTAGCAGAGGGTGAGGACCCGCGTGCAGGGCGTTGGAGAGAAAGCGAAAAAACCGAATGCGGCATCCACATCACCGCTGACGGCAAAGTTGTTCGTACTCGCCTGATTGACACAACAGAGCGCGCGTAACCGCCTCGCACAATCGCTGAATTCTTTTCTGGGCATACCTTTCATTCATGCGCTAAAGACCTACCTGCTGAGTCGGAAGCACTATGATTTGAAAGGTATGTGATGCGTTTAACGGTTTTTGCGGCAACTCTCGCTCTTATGGCAACGCCAGCTATGGCGCAGGAAGAAGGCTGGAGCGGAGAAGGATCTTTTAGCGCATCGACCTCTTCCGGTAATACAGACACTACGCAGCTCGGTCTCGGTGTAGACCTCAACCACGAGCAGGGGCGCTGGTCTCAGGGCATTGTCGCGTCCGCAGATTATGGCGAGACAGACGGTCTTGAAACTCAGAACCGTTTTCAGATCTCTGGCAATGTCGACGTGCAGATGACAGATCGCATGTTCGGCTTCGGTCAGGGTCAGTACGAGTCAGACGAATTTTCAGCTTATGATAGCCGCCTGTTTATCGGTGGTGGCCTCGGCTATGATATCTTCGATAGCGAAGACCTGACTTGGTCTGTACGTGGTGGCCCGGGTTTTAAAGTGGATGAAATCCGCGAAGTCTCATCGGGTGGCGTTGTTACAACGGCTGGCGAAACACGCGAATCTGTTTCCTTCCTCGCGAACTCGACGCTGAGCTATAGCTTCAATGAGAATGTGAGCTTTTCTAACACGACAAGCGCGATCGCGTCTGAGGATACAACGCAGATGCAGAACGTGGCGGCTGTTACAGCGGGCCTGACGGATGCATTATCGGCGCGCGTCTCATTTGATGTTCGTCACGACACCGACCCGCGCCCGGGTTTTGAATCGACAGACACCACGACCAAAGTGTCTCTGGTCTATAATTTCGGCGGATAGATCGTTCTGACAATCAGGCAAAAAAAGAGGGCTCCACGGAGCCCTCTTTCGTTTTTTAGAGTGTCGGATTGACCAGATATTTCTCACCGGTCGCCTTGGCGTTGTAAGCCCGGGCGATGTCCGGATTGAGAAGGTCCTTCATAGAGATCTCGTCGCTGTAGTTGCTGGCGAAGGTCGTCTTCAGGCCTGCAATGACGCGCTGACGCATGCGCTCGCGAGCTTCGGCGCCAACCTTTTGCAGGAATGGTGTCAGAAGATAACCGCCAACACCCCACGCCATGCCGACGCTGGCTGGCAGAACAGTCTGGCTCACGTCGAGGCGGCCATAGATGTAAACCTGCTTATGGGTCGCTGAACCGTAACGGCTGTATTCTTTAGACGTCCGGTTGATTGCAGCTTCCATAGCGATGAGGATCTGGCCTGCCAGTGAACCGCCACCAATAGCGTCAAAGCCCAGCGTCGCGCCTGTAGCAGCCAGCGCGTCGATCAGGTCTTCCATGAATGTTTCAGAAGATGAGTTCACGATATACTTCGCGCCGATGTTCCGCAGGATTTCTGCCTGTTCTTCCTTGCGGACAATGTTCACAACGTCGACGCCGTCTTCGATACAGATTTTGTTGAGCATCTGGCCCAGGTTGGATGCCGCAGCAGTGTGAACGAGCGCTTTATGGCCTTCCATACGCATGGTCTCAGGGAAGGAGAGGGCGGTCAGCGGGTTCACGAAGCAAGATGCGCCGTCACGCGCAGATGTGCCGTCTGGCAGCAGTAGGCACTGTGAGACGTGAAGCTTGCGGTATTGCGAGTACATTTCGCCGCCAAGGCATGCGACTGTCTTACCAAGAAGCGCTTGTGCAGCAGGTGAATCGCCAGCCGCAATCACAACGCCCGCGCCTTCATTGCCGACAGGCAGGGATTCGTCCATGCGAGCGCCCATTGCGCGCATGCCAGCAGGGGAAATGTCTGCGATCAGAGTTGGGTTGTCCGCTGTGCCGCCTGCGCGGGCTGTAGATAGGTCCGCCGGGCCGACAAGCAGGCCAAGGTCTGACGGGTTTACCGGAGCGGCTTCTACGCGAACGACAACTTCATCCGAGCCTGGTGCTGTCACTTCGACTTCTGCAAGTGAAAGTTCGAGTACGCCTTCAGGTTTGATGTGTGTGCGGACCTGAAGACCGGTGCCAGGTAGGTTTGTCATGAATTTCTCCCAAGACTTCATTTGAATAAATTATGAAGTCTTGGGTACAGCCATAAATCGGGTGCGTCACCCTTAATCAAATAACTGTGAGAAATAAAACGCGTTTAGCTTATTCGCTTTCTGCAGAAGGCGCTGCGCCAAGCGCGCGGTAAAGCGCGATGGCGTTCAATGCCCGATCCCGACGTGCCAGAATGAGCTGCTGACGCGCCGAATAATCCTCACGCTGCGCATCGAGCACCGACAAATAGTCGTCTACGCCAACGCGGAACCGTTCTTGCGAAAGGTTTAGCGTGACATCTGCATCTTCTGAGAGACGTTCAAGTGCGTTCAGTCGCGTATCTATCGTCTCAGTGATGGCCAGAGCATCAGCGGTCTCTCTGAATGCTGTCTGGATCGCCAGTTGGTAGCGAGCGATTGCCTGCTCCTTTTGCGCTTCTGTTACGGCAATGCGATTCTGACGGGCGCCATAGTCAAAAATTGGCAGGTCGAGTGACGGGCCGAACGTCCAGCCTGCGATATCATTTGAGAAGAAATTTTCCAGATCAGAGCTTGAATAGCCAACGCGCCCCGACAGACTGATTGTCGGAAACAGGGCCGCACGCGCAGCTCCGATATTTGCATTTGCTGCTGCAAGGTTTCGTTCTGCGGCCATCACGTCAGGGCGGTTCAGAAGCACCTCTGACGAAATGTTGCCCGGGACAAGAAGCTCCACTGGCGATGGTGTCAGGGCGGCGGAGCCTTCAATATATGATGGAAGCTCTGTCCCGACTACGAGACGTAGTGCATTCAGGTCCTGTCGTATCTGGGCTTCGAATTGAGCGGCCTGCGCGCGGGCGTTCTCAACGCTGGCGGATGCACGGCGTGTATCAAGTTCCGTTGCGACGCCGGCTCGCAGTAGTTCCTGCGTGAGAGACAGAGAGTCCGACTGGATATCGACCGTGTCTTCGGCAAGTGCGAGCAGCTCGCGATCCGTTGCCAGGCGCACCCAGAGTTCTGCGACTGATGCTATCAGCGCGATGCGTGCGGCACGTTCGCCCTCTACGGTTGCCAGATAGCTCTGGAACGTTGCTTCGTTCTGATTACGAACCCGGTTGAAGAAGTCGAGTTCAAAGCCTGTTACGCCAAGCTGGAATAGTGCTGAATCGCGGAAGGCTGAAGTGTTCGCGCCGGAGTGGCCGAAGCGACCGCCCTCGGTCAGGTTTCCGCTAATCGATGCATTCGGCAGAAGAGATGATTGCGCGATATTATACTGAGCGCGCGCAATCTCGATATTCGCCGCCGTGATTCGAAGGTCGCGGTTTTCTTCCAGAGCGATCCCGATGAGGTCACGCAGGTTCTCGGACAGAAAAACCTGATCCCATGCGAGCGGAGAATCGATAGCGATCCCTGTTGGTGCGCTTGGTATTTCTGCCGGGATGGTCGTTTCCGGTTGCTGGTATAGGGGAGCCAGATTAGCGCAGCCCGTCACAGAGAGGCTTCCCGCAAGAAGAGCAATTTTCAGATGACGCGAAGCCATTACGCAGCCTCCTCAGAGTGTGGGCCTTTGTGCAGCGGTTTAGCACCTGTGACCTTACGAACGATCACATAGAAGAGCGGCGCAAATACCAGACCGAACAGGGTGGCGAAGATAATACCTCCAAGCACGGTTGTGCCGATAGCGATACGTCCGCCGGAACCGGCGCCCGAGCTGAGCACTAGCGGCAGGACACCGAAGCCGAATGCGAAGGATGTCATCAGGATTGGACGGAAGCGCATCTTTACCGCTTCCATGGTTGCCGCGACGAGTTCCTTGCCCTCTTCCTCAAGCGCTTTAGCAAATTCGACGATCAGAATAGCGTTCTTCGAGGCCAGTCCGACCGTTGTCAGGAGGCCGACTTGGAAGAATACGTCGTTTGCAAGGCCTCCGAAGTGAGCGGCCAGAACTGCACCGCCTACGCCGAGTGGCGCAACAAGCAGAACGGCAACCGGAACAACCCAGCTTTCGTACAGCGCCGCGAGGCAAAGGAATACGAAAAGGACTGAAACGATGTACAGGATCAGGGCCTGATTGCCTGACTCACGTTCCTGTTCACTCAAACCTGCCCACTGAAAGCTGATGCCTTCCGGAAGCTGGCTTATAAGCTGTTCAACACGGTCCATTGCGACGCCGGAGCTTACGCCGGCCGCAGGAGCGCCCTGAATATTCAGCGATGGGACGCCATTATAGCGGGTCAGCTGTGGCGGGCCGTAAGCCCATGAAGACGTCGCAATCTCGTCGAGAGGTATCATCTGGCCGCGATTATTGCGCAGCTGCCAGTTACCAATGTCTTCCGGTTGCATGCGGTAAGGTGCGTCGCCCTGCACATAGACGCGTTTGATACGCTCCCGATCAATGAAGTCATTCACATAACGACCGCCAAATGCCACGGACATCAGGTTTGTGACGTCTGACAGAGAAATACCGAGCGCTTGCGCCTTTTGGTAGTCAATATCGACATTCAGCTCTGGCATGTCAGCCTGTCCGTTTGGACGGACGCTTGTCAGTAGCGGGTCTTGTGCAGCCATGCCAAGCAACATGTTTTGGGCTTCAACCAGGGCGTCATGGCCCACGCCGCCTACATCCTGAATATACAGATTGAACCCGCTCGATGGACCAAATGCGCGGATCGGGGGCGGTGCTACGGCAAATGCGCGCGCTTCGTTCAGGCCAAACAGAAAGCCGCTGGCGCGCTGTGTGAGCGCGAATACGGATTGATCTTCGCGCTTTCGCTCATCCCATGGATCGAGAGAGGCGAAAATAACGCCGAGATTTTGACCTGCGCCCATGGCAGGGTTGAAGCCGGCAAGTGCGAACGCGCCTTTGAGAATGTCTTCTTCCGTTTCGGCATAGTGATCGTAAATGTCATTCACGATATCAAAGGTCCGCTCAACGCTGGCACCCTGAGGCAGGGTCACGAAAGTGAGAAACTGGCCTTGGTCTTCTTCTGGTACGAAGGAGGTCGGCAGGCGCGTGAAGCCTGCGCCAACCACACCCACAATGACGAGAAAGACCCCGAAGAAAATAATCTTACGGCGGATCATGCGGCTGACGGCACCTTCGAAAATGCTTCTAAGACGGTCAAAGCCGTTATTAAATATCCGTGATGGCGCACCGAGAATGCCGCCTTTGTCAGCGCCTTTTGGTTTCAGAATCGTGGCGCAAAGCGCTGGCGACAGAATGAGAGCTACTAGAACAGACAGAGCCATCGCAGCGACGATCGTGACGGAGAACTGGCGGTAGATTACGCCCGCTGCGCCGGGGAAAAACGCCATCGGGACAAACACCGCAGAGAGCACAACGGCAATACCGATGAGAGCGCCAGTGATCTGATCCATCGACTTTCTCGTCGCCTCCAGAGGCGAGAGTTTGTCGTCGTGCATCACACGCTCGACATTCTCAACGACAACAATCGCATCGTCCACGAGCAACCCGATAGCCAGTACCATAGCGAACATGGTCAGCACGTTGATCGAGAAGCCGAACACATAAAGCACCGCAAACGTGCCGAGCAGAACAACAGGCACCGCAATCATTGGTACGAAGCTCGCACGCAGGCTTTGCAGGAATATCAGGATTACAAAAAAGACGAGGAAAACCGCTTCAATAAGTGTTTTCTGAACCTCGTGAATAGAGGTTTCAATAAACGGCGATGTATCGACGGCGAACGCGTAATCCACCCCCTCAGGGAAGCTGCCAGACAGGCGTTCCACTTCCTCTTTTACCGCGTCCACAGTGTCGAGCGCATTGGCGCCCGTAGCGACCGTAACCGCAAATCCAGACGCAGGCTGTCCGTTATAGCGGGAAACGGCGTCATAGGTTTCAGCGCCAAGTTCAACGCGGGCAACGTCACCCAACCGAACCGAGCGGCCTTCAGCTGTCGTAAGGATCAGAAGGTCTTCGAACTCTTCTGTTGTCGTTAGTAGCGATTGCAGAGTGATAGTCGCGGTAATTTCCTGTCCGGGCTCGGCAGGCATTGCGCCAACGGAACCTGAAGATACCTGTGCGTTCTGCGCTTGAATCGCGTTTGTGATGTCGCTCGGCATCAGCTGGTACTGAGCGAGGCTTAGTGGGTCGAGCCAGATGCGCATCGCATACTGGGAGCCAAACACGCGGACATTGCCGACACCGTCTACACGGCCAATTGCATCATACATATTGGCGTAAATGAAATCGCCGAGGTCATCGCGGTTGTACTCGCCTGTTTCAGAAAAAATCGCGGTAATCAGTGCAAAACCGTCCGATGCCTTGTTCACGCTAACGCCCTGACGCTGCACGGGCTGCGGAAGCAACGGAGTTGCCAGCGACAGCTTGTTCTGGACCTGAACCTGCGCAATGTCAGGGTCGGTGCCGGTTTCAAAGGTCAGGGTGATAGAGCTCGCACCAGACGAGCTGGATGAGGATGTGATGTTTTCCAGCCCGTCCAGACCGGTCATACGCTGCTCGATGACCTGGGTAACGGAGTCCTCAACAGCCTCGGCGGATGCACCAGGATAGAATGCTGTAATATTGATGGTCGTAGGCGCAATATCCGGATATTGCGCCACGGGTAGCATGCGCAGCGAGAAAACACCTGCGAGCATGATAAGAATTGAAATCACCCACGCAAAGACGGGGCGATCAATGAAGAAACGAGCCATTGAGATCTTCCCCCTCTACTGCGCGCCGGCAGATTGTGCGGTTGGGTCGCCATTGCGCGAAGTGATGCGAACTGGTGCGCCTGAGCGAACGGATTGGAGGCCGCTGACAATCAACTGGTCACCATCTTCGAGCCCTTCGGTAACGATCCAGTTGGATCCCTGTGATTCCAGAATGGAAACGGTGCGGGACTGAGCTGTGTTGTTCTCGTCAACTACGTAGACATAGCCGTCGCCTCGTGGCGTGCGCTGTAATGCGCGCTGCGGAATCACAAAGACGCGCTCATAGGAGCCGGCTGAGAAGCTGGCAGTAACAAACATGCCCGGAAGAAGCAGACCGTTAGGGTTCGGAACGACTGCACGAACAATTACGGTTCCTGCGGCCTCATCGACATTCACTTCACTGAAGCCGAGTTGCCCGGTTTCTGGGAATTCGGACCCGTTTTCGAGGTGGATTGTCACCGGTACATTCGAGTCCTGAATGCTTGAGATTGAACCTGATGCCACATCCTGCTTCCAACGAAGGAGTTCTGAGCTTGCTGTGGTCAGATCGACATAAATTGGATCAAGCTGGAGAACACGAGCTAAAGATGTGCTCTGATTTGCGGTTACCAGCGCGCCTTGCGTCACGTTAGAGCGACCAATCTGACCGCTGATCGGGCTGCGAACCGTCGTGCGGTCCAGATCGATCTCCGCGCGTGCAAGAGCTGCCTCGCGGATGCCGATATCTGCTTCGGCACGCTCCATGTCTGCGACAGCGTTGTCGTAGTCCTGACGGCTGACGGCATTGATCTCTGCGAGGTGCTCAAAGCGTTCAGCTGTTTCGCGAGCGGCTGCTGCGCTTGCGCGGGCGCCTCTCAGCGCGGCCTGAGCGCTTCGGACTTCCGCGCGGTATTCAGCCGGGTCAATCTGGTAAAGAGCTTCGCCCTCTTCGACAGCCTGGCCCTCGGTGAAAAGGCGTCGTTGGATAAGGCCCGTAACCTGCGGTCGGATTTCGGCCTCGGCGAAAGCTCGCGCGCGGCCTGTCAGCTCCCGTACACTTTGTACTTCTTCAGACTGGAGGTCGATCACGCCAACGGCCACGGCCATTTGTTGTGAAGCGCCCGCGCTTTGCGCGGGTCCGGAGTCGTGGCCACCACCGCAAGCGGCAAGGAAGAGCGCAGTGGAGGCGAGGGCGATGCCAACTTTGAGTTGGCTACGCTTCGTAGCGGAGGCGTTCGATTGCATACTTCAGCGACTTTCCGACTTACCCGTTGAGTTTTAGAATGATCGTTCTAATATTGTCCAGCCTATCCCAGCGTCAAGGGAATTTCCACAAGATCACAGAAAGTTTCGTGTAGTGAACTACAATAATACGGTTTCGCGCAAATCGCTAAGGCAGAATCAGATTCTGGACGCTGCCGCACATTGTTTCGTCGAAAAGGGATTTCATGGGGCGGGAATGGCAGAAGTCGCGAAGCGATCAGGCATGAGTACAGGGCATATCTATCATTATTTTGCGAACAAACAGGCCATTATTCTGGCAATCGTAGAACGTGAAGGTGATGAGGCAATGGTTCGCATCGGGCAACTGGAACAGCTGCCGAAAGATTCGTTTAAGGACCACCTAATCGAGCATATGGTTGGCGCAATCACCCGGAAGATTTCCCCGTTCCAGACGAGCCTTGATGCTGAAATTGTCGCAGAAGGGCATCGGAACGACGAGGTGCGCAAACGAATGCGCGATAATGATGAGCGCATACGGTCGAAACTTTGCGAGGTTCTGGGACCGAAGTTGCAGGTGAAAAAACTGGAACAGCTGGTTGATTCGCTGATGACGATATTGCTCGGGATTACCAGTCGTTACTCGCGGAACCCCGAAAGAGTAACAGCGATCACCGAGACACTGCTACGGACGGCGCTGGAATCTTTGATTGAAGAGTTTTCAGAAGCCGCATAGCGACAATAAAAAAGCCCGGCGATCAAGCCGGGCTTTTCTTAAGGGCACAGGCGCTACTCTAACCGAGCATGCCGCGTTCTTTCATCCAGTCGACGATAATTTCAGCCGCTTCATCAGCGCTTACTTTCGTTGTGTCGATTTCGATCTCCGGCTCTGTTGGCGGCTCGTAAGGGCTATCAATACCAGTGAAGTTCTTGATCTTGCCTTCGCGTGCACGCTTGTAGAGGCCTTTCACGTCGCGCTGCTCAGCTACGTTGAGTGGCGTGTTGACGAACACTTCTACGAACTCGCCATCTTCCACCATGTTGCGGGCCATGCGGCGCTCGGAACGGAATGGAGAGATGAAGGAAACAAGTGTGATCAGACCGGCGTCGACCATCAGCTTCGATACTTCGGAGACACGGCGGATGTTTTCCACGCGGTCAGCGTCCGTAAAGCCAAGGTCACGGTTGAGGCCGTGACGCACGTTGTCACCATCGAGCAGGTAAGTGTGACGGTCAATCGAGTAGAGGCGCTTCTGAAGCGCATTCGCGATGGTCGACTTACCGGAGCCGGACAGACCGGTAAACCAGAGTACGGTCGGCTTCTGGTTTTTCTGAGCCGAGTGCGCTTCCTTGTTCACATCGACAGATTGCCAGTGGATGTTGCCTGCGCGACGAAGCGCAAAGTCAATCATGCCCATGCCAACGGTGTTGTTGTTCAGGCGGTCGATCAGAATGAACCCACCAGTTTCGCGGATTTCATTATAAGGGTCGAACGGAATTGCCTGATCGAGCGACAGGGTACAAACGCCGACTTCATTGAGCGACAGATCACGGGCAGGGCGGTCCTGCAGATCTGACATCTCAATGCGGTACTTGGTTTCGTTGACCTGCGCTGTGACCGTCTTGGAGCCGATCTTCATCAGGTAACGACGGCCCGGAAGCATTTTGTCGTCGGCCATCCAAAAGATGCGCGCCTGGAACTGGTCAGCAACCTGCGCCGGAGACTCAGCGGTACAGATCAGGTCGCCGCGTGAGGTGTCGACTTCGTCTGCGAAACAGACAGTGACAGACTCGCCTGCCATCGCTTCCTGAACGTCCTCATCGCCGGACAGAATACGCGTAACTGTTGTTTCCTTCGCAGAAGGAAGTGTCTTCACGCGATCACCAACTTTGACCGTACCGGACGGAATCTGACCGGAGAAGCCACGGAAGTCGAGGTTCGGGCGGTTCACATACTGTACCGGCAGACGGAATGGCGCGTTGAGGCGGTCATCGTCGACAGGAACAGTCTCAAGATATTCCATCAGGGACGGACCATCATACCAAGGTGTCTTGTCGGACTTGGTTGTGATGTTTGTGCCTTCCAGCGCAGACATCGGAATCGCCTGGATTTCGATACCGGTTGCCAGTTCTTCGGCAAACTCGATGAAATCGCTCTCAATGTCGTCGAAGACGGACTGCTCGTAGTTCTGCAGGTCCATCTTGTTGATGGCGAGAACCAGTTTGCGAATGCCGAGTGATGACGCGATGAAGGCGTGACGGCGTGTCTGCTCAAGAACACCGCGGCGGGCGTCAATCAGCAGGATAGCGAGGTCAGCCGTAGATGCGCCTGTCGCCATGTTCCGTGTGTACTGAACGTGACCCGGCGTGTCTGCGACGATGAACTTACGCTTGTCAGTCGAGAAGAAGCGGTACGCAACGTCGATCGTAATGCCTTGCTCGCGTTCAGCTGTGAGGCCGTCTACGAGAAGCGCGAAGTCGATGTTCTCGCCTTGTGTACCAACGCGTTTGGAATCGGACTCAAGAGCGTCCAGCTGATCTTCGAAGATCATCTTGGAATCGTAGAGCATACGACCGATCAGAGTCGATTTGCCGTCGTCTACAGAGCCACACGTGATGAAACGCAGAAGCGACTTGTTTTCGTGCGCTTCGAGGTAACCGCGAATGTCGGTTTCGAGGAGTGAATTCTGGTCGGACATCTTAGAAGTATCCTTCTTGTTTTTTCTTCTCCATCGAACCGGACTGGTCGCGGTCGATTACACGGCCCTGACGTTCGGACGACTTGGTCAGGAGCATTTCCTGAATGATTTCTTCCAAAGTGTCGGCTTCACTCTCGACAGCGCCCGTCAGCGGGTAGCAGCCGAGCGTACGGAAGCGAACGGACTTTTCGACTGCTGTCTTGCGGAGCTCTTCAGGAACACGGTCATCATCAACCATGATCTGCGTACCTTCCCACTCAACAACTGGGCGTTTCGCGGAATAATACAGCGGTACAATGTCGATGTTCTCGCGGCGGATATACTGCCAGATATCAAGCTCGGTCCAGTTCGAAAGCGGGAACACGCGGATGCTCTCACCCTGGCGAATGCGGGTGTTATAGAGGTTCCAGAGTTCCGGACGCTGGTTTTTTGGATCCCAGCGGTGCTCAGCTGTACGGAAAGAACAGATACGTTCTTTCGCACGAGATTTCTCTTCATCGCGTCGTGCCCCACCGAATGCGATGTCGAATTTGTACTTGTCGAGTGCTTGCTTCAGAGCTGCGGTCTTCATCACGTCCGTGTGCAGAGCTGAGCCGTGTGTGAAGGGACCAATGCCTGCATCAATGCCTTCCTGGTTGCTGTGAACCAGAAGCTCTAGGCCGGTTTCTGTCGCACGACGGTCGCGGAACTCGATCATTTCCTTGAACTTCCAAGTCGTATCGACGTGAAGCAGAGGAAATGGAGGTTTGCTCGGATAGAATGCCTTCATGGCAAGGTGCAGCATCACCGCGCTATCCTTGCCGACGGAATAAAGCATCACCGGACGTTCAGCGTCGGCGACAACCTCGCGCATAATGTGCATGCTCTCCGCTTCGAGGCGGTCTAAGTGGGTTAAGTTTTTCAAAGTGCCCCCCATGGCGTACGCGTACTCATAAATTCAGTCTCTATCGGTCAGTTTTCGTAGGGACAAGTTTCCACTAACGAAAATAATTAGTTTGTGAGGTATGTCTGTCGTCTGTTCACCACTTGCACAGTGCGTGCGCGACTGCATTCAGTTTAGCGAAAGACTATTGTCAGCTTTCCTCTAGATTAGGTCATTCCTTGGTGTGTTGTCAGAGCATCGGCTCCAGACACCCGAGAATGTGGTAGAATGAACTCGCTGGCGCGCGGTCGAGCAGGTTCTGCCCGTCTACGCTCAGCTGGTCTTTCCAATAGCCAGGCATTTCACCGTCGAATGTCATATAGTCGTCTGCAAGACGTTCAAACATGTGAAGGGCCAGATCGGTGCCCTCAGTGGTGTTATGCTGCAGCTTGAGCCGGATGTATTCCGTCTGCGGCCACAGCCGGCTGGTTGGTGCGTCCATCAACTTACCGTTCGGCATGACGTGATCGACCACAAGACCGGTGAGTGGGTTGATGCCGTAAGCGTCAGAGAAGGCTTCCATCGTCGCGGCCTCCTCAACGGCGTCGCCAGTCAGCGACTCATACAGCCTCAGAAGGTAGGTCCACTCGATCAGGTGACCAGGCTCGACAGCGCGTGAGAGCTCTGGTGCTGTAGACGGCAGCATGGAGAGATCGTTCTGGAAATACTCGCGTAACAGACCGCCGACACAGAAGTGCGTCCGGAACAGTCCAACAATCTCTTTAGCCATGTCAGCCATGAGATCGTGATTATGCAGTTTCATCCACGCCATGGCTGCTTCCAGCAAGTGCATGTGCGGGTTGGCGCGTCGCAGGGCATCACCTTCCGGCAGGGCCTCTTTGAAGCCGTTCACCGGATGTCGGAGTCTGGCGAACAGGAACTCCATCGTCTCAGTGGCGACTTTTAGCAGGTCTTTGTCGCCGGTCGCTTTATAGGCCCATGCGAGGCTCATCAGAACGAAGGCGTGGTCATAGCAGTCAGCCTGATCGTCGATAAAGTGTCCGCTCGGGGAAAGAATGTGCCCGAAGCCTCCGTCATCACGGCGACCGTGGCGCAGCATGAAGTCGAGCGGCACTTTGATCGCTTCTTCGGCAGGCTGATAGCCGAGCATGGCTGCGTGTGAAAACACATAGGTCTGACGCGCCTGAACGCGAAGCCGCTTCGGCATGTCTTTGAGAGGTTCGCCGGAGAAGTTTACCGCCTCGAATGCGCCGCCATTCTCCAGATCCAGACCGTTCTCGATCCAGAATGGCAGGGCCTTTCCAAACAGCCAGCTGCGAGCGCGTGACTTTTGTTGTGAGACATAAGCCGTGCTTCCCGGGCCATGGTGATCGGCTACCGCATGCCCCTGATCTTTGAGGTGCTTATGGACGGCTTTCACCTTCTGAACCTGATCCTTCGGGCAGATCAGCATGGCGTCGACTGTATCGACAATAATCATGTTCTCAAGGCCGACGGCTGCGATCAGCTTGTCATGTGCGCGGATCAGGCTGTTGGCCGTGTCGATCGCGACGACGTCACCTTCAAGAACGTTGCCGTTAGCGTCCGATGGCGCAATTTCGTGCGCTGCCGACCAGCTGCCCACATCATTCCATCCAAAATCAGCAGGTAGAACGCTGGCCTTTTCGGTGTGCTCCATGACCGCGAAATCGATGGAGTTTTTCGGAATGGCTTCGAACGTTTGTGGATCAAACGAAATGCGCGGTAGTCCGGCTGCATCTACGGCGACATCGGCTTCTGAGAACGCCTCGGCCGCTTTGCGGGAAATGATCTCATCAAACCGTTCGAGTTCGGACAGGAATACATCCGGCGTGAAGGCAAACATGCCCGAGTTCCAGAGATAGTCGCCGCTCTCCAGATATTGCTTTGCCGTGTCTTCGTCTGGCTTTTCTACAAATCGTGCGACCGGATAGGAGGCCAGATCAGGCAGCTTGTCAGACGCGCGATTAATGTAACCGAAGCCGGTCTCAGGCGCATTCGGCGTGATGCCGATTGTGGAGATGTAACCGGCGAGGGCGGCTTCACCTGCCGAATCAAGCGCCTGATGGAAGCCCGGAATGTCTGAAATATGGTGATCCGCAGGAAGCAGCAGAACGACATATTGTTCGTCTGGATTTTCTTGCTGGATTTTACGTGCCCAGTGCGCTGCAATGGCTGCCGCTGCTGCTGTGTCGCGTCCCATCGGCTCAGCAATAACGGCAGAAAGCTCGGCGCCTTCATCTTCCATCTGGTGTTCGATCTCGGTCGCGTAGCTCTGACCGCAAATCAGCACCGGAGATATACAGTTCTCCTGCGCCTGCAGTCGCAGCACCGTATTCGCCAGCAGCGATTTCTCACCAACCAGGCTCTGGAGCTGTTTTGGTGCATAGGTGCGTGAAGTCGGCCATAGGCGCGTACCGGAGCCGCCGCACAGAATGGTCGGTATAATTTTCATTGAAGTCGTCCCCTAACTCAACATTGACGCTTCTTGCCATTGCTGCATTCGTTTTAACAGCCCTGATTGATATTGTTTTATGACTTTTTGTGTCTGCCTGCATTTCATTCAGAAAACCACCACTTATCTGACAAAATGGACGCTAGCTTACGCAAGGGGAAACAGCGCAAGCGCGCGCAAATAAATTCCCTGCCAGACGTAGACGAAAAGATGAAACTGGGTTAGGCAGCATGCTTATCCCAAAAACGAGAAACTGAACTAATGTCGGAAAAGAAACCGCGCACAGGTCCGCTTACCTTCTTAAAGCAGGTTCGTGCAGAAGGTAACAAAGTCACCTGGACCACTCGTCAGGAAACAATCGCAGCGACGATCATGGTTCTGGTCATGGTCGTAATCGCAGCGACATTTCTCTTTTTCGTAGATGTGATCTGGGGATTCCTTATCCCGATGATCACTGGCGCATCTAGCTAAGGAAGGCCCTGGCATGAGCCAGAAAGACGTAACAAAGCCTCGCTGGTACATTGTGCACGCATACTCGAACTTCGAGAAGAAGGTCGCCGCGTCCATTCTTGAGCAGGCGCGCATGAACGGTCACGATCACCTGATCGAGCAGATGGAAGTTCCGACTGAAGAAGTCGTTGAAGTGGTTCGTGGCCGCAAGCGCACGCGTGAGCAGCGCTACTTCCCGGGCTATGTTCTGATGAAGGCCGTCCTCACTGACGACATCTACCACATGGTAAAGAACACGCCGAAGGTTACCGGCTTCCTCGGTGCTGACGGTGGTAAAAAGCCGCTTCCGGTTTCCGAACGTGAAGTTCAGCGAATCCTTGGCGACGCAGAGGATGCTGCAGAGCGTCCACGTCCAACGATCAGCTTCGAAGTTGGCGAGCAGGTGCGTGTGAACGATGGCCCGTTCCAGTCCTTCGAAGGGTCTGTCGAGGAAGTCGACGAAGAAAATGGCCGCCTGAAAGTGATGGTATCCATCTTCGGTCGTGCGACACCTGTCGATCTGGAATACGGTCAGGTCGACAAAGTCAGCTAGGCTGGCAGACAATCCTGTTTTGAAGAACCCGGCCATCGCGCCGGGTTTTTTGTTTGGTGGATTACGTGTGCCGACTTGGATTCGCCCGCAAGCTTCAGGCGCGCATTATGCGCGGTCGGTGGCAGTCATTACGCATCTCCGGCGTTCATTTGTCTGGTGCATTCGCTACGCTTAATGCACCCTACCGCCGAACGGAGTTCCGCTAACTAAAGGGCAAACGGCAATTAAAATTCTCGTTGGAAATGACGGAGTGGTGTTCAATGCCATGCCTTGGAGAATTAAATGAATATAAAATACATACTTAGTCAAATACCTAGCGAAAAATCGGAAATATCAATATACTATCAACTGGTAGGCAATGTATATTTTTATGAAGGAAGCGCAGTCATTCGGTTAAGCGACGTCCTCGTTGCTGAGTTCGCTTTCTTTATTGAGGAGTGGGTTTCGACGCCGGAGGGAAGCGATTTTGTATATTTCGCAAGCGATTACGACGAAGGTCCGGTCTTTTCAATTCTTAGAGAAAACGGAGAGTACAAGCTAATTGACCATTTGAATGATACTTTTATTTTTGTTCAATCAGTGCGGCCCGCACTGCGTGACTTTTTGCATCAGTTTGAGCGTTCAAAACGCCTTATTTTAAGCGCAAAGTAAAGGCAATCTGATGCTGCGCACCGGGTAGAGAGTATTCTGCGCAGCAATGCGCAGGCAAACGGCGCATATGGTTTCAGGTTTCTGGGGCTATCTCATTGTCATCCCGGCCGCAGCGAAGCGAAGAGCCGGGACCCAGAACATCCATCCGGTAACAGCTGGGTCCCGGATATGTTTTTCGTCAAAACGTCAAAACATTCCGGGATGACAAAACGCCCGGCGACTAAAGACGCAAAAACTAATCCAACCCTACCACACGCAACCCTAAACTTGGCGCATGAACCCCGCGCCATCATCTGTTCCTGATTACACCTCGCTGACCATTGGTCAGTTGATCGGGTTGAGCCTTGCGCGGCTTTATGCCTGGTGCATGCGGCTTCAGGTTTCCGGCGATGTATGCGCGCCGCATGACCTCGCGCGAATGGTGATTTCGACCGACGCTATGGTGCATTCTTATGTGCGCATGCTGGCCTCGAACCAGCTGGAGCGGGCCGGTTTCACTTACGCAGCAAGTGCGATGCGTACGCCCGTCTGGCAACGGACTGATAGTTTTGTTTGCTCTCGCGCACCTTCGGTACGCATAGAGCGCGCTCAGGGCTGTCTTGTACGCTCTCGTGAAACAGAGACTCACATAGACCCAGCTGAAGGCTGTGAGCTCATATCATTGGCCGAGCTGTCTGATCGGCTGCAGACGACAATCGAAATCTTTGAACGCGCCGAAACACTGGCAAGTCATCTGGCTCGTTTTATCGTCTGCGTGCTGGCTTATCTTGAGCCTGCGGAACGCATATTCCGTGCGTTCTATGAGCCGACGGAACCATCATTTCCGTCTTGTCGTGATGTTACGACTCTACGAGAGCCATGGCCGCCGCCAGATCGTATTCCGGAGCGCCAGTGCGCATTCGCGAACCAGTAAATCTGAAACTCCATTTATTGGTGGGAACCACAAGCGACCGCGCTGGGTTCGGAGGATATGGAATTAATCCAGTGAATTAATTCCCCGACGAACGGTGCGAAAGCGTAAGCTGACACAGCACCGAGCAATCAAAAGCAAAAACGCGGCAGGGCACCCTTGCGGCGATACTGGTGTATGTTTTTTTATTTGCTCGCCTTCGTGGTTCGCCATTGGCTCACCCCGGCTGCGCCTTCGCGTTGCTCGTAGTGTTTCGCTCATTCCCGCGAAGGCGGGAAACTGGCCCAGCCATGTCGCACCAGAACCCTGCCTGCGCAGGGATGAGCGAAAATCCCTCAACACCGCAGATGCCCACGAAGGTGGGTATCCCGGCTTAGATTGATCAACTCAAAACGTAGCCAGATTTAAGCATGGGTTCCCGTCTTCACGGGAACCTGCGGACATATGGTTTGATTGCTGGTGAGCTCACAGACCGCGACTGCGGTCCGGGCGCTAGCACGCCCGCCGGAGACGCTGCGCGTCGTGAGGCATAAAGAAACTTCGCTTGCGTCTATACCAGCCTTCATGTATACGCGCGGCTTCGTGTGGGAGGTGGCCCGTAAGTCCATGGGTTGAACCCGACCACGCACCCGTAGCAGTGGCGAGCTGAAATACGCAGACCACACCTAATCATGTGAGGGATACATGGCTAAGAAACTTCTGGGGCAGCTCAAGCTCCAAATTCCGGCTGGTGCGGCTGCACCGTCTCCGCCGGTCGGTCCTGCGCTCGGTCAGCGCGGCATCAACATCATGGAATTCTGTAAAGCGTTCAACGCTAAAACAGCCAGCATGGAAAAAGGCCTGCCGATTCCAGTCGTCATCGACTATTATCAGGACAAGTCTTTTACTTTTGTCACAAAAACTCCGCCTGCATCAGTGCTGCTGCTCAAAGCTGCAAGCCTGAAAAAAGGCGCGAACAAGCCTGGTCACGAAACAGCTGGTACGGTCACAATGGCGCAATGCCGTGAGATCGCTGAAGCTAAAATGGCTGACCTCAACGCAAACGACCTGGACGCTGCTTCGCTTATCATTGCGGGCTCTGCACGTTCTATGGGTCTGCAGGTTACGGAGTAAGACTGATGGCTGGTAAACGTATGGCTGCAGCTCTTCAGACTGTAGATCGCAGCGCACTTTATAGTGTTGGCGACGCTGTTGAGCTCGTAAAATCTAACGCTAAAGCAAAGTTCGACGAGACAATCGATATCTCTGTGAACCTCGGCGTTGACCCGAAATATGCTGACCAGATGGTCCGCGGTGTATGTAACTTGCCATCTGGCACGGGCCGTACAGTTCGCGTTGCTGTTTTTGCGCGTGACGCGAAAGCTGACGAAGCACGTGAAGCTGGCGCTGAGATCGTCGGTGCTGAAGACCTGATGGAAAAAGTTCAGGGTGGTTTCATGGACTTTGACCGTGTGATCGCGACACCTGACATGATGGCGATCGTCGGTCGTCTCGGTAAGGTTCTCGGCCCGCGTGGTCTGATGCCTAACCCTAAAGTTGGTACAGTTACGCCGAACGTGGCGCAGGCTGTTAAAGACTCTATGGGCGGTGCTGTTGAGTTCCGCGTCGAGAAGGCTGGTATTGTCCACGCTGGTATCGGTAAAGCGAGCTTCTCTAACGACGACCTTGAGAAAAACGTCAATGCGTTCGTCTCTGCGCTTCTGAAGGCTAAGCCGTCAGGTGCTAAAGGTACGTTCGTGAAGAAGATCACGCTGTCTTCTTCTATGGGCCCTGGTGTCCACCTTAACGTGAACGAGACAATCGCTTCAGTTTCATAAGCTCTGGCGATAATCACAAGAATTCAGGCGCGAGTGTAAAGCTCGCGCCTTTTTCGTATCCGGCCTGATTTGGTTGTGTGGGCGCCGACAATCTGACGGTGTATGAAAAAATCTTGAATCTGGGCCTTGCGACTCATTGGTAAAGACGATATGGAACCCGGCTCTGGTCGGATTGCGTCTGCTTTCCGGGCAGAAAACCTGTCCGAGACCATAGGTTAGCCTAGGCTATGAAATATCCTATGCAGACGGGGTGAGGTGAGACTGAGGCTTGGGGGCGATGTCTGCAAGTTCTTGTTTAATCCATAACCCTGGGCAGGCGCCGGATGAAGGTGCGCCTTCTGACGGCAGACACCAGGGTGTGCGGATCAACTGTACGCCTGACTTTTTGGAGAACCGTAATGGATAAAACCGGAAAGAAGGCGGCGCTCAAGGAACTCGAAACTGTTTTCGAGGAATCTGGAGCAGTCGTCGTCACACACTATTCTGGTCTTAGCGTTGCGGAGATGACCGGGCTTCGCACGAAACTTCGCGAGAAGGGTGCGACGCTCAAAGTGATCAAAAACCGTATTGCCAAAATTGCTCTTAAGGGCAAAGGCGGCGACGCGGCGGCTGATCTCTTTCAGGGGCCTGTAGCTATTGCGTTTGCTGAAGATCCATCTTCAGCGGCGAAAGTTACGTCCGAGTTTGCAAAAGACAACGAAAAGCTGAAGCTCATCGGCGCCATCATGGACGAAGAAGTGATGGACGAAACTGGCATCAAGATGCTCGCATCTATGCCATCTCGCGAAGAGCTTATTGCTACTGTTGTTGCTCGCCTTCTCGGCCAGGCTACCGAAATCGTATCGCGTGTTAACGCACCGGGTCAGCAGCTTGCTGGCGCGATTGATGCGATCCGGGAGCAAGCTAGCTCTTAAGGTCTGAACACAACGTAAGATCCAGAAATCTAACCTCACTTAGAGAAAGACAAACTAAAATGGCTGATATTGCTAAACTCGGTGATGAGCTTCTCGCACTCACCATTCTCGAAGCTAAAGAGCTCAACGACTACCTCGAAGAGCGTGGCATCAAAGCTGCTGCAGCTGTAGCTGTAGCTGGTCCTGCTGCGGGCGCTGACGCTGCTCCAGCTGAAGAAAAAACTGAGTTCGACGTAATCCTCGTCGACGGCGGTGCTAAGAAAATCAACGTGATTAAAGTAGTCCGCGAAGTTGTTTCTGGTCTCGGCCTGAAAGAAGCTAAGGAGCTCGTTGAAGGTGCTCCTAAGCCGATCAAAGAAGGCGCTACGAAAGAAGAAGCTGAAGAGATCAAGAAAAAGTTCGAAGAAGCTGGCGCGAAAGTGGAAATCAAGTAACGCTGCTGCTTTCGAGCAACCAAATTGTGGACGTGTTCTGCGCGGAGCGTCCATTGTAAAGTATCACGCGGCGGATCCTCTTTGGGTCCGCCGCGACCGCGCTTCTAGCGAACGCCGCCTGGTTCCCTTATTTGGGGAGCGGGGGCCCTGGATCAGGAACGAAGATGGCTCTGTCCCTTACGGAAAAAAAGCGAATTCGCAAATCCTTCGGTCGGCTTCCTGCCGTTGTCGACATGCCGAACCTCATTGAGGTTCAACGTGCATCATATGAAAACTTCCTTCAGATGGGCGTTGAGCAGCGATCCCCGGATGAGGGGCTTGGTGCGGTCTTTAAATCGGTCTTCCCGATCAAAGATTTCGCCGAACGTTCGGTTCTGGAATACGTATCTTTTGAGTTCGAGCCGCCAAAGTTCGACGTTGAGGAATGCCAGCAGCGCGACCTGACTTACGCAGCGCCGCTCAAGGTAAAGCTCCGTCTCATCGTTTTCGATATCGATGAAGAAACGCAGGCTAAATCTGTTCGCGACATTAAAGAACAAGACGTCTATCTCGGCGATATTCCGCTGATGACGGAAAAGGGTACGTTCATTGTGAACGGTACAGAGCGCGTAATCGTGTCTCAGATGCACCGTTCTCCGGGCGTATTCTTCGACCACGACAAAGGTAAGACGCATTCTTCAGGCAAGCTCCTGTTCGCTGCGCGTATCATTCCATACCGTGGTTCATGGCTCGACTTCGAGTTCGACGCTAAAGACATTCTGAACGTTCGTATCGACCGTAAGCGTAAGCTTCCGGCGACAACGCTTCTCTACGCACTCGGCCTCGACTCCGAAGAAGTGCTCGAGACGTTCTACACCAACTCCATCTACCGCATTAACAAGAACGGCTGGACGACTGCGTTCAAGCCTGAAGCTTGGCGCGGTACGAAGCCTGATCATGACCTCGTCAACGCTGAGACGGGTGAAGTTGAAGCGCCGGCTGGCAAGAAGCTTTCTGCTGTCAAAGCACGCAAGCTCTCTGAAGGCGGCCTCAATGACATTCTGATCCCGAGCGTCGCGCTTGAGGGCAAGTTCGTGGCTTACGACGTAGTGAACCCTGAAACAGGAGAGATCTACATTGAAGCAGGCGACGAGCTGACAGAAGAAAACATCGCCGAGCTGCGTGACGCGGGCGTTGAAGAGCTTTCTATTCTCGACATCGACAACGGTTCTCGTGGTTCATGGCTGCGCAATACGCTTGCGGCTGACAAGAACGAGACACGCTTCGAAGCTCTGTCTGACATTTACCGCGTTATGCGTCCGGGCGAACCGCCAACGCAGGAAGCGGCTGAAGGTCTCTTCCAGCAGCTCTTCTTCGACGCAGAACGTTATGACCTGTCTGCGGTTGGCCGTGTTAAAATGAACATGCGTCTGGACCTCGATTGTTCAGACGAAATCCGCATCCTCCGCAAGGAAGACATCGTTGCCGTTATGACAACGATCCTCGACCTGAAAGACGGTAAGGGCGAAGTCGACGACATCGATAACCTCGGTAACCGTCGTGTCCGTTCCGTTGGCGAGCTGATGGAAAACCAGTACCGCGTTGGTCTCGTTCGTATGGAACGTGCGATCAAGGAGCGTATGTCTTCTGTTGATGTGGATACGGTCATGCCGCACGACCTCATCAACGCGAAGCCGGTTGTTGCTGCGATCCGTGAGTTCTTCGGCTCTTCCCAGCTGTCTCAGTTCATGGACCAGACAAACCCGCTGTCCGAGATTACGCACAAGCGTCGTCTCTCTGCGCTCGGCCCTGGTGGTCTGACGCGTGAGCGTGCGGGCTTCGAAGTTCGCGACGTTCACCCGACACACTATGGTCGTATGTGTCCGATTGAGACGCCAGAGGGACCAAACATTGGTCTGATCAACTCTCTCGCGACGCACGCCCGCATCAACAAGTACGGCTTCATTGAGAGCCCGTACCGCAAAGTTGAAAACGGCAAGCTGACCGACGAAGTACGTTACCTTTCTGCGATGGAAGAGCAGCGCTACTCTATCGCTCAGGCGAACGCGACTGTTGACGCTGACGGCATGCTCTCAAACGAGTTTGTGAACGCGCGTGTGGGTTCTGCACGTGACGCGATGCTTGTTCCGCGTGAAGAAGTCGACTTCATTGACGTCTCTCCGAAGCAGGTTGTGTCTGTTGCCGCATCTCTGATCCCGTTCCTTGAGAACGATGACGCGAACCGCGCGCTCATGGGATCAAACATGCAACGTCAGGCCGTTCCGCTTGTTAAAACGGAAGCGCCGCTTGTTGGTACGGGTATGGAATCTGTGGTGGCACGTGACTCACGCGCCGCTCTGGTTGCCCGTCGTTCCGGTGTGATCGAACAGGTTGATGCGGAACGTATCGTTGTTCGTGCAACGGACGATCTCGACAAATACCGTTCTGGCGTCGACATTTACCGTCTCGTGAAGTTCCGCCGTTCTAACCAAAACTCGTGCATCAACCAGCGCCCGATCGTTAAAGTGGGTGACGTTGTTGCTAAAGGCGACATTATTGCTGACGGTCCGTCTACAGACCTTGGTGAGCTGGCTCTCGGCCGTAACGTCCGCGTGGCGTTCATGCCGTGGAACGGCTACAACTATGAGGACTCCATCCTTATCTCCGAGCGTATTGTTCGTGACGACGTCTTTACTTCGATCCACATCGAGGAATTCGAAATCGCAGCTCGCGATACGAAGCTCGGTCCGGAAGAAATCACCCGTGACATCCCGAACGTCGGTGAGGAGGCGCTCCGCAACCTCGACGAGTCCGGTATCGTCGCAGTTGGTGCCGAAGTTAAAGCTGGCGACATTCTCGTTGGTAAGGTCACACCAAAGGGCGAAAGCCCGATGACACCGGAAGAAAAGCTTCTGCGTGCTATCTTTGGTGAGAAAGCTTCCGACGTTCGTGATACGTCTCTGCGTGTGCCTCCGGGCGATGCTGGTACGGTTGTTGAAGTTCGTATTTTCAACCGTCACGGTGTCGACAAAGACCAGCGTGCGATCCAGATTGAACGTGAGCAGATCGAGAAGCTCGAAGAAGACCGTCAGGACGAACAGAATATTCTGGAACGCAACGCGTTCGGTCGTCTGGCTGACCTTCTGCTTGGTAAGTCTGCGATTGCTGGCCCGAAAGGCTTCAAGAAGGGTGACGTGTCACTCGAAAACCTTGAGAGCGTTCCCAAGTCCCAGTGGTGGCAGATTCAGCTCGAAGACGAATCGGCTCAAGCTGAAGTCGACGCGCTTAAAGCATCATTCGAAGACTCAACTCGCGAACTTGAAGCTCGCTTCAATGACAAGGTTGAGAAAATCCAGCGCGGCGACGATCTGCCTCCTGGCGTGATGAAGGTCGTTAAAGTCTTCCTCGCTGTGAAGCGTAAGCTTCAGCCGGGTGACAAAATGGCTGGTCGTCACGGCAACAAAGGTGTGATCTCCAAGATCAACCCGCTGGAAGACATGCCGTTCACTGAAGATGGCGTTCCTGTGGACATCGTCCTGAACCCTCTGGGCGTTCCGTCCCGTATGAACGTTGGTCAGATTCTTGAGACGCACCTTGGTTGGGCGTGTGCAGGTCTTGGCCGCATGATCGAGAACAGCCTTGAAGTTTATCGACGCAATCATGACGTAGCGAAGCTGCGTGATTCCATCGAGAAAGCTTATGGCGGCGGTGTTGAAGTACCGGAAAACGACGCTGAGGTTATCGAGCTTGCTCAAAACCTCTGTAACGGTGTTCCGATCGCGACACCTGTCTTCGACGGTGCTCACCAGGACGATATCTCCGAGATGCTGGTTCGCGCCGGCCTCGACAGTTCTGGTCAGGTGACACTGTATGACGGTCGCACTGGCGAGCCGTTTGCCCGCAAGGTTACGGTTGGCTACAAGCACCTTCTCAAACTCCACCACCTTGTGGATGAGAAGATTCACGCTCGTTCGACTGGTCCATACTCGCTCGTTACGCAGCAGCCACTGGGCGGTAAAGCTCAGTTCGGTGGTCAGCGCTTCGGTGAGATGGAGGTCTGGGCCCTTGAAGCGTACGGCGCTGCCTACACGCTACAAGAGATGCTTACCGTCAAATCGGATGACACGGCTGGTCGTGCTAAGGTCTACGAATCAATCGTCCGCGGCGAGGACAACTTTGAAGCCGGTATTCCGGAAAGCTTCAACGTACTCGTCAAGGAGATGCGTTCACTTGGCCTTAACATCGAGATGATCGATGGTGCAGTCGACGACGAAGAGTAGTGGGTAACCGCGTTTTTCAGCCTGTTTGATTTTTTAGAGAGACTGTTTCCCCAGATCCAGTCTCTCAACTACCGCTAGGGAGCGGCCTATATGAGCCAGGAAGTTACTAACCTGTACAACCCGAACGCACCGGCCCCGTCTTTCGAGGCCCTGCGTATCTCTATCGCGAGCCCGGAGAAGATCCGTTCATGGTCACATGGCGAGATCAAGAAGCCGGAAACAATCAACTACCGTACGTTCAAGCCGGAAAAAGACGGTCTGTTCTGTGCACGTATCTTTGGTCCTCAGAAGGACTATGAGTGTACTTGCGGTAAGTATAAGCGCATCAAATATCGCGGCATTACCTGCGAGAAGTGCGGCGTTGAAGTTACACTTGCGCGCGTTCGTCGCGAGCGCATGGGCCACATCGAACTTGCAGCTCCGGTTGCGCACATCTGGTTCCTGAAATCACTTCCGTCCCGTATCGCGCTCCTGCTCGACATGACGCTGAAAGACGTAGAGCGCGTGCTCTACTTCGAAAGCTATGTTGTTATCGAGCCGTCACTGACGCCGTTTGAACCAAAGCAGCTCCTCTCTGAAGAAGAGTATATGGATGCTTGCGACGAGTTCGGCGAAGACGCGTTCACAGCAAACATTGGCGCTGAGGCAATCTTTGAGCTGCTCAAAGACATCGATCTTGAAGCGACTGCGGACATGCTCCGTGACGACCTGAAAGAAGCGACCGGTGAGCTGAAGCCTAAGAAAATTGCGAAGCGCCTGAAAGTTATTGAAGCTTTCATGCACTCCGGTTGCCGTCCTGAGTGGATGATCATGACTGTCGTTCCGGTTATCCCGCCGGATCTGCGTCCACTGGTTCCGCTTGATGGTGGTCGATTTGCGACATCCGATCTCAACGACCTCTACCGTCGTGTGATCAACCGTAACAACCGTCTCAAGCGCCTGATGGAGCTTCGTGCACCGGACATCATCATCCGTAACGAGAAGCGTATGCTTCAGGAATCGGTAGACGCTCTGTTCGATAACGGTCGTCGCGGTCGCGTGATCACAGGTACGAACAAGCGTCCTCTGAAATCTCTTTCAGACATGCTGAAAGGTAAGCAGGGTCGTTTCCGTCAGAACCTTCTCGGTAAGCGCGTTGACTATTCCGGTCGTTCCGTAATCGTGACGGGTCCAACGCTGAAACTGCACCAGTGTGGTCTTCCTAAGAAGATGGCGCTCGAGCTGTTCAAGCCTTTCATCTATGCGCGTCTCGACGCAAAAGGTCTGGCTGGCACAGTCAAAGCTGCGAAGAAGCTGGTTGAGAAAGAAAAGCCGGAAGTCTGGGATATCCTCGAAGAGGTTATTCGCGAGCACCCGATCATGCTGAACCGGGCGCCAACGCTTCACCGACTTGGTATCCAGGCGTTTGAACCACGCCTCATCGAAGGTAAAGCGATCCAGCTTCACCCGCTCGTCTGTACTGCGTTCAACGCTGACTTTGACGGCGACCAGATGGCTGTTCACGTTCCGCTGTCGCTCGAAGCCCAGCTTGAAGCCCGCGTTCTGATGATGTCTACGAACAACATTCTGTCGCCTGCGAACGGTCGACCGATTATTGTTCCATCTCAGGATATGGTTCTTGGTCTCTACTACCTGACACAGGAGAAAGAGGGCGAACCGGGCGAGGGCATGTGCTTCTCCGATATGGGTGAACTTGAACATGCGCTTCACAGCAAGTCTGTGACGCTGCACGCAAAAGTAAAATGTGCTTTTGAGGTCGTAGACGAGAACGGCGACGTTTCGCGCAAAGTGTTCGACACAACTCCGGGCCGCTTCATGGTCGCAAGCTGTCTTCCAAAACAGCCGGATATGACGCCAGACGTCGTAAACGAGCTGATGGTTAAGAAGGCGATTGGTCGTATGATCGACCACGTCTATCGTAACTGTGGTCAGAAGGCGACGGTCATCTTCTGTGACCAGATCATGAGCCTCGGTTTCCGTGAAGCCGCTAAAGCCGGCATTTCCTTCGGTAAGGACGACATGGTCATCCCTGAAGCGAAGCATAAGCTGGTTGAAGCGACCCGTACGCAGGCTGCGGAATACGAGCGTCAGTATGCTGACGGTCTGATCACACGTGGCGAGAAGTACAACAAAGTCGTCGACGCATGGTCTACCTGTACGGACAAAGTGGCTGACGCCATGATGGAAGCTGCAGGCGAGCAGAAGATAGATCCGGAAACAGGTCGCGTACTCGAATCCAACTCAGTCTTCATGATGGCGCACTCCGGTGCCCGTGGTTCCAAGAACCAGATGAAGCAGCTGGCTGGTATGCGTGGACTGATGGCGAAGCCGTCGGGTGAGATTATCGAGACGCCGATTGTCTCGAACTTCAAGGAAGGTCTGACCGTCCTTGAGTACTTTAACTCTACCCATGGCGCGCGTAAGGGTCTTGCGGACACCGCTCTGAAAACGGCTAACTCTGGTTACCTCACACGTCGTCTCGTTGACGTTGCTCAGGACAGCATCATCACTGAAGATGATTGCGGTACCGACAAGGGCATCACGCTGCGCGCGGTTATGGATGGTGCGGAAGTTATTGTTCCACTCGAAGATCGTATTCTGGGTCGTACGACTGCAGAAGACGTGATGGAGCCGGGTACTGGCGAGCTGATCGTTCCTGCGAACACATATCTGGACGAGGCGCTCTCCAAGCGCATCGATTCAGCTGGCGTAGACAAAGTCTTCGTTCGCTCTGTTCTCACCTGTGAGACACGCAATGGCTGCTGTGCAAGCTGCTATGGCCGTGACCTTGCTCGTGGTGAGCGCGTGAACCAGGGCGAAGCAGTAGGTGTTATTGCTGCTCAGTCTATCGGTGAGCCGGGTACACAGCTGACAATGCGTACGTTCCACATTGGTGGTGCGGCTCAGGTCTCTGACCAGTCAGGTGTTGAAGCGGCTTACGACGGTAAGATTGTCTTCCGCGAAGCGGCGACAGTTGTACGCCATGATGGTCGCCTGATCGTTATCGGTCGTCACATGGAAGTCGACACAGTCGACGAAGATGGCCGCGTACGTCAGACGTTCAAAGCCGGTTACGGTACACAGCTCTTCGTGAAAGAAGGCGACATGGTTACTCGCGGCGACAAGCTCGCTGACTGGGACCCATTTGCTCAGCCGGTTATCACCGAAGTTGCAGGTGAAGTGAAACTCGAGGATGTCATCGACAACCTCACAGCACGTGAAGAAGTTGACGAAGCGACAGGCATTACGTCCCGCAGCATTGTCGATTTCCGTACGACTGCGAAAAACGCTGACCTGCGTCCGTCTGTCGTCATCGTAAACGAAGCTGGCGAGCCAGTTCAGCTTCCAAACGGCATGCCAGCTCGCTACCAGCTCTCTGCTGGCGCGATCCTGAATGTCGGCGAGGGTGACAAGGTTGGTCCGGGTGAAACACTTGCTCGTGTCATGACTGGTGGCGCGAAGACGAAAGACATCACCGGTGGTCTGCCGCGTGTTGCCGAGCTCTTCGAAGCACGTCGTCCGAAAGACCACGCGATCATCGCTGAAATCGATGGCCGTGTAGAATTTGGCCGTGACTATAAGAACAAGCGCCGTGTCCGTATCGTTCCTGAAGAGGAAGGTATGGAGCCATCAGAATACCTGATCCCGAAAGGCAAGCACCTTTCAATTCAGGAAGGCGATATGATCCGTCGTGGCGATTACCTCATGGACGGCAACCCTGCGCCACAAGATATTCTTACGGTTCTCGGTGTTGAAGCTCTGGCGGACTATCTGGTTGATGAGATCCAGAAAGTTTACCGTCTGCAGGGCGTTCCGATCAACGACAAGCACATTGAAGTCATCGTACGTCAGATGCTGCAGAAAGTTGAGATCTCGGATGGTGGCGAGACGTCTCTCCTGAAAGGTGAGACCGTTGAATTGCTCGACTTCGAAGACGCGAACGCAGCAGCTCGCAAGGCTGGTCGCAAAGAAGCTACAGGTTCACCGGTTCTGCTGGGTATTACGAAAGCGTCTCTCCAGACACGTTCGTTCATCTCTGCTGCATCGTTCCAGGAGACAACACGCGTCCTCACAGAAGCGTCTATCCAGGGCAAAGTCGATACGCTCGAAGGCCTCAAGGAGAACGTTATCGTGGGTCGCCTGATCCCGGCTGGTACAGGTGGTCAGCTGCGTCGCTACCGTCGCCTCGCAGGCGATCGCGATGTGAAGCTGAAAGCACAGCGCGAAGAAGCTGCTGCAGCGCTTGCAACACCAGCGCTTCCATCTCCGGAAGCTGCAGAATAATACAGAATCAGGCGGCTCTTCGGGGCCGCCTGTATTCCGCCACAGGTTCGGCGCACGGCGCATTGAACTGAACTGGCCCGAAGAATAAGGAATTCGGTACTCCCGGGGAGGAATCCGAACTCCGAAACCGCACAGAAGGGTTGACCTTCTCGGGTACAAAGACTATTAGCGCCGCTCGATGTGTAGGTTCGCTCAGGTGACAAACCGAGTGACCTCCCGCAAGGGTTAGGGGCCCAAGCCTCCCCAAGTCGTAGTTTTCCGAGGTGATCCGTATGGTATCTCCTCGGTTTTAGTTATGGAATTTGGGTGTTTTGGACCCAGACAAAGGATAGAAGAACAGGTCTATGCCGACGATTAACCAGTTGATCCGCAATCCACGGGCGCCTCGCCCGAAACGTAACAAAGTTCCGGCGCTGAAGGCGTGCCCGCAGCGCCGTGGCGTGTGTACCCGTGTGTACACAACAACGCCGAAGAAGCCGAACTCGGCGCTTCGTAAGGTTGCGAAGGTTCGTATGACGTCTGGCTACGAATCGATCTGTTACATTCCTGGTGAAGGCCACAACCTTCAGGAGCACTCTGTGGTCCTGATTCGTGGCGGTCGTGTACGCGACCTTCCGGGTGTCCGCTACCACGTGCTGCGCGGCGTTCTCGATACACAGGGCGTTAAAGACCGTAAGCAGCGTCGTTCGCATTATGGCGTGAAACGCCCGAAATAGGATTATACAGATATGTCTCGTCGTCACCGCGCTGAAAAACGTGAAGTTCTACCGGATCCAAAATTCGGAGATCTCGTACTGTCTAAATTCATGAACCAGATCATGATCGACGGTAAAAAATCCACAGCTGAACGTATCGTATACGGTGCGCTCGATATCGTTGAAGAGCGCCTCAAGCGCGATCCGATCGAGCTCTTCCACGATGCACTCGACAACGTTTCTCCGTCAGTAGAAGTACGTTCCCGCCGAGTTGGTGGTGCGACGTATCAGGTTCCTGTTGAAGTACGTGTTGAGCGCCGTCAGGCTCTTGCTATCCGCTGGATGGTGGCTGCTGCGCGTGCTCGTAACGAAAACACTATGCGCGAGCGTCTCGCTGGTGAGTTTCTTGACGCGGCGAATGGTCGTGGCAATGCGGTGAAGAAGCGTGAAGACACGCACCGTATGGCTGAAGCTAACCGCGCATTCTCACACTACCGCTGGTAATTCTCTATCTAACTTCGTAATTCGAGGCTCATTTCCATGGCACGCGATTATCCGCTCGAACGTTATCGCAACTTCGGCATCATGGCGCACATCGACGCTGGTAAAACTACCACAACCGAGCGCATTCTTTATTACACCGGTAAATCTCACAAAATTGGTGAGGTTCACGACGGTGCTGCGACCATGGACTGGATGGAGCAGGAGCAGGAACGCGGTATTACTATCACGTCTGCTGCGACGACCACTTTCTGGGAACGCACAGAAGACGGTAAAACACCTGAAACGGAAAAATTCCGTTTCAACATCATCGACACTCCAGGACACGTCGACTTCACAATTGAAGTCGAACGCTCTCTTGCTGTTCTCGACGGTGCGGTATGTGTTCTCGACGCGAACGCCGGCGTAGAGCCGCAGACAGAGACTGTCTGGCGTCAGGCTGACCGTTATAAAGTTCCGCGTATCGTTTACGTGAACAAGATGGATAAGCTCGGTGCTGACTTCTTCAACTGCGTGAAGATGATCAAAGAGCGCACAGGTGCCCAACCTATGCCAATCCAGATGCCAATCGGCGCTGAAAGCGAACTCGAAGGCATGATCGACCTGCTCACAATGCAGGAATGGGTCTGGCAGGGTGAAGACCTCGGTGCGAGCTGGGTCAAGAAAGACATCCGTGACGAACTGAAAGACAAAGCTGAAGAGCTGCGTAGCGAAATGATCGAGCTTGCTGTAGAGCAGGACGAAGAAGCTATGGAAGCTTACCTCGAAGGCGAAGAGCCATCTATCGAGACTCTTCGCAAGCTTATCCGTAAGGGTACGCTGGCTATGGACTTCGTTCCGGTTCTTTGCGGTTCTGCGTTTAAGAACAAAGGCGTTCAGCCTATGCTCAACGGCGTGATCGACTATCTTCCAAGCCCGCTTGATGTTCCTGCTTACAAAGGCTTCAAACCAGGCGACGAAGAAGAAATTCGTAACATTGAGCGCTCTGCTGATGACGGCCAGCCGTTTGCCGGCCTCGCGTTCAAAATTATGAACGACCCGTTCGTTGGTTCTCTGACATTCGTTCGTATTTATTCCGGTACGCTCACTAAAGGTGGTTCAGTCATGAACTCCACCAAGGGCAAGCAGGAACGCGTCGGTCGTATGATGATGATGCACTCCAACAACCGTGAAGAGATCGAAGAAGCATTTGCTGGCGACATTATCGCTCTTGCAGGCCTCAAAGATACGACAACTGGCGACACACTCTGTGACAAGTCTGGTCCGGTTGTTCTCGAGACGATGAACTTCCCTGATCCGGTTATCGAGATTGCGGTTGAGCCTAAGTCTAAAGCCGACCAGGAGAAAATGTCTGTTGGTCTGCAACGTCTCGCGGCTGAGGATCCATCTTTCCGCGTCGAAACAGACATCGAATCTGGTCAGACAATCATGAAGGGCATGGGTGAGCTTCACCTTGACGTTCTTGTTGACCGTCTGAAGCGTGAGTTCAAAGTTGAAGCTAATATCGGTGCACCGAAAGTTGCTTACCGCGAAGCTATCAGCCAGGCTGCTGAAATTGACTACACCCACAAGAAACAGTCTGGTGGTACAGGTCAGTTTGGTCGCGTGAAGATCATGTTCGAGCCAGGTGAGCCAGGTTCAGGCTTCGTCTTCGAATCCAAGATCGTCGGTGGTAACGTTCCTAAGGAATACATCCCAGGCGTTCAAAAAGGTATCGAAAGCGCGATGTCCAGTGGTCTCCTCGCTGGTTACCCAATGAGCGATCTCAAGGCGACGCTTCTCGACGGTGCATACCACGATGTCGACTCCAGCGTTCTTGCGTTTGAGATTGCCAGCCGTGCAGCGTTCCGTGAGCTGAAGTCTAAAGGCGCGCCACGCATTATGGAACCAGTGATGAAGGTTGAAGTATCTACGCCTGAAGAATACATGGGCGACATCATCGGTGACCTGAACTCCCGTCGCGGTCAGATTCAGGGTTCCGAACCACGTGGTAACATCACAGCGATTAACGCATTTGTCCCACTGGCGAACATGTTTGGTTACGTCGGTAACCTGCGTGGCATGTCTCAGGGCCGTGCGCAGTTCGTAATGATCTTCGACCACTATGAAGAAGTTCCTCGCGCTGAGAGCGAGAAAATTATTTCTCAGCTTGCCGGTTAATCCAGGCAGCAGCCAGACACACAGTTCAGGAGTAGGAAAACATGTCTAAGGCAAAGTTTGAGCGCAATAAGCCTCACGTAAACATTGGCACGATTGGTCACGTTGACCACGGCAAGACGACGCTTACAGCGGCGATCACTATGGTACTTGCGGAAGTAACAGGTGGCGCGAAGCGTTCATACGCTGACATTGACTCCGCGCCGGAAGAAAAAGCGCGTGGTATCACGATCAACACAGCGCACGTTGAGTATGAGACGGCTAACCGTCACTACGCACACGTCGACTGCCCGGGCCACGCTGACTATGTGAAGAACATGATCACGGGTGCGGCTCAGATGGACGGCGCGATCCTGGTTGTGAACGCAGCAGACGGTCCAATGCCACAGACACGTGAGCACATTCTGCTCGCACGTCAGGTTGGTGTACCAGCGCTTGTTGTCTTCATGAACAAAGTTGACCAGGTTGACGACGAAGAGCTTCTCGAGCTCGTAGAAATGG
>NZ_ATVJ01000002.1 GCF_000420665.1 Ponticaulis koreensis DSM 19734
CATTCTGACGAAAGAAGAGGGTGGTCGTCACACACCATTCTTCTCTAACTACCGTCCACAATTCTACTTCCGTACAACTGACGTGACAGGTGTTGTTACGCTTCAGGACGGCACGGAAATGGTTATGCCAGGCGACAACGTTAAGCTGAACGTTGAGCTGATCCAGCCGGTTGCTATGGAAGAGAAGCTCCGCTTCGCTATCCGTGAAGGTGGCCGTACTGTTGGTTCAGGCGTTGTGTCTAAAGTTATCGAATAGGTTTCTATTCGTTTCCGTGATTGCTGAAGCAATCACATGAAACAGGCTCAAGGCTGCCGCTCAGATCTAAATTTAGTGTGAGCAGCCCTGAGCACGTTCTATGCGAAGCGTAGCTTAGCGAGGACAAACCTGATCAAGAACAAGCCCGCTCATCCGAGCGGGCTTTTTTGTGTCTGGCTATATGCCTCAACGTCCGAACCGATTATGACGATTGGACATAGATTCAGGGAGCCGGCGAGAGCCAGATGTCAGCATTTACGCCAGTTGCGAGAGCCATTCAGTTCATCAAGGACAATAAAGCCCGTATGTTCTGGCTCTGGATTGCCTATCAGGCCATCAAAGGGACGATCACGCTGACCTTGATATGGATTCCTCTCTTCCTGTTGTGGAAGCGCGGGGCAGGAGCAGATGTCTCTCTGAAGGATTGGGCGCCCTATATCGCTGCGATGATCCTGTTTCCTGTCAGTCACGTTCTCATGGCTATCAAACCGGTCAGTTCCCGGTTGAAGGCGGTGCTGGGCGATAGCGGATTCAGGATCGCGTTCTCCGGTGTGTCTCTTGTCATGCTCGGTTGGCTTGTGTGGGAAGCTGTGAGAGCACCTGTCGTGCCTTTATGGTCGAGCGAGCCGTGGCAACACGGGTTGGCGCTCATGCTGATCCTTATCGGGGTTATTCTGTTTGTGTTTGGTGTCGGTGTTGCCAATCCGTTTTCTGTGTTCGGATCAGGGGGCGCATATCAGGCCGAGGAGCCGGGTATTCTGCGTCTCACGCGGCATCCGGCGCTTTTCGGGCTCGCGTTCTGGGGGGCAGGTCACACGCTGGCGAATGGCAGTTTTGCGCTCATGCTCTTTTTTCTGGTTCAGACTGCTTTTGCGCTGCTTGGTGCTGTGTCCATGGACCGGCGCCATAAGAAGGCCATGGGCGAACAGACCTGGAGCCTGATGACAGAAAAGACATCCTTCTGGCCCAATCCGCTCACTATAATGCGCCGCGTGAATAACCCGTTACGTGTAACAATCCGATGGCTTCTTAGTCTGGCGCTGATTGCAGGTTTGATCGCGCTCCATCCAGTTCTGTTCGGCGTATATCCGCTTGCACTGGCGACGTCCGGATGACGCGTAACCCGATCATCCGGCTTTTCTGGCTCTCTGCGGGCCTTTTCTTTACGGGACTTGCTTTCGTCGGAGTGTTTCTGCCGCTGGTACCAACCACGCCGTTCTTGTTGCTGGCGGCCTTTTGCTTTGCTCGCTCATCTGAACGACTTAATCGCTGGCTTCACGAGCATAAATGGTTCGGCCCACTCCTGACCAATTGGAGCCAGCACGGGGCTATCGGTAAGAGAGCCAAATATACCGCTGGCGTATGCCTGGTTGCAGCGCCGTTTCTCTCCTATTTTCTGGGGGCGCCGCTATGGACGCTCGCGGTCCAGATCCCGATCCTTATCGGATCGGGAACTTTTATTTTTACGAGGCCTGACGGCCCGCCACCTGTACCGTCTCCGCCAGACACTAAAGACTGATCATGTCCTTCTTGAAGTGGCGACGTGCAAGCACATAATGGATGCCCGCCCACGCATAAGCACATGAGAACACAATCATGGACCATTGAAGGCCGTCAGCGTTCGCCGATCCACACAAAACCGCCTGCGCGTCTGCAAGGCTGCTCATATCACGGCAAGCGTCCAGCGTGAGTTCGTCTGCAGAGCCTTTCAGGAATTGTGCGTTCAGGAAGGTCGACAGACCACCGATGAGAGGCGGTCCGAGGCCATAGCCCAACAGGTTCATGGAAAAGAGTGATAGCGCCACTGAGGTCGCCCGTGAGCGACTGTCCACGACACCGCCAGCAATGGCGTACATCGGTCCCAGATAGAAGTAATGCAGGCACGCCGCGGCCATTAGCGGTGGCACGGCAATCCAGATATTATTCGTCAGGAAACCGATGACATATAGCGGGGTTGAGGCAATCAGCGCGATCCCCGGTATCCATGTCAGTGCGGTTGGATGACGTTCTCTCAGCTTGTCGGCAAGATACCCGGAGGCAAATACACCGATCGCGGCCATGCCGCCAAGGATGATCCCGAAGAGAAGAGATGCATCCTGTTGGCTCAGGCTATGCGTGCGTCGGAAGAACGATACTGTGAACTGGTTTAGCGCATAGTTCGCGAAAACCGTCACGGTCGCGCCCAGAACAATGTGCACGTAAGTTGGTTTGCCGAGCAGAAGCTTCAGCGTGGAAATGAAGCTCACATGCTCAGTCGTTTGCGCGAGTGCAGGGTCTGTGAAACCGCGCGGTGGCTCTTTTACCGTGAGTTTCACGAGCAGGGCTATAAGGATCCCTGGCAGGCCTACAACGATAAACGCCAGTCGCCAGCCTTCTACACTCTCCCAGTCAAACCCTGATGAGATAAACCCAAGCCCTATCGAATTCAGAAAGCTTCCAAAGGCAGGGCCTGTCAGTTGTTCAGCAATCGTGCCGCCGAAAATCGCTGCCAGCATCGTGCCGATGGGTACACCGAGTGCGTAAACGGAGGCAGCAGTGCTTCGCGTCTTCGGGCTATAATAGTCTGACATGAGGCTCTGAGACGGCGGTGTACATCCAGCCTCGCCGATGCTGACCCCGACGCGGAACAGGAAGAGCATCAGGAAAGACCCTGCCACACCGCAAAGTGCGGTCATCAGGCTCCAGAAAGCTACAGAGAGCGCAATGATCCAGACCCGGTTAAACCGCTCTGCAAGCCGCGCAATCGGAATGCCGAGAAAGGTATACATGAAGGCAAAGGCCGGACCGCCGAGCAGGCCCATCTGCCAGTCTTCAACTTCAAAAGCGAGCTTAATGGGCTCAGTCAGAATGTTGATGATGGAACGGTCAATGAAGTTGAATATGTACACGACCAGAAGCGAGCCGAGAACATACGAACGGTAGGGTTTGCTTCCAAACCCTACCGCTGTTTTTTCTTCCGAAGCCATGACTGGGCTTTAAGCCTGTGCCGGCGCCGCAGCAAGCGTGGTTGAGTCTTTCTTGATCGTCAGACCGGAAAGCAGGAAGAAGACCCCTGCCACCGCAAAAAGACAGGCTGCCGAGAAGTTCGCCCAGCGGATACCGTAGGATTTACCTTCCAGACACTGAGCAATCTCTTCTTCTGTACCCTGCGCGAGGGAGCAGGTTGAATCGAGACCAGCGAGATCGGCTGCCGCGAAGAAGTTGTTTGTAAACATGTCTGCCAGCAAACCGAAGAATGGGGGGCCGGCCCCGTAACCGATCAGGTTCACGATAAAGAGCAATACGGCAACAGATGTGGCACGTGCGCGAACGCTTACAACTGATTGTGCAATGTTGTACTGAGAGCCGAGATAGAAGTACTGAAGCGCAGCGCCGACCATCATCATGATTAGCATTGGCATCAGCCCGCCAATCAGAAATGAGAAGGCATAGATTGGCGCGCAGATAAGATGCGCAACGCCCGGAACCCAGCAAATCGCTGTTGCAGACTTTTTGCTGGCCATCTCTGTGAGCCATCCGCCAAGGAATGCGCCTACGGAGCCTGCTACGGCGATTGGGGCCATATACAGGAGCGCTGTATCGCCAGTGCTGATGCCTTTAACGTACTGGATGTAGAGTGGCTGGAAGCCAATCAGGGCGTAGCCAGCAAACGCGGCGATGGTTGCGCCCGCCGACATGATCCAGAAGGTCGGTTTGCTGAAGATTTCTTTCAACGCTTTGCCGAATGGCAACGTCTCTTTATGAGAGGCGTTTGGGGGATCAGAATACCCGCGTGGAGGTTCTTTGATCGCAAAGAGTACAATGATACCGATGACGACGCCGGGTGCACCCACAAAGATGAAAGCCTCGCGCCAGGTGAAGAAGTTGAGAAGAGAGCCACCAAATAGCTGAGCGAGAAGACCACCTGCTGTTACACCCACAGCATAAATACCGAGTGCCGTGGCACGAGAAGAGGGCTTGTAGTAATCTGAAATCAGAGAGTTTGCAGGAGGCGTACAGCCAGCCTCACCGATCCCGACGAGAATACGTGCACCGAGTAAAGTGATGAACCCGACAGTGAAGCCACAGAGCATGGTCGCGACCGACCAAAGGATGACGCAGACGCCAATGATGCGGACGCGGTTTACACGTTCGGAAAGACTGGCGATTGGAATACCTAAAAACGTGTAGAGAACAGCGAACCCGAAACCGGTCAGAATACCAAACTCAAAATTCGAAAGCTGGAATTCATCGATGATAGGGCGACCGACAACTGAGATCAGAATTCGGTCAACAAAGTTCAGTGTGTAAACGAAAGTGAGTGTGAGAAGGACGAAGGTCCTGTACCCCTTGGAACCGAAACCGGTCAGGTGCCCCGCGCTCGGCGCAGCCGTTGAATCACTCATTAATTGTCCTCCCCGACAACTTGGGTGTTGTTTAGTATATTCATGTGCAGTGTGGACGTTACTCTCAAATCTTACTCACGCAAGCCATTTTGCCTGAAAGGCGGCAGCTATTGTGTCAAATCAGACCTGCAGCACGCATGCTGGTAACGCCTTGTCGTCCAACAACAAGATGATCGTGCACCTGTACTTCCAGAGAGTCCAGAACATCTATGATTTCTCTCGTCATACTAATATCCGCGCGAGATGGTGTCGGATCTCCGCTTGGATGATTATGGACCAGAATAATTGAACTTGAGGAGAGCTCGAGAACCCGTTTGGCAATTTCCCGTGGGTAAACCGGTGCGTGATCGACCGTGCCACGGCCGAGTTCTTCATCGCTGATCAGACAGTTTTTCCGATCAAGGAACAGAACACGGAACGATTCGATCTCATCGTGCTGAAGGCGAACGCGAACATAGTCCTGCACCTTCTGCCATGAGGAGAGGACTTCACGCCCGTTCAGCTCTTGCGCCGTCGCACGAAGATGAAGGTGATGGACGGTCTTCAGGTAGATAGAGAGCGTTTCACCTATTCCATCTACTGATTGGAGTGTTTTCGGAGAGGCGGCAAACACGGCAGAGAGCGAGCCAAAGCGCGTCAGCAGGCTCTTGGCGATGGGCTTTACGTCTTTTCGAGGAATGAAACCGCATAGAAGCAGCTCCAGCATTTCATAGTCAGCCAGCCCTGCGCCGTCTGTTTCAACAAACTTCTGGCGCAGGCGGTCTCGATGACCGTGATAATGCGGAACGTCTTTTTCCGGCTTCTGCGACGAATTCTGTTCAGGAAACAGGGGAGGGCCGGGCGCATCCTTCATCGCAGAACTCTGATCAGGACTTACGCCGTATGAGGCGTGTGGAGACCAGCTGGGGATGTGGTGAAGATTTCATATCCGTCTTCTGTCACCGCAATGGAGTGTTCAAACTGGGCGGAGAGTGATTTGTCGCGTGTGACAGCCGTCCAGCCATCATTCAGGATGTAGGTGTCTTTCTTGCCGAGGTTTAGCATCGGTTCGATGGTAAAGAACATGCCAGGGCGAAGTTCTGCACCCGTGCCAGCGCGCGCAGAGTGAACCACATTCGGTTCATCATGGAAGACCTGACCGAGGCCATGACCGCAGAAGTCTTCAACCACGGAAAGGCGGTTCTTGTGCGCGAGTTCCGTGATTGCCGCGCCGATATCACCAACGCGGGCGCCCGGTTTCACAGCCTCAATACCAGCCATCATGGCTTGATAGGTAAGGTCCATCAGGCGGCTTGCGCGGCGTTTGACCTCGCCAACGCCATACATGCGGGACGTGTCGCCATGCCAGCCGTCGACGACAACCGTCACGTCGATATTGGCAATATCGCCTTCCTTCAGCACGCGGTCGCCCGGAATGCCGTGGCAAACCACGTGGTTGTGGGAAATACAGGATGCGTGACGATACCCGCGATAGCCGATGGTCGCTGAAGCTGCGCCATTATCGAGAACAAACTCGCGGATCAGATCATCGAGGTGACCCGTCGTGACACCCGGCTTCACTTCAGGAACCAGCATATCGAGACATGAAGCGGCGACGCGACCTGCTTTACGCATGCCTTCAAAGTCTTCCGGCGTATGTATCCGGATTCCGTCTACGCGTTTTACGAGGTCAGCTTCGATTTCCAACATGGGCTCCTTGTTAAGTATGCGGGCGCTTTATATCACAGTATCTCTGATTGTGCGTCGTTATCCGCCAAACTTAATACGTGTCTATGCACTGAAAGTAAAAGTCGGATAGCGTGTCACTACACATATGGGACGAAACCATCATGACTCAACGAAAGACTGCGGCTGTTCTGCTCATTGGTGATGAATTGCTGTCCGGTCGGACGCGCGACATCAACCTCCAGAACATTGCCGGTTTCCTAGCGCCAATTGGCATTCAGGTCGCCGAAGCGCGGATTGTGTCAGATGATGAGAGCGCGATTGTTGCCGCTGTGAATGCGTTGCGCGAGGCATACGACTACGTGTTCACGACGGGCGGCATTGGCCCAACCCATGATGACATAACAGCTGACTGCGTCGCCAAGGCCTTTGGCGATGATATTGATGTGCGTGACGACGCGCTGGCTATCATTCGCGAACGGTATGAGCAGACAGGGGTAGAGCTGACCGAAGCGCGTATGCGTATGGCGCGTATTCCTGAAAGTGCGTCTCTCATTAAAAATCCGGTGTCCGGTGCGCCCGGCTTCCAGCTCGGCAACGTGTTCGTCATGGCTGGCGTACCTTCGATTGCGCGCGCCATGCTCGAAGATGTCGGGCCGCGCCTTGAGGGTGGTGAGGTCATCAAGTCAGCCAATCTGCGGGCTAAAGGCATGCGCGAAGGCGACGTTGCAGCCTATCTGAGCAAAGTCGCTGAAGAACATCCGGACACATCTATTGGATCTTATCCATGGTATGGCGGCCCGAAGGATAGCGGCGTGAATATTGTCGTCCGTTCTGCTGACGAAACCGCGCTGGATGCTGCAATGCAAGCCGTAGCGAAAATGATCAAAGATGCCGGTTTCGAGCCGGTTGCAGGCGATTAGAATAGGTCGCTACACTTGACCTGAAGCGGTGCTACGCTCATTGACGCTGCAAAGCACAATATAAATTCTGTCGAGGGGAGACTGCATGTCTGAAAACGTCATTCTTGTTGAGAAGAAAGGCGCGGTTGCGCTTGTTACGCTGAACCGTCCTGAAGCCCGCAACGCACTCAGCCGCGCGCTGCGTGAAGCGATCTGCGAAACATTCGATAAACTGGCTGAAGATGATAGCGTGCGCGCTGTTGTGCTCACCGGCTCTGGCGATAAGGCGTTCACCGCGGGCGTTGACCTCAAAGAAGCTGGTCAGACAGGTTTTGCGCTGGGCGCTGATGGCGGCAACATTGATATGGCGAAATCACTCGGCAACTATCCGTGGCCGATCATCGGTGCGATCAACGGCTATGCCATCACGGGTGGCTTTGAGCTGGCTCTGATGTGTGACGTGCTGCTTGCGTCTACCAACGCACGTTTTGCTGACACGCACGCACACGTCGGCATCGTTCCAGGCTGGGGGCTTTCTCAGAAGCTGTGCCGTCTGATCGGTACGTCTCGCGCGAAAGAACTCTCTTTCACAGGTAACTTCCTTGATGCTGAGACAGCCGAGCGTTGGGGCCTTGTGAACCGCGTTTATCAGCCGGAAGAACTGGTGCCTGCAGCTCTGCAAATGGCCGAAGACATGACCAAGACGCAGCCTGTGCTGCTAAAAAAATACAAGGCGCTCATTGATGACGGCTTCGCAATGCCGTTCGGAGACGCGCTGAAGGAGGAAATTCGCCGGTCCGCTGAGCATGCGAAAAGCGTTTCAGCAGAAAGCGTCGAGGAAGCGCGTAAGGCCGTCACAGAACGCGGCCGGACCCTGAACAAATAAATCGAGGACGATGAAATGAGAGACGTTGTAATATGTGAGCCGCTTCGCACGCCGGTTGGCGCGTTTGCGGGCGGGTTCAAGAATGTAGCTCCAGAAAAGCTTGCGACTGCTGTCGTGAAGCAAATCATGGAAACAACAAAGCTTCCGGGTGAGCTGGTTGAAGATGTGCTCTTCGCAAACTGCTATCCGACAATGGACGCACCAGCTTTCGGTCGTGTTGTCTCCCTGAACGCTGGCCTTCCAGTTACTGCGTGTGGCTATCAGATCGACCGTCGTTGTGGTTCTGGCCTGCAGGCTGTGATCAACGGTGTGATGCAGGTAGCATCCGGCGGTATGGATTGTGTGATCGCAGGCGGTGCTGAGTCCATGTCTCGCGCGCCTTTCTACAGCGTGGATATGCGCTGGGGTGCAGGCGCGCCGGGCGTGATGATGCATGACGGTCTCACGCGTGGCCGTGTTACTGCGGGTGGTGACAACTATCCTGTTGAAGGCGGTATGATCGAAACCGCCGAGAACCTTCGCAAAGAATACAATGTGTCCCGTGAGGCACAGGACGAGCTTGCAGTTCGTTCGCACAAGCGTGCAGCGGCTGCGGCAGCCGAAGGCAAGTTCGCGCAAGAGATTGTTCCGATCACCGTGCCAAACCGTAAAGGCGACATCGTTGTCGATAAGGATGAGCACATCCGCCACGATTCAAACCTTGAGTCTCTGGCGAAGCTCCGTGCGATCCGCTCTAAGATTGATCCGGAGTCTACAGTTACTGCTGGTAACGCCTCAGGTCAGAATGATGGCGCAGCGGCATGCCTCATCATGACACGCGAGATGGCTGAAAAGCACGGCATCAAACCAATGGCTCGCATGAAGTCATGGGGCCTTGCGGGTGTTGGTCCGGCTGTCATGGGTATTGGCCCGGTTAAGTCCAGCCTCGGCGCGCTTGAGCGTGCTGGTCTGACGCTTGCTGACATGGACCTGATCGAGCTCAACGAAGCGTTCGCGGCGCAAGTTCTTGGCTGCACGACAGCGCTTGGCCTTGAAGGCGACGACTTCGACCGTATCAACGTGAACGGTTCTGGTATCTCGCTCGGTCACCCGGTTGGCGCGACAGGCGTTCGTATCCTCACAACGCTCCTGCGTGAGATGGATCGCCGCGAAGCTAAATACGGCCTCGAAACCATGTGTATTGGGGGTGGTCAGGGCCTCGCTGCGATTTTTGAACGCGTCGAATAGTCAAAACATCAAAGCGCAGCCCTTTTTGAGAAAAAGGGGCTGCACTTTTTATCCGAGTCCGATAATAAGGTCGCCTGTTGCGGGCATGGCGGAATTGGTAGACGCGCCGGACTTAAAATCCGTTGACCGTTTGGTCGTGCCGGTTCAAGTCCGGCTGCCCGCACCATTCATCGCAGTTTTGCTATGCAAAAACTTTTAATCCAGCGGATCAAAAGTCGCGATGAATTGTGCCTGATTTGCCCTACGCCGCACAGCGGCTCCGGCCGGACGGGCAAAGCTCGACGGCAGGTCTGCCGCTGTATGGATTTGATCATTCAGATAAAAGCACGGCGTCTGAGCTTCACCCAAACGCCGCGCTGAATATAGGCAAAGCCAGAGGCTTCGCTGATATGTCTGATTATATACGCTCGATCACTATGGCTGGCGCCATGCCACCTGCAGCGCACATCGTGACAAGGCCATAGCGACCACCAGAGCGTTCCAGCTCGTCCAGAGCTGTACCGATGAGCATGGAGCCTGTGGCACCGATCGGGTGGCCCAGTGCCATTGCGCCGCCATTGATGTTCACTTTCTCACGGTCGAGTTCGAGATCACGGATGAACTTCTCAGCGACGACGGCAAACGCCTCGTTTATTTCCCAGACATCGATATCGTCTTTGGTGAGGCCTGCCTTGCCGAGCACTTTCTTCGCCGCGGCGACCGGTGCATTTAGCATGAGGGTCGGGCAGTCGCCCATATTCGCCATCGCGACGATTTTTGCGCGTGGCTTCCAGCCTTGCTTTGCGGCGTAGGACGGAGAGGCGAGAAGAACCGCGCCCGAGCCATCGACAACGCCGGATGAGTTGCCCGCATGGTGGATGTGCTGAATGTCGAGATCCGGATACACCTTGTTGATCAGCGAACGATATGTGTTGCCGTCTTCGTCGACGGGAATGTCCGCGAGCATTGTGAAGGCAGGCTTGAGGCCTGCAAGGCTTTCCATGGTCGTGCTAGGGCGTGGGAATTCTTCCTTGTCGAGCGCGACGCTGCCATCCTCGTGATAGACGGGCACCAGCGATTTATCGAAACGGCCTTCTTCGATGGCGCGTGCAGCGCGTTTCTGGCTCTCTACAGCGAGGGCTTCAGTGTCCTCGCGGGTGATGCCTTCCATCGTCGCAATCGCGTCTGCACAGACGCCCTGATTAGATTGTGGGCGCAGGGCGCGAAGGGCAGGGTTGTCCGCATCGAGAAGCGGAAGTTTGCCTGGTTCTGCACTGGAGGCGGTGTAGCTCATCATTTCTGTACCGCCTGCGATAACGAGGTCTTCCATGCCGGACATGATAGAAGCTGCAGCCATGTTCACGGTAGAGATGCCAGAGCCGCAGAAGCGGTCCAGCGTAACGCCAGAGGCTTTGAGATCATATCCCGCCAGTAGAGCAGACATACGGCCAAGGTCAGCGCCCTGTTTGCCGCGTTGTGAGGATGTGCCCCAGATGATGTCATCGACGTCTTCAGTCTTCAGATTATTGCGCTCGGCAAGAGCTTTGAGGACCGTCGCGCCCAGATGTTGAGGGTGGAATTCGGCAAGAGCGCCTTTTCCGACCTTACCCACGCCGCGCGGTGTCCGGCAGGCATCAATAATATAAGCTTCAGGCATCGTTTCTTCCCCGTATGGTGTTTGTCTTTACGTGCGCGGAAAGTGTTGGGGAAATTTCACGCCCGATCAATCCGTGACGTAAAGGCAGGGGGCAAAGAAAAAGGCCCGCGGGTTAGCGGGCCTTCTCTGAATGTTTGAAACTGACCGTCAGATCAGTTGAATTTCTCGCCTTTAGCGACCTTGTCGCGGAGAAGCTGGGAGATGGTGACTTCTTCGCCGAACTTGTCAGCGTGCTTCTCAAGGCCAGCCAGAATAACGTCGAGGCCGACAGTGTCCGCCCAGAACATCGGGCCGCCGGTGTAAGGAGGCCAGCCGTAACCGTTCATCCAGACGACATCGATGTCTGACGCACGTTGAGCCATGCCTTCTTCGAGGATTTTCGCACCTTCATTGACCATCGGGTAGAGCAGACGCTCGAGGATTTCCTGATCGTCGATCTGGCGTGGTGTGTTGCCAGATTTCTCGATGAAGGAATTGATGATCTCTTCGGTTTCTGCAGACGGTGTGCCGCGGCGAGCTTCGTCATAGTCGTAAAAGCCTTTACCGGTTTTCTGACCGCGACGGCCACGCTCGCAAAGCACTTCGCGAACTGTGGAAGAAGAGGTCTTTTCCGGATCCCAGCCAATGTCGAGACCGGCAAGGTCAGCCATCTGGAATGGGCCCATAGGCATGCCGAATTCAGTGAGAACGCGGTCACAATCCCAAGGCTTCGCGCCTTCAAGAAGCATTTGCTGGCCCTGTTGTTGACGCTTGGCCAGCATACGGTTGCCGATGAAGCCGTGGCATACGCCTGCGACAACAGCGACTTTGCCGATCTTCTTGGCCAGAGCCATAGAGGTCGCCAGAACAGTGTCGGATGTTTTCTCGCCACGAACGATCTCGAGAAGTTTCATGATGTTCGCTGGAGAGAAGAAGTGGAGACCCACAACATCTTCCGGACGTGATGTGCACGCTGCGATCTCGTCGACGTTCAGGTAAGACGTATTAGATGCGAGGATCGCGCCTTTCTTCACAACCTTATCGAGGTTGCCGAAGACGTCTTTCTTGATGGACATCAGCTCGAAGACAGCTTCGATCACGAGGTCACAATCAGCCAGGTCGTCCATTTTGAGCGTAGGTGTGAGAAGCGACATTGCTTTCTCGACCTGCTCTTCAGTCATACGACCGCGCTTTGCAGAGTTCTCGTAGTTCTTGCGGATGATGCCGACGCCGCGTTCCAGAGCTGCTTCTTCGCGCTCAAGGATGGTGACCGGAATACCAGCAGACAGGAAGTTCATCGCGATGCCGCCACCCATGGTGCCAGCGCCGAGAATACCGACCTTCTTGATGTCGATCAGCGGTGTATCCTTAGGGATATCGTCGATTTTGGATGCTGCGCGCTCAGCGAAGAATGCGTGACGCAGAGCAGCAGATTGTGTGCCGGAAACGAGCTTCATGAAGAGTTCGCGCTCTTTCTTGAGGCCTTCTTCGATTGGCAGGTTCACAGCCGCTTTGACAGCTTCGATACATGCTATCGGAGCTTCGTAACCGCGTATCTTGCGCCCGTTCTTTTCAAGGAAGTTCGAGAAGACGGAAGGATCAGCCGCTGCTTCTTTCAGCTTCTCTGTACGCTCACTTGTGCGTGGCAGGTCAGTAGAGCCTGCAACAGACTTAGCAAATGCAATTGCTTCGGCTTCGAGGTCCGCATCATCGACCAGCTTGTCGACGAGGCCGTTCTCAGCGCCGCGGGACGCTTTGATAGGTTTGCCTGTGACGATCATGTTCAGCGCTTCGGCAACGCCGATAACACGTGGAAGGCGCTGTGTGCCACCGGCGCCGGGTAGAATACCGAGGTTCACTTCCGGTAGACCGAGCTTCGCAGTTTTCGCTGCAACACGGTAGTGACAGCCAAGCGCGACTTCGAGGCCGCCGCCAAGAGCTGTGCCGTGGATCGCCGCGACAACAGGCTTCGTGCTGGCTTCGATGACGTTGATTACGTCTGGCAGGGAAGGAGGAACCGGTGGCTTGCCGAATTCTGTGATGTCTGCGCCAGCAAAGAATGTGCGGCCGTCGCAGCGGATCACGACTGCCTTCACGGAGTCATCAGCCAGCGCTTCTTCGATACCAGCCTGCAGGCCAGCACGGACAGCTTGTCCGAGTGCGTTCACTGGTGGGTTGTTGGAAACGATTACCAGGACTTCTCCGTCCTTGTGAGTGGTAATGACACTCATTCGGGTTCTCCTTTGTTTCTTAAATCCGGTGGCCGTATGGCGGTCATCCGGACCTCTCCCCAAGAAAGGTTAGATAGGGTGCTATCCCCATGTAAGCGACAAATAAACCAAAAACTTGGGCTTGATGCCGAATTTATTTGCCTCAGAGCTGCATGCTTTAAAGGCATAGGCGCAATTCTTTTGCGCGGCCCGTGTTTTCGGGGCTTTGCGGGGCGTCTCACATGTTTGTGTGGAAAAGCGAAAAGGGCAGAAACCCTAGCTTGACTCGTTATGCAGGAAAAGAACATAACAAGAACATAATGAGCGATACGGACCTTAAATATGCGGACCGGGGAATGGTTTTCGAGCCCGGTCGTCATGCGAGCGTCAGGCTGGAGGATGGTGCTGCATTTTGTCAGTCTTGGAGGTGCGCGAAATTATATTTCAAGAGTAATACAGCATGTGTCTGACTCTAAGCCCTAGCGAAACAGCCAGATCACCAGCAGTGTGAGGATAAGCACACCTACAGCCTGATAACGATAATCGGCGAAAATTGACGTGACTTTGGTTTCCGGCGCCATATTGGTTGGATGCCAGACACTGTCTGCATTGACTGGCTTATTTTTATCTAGGGCACTGATTGCAATACAAAGAAACAGGCTGGCAATCATGGTCAGGCCAGCAACGATAGTGAAATGAGGCAGACCATCTGATGCATCCGCAGTAGAATGAGCTGCGCGCCATACGAAAATACCTCCGCCAGCTATATGGCCTGTCAGAAGTGTAATCAGGACGCCGCTACGCGTAGTTCCTTTCCAGAATAGTGCCACCAGGAATACTGCGACTACAGGCGGAACAGCATAACCAAACACTTGCTGGATATAGTTGAATACGCCGGGAAACTCTCTGATTACAAGTGGCCAGAAAGCTGCGATGACAATAAGTCCGCAGGTGGTGAAGCGACCAATACGTAAAATGGTCTTGTCGGACCAGCCACGCTCCTTCACGTTTACAAAATCATATAGGACCAGTGTGGATGCAGAGTTAAGTGTTGAATCAATTGTGGACATAATGGCCGCGATCAGGCCTGCCAGTACAAGCCCGGTCAGGCCTGCCGGTAGGTATTCCGAAATCAGAGTAGGAAAGACTAGGTCGCTATTATCAAGCGGCTCAAGCAGAGGCACGGCAAGGGCGCCAGGGATGGCCAAAAGAAGCAGCGGAAGAATCTTTAGGAGGCCTGCAAAGCTTGCCCCCTGACGTGCAGCATCGCTGTTTTTTGCAGCTAGAACCCGCTGGATCACATACTGATTGGCTGACCAGTAGAACCATCCCAGTACAGGTACACCTATAATGAGGCCGGGCCATGGTAGCGCAGCATCAGAAGCAGGGCGCACAAGTGACATATGGCCTTGAGGAACGGCTGCCTTTGCCGTCTCCCAGTCGAACCCGAATTCACTGTAAATGAGGTAGGACAGCGCCGCTGCGCCTGAAAGCAGAATAATCGCCTGAAGCACGTCTGTGTATACGACTGCCCTCAGGCCTCCGGTTGCTGTGTAAATACCAGCGAATACGGCAAGACCCAGACAGAGCGGAATGAATGACGCGCCAGGAAAGAATACTTGCAAGACGATAACGCCTGCATAAATGCTGGCGGCCATGTCAACGAAAACGGTAAGAAAAAGCGTGAGTCCTGAAATGTATTTTTGGGCTGTTGGACCGAACCTTTGGCCAAAGAATTCGGGTACGGTAGTAATACGGATTTTCAGAAAAACTGGAATTGTTGTGAACGCCATAATGGCAAGCAGAATGCCCGCCATTAATTCGTAATTCGCGACGGATATTCCAGAAGAGTAGGCTTGGCCTGTAACACCGATTAATGTCGTACTGGAGATATTGGACGCGAAGAGCGAAAACCCGATCGTCGCGAAACCCAGGGAGCGACCTGCAAGAAACAGATCCTCTCCGCTTTTCATATTACGGCTGACGACCCAGCCAATTATGATCACGATCGCGAAATACCCCGCGATCACACTCCAGTCTAACAGTGTGAGCGTAGCCATAATGCTTTGCGAAGAGGCAGATCAGGCTGCCTCGTCCGCCTTACCTCCTTTGAGCGCGCGAAGTTTAGCCTTCTTGAGCTGGTTAAAGAGTTTCAGGACGTGGTCGGACCAGAAATTGATGTCCCATTTCTCGACAGTGTTTAGCATTGATTGGCTGCGTTCGAGACGCTCTTCCCTGGACATATCCACTGCGCGATCAATCGCTTCGTCCATGCTCTGAGCAGAGTATGGATTTGTTAGAATTGCGTCCGGCATCTCCACTGCAACGCCAGCAAACTCGGACAGAACGAGCGCGCCAGGGCCACCCTGTTTCGCTGCGATGTATTCCTTCGCGACGAGGTTCAGACCATCGCGGATTGGCGTGATCCAGCAAGTGTCAGCGACCCGGAAATACGGAACCAGTTCGGCAAACGGGATTGGCCGCATGGACAACATGATTGGCGTCCATCCGAGTGTGCCATACTCCCCGTTGATCGCACCGACTAGGCGTTCAATTTCCTTCTGGGCTTTCTGGTAAATCGTCATGTTTTTGGCGGCCGCTGCGCACACCAGCATCAGCTTCACCTTGCCGCGTAGTTCAGGGCGGCGGGCGAGCAGGCGCTGAAACGCTTCGAGCAGCTGTTTGGCGCCCTTGGTATAGTCGACGCGCCCGACAGAGATGATGAAATGCTGATCGCCAATTTCATTTTTGATCTGTGCCACCCGTTCGCCTGCATCATAGCGCGACAGGTATTCCTTGATGAGCGTCGGGTTGGTTCCGATCGGCCATGCATCTACCATGATCGTCCGGCCGTTATGCTTGATACTCTTCGTGACACTAGGCTCGGACAACGCCATGCCAGAAGAGACGAGTGGCGGCTCTACCGGTTCTTTCTCACCCAGTTCTACGCCCCGCAGCGCGCGCGCGACACCGCAGAAGTTTTCCGAATAGCGCGGAATGTGGAAACCGAGCAGATCTGTCTGTAGGAGGCTATCCACAATCTCCTCGCGCCAGGGCAGGATGTTGAACACATCAGCGGAAGGAAACGGCGTATGGTGGAAGAACGCGATACGCACATTCGGCTTGATCTGGCGAATGAAGTGCGGTGCCATCCAGAGATTATAGTCATGGATCCAGATCAGTCCGTCATCGCTGACCTGCTCACATGCCGCTTCCGCAAATAAGCGGTTCACCTCTTTGAAGATGTCCCAATCGGCTTCCTCAGTAGAGAAGAGCCATGGGAAAGTGTGAAGGATAGGCCAGAAAGCGACTTTTGAGGTCACATGGTAGAAGGACTTGACCTGTTCCGCCGTCAGAGCGATGCGGATGACTTCATAGTCGCCATGTTCGTCATTGATCTGTACCGAGCGGTTGAATTTCGCCTGCTCACGGGCGTTGACCTGCTTCCACGCAACCCAGGAACCTTTTTCAGCATTTCCGCAGAAGCTTTTGAGCGTCGGAACGATGCCGTTGGGACTCTTGTTTTCCTTAAAAACAGTCTTACCGTTTTTGATTTCCTCTTCATACGGCTGGCGGTGATAGAGGATTACCAGATCAGATTTCTTGATCTTATCAGACATTTGGCAGCTCCATTTCAGCCACAAGTTCTAGTTTGCGTTTGAGGCCGTCGAATACGCCGCCGGCGCCGTCAAATTCGGAAAAATGCACATTTGGAAGACCGCTAATCGACGCGAGTAGCGCTTCTTCTGCGTTGGCGACGACCACGCCGTCCATGCCGGTCTCGAACAGAGAGCGGTCATTCAGCGTGTCACCTGCAACGAGGATTTTATGTGCCGGCAGGTCGTGCGCTGCAATGAATTGCTTGAGCGTTGGGCCCTTCTGAACGCCGCGCGGCAGAATGTCGAAATAGATGCCGTCTGACATGAGTACGTCATAGCCTTCGGCCTCGAGCGCTTCGGCAGAGACTTTGGCTGCAGCTTCATCCTCGTAGAAGTACGATACGCGTCGGCCGCCAAACCCTTCCTGCAATTTGAGGTGGGGCGCATCACCAAGAATGCGGGACGCATGTTCAGCGCCTTTCCAGCGCTTATCGATCCATGTCTCGACTGCATCGATTGGTGAAAAGTCTATGCCGCTGACGACTGTGGTGCCTACGTCACCTATGACGGCGTCCGGTCGCGGGACGTCCTTTTGTGTAATCTCGTCGATAAAGTCGAGATCGCGTCCTGTGACGAAGACAAGACCCAGCCACTCCCTGTTCTTTTCGATATAATTATACAGGTCGTCTTTTTGCTGGGGCGTTCCTCCCAAAAACGTTCCGTCGAGATCTGTTGCCAGTACGACGTGTTTTTGAGTGAGATCAGGCATAAATTCAGGCCTCCTTATGATGCCATGAGTTCGTCCACTCGCTGCGGAGCGTTGGACTTGAATAGGGAAGGGATGAGCTGGTCAGGTGCTATCTCGCCGTTCACGATCTGACAGACTGTTGCGCTGATCGGAGCGTCGAGTTCGAAATCTGATATCAGCTTGCATGCATTGAGAACGCTACTGACACCTTCAAAAGTTTTACTCTGCGTATTGAATGCCGGATCGGCGAGTGAACGACCGAAGCTGTAATTGCGCGATTGCGGGTCTGTGCAAGTGAGGGCAAGGTCGCCAGCGCCCGCAACGCCTAGGAGTGTAGTTGCTGAGCCTCCCATTGCTTCGGCAAGAGATGCGGCTTCCTGAAGGCCTCGTGCCATGATCGCGGCGCGTGTGTTAGAGCCGTGTCCAAGTCCATCTGCCAGACCGCAGGCGATTGCAATGATGTTTTTCATCAGGCCTCCAATCTGGGCACCGATAAGGTCCTCAACAGGCTCGACCTGGAAGGCCGGCGTGCTGAGGCGCGATGACATAAACTCCGCAGTCGCCAGATCACCAGCAAGCACAACCTGTGTCGGCTGACCGGCGGCAACTTCAGCGGCAAAGCTTGGACCAGACAGGAACATTGGCTCTGCGTGAGGAATGTTGTCTGTAATGGTCTTGGTCAGAAGCTGGTTACGCTCCGGATCGAGGCCCTTCGTGCAGGACACGACAGGCGTACCTTCAGCAATGCGGTCGCAGATAGATAACGAAACCAGCGGCAGAGCTTTTGAAGGCACTACGAGGAATACCGCGTCTGCGTCTGCGAGGGCTGTATCTATCAAGTGGGTCGGAAAAATATTCTGCGGCAGACTGATATCGCCGATGTATTTCCGGTTCTTTCGAGTTTTCGCCATCGCCAACATTTGTGGCTCGCTTCTTCCCCATAACGTCACTTTCAGACCAGCGCGTGCGAATGCGATGGCCAACGCTGTTCCCCATGCCCCGGCTCCGAAGACGGCAACCGATTCCAGCTTTTGGGCGCGGGATTTGGTCGTGTCAGTGCGGAGGAAGTCTCTCAGGTCGAAGTTCAGCAATGTAGTCAGTCCTTTCATGGAATAGGGGAAGTCGGGAAATACGCGTTCTCAGCTGGCGATAAGCTCCTGTTCAGAATTTGGGGCGCGCGTGATCGAGTCCGCGTTAAGCGGACTGACAGGCGGCGCAGTTGGAAGAAGAAAAAAACCAATCGGTGGGGCAGCAAACCTGGCCTTGTAACCGGCCTTGGTGTGCCCGCGCTTGAGAGCGTCGTGCGTTATATTGCTGACGGCTAGGATTGGTCTCGCCTCACAGTTTCCGTTGAACTCAAGTCAACATAGTCTCAGGCGAGTAAGGGTTCCAAAATTCTCAGAAAATAGTTTCGGCCTAGCTGCGTTTACCCAATTCGTGTGCAACAAGGCTCAATATTCGACCACTTAAAACTGGGGGTGTGTTTTCCGAATAATTCGAATGATCGAATCGCAATTCTTCAGAGAACTGAGAAAATCCGGCGAAATACTTCACGGTCACTTGAGGTGTGATCGGGGCATTTCGCCAGATTTATAGAGTGCAGAATTAGTCGCGAGACTGCTTCTTTGGGCTGCGTTTTTTCTCGCCATTTGGTCCGCGGGGCTTTTTGGGGCCTTTGCGAGCTGGCTTTTCGTCAAAATTGTTTTGAGCAGGGCGTTCACGACGCTCGCCGCGGTCGCTACGGCCGCCTCGATCGCCACGTTCACGACGTGCTGGACGGTCGCGTGGGCCATCATCGCGGCGTTTTCCACGGCGCTGACCCGGACCATCATCTTGGCGTGCAGTCATGTCTTCCGGGCCTGAAACACGCTGGACGTACAGGCTTTTGTCGATGATTTGCTCTGCGCCGGCGCGATCCATCAGTTGAGCTGCAGCGTTTGGGCGAAGTTCGACATGGGTCTCGTTCGGGCTGATCCGGATCGAACCGATCTGATCGCGTGAGAAGCCGCCATTTTTGCAGAGCATCGGGACAAGCCATTTCGGATCTGCGCTCTGACGTCTTCCGACACCCAGAGAGACCCATTCGCCATTCTCAAAGTCAGACCGTTCGCGTGGACGGCGTTCTTCTCGGCGGTCGGCTGTGCGACCGTTGCGGTCACGGCTTTCCTGAAGCCATTTGGAAGGATCGTCAGGTGTGTCGATATCCTCAGGCAGCGCCTGACCCGCGCGAGCGAGACGAACGAGTGCAGCCGCAAGCTGATGAGGCTCAAAACGAGCCGTCAGAGCGTCCACCAGATCGCCCTCAGCTTCGGAGATGCCTTCTTCCAGAGCCGGGTGCGAGAGCACGCGAGCGTCCAGATTCTTACGAATATCGTCTGTTGTCGGCGGTAGCGTCCAGTTGCCTTTGATATCAGCGTCTCGCATGACACGCTCGGCGCGGCGGCGTGCACGTGTCGGAACGATGAGAACAGACGCGCCTTTCCGTCCGGCGCGTCCCGTCCGGCCCGAGCGGTGAAGCAGTGTCTCCTTGTTGCTCGGAAGGTCGGCGTGAATGACGAGATCGAGACCCGGCAGGTCGATGCCGCGTGCGGCGACGTCTGTTGCTACGCAGACCTTTGCGCGTCCATCCCGCATCGCCAGAAGCGCATTGCTGCGTTCTTTCTGGCTAAATTCACCGGAAAGCGCCACAACCGGGAAGCCGCGGTTATTCAGGCGGGCTGTCAGCTTGTTCACACCATCACGTCGCGAACAGAATACGAGTGCATTTGGCGCGTCATGATAGAGAAGGAGGTTGATGACAGCCTTCTCGACGTCTTCTGGGGCGACAACAACAGCGCTATAGTCAATGTCGATATGCTGTTCACGCGCGGAGATCGTGTTCAGACGCATCGCGTCGTTCTGATAGTTCTCAGCGAGGCGCGCGATTGGCTTGGATACTGTCGCGGAGAACAGAAGCGTGCGGCGTTCTTCCGGCGCTGATTCCAGAATTTCTTCCAGCTCTTCGCGAAAGCCCATATTGAGCATTTCGTCAGCTTCATCCAGGACGACAGCGCGCAGGCTGTCCATGACGAGGGAGCCGCGGGAGATGTGATCAACGAGGCGACCCGGCGTTCCAACTACAATATGCGGGTTACGAGACAGCGCGCGGCGCTCGTCACGCATATCCATGCCGCCAATACATGAAGCAATCTGGCCGCCTGCTGGCTCATAAAGCCATTCAAGTTCTTTGCGGACCTGAAGCGCGAGTTCGCGGGTCGGTGCGATGATGAGTGCTAGTGGTGCATCAGACACGCCCAGAACATCAGCGTCATCAAGAAGAGAGCTGGCGAGTGCGAGGCCGAATGCTACTGTTTTGCCTGAACCTGTTTGAGCCGATACCAGCAGGTCGCGTTCTCCAATCTCTGGAGAGAGAACTGCTTCCTGAACCGGTGTGAGGGTATCAAAGCCTTTTTTCTGCAAAGCCGCGGCAAGAGGCGCTGCAATCTGCATTTCTGCGGACATATATAATCTTTCGAAGAGCGGAAAAACCTGACGCAATCAGTGCGAAACACAGGCTCCGAGCGGCCCTCATACGCTGTTTAGCCGAAATTTCCAACCATGGATGTGATTTTCAGCGTTTAAAGCGGGTTCAGGCGAAGTCAGACGGGCTCAACCGCGTCCAGTATGTGGAGAATACTCTTTCGAAGAATCTCCGGTGAAACGGGTTTCTTCAGAAAACGGTCGGCGCCGTTCAGAAGAGCAGATTGCATGGCCTGATGGTCTTGTTCGTTTGTGAAGAAGATCATCGGTGTATCCTTGCGCAGCGGGCTTGCACCGTTGCGAACACATTGAAGCAGTTCAAGACCGGAGACCGGCTGCATTTCCCAGTCTGTGATGATGATGTCGGGCTGAACAGTGCTAGCGCGATTGAGGAGCGCCAGACCGGAGTTCGTTGTCTCGATCTGTGTAACGCCCAGGTTTTCAAGCGAGGCACGCATTACCGCCTGCACATGCTTGTCATCATCGGCAAGAATGACTTTCAGGTCTCTGAAGCGCGCGTCACTCTTGGTATCTTCGGCAGTCGCGTCTGAGGTCTCCGACATGATCTGAAGGACGCGCGAATTGTCAGGTGTGATCTCGTCAAGCGCAGGCGCAAGCTCTTTCAGCATGTCGGACGCTTCAGTGAGCGCCTGAGAGATGGCGAAATTATTCTTAGTCAGCGCTTTGCGAAGTTTCTTGTCGATTTTGGCAATCGACGTGCCAAATTTGCGAAACCCTATACAGTGCGCAGCACCGGCCATTCGGTGAAGTTCTGCGCTGAGATTGGACGCAACAACATCCGGAGATGCCGTGCTGAAATTACCATAGGCCGCAAGTGTGTTCAGGCTTTCAAACTGATCCCTGATCGACTCGCAATAGCGCGAGACGATTGGAATGAAGCGATCAATATCTTTGGTCATGTTGAGTCAGCTTTTGATTGAAATGCCTGAGCGCGTCTGGTCTGCCTAGGCTACAGCGTTGAGTTTCTGGCGGATATGGTACTTCTTCTCGACTGTTTGTGCGACGGCCGTCCAGATGGCGTTAGGTAGAACAGGTTTGGTAAGCACTTTGTTAGCGCCGCTGCGGGACAGGAAACGCTGTTGGGCTTTTTCCTTCTCGGAGGTGAAGAAAATCACAGGTGTGTTTTCATCAATCGAGACTTTGCCGCTACGGATAAGCTGGAGAAGTTCGTGGCCGTCCAGCGGTTCCATATGCCAGTCCGTGATAATCAGCGATGGCTGGAATGCATGGAGTAAAGACAGAACTTCAGACCCTGAGTTTGCAACAATAACGTTCTCGCAGCCCATGCCCTTAATGCAGGTTTCTACCATCTCACGAACGTGCGGATCGTCTTCGGCGATCAGAATACGCTCTTTTGCCAGAATGCGCTGGAGGGATTCTGAAACTTCGGCCGAGTTGCTGACGCCAACATCGCAGGCTTCATCGAAGCTGCTCAGGTTCAGGCGCTGGAGAAGCTTTGAACGGGCAGGGTTCAAATTGGAAGAAAAGTCTTCCATGTTGCGAACTTCTGAGCGAATGGATGTCAAAGACGTCACCAGCTCATCCTGGGGCATGGTGTCAGCCCTTTTAAGGCGGCCTGCGAAATCGTCAAACGCGCGGCCGATGTCTTTATAGCCCATACAATGCGCCGCGCCTGCCATGCGGTGAACAAGACCAAATACATCGCTGGCGCTCTCGCTGGAAATACTGCGGGATTCCAGTGCATGATCGAGTGTTTCAGAAAGCTCTCGCAATTGCCTTGAAAAGTCGGAGCAATAGTGCGAGATCAACGTTTCCAGTTTTGATGTTATCTGGTCCATACGGTAGCCTCCCTTATTGAGTGCGACCTTAAGTTAGCTCAAAATCGTTAATTGAACTGACGATCTCGTTGAGGTTTTTACTTCGACATGTCTGACCTTTATTAATTAACATCGCGTTTCTGGTGAGACTTTCCTTAAAGCCGACGCAAATAGCTCCGATCTTTTTGACCTGCTTAACTTGGCATTAGGTTTCCAGAGGTCGGTGTTAACCAGTTTGTGCCATGCTTTCCTACATTGATTGAGGAAGTTATGGCTTTTAAACACCTGAAACAGCTCTCATTGCGATCCAAGATCGTTGTTTTATCCGCGGTATTTGCGCTTCTGTCGTGTTCTTTGATTATCTGGCAAGGCGCTCTGCGCGCTCATGATTTATCCGTGGCGAATGCGCAAACATTGTTGAGGTCTGAGGCGCAGAAACTCGCTGTTCAGGTTGAGAGTGAGCTTGAGTTCATCGTTGAAGAGCTCAATTTCGTCGTACGAACGCCACCGATTGAAGGCATTATCCGTAGTCAACGCAATGGCGATGTCGATCCGCTGGACGGGTCGACGACGGCGCTCTGGCGTGCGCGCCTGGAGCAAATTTTCACCGCGATGATGGTCAACCAGTCATATTATAGTCAGTTGCGATACATTGGCGTTCAGAATAACGGGCGTGAACTCGTTCGTGTCGACCAGTCGGGAAATCTGCGCTGGGCCGTTGCAGAAACTGATCTACAGGAAAAGGGCGATGAGCCTTATATGCGTGACGCAGTCGAGATAGGGCCGGAAGAAGTCCATTTCAGCGACATCAATTACAATCGGGAAAACGGCGCAATTGATCCACGGCGCATACCGACCATTCGCGCAATGATTCCAGTGCTTGATGAACATGATCAACTGTTTGGTATTGTAATCGCCAACATTGATATCGAGGCTCTGGTGTCAGGGGCCTTTGATGAGGCGCGCTCTGCCTTTCCCGCAATGGTGATTACTGACGGCGGTGAGGTATTCGAATATGATCCGGCGCGCCAGCGGACTCAGATGTATATGATCGGCGTAAGATCGGAGCTGTATGACGCGATTTCAGCTTTTGAAACCGGCCCGCTTATGGATCAGACGATCGAGACTGACGGACTTGTGGGAATACGTCTCGCCGTGCCTGACTTTGGTGGAGCAACGGGTTTGAAGCTTGACGTTGCGGTCCTTGGCCGATGGGAGGCACTGGGCGCAGGCTGGAGCAATACGTTGTCAGAGAGTTCACTGGTCGCGCTACTGGCGCTTTTGGTCGGTGTTGGTCTGGTTGCGCTTTTTGCGGGATATCTAACGGAGCCACTTCAAAAGATTACAACGCAAGTGAAGGATTTCGGTATTGGGCAACTCAATCAGGAGCTCGTGCTTCCGGTTGAAGCGCCCGGTGAAATCGGAAAGCTGGCGCGCGCGTTCTCAAGGCTTGTAACAGATTTACAGGACAATCAGGCGCGCACTGAAAATATTGTTGCGCACTCTGTAGATGGCATGATCGTTATCGATGAGACCGGCACCATCGTGTCCTTCAACCCAGCGGCAGAAAGAATTTTCCTTTACCCGCGGTCTGAGATCATCGGTCGGAATATTAAAGTTCTCATGCCGAAGCAGGATGCGGAACGTCATGATCAATATCTGGAGCTTTATCGGTATCGCGGTGAAGCTTCTGTCATCGGGCAAGGACGTGAAATTTCCGCGGTGAAAAAAGGTGGAAACGAGTTTTTCATCGAAATTTCTGTAAGTGAGTTCCACCAGGGTGAAACACGCTATTTTGGCGCAACTGTGCGTGACATTAGTGAACAACGCCGCGCGAAGGTGGAGCTCCTCAGCCAGAAGGAAAAACTAGAATTCGCGCTCGACGGGGGTGGGCTGGGAATCTGGCAATGGGATATCCAGACTGGTCGCTTCGAGTTTTGTGACAGGGCATCTGGAATGATCGGTCTGACGCCGACGAAAATGAATCGGACGGATTTTGACTGGTACAATCTGGTTGATCCGGCACAACGCGACAGCGTTGCTGAAGCGTTGCTGAACTATGTGCGCGGTATTGCTCACGACACTCAGTTAGAATTTCGTATTCTGCATTCTGACGGTCACTTTGTTTGGGTCCAGCATACGTTCAGAATATCCCGAAAAGATGCGGACGGTGTTCCAATCGAAGTCGTAGGAATTCAGCAGGATATTACGGGTCGTAAGCGTCACGAGTTGGCGCTGGAAGAGCGTACCGACAAGCTGGAGTTGGCGGAAGCCGTCGCAGGTATGGGGCACTGGAGTGTCGATCTCAGGACAAATAAACTTCATTGGTCGGAAGGTGTGTTCCGGATTCACGGGATAGACCCTGAATGGGGCGAGCCTGCGCTGGAGGATGGTATCCAATTTTACCATGCTGATGATCGGCAAACCGTTGAAGATGCCGTTAATTCAGCCATTGAAGAAAATAAACCTTTTGAGTTTCAGTTGCGTATTGTCCGTGGCGACGGAGAAATTCGTCATGTGATTTCTCGTGGCGAATTGAAAGAGGGGCCGGATGAAGATGAGCGCGTGCTCTTCGGTATTTTTCAGGATGTGACCGATAAGGTCGAAGCAGAGCTTCAGATCAAGGAAAGTGAGCGAAAAATCCGCACAATGATGAACAGCATTGTTGACGGTGTTGTAACCGTGAACAGCGAAGGTATCATTGAGGACTGCAACCCCGCTTTTGCGAAAATATTCGGATACGAACGGGACGAGTTGATAGGAGTGAGCCTGACAACCGTCATACCTCCGCAATATCGGGAACCTCATCTTTCCAGTCTGGAAGATGCCGTGGAAACGGGCGATTCCGAGTTGTTCGATAAGACTCTGGAGCGCCTTGGTCTTCATAAGTCAGGAGAAACAATTCCGCTTGAAGTGGCAGTTAGCCGCTCTCGTGCAGCGGGTCGCTTCCTCTTTTTCGGCATTGCCCGGGATATCTCCGCGCGTAAGAAGATGGAGACGTTGAAGAACGATTTTGTCTCCACGGTGAACCACGAACTCCGTACGCCGCTGACGTCTGTTTACGGCTCATTGGACCTGCTTCAGAAGCTCGCGAAAGATCAGCTTGATGAACGCTGCCAGCGCCTTGTTACGCTCGCCCATCAGGGATGCGGACGTTTAAGCTCTCTCGTGAACGATATTCTCGATCTTGAGAAGATCGCTGCCGGCAAAATGGAATATCTCATGGAAGATGTTCGACTGGAGCCGCTGATTGATGATATTATCGAACGCCATGAGGCGCTTGCTGACCGCTTTGGTGTGACCTTCAAAATCGAGCACGCCGAGACCGACACACTGGTGAATTTGGATGCGAGCCGCTTCAATCAGGCGCTGGTCAATCTTATGTCGAACGCCGCGAAGTTCTCCCCAATGGAAGGCGAAGTCGTCATCCGAAGCGAGTTGATTGAGACTGGTAAGATCAGGATATCCGTTCAAGACCATGGCCCGGGCATTCCTGCTGGCTTCCGCGACCGGATTTTTGAGCGCTTTGCCCAGGCAGACCGCAAGGCAACGCAGAAGAATGCGAGCGGTAGCGGGCTCGGCCTGAATATCACTAAGTCCATTATTGAAGCCTTTGGCGGCGAAATCGATTTCGAGACTGCCGAAGGCGAAGGAACGACATTCTACATGGACCTTCCGGTGAAAGCCCAATCCAACCTGACTTATCTGACGCAGGCCTCTTAAAGTCGGATCGAATAACCATGGAGATTTCCGAAGATGAAACCCCTGAGCAAAATTCTGTATCTGGAAGACGATCCACACATCTCGGAGATCGCATTGATCGCACTTCGCGATATTGCGGGCTTTGACGTGCATCATTGTGGACAAGGTCAGGATGCAATCAATAGCTTTACCGAATTTCAACCGGATATGCTTTTACTCGACGTGATGCTGCCTGACCTCGATGGGCCGCAGGTTCTTGAAGCAATTCGAAAACTTGATGGCGGTGAATCTGTGCCCGCTATCTTTATGACGGCAAAAGCCCAGAAGCATGAGCAGGATGCGTACATGCAGCAGGGGGCAATCTCCGTTATTGTGAAACCATTTGATGCGCTCACGCTAGGTGAAACGCTTCAATCACTGTGGTCGTCGCGCGGTAGTCAGTCTGCCGGAGAGGCGCACCTCGTCCCGTAGGCTGAGCACGCAGGAGGCCGCCATGACAAGTGTAAGTGTCCCGTCTGATGTTGTGAAAAGATATTGCAATTCACTTCCTGCGCAGTTTGAAACGGCTGCCCAAATGCTGCTTTCACTGGTGAAAGGGCCTGTTGATGACCGAGAAGTGCGTGACCTGTACGGTGAGTTACACCGCATGGCAGGCACCGCACAATGCATGGGGTTTCCGTTCTTCGGCGATGAGCTGGCTAAAATCGTTTATGATTTTGAAAAATGCATTTCTGGCGATCTCAAGGCGGACAAGGTTTTTCTGGGTTCGGTCGCAAAGCGCTTTGACCGGCTCAGCAAACTTCTCGAGTATGTGACAATCCGGAACTCTCTGCTTCTTCGTGATCTGGAGCCCCTGGAAGGCGTCGCGGAAACCCGCTTCATCAAGGCGCGCTACCAGCAGGTCTTTTCTTCGCAAAGAGTGCTGTACTGTGATGATGATCCGGCGCTACAGCAATTGATGTCAGTCATTCTCGATGACTTGGGTGTGAAGGCAGTCGGAACTGCATCTGATGGACGAGTTCTGCTTCACAAAGCTCTGAAATTCAAACCAAATCTTGTGATTACGGATTGGCAGATGTCGCCAATGGATGGCCTCCAGCTGCTTCGCTATATCCGTCAGGGAAAATCGGCGATTGATACAAATTGCCCGATCATCTTTCTGTCCACGGTCAAGACGGTGAATAAGATCGAACAGGTCGTTGGCGAAGGCGTGGCGCGCTTCCTCGTGAAACCGTTCAACAAGGCCTCGATTGCGCGCGCGATATACCAGATTGCATCAGCGCCAGATGAAGCAAACGCCAAAATCCACAAACCGGCATGATCAATCTACGCTGAACTCAGCCTGACTTTACGGTTCAAAGTGGGGCTAGACAGAGGATATCATGCCAGCGGCACTGAATCTGATTGATTCTATCTGAACGGATAAACAGGCGCTTTTTTCAGTGCTTGAAATTAATGCCTATCGGGACTGAGCAGGCTGGCGGAGAGGAAGGGATTCGAACCCTCGATACGCGTAAACGTATACGCCCTTAGCAGGGGCGCGCCTTCAGCCACTCGGCCACCTCTCCGCGGAAGAGCCTCGTTATCAGAGTTTCTTTCCGTCTGCCAAGTGCTAACCGGCCTAAGATTCACAAAATCGTGCGAAAAAACTGGTAAAACGCGATATTATCGCGCAATTCAGAGGGTGGACCAATTGCCTCGTCTGCACCATATTCGCGGCACAAAGCAGAGGGATACCGACTCGCGTGTTAGATAAGATTTTCACCTGGTGGAGCGGCTGGACTGTCGGCGCGCTCTTTGACGTGAAGCGCCGCTCGGACTTCATCGGAGAAGACGATTACGGCAACCGCTATTTTCAGGACCGTAAGCCGAGCTATGAAGGCCGGCACCGTCGCTATGTGATCTATAAAGGCATTGCCGAGCCGTCCAAGGTTCCTGCGGACTGGCATGGCTGGCTGCACTACACATATGACGAACCTCCAACAGAGCGTCCGCTTGAACGTAAATCCTTCGAGACAGATCACACGCCAAATTTGACGGGTACGATTTTCGCGTATCGTCCGAAAGGCAGCCTGTCACGCGAGGCTGAGCGCCGCGAAGCGGATAGCGATTATCAGGCATGGAGCCCAGATGCGTAATTCGGTTTTCGAAACCGCGATTGGTGCCATTGTTATTGTTGTTGCTGGCGCGTTCCTTTTCTTCGCGCTGAGCACCACTGATTCTTCCGGCGGTCGCGGTGAGTATCAACTCAGTGCTCGTTTCAACGATGTGACGGGCATTGAGTCGGGTAGTGATGTTCTGCTGGCTGGCGTGAAAGTCGGTCGCGTACTTGATGTCGAAGTCGATCCTGAAACGTTCGAAGCGAGTGTCGTTCTGTCTATGCAGAATGGTGTCGAACTTCCGGATGATTCGGATGCGCGCGTGATTTCAGGCCTTCTGGGGGGATCACACATCGCACTGCAGGCGGGCGGTGGTTTCGATACGATTCCAACGGATGGCAGCGGTGAAATTCTCTACACACGTGGCAGTGTTGATATCATCACGCTGTTTGCGAGCTTTGCCAGCGGGCAGAGCAATAACGGGGACGGCAACTAGTGTCATCGAGACTTCAGAAGCTTCTTATAGTGACCGCGCTGGGCGCTGGACTGTCAGTTTTCGGTGGCGCAATGGCGCAGCAGGATCCGTTAGCTGATCTTCTGAATTCTCCGCAAGCTACTCCACCTGAGGACGACGGGCTTGTCGTTCCGGACAATGGCCCAAGTTCCTCTGATTTTCCAACAGCTGGCCGCACCGTATCGCAGGAAGAGCAGGACAGCTTTCAGGAAGAGATTGAAGAGGGTACGTTCCCGCGTCTCGCGCCTATTTTCGCACCGGATTACGACCCGGAAGATTATATTATCCGTCCGGAGGGTTCGGACGACGACGAACTGACCGAAATCGAGCCTGTAGACGAGGCTGAAGAAGACCTTGTCGAGGAAGACGCCGAGGCAGAGCAAGAGCTAGACTTTGAATACATGATCCAGCCGGCTGTGACACTTCGTGGGCTTGATAAGATTACTGGCCGCTCTGTCGATATGGATGTGGCCGTGGGCTCAAACGCGATGCTCGGTGGTCTGCGTGTGACCGTCCGTGCGTGTCACCAGACGCCGCCTACAGAGCCACCAGAATCCATCGCCTATGTGGAAGTTGAAGACTACGGCTTCGTCATTGATGATCCCGAAGAGCTTCCAGAAGACGTTGATATGGAAAAACGTGTTTTCAATGGCTGGATGTTTGCGTCATCGCCGGGCCTGAATGGGCTTGAGCACGCGATTTATGACGTCTGGGTAATCCGTTGTATCGACGAGGCACCTGTTTTTTCTGACGCGGGTAGCGAACTATAAGCGTAAAAGTCGGCGTGGCGTCTCATGGCTTCGGCTAGCCTTCGCTTGAAGAGGCGCTTTGGAATTTCCTGAATACCAAACTGTTCCAGATGGGGGTTGGTGAACTGCGCATCTAGCATGACGTAACCGCCAACGCGGAGGCGGTCTACAAGGTGCACGAGCGCTACCTTTGAGGCCTCGCTTACGCGTGAGAACATGCTCTCGCCAAAGAATACGCCCTGCAGGGCCACTCCATAGAGGCCACCAACTAATTCATCTTCCTGCCAGCACTCAACGGAATGGGCGAAACCGCGCCGGTGAAGCTCGTTATAGAGATTGAAAATGGTGGTGTTGATCCAGGTAGACGTCCTGCCGGGGCCGGGAGCGGCGCAGGCATCCATGACGCGTCCGAAATTGGTGTCAACACGGATTTCAAACTGGTCCGACCGGACGACTTTCCTGAGTTTTCGAGGTATATGGAAATCATCAAGTGGCAAGACACCGCGCATTTCCGGATCTACGAGAAATATCTCCGGATCATCGCGGTGTTCAGCCATTGGAAACACGCCGATTTGGTAGAATGACAACAAGTCATCGGCGGTTATAGGTCGTGTCATGACTCCTGGTCGGCTAGGAAACGTTCCAGCCAGTGAATGTCATAATTGCCTGAGTTTACACCTTCAGCGTCAACCAGACGCTGGTGCAAAGGCAAGGTCGTCTCGACCCCGGATACAACCATTTCGCCAAGTGCGCGCTTCAGGCGAAGCATGCATTCTTCACGTGTTACGCCGTGTACGATGAGCTTGCCGATGAGGCTGTCATAGTAAGGCGGGATCATGTAGCCGGCATAGGCGGCCGAATCGAGGCGTACGCCAAGACCGCCCGGCGCATGGAACTCTTTGATGAGGCCCGGAGACGGCGCAAAGGTTTCAGGATGCTCCGCGTTAATGCGGCACTCGATAGCGTGGCCGATGAACGGAACGTCGCCCTGAGTGAAGCTGAGCTTCTCACCTTGAGCAATACGGATTTGCTCTTTCACGAGGTCGATGCGCGTGATCATCTCGGTGACCGGGTGCTCTACCTGAAGGCGGGTGTTCATCTCGATGAAGTAGAACTCGCCGTTCTCGTAGAGAAATTCGATCGTGCCAACGCCGAGATAGCCAAGCTTTTTGACAGCATCGACGACTGTTTTACCGATCGTGTCACGTTCAGCCTGCGTGATAGCCGGCGAAGGTGCTTCCTCGAAGACCTTCTGGTGACGACGCTGCAAAGAACAGTCACGTTCGCCAAGGTGCACCACGTTGCCGTGGCTGTCAGCGATAACCTGAATCTCAATGTGACGGGGCTTTTCGAGATATTTCTCGATATAAACTTCGTCGTCACCGAACGCGGCTTTCGCTTCAGAGCGGGCAGTATTGAAAGCCTTACCCATTTCTTCTTCGCTGCGCGCGACCTTCATGCCGCGACCGCCGCCGCCTGATGCGGCTTTCACGAGAACCGGATAGCCCATTTCGGCAGCGACTTTTTTCGCCGTTGCTTCATCTGGTACGCCGCCGTCAGAACCTGGAACCACCGGTACGCCGACTTCAATCATGGCTTTCTTAGCCGCGATTTTGTCACCCATGAGACGGATATGTTCTGCACGTGGGCCAATGAAGTTCAGGCCGTGCGCTTCCACGATCTCAACGAAGCGGGCGTTCTCGGAGAGGAAGCCGTAGCCGGGGTGGATCGCGCCAGCGTGGGTGATTTCTGCAGCTGTCATGATAGCTGCAGACTTCAGATAGCTTTCAGATGCGCCAGGCGGGCCAATGCAGACGCTTTCGTCCGCAAGGCGCACGTGCATGGCGTTGCTGTCTGCCGTGGAGTGCACAGCAACAGTGGAAAGCCCCATTTCTTTGCAGGCACGGTGGATCCGGAGTGCGATTTCGCCGCGATTGGCGATGAGGACTTTATCAAACATGGAAAAGGCCTAGCCTTTTTTCACTTTGAACAGTGGTTGGCCGTATTCAACGGCTTCTGCATCGTTCACTAGGATTTCGATAATCTCGCCGGAAACTTCGGCTTTGATCTCGTTCATCACTTTCATCGCTTCAATGATGCAGACGACGGATGCCTTGTTCACAGAGCTGCCTTTTTCAACGAAAGAAGATGCATCCGGAGATGGTGAACGGTAGAAAGTTCCGATCATTGGCGACGTAATGATTTCTTCGTCAGCGGCTGCAACAGGTGCCGCGCCTGGTGCTTCGGCAGCCGGCGCGGCAGGCGCTGCTGCCGGTGCAGGTGCTGCAGGAGCGGCATAAGAAACAGGTGCTGGAGCAACAACAGGTGCTGCCGGCTTGCTAACGCGAATCTTGAGTTCGCCCTGTTCAACTTCAATTTCACCGAGATCGGCTTCACGCAGGATAGCTGCGAGTTCGCGCACCAGCGCTGGATCTACGGTTGTCTTATCGTTTGCCATGTTTTCGCCTTTCAGCTTGATGGAATCAGGGTGGCAAGTGCCTTAACCGCTAGCACATAGCCAGCTGCGCCAAGTCCTGCAATCGACCCTGTGACGACAGGGCCTATAAAATTGGTAGAACGAAATTCCTCGCGTGCGGCAGGATTCGAAAGATGAACCTCAATCACCGGCAAATCGAGAGATTTCAATGCGTCGTGGATCGCGACGGACGTGTGCGTGTATGCTGCTGCGTTCAGAATGACGCCCACTGCGTTGGTTCGAGCGGCTTGCAACAAATCTACGATAGCTCCTTCGCTATTGCTCTGATGCATTTGCAGATCAAAGCCGTGTAGCGTAGCCTCGTCCCGGGCCATCATTTCGATGTCCTGAAGCGTCTGGCGTCCGTATATCTCAGGCTCTCGTTGGCCGAGCAGATTGAGATTCGGGCCGTTTATGCAGGAAATAACTCTTGTCATATTGGTCAGGACGCTTAGCACACCTATCGTGATAAACCAGACACTTAATCGACCGCACGGGTGATTGATTTGAATATCAGATTGAATGGTGACTCTTTCGAGGTCAATCCGGGAACGACAATTCTGGGCCTTGTGCTCAAGCTCGAGCTTGATCCGAAAGCGGTTGCTGTAGAACGAAACCTTGAGATCGTGCCGAAATCACTTCATGGCGACGTAGAGCTGTCGGACGGCGACAATATCGAAATCGTAGAGTTTGTAGGAGGCGGTTGATATGACCGACGCAACCAACCCGAAGAAAGACACGCTAACGATTGCGGGTCGCGAGTTCTCGTCGCGCCTCATCATCGGCACCGGCAAATATAAAGACTATGAGCAAAACCTGCATGCAGCGCAGGCTGCGGATGTAGACATGGTTACGGTTGCGGTGCGGCGCGTAAATCTGACCGATAAGAGCAAGCCGCGTCTCACGGATTTTGTCTCCCCTGAGAAATACACGTTTCTGCCAAACACTGCAGGCTGTTTTACGGCAGAGGATGCAATCCGCACGCTTCGTCTGGCCCGCGAAGCTGGTGGCTGGGATCTTGTGAAGCTTGAAGTGTTATCGGACCAGAAAACGCTCTATCCGGATATGTCCGAGACCCTGCGGGCTGCTGAGCTTCTGATCAAAGAAGGCTTCAAGGTCATGGTCTATTGTTCAGACGATCCGGTCTACGCAAAGCGTCTTGAAGATGCAGGCTGCGTTGCCATTATGCCGCTCGGCTCACTGATCGGCTCCGGTCTTGGCATTATGAATCCGGTAAATATTCGCCTCATCGTTGAGCAAACTCGTGTTCCGGTTATCGTGGATGCAGGCGTAGGCACGGCATCAGATGCGGCGGTTGCTATGGAACTTGGCTGTGACGGCGTTCTCATGAATACCGCTATCGCAGAAGCTAAAGACCCGGTGTTGATGGCAAGCGCAATGAAGCACGCCGTTATTGCGGGTCGCGAATCCTATCTCGCAGGCCGCATGCCGAAGAAGCGTTATGCTGACCCAAGTTCACCTCTCGCGGGCCTTATATGACGCTTCAGAAAATAAAGACTGAATTCTGCGGAGAAGCGGTGTAACAGGCGATCATGTCTGGTACCGGCCGCTTCTCAGCTTTCAAGCACAATAGCTATCGACTCTATTTCGGGGCGCGCTTTTGCACTGCATTTGCCGCGCAAGTGCTTTCAATCTCCATTGCCTGGCAGATGTATGCCGAAACCAGCAGTATGATGCTGCTAGGCGCGATTGGTCTGGTGCAATTTCTTCCTGCACTCGGTCTCGTGTTTCTCACGGGTATGGCTGCCGATCAGTTTGGACGACGTCTCGTGATGGGACTTTCGATCGTTGTTGAGCTGGCTTGCGCGCTGACGATTTTGCTTATGGCGGTCAATCGGAGCTTCGATCCATACGCCGTTCTGTTCGTCCTGTTTGTGTTTGGTTGTGCGCGCGCTTTCCTGGCGCCTGCGTCTTCGAGTCTTGCGGTAAATCTGGTGCCCAAAGAAGACTTTGTGAACGCTGCCGGTTTTGCGGCGGTATCCTGGCAGGCCGCATCTATTGTTGGCCCGGTCGCGGGTGGTTTGCTGTATGGAATATCTGCGTCGGTTGCGTATTCAGTTGCTGTAGGTCTGTTCTTAACGGCGGCGGTTTTGGTGTTCGTGATACCCAAGCCCGATCAGGTGACAGGGCAGGCGGCTAAAACGCTCTCCAGTGTGTTGGACGGTTTCCAGTACGTATTCAAAGAGAAGGTTGTGCTTGGTGCGATTTCTCTGGACCTGTTTGCGGTATTGCTCGGTGGTGCGGTGGCAATGTTGCCGGTCTATGCGAGTGACATTCTTCAAGTCGATTCGCAGGGGCTTGGATTGCTCCGAGCTGCGCCAGGCATCGGGGCGTTGATCATGGTTGCGTTCATGAACATTTTTCCGATTCGCGACCATGCAGGAATCATTCTGTTCGTGAGCGTTGCGCTATTCGGGCTCGCTACGGCTGTGTTCGGCGCATCGACCATCGCATGGTTTTCGATTCTGGCGCTCATGTGTGTCGGCGCATTCGACATGGTGTCGGTCTATATTCGCGAAGTTCTGCTGCAGCTCTGGACGCCGGATGAGGTGCGCGGACGTGTAAATGCCGTTAACTCAATCTTTCTCGGTGCTTCCAACGAGTTGGGTGAGGCGAGGGCCGGGTTTATGGGAGCTGTCCTGGGTCCGGTTGCGACCGTTGTTCTGGGCGGCGTGGCAGCTATTGGCATTGCGGCTGGATGGGCATTTCTTTTTCCGCAGATCCGAAAAACACGTTATCTTGAGAGGCCGGAAGACTGATTTCGGCAGCCCGAGGGCCGCTAAACCGAGTCTTTTGCTGAGATTTTGAATCTCTAGCTTGCCTAATCTCCCAAGTTTTGACAGTTTCTGAGAAAAATAGAGCTGACTATAATAAACATCGGGAGGGCTATAATCCATGATGAAATGGATTTTTGGCGTATTAGTCATCATGGCAGCAACTATTGTTGTTGCGATGATTGGGGGAGCACCAGACATGGTCTCGGGCGGTCCGCACCCAGAATATGCGGGCATGAGTATCGGAGGCGACAGCGCTGCGCGCCTGGACGGGTTGTGGATCGAGGGGCTGATCCTCTATTTCGCGACATTTCTAATGGCACCTGCCTTCATGGCGTTTGGTGTTGCTGAGCATAATCGAAACAAAACGTTCTGGACGATGATGGGCGGCGTCACTGCGCTGAACCTCGTTTTTGCGACTTTGCTCATCGTTTTTTACGTGGATTTCCTGAACACGGGCGAGACGTTCATGTTGCTCGGCTTTCCTGCTCCGACAGCGATGATGCTGTATGGCTGCTGGGGAACTGCAGCATTGTACACGGTGATCTACATCGCCGGGTTCAACAAGTTCATCTTCACTCCTGAAGACGAAAAGACCTTTGAGGCGCTGATTGCGGCCAAAAATGCCGAAAAGACGGAGGCTTAAGACATGGAAGCGTTCCGTGAACCAATCATTCTCGCCTGTATCGGCGTGTATTTTGTAATTTGTATTCTGGTCGGCATCTGGGCGATGCGTAAGACGCACTCTGCGTCCGATTTCTTTATCGCGGGCAAGGGACTTGGCCCGGTCGTTGTCGGCCTGGCGGTCTTTTCGTCGACTTTATCAGGCTTTGGCTTCGTCGGTGGTCCTGGCCTTGTCTACAATATGGGCATGACTTCCGTCTGGATGGTGATCGTCTCTACTCTAGGTTATGCGATCGTATTCTACATGCTTGCCAAGCGTATGAGGGTGATGGCTGAAATCAGAGATTCGATCTCTCTGCCTGATATCGTTGCTGCGCGTTATTCCAGCAAAGCTGCTGGCGGCTGGATGGCTGTCGTCGTTATTCTGGGTGTGCTTGGATATCTGGCGACACAGATTCTCGCCATGTCGACGGTTCTTCAGTCGATCCTCGGGAACACAGAAATGTTTGAGGGCATCAGCCTGATTACCTGCGCTGTGATCTCGGTGAGCGTTCTGATTTTCTACGCGGTAACAGGCGGCATTCTGGCGTCGGTTTACACCGACCTCGTTCAGGGCCTTATCATGATGGTCTGTGGTCTTCTCGTGGTTGTCGCTGCGGCTATGGCAGTGGATGGCGGTTTCACCGCGGCATCCAGCTCATTGCTCGCGGATGACCCTGAGGCGATCATGCCGTTTGGTTCAGGTGGCATGTTTGCAGCCGTCGCGTGGGCGTTCATGTTCGGTGTCGGTATTGCGGGCCAGCCGCACCTTATCACCAAACTGATGATGAATCGTACGGTCAAAGACACGAAGATTATTCTACCGCTCTCAATCGCGGGCTATGCAGTTGCGGCAATGCTCTGGATTTCGGTCGGGCTGGTCATGCGTGCGCTTGTACTTCAGGGCAACCATGATCCGCTTGGACTTCCGGATGATGCAGCACCGGAATTCCTGACCGCGTATGCTAATCCGCTTCTTGCTGGTGTCGTGTTCGCCGGTCTGTTTGCGGCGATCATGTCGACGGCAGACGGCTTCCTGAACATTGGCGCGGCTGCGATCATTCACGATCTGCCGAAAGCTATTCGCGGTAAACCACTCAAGAATGAACTCTGGTGGGCGCGTGTGGCGACGGTCTTGTTGTGCCTGTTCGCTACCGGCTTTGCGCTGTATGCCCGCTATAATAGCGGCGAGCTTGTTGCACTGCTTGGTGCATTCGGTTGGGGCACGTTCGCTGCGGCGATCTTCCCGGTCGTGGCACTTGGTCTGAACTGGAAACGGGCGACGGCAAACGCTGCGATCTTCGCAATCGTTCTGTCACTTGTCTTCAACTTCAGTGTTAAACTGTTCGGGATTGCGATGCCGTTCGGCATGGATGGCGGGTTCATTTCCATGCTGGTTTCGATGATTGCGTTCATCGGTATTTCTTACATTGAGAAGCCGAAACCGCTTCAGAAGGATATCGAAGCGATCATGGACCTCTAGGCCTGACGTAACGTCAGACCTCGTAAAATCGATCTGTAGCTGATAGCCTGAGCATAAATAAAAACATGCTCAGGCTATTTGCGTTCTGAGACGGGGAAGAAACATGCCAAGCGAAACATCCACCGATCATTTCGACGTGCTTATCGTGGGCGCAGGCCTTTCCGGCATTGGCGCGGCGTATCACCTTCAGCAGAAATGTCCGGGAAAAACCTACGCCATTCTCGAAGGAAGAGACGCGATTGGAGGCACATGGGACTTGTTCCGTTACCCTGGTATTCGTTCCGACTCAGACATGCACACTCTGGGCTATGCATTCAAACCATGGCGGCAGGCTAAAGCCATCGCAGACGGGCCTTCTATCCGGTCTTACGTTCGTGAAACGGCTGAAGAAAATGGTATCTCCGAACACATCCGCTTTGGGCAGGATGTAAAATCGGCCAAATGGTCATCTGAGACGTCGAGCTGGCATGTAACCAGTCTCGATAAGGCGAGCGGAGAAGAGAAAACCGTCACCGGACAGTATCTTCTGATGTGTAGCGGTTATTACAGCTATGACGCAGGATATACGCCCGACTTTGATGGGATGGAAGATTTCAATGGTCTGATCATTCACCCACAAAAGTGGGACGAGAGTATCGATTACGCAAACAAAAAAGTTGTCGTCATTGGCAGTGGCGCGACGGCTGTCACGCTTGTGCCTGAAATGGCCAAGACCGCAGCCCATGTCACCATGCTTCAACGCTCGCCTACCTATATGGCAACACGTCCCGCGACGGACGCGCTTGCAAACAAGATGCGCAAATTCCTTCCTGAGCGCCTGGCCTATAGCCTGACACGTTGGAAGAATGTGCTGTTCACCATGTATTTTTACAATCTCACGCAAAAGCATCCTAAAAAGACCAAGGAGCAATTGATCGGGATTGTCAGAGAGCAACTCGGCCCGGATTATGACGTCGAAAAACACTTCACGCCGGCTTATAATCCGTGGGAGCAGCGCCTTTGCCTCGTTCCGGACAATGACCTTTTTGAAGCGATTAAAGACGGGTCAGCATCGGTCGTGACAGACCATATCGAGCGCTTTGATGAAAACGGCATTCAGCTTAAATCCGGTGAGCGCATCGACGCGGATATTGTTGTGACTGCGACCGGCCTAGACCTGAAATTCTTAGGCGGTGTTGAATTGGAAGTCGATGGGCGCAAAATCGCGCCGAACGAACTTCTGAATTATAAGGGGCTGATGTTCTCCGGCCTGCCGAATCTCGCAGGCGTGTTCGGATATACGAACGCGTCCTGGACGCTGAAAGCCGACCTGACCAGCGAATTCATGTGTCGTCTGATCAATCAGATGGACCGAACAGGCGACGTTGCCGCGACGCCTCACAATGATGATCCGAATGTCGAGACGGAGGACTGGTTGAGTTTCTCATCCGGATATGTGCAGCGAACACTTCACCGTTTCCCGAAGCAGGCATCAAACAAGCCGTGGAAGTTGAACCAGAATTATGCCGTTGATCTCATGACGCTGCGTTTCAGCAAACTGGACGATGGCGTTATGCGTTTCACCAAGGCCGGTGAAAAGGTTCCTATTTCGGTGGCACCTGTAGATGCTGGCACGGAGGCTAGCGCGCAGGAATTGGCGGCAGAGTAATTATCGGGTGTAGGTCTGAACAGCTTTGTGACGCGGGCAGACGGTTTCATGATCATTGATCATACCGACTGCCTGCATGAAGGCGTAGACGATTACCGGCCCACAATATTTGAAACCGCGCTTTTTCAGGGCCTTTGATAGCGCCGCAGATTCCTCGCTGTTCGTCGGCGCATCGCGGAAGTTCTCCCATGAATTCACAATTGGGGAACCGCCAACAAAGTCCCACATCCATTCAGAAAAAGATTGTGGTTCGTCGTTGAACGCCAGATAGGCTTTCGCATTGCCGATCAGAGCTCTGATTTTCTGAGGCGATCTTATAATACCGGGATTTTGTAGTGCTTGTTCAATGCGTTCATCGTCCCATCGCGCAATTGAGGCCGGGTCAAAGCCATCAAATTCTTCGCGCATGCTGTCGCGCTTATAAAGAATGGTACGCCATGAGAGGCCGGCCTGAAAGCCGTCCAGCTGAAGCTTCTCCCAGAGTGCACGGCAGTCATACTCGGGCACACCCCATTCTTCATCGTGATATGCGCGATAAACCGCGTCATCAGCAGGGGCCCAGGGGCAATGAATTTTGCTGGCTTCGGTCACAGAAAATCTCTCATGCGGATGGAAGGTGGCACTCTGCGGGTTTATCATTGATCGTAACCGGTGTCGCAGACTCTTTGGCGTTTGCCAGACGGTCCAGCCTGACTAATGCCAGTCCTTCGCCCTCGGCCCATGACGTCACGGTGCCCACGGTAGAAGTGCCAGCTTTGATTTCGTCTCCGCTCTCTGCGGTCGCTTCAGGAGCAGAAACGCGAAGAAGGCGTTTTCGTACTTCTGTTTTCCGTTTCATGCGGCTTGCGACTTCCTGACCAACAAAGCAGCCCTTTTTGAAGTCGATGCCGTTGGTGAGGTCCATATTGATATCGGCGGGGAACACTTCGCCAGGGCCGTAATCTGATCCGAATTCTGGAAATGCCGCATCTGTTCTTAGCTTTGAGTACGCGACTGAAGACTGGTCGGAGCTTTCTACCGCGGTCTCGCTAACGACGCGCTTTATGTCATCACCAAAATTTGGAGGGGTCATAAACGCCAAAACTGGAAATTCCGGAACACCTTCACAAACCAGAACATGCAGATCGTCACGACGTGTGAACTGAACGTCTGCGCGAAGCTTTAGCATGGTCAGACGTTTTTGTATGCTATCCGCTTCGGTTGCAGGAAGGTCGATGAGCAATCCATCATCCGTGCTGAACACAAACATGTCTGTCAAAATCTTGCCCTGCGGCGTCAGTAACGCACCGTAAACACCATCGCCAACGGCAAGTGTATCGACGTTGCAGGTCAGAACGCGGTTCAGAAAACTTCCGGTTTCCGTGCCTGTTGCGGAGAGGACGGCGCGATGCGAAAGCGGGTAAACAGAATTGGTCATGAGCCAGAGATAGCGAAGCCTGCGCTAAATTCTATGTATAATCTGAGCATGAATTGTAATTCGTCACGTTGTCAGTGGTTTCGAATAGCGTCAAAACGGCGTTATGATCATGACAAACATTAAGTCCTGAGGAGATTTCGCTGATGTATGAACTCGTACTTCGCAATGGTCGGGTGATGACTCCGGGTGGACTAGTGTCCACAGATATTGGCGTCTCGAAAGGCAAGATTGCCCGTATCGGCGAGATATTTCACTCAGAAGCGGCGACGACCTTCGATGCAAAAGGTTTGACCATTCTGCCGGGCGTGATCGATTCACAGGTTCACTTCCGCGAGCCGGGTCTCGAATACAAAGAAGATCTTGAAACCGGTGCCCGTTCTGGCGCGCTCGGGGGTGTGACGTGTGTGTTCGAAATGCCGAACACGAATCCGTCGACTATTACGCCGGACCTTCTGCAAGACAAGTTGAACCGTGCGGCCGGGCGTATGGATATTGATCACGCGTTTTATGCGGGCGCGACGCACGAGAACACGCATTTGCTGGCTGAAATGGAAGCCATGCAGGGCTGCTGCGGCATCAAGGTGTTCATGGGCGCATCTACCGGTGACTTGCTCGTGCAGGATGACGAAGGCGTTGAGGCGGTGCTTCGTGCCATCAAGCGCCGCGCTGCGTTCCACTCTGAGGACGAATACCGTCTGGCGGATCGTCGTGATCTCGCTGTGACAGGCGACTGGACAAGCCATCCGGTTGTTCGTGACCCTCAGGCCGCGATTCAGTCCACTGAACGTCTCCTCCGTCTTGCGCGTAAAACCGGAAAGCGCATTCACGTGCTGCACATTACAACGGCGCAGGAAATGGAAATTCTGGCGCGCAATAAGGATGTTGCAAGTGTCGAGGTGACACCGCAACACCTCACGCTCGTTGCGCCTTATGCCTACGAAATTCTCAAAGGCCGGGCACAGATGAACCCGCCAATTCGCGAGCAGCACCATGTAGATGCGCTCTGGCGGGCGGTGAATGCAGGTATTGTCGATGTTATGGGGTCTGACCACGCGCCGCACACATTGGAAGAGAAGGCGCGCCCTTATCCTGCGAGCCCGTCTGGCATGCCAGGCGTGCAGACACTGGTGCCCGTGATGCTAACACACGTGAACAATGGTCACCTTAGCTTGCAGCGCTTTGTGGAATTGACGAGTGCAGGTCCGCAGCGTGTGTTCGGTATTGTCGGCAAGGGCCGTATCGCTGAAGGGTATGACGCTGACTTCACGGTTGTCGACATGGAGCGCCGTGAAATCATGACGGATAGCTGGTCGAAAACCAAATCCGGCTGGACACCGTTCGATGGCATGGAAGCGCAAGGCTGGCCGGTTGCGACTATCGTACGCGGACAATTTATCATGCAGGATGGTGAGATCGTCCAGAAGGGCCTCGGCAAGCCTGTGAAGTTCCAGGAGACGCTGGCTCCGGAAGATGCTGCGTAGAGCGCGCTGAAGGGGGAGGGTATGCCTGTAGAACGGCGCGGTCTCGAGCGCATTCTTTTCTGGCTGTATGAAGGCTTCGGAACAGGTCCTTATCTGTTCCGTTGGGTGCTGTTGGCTATTGATGCCGCAGCGGTTGCCTTCTTTCTCTGGGCGCCGTTTCAGGACCGTACGCAAGCCTATTATATTCTGGACATACTGATCGCGCTCTTTATCGCGCTCGATTTCAGTGCGCGGTTCTGGATATCCCGTCCACGCCATATGTTCCTGATCAATCCGTTCAATCTGGCGGATATTGTGGTGTTGATTTCGCTGTTACTGCCGATGTTCTTCTCGAACTTCGCATTCCTGCGGATATTGCGGGCGCTGCGCCTCGTGCGCGCCTTCACCTTCCTGCGTCGGATGAAGAATATTTCGTCCTACTTGCGGGAGAATGCGGAAATCATTGATCGGGTGGTGAACCTTCTTGTGTTCATCCTGATCATGACCGCGTTCGTATACGGCACCCAGCTTGAGGCGAACGAGCACATCAATTCATATCTGGATGCGCTCTATTTCACGATCGCGAGTCTCACCACGACAGGTTATGGTGACATCGTTCTGCAGGGCGTATTCGGCAAGCTGTTATCCATCTTCATCATGGTTCTTGGTATCTCACTCTTTTTGAGACTCGTGCAGGCCATTGTGAGGCCGTCAAAAGTGACGTCGGAGTGCACGCGATGCGGTTTATTGCGCCATGAGCCGGACGCGATTCACTGCAAGCATTGCGGTGAGTTCATCAGGCTGCCGACGCACAACGAATAGACTATTCGCACCAGCTGGGTTTGGCTTCGCTGCGATCTTCATTCCAGCGTTGAGCCAGTCCACGCTGCTCCAGCAAATGCCCGACATGCACGCCGTCCAGATAGACGTGGGCGCGACCGCGGCCGTATTCATCAACCCCGCGGAATAAAATCTGAACCTGATCAGCGTCGCGGAAAATCTCTTGGACGGCAGAGACGGTTTCTTCGCCAAGATCAGCTTCGGCGAGGCATTCGGCATGGGGTGAGGTTTCAGGGCTGTCGTATCCAATCAGGCGGAAGCGACGTCCCTGTAATTCATATGTGTCGCCATCGACAGGGCGGACTGCGTCAGCTCTTCCTGCAAGGCATTCAGGGTTTCCATCGCAGAGATTTTCTGGCGGTGGTGCGCTGCAGGATGCGGCTGCTAAAAACACCGCAAAAATGCCTAAGCGATACGATTGTCGCACAACGTTTCTCCCCCTATGCTGTTCATCAATCAAGCAAAAGAACTGGTAACAAGCCAGCCCAAACTCAAAGGGAGACACATGTCCGGTCCAGTCCAGGAATCGGTGCGCACGGATGCACTGCCTTTTCGTGAAATTCCGTACCTTCCACAAAAGCTGAACGTCACGCATCGTGATGATGGCTCCATTATTCTCGAGAATGGTCAGCCATTGAGGCCTTACCCGCCGCACATGTTGGCGCCTCTGGTCTATTGGGCTGCGAATGACCCTGATCGTCTATGGCTTGCGCAACGTGATCCGGTTGAGCCTGAAAAGGACGGCTGGCAACGGCTTACCTATGGCGAAGCGCTGGAGCGTATTCGTCGCCTTGCTCAGGGATTGCTGGACAATGGCGCGGGGCCGGACGCGCCACTGATGATTCTGTCTCGCAATTCGATCGAACATGCTCTGATCATGTATGCTGCGATGTGGGCAGGAAGCCCGGTTGTACCAGTAACGCCGGCTTATGCGCTTCTCAGTCAGGACTTTGCCCGGCTCAATTATGTCGACGGCCTGACCTCTCCGAAGTTTATCTATGTTGATGACGGGCAGGAGTATCAGCGTGGACTCGATGGCATGAGACTGGACGGACGTCTGGTTATTTATGCCAGAAATGCGCCGACTGTAGAAAACCAGATCAGTCTGGATGAACTGGAAGTCCCTCCGACCTATCAGGTGGATCTGGCCTATGACCGGCTTGGTCCACAAACAATCGCCAAGTTTATGCTCACGTCCGGCTCGACCGGTGAGCCGAAAGCAGTGATCAATTCCCACGAGAACATTGCGTCTATGGTGAAGATGATCAGGTCGATCTGGAATACAGAGAAACTTGAGCAGCTTACGAATGGCCAGCAGGTCATGGTGAATTTCCTGCCGTGGAGCCACACTTACGGAGCCAATTCCATTTTGCACTCCATGGCTGACTGGGGCGGTGCGCTCTACATCGATTGGGGTGCGCCTACACCGGCCCGGTTGCCGGAAATGATTCGCAACCTCAAAGAGGTTTCACCAACCCAGCACACGACCGTACCCGCCGCATGGACGGCCATTGCAACTGAGATTGAAAACGATCCTGAACTCGCTGAAACCTTCTTCAAAAAGCTGTTTGTCATGGCCTATGGCGGCGCAGCTATGGGGCAGGACATTTATGAACGCATCCAGAAGGTGGCGATCAAAACAACGGGTGAACGGATATCCCTTTCTGCGGGTTATGGCGCGACTGAAACATCGCCGACGACCGCAAATGTACATTGGCCGAGCTCGGTCATGGGCTTGATCGGTCTGCCTCTGCCGGGTTGTGAAATGAAGATGGCACCTGTCGGTGAGAAGTATGAGTGCCGTGTGCGTGGTCCTCACATCACCAAAGGCTATTACCGCAACCCAGAGAAAACAGCAGAAGCGTTCGACAAAGAAGGCTTTTACAAACTCGGTGATGCCGTCAAGTTTGCTGAACCGGACGATCCAAATCAGGGCCTCGCTTTCGACGGGCGGATCGCCGAGGAGTTCAAACTCGCAAATGGCACATGGGTGTCAGCTGGTGCTGTACGCATTGGCACGATTTCCGAAGTCGATGGGGCACTCGCTGACGCTGTAGTTTGTGGTCTCAATAAGGATAAGATCGGTATTCTAGGCTTCCTGAACGAGAGTTTCTGTAAGCGAATTGCCGGTTCGATCCCGCTTGAGGAGATGGCGCGTCATCCTGATATCCGCCAGGCGGTAGAGAATGGTCTGCGTTTCTACAATCAGAAAAATCCTAATGCGTCTTCACGCATCGCGGCCTGTATCCTTCAGCCCGATCAGCCGTCGCAGGATAAGGGTGAAATCACCGAAAAGGGCTACATCAATCAAAGCAAGGTTCAGTCCTTGCGCGCGGCTGAAGTCGAGCGCCTGTTCAAGGCGCCACACGATGAAGACGTAATCGTTCTTTGAGTTCCGGGAAGAAAGACATGACGACAGAAACTAAAACAGGTGCTGAGGCGCTGGTGAGTACGCTCGCGGACTGTGGTGTGACAGCGTGCTTCGCGAACCCGGGTACTTCAGAGATGAACCTTGTGACCGCTCTCGATAAAGAACCCCGCATCCGCTCTGTGCTTTGTCTCTTTGAAGGCGTGGCGACCGGTGCAGCGGACGGTTTCGGGCGCGTTTCAGAAAAACCCGCCATGACGCTGTTGCACCTTGGCGCCGGATATCTCAATGGCGGTGCAAACATCCACAACGCGAAGCGCGCTTACACGCCAATGATCAACGTGATCGGTGATCATGCGACATATCACGTTCGTTATGATGCACCGCTGACTTCGAACATTATCGGGTTGGCTGCGCCGAATTCTATCTGGATCAAATCCGTGCCTGATTCTGCGAGTGCCGGTCGTCTTGCGGCAGAAAGCTTTCATGCGAGCACGAGTGGCGGGCAGGGGCCGGTGTCCCTGATTCTTCCGGCGGACGCCGCGTGGGATGAAGGTGGGGAGCTGTCTGCGCCGTTTGCGCCGGGCGAACCGAAAAAGGTCGCTGCAGATGCTATTTCTTCGGTTGCTGCGGCGATCAAAGCCGCGAGAAAACCGCTCATTCTGATCAGTGGGAACGCGCTCTCTGAGGACGGTTTGAGCGAGGCGTCACGTCTGAAGGCGGCAGGCGTTCGTGTTATGACGGACACATTTGTCTGGAAGCAGGCGAGAGGCGCAGGTCGTTTTAATCCTGACCGGATGCAGTATTTTGCTGAAGGCGCAATGGAAGACCTTGAGGGCACCGATCTTATGGTCCTCGCTGGCACTCAAATGCCGGTCGCATTCTTTGCATACCCGGAAAAGCCGAGCGTGCTGGTGCCTGAGGGCTGTGAGCTCATCTCAGTTGGCGAACGCGGTATCGATGTGAAAGCTGCATTGAGCGCGCTTGCAGATGAGCTCGGTGCTTCAGAGAAGGCGCCAGTCGCGCCGCGGCAGAGCCCGGACAAGCCAGCCGGTAAGCTAACGCCAGTGACAGTCGGGCAATCGATTTGCCGCCATATGCCGGAAGGCGCTCTCGTGTCCGATGACGGCGTTACGGCAAGCCTGCCTATCTTTCTCAGCACGCAGACGGCCGCGCCGCATGAATGGATGATGCTGACAGGCGGCGCGATCGGGCAGGGTTTCCCTCTGGCTGTTGGGGCGTCGATTGCAAAGCCTGAGGCACGAACAATTTGTCTCTCAGGTGACGGTGCCGGCATGTATACCGTTCAGGCGCTCTGGACGATGGCGCGTGAGAATCTGAAGGTGTTGAACATTGTGTTCGTGAACCACACTTATCGCATTCTGAATATTGAGCTGAAGCGGACAGGCGCGGGCAATCCGGGCCCAGCCGCGCAGAATATGCTGAATCTTGGAACGCCAGAGATCGACTGGAAATCACTCGCAGAGGCGCAGGGTTTGCACGCCGAGAACGTCACTACAGCTGAAGAGTTTGATGAGGCGTTTGAGCGCGCAATGACGGCGGACGGACCGGTTCTGATCGCGGCGCATGTGGCGGGCTAGGGCGATTCGCCCGCGGCCATGAGGGAGAGGTTTTCGGACAGGGTTCTGCCGCGCGCAAAGAGCTCTGTCTCTCTCTCTGTCGTTGATGCGTCACAGCCAGACACGTCTCGCTGCGTGTCGAGATAGGCGCGGTTGAAGGAATCAATCAGGCGTGACCGAAGATAGCCGCTTGAGGGCGCTTCTACGTCGAGCATGTTGAGCATGTACTCTCGCCAGGTCTGGTCATCCGTTCCGTTGCAAACAACACGCATCGCATGAATCTGGCCGAGTACGCGGGACAGGTCAGTCAACGTGCTCTGATACTGGCGAGTTGTCCGGAATTCCTGTCCATTAGCCGCGCCAACCGCACTGATGGAAAGCGCAATGGCAACTGAGGCGTATCGGAGAGTACTTGCAGTGGTGCAGATCATGGCGCTGACGTTAACAAGCTGTATGTTTTTGGCACGTGAATTATAGGTATAAAAAAGCCCCGGACAGTTTCTGCCGGGGCTTTTTGTCTGAATTATGTTGTCGGATGTTAGCCGCGACGACCGCTGACTTTTCCCAGACCAATCTGCTTAGCGAAGTCGGAGCGCTTCTTGGTGTAGCTAGGTGCAACCATTGGATAGTCCGCAGGCAGACCCCAACGTTTGCGATATTCCTCAGGCGTCATGCCGTAATGCGAGCGAAGGTAACGCTTCAGCATTTTGAGCTTTTTGCCGTCTTCGAGGCAGATGATATGGTCTTCCGTGATGGATTTGCTGACAGGCACTGCTGGTTTTGGGCGCTCCTGAGCTGGAGCCGCTTCTTGTGAAGCGAGGCCGGAAACAGTCTTGTGAACTGACGCAATGAGATCAGAGAGAGAATCTGTCGGGACGGGGTTGTTCGCGACGAATGAAGCAACAATATCAGTTGTCATCCGCATGATTTCGTCAGCTTCCAAAGAGCTGTTTGAGTTTTCGGGAGTCATTGCGTCCTCAGACATGTTTACTAAGCTCGTCCGTATTACAGGCGACGAAATAGATTTCAAGTATTAAAAAGAAAATCTAATGCAATCTATATTTGTGTTTAATGCTTGGTGATTTTTGCTCAATTGGCTTGCACGAAAACCAGTCGAGGTTTAGACAGTCGCCAAAATATATGGAGATAGTGCCAATGGCAGGTGCCTTCGACGGTGTTTCGCAAACAGCCGGATTTTTTTCAACTGGTCTCGCTGAATCTGATGCTGATGTTGCAGCGATGATTAAGCGTGAAGCAAAGCGTCAATCAGACAAGATCGAGCTGATTGCTTCTGAGAATATCGTGTCTCAGGCTGTGAAAGCAGCTCAGGGCTCTGTGTTCACGAACAAATACGCTGAAGGTTATCCGGGCCGCCGCTATTACGGTGGCTGTGAGTTTGCCGACGAGGTCGAAGCGCTGGCGATTGAGCGTCTGAAGCAGCTTTACAATGCTCAGTTCGCTAACGTTCAGCCTCACTCCGGTAGCCAGGCGAACCAGGCCGCATTCATGTCTATGATGAAGCCGGGTGACACCTTCATGGGGATGAGCCTGTCCGAGGGCGGTCACCTGACGCACGGCGCTAAAGTGAACCAGTCTGGCAAATGGTTTGAAGCCGTCCATTACGGCGTGGATCCTGAAACCCACCTTATTGATTACGATCAGGTTCGCGACGTTGCAAAGACGCACAACCCGAAAGTCATCATTGCGGGTGGTTCTGCGTACTCTCGTATTATCGACTTCAAGAAGTTCCGTGAAATCGCTGACGAGATCGGCGCATACCTGATGGTCGATATGGCGCACTTCTCCGGCCTTGTAGCTGGTGGCGTTTATCCGAACCCGCTTGAGTATGCTGACGTCGTAACATCTACGACGCACAAGACGCTTCGCGGCCCTCGTGGCGGCATCGTTCTGACGAATGACGAGAAGCTGGCTAAGAAAATTAACTCTGCTGTCTTCCCGGGTCTGCAAGGTGGTCCGCTCATGCACGTCATTGCGGCAAAAGCTGTGGCTTTCGGCGAAGCGCTTCGTCCTGAGTACAAGCAGTACGCCCAGCGCGTCGTTGATAACGCGCGCACACTCGCCAAAGCCGTTATGGATGGCGGACTGGACGTTGTTTCCGGCGGTACGGACTCACACCTCATGCTGATCGACCTGCGCCCTAAGGGCGTGAAAGGTAACGCAACTGAGGATGCGCTGGGTCGTGCCTTCATCACATGTAACAAGAACGGTATTCCTGACGATCCTGAGAAGCCAGCGATTACATCTGGTATCCGTGTTGGTGCGCCAGCGGGTACAACACGCGGTTTCGGTGAAGCTGAATTCACGAAGATCGGTGGCTGGATCTGTGAGATTGTCGACGCACTGTCCGCGGGTGGTGATACTGCTGCAGCCGAAGCCAAGGTTCGTGAAGAGGTTCTGGCGCTGACAAGCGAATTCCCGATCTATCCGGGCGAAGAAGGTCTCTAATAGGTGCGCTGCCCGTTTTGCGGATCTGAAAATACAGCGGTACGGGACTCCCGGCCCGCTGAAGACAATACGGTGGTTCGCCGTCGTAGGTCCTGCGAAGATTGTGGCGCCCGTTTCACAACATTCGAGCGCGTTCAACTGAGAGAAATTACTGTCGTGAAACGCGATGGTAAGCGCACGCCTTTTGTTCGTGAAAAGCTGTTGCGCTCGGTCATGATTGCGCTGCGAAAGCGTCCGTTCGAGCCTGAGCAAATCGATCAACTCGTGTCGGGTATTATTCGCCGGCTTGAGAGCTCTGGTGAGTCTGAAGTAAATTCTGAAGATATTGGCGAGTACGTAATGGAAGCGCTCGGTGAGCTCGATCCAGTCGCGTATGTTCGCTACGCGTCCGTCTATCGGGACTTCAAAGACGCGAGCGCTTTTGCGCACTTCATCGAAACGCATGCGCTGGAAAAGCATATCGACGAGTCCGGCGAAAAGGAGTGACCTCAATGAGAGTCACCCTGAAGATCGCAACGTCTCTCGATGCACGGATCGCAACCTGCACCGGCCATAGCCAGTGGATCACCGGAAGCGAAGCGCGCGCCACGGTCCATCGTTTGCGCGCGGAACATGATGCGGTGCTTGTCGGGTCGGGCACCATGCTGGCCGACGATCCAAAACTGACGGTGCGTGGATTTGACGTCGCGCGTCAGCCGGATCGTGTTGTTCTTGATACCTATCTGAAGACACCTGACAACGCCGCGATTTTTGATGCGCCATCCGGGCAAAGCATCATTTTCGCGGGGCCTGCTGCAGAGGTAGGCCGGGAATCGGAGCTTAAAGCGTCAGGAGCAGTGATCGAGCGGGTCGCTATGAGTGGCTCCGGTCTGGATGTTCACGATGTTTTGAGCCGCTTGTCATCCAAGGGCGTATCTTCTGTCTTTATTGAAGGCGGAGGTGTGGTCGCTGCCAGCTTCCTGAAGGCCGGTTTGATCGATAGACTGGAGTGGTTTCGAGCGCCCATGATCATTGGTGGTGATGGACGACCGGCATTCGGGGCACTTGGTGTGGAAGATTTGGGTGCGGCATTCCGCTTGGTTCGTACGGGTGTACGAGAAGCGGGTGTTGATCTATGGGAAACGTACGAAAAAGGAGAGTGACCCATGTTCACCGGTCTTGTGCGCGATCTCGGCGTCATCGAATCTATTGAAGAAGTCAACGGGAACCGGAAGTTTTCCGTGCGCGGCCAAATCGATCCCAAGGACCTGACAATGGGGGCTTCGGTCTGCCATTCAGGCGTGTGCCTGACGGTCATTGATGCCGATTTCTCTGGCGACGCGCCTCTCTGGGTTGTCGAGGCCGTTCCTGAAACGCTTCGCCTGACGTCGCTCGGTAGCAAGGTTGCGGGTGACTGTGTGAACCTTGAACCAAGTCTGCGTTTAGGTGACGAACTGGGTGGCCACCTGGTGTTTGGTCACGTCGATGGTCTTGGAAAAATAAAAAGTATTGTCGAAGAAGGTGATGGATATCGCGTGTCCGTAGAGGCGCCTGAGGCGCTTCGTCCGCTTATCGCGTTGAAGGGCTCGGTTGCTGTAGACGGTATTTCTCTGACCATTGCGGGTGTGACTGAGACAGGTTTCGAGCTGGCAATTATTCCGCACACCTTCGAGGTAACATCTTTAGGGTTGGCCAAGGCTGGAGACGCAGTAAATCTCGAGGCTGACATGCTCGCGCGCTATGTTTCCAGACAGATGGAATTTCGCTGAGGGTTGCCTTCGTACGAAAAAATCGTACATGTTCGGACATGAGTTCGATCCTAAACATAATTGAAGCATTTGGCGGTCTGCGTCCGTTTGCGAGGGCGGTGAATAAATCACCTTCAACGGTGCAGTACTGGATTGAGCGTGGAAGCATTCCAGCTTCTGCGCAGGCGTTCGTTTTCCAACTTTCGGAAGATCGGGGCCTTGGTTTTTCCAAAGATCAGATAGCCAACGCTGTTTCGCAGCCGGAAACGAAAGGAACAGACGCCGCGATGAGTGAAGATTTTCACAGCGCTATTTCCTCTATTGAGGAGATCATCGAAGATGCCCGTAACGGCAAAATGTACATTCTTGTCGACGCTGAAGATCGTGAGAATGAGGGTGATCTGATCATCCCGGCTCAGTTCGCTACACCGGACGCCGTCAATTTTATGGCGACGCACGGCCGAGGCCTGATCTGTCTGGCGATGACGCACGAGCGTGCGGGTATTCTGAACCTTGAGCCGATGACACGGAATAATCGCGAAAGCATGAGCACCGCGTTCACAGTGTCCATCGAGGCGAAAGAAGGCGTTACCACTGGTATCTCTGCGCAGGACCGTGCTCGTACAGTCTCCGTGGCGATCGACCCGACAAAGAATAGTGACGACATCGTCTCGCCGGGTCATGTCTTCCCGCTGGTTGCACGTGAGGGCGGCGTTCTGGTTCGCGCGGGCCACACCGAAGCTGCTGTCGATATTTCCCGTATGGCCGGCCTCTATCCGGCTGGCGTGATCTGCGAGATCATGAATGAAGACGGCACGATGGCGCGACTTCCAGATCTGGTGTCATTCGCACAGCTTCATAATCTGAAGATTGGTACGATTGCTGACCTTATCGCCTATCGTCGCCGTAACGACCGATTCCTTGAGCGCCGTATCGATGTCCCATTCGAAAGCGAATATGGTTCGGGTTTCCGGGCAATTGTTTTCAAAAATACGATTGATGGCGCTGAGCATATGGCTCTGGTTCATGGCAAAATCAGCCCTGATGAACCTGTTCTCACACGTGTCCACCGCATCAACTTTATGAATGATGTTCTGGGTGAGAAGACTGGGCGGTCCAATCTCGTCCGCAATTCCATGAAGATGATTGCAGAGGCAGACGAGCCGGGCGTGATCATTCTTTTGAACACCATGCGTAAGGATAGCATTGCTGAGGGACTTGGCGCTGCATCGGCGGGGCCAGTGGATCATAGCCGTCCGCTGCGTGAATACGGTGTGGGCGCACAGATTATGAAGGATCTCGGTATCCGTAAAATTATCATTCTTACAACGTCCAAGCCGTCAAAGGTCGCTGGTATCGATGGATACGGGCTGAGCCTTGAAGGCTGGCGTATGATTAAAGAGGACTGCTAGTATGGGCCCGAGAGTATTGCTGATAACGTCGCGCTATTATGAGAAGATTTCTCTGGAGCTGGAAGCAGGCGCGATGGAAGTTCTGGAAGCTGCAGAAGCGCGGGTCGAAACTGTAGAAGTTCCTGGCGCATTTGAAATTCCGGGCGCTGTGGCCATGGCTGCTGATAGCGACATGTACGATGCGTTTGTAACGATCGGTTGCGTCGTTCGTGGTGAAACTACGCACTATGATTATGTCTGTGGTGAGTCCGCGCGTGGGCTTATGGATTTGACTGTTCAACGCCGTCTGCCTATCGGATATGGTATAATTACAGTCGAAAATCAGGAACAGGCCTGGGCACGGGCCGACAGACAGCAGAAAAACAAGGGTGCAGACGCTGCAACAGCGGCTCTTGAGATGCTGAAGTTCCGTAAGGAAATACTTCGCGGATGAGTAAAGAACAAAAATTGCCGCCTGATATTGTCAGAATTCGTCGCTCCGGCGCACGACTTGCGGCAGTTCAGGCGGTGTATCAGCTCGAAATTACCGAGCGCGGCGCTAAAGCGGTTATCCGTGAATTCATGGAAGACCGTCTTGGTCTGGACGATGACGGCCGACCTGTTGAAGACGCCGACCCTGATCTGTTTAAACAGATCGTTCAGGGCGTTGTCGACAAGCAAAGCCTGATCGACGAGGCGATCAAGGCGCGTCTTTCCGAGAAATGGCGTCTTGATCGCATCGACTCAACTTCACGTGCGATTCTTCGATGCGCCACCCAAGAATTGGCTACGCGTGCAGACTTGTCGAACGCTGTGATTATCGAAGAGTATGTTGGAATTGCGCACGCATTCTTCGATGGGGACGAGCCAAAATTCGTGAACGGCCTGCTGGATAAGGTGGCCCGCGATGTCCGTCCTGACGGCGTTCCGATTGGTTATCTGGAAGCGTGAAAGAGTTTGAGTTCATAAGAACTCTTCTCTCTCCTTTGGCAAAAAGCAGAGGCGCGGCGTCATTGAAGGATGATGTCGCGTTGCTTGATTCCGGACTTATCGTTACGACAGACACGCTTGTAGAGGGTGTCCACTTTCTATCAACGGATCCATTCGAAACAGTCGGCAAAAAGCTGGTTCGGGTGAATGTATCAGATTGCCTTGCTAAAGGCGCGCTACCCTATCAGGCTTTGTTTAATCTGGTCTGGCCATCCAATCGTTCAGATGATGACCTTCATGCGCTTGTAAATGGGCTTTCATCTGATCTGCGCGCCTTCGACATCGATCTGATTGGCGGCGATACAACATCCAGCCCGGACCGTCTTGTATTGTCTCTGACGCTTCTTGGGCGTGCGCTCGGTGCCAGCGTTCCGCGACGAGGCAGCGCGCGCGAGGGCGACGACATATGGGTAACCGGCACGATTGGGCACGGTGTTGCGGGGCTGCGCGCGATAAAGCGAAATCTGGAAAGAGAGTTCCAGCAAAGCGTTTTGCATTACCGCGTGCCTCAAGTGCCATCTGTAGAGATCGCGCATCTGATTGCACAGCATGCGAATGCGTCGGCTGATATCTCTGACGGCCTCATTGCTGATCTCGGCAACATTTGTGAAGCGTCCCAGTGCGGAGCGACGATAACGTTGAGTGACATTCCGCTGGTGCAAGGTGTGTCGCCTCTGGATTTGAGTTCGGTTGACCTGCTTTCAGGCGGCGACGACTACCAATGCCTTTTCACTGCGCCGCAAGGTCGGCGCGGGGTTATTGAGGCGACAGCCAGACAAAGCAATTTGGCCGTTACCTGTATAGGTCTCTGTGAAGCGGGCACGGGTGTACACCTTCTGGACGCAGGTGGGATGCCTATCAAACTGTTAAAAACAGGATGGGAACACGGCGGCAATTCATAACAGTTTTTCAGCCAATACTTCGTATTTATGCTGGCATGAAGAACCTCATTCGTACCTTTTTCGCTGTTATCTTTTTTGCTGGCGTCTCATTTGGCGCAGGACCAGCTGCGTTTGCGGCTGGTGATGAAGGCGGGCAGGGCGGGTCGAACAGGACTGTGGATCTTTCTAACATCGTTGTCCCTGTCGAGCGCGACGGTGAGTTAATCAACTATCTGTTTGTAAGTGCTGTCGTGACGATTGCCAGCGGATACGATCATTGGGGCGCTCGTGAATCGGCTCACATTATCCGCGACGGAATTCTGCGGGCAGCCCATCGCAATCCTGTAGGCCTTACGGGTCACCCAATGGAACTCGATGAGCAGAAATACCTTGATATTGTCCGCGCTGTTATCGAGGAGCAGATGGGCGAAGGCTCTGTGGAATCAATAGAAATTCTGGCGACTGATTCACAGCTCGTCTTTATTGAAGGCTGATATTCAGAGCCATCTGAAACGTCAGAAAAATCCTCTCAAATCCCTGTAATGCGCGGCAGAATCTGCTGCGCCATTAGCATGCTTGCGCACTCATCTACTATTTGCCAACAATAACCTCACAAACAAAAGGGGAGCTGTGCGGAGGTATTCCGTCTCCGTGAAGGGCAGTTCCGATAAAAAATACATAGTGAGGAAAAGATGGACTTAACGACTGTCCTGGTGATTGTTGCTGCTATAGCAGCCATCGCTTTCGGCTTTTTTCTAAGCCGGTCAATCATGTCCGCGTCGGCGGGCAATGATCGCATGCAAGAAATTGCTAAAGCAATTCAGGAAGGTGCAGACGCCTATCTGTCCCGTCAGTACAAAACAATTGGTATTGTTGGTATTCTGATTGCGGTCGCTCTGCTGATTGCTTTTCAGGGCAATTTTATCATCGTCATTGGCTTTTTGCTCGGCGCCATTCTGTCTGGCGCAGCAGGCTTTATCGGTATGAAGGTCTCAGTGCAGGCTAACGTCCGAACCACAGAAGCCTCCATGAATGGCGGCCTCGCGGCTGGTCTCGACATGGCCTTCAAGTCAGGTGCGGTCACAGGCTTGCTTGTCGTCGGCCTCGCCTTGCTCGGTACAGCTGGCTATTACGCAATTCTCACGTCCGGAATGGGATATGACAGCGGAGATCGCACGCTCATTGACGGGCTTGTTGCTCTCGGTTTCGGCGCATCGCTGATTTCCATCTTCGCCCGTCTCGGCGGCGGTATCTTCACCAAAGGCGCCGACGTGGGCGGCGATATGGTTGGTAAGGTCGAAGCCGGTATTCCGGAAGACGACCCTCGTAACGCTGCTACGATTGCCGACAATGTTGGCGATAATGTCGGTGACTGTGCGGGTATGGCAGCCGACTTGTTCGAGACGTATTCAGTGACGCTTGTCGCGACAATGGTTCTCGCGTCCATCTTTTTCGCCGGAGCTGATGCGTCTCTGATGATGCTTCTGCCGCTCGCAATTGGCGGTATCTGTATTATCGGTTCGATCCTCGGCACATATTTCGTCCGCCTTGGGAAAGATAATAGCGTGATGGGGGCTCTCTATAAGGGCTTCGTCGCGACTGCGGTCATCTCCGGTATCGGTGTGGCTGCTGTAATTTACATGCTGATGGGCAGCTTTGATGCCACGGTTGAAACCGGCGCGGGTCTCGTGATCAGCGGCTGGGATCTTTTGTATTGCGGCATTGTCGGCCTCGGCGTGACTGGTTTGATTGTATACATCACCGAGTATTATACCGGCGTAGACAAACGACCTGTACGTTCAGTCGCTCAGGCATCCGTTTCTGGTCACGGCACGAACGTGATTCAGGGGCTGGCTGTGTCTCTGGAATCTTGCGCACTTCCGGCGCTCGTTATTATCGCGGGCATCATCCTGACGTTTAATTTCGCAGGCCTGTTCGGCATTGCGATCGCCACGACGACGATGCTTGCGCTTGCCGGTATGGTGGTTGCATTGGATGCATTCGGCCCAGTCACGGATAACGCAGGCGGTATTGCCGAAATGGCGGGTCTGGATGACAGCGTGCGTAGTACGACGGACACGCTCGATGCCGTCGGTAACACCACGAAGGCTGTCACGAAGGGCTACGCGATTGGCTCGGCGGGTCTCGGCGCTCTGGTTCTGTTTGCGGCTTACACAGAGGATTTGAATTACTTCACTGCGAGCGCGGTAGAGGGATCATTCTTCTATGGCGTTGTCGCCGACTTCTCTCTCTCCAACCCATATGTCGTTGTAGGTCTGCTGTTCGGTGGCCTTCTGCCATTCCTGTTTGGTGGCATGTCCATGATGTCCGTTGGCCGGGCTGCGCAGGATGTCGTTGAAGAGGTTCGTCGTCAGTTCCGCGAAATGCCTGGCATTATGAATTTCGAGCAGCGTCCGGATTATGGCCGCGCGGTCGACATTCTGACCAAAGCTGCGATTCGTGAGATGATTGCGCCATCTCTATTGCCGGTGCTGTCGCCGCTCGTGCTTTTCGGAGCAATTCTTTTGATTGCTGGTAAGGGTGCTGCCTTCTCTGCGCTCGGTGCGATGCTGCTCGGTGTCATTGTGACGGGTCTGTTTGTTGCGATTTCCATGACCTCCGGCGGCGGTGCGTGGGATAACGCGAAGAAGTCCTTCGAGGATGGTTTCGTCGATAAGGACGGCGTGAAGCACGAAAAAGGTTCTGACGCGCACAAAGCGTCTGTGACCGGCGATACTGTGGGTGATCCTTATAAGGACACGTCCGGTCCGGCCGTGAACCCGATGATCAAGATCACAAACATCGTGGCGCTGATCATGCTCGCGGTTATTGCCCACTGGGGCGCTCACTAAGCTCCAAAGGTAGAGCTAAAGAAAAAGCCCGGCGTTTCGCCGGGCTTTTTTATTGAAATCCTGTAGCGTTACTGACCAATCTGGCCCGGATCGCGTTGTTGTTGAGGCAGAGCTACGCGGCCGACATTGCCGAAAATCTGCTCTAGCAGCCCAAGCTCGCGACCACGTGTCGGCGTCTCGCGTGACGCGTAGTTGATGACGCGGCCGTCTTCCTGATCGTATTGGAGAACCTCTTCCACGACATCGTCTTCGCCGAATCGGATGGCAACGATCGTGCGTTCAACAACGCGAGGATGGTAGAATGCGAAACGTTCACGTGTCGCGCTCAGGTAAATCCATGTATTGTCGTCGAACAGGCTGGTTGTGGACGGAGAGCCAAGGCTGCCGAGCACGGTCGAACGGTTGTCTGTGCCGGGCGTGATATCTGCCGGAGCGATTTCATCAGCCACATAACCCTGATAATCTCGTGTCGCGTTTGCGCACGCAGACAAAAGCGCTGCAGAAGCAAGTACAAAGAATAATTTGCGCGCCATGGGGCTTCTCCTATCTTCCGGCATGAACTAACGGGACTGATAGCCGTTTGGCAAGCGAAGAGCGTATATATGATGTTTTTGTCACGATTGTTTTCACAGAAGTCAGGACCGAAGTCTGTCGCGGCCCGACTTTTTGACCAGCTGAACCGTCAGTCGCGTCAGATTGAGCTTTTTGCGGAAGGGCGTGTACCCGATACGTTTGAAGGGCGTTTTGAGGCAGTCACGCTACATGCGGCCATTTTGATGCGTCGCTTGAAGCTCGCTGGACCATCCGGTGCACGCGTCGCGCAAAAACTATTCGAGAATATTTTTTCCAATTTCGATTATGCATTCAGAGAAGCCGGTGTTGGCGATCTCATTGTCGGAAAGAAGATGCGGAAACTGGCGGAAGGGTTCTATGGTCGCATCAGAGCATACGAGTCAGCTTTCGAAGGCGAGGGCAGCATCGCTGAGGTCATCTCCCGCAATTTAATGGTAGATGCATCGGCAGAAGACTTGCAGGCGGCGACCCGTTATACCGAAGCGGCTGTCGCCGCATTGGACGCGCAATCAGAAGACAGCCTTTTTGCAGGAGAGCTCGACTGGCCCGCTGCGACCGAATTTTTCTCCGGATAGACACACTTACGGGCTGGTTATATGGCAAACTGTTGCCTAAAAGCTCATCCGAACCAGTAAAGAAGGCATTTTTAGCATGACAGCTGAAACTCTCGTACTTTCAGTGGATGCCATGGGCGGCGATCATGCCCCCGAAAGCGTGATGCGCGGCGTCGCGCTGCTGGCTGCCGAAGGCCGTCCTGTGAACTTTCTCCTTCATGGGGACGAAGCTCAGCTGCGTCCTTATCTGGATGCTGATCCTAAGCTCGCGCGTGTTTGCGAAATTGCGCACACGGACAAGGCTGTTTCCATGGACGCCAAGCCTAGTCAGGCTCTGCGCGGTGGAAAAAACTCCAGTATGTGGAATGCGCTGCAGGCGGTGAAGTCCGGAACTGCGCACGTTGCTATTTCCGCGGGCAATACCGGCGCGCTGATGGCTATGTCCAAGCTTGTTCTGCGCATGGTGCCAGGGGTGCATCGTCCGGCACTTGCGGCCAGTTGGCCTAGCCCGCGTGGTGCAAGTATTGTGCTGGATGTCGGCGCCAATGTTGAAGCTGATGCTGAGCAATTGGTCGAATTCGCGATTATGGGCGCAGCCTACTCCAAAGCGATCCACGGAAAAACTGATCCGAGCATTGGTCTTCTGAACATCGGCTCTGAAGAACTGAAAGGTATCGAATCAGTTCGACAGGCCGCCGAAATGCTCAAGGGCAATGAGTTCGGTCTGAACTATTATGGTTTCGTGGAGGGTAATGACATCTCGATGGGCACGACTGATGTCGTGGTCACGGACGGCTATACAGGCAATATCGCCCTCAAAACTGCAGAAGGGACGGCGAAACTCGTCGGAGGATTCGTCAAAGAAGCGCTGACCAGCTCTATCCTGTCCAAACTTGGTGCAGTTCTGGCCCGTGCAGGTCTAAAGCAGCTTAAACAGCGTCTTGATCCCGGAAATGTAAACGGCGGTGTATTCCTGGGCTTGAACGGAATTGTGTTGAAGAGCCATGGTGGTACGGATGCAGAAGGTTTTGCGACGACGCTTCGTTTGGCCTATAGCGTTGGAAACAGTACATTTCATCAGGACGTAGAAGCCAGCCTGTCGCGTTTTCAGGCCTCACACCCTGAAGCCGAGGAAGCGGTCAGCACATGAAACAAGTCATTCGCGTAACCGGTGTCGGAAGCTATCTGCCAAGCAGAATTCTGACAAACGAAGACTTGTCGCGTATGGTCGACACGAACGACGAGTGGGTCAAAGCTCGTACGGGTATTTCCCAGCGACATATTGCTGATGATGGTCAGTTCACATCAGATCTGGGTGCAGAGGCTGCAAAAGCTGCGCTGAAAGCTGCTGGCCTCACGGCGGACGACATCGACCTTCTGGTCTGTGCGACGGCGACACCGGACTACACGTTCCCGTCTACCGCAACGATCATCCAGAACAAGATCGGCATGCGTCAGGGCGCGGCATTTGATGTGGGCGCTGTTTGCTCAGGGTTCGTATTTGCACTGGCGACAGCCGATGGCCTGATGCGCAATTCCGGCTTCAAAAAAGCGCTCGTGGTTGGGGCAGAGACATTCTCGCGCATTCTTGACTGGTCTGATCGAACCACGTGCGTTTTGTTCGGCGATGGCGCCGGTGCCGTTGTGCTTGAGGAGGATACTGCCGAAGATGATGCGCAAATCGGTCTTCTGGGGCACAATCTACGAACAGATGGTTCGTATAAAGACCTTCTCTACGTAGATGGCGGGCCGTCGGTGACACAGACAGTTGGTCATCTGCGCATGATCGGCAATCAGGTTTTCAAACACGCAGTTGTCAATATTTCCAGCGCGGTAGAGAACCTTCTGACGACGACTGGCGTCGATCATAACGAAATCGACTGGTTTGTGCCTCATCAGGCGAATCAACGCATTCTTGATGGTGTCGCAAAACGATTATCCATAGACTCAGCAAAAATTGTGTCTACTGTTGGTAAACACGGTAATACTTCGGCGGCTTCAGTCCCCTTAGCGCTGGCAGAAGCCATTGATGATGGCCGTGTAAAGTCAGGTAACCTGGTTCTGACGGAAGCGATGGGCGGCGGCTTCGCCTGGGGAGCAAACCTCTTCCGTTTGTAAGAGTTTCGTTAAGGAATCGGGTGTTTTCTGTTAATGCTGTTAAGGAGGTGGGAGTGCAGCACGATAAGGCGGTCACCCGAGCCGAGATCATGGATTCACTGGTACGTGAAGTTGGTCTGACCCGGCAGGACTCAGGAGAATTACTCGAGCGTGTGCTCGAACTGATCTCCGACGATCTCACAGATGGTCAGACAGTTAAGCTGGCCCGCTTTGGAAACTTTGTCGTGCGTGAGAAAAATGCGCGTATGGGGCGTAACCCCAAAACTCGCATTGCCGCGGAAATCTCGGCCCGTAGGGTTGTCGCGTTCCGCCCTTCTCCTCTCCTCAAGCAGCGTGTGGATGACTCTCTGAATAAAGATTAGGGACAAATAAAATGACCAGCGCAAACGGCACCGTCACCAAGTCAGCAACTGCATTTCGTTCGATTGGTGAGGCTGCTAAGGAGCTCGGGCTCCCGACGCATGTTCTTCGTTTCTGGGAAACAAAATTCTCAGCTCTGAAGCCTGTAAAACGTCGCGATGGTCGTCGAATGTATCGTCCCGAAGATGTGGATACGGCTCGTGCGATCCAGGCTCTGCTGCATGATCAGGGCCTGACCATTAAAGGCGCGCAGAAAGTTATCCGGGAGCAGGGTGTGTCTGCTGTTCTTGATGGTGGCGTTCGTCTGGGGCAGCCGATCCGCGAAGTGATCGATCCGTCTCAGTTCAATAGTCCGGCTGCTAATCCGGTTCAAAACCTTCAGAAGACAGTGAATGACGTCGTCGAATCAGGCGTGTTTACATCGACATCTACAGCCGTGACCGAAGATCGTCTCTCAAGCCTGCTTTCAGAGCTCGATTCTGTAAAATCACGTCTCGATGCAGTGCTGGTAAAAGACGCGGCCTGATCTAACCTACGTAATTCTTGCGCCCCTTAGCTGGAGTGATTTATATCTGCGCCTCTCTGATATCGGAGCGTAGCGCAGCCCGGTTAGCGCACCGGTCTGGGGGACCGGGGGTCGGAGGTTCGAATCCTCTCGCTCCGACCAGAGATTTCCCAAAAATGCCAGCCGGCCCGCGGTTATTCGCGAGGCCGGTTTATTATGTCTCGCAGAAGATTGCGCGCAGCGTCTTCGGGCGTAGGCGCTTCTTCCGCGTTTGTCGTCTCAGACTCGGTTTCAGTGGCGGCGTCTTCAGACGTCTGATTTTCGGAAGACTCATCGGTGCGGTTACGGTTGATGCCCAAAGCATCGCCGATTAGCCCGCTCACTGCGTCATCGCCCAGTCTGGACCTTGCTTCATCCTCAAGTCGGCTTCGGACGGCGCCGGCAGCAAGATCAGCTATGAATTCTGTGTCGAGGCTGCCGCGGGGCGATGCCCATCCGCCTGTAATGGCCAGAGGAATGCCGTAACCTTCAAAACCATTATCGGCGCCTGTCGCACTCGTCAGAGCACGCGGATAGAAGTGAATGTCCAGGGTTTGGTTGTAGAGGTCAATCTCGCCTTCCGCGGTCGCACGAAGAAACGGCGCGACCAGATTCATCGTCGAAATCTCAGCGACGCCTTCTCGTATGCGCCCTTCAAGAAGAAGCGATGAGAAGTCTGTTTCAGCTTCTGGTGAAAGCGCGTCCGGCAAGGTGCGTGTTTCAAGGAATGTCTGAGCGCTTCGTAGAAGCTGGGGCAGGTTGATTCCGAGAATTGCTCCATCTGCGACGTCGGCACGGTATGTGCCGTCCATTGAGCGAATGAAATCAGCTACGCTTCGGCCTGTCATTTGAATATCTGCATCGATGGATGCGACGCCTTGCAGGACTTCCTGGCCGGTAAAGAAGCGGACGAGGGCGGCCGCGGTGATGCCGGAGCCACTAGCCTTCACGTTCAAAGCGTTAGAACCATCCGCGCGTGATGCGAGAACCAGATCTGTATCGAGGCGTCCGGAATAGAACGGATCTATATTGCCAGGTCGGCCCGAACGGCCACCTTCCGGTGGAATAGAATCAAGACTGCCTGTGAAGCGTCCGTTTGAAAGCTCGCCATCCACGACAACATCAAGGATGCGAGCCCGCGAATCTGTAAGTTCGCCGATAGAGATATCGAATGAGCCGTTCAGGGTGTGCAGGAAACTCAGATCAATCGGGTCTTCGCTCCAACCGCCTTCAGCTGGAGCTTCGTTCTCGCTTACGCGGCTTTCTGAAAGGTATGGACTGATGTCCAATGTGGGAATCGCAAGCGTCGCATTAATGACAGGAACATTGCCGCGTAGATTTGCGAGAATTGTCCCTGAGACATCAATATCGTCCAGCTGTAGAGTATCGATATTTGCTCGGGTGCTGCCATTCTCATTAAGCAGCGTGATGTCTGCCGCGAAATGATCGAGTGCACCAGCCTGCATCGGAGGTAGGTCTATCTCCATCGCTTTAAGGAAGCGTTTCGGGTCTGATGAACGACTTGAGATTTGACCTGTGACGACGGGCATGTTGCCGCCCAGCGTGATATCGCCGCTAAACTCAGTCTCCAGATTTGAGGCGTTCTGAGATGCGGAAAGGCTCGATATCTGTAAAGCGCTTACTGGGCCGACGACTCTGCCTGACGCATGGATGCGCCCCAATGCGGTGAGATTTTGGTCGACCTGAATGTTTGCGAAATTTGTGAGCGCCTGAAGATCATTCGAAGAGAACTCAAACTGTCCATTGACGCTCGGATCTGCGTCCAGAACGGCATTACCCTCGAATGAGAGATCCAGGAGTTGCGATGATACGTTCGCTTTTAAGTCTGTCGGCGCTCCGGACGTCAGGGCATTCACTGAGGACAGGGACGCGCTGATATCAAATCGCTCGTAATTGATGGTGATGTCGCCATCAATGGAGGCGGGAGCATCAAGGCCATCGAGTCGCGCGATAAGATTTATCGGGTTTGCGTCGTAAGTGGTGCCCGATACCTCATCGACATATTGCACGCGCATATTGGTAAATTCAGCACGAGGAATGATTGCGTCAAAAGATTGAGCTGTTTCGGCGGGAGCGTCTGATTCTTCTTCCGTCGGTTCAGGCGATTCTGCTGGAGTGAAGGTCCAATTGTTTGAAGTGGCTGTACGTTGGTGAAGAAGGATTTCTCCGCCATCAAAACGCAGCGAAGCGATTTCTACGCGGCGTGAGAAAAGCGGTAACCACTTAACGGCAACGCTCAAGCTATTTGCGCGCGCAAAGTATGGATCATCAAAACCTTCGGCGTTTGCGATCTCGACATTCTCAATCGTTGCGCCCAGTTGCGGAAAGATTGTGATGCTTGGATCAGACGCCAGTGTCACGTCCCGTCCCAGCATGGCTTCCAGCTGCTCTTCAGCGACGCGCCCATATGTTGAAGCTGGAATCAGAAACGGCGCAGCAGCGACGACGCCGATGACTACGACAAATGTGGCGAGCAGGCCGAAGAGGAATTTTTTCAATGGGGCCTCCGTTCAGGGCGGGCTGAATACCCTAAAAAGATAAGCTCCAATCGCGGCTTTTAAATGACATTCAAAAGAAGTGCGAAAAAATTGATTTTTGTGCTTGACCCAATGAGCTGAGTTACGTATTCACCGCGTCTCCAAACGGTGAGCGGGTGTAGCTCAGTTGGTTAGAGTACCGGCCTGTCACGCCGGGGGTCGCGGGTTCGAGCCCCGTCACTCGCGCCATTTGGAAAAACAAGAAGCCGCTCCTTCGGGGGCGGCTTTTTTGCTTTTTGGACGATCGGAATGTGCGGCGCTAAATGAACGCGCGCACGTCCGACATGAAGCGATCAAACTGATCGTGGTGCAGCCAGTGACCTGCGTTTTCATACAGCTTTACTTCGGCGTTTTTGAAATAATCGATACGGCCGTCTTCGGCGGGGTTCGATGCCCAGCTGTCTGCGCCATACAGGAGCAGTGTCGGGCAGGTGATTGCCCCCCAGAGCTTGTGCAATTCCTCCATCGGAATATCGAACGGTGGCCAGACACGGAAATAGTTATCGAACTTCCACGAATAGCTTCCGTCTTCGTTCTGGGAAATGCCGTGGATGGTGAGGTGTTTAGCCTGTTCGGCGGATAAATAGCCGTTCTCTTCTTTCATGCGCTGATAGGCTTCATCCAGGCTGGTATATTTTCTCGGAGTTCGGCCTGCTGCGCCGCGTTTGTCGTCCACCCATTTGCGAATCCGGTCAGCGTAATCTTCGTTCTCGCGTTCTTTGAGAAACTTCGGTGACGGGCCGAGGCCTTCTATGGCAACAATACGCCGGACACTTTCTGGATAGAGCCCAGTGTAGCGCAGCGAGATGTTCCCGCCATAGGAGTGAGAGACGATCGTCACCGGTGCGAGCTTCTTCTGATGAATCAGCTGCGCGAGATCATAGACGCAGGTCATTACGTTATACGTGCCGTCAGTTGACCATTCGCTGTCTCCATGACCACGGAGGTCAGGTGCGATGACGTGCCAGTCGTGACGAAGCTCTTCGGCTACCCAGTCCCAGCTGCGGCAGTGGTCGCGTCCACCGTGAAGCAAAATCAGGGGAGGGGCATCAGGGTTGCCCCAGTCTACGTAATGCAGGCGAAGGCGCTGCGAATAGTAGGTATGAGAAGTTGGTCCGTGGATCATATTTCAATGATGTCCCTAATAAGATGCGTAATGTCCAGATAACAAAAGTTGATGCCGAGACGCGTTTCCGGGGAATTACCCTGACAAACAGCGCCATTTCTATTGAAAGAGGGCGTGGACACGGGCGATTCCATGTGACATACACCGCCGCTGATCTTCGCGATGGAACCGTATTTGGACGGACCTTCGCTCCCGCTTTCTAGAACGCGCCGAAATCCGGCGGACCTGAGGAATACAATGGAAGTCAAAGAGACGAAGTCAGAAGGCCTTAGCCGCGCCTTTGAAGTAACAATTCCAGCGAGTGAGCTGTCTGAGAAACTTGACGCCAAGATCGAAGAAATTCGCCCGCAAATGAAACTGAAAGGCTTCCGCCCAGGTAAAGTTCCTGCTGCGCACGTGAAGCGTATGTATGGCAAGTCCATCATGGGCGACATTATTCAGGAAGTCGTCACAAGCACATCTCAGGAAGCGCTCGACGAGCGTGAACTGCGCCCGGCTCAACAGCCTTCTATCGAACCTGTCTCTGACATCGAGAAGGTCGCTGCTGGCGAAGAAGACCTGACCTACACAATGTCTGTAGAGATCATGCCTGAGTTCGAAACGTCCGACGTTTCTGCGCTCGAGCTTGAGCGCCCGGTTGCTGAAGTCTCTGACGAACAGGTTGATGATGCGCTCGGTCGTCTTGCTGAAAACAACAACAAATACGAACCACGTCGCAAAGGCTCTAAAGCCAAAGACGGCGACGCAGTCGTTATGGACTTCGTTGGCAAAATTGACGACGAAGCGTTCGAAGGTGGTTCAGCTGAGAACCAGACAATCGTTCTCGGCCAGGGCCGTTTCATTCCGGGCTTCGAAGAGCAGCTCGTGGGCGTGAAGGCCGAAGAAGAAACAGAACTGAATGTCACATTCCCGGAAGATTACCCTTCTGCGGATCTGGCAGGCAAAGAAGCTGTCTTCGAAGTTAAAGTTCACGAAGTTCGCGAACCGAAAACGCCGGAAATCGACGACGAGTTCGCTCAGAACTTCGGTCTGGAAGACCTTGAAGCGCTTAAGAAAGTTATTCGTGAGCAAATCGAAGCCGAGCACGCGTCTATGTCTCGCGGCAAGGTGAAGCGTGCGCTTCTCGACAAGCTGGACGAAGAGTACAGCTTCGAGCTTCCGGAAGGCATGGTTGAAGCTGAATTCAACCAGATCTGGTCTCAGTTCGAGCGTGAAAAAGAAGCTGGCAACCTCGACGACGAAGACAAAGACAAGTCTGAAGACGAGCTGAAAGTCGATTACAAGAAAATCGCTGAACGCCGAGTTCGTCTTGGTCTCGTCCTCGCAGAAATTGGCCGTAAAGCCGAGCTGGTCGTGTCTGAGGAAGAAGTTGCTCGTGCACTTAACCAGGAAGCGTCACGCTATCCGGGGCAGGAAGCTCAGATCATCGAATTTTATCGTAAGACCCCGGGCGCGCTCGCTCAGATTCGTGCTCCTATTTACGAGGAAAAAGTTGTTGATCACATCCTCGAGCAGGCAACGGTTACAGACACAACTGTTTCCCGTGAAGAGCTTGAAAAAGAAGACGACATCTAATCGTTTTCTATCGGTAGATTTTTTGGAAAGCGGGCTGTTCTTGCAGCCCGCTTTTTTCATGCAGCGCCTGCGAAATTACGCTTTTTGTCCGCGATCAATTAACCGGATCGTGAGTAATTTGCCAAACAACAAGAAATCATGACAGAATCACTTGCGGATTCGGGAAAGCACCTCAGATAGTAGTGTCGAGAGACACATATGATACGAGAAAGATATTAGACATGTTGAACTCCCCTGAAATCGCGTTGAACCTCATCCCGAGCGTCGTTGAACAGAGCAGCCGTGGTGAGCGCGCGTACGACATCTTTTCTCGTCTTCTCAAAGAGCGCATCGTCTTCGTGAGCGGGCCGATTGAAGACAGCATGGCGACCATCGTGACGGCTCAACTGCTGTTCCTTGAGTCTGAGAACCCGAAAAAAGATATCGCGATGTATATCAACTCGCCGGGCGGTATCGTGTCTTCAGGTCTCGCGATTTACGACACCATGCAGTACATCCGATGCCCGATCACGACGGTCTGCATCGGCCAGGCTGCGAGCATGGGTTCTCTTCTGCTGGCCGCTGGCGACAAGGATTCGCGTATCGCGCTGCCAAACGCTCGCGTGATGGTTCACCAGCCTTCAGGCGGTTTCCGCGGGGTGGCTTCCGACATTGAGCGCCATGCGGAAGAGATTATTGAACTCAAGCAGCGTCTCAATGAGATCTACGTTAAGCACACGGGTCAGGATTATGACACTATCGAGCGGACGCTCGACCGTGATTCATTCATGACGGCTGAAGAAGCTCGTGCCTTCGGTATCGTCGATAAGGTTTTCGAACGTCGCGATAGCGATGCAGCGGACGCAGAATAAGCTTCGCCTCGCGAAGCGGGTATTTTGACATCATCGGCGCTCGGCGAGAAAAACACTTGCTGGCCGGGCGTGCATATGGTCGATTAACTGAGTTTAGGGAACGTCTCGTAAACTCTCTTGCGCCATGATGAGTATTAAAACAGGCGCGAAACCGTCGAATTAGGATGGGGAAACGTCTCCACTGAGGTCTCGATGAATAAACCACCGCAATCTACTGACAGTAAAAACACGCTCTATTGCTCCTTCTGCGGCAAGAGCCAGCATGAAGTGAAAAAGCTGATTGCCGGGCCTACCGTGTTTATCTGCGACGAGTGTGTTGAACTCTGCATGGATATTATCCGTGAAGAGAACAAGTCAGCGATGGTTCGCTCTCGTGAGGGCGTTCCGACACCGCAAGAAATCTGTGACGTTCTCGATGATTACGTGATTGGGCAAGAACAAGCTAAGCGCGTGTTGTCGGTCGCTGTGCATAACCACTACAAGCGTCTTTCTCACGGTTCGAAAGATAACGAAGTCGAGCTTTCGAAATCTAATATTCTGCTCGTTGGTCCAACAGGTTGCGGTAAAACGCTTCTGGCGCAGACGCTGGCGCGCATTCTGGACGTGCCATTCACAATGGCGGATGCAACGACTCTGACTGAAGCTGGTTATGTCGGTGAGGACGTCGAAAATATCGTTCTGAAGCTGCTACAGGCGGCTGACTACAACGTTGAGCGAGCGCAACGCGGCATCGTTTACATCGATGAGATCGACAAAATCTCGCGTAAATCCGACAATCCGTCCATAACTCGCGACGTGTCAGGTGAGGGCGTCCAACAGGCGCTTCTGAAAATCATGGAAGGCACTGTTGCATCAGTTCCTCCACAAGGTGGCCGTAAACATCCGCAGCAGGAATTCTTGCAAGTCGACACAACGAACATTCTGTTTATCTGTGGCGGTGCTTTTGCTGGTCTCGACAAAATCATTACGGACCGTGGTGACAAAACCTCAATCGGCTTCGGCGCCAATGTGAAAGCTGAAGAAGATCGTAAAACAGGTGAAGTTCTTCGTGGAACAGAGCCTGAAGACCTTCAGCGCTTTGGTCTGATCCCGGAATTCATCGGTCGTCTGCCGGTCATCGCGACGCTCGAAGATCTGGACGAAGACGCGCTTATCACTATTCTGACCGAGCCGAAGAACGCGCTCGTGAAGCAATATCAACGTCTCTTCGATATGGAAAATGTTGAACTGACGTTCCGCGACGACGCGCTCTCTGCGATTGCAAAGAAAGCGATCACTCGCAAAACGGGTGCACGTGGTCTTCGTTCGATCATGGAAGCGATCCTGCTGGACACTATGTTCGAACTTCCGAACCTGCATGGTGTCGCCGAAGTCGTCATCAATGCTGACGCGGTCGATGCGAGTGGAAAGCCGATTTACGTGCATTCCGAGCGTGAACAGGATCAGGGCGAAGCGTCCTGATACCGCTCTTAAGCATGCGTACTGACATTGCTGATAATATCCTGAAGGGCAGAGCTTGAAGCTCTGCCCTTTTGACGCCACATCAAGTGTCAAGGAGAGCTGTTTGTCCTGCCAGACCTGTCAGCGACATAGGGCTCTGAATAAACCGGAGACATAAAATGACGATCACAAAAAAGCTGCCGGTATTGCCGTTGCGAGACATTGTCGTCTTTCCGAACATGGTCGCGCCGCTGTTTGTCGGCCGCGAAAAGTCGGTGCGGGCGCTCGACATTGTTGAGGACGGTGAGAACGAGATCATGCTGATTGCTCAGCGTGATGCGACCGTTGATGAGCCTGTTGCCGAAGATCTCTACGCGATTGGTACTGTTGCTACTATTCTACAGCTTCTGAAACTACCTGACGGCACTGTGAAGGTGCTGGTAGAGGGTAAATCGCGCGCCAAAATGGTCACGCTTGAGGATCAGGGTGATTTCTTCGAAGCTGAGGTCGAGCTTCTTGAAGACGATACCGAGGCGAATGAAGAGGTCGAGACACTGGCGCGCGCTGTTGTTGAGCAGTTCGAAGGCTATGTGAAGCTAAACCGTAAGGTTCCGCCTGAAGCTGTCTCATCAATTTCTGAAATTGAGGACCCGTTGCGTCTTGCTGATTCCGTCGCAGCGCAGCTGTCTGTGAAGCTCAATGAGAAGCAAGCGCTGCTTGAGCTGAACAACGTGACAGAACGTCTGGAACGTGTTTTCTCTCTCATGGAAGGCGAGATCGGTATGCTCCAGATGGAGCGTAAGATCAAAAACCGCGTCAAACGCCAGATGGAGAAGACCCAGCGCGAGTACTATCTGAATGAGCAAATGAAAGCCATTCAGAAAGAGCTGGGCGATCAGGATGACGGTCGCGATGAACTCGCTGAACTCGAGCAAAAGATCGCAGAGAAGCCTCTCTCCGAGGAAGCTAAATCGAAGGCCGAACAGGAGCTTAAGAAGCTTCGCCAGATGAGTCCGATGTCGGCTGAATCTACGGTTGTTCGCAATTATCTGGATTGGATTCTTGCTCTGCCATGGGGCGAGAACAAGGAAGTTGCGACTGATCTGATGAAGGCTGAAGAGGTTCTCGACGGAGACCATTACGGTCTTGAGAAAGTCAAAGAACGTATTCTCGAATACCTCGCTGTTCAGGCGCGTACATCCAAGGTCAAAGGTCCGATCCTGTGCCTCGTTGGCCCTCCGGGTGTTGGTAAAACCTCACTCGGCAAGTCTATAGCGGAAGCAACGGGCCGTGAGTTCGTGCGCGTATCGCTAGGTGGTGTACGCGATGAATCTGAAATTCGAGGTCACCGTCGCACCTATATCGGCTCAATGCCGGGGCGGATCATTCAATCTCTGAAAAAAGCGAAGACGAACAATCCGCTCTTCCTTCTCGATGAGATCGACAAGATGGGCATGGACTATCGGGGGGATCCTGCGTCTGCGCTTCTGGAAGTGTTGGACCCTGAGCAGAATTCGACGTTCAACGACCACTATCTGGAAGTCGACTATGACCTTTCCAATGTGATGTTCGTGACAACAGCGAATTCGCTCAATATGCCTCAGCCTCTTCTGGACCGCATGGAGATTATCTCGATCGCCGGTTACACAGAGGATGAGAAAGTTGAGATTGCTAAGCGTCATCTGCTGCCGAAGATTGAAGAAAATCACGGCCTCAAACCAGGCGAGCTGACAGTCGATGATAGCGCGATCCGTGATGAAATCCGCTATTACTCTCGCGAGGCTGGCGTTCGTAATCTTGAGCGCGAGCTGTCCAAGATTGCCCGTAAAGCGGTTCGCAAGCTGATGCAGCATGACGACGACGCGATTGTAGTTGATGCCGAAAACCTCGGTGACTTCGCGGGTGTGCGTAAGTACCGATATGGTCTTGCCGACAAGGAAGATCAGATTGGTGCCGTCACAGGCCTCGTCTGGACGTCCGTGGGCGGCGACCTTCTCACGATTGAAGCGGTCAAAATGCCAGGTCGCGGCAAAATGACGGTCACCGGCAATCTGAAGGACGTCATGAAGGAATCGATTTCTGCAGCAAGCAGTCTGGTTCGTTCACGCGCAGTGCCATTTGGTATCCGTCCGGATGTCTTTAATCAGACTGATATCCACGTCCACGTTCCAGAAGGCGCCGTCCCTAAGGATGGCCCGTCTGCCGGTATCGCAATGACAACGGCGATCGTATCGCTCCTAACGGCGAACCCGATCCACAAGGATATCGCTATGACGGGTGAGGTAACTCTTCGTGGCCGTGTCCTGCCGATTGGTGGATTGAAAGAAAAACTCCTCGCGGCTCACCGTGGCGGCGTTCGCAAAGTGCTTATCCCGGAAGAGAATCTGAAAGATCTCGCCGAGATTCCAGATAATGTGAAGAATGATCTCGAGATCGTTGCTGTTAGCGACATTAATGAGGTTCTGGAGCACGCGCTTACGAAATCACTCAGTGAAATCGAGTGGAGTGAGAAAGATCAGGCAGCGCTTCAGGCGAGCCTCACTGGCCGGACAGACGGCGGACCTGATCAGGCGCCGACCACGCATTAAGCGCTAAGCCAGATTAATTGAGATAGCCCCCGCAGTTCGTATTGCGGGGGCTATTTTTTAGAGATCGTGAAGGGTTGCTCTTTGTTGAGCGAGGGAATGCGTCCACGAACGGTACCGACTTCAGCCGTGTCGATTTCCGCGAGAATCACATCTTCGCCAACCGTGGTGCTCTCGGCGATAATTTGGCCCCATGGATCAATCACAAGCGAATGGCCGAATGTTTCACGACCATCTTCGTGTAAGCCGCTCTGGGCGGGCGCGATAACATAGCTTCCTGTCTCTATAGCGCGCGCACGAAGAAGCGTATGCCAATGCGCTTCGCCCGTCACTTTAGTGAACGCGGCCGGGCAGGTGAGAATCTGTGCCCCGTTCTGTGCGAGCTGTCTGTAGAGGTGCGGAAATCGCAGGTCATAACAGATTGAAAGGCCGAGCGTCGCATGAGGCGTCTCTGCCAGAACCGCTCTTTCACCGGGCCGATAGGTATTCGATTCGCGGTAGGTTTGACCGTCGCCGACCTCAACATCGAACATGTGAATCTTGTCATAGGTCGCAATCAGCGATCCTTCGGAGCTGATAAGGCAGGAGCGATTCGCCATTCGCTCATCATTCTCAGCCTTGAAGGCGAGAGACCCGATAAGGAGGGTAACGTTCAGGTCTTTTGCCAGATCCTGGAATGCCTTCAGCAGGGGATCTTCGGATTGGGCATAGATGGTGGCGCGTCTGTCGCCGGCCTTGATATTCATGCAGCCTGTCATTTCAGGCGTTGCGATGAATTGCGCGCCGGCACTAGCCGCGCGCTCGATCAGGCGCGTGGCGCTTTCTAGATTTATCTGCGGATCAATACCTGTCGTCATCTGTACGCAGGCGGCAGTAAAACGTCCCATAAGCATCCTCGATAGTCTGGTTGTTCAGACTAAACGTAAGCCGCTTCTGTACAAAGTTTTGTTTTGGGAAGGGCTGGCTCCGCGAGTAGGACTCGAACCTACGACCGGGCGATTAACAGTCGCCTGCTCTACCAACTGAGCTATCGCGGAACAGCGAGAGGGCCGATATAGCCATCTGAAGTTCTGACGTCAAACGCCAATTTCACTTTTTTTGCAAAAAAAAGGGCGGGAGCGAACTCCCGCCGAGGCGTTGGGTGATGGTGGGGTGTCTTCAAAGGAGAAGACAGTATTTAATTCCCACGATTCTCTTAACGAGACGTAAATGGAATAAGGCGGTTCTGTGCCTATTCGTTTGCTTTAATGTTTGGAAATGTCTCAAAAACAGGGCGCATAAGGCTATAAACGTTAATGCGCTCTGGAGGCCCCGCCCGGAATCGAACCGGGGTACACGGATTTGCAATCCGCTGCGTCACCACTCCGCCACAGGGCCTCGGAGCAAGGGTGTCTAAATGCTCAAGTCAGACACAAACGTCAATGGATAATGCGCGATCAGGTGCATTTTTTATTGCACGTGGTTGGTGATTGGCAAACCTTGGTGCTGTAAGCTTGTTCCGTGTAAAAGCTGTGGTAAGAGCTTCACTATCAGACAGAGGTGAGTCCCGTGGATTTGAATATTGCCCGCCGCAAAATGATCGATTCCCAAATCCGTCCGAATGACGTGACGGATGAGCGCGTCATTCAGGCGTTTGAAAAGGTCCAGAAGGAAAACTTCGTTCCCGGCGCTATCAGCGAACTGGCCTATTCAGAAGCGGAACTTGAGACGGTGGAGGGTCGTAAGCTCTGGCTCGCACGCGATCTCTCAAAAATGCTGCAAGCTCTGGAAGTGAAGTCTGACAATCTCGTTCTTGTTGTCGGTGCCGCAGAAGGTTACGCCTCTGCGCTGCTCAATGAGCTCGCGGACACTGTTATCGCTCTCGAAGAGAATGAAGAGGTCGTTGAGAAATCATCAGACCGGGTCGTGTCTCTGGAGCTGGATCGTATCGCATTTGTAAAAGGTAGCCTGAAAGACGGGTATCCGAGCGAAGGTCCTTATGACGTTATCTTCGTTAACGGAATGGTTGAGTACGTGCCAGATGCATGGCTCGATCAATTGTCTGTTGGCGGGCGTCTTGGTGCTGTCATTGGTGACGACCGTAATGGCCAGGCGCGTGTCTATAAGAAATCCGCCAAAGCGGTCTCTTACAACGCCGAATTCGAATGCGTTCCTCCAAAACTTCCTGAGATCGTTCAGGAGAAGGGCTTCGTATTCTAATTTAGTGAACACTGTTCACTTTTTGCGTTTTGTATGAGACACCTCTGTTTCAGAGGAGTCTCGGCTATGCGCTTTTCAAGCATTTTCCTAGGTGTCGCTGGTTTAGCGATCGTCCAGTCTGCACATGCGCAGACAGTTCAGGATACGATGCAGAATGCAATTCAGTATCACCCTGCCATTGAAGCGGCAGAGATTGATATTGAACTGGCATCAGAAGCGCTGATTTCTGCGAGGGCCGCGCGGTCCATTCAAATCTCGGCAGGGGTGACGTCCCAGCTACAATCCCAATCGACAGACCGGGCGTTCGGAATTGATATTGGCGAGACCTGGGTCAATCAGGCGAGCGTGGAAGCGTCTGTGCCATTGTTCACCTCCGGTGAGATCCCTGCTGGTATTGCTCAGGCGGAGCATGCTTTGGACGCAGCGCGATATGCGTTGTCCGCACGCAGACAGGATGTTCTGGCATCTGCCATCGAGGCTCATCTCAATGTAGATTTCGCGCGGCGCGCGGTTCGCATACGGGAGCGAAACCTCGATAGGCTTCGCCGCCAGTTTGAGGCTGCCGGTGACCGTTTCGAAGCGGGTGTCGTGACACGGACCGATGTATCTCTTGCTGAGGCGCGACTGAGAGGGGCTGAGGCGGAATTATCGGCAGCAGGGGCGGCACTAACCGCTGCATGGGCGCAGTATAGCCGTTTGACGGGGCAAGGCGAGGGAACGCTTGCCGCGGTAACTCAGAGCGATCTTAATGAGCTTCCCTCGTCACTAACTGAAGCGTTGGAACTCTTGCGCTTGCAGAACCCTACACTGAGCCGGTTCAGCGCACTTGAGCAGCTTGCAGGCGCTGCAGTTCAGGTTGCAGAGAGCCAGAGAGGTGTTCGTGTGGAAGCGTTTGGTAGCGCTGCGCTGCAAACCGGCACATGGGATAATGATTTCAATGACAGCAATGCGGTTCTCGGTGCGCGGGCTCGTATCCCGCTCTACACAGGCGGGCGCCTCGAATCTGCAGTCCGACAGGCAAATCTGAACCGGCAGCAACTCCGCTATCAGCGAGAGGATACTCGTTTAAGCCTGACTGCTGCGCTTTCAGAGGTCTGGGCGGCTCATATAGCTGCGCAGTCCGGGGTGGTTGCTGCGACGCAAGAGATCGAAGCGAATCGCACGGCGCTTGAAGGTGCTGAGATTGAAGTGAGTGTCGGTCTGCGTACCACACTGGATCTGCTGGATCAGGAACAGCAGCTCCTCGAATCAGAATTGCGGCTCGCCGACGCAGAGCGCAGCGTTTATGTGACAGCCAGCCGAATTCTCGCCCTATTGGGGAGTTTGTAGCGCGGAGTTAAGGCATCTTAACGATCCGTTATCCAAAGCAGAAAATATTTGTGTGCTGACGCAGGGGTATTCTTTAATTATATTCCGTGTTCTTGTGAGTTTTTAACCCGATTGATTGGGACAAGGAAAATGGCAGCGGACGAAGCCCAAAACGAACCGACGATGGAAGAGATTCTCGCGTCGATCCGGAAAATCATCTCTGAGGATGATGAACCTGAGCAGGAATCTGCTGTCGAAGAGTCTGCTGGCGACGACGTTCTCGAACTGGATATGGAAGCGGAGATGGAACCGGAGCCAATGATGGCCGAGGAACCAGAGCCGGAGCCGGAACCTGAGATCGAGTTTGAAGAACCGGTTATGGAAGAACCGGAGCCGGATTTCGAAGACGACGATATCGTTGCCGTGGAAGAACCTGAGCCAATGCCAGAACCTGCTCCGGCGCCGCGCTTCACTGCGCCGCCAGCGGATGATGGTGACGCGCTTCTGGAAGACGAAGTCGCGGGCAAAGCTGCGGGCGCGCTCGGTCAGCTTATGGGCAGCATGGCAATCGGCAATGGTGCGACGCTCGAATCTATCGTGCGCGAACTGCTTCGCCCTATGCTGAAAGAATGGCTGAACGAGAACCTTCCGGGGATCGTCGAAGCAAAAGTGGAAGAAGAAGTGAAGCGCATCAGCCGAATGGCGCGTTAAACTCGTCTCTGCATCTCGATTTATCAGAACGGGCGCGCTAGGAGACTGGCGCGCTTTTCTTTATGTGGACCATATGATCGACCAACATTTCAACCCGACCGAGTCTGAACAACGAATCTATAAACGGTGGGAGGAGGCCAATGCCTTCGCGCCGGACATGGACAGCAGTGCTCAGCCATACTGTATCGTGATCCCGCCGCCGAACGTCACGGGCGTTCTGCATATGGGGCATGCGCTGAACCACACGCTGCAGGATGTTCTCATCCGGTTCGAGCGCATGCGCGGAAAGAAGGTTCTCTGGCAGCCCGGTACAGACCATGCGGGCATCGCGACTCAGATGGTTGTCGAGCGCAAGCTGGCTGCTGAAGGCAATCAGGACCGCCGCTCAATGGGCCGTGAAGCCTTCATCGAAAAAGTCTGGGAATGGAAAGAAGAATCCGGCGGTAAAATCCTTGAGCAGGATAAGCGTCTTGGATCGTCTTGTGACTGGTCACGCGAGCGCTTCACCATGGACGAAGGGCTTTCCAAGGCTGTCCTGAAGACTTTTCTCGATCTCTACAATGACGGCCTGATTTATCGCGATAAGCGCCTCGTAAACTGGGACCCGCAATTCCAGACGGCGATTTCTGACCTTGAGGTCGAGAACAAAGAAGTCGACGGCCATATGTGGCACTTCAAATACCCGCTCGCAGGTGGTGCGACGTACACATATGTCGAGAAGGACGAAGACGGAAACGTCATCCTCGAAGAAGAGCGCGACTATATTTCCATCGCTACAACACGTCCTGAAACCATGCTGGGCGACGGCGCGGTTGCTGTGCACCCGAGCGATGAGCGCTATGCATCGATTGTTGGCAAACTCTGCGAAATTCCTGTCGGACCGAAAGAGCATCGCCGTCTCATTCCGATCATCACGGATGAGTACCCTGATCCGGAATTTGGGTCTGGCGCGGTGAAGATTACCGGCGCGCATGACTTCAATGACTATGGCGTCGCGAAACGTAATGGCATTCCTTTGTATGCGCTGCTCGACGAAGTCGCGGCTATGCGAAAAGACGGCTTGCCCTACGCGGAATCTGCTGCGAAAGCTCAGGAACGTTCAGATATCTGGATCAAGATGTTCGAGGAAGGCGATTCTCGGTTCCATTCTCCGGCGGGCAAAGACGCAGCTGGCGATGTTTCTGAGATCAATCTGGTTCCTGAGGAATATCGTGGTCTTGATCGTTATGACTGCCGAAAGCGGGTCGTTGAGGCGATTACCGCCGAAGGTCTCGCTGTGATGATCGATGACGGCGAGGGTGGCCAAAAGCCTCTCGTTGAGAACAAGAAGATCATGCAGCCATTTGGCGACCGGTCAGGCGTCGTGATCGAGCCAATGCTTACCGATCAATGGTATGTTGATGCCAAAACGCTCGCGCAGCCAGCTATTAAAGCTGTGCGCGATGGTAAGACTGACTTTGTTCCTGAGAACTGGTCAAAGACATACTTCCAATGGCTGGATAACATTGAGCCATGGTGTATTTCCCGCCAGCTGTGGTGGGGGCACCGGATACCGGCTTGGTATACAGCTGATGGTGAGATTGTCGTCGCGGAAAATGAAGAGGCTGCTTATGCAGCGGCTCGCGCCAAGCATGGTGCCGACGTTACGCTGACGCAGGATGAAGACGTTCTCGACACCTGGTTCTCTTCGGCGCTCTGGCCGTTCTCCACGCTCGGCTGGCCTGATAAGACACCAGAAGTGTCTGAATTCTATCCTGGCGCCGTGTTGATCACCGGCTTTGATATCATCTTCTTCTGGGTAGCCCGCATGATGATGTTTGGCCTCAAATTCATGGATGAGGTCCCTTTCAAAGACGTTTATATCCATGCGCTCGTCCTCGATGAGACTGGTAAGAAGATGTCGAAGTCCGAGGGTAACGTGCTCGACCCGATCGATATTATCGATGGTTGCGACTTGCAGGTTCTTGTAGACAAACGTCTGCGCGATGCGCGCACGGATGATAAGGGTAAGCTTAACCAGATCGAGCAGAAGACACGTCGCCAGTTCCCGGAAGGTCTTCCGGCCTGCGGAACGGATGCGCTTCGTTTCACGCTGGCATCTCAAGCGGCGCAAGGGCGCGATATCCGCCTCTCAATTGACCGTATCGTCGGGTATCGGAACTTTGGCACGAAGCTCTGGAACGCCGCGCGTTTCTGCCAGATGAACGAATGCACGCTCTGGAAGCCTGAGGAATTCGAGCCGAAAGCGCTGACCCAGCCAATCAACCGCTGGATTGTCAGCGAGCTGTCTCAGGCAGTTCAGTCGGTAACGGCAAGTCTCGAAGGCTATCGCTTCAATGATGCGTCTATGGCGTGCTACCGGTTCATCTGGAACACGTTCTGCGACTGGTATGTCGAGCTGATCAAACCGCTTCTGAATGGTGAAAACGAGCAGGCGAAATCCGAGACCCGCCAGACGGCCGCGTGGGTGCTCGATGAAACGTTGAAAATGCTGCACCCGTTCATGCCGTTTGTAACCGAAGAACTGTGGGACCAGCTTGCTGAATTCGGCCCGGGTCGTCCTGGCTTCCTCATGCTGCAAAGCTGGCCTGCTCTAGACGCGTCGTTTGAGGATGAATCAGCTTCCGAAGAAGTCGATTGGGTCATCGGTTTTATCACTGAAATCCGTGCTCTCCGCGGCGATCTCAATGTTCCGGCAGGTGCAAAGCTGAAGCTGGCACTTGTTGATGCCAGACAAGAAATTGTTCAGCGTGCGCGATCTTATGCGCCATTGATTGAACGTCTTGCGCGTCTCGAAAATATCGCGTTTGCAGCAGAAGTGCCTGACGGCGCAGTTCAGTTCGTCCACAGCGGTACACGCGCAGCGCTCGTTGTAAGTGATGCTCTGGATATCGAGGCTGAGAAGGCGCGTCTTACAAAAGAGCTTGCCAAAATCGACGGCGAGATCACCAAGATTGAGAAGAAGCTCGGGAATGAGAACTTCATCTCAAAAGCCCCTGTTGAGGTGATTGACGAACAAAAGTCCCGTCTCGCAGAGTATGTCGAGAAGAAAGACAAGCTTTCCGGTGCACTGAAAAGCTTTAAAGATATGGCCTGATCCTTCAGGCCGTATCGTCAGACATCTATTGGGGACGTAGACATGACGAATTCGGACGCACAGCAGGATGCGTTGAGAGCGCGACTGGCAGAACTGCCTAAAGACTTCGCGTATTTTGCCGATGTTTATGAAAGCGATCTGCGACCTGTTCTGGAGGCGCGTGAAGCGGAGCGGAAGAATGCTCTGGATAGCGCTAAAAAGAACAGCGTGATCGGTATAGCTATTGCGGCAATCGCTGCAGTGATTGGCTACGGTGTCGTCAAGGTCGGAGCCGTCGGCATTATAGGCATCATCATCGGCTTTATCGTGGCCGGTTGGGGCTATCCGAAGGTCAATGAGATTGCCAAACAGACGAAAGAATTTCTGATCACACCGATCGCAGAGCGTCTTGGGCTATCTTACAATTCCGGTGCTTCGCTTAAAGCTGAAGAGCTACTTATGCAGTCGCGTGAACTCAAAGTCGTGCCCGGCTGGGACCGTAAAGAGGTCAGCGATGAGTTTGTTGGTGAGCGCAATGGAGTTCGATTTGAATTTTTTGAGGCGCATCTCGAAGAAAAGAGAACGACCCGTACCTCCAACGGCAGGACGCAGACAACATGGGTCACCGTGTTTCGTGGCCAATGCTGGGTAATCGAGGCGCCGAAAACTTTTCACGGTACGACCCGTGTGTCTCGTGATTCAGGCTGGTTCAATGCGCTCGGCGCTATTGGGAATAGGTTCTCGCGCGCGAAACTTGAAGATCCCGTCTTTGAAAAAGCGTTTGAGGTCTACACCACAGATCAGGTGGAATCCCGTTATCTTTTGACGCCTGATGTGATGGAAACTTTCCTCGATCTGGAGCGGCAGTTCAAAGGCGGAAAATTTCGAGCGACCTTTGACGGGAACAGAATCTACGCGGCAATAGAAGGCGGTGATCTTTTCGAGGGCGGCGGCATGTTCAGCCGGATCGACGACCCTGAGCGTGTTGGTGACCTTTTGGCAGACATTGCGACTGTTTTTCATCTCGTTGATGTCCTCGGCAAGAAATAGTCACAAAATCGGTCGATTTCCTCTGTCTAACGGAAGTTGAAGCGCTTATTCAGCCTCTGGTCATTTTGGATGTGCCAGTTTGGCGTTCGAGAATGAAAGGTAGATTTATGCGTTCAGTTCTGAAAATCACAGCCATGTCTCTGGCGTCTATGGCTCTTGCTCAATCGGCGTTTGCCATGAGTGCACGCGAGTGCCGCGTGGAGCAGAGGGAACTTGCTGAGACGGTTCAGGCGCTTCAGGCTGCTCAAGCAGAGCTTGTTGCACTTGGTGAACAGGCAGAAATCGCTGGTGATGAGTATGTTGCGGCACAGGAGGTTTCCAGCCTGTCATCTGATCACGCAGCTGAAGCAACGCGCCTTGAAGCTGAATTCGACGCTTTGCGCGGTGAAGTGGAGGCGAAGAACGCCAGCCTTGCAGCTCAAGCTGCAGAATTCACTTCAGCAAGAACCATATTCCAATCCAACTGCGCGACCTATTTGACGAACTAGTCGCGAAACGTACCCACAACAGGCACGTGGTCTGATGGTTTTTCCAGACCGCGTGCTGTTTTGTAGATTTCAATTTTCTCAATACGGTCAGAGGCTTCCGGGCTGATCAGAAGGTGATCGATGCGGATGCCATGATCCTTCTGCCAGGCGCCGCGTTGGTAATCCCAGAACGTGTAGGCGTGGCTTTTGCCTTCAAGCGTGGCGAAGGCTTCTGTATAGCCCAGCCATTGGATCTTCTGAAATTCTGCTCGCGACTCAGGTTGCGCCAGAGCATCATCCTTCCACACATTCGGATCCCAGCAATCTTCGTCTAAAGGAATGACGTTATAGTCCCCCGCAAGTACGACAGCTTCTTCATAGCTCAGAAGCTCCTTCGCGCGGTTTCTCAGGTGCTCCATCCAGCGGAGTTTGTAATTAAATTTCTCGCCGGGAAATGGGTTTCCGTTCGGAAGATAGATGGACGCCACACGCATCGGGTTGTCGCCGCCGGTCAGAACCTCAATGTAGCGGGCCTGATCGTCGTCTTCATTGCCCGGAAGACCGCGCTGCACATCTTCGATTTGCGTGCGGGAGAGAATTGCAACGCCATTATAGCTCTTCTGGCCGTGCGCCTCGATCTGATAACCAAGCTCCTCGATTTCCATATACGGAAATGCATCAGTCTCGCATTTTATCTCCTGCAGACAGACGACGTCACAGTCGATGTCTTTCAGAACCTGAATAACGGTTGGCAGGCGCGCTTTGATGGAATTGACGTTCCATGTCGCAATTTTCATTGGTCAGTCCCGGAATTCGGCGAACTCACTGAGTGCGGCTCGGGCTGAGCGCATCTGATTCGCAGGGTTATCCCAGTCAGGATAGCCAAGCGCCATGCCGCAATAAAGCATTTCAGTCTCGCCAAGCCCCAAATGTTCTTTGAGGGTAGGGCGTAGAATGCCCCAGCACTCCTGCATACACGTGCCGAGGCCCATTTCTGTCGCCAGCAGCGCGATAGATTGCATGAACATACCCGTATGCGCCCATTGTCCGTGGCCCATACATTCGTCAATTACGATCATCAAAGCGACTGGCGCTCCGAAGAACCGGAAATTGTTCGCGAACCAGCCGAGGCGAGCGGCTTTGTCTTCGCGGGGGATACCAAGAGCGCCATACAGGTCTTCGCCGACCTGAAAGCGTCGTGAGCGATGAGGTTCCCCAAGGTCTTCGGGATAGATCGGGCGATCCGTCGGTTCGCCCATCGGGCTTTTAGACAGCTTTTCCTGAGCTACGCGAATAAGGTCGTCTTTTGACTTTCCGGTGAGCGCAATGACGCGCCATGGCTGGAGGTTTCCGCCTGACGGTGCACGTTGTGCAGCTGTTAGAAGTGTTTCCAGCGTCTCCCGCGAGACGGGCTTGTCGAGAAAGCCGCGAACTGAAAGGCGTTTGTCGAGTGCTTCAGCAACAGTCATTTATTCGCTCCCATAATTATCTGAGAGCTAGTGTTCCGCGTGGAATGCAGCTTGACAACGGTGTCGTCACGTCACCTATCTAGATGGAGAAGCTCGTTCCGCAGCCGCAATTGGCTGTGGCGTTCGGATTATGGATTTTAAAGCTTGCGCCGATCAGCTCGTCCACAAAATCGATCTCGGAACCTTCAAGAAATGGGAGGCTGACAGAATCGATTGCGACTTTCGCACCATCGCGTTCGATCACGAGATCTTCGGTCTCAATTGTCCGGCCGAAATCGAATTTGTACGAGAAGCCGGAGCAACCACCACCTTCAACGGATACCCGAAGGAAATCGGCGTCGCCGTTTTCTGAAAGAATCGCGTTAATGCGCTTGGCAGCGCTGGAAGAGAGAGTGACGGGAGTGTCCATCATTTTGTCCTTTTGTCCGGCGATATACAGATAATCACGATTTCCGTAACGAAAAGGCAAACCATGACAGGATCTCTGATTTCACCGCGTGTAGATTATGCGAGTGACCCTGCCAGAAGTCGAGGCCGGTTTCAGATTGAGCCTGAATCGCGCACCAGAACGCCTTTTCAGCGTGATCGTGACAGGATCATTCACGCGAGCGCATTTCGACGACTTAAGATGAAGACGCAAGTCTTCGTGGCGCATGAGGGCGATCATTTTCGCACGCGGCTGACCCACTCTCTGGAAGTTGCTCAGATTGCCCGCTCTGTGGCGCGCACGCTCGGGCTGGATGAGGACCTCGCCGAAGCGCTCGCGCTTGCGCACGATCTGGGCCATCCGCCATTTGGGCATGCTGGTGAAGATCAACTCGACGAATGCATGGAAGCGTTTGGCGGCTTTGATCACAATGCCCAAACATTACGTGTCGTGACGCGTCTCGAGCAGCGTTATCCGACCTTTGATGGTTTGAATCTGACGTTTGAAACCCTCGAAGGGTTGATAAAGCACAACGGGCCAGTTCTTAAGAACGGCAAACGTATGCAGGATCTTCCGCAAGCCTTTCTGGATTTCGAGCATCTTGAGCAGCTTGATCTGGATACCTATGCCGGCCCTGAGGCTCAGGTCGCTGCGCTTTCAGATGATATTGCTTACAACAATCACGATATCGACGATGGGCTTTCAGCCGGATTGTTCACGATCGAGGATATCAAAGATGTTCCGCTCGTCGGGCGGATCTTCCATCAGGTTCAGAAGGACTATCCGCTGCTTGATCGCCAGCGTGTGATCTCGGAAGCTGTACGCCGTTTGATTGGTGTCTGGATTGAGGATCTCACTGCCGAGACAAGCCGGCGCGCAAAGCGGCTCAATCCGAAATCGGTCGAAGATGTGCGAAACCTCAATGAGCCGCTCGTCGCCTTTTCTGAGAAACTCGACGCCGAGCAGAAGGAACTTCGTCGCTTCCTGATGGAGCGCATGTACCGGCACTATAAGGTGAACAGGAAGCGCAGTCAGGCTAAACGCATTCTGAAAGAGCTTTTCGGGCTATTTCTTTCAGAGCCTGACACATTGCCGCCACCTTGGAATGAGACAGCTCAACAGATGACGAAGGATGCACGTGCCCGTGTGGTCTGTGATTACATTGCGGGCATGACAGATAATTACGCCATTGATGAGCACAGAAGACTCTTCAATCTGGATGCGATGATCTGAGTTATCGTTAGCGCACCGTTAACAAAACTTATAATATTCTTAATGCGAGTAGAAGGATTCGCGTTATGGCTGATGATTACGAAGCCGAAACTGGGCCTCGAGAGCGGTCGACATATTCCGCTTTTGGGGACGAGTATAAAGGGTTTGATGCCCGTGAGGATGATGGTGGCGGCAAGGGGCCGCTGATCGTGATTCTGGCGGCTGGCGTCGTTCTTGTCTTCGGTGCTGTGGTCTGGAATGCGTATCGTCAGGGTATTCGTGCAAATCCAAATGATGCGCCGATCTTCGCCGCCGATGATGACCCTTACAAAACCCGTATGGAAGAGGAAGGCGATGATGGCGTATCTGAAGCCAATATGCGCCTGTTCGACTCGATTGATAACAATGATCGTTCGTCGAACGCTGAAGTAACCGAAGTGTCTGGATCGCCACAGGATGGAGAGCCACGTGAGCTTCGTCCGGGTGCGGCGCGAACAGGTTCAACGACTCCGCCGGGAACCGCTACGCAGTCTACACCTACTTCCGCGCCGGTCAGAGAAGAACCTCGGGCTGCGTCTCCTGAGCCAACGCCAACTCCGACACCAACAGCTACCCCAACGCCAACTGTTGCGCCGCCACGTCCACTGCCACCGGTGACGAATGACGTGCCAGATAGCTCTAATTCGGTGTTCGATGCTAACGGCAATTATCTGGTTCAGGTCATGGCGCTTCGAGATCGTTCTGACGCAGAGACTGCGTGGGCACAGCTACGCGAGGCGCATTCTGATCTGTTTGCGGGCGCTGTTATGGACATTCAGCGCGCAGACCTCGGGTCACGTGGTATTTTCTATCGACTTCGTGTTGCGGCTTTCGCGACGCGCGATGATGCTGACCAATTCTGCAATGCGCTTCAGACGCGCAACCAGTCCTGTATTGTGATTACGAGATAATCGATGAAAGCGTGTATCCTCAGCGTCTCCGGCCCTGTCCTTTCCAATGAAGAGAAGGCTCTTCTGAGCGATACTCAGCCATGGGCGATCATTTTGATGGGCCGTAGCTGTGTCAGCAAAACTCAGGTCAAGAAACTGGTTGATGATATCTGGGCTTCGCTGGGGCGAGCTTGCCTGATCTTTATTGATCAGGAAGGCGGACGCGTTGCACGCCTTAAAGCACCTGAATGGCCAGTTTTTCCTCCAGCTGCGCGCTATGGTGCGATCTACCAACAAGACGCGCAAAAAGGGCTGGAAGCGACGCGTATCGGACATACGCTCATGGGGGTTGAGCTTTCCACCCTTGGAATTCACGCGGACTGTTCGCCGTGTGTAGATATTCCTGTGCCAGGCGCTCACGACATTATTGGTGATCGTGCCTTCGGTCTCGAGCCGGTTCAGGTTGGACAGCTCGGAGCTGCGGCTCTGCAAGGTCTCCGTGATGCCGGTGTTGCTGGTGTGATTAAACACATACCGGGTCACGGTCGTTCGAAAGCCGACAGCCATGAAGAACTGCCGGTGGTCTCCGAGGGTGCAAATGAGTTGGCCAAAGACTTTGCTGCGTTCGAGGCGGTGAATGATGCGCCAATGGCGATGACTGCGCACATTCTTTACACGGCGTTTGATGCAAACGATCCAGCGACAACTTCATCCACAATTATTTCAGACGTCATTCGCGGCCGTATCGGCTTTGACGGTCTGCTTATGAGCGATGATCTCGGCATGAAAGCCCTCGGCGGACCTTTGAGCGAACGCGCGCAACGCGCTGTAAACGCTGGATGTGATGTCGTTCTGCACTGTTCAGGTTTTGAAAAAGACCCGCAGGTGATTCTGGCAGAGATGACGGAAGTCGCACATGCGGCACCTGAACTTCAAAATAAAGCTCTCTCTCGCGCTAAGAGGGCAGAATCAGATAGCACTAAACAGAAAGATGTAGATGTGCTCGCGCTGAAAGAGCGATTCGACGCTCTGATGACGGAGACAGAAACGGTGAGCTGATGGCGGCAGACGGACTAGTGACGGGAAGCGGATCGCTGGATTCCTCGGACTTCGATTTCGATCAGGCAGATGCCTTTCTGGTCGATGTTGATGGTTTTGAAGGGCCGCTCCATCTGTTGCTTGGCCTCGCCCGTAAACAGAAAGTGGACCTGCGTAAGGTCTCGGTTCTCGAACTTGCCGAACAATATCTCGCTTTTGTAACCGACGCCCGAGAGAAGCGTATCGACCTTGCTGCCGATTATCTGCTGATGGCCTCCTGGCTCGCCTTCCTGAAATCACGTTTGCTTTTGCCGAAACCGGAAAAGCAAGCTGAAAACGAAGTGAGTGCTGACGATCTCGCATCACGTCTGGCGTTCCGTCTGCAGCGACTGGAAGCTATGCGTGAGGCAGGTGAGGCGCTCATGAATGGCGATATCCTCAATCGCGATGTTTTTCCTCGCGGCCTGCCGGAGCGTCCTGTTGTTGTTAAACGGGCGCAATACAATACGCGTCTGATTGATTTGATGGCGGCGTTTGCAAAGATTCAGACGCGGCAATCCCGCGAGAAACCGCACGAGGTGGTTAAGCAATATGTTCTGCCGCTCGAAGAAGCGCGCAAAACCATCGTGCGGGTATTGCCGACCATGGGTGACCGCTGGGCAAGCCTGAATGAAGTCGCGGATTCGGGCGGGCGATCTGAAGAAGATCACGCGCCGAGTAAGTCCCGTCTCGCCAGTCTCTTTGCGGCGTCGCTAGATCTCACAAAGGCAAAACGGATCGATTTGAGGCAGGATTCTTACAGCGAGCCGGTGATGGTGCGGTACATGGAAGATGCTGATGCGGAGGCTGAGAATGCCTAAGTCAGAAGCTGAGCGCCTTGAGGATATCCGCTCTGCCGTAAAGCAGATGAGCTTCGCCTATAAGGGGCAGGAGCGCAAAGCTGTAGAAACTGAAGTCCGGTCCACACCGTATCTGGAAACCGAGGCAGAGGCATTGCGTCGCGCAGAAGCCGTTCTGTTTGCTGCTGGTGAGCCTTTAACCGCGGATGAGGTTGCGGCATCCATGCCTTCGGGCGTTGATGCGTCTGAAATTCTGATGACTCTTCAGGAAGCTTACACAAAGCGCGGTGTGAACCTGGTTGAAGTCGGTGGAAAATGGCGGTTCCAGACTGCGCGTGATCTGAGTTTTCTCTTCACGGAGTATCGCGACGAAGATCGTAAGCTTTCATCGGCAGCGCTCGAAACGCTCGCTATCATTGCATATTGCCAGCCAGTTACCCGCGCCGAGATTGAAGATGTGCGTGGCGTCGCCGTCTCCAAAGGTACGCTAGATATTCTGCTCGAATGTGGATGGGTTCGCCTTCGTGGCCGACGTCGTACCCCAGGACGTCCTGTGACTTACGGAACTACTGACGCGTTTCTAGAGCATTTCGGGCTCGAAAACCTTGATACGCTGCCAGGTAAGTCAGAGTTTCAGGCTGCTGGTTTGCTGGATAGTGCGCTGCCTGTTGGGTTTGAAATGCCACGTCCGACAGATGAAGATAATCTGGATGATGGTGACGCGATTTCTGTCGATGATGAAGAAAACGCAGAATTCCACACCGATTTTCTTGCAGACGATGACAATTAGGTCCATTGACGTGCATTGTCCTAACGGCACTTCCTGTCTATTTTAAACAGGAGTAAGGGAGAATTACTATGGCCCCAAGTTGGATGCAGCTTTTGATTGTTGCTGCAGTAGCTCTGCTGCTGTTCGGCGGTCGCGGAAAAATTTCTGCAATCATGGGTGATATGGCGAAAGGCATTAAGAGCTTTCGTTCCGGCCTCAAAGATGACGATGACGAGACCGCATCACCGGATGCGATCAACGTAACCCCGGAAAAAGACAAAGCGTAAGCGCGCTTTGATCTGCAATGCTTCCACAGTTCGGTTTATCTGAATTTCTGCTTATCGGCATTATCGCCTTGATTGTTGTCGGTCCCAAAGACTTGCCGCTTATGATGCGGCGCATTGGTCAATGGGTCGGACAAGCGAAGCGTATGGCGAACGAGTTCCGCGGCGCCTTTGATGATATCGCGCGTCAGGCGGAGCTCGACGAGCTGCGTCAGGAAATCGAAGCGCTTAAGAAAAATAATCAGTTGGAGCAGGCGGTGACCGACCTGCAAGATGCTGAGCGGGATATCAATTCCTCCGTCATGAGCAGTGAGACTTCTGGTGAACGACAAGCCTGATAAGAGCGCCGCTCAAGCTGACGACGAAGTCGAAAATTCCAGCGCACCGCTTCTTGAACATCTTAAAGAACTTCGCACGCGTCTTATCTGGGCGATGGTTGCGCTGGCGGGTGCTGGCATCCTCTGCTTTGTCTTTGCAGAGCCCATCTATAACTTTCTATTGTCTCCGCTCGTACGTGAAGCCCAGTTTGAACGCGGCGATGCCGACTTCCGTCTGATCTATACCGGTCCTTTGGAGGTGTTTTTCGCGCAACTGAAATTGTCACTATTCTCCGGTTTATTCCTGGCGTTCCCATTCATCGCTTGGCAGCTCTATGCCTTCGTCGCTCCGGGCTTGTACAAGAATGAACGGGGTGCGTTTCTCCCGTTTCTCGTGGCGGCGCCACTGCTGTTCACGATTGGCGCACTATTTGTTTATTTCATAATGCTGCCGCTCGTCTCGCGTTTTGCTCTTAGTTTTCAGCAGATGGGAGGCGAGGGTATTGCCGCCATTGAGTCCCAGATTCGCGTTTCGGAGTATTTGTCCCTCGTAATGGCGCTGATGCTCGCTTTCGGCCTGTCATTCCAGCTTCCTGTCATTGTGAGCCTTTTGGGCAAAGCCGATCTCGTGTCATCAGATACGCTCAAGAGCGGACGCAAATACGCGGTCGTTGGTATCCTCGCTTTCGCGGCCTTTTTTACACCGCCCGACATCATCTCTCAGGTAATGCTGGCGGTGCCTGTTGCCATACTGTATGAAATTTCAATTTGGTGTGTGGTTCTGATTGAGCGTGCGCGTGATCGTGAAGAGGAAGAACGTAACGCAGCCCAGTAGACCTGAGCAGCGCATGGCGTTAAGCAATCTCCCAATTCAACAGGGCAGATTCCATGCACGATATCCGTTTTATTCGCGATAACCCGACGGCTTTTGATGATGCGATGGCGCGCCGCTATTTTGCAGCGCCTGACGACGCATCCAGCTGGTCGGAAAAAATCCTGAAGCTCGATGCTGATGTGCGCGCTGCAGTCGCGCAAAAACAGGACGCCGAGCAAATCCGTAACCAGTCTTCAAAGCTGATTGGTAAAGCTAAAGCGACTGGCGATGAGGCCGAAGCTCAACGCCTTATGGCTGCGGTTGCTGATGCTAAGGCGACGATTGAAAAAGCCGGTGCTGCGGAAGAAGAGGCGCAGAATGTCCGCGATGGCATTCTCATGTCCCTACCGAACCTGCCGTATGAAGATGTTCCGCTTGGTGAGGGCGAAGAGCAGAACGAAGAAGTGCGTCGCTGGGGCGAACCGATCAAGCTGTCATTTGAACCAAAGTCTCACGACGTCGTTGGCGAAAACCTGAAAGCCGGCGCCGCTGGCGCGCAGATGGATTTCGAGGCGGCTGTCGCTATGTCCGGTTCGCGTTTTGTCGCTCTGAAAGGGCCGATGGCGAAGCTGGAGCGCGCGCTTGCTGCATTCATGCTGGATCTGCAGACGGAGACGAATGGCTACACTGAAGTTAGCCCACCATTGCTGGTGCAGGACCGCGCACTTGTGGGTACAGGTCAGTTGCCAAAGTTTGGCGAAGACCTCTTCCTGACCACGGCGGGTCACTATCTGATCCCGACCGCTGAAGTCTCGCTTACAAACCTCGTACGCGAAACGATTATGGCGGAAGATCAACTGCCGCTTCGTATGACCGCACACACGCCATGTTTCCGCTCTGAGGCAGGCAGTGCCGGCCGTGATACAAAAGGCATGATCCGTCTGCACCAGTTCAATAAGGTTGAGTTGGTGTCCGTCACGACGCCTGAAGAGAGCGACGCCGAACTCGAGCGTATGACAGGCTGTGCGGAAGCGGTTCTGCAGAAGCTTGAGCTTCCTTATCGCGTTATGAAGTTGTCGACTGGCGATATGGGCTTTGGCGCGCGTCGTACCTATGACCTTGAAGTCTGGCTTCCGAGCCAGCACACGTACCGGGAAATCTCCTCCTGCTCTACGTGCGGCGATTTTCAGGCCCGCCGGATGGATGCGAAGTTTAAGCGTAAAGACGCCAAGAAGCCGGAGTTTGTGCACACACTTAACGGGTCTGGTCTTGCGGTTGGACGCACGCTGGTAGCTGTGATTGAGAACTACCAGAACGAAGATGGTAGCATCACCGTACCAGAGGTTCTGCGCCCATATCTTGGCGGTCTGGAGAAAATCGAGTCCGTCTCGTAATGCGCATTCTTCTTACCAATGATGACGGCATTCACGCCGAAGGCCTGAAAGTGCTTGAGGATATCGCCCGAACTGTTTCGGACGACATATGGATCATTGCGCCAGAGGTGGAACAATCCGGCAAGTCGCGTGCAATGACGCTTACCGATCCGATACGCGTTCGAAAGCTGGGTGACAAAACGTTCGCGATTCGTGGCACGCCGACAGACTGCGTTTTGCTGGGCTTGCTCGAGCTGATGGGTGATCAGAAGCCTGATCTGATCCTTTCAGGCGTAAACCGCGGGCAGAACATCGCCGAGGACACGAGCTATTCCGGTACAATTGCGGCCGCGATGTGTGGCATGCAGCATGGCGTGAGATCTATCGCGCTAAGTCAGTCGCGTGGCTTCCAGGCTCCGGGCTCGCTGCCATGGGAAACGGCTCGCCATTGGGGCAGCAAGGTTCTAAAGCGGCTCGTGGATATGACATGGGCTGACAATGTCGTGGTGAATGTGAATTTCCCTGACCGTGCACCAGATGCTGTCACGGGCGTAGAGATTACCCGGCAGGGGTTCCGTGACGAAAATATCGTACATGCCGAGCAGCGTCTTGATTTGCGCGGCGATAGCTATTTCTGGATCGGCTATCGGGGCAAGCTATCGGATCCCGCAGATGGAACCGATCTCAAGGCGATTTACGAGGGCAGGGTGTCCATCACGCCTTTGCATGTAGACCTGACCCATGAAAGCACCCTACAGTCTTTCAGGGCGGAACTGGTGGGTGATATCGGGAAGTAGTGACGAGAGTGTCTGAGGCTGAGCACGATCCATTTCGTAAAATGCGACTGATACTCGAGCTTCGACGTTCGGGTATCACCGATAACGATTTGCTCAATGCGATCGAAAAGCTGCCTCGCGAACAATTCGTCGATCCCGAGTTCGAAGAATACGCCTATGACGATGTCGCTCTGCCGATTGCCTGTGGTCAGACCATCTCGCGCCCTTCCGACGTAGCGACGATCATTTACTCGCTGGAGCTCGGTAAGGACCGGTCCTGCACCATTCTGGAGATCGGCACGGGCAGTGGCTATCTGACAGCTTTGATGTCCCGGCTTGCGCGCCGAATCAATACGGTTGATCGTTACAGAACTCTGGTCGAAGCTGCGAAGCAGCGGTTTGATAATCTTGGTCTCGCGAACATCATTTCGCAGTGTAGCGACGGCGCGCTTGGCTGGCCGGCATCTGCGCCATTTGACCGTATCGTCGCGACATGCGCGCTCGAAGATGTTCCGCAGGTCTGGCTCGGCCAGCTAAAGGCTGGCGGCATGCTAATCATGCCGGTAGGCACAAACGAAGATCAGCGTCTCATGCGATATCGCAAAGATAAATCCGGCAAGATTTCTTCTGACGCGGTTGGTCTTTCAAACTTTCTTCACCTCGTGGAGGGTGCCGCTAAGGAATTATAGAGGTGGCGATTACCTCTTGTTTGCAAAATGCGGGGCGCCCAAGTATAGCCTCGCGTCTGATATAACTCTCAATGGACCGTCAAATGACCGATTCACTTATTCTCTTCGCGCAAGCAGCTGAAGGTGGCAGCAACATCCTTACGGGCCTCGTGCTTCCGTTCGGTGCCATGGCCGCAATCATGTACTTCCTGCTTATCCGCCCACAGCAGCAGCAACGCAAAAAACATCAGGAAATGCTCAGCAACCTGAAAAAGAACGACCGCGTTGTCACGTCTGGCGGCCTTGTTGGTAAAATTGTCAAAATCAGCGACACTGAAGTCGTTCTGAACCTTGGTTCGACAGAAGTGACTGTTCTGCGTCAGATGGTTATCGACGTACGCGACAAGAGCGCTGCAGACACACCTGCAAACGACTAAGATACAGGTTTTCCAATGTTACAATTCCCACCCTGGAAGGTCGCACTGATCCTCTTTGTGTCGGTTTTCGGAGCACTGTTTGCATTGCCAAACGTGCTTAATGAAAACCAGCGTGAGAGCATTCCGAGTTTCCTGCCTTCTTCGCCAGCTAACCTTGGTCTGGACCTTCGGGGCGGGGTATCGCTGCTCTTGTCTGTTGATGCCGAGCAATCGGTCACGAAGCAGCTGAACGATCTGCTGCGTGAGGCACGTGCTAAACTTCAGACAACGCGCGGCGATAACCGTATTTCCTACACGGCTATTCGTGTGGAAGACGACGCTGTGCGTTTCCGTCTGCGCGACAACTCAATGTCTGATCGCGCAATCGCGCTCATGCGCGAAATGAACCAGCCTATCGGTGGGCCGCTTGGCGCACCGAGCATCGAGGTCTCTCAGGCCGGTAATGGCGAGATCGAGATCAGTTTCACCCCGCAGCGTGTGGAAGAAATTATGGCGGAAGCAACCCGCCAGACTGTTTCCAAGCTCGGTCCACGTCTTGACCCGGACGGTCTTGGCGAAATTCTCGTCCAGCCTTCTGGTGAAAACGACATTATCGTTGAAGCGCCTGGTGAGAGTGACCCGGAGCGCCTTATTCGTGTCATCGAACAGCCGGGTGTTCTGACCTTTAACCTCGTTGTTGAAGACCAGAATGCGTTGAACGAAGCACTGCGCACGGGTCAGCCGCGTGTTGGTAACATCATCAGACAATCCGTCACCGGAGAAACTCTGCTTCTTGAATCTGATCCGATTATTGAAGGCGATATGGTTCGCAGTTCCAGTCAGGGCTTTCACCCTGAGAACAATCAGCCAATCGTGAACTTCACATTCAACACAACCGGCGCGCGTCTATTTGGTGAGGCTACATCCCAGAACCGTGGTCGACGTTTCGCAATTCTTCTGGATGATGCTGTGCAGTCTGCACCGCGGATTAACAGTGCCATCCTTCAAGGGTCCGGTTTCATCGAAGGTTCTTTCACCGTCGAATCCGCACGCGAACTGGCGACGGTTATTCAGGCGGGTGCTCTTCCTGCGCAGGTGAATGTTGAGAGTGTGCGTGTGGTTGGCCCGACGCTTGGTCAGGACTCGATTGAAGCAGGTGCGCTTGCCTCCATCATCGGCCTCATCCTCGTCGCGATTTTTATGCTCTTTGCGTACGGTCTGTTCGGCATCTTTGCCGTTGGATCGCTGATCGTGAATATTCTTTTGATCTTTGGTGCGCTTTCCGGTCTCGGCGCGACGCTGACCCTTCCGGGTATTGCGGGCATCATTCTTACGATTGGTATGGCGGTCGATGCGAACGTTCTGGTGTTTGAACGTATTCGTGAGGAATCCCGAAATGGACGAAAGCCGATCTCTGCAATTGAGTCGGGGTATCAGCAAGCTCTGTCGACCATCCTCGACGCGAACATCACGACGCTTCTCGCTGCTTCGGTCCTCTACACGCTGGGCTCTGGCCCTGTGAAAGGCTTCGCGGTGACGCTTGCGATCGGTATTTTCACGTCTGTTTTTACGGCTTTCGTTCTGACTCGCTGGTTCTCTGTGATCTGGCTTCGTGCGACACGCCCAACCAAGCTGCCGATGTAGGAGACCTGACATGCTTATGAAACGTCTTCCGATTGAGGGTAAAGTCGACTTTATGTCGGTCCGAATGTTCGCATTCGCTCTGTCTGCCGTGGCTCTGGCTGCATCGGTTATTCTCATCCCTATGAAAGGCCTGAACTTCGGTATCGACTTCGCAGGCGGTATGCTGGTGGAGATCACAAAGCCAGAAGGTGCGGAGATCGAAGATATCCGCGCGCTGGCAAACGAGCTTGAGCTCAAGGCGCCTAATATCACTGAGGCCAGCGGCACCGGCGCCAACGCGGAGGAAACATTCGTTATTCGCGCTGCACTTCCTGATGAGGATGAAGTGGCTACAGACGCAGACACAAATACTGACGAATCTGCTGCGACTGATCAGGAAATCGACGAGGCTCAGCGTTTTATCGACGCTCTCGAGGCCGCTTATCCGCACAGTGACGTCGAAGAACGCGACTGGGAAATTCTGCGCCGTGATAGCGTTGGCCCACGAGTCTCAAATGAGCTGCTGCAAGCCGGTATTACGGCTCTCGCTGTCTCGCTCATCTTCATGCTGGCTTATATTTGGTTTCGGTTCCAGATTGCGTTCTCAGTGGGCGCGGTTATGGCCTTGCTGCACGACGTCATTCTGACCGTAGGGGTGTTCTCTCTTCTTCAGATCGATTTCGACCTAACGACGATTGCCGCGCTTCTGACGATTATTGGTTACTCTATGAACGACACGGTTGTTGTGTACGACCGCGTTCGCGAAGAGCTGCGGAAATACAAGAAGATGCCGCTCAAGGATGTGATCAATCTGTCTCTGAACAAGACCTTGTCCAGAACGTTGCTGACGTCCGGCACGACGCTTCTGGCGCTGATCTCGATCTATGTGCTTGGCGGTGAGGTTCTTCGCGGCTTCTCGTTCGCTCTGATCTGGGGTGTCGTTATCGGTACGTATTCTTCGATCTTTATTGCTTCAGCACTTCTTCTGCACACTGGTCTTACCCGTGATCCGGAAAAGCTGCAGAGCGCGGACGAGATCTTCTCCAAGTCCTGATAGGGCCGATGAGTTGATAATTAAAAACCCCGCCAGGCCACTGGCGGGGTTTTATTTGAAAGCAGCTTGTCAGACTTACGCGTCAGCGAGGTTCTGGTTTGCAAAGTCCCAGTTCACGAGTTCGCTGAGGAATGTCTCAATGTATGCAGGGCGCGCATTCTGGAAGTCCAGATAGTAAGCGTGTTCCCAAACGTCCATTGTGAGAAGTGGCGTAACACCGTCTTCTGTCAGTGGAGTTTCTGCATTTGGTGTTTTGCGCACTTCGAGTTTGCCGTTTGCAAGCACCAGCCATGCCCAGCCTGAACCGAACTGTGTTGCGCCTGCTGTCGCAAAAGACTCTTTGAACGCGTCGTAAGAGCCAAAGTCACGATCGATGAGTTCGGCGATCTTACCGGTAGGAGCGCCGCCACCAGCTGGCTTCATGGAATGCCAATAGAATGTGTGGTTCCAGACCTGAGCCGCGTTGTTGAATACGCCAGCTTTAGAGGCATCACCAGCCGCGTCCTGAATCACTTCTTCCAGAGAAGCGTCAGCAAGCGGACCACCTTCAACAAGCTTGTTGAGGTTCGTGACGTAAGCCTGATGGTGCTTCCCGTAGTGGAAGTTCAGAGTTTCCTCTGAAATATGTGGCGCGAGTGCACCACGGTCGTATGGAAGGCTTGGAAGGTCGAAAGCCATGTTTAACTCCTCTTCTATTAACCGAGTTGGTGTGTCAGAAATGACTCCAATGGGATATTGTGATCGTCATGCCTGAGACCAAGCGTAAAAGTCCAGATTTCTTCAAAAGTTTGAATTCTTTTGCCCGTCATAGTCACCAAACGATCTGGTTGGCGACAGGGTTCCTTGAATCTGGGCAGCGTCAGCGGTCTTTGATGATTCTTTGTCTGGATGGAGAGTTTCATCGCATCGCGACCACGATCAGCGAGGCAATGGTCGCGCAGATCAGGCTGCAGTGGTGGCGGGATGAGATCGACAACATTCTGGCCGGAAAAGACACGCAGCAAACGGATCCAGCACTGTCGCTCGAAGGCCTGCTCCTGGATTATGAAGTGGAACCCAGGGCCATTCTGGATTTGATCAATGCGTATGACGACGTCATTGCTGGTGACGAGCCAGACTATGGCGGGGCGCTCTTTCGGCTTTTGATGAATGACGCTGAAACCGAAGAGAGCGGGTGCGCCAACCTTTTGGGTCGCTATTTCCAGACGGCCAATGCCGGCGCGCCAGACCGTCAAAGTCTCGATGGGCTCAAACAGTGCTTGCAGGAAAAAAATGACGTCCGCTGGCCATGGATGTGCTTGCTTGAATTTGCAGCAGATTGGGAGAGCAAGGCCGAAGCTCATGCTCTAATTCGACGTTGGCGGTTTTGGAAGGCGTTCCTCGCGGGTGAGAAACGCCTTCTCAAAAAATTGGAAACTCTATGACGTCGCCATGAACTGGTCAGCCCAGTTGTCGATATCCACGAGCGCACGCTTCGCCATTTCTCGTTTTTTCGCGCGGCCTTTTTCTTTGCCGCGCAGGCGCTTCCCGTTCTCATCTTTATTCGGAACGGTTTCAGGAGCTGGAAACAGGCCGAAATTGACATTCATAGGCTGGAATGTCCCACCTGCTTCCAGGTGACCGCCCGTGATATGGCCCAGAAGAGCACCCAGCGCCGTTGTTTCAGGTGGCGGTGTCATGTCCATGCCAAGGCGTTCGTATGCAGCAAAGCGACCTGCCAAAAGGCCCATAGCAGCGCTCTCAACATAGCCTTCTACACCGGTAACCTGACCCGCAAAGCGCAGGCGCGGCATTTTCTTCAGGCGTAGCTGATTGTCGATCAGCTTGGGTGAATTGATGAAGGTATTGCGGTGAATGCCGCCCAGACGAGAAAAGACAGCATTCTCGAGGCCCGGGATCATTCTGAAGATGTCGGTTTGTGCGCCATATTTCAGCTTGGTCTGGAAGCCGACCATATTCCACAGAGTGCCAAGGGCATTGTCCTGCCGGAGCTGGACAACTGCGTGGGCTTTAACGTCTGGCTTGTGAGCATTGGTGAGACCGATTGGTTTCATCGGCCCATATCGGAGCGTTTCACGACCACGTTCCGCCATCACCTCGATAGGAAGACAGCCCTCAAAATAAGGTGTGTCTTTCTCCCAATCTTTGAATTCCGTTTTTTCGCCAGCGAGGAGAGCGTCGATGAAGGCATTATATTGGTCTTCATCCATTGGGCAGTTGATGTAGGCAGCGGTGTCGCCATGAGGGCCCGGTTTATCATATCGGGACTGTCGCCATGCGATATCCATGTTTACCGAATCGACCTGCACAATCGGTGCAATCGCGTCAAAGAATGCCAGGTCTTCCTCACCCGTTACGCCGCCAATGGCAGTCGCCAGCGCTTCGGATGTCAGCGGGCCAGTCGCAATAATAACAGACGACCAGTCTTCCGGAGGAATGCCGTCAATTTCTTCCCGGACAATCGTGATGTTCGGATGCGCTTCCAGTTTAGCTGTGACTGCGGCAGAGAAACCGTCGCGATCTACCGCGAGAGCAGAGCCTGCGGGCACCTGATGGTCAGCTGCTGTCGAAATGATGATGCCGTTCAGACGACGCATTTCTTCATGCAGAACGCCTACGGCATTTGTTTCATGGTCGTCTGAGCGAAAAGAGTTGGAACAGACGAGTTCTGCAAGATGGTCGGTCTTGTGCGCGTGAGTCCCTTTGACGCCGCGCATCTCGTGCAGGATTACAGGGACGCCGAGATTGGCAGCTTGCCAAGCGGCTTCAGAGCCGGCCATGCCGCCACCGATGATATGAATAGGTTCTTTGGTCATGTCGCTAAATTGTGGAAGAGGTTGATCAGGTCAACCATGGAATTGCGGGAGACGATATCGTTCGCAACGAAGGTGGATGTATGATTGCGCCGAATATGGGGTGATTTCAATTGAATTCCATCGGCTTCTGTCCCAATTGAGTGGTGGTTTGAAAACGCAGGAGACCGAAGTGGCGGAAAACAGCCAATTGCCGATTGTTGGAGCAGCGACATACAGCTGGAGATTTGCAACAGGCGCATTTCTGACGACGCTTCCCGCCTATATGGTACGTGCAATTGTAACCGGCGCTGTATCGGCGGCGGCCGTGTCAGGAATGGCTGGAGGTGTTTTGCCTCTCGATTTTCTTGGGCAGGTTCTGGCGCTTCTGGTGACCGTTAGTTGCCTCGCTATGACTATCCGCCTTGCGATGACGGGCGAAATGAAAGGCCTGACCGGTCTGAAGTTCGACATGGAAGAAACACGACTGCTGTTTGCGAACCTGATTTTCATCGCGGTCGCATTTTTTCTCGCATTTGTGGCCATTATTCTCGCAAGCATCGTCATGGGCATATTGATCGCGATGATTGTTCCAGATCTGGAAGCAATCGCTCAAAACCAGCGTGCGGCCGAAGCGTTTCTGGCGGATTTTTTCGTCACTCCCGCAGGCATTGTGATTATGATCCTGATGTTCCTGATGGTCGGGTTTCCTTTGCTTTATATCTCCGCGAGACTGGTGAATTTCCCTGCCGCAACAATTGCTCGTCAGAAGATGATGATCTTTGAGACATGGGATTGGACGAAAGATCAGGTATGGCGTGTGATCGGTGCAATTGTGCTTGCGATGGCGCCAGTCGTATTGATTTCGTTTTTGGGTGTGTGGGTAGCTGGCGCTTTGACTGGTTTGCCGGTCCTTGGCGATGCAGGTGCCCTGGCTGCTAGCTCACCATTTGCAGCTTTTGCGTTTGGTGTGATCACAGGGTTGTTTAGTATCCCATCACAGCTCGTAGGCGCCGCACTCGCTGTGTTTATGTATCGCGGATTTGAGCCGGACCGCAGAACAGAACAGTTCTAAGCGGTCCGACCGGACTTTTTAATCTGCCTTTTGAGCTTCGCGGATACGCGCCTTTGCACGTGCTGCACGGCGCTCTTCCTGTCGTTCGAATGTCTCTTTCAGGAAGCGACCAGTCCAGCTTCGTTCGACCTTGATGACATCTTCTGGCGTGCCCGCAGCAACCAGCTCACCGCCCCCATCGCCGCCTTCTGGGCCAAGGTCGAGTATCCAGTCTGCCGTCTTGATCACATCTAGATTGTGCTCGATGACGACAACTGTGTTGCCGTTGTCGACGAGCTCATGAAGAACCTCCAGCAGTTTACGAACGTCTTCGAAGTGAAGTCCGGTTGTCGGTTCATCGAGAATGTAAAGCGTTCGGCCCGTTGCGCGCTTGGAAAGCTCTTTAGCAAGCTTGACCCTCTGGGCTTCGCCGCCTGAAAGCGTATTCGCCTGCTGTCCGACCTTGATATAGGAAAGGCCGACACGGTTGAGTGTCTCCATTTTGGTCCGGATGCCCGGAACCGCGGCAAAGAATTCCTCAGCTTCCTCCACAGTCATATCCAGAACGTCAGCAATCGACTTGCCTTTGTAGAGAACTTCGAGCGTTTCACGATTGTAGCGTTTGCCTTTGCAGACATCGCAGGTAACGTAGACGTCCGGCAGGAAGTGCATTTCGATCTTAATGACACCGTCGCCCTGACAGGCTTCGCATCGACCACCTTTCACGTTGAAAGAGAAGCGGCCCGGTTTGTAACCGCGCTGCTTGGCTTCCGGCAGTCCGGCGAACCAGTCACGGATTGGACCGAATGCGCCTGTGTAGGTGGCTGGGTTCGATCGAGGCGTACGCCCGATTGGTGACTGGTCGATATCAATGACTTTATCGAGGTGTTGCAGACCTTCCAGCCCGTCATAGGGAGCCGGAACGGTTTGCGCCTTCATCAGCTTTCGCGAGAGCGCTTTCTGGAGCGTCTCAATGATAAGTGTCGACTTGCCGCCGCCGGATACACCAGTCACGCATGTGAAAGTCGCAAGCGGAATTTCGACACTCACATCCTTGAGGTTGTTGCCGCGCGCGCCAGTGAGTTTGATGGACTTAGTCTTCTTGCCCCAACGACGACGATCAGGAATGGCAATCTCACGCGCACCGGAGAGGTAAGCGCCCGTCATGGAGTTAGGGTCAGCGATGATCTCCTGGGGTGTGCCCTGGGAGACAATCTCGCCGCCATGTACACCTGCGGCGGGTCCCATGTCGATGACATGGTCAGCGGTCAGAATAGCATCCTCATCGTGTTCGACCACAATGACGGAGTTCCCGAGATCACGTAGATGCTTCAGCGTTTCCAGAAGGCGCTCGTTATCTCGCTGGTGCAGACCGATGCTTGGCTCGTCGAGTACATAGAGTACACCAGTCAGGCCAGAGCCGATCTGGCTGGCCAGCCGGATACGTTGGCTTTCGCCGCCAGAAAGCGTGCCGGAAGACCGCGACATGTTCAGATAGTCGAGCCCGACATCGTTCAGGAATTTCAGGCGATCTTTGATCTCTTTGAGGATGCGCGATGCGATTTCGAGCTTTTGCGGTGTGAGATGACCTTCAACATCGCGGAACCATTGGTCGGCATCCTTGATAGAGAGGGACGCAGTTTCTGAGATGTCTTTCATCCCGATTTTTACAGCGAGTGCCTCGGTCTTGAGGCGCTTGCCGTTGCAGGCGGGGCAGGGCTGAGCGGACTGGAATTTAGCAATCTCCTCGCGCACCCAGGCGCTGTCGGTCTCGCGCCAGCGGCGTTCCATATTCGGAATGACGCCCTCGAAAGGCTTTTTGACCTCATAGCGGCGCATACCGTCATCATAGACGAATTTCACTTCGTCCCCGCCAGTGCCGTGTAGAATGACCTGCTGAACATCGTCTGAGAGGTCAGACCACTTATCCTGCATTTTGAACTTATAGGCCTTGGCCAGCGCTTGCAGAGTCTGGGTCTGATAGGGTGACGTTGTCTTCGCCCATGGTGCAATCGCACCATCCTGCAGCGACTTATCGCGCTCAGGAACGATGAGGTCCGGATCGATTTTTAGCTGTTCGCCAAGACCGTCGCATGTCGGGCAGGCACCGAATGGGTTGTTGAACGAAAACAGGCGCGGTTCGATTTCGGGAATCGAGAAGCCGGACACCGGACACGCAAAATTCGCGGAGAAGGTGATCCGTTCCGGGTCCTTGCCGTCTTCGGCATCTGCATATTCGGCGATGGCAATTCCATTGGCGAGGTCCAGCGCAGCCTCAAAGCTTTCAGCGAGGCGTTGCTCCATGCCTTCGCGAACAACGATCCGGTCTACAACGACGTCAATGTCATGCTTGAACTTCTTGTCGAGCGTTGGCGGTTCTTCCAGGGAATAAAACGCGCCATCAACTTTCACCCGCTGATAGCCCTTCTTCAGCAGTTCGGCCATTTCCTTGCGATATTCGCCTTTACGTCCGCGCACGATAGGCGCCAGAAGGTAGAGACGTGTGCCTTCCTCCAGCGATAAAGTTCTATCGACCATCTGACTGACAGTCTGGCTCTCGATTGGGAGACCCGTCGCCGGTGAATAAGGCGTGCCCACACGCGCCCATAACAGGCGCATATAGTCATAGATTTCTGTGACCGTGCCGACAGTCGATCGTGGGTTGCGGCTCGTCGTTTTCTGCTCGATAGAAATTGCCGGTGAGAGGCCTTCAATGCTCTCAACATCCGGCTTTTGCATCAGCTCAAGAAATTGGCGTGCGTATGCAGAAAGCGATTCCACATACCGTCGCTGGCCTTCGGCATAGATCGTATCAAAAGCCAGAGACGACTTACCGGAACCGGACAGGCCGGTCATCACAACCAGCTCGCCGCGCGGAATGTCCACGTCGATATTTTTCAGATTGTGTTCTTTGGCGCCGCGAACACGGATTTCTGAGAGTTCACTCATCGGGTCATTCTGCCTGTTTAGCTTCGGTCTGCTGGACGTCTATGCGTCGAATCGCGGTTGACATCCAGAACATATAAAGAACAAATAGCGAGAATTTTATGGAAACTGTCAGGAAGTTTCCGTTGCCTCTCGCGAAGTGTGTGGGTTTTCCGTAAGTAACTACGGAATCGCAGATTTGGTTTCTAGAAGGAATATGGCAATGGCCGGCTCGGTAAATAAGGTGATTTTGGTTGGAAACCTCGGACGAGACCCTGAAATCAGATCAATGAACAATGGCGGATCAATCGCAAACCTCAGCATTGCGACATCCGAAACCTGGCGCGACCGTAACTCCGGCGAACGCCGTGAGAAGACGGAATGGCACCGCGTTGTGATCTTCAACGAAGGTCTGGTGAAGATTGCCGAGCAGTATCTTCGCAAGGGATCTAAGGTTTATGTTGAAGGTCAGCTGGAAACACGCAAGTGGACCGACAATAACGGCGTCGAGAAGTATTCTACAGAAGTTGTTCTCCGTAACTATGGCGGCACGCTGACAATGCTTGATGGCCGTGACGGCCCATCCGGCGGCGGAATGGGTGGCGGCGGTGGTCGTATGGATGATTCCGGTTTCGGTGGCTCTCCGCGCTCCATGGAAGGTCCAAAGCAGGACTTTTCACAGGATATGGATGACGAGATCCCGTTCTAGGGTCATAGCTCACATCAAAACACCATCTGCACGGGGCCAGCGCTTGGCCCCGTTTGCGCATAATGCTAGCGTCTGATGCAAATATGAGTCGCATAAAGCGCGCTTGAACCCAGACCAGTAAGAGACCGTATCTTGTCTTCAGAAAATGACACCCCAGAAGAAATGCCGGAAGACGGCGTTGATCCGGTAACAATCGAGAACGAGCTCAAACGCTCTTACCTCGACTACGCGATGAGCGTGATTGTCTCGCGTGCGTTGCCAGACGTTCGTGATGGTCTGAAACCTGTTCACCGGCGCATCATTTATGCGATGCGCGTTGGCGGGAACACGCCTGACAAACCATACCGGAAATCTGCGAATGTGGTCGGTGCCGTGATGGGTAATTATCACCCGCACGGTGACGCGGCGATTTACGATGCGCTCGTCCGTATGGCACAGCCGTTTTCGATGGGCCTGCCATTGGTGGACGGTCAGGGTAACTTTGGATCCATCGATAACGATCCGCCTGCCGCGATGCGTTACACTGAATGTCGTATGGCTAAGCCGGCCAACTATCTTGTAACGGATATTGATAAAGACACGGTCGATTTCCAGCCAAACTATGACGGCAAAGACCGCGAACCAATTGTTCTGCCAGCTCAGTTCCCGAACCTTCTGGTGAACGGTGCGGGCGGTATTGCCGTTGGTATGGCGACGAATATTCCGCCGCACAATCTGGGCGAAGTGATCGATGCCACTCTGGCGATGATCGATAATCCACAGATTGATGACGAAGAGCTGCTGGAGATCGTGCCTGGTCCCGACTTCCCAACTGGTGGCCTGATCATGGGGCGCAGCGGTGCGCGCAATGGTCTTCTGAAAGGGCGCGGCTCGGTAATCATGCGCGCGCGTACGTCTTTCGAAACCATGCGAAATGGCCGTGAAGCGATTATTGTCACCGAGATTCCATATCAGGTGAACAAGGCGAGCCTCGTTGAGAAGATTGCTGAGCTTGTTCGTGAAAAGCGCGTCGAAGGGATTTCCGAACTTCGCGACGAGAGTGACCGAAACGGCATTCGGGTGGTCATCGAGACGAAGAAAGACGCATCCGCGGAAGTCGTTCTGAACCAGTTGTTCCGTTATTCGCAGCTCCAGACGAGCTTCGGCGTGAACATGCTTGCGTTGAACGCTGGCACGCCTGAGCAGATGTCTCTGCAAGACATTCTGAAGGCCTTCATCAAGTTCCGCGAAGATGTTGTTGCTCGCCGCACTAAGTTTGAACTCAACAAAGCGCGAGACCGTGCGCACGTTCTCGTCGGTCTGGCGCTGGCGGTAGCGAACATTGACGAAGTGATCCGCATTATTCGTAGCTCTCCGGATCCTGCGACAGCCCGCGAATCTCTTCTTTCGCGTGACTGGCCGGCTTCTGAGATGGCGCCGCTGATCAAACTGATCGCGGACCGCCGTACAGTGATGTCGGATCAGGATACCGTCCGCCTCTCCGATGAGCAGGCGCGCGCCATTCTTGAACTCCGCCTTCACCGCCTCACCGCGCTCGGTGCTGATGAAATCGGTGACGAAGCGAAAGGTCTTTCAGAGAAGATCGCAGACCTTCTCGATATTCTGCGTTCGCGCGCTCGTATTCTTGATATTATTCGTGGCGAGCTCAACGAAGTGAAGACGGCGTTCGCTGTTCCACGTCGTTCTGAATTTACTGTCGGCGATCTCGATCTTGATGATGAAGATCTCATCGAACGAGAAGAGATGGTCGTCACATTCACTCATGGCGGATATGTCAAACGCACGCCGCTGACGACGTACCGTTCGCAACACAGAGGTGGCAAAGGCCGCTCTGGCATGGCGATGAAAGACGAGGATTTCGTCACGCGCCTGTTTGCGGCCAGCACCCATGCCGAAGTTCTGTTCTTCTCGTCGACAGGTATGGTCTACAAACACAAAGTCTGGCGACTGCCTCTCGGAAGTCCTCAATCCAAAGGTAAGGCTCTGGTAAACATCCTGCCGCTCGATAAGGGTGAGTGGATCACCAGCGTGATGCTGTTGCCGGAAGATGAGGCCGAACGGGAGCGCCTCGACGTTATGTTCGCGACCCGTAAGGGTGGCATCCGACGTAACAAGCTGATGGATTTCGTACAGGTGAACCGGAATGGCAAGATTGCCATGAAGCCGGATGAAGACGACGGTATTGTGGACGTTCAGATCTGTAATCCGAATGACGACGTCCTTCTCACCACAGCGCGTGCGCAGTGTATCCGTTTCCGTGTGGATGATGTGCGTGTGTTCACCGGGCGTACGTCAACAGGTGTTCGCGGCATTCGCCTCGCGGATGGTGATAAAGTCATTTCGCTTGCAGTACTTCGACATGTAGACGTTACACCGGCTGAAGCACGTGCCTACCTTAAGCATGCAGCCGCGATGCGTCGTGCGGTCGAAGACGGCGATGACGAAGTAGAAGCAGTATCAGCTGATACAGACGATGAGGCCGGCGAAGAAATTGCTCTGAATGAGGAGCGTCTCGTTGAACTCGGGGCTGCTGAGGAGTTCATTCTGACCATTACGGACAAAGGAATGGGCAAGCGGGCTTCTGCTTATGATTACCGTGTAACAGGCCGCGGCGGCAAAGGCCTTATCGCGCATCGTATTCCAGATGATGCCAATCTTGCGGCGTCATTCCCTGTCGATGAATCTGATGACGTGATGATGGTTACGAATGGCGGTCAGCTCATTCGTTGTCCTGTCAATCAGATACGCATCGCAGGCAGATCGACGCAAGGCGTCCGGGTTCTCCGGACAAATGGAGAGGAAAAGGTTGTATCGGTTGAACGTTTGGCGGAACAAGAGGATAAGAATATCGAAGGCGATACTGAAGCCGAAGATTAATCCTCTGGGGAGGCCAATGTGACGAAACGAATCGGAATGTATCCCGGGACTTTTGACCCGCTTACCAACGGGCACCGGGATATCATCAGACGCGCAGTAAAGCTCGTCGACAAGCTCGTCATTGGCGTCGCGATCAACGAGGCGAAAGGCCCGCTCTTTTCTCTGGAAGAGCGTGTCGACATGGTCCTCGAAGAGACTGAAGAGTTTCGTCACACTGCCGAGATCGAAGTTCGTCCATTCGATAATCTTCTGATGCACTTCGCTGAAGAATGTACTGCAAATGTAATCATTCGGGGATTGCGGGCAGTATCTGACTTTGAATATGAATTCCAAATGGTCGCCATGAACCAGAAGCTCAATCCCGACATTGAGACTGTGTTCCTGATGGCTGACCCTCAACACCAGGCCGTGGCGTCACGACTGGTCAAGGAAATTGCAAAGTTGGACGGCCGTGTGGAACATTTTGTTTCTCCTTCGGTTGCGAAACGCCTCAAAGAAAAGCTCTGATTATGAAGTCATTCATTCGTTCTCTTCTCGCGGCCATTGGTTTGACGGCGATGGCAGGGGCGTCGGCGCAGGCTCAAGTCGCCGAATTGCCAGCATTTGATGCGGCATTGGCAGATACTGCCAACTGGCGTGAAGCAGCTCCTGAAAATCTGATCGAATTTCAGATTGCAACAGCGCGGGGCGAGACGCGTGGGCGTGTATTGATCGAGGCGGCACCATTCGCTGCGCCGGGTCATGTTGAGCGCTTTACGTCTCTCGCAGCTAGCGGCGATCTCGATGGAACAATGTTCCACCGTGTGATCGAAGGCTTCATGGCTCAAGGCGGTGATATTGAAGCTATTGACCGTGAGCGCGCTGAAAACTGGCCGAACATGCCGGGCGAGTTTATCTTCACGCGGGTCCCGAATTCAGAAGGTGACAGTGTTCCAGCGATGCAGAAGCTGGGCCTGCCTCAGGCGGCGACAAGCGGCTATATTCTGGGGTTCCCTGTTTCTACGCAGGCTGAAGCTTTCGCCAGCTTGTCACGCGACGGTTCCGTTCAAAGCTGGATTCCACATTGTAAAGGCGTTGTATCAACAGCCCGCACATCCGATCCAAACTCGGCTTCTACACAGTTCTTCCTGATGCGGGATATTTCTCCCTGGCTGAACCGGGAGTACACGGCGTGGGGGCGCATTGTGAGCGGTCAGGACGTTGTGGATAGCATTGAAGTAGGTGAGCCTGTGCGAATGCCTGACGTTCTGGTTTCGGCACGTCTTGTGTCAGAGATGCCAGAGGAAGAACGTCCACGCGTTCTGGTGCAGCGCACGGATGGGCCTCTGTTTGCCAGTTTCCTTGAGGCGAATGCGGGCGCAAGCGTTTGCGACCTGCCGCCTGTGCCGACTATCGTCTCAAACTAGGGTCGTTCTTTGGATCTCAGCGCGTTCGATTTCGAACTTCCGGATGAATGTATAGCGACACGACCGGCAGAGCCTCGCGACTCCTGCCGGTTGTTGTGTGTGCATGGTGACCAGATCACCGACCGTGTGTTTCGGGATATAGAAAGCGAACTTCGCGAAGGTGATCTCCTCATCGCGAATGATACGCGGGTTGTCCCGGCTTTGTTATTTGGCGTGCGCCCTGCTCGAGATGAGCTGTCATCTGATGTGGATGTGCAGATAAATCTCGTGGCTCAGAAAGGTGACGGGGTTTGGGAATGCTTCGGTCGTCCCGGGCGCAGACTTAGGCCTGATGACGTCATAGAGTTCCCTGCAGGGCTGAGGGGTCGAATTTTAAACAAGCTTCCTACAGGAGGGCTGGTGCTTGAGTTTTCGCCAAAAGGCGAAGGCTTCTGGAGCGCTGTCGAGGCGGTCGGGAAAATGCCGATCCCGCCCTATATCGCGAAAATGAGGCCTGCGGACTCAAAGGACCACGAAGACTATCAGACCGTTTTTGCAGATCGCGCTGGTTCGGTTGCGGCACCTACTGCGGGACTCCATTTTACTGACGCGCTCATCAGGCAGCTCAGTGACCGGGGCATCGGCTTTGAGAGAGTTACGCTGCATGTGGGCGCAGGTACGTTTGCAGGGCTGAGTGAGGAGTCTTTCAAATCGGGCAAGCTACACGAAGAATGGTGCGAGATTAGCGAAGATGTCGCTCAAAAGATCGCAGAATGCAAAGCGCGTGGCGGCCGGGTAATCGCTGTGGGCACGACGTCGCTGCGCACTCTGGAGTCGCTTGCCGACGGTCAGGGTGGCGTCGTCGCAACGTCGCGCGATACCGATATTTTTATCCAGCCCGGATATAAGTTTCAGGTGGTAGACGGGCTCATCACTAATTTCCACCTGCCGAGGTCCAGCCTGTTTATGCTGGTATCAGCCCTGATGGGAACTGAAGTCATGCAGAGGGCGTATGGGCATGCCATAAAATCCGGCTACAAGTTCTATTCCTATGGGGACGCGTCTCTGCTAATGCCGCGCCATGACTGACTTTCCATTTGAAATCCACGCCACACAGGACCGCGCCCGTACGGGCAAGCTGGTGACGCCGCGTGGTGAAATCCGAACGCCTGCATTTATGCCGGTTGGTACAGCTGCTACCGTGAAAGCGCTGTATACTGATCAGGTCGCCGACGCGGGTGCAGATATTCTGCTCGGTAACACCTATCACCTCATGCTGCGTCCGGGCAGTGAGCGTGTGCACCGTTTGGGCGGTCTCCATAAGTTCATGCGTTGGGATAAGCCCATTCTGACGGACTCTGGCGGGTTTCAGGTCTGGTCGCTGGCCGGTCTTCGGAAGATGAAAGAGGAAGGCGTTTCCTTCAAATCCCATATCGATGGGTCTTCGCATTTTCTGTCACCCGAACGGTCCATTGAGATTCAGGCAGATCACCTTGGTGCAGATATCTCCATGCAGCTCGATGAGTGCACTGAGTACCCAGCAACGCATGAGCAAGCTAAGTCATCCATGGAGATGTCCATTCGCTGGGGCGCGCGTTCGAAAGCTGCTTTCGGGGAACGAGATAGCCAGACCATATTTGGCATCGTTCAGGGATCTGATTTTGAAGACCTTCGCCAGCAATCTGCGGAGTCGCTTCAGGAGATCGGGTTTGGCGGTTACGCCATTGGCGGCCTCGCAGTAGGTGAGGGGCATAATCGAATGGTAGAAGTCATCGACTTCACCGAGCCTCATCTGCCTCGCGAACGTCCGCGCTATCTGATGGGAGTAGGTAAGCCGATCGATATTCTCGAAGCCGTCGCCCACGGCGTTGATATGTTCGACTGCGTCCTGCCAACACGCTCAGGACGCCACGGACAGGCCTGGACCTGGGATGGGCCTATCAATCTGAAAAACGCCCGCTTTGCGGAAGACGATACGCCGATTGACCCTAATTCGTCGTGTCCGGCCAGCCGGGACTACTCTAAAGCCTATCTGAACCATTTGTTCAAAGCGGGAGAGTATCTCGCGCCTATGCTGCTCTCCTGGCACAACACCGCGTTCTTCCAGGAGTTCATGCAGACAATGCGCACGGCAATTGCAAACGGCACATTCAACGAGCTCCGGGCTAACCTGAAATCTCGCTGGACTTAGTCGTAAGGCTCGTTGGCTGAGGGTGCGGCGGCGCGATACCGGATAGGGGCGCTGTTTTCGTCGAGTGTCGAGTAATCGATCTCCAAAGGTGCAGCCGGGTAATGGCATCCCAGCCCCATGCCAAGGCCTTTCAGAAAGGTGCGACGCAAATATGCGAGGCGGTAGGCATCTTCCACGCGGCTGGCGTGGGCGTTCGCACCTGTCGCGGAGCGGATGATACCGCTAAACGGAATAATAGAACGCGCTTCCGACGCGATTTGCCCGAGAGCGAAATCGGAGGCTCGATCAGACATGTCTTCGGATTCTCCGTCGTCCCCGCGGTTTGTGAGTTCAAGGCGGACGTCAGCATCGATTTCCAGAACCGTGTCCAGTGTGCGGACTTCACGTCCGATCGTTTCGCATGTCAGATCAGGAACGGGGTCGTATGGCGTGCGGATTCCTGCAATCTCCCGAGGGATGTCATCCCGGCGAAGGTTCAGGTCCTCCAAAGGTGACAGGGCGGCATCTCCCAGCCCTTCTCCAGTTTGACGAACGGCGCGATACGTGATTCTTGAACCAGATTCGACGACGCCTTCGTTCTCCTGTTCCGAATCTGCCTCCTGCGCATAGCCCGCTGCAGGCATTAAACACAAAGCGGCAATCGCGATAACGGGGGAGGTGAAATGGGTCCTGAACATTTTTTGCATCCTTGATACGGCGTATTATCGGATAAAATTCAATAACGGCAAAAAAAGTTATAGAATGAGGCATTCAATTCATTGACCTGAAAGATTCACAGGGCTATACGCGCCAACTCGGTCGTGCCCTTAGCTCAGCCGGTAGAGCAACTGACTTTTAATCAGTAGGTCGCAGGTTCGAACCCTGCAGGGCACACCAAACTTTCTCCACCGCATTTTAATCAGACAATACCGCCTGATGATTCCATCAGTTGCGGCTTTCTTCTGTGCTTGATGCCGCTGTTTCAGTCTATCCAATATGAACGTTTGTTTATTTTGGTCGTGAACATGAACAGACGTAAATGGAAATACGTCTGGATTATGACATTTTCGCCCAATATTTCGTTTCTTCTTGATGGTAGTGTCGCGAAGTCTTACCTCTAATGCAAGCCGCAATAGTAGACGGCAATAAGGATCAAGAAGGACCATCTCAACAACTGATATGGTGATCCAGGAGATGAATATGAATGGAGATTGGTGCACAACTGACGGCGCGCTGAGGCTGAAAGAGAAAATCGAAGCTTACTGGCGTGATCGTGGGTATGACGTGAACATCGATCTGGTCGAAGCAGGCTTTATTGCAGCTATGCGCTCAGGCCGTACCGATGTTCGTAGTAATATGGTCAATGGCATGCCGACGCGCCGTGAACGTCCAGGTGACGAAATCACAGCAAGTCGCGTTGTCAGACAGCGAGTCCCTGAAGCACCCCGCTGGGCTAGCTAACCATGCTTTCAAGCAATCCGGGCAGTTCGTTTGCATCAGATAACTGCCCGAAGCGCTTGGGATCATAGGCTGCTTCGTCGAGATATCCGTACGTCATCAGAATGAACGGAATTCCCGCAGCCTCGGCCGAACGGCCGTCAGTCGACGAATCCCCGATCAGTACAGAATGGCTGGCGATACCGCCAGCCGCTGAAATAGCTTCCAGAAGATGCGCCGGTGAGGGCTTCTTCTCGCTGGCCTTGTCGGCGCCGATAACGCTGTCGAAATAGTTGGTGAGATTCAAAGTCTGCAGAACCTCTTCAGCCAGGTCCTGAGTTTTATTAGTGCAGACAGACAGACGGGCGCCTTTGTCTCGCAGGTAGTCCAGCGTTTCCGTAATTCCGCTGAATGACCGACTGAAATCTGCAATATGGGCGACGTAATAGCTGAGAAAGCTTTTATGCATCGCGGATAGCTCGTCTTCAGTCAGGCTCGCGCCTGTCTCCTTCGCGCATGTCTCGATCATCACCCGCGCACCGTGACCGATAGCGTGACGGATCGTATCAAGCGTTACCGCAGGCAGTCCTTTCTCCGAAAAGCAATGAACTAATGCGGCATGAAGGTCGGGCGCGGTATCCACCAAGGTGCCGTCCAGATCGAAAACAACCGTAAAATCCGTCCAGTTCATAATGTTTCCCGTGTGGTTAGCTTTGATCATGTGGATATAGCGTGTATCTCCCAGTGTCAGGCTATTTATGGAGAATCGCACGATGAAACGAGCCGCGGTCATTCTTGCAGCAGGCATGGGAACGCGAATGCGCTCCAAGAAGATCAAAGTGCTCCATGAAGTCGGTGGCAGACCTATGGTAGACTGGTCGCTGGCGCTGGCAGATGGCCTTGGATGCGACAAACGTATTCTCGTTATAGGAACGCATTCCGAAGAACTGAAACGGGTCGCGGCAAACCGTGTTGGATCTGAAAATATTGCAATTCAGGATCCCCCTCAGGGTACCGGCCATGCCGTTCAATCTGCCGAGCAAGCACTTGCCGGCTTTGAGGGACATGTCGTCGTTTTGTATGCTGATACGCCGCTTCTTCCTGTAGACGCCGTTGAGAAGGCGTTTGCGTCTCTCGATGCAGGATATGCGGTCTCTGTTCTCGGATTCGATGCTGCCGAGCCCGGCGGATATGGCCGCCTGATTTGTTCTGATGAAGGCGACCTACTGAAGATCGTTGAAGCTAAAGAAACCAGCCCTGAAGAATTCGCTGTCACTTTCTGCAATTCAGGTGTCATGGCCGTCAGATCAGAATATCTGTTTGAACTCCTGTCCCGTGTCACCAATGATAACGCCAAGGGCGAATACTATTTGACCGATGTTGTCGAACTTGCGCGACAGGACGGTCTCAGAGCTAGCGCTGTACGGTGCTCTGAGGAAGACGTTCTTGGCGTAAACTCACGTGAGCAACTGGCCGAGGCCGAGAAAGTTTTTCAGTCCAAGACGCGACTCAAAATGATGGAAAACGGTGTGACGCTCATTGATCCGGACACCGTCTATTTCGCATTTGATACTCAAATTGGCGCTGATGTTGTTATCGAGCCTAATGTGTTCTTTGGTCCGGGCGTAACTGTAGCGTCGGATACGCGAATTAAAGCGTTCTCTCATCTGGAGAACTGCTCCATTGGTGAAGCGTGTCAGATCGGACCGTTTGCCCGTTTGCGTCCAGGCGCAGTTCTGCATACAGGTGTCCGTGTCGGTAATTTCGTCGAGATCAAGAACTCAGAACTCGGCGAAGGTGTCGCTGCCAACCATTTGTCTTACATTGGGGACGGTGATGTCGGCGCGAAATCCAACATCGGGGCAGGGACGATCTTCTGTAATTATGATGGCTATTTCAAACACCGTACAACTATCGGCGAGGGGAGCTTTATCGGATCGAATTCGTCCCTTGTGGCGCCTGTGACACTGGAAAGCGGGAGTTTTGTAGGGTCGGGCAGCGTCGTGACTAAAGACGTACCAGAAGGCGCCCTTGCCGTAGGCCGTGGAAAGCAAAAGAACATTGAAGGCTGGGCGGACACCTACAACGCCGAAATGCGTCGCAAGAAGCAGAGCTGATCGATGTCTCAGGATGAAGCTAAACGGAATGCTGCTGCGGCGGCGATGGAATTCGTTGAAAGCGGCATGACACTGGGCCTTGGTACCGGTTCGACTGCGGCCTTCTTTGTGGAATTTCTCGCAGAAGAAATCAGTGACGGTCTGGATGTTCGCTGTGTTCCCACGTCAGTTGCAACCTTCGAACAGGCGGCAGCACTCGGTATACCCTTATTGCCGGTCGAGCAGGTCGAGCGCATTCATCTGACGGTAGACGGCGCGGATGAAATTGATCCTCATGCCTGTCTCATCAAAGGTGGCGGTGCAGCGCTGCTCAGAGAAAAAATCATCGCGAACGCATCAGATCATATGGTCGTGATCGCAGATGAAAGCAAAGCTGTGGAAACCCTTGGCGCTTTTCCGCTGCCAGTTGAGGTCTCGCCTTTCGGTTTTACAATCACGGCGAAAAAGGTTTTCGACGCTTTGAAGACATCAGGTGTAGATCAACCCATCGTGAAGCTTCGTGAGAGTCCAGTCGGCAAACGCCCTCTTGTAACGGACGGTGGCAACTACATTTTGGACTGTCGATGTAAAGAAATACCCTCAGCACAGGCCGCCGCGCTGGCGCTCTCGGTGGTTCCGGGCGTTGTGGAACATGGACTGTTCATCAATCTCGCCAGAACCATCATTCTCGGAGACGATGAAGGCGCGCAGATCCTGGAATTTGAATATTAGGAGCGACTTATGGCCTATGATTATGATTTGTTTGTGATTGGTGCCGGTTCCGGCGGCGTTCGCGCTGCGCGCCGTGCGGCCATGGCGGGTGCCAAAGTCGCGATCGCAGAAGAATATCGTGTGGGCGGTACGTGCGTCATACGTGGCTGCGTTCCGAAGAAGTACATGGTTTATGCCAGCGAGTTCGGTCGCATGTTTGAACATGCGAAAGGCTTCGGCTGGACAGCAGAGAACGTAGAATTCGACTTCGCGTCTTTCATGACGACACTGCATGCTGAAGTCGATCGCCTGTCCGGCATCTATACCCGTAACCTGAATAACGCTGGTGTCGATGTTCATGAGGAACGAGCAGAGTTTCTTGATGCGCATACATTGCGTCTGACGACGTCCGGCAAGCATATTACTGCGGAAAAGGTTCTGATCGCCACAGGCGGTGAGCCATGGATGCCGCCGGAAATTCCGGGTATCGAGCACGCAATCACTTCAAACGAAGTGTTCCATCTTAAATCTTTGCCTAAAAGGATGGTTATCGCGGGTGGCGGCTTTATTGCTGTGGAATTTGCCGGCGTGTTTGCTGGTCTCGGTGTCGAAACAACGCTGATTTATCGCGGCGATACGGTTCTCAATGGTTTCGATTGGGATATTCGAACTCATGTCCATGAAGAGCTGAAGCGTAAGGGCGTTCGTGTGGTGACGCAGGCGACGATCAACGAGATCAAAGAGGCGGGCGCTTCCCACGAAGTGACGTTCTCCAACGGTGAAACCTGCGATGCGGATGTCGTTCTCATGGCGCTTGGGCGTATTCCGGATACGGACGGCCTGGGACTGGAGCTGGCCGGAGTTCATTCCGACGCCAAGGGCGCCATTGAGGTCGATCAATATTCCAAGACAAATGTGGACCATATCTGGGCAGTTGGTGACGTAACGAACCGTATGAATTTGACGCCTGTTGCGATCCGCGAGGGTCAGGCCTTTGCTGAATCTGTCTTCCAGAATGATCCAAACTTCTTCACTTATGATAATGTGCCGACGGCAGTCTTTACGCAGCCGCCGGTGGGCACTGTAGGGCTGTCAGAAGAAGATGCGCGCCACAAATACGGCGCGATCGATATCTACAAGACAACTTTCCGTCCGATGAAAGATCTTCTGACCGGCGACGAAGAGCGCGTGATGATGAAACTCGTCGTGCGCGAAGAAGATCAGGTCGTTCTTGGGTGTCATATCGTAGGTCCTGAAGCACCGGAGGTTATTCAGGCGGTCGCAATTGCGGTGAAAATGGGCGCGACCAAGCAGGATTTCGACCGAACTTGCGCGCTTCATCCGTCAATCGCCGAAGAGCTTGTCACAATGCGTGAGAAGTACATTCCGCCAGAGCTTGCCTGACGCAGTCCAGCCCGTTCCTGGATTTCGATAAAGATGGAAGCAGGCGCCTAAGGCTATTCGAAATAGCGCAATAACTTTCTAAAATCGCCGTAAATCAGTCGATATTCTAAAAAATACTTGCGCTGTTTCGGGGTTAGTGATGAATATCGCGGCTTCATGGAGAAAAAAATGTCTTGGACACCCTCTTCCTGGCGGGAAAGGCCAGCGAAACATATTCCCGAAGATTACCCTGATGAGTCGCGCCTTGCGGCTGTCGAGGAGCAATTGAAAAGCTATCCGCCACTCGTGTTTGCCGGTGAGGCGCGCCGTCTTCGCAAGCGTCTGGCTGAAGTTGCCGCGGGCAAAGCGTTTCTGCTTCAGGGCGGGGATTGCGCTGAGAGCTTTAAGGAATTCCATCCGAACAATATTCGCGACACCTTCCGCGTTATTCTTCAGATGGCGGTCGTTCTGACATTTGCAGCGGAGAAGCCTGTTGTAAAAGTTGGTCGTATTGCTGGCCAGTTCGCGAAACCTCGCTCGAGCGCGGTTGAGGCAATTGGCGGCGTAGAGCTACCTTCATATCGTGGTGATATCATCAACGGTATGGACTTCGACGACGCATCGCGTGCGCCGGATCCGGGGCGTTTGCTTCAGGCATATTCTCAGTCAGCGGCGACGCTGAACCTTCTGCGAGCGTTTTCTCAGGGCGGTTATGCCGACCTAAATAACGTCCACACGTGGATGCTGGGATTCATCGAGCGGTCTCCGCAAGGTGAGAAGTATGCTGCGCTCGCAGACCAGATCTCGAAATCCATGGCCTTCATGCGTGCGTGCGGTATTTCACCAGACACGACGCCGGAAGTTCAGCAGGTCGAGTTCTATACGTCGCACGAAGCACTTCTGCTGGGGTACGAGGAAGCTCTGACCCGCATCGATTCGACGACGGGCGAATGGTACGACACATCTGCTCACATGCTGTGGATCGGTCACCGCACACGACAAATTGATCATGCGCATGTCGAGTTCTGTAAGGGTGTCAAAAACCCGATCGGGATCAAATGCGGACCGGGTCTTGAGACTGACGAACTTCTTCGTTTGATCGAAACGCTGAACCCGAAAGATGAGGCGGGACGTATCGTTCTGATCGCGCGTTTTGGCGCTGATGGCGTCGCACAGGGGCTGCCAGGGCTGGTTCGCGCCGTTCAGGCGTCCGGTCGAAACGTGGTCTGGTCGTCTGACCCAATGCACGGCAATACGCTGAAGACGGACAACGGATTCAAGACACGTCCTGTCGATCGTATCCTGTCTGAAGTTCGTGACTTCATCGACATCGTCTCCAGTGAAGGTGCTCACCCGGGCGGTGTTCACTTTGAAATGACTGGACAAGACGTAACAGAGTGTATTGGTGGCGCGCAGGCAATCTCTGAAGAAGATTTGTCGTCCCGATATCACACTCATTGTGACCCGCGACTCAACGGTGAGCAGGCTCTCGAGCTTGCATTCCTGATCGCGGAGAAGCTGCAGTCCATGACTGAGCGCTCTCAGGCGGCAATGTCTTCTACGGCTGCAGTTTTATAAACGGACACACATAACCATGACCAAGCGGGCATGGCCCGCTTGGGCCGATCCGAAAGATATTCTGGACCTATTACGACTATCACTACCGATAGCCATTTCGCGTGCGTCATTTATGTTGATGATGCTCACCGACACGATTGTGCTCGGGCGTAATAGACCAGAAGAGCTTCCATACGTTCTGAATTCCCATTTGCCGGTCGGCGTTCTGCTTGGCCTGTCGCTCGGGATTTTGCTTGGCGTGTCTGTCATGACGGCTGAATTTTCAGGCAAGGGCGAGGCGCACAAAACCGGACGGATTTTCCGGCGCGGGGTTGTGTCGGCTTTGTTGCTGGGCATCGTGGGCGTGGTGCCGATGTTCTTCGGCGCGCATTGGCTCTATAGCTCTCTAGGCTTTGAGGGCGCCGTTCTGGAAGGCACGACGACGGTTACCCGCATCCTCGCCTTCGCAATGCTGGCGCAGATCTTCAACACGACCATGACTTATTATCTGGAAGCGCTAAGAAAACCGCTTCTGGTATCGGTCGCGATGTATATCGGCGTTATGGTGAACCTAATGCTGGACCTGGCATTCGTGTCGGGCAGCTGGGGCTTTCCTGAGCTGGGCGCGACAGGCGTGGCATTCGCTACTACAGGAACAAACTGGTGCCTGATGTTCGTCCTGCTTGGCTTTGTCGCGTGGAAAACGCCGGCATTCAAAAGCTCTGGTGAGAAACAGGACGGCGAAGCAAAGCGCCAGATCTCTGTCGGTATGGGCATGGCCGTGAGCAATGTCGCCGAATTCGGCTCGTTCAACTTCACCCATATCATTGCGACGTGGATCGGGATTGCTGCGGCCTCGGTTTACGGAATGATGTTCCAGACCATTGGTTTTGTCTTCATGGCGTTTCTGGGCATCGGCACGGCGACCTCTGTCCGCGTCGCCGAAAGAGTAGGGCGCGGAGAGTTCGGCGCAGTCCAAAATGCGTCGAGGCTCGGTTTGCTCGTTTGTGTCATGGTGGGCGCTGCTGCGGCTCTGCTGATGTCTGTGGCCAATGACGGACTGGCATCGGTCTTCGTTCAGCGAGATGCTCTGGTCGCAAATGTGCTGCTGCACCCCGAGCTCTCAGCCATGATCCTGTTTGCTGCCGGCATTGTGATTTTTGACGGATTACAAAACGTTGCCGCGATGGCGGCCCGTGCACAAGGGCTGGTCTGGCAGCCAGCTATTGCACACCTTGCAAGCTATATCGTGATTATGTTGCCGCTGGCCTGGTATCTTGGTCTTGTTGAGGGGCGCGGCGTTCAGGGTATGGCGGAAGCGGTACTGGTTGCCTCCGTGTTTGCTGCGATCACTCAGCTCGTCATTCTGGAAGTGCTCCCGCGTCGGGCACTAAAAAAGGGCTGAGACTTTTGTCCCAGCCCTTTTTAAACCCAGAGAAAAATCTCTTAGAGTTCTTTCAGCTGTTTAGCTGGCTTGAATACAGCAACCGTACGCGCTGGGATCTGGATCTTCTCGCGAGTAGATGGGTTGATGCCTTCGCGTGCAGCGCGGTCTTTCGTTGCGAAAGAGCCGAAGCCAGCGATTGCTACAGAATCTTTAGCTTTCAGGCTTTCAGCGATCGCGTCGAATGTCGCGTCGATAACCGCTGATGTGTCTTTAGTTGTCGTGCCGCACTTGTCTGCGACAGCTTTAACGAGTTCTGATTTTTTCATTTTTCATGCTCCTCAACGAAACGCATACCTAAGGTATTCGATAGCCCAGCAGATTCGTCAAAGAAAATGCAGCCACAACCGCGTAATATCGGGGCTTTTCGGCCTGTTTTGCTGCTCTTTCTGTGGATTTCCTGCTAATTCGTCGGAAATGGCGGGGCATTTTTCCCGTTTTTGGCGACGCTTGGAGCCGGAATTTGGCGGTTTTTGCTACGAATCGGAATGTGATTCGTAGGAATGACGGGCGATTCTCGAATTAGTGGTCCGGGATTTTCGGTCTCTGGAGACCGAATTCGACGTTTCTATTAATGCAAGTGTCTCGAAGCTGGTCACGCGCACGAACGTCTGTAAAAGGATGCAACAGACTGTGACTGGTCGCGGACCTTCGGTGCTGATACTTGCGAGCGAAATCCGTATGTAAGGAGAGAGATGTGTCTGAACTAAGAGTGGGTGTCGCCGGAGCTGGCGTTTTTGGAAATTATCACGCTCAGAAGGCAGCAGCGTCCGCTACAACATCGCTTTCCGGAATTTTCGACATTGATGACGCGCGCGGCAAAGGTGTTGCTGCGCCTTATGGCGTTCCTAATTATACAAAACTCGAAGACCTGCTCGACGTAAGTGATGCGATCGTTGTTGCGGTTCCTGCAGTCTACCACGCGGATCTGGTTCGCCGCGCGCTCGCAGCTGACAAACATGTGCTCGTAGAAAAGCCTCTGGCGCTCACTGAGAGCGTTGCGCGAGACCTCGCTGGCGAAGCCGTGAAGAAAGGCCTGATCCTGCAGGTGGGCCACCAGGAGCGTTTCGTCGCAAAAGCGATGGGCATGTTCCGGATTGAAGAAACGCCGAAGCTGATGGAGTCGATCAGATTCTCTCCTCCATCGCCTGAAGGTCGCGCAGGTGATGTCTCTGTGATCTGGGATCTGATGATCCATGACCTGGATCTGGCAGGGTGCCTGATTGAAGGACGCTTCAAAGAGGTTGATGCAAAAGGTGCTCGTCTTCACACCGATCACATCGACGAGGCTGAGGCGACCTTCACCTATTCGTCCGGAGCGCAGGCCGTACTGAAAGCCAGCCGTGCTGCAAAAGCCCGGGAGCGTAAAATGCGCGTCGTTTATGAGTCTGGAGAGATAAGCGTAGATTTCCTGACCCGCGAAGTCGTGAACACCACCCCTTATGAAATCCGTGTGGATGTTTCCTCTGTACTCCCAGACCCTCTGCTCGCAGCCGATGAAAGCTTCTATCGAGCCTGTCTCGGGTATCAGAACTCCATGATCCCAGGGCACGGCGCGATTGCGGCGGTCGCAATGGCTGAAGCTGCGGAAGCGGCTATCGAGTCATAATACTTTTCATACCTAGGAACCGGGTGTAACTCGCGCTTATGTCGAAATCTCTGAGAATAACTGTCGCGCAACTGAACCCGATTGTTGGTGATGTCAGCGGAAACCTGAAACTCGCTCTTGAAGCGCTTGAGCAGGCTCGTGCAGAGCGCTCCGATCTGTTAGTGTTTTCCGAGCTTTTCCTCTTCGGCTATCCGCCAGAAGATCTGGTGTTGAAGCCAAGTGTTCATGCCGCGTGTCAGGTAGCGCTAAGCGAATTGGAGCAGGCGCTTCAGAAGAATGATCCGGCAATCGTCATTGGTGCGCCATTCCGTGATGGCACATCGGTCTATAATAGCGCGTTCCTGCTCCAGCATGGTGCGTTGGCCAAACGGTATGACAAGCACGAGCTGCCGGACTATGGCGTTTTTGATGATAGCCGGGTTTTCACTGCGGGTGCGATCGATAATCCAAGCTTCGAACTTAAAGGCGTACGTGTCGGCGTCGCGATCTGCGAAGACATCTGGTTCAACCGCGTTCCTGATGCCGTAAAGGCGACAGGCGCCGACCTGATGCTCGCGCTTAACGCGTCTCCGTGGCGAAGGACAATTCACCGCGAACGCCGTACTGCGTTTGCGCGATGGGAAAGCCCGGACCTGCCTTACATTTTTATCAATCAGATCGGCGCTCAGGATGAGTTGGTATTTGATGGTGCGTCTTATGTATGGTCCGCATCAGATCGCCATTCCTGGCTGTTCCCGGATTTCGAGAGCGGCATCCGCACATTTGATTTCGATGCGTCTGCAAAATCATTTCAGGTCGAGTCGTGCGAGGGGCCAAGTGAAGCAGAAAAGGCGGACTATCAGGCGGCTGTTCTTGCCCTTGGCGACTATGTCCGTAAAAACCGCTTCCCCGGTGTGGTGCTCGGATTGTCCGGCGGCATAGACTCCGCGCTAACAGCAGCGATAGCCGTAGATGCGTTGGGAGCCGATAAAGTCTGGTGCGTTATGCTTCCTTCAAAGTATACGAGCGACCATAGCCTTGAAGACGCTAAAGCCTGCGCGGAAGCGCTTGGCGTGCGCTACGATACGATCTCGATTGCTGAGGGCGTAACCGCGCTGGACGCGATGCTTAGCGAACAGTTTGCTGATCGAGAGCCCGATACGACCGAAGAGAACATTCAGTCTCGCCTTCGTGGTGTGACACTGATGGCGCTATCCAACAAGTTCGGGCATATGGTTGTCACGACAGGTAACAAGTCGGAAATGGCGGTCGGCTACGCGACGCTCTACGGTGATATGTGTGGCGGCTATAATCCGCTCAAGGATTTCTATAAAACTGAAGTTTTTCAGATTTGTCGCTGGAGAAACGAATGTGACGCTTCCGAATTTCTAGGTCCGACGGGCGAAGTCATTCCAGAGCGTATCATCACAAAGCCCCCGAGCGCAGAATTGCGTGAAGATCAGAAAGACGAAGACAGCCTGCCGCCTTACGAAGTGCTGGATGACATTTTGCGTGGTCTCGTCGATTTTGAGATGTCGACGGACCAGATCATCGACCGCGGACATCCGAGAGAGACGGTGAATCGGATCGAGCATTTGCTCTACATATCTGAATACAAACGTCGGCAGTCGGCGTCCGGGCCTAAAATCGGGCCTCGTAATTTCGGACGCGACCGTCGTTATCCGATCACCAGCCGCTGGCGTGATGCTTAGATTCATTGTTGCGAACGCCCGCTGGCTTTCAGCGGGCCTTTTGCTCTGTCTGTTTTCCGGTTTCGGTCAGACCTATTTCATCTCGTTATCCAACGATGCGATCAGGGCGGCGCATGGATTGAGTCACTCTCAGTTCGGCCTGATCTATGGTGGAGCAACGCTGGCCAGTGCGTTCACACTGTCGAACTTCGGCAAACTGGTGGACCGGTTCAGTGTCAGGCGATCAGCTATCGTAACCGTATTGGGGCTCAGTCTGGCATGTACTCTGATGGCGATTTCCAGTCTGACGGTCGTGATCCTCCCAGTCGCGATCTTTGGCCTGCGTCTTTTCGGCCAGGGGTTTTGTGGGCATGTCGCCATGACGTCTGCAGGCAAATGGTACACGAAGAACCGCGGAAAAGCCGTGAGCATTGTCGGTCTCGGCTTTCCCTTATCTGAAAGCTTCATGCCAGCGGTTGCGGCGGTCGTTTTATCTACTGCGGGCCTTGCTTATTTATGGGGCGGCGCAGCAGTCGTGCTGCTCGTTCTATCGGTGCCGTTGCTCTGGCTTCTTCTGAGTGTCGATCGTGTGCCACAGGACGTAGAGGTCGCAACCGAAGAGGATACGTCGTCTGGTAAGAGGGTATTTCACTGGACCCGATCTGACATTCTGAAGCGACCGGAATTCTATCTGGTTCAGATAGCGGCGCTGTGTCCGCCGTTCATGGTGACGGCATATTTTTTCCACCAGCAGCATTTGTCCTCGATCATGAGCTGGGACATGAATGTAATGGTTGCTTCCATGACGGTGTTTGCTGCCGCTCAGGTGATTACGAGCCTGATCGCAGGTGCCGTGATTGACAGGTTTAGCGCGAAAGTCCTTCTTCCAGCATTCCTTCTTCCAATATCGCTCGCGCTCATGGTGCCGTTGATATTGCGCGACGGCGCATTTATTCCGCTGCTCTATGTTGGTCTCGGTATGACAGCAGGCGCTCAGGCGACGCTTTCCGGCGCGCTCTGGCCAGAATTGTTTGGTACGAAACACCTGGGTGATGTAAGAGCCCTGATCTATGCGATTATGGTCGCCTCGACGGCCGCTTCACCGTTCCTTACAGGGTTTCTGATCGACTTTGGTGTTGGATTTGATCTGCAATTGGCGGTAATGGGCGCGTTTTCACTCTTGGCGAGCGGCGTAATGTTGCTTATCCAACCGAACCTTGCCGGATTGAATGAAAAGTTCGGCCAGAAACAAAATTGAGTCTGAAAAGCATGTCTGCACCTATTGTTCGTTTTGCCCCATCCCCGACTGGCCGACTTCACGTTGGCAATGTCAGAACCGCGCTGATCAACTGGCTGTTCGCGAAAGGGCAGGGTGGGAAGTTCATTCTTCGTATCGACGACACGGATCTTGAGCGGTCTACGAAGGAATACGAACAAGGCTTGAAAGACGATCTGACATGGCTGGGTCTTGGCTGGGACGACACGTTCAACCAGTCAGACCGTTTTGACAAATATGATGAAGCGGTTGCCAAGCTGAAGGCTGATGGCCTGCTTTATGCCTGTTACGAAACACCGGAAGAGCTTGAGCGGAAACGCAAGATTGCGCTGAGCCGTGGCCGCCCACCGGTTTATGACCGTGCTGGCCTCAATCTGACTGACGACGAGAAAGCAGCGTTCGAGGCTGAAGGCCGCAAACCTCACTGGCGTTTCAAACTGTCTGGTGAGCGCGTTGAATGGAATGACCTCGTGCGCGGCCCGCAGGGCATTGATACGTCTTCTGTATCCGATCCTATTCTTGTGCGCGGCGATGGCAGCTATCTCTACACGCTGCCGAGTGTTGTCGACGATATTGAATATGACATCACGCACGTCGTTCGCGGTGAAGACCACGTCACAAACTCTGGCGCGCAGATCGAAATCTTCATGGCGCTAGGCGGCAAGGCACCGGAAATGGCGCATACACCGCTTCTGGTTGGTGCTGACGGGCAGGGGCTCTCCAAGCGCCTTGGCTCTCTTTCTATTCAGGAGTTGGGCAAGAAGGGCCTTGAGCCGATTTCGATTGCATCGTTGCTCGGAAAGATTGGCACAAGTGACAATGTGGAAATTCGCGCGTCGCTTGATGAGCTCGCGTCGGAGTTCTCATTCGACAAAATCGGTCGTGCACCTGCGCGTTTCGATGAAGAAGAGCTGATGAAGCTCAACGCGCAGCTTGTACTTTCGCTGTCTTACGCGGATGTGTCTGACACGCTTGGCGGTATTGCGGGTCTGGAAAATTGTCCGGATCGTGAACTCTTCTGGGAAACCGTGAAAGAAAATATCAGCACGGTTTCCGAAGCGTCTTCCTGGGCTGACGTGCTGTATGGCGCGATTTCGTCTGACATCGAAGCCGAAGATAAGGGCTATATCCAGACTGCTGCTGAGACACTGCCTGCTGGTCCGTACGACCTTGAAACATGGGGTAAATGGACGAAAGAGCTGAAGGACGCGACTGGCCGTAAGGGCAAGGGTCTGTTCATGCCGCTCCGACTGGCGCTGACCGGCGAGGGCCGCGGCCCTGATATGGGGCGTGTGCTCGTGCTGCTTGGTCAGGAACGGGCCGCTGAGCGTCTGAAGGCTGCAGCGGCCTAAGCTGTCGCTATTTCATATCGATATGCCGGACACGAAGCGCTTCAATTGCTTCATCCGGTGTATTGGTGTGGGCAAACTGTTCCAGAAATTCAGCCGGTGTGAATTTGTCCTTCACGATATGGCTCATCAGCTCAAAGAACGGGCTCCAGAAGCCGTCTACATCGAGAAACGCCATGGGCTTGCTGTGCAGGCCGAGGCGCGCCCATGACAGCATTTCTACAGCTTCTTCCAGCGTGCCAATGCCGCCCGGCAGAACGATGAAAGCGTCGCTTTCGTCAAACATCATCTGTTTACGCTCGTGCATTGTATCGACGATGCGATGCTCGACCTGCTCGAAGATGCGTTCCTTGGTCAGCAGGAAGCGCGGCATGATCCCAAGGACATCTCCGCCTGCTTCGTGAGCTGCGTTTGCTGATGCGCCCATAAGGCCGACACTACCGCCGCCGTAAACGAGGCGATATCCGCTTTCTGCCAGTCGTTTGCCGAGGTCCTTGGCCAGAGCGATATACTTTGGATCAACCTCATTAGAGGAACCACAGTAAAGGCAGATCGATTTCATAGCAGCCATGAATTCTCCGTCGGCATGGTTTGTTGTTTTCAATGAACGCATTCTTTCTGGCTGGCAAGAATGAGCGACGCACACTATCTCGCAATTATGAGAACAATGGCTTCTACCGATGCTGATGCAATTGAGAGCGCATCAGGGGGGATCGGAACCGCGCTGATGCGCGTTGGCGACATCCTGCTACGTCCAAATCTGTCGCGATGGCGTTTCCGGATGATTATCGCTCTGGCGATTACGGTCTGCGCGAAGGGCTTCAGTGTTGTGGCCCCGTTATACCTGGGTGAGGCGATTACCAGAGCCTCAACAGGTGAAGCCGAAGCTGTGCTCGTGCCCTTGCTCAGCGCGCTCTCATTCTTTGTCGTTGCACGCTTTCTGGCGTCCGGCCTGCCTCAGGCGCGTGACGCGATTTTCGCGCCGGTCAGTCAGGATGCGCAACGCGAGCTTGCCGTCAGCGCCTTCAGCAAGTCTCAGGCGTTATCGCTAGGCTTTCACCAGACACGACGATCCGGTGCGCTTCAACGGATCATTGAACGCGGCGGCACCGCGATGGATGTGATTCTGCGCTTTCTGGTGTTCAACATTGCGCCGACGATCATCGAACTGGCCCTGGCCTCAATTGTTCTGGCGGCGACCTATTCATGGGTTCTATCTGTCATCGCGATTGTGACCATCATCGTCTATATGGCGTTCACCTTCATTGTGTCCGAGTGGCGCGCCAAGCAGCGCCGGACGCTGAATAAGGCTGATACCGAGCTACGTGCCCGGGCCATGGACAGCCTCACAAACTTTGAAACGGTCAAATCTTTCGCCGCAGAAGGCCGTGAGACAGATTCCTACAATTCAGCGTACAAGACCTATGCCGAGCAGTATGTCGAAACGTCCCGTTCCCTTGGCCTGCTGAACGCCGGTCAGGAACTGATTATGAATCTCGGCCTGTTTGCCATGCTCGGCTGGACAGGCTGGAAGGTGGCAAATCAGGAACTTGAGGTTGGTGCGCTTGCGGCTGTGTTTGCAATGCTGCTCAATCTTTATCGACCTTTGAACATTCTCGGTTGGGGATGGCGGGAAATCCGTCAGGGCGTCATCGATCTTGAGAAGGTCTTTGGCCTGATGTCGATGAAGCCCGAGGTCGCGGATGCTGATGATGCCAGTGAGCTGTCCGATGCCACAGGGGCAATCGAGTTCCGCGATGTCTCATTCAGTCATGATGGCCGTGTGATCGGGATAGAAAACATTTCCTTCGATCTTCCATCCGGTAAACAGCTTGCGATCGTTGGCCCGTCAGGCGCAGGAAAGTCGACGCTATTGAAGCTGATTTTCCGCTTCTATGATGTGAATGAAGGCGCCGTTCTGTTCGACGGTCAGGATGTACGCGACCTGACACAGGAAAGCCTGCGTCAGCATTTGGGGATCGTGCCTCAGGACGTGGTGCTGTTTAACGATACAATCCGCCAGAACATTCTCTATGGCCGACCTGAAGCGACTCAAAGCGAACTGGAACACGCAGCTCAAAGCGCGCAATTGCTGGAGTTTATTGAGGCTTTGCCGGATGGCTGGGACACACGGGTCGGTGAGCGCGGTCTTAAACTATCGGGCGGAGAAAAACAGCGCGTCGGTCTCGCGCGCGTCATATTGAAAAATCCGGAAGTTCTTCTGCTGGATGAGGCGACCTCGGCGTTGGACAGTCAGACAGAAACGCTCGTTCAGCGTGCTATCCATGAGGCCTCGAAAGGCAGAACCACCGTGACGGTCGCGCACAGGCTCTCAACCATTATGCACGCCGATCAAATTATTGTACTCAGTGATGGTAAAGTTGCAGAGCGGGGCGATCATGAGTCGCTCTTATCTGAGAACGGTTTGTATGCTGACATGTGGGCGAAGCAGGTTTCCCGTCGGGAACTGACAGAAGCAGAGCCAGCAGTAGCGAAAGGTCAGGAATAGATATGTCCAAGAAATCACTTTCATCCCGAATGCCTTGGTATCGGGCCGAGTTTGACCTCGAAGGACTGGGGTTTGGCGCTCTAGCACTGGTGCTCGCCATCATCCTTGGCGGGCTTCATTGGATACTCGGCCTCATTTTCATGATCGTACTGGCGATCATTTTGCTCGCTTCGCGAGATACAGAGCGAACATCGCCTTCCGCCGCAAATCTCGTCCTTGCACCTAATGATGGTGTGATCGAGAGCGTATCCAGTGTCGCGCCGCCGCGTGAATTGCGTTGGGACACGCCGGAAGTCATTCGCGTGCGTATCGCGTCATCACCATTTTCTGCGAACGGTGTGCGCGCTGCAATCACTGGCAATGTCGAAAGCTTTCTGATCGAGCCGGGCGCTCCGGCAACACTGGCGTTTGATGCTGAGGATCCAAATCTTCGCGAAGCGTTTATTCTGATCAGCAGTGAAAGCCATGCTGTGGGCGTGCGTGTCGCGACAGGCGGCACAGGGCCACGTCTTGATGTAAACCTTGAGTCCGGCGACGGCGTTCGTGCGGGCCGCAAAATCGGCGTTCGTCGTCTTGGCGGCTGGAGCGATGTGTTCCTGCCTGTGGGGTCTGAGGTTTCTCTGGAGCCGGGAATGTCAGTCATCGGCGGCGAGACGGTCCTGAGCGACCTGTCTGAGGTGGAGCAGTCTGCCACGACGGCAAGTGAACCTCTCATGGTTCCTGAGCCGGTTGTCGAAGAAACGCCCGCCGAACCAGAGCCAGCGCCCGAAGCGCCAGTAGCAGAAGAAACGGCAGAACCTGTCGAAGATGCGGCTGTTTCTGACGCTGAGGTCGAAACGGCGTCTGCCGAAGCTGACGCAGCTTCAGATAAGAAAACGTCTAAGAAGTCTTAGGCTAAACAGAATCAGGCTTTCCCGCCGCGGCCAGACCAGTCCATGATTGGCTTTAGCGGGAAGGCCCACAAAATACCTGCGATGACGAAATAAATAAGCTGGACCCAACGCGGTGCATTGACGAGCATCGAACCGATTGTCGCAGCGAGCGCGATATAGCCGACCAGAAATCCGACAATAGCCAGCATTGCGATGAATTTTCTCATTCGGTTTCTCACATTCTGAAGGCGGGTGCGTCGACGAGGCACTTGCCAAATTGGTCGTGTCACGCATTTAGGGCGTATGACAAAAAACTTCCACACCTCACACTCAACTCCTTCAGCGCCTGCGCGGCTATGGATGCGTCGTTGGCTCGTGCTTCTGGGCGTCATGGTTTATGCGATGATCCTCGTCGGAGGGGCGACGCGCCTGACTGATTCTGGTCTATCCATCACCGAGTGGAAGCCGATCTCCGGCGCCATCCCGCCAACAAGCGATGCCCATTGGGATGAACTGTTCGACTTGTATCAGGACACAGCCGAATTCCGGCTGCAAAATTCTTCAATGTCTCTGGAAGAGTTCAAATACATTTACTGGTGGGAGTGGGGTCACAGGCAGCTAGGGCGTTGGATCGGTGTGATCGCCATTGCCGGCTTCCTCGTATTCCTGCGAAATGGATGGCTGAAAGAGGGGTGGGGTGCCCGTTTCGGATTTCTTATCATCCTGGGCGGTCTTCAAGGCGCTATTGGCTGGTGGATGGTTGCAAGCGGCATCGGTGAAACCACGCGTGTGGATGTTGCCCCTTACAGGCTTATGACCCATTTTTGTCTGGCGCTGTTTATCATTGGCGTTATCGCCTGGTACTGGATGCGCCTTGATCAGAGACAATTACACGCAAGATTCAGTGGAAGTTTCGCTTTCTTTTCTCTCTTCGCGCTTTTGATATTTGTTCAGATGGCGAGCGGCGCATTGGTCGCGGGTCTGGATGCCGGTCGGACTTACACTGACTGGCCACTTATGGCAGGCCAATTTGTGCCGTCAGGCTATGTCGATCCACTGTTGGGTTTGCGCAATCCGTTTGAAAATATCGCCATGGCGCAATTTAATCACCGTATACTCGCGTATCTGATCGGATTTATTGGTATCGGGTTGCTGGTACGACGTATTCTGGCCGTTGGCCTGACGGGACGCTATCACGCACCTGTTATGCTGTTGTCAGCTTCGATTGTGTTTCAGATTCTCTGGGGAATATTCACGCTCGTGAACGTAGCGCCACTATCTTTGGCGCTCGTTCACCAGGGCGTTGGTGTGATCGTCCTGATTCTCGCAATCAGGACGACCTTCAAGGCGCGGTATCAGCTGTCAGACAACTGACGGAACAGATCTTCATAATCTGCGATGACAATTTGCGATGTGCGGTCAGCGCCCCGCGCATCCATTGCAAGGAAGCCGGATGAGAAGCCGGGAATGTCCGCACGCTGTGTCATGACGAGATAGCGGACATTTTCTGGTCCGGTCGCAGACAGGCCTGCCGCAAACTCAACGCGTGAGAAATTGCCCTCACTGTTGGCGACATAAACCTCACCGCCGGACATAGCCATCGCGACATTTGTGTCGCTGCCATCGGAAATAGCTGAAACAGAGGTCGGTACGCCCGGCATATCGATCAGTACCGGATCAGATCCTTCAGAACGAATGTCGATTCCAAATCGTCCGCTGGCAATTGTGGCGCGGTCAGTAAGTGCGCAGCCAGTCAGGTCCTGTTCGTAGCTTTCAATGTCTCCGGGCGTGAAGGTGAAGTCTGTACCTTCGGCACCGACGGAGCCGGTATAGAGAGATGTAGGGTCAACAGACGTCCAATACCCGATATTCATAATGGAGCCGTCGTCCTGGCTGCGAGACGCGCAAACACCTTCGACTGATCCGGTGACACTTACGTCAAGCTCTACCTCAATAGGTGCCAGCAGGCCGTCACCATGAACGACCACGACAATCTGATCAGAGTTGCGTGACACTCCAGGGAACAGAACAAGGTATGTTCCGTCGATCTGTGCTGTGACGCCGGTAGAGGAAATTCCGTTCCGGTAAGGAGCTGCTTCAGAAATTGCAGTTCCGTCGATATTGGTGAATTTCAGTCCTTCATTTTCGAGGCCGACAAGAAATACGGCTTCTCCGCTTGGTGAAACTGATAGTGTTGTCAGGCCTGTGTCGAAACGTTCTGTTTGCCAGACGACTGGTGTAGAGACAGAATCGGGTCCCTGATTGACTGGAACTTCTTCACTTCCGCCACAGGCGGCTAAAAATAAAATCGCACCGAATGCGGCTCTTTGATTGACAATCGAATTCTTACGCTTTAGTGACGCGCGCTCTGCCATTTAACAACACCTTCAAGAAAGGCTCCGAGTGGAGCAATGAAAACTTTTTTGGCCAAACCAGCTGAAGTCGAAAACAAGTGGATCGTAATTGATGCCACTGACGTCGTCGTCGGCCGTCTCGCGTCTTATATTGCTAAACGCCTTCGCGGCAAGCACCGTGCTGACTATACCCCGCACGTTGACTGTGGTGATCACATCATTGTCATCAATGCGGACAAGGTAGCCTTCACGGGCCGTAAGCGTCAGGACAAGAACTATTACCGTCACACGGGTTACCCGGGCGGTATCAAGGAATTGTCTGCTGATGCTATTCTGCGTGGTCGTTTCCCTGAGCGTGTGCTCAAGCTCGCTGTGAAGCGCATGATGCCTCGTGAAAGCTCTCTGGCTCGCCAGCAGCTCTCCAAGCTTCGTGTTTATTCCGGCACTGATCACCCGCATGAGGCGCAGCAGCCAGAAGTCGTAGACTTCAAATCCATGAACCGTAAAAACGAGAAAGCGGCGTAACGTATGTCTGATACCGTCGAAAGCCTCGAAAACCTGAACGATCTTGGCGGCGAAGCCGTTGCTGAGACCGTGATCAACGTTGAGCCGAAGATTGACGAGTTTGGCCGTGCTTATGGCACAGGTCGTCGTAAGTCTGCTGTCGCTCGCGTTTGGATCAAACCAGGCACAGGCAAGATCACGATCAATGGAAAAGACCAGACCGAGTATTTCGCTCGCCCGGTTCTTCGCATGATTATTGAACAGCCGCTGATCGCTGCAGAGCGTCGCGATGAGTTTGACGTGATCTGTACTGTAAAAGGTTCAGGTCTCTCCGGTCAGGCGGGCGCAGTTCGTCACGGTATCTCTCGTGCGCTTGTAGCTTACGAGCCGGCAATTCGCCCGGTTCTCAAGCCATACGGCTTCATGACTCGTGACCCACGCGTTGTAGAACGTAAGAAATACGGTCGTGCGAAAGCGCGTCGTAGCTTCCAGTTCTCCAAGCGCTAAGACGACTTCGAAATTCTATTTTGAGAAAGGCGCTTCTTTTGGAGCGCCTTTTTTACGATCAGGGGAAGGGCTATGGGTTCAAAGCAGATTAATGCCTGCGTACTTGGCGCGAGCGGTTATACGGGCGCAGAGATGTTGCGCCTTCTTGCGTCGCATCCATTCATCAACGTGACGGCTGCGACTGCCAATGCGCTCGCTGGGCGCAAGCTGACGGATGTGTACCCGCATTTGTCGTCATATGGGGACATGGAGCTCACAACGGTCGAAGACGTCGATTGGAGCGATGTTCAGGTTGCTGTGTCCTGTCTGCCTCATGGTACGAGTCAGGATGTTGTTGAAGGGCTTCCTGATCATGTGCGCGTGGTCGATCTGTCTGCAGATTATAGGTTCCGCGATGCCTCGGTTTATTCGGAAGTGTATGCACGCTCTCATTTGACGCCTGAGCGCACAGCGAGTGCTGTTTACGGCCTGACAGAGTTTGCGCGCCCTTATCTGGCTGATGCGAAAACAGTTGCCTGTCCGGGATGCTATCCAACAGCTACGCTGCTTTGCCTGCTTCCGCTTTCTGAAGCGGGTCTGATTGAGAAGCGCGGTCTGATCATTGATGCCAAATCTGGTGTATCTGGTGCAGGGCGCTCTCTGAAAGAGGGGAACCTCTTCTGCGAAGCGGCTGAAGGGCTTCATCCTTACGGGGTGGGCACGCACCGTCACGCTCCGGAGATCGAACAGGAACTGACTGCACGGTTCGCGGAACCGGTGAGAGTTACATTCACGCCCCATCTCGTGCCGATGACGCGCGGTGAGCTTGTCACGATCTATGCGGACCTTGCTGACGGGCAGACTGTAGAAAACGCCCATGCGGCGCTCAACGCGCGCTATGCGGACGAAGCGTTTGTTAATGTGCGTCCTTTGGGAAGCCTTCCGCCTGACACGCGACACGTGCGTGGCACGAATCGCTGCGAAATAAGCGTCCATGCCGACCGTGTTGATGGTCGAATCATCGTTATTGGCGTGATCGATAACCTCACAAAAGGCTCTGCAGGACAGGCGCTGCAGAACATCAATCTCATGTTCGGTTTCGAGGAAGGCGAGGGGCTGTCTATCCTGCAGCCGCTTTTCCCTTAATCACTCGGCGGACGGCCCTACACCTAAATCTTCGAGGCGTGCCAGCACATAAGTACCCGGCGCGTCTCCGAGGCCTTTATCGTCAACGGGTTTCGCATCTACCTTCTGGCCGGAACGTTTCTTGAGCCATTTGTGCCAATGTGGCCACCATGATCCCGGATGTTCTTCGGCATTATTCATCCACTCGTCAGGCGTTTCCGGAAGTTCGGAGAACGTCCAGTGCTGATACTTCTTCGCATCAGGGTGGTTGATCACGCCTGCAATATGGCCTGAGCCAGACATTACGAATTCTACGTCACCACCGAATGCGCGCGCAGCCCGGTAGACCGAACGATATGGCGATATGTGGTCGTCTTTCGAGGCCTGAAACATCGCAGGTATTGTAATGTCTGAGAGTTTGACCTTCCGGCCAAGAACGCGGAATTCGCCCTTCGCGAGCGCGTTGTCGCGATAAAGATCACCCAGATAGGTTTTGTGTGTCGGGCCCGGAATATTGGTCTGGTCAGAATTCCAGAACAGAAGATCAAACGGCTTTGGCTTCTTGCCGAGCATGTAGCTGTCGACGACATAGCGCCAGACAAGATCAGAGGGACGAAGATAGTTGAAGGTCTCGGACATATCTTCGCCCGCCATCACGCCGCCATTGTCATCAATGAGCTTTGAGATATGTCGGATGGACTGATCGTCGGTGAAGACTTTCAGATCGCCTGCTTCTTCAAAATCGACCTGAGCAGCGAAATAGGTGACGGACTGAATCCGTGTGTCGTTTTCCTGAGCCATACGCGCAAGAGCCGAAGTGAGCATGGTTCCGCCAATGCAATAGCCAACGGCGTTCACATGCTCGCTACCGGTTATTTCTGTCACGGCCTCGGTCGCGGCATAGGCGCCGAAGCTGACATAATCGTCCCAGCGGAATTCCGACATCGATTTATCTGCCGAGCGCCATGATACGACGAATACGCGATACCCCTTGGATACGAGCCAGCGGATCATGGAATTTTCCTCGCGTAGATCGAGGATATAAAATTTGTTGATCCAAGGAGGGAAAATCAGGAGGGGGATCTCGTAGACTTTTTCGGTCTGAGGTTCGAACTCGAGAATCTCGATGAGTTCATTTCGATAGACGACCTTGCCGGGGGCCGTCGCGACGTTCTTTCCGATCTCGAAGGATGTGCCGTCGGTCTGGCTGATGAGCAGCCTGCCATGACCGCGTTCAATATCTTTCCGAGCGAGTTTTAAACCTTCCAGCACGCTCTCGCCGCCGGTTTCGATCATCGCCCTTAACGCAGCCGGATTGGTCGAAAAGAAATTCGTGGGAGAGAACGCATCGGCTGTCTGGCGGGCAAAAAAGCTCGCTTTACGTTTCGTGCTGTCATCGACTTCTTCGGCTGTCTCGATGAGAGACATAAGCCACTCGCTGTTGAGCTGATATGTGCGGCGGATCAGGTCGAAGGTCGGGTTGTTTTCCCACTCAGGATCAGCAAAGCGTTTGTCTTCCGGTTGCTCTTCTTTGTCACCGACGAGGAGCGAGCGCCAAATGTTCACATGCCCTTCCCAAAGGGCCATCTGCGCGTCCATCAACCGATCTGGATGTCTGGCGAGGTTCTCGCCGATCTTTGCCCAAGCGTTACTGACGCCAAATGGATCTGGCTGGGTCGGATTGACGGATTTTTTTAAATTGGCGGTCGTCAGTTCACGCAGGATTTCCTGACTTTCAAATAGCGCATCGTTGATGTTTTTTGAAAGCTGTTCGAGCTTTTCTGGCCCGGCCTCCTGTAGAACATCATTGATGGATTTCGGTGCGGCCTTTTTCGCGCTGGATGCCGCGCGTTCGGTCGCATCAGAAGGCTTTGCCGCAGAAGCGCCATTGTTGGCTGCATTCTGGTCGCCTGAGCCCTGGTTTACTTTCCCCGCCATTGTCTTTTGCCTCAATTTAGCTCACCAAGTGTACTACCGGAATTTAACTACTGGAACCCTAAGCTGGAGTCGGTTGTGTTTAGAATTGGATTAACTTTGGGATTGACGCTGGCCGTTGCGGGCTGTGCCAGTTCAGTGGGCAGCACACTGGATGTCGCGCCTGACTGGTTTGAAGAGCGTAGATCCGACCTTTCTCATGATGGATATCCATCTTTGCAGACGGCGAGCCAGCTTTCATCCGAAATATCTGACGTGCCATGGGTTCAAATTCAGCAAGATTTATCCAGTGCACAAGCCGAAATGGACATGAATGATCCAGGCCCCGTCACGATCACAGCAGAAGAAATGCGAAGCTGGGCTGAAGAGCAAATAAGGCTGGTAGATAAAGGCGAAGAGCCTTATTAATCGCCACTCAATTCTAGTTGGTTAGAGACAATGTTACCCCCACAATTCCATAAGATCAGACGACTTCCTCCGTACGTATTCGAACAGGTGAACCGCAATGCGGCCGCCCTTCGTGCGTCCGGCGCGGATATCATTGATCTTGGAATGGGAAACCCTGATCTCCCGACGCCTCCGCACATTGTAGAAAAACTCGTTGAGACGGCGCGTAAGCCGAAGGCTAGCCGTTACTCTTCATCCCGTGGTATTCCGGGGCTACGTCGGGCGTTGGCAAACTATTACCGCCGTCGTTTCGGTGTCACACTTGATCCGGATCGCGAAGTTGTCGCGACCATGGGGTCGAAAGAAGGGTTCGCAAACCTTGCTCAGGCGCTTGCTGCGCCGGGTGACGTCATCCTGTCTCCGAACCCGAGCTACCCGATCCATTCGTTCGGCTTCATCATGGCTGGCGCGACGATCCAGCACGTCAAAGCGCTGTCGCCTGAAGAGTATCTGTCCGGTCTAGGACGCGCCGTCATGCACAGCGTCCCAAAACCGACCGCTATGGTGCTCTGCTACCCTGCCAACCCGACGGCTCAGGTTGTAGATATTGATTTCTACAAAGAAGCGGTCGCGTTCGCGAAGCGCCATGACCTCTGGATTTTGTCAGACCTTGCTTACACAGAAATCTTCTTTGGTGACCCGCCTCCATCCATTCTGGCTGTTGATGGTGCAAAGGATATCTGTGTCGAGGTGTCTACGCTCAGTAAGACGTACAACATGGCTGGATGGCGCGTTGGTTTCGCAGCAGGTAACGAACGCCTTATTGCGGCTCTCGCACGTGTGAAGTCGTATCTGGACTATGGTTCTTACACGCCTATCCAGGTCGCCGCTTGCGAAGCGTTGAATGGCGACCAAAGCTGCGTGGACGAGCTTCGTGCAACATATAAATCCCGCCGCGATACTCTGATCGATTCCTTTGGTCAGGCCGGATGGGATATTCCAAAACCAGATGCATCCATGTTCGCATGGGCGCCCCTGCCTGAGGCGGTCAGACATCTTGGCTCTCTAGAATTCTCTCTTCGTCTGTTGAACGAAGCGCATGTGAGCGTATCGCCCGGCGTTGGTTTCGGCGAACACGGAGAGGGCTTTGTCCGGCTTGGGCTGGTCGAAAATGAACAGCGAATTCGTCAGGCTGCGCGGAACATTAAAAAGTTTCTGCAGACAGTTTCAGACGAAAACGCGCCTCAACTCGCGACAGGATAAGTTATGACTAAAACTATCAAGATCGGCATTGCTGGCCTCGGCAATGTCGGTACCGGTCTTATTGAACGACTACAGGAGCAGGAAATACTTCGTCTTGGCGGCGACGTCGAGATCGTAGGAATTAGCGCTCGTAACCGCTCGCGTCAGCGTCCGGTCGATATTTCCGGCTATGATTGGTTTGATGATCCTGTTGCGCTTGCTCAATCAGAAAACACTGAAGTGTTTGTCGAGCTCATGGGTGGAGCTGATGGCCCGGCTAAGCTGGCTGTTGAGGCGGCATTGAAATTGGGCAAACCAGTTGTGACAGCCAATAAGGCGCTGATCGCAGAACATGGCGAAGAGCTAGCAAAGCTCGCAGACGCTTCTGGCACGCCACTTCTGTTTGAGGCGGCTGTTGCAGGCGGTATTCCTGTCGTTCGTGCAATTCGGGAGTCTTTTGCTGGAACGCAGATCAAATCGCTGCGCGGCATTTTGAATGGCACTTGCAATTATCTTCTCACAGAGATGAAGGCGAGCGGACGTTCATATGATGATGTCCTGGCTGATGCCCAACGCCTTGGTTATGCCGAAGCAGATCCGTTCCTAGACGTGTCCGGCACAGATGCCGCCCACAAGATTGCTATTCTGGCTTCACTCGGCTTTGGCGTTCCGCTGGATTTTTCACAAGTTGATATCAGCGGCGTCGACACGATCAGCCTTAAAGATCTCGAGCTTTCCGCCAAGCTGAACCACAAGATCAAACTCATTGCAGAGGCTACTAATACCGAGGCAGGCGTAATCTGCCGCGTTGAGCCGGTTCTGCTGCCGCTCGGTTCGCCTTTGGCGCAAATTGACGGTCCACTGAATGCCGTGATGGTTGAAACGGTACATGCAGGAAACTACACGCTGACAGGGCCGGGCGCGGGCTCCCACCCGACGGCGAGCGCGGTTCTTGGCGACCTTGCAGCGTTGCTTTCTGACCAGAACAAACAGGTTCTCGGCCTCCACGTATCTGAACTGACGACGCAATTCTGCGATAAGTCTGCGCAGGATTCTGTTTTGTCGAAGTATCTGATCCGCGTGGACCTTCAGGATAAGGCAGGTGCGCTTGCATCGCTCACAGAAGAGCTTGCCAAGTCAGATGTATCAGTTGAAGCGCTGCTGCAGGATTCTGCTGAAGGTTCGGAGTTTGCGCCGGTAGCAATCGTGACGCATGCTTGTTCTCATTCGGCGGCTGAGTCTGCTCTGTCTAAAATAAACGCTCTCAGCGCGGTGCCGAATCCGGCGAGACTTATCCGGATCGAGGCCAGCTAATCAGCTGAAGGAACGCGCTATGGCTGAAACAAACATCGATGCGGCTATTGCCGACGCAATGATTCGGGTCACTGAGGCTGCTGCAATTGCTGCGCACCAACTGACCGGACGTGGCGATGAGATGAAAGCCGACCAGGCCGCTGTCGATGCCATGAGAACCGGCTTGAACGCAGTTCCGATGCGTGGACGTATTGTTATCGGCGAGGGTGAACGAGACGAAGCACCAATGTTATACATTGGCGAAGACGTCGGCACGGGTGAAGGTCCGGAAATTGATATCGCTCTCGACCCTCTGGAGGGCACCACGCTCACAGCGAAAGCGATGTCTAACGCGCTATCAGTTCTGGCCATCGCGCCGCGAGGCACGCTGCTTCATTCTCCGGATGTTTATATGGAGAAAATTGCGGTTGGCCCCGGACTGCCTCAAGGGATTGTAACGCTTGCAGCAACGCCGGCAGAAAACGTGCTGGCGCTTGCAAAAGAGAAAGACGTTCCGCCGGAGCATATCACGGTATGTGTTCTTGATCGGCCCCGTCACCACGAGATTATTTCATCGCTACGGTCAGTCGGTGCTAAGGTCGCAATGATATCCGATGGTGACATTGCAGGCGTCATCAACACGACTGATCCGTCTACAGGCATTGATATGTATCTTGGACAGGGCGGTGCACCGGAAGGCGTTCTTGCAGCAGCTGCGCTTAAATGCATTGGCGGACAGTTCGAGGCTCGGCTTGTATTCCGCAATGACGAAGAAAAGCAGCGCGCTCGTCGCGTGGGCATTCAGAATCTGAACAAGATATACTCACTGGATGAACTGGTGACATCTGACACGGTGTTTTGTGCCACCGGGGTCACGAAAGGTGGCCTGTTGGACGGTGTAGTTTATGGCAGAGGTACTGTCGAAACGGAAACGCTGATTATGACCTCTTCAGATCATTCTGTAAGACGCGTACGGACGCGTCGCCCGGTGTGAGGCTATGACAGAAACCGCACGCGGCTTTCATTGGTCAGAACCTCTTTTCGACGACAAAACCTTAGATGATTACGCTCGCAAATCCGGGCTCGATGCCAGCCTTTCAGCGCTTTTGCTGCGACGGGAGGTGCCTCCCGAAGAGGTTGAGGCGTTTTTGCATCCAACACTCAGGAATCTGTTCCCAGATCCCTCATCTTTGAAAGATATGGATGTTGCGGCAGAGCTGATCGCTAAAGCCATTCTTGAAGAGAAAACCGTTGCGGTGTTGGCCGATTACGATGTGGATGGCGCAACGAGTGCTGCTCAGTTGATCCGCTATTTTCGATATTTCGGTCAGGACCTCGTTCTTTATGTGCCAGATCGACTGAAAGAGGGTTATGGTCCGTCGCCTGAGGCATTTGAGTCCTTAAAGGCGCAGGGCGTCGATATCGTCATCACAGTTGATTGTGGAGCGGCCGCCGAGGCGGCGCTCAGGCGCGCATCTGAAATCGATCTGGATATCATTGTGGTCGACCACCACCTAATGGGTGAGGATATTCCATCCTGCGCGGCTCTGGTGAATCCGAATCGGCCGGACTGTGAGTCAGAGCAGGGACATCTTGCTGCGGCGGGAGTTGTTTACGTCCTCACTGCGTCTTTGAACCGTTATTTTCGTAACACGCTGAGTTACACTGCATCTGATCTTCCGGATCTGATGAAGAATCTGGACCTATGCTCTTTGGGTACGCTTTGCGATATGGTGCCACTCGTTGCGCTCAATCGCGCCTTCGTCGTTCAGGGGCTTAAAATTCTGGCCCATGACGAATGCCCTGGCATTGTCGCTTTGTCTCAGGTTTCAGGGCGCAGCCCTCCGAGAAAGGTTACAGACCTTACCTTTGGAATTGGCCCCCAGCTGAATGCGGGTGGGCGTATAGGTGACCCGTGGCTCGCAACGCAGCTATTGGCGTCACTGTCGATTGAGGAGGCTGTTCCAATCGCAGAACAGCTCTTTATCCTGAATCAAGCGCGCAAGGACATCGAAGCCGATATCCAGAACGAAGCCCGCAAACAGATACATCAGCTACAGCGCCATAACGTGGACTATCCTGTTTATGTGGTCGGCGGCGAGGGATGGCATCCAGGGATTATCGGTATCGTCGCAGGACGCCTGAAGGACGAGTTTCATCGTCCTGTCGCCGTTGTTGGCTGGGGCGAACAGTTCGGCGATGTGGGCAAAGGGTCTGCGCGGTCTGTTTCTGGCTTGAACATTGGCAAGGCGATTTCAGCGGCTTCGGAGGCTGGCGTTCTTGTCACGGGCGGCGGGCACGCCATGGCGGGCGGTTTCAGTATTGATCCTGAACGGATGCAGGATTTCCGCGATTTTCTCTCCACGTATTTTGCAAACGTGGAGAAGGAGCTCGACGAGGCGCGTGTCGTTCAGATCGACTTTGATGTGCTAGTTTCCGCGATGACGCCACGCTTCATCGATGTGGTGGAGCAGGCTGGCCCATATGGTGCAGCTGCAACAAAACCGGTCGTTCGCGTAAAAAATGCACAGATTGTGTTCAGTCGTGTGATTGGTGCAAATCACTTGAAAGTCACCCTCGATGACGGGAGTGGCCGGATTAGCGCAATCGCCTGGCGTGCCGCTGAAACCGATCTCGGCAGTTTGCTCCAAAAAGGTGAAACGGTGGATCTGATAGGCTATCCGGAGCGTGACGAGTGGGGTTCAGCCCGTGGTCAAAACAGCGTTCAGATAGAAATCATCGACGCGATGAAAAAAAATTAGAAAACTTTGAAATAATGCTTGCAGAGGAAGAAACGGCTCGTTATATCCGCCCTCTCAGCAGAGCGCGCCCTTCGTCTATCGGTTAGGACGCCAGGTTTTCAACCTGGAAAGAGGGGTTCGATTCCCCTAGGGCGTGCCACTTTACTTTCCTGAAAATTAGATTTGACCTCTTCCGTTCCAGACGGGGTATGTTAACCTTGCTCGAACGTATTTTAGGGGACTGATTTAAAGATGAACGAAGGCTTTCCAGCCGAGGAAGCCGGCGAATCGACCGTAAAGCTCAAGAAGATTAGCGGGCAGGTGAAATGGTTTGATGCCGTAAAGGGGTACGGCTTCCTATCGCCCGATTCAGATGACGGTGATGCTGACCTCAGCGATGTGATGATTCATGTCAGCTGCCTGCGGGCGGCCGGGCTTTCCACAATGCAGGAAGGGGGGCGAATGGTATGCATGGCTGCCGACCGTCCTAAAGGGCTGCAGGCGGTCGAAATTCTGTCTTATGAGCCTCTGGTGTCACCAGAGGAGGAAAGTCAGGACGAAACCTTCGAAACGGTCATGATTAAATGGTTCAACCGAGCCAAGGGCTACGGCTTTGTGAACCGGCCTGATGCTTCGGATGTCGATATTTTCGTCCACATGGTCGCTGTCCGAAAGGCCGGGCTGGACGATTTGCTGGATGGCGGCAGATACGAAGCGATTATCCGCGAAGGCCCTAAAGGCGAGCACGTCGAGCAGATCAAGGAAATTGGCTGACGCGAGTGCGTTATCCTGCTTGCTGGATGTCGGTCAGTTGATTAAACAGACGCTATGAAAAAATTTCTTCTGATCTCTTCGCTTCTCGTTATGGCGCCTGTAGCTTTCGCACAGTCGGAAGCCATTTTCATGCCGGAAGGCCCGCTCACGATTGAAACGCAGAACGGCCCGGTTACGATTACAGCAGAAGTCGCTGACGAGCCGGATGAAATCGCGACCGGTCTGATGTTCCGTGAGAGCATTGCTGAAGACCGCGGCATGATCTTCGATTTCGGTACGCCGCGTGAGCCGAATATGTGGATGCGGAACGTCGAGTTTCCGATCGACATGGTGTTCATGGATGCAGAAGGAACTGTGCTCGCGATTGTCGCCCACGCTCAGGCTCATTCCGAACGCCACATAAATCCAGGCTTTCCTGTAAAAGGTGTTCTCGAACTCGCTGATGGTCAGGCCAATGCGTTTGGCATTCGTCCGGGCGATCAGATCATTCACGAGATTTTTGGCAACGCCGAAACCGCTCCTGCCGAAGACACGTCTGATTCTGAAGAAGCTGCCGAATAGTTCGGAATGCCCGCGACTGTGACGGCTATTCCGTACGGATTTGAGCTCGCTGAGGGTCGCGGGCCTTTTTCCCGCAACAACGGCCCGTATTACCGGCGTAAACTGGATGGCCGGCTACAAACGGGACTGAGCGTAGAAGAGTGCCACTGCAATGGCCTCGGCTTCCTGCACGGCGGGATGACAGCCGCATTCGCAGATAGCGCAATGGCATGGGCGGTCTGGAATACCGCAAGACAAGCATCTGTTACGATGCGACTTTCGATTGATTACCTCCAGCCTGTGCGAATCGGTGACTGGCTGATCGCCGAGGCGCGTGTCACAGGCGTTGATGGCGATATCGTCTATGTCGATGCCGAGCTTACACGAAACGAGAAGCAGAAAATTGCCGGTGTATCGGGAGTTTTCCATCTCATTCGCAAGAAAGAGAAATCTTGACTTGAAGTCTGTCTCGTAGCGTTTTAATTGGACCCTTCGTCGGAGTGTAGCGCAGTCTGGTAGCGCATCTGGTTTGGGACCAGAGGGTCGGGAGTTCGAATCTCTCCACTCCGACCATTAAAGTGAGGACGACTGATGCGTGCACGGATCTTCAAACCCGCCAAAACTGCCATGCAGTCAGGCAAAGCGAAATCTGATCGTTGGGTGCTGGAATTCGTGAATACGGACGCATCGCGTAAGTCAGACCCGCTCATGGGCTGGATCTCCACGAATGATACCTCTTCTCAGGTTCGACTGACATTTGAAACTCGTGACGAAGCAATCGCTTACGCCAACCGCGAAGGTCTGGTGTTCTCTGTTGAAGATCCGCGTCCATCGAAACGTCTGGTGAAATCTTACAGCGCGAACTTCGCTGCCGACAGAAAGCAGTCTTGGACCCACTAGGGGTTCATCAGGGCCCCTTAGCTCAACTGGATAGAGCACCGGACTTCTAATCCGACGGTTGCAGGTTCGAGTCCTGCAGGGGTCGCCATTCCCTGTCAGTGCAGTTCTGATAAAGCCTGTTGCAGTTCTTCGGTCAGGTCAGCTTCGTCTTCCAATCCGATCTGTACGCGCACCAGAGTGCCATAACTTCCAGATTTCCAGCGATCGGATGTGGAGCGCTTGAGTTGCGGATTGCATGGAAGAATCAGGCTTTCAAAACCGCCCCAAGAAAACCCGAATCCGAACAGCTGAAACGTTTTAAAAAAACGGTCTAGTTTAGCAGCATCTTCACTGTAGAGAGCGAAGGAAAACAACCCGGATGCGCCTGAAAACAGATCATTGAAGATCGCGTTGTCAGGGTGTGTGCTGAGGGCAGGGTGGTAGACCTCCTTAACCTCGGACTGCTCCGCCAGCCATTCAGCGATATTCAGCGCTGTACGGCCCTGCTGAGTGATTCTGGAGTGAAGCGTGCGCAGGCCTCTCTGTGCGAGATACGCATCGTCGGGCGACATGCCTACGCCCCAGTCATTCGCCGTTTGATCCAGTTTCAGCGCAATGCGTTGGTCATTGGTCATTGCTGCGCCACCAAAGCCGTCAGAGTGACCGATGACATATTTGGTCAGAGCCTGAACTGAAATATTGACGCCTGCATCCAGAGGCTTAAAGAAGACGCCTGCTGCCCATGTGTTATCCAAAATCGTGATGATGTTGTGCTGCTTGCACAGAGGAAGCAGAGCGTTCAGATCGTGTAGTTCGAACGTCAACGACCCCGGCATTTCGAAAAACGCCGCTTTGGTCTCCGGTGTAATCAGCGCTGCAAACGCGTCCGCGGTAATCCTCGGATCAAAGAAGGTCGTTGTAACGCCCATGCGGGCAAGATAGCGTTCAGCGAATCTGCGGCTTGGCCCGTAAGTCGAGTCCGTTATCAGAAGATGATCACCGCTGTTCAGTACGGACGCCATCGCGAGCGCGCATCCGCTGAGGCCTGTTGGCGCGAGTTGAACGTGCTCAGCGTTCTCAAGGGATTTGAGGCCGTCTGAGAGCGTTTCCTGTGTATCTGTACCCATCCGGCCATATAGAGACTTTGCGCCACCATACAATTTAGACACGTCATCCGTGAGGATAGTCGACGCACGGCGGATAGGCGGATTTACAGCGCCATCAAAACCGCCATGTTGTCGTCCATCATGGATGAGGCGCGTGCTGGGTTTGCGCTTATCTTCGCTCATGCAGTGGCAATATCATTTGGGCATTTCTCAGCCCACTCAGACCAGGAGCCGTCATATAGCGCGATGTCATTGCGACCAATTCGCTGAAATGCGAGAAGAATGATCGCAGCACTGACGCCAGAGCCGCACGTGGCAACAATTTCCTGATTAGCCTTGAAAGATGCCAGAGCCTCACGTAGCTCGGCTTCGGATTTCAAAGTACCATCAGATTTTACCAGACTTGTCGCTGGCAGGCTTGCTGATCCCGGCATGTGGCCGGATGAAAGACCCGGTCTCGGTTCCGGCTCATTACCTGCAAAGCGACCGGCAGGGCGAGCATCAAGGATCAGCGTGGTGTCGTCTTTCACAGCTGACTGCATCTGATCGAATGTTTTAAGAAGATGGTTTTGGACCCGCACCGTGTGGTGGCGTTCGGACATGACAGGTTCCATGTCCTCTGTGGCTCCACCAGATTCGATCCATGCGTTCCAGCCGCCATCAAGTACTTTGACGTCTGCATGCCCCATAAAGCGGAACATCCACCAGACGCGCGCTGACGCCATGAATCCGGATCGATCGTAAACAACGATCGTCTTGCCATCGCCGAGGCCCATCTTGCGAACGCGAGAAGAAAACTTCTCTGGTGACGGCAGCATGTGTGGCAAGGAGCTGTCGGTGTCGGCAATTTCATCGATGTCGAAGAATACCGCCCCTGGAATATGAGCTTCCTTGTAGAGTGATCGAGACACGCCATCGCCCGCATTGGGCATCCAAGGCGGAACCCAACTGGCATCAACAACGCAAACATCTGGTGCGTTGATATGTTCTTTCAGCCATTGGGCTGTAACCATTGGGTCGGTCGATGTCATGATCAGTCCTTATTCCTACATCCAGCTCGGAACCGGCAAATCCTTCGAACGAAGGAATTCCGGATTATACAGCTTGCTTTGATAGCGGTTGCCGTAGTCACAAAGTATCGTAACAATTGTGTGGCCCGGGCCAAGCTCTTTTGCGAGCTCAATTGCACCGGCAATGTTTACGCCCGCAGATCCGCCCAGGCAGAGACCTTCTTCCTGAACCAGATTGAACAGGATGTTCAGTGCCGTCGGGTCGTCTATGCGGTAGGCGTGATCTACTTCAATGCCTTCAAGATTGGCTGTGATACGGCCCTGGCCGATACCTTCAGTCACAGACGTACCTTCTGATTTCAGTTCACCATTCTTGTAATAGCCATAGAGCGCAGCGCCGCCCGGGTCTGCGATTCCGATCTTGATATCTTTGTTCCGCTCCTTGAGCGCCATTGAGACGCCACCAAGCGTGCCGCCAGAACCTACTGCGCAGATGAAGCCGTCTACTTTGCCGTTGAGCTGTTCATAGATTTCCGGACCGGTTGTTTCGTAGTGAGCCTTGCGGTTCGCGACATTGTCGAACTGGTTTGCCCAGATGACACCGTTCGGATCCTTCTTGTTGAGCTCTTCAGCGAGTTGTCCGGAATAGCGGGCATAGTGATTTGGATTGCTGTATGGCACTGCGTCGACTTCAATCAGCTCGGCTCCGAGGATTTTAATTGCGTCGCGCTTTTCCTGCGATTGGGTGCGCGGAAATACGATCACTGTTTTATAGCCGAGCGCGTTAGCCACGAGCGCCAGACCAATGCCTGTGTTACCGGCCGTGCCTTCAACGATAGTTCCGCCCGGTTTGAGACGCCCTGACGCTTCAGCATCGCGAATAATGCCCAGAGCGGCGCGGTCTTTCACAGATTGGCCCGGGTTCAGGAATTCTGCTTTACCCAGAATGGTGCAGCCGGTTTCCTCGGACGCGCGGCGAAGTTTGATTAGAGGGGTGTTCCCGATAGCATCAACAACGCTCTGGTGAATGGTCATGTCCGTCTCCTTGATAACGACAGGCTAAATTGATGCACTACAGGTTTCAACTGAACTTCGAGTGATCTTCAGACGTTCTCATTTCGTATGCCAATTCAGAGGAAGCAATCAGATTCTCTAAACAGAGCGTTTCTTTGCTCTCTTTGTGAAACAGATATGGAGAGACGAAATGAAAGCCCTGACGCCTAAAGCCATGCTAATGTCCATCGGCCTGGTAGGCCTCACCGCCATGCCATACTATGCAAGCGCCAACGTCGCGGAACCAGCGAATGGCACACTCCGTTGGACACCGCAGGACGGAGAGCAGCTTCGGTTCTCTGTTCTTCGGGACGGAGATGAGTTTGGCGAACACATAGTTCGTTTCGAAGTGGAAGACGGTGAAGTTCGCGTCGAAAGCGACATTGAACTGGAAGTGAAATTTGGTCCGATCCGAGTGTTTCACTATCTGCATGACAGCGAAGAAGTCTGGCAAAACGGACAGTTGGTCTTCCTCGAAGGCGAGACTAAAAAAGAGGGCGACGATTATACAGTGGTGGCGGAACGTGCCGGTGATGCTCTGAATGTGAACGGCACGCTCTTTTCAGGGGACATTGCACCCACGATAACGCCGTCCAGCCACTGGAATATCAGTCAGGTTATGGGCGAGCGTATCCTCTCGACGGAAAGCGGAGAGATTCTCGATATTCAAGTTTCGCACTTGGGCGAGGAAACGATTGAAGCTGGAGGTCAGTCTATTACGGCCCAGCGATATCGTCTCGTTTCAGATCTGACAGTCGATCTCTGGTATGACGAGGCTGGCCGCTGGGTGAAATGCGAATTTGATGCGCGCGGCCAGACCATCGAGTACGTGCTTCGGTAAAGCTATTCAGGTTTGGAAAGCAGGAACTGGCCGACATCTGTTCGGCCAGTACTAAAGCCGGCCTCGCAATAGCTCAGATAATATTCCCATAGATTGCGGAACTTGCGATCAAACCCAAGCTGCTGGATGTCGTTCCAGTGACGCTGGAATTCCTGATTCCAGATGTTCAGCGTTTTCGCATAGCTCTGCCCGAACATTTCTTCAGATTCGTACTGCAGGCCTGCGGTAGAAATGACATCTTTCAAGACGGAAATGCTAGGCAGCATCCCACCCGGAAAAATGTACTTCTGAATGAAGTCAACGCGTTTGCGATATCGTGGGAAAAGATCATCCTCAATCGTAATGATCTGGAGGCCTGCTTTTCCGCCGGGACGCAGCAGGCTTTCAATCTTTTCAAAATATCCGGGCCAGAAAGCTTCGCCGACAGCCTCGAACATTTCGATTGAAACGACTGCATCAAAACTGCCATCCACATCCCTGTAATCACATAGTTCTATGCTAACCAGGTCGGATAGTCCTGCTTTATGGATACGGTTGCGCGCATATTCATATTGAGCATCAGAAATCGTGATCGAGCGAACTTTTGATCCGTAAGTGCTTGCAACGTACTCGGCGAATCCGCCCCAGCCGGAGCCGATCTCGAGGATTTCTTTGCCGGGAGCCGCGCCCACGCTGCGAGCGATATGGTCATATTTGCGCCGCTGGGCATCTGAAATGGTATCGCCATCTTCAAAGATTCCAGATGAGTATGTCATCGATGGATCCAGCCATTTCTCATAGAAGCTGTTTCCGAGATCATAGTGCGAAAGAATGTTTTGCTTTGATCCTTTCCTCGTGTTCTGCCGGGTGAGGGCATTGACGATGAAACGAAGGACGTTCGGGAATTTGCTGCCCCGACCGAGCTTGCCTGCCTGGTCAAAGTTCACCGCAAAAAAAGCCAGAACGGCTGTCAGATCGGGCGTGTCGAACTGCTCATCCATATAAGCGTCGGCAAAGCCAATGTCGCCTGCGCCAAGGACACGTCTGAACATTGCGTTGTCTTTGACGTGGATTTCGGCTTTTGGCCCCGGGATTCCGTGATCAAAGCGAAACATCCGTTCGTCGGGTAGTGTCAGGATCAGGCGTCCCTTTCGCGTCGAGCGAAGTGCCAGACATGCAAGCCGGACAGATGTGGGCAGGGATGCGATTTCCTTCATCGTGGATTCGTTGGAAATCTCATAAACAGTACTCATCGAAGCGCCCTCCCGTTGGTAGTTTCGAGTGATGGTGACGAAGTTGCTATTGAGTAGGCCTTTTCCGGGGCCTTTGGTCGACTGTGATAGCGCGCGCCTTTCAGCCAGAGGCGAAGTGCCTGCCAGTGAATTCTCGCAATAACCGTAAGGCCAGAAAAGGGAGCCAGTACGGTTCGTTTTATCAATGCCGCAGAGGTCGCTGACTTTCGCGTCACTTGAAGGGTTGCCGTGTGAAAGCGACCATTGTCCGATAGGTTCTCAATGAGGAGCGAGAACTCATTGTCGACGGTGTTCACAGTGAATCGGTATTGACCGGACACATCCCAGAACGGTGATACGTGAAGTGTTTTTGGCGCTTCGTGGCGTGATTTGTCTGGCGCGAATGGCACAACGTAAGCGTGTTGGTCGCCAAACGTGTTGTGAACCTCATAGATCAGCGCCTCTACGCCGCCATCGGGATCGCTCAGCGTCCAAATGGAAATCGGCGAAAAGCCTTGGCCAAGAATGTCCGGAAAGGTCATAAGCCGGATAGTGCGTCCGTCCGTTTCTACGTCGTTTTTGGCAAAGAGGTTACGCGCCCAGCGGGACAAATCCGATGATGTCCGATCGCCATATTTGCTGGTGCGGATGCGCATGAGATTGAAGCGGTCTATGGAGAAACCTTTCAGGGTCTTTTCGGCTTCTGCCATCCGTGCAACATCGATCTCAATCATCCTGACCGGATAACTGAAGCTTCGACGGAAGGGTTCGAACCGCGTGTGAGCTGTTCTGCCTTCCAGAAAGTGGATGGGCGCCTGTTCGCTCATTGTGCGGCGACATTAGCAGATTGAGCCTCGGAAATCATCGGCGCCTGTGTAATCGGAGAAATGCCGACCGGTTCCCAGGGCAGTTCGGCGCCTAATGCGAGCGCCACGCGCAGCCCCGACTTCAGACCATCTTCGTGAAAACCATGTCCGAGCCAAGCGCCGGCGAACCACAGGCCGTCGCGACCATTATAGGTTTCCATCGCTTCAACGGCTTCGGCAGCAGCCAGATCAAACATTGGGTGGGTAAACTCAAAGCGGCCAAATGTCAGATCGCTCCGCGGCGGTGTTTCCGGGTTCAGTGTGACAAAGAGAGGCTTTTCCTCGTCGATACTCTGGAGGATATTCATCCAATAGCTGAGTGTGATTTTCTGCGTTTCCCCTTTAAGGACATTCCACGCTGCCCACGCGCGCTTACGCTTCGGCATAAGGGCTGCGTCACGATGCAGGTAAGCGACATTCTCGTTCACGCGGCTCCGCGCGAGTGAGCTTGCCTGAAATTCAAAGCCGTCACCAAGAATATCCTGCACCTGATGTACGTGGCAGGCGAGAATAACGTGATCAAAGTCTTCCGTGCCGCCGTTTACAGTAATTCGGACCCCGTCCGAAGTGCGGTCAACACGAGTTACGGCTGCATTCATTCGGGCCCGGCTTCCAAGCTGCGAGACGAGTTCCGAGACGTAAGCCTGACTACCGCCTTTGACGGTCCGCCATTGTGGACGTTCGGTGTGCAGAAGTCGATGATTGTTGAAGAAACGCAGGAACGACCGCGCCGGATAATCCATCATCTTAGCTTCCGGAGTAGACCAGATAGCAGCGCCCATCGGGTAGATATAGTTGGCACGGAAGTCTTCGGACATTCCGATATCATCAAGATATTCCGCCAGCGTCATGTTTGACGGCAGAGCGTCATCTCCAGCGGCGTCTCTCGCCCTCGCATTGAAGCGGAAGATGTCGCGCAGAAGCCTTAGAAATGAAGGCCGGAAGAAATTACGTTTATATGCAAAAATGCCGTTCGGGTTTGAAGACCATTCAAATGCAGCCGGATCGCTGACCGAAAAGCTCATATCGCTTTGCATGGTCTCTACGCCGAGTTCATCCATGAACTGCATGAAGTTGGGATAATTGAGCGGGTTGCAGACGATGAAACCGACATCAACATCGATATGTGAACCGTCATAGTCCACGGTGACTGTCTTCGCGTGACCGCCAAATCGGTTGTCGGCTTCAAATACCGTTACATCAGCCTTGTCTTTCAAAGCCCATGCGGCGCTCAAACCGGAAATGCCCGAGCCGACAACGGCAATTTTTTGTCGCGTAGAATTCATGTCTTCAGGCTTTCATATGCATCGAGTGCGCGCTGGCGCGCCTGTTTGTGGATTACAATTGGTTTCGGATAGTCATGGCCGATCAAGACACCACATTGCTTCTGTACGTCTCGAGGGGTGTCCCACGGTTCAAAAAGATATTTCTTCGGTAATTTCGACAGTTCTGGCACCCATTTGCGGATGTAAACGCCGTCTGGATCGAACTTTTCACCCTGTGTGATCGGGTTGAAAATACGGAAATATGGCGACGCATCAGCACCGCTTCCTGCAACCCATTGCCAGCTGGCTGGATTGTTCGCAGTGTCTGCGTCGACGAGCGTGTCCCAGAACCATTCTTCTCCGGTGCGCCAGTCGATCATGAGGTGCTTGATCAGGAAAGATGCGACAATCATGCGAACGCGGTTGTGCATCCATCCCGTGGTCCAAAGCTCACGCATGCCGGCGTCAACGATCGGATATCCTGTTTTCCCCTTCTGCCATGCGGTCAGGCAGGTCTCGTTCTTTTCCCACGGGAAACCGTCGAATTTGTCATTCCAGTTATCGGTCGACAGATCTTTGCTCTGGAAGAGGAGTGAATAGGAGAAATCTCTCCACGCAAGTTCACGCAGGAACGCCCAGCCATCGGATTCAAGCTCTGGCGATTCAGATATCTTTTGCAAAGTTTTGGACCAGATTTCGTGGACTGAAATTTCACCGAAAGACAGGTAGGGCGAAAGCCCGGAGGTATTGGGCAGATCAGGGCGGTCCCGCTTTTCTTTATACCCCTCCAAACCTTCGTCGAAAAATGTTTCCAGACACGCCTTCGCACCGTCTTCGCCTGGTATCCAGGCCTCTCCAAGGCCGTCCGACCAGTCAGGTTTCGTCGGATGAAGCGCCCAGTTCCGTAGATCGTCGCATTCGAAGTCCGAGAAGAAAGAACAATCTGGAACTCCATTGGGATGGTTTGGTTGAAAATCCGGTTTCAAAACGTTCCAGAAGGGCGTGAAGACCTTATACGGATTACCTGAGTTGGTTTTGACTTCCCACGGTTCTTTCAAAAGACTTCCGTTAAACGATGAAGGCGTGTGCCCAGCTTCGTTCAAAGCGGACTTCACTTTTTTGTCTATGTCCGTTTCCGAGGTGGAGTAACGGCGATTCCAGAACACCGACCTTATGTTGTGCGATTTGCACACATCAAGCAGTACGTCAGCCGTAGAACGGTCGGTATTGCGCTGCAGAAAAAGTTTGCCTCCAAGGCTTTCGATTTTTTTCGAAAGTGCGTGTAAGGATTTATCGAGCCACCATCGCTTGGCGCCACCAAGTAAGCGATGGTGCTCATCATTTTCGTTCAAAAGATAGAAGCAAAGAATTGGTTTTCCTGCATCCGCAGCAGCATTCAGCGCAGGATTTGCGCTGAGGCGGAGGTCATCTCGAAACCAGACAAGTGATATATCTTCAGCAGAAATGACTTTTATCCTTTTTGATCCAACGCTCTCTACGAAAATTAGTTCACAGCGGATCAGAAAATTTGTGACTTTCCAACCGGATCATTGGTAGAACCAACACACCGCTCAAAACCTGAAGGATGGAAAGTGGATACTCAATACCAGCTTCTTGAACGTGTGTGTGACGCAGCAGCCAATCAGACGATATTGTGCGTTGGAGATATTATGCTTGATCGTTTCGTTTACGGAGGCGTAAGCCGTGTATCACCTGAAGCTCCGATCCCTGTTCTTGAACAAAAAACTGTCACCTCAATGCTGGGTGCCGTTGGTAACGTTGCTCGCAATGTCGCATCGCTCGGCGCGCGCGCAGTCGTTTGCAGTGTGACCGGAGCGGATCCAGAAGCAGAGGAGTTGCTGAAACTACTCTCAGAAACCGACGGTCTCGTAGGCTGTACGGTGCAGGATTCCAGCCGACACACCACGCTTAAAGTTCGCTATGTGGCCAACGGCCAGCAATTGCTTCGGGTCGACAGAGAAGAACAGGGTGCCATTTCTGAATTTGTGGAAGGTCGGCTGTGCGATTCCATTGCGGAGGAAGCGCAACAAGCCGCTGCCATTCTTCTGTCGGATTACGCTAAAGGCTGCGTGACAGAGGGCGTAATCGAGGCCTGTCTCAAAGCAGCAGCAGACAACGAAATCCCTCTGATCGTGGATCCTAAGGGAACCGACTTTGCCCGCTATGGCGCAGCAGACCTTATAAAGCCCAATGCGTCAGAGCTGGGGGGCGTAGTCGGACGCAAAGTTTCTGAAGATGAAGACGTCGAAACTGCGCTGCGCGAACTGCTAGCAAAGATTCCAGCTAAGGGGCTTCTCGTAACCCGCTCCGAGAAAGGTTTGTCTTTCATCTCTGAAACCGGGGATGTGTCGCATTTTCCTGCTGAAAAACGGGAAGTGTACGATGTCTCTGGCGCTGGCGACACGAGTCTCGCTGCTTTGGGACTGGCCGTGGCTGAAAACGCTGATATGGCCACAGCGTCGCAATTTGCTCTCATTGCGTCAGGGATCGCAGTCAGCAAATCTGGCACCGCGACCGTGTCCAATCAGGAAATTCGCGATGCACTCGCCATTAAAGCAACAAATCAGGCGCGTCGGTCCAGACAGCACCTTCCATTGGAAGAGCGCATAGCAGCCTGGCGTGCTGAAGGCCTGAAGATCGGTTTCACGAACGGATGTTTCGATATCCTGCATGCAGGCCATATCCGCGTTCTTGAGTTTTCTGCTCAGCACTGTGACCGTTTGATTGTTGGCCTGAATTCAGATGCTTCTGTGAAAAGGCTAAAAGGCGAGAGCAGGCCTCTGAACAATCAGGATGATAGACGCGAAGTTCTTGAAGCGCTCGGATCTGTCGATGCTGTTATGATTTTTGAAGAAGATACGCCTTTAGAGCTCGTCCGGATGGTTCAGCCCGACTTAATCGTAAAAGGTGGGGACTACACGCCTGAGTCCGTAGTCGGCGCTGATATCGTCAGTGCGCGAGGCGGCGAAGTTCTTATTTGTCCGATACTCGAAGGACGGAGTACGACCGGAACTATCGAGAAGAGTAAGTCTCTGTAGCGCCTAAAGTTCATGCTCGGGGCGGTTGATAGGCGATAGTTCAATTGTCTCGAATGGCGGCAATGGTGCAGCGGGTTTTGGAACCTCTTCGTCAAGCCATTCTGAAAACGCGCCAAGTGTCGCCAGAACCCGTCGTTCGGCCTCATCAGCATTATTCCCGCGAAGGTCCAGAATGCACGGGTACGCGGCCGCGCCCTCGCACGATGGCCAGTCTGGAAATGTGTCTGCGGTCGTTGCTGCAGTGTTGCGGCCTACGATCAATCCGCCAAACGAATTGGTGAACGGCATTACGCCATCAAGACGAAGCGAATAGACTTCCATTGCAGCGGCGACCCCATCATCGGACCCACCGAGGAAAATGCCTCTCATAAGCTGATCATTTTCAAGATAGTGATCTGCAGCCGCCAGAATGTCTTCGGTTTCTAGCGCCTCAGCGCCTTCGCGGTCTATTTGTTCGCCGCTGAGTGGGGAGGCGAACCGACGGCGCGGCACAAACAGGTCGGTCGCTGCTTCTTCTATTCGCGAAGTCCAGACCGGGACGTTTTCTGCATTCTCAATGCCCGCCCAGTCCAAAGGCACATTCCATCCACCTAGAAATTCGCCTGGGCTTGCTGGAAACCAAAGGACATCGACGCCCCAAGGGCGCTCCCAACCGCCTTCTCGGTCCGTCGTTGGCCGGTGGTGCCATCCACTAATATCTGCGTAGTCTGCCGCTTCTGGCGCACTCTCGCGTTCAAATGCCGGGGCCCGAGGCGGTGCGATGACCGCGACGTGATAAATCGCGCCTGCAATCATGATGACAAGAGCAATAATCGTCAGCGGTGGCACCAGGCGGGTAAGTTGGCTTGGAGAGGCTTCAGTCGACATTAGAAATTCCGTTTAAGCGGCGATAGTTGAGCTAATCTGATTCTTCAGTTGCCGAGACGTGTCTTGTTCGTCTGGCATACAGCTTTTGGGAAGCGTGTAAAATGTCTGCGCCAGATTTTGGGCAAAGCTGAGACAGAACACGGCAGTTGAAAGGAAATCGCGGAAACAGGCAGGTGTCACGCGTTTAACCAATGGGGACTGTGATACCCAAGCTCGAAGACCGTGCAACGCGTCACAATTTTGCCTCAGGCATATCTGACATCTTATCCTGATGATTTGACTGGCGATGCGGCGCAAATCAGTCAATGTCAGACGAAGCGAACATCCTAGGAATTGTAGGAGTAGGAATGAAAAAGTCGTCCCACGGAAATTCTCACGGCGAAGAACATGAGAAGCATCCGCGCCATGGCTTTTTTGGTTGGCTGCGAGCCCGCTTCTTTGCTGGGCTTGTGATCTCGATCCCGATTGTCGTGCCTTTGATTCTTGTCGCTGTTGCGGTGTCATGGATTGACGAACGTCTGAAGCCGGTATTGCGCTCAGCTATCCCGCAACGAGTCCGGGATTATGACTTCGGTCTTTTCACGGTCGATACTTTGATTGGATACACGCCGGGTCTCGGCGTGCTGTTCGCAGTGATTTTACTTACATTGCTTGGAGCGATCGCTGCAAACCTGATCGGTCGATCAGTGATTCGAACCAGTGAACAGCTGTTCGAGCGTCTGCCAATTCTGCGTACGCTTTACATGCCGCTCCGTCAGTTGGTTGAGATTTTCAGTGATAAAGACAGCTCGTCATTCAAAGAAGTTGTTCTGGTCGAGTACCCGAAAGAAGGGACTTGGGCGGTCGGCTTTTTAACGTCACGCTCCAAGGACGAAATCGGCGCTAAACTCGGGCAGGATTTTCTGGGTGTGTTCGTTCCAACAACGCCTAACCCGACGTCTGGATTTCTCATTTACGTACCCGCAGAGAAGGTAAAGCATCTGTCTATGAGTGTAGAAGATGGTGCGAAGCTCATCGTTTCGGCCGGTGTCGTTTCCCCAAAGCACGTGGAAGAAACAGACGGGGAAGAACCCGCTCCGGACACCGATCAAACCTGAGCTTTGCTGGCCTTTGTGGGGCTAAGTAGCTTCATTAGAGTTGTATATGTTTCGGGAATGCCGTTTTCGCGTTCGTCAATGTAGATGGCGTTGTCATTGGCAATCTGCAGCAGATCCTGATGGCGTGTGAGGTCCAGAAAGCGAAAGTCCGGCAAACCGCTTTGTTCGTTGCCCAAAATGTCTCCCGGCCCTCTGAGTTTGAAGTCCACTTCGGCGATGTAAAAGCCGTCATTGCTATCTCTCAGCGTTGAGAGACGCTTTTTAGCCGTTTCGCCAAGAGGCGGATCGTATACCAGAAGGCAAAATGCAGGCTTATCGCCCCGACCGACGCGTCCGCGTAACTGATGCAGCTGGGCAAGCCCGAAGCCTTGTGCGCCTTCGATCACCATAATCGTCGCTTGATGAACATCGACGCCGACCTCGATTACCGTGGTGGCGACAAGGATTTTTGTGCCGCCAGCTTTGAAGGTTTCCAGTGCTGCTTCTTTGTCTTTTGCGGCAAGGCGTCCGTGAACCAGCCCGACCTGTTCTGGAAATAGCTCGTCCAGCATGGCCGCCCGGGAAATCGCGGACGGCGCGTCGGTATCGTCTTCAACACGAGGGCAAACCCAAAATACTTGTTCATCTCGACCGAGCACACGCTGAACGCCGGAGAGAATGTCACCTAACCGACCGCTCGGCATGATACGTGTGTCCACCGGTTTACGGCCTGCTGGCTTCTCATCCAGAATACTGAGGTCGATGTCACCGTGCACAGTCATTGATAGTGAACGGGGGATTGGAGTCGCGCTCATAATCAACAGGTGCGGCGCAGAAGCTTTTGTTGCCAGACGGACTCTGTCGCTCACGCCAAACCGGTGCTGCTCGTCGATGACCACAAGAGCGAGATCCTTGAACTCAACATTATCCTGAAACACGGCATGAGTACCGGACAGCACCTGAATGTAGCCAGATCTGATGTCATCCAGAATGCTTTCTCGGGCTTTTCCTTTGTCCCGCCCCGTGAGGCAGACGGAGCGAATACCAAGTGGGGTGAGGACAGAACCAATACTGGCCTCCAATTGTCTCGCCAGGACTTCGGTTGGCGCCATAATAACTGCCTGTTTGCCGGAAGAGACTGCAAGGTAAAGTGCAAATGCAGCCACAGTCGTTTTGCCAGAGCCGACATCGCCCTGAAGCATTCGCTGCATAGGGTGTGTGTTCTGAACGTCCGCTGCGATTTCCCTGCAAGCCCGTTCCTGAGCGGACGTCATCGGGTAAGGAAGTGAAGACGCGAAACTGTTCAGTACCATTTCTGAAACATTCAGCACTGGAGCAACTGAGCTAATGGTTTCTGCGCGTATTTCTCGGAATTTCAGAGCTCGGGCAAATGCCTCGTCATAGGCTAGCCGCTCGCGCGCATTTGAAAGAACTTCCGGTTCGAGTGTTTGCGGTACATGAAGACGTCCCAGCGCCTCCATGAAGGACGGCCATTCATGTCGTCGAAGCAAGGTATCATCGAGCCATTCTGGCGGTTCAGGAACCAGATTTAAGGCTTGTCGAATGAAGCCCAACAACCTTCGGTTCGTTATGCCCGCCTGCAGTGGATAGACCGGTTCAATCAAAGGAATCTGGTCGATCTTGTCGGCGGGTACGACATAGTCGGGGTGTGTCATCTGTCGCTGACCATGAAAGTCTTCTATCTCACCGGACACAACGACTGTTTCTCCAATGGGAAACTGCTTCTGTAGGTAACCGCTGTTGGAATTGAAAAACACGAGTGTAAGAAATCCGCTATCATCTGCTAAACGGATCTTCTGCAGCTTTGAGCCTCGCGGCGCGACATTGAAATTCTGAACGATCCCGCTGACAGTTTGAGTTTCTCCCGGCGTCGTTTCATCAAACCGGGTCTGTAAGGATCGGTCGATCCAGCGATGTGGCAGATGGCTGATCAGGTCGAACAGGGTCGCGCCACCGATAAGGCCTCTCAGAGATTCGGCCAGCTTTGGTCCGATCCCGTCGAGCGTGGAAATCGGCTTCGTCCACGCTTTACAGATGTCGTCGGAATTCAAGTTAGCCCCCGAATGTGCAGATTGATTTGGAATTGAAGCAGACTTGTCCTAAGTGGCAAGGCGAAACTTTTTCAGGAGAATATTATGGATGAGCGGCGGAGAAAGCTAACCTTTCGTGCCTGGCGTCGTGGGTTCAAGGAAATGGACCTCCTGATGGGTACATTTGCTGATAAATACATTGAAGACATGTCCGATGCCGAGCTCGACGAGTTCGAAGCTCTTCTTGCTGTTGAGGACTGGGATGTGTTCGGCTGGATTACCGGCACGAAAGAGGTTCCTGCAGTGAATCAGGGCCCGATACTTGAACGCCTGAAGCAATTTAAGTACGCCGCCTAACCGGACCCTCTCTTCAAAAAATTGAAACTTTCATGACCGCTCTTCAGGAACTGCGCGCTGGCGTAGATGTCGAAACGATCTATTCCGCGCCGTTTGGTGCGGAGCTATTGGAAATCGTACGTGAAGCGCGTGCGTCTGATCGAACAGTCTTATTCGTAGTGTCTGATGACCGGCGCGCGCAGGCCGCGGCGCAGATTGCCGAGTTTTACGATCCAGCGCTTGAAATTCTGCGACTGACCGCCTGGGATAATCTACCGTATGACCGGGTGAGCCCCACGGCTGCTGTCGCATCAAGACGCTGTGCCGCGCTAGCGGCTCTGGCTCAGGATTCTGAACCGAAAGCCCGCTTGGTCATTACGACATCAGCTGCGATCGCTCAGAGGTGCGCCCCGAAAGAAACGCTAAAAGATGCGTCTCTTGCTTTGAAGCCCGGCCAGATTATCGCTCAGGATACATTAGACAGCTTCCTCATTGCCAACGGCTATACGCGCGTTCCAACCGTTCGAGACCGCGGCGAGTATGCTCAACGAGGCGGTATCGTTGACATTTTTGCTCCCGGAGAGCCGGAGCCGGTCCGACTCGACTTTTTCGGAGACGCGCTCGAGTCGCTCCGGTGTTTTGATCCTGAAACCCAATTGTCGACGCGCCAGCTGAAATCGGTTGAGTTCTCTCCGGTCAGCGAAATCTTTTTCACCGATGAAGCGCTATCGCGTTTCAGAACCAAATTCATTGAAACATTTGGACCGCCAGCCGGCGATCCGATGTTTGAGGCTGCGCGATCTAAAATCCGTCGTCAGGGCATTGAGAACTGGCTGCCTCTATTTCACGATCACCTGGATACGGTTTTCGACTATCTTCCTGCGGGTTCCATCATTGCGTTTGATCCAAACGCAATAGAGTCTGCCAAAGAAAAGTTTGCTCAGGCAGAGGATTATTTTCAGGCACGTGAGCATGCTGCCGGAAACAAGGAAAACGCACGCGTGCTCGCGCCCGTTGCGTTGTACATTCCGTGGAAAGAAGCTGAAAAGCATCTTGGGCAATTTTCGTCCGCGAGGTTCTCACCCCGCGATACCGATCCCGGTGCTGGTCACTTAAGCCTCGACGTCCGTGCGGCGCGAGACTTCGGGCCTGAGCGGGCGCAGAATCAAAATGTATTTGATGCTGTCAATTCTCACATCCAATCGCTTCGCGCGCGAGGAGATGCGGTGTTGCTTGGCGCGTGGTCAGATGGTTCAGCCGATCGCCTTATCAATGTACTGAATGACCATGGACTGGATTCCATTCAGCGGGCTTATAGCCTTGATGGCGCCCGGTCCGCAGGGCTCGCAATCGCCGAATTGCCATTGGATGCGGGTTTTGAGCTGGAAGGCCTGAGCGTCCTATCGGAACAAGACATTCTGGGAGAACGGATCAGCAGGCCACGTAAGCGTCGTAAAGCAGCGAATTTCATTGCAGAGGCTGCATCTCTCACGCCTGGCGATCTTGTTGTTCACGTTGAACATGGTGTCGGGGTCTACAAAGGACTCGTCACAGTCGAGGTGTCTGGTGCACCCCATGCTTGCCTCGAGCTTCACTATCACGGTGGAGACAAGCTGCTGTTACCTGTCGAGAATATCGAGCTTGTTTCGCGATACGGCTCAGATGGCGGCGAAGGCGTTCTGGACAAGCTGGGCGGAACTGCCTGGCAGAGCCGCAAAGCGCGCGCCAAAAAGCGTATCATGGAGATGGCCGACGGCCTCATCAAGATCGCTGCAGAGCGGGCTATGCGCAAGGGCGTGGTCATAGATGAGGGGCAGGGCGTTTATGAGGAATTCTCGGCTCGCTTCCCATACGAAGAAACCGAGGACCAGCTCCGCGCTATTGAAGAATGCCTCGGTGATCTGGCATCCGGAAAACCAATGGATCGCCTTATCTGCGGTGATGTTGGTTTCGGCAAAACCGAAGTCGCTTTGCGCACCGCATTTGTCGCGGCAATGTCTGGCGTACAGGTCGCGATTATTGCTCCGACGACGCTACTCGCACGTCAGCACTATCAGACATTCAAGGATCGTCTGGCTGGTTGGCCGTTGAAAGTTGGCCAGTTGTCGCGACTGGTTACGACAAAAGAAGCCAACCTCACTCGGGAAGGCCTCAAGACTGGTAGTATTGATATTGTCGTCGGTACGCACGCTGTTCTCGCAAAGAATGTCGACTTTCAGAACCTTGGCTTGCTTGTCATCGATGAAGAACAACGTTTCGGCGTGAAGCACAAAGAACGCCTGAAAGAGATGAAATCGGGCGTCCATGTCCTGACACTGTCGGCGACACCCATCCCGCGTACACTTCAAATGGCGCTCACAGGTATTCGTGAGCTATCGATCATCGCCACGCCGCCAGTCGACCGTCTGTCGGTCCGAACCTATGTAACCGAATTCGATATGCTGACGATCCGCGAGGCTCTGCTACGAGAGCGCTATCGTGGTGGTCAGGCGTTTATCGTCGCACCGAGGGTGAAAGACCTGCCGGAGCTGGAGCGGTTCCTGAAAGAGAATGTTCCTGAAGTGAGCTTCATTACGGCTCATGGCCAGATGGCTGCCGGTGAACTCGATGAAATCATGACGGATTTCTACGATGGGAAGTATGATGTTCTGCTCTCCACAACGATCGTAGAAGCCGGTCTTGATATCCCGCGCGCGAACACCCTGATTCTGTACCGGGCGGATATGTTCGGCCTTGCGCAAATGTATCAGCTGCGAGGACGTGTCGGCCGCTCCAAGCTCCGCGCTTACGCCTATTTCACGACACCAAAAGACAAGATGCTCACCGATTCGGCGGAGAAACGTCTCAAGGTCCTCCAGTCGCTCGATAGTCTTGGCGCAGGCTTCATGCTTGCTAGCCATGATCTGGATATGCGTGGTGGCGGGAATCTGCTCGGGGATCAGCAGTCCGGCCATATTCGTGAAGTTGGCGTCGAGCTTTATCAGAACATGCTTGAGGACGCCGTCAAAGCGCTTCAGCAAGGTGGTGAAGACTTCGAGGACGATTGGTCTCCGCAAATCAATCTCGGGCTCGCGGCACTCATCCCGGAAGACTACGTCGCTGATCTCGGCACGCGTATGAGCCTCTATCGACGTCTGGCTGACGTGGAAAACAACGACGACCGGGAAGCGTTCGCGGCGGAACTGATTGATAGGTTTGGTCCGCTGCCTGATGAGACCGTGCAGCTTCTTGATATCGCGTCGATTAAGGCAGCTTGTAAAACGTTGGGGATCGCTAAACTCGATGCTGGACCGAAAGGTGCAGTGTTCGCCTTCCGTGATAAGTCGCCTGTTGAACCAGGCAAGCTTGTTGCGCTGGTCCAGAAGCGGCCGAACCAGTTGAAGCTACGTCCAGACTTCAAATTAGTCCTCAGCGCGAGCTGGAACAACGCCACACAAAAAGCGCGAGGCGTTCGACAATTGCTTGGTCAGCTTCAGGCGACGTTAGACTGAGCGCCGCGGGCAGCAGATGCGGGGCGATCCATCAAACGTTTCATGAAATGCGCAGCTGATTGGGTCGGCTGTAGCTCGTTCAACTCAAACCGAAAGCTGAAATACTCTCCGGTTTTCGAAGGCGTCATTTCCAGTACACGACGCGCCCGATCAAGAGCGCCTTCGGCCTCGACGACAGATGCGCCCGGCATCGTGATAACAAAATCCGCCCAATCGGCGCGTGTGACAAAATCCTGCTGCCTGACAACCGAATGAAGCAGAGCGGAGAAAGGGCTTAGCCCTGTAGCGGAGAAGGCATCGCCTGATTCGAGTTTGAATGGCTGAACGACAGCGCCCGTGATGGGTTGGGACAGCCGCCGAGCCTGTGCGGCCTGTTCGAGAATGTGAAGTTCTGCGAATTCGCGGCTGAAACAATTAGAGTACGTGTCTCGAGCCGGCGCCAGGCAATCAGGTGCATGAACAGGTGCTGAAATAATACTGTTCTCAACAAAACGCGTCATAGAGGCGGATGCCGTTTCGAAGTCCGCACCAACACGAACAAGCGCAGACAGTGCATCGAGACTGTCTGGCAGCACTTCGCCGGTATCTGCAATGCCGATTACGGGCATGGATTTCAGATCCGCGCGGCCATGAACGTGATCTAACAGCTCGTACGGATAGAATGCATTCCGAATGTGAACAACAAAAGCAGCCGGGTTGTGTGTTCGAAGTGCTTCGAACGCGGTCCGTTCAGAGAGTACAGCTTCAACGGCGTGCCCCTTTTCGGTCATCGCCCGCTTGAATTTCAAATATAGAGCGCTCGGCTCTCCGTAGAACAGAATCGATTTGCCTCTGATCGATGTGAAGCCATTCGGGTTCACGAAACTGGCGCCCATCTTATCGAGCGTCTGACGTCGCAGTTCGGCTTCACGAAGCACCTGCTGCTGGCGCTGGTGGATGCGAAACTGCTGAACAAACGATGTTACGGAAGGAGAAAGTGCGAAGCCTTCAGGGCTGTTCACCGAAGTTTCGAATGGTGACGCGAGCAGGGCGCAGAACTGATTATCAGGTGCATCGAACGCCGCTGTGTCTACCTCGGTCGAGAAACCGTCAATCAGTACGCCCGCAAGAGACGCCGGATCAGCTCCACGGGCTGCCGCAGCTATACCGAACCGTGCGAGCTCATCTTTGAGATAATCTCTACGGCTGTCATCTGCGATCAAAGCGATTTGAGTGAACATTCGTGGCACCGTCAGACCTGATTTTGTTGACCTCCTGTTTGACGGTTTAGGGTTAACGGCAGGTTATGCCATTCGCTTACAGGCTTGCCGCTAGGGGAGGGGTTTTCATTTCTGCGAAAGCTGCCGAAACTCTCTCTCAGATAAAAATGCGAGGGAGAGAAAAATGGCTAATGGGCCTCTCAACGGTTTGAAGATTGTCGAATTTGCAGGGATTGGTCCCGGCCCATTCTGCGGGATGCTACTTTCCGATCTGGGCGCGGACGTGGTGCGCGTTGATCGCCCGGGGCCGCCTGGTGGCTCAAAAAATGATGTCACGGGTCGCGGCAGACGCTCGATCGCGCTCGATCTTAAATCTCCGGAGGGTATCGAGACGGCTCTCAAGCTCGTCGAGAAAGCGGACGCGATTATTGAAGGGTATCGCCCCGGCGTGATGGAGAAAATGGGGCTCGGCCCGGATGTGGCACTCGCACGAAATGCAAAGCTTGTTTATGGGCGGATGACTGGGTGGGGGCAGTTTGGTCCGCTGTCTAAAGCTGCTGGCCATGATCTCAACTATATAGCTCTGACGGGCGCTCTGGGCGCTATGGGGCACGCTGACAGACCGCCTGCGCCACCGCTCAATCTTGTCGGCGACTATGGTGGCGGCGCCCTCTATCTCGCTTTTGGCATTTGTGCAGCATTGCTTCATGCAGAAAAGACCGGAGAGGGGCAGGTGATTGATGCGGCCATGACAGATGGCGCGGCCTCGCTTAGCGCCATGTTCTATGGAATGAAGGCGTCCGGGCTTTGGTCGTCAGACCGTAGCGACAACCTTCTTGATGGCGGAGCTCACTTCTACGACACATATGAGTGCTCCTGTGGAGGATATGTGTCTATTGGCTCAATTGAGCCTCAGTTCTATGCGCTACTTCTGGAAAAAGCCGGCATCCAGGATGAGCAGTTTACCAAGCAGATGAGTAAGTCTGACTGGCCAGAACTAAAACAGAAGCTTTCTGATATCATTAAGCAGAAAACACGCGATGAATGGAGCGACATCATGGAAGGCACCGACGTCTGTTTTGCGCCGGTATTGACTATGGACGAAGCTCCGTCGCATCCGCACAATTTGGAGCGTAAAACATTCGTTTCTGTCGAAGGTGTCGTGCAGCCTGCACCTGCCCCGCGCTTTTCTAAGACGCCCGGAGCGGTTCAGGCGCCGCCCCCGAAACGTGGTGAGCATTCTAAAGAAGTCTTGAAGGAATGGGGTATCAGCTAAGATGACGTATCTTGAGGGGACAACAGGGCGGCGGCGTATATATCTAATGCGCCATGGCCATGTTGATTATTTATCCGAAGAAGTCGTGCAATCCAAAAATCCAAGGCTTGCGCGGCTAACCCCTCAAGGACAGGAAGAAGCTAACGCCGCTGGTCAGGCTTTGGCGGCTATCCCATTTGATATTCTGATGTGTTCAGGGCTGCGACGTAGTCGGGAAACCGCGACGTTTGTTCAGGACTGGCAGGCTGGTACTCCGCCCGAACTCGAAGATGATCAGCGGTTTGAGGAGTTGAATAGCGGGACGTTCATAGAGTTTGAAAGCCGCGAACAGCTCGCTGCGACGATGACGTTCCAGTTTGAAAATGCAGATAAACCCGGCGCAACATTTCTGGACGGCGGTGAGAAATTCACCGACGGACGCGAGCGCGCAATTGCGGGGCTATTGGCGCTGATAGACCGTCCCGGCTGGAGTAACGCGCTCATCGTGGGGCATGAAGGTATTAACCGCGTGATTTTGAGCTGGTTTTGTAACGCTGGACTGAACGCTTCGGTCAGTTTCGAGCAAGACACCGGTTGCATCAATATTCTGGATGTCGATCTCGTACCTGATGGTTCGGGTCACGCCATTGAGCGAAAACTCATCAAGGCGGTAAATCTCACGCCGCTAAACTACGAAAAGCACGGCATGAACCTCCGTAGCCTGGAAGCCATATTCCATCGGGACTGAATATCTGTTCAGGTATGTTTTCTGCTCCTCTGTTTTATGAACAGATGGCAACAGAAATGTTCTGATAGCGTTCAGATGGGATCGGGTAGTTTGAACTCACTGAGCGATAGAGCCGTTTAGCTTTCTCGCTTTTGTGTCCTTCTTGCTAACTGGCCGATGTTTTTCATCGGCCATTCTTTTATTCAACAAGTGTTGAATTTTTATAGATCCTTGAATACAGATGCCGTTATCGGGGCGAGGAAACCCGCAATGTCGAGGAAAGAATCATGAAGAAAACCTATTCCGACGCAGCCGCCGCTTTGGACGGTCTGTTGTTCGATGGGATGACTATTATGTCCGGCGGATTTGGTCTGTGCGGCATTCCAGAACTTCTTATCGAAGCGATTCGCCAGTCCGGCGTGAAGGACCTGACCATCATTTCGAACAATGCTGGTGTTGATGGGTTTGGACTTGGGCTTCTGCTCGAGAATCGTCAGGTCAAAAAGATGATTTCCTCATATGTGGGCGAGAATAAAGAGTTTGAGCGCCAGTATCTGAATGGCGAGCTCGAGCTTGAGTTCAACCCACAAGGTACGCTCGCCGAACGGTGTCGCGCAGGCGGTGCAGGGATACCGGGTTTCTATACGAAAACAGGCGTAGGCACTGTGATTGCCGATGGCAAAGAACACAAAGACTTCAACGGTGAGACGTATATCCTTGAGACAGGCCTCGTAGCTGACCTCTCGATCGTGAAGGCTTATAAGGGCGATGCGCAGGGCAATCTTGTCTACAATGCGACGGCTCTGAACTTCAATCACGATATGGCTACAGCGGGGCGTGTGACCATCGCTGAAGTCGAAGAAATGGCGTCGGTCGGAGAACTCGATCCAAACTTCATCCATACGCCTGGCATTTTCGTTCAACGCATTATTCAAGGCGCTCACGAGAAGCGGATTGAAAAAGTTACAACACGTAAGCGCGAGGAGGCCTGAGTTATGCCTTGGACAAGAGATCAGATGGCTGAGCGCGCAGCTCAGGAGCTTGAAGACGGTTTCTACGTGAACCTCGGAATTGGTATCCCTACGCTCGTATCGAATTACATCCCGGACGGCGTTGATGTGACATTACAGTCTGAAAACGGCATGCTCGGAATGGGCCCATTTCCGTATGAGGGCGAAGAAGATCCGGACCTTATAAATGCCGGAAAACAGACGATCACGACACTTGATCGTTCTAGCTTTTTCTCTTCATCGACCAGCTTTGCGATGATTCGTGGGGGCCACATCAATCTTGCCATTCTTGGCGCGATGGAGGTTGCTGAGAATGGTGATCTGGCGAATTGGATGATCCCGGGAAAGCTCGTAAAAGGTATGGGCGGTGCGATGGACCTCGTAGCTGGCGTCAAGCGCATTGTCGTTGTGATGGATCACACCAACAAGGCGGGCGAAAGCAAACTGCTCAAAGCGTGTACTTTGCCGCTCACAGGACAGGGTGTGGTCGACCGGATTATTACAGATTTGGGTGTTTTTGACGTCGTCGAAGGCGGACTAAAACTCGTTGAGCTCGCGCCTGAAGTCACTGAAGATGAAGTGCGCAGTAAAACTGAGGCGACCCTCGTTTAGGTCACTTGCCTGAATTTAATATTCTGGCGAATTGATTATTCGCCAGCGAGTTGGGTATAGCTGCTATTATGAGTGCGCCGCATAAACTTAACAAGCGGGAGCTGTTAGAGCTTGTCTGGAGCAAGCCAATGACAGCTCTTGCGTCTGACTTCGGATTGTCTCCGAACGGTCTCGCAAAAATATGCGATCGCGTGGATATAGAAAGACCGCCCAAAGGCTTTTGGGCGAACGGTGTGTCTCCCGATATTGAAGCTCTGGTTGACGCTCTGGATGATCCCGACGAGGAAATCAGTATTGGTGGTCGTGTCAGTTCTTCACGGCGTTCTCGCACCCGTCTTCCATTAGCGCAGCGAAAACGTCAGGTTTTGGAAGAAGCGCGGAAAATCGCGACAACCGACGGGGTTCACGAGGTCTCTCTTCGACAGATCGCGAGAAACCTCGGAATCAGTGAAGCGCAGGCTCACAATTGCTATTCGACCCGCGAAGACATCCTGGTCGAACTTGCTTACGAGGAATATCAGGCTTTCGAGCGTGTACGGAAGCGTATCATTCCTCGTGGCACGACGCGTATTACCAAGATCGTGATGTCTTCTGTTTCATACCTCAGGGAAGCTGCTCGGCGCGGGCCACTGCTTCAACAGATTTCAGCTGACTCCAAGCTACGGAAAGCTATTGATGAACGGGCGAAAGCGGAGCGGGGCGAAGCGCTTGCGCGGCATGTGAATGTCATTGTGGAAAATACAAAGCTTTCGGAACAACAGGCTATTCTCAAAACCAAGATGATGTCAGCCTTTGTTCGTAAGGCAGGTCACCTTGTCGCGCAGAATCGTATTTCGCTCGAGCAGGCAGAAATCCTATGTGTGCCCGTCATTACAGACTCCGCGTTGAGCGATTAACCTGCCGGATAAACGGCATTGTGATACGTCATTGAATCGATGGCGCGTCTAAAACTGTCCTCCAACGTTTCCCTGCATATCTCAGCTTCAATCTGTCCGCTCCAGGCGAGTAACGCCGCTTCATCCGGCAGGGATTTTAGCATTACGATGCTTGAAATGGCCTCGCGTGATGACACTTTGAATAGTCTTTTCGCTGCCCGCGCCAGGGCATGAAGGCAGCTCACGGAAGCAGCTTGAAACGCTTCGTTCATCCGTCCGCTAAGAAATGAATCATTTGGCGCCAAGGCGAGCGTTGGCCCTTCCTCGAGCATTCCGTCAAAGTAAGCCAGGGCGCTTTGTGTCAACGCGTCCTTTTCAGATGGCGACCTTCGAGCCAGTTCATTCACCCTCGCTATTATCGATAAGTGGAGCTGAAGGACGCCGTTCATAAGATCATGCTGGGTCGGAAAGTGCGAATAGATCAAAGACCGACTCACATTCGCCTGGTCGGCGACTGCCGCCAGTGAAATGGGCATAACCCCGCCTTCCAGAAACACAGAGTTTGCCGCCCTTAGAATGCGACGCTGGCTCGAACTCAAGAGGTCTGATGTGTGGTTCATACCTGAACTTTCGCGGAATTTGTTCGCTTCTGTCCTACCGCCACACTCAGGCAATGACAAACGGGATTATTTAAAACCGGCAACAAATTCTATGAGATTAGTGAGACGCTCAGAGCAGATCTAACGAATCTGGTTTCGTGTTTAATTATTATTGAATACAGCCGGAGCACCACCTCCCGGATGCGTCGCAATTAGTGCGATTGTCATTGACCTCTAAACCTGTTCAGGATAATTTAAAATACGGAGGAAAATAGGAATCGATGACGAAAGAAAAAAACATTATTCCGTCGCGGCGTGGCTTCTTGAAAGGTTCGCTAGTTTTGACCGCTGGAGGCGTTGTTCTGTCCTCGTGCGGAGGCGCTGGCTCAGGCGGCCTTCAGTGCGCAACCAGCAGCTCGATCTCGCGAAGCGAAATGCTGTCTCGGGAAGGCCGGAGTTACGCGGAACTTTCCCGCGTTGATGGTCGAAACTGTCTGAACTGTGAGTTTTACAGCGGAACCGAAGAAAACTGTGGTGAGTGTCTGATCGATAGCCTTCCAGCAAATCCACTCGGACACTGCGTGTCATGGACCGCCAAACAGGCATAACAAAAATATTCGGGAGGATGATGTATGGCCGACAACTTCAGGCGCACCCTAATTTGTAGTGCGGCTGCTCTTGGACTCATTGGCGCGGCCAGCGCGCAAGAGTCGAGGGCCGCGGAAGCAAGAACTTTAGCCGATATCGCGGAACCGGCGCGGATCGCTGTGAGCGATCCTACAACGATTGGTCTCGCCTTTACGTATTTTTGGTACGATGTTCATGAGACACCGCAGGACTGTCCTGAAGGTTGGGCCATGGCATTACGTGATGTTGCCATCATGGATCTACCAGAGGAACGCCAGGAGTTTCTACTGAGACCTGAAAACCGCTCCACTTATTACCGGATGGGCTATGCTCTGTCTGCGCGACGTATGGCCGAACAGGGAGGCGAGTCAATCTGCAACATTCCGACATCATATGACGATCCTCCAATGCGGACTGTTCAAAGCGGAACTGCATATGGGCGCGATCTTGATGGTTTAGTATCAAATGGTTCGGATGCTGAGACATGTGGGACCGTGGATTTGACATCCCCGGACGGCACTCCCGGCGTAGATAACGAATTGTATCGCGTGATGGGATGTATCGATAGCTTCAGACGCGATCCGGAATTTGCGGGCGGCGCCATGGAGGATTACCATATTGGCTCCTATCGCGACGGCGAAACAACGACTCTCATGGAAATTCGTGGTGTTGATGATCGACAGAACGATGACTCCGTTGAGATTGGCGTTTATGCGAGTTTTGAACCGACGCTTTTTGATAGCGAAAAGAACGGCCTCCCATATGCCAGCATAACGGTCACAGACAATAAAACCTGGCATAGCCTTGGCACCGGACGTATCGTAGATGGCGAGCTGATTACGGACCCGTTTACGCTGCGAACGCGCCTGGGCTGGGCTGGGCGACCTGCCGAATACCTGATTTACGATACCATAATACACCTTGATCTGAATGAAGACGGATCAGCAGAGGGTGACCTCGTGGGTTATTTTGACCTCGATCACGCATACTGGAACAATTTCCATGATGCCGCGGGGGCGCTTCAGGTTGCTAACGGTTACACCTGTCCGGCTGTCTGGACGGCTCTGCAGGAGCACGCCGATGGCCACTATGACGAAGAGTCCGGTCGCTGCACGGCAATTTCAACTGCGATGCGAATTGAAGCAGTACCAGCATTCGTTATTCACCCTCCGGAAAACCAGCTCGTAGAATATGTAGTGGACACGTCAGACTATTACGGCGTGCCGGTTGAGCAGATCATGGTTGAAGGTGCAGAGCTCAGAGAACGTCAGGTTCGGAGTCTTGGACAGAGTGATGAAGAAGAAATGATGGAAGAGCTGATGGACGAGCTTAACGCCTCCGACAGCGATGATTCCGAAACATATTAAAAAAATACAGGGCGAGGAAATGGCCGGAATTAAAAGTTTGGTTCTTCCTGTGATCGGGGTCGGCGTGATTGCAACTGCAGTTCTCGCGATACCTTCCACGAGGGAAATGATTTTTGGTGGCGGCGGGTTCGAAGGTGAACTTCCGCCACCACAAATGAGGCGTCTGACGGAAGCTCAGTATCGTAACACTATCTCTGATGTGTTTTCCGAAGACGTGACAGTTGTAGGGCGTTTTGAGCCCGAAGTGCGGATGGATGGTCTCGGCGCGATCGGTGCGTCCCAGGCTTCTATTAGCGCCAGTGGCTACGAACAGTATTACGGAATTGCTGGTTCGATTGCCGACCAGGTTGTATCTGACGGCAATTGGGACACTTTCATGCCTTGTTCGCCAGCTGTGTCGGACGAATTCGATCTGCAGTGTGCGACGCAGATCGTCGCGCATTTTGGCGAGATGCTGTTCCGTCGCCAATTGTCTGAAGAGGACGTTCAACTTTGGACTGACGCCATGAACGCCTCAATGGATCAGATGGATACATTTGAGGAAGCGGCCGGACTTGTGATTGAAGGCATGCTGTCTTCGCCACAATTCCTCTTTATTATTGACCGCGTGGAAGAGGATGAACGCGGCAACGTTCAACTGACCAATCACTCGATGGCGGCACGTCTCAGCTATTTTCTTTGGAACTCTGCACCAGACGATGAACTTTTCAGAGCCGCACGCGCAGGAGAACTTCACACGCGGGAAGGACTTGCAGCTCAGGTTGAACGCATGATCGCGTCACCCCGTTTAAGCCAGGGAACACGCGCGTTTTATGACGACTTTCTGGATCTTTCGCGTTTCGCAACACTGGATAAAGACCGGCTGATTTATCCGGCATTCAATCAGGCTGTTGCGGAAGACGCACACGAACAGCTGATGATGTTTCTGGATTACCATTTGATCGACAATGAATCACCTTATCCTTCAATTTTTACCGCGAAAGAAACTTTCCTTACTCGGTCATTGGGGATGATCTACGCTGTTCCGGTCGTGCCATCGGAAGGCTGGGAACTCGTTCGGTTCCCTGAGGACGATATTCGTGGTGGAATTCTATCGCATGCGGGATTCACTGCGCTTCATTCGCATCCGGGCCGATCATCAGCGACGCTAAGAGGAATTGCAGTCAGACAGTCGCTGCTGTGTCAGACGGTGGCGCCTGCGCCTGCCGCAGTGAACTTCACCGTCGTTCAGGAAGTGGATAACCCTGAATTCCGAACTGCGCGAGCACGACTAACTCAACATCGTACCGACGCTGCTTGCGCAAGCTGTCATAAGTTTATCGACCCGATTGGTTTATCGATGGAAAACTTTGACGGTGCGGGCATGTATCGCCTCCGAGAACATGGCGAATTGATCGACACAAGCGGTGAAGTTGATGGCATCGAGTACGAAGATTTGCCTGCTCTCGAAAACATTCTGGCAAACCACGAGGCTGCCACATCATGCGTCGTAGAACGGTTGCAGCACTATGCGACGGGGCGCTCAAACACCCAGATCGATAGCTATTGGAACGTTGATCTTATGCGCCGTTTTGAACGTTCTGATTATAATTTTCGTGAACTGATGGCGACAATTGCTTCGAGCGAGGAGTTTTTCGCCGTCGCGTTGCCGCAGGCACAGGACCAAGAAGATCTTCAGCAGGCATCATTAAACGCACAGGAGAGGAATTCATGAGTATCGACAGAAAAAGTCTCTCACGCAGGTCGCTTCTGCGCGGAATGTTCCAAGGCACAGCCATTGGCGTCGGCCTACCATGGTTGGAATGCCTTGTTCCTTCAGCATTGGCCGAGGGCGGGGCGGTTCATCCTCTTAGATTCGGAACATGGTTTTGGGGACTTGGTGTTACACCCGGTCGCTGGACGCCGTCTGTAGGTGAGAATGGCGAACTCAATCTGCTGGCAGAATCTGCTCCTCTGGAGTCTGTAAAGCAGCATTTGAACTTCATGACAGGTTTTGATGCGATCCTCGACGGGCGTCCAAACCACGTTCACTTCAGCGGGACGTTTGCTCTACGCTCAGGCATTGCGTGTCAGAAGATCGGACAGGTGGAAGGCCCGACATTCGAAAATCACATCGCAGATCACATGAGCGCTTCCACACGCTTCAAAACGATTGATTTCGCTGCCACAGGCAATCCACGCGATGCGTACAGTTTTCGCTCGGCACAAGTGCGTAACACACCCGAAGCAACCCCAGTTGAATTATACAATCGTATCTTCGGCGCGGGCTTTCAAAGGCCTGGTGAGGGTGAATTCGAACCAGACCCGAGAACGCTTAGCAGACTCAGCGTCCTCTCCGTTGTTGGTGAGCAACGTCGCGCACTTGAAGCACAGCTTGGCAGAGAAGACCGTCAGCGTCTCGACCAATATTTCACGTCTGTGCGTGAGGTTGAACAGCAGCTGGAACTTCAGACTCAGGAGCCTGTTATCCCTGAAGCGTGCACAATTCCCGAGAGCCCTCTTCAGGCTGAAGGAAACTACGATCTAGCCAACGTGCATGCTAATCACGCGGTGATGTCACGACTTCTGGCGTTGGCCCTTGCATGTGATCAGACACGGAACTTCAATGCGCTATTCTCGAATTCAGCGTCCAGCCTCCACAGGAGCGGCGAGGCGAGTAGCCATCACCTGTTTACACATGAAGAGTTCACAGATTCCGATCTGGGCTATCAAGTCGAAACAAGTCACTTCGTCGTTGAAAACATGAAGGGTTTTGCGACCTTCATTGAGGCGCTCGCAGCTATCCCGGAGGGTGATGGCACTCTACTGGATAACACGCTCGTATTGGCGCATTCGGATACTTCATGGGCGAAAATCCACGCCGTTCAGAATATCCCAATGATGACGGCCGGCAGTTTTGGCGGGCGCGTGAAAACCGGGGAGAACATTGTAGCGAACGGTGATCCTATCACCCGTGTTGGCCTTACAATGCAACAGATCACCGGACTTCCAGTCGAAAGCTACGGTACACGTTCTATGGAAACAAGCAGCCCGGTTACACAGCTTTACGCATGATGCGTCACGAGTAAGTAGGAGAAGAATTTTGAAATTTGACTTTATTAAGTCAGCGGCCGGAAGAGTGTTTCTTCCGGCCTTCATTTTAACATTAGCCGCTTGTGGGGGAGGGAGTGAAGCGCCACGTGTTCTCACGCCCGAAGAGCAGGCAATCAAAGACCAAGTGGACGCGAGGCAGGCAAACTTCCAGGATTTAGGCGCGGCATTCAAAGCTGTGGGAGACGAGCTTCGTGCCGGACGCCCGACCAGCCCAACCGTGATCTTTTCGATTCAAGCCATTCGAAGCTATGCGCCGCAAATGCAAAGGTGGTTCCCAGAAGGCACCGGCCCTGACTCAGGCTTCGAAACAGATTCTTTAGCGGCAGTATGGGATAATCGTGAAGCTTTTGAGCAAGAGCTTGCTTCCTTCCAGAGTGTTGTTTCCGAATTCTCCGCAGCAGCTGCCGCGAACGATGGAGACGCTATCAGAGCTCAATTCAGGGTGGTAGGTGAGAGCTGCGAAAGCTGTCACGAGCGTTTCAGGGCTGAAGAATAGCGCCATCTTAGAAAAGTTTATCTACTGCGACCTCGCCGACTCATTCCGGCGGGGTTATTCATTTCAATCAAAGTGAGCAGGGAGATAACGCACGTGACGGATAAAACTTTTGAGGGCGCAAGGCTATTTGGGCTGCCTCACTCTTACTACACAGTCATTGCCCGCTCTTATCTCAGAATGAACCAGTTCGGTGTTTCTGAAGTCAGCTCTCGCCACCCGGATTTTGCTGAAAAGATTTATCCGCAAATCAAGCGCGGCATTATTCCTGTTTTGGAGCTGTCAGATGGCACGATCATTCAGGATAGCCTCGATATCATAGAGGCTGGAGAAGCGCTATCTCCCAAGTCTCCTGCTTTACCTGCAGATGCAGCGATGAGAAGCCTCGCTTATCTTTTCTTCCTATATGGCAGTCAGGCATTGCTTAAAGCTGCGATGCATTACCGGTGGACGTTCTATCCGGATCAAAAAGAGTTTCTGGACCACGCCTTTGGCCTGGCCCCTGATGATCCGTCCAGCGCCAAGGTCATGGATAAAATGCGCAGCTATTTGCCTATCCTTGGTGTCACAGAGCAATCCATCCCTCACATCGAGGCATCGTTCATCGAACTTTTGAAAGAGCTGGATGCCCATTTCAGTATCTACCCGTTTATTCTGGGGGTGGCGCCAACGCTCGCAGATTACGGAATGCTTGGGCCTTTATTCGCTCATCTTGGGCGTGATCCTGTTCCAGAAGCGATAATGAAGCGAGAAGCGCCGAATGTTTACCGCTGGACGGAGCGTATGAACGCTGGCGCCTACGATGTTCCGGAATACGTTCAGGGGGCTCCTGACGTCTCTTTGCAAAACATTCCCGACACCCTCCACGCCTTGATTGATTTCATCGGACGCGATTACAGCGATGAGATTTCCGACCGTTTCGACTTTATCCGAAAGTGGCTTCTGGAAAATAACCCCGTTGATGGCGAGCCGGTGTCGCCCAAGCCATCTCAGCGCGCGATAGGCGTGACCAAGGTTCGGTACGGCGACGGTCAGGTCCAGGTCGCTGTCCAGCCTTACATGCTCTATATTCAGCGCCGCTTGCAGGCATCAGTGAACGATGCCTCTGAAGAGTCGAAGCGCCTCATTACAGATATACTGAACCGGCATTCGCTGGCGATCCTTTTGGATCCACAGCTTCCGTACACCGTGGGTCGGAAACAGAATATCGAAATCTGGGAAAAAGTCTGACCACCGGGAAGGGTGGCGGATGAGGAGGGATTCGAACCCCCGGAACCTCTCGGTTCAACGGTTTTCAAGACCGCCGCAATCGACCACTCTGCCACTCATCCAGTCAGGTGTGCCGAAATGAAATAATTTTTGTCGTTTGGCAAGTGGCGAAAAGGGACAAAAAAAAATTTCCTTCGTTTTCGGCTTTACCTTAACACGAAATTCACCTCAGATTCATCGGCGTTCAGGTAATTCGAATAGTTAATTCGGTTCGAAAATGGGGCTTTATCGAGAAAAGCGTAAATAAAACCGCTCCTTTCGATTAACTCTTTGAGAAATTTCGGTCCGTACGGTCAAAATCGGCCAGGAGAAAAATAAAACCGGCCAGCTCCTTGCAACAGGCGAGGGGTGTTTAAAATCGAGACCAAGGGAAGACCAGATATGTCCCTGACCAACAAAAACGCCCTCAACAGGGCTGTAGCCGTCGCACTGATGATGGGTACTGCGCTTACCAGCCAGGCTAGCGCCGCCGATCGCAACTCCGCGCCTATCCGTTACGGACACGAGAGTGCAACGCAACGTAGTCAGCCGCAAACCTCAGGACAACAATTCGCATCTGCGCGGCATCATGCTCGCCGTTCAGTTCGCTCCAACGTTTTCGCATATCCAGATGAGCCGCTTCCTGGCTCCCTCCGTCCGGAACCGGCGCTCCAGCGTACCGCGCAGTTTGATGCCGTCACGCAGGCGGGCCTGCCATATGTCGATCCGGTTGACTATGCGAGCTATGTAAAGGTTGGGAATCCTTACACGATCAACGGCATCACGTATGTGCCGGAAGAAAACCCGTTTTACGACAATGTTGGCATTGCGTCCTGGTATGGACCAGGCTTCCACGGTCGCCTGACTGCGAACGGCGAAACATACGATATGTATGATTTCACCGCAGCGCACCCGACCCTGCCACTGCCAAGTTATGTTGAGGTAACGAACACACAGACGAATGAAACCGTTATTGTTCGTGTGAATGATCGTGGACCTTTTGCACGTGGTCGTGAAATCGATCTGTCTCACGCAGCTGCTGAACGCATCAGCCTGATTGAACCGGGCAGCGGTGAAGTTCGTGTACGGTATATCGGTCCGGCGCCCCGCGCAGAACATGCACCGCCAATCCAGCAACCTTATCCATATGAAACCGAGCTATTCGACGTAGCCTACCACTCAGAACAAGCTCCGATTATGCCAGCCACAGTTATGGAATCGGTTCCATCACACTATGTGCAGCTGAGCTCGTTTCGTGATCGCTCAAACGCAGAAGCATTCCGCACAGAAGTATCGCAGCTCAATTCCGACGTGAATGTGGTCTTCGCTACGGTGAATGGTTCACGTTACTATCGCGTCGTTCTAGGCCCTTATGCGACCGAAGATGCGGCTCGCAATAACCAGCAGACGATGGCGCGCCTCGGACATGAAGGTATTCTCATCGAAAATCCGTAAAGAACGTCCGGCTTTCCTTGATTTAGACACCATTCAGCGGCACTCCTTTCAGGGGTGCCGTTTTCATGTGAAAGTAGTGGAATGAAACAAATTTCTTCTGTGATTCTATCGCTCTGCGCGGGTGTATGCGCCGCGTTTCCCGCTGCGGCTTTCGAAACTACGGCTGCGCAGGCAATTATCGTCGATCACGAAACCGGCGTTGTTCTGTACTCGCACAATGCTGACGAGCCGATGGTCCCTGCGTCTATGACGAAGATTATGACCGCCTACATGGTATTTGAACGGCTGGCTGATGGTCGCCTGCAGCCTGATGACACCTTCACAGTCAGTGAGCGCGCATGGCGTGAAGGTGGTTGGGCTTCTGGTGGCTCGACCATGGGATTGGCCATTGGCGAAGAAGTGAGCGTCATGGACCTACTTCACGGAATTATTGTGCAGTCCGGTAATGACGCGTGCATTGTCGTTGCTGAAGGCATTGCGGGGTCCGAAGAAGCTTTCGCGCAGCTCATGACCGCCAGAGCACAGGAACTCGGGCTCGATAGCGCTGAATTCCACAACGCTACCGGCCTCTATTCTGAAGGTCACGAGATCAGCGCCCACGATCTGGCGACCCTAGCTCAGCTCACCATCGAGAATTTCCCGGACTATTATGAAATTTATTCCGTTCCGGCGTTTGAATGGGGCGGCATTCGTCAGCCCAACCGAAACCCTCTGCTTTCGCGCTTCCAGGGTGCGGACGGCATGAAAACAGGCCATCTGTCGGCTTCAGGCTATGGCCTTGTAGGCTCCGCAATTGAGAATGGCGTTCGCCGGAACATCGTCATCAATGGTCTGGAAAGCGAAACGGAGCGCGCGCGTGAAGCTGAACGCATCATGAGGTCAGCCTTTCGCGAGTTCTCTATTGCTACACCGTTTTCGGCTGGAGATGCACTCGCTGATGTGCCTGTCTGGTTGGGCACAGAGCCAACCGTGTCTGTAGTGCTGACCAACGATGTTACGATCGCCTTTGCGAGTGCGGAGCGAAACAACCTTCGCGCTGAAATCGTGCTGACCGAGACCGTCTCTGCCCCCGTCTCAGAAGGCGATATTATTGGCCAGTTGGAAGTCTCCAATGGTGATGCGCTTATCGGAGTATACCCGGTAGCTGCGGCTACTGGCGTCTCGAGGGCGGGATTGCTCGCGCGGGCGATAGAAGGTTTGTCCCAGAAGATTCTTCCGCAATAGGTGGCGGGTGACAAAGAACCTTTTCATATCGTTCGAAGGCGGCGAAGGCGTGGGTAAGACGACCTTGCTCACGGGCTTGGCCTCTCGATTGGAAGGCCGTGGCGCAGACGTTGTCCGCACCCGTGAGCCAGGTGGAACGCCCATCGCAGAAGCATTACGTAATGTTTTGCTCGATCCTAGGTTCAATGAGGAAGATGCCTCGCCGACTACAGAAGCACTTATTCTGGCTGCGGCACGGCGGAACCATGTCGAGCAAAAGATTGATCCTGCGTTGAAGAATGGCAACTGGGTATTGTGTGATCGTTACATCGACTCTACGCGCGCCTATCAGGGGAGCCGGATCAGCGGTTCAGACCTTGAAAAAATAGAAGCGCTCGCGACCGGTGGCTTGCTGCCTGATCTTACAATTCTTCTTGATGCAGAACCGTCTGATTTGCTTGAAAGGCGCCAACAACGCGGGCAAAACACCGATCGCTTTGAGCGACGGTCGATTGAATACCACAGAACAGTGCGAAAGCGGTTTCTGAACATCGCGTCGGCTGAGCCGCATCGGATCGTGGTACTCAATGCGCTGCAGACGCCGGATGAACTGATTGACGCAGCAGACGAAATCATTACATCGACCATCACAAAGGTCGAATAAAGCGATTATGAAAAAGCTTCTCGGACACGATATCGCTGTTTCAGCCTTCCTTGACCGTTTTAATAGCGGTCGTTTTCCACATGCATGGCTCTTTGAAGGACCGGTTGGAGTCGGCAAGGCTCATGCTGCTCGCATGTTGGCATCTGTCGTTTTGGGCGGAGACTATCAACTTGGGGAAGGATCGCTGACTGTCAACGACGAGGATGAGATCGCGCATAAGATTGCGACTGGAGCTCACCCTGACTTCCGACAGGTGCAACGAGTACCTGATAACAACGGAAAAATACCACAATCTATTTCTGTCGACGTCATCCGTGACATGAACGGTTTTTTCGAACTGAGAGCGGCTCAGGGAGGCTACAGGGTCGCCATTGTAGACTCTGTGGATGAGCTCAATGCGAACAGCGCCAACGCCTTGTTGAAGACGCTCGAAGAACCTCCGGAAAAATGTCTTCTTATGTTTATTCATCACGGATCCGCGAGTTTGTTGCCGACGATCAGGTCTCGTTGCGTGAAATTGAATTTCAGCCGTTTGAAAGACGCCGATCTCAGAGCTTGCCTGGGCGATGACGATATCAACGAAGAGCTGCTCATTTTGTGCGAGGGGTCACCTGGGCGCCTACGAGAAATGGCGGCTCTTGATGGCGGGGTTGAGATGTTACGTGACTTGAAAGCGGCCATGGTAGATTGGCCAGGCATTTCAGCTCACCGAATGCCGTCAGTCATGGCAAAGATCAGTAAAACTGAATTGCATCTGGAGCTCGCGTCGAGTTTTCTAGCAAAGAAATTCTCGGACATGGCTCAGAGCGAGTCGTCTGGCCGTGCCAGATCATTATACGCGTCCTACTGGTCCAGACTCTACAATGTCCGAACTAAAGCGCGGCGATTAAATCTCGATCTGGCGGAACAATCATCGCAGCTTCTAGGTTTGGTGCGTGACTTGTCTAATGAAATGAGAGCTACGGCCTGATGCTGTTTGATACCCACGTAAATCTGCATGGTGAAGTTTATGATGAAGACCGGGAAGACGTCCTGAAGCGTGCACGGGACGCTGGAGTAACGCGGTTTCTTTCTATCTGTGACAAACCCGAAAACATCGAAGCCATCGCCGAGATCACAAAGCAGAACTCCGACATGTGGCGTTCTGTAGGCTGCCATCCGCACTATGCCAAAGATCACCAATGGCTTACGTCAGATTGGCTCGTAGAGCGCGCGGTGGATCTGAAGGTCGTCGCCATCGGCGAAGCTGGAATGGATCAGCATTACGGGTATAGCGACGTCGATGATCAGAAGAAGGTCTTCAGCGCACAGATTGAAGCTGCTCAGGAAACAGGGCTTCCGGTTATCGTTCATACGCGCGAGGCGGACGAGGAAACCGGTGATTTGCTGGAACAACACTTCAAGCGAAAGCCATTCGGTATTCTCATGCATTGCTATACCAGTGGCGAAAAACTGGCCCGGCGCGCAGTCGAACTTGGGGCTTATTTTTCCGTTTCTGGAATTGTGACGTTCAAAAACGCGCACGATGTGCGCCACGTAGCTGAGCTATTTCCGGATGATCGGATTATTCTTGAGACCGACTGTCCGTATCTGGCGCCCGTACCAATGCGTGGGCGCCGCAATGAGCCTGCGTATCTAGAGCACATTTGCAAGTATGTCGGCGATTTCAAAGGTTGGGGCTTTGAGGAAACGGCAGAAAAAACCACGCAAAATGCTCTGCGTTTGTTCTCAAGGATATCCACAAGCGAGGAAGCGGCCTGATGGAGCTGAAATTTACGCTCCTCGGCACTGGATCGTCCGGCGGCGTACCTCGAATTGGGAATGACTGGGGAGTGTGTGACCCAGACAATCCACGTAACAGACGCTCGCGGTGTAGCGCCCACGTAGAAATTAAAAATAGTGAGGGCAAGGTTGTGTCGCTGCTCATCGACACGTCACCCGAGGTGCGCGAGCAGCTTCTTCGAAATGATATTAGAACCGTCGACGCCGTGCTCTACACCCACGCGCACGCCGATCAGGCGCATGGTATCGATGACCTGCGCGTTCTCGTATATGAGCAACGCAAGCGAATGCCAATCTATGCCGATGATTTCACAATGAGGGATCTGACAGAACGGTTCAGTTATTGCTTTCGTCAGCCTGAGCAGTCCTCGTATCCGCCAATACTCGACGCAAAGCCGGTGATTGAAGCCTATCGACCGTTTGTGGTCGAAGAGGGTGCTTTTCCCGTCCACATTATGCCCGTGGATCAGGAGCATGGGTCCATCAGGAGTCTGGGTTTCAGAATTGGAAATTTCGCATACTGTAATGACGTTGCGAAATTACCGGAGGCATCATTAGAAAGGCTGCACGGTCTGGATGTGATTGTGCTGGATGCATTGCGTTACGCTAAACATCCGTCGCATGCCAATTTGGAACAAGCGTTGGATTGGGTTGAAACATTAGCGCCAAAGCGGGCAGTTCTGACTAATCTTCATATCGACATGGACTATGAAACGGTGATGCGAGAAACGCCCGCCCATGTAAACGTAGGATATGATGGTTACGCAGGCTTTGTTTCCCATAATATTGATTATGCGTATTTTTAGTTTCAGCTAGCGGAGCGCTCTATGACAAAGCAAATCAATCGACTGCGCGGCATTATGAAGGCCCTACGTACACCGGTTACGGGCTGTCCGTGGGATCTCGAGCAAGATTTTAAAACTATAGCTCCCTACACGATTGAAGAAGCCTACGAAGTAGCCGATGCGATTGAACGGGAGGACTATGATGAACTAAAGAGTGAACTCGGAGATTTGTTGTTCCAAGTCGTGTTCCACTCTCAAATGGCGAACGAGAGCGGCTACTTTGATTTTGACGATGTTGCAGAGGCGATCTCTAATAAAATGGAAGTTCGCCACCCGCATGTGTTCGGAGATGCAGAGCATCGCGATGCAGATGCGCAAACCATCGCGTGGGAAGAGCAAAAGGCCAAGGAGAGAGCCGACATCGGTTCTGGCGATAAGCCCGTCGGCGCCCTCAGCGGCGTAGCGCGTACGCTTCCAGCTATGATCCGCGCTCAGAAGCTTCAGAAACGTGCAGCTCGTGTCGGATTTGACTGGCCTGATGTCAAAGCCGTGTTGTCAAAAGTGGATGAGGAACTGACGGAAGTGAAGGAAGCAACCTCTTCCGGCAATCTACGGCACATTGAAGAAGAGCTGGGCGACTTGATGTTTGTGCTCGTGAATGTGTGCCGGAAATCTGGCCTCCAAGCTGAGGACGTTCTTAAAAAAGCGAATGCAAAATTTGAAGGACGTTTCGAAGCAATGGAGTCGGCTGCGCGAGCTGAAGGAACTGACTTTGAGACCTTATCTCTTAAGGAACAGGAAGCGCTGTGGCAGCGCGTTAAAGGTGCACAGCAGCAGTAAGCATGAGCCCCCGCTAGGCTTTGCTTATGACAACGTCCGAAAACCTGGAATTCAACTGTCCAAAAGCCCTCGCATCCAATCGCACGGTTGCCGTTGTCTGCATGCTATCAGCATCATCTTCGATATCAAAAACTTCTGTGTTCCGATAAAGCCAACTACGAACTTTGCCCGAGTTTGTATCGAACCTTATCACATAACTCTGAGTATGTCTATAGATAATTGTTTTTATTGAAGATTTAAGTTCTTCAAGGCCTTTTCCCGTAGTAGCTGAGATAAATACCCTCTCCCTCCCCGTCAGCGGGTCCTCGCCTCTTGCTTCTAGGCTTTCACGTTCAGCCTCATCTAAACGATCAATCTTGTTCCAGACGTCGAGGATAGGTGGAAGCGTGGTACCGACCATTTTTTCAAGGCTGTCCAAAATCTCGATGACGTCTTCCGATTGTTGGTATACATCCGGTGATGACGCATCGTGTACATGCAGGATGATGTCAGCCTCGACGGCTTCCTCGAGCGTGCCTTTGAAGGACTCAATCAAACTGGTTGGCAGGTCTGTTATGAAGCCGACAGTGTCGACAAAGGCTGCCTTATGGTTGGAATCCAATTCGATTGCCCTGATCGTGGGATCAAGCGTTGCGAAAGGCATGTCCTTCGCGAAAACGTTCGCTGATGAAAGCGCGTTGAACAGTGTTGATTTTCCGGCGTTCGTGTAGCCCACCAAAGCGATTACAGGCAGGTCGCGGGACTTGCGATCTGACCGCTGGACATTTCTCGTTCGTTCGACTTCCGATAATTGCTTTTTGAGTCGCAGCAAAGCGCCGTCAATCATTCTGCGGTCGGATTCAATCTGCGTTTCGCCGGGACCGGCGATGAAGCCACGTCCACCACGCTGGCGTTCCAGGTGGGTCCAGGTTCGCACAAGACGTGATCTCTCATAGGCCAGCCGTGCTGTCTCTACCTGCAACCGGCCGGCCTTTGTGCGGGCACGCAAACCAAAAATCTCGAGAATAAGTCCCGTACGGTCGATTACCTTACACGACAGATAGCGCTCAAGATTACGTTGTTGGATTGGCGTTAGATTACCGTCGACGACGAACAGCTCGCATCGGCTCTGTTCCAGCTCTTGTCGAATATTATCGAGAATTCCCGACGAGAAAAGGTGCGAGGGACTTGGATTTCGAATGTGCACTGTTTTTACAAACGCGCACTCGCTCCCGAGGGCTTCTACGAGCCCTCGAGTTTCTTCTTCACGAAGCGTTTGGCGCACAACTGCCCTGCCCTCTATCAGAGGGATCACAGCGGCTGAGACAACCGGTTCCGAATTAGCGTCTGTTGACGAAATCAACCGTGTCCGTCGTCCATGTCATCAGCTTCGAAGAGCTGAACTGGCTGCATTGGCATGATCGTAGAGATCGCATGCTTGTAAACCAGTTGAGGTGGACGGCCGTCGCCACGCAGGAGCACACAAAAGTTGTCAAACCAAGTGACAACGCCCTGCAGTTTTACGCCATTCACAAGGAAGATTGTGAGCGGAGTACGCGATTTGCGGACGGCATTTAGGAATGTGTCTTGAAGATTTTGTTTTTTGTCCGACGACATCCTGGAGTCTTTCTTATTTTCAATTTGGATCTAGGCTCTGACTACTGCGCTAACTTTTTTATCGATAAATCGCAACGGGTTCTGTTGTCGCAAACGCGAAATACTGTGTGCTGCATAATAAAAAACTTAAAATAGACCACGAAATCCTGATTAGCGGTCGCTGAAAAACAAAGACGCAAGCAAAAGAAGCTCCAATCGCCCCAATACCATAAAGATGGATAGAATCAGTTCGGAAAAAGTGCGCGACCATGAGTTATCGATCCATTCGAGTGTCAAAAGCGCTGCCGAATTCGTAATGCTACCGAGCGACGACACGATTGCTTGCTCAAAGGTCGCCCCATTGAGGGCAAGAATGGCAGCAAGGACAATGGAGAGCATCGCAAAACCGACAAGATAAGCCCAGACGGTGAGAACAAATCTGGCCGGTATCTGGGATTCGTTTGCCTGAGCGCGTGTCACTGCATGAGGTTGTGCTAGCTTGGAGAATTCATTCCCAGCCTGACTCAGCAAAACGAGCATCCGATAGATTTTCATGCCTCCGGTCGCAGAGATTGCAGCCCCGCCAATAAAACCAAAAAACAGCAGAACGGGCACCGGAATATCAAGAAGATGTCCAGGAGAAATAAACAAGCCCGATGTGGACATGATGGAAACAGCGACGCCGATCGCGGTCGCAAGATGATGCTGGCCGTCGAACAGAACAAAGATCAGAGCGGACAAAATTACTGCAATGGTCGCCAATGTGATTGTTTCAGCATCGAACAGAAGCTCAAGAGGCTTCCGTGGCGAATTGAATATCAGAACAGCATTCAACATTCCGATGAACATCGTGACGATTAGAACTGTTGCCCCGAATGTCGACATTGAATCTGCGGCCTCATCGATTCCGAAAACTCGCCCTGACGTTACAGCGCTGACCGACAAGCCGAATGCTTCTCTGATCGCATAGCCATCGATCAATAACAAAGCTCCGGAGACGACAGAGAGCACCAAGACAAGAGCGCCGACTGCCCAAAAAATTCGAAACAATCCCTGGTGTGCAATACCCGGTAATGAAATAGCGGTCGTCTTAGCATCAAGGCCTGGCACAGACGTGCCGACCATTCTTACGACCATGACCATGCCGCCAATAGACAGGATTGCGCCAGTGAGGTGAAGAATACCCCTCCACGCAAACAAGCTTGCAAGCAGGCTGAACTCCTCCGGTAGTAAGCTTGTTCCTGTTGTCGTCGCGCTCGAGACCGACTCGAACAGGGCGACCACCAAGCGATCGCCGGCAGCATTCACAAAGGGAATCGCTCCGAGAAATGCCAGCGATATCCATGCCGCTATCAAAAAGCCGATAACATCCCGTGGCCGGGCTTCTGACGTGCGGTGACCTTTCGATGCAATGCGGAATACAGCGCTTCCCACTAAGAGAATGGTCAATACGAGGATGAACAAGGACGCCTGAACGTAATGGTCATTTCCGAACGCCCAGAGCGCGCAAAGCGTCGTGGGCACAGCGAGAGCTGCGAAAAAGCCGCTGAGCGCGCGTATCAGGATAATCCAGTTCACAGATCGGCGATCTTTCTTCTATCCGAGGAAATATGCAGAGCTCGCGCGGAAAAGCTTTTCTACCTTTTTGACGCGATCTTTCTCATAGAACAGGACTACGCGGTCGCCGACTTTGACCTTCAGGCCCTTTTTCGGCATCAGCACCTCCCCATCACGTAGCAAACCGCCGGCGACGACGCCTTCAGGCAGTGTGTCGCGCGTAAGGTCGCTCTCCAGAAGCAGGGAATGCTCAAGCACTTCGCCTTCGGCGAGTTCCCCTCTCCCGCCCGCAATCGAGAAAAGAGACAGGATACGTCCACGACGCAAGCGCAGAAGAATTTGTGAAACGGTGACGGCACGTGGGTCAACCATCACATCGACATCCAGCGGTCGATGTATCATTGCAAGCTCGGGCGCATTCACCAGTGAAATTGTCTTTTTAGCGCCCAGGCGTTTTGACATAGCAGATGCGAGCAGGTTCACCTTGTCGTCATTCGTCAAACTGATCACGGCGTCCGCTTTATCAATTCCTGCTTCCTGAAGAATCTCCGGGTTGAGGCCGTCTCCGTGGATAATGATCGAACGACTTAATTGCGCCGCTGCGCGTTCCGCGTTTTTCAGATCACTTTCGATCAAGCGAACCTTTCGGCCCTTTCTCTTCTCAAGCTGTTCGGCGACATACATGCCGATATTACCGCTACCGAGAATGATGACCCGCTGGTCTCCACCGGGGTTAATTCCAAGAAGTTCGGTTAGTCTGTCTGTTTGCTGGGTTTCAATAGCGAGATAGACTTTGTCGCCCTCAATCAATTGGTCAGAAGGCCGTATTGCAAACAAATGGTCGTTTCGAAGGACCGCAAGAATCTGGATATTTAAGCCCGGGAACAGCTCATCCAATTGTGAAAGAGTCGTGCGCGCCAGCGGCATATCTTTGTGGACATCAAGACCCACAACGCGGATTTTATTATTCGAAAACGGGACGGAAAAAAACGCACCCGGCGTTTCAAGCCGCTGAATAACAGAATCGGCAACGGCTTTTTCAGGCGAGATAACGACGTCAATCGCCAGACCATCTCGGCCAAACAGATCGCCAGATCGTTTACTAAAATATGCGCGAGACCGAATACGAGCAATCTTCGTCTGAACCTGAAAGAGAACGTGAGCGACCTGACATGTAACCATATTGACTTCGTCGGAATACGTGACCGCGACCAGCATATCAGCGTCATCGGCGCCCGCGGCGCGAAGCACCTGCGGGTGCGCTGCATGACCGGTAAAGCCCTGCACTTCCAGCTCAGACGTAATGGACTGTATGAGAGCCGGATCTTCATCGATCACAGCGACGCTGTGCCCATCCAGCGAAAGACGGCGCGCAATCCCCTGTCCCACGCGGCCGGCACCACAGATGATAATTTTCATGTCCCGAACCTAGTCTCGCGTAGAGTTAGATGGATCGACACCAAGAGACTTGAGTTTCCGGTGCAATGCAGACCGTTCCATTCCGATGAACGCGGCCGTCCGCGAGATATTCCCGCCAAAACGCGTAATCTGCAAGGAAAGGTATTCCTTTTCGAATTGCTCTCGTGCGTCCCGCAGAGTCATTCCGATGACTTCGAGCGATGTTTTTGGTTTGGCCTCGCGTCCATACTCGGTCTCGTCGTTTGGTAGCTCGTGTGGTTGGACCGAACCCCGATTCTCACCGGAGAGGATGAGTACGCGCTCAACAATGTTTTTCAGCTGCCGCACATTTCCCGGCCATGGCGCAGACTGAAGAACAGCCAATGCCTCATCACTGAACATTCTCGGACTGAGGCCGAGAGAACTTCGGGATCGCATGACGAAATGGCGGACCAGATCCGGAATGTCTTCCCGACGGTCTGCGAGGGAAGGCACTGAAAGAGGCACGACGTTGACGCGGAAAAACAGGTCCTCACGGAAATCTCCGCGTTCAATCTTTTGTTTCAGGTCGGACGTAGTCGAGCTTATCAGCCGGACGTCTACAGTCACGTCTGCTTTGCCTCCTACACGTTTGAATCGTTGCTCAGTCAGCACCCGCAGTATCTTGTTTTGTGTGCCGAGCGGCATTTCGCCAATCTCATCAAGAAACAGTGTTCCGCGATGAGCTTGCTCGAAGAGCCCAACAGCCTGAACTTTTCCGTCCACGTCTTCACGGCCAAATAGTTCCACTTCCATCTGGTCAGGTGTGATGGACGCAGCATTGACGGCGATAAATGGCCTGGAGGATCTTTTCGAGTTTTCGTGAATAACTTTTGCAGCGAGTTCCTTACCTGATCCTGGCGGTCCTGAAATAAGGATTCTTGAATTGGTGGGCGCAACCTTTTCGATGGACTGACGAAGCTGGGTCGCTGCGGCAGAATTGCCTAATAGCTCGTCACCGACAGACTCGTGCACTTTAAGCGCGGTATTCTCGCGCTTTAGCGCTGCTGTCTCCAGAGCACGCTCCACTATGACCAGAAGTCTGTCTGATTTGAACGGCTTCTCGAGAAAGTCATACGCGCCGCGCCGAATGGCAGTGACGGCGGTCTCGATAGACCCGTGACCGCTAATCACAATTACAGGCATGATCTCGTCGATGGACTTCAGGTATTGAAGCATCTCAAGGCCGTCCATGCCGCTACCCTGAAGCCAGACGTCTAGCACTACAAGGTCGGGCTTACGCTCAGAGATTGCCGCTAACGCACCTTCAGCGGTTGAAGCCGTGCGGACGATATACCCTTCATCCTCAAGCACTCCTCCAACGAGGTCGCGGATATCAGGTTCATCATCAACAACTAGAACTTCTGCAGACATTACACACGCTCCTCCGAAAGAGCCCAGCTAGATACAGTTTCTTCAGACGGACCCGAGATAGGCAACTGAACCGCCACTCGAGCTCCACATTTTCCATCTTTACGGTCGAGCAACGTCAGGTGCCCACCGTGATCCAATACAATCCGGTTCACGATAGCGAGGCCGAGGCCGACTCCCTGCTCCCGTGTTGTAAAATACGGTTCCAGGAACTGGCTCCGATTTTCGCGTGGAAAACCCGGCCCAGAATCTTCGATTTCTACCGTGACCGTATCGCTGGTCGCTTCCACGCTCACGATGATCTCTGGCTTGTCGTCTTCGATGGTTTCGATGTCTTCGAAACGACGACGGACTGCTTCGCCAGCATTTTTGATCAGGTTTGTCAGGACTTGCCCCAGTAATCGATCATCGCCCGCCATTTCCACATTCCGCAGCTCCGATTTGAGGCTGATATTGATTTCTGGAAGCGTCAGTCTGTTGCCAAAAATAGAACTGCGCACGATTTCCATAAGATCGAACTCGCGCACCTCAGGTTTTGGCATCCGAGCAAAGGAAGAAAATTCTTCTACCATCCGGCCAATATCAGTGACCTGACGAAGGATTGTGTCGGTACATTTGTCGAAAACCGTATCGTCTTCATCAATCAGCTTGCGATAACGACGCTTAAGACGCTCTGTTGATAATTGGATCGGAGTAAGCGGGTTTCTGATTTCGTGCGCGATTCTGCGCGCCACGTCTCGCCAGGCCGTCTGCCTCTGAGCGTTGATAAGACGGGTATTGTCATCGAATGTAATGATACACCCCGGTTCTTCACCTGCTTCCGGTGAGATCCTCAGGACGAAGTGTGTCTGAGAGCCTCCTTCGTCGATGACGATTGTCTTCTCACGTCGTGAATTGTCTTCCAGAGCATCGGCGACCAGTTGTGCGAACTCAGGAAGGACCTCGAAGAGGCAAACTTCTCCATCACTATCAAGTTGAGGAAACATCCCTCTCGCCGACCGGTTGGCGAGAGTTACACGTAAATTCTCATCGGTGCGAACAACGCCGGCAGACACCCCTTCAAGCACTGTTTCAATAAATCGGGAACGCTCAATGGCATCCCTATGCGCCAAATCGATAGTGTCACGTTGCTCAAGCAGTTGCTCGGTCATTGCGTTGAAAGATGCTGTGAGGTCTGCAACTTCATTATCGCTCGTTGGCATCGGAACCTGAGCCTTGAGGTAACCGCGCCGAACATCGTCGGCAGCATCAGCAAGACGAAGGATCGGGCTGGAAATCTCCGCCGCTGATCGAACGCCGAACCTCAGGAAGAACAAAAGAATTAGCACTGTAATCTGGATGAAACCGAGTAAGAAGATCACTTGCAATCTGCGGCTACGGTCTTCTGCAAGACGGTAGTCGCTAACAGTTTGTTCTGCCTGAACAAGGCTTTCTAGCATTTGAGGTGCGATTGGGCGCGCGGTGTAGAGATACGTTTCGTCAAACGCTTGTAGCTTATAGAGCGCCCAGAACTGGGACGTAGAGTTATCTAATCGCACAGCAACATCACCTGCTTGCGCTGTTGCAAACATATCTGCACGAGGCGGCTGGAATGACCGTCGGCTCTGCGCGTCGGTGGCCAGAACGATATCTCCAGTCTCGTTCAATAGAAACGCGCCCGGAAACTCACGAAAACTCGCTTGCTGAACCAAGAACTCGGTGAAAATCTCGGGCTCAGTTTCAAAACCGACGACGGCCGCGTTCAAGTCGAGCCCCATAATTCCGACATCAAGCCTGATGTCATCGGCGATAGACTGAAGGTTTGATCGCGCGACATCCGCACTTGTCTCAACGATGCTCTGAATTCGCTCGGAGAACCAATTTTCAATGCCTCGGTTCAGAGATGTACCCAAAAACAATGCGACGAGAATCGCCGGCATGACGGCAGCGAATCCGAAAGACATTGCGAATTGTCTGGCGAGCTTTCCGCTGCCCTGTGCGCGAGTGGATGTTTCGCTTTGTTTGGACAGGGCGTAAAAGTCACGGATGACATAAAACGCCAGAGCTCCGATCAGGATGAAGTTTACAATCTGGAGCCCGATCATGGATGCAGAAGCAGGCCTGATCGGGCCAAATCCAGAAAAAGAAACCAAGGTTACGATAACGGCGATAAAGCTCGCCAGAAGGAACACAAACTGCGTCCATCGACCAAAAAAACGGAATACTGACTGATCAAGAATACGCAGCAATGGCAATCTTCCGTTGCGTTACCACCGGGCAACACTGTTTCACAATTGCCACACTAACTGATCACTCAGGAGATGCAATCTCCAAGGTGTTGATTTTACTACGAAGCGTATTCCTATTCATGCCGAGCAATTGAGCGGCCCGGACTTTATTTCCACCAGTAACATTAAGTGCCAGCTCAATCAAAGGGCGTTCGACCATCGAAACGACGTCATGATAAATCGTGCCTTCGCCTTCACTAAAGGCCCGCAGGTCTGGTTCAACGTGCTCTCGAAGAAGATCGCGGAGTTTCTGTTCGAAGCTCGCGCCATTTTCTTTAGGGAGCCTACGTTCGGACACCAGTGACGTCTGAACAAGGTCCTCGCTAATGATCGGCTCTGATGAAAGGGCGATCATACGCATAACTACGTTCTGAAGCTCACGCACATTGCCTGGCCAGTCATGAAGCGACAAACGCTTGAGCGCCTTCGCGTCTATTGTCTTTTGGCCAAGGCCGTCCATTTCCGCACGTTTGAGGAAACGTTTTGCCAGCTCTGGAATGTCGTCTTTGCGCGCACGAAGCGGGGGAATCGCAATCGTGACTACGTTCAAACGATAAAACAAATCATTCCGGAACGACCCTTCTTCGATCAAAGATCGCAAATCGCGAGACGTGGCAGCAATGACCCGGGTCGTAGACACATCTACCTTATTAGAACCAACCGGCGAAAACTCGCCATTCTGAAGGAAACGAAGCAGCTGCGTCTGTGCATCCAGAGGCATATCGCCGACTTCATCGAGGAAAAGTGTGCCACCGTCGCTTTGCGCGACCTTACCCGGAATAACCTTACCGTCAGAACCGACAACGCCGAAAAGCTCGGCTTCAATCCGGTCGCGCTCAACAGCGGCCATATTCACTGGTACAAATGGCTTGGTTTCGCGATTACCGAGGTCATGAATGGCGCGCGCAATCGTTTCCTTACCGGTTCCCGATTCGCCTTCGATCAGGATTGTAAGAGCCGTATTCTTTACGCGCGACATTGTGCGAAAGACTTCCTGCATCGCAGCGGATCGGCCAATCACAGCCTCGGTGAGTCGAGGATCTGATACCCGTACCGGTCGATCCAGCTTTTTCTGACCTTCGCGAGACTGAAGCGCTCGTTTCGTCATCTGAGCAAGCTCGTCGATATCAAACGGCTTTGGCAGATAATCGAATGCACCGTGCTCAGTAGCAGACATTGCTGTCATGAGCGTGCTTTGTCCGCTGATTACGATAATTGGCAGCTCCGGGCGTTCAGCGCGAATTTCCGGCATGATATCGAAAATGCATTCATCGCCCATATAGACGTCAGTGATGAGAAGATCTCCGTCACCATTTCGAACCCAACGCATGAGCGCAGTCGGATTGGTTGTCGATCGCACCGCATAGCCCTCAGCAATAAGGGTTTGGCTGGCGATAAGACGGATACCGGCATCGTCGTCGGCGAGAAGTACTGTTGCCTGACTCATTATATTTTATCCTGCAGGTTCTCTTTGAAGTGGGAGAATAAGATCGAACTGCGTCCGTCCTGGACGACTGGTGAAAGACAAGCGCCCCCCGTGTGCGTGCGCAATGTCCTGACATACAGAAAGGCCAATACCTGTTCCGGATGATTTTGTTGAAAAGAACGGCTTGAAGACCTGTTCCTGATTGCCGCCCGGAATTCCGGGGCCGTTATCCCGCACTCTGATAAGAAGAGCTGCAGAATAGCGGCGCTCATTTCCCGGTCGTGGAAGCTTGATACCAGCCTGATAGGCCGTCGAAACCTTAACTTCTGAATATTCCTGGCCACTCACGGCCTCAGCCGCATTCTTTACGATATTGAGGATGCATTCGTGCAAATGGTCTCGGTCGGCAGAAATCTCCGGAAGAGATGGATCGAACGCCTTCTTAAAGGTCACGGCAGGAGACGCTACCGATTGCATTGCAATAATTTCATCCAGAACTTCGTGGATATTTATGCTGGTGAAGCGCGGTGCGTTGTAGAGTTCGAACGCTGTAAACCTGTCGATTAACCGACCGATGCGCTGCGCCTCTGAACGAATGAGCGAAAGAAGTTCCGATTGATCTGAACGGCAAGACCGTTCCATCAGCTGAGCTGCACCAGATATGCCGCCCAGAGGATTTTTAATCTCATGTCCGAGCATGCGAGCAAATGTTGCGAGACCTGACGGGTCCTGAGCTTTACGCTTGGAACGCGGCAGTAGCGCAATGTTAATACGCGCCGTCGTCGTATCGATACTCATCCGGACATCGAACTTCTTTGGCTCGGAAAACGGGCCGCTGACAGTTATGCCGGAAGCTGAGACGTCGCTGGTATCGTTGATCAGTCGATCTACCAGTTCGAAAATCTCACAATCGTGGAAAAGAATTTCAGACAGGCGACGTCCGACTAATTTATCGAGACCTCCACCCAAAAGACTCTGGGTTTGCAGGTTCGCGCAAAGTATCCGCTGACTATCGTCTATTTGAAAAAGCGCTAGCGGGGCGTCAAGCGCCAGGCTGCTCAGATTCTCAAGAGCGGATGAATCGGCAGGATAATCGATCATGCTGCAACTTGTCCTTCAGCCATAAAGCCGTTGAGTGTTGAAACGAGGTCATCTGGTGATTGAGATGTCAGAACGCTTTTTCGCATTTCTGCGGATAATGATACATCGAAATCATTTCGCCAGCCTTCAAGCGCCTCCACAATATGCTTGCGAACGACCTTCATACCGACGCGCTGCCCGTAGAGTTCGACGGAGTCTCTGGCCTGTTCGGCCAGGCTTTCGATTTGAAGTCCAAGACCCGGGGTATTGTATTCCCGGCCGTTCAAACTCGCCTGGAGTTGCGCAATAAACCATGGGCGCCCAGTCGCGGCGCGACCGACCATGACCCCCGCAGCTCCGGACAGTTTCAATGCTTCCTTCGCGCTTTCAAGGCAGACAATGTCACCGTTTGCGATTACCGGTAGGTCGACAGCGTCGACCACTGGCCTGATTGCAGCCCAGTCGGCTTCGCCGTCATAGAAGTCCTGCCTTGTTCGTCCGTGAACGGCGATAAGCTCGACACCGACGTCTTGCGCTCTGAGCGCAAGCTCAACCGCCGTCATTTCATCGCGGTCCCATCCAAGACGCATTTTCAGAGTGACAGGAAGTCCCTGCGCACCATCTATGACGGCCTCAATTAGGGTCTGAGCATGCGCAGGGTCACGCATAAGCGCAGAGCCGGACAGGCCGCCTGTGACACGACGTGACGGACATCCCATATTGATATCGATGATATCAGCCCCCGCATGCCGAGCGCGTTCCGCTCCGTAACGCAAGGCTTCCGCTTCCCGTCCAACCAACTGCACAGTATGGATGCCCGGGTAATGTCCAACAACGATACGATTTTCGCTATCCTGGTTGCCGTTGCGCAAATCATCACCCGCGACCATTTCTGTAATGGTCGTTTCGGCACCGAACTTCATGACTTGTTTTCGGAACGGAGCATCAGTCACACCCGACATCGGGGCCAGAAAGACTGGTGTCTCATTTCGCGAAAATGCGTATGGTCCCATTGTCACCCCCATCTGCGCACTGCACAAACTTTGCGCACCTAAACACAGCGTATACTGAATGCAAACCGGATTTGAAACATATTGCCCAAAAACTGAGCATGTTAAGGAGACTTTCTGTGGTATTATTGTCGCAGCAGGTTCCGGAACTCGATTTAAAGGCGAACTACCAAAGCAGCTGTGCAATTTAAACGGGATTCCTGTGTTCCTGCATTCCGTGAACGCCATGGTGCAGCACCCTCAGTGCATTCAATGCATTCTAGTGATCGACGAGTCGTTCCGTGAGCAGTTTGAGGTACATCTCTCTAAGGTGCCGGAGCACCTCCGCGATAAGATAAAAATGGTCGAAGGCGGAAGCGAACGAGCCATCTCAGTATACAATGGAATTCGATTAATCGATCACAAACATTCTACCGGCGTTCTCATCCAAGATGCTGCGCGGCCCGGTCTGACCGCAGGGGTAATAAATTCTTTGCTCCAAGCGCTCGAAACTTATGATGGCGCAGCGCCTGCCCTGCCCGTTTCGGACAGCTTAAAGCGAATGGAAGGAGCTTTCATTGGTTCCGTTGCCCGAGATAACCTCTATCGTATCCAAACCCCTCAAGCATTCCGTAAGGCGTGCCTTCTGGACATGTATACAGGAGACATTAGCGCGGCGACCGACGACTTTACGCTAGCCGAGGCAAAAGGCCTGTCTCTCACTATGGTCAGCGGATCTGAAGCGCTCGGCAAAATCACCTATCAGGAAGATCTAACATTCATGGAGAAGCTTTTGTCCGGAGTACAACACGTTTTTCGATCTGGTCTCGGTTATGACGTCCATGCATTCGAAGACGGCGATGGCGTTATACTTTGTGGGACGTTTATTCCGCATCGCGGAAAGCTGAAAGGGCATTCGGACGCTGATGTTGCATGGCACGCGCTGACCGACGCCATTTTGGGCGCCCTTGCCGATGGCGATATTGGTGATCACTTTTCGCCGTCTGATCCACAGTGGAAAGGTGCACCTTCCTCAGTGTTTCTTGAGTTTGCAGCCAATCGCGTGCGTGAGCGATGCGGAGAGATTGTCAATGTCGATATCACACTCATCTGTGAAGCGCCAAAGGTAAAACCGCACCGTGATGTTATGCGAACGAAAACGGCAGAAATTCTCGGAATTCCAGTCTCGGACGTTGCTGTGAAGGCCACCACAACGGAACGCCTCGGCTTCACGGGCCGCGAAGAGGGTATTGCGGCACAGGCAATTTGTTCGATCCGCCTTCCTTCGCACTCGACAGCCGACTGAAACTCGGCAAGGCTTTACATTCAGAACCAAGGGAGACGTCCGTGTTTTCAGATCGTGTGCTTAACCTAGCCCGCCTTGTCCTCGATGACGCCCAACAACGGCGCCTGAAAATCGTCGCAGCAGAGAGCTGCACTGGCGGTCTTTTGTCGGCAGCGCTCATTGAGATTCCGGGGTCTTCCGCCGTATTCGAACGTGGCTTCATTACCTATTCGAATAAAGCCAAAGAAGAAGTGCTGGGCGTGCCCGGTGATATCATCGCGGATTACGGCGCAGTGAGCGAGGTTGTCGCTCGATATATGGCCGAAGGCGCTCTCGAGGAAAGCAGGGCGAACGTTGCGATCTCAATCACCGGCGTTGCCGGACCGGGCGGCGGCACACGCATGAAGCCAGTCGGAACAGTCCATTTTGCGCTGGCTCGCGAGAACGCACCGATCAGACACCGTCAGGAAAACTTCGGGGATATCGGACGTTCGGAAATTCGTGTCGCGAGCGTCGAGATCGCGTTGGAGATGCTTCTCGAAAGCGTTTCAGGACGCTGAAGTACGTCCATACCGACGATCCGCTTCACTCACAAATGCCGCCATAATCCGGTTCATTGCGAGCTCGAAATTCGTGCTTGCAAGGGCGCGCAAGATCAGGTTCTTGAATTCGAAATCGACGAAAAACTCGACGTCGGTGGCGGCACCGCGTGGAATAAACTTCCATGAATTGTTCAGATGCTTAAGTGGGCCACGCACGAGCGATACTTCAACTGTGCGAGCTTCAACATCGGAAATGACCTTTGTTGCAAAGGTCTCCGAAAATCCCCGAAATCCCACCTGAGCCGTTCCGATACGCTCCGTAGTCGTGCCAGACGAGCTCACCGTCTTCACCGTCATGGATAAAATCCATTTGATGAAGTCCGGATAGGTCTCAATCCCGGATACAAGCTCGAATAGATTGTCGGCCGTATGGTCGATCCTGATGGTACGTCTGACGCGTGTCATGGAGAGTGAACTTAAGCGTCCGTGTTTTTCAGTTGAGCCTGGCGCGCGGCGCGCAGTTGCTGGAAGTCATCGCCCGCATGATAACTCGAACGTGTCAACGGTGACGCGGAGACCATTAGGAAGCCCTTCGCGCGAGCAATAGTTTCAAGCGCTTTGAATTCGTCTGGTGTCACGAACCGGTCCACAGCAGCGTGTTTACGCGTCGGCTGCAGGTACTGGCCAATTGTAATGAAGTCGACACCGGCAGAACGCATATCGTCCATGACCTGCATGATTTCTTCTTTTGTCTCGCCAAGGCCAACCATGAGACCGGACTTTGTGAACTGTTCAGGATCGCGCTCTTTCACGCGCTCCAGAAGACGCAGAGAATGGTAATACCGCGCACCCGGACGAATCGACAGATAAAGGCGCGGCACGGTTTCAAGGTTATGATTGAAAACGTCCGGCTTTGAATCGATTGCGATATTCGCGGCGTCGCCTTTGCGAAGGAAATCTGGCGTTAGAATCTCGATAGTCGCTTGCGGGGCAGCCTCCCGAATTGCGCGTACGGTCTGCGCGATATGTTCAGCCCCGCCATCAGCGAGATCGTCACGGTCGACAGATGTAATAACAACGTGCTTGAGTTCCATTGAGGCAACGGCTTCGCCAACCCGGCGCGGCTCATCGACATCCAGCGCAGCCGGAAGTCCAGTACGGACGTTGCAGAAGCTGCAAGCGCGCGTACACGTATCGCCCATAATCATCATGGTCGCGTGCTTCTGTTCCCAGCACTCGCCGATATTCGGGCAACCCGCCTCTTCACACACCGTAACGAGGTTTTTCTCTTTTACGATCGAGCGCGTCTCGGTGTAACCGGTGCTGACAGGCGCTTTTACGCGAATCCAGTCCGGTTTACGCAGCAGCGGTGTGTCAGGGCGATTACGTTTTTCCGGGTGACGGAAGTCGGCGGACTTGGCCGTCGAAAGGTCACGCGTATCAATGAGTTTGGCCATAGGCTTCAAATGAGCCTTTTCTACCCATTCATCAAGTGGAAACTGACGACTGTTCTGCGCGTTTATGCATAACACTCATGCACTCAGTGACTTTCACGACTAGTGACATAATGTTACACGGAGCGTCACAAAAAGATTACACGGAGAACTCGGATGGCGGCGACCACCTATGAGTTTCGCCCTGGGAGGGCAAAAACAGACCTATTTTCAGCGCTTCTCAAGGCAAAATCTCAGTTTGGTGGCAAACGCGAGATACTTGTCGATGGTGATGGACGAACCCTCACTTACAAAGAGATCGTTCAGGCGTCTTTCGCTCTCGGAAATGCGCTCAAAAAGCTCACGGACAAAGGCGAACATGTCGGTTTGATGCTGCCGACGGGTGCCGGCGCGGTAATCGGCTTTTACGCGCTTGAAGCGTATGGCCGCGTACCCGCAATGTTCAACTTCACGGCGGGTAGCCGCAATCTCAAAGCAGCCGGTAAAGCAGCTCAGGTTACAAAGCTCATTACTGCTCACAAGTTTGTCGAACTCGGAAATCTTGAGCCCCTCATCGAGCAATTGTCGGAAGACTTCGAAATCATCTATCTGGAGGATGTTCGCGAAGGGCTTTCTCTGGGTGACAAAATCGCAGCCGGTCTCGGCCCTATCTTTCCATCACTCTTCAAAGCTTCGCCGAGCTATAAGAGTACGGGCGTTGTGCTGTTCACCTCGGGTACTGAGGGCGATCCAAAAGGCGTCGTGCTCTCTCACGAGAACGTTCTTTCGAATGTCGAGCAGGTCCGCGCACATATAGATCTCTATCCCGAAACCGATATCCTCTTTAACCCGCTTCCAACGTTTCACTGCTTCGGCCTGACCGTTGGCGCAGTGTTGCCTTTGATTGCAGGGATTAAGAGCATCTTCCACCCTACCCCGCTCCAGCCTAGGGAAATCGCTCACCGGATTCGCGATACCGGATCTACGATTCTTCTGGCGACTGACACGTTCATCTCACAATATGCGCGCGCGGGTGACCAAGGTGATCTCGCCACCCTTCGCCTCTCAGTCTGCGGCGCTGAGCGTGTGCGCGATGAGACTCGCCAGATGGTGCGGAAAAAGTACAATATCGAAATTCTGGAAGGCTATGGCGCTACAGAAGCCTCACCTGTCGTTGCGGCGAATTCTGTTGGCGGAAACGTTCCCGGCACTGTCGGACAGTTGATGCCAGGAATGGAGCACAAGCTTGAGCCTGTTCCAGGCATTGAAGCAGGTGGCCGATTATTCGTTCGCGGCCCTAACGTAATGAAAGGTTATCTACGTTCGTCAGCTCCGGGTGTATTGGAACCGCCTGTCGATGGCTGGCACGACACCGGTGATATCGTCACTGTTGACGATCAGGGCTTCATCCGTATCCGTGGACGCGTGAAACGTTTTGCAAAGGTCGGTGGCGAAATGGTTTCGCTAGCAGTTGTCGAAAACTGCGCATCAGCGATCTGGCCAGACAATATGCACGCTGCTGCGACCATCCCAGATCCCCGCAAAGGCGAACAAGTCGTTCTTCTATCTGACGCAGAAGCCGTAAATCGCCCTGATCTTCTGGCGTGGGCGCAAAACCACGGCGTCTCAGAACTCGCCGTTCCGCGTAAAGTTTTCCATGTGGAAGAGATTCCGGTGCTCGGCACTGGTAAAGTCGATTATGGCAGCGTCAGTAAAAAAGCGCTTGAACTGGCGGGAGTTACCCCGCCAGAAACGTGATTACATGTGTACGACACGATCATAGGCATCCAGTACGCTCTCATGCATCATCTCTGAGAGCGTCGGGTGCGGGAAGACGGTTTCCATCAGTTCCGCTTCAGTAAGCTCACCTTGGCGAGCCACGACATAACCCTGAATGAGCTCTGTCACTTCTGCACCAATCATATGGGCACCAAGCAGTTCGCCGGTTTTTTCGTCGAACACCGTTTTGATGAGACCTTCCGGTTCGCCAAGCGCGATCGCCTTACCATTGCCAATGAACGGGAACTTGCCCACTTTCACTTTGCGGCCAGCCTCTTTCGCCTTTGCCTCTGTCAGGCCAACTGAAGCAATCTGCGGGTGGCAATACGTGCATCCCGGAATATTCCATGTTTCAAAGGCATGCGGGTTCTTACCCGCGATTTTCTCGACGCAGACAATTCCTTCATGGCTAGCTTTGTGAGCAAGCCAAGGCGGCCCCGTCAGGTCGCCAATTGCGTGGAGGCCCTTAACATTGGTTTGTCCGAAGCCGTTCACCTCAACATGAGTGCGGTCAACTTTTACACCGAGCTCTTCGAGGCCCAGTCCTTCGACATTTCCGACGATGCCGATTGCGAGCACGATACGGTCGTACGACTCTTTCGTCGTCTTTCCGTCTTTGCCTTTTATGGTTGCGCTAATCTGATCCTTACCTGGTTTGACGCCTTCGACTCTCGCACCGGTAACGACATTCATTCCCTGCTTCTGGAATGATTTCAAAGCCATTGCTGAGATTTCTTCATCCTCGACAGGAAGGATACGATCCATCATCTCAACAACAGTGACCTCAGCCCCAAGCGCATTGTAAAAACTGGCGAACTCAATGCCGATAGCGCCTGAACCAATCACCAGGAGCTTCTTTGGCATAGCGTCAGGCACCATCGCTTCTTTGGCAGTCCAGATAAATTTTCCATCCGGCTCAAGACCAGCTTGAGGAACCGTACGCGCACGGGCTCCCGTCGCCAGAAGAACGTTTTTAGGCTCGTAGGTTGTCTCTTTACCGTCTTTGCCCTTCACGATCACTTTCGGTGCAGCGCCGCCTTTTGCAACGCGACCTTCACCTTCAATTACCGTGATCTTATTCTTCTTCATCAAATGCTTCACGCCGCCCGAGAGCTGGCCTGCAATCTGACGAGAGCGTTTGACCACCGCATCAAGATCGAAGTCGACATTGTCGGCTTTCAGCCCGTAAGCCGAAGCATTCTGCATCTGGTGGTAGACCTCAGCCGTGCGGAGCAAAGCCTTGGTCGGAATACAGCCCCAGTTGAGGCAAACGCCCCCCAAAGCATCCCGTTCAACGATGGCCGTCTTCAGACCAAGCTGAGACGCACGGATCGCCGCCACATATCCGCCTGGGCCGGAACCGACGATAATCAGATCATACTTTTCTGACATTTGGTTGTCCTCTCAGCCCGATTACAAGAGCATAGCTTCAGGCGTCTCAACGAAACGCTTAAAGGCTTGCAGCCATTTCGCGCCCTCAGCACCGCCAATTACACGGTGGTCGCATGTAAGGGTCACGCTCAATACGGTTCGTGCGACAATACTTCCGTCATCAGCTACGACAGCGCGCTTTTCACCCACGCCAACAGACATGATCATGCCTTCCGGCGGATTAATTATGGATCCGAACGATTTGATACCGAACATGCCCAGATTGGAGATGGAGAAGGTTCCACCTGTATATTCCTGCGGCTTGAGCTTCCGATCGCGGGCACGTGTTGCCAGATCTTTCATCTCCTCAGAAATCTCGCGAAGTCCTTTGGATTGAGCGTCCCGGATAACAGGCGTGATCAAGCCACCGTCAATCGCCACAGCGACAGAGATATTTGCCGATTTGTGATAGGCGATCCCGTTATCCGTGTAGCTCGCATTACAGTCAGGCTCTGCCATCAGAGCGAGTGCAGACGCCTTAATCAACATGTCGTTCACTGAGACCTTTACGCCTTCAGGCGCAGCCGCATTGATAGCAGAACGCGAAGAGAGAAGCTTATCGAGTTGAATATCCACTTCCAGAGGGAAGTGTGGCACTTGCATGAAGCTCTCGGTCAGGCGCTTTGCGACTGTCTTCCGCATGCCATCAAGCGGAACGAGCTCGTAGCTGTCCGGTGCATAAACGCGGTCATCAAGTACTTGAGGCAGAATGAGACCATCAGGTTTAACCTGCGAAGCTGACGTTTTCGGCTTGGCTGGCGCTCCGGCTTCCACTGCTTCAACATCATTTCGAATGATACGCCCATGAGGTCCGGAACCTTTAACGGACGCGAGGTCGACACCCTTTTGAGCAGCAATACGGCGCGCAAGGGGGCTCGCTTTGATACGGTCATCGCCCTTTTGAGTGGACGCTAGCGCTTTCGGCTTTTCAGGCTCTACTGACCCCGCTTCCGCTGACTCAGGCTCCGTTTTGGCTTCCGGCTTTTCAGCATTGCTATCCTGTTTTGCAGGGGGTTCGTCGTCGCTAGGGGCAGATATCTCGGACGCGTCTTCTCCGTCTTCGGCGAGCATAGCGATAACGGAATTCACCTTAACGCCTTCGGAGCCTTCCTCTACGAGGATTTTGGCTACCGTACCCTCATCAACGGCTTCCACTTCCATAGTCGCTTTATCAGTTTCGATTTCGGCGATTACATCTCCGGAGGCAACAGTGTCCCCTTCTTTGACAAGCCATTTCGCCAGTTTGCCTTCTTCCATCGTCGGAGAGAGCGCCGGCATTGTAATTTCAATAGCCATGACGACCTCCTAAATGCCTTCGCAAACCGCTTTAGCGGCTTTGACGATGTCTTCAGTTCCCGGGAGTGAAAGCGCTTCGAGGTTCGCCGCATATGGCAGCGGAACGTCGGCTTGGTGCACGCGCGCAGGAGGCGCATCAAGATAATCGAACGCCTCATCAATAACGGTTGCTACGATTTCGGCACCAACGCCCATATAGCGCCAGCCCTCTTCACAGCAAACGAGGCGGTTCGTTTTCTTCACGCTTTCTACCACGGTGCCGGTATCGAGCGGCCGAAGCGAGCGCAAGTCGATTACTTCAGCGCTGAATCCCGCTTTGGAGAGCTGCTCTGCTGCCTCAAGGGCGAACCCGACCATACGAGAGTGTGCGACAAGCGTTACATCTGTACCTTCACGGCGGACTTTAGCCTTGCCGATTGGAAGAACCCAATCTTCCAAATCTGGAACATCAAATGTCTCACCATAAAGAAGCTCATGCTCAAGGAAGACAACCGGGTTGGGATCACGGATCGCGGCTTTGAGCAGGCCTTTCGCATCAGCCGCGTCATACGGCGCAACAACCTTCAAGCCAGGCACATGAGCATACCAGGCTGAATAGTCCTGGCTGTGTTGCGCACCAACGCGAGACGCAGCGCCGTTAGGGCCGCGGAACACGATGGAGCAACCCATCTGACCGCCCGACATATAAAGTGTCTTCGCAGCAGAGTTGATGATCTGGTCAATCGCCTGCATTGCGAAGTTGAACGTCATAAACTCGACGATCGGCTTTAGCTTGCCGAATGCAGCGCCAACGCCAAGACCGGCAAAACCATGCTCGGTGATTGGAGTGTCGACGACGCGTTTATCGCCGAATTCGTCCAGCAGACCGCGTGTGACCTTGTAGGCCCCTTGATACTGAGCGACTTCCTCGCCCATTACGAACACGGATTCGTCGCGACGCATTTCTTCAGCCATCGCATCGCGAAGCGCGTCGCGGATGGTGTTTTCCTTGAAGCTTGTGCCTTCCGGGATTTCCGGGTCATTAGACGGCTTGAAGTCAGGCTTTGGACCTGCCGCGTCTTCGGCAACTTCGTCCTGGACTTCTGGTGCTGGCTCGGCGTCGTCATCGTCGCTTTTCGTTTCAGCAGGCTGACTGGATGGCGCTTCCACAGAATCGGCGTCCTCGCCGTCTTCCGCCAGCATAGCAATAACGCTGTTCACTTTGACGTTTTCCGTGCCGGCTTCTACCAGAATTTTGGCAATCGTACCTTCATCAACCGCTTCGACTTCCATGGTGGCTTTGTCGGTTTCAATTTCAGCGATCACATCGCCGGAAGAAACGGTGTCACCTTCTTTGACAAGCCATTTGGACAGTGTGCCTTCTTCCATCGTCGGTGAAAGGGCTGGCATCATGATTTCAACAGACATTACACGCCCTCCGATTCGATAAGTACATCGGTCCAGAGTTCTTTCGGATCCGGCAGTGGGCTCTCTTGCGCAAAATCAACAGACTTAGCGACAACAGCTTTGATGTCTTTATCGATTGCCTTCAGATCATCCTCAGAGGCTTCGCCGGCTTCAATGAGTTGTTTCTTGAGGCCTTCAATCGGGTCATGATGAGAACGTATGTCGTCAACTTCTTCCCGCTTACGGTATTTGGCAGGGTCAGACATGGAGTGACCACGGTAGCGATAGGTTTTCATCTCAAGAATCATTGGGCCCTTGCCGGAGCGAGCGTGCTCAACGGCCTTCATCCCGGCTTCGCGGACTTTCATAACGTCCATGCCGTCTACTTCCATGCCTTCGATCTCGAACGAGATACCGCGCTTGAAGAGCTCAGTCTCAGACGCATGGCGCTCAACGCTTGTGCCCATCGCGTACATATTGTTCTCGATCACATAAACGACCGGTAGCTTCCAGAGTGACGCCATGTTGAAGGCTTCATACACTTGGCCCTGGTTCGTTGCGCCATCACCAAAATAGGTCAGGCAGACGCGGTCGGTTTCTTTGTATTTGTTGGAAAATGCGAGACCGGTGCCGATAGGAACCTGTGCGCCAACAATGCCGTGGCCGCCAAAGAAGTTTTTCTCGCGGGAGAACATGTGCATCGAGCCACCCTTGCCTCGGGAATAGCCTCCTTCGCGACCTGTCAGCTCGGCCATTACACCATCAGGATCCATACCACATGCCAGCATATGACCATGATCGCGGTATCCGGTAACAACCTGATCGCCGTCACCTATACAGTCCTGCATGCCGACGACTACGGCTTCCTGCCCAATGTATAGGTGGCAGAAACCTGCGATAAGGCCTCGACCATAAAGTTGACCGGCTTTTTCCTCGAAACGCCGGATCAAAAGCATGTCTTTGTAGAATTTAAGCTTTTGGTCAGTCGTAATTTTCGCTTTGCGGGGTGACTTACTCAAATTTGTGCTCCCTATTTGGGGAGAACATAACAATTCGCCGCTCAATTGCTAAGACTGAAAAGGTCTTCGTTTTCGGGTTGCAGGGATGTTAATTCGGGAGGCTTCAGAATTAATTCGTTCGGATAAACGAAATGGAACTTCTGACGAGCCAGTTCCTCAATCAGATCATCGTCCAACGAATCTGAGTAAAGCCTTTGAATTTGCGAAGATAATTCGTCGCGACGCGAAACAAGAGAGGAGCGCTCCTGCTCTAGTTCGCGGACATCATCCTGCATACGGCTCCACTGTGAAAGTCCCTGCTGTCCCGCTATTGCATGATAGCCCAGATAACTAATTCCACCGAGCAGAACCAGGCTGACGACAGGAAATTTCATGTAAAAGAGCCTCTTCGCGAACAGTTCGATGAATGTTGCGAAGAGGCGTTATGATTCCGTTAAGCCTTGAGCGTGCGACGGCCTGCGTATACGCCCTGCTCGTCGAGATCTTCCTCGATACGAATCAGCTGGTTGTATTTCGCGAGACGGTCGGAACGCGCGAGCGAACCTGTTTTGATCTGACCGCAATTCGTCGCAACCGCGAGGTCCGCAATCGTTGTATCTTCGGTTTCACCAGAACGGTGAGACATAACAGCGGAATAAGAATTGCGCTGAGCAAGGCTGACAGCATCGAGCGTCTCGGTCAGCGTGCCGATCTGGTTCACTTTGACGAGGATCGAGTTCGCTGCACCTTTTTCGAGGCCCATAGCGAGGCGCTTAGGGTTGGTTACGAAGAGATCATCGCCGACCAGCTGACATTTGTCTCCGATTGCCTGAGTAAGCATTTTCCAGCCTTCCCAGTCATCTTCCGCCATACCGTCTTCGATAGACACGATCGGATATTTCGTCACAAGATTTTCAAGGTAGCGAGCCATTTCCTGAGAGCCGAGCTTTTTGCCCTCGCCCGCCAGAGAATAAATGCCGTCATTGAAAAACTCAGTGGAAGCTACATCGAGAGCGAGAACGCAATCATCGCCTGGCGTATACCCAGCAGCCTCAATCGCTTTCATGATGTAAGCAATGGCGTCTTCAGTTGACGACAGATTTGGAGCGAAGCCGCCCTCATCACCAACGTTCGTATTATGACCATCAGCTTGCAGCTTGGCTTTCAGCGTGTGGAAAACCTCAGCGCCCATGCGGATTGATTCGGCCATGCTAGTCGCACCGACTGGCATGATCATAAATTCCTGAACATCGATCGGGTTGTCTGCATGTTCTCCGCCATTAATGATGTTCATCATAGGCGTAGGCAGCACACAGGCGTTTGCACCACCAACATATCGATAGAGTGGAAGGCCGGAAGCTTCAGCGGCCGCGTGTGCGTTTGCGAGAGACACGCCGAGAAGCGCATTTGCGCCAAGGCGAGATTTATTCTCGGTTCCGTCGAGTTCGATCAGCGTCATGTCCAGACGTCTCTGATCTTCTGATTCCATGCCGGAGAGTGCGTAAAAAATCTCGCCGTTCACAGCCTCTACAGCCTGACGAACGCCCTTGCCGCGATAACGGTCGCCACCGTCGCGCAGCTCGTGTGCTTCGTGTACACCAGTGGAAGCACCGGAAGGAACTGCTGCGCGGCCCATAGAGCCATCTTCCACAGTTACTTCCACCTCGACAGTCGGATTGCCCCGGCTGTCGAGAATTTCACGAGCGTAGATATCAACGATTTCAGTCATTGCGGTCCCTCTTACTTGACGCTGAGAGACCTAATGCACTTAGTCGTCTTTTGGTTCAAGCACTTGTCGACCACGATACATACCTGACTTCAGGTCAATGTGGTGTGGACGACGCAGTTCACCAGAATCCGCATCTTCGATAAATGTGTTGCCTTTGAGACGATCGTGCGCGCGGCGCATGTTACGCTTTGACGGCGTCGTCTTCCGCTTAGGAACTGCCATGTGTCTATTCCTGAGTATTAATCGGGCCGGGCCCGGAAAACCAAAACGCGTCTAATACACCTGATCGCAAAAACATCAACCCGTCTTGAACACGGATCGGCATTTTTCCATCAGTTATCAGACAGACTATATATCAGACCAATCGGCTTTGCGTGACTGCAGCGCCGATAAAGCTGGCGAACAGTGGATGCGGTTCGAATGGTCTGGATTTGAGTTCAGGGTGGAACTGAACGCCAACGAACCAAGGGTGATCCTTAAGCTCGACGATTTCTGGAAGCACACCGTCTGGCGACAGACCTGAAAAAATCATGCCTGCGTCTTCAAGTGCTTCTTTATATTTGATGTTCACCTCATAGCGGTGACGGTGGCGCTCTTCAATGGTTTCCGTGCCATAGGCTTCTGCAACTTTGCTGCCCGGCTTAAGGGTCGCTGGATACGCGCCCAGGCGCATCGTTCCGCCGAGATCACCATCTTTCGAACGGGTTTCGCGAACATTGTCGCGCGTCCATTCTTCGATGAAACCAACGAGAGAGTCGGAAGGTTCGTCATACTCCGTTGTCCCGGCACCCGAGATGCCGGCCAACGTGCGAGCCGCCTCGATGACGGAGAGCTGCATACCGTAGCAAATGCCGAAGCAAGGAATGTCGCGTTCACGCGCGAAACGCGCCGCGCGCATTTTCCCTGCAGCGCCACGTTTACCGAAGCCACCTGGCAGAATAATGCCGTTCAGACCATCAAGTACTTCGAGATCTGCGTTTTCGTCATCTAATGGGGTCGAATCGATCAGCTCGATATTGACCTTCACATTGTTCGCGAGACCGCCATGATTGAGTGCTTCCATGACCGACTTATAAGCATCAGGCAGGACGGTATATTTACCAACCAGGCCGATACGTACTTCGCCATCAGGTTTGCGCAGAATATCTGAGATCTGCTGCCATCGTGTGAGGTCCGGCAGAGGAGCGCCCTTCATACCGAAATGGTGCAACACTTCTGCATCCAGACCTTCATTGTGGTAGGAAAGCGGAACTTCGTAGATGTGAGACACATCAGGTGCTTCGATAACGCTTTCAGATCGCACGTTACAAAAGAGCGCGATCTTACGCTTCTCGTCTGCAGGAATTGGCCGGTCACAACGACAGAGCAGCACATCCGGCTGGATACCGATCGAACGCAGCTCTTTCACAGAGTGCTGCGTCGGTTTCGTCTTCATCTCACCTGCGCTCGGAATATAAGGCAGCAACGTCAGGTGAATAAAGATCGCACGCTCATGGCCGAGCTCTTGTCCGAGCTGACGAATAGCCTCGAAGAACGGAAGACCTTCAATATCGCCAACCGTGCCGCCAATCTCGCACAGGACAAAATCAACGTCGCCAGCATCGCTGAGCACGAATTCCTTAATTGCGTCCGTCACATGCGGAATGACCTGAATGGTCGCGCCCAGGAAATCGCCGCGGCGCTCTTTTTCCAGAATCGTCTGGTAGATACGGCCAGTTGTGATGTTGTCGCTTTGACGTGCGGACACACCTGTAAAGCGCTCATAGTGCCCGAGATCGAGATCGGTCTCGGCGCCATCATCAGTCACGAAAACTTCGCCATGTTGATAAGGCGACATCGTACCTGGGTCGACATTCAAATATGGATCGAGCTTACGCAGGCGAACCCGATAACCACGGGCCTGCAGGAGCGCACCGAGCGCCGCCGATGCAATACCCTTCCCAAGCGAGGAAACCACGCCGCCAGTAATGAAAATGTAACGCGTCATGGACTCGTAGCTTACAGGATTCGAGAAATGATTCGAGTTAGTTTGAGCTTATGCTCAAATTATTCTGTGGGTTGCTGCTCTTCGATGTCTGAAGGCACTGTCAGATCCGATGGAACTTCAGCATCCAGATCCGAAGGCACGCCCGGCTCTGAGCTTTCCGGAATTGCCGGCGAAGTGGAAGGTGACAGGTCGAGGTCTGACGGGAATTGACCCTGCTCGCGGTCAGCCGCTTCGAGCGCATCAGCAAGCGACCCCTGGGACGCGGCAGAGCGCGTCGAAATCGTTGTGAGTACGAGGCTGGTCGCAAAAAAGACAGCGGCAAGAATCATAGTCGTGCGTGTCAGCGCTGACGCCGCACCACGGCCGGACATTAGGCCACCGCCACCGCCGCCACCAATGCCAAGTGCACCGCCTTCAGAACGCTGAAGCAGCACGACACCGATAAGCCCGATACATGCGATGATATGTACGACTAGAATAACGTTTTCCATAACCGCCTACTTTTCCACGGAACCAAAGCGCGTTCCGATACACCCCTCAAATGGTTTAGCCAAGCCCCTAGCGCAAGCTTGTTTTCAGGCTCCGGCAATAATCCCGAGGAAATCTGCTGCTTTCAAACTCGCGCCGCCCACTAGCGCGCCATTCACTTCTGCTACGCCGAGAATTTCCGCGGCGTTCGACGGCTTCACTGAACCGCCATAAAGAAGGCGGACCTTATCAGCGTTCTCGACGCCAATTTCCTGCAACTTACTACGCAGAAAATTGTGCGCAGTATTGATATCAGAAGTCTCTGGAACGAGGCCCGTTCCAATCGCCCATACAGGTTCATATGCTACAACATATTGATCACCCGCAACGCCTGGAGGAATAGAGTTTGCAATCTGGTCGCCAAGAACGCTCAGCGTTTCACCAGCTTCGCGCTGCGCCAGTGTCTCACCGATGCAGACGATGGGTGTAATTCCGGCGCGCAATGCAGCTTCAGCTTTGTCTCGGACGACAGCATTTGTTTCGCCATGATCGGTTCGTCTTTCGGAGTGACCAACGATAACGAAGGTGGCCCCCATGTCCGAGATCATTTCTGCGCTGACATCACCAGTGTGCGCGCCTGATGCATTGGCATGGCAATCCTGGCCTCCTACGGAAATAGCATTTCCATCGAAAACTGAAACCATACGATCAATTAATGTAGCCGGCGGGCAGATGAGAACGTCTACGCTGTAATTGCCTTGTGAAAGCCCTTCCACGAGTAATTCTGCTTCGGTCAGAGACGATTTCAGACCGTTCATCTTCCAGTTTCCGGCAATCAAAGGCTTGAGCATAGCGTATTCCATCTTGAATGAGAGACCAATCCCGCCTAGCAAGCCAGATCGACACGTGCAAGAAAGCAAATAAAGCGATTGGCCGCAGGACTACTTCATGCTCACTCTTTTCCGGAACCTTCTACGTTCAAAAGTTGCCCTCGTGATCATCGGCCTGCTGATCATCGCGATGGCTTCTTTCGGCATTAATGACATTTTCACGCCAAATCTGGGGTCAAGCCTGGCTGCGGTAGGAAACCGGACCGTCGAAACCTCCGATCTTGATCGTGAAGCTGATCTTTTGCTCAATCGCATCAATCAGAATAGCGGCAACAGCACTCGTCAGGATCTCGCTCAAGCCGGCCAGCTTCAGGGGCTGGTTTATCAACTGGCGAACCGGAATATTCAGGCGGAGTATCTCGAACGCAACGGTATTCGCGCATCGGATCAGTCCGTTATTGATGTTATCCGCCAGAACGACATTTTCAGAAGCGCCATTCATGGCGGCTTTGATCGCACCAGCTACATCAATTTTCTGAACGATCGCGGCCAGACAGAAACTGAATTCACACAGTGGCTGCAGGACGACCTGACGTTTCTCGCGATGAGCGATGGTCTCGCGAGCAACGTGCAAGCGCCACAAGGCCTGACCGAGCTGCTTGCAGTATTCTCCGAAGAACGTCGACGGATCGCTTACATCGTAATGCAGGCAGGAGACTTGCCAGAAGCTGTCGAACCACCATCCGAAGAAGAGCTGCGCGAATTTTATGATGCTCAGACCAGCATGATACTGCAACCGGAGCGTCGCGGATTTTCCGTTATCGCCGTTCGCCCTGAAGATTTCATCCATCAGGTCACGATCAGTGGGGAAGAACTGGAAAATCAGTACCTGGCTCAACAGTCACGCTTCACCAGCGCGGGCACCCGAACATACGAACAGTTCGCGTTCGCAGACGAAACAACCGCGCGCCAGGCGCTCGGTCGCCTACTTGGTGGCGAAGATCCTCAAACAGTTGTCGCGACGTTTAACGGCCGCCAGCTTCCTACAGAAACCAATTTGCGTTCCGCTATCTCCAGCATCGATCTGGCAACTGCAGTCTTCGATACGCCTGTCGACGTATGGAACGGTCCGATCCAGGCTGCCAATGGCCAGTGGATAATCGTACGCACGACTGACGACATTCCTGGCGAAACGACCCCGCTCGAAGACGTCGCGGATACACTCCGTGCTGAAATCACCGAGTACAAATCATCGCGTCTTTATGCCGACTCTTTCGACTTAATCGATGATGCCGTTGGATCAGGCGGTACAATTCACGAAATCGCAGAGATGATCTCATCGCCGGTCTACACATTCCCGCCGGTTGATGAGCGTGGATTTACCCGTCAGGGCCGCCGTGTCGGCGCCCTTCTCGAGGTTGAGGGCGCTCTGGAACTCGGTTTCCAGCTTTATCCAGATGAAATGAGTTTCCGCGAAGACGGTGGTGACACGCAGTACATTATTCGGCTGGACGAGACGGTCGTGTCTTACCTTCCTGAGTTTGAAGAGATGCGAGACGAACTTTACGACGTTGTTTACGCGCAGAAACGTCAAGCCGCAGTCACCGAATACGCTGAAGCCATGATGGAGCGCATCAACCAGGGAGCATTCCTGAATGCAGAAGCTCAGCAACTCAATCTTGAAGTTGATCGTCCACCCATGGCCATTGCACGTTCATCCGGACCACAAATTGGCTTTCCTCCAGAAGTGATGGCGCGAATCTTCGGGAGCGAACTGGATCAGGCATTTTCTATCCCGCTTCAGCGCGGTTACTTCATCGGCGTCGTTGAAGCCATTGAGGTGCCACAGGGCGAACAAAGAACAGCAGCATCTACTCCAATCAGGTCCAATCTAAATCAGATGATCGCAGGAGAATTCGAACAAGCCGTTTTCGACGTGGCACGCGAAAATGTGAATACCCAGATCAACGATGCTGCGATCACGACCTATCTCGAACAATACCAACCGGTGCAGTAGTTAGAAGTTTATAATGGCCGATCATCTCATTGTACGCCGACGTATCGCGGATACGGAAACGCCGATTTCCGCGATACTCAAACTCGGTGCTGAAGAACCTGGCCACTTTCTGTTTGAATCCATTCAGGGTGGTCATCAGCTCGGACGATATTCTTTTATTGGTGTGAAACCTGATCTCTGGTGGCGTGTTCAGGACGGCGTTGCTCAAACCAGCCGGTCTTCTGACTTTTCAGAAATCGTAGCATCTTCTGATGAACCGCTAGTCGACCTTGACCGATTCACAGAGGCTGCTCGAGCAGGGTCTGAGGAAGATCTGCCTCCTATGGCGGCTGGCGCCTTTGGCTATCTCGGATACGATATGGTCCGTTACTATGAGCCAGTGGGCGAGAAACCTAAGCAGGTTCTTCCGGTACCGGAGGCCGTGCTGGTTCGTCCACGAGTTGTGTTGATTTTTGATCACCTGTATCAGGAACTTATTCTCGTCGCTTCCGTACGCATATCCTCCGATGGTACAGAAGCAGAAGCGAAAGCGGTTGAAGCTCTCGATGAAGTTGAAGCAGCCCTCGACGGCCCCGGCTCTCCAACGCCGCGCGGTCAAAGCGAACGAGTTTTGGAATTTACGTCCAACTTTTCTGAAGAAACCTATGCCGATGCGGTTGAGAAGGCGCGTGACTACATCAAAACAGGCGATATTTTTCAGGTCGTTCCTAGTCAGCGCTTCACCTGCAACTATCCTTACTCATCCCTCGCCTATTATCGCTCGCTTAGATCGCTGAACCCATCAGCATTCATGTTCCATATGCGACTTGGCGATGCCCAGCTCGTTGGTAGCAGTCCAGAAATCCTCGTTCGCGTTCGCGACGGCCGCATGTCAGTCAGACCGATTGCGGGCACACGGCCAAGATCTAACGATAAGGCGGAAAACCTGCGTCGTCAGGAAAGCCTGCTGAACGATGCTAAAGAGTGCGCTGAACATTTGATGCTGCTCGACCTCGGTCGAAACGATGTCGGTCGTGTCTGTCAATATGGCAGCGTTGAAGTAACGGAATCCTTTGTCGTCGAACACTATAGCCATGTTATGCACATCGTCTCGCAGGTCGAAGGCAATCTTCGCGACGGCAAAACGCTGAAAGATGCGTTGATGGCCGGGTTCCCTGCAGGCACCGTTTCTGGCGCACCAAAAATTCGCGCAATGCAGATTATCGATGAGCTCGAAGGAAATTCGCGCGGTGTTTATGGCGGAGCCGTTGGCTATTTCGGATGGAAGGGTGATCTGGACACCTGCATCGCTTTGCGTACCGCAGTGATAGAAAACGACCGCTTGCACATTCAGGCCGGTGGCGGCGTCGTGCTCGATAGCGATCCCGAATACGAATATCAGGAAACAATGCATAAATCTCAGGCCCTGAAACGGGCCGCAGAGATGGCTGCGCGGTTCGAGGGCAATCAATGATCCTCCTCATCGATAACTATGACAGCTTCACCTACAATCTGGCGCATTACCTCGCTGACGTTGGTGGAGAAGCGCACGTCATTCGTAATGATGAAATGACCGTTGAAGAGGCGCTGGCACTTAAGCCCGAAGCCGTCGTGCTGTCACCGGGCCCGTGCACGCCGAACGAAGCTGGAATATGCGTCGATTTTGTTAAACGTGCACCTGACTCATTGCCGATTCTTGGTGTTTGCCTTGGCCACCAATCCATTGGGCAGGCTATGGGCGGTGACGTAGTCACGGCGATGGAAATTCGTCACGGTAAAATCAGCACAATCACACAGAAAGGCGGCGCTCTGTTTGAGGGGCTCCCTGAAACGTTTGACGTTGTTCGGTATCACTCTCTGGCGGTCGCACCTCCAAGCCTTCCGGATTGCCTGATCGCAGATGCTTTTACCGACGACGGTGAGATCATGGCGATACACCATGAAACACGTCCTGTTTTTGGCGTTCAATTTCACCCGGAGAGCATTAAAACTGAATACGGCCATGAGATCCTCGCAAACTTTCTAAAAGTCGCGAAGAGCGTATAAAGCCCTGCCAGACTGAACTTAGGGAACAACCATGACGGACGTTATTTCTAATGCAATCAAGTCTATTGCACGCAAAGAATCCCTCAGCGTTGAAATCCTTGAAGGCGCGTTTTCTGAGATTCTCAGCGGCGAAGTTCCTCCCGAACGCATCGGGGCATTCCTGATGGGTCTGGCTGTTCGCGGTGAAACAAGCACCGAGCTCCTTGCCGGAGCCCGCATCATGCGACGTACGGCAAAAAGGATAAAGTTGGACGGTGTCGTTCTCGATACCTGTGGCACTGGCGGCCTTGGCTGGGCCAGCCTCAACACGTCGACCGCCAGCGCCATCGTGACCGCAGCTTGCGGTGTGACTGTGGCCAAACACGGAAACCGTTCCGTACCGCCAAAAACCGGCTCAGCTGACGTGCTCGAGGCGTTAGGTGTAGGTCTGGACATCTCTGAGGAACAATTCCTCGACGCAATCAGAACTGCCGGAATTGGCTTCCTCTTCGCCAGATCGCACCACTCCGCGATGCGCCATGTTGCACCTGTACGCGCCAGCCTCGGCATTCGCACAGTGTTCAACCTGCTAGGCCCACTTTCGAACCCAGCTGGAGCGAGTCACCAGATTTTGGGTGTCTATGACTCTCACTGGCTGCGACCGATGGCGGAGACTCTTCAAGCTCTGGAAATCGAGCGCGCCTGGGTCGTGCATGGCAAGATGAACGATGGTCTAGCAATTGATGAGCTGTCGATTGCCGGTGAAACGCTTGTTGTAGACGTTACCGAGAATGGTTTGGATGAAATCATGATCCACCCTTCCGACGCGGGACTTCCAGTGAGTCCGCTGTCTACGCTCCGGGGCGGAACCCCGGATCAGAATGCAAAAGCCATTACTGATCTTTTCTCAGATAAGGCTTCCCCATTTCGGGATGCGGTCGTCTTAAACGCCGCTGCCGGCCTCCATCTCACAGGCAAAGCGACTACGCTATGCGACGGGGCGGAGATGGCTTCAGACGCCATCGCGTCAGGCGCAGCAAGAGAGACACTCAACAAGCTAAAGGCAGCGACGTCATGACGACCGCGCTAGATCGAATTAACGCATACAAACGAGATGAAGTGAAAGCGCTGCGCGCAGAGCGCACCGAAGATTCCTATCTCCGCGACATTAAAACGCTCCCTGCTCCGCGTGGCTTTCTTTCAAGCATGAATGCAACGGTAGCTGCCGGGCGAAACGCGCTCATTTGTGAGATTAAACGAAAGAGCCCTTCAGCTGGTGACATTCTCATGGGCGCGGACCCGGCAGCAGTTGCGCGAGACTATGAGAATGGTGGAGCAACCTGTCTCTCAGTTCTAACAGATGGCCCGAGTTTCGGCGGCAGCCTCTCTGACCTGAAACTGGTTCGAGACGCTGTTTCCATGCCAATCCTTAGAAAAGACTTCATGCTGGACCCGATCCAGATACTGGAAGCGCGAGCCCATGAAGCCGATTGTATTCTGATCATCATGGCATCGTTTGATAATGCCCTCGCTTCAGAGCTCCTCCATACCGCGAAGGATGTCGGGCTTGATGCGCTTGTAGAAGTTCACGACGAAGCAGAGCTTGAGCGGGCTCACGCAATGGGTGCCGATTTTATCGGTGTGAATAATCGTAACCTCAAAGAAATGACGACCGATCTCGGCGTCTCTGAACGGCTCGCGTCAGGCGCCGATGCCAACAATCTCATGGTGTCCGAAAGCGGTGTGAAGACCGTAGGAGATATCAAGCGTCTCCGTATGAGCGGTTATAAGCGTTTCCTTATCGGCGAAAGCCTCATGAAAGAAACAGAACGCGAACTCGCTGTAAAAAACCTTGTTTATACTACAGAGAATTGACGAACAAAACGAACGGATGTAGAACAAAATGCGACTCAAATCAGATCGGAACTTAAAATGCTTACGGTCAAACAGCGCGAATTGTTGCTCTTTATCCACCATCGTATCCAGGAAACTGGTGTTTCTCCTTCTTTCGACGAAATGAAAGAGGCTTTGGACCTCGCGTCCAAGTCTGGCATTCACCGTTTGATTACCGCGCTCGAAGAACGCGGCTTTCTTAGACGCCTAGCTAATCGAGCCCGCGCACTCGAAGTGATCAAGCTTCCTGATTCAGCTGCTTCCGGCGGAACACAAAGCCGACCAAAAGGACCGTTCAAGCCAAGCATCGTTTCAAATGAATTCGAAGCAGAAGTTCCGGCGAACGACACTGTGCCGCTTCTTGGTCGTATCGCGGCCGGCGTTCCGATTGAAGCCATTCAGCATGAAGTCGACCGAGTCGTGCCACCGCAAGGGATTGAAGGCCGTGATCACTTCGCGCTTGAAGTAAAAGGTGACTCGATGATCGAAGCCGGAATTCTTGATGGCGACATCGTCATTTGTAATCCGGGCGAGACAGCAGTTTCCGGCGACATCGTTGTTGCGTTGATCGATGAGGAAGAAGCAACATTGAAGCGCTTCCGCAAAAAAGGCGGCTCTATTGCACTGGAAGCTGCCAACCCAAAATACGAGACCCGTATATTTGGTCCTGACCGGGTGCGCGTTCAGGGTAAACTCGTCGCTCTGATCAGAAAGTACAATTGAACCGGTTAGTGGCAGTCCGGGTAATTGTTACTCCAAGGTCGGCATCTGTATCGGTCTGACCAACGAATTTCGAATTCTTCGCCAGATTCAAAGATGTGAGCGACCCTCGGGTCGCTCTTTTCTATTTGAAAAGAATTGCCACCAACGCCTGTGAGTTGGATGGCATTTTCAGTTGGCTCTACGCGCGCTAAGCCATCAAGAACTTCACAGCCTTCCGTGCAAACGAGTTCGCGGACGTCCGTAAAGCGTAAAGGGCGTAGGCCTCTGCCTCCAATATCAAGTTCGATCCACTCTGATTGTTCGCGAACGAAAATATGTCCAGCGCCGTCATAGATCATTGTCGGCTTGGGGGACATCAGCCACATCACCGCCGCTATACCCGAAAATGCGATCATGACAGCGATGCGATTGCTTCGAACGATCGTCCAGCACGCTAAAGCTCCAACCATTGCGAGGAAAACCCCTACGGGCATTTGCCCTGGAACAAAGCGTCGCCAACCGTTCCAGTCCTGCGTAAAATGAGCAGCAAGATCTAACACCCATCCCAATGCATGTGTAAGAGCCTCGAGTCCCATATCGCCTAAACCAAACGGCAATAGAACGACGCTAATGGCCGCGATCGGAACGCATACCAGCGTGATTATCGGCATGATCAGAATGTTCGCGAAGAAACCTAAGGGTGCAGCCCGTCCAAAATGGTATAGCGCGAAAGGCATCGTCGCTAACCCGGCTATCCAGCTTGTTCGAACCAGCCCATCCAGAAATGGGAGCACTGACTTGTGAAGCACACCTTGCCGCGCTATCTTTTGTTTATCGAAATTCCGATAGCCGGCGAGTAGAGCGCCAGTCGCGGCAAAGCTCATCTGAAAGCCAGGCGTCAGAACAGACCAGGGAGCCAGAAGCAGAACCGACATCATCGCGATGGCCAATGCTTGAAACGATAATAAGGGTCGGTCGAATAGGGAGTATACTAGGACCGACATCACCATGATGTATGCACGCTGGGTCGCCACACTAGCGCCGGAAAACAACAGATACGCAGTAATAGCGGCTAACGAGCCTATGCCAGCAACCTTCTGCAGCGGAATACGCAACGCGATTTTGGGAAATAGCGCCAAAATGCGGAAGATGCCGAAATAGAAAACCCCCGCGGCCAGCCCCATATGCAGTCCTGATATCGCTAGCAAATGCGCCAGACCTGACGCCCTCAAAGTCTCCTCGTCTTCCTCGGAAAGATAACTTCTATTTCCCGTCAGCAAGGCTGCTGCGAGCCCGGCGCCATCGCCGGACATAGACGCGATATGAGCCGCAAGCTGTCGTCGCTCAGCGTTCAACCAAAGCGTAAAGCCGTTCACTGAGCTATCGGCTTGGGAAAGTCTACCCGGCTCGCATTGCCCGAACACATAACCAACAGCACCCAGTCCATCAAAGAACGCGTTGCGCTCGAAATCATAGTCTCCCGCAAGCATTGGCGATGGTGGAGGCTGAAGAGAGGCAAAACACCGTACAAAACGGCCGGGCATGAGTGCGTCATCAGGACGCTGTGATAGTCGGACAGTTTCGGGCAGATTTTCGGGAAAGATATCGGATATTGCGTGAACATTTATCGAGACGCGCATTCTTTCTGAATGACCGGAGATTTCGGTCACCCACCCCTCGACCATGACACGCTCAAAAGGTACATGAATTCCCCTACATGGCATTGTGTACGTGCGAAAAGCGCTGTAGCAAAAGCCGAAAATAGCGAAGGCCATGAGAATAAGCGCAAACTCTGGCAGAGCCCGCAATGACGACGCCACGCGCATCGCCATAAAACCCCCGATAACCAAGGCGGTTAAGGCGCATGCATAGGCAAACCAGCCGGGTTCTTGATCGCCTGCAAAGTACGCAGCACAACCCGCTGCGAACGCAATAGGCACCCAGAGCATGCGTTGGAAATAGCCTTGGCTTGTTTCGCTTTTGAGAAGCAGCAGCTTCTTCGCAGCCCGTTGGCCGTCCAGGCTCACATTACGAACCAGCCGCCTGCGTCCGGACGACGTTAGCGTGCTCCGAACAGGATTTACGAGGCGTTTAATGACTGTAATCACCCGCTTTGCTCCCTCACCAACGGGATTTTTGCATATTGGCGGCGCAAGAACAGCCCTTTTCAACTGGTTGTTTGCACGTCACCATGGCGGGAAGTTCCTTCTGCGCATTGAGGACACCGATCACAAACGCTCCACTCAGGAAGCAATTGACGCAATTCTCGCAGGAATGAAGTGGCTCGGGCTTGAATCCGACGAACCGCCAGTCTTCCAAAGCCAGCGCGCCGATCGCCACGTAGAGGTCGCGCAGCAATTGCTCGCAAACGGAAAAGCTTTCAAGTGCTACGTAACGCCGGAAGAATTGGCTGAGCGACGTGAAAAGGCTCAGGAACTACTCGCTCAGACGAAGGCGGGTGAAGGCTCTCCTGAAACCATTGAAGCCAAGAAAGCCGAAGCCAACGCCTTGATGGCTGCTTTTCGTTCTCCGTACAGGGACGGAAAAGACGCGCCATCTGACGATGCCCCTTATGTTGTACGATTGCGCGCGCCAGACGATGGAAAGGTTGCGCTCTCTGATGACGTCCAAGGCAACGTCAGCATCAGCGCTAAAGAGATTGATGACCTCATTCTTTTGCGAGCTGATGGCACGCCGACCTATATGCTTGCTGTCGTGGTTGATGACCATGATATGGGCGTGACGCAGGTTATTCGCGGCGACGACCATTTGACGAATACCTTTCGCCAGATTCCGATTTTCGAAGGCATGGGTTGGACGCTGCCGAAATACGCCCACATACCTCTGATCCATGGCCCTGATGGCGCCAAACTGTCCAAACGACATGGCACTCTTGGTGTCGAAGCGTATAAGGATATGGGCTATATTCCGGACGGTCTTAAGAACTACCTGCTCCGACTTGGCTGGAGCCACGGAGACGACGAATTCATTCCAACCGATAAGGCCGTGGAATGGTTCGATCTATCCGGCATCAACAAAGGTGCCTCTCGGATGGATTTCGAGAAGCTAGCCTTTATCAACGGGGAACACCTTCACCGTTTGGATGATGCCACCGCCCTTGATCTGCTGCTCAAGAACGCTCAAAAGGAGCAAGCGCTTACCGATGCCGCGAAATCACGCATTGAAGCAGCAATTGCTGTCCTGAAAACGCGCGGACAGACAATTCCTGAAATAACTTCGGCTTCTCAGTTCCTTATAGTCGAAAGGCCAATTGACATTAACTCAAAGGCTAGGAAAAAGCTTAAGCCGCAAGCTTTAGAAATCTTAGGAGACCTTCGAAACGCATTAAACGACGAAGAAACCTGGACAAGTGATCAGCTTGAAACCTTGATTCAGCAGTTCTGCGACACACGTGAACTGTCTCTTGGACAAGTTGGTCCCCAACTAAGAACAGCACTTACCGGAGGCCTGCCGGCGCCGGATCTGCACCTGATACTCTTCTGGCTTGGAAAAGCCGAGAGCATTGGGCGGATAGATGACGTTCTGGAATTGATGAATACAAATATCTGAAAGAGGGCATATTGATGGAAAACAAGACGAAACCTAGCGGATCGGCCACACTCAATGTGGGAGATAAAACTCTCGAATTGCCTGTGCTGTCCGGATCCGTTGGACCAGATGTCATTGATGTGAAATCACTCTATGCCCAGACAGGCATGTTCACGCTTGACCCTGGCTTCACGTCTACAGCCAGCTGTGAATCCCAGATCACTTATATTGACGGTGACAATGGCGTTCTTCTGTATCGCGGTTACCCAATCGACCAACTGGCAGACAATTCAAGCTTCCTTGAAACCTGCTACCTTCTCCTAAACGGAGAACTCCCGAGCAAGGCTGAGCTCGACGATTACACTCACACGATCACGCATCACACCATGCTGCACACACAGCTGGATCGGTTCTTTGAAGGCTATCGCCGCGACGCTCACCCAATGGCTGTTATGGTGGGTACAGTTGGCGCTCTGTCTGCCTTCTACCACGACTCCACTGACATCAACGATCCGATGCAACGCATGATCGCGACACATCGCCTGATCGCGAAAATGCCGACGATCGCGGCGCGTGCTTACAAATACTCCGTAGGCCAGCCATTCATCAGCCCACGCAATGATCTCAGCTATTCTGAAAACTTCCTGCGCATGTGTTTTGCTGTTCCTGCAGAAGATTATGAAGTGAACCCTGTGCTTGCAAAAGCTATGGATAAAATCTTCATCCTGCACGCCGACCACGAGCAAAACGCATCTACATCTACGGTCCGTCTCGCAGGCTCTTCAGGCGCGAACCCGTTTGCGTGTATTGCCGCTGGCATTGCATGCCTCTGGGGACCAAGCCATGGCGGTGCAAACGAAGCTGCACTCAATATGCTGCGTGAGATCGGCTCGGTTGATCGCATTCCTGAGTTCGTTCGCCGCGCGAAAGACAAAAACGATCCGTTCCGCCTCATGGGCTTCGGTCACCGCGTTTACAAAAACTATGACCCACGTGCGAAAGTCATGCAGAAGACATGTCACGAAGTTCTGGACGAACTCGACAAACGTGACGAACCACTCCTGCAAGTTGCTATGGAACTGGAGAAGATCGCGCTTGAAGACGAGTACTTCGTTGAAAAGAAGCTCTATCCGAACATCGACTTCTATTCCGGCATCACTCTGAACGCTCTCGGCTTCCCGGTCGAAATGTACACTGTTCTCTTCGCATTGGCGCGTACAGTTGGCTGGATTGCGCAGTGGGAAGAAATGACGACGGACCCGACACAGCGTATCGGCCGTCCACGTCAGATCTACACAGGCGCAACAGAACGCGATTACAAGCCAGTATCCCAGCGATAATCCGCAGGGCATATTCAAACAGAAACGCTCCCCTTGTGGAGCGTTTTTTATTTCAGCAATTCAATCAACGTATCAGCGGCTATCTCGGGAGCCGGTTTGCCGCCTAAGCCCATTCGCTCCAGCGCCTCAAATTGTTCGTGAATTTGATTTGCACGCTTCTGATCATTCGTGAGGAGCTCGCCAGCAGCGTCAGACAGGTTTCTAGCGGTCAGCTGGTCCTGCAAGAATTCGGGGGCGACCTCCTTGTCAGCAGCAATATTGAAGAGCGTCGCGTAGTCGGGTTGATACAGAAACTTGTCGGCGAGGAACCAGGTCAACGGCCCCATACGATAAGCAACGACCATGGGACACCCTTGAGACGCCAGTTCAGTGGTGACGGTCCCTGAACAAGCAAGCGCCACGTCAGCTGCAGACATCAAGTCGGCTTTGGCTTTAACGTTAGTCTCGAAGTGCGTGTCACCTGGCCAGCTGAGATTTCCGCTACGAACAAGTTCTGCCACAGACTTGGACACCAACACTACCGGCTTCAGGTTACGTCTGAACCGCTCGACAAGCCGTGACGAGGCGTCCGCTAGCGTTGGGGCCGTCCTGGAAATTTCGGATTTTCTGCTACCAGGCAAGATCAACAACAAGCGTTGATCTTCAGCTAGTCCAAGCTGGCTCCGGTACTCCTCGCCGTCCCCCGCTTCAAGCCGATCCAATGCGGGATTTCCGATCACCGTGCATGGTAGGCCAAATGGCTCATAATACGGAACTTCCATGTCATGGATGCAGAGCAAGTGATCCACAAGTTTAGCCAGTGTCTTCGCGCGGCCTGGTCGCGTCGCCCACACTTGAGGGCCAACCAATTTAATCAGTTTGATATGTGGCGCCCGCTTCTTAAGCCTCTGTGCGACGCGCAACATAAATCCCCATGAGTCGACGAGCACAACGGCTTTAGGAGCGTTCTCTACTATGAAGTCGGCTGCAGCATTGGCTAGATTGACGACCTGAGGATAAACCTTCAGACCTTCGAACAATCCGAGAACTGAGAGCGGAGAAACATCCAACGGTGAAGACAAATCAACAGAGTCGAGAGCACTACCCCCGATCGCCTTAATTTCTAAGTCCGGCAGTTTGTCTCGCAAAGACTGGATAACTGCGACAGAAAGATCATCGCCAGATGGTTCCGCTGACACAAAGATCAGGTCACAGCTCACGGCCAGTCACCATTTTCACGCAGCGATACCAGCGATATGCCTACCGCGTCGGCAAGCGACTTCAGCTTCTCGACCTCAACCCAAAGCGCCGCATGCTCAACAGCTGCTATAACCTTTAATCCTGCTTCAGCCGCCTTAGAGACTGTAGACGGTCCGATCGTTGGCATATCAACACGCTTGTCCTGCATCGGTTTTGGTCGCTTTAGCAAAGCACCTTTGCGCTCATCTTCCGTTCCACGAATTTCTACGGGCAACCTTACGACGCGCCGCAGCATTTCGTCCGTTCCCTCTTGCGCTTCCACCGCAAGCACAAGACCACCACAAACTACTGCGCCCTGACCGATATCAAGATCGCCGATAGCGCCTGCGATCCGATAGGCTTCCTGAATATCAGCCTTTTCAGAGTCTGTAACAGCCACGCTATTCAACACACCCGCAGGCTGTGTGAGGCCATCCAACAATTCGTGCGCGCCAATAACTTTAAATCCCTCCGATTCAAAGATAGCGACAATCGAATTCAGGAGTGCATCATCGCCGCGCCGTGCCGCTGATATAATTTTCGGAAGCAGCGATACGCCTTTTAAGTCCGGCTTCAGAGACGAAAAATCCGGTCGTTTGACGTTTCCTATAAACGATACGGTTTCACAGCCCTTGGCGCGAAGCGTGGATAAGACTTTGCCGATCTCCGCGATTCCACAGATCTCATGATCAAAGCCCCGGACCCAGTCGCTCTCGAACCCTTTGAGAACGATAATGAAAGGTGCATTCCCGGCATCTTTATGGTGCTCGGCTATCATGCGAGGCACATCGCCCTGCCCCGCGACAAGTGCTAGAGACATGACCTCTCCTTACGCAGCACAGAGCTTTCTGCCAGAGCGAGGATGCTCCACAAAATCCACGATCTTTAAGGCAGCCTCCTCACCAGCGAATTTTTCCCTGACAGTTGAAAGACGCTCTTTGAACGTGCCTTCGTCCCCGAGGAATAAATAATGGTAAACCTGTCGGATCGATTTAAGGTCCGCACGAGAGAAACCACGACGTGTCAGTCCTATGGCATTCAGTGTCGCCAGCTTCGATTCAGTACCCTCAGCAACAGCGTACGGAATGACATCACCAGTCAGCATACAACCCGCGGCGATGAAGGCGTGATCGCCAACCCAGGAATTCTGATGGATAGCGGCACCCCCGCCCATCCAGACCTGATCTCCCAGACGCGCATGGCCGCCGACCATTGAATTTGGAGCAAGAACGCATTTACTGCCGAGCTGAGCATCATGACCGATGTGAGAATTGACCATTAAGAAGCAATCTTCACCAAGGCGTGTTGCATCTCCTGTGCCCGGCGTTGCACCGTGTACAGTGACATTCTCTCTAAGCACGGTACCCGCACCAATAACACATCGGTACACATCGTCCTTCACGCCCAAAATCTGAGGCTTCATTCCAACAGTAACAGATGGATAAAGTTCGCAGCCCGCATGAATTTCAGTATCGCCCTCAACGACTACAAATGAGTGAAGAGATACATTCTCATGAATTTTGGCATGAGGACCGACGGTGCAGTATGGCCCGATGCGCGCACTTTCGTGGATCCGTGCACCATCCGCAATAATGGCGGTTTCATGGATGTCAGCCATCGCGGCTAGTCCTTTTTGCTTTTCTTTTTAGCGTTGAGGCTAAGCCAGGCGACTTCACGCCAAAACTGTTTAATCGGCTGCGCTGGAGCTCCGCCCCAGATTTCACCAGCCGGTACAGATTTGAGCACTGCCGAATTCGCTGCAAGCTTTGCGTGATCTCCGATAGTGACATGATCACTCAAGCCAACACGCCCGCCCATTTGCACCCAATCACCTATTTTAACAGACCCTGACACCCCGCCAAAGGCTGCCATTAAGCTGTTTCGCCCCATATGAACATTGTGACCGATATGAACAAGATTATCGAGTTTGCTGTTTTCGCCGACTACGGTGTCGTCAAACGCACCGCGATCAATACATACGTTGGAACCAATCCCAACACGGTCCTGGATTACCACACGACCAAAATGGGGAATCGCGCTTAAGCCCTGATCGTCTGGAAACAGGCCAAAGCCCGATCCGCCCAATACTGCATTGGATTTGATGGTGACGTCGTTTCCGATAAGCGCTGCCTCGATCACGACATTTGCGCCTATGTTACAGTCGCGTCCGATACGCACACCAGGGCCTACAATCGTATAGGGACCGATTTCAGTTCCTTCACCAATCTCAGCGCCGTCACTTATAATCGCGGTAGGATGAAGGCGGGCATCATCAGTTATACTGGGAGCGCCCAGCCCCGATCCTGTGTCCATGATGGTACGCTGCCTCAGGAAGGCATTTGCCGCCTGAACAAAGGCTTTGTGCGGGTTTTTCACCAATATGAGCGTAAGCGTCGATGGTAACGCGTCAGCGAGTTTTTCGGTCGTGATGCAGGCGCCATAGAGATCATTCTGCTCTGGAGCTTCGACCTTACCAGACGCAAAAAAAGATAAAACTCCGGCTGTCGCTTTGTCAGCCGGAGCGATAGTGATGAGTTCCTGATCTCCATCACCGCGGATTTCACCGCTCGTGAGGGCCGCAACATCAGCTACGGTTAGCTCCCTCAGCGTGTGATAAAAACGCAGGTCGTGCATCTGATGTTGTCAGCCTATTGCGCTGGCGCTGCGGATTGATCTGGCAGCGTTACGCGTGTCACCGGAATGGTTGGCGACGTACGGTTTAGTTCTTCAATCACAGCATCTGTAATATCAGCGTTCGGTGAAACCTGATAAACACCCTGACCATTCAAAACGATATCGGCGTTTCGGGTAGTTCGTATGCTTTCTACTGCCGCACGCATGCGTTCACCCAAAATTTGAAGGGCTTGAGCTTCTGTTTGCTGCAATTCCTGAGAACGACGTTCTGTGGTCGCCATGTGTTGCTGTAAACGACGAGAATAAGACTGTACTTGCTGAAGGAGAGCCGGATTAGCTTCTACCTGTTCACGCGACAGACCGGCCGTCTGTGAGTCAAGAGAGTCACGTTCAGTCTGCAGTGCTTGTTGTTGCGGCGCGAGTTCAGCCTGCATAGCCGAACCAATTTGTTCAACCTTACTATAAAGGTCTTGTCCTCCAGCGCTGTCGCGAACAACACGAGCCGGATCAAGAACAAGCACAGTTTGTGCTGAAGCCAGAGGAGCAATAACGGCGACCGCAATCGCAACACCGAAAGCTTTCATAGCCGATTTGAGTTTAAACATGAACTAAAACCTTTTTATTCTTAGAACTGAGTAGATGTGCTGAAGCGGAATGTTTCCGTGCGGTCATACTCCTCACTTGCTAGTATCTGGGAGAAGTCGAACCGGATTGGTCCGAAAGGAGAATCCCAGAAAACGCTGAGCCCCGCAGCTGCCCTGAGCGATGTTTCATCCTCTGTACGAAGAATCTGGTAGCCTGTTACGTCACCATTTACATCGGTTACCTCAAACACCTGCTCCTGGGTACGGTCAGCTTCATCGAGCAGACCTACAGTGCCGAATTCAGTGAAGAGAGACGTACGTATGCCATATTCCTCAGGAAGAAAATTCGGGACGGCGAGTTCGAGCGTACCAATCGCATAGACTTTACCACCAAGTGAACTCTGATTGCTCGCGCGACGGATGTTTGTCACATTACCCGCTGTGTCCATATCGATAATGACATCCCGGGGACCAAGACCCGCAACATCAAAACCACGGAATGTATTACCACCACGGAAAAAGCGATTATTGATCCGAAGATCGTCATCATTAAATGCGGTAACATAGCCACCACTAAAGCGTAGTGATGCAATAATGTCTCTCCAGATACCACGATAGAAAGTAGCGACACCTTCTGTTTTTACATAGAAAACGTCACCACCAAAACCCGCTACTTCTTGGCTAAATCCAAGATCGAAGCCTCGAGTTGGACGTATCGGATCATTGCGGCGATCCCAGCTGAAGCTATAGCCGACAATAGAAGACAAATCAGTACGTTCCTGACGACAAAGTGACGTACGATCAAGGTTCGCCAGGTCACACTGGTCGACGATCTGGCCTCCATTAGGAATATTATCGGGGATAGGCTCTACCGAAACAATAAAGAATGGGAAGTTTGGATCACGAACAATCCGGCCGTTCCCATCGATCACAATATCCCGATCACGAATTTGCACATCGTCCTGACGCAAAGTATAGCGCAGATTCATGTTCATACGATCCGTCAACGGAAAACCGATACGGCCGCTACCACCGATTGTCTGTGTTTCGTAGTCAGCAATGTCAAGAAAATCTGTACGAGTCGAGAAAATATCCAGACCGGCAACGAGATCACGGTCGAGGAAACGCGGCTCCGTAAATCTCAAATCAATAGTTTGCTGACGTGAGCTTGTCTGTATCCGACTGGCAATATACTGACCACGACCACGCCAGTTTCGTTCTGTAAAGTTAAGATCGAGCAAGAAAGAATCAACAGAAGAGAAACCTGCGGCGAAGGAAACTTCACCTGTTGGCCCCTCGGTTACACGCACATCAACCTCTGTTCGGTCAGGGAGTGAACCCGGGTTTTCTTCTATTTCGACATCCTCAAAGAAGCCTAGACGACGGATTCTGTTACGAGACTGGTCTATCAGTACCCGGTTGAAGGCATCACCCTCGGAAATACGCATTTCGCGACGAATAACCCGGTCGAGCGTACGTGTGTTGCCTACGATATTGATCCGCTCAATGTAGACGCGCGGACCTTCATCGATGGCGAAAACGATGTTCACTTTACGTGTTTCCGGGTCGCGTTCGATACGCGGGCGGACGTCTACAAAGGCGTAACCGGCAATACCTGCGGCGAAGGTCAGGGAATCCACCGTGTCTTCGATCAGATCGCCTCGGAACAGCGTACCTTCGCGGATTGGAATAATCGCTTCCAACGTGTCGGAATTCAGTTTGTCGAGCGCGGTTTCAACCGTGATCTCACCGAAGTCGTACTGCTCACCCTCATCGATTGTGAAAGTGATATAGAAGTCTTCCTGATCAGGTGTCAGTTCAGCAACGGCAGAAACAACCCGGAAATCTGCGTAACCCTGGTTCGCATAGAACTGACGGAGAAGCTCGCGGTCATACTCGAGGCGGTCAGGATCATAGTTGTCATTGGAACTAAAGAAGCGCCAGAAACGCGACTGACGCGTTACAATCTCGCTCCGGAGACGACGGTCTGAATAAACTTCGTTGCCAATAAAGTTGATCGAACGTACGCCCGTCACCGGACCTTCTGTGATTTCGAAAATTAGATCTACGCGGTTTTGATCGAGAGGCACATACTGCGGCGTTACATCTACGGAAAATCGACCGGACCGGCGATAAACTTCCAGAATACGTTGAACGTCTGCCTGAACACGCGCCGCTGTAAAGACGCCACGAGGTGCTGCCTGAATCTCTTCGCTCAGCTTTTCATCATCGTGGGCGCGGTTACCCTCGAAAATCACCTGATTTATGATCGGATTCTCTACGACCTGAACAACCAGATTGTCGCCATCGCGCGCGATAATAACGTCAGCAAAGAGACCGGTTTCGAACAGCGTTTTCAAAGACAGGTCAACACGTTCCGGATCAAACGGCTGGCCCGGTTCCAGAAGCAAATACGACTCAACCGTGCGCGCTTCGATACGCTCGTTGCCCTGAACGATCACACGGCGGATCAAGTCGGAACTTGCCGCCTGAGCATGCGCTTCCGGCGCTAGCAGACCACCAGAAACGGTCGCACCAGCGATAATGGAAGAGAGCGCTACTGCGCTGGCTAAAAATGACCGCATGACTTACCCGTTCCTATCAAATCAACATGCCCCGAGAGTACAAACTACAACCCGCGGAAAACCTCAAGAAGTCCAGCCTCTTCAAAATCACCAAGAGTGATGAAAATTGCCAATGCGGCAAGAAATAAGAGAGTCACGAACTTTGACTTCAGCAGTAGCTCTTCTGAGAGCCCTTTCCCAGTTACGGCTTCGTAAGTGTTGATGACCACCACACCACCATCGAGAATCGGTAGCGGCAGAAGGTTAAAGAAGCCAACCGCTACAGAAATGAATGCAATGAGCTGCAGGTTACTCATCAACAGCATGTAGAGCCGCGTACCCAGACCGACCTGTTCGGCTTCAAGCGTTGTTCGCGCCATGTTTCCAGCGACGCTTGCAATACCTACCGGACCTGACAATTGCTGCAGCGATTCCCGTCCGGTGATGATGCGCCCAAGCATATTCACGGACGAGCTGATCGTTGAAAACGTTTCGGACACACCATAGCCGACTGCTGCGACGGGGTTGAGGTGGTTTCGATCAACGATCTGTCGCGCAAGCTCTACACCGATATATCCAGTACGTTCGGTAATCCCGAGTTCGTTCTGCTGCGTTTCACGTCTCGGCGTCAGTGTAATGTGAACAGTTTCCAAACCTCGGAGCACTTCAATGTCCACTTCATCGTTCGCAGACATTTTTATCTCTTCGAGGATGACCTTCTGACGATCTGCCGCACGCCCATTCACAACAACAAAGATATCGCCCGGCTGGAGACCGGCCTCTTCGGCCACTGAATCTTCAAAAACTGAATGAACTGAAAGGCGCTGAACCGGGTCACCCAAAACCATTCCGATGACGGCAAAAATACCGATAGCCAGAATGAAATTGGCAAAAGGCCCTGCGAGCGCAACGATAATTCGTGCGCCTGCGCTCAAATCAGTAAAGAGCCGACCCTTGGGCTGTTTTTCAGGAGGCAAGTTTCGGCCATCGCTCTCCACGTCTCCGCCATTCTCAATCAGACCATCCTCTGCAACGAAATTCACAAAACCACCAAGTGGCAGCCAGTTAAGGCGCCAACGTGTATTGTTCTTGTCGGTTTTTTCGTAAACTGATTTCCCAAAGCCCATGGAGAAGGATTCAACAGCTGCGCCGAAATATCTGCCGGCCCAGTAATGGCCGAGCTCATGGATCACGATCACAATTGAGATCACGATCACAAACATCACAGGATAGAGAAGGCTTTGAAGCAAAAGCGACATAAAGTGATCGATTTCCCGTTTTAGTTCTTCAGACGCTCTTCAACCCAGGTCCGAACGATTTCGGTGACCTGTAATGCATCGTCCACAGTCGAAACATTGTGTGGCATTTCCGAGCTCTGCCTGTCCAGTGCCCTATGCAGGGAATACTCTACATGCGCAGAGATATCCAGAAAACCGCATTCCCCATTGAGGAATGCTTTTCCGGCATACTCATTAGCAGCGTTGAAGACGCACGTCCCAATGAGACCGGCATCAGATGCCTGCCGCGCCAGTTTTAAGGCCGGAAACCGTTCATCATCCGGCATCCGGAAATCAAGACGTGCCAGCTCGGCGAGATTGAGGCGCTTTACATCCGTAGGCACACGCCCTGGAAGGCCGAGCGCATATGCAATAGGCGTCTTCATATCAGGCGTGCCCATCTGAGCGATTACAGAGCCGTCAGCGTAGGCCACCATGGAATGTATAATTGACTGAGGATGAACCAGAACATCAATCTGAGACTGGGGAATATCGAACAAATAAACCGCCTCAATGAGCTCAAGACCTTTATTCATCATTGTCGCACTATCGAGAGAGTTTTTAGCCCCCATTGCCCAATTTGGGTGAGCGAGTGCCTGCTCTGGTGTCGCCGCGCGAATAAGATCCAGACTCGCATCGCGGAACGGCCCGCCCGAAGCCGTCAAAGTGAACTGTTCGACTTTCTGAGAACCATCCAGGCATTGCAGGATGGCATTGTGTTCAGAATCAACGGGGATGATCTTCGAGCCGGACTTAACAGCGCGTGCCTTCATGATCGGTCCAGCACAAACCATCGTTTCTTTGTTTGCGAGCAGGACGTCAGTTCCGGCATCAATCGCAGCCATTGTGGGCAGTAGTCCGCAGGTCCCCGAAATTGAGGCCATTACTTTATCTACCGGGCGCGACGCCGCTTCTATAACTGCGGCATCACCGGATGTAACTTCGATATCAAGATCAGCGAGGGCGGACTTAACAGTCGAAAACTGGTTCTCATCCTGAATCACGACCGTGTTGGGACGAAACGTTTTGGCTTGTTCGATAAGGAGAGACGCGTTGCGACCGCCGATCAAGGCGTCAATTTCAAACGCCTGATCGCCGGCAGAGTTCGCATAGGAAATCACATCAAGGGTAGAGACACCGATGGATCCGGTAGACCCCAGAATTGTTACTTTCATTATCTGCCCAATCCTAGCGCATGCTCCGGAAAGGAGGGATCAATACTGAAAGCTATGGCGTGCGCAACCAGAACCGCCGAAAAAGAATCAAGCCTATCAAGAATTCCGCCGTGACCGGGAATGATGGCACCAGAATCCTTGACTCCAAATGTTCGTTTCCAGCGGGACTCTGCCAGATCGCCTAATTGAGCGATAGCACTCACCAGGCCGATATAGATTATCCAGTTAATCAAATGGCCTTGCATGATACCTGCAGACAAAGCGCCAAACAGAACCGTGCAAATAACAGCGCCGGCAGCACCGGACCAAGTTTTGTTCGGGCTGTTGCGCGGCGCAAGTTGCGGACCACCAAAACCCCGGCCCGCAAAATAGGCCGCGATATCCGTGATCCATACGGCACTCATCACAATCAGTGTGAGATATAGTCGCCCATCGCTCTGCCCTCTCAATTCGAGCAGACCGTGTACCGCCAGCCCGATAATAAGCCCCCCTACTACCAGCCAGATCGCAGACGACACTCCGGACATTTTGATAAGTGCATAAGCAACAATGCAAAATATAACCGCAATCGCTGTAGAAGGCAGAAACTGAAAATACGCCAGCGAAACTGAGATCAGTACACTCGCACCGACCATATATGCCGACCAATTGAGCGCCAGTTTGGTTGTGACATTCCAGACTTCGCGCCACATGAGTGCTGTGCACAGAATTCCGGCAGCGAGCAGGACGACACCACCGCACCAAACCACGAACAGTCCGGCAGGAATCATCAAAGCTGCAGAAACTACCCTCAGCGAAAGTGTATCTCCGCGACGAGGATCTGGCGTATTCATTCCGATTGCAGCCCGTCCACCGTCAGGCCGCCAAATCTGCGTTCTCGCGACTTGTAAGCATTAATGGCGTCGATCAACTCTGTTTCGGAAAAGTCCGGCCAGAGACAATCCACAAACATCATTTCGCTATAAGCGATCTGCCAGAGGAGGAAATTGCTTAGACGGAACTCACCGCTGGTGCGGATCAGAAGATCCGGATCGGGAACACCGGAAAACCAGAGCCGCGTTGCAAAGGCATCGGAATCGATGTCGGCGGCGTTCATGCGCCCTGCTTCAACGTCGTTTGCGAGCGCTTTGGCCGCTTCGACAATCTCGTCCCGCGCGCCATAATTGAAGGCGATGTTGAGCTGAAAGCGTGTGTTGTGGCTTGTTTTTTCTTCAGCCATTTCGATGAGCGATAGAATGTCGTCAGGCAGCCCATGTCGAGAGCCAAGAACGCGAACGCGCACACCGTCTTTTGCGAGCGTATTCAAATCCTGGCGCACATATAATCGCAGAAGCGCGAAAAGAGAGGACACCTCTTCAGCCGGACGTTTCCAGTTTTCTGAAGAAAACGAAAATACCGTCAGGTGCTCAAGATCGAGGTTTCGACAGGCTTCGACGGTACGACGAAGCGCTTCAACACCGCGTTCATGTCCTAGTTGACGCGGGAGCCCGCGCTGTTTCGCCCAGCGTCCATTGCCATCCATTATGATGGCAATGTGTTTGGGTCCGGAAGCACCAGGGGAAGCCATAATACCCGTCATACAGGGTATTATACCTGCATGATCTCTTCTTCTTTGGCCTTGAGGGCCTCATCGACGCGCTTGATGTACTGGTCTGTCAGCTTTTGCACATCGTCAGAAAAGACTTTCTGTTCATCTTCACTGATATCACCGGCTTTTTGCATCTTCTTCAGAGAATCCATGCCATCGCGGCGCACATTACGCACGCTGATGCGCGCCTGCTCAGCGTACTTGCCAGCAATCTTCGCGAGTTCCGCTCGACGTTCTTCGTTCAGTGGGGGAATTGGAATACGAAGGTTTGTACCGTCGACTACTGGATTGAGACCAAGGCCAGAGTCACGAATGGCGCGGTCAGCAGCACCTACATTCACCTTGTCCCATACATTCACCGCGAGCATACGCGGTTCCGGAACCGAAACAGAACCAATCTGGTTCAACGGCGTTTGGGCACCATATGCCATAACAGTGATATTATCGAGCAGGCTGGCAGATGCACGACCTGTACGCAGGCCACCAAATTCTGTCGAGAGAGCTTCAAGTGCTTTCTCCATGCGCTTTTTCAGCGCCTTTTCATCATAATCTTCTGACATGTTCCTACCCTTAGGTATTCGAAATAACCGTGCAAACACCCTGCCCCGTCAAAACGTTATGCAGAGAACCTTCTTCATGAAGGTTGAAAACCACGATTGGAATATTGCTATCACGTAACAGGCTTACAGCGGAAGCGTCCATGACTCGAAGATCTCGCGCCAGGACATCCTGGTACGTCAGTTCATCATAGCGATCAGCATCGGGCTCTTTTTTCGGATCTGCTGAGTACACGCCGTCAACCTGTGTCCCCTTCAGCATAGCGTCACACCCCATCTCAGCAGCTCGAAGAGCGGCGCCTGTGTCCGTCGTGAAGTAAGGGTTGCCTGTACCCGCTGCAAATATAACGATCCGGCCTTTTTCCATATGGCGAATAGCTTTGCGGCGAATGAATGGCTCACACACTGTATGCATAGGGATGGCAGATTGCACGCGCGTCGGCACCCCAATCGCTTCGAGCGCGGACTGCATTGCGAGCGCATTCATAACGGTCGCTAGCATGCCCATGTGGTCTGCCTGTGCGCGCTCCATTCCCTGAGCGGCGCCCGCCAAACCACGGAAAATATTTCCGCCACCAATAACCAGACAGATTTCAGCGCCGGCCTTGACCGACGCTGCAATCCCTCTGGCGAACCTGTCACAGGTCGCCATATCGATGCCGAAGCCTGTGTCACCCATCAGGGCCTCTCCTGAAATCTTCAGGAGAACCCTTTTGTACCGAAAATCTGATCGAGAAGTTTCTGTTGTCTCGTTCATATGTTCGGCTCCTTTGGCAACATCAGATAGCTTTGCCGGATTCGGTCAAACCAATCCAGCCGAATTAGCTAGCCCTTAGTCGCTGCAGCTACTTCAGCAGCGAAATCAGACTCTTCTTTCTCGATGCCTTCACCAAGCGTAACACGCTTGAAGCCAACGAGTTCAGCTTTCTGAGACGCCAAGAACTGAGCAACTGTTTCGTCCGGGTTCATTACGAACTGCTGTTCAACGAGCACCACTTCTTTATAAAACTTTTGCAGACGACCAACGATCATCTTTTCGATCACGTTGTCCGGCTTGCCAGACTCACGAGCTTGCTCAGTAAGAACCTGCTTCTCGCGCGCGACCAGTTCCGGGTCGAGCTCATCAGTTGTCGCAGCAGCCGGGCTCGTCGCTGCAATATGCATTGCAACTTTACGACCAGCTTCAGCGAGTTCATCAGCCGACGCATCGCCTTTGAGCGCCACCAGAACACCGATACGGCCAAGGCCGTCAGCTGCAGCACCGTGGATGTAGTTCGTGACTACGCCTTCAGGCGACTCAAGCTTTTCAACGCGGCGAAGCGTGATGTTCTCGCCAATTGTTGCGATCAGGCGCGTGATCTGATCAGAGATGGTGCCTTCACCTTCAACAGCTGGTGCAGCCAACAGAGCTTCTGATGTGCCATCTGTTGCGAGTGCAGCTTCAGCGAAACCAACCAGTGATTTCTGGAAGCCTTCGTTACGCGCAACGAAGTCAGTCTCAGCGTTTAGCTCAACGAGGACGCCAGTCTTTTTGTCCGCGGAAACGACTGCAGCAACCAGGCCGTCAGCCGCGACGCGGTCAGCTTTCTTAGCGGCTTTAGAAAGACCTTTCGCACGCAGCCAGTCGATAGCCGCTTCAACGTTACCGTCATTCTCTACGAGCGCTTTTTTGGCATCCATCATGCCCGCGCCAGTTTTCTCGCGCAGGTCTTTGACCAATGCAGCGGTAATCTGAGCCATGTCAAATTTGCCTTTATCTTAGGGGTTACTAAGCGTCAGTGATTATTCAGTTGCTTCGCCAGACTCAGCAGCAGCGAGATCAGCTGCAGCAACGTCTGTGAGGTCTTCAGACTCGCCAAGGTCGATACCGAGACCCGCAGTAGACTCAGCAAGACCGTCGAGAACTGCGTCAGCAATCAAGTTCGCATAGAGCGAGATGGCACGAGCCGCGTCGTCGTTACCCGGGAATGGGAAGTCAACGTCGTCTGGGTCGCAGTTCGTATCAACTACAGCGATGACAGGAATGCCGAGCTTTTTAGCTTCTTTAATCGCAATTTGCTCTTTGTTCGTATCGACAACGAACATCAGATCAGGCAGGTCGCCCATGTCCTGAATACCACCGAGTGCGCGTTCGAGTTTTTCGCGCTCGCGCTCACGGTTGAGAAGTTCTTTTTTAGTCAGACCGGAAACGTTGCCGCCTTCAGAAAGAAGAGCTGTGAGTTCTTTGAGGCGTTTGATTGAATGAGCAACAGTCTGCCAGTTCGTCAAAGTACCGCCGAGCCAACGGTGGTTCATATAGTACTGAGCGCAACGTTGTGCAGCTTCAGCAACAGGATCAGCCGCCTGACGTTTTGTACCAACGAAGAGTACACGGCCGCCTTTAGCAACAGTATCGCGGACCTTTACGAGCGCTTGGTGAAAAAGCGGCACAGTTTTAGAAAGGTCGATAATGTGGATGTGGCTACGCTCACCATAGATGAATTTCTTCATCTTAGGGTTCCAGCGGTGAGTTTGGTGGCCAAAGTGTACGCCAGCTTCGAGAAGCTGAGCCATAGTGAATTCAGGCAGTGCCATTTTTATTTTCTCCTATCCGGTTAGCCGCCGCAGGCATAGCCGGGTCACATGACCCAGCACCGGATGCACGAAAGTGCTGCCCGCGTGTCGGAATAGGCGTGGCTTATACAGAGTTTAGGCGTTCTGGCAACCCGCGATTACGCAGCAAGTTCACGTACGGCACGAACGCCCGGAGCAGACTTCAACGCCTGAGCCGCGGCCGTGCCGACAGCGTACTTACCGGGCAAGCTTACCAGCGCAATCCGGTTACCCGAAATCGGCACCTCCACACGAAGTTCGCCGCGCTCATGCGTGCTCAGATTCACCAGGTGTTTTGACACCTCAACAAAGGTTGCCGGGTCCGTTCCAGGAAGGAGACTTACAATAAGCCCCTTAGGCGCACCAAGAGCCGCCTTTTCCAGTGGGATGGCGCCATCAACTGTCAGCCGGATCTCATCGTCCTTAACACGAGGACGGATACGGACCACCACTGAGGCGCCGGTTTCGATAACGTCGCGAATCTCCATCAGGGTTTCTGGCGGCACCATAGCTTCGAACTCGCCGGTCGGGTCAGAGAACGTGACCCACGCGAACTTACCACCAGACTGAGCTGGGCGTTCATTCTTGGCTCGTACAATACCCATCATCTCCAGAGCGCCCTTCTCACGCGCTGCCGTCTGGATATCCATGGCGAAAGTAATCCTGTCTCTGGCGCCGGCAAGGAGCAGTCCGTCGAGCGGGTGTCCACTGAGGTAGAAGCCGACTGCTTTGAACTCATGGTCAAGCAGCTGTGTCGAACTCCAAGCGGGGACTTTCGGAATTGGCGCCCGCGTCTGAGATTTATCATCTCCGAACAGGCTATTCTGGTTTGCTGCTCGATCATCGGCTGCGGACGAAGCCGTGGCGACCAGAACATCGACAGCCGCTAGTGCGCGCGCCCGATTTGGTTCCAGCGAGTCAAACGCGCCTGATTTAGCGAGCGACTCGAGACACTTTCGGTTGATCAGACGCGGATCCACCCGCTCTGCGAAATCATGAAGGCTATCAAACGGTCGCTCTTTGCGAATTTCACAAACATGTTTCATCGCTTCCATGCCCACGCCCTTAATCGCGCCGAGAGCATAGATGATGGAACCATCGCGAACATCGAAGTCCGGATTGCTGAGATTGATATCTGGCGCTTGGACCGTGATATTCAGACGCTTCGCTTCCTGGAAAAACGCTGCAAGTTTATCAGTGTTCTGGATATCGAGGCTCATTGAAGCCGCGAGAAATTCGATCGGGTGGTTCGCTTTCAAATAACCCGTCTGGTAAGAAATTGCGGCATAAGCAGCTGCGTGGGATTTGTTAAAACCGTAGCCGGCGAACTTCTCCATAACATCGAAGATATGGCTGGCCTGTTTCTCTGGAACGTCCTTCTCAGCAGCACCCTCGATAAAGCGCTTACGCTGCTTGAGCATCTCCTCGACTTTTTTCTTACCCATAGCGCGGCGGAGCATATCCGCTTCACCGAGCGAGTAGCCCGCAAGCTCTTGCGCCATACGCATAACCTGTTCCTGATAGACCGGAACGCCGTAAGTCTCTTCAAGGATCGGTTTCAGAAGCGGGTGATAATAGTCCGCATCAACACGTCCGAATTTAACGTCGACGAACTGCGGTATGTTATCCATTGGGCCCGGACGATAGAGAGAGATGATAGCGATCACATCTTCCATCGAGCCCGGCTGCACTTTTTTCAAGGTATCGCGCATACCCTGCCCCTCGAGCTGGAACACACCCAGCGTGTCGCCTACAGACATCAGCTGATAGGTCGACTCATCGTCATAGGCACGCCAGGCCTTCGGCATGGACGTTTCCGTCTCATTCAGGAATTTGAGCGCGCGGTGGATGACGGTCAGCGTTTTCAGGCCAAGGAAGTCGAACTTCACGAGTCCGGCCTGCTCAGCCCATTTCATATTGAGCTGGGTCGCCGGAAGGTCGGACCTTGGATCGCGGAAAAGCGGCGTCAGCTGAACGAGTGGCCGGTCGCCGATAACGACGCCGGCGGCGTGCGTACCACAGTTCCTGTAAAGCCCTTCGAGCGCGAGCGCTTTTTCCAGCATCTCGCCGACCAGAGGGTCTCGATCTTTTTCCTCATCGAACTTCGGTTCATCCGCGATCGCGTCTTTCAGCTTTGGCGGCTTTGCCGGATTGAACGGGATCAGCTTGGAAAGTCGATCCACTTGCCCGTAAGGCATCTGCATAACGCGACCGACATCTCGCACCACAGCCTTCGCCTGAAGCGTACCGAAGGTAATGATCGATGCGACGCTGGCTTCACCATATTTATCGCGCACATAGCGGATGACTTCACCACGACGCTCCTGACAGAAATCGACGTCAAAGTCAGGCATAGAAACACGTTCAGGGTTCAAAAAACGCTCGAAGAGCAGTCCGAAACGAAGCGGATCTAGGTCGGTAATAAGCAGCACCCAGGCGACCAGAGACCCCGCACCTGAACCACGCCCCGGCCCAACGGGAATATCGTGTTCTTTAGCCCATTTGATGAAGTCAGATACGATCAGGAAGTAGCCCGGAAAGCCCATATTCTCGATGATACCGAGCTCGTAATCGAGGCGCTCCTGATAATCCTCTCGCGTACCGTACATCTTTTCGACTTCGGCAAGGCGCCGTTCGAGGCCCTCATTCGCCTGTGCGCGAAGTTCATCTGCTTCGCTACGACCAAACCCGCCATCGAAGTGCGGAAGGATTGGATTTCGCAGACGGGGGCGCACAGCGCACCTTTGAGCGAGAGCTATAGTGTTCTCAATAGCCTCGGGAATGTCGGCGAAGAGCGCCTCCATTTCGTCCGACGACTTCAGATAATGCTCTTCTGTGATCCGATAGCGTTCAGTCTGGCCGATATAGCTTCCGTTACGGATACACATGAGCGCATCATGAGCCGCATGGTCTTCGCGTTTCAGGAATCTTGCATCCTGAATAGCGACTAGCGGCAATCCAAGCTCATACGCAGCTTCAATGAGCATGGGCTCGCTCTGAATTTCTTCAGGTTCGTCATGGCGCTGAATATCAACGTAACAGCGGTCAGGATAGGCATCGGCCAGTCGCTTAAGGGAGGCCAAAACCTGGTCATACTTGCCGCGGCAAGCCGCTTGACCCGCCTCGCCATACGCTCCGCCAGAAAGCGCAATCAGTCCTTCGGTCTTTTCAAAAGCATGATGCTCTTTAAGAACCGGAACACCATCCTCGCTTTCGAGATAAGCAGCCGAAGCAATTTCCATAAGACGTTCATAGCCCGTCTCATCTTTGGCATAGATCGTCAGTTTATAGGGTTGGGCATCATGCAGTGCCGGCATCACATCGAAAGCGACGCCAACGACCGGCTGAACCCCAATACCCGCCAGATACTCCGAAATCTCAAGTGCGCCGAAAAGATTGTTGTGATCGGTTACGCCAACGGCGGAGACTAGATTGCCTTCAGCCCAGGACTTCAGTGCACCGGACGTAATCATACTCTCCAGAAGAGAGAAAGAAGAACGTACACCGAGGTGAACAAAGCGCGGAGTTTTATAGCTTTCTGACATCATAATCTTCCTGACCTTTAACCATCATGGAAGAAAACGGTCTCAGCCAGAAGCCTTCGCAGGTTCGAAAGTTGTGAGTTTCCCGTCCTCGAGGGTCAGTACACGGTCCATATACTGGGTCAGTGCGAGGTTGTGGGTTGCGATCAGCATGGCTAGACCTTCAGTCCTGCCGGTTTCAATCAACTGCTGAAACACGCTTTCCGTTGTTTTTGTGTCAAGGTTACCAGTTGGTTCGTCGGCAATCAGAATCTTCGGTCGGTTCGACAGTGCACGCGCAATTGCGACCCGCTGCTGCTCACCGCCAGACATCTCCATCGGCTGATGGTTCAGCCTATGACCAAGCCCCATCTTTTCCAACAATTCCACGGCACGCTCGCGCGCCACATTCCTATGAACGCCTGAGAGGTAAAGTGGAGCTGCGACATTATCGATCGCATTAAACTCCGGAAGCAGATGGTGGAACTGATAGACAAACCCAAGGCGCGTGCGACGCATGAGTGTCCGCTGGCGGTCATTCAGCTTCAAACAATCTTCGCCATCGAGAAGCACAGATCCTTCGTCGGGCTTCTCTAAGAGGCCTGCGGTGTGCAGAAGCGTCGACTTTCCAGAGCCGGAAGGCCCTACAAGCCCCACAAGCTCACCACGCCTTAGTTCAAGGTTTATACCTTTAAGAACATCAACGGCGTTTTCGCCCGTCCTGTAAGTCCTCACCACAGAGGAAAGCTGCAATACAACGCTCATAGCTCTACTCCGATCTCAATGCTTCGACGGGGTCGAGCTTTGCAGCGTTCCATGCTGGGAGCACGGACACGACTATCGAAACCAGAAATGCATAAGCTGACGCAAAACCGACTTCAGACCAATCGATTAGCGCAGGAATGTAAGGCAGACCGTAAACATCTGGATTCCAGATTGCGTTGCCTGTCAGCATATTCAGGAAGTCTTGAATTGGCTCGATATTGAAGCAAAAGAGCAGACCCAACGTCAGACCGAGCACCAGACCGGATACACCAAGAATTCCGCCAATCATCAGGAAGACACGAAGTATCGTGCTGCGGCTTGCGCCCATCGTACGCAAAATAGCGACGTCGCGCGCCTTATTTTTCACGAGCATCACAATGCCGGTAATAATGTTCAAGGCGGTGATGGTAATCAGGACCGCGAAAATCATCCGCATCATGCTGCGCTCGACCTCCAGCGCGCCTACAATGCCGCGGTACAACTCTTTCCAAGATTGCGTAAGCATGCCTCTCGGAAGGATTTCCCTCTGTAGCGTTTGAAGCACGACATCAACATCCTGCGGGTCATTAATCTTCAGCTCGACAATCGGATAGCGATCACGCGAATTAAAAAAGAGCTGAGCCTGTTCCAACGGCATAATGATCAGCGAGTCGTCGAGCGGGTTTGCGTTTCCCGAGAAAACCTCAAACACCCCCGCAATGTTGTATACTTTACGTCTCGGAATGACGCCGCCCATAGTCGCAGCGCCTTCGGGAGCGATAAGCGTGAGTGAATCACCTGCCGTCACATATAGCGAGCGTGCCAGTCGTTCTGAAATGATGATATCGTCGCCGCCAAAACGTCCGTCACCAAAGGTTTCCATACTTCCGCGGTAAAGATCACCTTGAAGAAACTCAAACGCATCAGTATCGCTGGGACTGATACCCCGCACATAGGCACCACGCGCGACAGCATCGGAAGAAGCCAGAACGGCTCCCTCAACGATCGGCACAGCGCTGAGAACGTCATCTCTCGCTTCAAGCTGGATGATCAGATCGTCGATCTCAGTTGCAAGGTTCTGTCCGGAATAAACGCGGATATGTCCCGAGTTTCCTAGAACACGATCAATTAGCTCGGCTCGGAACCCGTTCATGATCGACATGACAATAATCAACGCAGCAACTGCGAGGGCAATACCGACGAGAGACAGAATGGAAACAATAGCCACACCGCCGTGCTCACGACGAGCGCGGATATATCGGAACGCGAGCGACCGTTCGTAATAACCAAACGGTCTGTCTTTGAGTGCTTCGGGAGCTACGGAGCTCACGCTACCGCTTTCAGTTTATTGATGGCCGCTTCGAGTGACATTTCTTCAGATTCTCCCGTCGCGCGCGTCTTTAACTCCACCACGCCTTTTTCCAGTCCCTTCGGACCGATGACTAAGACGTATGGAATGCCAATCAGTTCCATTGAAGAGAGCTTTACGCCGGGGCTGGCATCACGATCATCATACAAAGGATCTAAACCAGCATTCTGAAGCTGTGCATATGCGTCTGAACCAGCTGCCTGAATTTCTTCAGACTTGGCCTTCACAGTTACGATACCGACGTCGAAAGGCGCTACAGACTTCGGCCAGATTATGCCTTTGTCATCGTGAGACGCTTCGATAATGCCGCCAACCAGACGCGACACACCAACACCGTAAGAGCCCATTTGAACCGGAACGCTCTTACCTTCCGCGTTCATGATCTCTGCTTTCATCGGCGAAGAGTATTTGTCGCCAAAGAAGAAGATATGACCGACTTCGATACCGCGAGCGGATACGCGCCGGTCTTCTGGAACAGCTTCGAACTCAGCTACATCATGCATTTCGTCGGTTGCTGCGTAATACTGAGTACGCTTGTCGATTTCAGTTGTGAGGTCACCATCAAAATCGAAATCAATACCCGGCGCTGGCACATCAAGAAGCGCCTTATCAAGGAACACTTCGCTTTCGCCAGTTTCCGCGAGAATGATAAATTCGTGACTTAGATCGCCGCCGATAGGGCCAGTGTCCGCCTTCATAGGCACAGCAGTCAGGCCGAGACGGTCGAACGTGTTCAGATAAGCACAAAACATCTTCTGATAGGACCGGCGGGCCGCGTCAGCATCGATGTCGAAGGAATAAGCGTCTTTCATCAGAAACTCACGACCACGCATCACGCCAAAGCGCGGACGGATTTCGTCACGGAACTTCCATTGGATGTGATACAGGTTCAGGGGCAGCTGCTTGTAGCTACGCACATACGACCTGAAAATGTCGGTAATCATTTCCTCATTGGTCGGACCAAAGAGCATTTCACGATCATGACGGTCGGTGATGCGCAGCATCTCCTTACCATAGTCATCATAACGACCGCTTTCCTGCCAGAGCTCGGCTTGCTGGATCGTCGGCATCAGCATTTCCACGGCGCCTGCGCGATCCATCTCCTCACGCACGATCACCTCGATCTTACGGAGCACCTTCAAACCCAGCGGCAGCCAGCTGTAAATGCCCGCGCCGTTCTGGCGGATCATACCCGCTCGAAGCATGTACTGGTGCGACAAGATCGTCGCTTCGGCTGGAGTTTCCTTGAGAACAGGCAGGAAATAGTTAGAAAGCTTCATGATGCCATTCGCTGTAAAAGAAGATCATGCTGATCTAGCGCCCGTATGAGTCGCGCGCAATCAGCTTCTACCAGATACGATCCGGTTCAGGGAGAATTCCGCTGATCGCGACAATAAAGCCAAACAGTGTAACCACGGCGGCACCGATAGTCGCCCATATGGCTTTCTTCCAAAGGTTCGCGGCCTGAGGCGCGCCGGGCTCTGTTCCGTCGTCCGGCACATAGTCTTCATGCTGGCCGCGCACGCCAATTGGCAAGACAGCCAGAAAAACCATCCACCATGAAATCAGAAAGACGACGGAAGCAGAAAAAATACCCATTAGTGTTTTGGAGTTTCCATCAGCTCGATCAGCACGCCGTTCGAGTTTTTCGGATGAACGAAGATAATCGGCGTTCCGTGCGCACCAATGCGTGGCTCGTTCAGAACTGTCGCGCCCTTAGCTTCCATTTCACGCTTGGCTTCATGAATGTCTTCAACTTCGAAACACACATGATGCTGGCCACCCTTCGGGTTCTTTTTGAGGAAGTTAAGGATCGGGGAATCGTCACCCAGCGGCTCAATCAGTTCGATCTGGCTGTTTGGGAGATTTACAAAGCAAAAGCGGACACCTTGTGAGGGCATTTCGCCTGGTTCGGTAATGTCTGTTACGCCATACAGTTCACGATAGGTTTGAGCCGCTTCCTCAATGGAAGGAACCGCAACGCCTACATGGTTGAGTGGACCGATCATGTTTCCCCGCTTTCAGTCTGTTGATTATCCCCGCAGGATCGAAACATCGATCAGCGGACGTTTTCCAAGCTCACGCTCGCCTACCTTGCGCAGCGCGCGGATAAGTGAACGCTCGACCGTTTCATCGTCAAGCCTCGCTTTACGCTTGAGACCATCTATCGCATTTTCCGCGGCCTCATCGAACGCATCAATCGTTTCGTCGAGCGTCCTTCCATCTGGCTCTGAATAGCCCCGGACAAATACTTCCGGGCCGTCGATGATGTCCGCGTTGTCATCAAAACAAATGGCAACGGTGACATGGCCCGCGAATGAAAGCCGTCGTCGCTCTTGGATACCCTGAGCATTTTCCGGAATGAGACGATTGCCGTCGAGGAGAAGACGGCCGGTCGGCACCTCATCGACGATCTTTGCACGCCCTGGTGCCAATCGAATGACGTCGCCATTCTTCGGCGTTACCGCCTCAGACACCTGTAGAGACTTCGCGTAGTCGGCATGTTCGAGGATGTGACGACGCTCGCCGTGCACAGGCACAGAGATTCGCGGACGCACCCATGAATACATCCGGCGCAGTTCGTCGCGGCACGGGTGACCTGAAACGTGAATGTGCCGCATACGATCTGTAATGAGCTTCACGCCCTTCTCCGCAAGCGCGTTCTGCAGGTCAAAGATCCCACGCTCGTTACCCGGAATCACGCGCGACGAGAAAATAACCGTATCGCCCTTATTCAGAGTTACGTGTGGGTGGTTGCCTTGCGCGATACGAGAAAGAGCAGCGCGTGGCTCACCTTGAGACCCAGTGCAAAGGTAAAGAATAGCTTCTGGAGGCAGATAGCCCGCTTCTTTCTCATCAACGAACTCAGCACAATCTGCCAGCATACCAACCGCTTTTGCGGCTGCTGTAATCCGATGCATGGATCGGCCTACAAGGCATACATGGCGTCCATTCGCCTCGGCGGCGCGCACAATGCTCTCAACACGCGCAACGTTCGACGCGAAAGCGGTAACCGCTACCCTCCCCGTCTGCTCTCCGATCAGGTCGACCAGTTCATCACGACAACTACCTTCTGATCCAGCTTCGCCTTCTTCGAACACATTGGTAGAGTCACAGACCATGGCGAGAACGCCTTCATCGCCCATCTTCTCAAGGACAGTTGAATCAAACGGTGCGCCTATCTGCGGATCAGGGTCGATTTTCCAGTCACCAGTGTGAAGAATAGTGCCTGCGGGCGTTTTGATCGCGAGACCGTTCGGTTCGGGAATTGAATGTGTAAGCGTGACGTACTCCACCTCGAACGGCCCAGCTTTTACTTTGCCACCGAGCGGAACAACATTGAGCTTTGCTTTGTCTATTACGCCTGCGTCATTCAACTTGTGCCGAATCAGTTCCGCGGTGAACGGCGTTGCGTACATCGGCTTCTGGAAGCGATGCCAAAGATGCCCGACGGCACCGATATGATCCTCATGCGCGTGCGTGAGGAAAATCGCTTCAATGTTATCTCGCTGCTCTTCAATGAAGCCTGGATCTGGAATAATGACATCGACACCAGGCGTTCTGAGGTCACCAAACGACACGCCCATATCAACAATAATCCAGCGCCGGTCATGTACAGGACCGTAAGCGTAGGCGTTGAGGTTCATTCCAATTTCGTTGCAACCGCCAAGCGGCAGGAACAGGAGTTCTGCTTTATCTGTCATACGTTCTATTTTTTATTCCGGCGGTAAATCTCAAGTAGGCCACGGATTGTGACATCAGGATCGTAGATATCGATCTCTTCGCTCTCACCTTCAAATAGTGATGCAACACCGCCTGTTCCAATCACCGTCATCGGTTCTGTGTACTCTGCCTTAATCCTACGGATAAGACCATCAATCAGATCAAGATAACCGAGGAAGATACCGGACTGCATTGCAGATACCGTGTCCTGTCCGATCACCTGGGACGGTCTTTGAATTGCGATGCGCGGCAGGCTGGCAGCGGCGTCATGAAGGGCACGCATGGAGAGGTTTATGCCGGGAGAAATGATCCCGCCTTCAAAACCGCCATCAGCGCCAACAATGTCAAACGTCGTTGCGGTGCCGCTATCCACTACGATGAGAGCACCTTTATGCTGCGCATGTGCGCCAACGGCGTTCACCAGACGGTCAGCACCTACCTGCTCGGGTCTCGAGATCCTGATTGGGACACCCAACTCAACCGAAGATCCTCCAATAAACATTGGCTCGATATCCAGATAACGGCGCGCCAGATTGCGGAAATTGAAACGAGCTTGCGGAACAACGGATGAAATAATGCAGGCATCCAGATCGCCAAACGGAATACCATCCATCCGGCAGAGTTGCGTCAGCCAGACCGCATAGTCGTCGGCCGTCTTTGTACTGTCGGTTGCGCTACGCCACTGTGCGACCCATGACTTGCCGTCATGGAGCCCAAAAACAGTGTTCGTATTGCCGACATCGATCGCCAGAAGCATGGCTCAGCGTTCCTTCACAAGCTCAACATCACCAGCCGTGATCGTGACGACCTCGCCGGTCGAGGTGTTCAGACACATATGACCGTGCTCGTCCAGCCCGTGAAACTCACCTTCTATGGTTTGATCGCCAAGTTTTGAGCGGCAAATTGCACCAATCTGGTCTGTCGCCTTCATCCAGTCATTAATTACCGAAGACATGCCGAACTCAGAGAATTGCGTAAGGCGTCTACGTAAGCACCCATCAAGTACCAAAAGCGCTGTTTCAGGAGCTACAGCAATATCAGGTAAAACCTCTGCCAGACTGGCGGTTGAATAATCGGGAATATCCGGAGCAAAGGCGAGGTTTACTCCGATACCGATAGACAGCCAGAATTGTCTGGTCTGAGACGATCTTCCGCTTTCGAGCAGGATACCACTGAGCTTGGCCCCGTCGATGCGCACGTCATTGGGCCATTTAAGGCCCGGAATGAGTCGTCCCTGACTGAGCTCGATGACCATATCCCTGACGGCCAGCCCAATACTCAGTGAAACGCCCGCAACTGCAGGAGACAAGCCATCAATCGGGATAAGAGCAGTCGTGTAGAGATTTCCGGTTTCGGATATCCACTTGCGACCAAGGCGTCCACGGCCAGCTGTCTGCGCTTTAGCTGCGAACCAGACAGGTTTCTGAACGCCGTCGACAGCACGTCGCCCAGCAAGAGCAGAAGTGCTGTCGATTTCATCATACCATTCAACTGGCCAGGCATTCGCCAGAGCGTTCAGCTGAAACACTGGCGCTTAACCGAGTGAAAAGCTGCCACCGGCGAGTGACATCATCCAACCGATAACTACGGTGAAAACAGGGAAAGCAAGGATAGTGGCTGCACTCACCGTGATGCCGACAGTGCCGGACATATTCTCAAACGGTGCAAGCTTGTCGCCGCCCCACATGATCATGATGATGCGGAGATAGTAGCCGAGCGAAACGACTGACGCGATCACGCCGATAATCACGATTGGCCACAGACCTGCTTCAACACCAGCCTGGAACACAACCAGTTTACCGAAGAAGCCGCCCAATGGAGGAATCCCAGCCACAGAGAAGACCAGAGCAGTCATGCAGACTGCGAGCCAAGGCATTGTGGATGACAGACCTGAAAGCTCTGAGATGTCTTCGACCATACCACCACGACGGCGCATAGACAGAAGCACCCCAAAGATCCCGAGCTGTGACAGCGCATAAATCACCATATAGACGAGCAAAGCTGGTCCGCCGATATCTTCACCAGCGGCGAGAGCAATGAGCGCATAGCCCATATTGCCGATAGAAGAGTAAGCAAACAGGCGTTTTAGATTTGTCTGGCGCAGCGCACCAAAGGCTCCGATCAGCATAGATGCACCAGAGATAATCAGGATGACATCCTGCCACTGGTCGATTGCGTTACCAAAGGCCTCAAACAGGATCGTCGCAAAGACAACCATAGACGCAAGCTTTGGCGCAGAGGCGAAGAAAGCGACAACCGGCGTCGGCGCACCTTCATATACGTCAGGCGTCCAGACGTGCAGTGGCGCCGCAGATACTTTGAACGCAAGACCAGTAATCAGCAGTACGAGACCGAACACGAGACCAATACCGAACTCGGCCTGTGCAATAGCATCATAGTTGGTCGAACCAGAGAAACCGTACACAAGCGAGGAGCCGTAGAGGATCAGACCAGATGCGAGCGCGCCGAGTACAAAGTATTTAAGACCCGCTTCAGAAGACCGTTGGCTGTCCCGATTAAAGGCTGCGAGCACATAAGATGAGAGGCTGAGGGTCTCGATGCCGAGATAAAGCGTCATCAAATCGTTTGCTGAGAGCGTGATGCCCATACCGAGCGATGCGAAGATCACCAGAAGCGCGTACTCGTAGCGGATAAGGCGCTCTTTCACGAGATATGGTTCCGCGATCAGCAAAGCCACACCTGCGCAGAAGTAACAAACGGCTTTAGCGAGGTTCGTGAAACGATCCGTTTCCCAAAGTCCGTTGAAGGCAACGCCGCCTTCAATGTTGAAGAGCGAGAGCGCGCAAGCGCCGAGAAGTATCAGCGCGCCGGCTTTGATAGAAACCGTTGCAAAACGTTCGCGAAGAACCGCACCAAGAACAACCGCGATCAGACCCGCAAATGCGAGGTAGAGCTCGGGCGTAGCTGCTGCGAAGATTTCGTCCCAGTTCATGGTCAGTTATCCAATCAATCCAGATACGGCAGCCATGATAGGCGCCACGCTGAGTTCAGTGATGTCAAAAATGATCGCAGGGAATACACCAAGTACGATCGTAGCGATGATGAGAGGTGCGAACACAATTGCTTCTGTGCGGTTGATGTCCTTGATGCCTTCGAGCTTCTCATTGGTCATCACACCGAACACTGTCTGCCGATAAAGTGTGAGCATGTATACGGCAGAGAAGATCACGCCGAGTGCGGCACCTGTAGCCGCCCAGGTAGAAGCCTGGAAGCTACCTGCCATTGTCAAAATCTCGCCGACAAAACCGCTTGTGCCCGGCAGGCCAACATTCGCCATCGTAAACAGCATGAAGATCGCTGCATAAACCGGCATCTTGGTGACGAGGCCACCATAGAACTTAATCTCACGAGTGTGCATGCGATCATAAATGACACCAACGATCAGGAAGAGTGCACCGGAAATCACGCCGTGCGAGATCATTTGGAAGATAGCGCCCTGAATGCCGATTTCAGTGAACGAGAAAATACCCAGTGTGACAAAGCCCATGTGAGCGACGGATGAATAAGCAATCAGCTTCTTCATATCCGTCTGACGGAATGCGACCAGCGAAGCATATACAATCGCGATAACACTCATCGCGAAGACCATCGGCTGGAAGTAGACGCTGGCTTCTGGGAACATGGGCAAAGAGAAGCGCAGGAAGCCATAGCCGCCCATCTTCAACAGAACACCCGCCAGAATCACGGAACCGGCGGTCGGCGCCTGTACGTGCGCATCCGGAAGCCAGGTATGAACCGGCCACATTGGAAGCTTCACAGCAAAGGATGCAAAAAATGCGAGCCATAACAGATGCTGGACGCCAAACTTTCCGTCTTCGACAGCGAAAATCTGCGGGATGACCGTCTGTAATTCAACGATATCTGACGTGCCTGCTTGCAGGTACATAGCGATGACCGCGAGCAGCATGAACAGAGAGCCAAGCAGCGTATACAGAAAGAACTTGAACGAAGCGTAGACACGTTCTGCGCCGCCCCAGATGCCAATGATAATGAACATCGGGATCAGGCCAGCCTCGAAAAAGACGTAGAACAACATAAGATCGAGCGAACAGAATACACCAAGCATCAGCGTTTCAAGGAACAGGAACGCCGCTACGTACTCGGTTACGCGGTGCTTTACACTCCCCCAGCTAGCCAGGAAGCAGAGCGGCGTCAGGAAAGTCGTCAAAAGCACGAGCAGGATCGACATGCCGTCGACGCCCATCTTGTAGCGAATACCGCCGACAACTTCACCCGCCTCATTCAGCGTGCCGCCGAACCAGGAATGATCTTCAACGAGCTGGAACCCTTCAGCCCCCGGTTGGAAATAAGCCAGCGCAATAATCGACAGAACAAACGTCGCAGCGCTGACAACCAGACCGACGAGGAAAGCTACACGAGACTCTTCTTCAACTGACGTCGCATTAGACGCCGTGATTTTCCGGACCCACAGGAGCAGAAGCGCCCCGAGAGCCGGTGCAAAAATCATGAAGGAAAGGAGCGCAAAGTCGCCCATCAATTCGCTCCTGCTACGTTAATTAGAATGACTGCGCCGAAGACCGCGGCAGCACCGAGAATGACAAAGGCATAGTGATACAGATAGCCTGTATGCATCGCCGACAGACGGCTTGCACCCCACTTTGCCAGTCCACTCAGACCGTCCGGGCCAAAGCCGTCGATAATCTTGCGGTCACCGACCTTCCAGAAGAAGTCACCCAGCACTTTTGTGCCGCGAACGAATGTCGCCTGATAGATCTCGTCGAAGTACCACTTGTTCGCGAACAGAGCATGCAGAGGGCCGCCAGTATCGGCAATGCGCTTACCGAGGCCACGGTTAAACAGATAAGTGAAGGTCGCGATAAGGAAGCCGAGGATCGTTACGACCAGAGGCGCCCAGAAGACCCAACCCGGGTTGATGCCGCCATGAGCAACATCATACTTATCATGCAGAACATGATTTTCAGGGGCCGCATAGATCGCACCGCTCCAGAACTCCTCGTAGTGGTGCCCCACGAAAGCGTCATAGAAGAAATAACCCGCAAACACGGCACCGACACTCAGAAGAATTAGCGGAACAAGCATCACGAGAGGAGACTCGTGAGGCTTGCCGCCATGAGCATGGTGGTCGTCCTCATGGCCATCATCCTCATGCGCATCGTCATGGTGATTTGATTCAGCCATAGGTCCGTGGAACGTCATATAAATGAGGCGCCATGAGTAGAAACTTGTGAGTAGTGCAGCAATGATACCGAACCAGAATGCGAGCTGTGCGAATGATACACCGGAGATACCTGCCGCAAACGCAGTTTCGATAATGGCATCTTTAGAGAAGAAGCCCGCAAAACCGAATTTCGTGTGCGGAATACCGAGGCCGATAATCGCAATGGTGCCGATAAGCATCGCAGCGTATGTGATTTTCATATACTTGGCGACGCCGCCCATACGGCGCATATCCTGCTCGTGGTGCATACCGTGAATTACGGACCCCGCACCAAGGAAAAGCAACGCTTTGAAGAAGGCGTGCGTGAACAGGTGGAACATCGCCGCCTGATACGCACCGACACCCGCCGCAAAAAACATGTAGCCAAGCTGGGAACAGGTTGAGAATGCAATCACGCGCTTAATGTCATTTTGCGCCATGCCTACTGTCGCAGCGTAGAGAGCTGTCACGGCACCAATCAGCGCGATGAAACCAGAGGCATATGGGGCGTACTCATAGATCGGCGAAAGCAGACACACGAGATATACACCCGCGGTAACCATTGTCGCGGCGTGAATAAGCGCAGATACAGGTGTCGGGCCTTCCATCGCGTCTGGCAGCCAGACATGCAGGAAGAACTGAGCTGACTTACCCATGGCGCCGATGAAGAGCAGGACACCGATAAGTTCCAGAACTGGAACGCCATAACCAAGGAAGTCGATAGACGCGTCGCGTGGTGTCGCCGCTTCAGCAAAGCTCACGATAGGCGCTACATGCTCAAACGTGTTCTCTTTGATCGCTTCAAGCATCGGGTTGAGTTCGACGGTGCCAAACACGAAGAACGCCGCCATGATGCCAAGCGCAAGACCGAAGTCACCGACGCGGTTTGTAACAAACGCTTTAATGGACGCGCTGTTCGCGCTGTCTTTGTGGAACCAGAAGCCGATCAGCAGGTAAGACGCGAGGCCAACACCTTCCCAACCGAAGAATATCTGGATCAGATTGTCGCCAGTCACGAGCATAAGCATCATGAAAGTGAAGAGCGACAGGTACGAGAAGAAGCGCGCTTTATGCGGGTCCTCGGACATGTAGCCCCAGGAATAAAGGTGCACGAGACCAGAAACGCTTGTGATCACGGCCATCATAACAATCGACATTGCGTCGACACGGATGGCCCAGTCGGCATGGAACTGACCAACATCAATCCAGCGTGCAAGGTGGATTACGTGCTGGAAGTGGTGATGTGCATCATGGTGGCCGCCAAAGGCGTAAGCAAAAAGCTGATACAGCGACAGAATGCCGGCAGAGCCGACAGTAATCGTCGTTACGAGCATCGCAACACGGTCACCGATAAAGCGCTGGAACAGGCCTGCTATGGCTGCAGCGATGCCCGGTGCGAGCACGATGAATAAAATTAGGGGGTCAGGCAATGTCATCTGTTTATCAGCCCCGCATGAGATTGACATCTTCCACAGCAATATCGCCGCGGTTTCTGAAATAAGTGACCAGAATCGCAAGGCCGACCGCGGCTTCAGCAGCCGCTACGGTCAGAACCAGCATCGCGAAAATCTGGCCTTTGATGTCGCCATTGAACGCGCCGAAAGCGACGAGATTGATGTTCACGGACAGAAGCATAAGTTCCAGTGACATCAGAATGACGATAATGTTCTTCCGGTTCACGAAGATGCCAAAGACACCAATCGTAAACAGCGCTGCGGACAGCGACAGATAATGGGCGAGTGTCAGTTCCATATCAGATCCCCTGTCCCGGACGGACGTCCTTAAGTTCAACCGCATCCGCGCGCTTACGACCCGTCTGTTCTTCAACAGATTGGCGACGAACGCCCGGTCGGTGACGCAGTGTGAGTACGATCGCACCAATCATAGCGATGAGCAGAACGATGCCGGAAATCTGGAAGAGAAGCAGATAGTCGGTGTACATGACCTGACCGATTGCTTCGACGTTCGTCTCCGCGTTCGGGCTTGCATCAAAAGTTTCCGGACGGCTCGCACCCATCGCGCTGGCGACGAGAGCAATCTCCGCGAAGAAGACCAGAGCCACAACGCCGCCGAATGGCGCGTAATTGAGGAAGCCCTGCTTTAATTCTACGAAATCCACGTCGAGCATCATCACGACAAACAGGAACAAAACCGCGACCGCGCCGACGTAAACAACGATGAGCAGCATAGCTAGGAATTCTGCACCAATCAGAACCAAGAGGCCCGACGATGTAAAGAAGGCAAGGATAAGGAAGAGTACAGAGTGTACCGGATTACGTGCCGCAATCACACAGAAAGCGGCAATCAGTACAATCGCTGAAAGAATGCTGAATGCGATGACTTCCATATCAGCCCCCTAAGCCGATGGCGTTTCCGCCGTTAAACGCGTTACCCACAACAGGTCCTATCTTTTTGCCGTTATCGATACGGCGCATCGAGTTCGAGATTACGTGCAATCTCACGCTCCCAACGGTCACCATTGGCGAGCAATTTTTCTTTGTCGTAGAAGAGCTCTTCGCGAGTTTCCGTAGCAAACTCAAAATTTGGGCCTTCAACGATAGCATCTACCGGACAGGCTTCCTGACAGAAGCCACAGTAGATACATTTTGTCATATCAATGTCGTAGCGCGTCGTACGACGTGAGCCATCGTCACGAGGTTCTGCTTCAATCGTGATCGCCTGCGCCGGACAAATCGCTTCGCAAAGCTTACACGCGATGCAACGTTCCTCGCCATTCGCGTAGCGACGCAGTGCGTGTTCGCCACGGAAACGTGGAGATAGCGGGTTCTTCTCGAACGGGTAGTTGATCGTCGCTTTGCGACGGAACAGGTACCGGAAGCCGAGACCCATCGCACCGATAAAGTCGAGAAGAAGGGCGCCTTTGAGGGCTTGTGCAATTCTCATAAAATCATCCCCTCCTAAGCGGCCGCTGCGCTTGTGTAGACGACATAGCCACTGATCAGCAGCACTGCCACGAGAGACGTCGGCAGGAAGATCTTCCAGCCAAGGCGCATCAGTTGGTCATAACGATAACGCGGCACCAGCGCACGAACGAACGCAAACATGAAGAACACGAATGTGACTTTCAGAGCGAACCAGAATGCCCCGATAAGGCTTTCAAACGTGCCTGTACCCAGAAGGCCTGCCAGCGTGTTCTCATCGAACAGGCCAAGATCGCCTACAGGAGAATGCCAACCGCCGAGGAACAGTACACTCGTCATCGCGCACATCAGCGTGATTGCGATCTGCTCCCCCAGATAAATAAGAAGGAATGGCGTACCTGAGTATTCGACCTGGTACCCCGCTACGAGCTCTGATTCCGCTTCCGGAAGGTCGAAGGGAGGGCGGTTCGTCTCAGCCAGCGCCGAGATGAAGAAAATAACCATCATCGGGAACATCACGATAATCGTAGGGAGCTTGAAAGCGTACCAATTCCAGAAGCCACCCGTTTGGGATTCAACGATAGTTGTGAGGTTCATCGAACCGGACAGCAGAATGACCGTAACGAGGACAAAACCGATAGAGACCTCATAAGAGACCATCTGAGCTGCCGACCGCAGGCCGCCGAGGAATGGATACTTTGAGTTCGACGCCCAACCTGCCATAATCACGCCGTAGACACCGAGTGAAGACATTGCAAGCAGGTAGAGAACACCGACGTTCAGATCAGAAACGACCCAGCCCGGCGCAATCGGAACCACTGCCCAACAGATCAGGGAAAGCGTCGTCGCGAGGATCGGTGCGATCATAAAGACCGTTTTGTTCGCACCGGCCGGAATGATCATTTCCTTCAGAACAAACTTACCGAAGTCGGCAAACGACTGAAACAGACCAAATGGGCCAACAACGTTAGGTCCCTTACGGAGCATCGTGCCCGCGAGAACCTTACGGTCAAAATAGAGAAGGAAGGCAATCGCCAGAAGAAGAACGACAGTTACCAGCAGGATTTGCCCGAGCGAAAGCAGCACAAGCAAAATCGGGTTTTCTGTCCATCCGAGAAACTGTTCCATGACGAGCCCCTACTCCGCAGCTGCGGAGACCTCCAGAGTTTGCTTCTGCAGTGAACACTCAGCCATAGTAGCTGATGCACGTGCGATCGGATTTGTGAGATAGAAGTCGCCGATCGGACAGAAGACCGGATCGTCCGACAGCGATTCTGTAGCTGCAGGCAATGGCGCAGACAGAGCTTCGGCACCAGCATTGCCAGGGGCGAAGTTCATGCCTGCAAAGCTTGGCACATCTTCACGCAGCGCATCACGAAGCTGGTCAGCGCTGTTGTAAGGAAGCGTTTTACCAACCAGATCAGATAGCGCGCGGAAAATCGCCCATTCTTCTTTCGCAGCACCTTTAGGCTGAACGGCAGCCGTAGTCATCTGAACGCGGCCTTCTGTATTCACGTAGGTCGCGTTTTTTTCAGTATAAGCGGCTGTCGGCAGAATAACATCCGCGCGGCTTGCACCTGCGTCACCATGGCTTCCGAGATATACTACGAAGCTGTCACCGAACTGCGACATTGGAACTTCATCAACACCGAGAAGAATGACGGTGTCGAGGTCCGCACAATTCGATGAGAGATGCTCCGAAGCGGACTTAGCGCCCTCACCCGGCAGGAAGCCGACATCCAGAGCGCCAACACGAGAAGCAGCATTATGCAGGACACCAAAGCCAGCCCAGGCATCATCACCAGAAACAATCGCGCCACATTCCAGAGCGAGTTCATGAGCAGCCTTTAGCGTAGCGTAACCGCTATCACCAACAACCGCCTGCTCACCAACAACGATCATTGGCTTTTTCGCGTTCTTCAGAACGTCACCGAATGCACCAAGGTCATTCAATCCTGAAGTAGATGACGCAACGTGCGTGTAATCATAGGTCAGATCATGCGGTTCGCCGATAAGGCCAACTTTCAGATCATTCCAAAGCCATGCCTTACGAATGCGTGCATTCCAGACGGCCGCCTCGACGCGCGGATTGGCGCCAATTATGAGAAGCGCATCTGCTTCCTCTACGCCCATAAGCGTAGGGTTAAGAATGTAGCTTTCACGCGGAAGCGCGTCACCAGAAGGTGTAATACCCAATTTCTGGCCAGATAGTCGACAGTCGAGCGCCGTAGCACCGACTGCTATCATCAAATCTTTCGCTGCTTTCATGCCTTCTACGCAAGCAAGGTCACCGGCAAACGCCGCAATACGGGATGCGTCACCTTTGAGCTTTTCTGCGACGACTGAAAGCGCTTCGGACCAGTCAGCCGGACGCAGCTTGCCGTTTTCACGAACATAAGGCGTATCAAGACGCTGGCGACCAAGACCGTCCCAAACAAAACGGGATTTATCGGACAGCCACTCTTCGTTCACTTCCTCATTCACGCGCGGCATGATGCGCATAACTGCAGCACCTTTAGCGTCTACGCGAATGGAAGAACCGATAGCATCCATCACGTCGATCGACTCGGTTTTACGAAGTTCCCAAGGACGCGCATTAAACGCGTATGGCTTGGACGTCAGCGCGCCAACCGGACACAGGTCAATCACGTTGCCGGAAAGTTCGGATGTGAGAGACTGCTCGAGATATGTCGTGATTTCCGCGTCTTCACCACGGCTGATCATGCCGATCTCTTCGACGCCAGCTACTTCCGCAACAAAGCGCACGCAACGCGTACACTGAATACAGCGCGTCATTATCGTTTTGACGAGCGGCCCCATGTTTTTGTCTTCGACCGCGCGCTTGTTCATCTCATAGCGCGAGTCAGAACGACCGTAGGCGACGGCTTGATCTTGCAGGTCACACTCGCCGCCCTGATCACAAATCGGACAATCAAGCGGGTGGTTGATCAGCAGGAATTCCATCACGCCATTGCGAGCATTTTCGACGTACTCGCCTTTGGTGTTGATGTTCGGCGGTGATCCATCAGGGTTCATCCGCATGTCACCAACCGTCTGCGCACAAGAGGCAATCGGCTTCGGTGCGCCTTCCCACTGGACGAGACACATGCGGCAGTTACCCGCCACAGAGAGACGTTCGTGGAAGCAGAAACGTGGAATCTCTGCCCCCGCTTCTTCACACGCCTGAAGAAGCGTGTATTCGCGAGGAACTTCCACTTCTTTGCCGTCAACGACGAGTTTAAAGGTATCTGACATATGCCTTACTCCGCCGCTACGCTGGCGCCCTGAACGAGGGGCTTGCCAATTCGATAATTAGAGATGCGCTCTTCGATCTCGTGACGGAAGTGACGGATGAGCCCCTGAACAGGCCACGCCGCCGCATCACCGAGTGCGCAGATCGTGTGGCCTTCAACCTGACCTGCCACGTCGAGCAGCATGTCGATTTCGGAGTGCTCGGCTTCGCCGCGCGCCATACGTTCAAGAACGCGCCACATCCAGCCCGTACCTTCACGGCAAGGCGTGCACTGCCCACAGCTCTCATGCTTGTAGAAATAGCTGATACGCGCGATCGCCTTCACGATGTCAGTAGAGTTATCCATGACAATCATACCGGCAGTACCGAGGCCAGAACGCACCTCACGTAGCGCGTCAAAATCCATCAGAACGGTATCACAAATCTCACGCGGCAGAAGTGGAACGGAAGAACCGCCCGGAATAACCGCTTTCAGGTTTTCCCAACCGCCACGTACGCCGCCGCAGTGCTCTTCGATGAGTTGTTTCATCGGAATAGACATCGCTTCTTCTACGTTGCACGGCTTGTTCACGTGACCGGAAATACAGAACACTTTCGTGCCCTTGTTGTTGTCACGGCCAAAGCTTGAGAACCATTCCGCGCCGCGACGCAGAATAGTCGGCGCTACAGCGATGGACTCAACGTTGTTCACAGTTGTCGGGCAACCATAAAGGCCGGCATTCGCAGGGAATGGCGGCTTCAGACGCGGCTGCCCTTTCTTGCCTTCCAGGCTTTCCAGAAGCGCTGTTTCTTCACCGCAGATATAAGCGCCTGCACCGTGGTGAATATAAACATCGAAATCCCAGCCATGGACGTTGTCCTTACCGATCAGCTTGGCTTCATAAGCCTCCTTGACGGCAGCTTCCATACGCTCGCGCTCATAGATGTACTCACCGCGAAGGTAGATATAGCAAGCGTGAGCACGCATTGCGTAAGACGCAACAAGGCAGCCTTCAATCAGCAGATGCGGATCATGGCGCATGATGTCACGGTCTTTACAAGTACCGGGTTCGGACTCGTCGGCGTTCACCACGAGATAGTGCGGGCGATCACCAACTTGCTTTGGCATGAAGGTCCATTTCAGACCTGTCGGGAAGCCAGCGCCGCCGCGACCGCGCAGACCGGATGCCTTGATCTGATCACAGATCCAGTCACGGCCACACTGCAGCATATCGCGCGTCAGGTGCCATGCACCACGCTTTTTAGCCGCCTCTAGAGACCAATCTTCTCGGCCGTAGAGGTTAGTGAAAATGCGATCCTTGTCCTCAAGCACAGTTGCGCTCCTTCAAGGTTACAAGCGGATAATGGGTCATAACGATCATGACTTTTTCTTCTCCGCCAGTTCCTGAGCCTGCGGGATCCAGCGTTCACGCGCGACCCGGCCTTTGAAGCTCAGATACTCATCAATCCATGCCATTTCTGGCTCACCCCAAGCGGCGATCTGTTCGAAATAGAACACCCCAAGGGAGTTAAGCTTTTTGACCAGAACCGGCCCGACGCCTTTGATCGCTTCCAGATTGTCGGTTTCGCCTTTCGCTGGCGCTTCGACAACTTCCGGACGCTTCTTGTCATCGGTCTCTTCAGGCAGCTCTGCCGTTGCCTCGATTGCTGCATCAGCAGCTTTCTTCTCGGCTTTGACTGTCTTTGCTTTTTTGACCTTAGCCGTCTTCGCACCGAGTGGCTGAAGATCGGATTCCGGAAGCTCAGACGGTGCGTTTGGCAGTGCACTAATGCCGGCTGGGACAGAGCCATCAAATAGTGCGCTATCAATCAACGTAATGGCGTCACCTTCAGGCGCAGAGCGCTGACGCGCTACAAAGTTACCTGGTTCTACCTCAACGCCATTTTCGAGCTTGTCGATAATCTCTGCAAACGTGTCCGACGTCAGGTCTTCATAGTAATAGTCATTGATCTGGACCATTGCGCCATTCACGCATGCGCCCAGACATTCGACTTCTTCCCATGACAGGCGGCCAGATTCGTTGACCTGAAACGCTTTACCAATCTTGTTCTGGCAAATCTCTTTGAGGTCATTAGCGCCACGCAGCATGCAAGGCGTGGTGCCGCAAAGCTGAACGTGAAACTTACCAACCGGCTGCAGACGGAACATCGTGTAGAAAGTCGCAACTTCGTACACACGGATGTATGGCATTTCGAGGCGCTCAGCGACTTCGCGCATCGCAGGCTCAGAAAGCCAGCCACCATTATCCTTCTGGGCAAGCCATAGAAGCGGGATTACCGCTGAACGCTTACGGTCTTCAGGATATTTTGCCAGCCAGAATGAGATTTTGCCCTCTGTTTCAGATGCAAACTCAAACGTGTCACCGCCAGCTTCCAGATCAAAACGACGAACAGCCATTAGCGGTCAATCTCCCCGAATACGATGTCGAGAGAACCCAGAATGGCGGAAACGTCAGCCAGCTGGTGTCCTTTGGACAGGTAATCCATTGCGTGCAGGTGCGGGAAACCCGGAGCGCGGATTTTAAGACGATATGGACGGTTGGTAGCATCCGAGACGAGATACACACCGAACTCGCCCTTCGGAGCTTCGACTGCTGTGTAAGTTTCACCCGCAGGAACTTTGAAGCCCTCAGTGTAGAGTTTGAAATGGTGGATGAGAGCTTCCATTGATCGCTTCATTTCACCACGACGTGGAGGTGCGATCTTCGAGCTCTCTGCAAGCACAGGGCCCGGCTCCATCAGCTCGATACACTGACGAATGATTTTTACAGACTCGCGCATCTCTTCCATACGGCAGACATAACGGTCATAGCAGTCGCCATGCTTACCGACAGGAATCTTGAAGTCGAGTTCATTATAGCACTCGTAAGGCTGCGCGCGACGAAGGTCCCACGCCATGCCAGAACCACGAACCATGACACCTGAGAAGCCCCAGTCGAGCGCATCCTGAACGGAAACAACGCCAACATCACAGTTACGCTGCTTGAAGATACGGTTGTCGGTCAGAAGACCTTCCATATCGTCGCAAACCGGCAGGAACTCATCGCAGAACTTCAGGATATCATCAAGAAGCTCAGGCGGCAGGTCCTGGTGAACACCGCCGGGACGGAAATAAGCCGCGTGCATACGAGAACCACACGCGCGTTCGTAGAATACGCAAAGCTTTTCGCGCTCTTCAAAGCCCCATGTGATTGGCGTCAGCGCACCAACGTCCATTGCCTGTGTCGTGATGTTCAGAATGTGGTTCGAGATACGGCCGATCTCACTATAGAGAACGCGGATCAGGCTTGCACGACGCGGCACTTCGAGACCAAGAAGTTTCTCGATCGCCAGACAGTAGGCGTGTTCCTGGTTCATCGGCGCCACATAATCGAGGCGATCAAAGTACGGCAAAGCCTGAAGATAGGTCTTGTACTCGATCAGCTTCTCTGTACCGCGGTGCAGAAGACCGATGTGTGGATCAACGCGCTCAACGATCTCGCCATCCATCTCAACAACCATACGCAGAACGCCGTGCGCTGCAGGGTGCTGAGGACCAAAGTTGAACGTAAAGCTACGATCTTCAGGATTGTGGGCTTGTCCGTCAGCCATCACTCAGCTCCCTCGGTCGCTTTTTCATCGCCTGGAATGACTGCCTGAGCGCCTTCCCATGGTGAGAGGAAATCAAAGTTACGGTATTCCTGAACGAGCTTAACTGGCTCATACACGACACGCTTTTCAAGCTCGTCGTAACGAACTTCAACATAACCCGTCAGCGGGAAGTCCTTGCGCAGCGGGTGCCCCTCAAAGCCATAGTCCGTCAGAAGACGGCGCATGTCTGTGTTGCCTGCGAACAGGACGCCATACATGTCGAGGGCCTCACGCTCGAACCACTCCGCACACGGGAAAATTTCTACAATGCTCGGAACCGCTGTTTCCGCGTCGGTGCTGACTTTTACGCGAATGCGCTGATTCATACGCATGCTGAGCATGTGATACACAATCTCGAAGCGCTCACGGCGCTCCGGGAAATCCACGCCACATACGTCAATCAGGGTTTCAAAGCGGCACTGGCTATCGTCGCGCAGAAACTTGATCAGAGATCGGATCTGGTCGCGCACACAATGGATGGTGAGTTCGCCGTGCGTAATCTCCCAGCGCTGAACCGCATGCGGCTCGGCGTGAGCAATGTGATCAGCAAGATCGTTCAGAGTCTCGTCCACGTCGTTCACCTTATCGCTCGATCGTACCTTCGCGACGGATCTTCTTCTGAAGCTGAAGGAGACCGTACACGAGCGCTTCTGCCGTCGGAGGGCAGCCAGGAATATAGATGTCTACAGGAACGATCCGGTCACATCCGCGGACAACCGAATAGCTGTAGTGATAATAACCACCGCCATTCGCACATGATCCCATTGAAATCACGTAGCGAGGCTCAGGCATCTGATCGTAAACCTTACGGAGCGCTGGAGCCATTTTGTTTGTCAGCGTACCGGCTACAATCATCACGTCAGACTGACGGGGCGACCCACGAGGCGCCATACCGAACCGTTCGAGGTCGTAGCGCGGGTTACCCGCATGCATCATCTCGACCGCACAGCATGCGAGACCGAAAGTCATCCACATCAGCGAGCCTGTACGCGCCCAAGTGATCAGATCATCGGCAGCCGCGACGAAGAAACCTTTATCTGCGAGCTCATCGCTCAGCCCCGCGAAAAACGGGTCGTCACCACGAACTGGACCAGCGCCTTCGACGCCAGCCCGACCGCCTGATAATGCGGGGATGTGATAGTCTTTATCAGCCACTATTCCCACTCCAGTGCGCCAGAGCGCCACTCATAAATGAAACCGACGGTCAGAACGCCGAGGAAAACGACCATGGACCAGAATCCGAAGACGCCAATCGTCCCGAGGCTGACTGCCCACGGGAAAAGGAAAGCGACCTCAAGGTCGAAAATGATGAAAAGGATGGCGACAAGATAGAAACGGACGTCGAACTTGAGACGCGCATCGTCAAATGCCTCAAAACCACATTCGTACGCGGAGAGTTTCTCCGGGTCTGGCTTGGATGGCGCCAGAATGGTCGAGACGAGCAGGAAGGCGAAACAAAGCCCTAATCCGATAACGAGGAAGATTATCACTGGCAGATAGTTCAGAAGAACAGGTTGCAGCTCGTTCATGTCGATTCAGCCCTTCAATGTTCCATGCTGGTTATTCAGGTTTTCGTCAGGTTTCAACCACGCAATTGCCTATCTTCGATAAAAGACCTTAAAAAAATTCCAGAAGTCCTGCTGGGAGGCAGGTTTCCGCAGAAGCACCACCACCCGGAAACGAAACTTACATCAAAATAGACTTTAAGCGTTGTCGCCATAGCAACGGAGCTAGATCACTCTTAAAGCAGTACAATGTTTAACCTGAAATTCAGATCAGACAAACGTCATACATTGAAGCAGCTAAGCCTACCCGGCACGCGCTAAGTCAGCCGCGACCATCATCTCGACAAGCGAATTGAACGGCGTCTTCGCTGACCAGCCGAGCTTTTGCTTAGCCCGCTGAGGATTACCGATTAAACCATCAGGATCCTGCGCTCGATAGAATTCGGGCGCTACCGCTACGATGGTCCGACCCGTTTTTGTGTCGACAGCAATCTCATCGACACCGTCGCCCTGCCACCTTATGTCGAGCCCCAAATAAGCGGCACCGTTATCAATCCAGTCTCGAACGCAGTGAAACTGCCCGCTCGACAGAATATATCTGCTGGGAGCTTCATTCTGTAGCGACAGCACAGCCGCTTCCATGAAATCATCCGCATACGACCAGTCTCGCCGCGAATTAAGATTGCCAACACGCAACACGAACTCTTGATCGCGCGCAGCCTCTACCATTCCCATAGTCACTTTGCGGCTTAGAAAGCGCTCGGTTCGTAGCGGTGATTCATGATTGTAGAGAACACCTGAAACCGCAAACACGCCGGCAGATCGCGCATCAGAAACGATGTCGTCGGCAATCACTTTGGCCTCAGCATAGAAGTTTGCTGGATTTACCGGCGTTTCTTCTGTCTGCGGCCCTGAAGTTTCATTTCCAAAAACCTGAGCACTGGACGCCTGAAAAAATCGAACTGAGTCGTTGGCTTCTAAAGCGGAATCCAGCATCACCTGAACAATTTCGCCATTCACAAAAAGCGTCTTGTCACGACTCACGTCTGCTTCTGCGAGCGAGGTATAGCCGGCAAGGTTGAAAACCCAATCCGGCTCGGTGTCTCGGATGACTTGTTGGACCGCCTTAGCACTATCGAGGCCGCAGGTGACCAACGTCACCTGTTCGCAGATACCCAAGAACTGTAGGCGCCATTTATCGCTCAGCTGCACGTGCTGACAGGTACCAGTTACTTCAAACCCAAGCGCGAGAAGTCTTCTTGCCAGATAAGCGCCATCCTGACCGGTAACACCGAAGATGAGCGCTTTCTGCCTCGACATTACTGGCCGTCCGCTTTCAGGATTTCCGCGATAATCTCGCTTACTGCACGCTCGGCGCTTTCGCGCTCATAGGCTTCAGCCATAACCCTAATAAGTGGTTCGGTACCGGACTTACGCACAACCACACGACCAGAAGCACCCAGAGCGTGAGATACGTTCTCAATCCTGGCTTTCACATTTTCAGCCGAAAGTGGGTCGCCCGACTGATAGCGAACATTCTCCAGAAGCTGCGGCACAGGCTCGAACACCGACAGAACCTCCGATGCTTTTTTGCCTTCGCGAACCATGATGGACAGCACAGCGATTGCGGCGATAATCGCATCTCCCGTCGTCACATGGTCTGCGAGAACGACGTGCCCTGATTGCTCTCCACCTATCGAGAAACCGCCTTCCCGCAAGCGCTCTACGACATAACGGTCGCCCACCTTGGTTCGCTCCAGTTTTATCCCTTCGCGCGAGAGCGCACCCTCCAAACCAAGATTTGACATTATTGTAGCAACGACTGTGTCGCCAGCAAGTCGCCCCTGCGCTTTAGCGTCAATGGCTATGGCACCCATAATCTGGTCGCCATCTGCAACTTCGCCGTTTTCGTCGACAACAAGAATACGATCTGCATCGCCATCAAAAGCGATTCCAACATTGGCTGAATGCGCACGGACCGCTTCCGAAAGCCCCTCAGGGTGAAGTGCACCGCATTTGGTGTTGATGTTCACACCGTCTGGTGCGTCGGAAAGCATAATTACTTCAGCAGCCAATGATCGGAAAACAGGTTCCGCGGCGCTCACGCCAGCGCCATTGGCTGCATCAATCACTAGCTTCAAGCCACTGAAGTTCACATCAGTTCCAGCGGTGCGAGCCGCAAAGTCCACATAAGACGAAACGTCGAATTCGGCATCAACGACACGACCAAAGCGTTCTGCAGGCACTGTACAATCAAATCCGGGGTCTTGAATAATGGTTTCAATCTCGTCCTGCTGCGCACCTGACAACTTGTAGCCTTCCGGCCCAAAAACTTTCACGCCGTTATCGTGGAAAGGATTGTGGGAGGCGGTGATCATAAGACCCGCCGCTGCACCATTCTGAACCGTCAGCCAGCCTAGCGCTGGTGTTGGAAGCACACCCACCAAGGCGACATCTGCCCCCGCATTCAGAAGCCCCGACACGATCGCCGACTGAAGGATCAATCCTGAGGCACGGGTATCACGTCCAATAACGACGACGGGACGATCGCCGGCTTTACCAAGCGTATAGCCGAGCGCCTCTCCGAATCTCAGAAACATATCAGGGCGTATCGCGCCCTTATTTACCGTTCCACGAATTCCATCTGTGCCGAACAGCTTTTCCGCCATTTGATCCCCGCTGATACATTTTACGACCAGAGATACTGACTCTCGGCGCTATTCAACAGTCACAGACTTGGCGAGGTTGCGCGGTTGATCCACATCCGTGCCCCGCATGACGGCGGTGTGATATGCGATGAGCTGCAAAACAACCGCATACACAAATGGTGCCACGATTGGATTGCACGCTGGAATCTCAAGGCTTGCTGTCGGCACATTACCGGCAAGATCAACACCTTTTCGATCAGAGAGCAGTAATACCGGACCCTTGCGCGCAGCGACCTCCTGCAAGTTCGACAGTGACTTCTCGAACAGCTCGTCTGTAGGCGCGATGAAAACGATGGGGGTTTTGTCGGTTATCAGAGCGATCGGCCCGTGCTTGAGCTCACCTGCACCAAATCCTTCAGCGTGAATATACGAAATCTCTTTAAGCTTCAGCGCCCCTTCCAGAGCTAGCGGATAATGCACGCCACGTCCCAGATAGAAGACATCATCAGCTTCCGCGATCAGCTCGCAAACGGAATAAATCTGGCGATCAAGATCCAGCGTCTCATCAACGAGATCAATGATAGAAAACACAGATTTATTATAATCTGCGAACGCTTCTTCCGTGATCACGCCTCGTGTGTGACCTGCATGGATCGCAGACGCCAGTAAGGAGAGAAGCTGCGCGGTAAAGGCCTTTGTGCTCGCGACACCGATTTCAGGGCCTGCGAGCGTTGGCAGGACGATGTCCGCCTCACGCGCGATTGTGGACGTTGGCACATTCACGATCGCGATGGTTTTGACACCCTGCTCTTTGCAATAGCGGAGCGCCGCCAACGTGTCGGCCGTCTCACCCGACTGCGAAACGAAGATCGCTGCGGAATTTGGCGCAAGCGCTGGTCGGCGATACCTGAATTCAGACGCGATATCCGTTTTGCAAGGAATGCCAGCAAGCTGTTCAAACCAGTACTCTGCCACCCGCGTCGCATAGTGCGCCGTGCCGCAGGAAATCAGGTAGAGACTGGATACCGTTGAAAAATCGAGCTCTTCTTCACCAGATTTAGGAAGACTAACCGTTCCGCGCGCAGGATGCGTATACGCCTTCAGAGTACGCGTCAGCGCTTTCGGTTGCTCGAAAATCTCTTTTAACATGAAGTGCGGATAATTGCCTTTGTCAGCAACGCTGTCTTCGGTTTCAACCGTCTGAACAGGACGCTCGGCCGGCTGATCGTTCATATCAAAGATTTCATATCCCGTGCGAGACAGAATGCACCAATCTCCTTCTTCAAGGTAAATCACTTGATTCGTAAAAGGAGCGATTGCCAGCGCGTCGGAACCCAGGAACATTTCATCCTTACCGACACCAATCACGAGCGGGCTACCCTGTCGGGCGCCAATCATCATGTCGGTATAACCTTCAAAAATCATACTAAGCGCATACGCACCTGTGAAACGCTTCAACGCCTTTGAAACAGCGACCTTCGGGTCATCCCCTTGTTTCAGAAACGTACTAATGAGCACCGCAACCGTTTCACTGTCTGTCTCTGTATGAAACTCATATCCTTGGCTGCGCAGTTCGGTTTTAAGCTCGGCATAATTTTCAATGATACCGTTGTGGACGATAGCCACGCCTTCTGCAGTGTGCGGATGTGCGTTTCGTTCGCTAGCTTCGCCATGTGTAGCCCAGCGGGTATGTCCGATGCCAGTGAAGCCAATCAAAGGCTCTTCCTGAAGCTTGTCTTCCAGCGACACAATTTTTCCGACACTTCGGCGTCGCTCAATGCCTTCTGGCAGAACAACCGCAACACCTGCACTGTCATAACCACGGTATTCCAGACGCTTCAGCGTCGCAACGAGACGAGCCGTTACTGGCGCCATGCCTACGATACCAATAATTCCACACATGCAGCTAATACCTCTTGTCCAACAAACGCATCCCGTGTCCGGAATGTGCCAACAATCTATGAATATTGTGCAGACAAAAAGGTAAGAATGCAGCAGGCGCGTTCACCTTTTCCGACAAAGTGTAGCGCTACGTCATCTTGTTTTGCTTCCAGAAATCCGACTAAGGAAGCTAAAAAGACGTTCAGTAAAAGCGTCGCGCTCTCGATGAATTGGAGAATTGCTTGGCTACCGAAGGCAAAAAAGTCGACCCGGTTGATGAACTGGTCGGAATTCTGGACCTGGAACGCATTGAGGTTGACCGGTTTCGCGGTTTCACACCGCCGTCTCGTTCAATCCGCATTTTTGGCGGTCAGGTAATCAGCCAGGCTCTCGTTGCCGCCTGCCGTACTGTTGATGGTCCGATTTGCCACTCTCTCCATGCGTACTTCATCCGCCCGGGCAATCCAGAGGTGCCGATTCTTTATGAAGTCGATCGCGCACGTGACGGAAAAAGCTTCGCGACGCGCCGCGTAATCGCGATCCAGAACGGCGAGCAGATTTTCAATCTCGCAGCTTCATTCCATAACATAGAAGATGGCTTCGAACACCAGCAGGACATGCCCGACGTTCCCGCCCCCGAAGACCTGACATCAGAGGCCGAACAACGCCTCAACATGGCACAACAACTTCCAGAACCAATGAAGTCTGCCTTTCTGGCAGAGCAGCCAATCGATATTCGATCGGTAAAGCCTCAGAATATCATTAATCCGCAAAAACTTGAGCCAGAGAACTTCACCTGGATCAAACTCAAAAAGCGCGTGACAGCCGATGATCAGCATACGCACCACACTATTCTTGCCTATGCCTCCGACATGTCGCTGCTAGACACTTGCGTTCGTCCGCACGGTGTAAACTTTTTCAAGGGTGCGCAGATGGCGAGCCTCGACCACGCGATGTGGTTCCACGGTGAATTCCGCGCGGATGAATGGCTTCTCTATGTGCAGGAAAGCCCGAAAGCCTCCAATGGCAGAGGAATGAATTTCGGGCGCATATATCGCCGCGATGGCGTTCTGATTGCTACTGTCGCTCAGGAAGGCCTTATTCGACCTTACAAATCCAAACGCTGAGTAGGAACGAAGCGGGCTCAGGCGAACTGCCTGAGCTCGTCAGACGCGAAGAGCGGCTCATTCGGAGTAACATCACTCCAGTCCTGAGAGAGTTTCGCGAGTTCGCTACGCATGCCCTGCCCCTGATCTATGGATACAGTCTCTGCCGCTCTCAGGAAGGCTTGCACGACTGAACTGAATTGAACTTCCGCCCATCGGCGTTCACCATCAGCCATACGGCCATAAACATCATCGCTTTCCTTGATGCGGATGAACCGGTAATCAATCAGAGCGTCCTTCTCGACTGACATAAAGTCCATATTACCGGACCATCCTGTCGCGTAGGCCTGGCGCCCCGTAGATACCGCTTCAGCGAGCGCGAGGCCGTAGCCTTCGGAGCGATGGGTGGAGATTACGCAATCTACATCGGTCCACAGCTCGGCTAGCTCTTGTTCGGGCAGCTTTTTGTCTATCCATTGAACATTTGGCGCGCCATCGATCCATCCGCGTATCGTCTGGCGCTGCAGCTCTGAAAGTGACTGAGTTTTCACCTTGAGGAGGAATTCAGAACTATCTCCGAAAGCATGCCGGAAGGCGCGAATAGCTGCACCGATATTCTTACGCGACAGACTGGACTTACCGTCCATCTGAACAATGAAATTCCGCGCATATTTGTTTTTCGGTGGCCCAAGCATTTGAACGAGACCGCTGGTTTCAACTGGATGGGTTCTTCGGATCACATTCTCTCGGAGTTCACCAAAGCTATCCTTCACGAAGGTGCTGGGAACGATGATCTGATCGAAGACTTTGGAAATCTGTTTCCATTCTTCTGGTAAGTCTTCCAGCTCCCACGCCCAATATCCGAGACGCGGCCCATTCGGAAGCTTCATCGGGTTGGTTTTTGCGAGCGTTGCAAGCGCCTCAGGCGCATTACAATGCATGATCCAACCAAAGTCCTTTGGTGCATCAAGCTCACAACCGAACATACCCTTGGAATAAAGAAAAGCGTTTAACCGGTGCTTTATAACCTGAAAGCCGAGCTGCTCGAGCTTGTGGACAGTCAGATCCGCTGAGCGCGCAACGCCGAACGTGTCCCCAAAAAATCCGGAAACCACGAACCCCCGCGGCCAGAACGTATTATGACTATGTGAAAGATCACGCGTAAAAACGTGACGGGCCGTCCTCAGTATTCCGCGGATAGCCAGATCTTTCAAAATCATACCAATACCCAGCATGTATTACTTAAACACAGTACACAGCGGGAAGGTCGATAGATGGTATCCCTGTCAGACACAAGCGTCGTCATGTCATCAAATCCCCGCATGCCACATTCTGAACACAAATGACGTGCGATGAAAATCTTTAATCCCGATTTTCTGCATAATGCGACAACGACGGTTTCACCACTTCCTACTTAGAGATGGCGAAATTCGAATGTGTTTCAGGAGAAAATGGTGGGCGGTAACGGGCTCGAACCGCTGACCCTCTCGGTGTAAACGAGATGCTCTTCCAACTGAGCTAACCGCCCTGAGCGGCGCACAAATCATCAAAATATCGCTCGGGTCAAGAGGTTATTTTCATTTCGATGCAAAGAGTTTGTTTTTCCACGATGGTACTTGCCCAAAATTGTGGATATCTACCCTTCCGGCGCCTCGCCGCTTTGTTGAATTATCTCGGATTCCAGCATGCCAAAGAGCTACATCCTCACCCTCGCCTGCACTGACCGCTCGGGAATCATTGCGGCTGTCTCAAATGTTTTGCTGAATCACTCATGCTTCATTGCGCGTTCTCGTTCATTCGGTGATGACGCAACGAAGACATTCTTCCTCAGGCTTTCATTCCAACCAGAGAATGATTCGTTTTCTCTGGATCAGCTTCAGGCCGAATTGAAGGAAACAGCCTCCCGGTTGGAAGCCGAATGGGATATCGAACCTGAAGAGCGCAAAATGAAAACGCTCATCATGGTCTCAAAGCTGGACCACTGCGCGAACGCACTTCTCTATGGCGCTCGTATTGGCGAACTTCCCATCGAACCGGTTGCGATTCTTTCAAATCATCCAGACCTCGCGCCAACGCTTCAACATTGGGGTCTGCCGTTTCACACCGTACCCGTTACGCCTGACACCAAGCCACAGGCCGAACAGGCAATGTTTGATATCATCGAGCAGACCGGAGCAGAGCTCACGGTTCTCGCACGTTATATGCAAATTCTATCGAATGACGCATGCCAACAGCTTTCAGGAAAGTGCATCAACATTCACCACTCGTTCCTGCCAAGCTTCAAAGGCGCACGCCCATATCATCGGGCGCACGAGCGTGGCGTGAAGATGATCGGTGCCACAGCGCACTATGTCACCGCAGACCTGGACGAAGGTCCGATCCTTGCTCAGGTGACGCAGGACGTGGATCACTCTCATTCTGCCGGGGATTTTGTAGCGATGGGCCGATCACTTGAGGCAACCGCGCTGGTTCGCGCAGTAAAGGCTCATGCTGAAAGACGGGTTTTCCTAAACGGCCTGAAAACAGTTGTTTTCGCCTGACGGGGCGCTTTATACGTCCATCAACCGCATTTGTGAAAAGGCGTTCTTCAGCGCGTTTGACCAAGCCTCACTAAAAGCAAAGAACCGAGGATCGTCGGCATCGATTCTGCGCTGTTGCTCGAACATCAACGAGTTTGTTCTCATGACCGCAAGGTCCAGCGGCATACCTACCGTCAGGTTGGATCGCAACGTCGAGTCCATAGACAAGAGTGCGCAGATCACGCCGTCCTGAATATCGGTGTCTACATTGACGACGCGATCGAGAATTGGTTTGCCGTACTTATGCTCACCGAGTTGGAAGAATGGAGAATCTTCGGTGGCCTCAATGAAATTACCCGCAGCGTAGACCATAAACAGACGCGGCACCCCGCCCACACGCTGACCGGCAACCAGAATTGACGCCCCTGAGTCGACATTACGCGCAGTCAGACCGGGCCCATAGCGCGCCTGAACCTTGCGCATCGTATCTCCTACGACCTGAGCGACCTCAAACATGCTCGGCGCTGAGAAGATCGTTGGCTCATTGGGATTAGGTGCATCAAGGCGTTCATTGATTTCGCTGATAACCGCCTGTGTGATCGCGAGATTACCCGCTGTCATCATGGCGATAGCCCGTTCACCGGGCACCTGCCACGTGAACAACTTTTTCACTCGCGAGATATTATCAACACCCGCATTGGTTCTGGTATCCGCCAGCAGCACAAGGCCCTGATTGAGCTTGATACCAACACAATACGTCATTGAGGTCTCCTCGCGATTGCTCTGTTATTATAAATCGCAAGCAACGCTTCTACGCCTTCGCTCGGCATTTTCAAGCAGCAAAACTGAAAGCTTTACGTGAGTAACACGGCGAACTGTCTTGTAATTTAGCCAGTTAAGTGCCTTGAGACTGAGTCTGCCCCTCAGTTTCGACTTTCTCTTCACCATCTTCCACCGTTAAAGGCGGCGCAAACGCGAAGGAGAGCCCGATTTCGTGAGACAGATTACCTACGCTTTCGATAAACCATGTGAGGTATTCGTGCAGGCCGTCAGTAAGAATTTGCTCGATGTCAGCAGTGCGAAGCCCGCTAAGCATGACTTCTGCACGAATGCGGCATGATGTTTGCCGATCGTAATATTCTTCTAGTTGTGTGAGCGATTGAACCACTCTGTACAGGCTGTAGCTCAGGGATCTTGGATTCACTTCATTCTGAATAAGGAATGCTGCAACACCATCCCGGGTCACGTCGGACTTCGTCACAAAGTGATAAGCACGTTGAACGCCGACTGCCTGCAATAATGAAATCCATTGATAATGGTCCAGGGTACCACCGATCGCCCCGAGCGACGGCAGCAAAACGTGATACTTCACATCCAAAATACGCGCAGTCGCATCGGCGCGCTCAAGGTGACTACCAATCCGCAAAAACTCGAGGCCGTCATCACGCACAAGAGTGCCTTCCACAGAGCCTCTATATTGAGCCTGACAAACTTTCACCCAATCAACAAACTCTGCCAGATACGCCTTGCGCGTCCGGAGCATACCTATCTGTGCTGGCAATTCATTCCAACCAGAGTTGAGGCTGTTCCAGACCTCCGAGGTCAAGCCAAACCGAATTGCACGCGCATTTTCGCGGGCATTACGAAAGCAGTTATAAATACTGGAAGGATTATCAGGGTCAGCGACAAGATGCTCAACGGCCTCTTCTCGCGTTACGTGTTCTAGGTCTCCCTTAAATGTGCCACCTGCTCCAGCCGCAATCAGAATGGACGACCATTCATTCGCTAGCGGACGTCCGGATTCGTTGGGCAGCGTGACCATACGACGTGCCGTATCGATGAGACGGGCGACATTGTCCGCACGTTCCATTGAACGCGCAATCCAGAAGAGGTTTTCAGCTACACGGCTAAGCATCTTATCCTACTCCGTCAGAACCCAAGTATCTTTAACGCCGCCGCCCTGGCTGGAATTGACCACCAGAGACCCCTCACGCAGCGCCACACGTGTCAGTCCGCCGGGCGTGACCTGCGTGATATCACCAGTCAAAACGAACGGTCGGAAATCCACATGACGTTCCGCAACGCCTTCTTCAACGAGCGTCGGACAAGTCGACAATGACAATGTTGGCTGTGCGATAAACGCTGAAGGCTTGGCTTTGAGACGTTGCGCATATTGTTCACGCTCTTCAGCAGTTGATTTCGGGCCAATCAACATGCCGTAACCACCCGAACCGTGCACTTCCTTCACAACGAGATGTTCGAGGTTTTCGAGAACATGGCTGAGCTGCGATGGCTCACTGCAGCGGAAGGTTTCAACGTTTTTCAGAACAGGATCTTCGCTCAGATAGAAGCGGATCATGTCTTCCACGAAACAGTAGATTGCCTTGTCATCCGCCACACCAGTGCCAGGTGCGTTAATGATGGTCACGCCGCCGGCTTTATAAGCGCGTATCAGGCCGGGTACGCCGAGCATAGAGCTTGGATTAAACTGCTCTGGATCCAGAAATGCATCATCAATCCGACGGTAGATAACATGCACGCGTTGCGGGCCGCGCGTCGTACGCATGTAGACTTTATTGTCATCTACGAAGAGGTCAGACCCCTCAACGAGAGGAATACCCATTTCATCAGCGAGGAAAGAATGTTCGTAATAAGCGCTATTAAAGTGACCAGGCGTCAGGATAACGCTGACAATACCTCCGTCATCTACTGCATTCATAGGCGCGACGCTTTCCATGGTCTGGCGCAGCATGTCCGGATAATATTCGACCGGCGCAACGTCTCCGTTCATGAACAGCTCGGGGAATAAACGTGACATCATACGGCGGTTCTCAAGAACGTAAGAAACGCCTGATGGTGTACGGCAATTGTCTTCCAGAACGTAAAATCCGTCTTCGCCGGTTCGGATCACATCGATCCCCGAAATGTGAGAGTACACATTCTTCGGCGGCATGAAATCACGCATAACCGGCTCGTAAGCCTCGTTATTGAAGATAATTTCGGCTGGCACGATACCTTCTTTTACAATGCGTGCCGCACCATAAACGTCTGCGATGAAAGCATTGAGAGCCTGTGCACGCTGAACAACGCCGCGCTGCAGAACATTCCATTCAGATGCAGAAAAAACACGTGGAATGACATCAAACGGAATCAAACGTTCGGGATCACCGCCCTCGCCATAGACCGCGAATGTAATACCGATTTTTCGAAACAATGTCTCAGCTTCCGAGGAAGCCTGTTTGAGGTCATCTATCGACTGACTTTTCAGCCAGGTATCAATTTGTTGATACTCGGGCCGCACCAGCCCGCTCTGAGTCATCTCACTGAACATTTAACACCGTCAACCATTGCTCCATTGCCTATGAAGCTGGCATGCGGCTGATCATTTACCAAGACAAAGACCGAAAAAAATCACGTAATTGATTGTTTTGGTTGCAGGCCGTCCGATTTAGGCGTTAGCCATGCCTTATGACTATACGCATTGGCCTTACGCACCGCACTTCGTATTCCTACGACAAACCTGTCAAAATGGGGCCGCAGACAATCCGGCTACGCCCGGCGCCTCACTGCCGCACGCCAATCGTCAGCTATAGCCAGACCATTCTGCCAGAAGATCACTTTATCAACTGGCAACAAGACCCGTTCGGGAACTACCTTGCTCGCATCGTCATTCCTGAAAAGACGACGCAGTTTTCTGTAGAGATCGACCTTGTCGCTGACATGATCGCGATCAACCCGTTCGACTTCTTTCTGGAAGACAGTGCGTCCCACACGCCTTTTAGCTACGACGACGACACCAAAAAGCAGCTCCAGCCCTATCTTGAAACAGACACGACAGGACCGCAGTTCGAGAAATTTCTCCTGCAGGCGAAGAAGATCTGGGGATCAAAGCAAGGCGAAGCGACGTCAACCGTCGATACGCTTGTCGCGTTGAACCAGCTCGTCGAAGCCAAAATTGACTACACAATTCGCATGGAGCCCGGCGTTCAGACGCCCGAGGAAACGCTGGCGCTGGCAAAAGGCTCGTGCCGCGACTCCAGCTGGCTGCTCGTCAACATCTGCCGACGCCTCGGACTCGCAGCACGATTTGTTTCAGGCTATCTGGTGCAGCTAACCGCCGACATCGCGTCTGTGACAGGCCCATCTGGTCCAGAAGTCGATTTTACAGATCTGCATGCCTGGGTGGAAATCTATATTCCCGGAGCTGGCTGGATCGGGCTCGACCCAACATCAGGCCTGTTTGCAGGTGAAGGGCATATCCCGCTTGCAGCGACACCTGTGCCATCATCGGCAGCCCCTATTTCTGGCGGACTGGAACCTTGCGAAGTAGAGTTCGACTTCGAAATGAAGGTCGAGCGTCTCATTGATCCACCCCGTCATTCTAAACCTTTGAGTCCGGCGCAGTCTGAAAAGATCAATATCGCAGGCCGCGCGATCGACAAAATTCTCAACGATAATGATGTCCGTCTGACCATGGGCGGAGAGCCGACCTTCGTGTCAGAAACGAACCGTGATGCGCCAGAATGGACAACGGACGCGGTTGGTCCGGAAAAGCGCACATATGCCGACCAGCTGATCCGTCGTCTCAAAAAGAAGTATGCGCCAAATGGCCTGCTCACACACGGTCAGGGAAAATGGTATCCGGGCGAACCGCTCCCGCGTTGGGCATTCACAGTTTACTGGCGCAATGACGGGGAACATCTGTGGCGCAATCCCGAACTGATCCAAAAAGAAGAAGAGCCGGCATCATTTAAATCCGAAGATGCCGAAGTGCTCGCCAAGACAATTGCGACGCGCCTCGATCTGGCGCCGGAATGCGCCCAACCAATTTATGAGGACCCTGCTGAAATTATTCTCGGTGAGGGCAATCTTCCGATCAATCTCGATCCTGAAGATCCAAAGCTAAAAAAATCCGAGGAACGCCGCACACTGGCTCGTGCGTTCGAACAAGGCCTTGGACATCCAAAAGGCTTCGTCATTCCACTTCAGACTCAGCAAGCTCGTAACAAGCAGGGCCGGATTTTCGAATGGATGACTGAAATCTGGGAAAGCCGCCGCGGCAAACTCTTCCTGGTGCCGGGCGACAGCCCCGCAGGTTTCCGTCTTCCGCTCAAATCGCTTCCTGAGCTGAATGCGAGCCTCTATCCGGGTCTAATTCCTCTCGATCCGTTTGCGATCGAAGGCGAAATTGCAGCACCTCAGAACCTGCCGCCACGCCTGCAAAGTAAGGCATCTGGCGACACTGGCAAGCGTGCCGTACCAGAGTATATGCCAGAGCGCGAGTTCGTTCAGGCGGGCATCCGAACCGCGATGTCAATTGAACATCGCGACGGCCATCTGTGTGTATTTATGCCGCCTGTGTTCTCAACAGAAGCGTTCCTTGATCTGATCTACGCCGTTGAAGAAGCCGCGTCACAGACGGGGCTACCAGTGCGGATTGAAGGCTACCCGCCGCCTCGTGACCCACGCATCAGCGAAATCAAGGTCACACCGGATCCGGGCGTAATCGAAGTCAACGTGCAGCCTACGTCCACATGGGATGAGCTCTCAGATCTGACACGCACATTGTACGAAGACGCCCGTCAGTGTGGGCTGGATTCATCGACATTTCTGATTAATGGTCGACCGACTGGCTCAGGGGGCGGCGCGCACATCGTCATGGGCGGCGCGTCACCAAACGACAGTCCGTTCCTTCGTCGCCCGGATCTGCTGGCCTCGATCATCAGATACTGGCAGAACCACCCTGCCCTGAGCTACTTCTTCGCTGGAACGTTTATCGGGCCAACAAGTCAGGCGCCGCGTATCGACGAAGCCCGCCACGACCAACTCTACGAGATGGAACTGGCGCTCAAACAGCTGCCACCATCTACGGAACAGGCACCGCCATGGCTTGTCGACCGTGTGTTGCGGCACCTGCTTGTCGACACGACCGGCAACACACACCGTTCCGAAATTTGCATTGATAAGCTCTATTCTCCGGATGGTCCCGCAGGGCGCCTCGGACTGGTTGAATTCCGCGCGTTCGAAATGCCTCCGCACGCAGAAATGAATCTCGCTCAGCAACTCTTGCTAAGGGCGCTTATCGCCTGGTTCTGGACCACGCCTTACACGGCGCCCCTCAAGCCGCTCGGGACGGACCTGAATGATGAGTTCATGCTGCCTGCAGTCCTTCGCGCAGACCTGAACAACATTCTGCGAGAAGTCTCCGAAGGCACCGGTGTTCAGCTGGACCCAAGCTGGTTCGATGCACACATGGAGTTCAGGTTCCCGAAAATCGGCAACGTTTCCTATGACGGAGTTGATATTGAGCTACGCCATGCTCTGGAGCAATGGAACGTGTTGGGCGAGGAAGGCGCAGTCGGAGGAACCGCCCGTTTCGTAGACTCGTCTCTGGAACGCATTCAGGTCACCGTGACCGGCGATCTCGGATCGAGACAATTGCTCTGCAACGGCATCGTTGTCCCTCTGAATAAAATCCCGGGCAGCGAGACAATGATTAGCGGCGTACGTTTCCGGACCTGGCTACCGGCTTCCTGTCTGCATCCGACAATCCAGCCTCATGGACCACTAACGTTCGACCTGTATGACAGCCGTGTTGGACGCTCCATTGGTGGATGCACTTACTTCCCTACCCATCCAGGCGGTCGCAACTTCGACACACGGCCGATTAATGCACTGGAAGCAGAAGGACGGCGGATCGCATCTTTCACAGAAACCGGCCATACAGCGGGGCAATTCACGCCGCGTTATATCCAGACGGATCCGCGTTTCTCATCGACGCTGGATCTTCGCTGGTCGTAAGAGATCACACATTCGTAACCGCGTAGGATTTCCCTTATCCGACGCGACGGAAACCCTAGGTTCACCCGTATAGTGATCCAGAACGTTCGATTACGCGTAGGAATGCCAACAGGCAATCTGACTATTTGAAGGAAACACTGTGCGTTTGATGTCACCGAAGCGCCTCGGCCTCATTGCGATCCCCGCCCTATTCCTCGTCGGATGCTCCGATAACAATGCATCGACGGGCCCGGCGATGGGTGGCGGGCGTGAGATGCCCGCAACAAGAATTCTGGCAGAACGTGTAGAGTTTCGTGCTGACCGCGAGCAAATCGAGTCCGTAGGGACAGCCCGGGCACGTCTCGCAGCTACTATCTATCCACAAAGCTCCGGCGAAATCGTTTCGGTCAGCTTCACTTCTGGCCAGTATATCGAAGAAGGACAGGTCCTCGCGCGTTTGGACAGCGCTGAAGAACGCCTTCGTGTAGCACAGGCCAATGTGACGCTTCAGAACGCACAGCAACTTCTCGCGCGCTATGAACGTATTGATGTCGACGGCGCGATTTCCGAAAGCCAGATTGATAGCGCACAAACGGCCGTTGAGGCCGCTACAATCGATCTGAGACTGGCTGAAGAAACTTTGGCGGATCGCACAATACGCGCTCCGTTTTCTGGCTATGTCGGGCTCACCGACATTGATATAGGGGCGACGGTAAACCAGCAGACCGAAATTACCCGCATCGATGACAGAACGGAATTGTTCGTCGATTTCGCATTGCCTGAACAGGTATTCGGGCGGGTCAACGTAGGTGACACTCTGCCGATGCGTCCGTTCGCTGCTGCGGAACGCGACATCGAAGCCATTGTCGCTTTCGTGGATAGCCGTATTGATGCTGATCGTCGCTCATTCATGGTCCGCGCTGCAGTAGACAACAGCGCTGATGACCTTCGTCCAGGAATGAGTTTCCGTGTCGAGTTCTCGCTTCCCGGCAATGATTATCCGGCGGTTCCAGAAGCGTCTATTGTCTGGGGTGGTGACGGCGCATATCTCTGGAAGGTCGTGAACAACCAGGCTCAGCGGGTTCCGGTAACGATCGTGTCTCGCGACAACGGCTATGCGCTCGTCCGCGCTGATCTCAGCGAAAATGATATGATTATCACAGAAGGCGTTCAGAAAGTTCGTCAGGGTTCGGCAGTTTCTGTGGTGCAACCGACTGCTAACAACGAGATTCCTGTCGCGGAAATCAGCCGCACGATTACGGGCGCTGCAGTACAATGATTGGCGCGCCTAAATCCGGTCTCCCAGAACTTGCGGTCAAGCGTCCGCTACTCATTACCGTATTCAACCTTCTCATTGTTCTGGCGAGCGTAGCTGCGCTATTTGGCGTAGAAGTCCGCGAACTTCCCGACGTTGACCGTCCAATCGTTTCGGTTACGGCGAGCCTTCCTGGCGGCGCACCGGAAACAATGGATGCCGACGTCACCAGCGTGCTTGAGGGCGCTGTTGCAACCGTTTCTGGCGTTAAAGAGATAAACGCCTCCAGTGAAGAAAACTCGGCCCGCATCCGGATCGAGTTCAATCCGGGGGTCGATCTCAACTCAGCAGCTTCCGAAGTACGTGAAGCTGTCAGCCGTGTGCAACGTCGCCTGCCCGACGGCGTGGAAAACGTCTTCGTAACCAAGGCCGATAACGACGCGCGTCCAATGATGCAGCTGGCTGTCGTGTCGCTGGAATATCCCGAAGACGAGCTTACCCGTATTATCGAAACCGACATCATGCCAGCGCTGCAAGCCATTGATGGTGTCGCGACGCTCAACGAATTTGGCACGCGCGAGCGCCAGATGCGCGTCGTCGTCGATCCACAGCGCATGAACCGCTTCGGTCTCACCGTCAGCGATGTTGCAACGGCTCTGCGCCTCGCCCCGTTCGACGTGCCCGCCGGGAGCTTCCAGTCAACCGATCAGGCGCTAATCGTGCGCGCAGAAGCAACCGCGTCTACGCCCGAGCGCATCAAGGAAGTCATCATCCGTGATGATATTCAGATCGGTGATGTCGCGGAGGTGACACTTGCTCCGGCCAATGCCAACAACCTGCTTCGTCTCAATGGTGAGCCAATCATTGGTCTCGGCGTGGTACGTCAGGCCCAATCCAACACAATTCAGATTTCCGACTCCGTTCGAGATGTTGTCGAACGCCTGAATAACCGGATTGAGGGTGTCACGATTAGCGTCACATCCGACGATGCCGTCTTCATTCGAAAATCCGTTCAGGAAGTTCTGATCTCTCTCCTGATCACGGTCGCTATCGTAGTCGCCACAATCTGGGTGTTCCTCGGGTCATGGAAAGCGACGATCATTCCAACTGTCGCGATCCCGATTGCTCTTGTCGGTACGCTGACCGGCATCTGGTTGATGGGATTCTCCATCAACCTCCTCACGCTCCTTGCTTTGGTTCTGGCAACCGGCCTGATTGTGGACGATGCGATTGTTGTCCTGGAAAACATTCAACGACAGCAATCTCAGGGAGTGCCAAAGCGCGCGGCAGCCGCAATAGGCACACGACAGGTTTTCTTCGCTGTTATAGCGACCACAGCGGTTCTTGTGGCGGTGTTCGTGCCACTTTCATTCTTGCCATCGACGGTCGGCCGTTTGTTCCGTGAGTTTGGTTTTGTGCTCGCCTTCTCGGTTATTATTTCATCCTTTGTTGCGCTCACTTTATCGCCAGCAATTGCAGCGAAAGTCACGCTCGTAGAAAAATCCGATAAGCCAAACGTTTTCGCACGCATCGGCAATCCGCTTCGTGATCTCTACGGCCGGATGCTCAAGCTTTGTCTCGCCTTCCCACTCGTAACATTTTTCGTCAGCCTAGCAGCAGCTGGCGGCGCTTACTTCGCATACCAGAACATCTCATCTCAGCTCGTCCCAAGTGAAGACCGCGGGCGCATCGAAATCTTTGCATCCGGTCCTGACGGCGTGGGACTCAACTTCATGGAACGCCAGGCCGACGAAGTCGAAGCGATCCTTCAGCCGTATCTGGACTCAGGCGAAATCCGTTCGATCTTTACAGTGGTTGGTCGCTGGGACCCGAACCGCGTTGGCGTCACCGCCGAACTTGCGCCATGGGAAGAACGAACGCGATCTCAGGAAGAAATTGTCGCTGAACTTCGCCGCCCACTCTCACAGGTTCCCGGCATTCGAGCCAGCGCGTTTGGGCCGAGCAGTCTGAGCTTTGGCCGTGGTGGACGCAGCTCAGGCCTTGAAGTCGCACTCACAGGCCCTGATTACCAGTCAATCTATCTTGCAGCGCGCCAGCTTGCTGACACGGTCGAGACAGAATCGACCATCCTCTCAAACGCAGAAATTTCTTATCAGCCGACACAGCCACAGCTATCCATTCAGGTTGATCGACGCCGCGCGGCAGATCTCGGTGTATCACTCGATCAGATCTCATTGACGCTTCGCGCAATGGTTGGCGGTGAAGATATCACTGACCTGAACGTGCAGGATCAGGCTATTCCAATCATGTTGGAAGCAGAAACCAACGCCATTGAGACACCGACCGATCTCAGCAATCTGTTTGTGAGGTCTAACAGCGGTGAGCTTGTGTCTCTTTCGAGCCTTACAACTCTGGTCGAGGAAGGTGTTGCCGCCGAGCTAGACCGAGTTGAACAGCGACGGGCAATTACGGTACAAACCGATGTTGCGTCAGGCACGCCACTCGCAGAAGCGATTGAAGAAATGCAACGCCTTGCGGCCGACACCTTGCCTGAAGGCATCTCCATGATCTTTCGTGGCGAGGCCGAAACGCTAGGCGAGTCCAACCGCGATCTTTTGATCACTTACGGGTTTGCGCTTTTGATCGTCTTCCTGGTGCTGGTCGCCCAGTTCGAGAGCCTGTCCAGCCCGCTCATCATCATTATCACTGTGCCATTTGCGCTCGCAGCCGCGATCTATGCACTATTCTTATCTGGCGTGTCACTGAACATCTATTCCCAGATCGGGCTCGTGCTGCTGATCGGATTGATGGCAAAAAATGGCGTCTTGTTGGTAGAGTTTGCTAACCAGCTGCGCGCTGAAGGACTGTCCCTGAAGGACGCAGTTTATGAGGCTGCGACGGTTCGCGTGCGCCCGATCGTCATGACCGTAATTTCAACTGCATTCGGGGCCATCCCTCTACTGCTCTCCAGCGGAGCGGGCGCAGAGGCGCGAAATGCTATCGGTTGGGTTATCTTTGGCGGACTTGGTCTGGCGTCGGTCTTCACGCTCTTCCTGACACCAGTTCTGTATCTCTCAATCGCGCGTTTCACCTCTCCTAAAACGCAGACTGACGATGAGCTGGACAACGATCTGCAACGTTACAGCGAACAGGACGAGCAACCTCATGCGGGGCCCGCAGAGTAATGACATCAATTCGAATTTTAGCACTCGGCGCCACTGCGTTCTGCGCAGCCTGTGCCACGAGCACCATAGAGCCTACATTAGATCAATCTCTTCCGGAAAGTTATGTCACAAACCTTCCGGCAGAAGACACAACTCTCTCCTATGCTGACTGGTGGCTTGGGTTCAATGATCCGGTTCTGACTGAGCTGGTAGACCGCGCGCAAGAAAATAACATCAGCGTCGCCCAGGCGCTTTTGCAAACCGATATCGCGCAGCTTCAGCGAGACGCATCTCAATCAGATTTGCTTCCCACACTAGACGCATTCGTAAACAACCAGCTGAGCGGCGTCATCACTAGCGGCTTTGATGGAAACTTTACTGGCTCGACCGGCATTGGCGGCACGTTCGATCCTGACCTGAATGGACAAACTGCGGCTCGCATTGCCTCGGTTCAGGCGGCTTTGGAATCAAGTGCTTTGAACGCAAACGATGTTCGTCGTTTGATAACCCGTGCAATTGCGCTCCAGTATATCGAATTTCGCCGCGCCAGCGCCCGACTGGCCCTGTTAGAATCCACGTTGGAACTTCAGGAGCGAACGCTTCAAATTGTGGAATCCCGCTATCGCGCCGGCTTGTCACCAAAACTCGACGTAGACCGCACCCAGGCAGATTACGCTCGCACAGCTGCGCAGCGTAGCCAGATCATCGCAGCACGCAGGCAGGCGGAATTTGAAATCCAGCGCCTGATGGGAGAACCGTCGGCTCTGGACCAGATCACAAATCCTGACAGAGAAACCATTCCTCAGATTCAGTTTGTCTCTGATATCGGTATTCCAGCTGATCTGGTGAGACGTCGCCCGGACGTTCGTGCTGCGGAAGCTGACTATCGCTCCGCCTTGGCCTTGATAGATACTGAACGCGCAGACCTTTTGCCGTCCATTCGGATACCAGGTCAAATTCAGGCAGGTTTTGGTGACGTTTCAGGACGCTCTGACGAAATCGGTTATAGTCTGTCCGCGCTCATAGACATCCCTGTATTCGATTTTGGACGCCGTCAGGCAGAGGTCGACATACAGATCGCACGCACTGAACTTGCCGCTCTCACATATAGAGCGACACTGCTGGACGCGCTTCAGGAAGTTGAGATAGCGCTGGTAAACATTGAGGCCATCCAAGAGACACTTGAAGGACAGCTTCGCGCCGTGGAAGCCAGTCAGGCGGCTTACGACCAACTCGACGCCTTGTACCGCGAGGGTCTTGCCAGCTTCATTGATGTTCTGGATTCCCAGCGCACACTTATTTCTAGCCGTGAAACGATTGTTCAGACAGAAGCTAATCTAGCTGCTGCAACTGTTTCTTTGCTAGCCGCGCTTGATGCAGGCTGCGATGAGACAGGCATTGTAGCTTGCGAAGGCGAGTAACTCGCCCCCGCAAACTGGGTTTAGATTACAGGAAGCGTTCTTTAAGCTCGCCCTTCAGGATTTTGCCGTTCGCATTACGTGGCAGCGGCTCTCGTTCGAACTCCACTCGTTTTGGGACTTTGAATGCCGCTAGCTTACCTGCAACGAAGTGACGAATTTCCTGCTCGCTTACGTCCATGCCGGGTTTCAGCTGCACCACAGCGCCCACTTCTTCACCAAGCACTTTATCCGGAATACCCACAACGGCAGCATCCATAACTGCCGGGTGTTCGTAAAGCGTATTCTCGACTTCGATACAGTAGATGTTCTCACCGCCACGGATGAGCATGTCCTTAGCGCGGTCTACCAGATAGAGGAAACCCTCTTCATCCATACGCGCCAAGTCACCAGTGACGACCCAACCATCAATGAAGGTTTCCGCGGTTGCGTCTGGCCGATTCCAGTAGAGTTTGGCATTTGACGGGCCGAAGCACCAAAGCTCTCCAACCTCACCGCGCGGCACTTCCTTACCGTCAGGGCCAACAATTTTGAGGGACATTGCGAAGCCCGGAAGACCGGCACTTTGCGGACGCATAATATAGTCTTCAGCAAGGTTGAGCGTAGCGGTGGCGCAGGTTTCGGTCATACCCCAGCCATTCGCGGCATGCGCATCTTTAAAAGTGCGTTTAATCGTTGCGACAAGTTCAGGTGCAGACGGCGCGCCGCCATATGAAACGCCCTCCACTGATGAAAGATCGTACTTTTCGCGATCCGGATGCTCCAATACCTGCCATGCGATCGCTGGAACGCCGCCAAATGTCGTGATCTTTTCCCGCTCAATGATAGGGAGCGCTTCACCGGCGTCCCATTTGTACATCGAGACGATCTTCTGACCGTTATGCATCGTCGGAGCCAGCACAGCAAAAGCGCCCGTCGCATGGAAGAAAGGGATTGCGAGGAGCGTCGCCTTTTGTGGCTCGTCAGGCCCGTTAACCGGGATCTCGTCACCACGTCGCAGAAGCGCGCGCGCCTGATTACCCATCGAATTGAACATGTTGGATACGATCGCGCGGTGTGTAGCCAGAATGCCTTTTGGGCGACCTGTAGTTCCTGACGAATACATGATGGTTGCGTCGTCATCCGGCAGAAGCTCAACCTCTGGAAGCCCGACAACCGGGAGCTTCGCCCAATTGCCTACATTGCCAATAACTTCTTCAAGTGCCGTGACACTCGGGTCGGCATAATCATCCTGATCTGCACGTGCTACGATCACCCGCTCAAGAGTTGGGACATTTGGCCAGTGCTCCTGAATACGCTCAAAAATCTGCGGATCCACGATTGCGACACGCGCAACGCTATTTTCAAGACCGTATTCGAGCTCTTCACCCTTCCACCAGGAATTCAGAGGCGTGGCGATAAGACCGCTAACAAGGCACGCCCAGAATGCGACCGGCCATTGAGGATAGTTACGCATACAGATCGCGACGCGATCGCCTTTTTTCAGACCGAATTCGTTGAGCAATGCCTTTGCCAGATGTTCCACAGCCCGGGCATTTGCCTCAAAGGTCACCCGCTCGTCTTCGAAAACGACCATATCGCGCGGCCCCCAAGTCGCACGACCATACTCAAAAAGAGCCCGCATAGTAGGATAAGCGTTCTTGTACACAGGCATGCGAACGCCATTGACGGATTGGATTTCCATTTCAAACGGCAGACCTGGTGATGTAAGAACTTTGCTTGCGTCCTCAATGGACATAACGGGCCAGCCTTCTGGTAAGGCGGCTACTGGTTGACCGGACAATGATATCTCCCTCAGACGATTTTTATATTTCAATCTGAGTGCCGGTCATCACCGTTAAAATCAAGGGGTACCGTAAGGTGAAGGCGGCTAGACTGCCGCCTTATTGAGCTCCGCTACACTGCCCCGGCCGAGAGCGGAAATTGCTTTCTCGGCGATATGTCGCGCACTGAGGCCTGCAAGTTCGTACATAGCCTCAGGTTTGTCCTGATCAATAAAGATATCAGGCAGCGTCATAGTGCGTACTTTAAGTCCCTGGTCGAGATGACCTGCGTCCGCAAGATAGTGCATCACGAACGCACCAAAACCGCCGACAGAGCCTTCTTCCACCGTTATAAGAACCTCATGATGGCGCACCAGCTGGTCGATCAGAGCATGATCCAGAGGCTTTGCGAAACGGGCATCTGCCACGGTAGCTGTGAGGCCCTGTGCATTCAGCAAATTTGCTGCCTTGAGGCACTCTGCAAGGCGGGTGCCCAGTGAGAGAATGGCGACCGAACTTCCTTCCCGAACAACGCGGCCTTTACCGATTTCCAAAGGCTGAAGGAGATCACCCGTCGGAATTTCGACACCCACGCCCGCTCCTCGCGGATAACGGAACGCAGACGGAGAATCGTCGATCAAAGACGATGTCAGAACCATGCGCGCAAGTTCGGCTTCGTCAGCCGCAGCCATAACCACCATATGCGGCAAATGCCCCATAAAGCTGATATCAAAGCTGCCAGCGTGGGTTGGACCGTCCGCGCCGACAAGACCAGCACGGTCGATTGCGAACCGCACAGGTAGCCTTTGAATGGCTACGTCATGTACCACCTGATCATAGGCGCGCTGAAGGAAGGTAGAATAGATCGCCGAAAACGGCTTAAATCCATCTGCTGCCAGACCCGCTGCAAACGTCACCGCATGTTGCTCAGCGATGCCCACATCGAAGGTTCGCTCGGGGAACGCGTCGGCAAAGAGCGAGATGCCCGTACCAGAAGGCATGGCAGCCGTAATACCCACGATCTTATCATCGGATTTTGCGAGGTCCGTCAACGTCTGACCAAATACTTTCGTGTAGCTCGGCGCCGCCGGTTTTGCTTTTGCCTGTTCACCGGTTACGACGTTGAATTTGGAAACGCCGTGATACTTGTCGTCAGCGTTTTCAGCCGGTTCATAGCCTTTGCCTTTTTGCGTAACAGCGTGAATCAGCACCGGCCCATCAAAGCTGTCCCGGACGTTTTCGAGCACAGGGATCAAGACTTCAAGGTCATGTCCATCGACCGGACCGATATAGTAGAAGCCCAGCTCCTCAAACATGGTGCCACCCATGGCGAAACCGCGAGCGTACTCTTCCGCCTTACGAACCGGCTTTTCGAGCCCCATAGGTTTTACGAGGTTTTTCGCAAGCTTGCGCAACGAACGATAAGGCTTACCAGAAACCAGCTTGGACAGATAATGGCTCATCGCGCCGACCGGAGGTGCGATCGACATATCATTATCGTTCAGAATGACGATCAACTTCTTGTTGAGCGCGCCGGCATTATTCATCGCCTCATAGGCCATGCCGGCAGACATCGCGCCATCACCGATCAGACAGACCGTCTGGTCTTCGCGCCCATCAAGCCCGCTGGCGACAGAGAACCCCAGGCCAGCTGAGATAGACGTAGACGCGTGAGCCGCACCGAACGGATCATATTCGCTTTCAGCGCGTTTGGTGAACCCCGACAGACCACCGCCTTGACGAAGCGTACGAATACGATCACGACGTCCTGTCAGAACCTTATGTGGATAACACTGGTGCCCAACATCAAAGATCAGTTTATCATTTGGCGTGTTGAAGACGTGGTGAATTGCCACCGTCAGCTCTACAACACCCAGACCGGCACCCAGGTGACCACCCGTCGTCGAAACGGCATTTACGACCTCAGTACGTAGTTCGTCACAGATCACCTTCAGCTCGTCGCGAGATTTATCGCGGAGGTCTGAAGGCAGGTGAATTTCGTCCAGATGCGGCGTGGTAGTCATTTCAGCAATTTCCGACTATAATCGTCTTTTTATCTAGTTTTGTCGTTCTAGTACAAAATCAACGGATTGAAGCAATAAGGTGGCACGATTACGGAACATTGCGAGATGTTCTTTGGATTGTGTGGCTAAAAACCGCACACGCTGGCGTGCATCTTCAACACCCAAAACGGATACAAAATTCGCTTTACCGGCCTCTTCATCCTTCTGAGTCTGTTTTCCGACGACTTCCGGATCGCCTTCGACGTCCAGCAAATCATCGGCGATCTGATATGCCAGACCGAGATCATGGGTAAAGCCCTGAATTGCATGTCGCTCGGCATCGCTTGCCCCGCCGAGTATGCAGGCTGCTTCACCAGCATAGGAAATCAGCGCGCCTGTCTTGAGGCGCTGCATTCTGGTGATGGAGTTGAGATCCTGTCTTACGGCGCCAGACAGCATATCGATCATCTGGCCACCGACCATGCCTTGAGCGCCGGAGGCTTTCGCCAATTTCTCAATAAGCTTGCAACGGACATGCGCATCCGGATGGGTTTCGGGGCTCGCCAGAATTTCAAACGCCAGCGTGAGCAAGGCATCCCCAGCTAGAACTGCAGTCGCCTCGTCGAACTTTTTGTGAACCGTCGGCTGACCGCGCCTTAGATCATCATCATCCATACAAGGAAGATCATCGTGGATCAGCGAATAAGTATGCACGCATTCCAGCGCCGCGGCGGTACGCATCAGAGATTTTTCTGGTGCATCAAACAGCGAGCCGAAAGTCAGCACGTAGAATGGACGCAAACGTTTACCCGTCGCGAGCGACGCATAACGCATGGCTCGCATAAGCTGAGCCTCCGGCCCATCCGCTGGCGCAATCAGACGATCCAGCACGACAGTTACTTTATCAGCGATTTCAGAAAGCTTGGTTTCAAAATCCGTCACAGAAACACCAATCAGCTTTCTGTAGAGACGGGAGTCGCTGAAACGTCACCATCCTGATTAAGCACGATCTGTTCGACCTTGAGCTGGGCATTTTTCAGCTTTCCGAGGCAATGCGCTTTAAGCGCGGCACCGCGTTCGTAGATCTTGATAGATTCTTCGAGTTCGACATCGCCGCCCTCGAGCTTTTCGACAATCGTCTCAAGCTCTTTCAGCGCGTCCTCAAAACTCAGGTTTTCAACGGATGTCTGATCACCCATGTTTTACTCCTACAGGAAATAAGCCGAACATCTTAAGCTACAGGGATACACGTCATTCATCGAATGTGTACAGCCGGTATGACCAATACCGGTCTCCGCCATCCTGCTTACAAGTCCAGCCGCGCTTTCTGAGACGTGGACGCAGCATGCGATTGAACCAACCATGCGCAGCCAGAAACACTTGCCCCTCCTGTGCGCGATCAATCAGATAGTCCACAGCCTGTTCTGCACGTGCTTCAGCTTCGCGTATGCCTTCACCGTCCAGTTTATGCCCGCGAAGCCATGCAGCACGCGCGAGGATATTCCAAGTTTTCGGCAAAAATCGTACACGCTCCCAGGTCGGTGGCGGCAAATTTGCCTCCCAAAAGAGCTCAGATGATTCGATATCAGCCCAAGGTGCGGCCTTCATTGCTGTCTCGCGTGCACGCGGGCGGCTTGAAGATAGAACGACATCACTATCCGCGACTATGTCTTTGAGTTTCTGAGGCGCTTCCTGTCCATCGGCGAGGCTGCCGATTTCATAACGCGCCCACCAGTCTTTGTATTCCTGCCAAGACAGGCGTGGACCCGCGGCACGATCAAGAGCCGGACGACCATGGCGCGCCACGATAATCGGACCCGGCTTCTTTGTGGAAGCCTGCGTTTCTTCTGAAGGACTTTGCGTCATGTGACTGTCCGTTTCTGTCGCCACATGGACCTCCCCAAAAAACGATACCCTTCAGGTGTTAACCGTCGCTCCGGACATGCGCAAGCCATTGCGGGCACAGATCGGTAAACGTCTTCAGCTTTCCGTATCTTCAGGCAGCTCCGACGAACGTTTTGGTCCGCTGACAACATTTTTAGCAGCGCTCGCTACACCCGCCATGCGGCCGCTGAAGCTCGGTTCAGCGGAGCGGATAATTTCATAGCGGCGCCGAATCTGCCCCATTACGTGACTGACCTTCGGAATATGCGCGTCTTCCAACTTCAGCCAAAGCCGCTCATTTGCGCCGCCTAATGTCGACATTACAGAAGAAGATCGGATCGCCCCTCGAATAACGGGTATCTGATACTCGACATAGTATTTTTTATAGTGACCGGCCGAAACACCGAGATCGTAGAAACTCAGACCGTAGTCTTCCATGCCCTCGATAATGAAATCCTGCAGCATGTTACCGGGAGAATAGCTGTGAAACTCCGGGTCATAGGAAGGCACCCAGCCGTGGATGGTGGATTTGTTTCCAAGGTTAAACTCAGCAGCTACGAGTCTACCCTCATGGGTCAGAGTATGTAGATACCCTCTGCAATCGGCATCATCGCTCTTCCATAGCCTAAAGAGCATGTCCTGTACCCATTTCGGGCCAAGCACATTATGGCGCCCCGTCTCATTGTACTGACGCTGCTTCCAGCGCATCAATGTTGACCAGTGCTCTTCATTTCGGTCATCAAAATCAAAGCTGATCGGACCGACCTCACGCTCCATTTTTCGCTTGATGCGCCGCTGCTTTTTTGCGTGACGGGAGTAGAGTTCTCGCTGAGTGGCAAAGTAGGCATCCACCCCTTTGCGAACGTCGACTACGAAGGCGCCATCAAACTCCTGTGCATAGGCGTGTAGCCGACAGGCTTGGTCATGCACGCCCGTCATTCTAATGACGCTCAGGCCAACAGCATTGATCATTTCTTCCGGATCAAAATCTGCACCAGCCGCCACGATGGGGCCGTGATAGTCGGAGAATGGTGCACCGACTGGTTCTGCCACCCGTCCGTCCTGTTGCATCGGCCATACGAGTTGCAATTTACCATCCTGGTGACCAAGCACGATCCATACATCATCTCGGACTTCAGACACAACGCGGGTGAATGCAGGTTCGAAGAACGGGCTTGAAAGCGAAATATCGCCGGAGATGATCGCTTTCCAAACGGAAATATCATCGTCTGACAAGTCGGCGAAGCGAACAAATTCATACAGCATGGAGCAATCCCTCTAGGCGAGGGACGCTCTCATAAACTGGCTAATTAAGGGATAATCAGGCCTACAAACTTTTCCAGACCCGACCTTCCGGACAGCCTGATTCGTAGCGGCTACAGAAGTTCAGAGTGAAGAGAACCGTATCCGCACGGCCAATCAGGTGATCAAACGGCACAAAGCCGATGCTGGCTTCCTGACGATAGCGGCGCGCTGGGGTACAACCGGCACGATCAATCACGCCTTCGGAACTCTGCGGACAGTGCCCTGTAAGAGCACGCGCATCTGTAGAGTTGTCGCGATTATCACCCATGAAGAAGTAGTGCCCCTCTGGTACGATAAACAACGGGGTCTCCGCGCGTGGCTCGCGATCTTCACTCGTTCCTTCTACGATATCATGCACCAGATAAGATACGCCTTCAGGTGTCGTCTCCATCAGCTCATCTGCATTTAGAAGCTGACCGTAGCGATGTTCGTGATAGCTGACACGGCGCACAGGCTCCTGTCGCATTGGTTCGCCGTTGAGAAGTACCAGATTATCAAACATCTGAATTCGATCGCCGGGCAAACCGATCAGTCGTTTGATCATCACGCGGTCCTGGTGGGGGTGGCGAAACACGATGACGTCACCACGTTCAGGTTCACCCGCGAACATTCGCCCTTCACCCAATGGCAGAAACCGGCCGACGCCAAGTGGAAGAGAATAGCGCGAATAGCCGTATGCGAATTTTGAAACTGCAACCCGGTCACCAACCTGAAGGTTTGGCACCATGCTTTCACTTGGAATAGAACGGAGCTCATAGAAAAACAGCGAAACAAAAAACCAGACCGGCAGAAATACCGCGATGGTGACAATCAGCTCTTTCAGTTCGCCAAGACCACGCTCAAGAAGCGATGCCTTTTCCTGATTGTCCTCAGTAATATCGTTCATTTCAGACGTACCGCCGTTCCATAGGTCATGATCTCAGATGAGCCTTGCATGATAAGGGATGTTGTGAACCGGACGTTCACGACGGCATCTGCACCCATTTGCCTCGCAGATTCAAGCATGCGGTCGTAAGATTGTTCACGCGCTTCGGCCATAAGTTTGGTGTATTCGTCGACTTCACCGCCAACTAGCGTCCTGAGGCCTGCAATAATGTCGCGCCCCACAAAGCGTGCACGTACAACATTGCCCTTGGTGATACCAATCACCTCAGAGATTTCGCGACCAGGAACCGTCTCTGTTGTCGTGATAATCATATCAGCGCTCCACATTCTTCGAATAGTAATCGTCTTCTTTGCTGTTCAATCTGTCCATGACGACCTGAATGAGCAGAACAAGCATGCCCAATCCCCCGCAAATTGGAAGCAGTGCGCTGAACACCAACGATGATTGAATCGTGCCCGACGATCCTGCAGCAAAACCGAAAAGCTGCAATCCGATTACGGCAATCCAGCCCAAAACGCTCAGGCCAATAAGTCCGATACCTATGCGATACATCGGCTTCTTTTCACGTAACATCAGTCCATCCTTTCATATCGCCACACGCCATCGTCCCCGAGCGTACGAACGACCTGACCACGTCCAATCAGACAATTGAGATGGGCCAGAGTTTCACCTGTCGCAAGCGAAAGTATGTCCGGACTGATTTCACGAACAAAAATCGCGCCGAAACATTCCGGCACTGTTTTTGGTTCGTCCAGTCGGCGCAGAAGCCGACGCAAGGACTTCTCATGTCCATCGATCAAAGCCTGAAACCGTGCCTTTGCTCCACGAAATGGGAGATTATGCGCTGGCAGAACCAGTACATCTTTCGGCAAGGCATCGCGCAATCGAGCGCAACTCTCAATCCAGTCAGTCAGAGGATCAGCGTTTGGTTCAGTTGGATGCACTGAAACATTCGACGAGATCCGCGGAAGCAATTGATCGCCCGAAATGAACAAGTTCTTTTCGGCATTGAACAGACATGCATGCTCCGGCGAGTGTCCAGAGCCGACTAAAATTTGCCACTCACTTCCATCGATTGAAAGCACGTCTCCATCAGAAAGACGCTCGTAGGAATCAGGCAGTCGTGAAACGGCGAGCCCAAACCGTCCGAAACGGTCCTTATAAGTTTGAATGGCCTGATCATCCCAGCCTGAAGCCTTGAAGAACCGAATGCCCGCTTCAGGCGCCTTACGCCCAGTATCACCGACAAGCGTGCGGCACATAAGATATTCGAGTTGAGACATATGAAGTGGCGCATCGAACTTTCTCGATATCCACCCTGCAAGGCCAACATGATCCGGGTGCATGTGTGTGACGATTACACGAGTGACCGGCTGACCTTCCAGAACGGTGTCAAAAATAGTCCGCCAGTGTTCACGGGTCTCTTCCATTCCCATGCCGGTATCGACAACCACCCAACCGTCATGATCACGCAAGAGCCAGAGGTTGATCCACTGCAGAGAGAACGGCAGCGACATTCGCACCCAGAAAACGCCGTCAGCGACTTCTTTTACCTTCCCCTGCTCCGGTGCTTCGCTTTCTTCATATGGATAGTCCAACTTCACCTTGGGCGATTTTCCGATCTGCTCGTCAGGTGATGTTTTTGTATCCATATCTCTGTTCCCCGATATTTTTTATATGTCGTATAACGCTGGTACAACGAGCCGTCCGCTGTCGTCAAAGGCAGCAGCAAACAATAAGAGTTTATGTCGTCCTCTTTATCCGGTATCAGCGCCGAATGACGAACTACACCGCTGCAATAGAATTGCTCTCCGCAGGCGAGTTGATCGGCCTCCCAACCGAGACCGTTTACGGGCTTGCCGCTGATGCGACCAATGCAGACGCCGTAGCAAAGATTTTTGCGCTTAAAAATCGCCCGCAGTTCAATCCGCTAATTGCGCACGTCAGTTCAATGGACATGGCGTCGGCGCAAGCAGAATTCAGTGGCAAGGCTCAACAGCTCGCAGAGGCCTTCTGGCCCGGCCCCTTCACTATGGTCCTTCCGAAATCCGCTTCTAATACAATATGCGATCTGGCGAGAGCTGGTCTCGATACGCAGGCACTGCGCTTTCCAGCCCATCCCGTTGCGCAAGAAGTGATCGCCGCCTTCGGAAAGCCGATCGCCGCCCCGTCCGCCAACATTTCCGGCCATGTCAGCCCGACTTCCGCGCAGCATGTGAAAGATGAGTTTGGTGCAAATCTCTCGCTCGTTCTGGATGGTGGAAATGCACGTATTGGCCTGGAATCTACGGTTGTCGCTGTATTGAGCGATGAAGTGACCCTGCTGAGACCCGGAAGCATTTCAAAAGACGATGTCGAGGCCGTAGTCGGCAAAATCGGGTCGTCTTTACACGACGATAACGCGCCCAAATCTCCTGGTATGCTTTCCCGACACTATTCTCCGAAGGCCAGACTTCGCCTGAACGTCACGTCTCCGGAAGCTGACGAAGCCTATGTCGGCTTCGGACCTGTCACTGCGAAGACGACGCTGTCACTCTCTGAGACAGGAGATCTCACCGAAGCCGCTTCCAACCTGTATGCGATGATACGCAAACTCGATCACTCTTATGATGCCATCGCCATTGCTCCCATTCCCGAAGATGGAATTGGCGCAGCCATTAACGATCGTCTTCGTCGGGCCGCCCTGTGATTCACTAAGCTCAGCTATTATTTAATCCACATGACCCACAACGCCCAAAGCCTCCCGCAAGCCTTTCTCGACGAAATCAAGTCCGCTCTTAGCGAAAAGAGCTGGAGTCTCGATGCTGAGGAAATAGGTCCACACCTCGAAGACTGGCGCGGAAATTATCGGGGGCATTCGCAGCTTCTTCTGAAGCCGGCATCGACCGAGGAAGTGGCAATTGCGGTCAAACTATGCGCGAAACATAACGTCGCGATCACCCCTCAGGGTGGCAATACCGGCCTTGTGAACGCGGGCCTCGCACATGGTGAAGTTATCCTCTCTCTCAGACGCATGAACACAATTCGTGACGTTGATCCGCTGAACAATTCAATCACGGTTGATGCCGGATGCATTCTCACATCGGTGCACAGCGCCGCCGAAGACAACGACCGCTTCTTTCCGCTCTCACTCGGAAGCCAGGGGACTGCAACAATCGGCGGATTGATCTCCACTAACGCAGGTGGCGTTGCCGTGCTCCGTTACGGAATGATGAGGGACCTGTTGCTCGGCATCGAAGTCGTAACGGCCAATGGTGAAATCTGGGGCGGGCTGCGTGGTCTTCGAAAAGACAATACCGGGTATGATCTAAAGCACCTTTTTGCAGGCGCAGAGGGTACACTAGGTATTATCACCGGCGCTTGCCTTAAACTGTTCCCGACACCGCGCACCGCTACAGCATGGCTGGCGCTGGAAACGCCGGAGCACGCAGTAGACCTCCTGTCGTTATTCCGTAGTGAAGCAGGCGACACGGTGACCAGCTTCGAACTCATGCACAAAAGCGGTGTAGAACTCGCAGCTTCCGAGATCACAGGATGCAGAGACCCACTACCAAATGAACTTCCTTGGCGCGTTCTCGCGGAGCTTTCCTTTGCGGACGAAGCACTCGCGCAGAGCACGATGGAACGAGTGCTCGAAAAAGCATTCGAGAGCGGACTTATTGCTGATGGAACAACAGCCGCGTCCCTCACCCATGCCGAGGAGTTCTGGAAGGTCCGGGAAAGCCTTCCGCTCGTAAAACGCGGCTTCCTGACATCGGTAAACCACGACATTTCAATCCCGGTATCGCGTATCCCTGAATTTCTGAAAGAATGCGAAGCCAAGCTAAAATCCGACGTGGCGAATGTTGATATCTTTGCATTCGGTCACCTAGGCGACGGTAATCTTCACTATGCGGTGGCAGAGCCTGCGTCAGCGGAGCACCCGATCGTTAAGGCGCAGGCTGAACACATAACGGATCTGGTCCACACGCTTGTGACCTCAATGGGCGGTTCGATTTCAGCAGAGCATGGGATTGGCCTATTGAAACGCCACGAACTTCCCGACCATAAAAATCCTGCAGAGCTTGAGACCATGCGACGGATCAAACGCGGACTGGACCCCCAAAACATCATGAATCCAGGCCGAATATTTACTGTCTAGTCGACGATCAGCCCGCTCGCGTTCGAATCGGGGCAGATAAAACAAACGCTTGGGTTTGCTCGCGCCAATTGAGCGCTACATCCAAACCTCATCAGGATGACGTCACGAAATATCGAAAGCGCCAGAATAGCGCGTTACTTCAGGGTAAAGACACAACAATGCTCGTACTTCTATCACCAGCCAAAAACCTGAACTTTGAAGAGATGCCTGTAGCGCTCGACAAGACAGCTCCACGGCTGGAAAAGGATACAGCAGAGCTCGTTGAACGCACCAAAAAGCTGAGCCGCTCCGAGATCGGCTCGCTCATGAAACTGTCAGACGATCTCTCAAATCTCAATTTTGAACGATATCAGGCGCTCGCAAAAGGCATGTCTGCCGAAGAAGCGCAACCTGCCCTATTGGCATTTAACGGCGACGTTTACCGCGGATTCGACGCGCGTAACGCGTCGACTGAAACGCTCGACTATGCCCAAAGCAATCTGCGCATCCTGTCCGGCCTGTATGGCCTCCTCCGACCTATGGACTTGATCCACCCGTATCGCCTCGAAATGGGCACTCGATTAAATACAAAGCGTGGCCAGAACCTGTATGACTTCTGGGGCAAGAAAATCACTGATCTTATAAATAGCGACCTGCAATCCGCGGAGGGTCCTGTCATCAATCTCGCTTCAAACGAGTATTTTTCGTCCGTTAAAAAGAAGCATCTCGATGCGCCCGTTCTGGAAATGGTTTTCCGCGAGGAGAAAGATGATAAGTCGCGCGTGATAAGTTTTTATGCAAAATACGCACGTGGCCTGATGGCTCGATGGATATGCGACAATAAGATTACTTCCGAAGACGCGTTAAAAACTTTCGCGCTGGAAGGTTATTCTTATAATGAAGCGCAAAGCACCAACACAAAGTATGTATTCAGCCGACCGCAACCCGACCCTAAATCCTAGTTAGACCGTATCGCGCGGTTATTCGTTGTGTTGTGACGCCCGGCACGGGGACAGATATCTAATATGGCAGCACAACCGATCAGCCTTGCCCTACAGGGGGGCGGCGCCCATGGCGCTTTCACCTGGGGGGTGCTCGACTATCTGCTCGAGGAAGGCTCACTCGACATCAAAGCAATCACCGCGACGTCCGCTGGAGCTATGAATGCCGTCGCGCTTGCCTATGGCTATGCAGTAAACGGCCGAGATGGTGCACGCGAAGTACTGGAAGCCTACTGGCGCGACGTCTCGCAACGTGGCGCACCGCTCGCGGCAGCGAGCAGCATGTCTCCCGCGTTCGGCCCATTCACGCCATTTGCTATGTTTCAGGCGCTGACAAATGTTGCCAGCCCATATGACCTGAACCCGTTCGACTATAATCCGCTCAAGCAAACGCTGCGGAAGATAATCGACTTTGATGTCCTTAGGGCGGAAACCGAGATTGATCTCTTTATCGCTGCTACAAACGTTGAAACCGGCAAAGCCCGCATTTTTAAAGCTAACGAGATAACCGAAGATGCGGTTCTTGCATCGGCGTGTCTACCTCAGGTGTTCAAAGCGGTAGAGATAGAAGGCACACCGCTTTGGGATGGCGGGTATGTCGGCAACCCTGCCCTTTATCCGCTATTCTATGCTGACGTGCCCAAAGATATTCTTATCGTCCACATCAATCCGTTGATACGTAAAGGAACGCCAAAAACGGCATCGGCCATTCTGGATCGCCTAAACGAGATCACCTTCAATGCGTCTCTGGTGTCCGAACTACGATCTATAGCATTCGTTCAAAAGCTTCTTGATGAGAACTGGCTCGCTGATCGGATGCAGTCGCGGTATCGCCGCCTGTTTATTCATGCGATCCGCGCGGACCAGCAACTCTGCAAGCTGTCGATCGAAACCAAATACGAAACAAGCTGGCGGTTTCTGACCGAACTTAAGAACCGCGGACGCGACGCAGCTCAGACATGGATTGCAGACCATAGAGGCGTAGTTGGCACGAAGTCGTCCGTCGATATCAAAGATGAGTTTTTGGATAATCTCAGCTAGGTTTGCGGTGAATAACGATAGATACGGACTTTCGTATCACCGTAGAGCCGCTCATCCAGCTGCTCCCAGTTCGTGACTTCCAGCTCTTCTTCTGAGTCAGTTTCAACGATTGCTACCGCGTCAGACGTGATCCACTCACCATATTCAAGCTGTCGCAGAGCTGGCGCGACAAGACCCTGATTGTACGGTGGATCCAGAAAAACCAGATTAAACGGGTCGCTGAGACCGGCAGGCTTTTTACCGAGATCAGTAGCAGAGCGTCTGTGGATACGAGTGATACCGAAGAGCTGGAACTCCTCGATATTTTCACGGATGATCCCACGTGCACCTGCCGCAATTTCAACGAACAGGCAGAATGACGCACCACGCGAAATCGCTTCAAACCCGAGCGCGCCAGAACCCGCAAATAAATCGATTACACGGGCCCCATCCAGGGACGGCATATCGTCATTGTGTTCAAGTAGATTGAAAACAGACTCACGAACGCGGTCTGTCGTCGGCCGGGTGGACTTTCCGTCAGGTGTTCTGATCGAGCGGCCTTTAAGTTTACCAGCAACAATTCTCATTGAACTCAAATCTCTGTAGTACAAAACGAAGCTGTACCGCTTAAACACACATTCGATAAAGTCCATAGCCGCGATCAGGAGCACAGTCAGAATGTCGGATAAATCGACTTACATGCGAAGGGCTTTGGAACTTGCCGAGGAAGCAGCGGCTGCAGGTGAAGTCCCCGTAGGCGCCGTGCTGGTCGATCCGGAGACCGGAGACATCATTGCCGAAGGCCGAAATGGTCCCATCGAGCGTCATGACGCGACCGCGCATGCCGAAATCGTAGCCATTCGGGCCGCTTCAATTATTCTCGAAAACTACCGCCTGATGGGATTGCATCTCTATACCACACTGGAACCTTGCACGATGTGTGCTGGTGCTATTGCGAATGCACGGATCGAACGGATCATATTTGCAGCCGAAGACGTTAAAGGTGGTGCGGTGACGAATGGCATAAAGTTCTTCGAACAACCAACTTGCCACTGGCATCCGGAAGTCGAACAAGGCCCTTTCGCCGAAGAATCGTCCGCGCTTCTGCAGTCGTTTTTTCGCGCGCGTAGGAAATCAGGCAAACCTCAAATAACCGGCGACAACAACCAGTCCGAATAAGCCTCCCAACGAGCCCTGAGTCGATCCGCCGCGTCGTCCGGAGTTCTTAGCATAAAACGAACCCTCGCACCGGGTTTGATCTGGCCCAATTGGAATCGGTCGCTTCTGATCACCTGAAGAATATGCGGATAGCCGCCCGTCGTTTGCGCATCTGCAAGCAAAATGAACGGCTTGCCTTCCGGCGGACATTGAACACTTCCGGGAAAAACCGGTGAACTTTGCTTCTCTGGCGCATTGCAGCTGACCACACGGTCTCCGGAAAGCTCCACACCCATCCGGCTGGAGCGCTGTGTCGCCTTCAAGCCTTCTTCGAAAAGTATCGTTTGCGCATCCTCATTCAGAAATTCGAACTCCGATGACGGACACGCTTGCAAAAGAACATTGTCATTGAACAAAGGACGAAGTTCGTGCGGCGTTTCAAGCTTCTCGACAGACCGCACATCTGAGACACCGATACGGTCTCCAGCTTTTAAAGCTCGGCCTTCATATCCTCCAAACCCGCCCGGAAGGTAGGTGGAACCTGAGCCCAAAAATTCCGAGACGTTTAACCGCCCCGATATCGCCAGATAGGACCTGCAGCCATGTCGGGCCGGAGCAACCTCCAACTCATCTCCCGCTGCTACCGGAACCGTTGCATGCATGGGCGCTTCGACACCATTCAATGATAAGCTCGCCTCAGCGCCGGTCACAGAGACCATCATCGCGGAATGGAAGCGAAAGCTTGCTCCCGTCAAAGACATCTCAAATGCCGGCTGTATAGCGTCCGCTCCGACCAACCGGTTCGCGAGCGACATCGATAAAAGATCAGCCGGCCCTGAACCCGGAACACCGAAATGTCGGTGACCTCCTCTGATGCCGGCCTGAATTGTTGTCTGAAGCCCTGCGTTCAAAACCTCAATCATACTTCGCTCCGGCGCACGACACGCACTTTTTGACCTGCAGACAGAAGAAACGGCTGCTCACTTTTTGGATTGAACAAACGGTTCACGACACGACCGATCAAGAGCCATCCTCCAGGCCCCTCCAGTGCATAGGTACCGCATTTTCCAGCGGCGATGCCGAAAGAGCCCGCTGGGACACGTTTTCGAGGCTCCTTCAGGCGCGGCACTGTAAGCACCTCTGGAAGACCGGATATGTATGCAAAGCCCGGTGTAAACCCAACGATATCGACACAAAGCTCAGCGTCACAAATCGCGGCGATCAATTCCTGCTCCGTCAGTTTCAATTCGTCACAAACAGAATTGAAATCTGGGCCGTTTTCTCCGCCGAACTCTACCTCAAGACAAACCTCCGGAAGTTCGGCGTCGCTGCCAATTTCATTGACCGGCTTTGAAGACAATAAATGACGTACAGCCTCATCCGGTCGCCATCGTAACGGCTCAAACTGGGCTACGCAGTCTTCAATTCCATCGACGACCTCCAACCATTCGCCGCTAGCGCGGAGCGCGCGAACCAGTGTTCGCAGCGCTGGTCCGGGAAGGCCCGCAACGCGGATAAGATCGTCGCCAATCACATTGATATTGTCTTCAGTCAGAGCCAATGAAAACTCCTGTCGCCTCAAGCGCTTTCCGAATTGCTTTGGCGGCTTCAAATGCGCCCGGAGTGTCGCCGTGCAGACAAATCGTTTGAACGTCCAATGAAATATGTTCGCCTGAAAACGTCGTCACGTTCCCACTGACAAGCTCCCACGCCTGCCTCGCTTGCTCGTCCGCATTATGAAGCACCGCGCCATTTTTGGCGCGTGCTCTCAGACTTCCATCGTTTTCATAGGCTCTATCGGCAAAGCCTTCAGCACAGAACTGCAGATTTTGAGTGATTGCAGCATCTCGCACTTTGCTACCTGGTAGCCCCACTATAGTTGATATGCCGCGTTCAGCCGCGACGCCCGCTATCACGGCAGCAAGGTCCTCGTCTTTCGCTGCATCATTATAAAGAGCGCCATGAGGTTTCAGGTGCGTAATCGATACCGCCTCATCTTCCGCTATTTCCATGAACGTCTGGACCTGCTGCTTCAGGCTGGCCCGCAACGCTTCAGGTGAAACGGCCATGGACACACGGCCAAAGTTTTCACGGTCAGGATAAGATGGATGCACTCCGGCTTTAACGCCAAGCTTCTTAGCGAGCCTCAGCGTTTTTCGCATACTCTCTTCATCACCAGCATGACCACCACACGCGATATTACATGAGGTCACCACGCTAAGAATGTCGGCATCCAGACTGCGGCCTGCATCGCCTTCGAGCTCGCCAATGTCTGCGTTGAGATCAATTGTTTTCGTCATGGCCAGAACCCGACGGCGCGCCCAATCCCGCGAATACCCATTAAAAGTGTGATCAGAACCACACCCACGCCCAGAATGTTCGAAAGCAGTCCATTGACGCGGTCACCAAGCAGAGACTTTCTATTCATCGCATATAGCAGGCTTGCTGCAATGATCGGCAGAAGTAGCCCATTCGCGATCTGCGCGATAAAAATCACATCGGTCGGACGGATACCCGAAACCGCCAATCCTGTTCCGATCATCAATGTGATTAGCGCCACGCCCTTGAACACGCTTTCCTGAATGCGCGGGTCATCACTTTTGAAAAGCTCGGTCACAGCAAAGGCAGTGGCCATAGGTGCGGTAATCGCTGAACTCAGACCGGCTGCAAGCAAACCGACGCCCACAAGCCAACGTGCAAACTGGCCATAAGTCGGCTCTATAGCTGCCGCCATATCCAGCGCGTTCGAAATCTCGCTCCCCGTTCCAAACAAACTTGCCGCAGCAGTAGTCAAGACAAAAATCGAGATCAATCCGCCAAGCCCAACCGAAATCACCGTGTCACTCTGTGCTTCGTTGACGGCAACATCACTAGTCCCAGTCCAGCGCTTGCGCGCAGAGGCGGCATGCAGAAACAAATTATACGGTACGATGGTCGTGCCAATTAGCGCGATCGCAGTAAAAAGGCCGTTTTCCGGAATCGCCGGAACCAACCCGTTTATCATAGCGCCCACATCAGGTTTCACCAGCACAGCGGCGACTAAAAACGCCAAAGCCATCAAGATCACAACGGATACCAGTGCCTTCTCGATCAGCTTATATCCACCAAGCATGAGCAACGCAGCCGCGAGCGCCGATAACGCAAGAACCACGGCTTTAAACTCGTCCTCGTTCAGATCACCCAATAGCGCCTCGGCACCGAGAGCTCCGCCGGAAAGGTTACCGCCCTCATAGGCCGCATTCCCCAACCCCAGCGCCGCAAGCACCAGTCCCGCAATCACGTACCGAACTGGTGTTCTTCCCGCGCCCGCCATTAAAGCTTCGCCAAGCCCCAAGCGCGCGCCCACACCAAGGCGCGCAGACATGGATTGCAAAATCATAGTCGCGAAGGTCGCAAAAACGAGAGCCCAGAGCAGAGCAAATCCGAAGTTTGCACCGGCGAGCGTGCAGGCAGTAACGGTTCCCGGCCCGATAAATGCTGCGGCAACGAGAGCGCCTGGTCCGATGCTAAGTTTCATTCAAACCTCTGATCAAAAACGTCGCATACAGTGAACCGTCACCATGACCTCTACACATCCCCTGAACGAAGGAGGGACGTTCCACGACTTGCATGTTTTACTGACTTCATTCCTAATCATTTGAGGGACGTGGCCCAAAAGGGTCAAGGGGGGAAGAATGATCAAGCACGTATCAGCAGCCATGTTTGCGATCGCAATACTCGCGGCCTGCACAACAACCACATCGACACCCGACACTGAAGCGCGCGCGCCGCTCGCAGCATCAAGCAGAACGTTGGATATGTTCCGCGAAGGTCCGGATCAAGCCTGTTATGATCGTGCAACGCAGCCTTCAACTTTTGTTGTCGACACCCATAACCACTTCCGCCCGTTTGGAGGCCAGCCACGACCATACGAGGAGGTGCTCGCCTATCTCGAAGACAGCGGCGTGTTGTTCGCTAACATTTACGGCATAGGTCAATCGCTGCCGTTCACGAATAGCTGCACCTATTATCTTGATTGCCCCGGTGTTCCCGCAACGTCGTCCATCCAGAACGACATGGCCAATGCCGCCAACCTCGCTACGAACCGACCAGATAACCTGGTGCTGACACTATCGGCGACCTTCCCCGACCTCGCCAATCCAGAGAATGTGAATGACGTGCTGGATTTGTATGACGCCACGTATCCTGGACTGTTCGAATGGATGGGCGAAGTGAACCTTGTGAAGCAGGCCCTGTTTGGCAATGGCCATGTCCCGGCTACTCCCGAAAATATCGACGATTGGCGAGGCTTTATGGAGCGCCTTCGACATTTCGATATGCCAATCGCCATCCACTCGGATCTCGGCTCTGATGATGACCCGACGGAGTATCTCGCGCTGATGGATTATGCGTTGCAACGCTATCCGCACAACAGGATCATCTGGGTGCATATGGGCTTGTCGCGCGAACTCACGACAATACCGGCCAACGATCATATCGCGCTGATGTCCGAGCGTCTTGACCGTTATCCGAACCTGATGCTCGATATAACCTGGCGCGTGATCGCTGATAACTACTTCGATACGCCCGAAAATATCGCGGCTTACACAGCCTTCTTCAATCATTATTACGATCGCATCCTTACAGGAACAGACTTCGTTGCCAGCTTCAATAAATCCTTCGACGTGTACGCCGAAGAAGTTGAGGTGAACTCCATGATACTGTCAGAGCTGGATGACCGCGCGTTCCGCCACATCGCACTCGGACAAACCTATTTTGATCTGCTGGGCCTTCCCTATCGCGCGCCTGACATCTGCACTACGAATTAAATTGAAAACCCCACAAGGCGCCAAACGGCGCCTTTTTTATGCTCCGTTCAGGCACGCACTTGAACTCATCTGCGATCACCTCCAGCTTTCAAATCAAGAAAATCACAAGGATGTACAATGCGCCTGCAACTTTCCACATGGCCTGAAGTCGAAACTTATCTCAAAAAATCCAAAGCAATTCTGATACCTGTCGGCTCCACCGAGCAACACGGACCGAACGGTCTGATCGGCACAGACGCGCTCTGCCCGGAGATCATTGCTTTCGCTGCTGAGCAGAAAACGGACATGCTGATCGGGCCAACCTTTAATGTCGGCATTGCTCAGCACCATCTTGGCTTTCCTGGCAGTATGACGGTACGACCGTCAACCATGATCGCTACAATGAAGGACTGGACAGATTCCCTGATCCGTCACGGCTTCGAACGCATCTTCTGGTTCAACGGCCATGGCGGTAACACAGCAACGCTTCAGGCTGCATTTGCCGAACTATATGCCGAACGAAGCTTCCAGCGCCCGGGCAGAAATTCACTTCCTGATCTACGCCTGAAGGCTAAAAACTGGTGGGAAATGCCCGGAGTGATGGAAGAGTGCCGCCGCCAGTTCCCGACCGGAGACGGCATGCATGCAACCGCATCAGAGGTCGCGGTCACCTATGCAGGCTACCCTGATCAGGTACGAAATGTGGAAATTTCTCCGAAGATTGCGCCAGTTTCAGACTTCCGCGACGCCGACAATTACCGCGATAATTTCCCTGATGGCCGGATCGGTTCAGACCCGTCTCAGGCGACAGTGGAAAAAGGCCAGATCATCATTGAGTCAGCTGCCTCTTCTCTCGCACGCGTCTTCCGAAGCTTTGCAGATGAAGCCTAGCTGTAGTGCATCAACACGTCATCAATGGCTCTCTCCAACTGCTTCAGGTTGGAGAGCATTGTGACGGTAGAACAATGCGGGAAATAGCGTAGCATTTCGCTATCACCCGTTCCCCAAAGCGGACGCGCTTCGGGATTGAGCCAGACAATACGCTTCGTCTTGGCCGCCAGTTCTTCAAAAATATCAATGCGCGGGTCACCATGATTGGATCGCGCATCACCAAGAACGATAACGGTCGTACGTCGATCAATCTTGGACCAATGATCCACTTGAAGGTCTGACAGCGCCTGGCCGTAGTCAGTGGAACCCCATCCGATTTCCGCAAGGATTCGCTCCATCGCGCTTTCGAACCCGTCCAGTGACGTATCGAGATATGGCCCAACATCCTTGAGACGTGCCGAGAACGCGTAAGTGTGCAGATCCGGTACGACATCGCGAACGCAATACAGGAACAGGAGCAAAAACCGGACAAACCGCGCAACTGAACCAGAGACATCACAAATCAAAACCAGCTTTGGTCGATCCTTTTTGGTCTGTCTCCAATGGACATCAAATGGCACGCCGTCACGGCCTGCATTGGCCCTCAACGTTTTGCGAATATCGAGCTGCCCGCGGTTTTTCCGGCGCTTGCGCCGCGAATGTTTGCTGACGAGACGTTTGGCTAGCTTCTGAATGAGCGGCTTCATGCGCTCCATATCCGAGCGGTCCATCTCGTTGATGCGCTTGCCGGCAAGGAAGTCTTCGCGGAACTGCTGCGTAGCGCCAGCACCAAAGACTTCAAATTGCTGTTTCGCAAACTCGATAGCGCGCGCCGTCATTTTTTTGCGCGCGTCCATCATCCTTTCAGCTTCAGCATCGCCTTCAGGTGTGTGTGCCTGCAATTGCTCCAGAAGCTCTGCCTCCATCTCGCGGACGCCCATCTCCTTGAGCATTTGCTGAGCATAATACGAGGTCTGGGTAGAGAAGCGTATATCCTGAAGACCAGATGCCTGCCCTGCACGCTCCAGCGCCATCTCTATGACTGCTTCATCAGAACTTTCGGCGATATCCATGAAGTTCTGCGGCTCGCCAGAATCTTCATCGGTCTCCTGCTCTGAAGACTCTGTTTTTTCGCTCTGCTCTTTCTGCTTTCTTTGAAAGAACAGCTCGAAGAGCCGGTCATAAGTATCTTTTTCGGCCTCGGACTTTGCCAGAACCGAGCGAAGCGCCGTCTTCAGAAACTCACGGTCTTCGTATCCAACGAGATCAACAGCTTTCACCGCATCCAGCGTTTCAGCCGTTGAAACCTTCACATCAGCCGAGCGCAGCGCCCTCACAAAATCCGTGATGGTGCGTTCCGCGCTCATGACAGGCTGGGATATCCGCTCGGAAGGCGTTTGGATTCAGATGCAGAAGCTGCGTTACGCGCCATAGATCCGATCGCATTAGACGTAGCCTCAATGTCGCTCTCGTATTTCAGAAGCACATTGAGTGTCTTGCGGACCATTGCTTCATCAAGTGAGTCTGCATGCATAAGCAGGAGCGTTCTCGCCCAGTCGACAGTCTCGGAAATCGAAGGTCGCTTTCGGAGGTCCTTTGTCCGGAGATCCTGAACGAACGACACCAGCTGAGTCAGGAGACTATCGGAAACATCCGGCACGCGCGCTCGCACAATTTCGCGTTCACGTGCTGCATCCGGGAAACCGATATAGAGGTGCAGGCAGCGGCGCTTAAGCGCATCCCCGAGGTCTCGCACATTGTTCGACGTCAGAATAACGATAGGCGGCACGTTGGCTTTAATCGTACCGATCTCCGGCACCGTCACCTGATAGTCCGAGAGCACTTCCAACAGAAAAGCCTCGAACTCTTCATCAGACTTATCGATTTCATCGATGAGCAGCACAGAGCCACTTGTCTGCTCCATAGCTCGGAGCAATGGGCGCGGCTCAAGGAAGTCGTGCGAGAAGAACAGGTCTTCAAATGTCGCCAGACGACCCGTCAGATCGGCAATCGTGCCCGCATCGCCAACAACATCATTAAGGCGGTCTTTGAGGATCTGGGTGTAGAGAAGTTGCTTACCGTATTTCCACTCGTAGAGAGACTTGCTCTCATCAAGACCTTCATAACATTGCAGGCGCTCAAGCGGCACATCGAGATATCGAGAAAGAGACTGCGCGAGGTCTGTTTTCCCCACGCCAGCCGGACCTTCGATCAGGATGGGCTTCCTGAGGTGGACGGCAAGATAGATCGCCGTCGATATTTCTTCACTGGAAATATAGCCAACTGAAAGCAGGCCTTCGGAAACCGCGGCGACGGAAGAGAGAGGCGAATACGTCTCCGCGATGAGGTCTTTATCTATCGTCATATCCCATGCCTATGGCGTGAAAATCGATAGAGCAAGCTATTTCCACTCGGTCATGCAAGGGATTTTTCAGGTCTTCTTTTCGTCGTCCGCAGCTTCCGTAGCGTCAGGTTCAACCGGGTTCTCTGCATCCTTCGCAGGTAAAGTTGATAGGTCAGTTTCTTCCTTAGTTTCAATTTCTTCCGACACTTCCTCGGTAGAGACAGGCTCGGCTCCTGTTGTTCCTTTATCTGTCTTCGTAGCGAAGCTCGGAAGGCCGCCAGCGAACAGACTGATCGCACCTGATATCGCGATGTAAAAGAAGAGTATGATCGAGCCATACAACAAAAGCGTTGGCAGTGAGGCGAGATCAAAGAGTAGTGGCAATCCGAATCTCAGGGCGAGAATTGCCGCCACAACAACGTGCGCAATATCGAGCAGACGATTTTCGTCCTTTGCGATAAAGCGCTGATAAGATGCCAGCAGCAAGCTTCCGATCGCCAGTATTATCGTAAAAATATCGAGTGGCTGGAGTTTGAACTGATATCCAATCATGATCATCCCGACGATGAATGCGATCGTTGCTACAAAAATCAGTCCGGTTTTCCGGGATTCGGATTTTTCCGACATAAGCTTCCCTCTCTCTAATTTTCAGGCTCTGCAGGTTGGAAATATCTGAGAATGCGGTCTCTGAAACGCGCCGCTTGTTGCGCGGCAATATCGCCAGCAGGATCTTCCTGCGGCTCAAACAATTCAGTCTCCGCGAGCCGCGAAGCAGATGATGCACGCCACGCTGCAAGATCGTTCTCAGGTGGGGTACCCAACCTCTGAAGCATGACCTGAGACGTCGCCCGCAGGTAATCGATTATGGTAAGCGTGCGCCCCTCGGATCGGGACACAATGTTGGCCAGTGTCAGTCCCAACTCCATATCGTCGCCTGACACGGGTATCGTCTCACCACCGCCTGCAGACGCGATACTGCTAATCGAATTCTGAAGCGCTTCGTTCGCGGCGTCGGCCAATCCAACAATGAAGAAGTTTGTATCTGTTTCTTCGACGTCTTCCGTCTGCCGCGGGCGGAAATTCGCGCGAATCTGAGTTCTTAATTCGGCGTTTGGTCCCGTAACTCGAAGGAGATACCGTCCGGCTTCAAGGCTGTACGCGAGAATACCCGTTCGGGAGTTCCAGTTGCCGCTTATATAGCTGTTAAGATCCGCCTCGGGATAAAGATATGCTGTCGGATATCCAATGTCAGTCGGTTCGACGGGCCGGAAGCCAAATTCAAGATGCCCCGCCACATCCAGCTCTACCTCCAGCCAGTCTGTATCCCCCCGATAAGTATGAACATCTGAAACGGACTGGTTAAGCGGAAAATAGCTCGCCATTTCAGGTGCATCGTTGGGCTCGAAAGCATCTCCAGGTGCCCCAAGAGAGAACGACACACGCGCTGGTCCGTCAGGCGCACCGTAGCGGCTTAAATGCACTTCATATTCACCCGGGAACAGCTGGACGAGCGCTGAGGGATCGACATCGCTTGTGTCAATGAACGGCAGTATCGGAACCGTTTCTCCTGTCTCGGTATTCAACACCTGGCCGGCAAACTGCGTTTGCACGTCGGAGAGGTTATCATACCGGATACGAAGCGTACTGAAATCATCTACCTCAAGTGAGAAAACGGTTGGCGCATTGCTGCCCTCAAGATGAACAGGATAGCTTCCACTTGCGCTGGGTGTTTCGACAACGTTAGCCCAATAGGCTTCTCCGATAGAGAGCGGCGCCAAATCCAGTTCAAAGCCATATTCGCCCGGAGCCGTTGGACTACTCACTCCGATAAAATGAATGCCAGGCTCGACAATCGCGCTTTGAGAAACAGTACCCGAATCATCCGTTATCGCAGACGAAAGAGCTAGCTCTTCGTCATCACTCATCAGCGTGAATTGAGGGAGTGCTCCTGAACCATCTCCTGCTGAATAATCCACACTAAGGCGCCCGGGACGGGTTACATCGAGACGGAACCAGTCGATATCATCGACACTTGCAACCTCCGTTGTCATCTCGAAATTGAGATAGGCAGCTCTTGCAAATCGTGTGTTATCATCAGGTTCCTGCGCGAACGCTGGCAACACGAGGACACAAGCTGTCAAGAGTGAACTCAAAACGCGGATCATGGCGCATCCCCCAACGCACGATACGCCCGTTGCTCAGCCGATGACCTGGCGGTTTCGAAGTCACTTCCGGATAAGTTGGCCCATTGGGAACGGATACGATCCATTCCGGCCTGTCCACGAATACACAAAGCAAAATCCAGCGTATCCGAGCTTGATGGTGTGCCGTTAACGCCGAACCGACGGCGTTCAGATCCGTCTGTTGCCTGTGAAGCGCCATAATACGTGTAAAAACGTTGCTCGGTAACTTGCGCAGCGCATTCATTATCGCGCCCCCATTCTCGAAACCGGGTCTCGATCAGGACGAAGGTGGGCATGGACTGGCTACCCACCTGCTCTACACGCCATGCTGTACGCTCATCTGGCCGAACAGCGACCACCTCGTCTTCATCGTCTTGCGCGGGCGGATCGGCTGGCTCGTCTTCATTCTCGCCCGGCTCGGTATCAGCCGAACTATTTCCAATGTCGCCTAAAAGATCAGCCTCACTCCTGAACTGAGCTGCTGCTGCCTGCGGGTCACCACTGCAGCTTTCTTCCCCATCAGTGAGAACAATCAGACTTCGTCTGTCGTAATGTGCGGACTCAAGAAGGAAGTTCCCACCCGTCATGATCGCAGCAGCGAGTGGCGTTCCTGAGGCGTGATTGATGCCATCAATTGTCTGGAGCACGGCGGCTTTATCGCGCGTGAAGTCTCTCAGTAGCTGGATGTTTCCGCAGTCAAAAAACGCGAACACCGCTACTTCGTCGGCATCTTCCATACTTGCCAGAAAACTACGTGCGCTACGCCGTACATTTTGAATACCTGGCCCGGCCATCGAACCGGATGCGTCGACGACGAAGACATAGCTCGTTCCGCCAGTACCGATGACATTGAGTTCGTGCCAGCGGTCCGGGCCGGCACTTCCGATCGCAGTGCCACTTCTGACCGCTTCAGAATACGTCCAGTTTCCGTATTGGTTGGTGCGGGCGGAAGTTCGCGGATCAGCATCCAGATTCTTACCTGCCGCATCTGTTGCTGAGACTGCGACTTGAAGCGGCTCATTGCGTTCAAACTGGCCCCGCAAAGGCCGCAGCGGAAAGCGACCGTTCCAGTTGGCACCGCTTCCGGACAACTCCGCGAGGACTGAGCCCTCCATGTCGGGAAGTGGCAGTCCATCACCTGCTGGTGCATCACTCCACGCGACGGCCGCTCCAGCGCCAATCTGAGCCGTGGGCGTCGCCGTGACCGGTTGTGAAAAGGTCAGCTGAATTTGCGCATATCCGGAATTATCCTGTCTGAGCTGCTCATTGGTATGAACTGTAAGCTTGCGTACCGCGGCGCCCGGAAGCTCTTCGCGCAATTCACGCAGCCGGTCTTCGGTCTCTGTACGCAAGTCGGCAAGCCTTACAAGGTCCCGCTCAACCATTCCCACGAAACCGCGATATCCGTCCCGCATAGCTTCCCAATAACGGATTTGGGCCAAATCATAAGCCATCGCGATATCAGCATTAGTTTCCCAGACATGGCCAACTAACAGGGTGCGCGCCCAGGAGTTTTCCCGGTCCCGTATGGCTGAATTCACGTCTTCCAGCGCCCAGCTCGCCATCAGGCTCGCCTGCATCTCATACTGACGGCGTGCATTCATGGCCGCAGTAAAATCAAGCACATCGTTATTGTAGCTATCGATACGACGAATGGCTCGACGCATCCGCTCATCAAAGCGTCGCTGGTCTGCATCATTGTATCGCTCAGATACAGAGTCTGCGAACAAAGACCCATCGATCGCTCCACGCACACCGCCATAAGTTTGATACAAGGTAATGCCCGCAGCAATCGGTTCAGTGAGGGTGTTTGCCGTCATCAGCATTTGACGGGCAGTGTTTACATTCGAGACCACACCGAAAAAACGTCCGACCCGTTGTGCGTATTCAGGCCAGACAAGAAAATTCGGCAATCCGCTGGATCCGAGCGTCAGCCCCACATTCAGCGCCGTCTGCCGAGGAATTTCGCGCGCGATAAATTGAGTGAGCGCCGCCCGTGTCACGTTCGCTCGCCCGGCCGTCGCAATCATCGCCGTGGTTTCAAGATAGACACCTTCAACAATACTCGCTGGTGTTGCTATCAATAAAAGAAGCTGACCAAAATTATACAGCCGATCCGACCAGAGGATGACGCCTTCATTCCATTCCAGCTCTTCACGAAGCCCCGGAAGCTCTGCAAGCGCGATATTCACCGTACGTTGATAGGTCGACTGCTCCCTCAAAAGCTCAGCGCGCAGGTTCTCAAACCCGCGGAGCTGATTTTCCAGATCCTGAATGCCCGCAATAACCAGATCGTATTCTTCCGTATTCTCACTCCAGGAGGCGCGATAAACTTCGCGACCGCCCTGGGAAATGACTATCTCTTGCAAGAATGGCGGGGCCGCATTTTCGGACAGCTGCGCAGCTCTTTCCAGCAGGCCGCCCAACTCTGCCTCACGCGCCCTCTTTTGTTCTTCTGCGCGGGATAACGCTGTCGTAGCGGTACGAACCTGAACCGTGGCCGTCTCGACCTCTGCATTGGCTCGGCTAACGGCAGTTAGAGCCCTATCCAAAGCAGACTGCCGCCCCTGACTGGCCCGGCCATAGCGACGGGCTTCCTCATCCAATTGGCGACGCAAAGCTCTGATCTGGGCATCGAGAACATCCCGCTCGGAACCAGACGCTAAAGCACGTTGCCGCCGCAGGTCATCAAGCGCCTCCCGTGTTGCAGACAGATAATCAGAGGCAGATTGAGACGACAGCGATCTGTCGCGTGCAATGCGAAGCTCTGTTTCCGCTGAACTCAGAGCGCTACGCGCATCGCGCAAATTTTGCTGGGCAGCTTCAAGTGCAGAACGCCTTGTGTCGATCACCGTCTGGGCTTGCTGGATTTCAGAGCGCTTCTCCGAGATTTCCTGATAAATGGCCTGCACAGCTTGATCGCCTGAATCCCGCGCTGACGCCAATGGAACAAGCATCATACAAGCAAAAAGCAACCAAGCGCTAAGATATAGCGGCTTGGTTGAAGCGCGATGGCCAGACAAAAGACCTTGCATCATTTCCACCCCGGATCTGCTTATCGCCCGCCCGTGTATTGGCGAGGATAAGCTGAATTCCCGGCGATAATAGTGCGCCTGAAACCGTTTTCTTTCAAGGTCGGCCGAATTATCAGGCAAATCCCGAGCGTTTTCAGAGGTGTTGACTAAACAAGTTCACCTCACGTTACGGCATAGATTTCCCGAAACTCCAAAAATCCGAGTTCCCCCGACTCAGCTGTTTCATCCACCGGAAATCTCATTTACTAAGTTAGCGAGCTATAAGAATCTGAACTCGAGGGAGACAATAATGGACGACATGCAACAGCCACTGGATACGCACTCACCGGAGATGAACGATCTTCGTATGTCCGATGCTGCACGCCCGCTCTATGAGCACGTAAAAGCTTTCATCAAGGACGTCGTGAACCCAATGAGCGAAGAGTTCCATCGTCTTGGTGAAGGCAAAACCAACCCGTGGAGCTATAACCCAGGCCAGCTGGAAGCACTTGAAGCGGCAAAAGACGAAGCAAAGAAGCAGGGCCTCTGGAACTTCTTCCTTCCTGACGCTCATACTGGCGAAGGCCTCAAAAACCTCGACTATGCGTACATCGCAGCTGAACTTGGCAAGAACCCACTCGCATCCGAGACAATGAACTGCGCAGCGCCTGACACTGGCAATATGGAAGTTCTCGAACGCGTCGGCACGCCTGAGCAGAAAGAAAAATGGCTCAAGCCTCTTCTGAACGGCGAAATCCGTTCTGCTTTCGCGATGACCGAACCGGGCAAAGCTTCTTCCGACGCACGTAACGTCTCAATGTCTGCGGTTCTCGAAGGCGATGAGTGGGTCATCAACGGCGAGAAATACTACATCTCAGGTGCGGGCGATCCGCGCTGCCGCATCATGATCTGCATGGTCAAAACCAGCCCTGATGCAGAACCACACAAGCAACAGTCGCAAATCCTGGTACCGCTGCCGCACCCTGGCGTGACGATCGTCGACGGCATGATGGTATTCGGTGACTATGATGCGCCGCACGGCCACATGCACCTGAAATTCGACAATGTCCGCGTTCCTAAAGAGAACATGCTTCTCGGCGAAGGTCGCGGCTTTGAAATTTCACAGCTTCGCCTCGGCCCGGGTCGTATCCACCACTGCATGCGCTCCCTTGGCGCTGCGGAACGCGCTCTCGATCTCATGGTCCGTCGCGGCCTGACACGTGAAGCTTTCGGTCAGCCACTCGTAAAACTTGGCGGCAACCGTGAGAAAATCTCTCGCGCTCGCATCGAAATCGAAGCAATGCGCCTGATGGTTCTCAAAGCTGCAAAAGCCATGGACGTTCTCGGCAACAAAGAAGCCCGCGTCTGGATTTCCATGGTGAAAGCTATGGTTCCTGAGAAGGTCTGCAAAATCATCGACGATGCCATCCAGATGCACGGCGCGACAGGCGTATCCCAGTGGTCACCTCTGTCTCGCATGTATGCACAACAGCGTACGCTGCGTCTTGCTGACGGTCCGGACGAAGTGCACCACATGGTTGTCGGTCGTCACGAAGAGCGCAAATACACTGGCTCTGAGGATCTCGAAGATCCGGTTCTCGCGTCCGTCTGGCGCAAATAAAACCTTCCAATCAAAACGCGCGGTCATAGATCGCGCGTTTTTCTTTTCTCTCCGTTCACCGACTTTTGAGAACGGCAGGGTTTCGCAATATCCGCCATCAATGCATAGATACCGCAGATGACGAGCGTTCAATCGACATATGAGGCGCACGCGCAGGATGTAATCGCGCGACTTCTGGACTGGCATATGTCCGGAAAACGCATTGCCATTGCAGTGATAACGGAAACAGTTGGCGGCGGCGTCAGAGCACCCGGTTCACTTATGGTCGTAACGGAGGACGGCCTCTCAGCCGGCTATCTTTCCGGTGGTTGCATCGATAGCGATATTGTTCTCCAGGCACAGCGATCGCTCGAAGCGAACTCTCCTGTGGCCCTGCACTACGGTCAGGGCTCTCGTTTCATAGACCTGCCCCTACCCTGCGGCGGCGCAATACATGTCTATATCGAACCAATAAATGACCCATCAAAGTTGCGCACCACGCTTTCAACGCTGCAAGCACGGTCTGTTGGCTCGCTCGAATTCGCCGTTGGAAGCGAGACTATAAAATTCGATTATAAACCCAAACTACGCCTTCGCATTGCAGGACGTGGCGCCGACTGTCTCGACCTCGCACGTCTGGCCACGGCAAGCGGGCTTGAAGTTCATCTGCAACTGCCAGACACAAATGATTACGCTTTTGCAGATCAGATAGGTGTTTCGAAACTAGAGCTACTGAAAACGCCCAAAACGCTTCCGCTCGTGTCAGATGACCCATGGACGGCTTTCGCCTTGATGTTCCATGATCGCCATTGGGAAACGGCGCTATTACAGCAAGCGCTTGAGTATCCGTCATTTTATATCGGCGCAGTCGGCAGCCCGCGTACGCACGCAATCAGGTGCCGGGAACTCAATTTGTCTGGCGTCCCACAGCATGAGATCGGTAGAATACACGGCCCTATAGGGCTCGTTCCATCTCTACGCGAGTCATCCTCCATAGCTGTGTCGACACTCGCGGAGATCATCGCCGCGTTTCAGACCCGAACTCATAATATTTACGCAGAATCCGCTGTTCTTCTCCTCGCCGCAGGACAGTCATCTCGTTTCGAAGATGGCGACAAACTTCTCGCGGACTTAAATGGTCAATCTGTGCTTGCAACGGTAGCGTCTAAAGCTGGCGAGAAGCGCTTTCGCTCACGCATTGCCATTACGGGCAGACAACAGAACGACCGCCAATCCGCCCTCAAAGCCAATCACTGGTCCATTGTAGAAAATCCCGCCCCCGAGCAAGGCCTGTCTTCGTCCTTAAAGCTTGGCATTCAGGTGGCGCAGGCAAACTCTGATATCCAATCAGTGCTCGTCCTGCTTGCAGACATGCCTTTTGTGCCAGACGAACACATTGAAGCGCTGTATGCAGCGTTCAAACCTGGCGTAACTGCCGTAATGAGCGAATTTGAAGGTAAGTTGACACCGCCAGCGCTCTTCTCGCGAGCAAGTCTTAGTGAAATCCTTGCTGCCGAGGGTGATCAGGGCGCTCGCAAGATATTCAAAGCACTGTCGAATACCGCCACTGTGCCTCTGCGACCTCAGCACGCTATAGATATCGACACGGTTTCCGATCTGGAAGCCATGAAGGAAGTTATACATGGCTGATGATCTGAAACATCCCAAGATGAATTCACTCATCGACCCGTTCGGGCGGGAGATTACATATCTTCGCCTGTCGGTGACCGATCGATGCGATCTTCGGTGCACGTATTGCATGGCAGAGAACATGACATTTCTGCCGAAAAAGGACCTGCTGTCTCTCGAAGAAACAGAGATGGTTGCTATTGCCTTCATTGATCGAGGCGTGTCCAAAATTCGTATCACTGGCGGCGAGCCACTCGTGCGCCGCGATATCATGACGCTATTCCGCGCGCTGGGTGACCGGCTGGGTTACGGCCTTAAAGAGCTCACCCTGACGACGAATGGCACCCTTCTGGCGCAATATGCCGAAGAGCTCTACGCCGCTGGTGTCCGGCGCGTGAACGTCTCTCTCGACACACTAGACGAAGACAGATTTCTCAAGATCACGCGACGCGGCAAACTCACACCTGTGCTGAAAGGACTTGAAGCAGCGCAACGCGCAGGGCTTAAAGTGAAGCTGAACACCGTCGCGCTGAAGCACGATAATCTGGCCGAAATTCCGTCCATGGTGCAATGGGCCCATGGCGAAGGCTTCGATATGACGCTCATTGAAGTCATGCCTCTGGGAGAGACCGGCGAAGACCGTTTCGATCAATATGTGCCGCTGCCCGACGTCCGCGGACAACTCGAAGAGCGTTGGACATTGAAAGACCTGCCCTATTCTCCAACGAATGCGGGGCCATCTCGTTACGTTCGTATTGCTGAGACCGGCGGCAAACTCGGCTTTATTACGCCGCTTACCAACAATTTCTGCGCCGGTTGTAACCGCGTTCGCGTTACGTGCACGGGACGCATTTACATGTGCCTTGGTCAGGATGACTGCATTGATCTGCGCGCCGCGGTTCGCGACACCGATAACCCGCAAGCCGCGCTAGATACCGCACTCGACCGTGCGATCCGAAAAAAGCCGGAGAAGCACGACTTTGAAATCAGTGCGAACGGTCAGACGTCCGGCGTATCACGCCATATGTCGACGACCGGAGGTTAACTTATGGCTGATATTCTTTATTTCGGTCGCCTCAGCGACATCACCCGGAAACCGACCGAGAGCATTGATCTGCCATCGGACATTTCGCATGCACGCGATCTTAGATCATGGGCTGAAGCGCGATTTCAGGCAGCAGGTGTGTTTCTCGAACCGACTGTCCGCATCGCCGTAAATGGCGAAATTGTCGATGACGCACATCCTCTGGCCAATGCAAATGAAATTGCCTTCATGCCTCCCGTTGGTGGTGGATGAGAATGAGCGTTCTCATCAACATTTCGGATCAACCAATTTCTGCCCCTGAACTTCTGAACGATTTCGAATCCAGGCTGTCGTCATCCGGTGGCGTTGTCAGCTTCTCTGGCGTCGTTCGGCCAGATGGTAAGGATACCCGCGTGTTGGGGCTATTTCTTCAATCCTACTCTCCCATGACCGAGAACGGGGTTGAAGCAGCGGTCGAGCAAGCACTCAACCGCTGGCCACTGGAAGCGCTGTCCGTGTATCACCGAACGGGAAAAATCCGGACCGGTGAAACCATCGTATTTGTTGCGACGGCATCCAGACATCGGCGCGCAGCTTTCGAAGCCGCAGACTTTCTGATGGACTATTTGAAAACCGAAGCTGTTTTCTGGAAAAAAGAGATCACGGAAACTGGCGAAGTCTGGATTGAACCGCGCGAACAGGATTATCAAGATAACCAGCGCTGGCAGAAATCGGAGACCAACTGAATGGCAGGAATCGATGAATCACTGAACTTCAAACCCGTACGCATTGCCGTTCTGGTAGTCAGTGATACCCGCACCATGGAAACTGACACTTCAGGCCAGACACTCGCGGACCGTTTGACCGAAGCCGGTCATGTTCTTGCAGACCGTAAAATTGTGATCGATGACCGTCAGCTGGTTCGGCAAGCCGTTCAAAGCTGGATCGCTGATCCTAAGGTGGACGCGGTCATCACCAGTGGCGGTACAGGCCTGACTGGTCGCGACGTCACAGTGGAAGCACTTACGCCACTCTTTGATAAAGTCATTGATGGCTTCTCAGCGGTATTTCATCAGGTCAGCTTTCAAACGGTCGGTCTATCAACCCTACAGTCGCGCGCTGTTGCGGGCCTTGCTGGCAGCACGTTTGTGTTCTGTCTTCCGGGTTCGACCGGTGCCGTCAAAGATGGCTGGGACCAAATACTCAAATACCAACTCGATAGCCGCTATCGCCCGTGTAATATGGTCGAACTTATGCCGCGCCTGACGGAGGTCTGATGCCTAACGATCTGACACATATAGGCCCTGACGGTCGCGCGCGGATGGTAGATGTAAGCACCAAGGCGCAGACCGAGCGCGTCGCTGTTGCGATCGGTTATGTCGAAATGAAGCCGGAAACACTCACGCTAGCCTTGCAGCGTTCAACCAAAAAAGGTGACCCGCTTGCAATACCTGAACTCGCAGGAATCATGGGGGCAAAAAAGACCTCGGACCTGATCCCACTCTGCCACCCTCTTCCTCTCACAGGCGTACTTGTCGAGATAAGCGAGGCCGATCGTCCGAATAGTCTCGCTGTACGAGCAACTGCGAAAACGACGGGAAAAACTGGTGTAGAGATGGAGGCTTTGACAGCCGTATCTGTCGCCTGCCTGACCGTTTACGATATGCTCAAAGCTGTAGACAAAGGCATGGTCATCACGGGTGTCGAACTGGTTTCCAAAACGGGTGGTAAATCAGGCGACTTCCACAAGGCTTGAGGCGGCTCATTCGACGTCGCTCACTTTTTTGTTAGACTGGCCGCTAAACGAGTTCATATTGAACTGTAGGCAGGTTGGATAAATTAAACTATCCTGAAGTGAAACAGAGCGTATCGCTTAGGGGAGACGAAGCGTTCAGAGACGAAAGACTGGTTTCAACTATCTCTTTCGGACGTTTGAGCCTTCGACAAATCAAGAAGGGCTATCGGAATGGCAAGACTGCACGTGAACGGTCAGGTAGTAGACGTCGAATTTGACGACGACACACCTCTGCTTTGGGTACTGCGTGAACAACTCGGCCTTACGGGGTCGAAATACGGCTGTGGTGTCGCAGCGTGCGGCGCATGTACCGTTCACATTGACGGCATGGCTGTTCGCTCTTGCGTATATCCGGCCTCGGCTATTTCCGAAGAAGAGCAGATCACAACGATTGAAGGTCTATCCGAAGATGGAAGCCACCCCGTTCAGGAAGCCTGGAAAGAGCTTGATGTTCCACAATGCGGTTATTGTCAGCCAGGGATGATCATGGCTGTAGCCGGAATGCTGAACAGCAATCCTGAAGCGACTGACGAGGACACAGATGCAGAGATCACCAACATCTGCCGTTGTGGCACCTTCCAGCGTGTACGCCGCGGCGTGCAACTCGCGAAAACCAAGATGTAAGCGGAGGCATTAGTATGACCAATTCTATTTCGCTTTCCCGCCGCGGATTTCTCGTAAGCTCTGGTGCTGCGGGACTGACAATTTCTTTCCTCGCAGGTTGTGCTGGCGCAGATGACAACACACCCGCTGCCGCTGATCTGCCTCCAAACCCAGAAGTAAACGCCTGGGTCCATATCGGTCGCGATGACGTTGTTACGATCCGAATCGCTCGATCTGAAATGGGTCAGGGTACGCTTACCGGTCTCGCGCAGCTTGTTGCGGAAGAAATCGAAGCTGACTGGGATAAGGTCGTCACGGAATATCCGACACCGGGTGAGAACCTCGCCCGAAACCGTGTCTGGCGTGACTTCTCCACTGGTGGCAGCCAGGGTATCCGATCATCGCATCAGTATGTTCGCGAAGGCGCCGCTGCAGCGCGCATGATGATGGTTCAGGCCGCCGCAAATGAATGGGGCGTTCCTGTTGGCGAATGCTCAGTGAGCAAGGGTGTCATCACTCACGGTCCTTCCGGCAATGAGCTGACATTCGGTGCCGTTGCAGAAGCTGCGTCGCAGCTGGAAGCACCTTCCGATATTACACTCAAAGATCCATCCACGTGGACAATCGTTGGCCAACCAGTCGCGCGCCTCGACACCGCTGACAAAGTCACCGGCGCTCAACAATACGGCGCCGACATCGTGTTGGACGGCATGCTGCTCGCGTCGATCAAAGCTGCGCCTGTTCGCAATGCGACGGTAGCGAGCTTTGATGCGTCTGCTGTTGAAGGCATGCCGGGCGTAGTAAAAGTCATGCAGGTTGGCGATGATGCAGTGGCCGTTATTGCCGACACCTGGTGGCGCGCGAACAAAGCTCTTGAAGCGCTCCCTATTGAATGGGCGGGTGGCGACCGGTTCAATTCAGCGGATTTCGAAGCCGAGCTCGATGAAGGCCTGACCGCAGATGAGGCTGCGATAGGTAATCAGGGCGGAGATGTCGATATAGCTTTCGCAGAGGCTGCCCAAATCGTTGAAGCAACCTACAATCTTCCATTCCAGAGCCACGCGCCGATGGAACCAATGAACGCGACAGCGCTCTACACAGAAGAGCGCTGTGAAGTCTGGTGCCCTACGCAGAATGGCGAAGCTGCACTCGCGGCGGCGTCTCGAGCGTCCGGACTGCCGATCTCACAATGTGATGTTTACAAGCAGCTGCTTGGTGGCGGTTTCGGTCGCCGAGGTATGTCAGACTACGTCGCGCAAGCCGTTCTCATCGCGAAAGAGATGCCAGGCACACCGATCAAGCTTCAATGGAGCCGTGAGGAAGACCAGCGTCAGGGATTCTATCACCCAACGACTAAAGCACGTGTACGCGGCGCGCTGGATGAAAACGGCAATCTGACTGGCGTAAACATCCGTATTTCCGGTCAGTCCATCCTCGCCGGCATCATGCCTCAGGCTATTGTCGGTGGCATCGACATCGCGACCTTCCAGGGCCTCGCGTCGCCGGATAACCCGCGCACAGCAGACCAGAGCTTGAAATACACTTTCCCGAACTTCCGCATGGAACACGCTATGCGGAACCCGCCAGTGCGACCAGGCTTCTGGCGCGGTGTAAACGCCAACCAGAACGCGATCTATCTGGAGTGCCTGATGGACGAGCTGGCTGTGGCTGCTGGTCGAGATCCGCTGGAATTCCGCCTCGCTCACCTTCAGGACAGCCCGAAATCAGCAGCGGTTTTGCAAGCCGTTGCAGACCGTTCCGGCTGGGGCTCTGACGACGGCAAACACCGCGGCCTGTGTGCCTTCTATTCATTCGGCTCCTACACAGCTGCATGCGCCGAGGTCACAGTCGACGAAAATGGCCAGCTTAAGATCGACCGCATCGTTGCTGCAACTGACCCGGGCCATGCGGTAAACCCACAACAGATCGAAGCTCAGGTCGAAGGCTCCTTCGTCTATGGCCTGTCTGCAATGCTCTACGGCAATGTGAATTTTGTAGATGGCGAAGTGCAGGAAACAAACTTCGACACATACAATGTGATGCGCCTTTCAGAGATGCCGGAAGTCGAAACAATCGTCATGCCATCGGGCGGTTTCTGGGGCGGCGTAGGCGAACCTACAATTGCTGTGGCAGCACCGGCCGTTCTGAATGCGATCTACGCGGCAACGGGTAATCGCGTGCGCGAACTTCCGCTCAATTATCGTAATCTGCGCGAGGCCTGATTTGCTTCGCCCGATTTCATTTCTCATCATCGCTGGGGCGCTCTTCCTATCCAGTTGCAGCACCCTCAGCGTTGATGCCGAGGTCGATACAAGGCCTGCCTCCGAGCGCAATTACCCGAACGGTCTTTCCGTTTCAGCACTTTCATGTACCGGCTGTCATACAGACACAGCCGGTCAGGGCATTCCGTCTCTTGCCGGTCGCAGTGCCGATCAAATACTCGCCTCGCTTCGGTTTTATGGCCAGCCTGATACCGGAACGACGGTGATGCACCGTATTGCTCGCGGCTACACAGACGAACAGCTCACGGCATTAGCGGACTATTTCGCAGAACAGGTCTGACGACATGGCGCTCGATACAAATATGCTTTCGAGGCGCAAATTACTGGCCGCAATCGCCAGCGTAACACTAATCAGCGCTTCGGATTTGAAAGCCTTTGCCCAGACACGCGCCAAAGTCGTTGTGATCGGCGGTGGCTTTGGGGGCGCAACAGCCGCTCGTTTCATAAAGTCCTATCTACCCAATACGTCTGTAACGCTCATTGAGCCAAATCCTGTATTTACGGCCTGCCCTTTCAGCAATCTCGTCATTGGCGGGCAACGGTCCATTGCTGATCAGAAGTTTGATTATCGTAGCCTTGTCGGCGACGGTATCGAGATCGCGCAAGCATTCGCGACGGATGTCGACAGTCAGGCACGGACAGTCACTTTAGATAACGGCTCGATCCTGAGCTATGACCGTCTAATTATGTCTCCGGGCATATCTATTCGTTGGGGCGCGCTGGAGGGTTACGACCGGGCCGCTGCAGAGCTAATGCCTCATGCCTGGAAGGCAGGGACGCAGACGCTTCTACTGAGACGCCAACTCGAAGCGATGGAAGATGGTGGCACTGTCGTTATGTCCGCCCCGGCAGCCCCGTTCCGATGCCCTCCGGGCCCATATGAGCGGGCAAGCCTGATCGCGAATTATCTCAAGACCGAGAAACCAGCATCCAAGCTGATTATTCTGGACTCAAAAGATACGTTCTCGAAAATGCCGCTCTTTCAGGAGGCATGGGCCGAACATTATCCAGATCATCTGGATTGGCGAGGTGCATCAAATGACGGACGCGTGAATCGCGTCACCGCCGAAACCAAAACGCTCTACACTGATTTCGATGAAATCCGCGCTGACGTGGCCAATGTGATCCCGCCTCAAAAGGCGGGGGAAATCGCGGAACGGGCTGGCGTAACAGATGTCACCGGTTGGTGCCCGATCAACGCGACTAGCTTTGAATCTTCGCTTCAGCCAAACATTCACGTAATTGGTGACGCAACAATTGCGAATCCGATGCCGAAATCCGCTTTTTCCGCAAACCTGCAGGCAAAAGTGTGCGCAGCCTCCGTCGCGCGGCTTCTCAGCGGCGAGGACGTTCTACCCACGACGCTCGCAAACACCTGTTATTCGTTCATCACATCAGACAGAGCCGTTTCAATTGCTGGCGTATACCGAAACGATGACGGCGCATTCAGCTCCGTCGATGGCGCTGGCGGCATCTCACCTTTGGCTGCAGACGCGGAGATTCGCGAGGCAGAGGCCCGTCAGGCAGAAGACTGGTTCAGAACCATTACAAGTGAGGCGTTCGGTTGATCAGAGCCTGCGCCTTATCCAGCCTTGTACCGTTTCTCTTCTGCGGTCCCGAAGCATTCGCGGAACGACTCGTCACCCCAAATATGATTGTTGGCGATACAATCCCCGCACCGCTCTCGGACACAGTCTCTTCTTCAGAGGTCGGTGAAACTGTATTCGTCGATCGCGCTCAGGGGCACTGCGTACTCTGTCATCAAATCGATGGCGTAGATGCAGAGTTTCAGGGAAATGTCGGACCGGATCTTTCGACCGTCGGCGACAGGCTTTCTCCTGCTCAGATCAGGTTCAGGCTCGTAGACTTACAAAGTCTGGTTCCAGATACAGTCATGCCCTCCTATTACCGTCTTCATGACCTAAATCAGGTTCAGGCACAATTTCAGGGCCAGACCATCCTCAACGCCGATCAGATTGAACATCTGGTCGCTTATCTCGCCAGCCGGACACAGGACTGATGATAACGCATACGCCTCTATTATCCCGAAGGACAATGCTACGTCTTGGTGCAGCCAGCATGAGCATGCTTTTGATTCCGAGAGTTGCGGCGGCAACCGAAGATGAGATGAATGAGGCCATTAGCGGCATGTTCGGAGACCGGGTAATCACTGAAGGTCGTGTTAACGTGGATCTGCCGCCCATTGCTGAAAACGGCTTCTCCGTGCCCATTGATATCTCCGTCGACAGCCCGATGACAGAAGACGACTACGTGAAGCAAATCGTGGTTTTCTCTCCGCGAAACCCGCTGCCCGTTCTTGCACAGTATCATCTGACTCCGATGTCAGGACGCGCTGATGTTTCGGCGCGTATACGGCTCGGCGGCACCCAGTCAATTCGCGTTATAGCCGAAATGAATGATGGAACACTCTGGTCTGGCGCGAAACAAACTCTGGTTACTCTCGCCGCCTGTGTGATTGATTGAGGCAGCTATGACAACTATACGACTTTCAGTTCCAGAGACGGCAGACCGAGGTGAAATCATCGAACTGCGCGCCATGATCCAGCACGAGATGGAAAGTGGCTTCCGCTTTGGCTCACGCGGCGAAATGATCCCACAGGATATCATCACCAAATTTGAATGCTTCTATAATGGAACCCTCGTTTTCTCATCAAACTTTCACCCCGGCGTCGCTGCAAACCCGCTATTGAAATTTTATGCCCGCGCTACTGAATCCGGCAGTTTCGAATTCGTCTGGACGGATCAGAACGGACAAAGCTGGTCTGATAGCGCGCAAATCGAGGTTAGCTAATGCGGCTACTCGCTGCCTGCTTCCTATTTATCGGTGCGGCCTGCTCTTCGGAATCCACGCAGCTGGAACCAGACTTTCCCATCGAAGATACGCTGCGGGTTTCCGGCTCTACTTTCCTGACGCCTGAAACTGTAGCCCAGCAAAATGATGATTTTGAAAATCCCGGATATCTCTGGGTTGAACGTGGAGCCGACCTCTTTGAGCAAGGCGAAACCAGCTGTGCAAGCTGCCACGTAGATGGAATGGAAGGCGTCGCCGCGCGGTATCCAGCTCTCGACACAGAAACGCAGACGCTCATCAATCTGGAGGGTCGGATCAACCTGTGCCGAACCCGGCACCAAGGCCTGACCGCCCTGCCCTATGAAAGCGATGAGCTACTCTCACTGACTGCCTATATCGCAGAGCAATCCCGTGGCCTGCCCATTGACGTTGAGATCACCCCCCAAACCATGTCAGCCTTTGAACGCGGCGCGGACTATTTCATGACCCGTCGCGGCCAACTGAATCTGGCTTGCACGCTATGTCATGATGACAATTGGGGCAAGCAATTGCGCGGCGACACGATCAGTCAGGGGCACAGCAATGGTTTCCCGGCCTACCGTTTTGAGTGGGAAGACTTCGGCTCGTTACACCGCAGGCTCCATGACTGTGATACCGGAGTCCGCGCTGAACCTGTGGAGCTCGGCTCCCAGACCTATATTGATCTTGAGTTCTACCTTGCGGTTCGCGCATCTGGCCTAGAACTGGAAAGCCCCGGTATTCGCAGATAAAAAAAGGCGGGCCTAAGCCCGCCTTTCCAATTTCTGAGGATTACTCCGGTTTAGTTCACCGGCGGCGCATACTGCGTGAGGTTGATGCCCTCTACAGCCGCTTTGTACTCATCCATGCTTGGCGTACGGCCGAGAATTGTAGACAGAACAACAACCGGCGTAGATGCGAGCAGTGACTCACCCTTCTTGTTGTCGGCGTCTTCTACAACACGGCCCTGGAAGAGACGTGTAGACGTCGCCATCACTGTGTCGCCTTTAGCCGCCTTCTCCTGGTTACCCATGCAGAGGTTACAGCCCGGACGCTCGAGGTAGAGCATGTTTTCATACTCTGTGCGCGCTTTGGCTTTCGGGTGAGTGTCATCGAACTCGAAACCTGCATATTTGCGCAGAACGTCCCAATCGCCTTCTGCCTTCAGCTCGTCGACGATGTTGTAAGTCGGCGGCGCAACAACGAGTGGTGCCGCGAACTTAACTTCGCCATTTTGCTTCTCAAGGTTCTGAAGCATTTCAGAAATGATCTTCATATCGCCTTTATGGACCATGCAAGACCCAACAAAACCAAGATCAACTTTCTTATCACCACCATAGTATGAAACCGGACGGATCGTGTCGTGCGTGTAGCGCTTGGAAACGTCTTCGTTATTGACGTCCGGGTCAGCGATCATTGGCTCGTTAATCGCATCGAGATCAACAACGAGTTCAGCGAAGTATTTCGCGTTGTCGTCTGGCTTCAGCGCAGGCTTCTCGCCAGAACGGATTTCAGCGATACGCTTGTCCGCTTTATCGATAAGGCCCTGAAGAACCTGATTCTCGTTGTCCATGCCCTTATCGATCATGATCTGGATACGGGATTTCGCGATCTCCAGAGATTCGATCAGTGTTTCATCTTCTGAGATACAGATAGAGGCTTTCGCCTTCATCTCTGCAGTCCAGTCAGTGAATGTGAAGGCCTGGTCAGCGAGCAGCGTGCCGATGTGAACTTCGATAATACGTCCCTGGAAGACGTTATCGCCGAACTTTTTCAGCATTTGAGCCTGTGTCGCGTGAACCACATCACGGAAGTCCATATAATCAGCCATTGTGCCCTTGAAGGTCACTTTGACAGATTCAGGGATCGGCATAGTCGCTTCGCCGGTTGCGAGCGCGAGCGCTACCGTACCGGAGTCTGCGCCGAACGCGACGCCTTTAGACATACGTGTGTGGCTGTCACCGCCGATAATGATCGCCCAGTCATCAACAGTAATATCGTTGAGAACCTTATGGATCACGTCCGTCATGGCCGGATATTCGCCCTTAGGGTCACGCGCAGTGATCAGGCCGAATTTATTCATAAAGCCCATCAGCTTTGGAATGTTGGTCTGAGCCTTGATGTCCCAGACAGAAGCGGTGTGACAACCAGACTGGTAAGCACCGTCTACGATCGGAGAGATCACAGTTGCAGCCATCGCCTCCAGTTCCTGAGAGGTCATCAGACCTGTCGTGTCCTGTGAACCAACAATATTCACCTTCACACGGACATCAGAACCAGCGTGGAGCGTCTTACCCGGAGTTGTGCCCGTTGCGTTCGCGTTGAAGATTTTCTCAACCGCCGTAAGGCCCTGACCTTCGTGTGACACTTCCTTCGATGCAGCGAAAACAGATGGCGCTTCTATACCGAGTGTCTCAGCAGCAAACGTCTGAAGCTTCTTACCGAAGACAACCGCGTAGGAACCACCCGCTTTGATGAATTCCATTTTCGGAGCCGTCAGCGCGGAAGATATATCCACGAGTTCTTTATCGCCTTCGTAGAGTTTCTGGGTCTTCGTGTTGATGGTCAGAACTTTGCCTGTTTCGACAGAGTAAGCCTGTTCCAGAACCGCATCACCATTTTCGTCGAGGATAGGCTTGCCGTTCTCGTCCAGCTTCTTGACCCAGTTTTTAAGGTCGATGCCGATACCGCCTGTCACACCAACTGTTGTGAGGAAGATTGGCGAAATACCGTTCGTACCAGCCACGATTGGCGCGATGTTGACGAATGGCACGTATGGGCTGGCCTGCTTACCGGTCCAGAGCGCAACGTTGTTCACGCCGGACATACGTGATGAGCCAACGCCCATTGTGCCTTTTTCAGCGATCAGCATTACACGAGCTTCAGGGTGTTGCTTTTGCAGCGCCTGAATTTCTTCCTGTGCTTCCGGGGTGATCATGCACTTACCGTGAAGTTCGCGGTCAGAGCGAGAGTGCGCCTGATTGCCCGGCGAAAGAAGGTCGGTGGAGATATCGCCTTCTGCAGCGATGTAAGTGACGACTTTGATTTCCTCTTCCACGTCCGGAAGCTTTGTGAAGAATTCCGCTTTCGCATAGCTTTCAAGAATATCTTTCGCGACAGCATTACCTGCATCGAATGCATCTTTGAGACGCGCCATATCAGCATCGTAAAGGAAAACTTGAGTTTTCAGAACGTCAGCAGCCTTGGCCGCGACCGTTGCATCATCACCAAGCGCAAGGTCGAGCAGCACCTCAACAGATGGACCACCCTTCATGTGAGAGAGCAGTTCGAGAGCAAAATCCGGTGTGATCTCCGCTACGCTTTCTTCGCCCACAACAATCTGTTTCAGAAATGCGGCTTTAACACCTGCAGCACTCGTCGTGCCTGGAAGCGTATTGTAGATAAAGAAGCTCAGGGAATCCGCACGGTGTGCGTTGTCTGTGTCTTTGATCTGTTCGATCAGTTCAGCAACCAGAGCGCCATCATCAATCGGCTTAGGGTGAAGGCCATCCTTTTTACGGGCTGCAATCTCTTCGAGGTATTGTGTATATAGGCTCATGATAATCCTGGCTTATGTTGGGGTGATTTCGCCCGCCAGGTGCGTCTCATGACATCCCCCGCGAACGAGCCATGGCTGTTCGCGCACAGGACTATTTAAGAGGTGGGTGAGTTGCAAGTGCTTTGTTATACGAAATAAGTCTCAGACTGCGCTATGACGGCGTTTTCGGCGCACGGAGCGTTGTAAACAAGCCGAGTTAGAAGGTTGATAAATGCCCTCTATGCAAAAGCATTTGCAGCTACCTTCATCAACTGCTGACAAAGGCCAACCGAAAGACTTTTGTATAACACACGCTCTCAAAGACGATTCCTGAAAAACATTCAGCGAAACCGGGCTGGCTCGAAATGTCAGGAAAAATAAATGGTGCGGATGAAGGGACTCGAACCCCCACGCCTCTCGGCGCCAGAACCTAAATCTGTCAACGTAAAAAAATTATACGTTATTTCAGAAGGTTAAAGCCATATCGTGTCACCGAAGCGTACGATTTGCGACACACGCGTCACTTCGCGTGTCACCGCGTCACACAACGTGTCACAAGGAGTTGGTGCGGCTAGAGGGACTCGAACCCCCACGGTCTCCCGCTGGTACCTAAAACCAGTGCGTCTACCAATTTCGCCATAGCCGCGCGTGCGCCGTGATATACGCGCTGAGAAATTAGTCAATCTCCGGACGGTTACAATTCACAGGGTTCACCATAGCAAATACCTCGCTATAGTACCGAAAGTTGAATTACTCACAGAAGTCTAGATGGTGACTGCAGCGTGATAGATTACGAAGATGATAGTTATGATACTTACAGCCGCTTGGTTGATCGTTATCGTTTAAAATCCAGAATGTACCGAGCATATGATCGCATCGCTGAAAGTTTCGCTCAATCTGCTTCACAGCTCGCTGCTTCAGAAAACCATACCGACAAGAACGCAGAATTCCTGTCGGCTGAAAAATACTTTGTAAATGCACAGGAAGCGTTGGACGCGCTTTTATATGCGGCTTGCTCTGGCAAAGACGATGACGGCAAACCCAAGTTCGGCGACGAACTATGGCAACATGACAACTTCATATTAGACGGTGACCCGTATGATAACTTTCGAAAGTTTGACAGAGGTGAGCTAGATTACGCTGCCAGAAAATATCTGTCCCAACCACTGAGATCAGACCTGTTCGAATTGAGGCTGATGGACGCCCTCGCTGGCTGTGAAATCACTACTTTCCGATACGATGTTCATTGTGCCGATCAGCTAAACAAAACCTTAGAGGTTCCAACAGTCGCAGGTATATTTTTCCGTGGTCTGCTAATCGTCGCCTTAATAGCCGCAATTTTATCGGCGGGAGTGTCCTACTTATTTTTTGATGGCACCAACACTATACAAACAGGCGTTATAATAAGCATCCCGCTATTCGTTTTTCTGCTTTGGATAGTTTCTTCCGAGTATAAAGCGCAAAAAATGAAAAGTGACGCTTACGCAACTGCGCTCCAACTGCTCCTCGAGGGATATAACCGTGTGCCGCACTCAACGCCATATAGCCCTACAGAAGTAAGACGAGTCTTCATTGAGACCAGCAAATCAGGTGTCGTCTGGCCTAACTCGATCTTTGCAATTTTAGACTCTAGCGGAGCTAAGTAACAGCGCGTCGCGACACCGCTGCATGTCACATCCCACTCAATTTCTTAAAGAATATGCGACCTCGCACACTTTTGAGCAGAAGGTCACTGTTTTTATTGCATTTAATATGAGATGCAAGTTGCGGTGGCACGAACAACCCAAAGCTACTGAACCAAAATTCGCAATAACTCATTGTTTTAATTGAGTTTTATAAATCAGATAAACCTAAATCTGGTGCGTCTACCAGTTTCGCCACATCCGCACTCGTAGAACGCGCTTACTGACGCTTTTTAAGACAGTTGGCAACCTGTTTTACCAAAGAAATAGTTTCCAATTACACGCCCAGAGGTCAAAATCTGCCGACAACACAGCATTCCGGGGTAGTAAGTCCTGCAAAAACACACGAGAAGCGCAACAGACAGGCACACATCGGGCCACAACGGAAATAAAGCATGCTAAACGACTGTATAAACGCCAATTTTCGGAATCAGCCGTTACATTCCCCAATGCGTTGAATCGATACCAAAACTTGCCTTCAGCCAAGCTGCCACACCTGATATCCCCCACGGATAACATGAAGGCTTCTGCTCTCGCAGAAATATGCGTCCAATTTTTAATCAGCGACGCCCATTTTTTAGACCCACGAACACAATCGGACGCCTACCGCCCTTCAATCTCTTATCAAGTCTGCCGTGAGTGGTAGGCCACAGTGCCAGAATATTGAACCAGAATATTGAAATAGCGAATTGGTACCGGGATGAAAAAAATCGAGGCAGTGATCAAACCGTTCAAGCTCGACGAAGTGAAAGATGCGCTTCAAGAGCTGGGTCTTCACGGCATGACGGTTGTCGAAGCGAAAGGCTTTGGACGCCAGCGTGGGCATACCGAACTCTATCGCGGAGCGGAATACGTCGTAGATTTCCTCCCGAAACTCAAAATCGAAATCATCGTTTCCGATGACATGGCGGAAGAAGCCATTTCGGTGATCACGAAAACGGCACAGACCGGTAAAATTGGTGACGGAAAGATATTCCTGTCCACAATTGACGATGTCGTGAGAATTCGAACTGGCGAACGCGGTAATTCCGCGGTCTAATCGGGCTAACTGAATACGCAAAACCCAAACTTGGAGGGAAAAGTGTCTGAACAATTTTTCAAAGAAATGAAAGAGAAAGACGTAGAGTACGTAGATCTGCGCTTCACGGACGTACGTGGTAAGCTGCAGCACGTGACTTTCACGGCTGATGCGGTTGACGAAGGTATGTTCGAAGACGGCACAATGTTTGACGGTTCGTCTATTGCTGGCTGGAAAGCCATCAACGAGTCCGACATGGTCCTGATGCCAGACGCATCTACTGCGAAGATCGATCCGTTCTTCCAGCAGACCACTATGACCGTCAAATGTGACATCCTGAACCCAGGCACGATGGACGCGTATAACCGCGACCCACGTATGACTGCGAAAAAAGCAGAAGCTTACCTGAAATCTACAGGTATCGGCGACACCGCTTTCTTCGGTCCAGAGCCTGAATTCTTCGTGTTTGATGACGTCAAATGGTCCGTTCAGCCGCACAAAACCGGCTATCAGTTCGACTCTACAGAGCTGCCAGTGAACACGGACAAAGACTACGAAATGGGCAATATGGGTCACCGCCCGGGCCCTAAAGGTGGTTACTTCCCGGTCCCACCGGTCGATTCCGAACAAGACATGCGCTCTGAGATGCTTTCAGTGATGAAAGAACTCGGGATGAAGCCAGAGAAACAGCACCACGAAGTTGCACCTGCCCAGCACGAACTCGGCATGGTTTTCGGAACGCTTCTCGAAATGGCTGACCGCGTTCAGGACTACAAATATGTAGTTCACAACGTCGCTGCGTCTTACGGCAAATCAGCGACCTTCATGCCTAAGCCTATGTACCTCGACAACGGTTCCGGCATGCACGTCCACCAGTCTATCTGGAAAGACGGCGGACCAACATTCGCGGGCGACGGTTATGCAGGCCTTTCTGAAACATGCCTCTACTACATTGGCGGCGTCATCAAGCACGCGAAAGCACTGAACGCTCTGACAAACCCACTGACCAACTCTTACAAGCGTCTGGTCCCAGGTTTCGAAGCGCCAGTTATGCTCGCTTACTCTGCTCGTAACCGTTCCGCGTCTATCCGTATTCCTTACGGCTCTTCCCCGAAAGCCAAGCGTATCGAGACACGTTTCCCTGACCCAGGTGCAAACCCTTACCTCGCATTCGCGGCTCTGCTCATGGCTGGCCTCGACGGCATCCAGAACCAGATCCACCCTGGCGACGCTATGGACAAAGACCTCTACGATCTTCCTGCGGAAGAAGCGAAGTCTATCCCACAGGTTTGCGGTTCTCTGCGTGAAGCTCTCGACTCTCTGTCTGCTGACCGTGACTTCCTCAAAGCTGGCGGCGTATTCGACGACGATCAGATCGACGCATACATCGACCTTAAAATGGAAGAAGTTATGGCATTCGAAATGCACCCTCACCCGGTCGAATTCGAAATGTACTACAAAGTTTAATATCGGCAGTTTCTTCCGATATTTTACAGGAACAGCCGCCGGCATCGCAAGATGTCGGCGGTTTGCTTTTTATTGGTAACTGCGTGCGACACTGAGTCGAACGGAGTTCATTATGCGCTTTTCAACATTCATTCTTGCTCTGGTGACAACCACGCTACCGGCGGCGGCTACTGAAAGCATGTCGCCTTCAGAGGCACTTGCTTGTCGTGTTCTGGAAGATCGCCCCGACTGGATGGATATTATGAAACACACGCAGACGCGTTGGGGGCTGAGCGTTGAAGCACAGCTCGCGCTGTTTGCTGAGGAATGGCAGCTGGAGGCGGATAATCTGCCGTCACGTTGGCGCCCTGAGTGGACCATACTGGACCGCAATGAACCGGGTATTCCCGCCGGTTACTTTGATGCCACCTGGAATCGTTACGTGCACGAAGCGGGCAACCGCGGCGCGTCCACACGGAGCATGCACGATGTATCAGATTTCATGGGCTGGTACTTCGCGGCGTCATCTGAATTCGTGAACATTCTTCCCGGCGATGCTTCGGCCTTCTACATCGCATGGCGCAGAGGACCTGAATATCTGCGGTCCGGAGCATGGCGCTCAAACACCGGGCTCATCTATCGATCCCAGACCTTTGCTGAAAATGCCGCCGAGATTTCTCAAGGGTTGCAAACATGTTCTGCGGCAGCCGAGCTGGCAGCAGCGACCACAGACAGCGCCGATGATCAATCCTTCATTTCACGCGTCGGCACCGCCATGCGCCCATGGTCCTGGCAATACCGCAGATCCGCCGGTGGTCAGCGTGTAAGAGACCTCGCCGACTAGCGCTGACGCGTCGCCCTCAAAGACTTTCGGAATGCTCTGAGAGCAGACAAAAGCTTGACTGGCGCATCCATCTTCGAACCATTGCACAAGCGCGCCATCTGCATTGAATGCCATGCAATCAATGCCTCAAAGTGGACGTCCCGAAAAAATCCAAAGCTGGAATCAAAGCCGAGATGACCGCCAGGCACGAGCCCTTCCGGCATGATGTCATCAATTACATCCACCTCCCCGAACAGAAGCTTCTCCGGTAGTTTTTCATCCAGACACATGGGACGTCCAAAGCCGACGATGTCCGCAACTTCGTGCAAAATGACTTGCTCTGCATCCTTCCGACTTCGCACCCCTCCGGTCACCAGAACCGGCATACGCGCGACCGTCTTCACTGCTTTTGAGAAGCTACCAAAATATGCCCCGGTCCCATTATAGCCGGATGCAAGTCTACCATCCGCCTCATAACAATCTGGCTGTATCAACCCGAACATTTTAGGCTGAACCCGACTTCCTCCGGATATCTCTATCAGATCAATTTCAGCGCTGTTCAGCCACTCGACCACACCGAGACAGTCATCAAATCTGAAGCCATCCTCAATGAAGTCACTTGCGTTCAGTTTTATGCTGATTGCGAAATTTCCGGGCAGTCGAGCTCGAACCTCGTCAACAATCTCCAGCATTAGCCTCGCTCTGTTATGAAGCGAGCCACCCCAGTCGTCCGTGCGCCTATTCAGTCCCGGTGACAAAAACTGGGAAATCAGATGACCGTGACCACTTTGGATTTGCACACCATCAAATCCGGCGTCAGACGCCATTTTTGATGCAGCAACGAATTGAGCAACAATGGACTCAATCTCTTCTTGCGTCAGCGCCCTGCAGGGTGCGCTTGAAAAAGCGCCGGTCCCTGGTGTCCCGCGACGACGCAAACTGGGAGCCACCGGGCGCTCGCATGCTTGTTTTGAAGCAAGCGCGCCGGCATGCGAGAGCTGCATCAAGACAGCGCTTCCCGACGACTTTCCTGCTTCAGCAATAGCTTGTAATTGAGTCCGAGCCACTTTCGAAAGCTTGCCGTTCAGAATCACATTCCCCGGCGCCTCAATGTAGCGAGGGTCAACCATCACGTTGCCAGTGATTATGAGGCCCGCCCCGCCTTCGCCCCATCGCCGATATAGTGCGATCATGTGCTCCGAGGGCACGCCTTCTGAATCCGCCATGAATTCGGAGAGAGCTGCCTTGGCGATACGATTTGGCAGCACCAATCCACAAGGAAGTGTTAAAGCGTGCCCCAGAGGCGTTGTCATCGAGCTTTCCTCGGGCGAATAAATGTCGTTCTGCGCGCCGACTCAGTTATGGTTACCACATGTCAACGTCTTCTAATCCCGATCGTCAGGAAACTGAAACCTACTCCGCAAAGGACATTGAAGTCCTTGAGGGTCTGGAGCCGGTTCGCCGTCGCCCGGGTATGTATATTGGTGGCACGGATGAACGTGCTCTGCACCATCTATTCGCCGAAGTTCTCGACAACTCCATGGACGAAGCCGTTGCAGGGCATGCGAACTGGATTGACGTGTCGCTTGGCACAGACGGTTTTCTGACGGTTTCCGATAACGGCCGCGGTATTCCTGTCGACCCGCATCCTAAAATGCCAGACAAATCGGCTCTTGAAGTGATCATGACGACGCTTCACGCAGGCGGTAAATTCTCATCCAAAGCATATGAGACTGCTGGCGGTTTGCACGGTGTCGGTATTTCAGTTGTGAACGCGCTTTCCGAGCGCGTCGAAGTCGAAGTTGCGCGCAATAAGACGCTTTACAAACAATCGTTCGAACGTGGGCACTCTACGGGGCCACTTCAGAACGCCGGCCCAATGCCGAACCGACGCGGTACAACTGTACGCTTTAAGCCGGACCTGGAGATTTTCGGCGAAAATTGCGCGTTTAAGCCAAAGCGCCTTTATCAGATGGCAAAATCCAAAGCCTATCTGCAAAGCGGCGTGGAAATCCGCTGGCACTGCGCACAAGAACTTCTACCGGCTGACGGCTCAGTGCCAGCAGAAAGCGTTCTGCACTATCCAAATGGTCTCGCTGACCAGCTTTCAGAATGGCTGAAAGACAAGTCCACCATCACTGAGAACCCGTTCACGGGCAGTGTCGACGCTGGCAAATCCGGAAAGGTCGAATGGGCGTTATTTTGGACCAGCCGCGGTTTCGGCGACCATGACAGCCAGATCCGGTCTTTCTGCAATACCATCCCGACACCCGAAGGCGGCACGCATGAAGCTGGCCTTCGCTCCGCGCTCACAAAAGGCCTTCGCGCTTATGGCGAACTTAAAGGCCATAAGAAAATGAGCCAGGTGACGGCGGAAGACGTGCTAGGCACAACCGGCACCCTGCTCTCAGTATTTGTTCCTAACCCCGAATTTCAGGGGCAAACAAAAGACAAGCTTTCCACCACGGCTGCGTTTCGTCTCGTAGAGAATGCGGTACGTGACCGTTTCGACCACTGGCTCGCAGCGTCTCCGAAAGAGGCCGACAAGCTGTTGGAATGGGTCGTAGCGCAATCTGACGATCGCCTCAAACGACGCAAAGAAAAAGAAGTCTCTCGCCAGTCTGCAACACGCAAATTGCGCCTGCCGGGTAAGCTGGCTGACTGTTCGAGCAATTCACCCGAAGGCACCGAGATATTTCTCGTTGAGGGTGACTCGGCTGGCGGCTCCGCGAAACAGGCTCGTAACCGCGCGACACAGGCCATCCTGCCCCTGCGCGGTAAAATCCTGAACGTCGCGAACGCAAGCGCGGACAAGCTATCAAAGAACCAGGAGCTATCTGACCTCGCGCTCGCACTCGGCTGCGGCCTCGGTAAGAAGTTTGATCTCAGCGCGCTTCGCTATGAACGCGTTATCATCATGACCGACGCGGACGTGGACGGTGCCCATATTGCGGCCCTCCTCATCACGTTCTTCTATCGCATGATGCCAGAGCTGGTTCATTCCGGCCGACTCTTCCTTGCAATGCCGCCTCTCTATCGTCTCACGAGCGGGGGCAAAACCATCTATGCGATGGACGACGCCCATAAGGATGAGATTCTCGCCAGCACGTTCAAAAACAAAAAAGTCGATCTGGGGCGCTTCAAAGGTCTTGGCGAGATGATGCCTGCGCAGCTCAAAGAAACGACCATGAACCCAGAGACGCGCACTTTGGCGCGTGTCGTGATTCCTGAGCACACAGAGATTGCGCCAGACGATCTTGTCGAAACACTTATGGGCCGGAAAGCCGAACTCAGATTCCAGTTTATTCAGGAAAATGCGCAGTTCGTAGAAGAACTCGACATCTGATTTACCAGAAAATCTCAGTCGCTATGCTGAGGAACCAGTCGTTTTATTTGACTTTAACGACTTGGCGGGTATTTTGCGCGCAGATGGGCAACATTGATAATGTATACCCATCACAATAATCACAAAGGAATGTATTTACCCGATGACGTTTGACGAAGTTGGATTGAGCGAGGAACTGCTCAAAGCCGTCACTGCAGCCGGCTATAGCGAACCTACACCAATCCAGGCTCAGGCCATTCCAAGCGTGCTCAGCATGCGCGATGTCACGGGTATTGCACAGACTGGTACAGGCAAAACCGCGGCCTTCGTACTGCCTATGATTGACCGCCTCGCACAGGGCCGCTCCAAAGCGCGCATGCCGCGAAGCCTGGTCATTGCACCGACGCGCGAACTCGCTGCGCAGGTTGCTGAAAACTTCGAAAAATATGGCGTAAATCACAAGCTCACTATGGCGCTGCTTATCGGCGGTGTATCCTTCGGCGATCAGGACAAACTTCTGATGCAAGGCGTCGACGTACTTATCGCTACGCCTGGCCGCCTGATTGACCAGTTCGAGCGTGGCAAACTGCTCCTGACTGGCGTCGAAATGCTGGTCATCGACGAAGCCGACCGCATGCTGGACATGGGCTTCATTCCTGACATTGAGAAAATCTGCAAACTGCTTCCACCGCGTCGTCAGACACTTCTCTTCTCCGCAACGATGCCGCCAGAGATCGCGCGTCTTGCCGCGCAGTTCCAGAATGATCCCAAGCGGATTGAGGTGTCCCGTCCTGCGCAAACAGCAGACACAATCACCCAGTACAAAATTCCGCTCAAGTCCAATGATCACAAAGCACGGCGTACAGCGATCCGTCGCGTAATCGAGAGCCGCGACGTCACGAACGGGATCGTTTTCTGCAACCGGAAATCTGAGGTCGACATTGTCGCTAAATCACTGACCAAGCATGGTCATGATGCGGCACCGATCCATGGTGACCTGCCGCAGGCCTACCGGACGCAAACGCTAGACAAATTCAGGAATGGCGAACTGAAGCTTCTCGTCGCCAGCGACGTCGCTGCCCGCGGACTCGACATTCCAGCTGTTGGCCACGTCTTCAACTATTCACCGCCTCCAAACTCAGACGATTACGTTCACCGCATCGGGCGGACCGGCCGTGCAGGTCGCACAGGTGAATCTTTCACGCTTGTTTGCCCGGAAGATGAAAAATTGTGGGATGCAGTCGTAAAGCGCGTGCAGAAGTCTGTAGAAGACTTTATGCCTGAAGGGCTGGCGGAAGAGCTTGAGGCTCTCCCATCCGATGGTGGCCGCTCTTCACGCTCCCGTGGTCGCCGCAATGACCGAAATGATCGTAGCGAGCGTTCTGAGCGCTCTGACCGGACCGAAAAGTCAGCTGCCCGCGAAAGCTCCAACGACAAAGAGAAAAAACAAAGCCGTGGTAGCAAAAAATCGCGCGGTGACTCTGAACTTCTTCCACCTGCGCCAGCAGGCCCAGTAGTCGGCCTCGGTGATCACGTGCCAGCGTTTTTACAACGCCCGATCTAAATCAAAAGCGCATTTATGTGGGAGGCCTTCATGCTTCCCACGTGCCTATCCGGCTAAATCTTAAGAAAATTCGATGCGTTTAGATGAAATAGCTGACGCTGTTTTTCTTTGCCTTTACCTTTTTATGTTTGATTACGTCATCGTTGCTAGAACGGGACGCGATTATGAAAATTGGTGAACTCACCGGCGATAAAGGTCGTACAACAGGCCATCAGGCAGTTGATGGCGTGATTGATCACGAACTGTCCGCGTCTCCACAAAACTATGAGCTATGGCTGCACTACCAGAATGACTGGACGCCAGGCCTGCGCAACGAGATTGAATCTTACATCTCGGATACGGGCCATCTGGACGAACAGCAGACCGAGCTTCTCTACGACAAATACTTCAATTCCAGCCGTTTCAGCGCTCACGTTGCCCAAACAGGCGCAAAGCTCGCGAGCGAACTCACAGCCGCTCTACAGGCACTGAATCAGGCAGGTCACCGCACAGAAGAATTCTCCGGTCATCTGGATGATGCCGCTGAGGAACTCGAGCAATCCAGCCTGTCACCTGACAAAATTCTTGAAATCGTTTCCAAGCTGTCCTCTGCGACCCAGCAGATGTCAGAACAGAATGCCGAGCTCACAAAGAAGCTTGAAGAATCGTCTTCGGAAATCAGCGATCTGCGTGAACACCTTCAGACAATCCGCACTGAAGCCCTCACGGACGCTCTCACCGGCGTCGCAAATCGCAAACAGTTCGACAATATGCTGCGCTTCCGGACACATGAAGCGCGCAATCTCGGTTATCCGCTTACGCTTGCGATCTGCGATATCGACCATTTTAAATCGTTTAACGACACCTGGGGCCATCAAACCGGCGATCAGGTCATTCGCTTCGTCGCTGCAACGCTGGAACGTCTTGCGCTGAAAGATCACCTCGTGGCGCGCTATGGTGGTGAGGAATTCGCTATCATTATGCCTCGCGTGACTGCCGAAGAGGCCTGCGACATTCTCGAGCGCATGCGCAAAGCAATCGAAGTGAAGAAACTGAAACGCAAATCTACAGGCGACTCGCTTGGCAACGTCACCATGTCGTTCGGTGCAGCCGAACTCACTGACGAAGACTCCTGCTCAACCCTCATCCGCCGCTCGGATGAGCAGCTATACGCCGCAAAACGAGCCGGCCGTAATCAGGTGAGCGTTGAACTCCAGAAAGAAACACGCGCCGCATAGACCGGCGCGGAACAACCGGCATTCTGTGCTCGCCTCATTGTAAGTGAACGATCACTTGCATAGGGCGCTTATCCATGCTATCTGGATCAGCATGGAGATTACTATGCCCACTCAGACAAGAACAAGAAACGCCAAGCCTAAAATCGAACGCGCAGCCATCGAGCTCTTCATTTCTGAAGGAATTGATGCAGCAACGACACGGCAAATTGCAGAACGCGCTGGCGTTTCCGAAGGGGCATTATATCGCCACTATAAAGGCAAAGAAGAGCTCGCCGAAGCGCTCTTCATGCAGCTGCACGACCGTTTGTCACGACTCCTCATTGAGGCCGCCCTCGCAGGAAACGACCTCAAAAGCCGCGTCGGAGCAATCGTCGGCGCTTATTGCGAACTTGCCGACGAGGATTGGGCGTATTGCTGCTATCACCTCCTATTTCTGAATCGCTTCATCAAGAATGACGTCCGCCGCGAAGATGACCCTGTATCTCTGACCGAGGCGATGATCGCGGACCTGATGGAGAACGGACACATTCCCAAGGGCGATCCCGAAATCCTCTCTGCAATGTGCCTTGGCGTCATTACGCAAGCAGGTCAGAACAAGCTTTATAATCGTCTGAAGGGTCCGTTCTCCCAGTACAAGGACGATATGGCCGCTGCAATCATGGCCATCCTGAAGTATCGCCTGAGTGATTTTGACTAATGCGCTCCCTCATATTCTCAGTGGCATACTGGATGTTTTCTATCCTGTACGTGCTGGTGACCCTGCCCGCTCTGATACTGCCAGGCGATACGGTCGTCCGCGCGCTCATACTGTCTTACGTGAAAAGCATGCGCTGGAGCCTTCGGGTCTTTGCCGGCATACGCCATGAAATTCGCGGGCGCGACAACCTTCCAGACGGACCATTTGTCATCGCGGCAAAGCATCAGAGCTGGGGCGACGGTTATCTGATTTATCCGGAGATCGAAAGCATTGCTTTCGTCACAGGCGATCACCTTGAGAAATTTCCGTTCGTAGGGAAGATTCTGCAAAAGCTTGGCGCGATTGTTATCGACACCTGTGGCGGCGGTGAACGCAAAGCTGCATCCCTTGCAGAAGGACTTGAGCGCATCCGCGAAGATGGTCGTAGAGTTCTGATTTATCCGGAAGGACACCTCGCTCCGGTCGACTATCACTTCAGATACAAAGCCGGAGTCTGGCATATGGCGAATGGGATGAAAGTGCCCGTCGTGCCGGTCGCAACGAATATCGGCCTCTATTGGAGCCAGGAGGACCACCAAAAGAAACCTGGCATGGCAGTAGTGGAATTTTTACCCCCGATGGAGGCAGGTGAGAATAAAAGCGCCTTCATGTCTGAACTAACTCATACCATTGAAACAGCGACCGCCAGACTGGTAGCCGAGGGACGAAATACCGCCGTCAAACCAACAGTTTTGATACCCGATCCGGCGAAAGGTGAAGTCGCTAATCCGGTGTCCGGACACGTGTCCTGACACCAAAACAAACCCAACATTACCGTTTTTCAATATTTTTATACTGGATTTCGATTAGAGTTTATTGTATTTCGATGCGCAGTAAGTTTTACATCGAAATTGAGGGAACACCCATGATCAAGTCCACTATCACCAGCGTCGCCATGATTGCCGTTGCAGGCACATGGTCAGCTACCGCAACCGCAGAAGACTGGGATATGCGCGCATTTGCAGGAGGCGAAGCCTCTGAAGATCTGGAAGCAGCAAACAACTGGACACTCGCAGCAATCAGCGAGCAGGGACCGGGACTCGTTTTTGTCTGTACCGTAGGAAATGGAATGCGCGCTGTACTCGCTTACACGCCAGACGATGACATCGTGGACCAGGCCGTATTCAGCCGCGGTTTCACGTCACAAAAAACAGGTACTGTTTCAGTGGGAGATCAAACAGTCGAGGACCGTTGGTCACATCGTCGTCGTGCCTCAACGCTGACCACGAACGACCTATCAACCATCGTAACTATGCTCAACGCTGTAAATCACGGCGAAGAGATCGTTTTGAATTTCAATCAAATGGAGCCTATGACGCTCACCTTCCCTGAAACAAGCGATGCGTTTTCAACGTTCGTCCAGAGCTGTCCGACAACAGGACGTGGATAATCGATAGATTTAGCTCATCCAGTACCGGCCTCGTTTCGACGAGGCCGTTTCTTATTCTGCGTCAGCGATCGCAGGAATAATGGTAACGCTCTCGCCGCAGCCACAGGCGTCAGTCTGGTTCGGATTGTTAAACACGAACTTTGCGTGCAGCGGCGTAATCTCATAGTCCACGACAGAACCAAGCAGAAAGAGAACAGCTTTGGCGTCTACCAGGATTTTGACGCCATTATCCTCAACAACCTCATCAAACGGTTCTGGGGCGTCGGCATAGTCCATAACGTATTCCATACCCGCGCAGCCGCCATTTTTGACGCCCACACGCAAGAAACCGCTACCCTTGTTTTCCATAATCTCGCGAACGCGCTTAGCAGCAGCGTCAGTCAGCGTAACAAGTTTTGGACGTGGTCGACGGGCCATATAACCTCTCCTTCCGGACTCAGATCGTGATGGATCAGAGCATATTCAAGGCGAGACGCGCCTCGTCTGACATGCGTGATGTATCCCATGGTGGATCAAAAACGAGGTCAACATTTACGTCGTTGATGCCTTTGACGGTACGCGCAGCGTTCTCCACCCATCCGGGCATATCGCCCGCAACAGGGCAGCCGGGTGCAGTCAGCGTCATATCGATCTGAACATTGCGATCGTCATCGATATCGACCGTGTAGATCAGTCCAAGCTCATAAATGTCGACCGGGATTTCCGGATCGAAAACAGTCTTGAAAGCCGAGATCAAATCATCGGTCAGACGCAGAAGCTCTGCCTCTGGAATCGCAGAAGGCTTGTCCTCTTCAGCAGGGCGTTCTGCCCTGCCAGAAACATCAATAAGATCGCGATCGGCAGTTTCACCAGTCATAAGACATCCTAACCCAGCATTCTCAGCGTTTTCGACAGCGCTTCTACGAACGTATCGACTTCTTCAGCCGTGTTATAAATCCCAAAGCTCGCCCGCGCCGTTGCGCTTACCCCTAAATGGGTCATCAATGGCTGAGCACAATGGTGACCGGCTCTAATTGCCACACCATATTTGTCAAGAATTTGTGCGATATCGTGCGGGTGTGTGCCATCAACGGAAAAGGTCAGCACGCTACCCTTTCCCGGTGCAGTGCCATGAACCGTCAGATTATTGATCTGACGCACAGCATCAAACGCGCGCTCATATAGCGCCTTCTCGTGCCGTTGAACGTCGCCGCGATCAAATTGCTCATACCAGCGAATGGCAGCACCAAGCGCGATAATCTCCAAAATTGGCGGCGTACCCGCTTCGAACTTATGTGGTATTTCCCCATAAGTCGCACCATCCATTGTGACGGTCTCGATCATCTCTCCGCCGCCCTGATATGGACGCAGAGCCTCCAGTGCTTCACGCTTACCGTAAAGCACACCTACGCCTGAAGGACCGTACAGCTTGTGAGGCGCAAAGACATAGAAATCGACATCCAGGTCCTGAACGTCCACGATCAGGTGAACAGCCCCCTGACACCCGTCAAGCAGAACCTGAACGCCGCGTGCATGCGCTACATCCGTAATGCGTTTCGCATCGGTGGCCGTACCAAGCACGTTTGACATGTGTGTCATCGCGACAAAACGCGTTTTATCGCTGAATGCTGCCTCATAGGCGACCATGTCGAGCCGACCGTCTTCCAGTACAGGGATCCACTTCAGGACAGCCCCATGACGCTCCCTGAGGAAATGCCACGGAATGATGTTGGCATGGTGCTCCATGACCGACAATATAATCTCGTCGCCCGGCTGAATCTGCTCTGCAATCCCATTCGCAATGAGGTTGATCCCCTCGGTTGCACCTTTGGTGAAGACGATCTCGTGCACATCAGAAGCGTTCAGGAAACGACGGACATCTTCACGCGCGTCTTCCATCGCCGAGGTTGTTTCGTTCGCAAGCGTATGGAGTCCCCGATGCACATTGGCATAGGCATGGCTCATCTGGTTCGTAAAACAATCAATGACTGCCTGAGGTTTCTGAGCCGACGCCGCGCTGTCGAAATAAACAAGAGGCTTGCCATTCACGTCTCGAGACAGAATCGGAAATTCTGCTCGAATGGCGTCAATATCGAAGTTACGGGTCACAGTCGCTCCGTCAGCCATGCTCCAGCCTCTTCCATGAGAATTTCCCCAAGCGCTTCAGGCATGTCATCTAAGGCTTCTCCGATGAACGCCCGCGTCAGCAGCGCACGTGCCTGCGTTTCGGGAATACCGCGTTGGCGCATATAGAACAGCGCCGTCTCATCCAATGCACCCACGGTATTGCCGTGCGCGCACTCAACGTCATCTGCGTAGATTTCCAGCTCAGGCTTGGCATTCACTTCGCCGCCATTCTCAAGAATGAGCGCGTTGTGCGCCATTTGAGCAGCCGTCTTCTGCGCTTTCTTCGCTACGAAGAACTTGCCCTGAAACACGGCCCGGCCACCGTCCATAACTGCGCCTTTTACGAGCTGCTCTGTCTCACAGTGCGGCTGCGCATGACGCACGAGGCTGGTCTGATCGAGATGGTATCCATCGCCTACCAAGTATGCACCATTGATGCTGGCCTTTGCGTTTTCACCGTGGTGGTAGACCTGAGTCTCCATACGCGCGAGCTTTGCGCCAAAGCCAATACCGGCTTGAGACAGGCTGGCATCATCGGCGAGATGAATAATACAGGTCGTAACCTGAACCGCGGACGTAACCGCCTTCTGATAAATGAAGCGTTCGAGTGCGGCACCCGCTTCGACACTGTATTCCAGAACAATGCTGGAAAACCCGCCAGAACGGATATGGCTTTCGAGAACAGAGAACTGCACGCCCTTACGAACTACGAAGCTTACACGCTGAAAGGCATTCGCAGAGACAGTATCGAACACCAGATGGACAGGCTTCTCCGGGCTCTGTGTCACCTCGATGAGCAACGATTGCCCTGCCCTTGTTAAGGCTGCTCCAAGAGCGGCCACGGGCAGGTCTTCAGCGCCGCCAAGCGCTGTCAAATTTTCTTCAGAAGCAACACGCATGCCTTTCGGCAGTTTTGGAACACCGGAGCCGATTTCAATAACAGTCGCATCTGCTGATACGAAAGCAGAAGTCATCTCCGTTTCAACGCCAGCCTCAGGCAGGCTTTGAACTGCATTGCGCAAATCGGAATATTTCCAGGCTTCAACGCGTGTATGCGGCAGCCCTGTTTGTGCAAACGCTTCGAAATTGCGTTCACGCTGCGGGTTCGCCTTCAAACCGGCATAAAGGCCAGCCAGTTCAAGCTCTGCTGCATTTGGGTTTGGAAACAGATCTTTCAGCGCAGCCATCAGGCAGCCTCCGAAAGGACGCCGTCATAGCCCTCTTTCTCGAGACGAAGCGCAAGCTCTGGTCCCCCAGTCGCGATAATCTTTCCGTTCGCAAGCACGTGCACCTTATCGGGCTGAATGTGATCCAGAAGACGCTGATAGTGCGTGATAACCAGCATGCCGCGATCAGGCGAACGCAGTTCATTAACGCCATCAGACACGATGCGAAGTGCATCGATATCCAGACCTGAGTCCGTCTCGTCGAGAATGAGGAAACCTGGCTCCAGCATCATCATCTGAAAGATTTCCAGACGCTTCTTTTCACCACCAGAGAAGCCTACATTCACAGGACGCTTCAACATTTCTGGTGTCAGCTTAAGTTTGGCAGCAACGGCTCTGGATTTCTTGAGAAAATCTGCCGCAGAGATTTCTTCTTCACCACGCAGTTTGCGTTGTGAATTCATTGCTGTTCGAACGAATGTCATGACTGGAACACCCGGAATTTCAACCGGATACTGGAAGGAGAGGAACAGACCCGCTGCGGCGCGCTCTTCCGGCTCCATCTCCAGAATGTTGTCGCCATTGAGTGTAGCCGAACCACCTGTCACTTCATAGCCGTCACGGCCTGTCAGAACGTATGACATGGTCGACTTACCTGCACCGTTCGGGCCCATAATTGCGTGGACCTCACCGGCAGGCACTTCAAGCGTCAGGCCCTTGATGATCTCTTTCGTTTCGTCGTCTTCGCCGACTGTCGCCGTAAGATTTTCAATTTTCAGCATGGGTAACTTACTTTCTAAGCCTCATCCGCCGGAGGCGAGAACTGATTACAAATTTTGAGGAATGCGCCAAACAGCACGAACAGCATCGCAAAGAGCCAGACGCCGGTAACAGCAGGCGCAAAGCCACCAAATGCCCAGGCCCCGATCATCTGCATGATCAGCGCAAAAATGAATATGAACAGGATGACCGCGACCCAGCCTTTCCAGTTGGCAGGTCGGCCGAAGTCCGTCACGCTCGTACGCTTTTTGAACCAGAATTGAGACATTAGCCAACGCTCCCCTCTAGACTAACCTGCAGGAGGCTTTGCGCCTCAACTGCAAACTCCATAGGCAGCTGCTGAATGACGTCTCGAACAAACCCATTTACTAGCAAGGCGACCGCTGCTTCTTCATCGAGACCACGCTGACGGGCATAGAAGAGCTGATCTTCAGAAAGCTTCGTTGTTGTCGCCTCATGCTCAAGCTGTGCGTCTGCGCGACGTGTCTCTATATAAGGGACAGTGTGCGCACCACAGGTGTCACCAATTAGCAGCGAGTCACACTGGGTAAAGTTACGTGCGCGCTCAGCTTTCTTATGTACCGACACAAGGCCACGATATGTCTGGTCAGACTTACCCGCAGAGATACCTTTGGAGATAATACGAGACTTCGTACGCTTTCCAAGGTGCAGCATTTTCGTGCCTGTATCGGCTTGTTGTCGACCATTCGTAACCGCGATCGAATAGAACTCGCCCACGCTGTCGTCACCGCGAAGAATGCAGCTCGGGTATTTCCACGTAACTGCAGACCCAGTCTCAACTTGTGTCCACGATATCTTGGACCGTGCGCCGCGGCAGTCACCGCGCTTCGTTACGAAGTTATACACGCCGCCTTTGCCGTTCTCGTCGCCCGGCCACCAGTTCTGAACCGTCGAGTATTTGATCTCAGCATCGTCCATAGCCACCAGCTCAACGACCGCGGCGTGAAGCTGGTTCTCGTCGCGCATCGGCGCCGTACAGCCCTCAAGGTAGGACACATAAGCGCCTTCGTCGACGACAATAAGCGTACGCTCAAACTGACCCGTGCCTTGCGCATTCATCCGGAAATAAGTGGACAGCTCCATAGGGCAGCGCACACCTTTCGGGACGTACACAAATGTACCATCCGAGAAGACCGCACAGTTAAGCGTCGCAAAGAAGTTATCAGACTGCGGAACGACCGTGCCGAGATACTTCTTCACCAGCTCCGGATATTCTTTCACCGCTTCAGAAATCGACATAAAAATCACGCCGGCTTCTTTGAGCTCCTTCTGGAAGGTGGTAGCTACAGAGACCGAGTCAAAGACCGCATCTACAGCCACCTTCGGCTTGTCAGTTCGCGCTTCGGCAGCAGACTCAGCTGCCCCTTCAACGCCAAGAAGAACCTCGGCCTCACGAAGTGGAATACCGAGCTTTTTATACGTTTCGAGGATCTCTTCAGGAACGTCGTCAATGGACTCATACTTCGCGCCTTTCTTAGGCGCCGCCCAATAGTAGATGTCCTGATAATCGATTTTCGGGTAGTTCACTTTCGCCCAGTCGGGCTCTTTCATCTGCTTCCAGCGTTCAAAGGCCTTGAGACGCCATTCCAGCATCCATTCAGGCTCTTCTTTCTTCTCAGAGATGAAGCGAACAATGTCTTCGTTCAGCCCCTTCGGCGCGAACTCCTGCTCGATTTCTGTCGAAAAACCCGCGGAATAATTCTTTGACTCAAGTGCGCGCGCGGCATCGACCGTTCCCTGATCGATACCTTCTTTGACCTTCACTTCGGTCTCGTCTTTTTCGTGCGTGGACACATCGTGATCACACATCACGCGCTCTCCTTAAATGCGGCCGGAACCGCTCTTTTTGCTGCTTTAATCCATGCCTGAGCTGCGGCAATCGCATCGGAGGGCTCTGAGGCCCATCCAAAACTTACCCGAAGCGCAGACCGCGCAATTTTCTCTTCTACCTGCATAGCCGTCAGAACGCCTGAGGTTTTCACCTTACCGCTCGAACATGCCGAGCCTGCTGATACAGCAACGCCGCCAAGGTCCATAGCCATGACTTGAGTCTCACTGGCAAAGCCTTCAAGGGCAAAACAGGACGTCCCCGGCAAACGGTCGCAGGTTTTGCCGAAGAACACGGCCGGCGCTGCCGCTGAGACAAGATTCTCAAACTGATCGCGAATGTCGTTTAGACGTTTCGCGGTTACAGCTTGAGACGCTTCAACAGCAGCTCCAAACCCGGCAATTCCTGCGACATTCTCAGTGCCCGAACGAATAGACCGTTCCTGACCGCCACCGATTAGCTGCGGTTTTAGCGGCGCACCAACTCGAAACCAGAGCGCTCCTACGCCTTGCGGACCGCCAAGTTTATGGGAAGAGAACGCTGCGTAGTCGACGCCCAGAAGGCCAACATTCACCGGAATTTTCCCGAGCGCCTGCACTGCATCGCAATGCGTGTAACCGCCCTCGTCGCGAACCATTTGTGCCGCCGCCTGAACCGGCTGAATAACGCCCGTCTCATTATTTGCGAGCATCAGACAGAGGAACGGAACTTCTCCTTCCTCCAGTGCGTCGAGTTGTACCTTCAAATCATCAAGATCTATTTCACCCGTAGGCTTCAACGACACCCTACGAGCATTGTCCGGCATCTGAGCGGACACCGCGGGGTGCTCGAGACCGGAAACAAATACAACAGGCTTTTCGACGAGCGCCAAAGCGCCCTTGATAGCAAGCGCGTTCGCTTCCGTGCCGCCACTTGTAAAAACGATGTCCTCGGATCGCCCGCCGATAGCGGTCGCCAGCGATTGTCTGGCCTTTTCTACAATGCCACGCGCTTTCCGTCCGGCGGAATGCACGGACGAAGGGTTTGCACCTATATCAAGCGCAAAGCCTAAAGCTTCCCTCGCTTCTGGACGAAGGGGGGCTGTCGCATTGTAATCACAATAAATCATAGCGCCTGTCAGGCAGCCTGACTTCCATCAAGACGTCGTGTCTGGACAATCTGACCTGCACGGCCATTTACTACATCATCCAGCGTTACCTGAGCCAGGAAGCCCAGAATGTGCTGACGAAGTGAATCCCACAGTTCGTGCGTTGCACACTGCTCACCGTCCGGACCACAGCCGCGACCGGAGTCCGGCGCACAACGTGTTGTCTTGATCGGTTCGTCAACTGCGAGAATGATGTCGCTCAGACGGGTCTTGGATGCGTCTTTTGCAAGCACGTATCCACCACCCGGACCACGAACACTTTTAACGACGCCGCGGCGGCGCATCTTGGCAAACAACTGCTCAAGGTAAGAAAGCGAGATAGACTGACTGGCAGCAATCTCTGCGAGCGTCTTCGGTTGATCCAGCGGAGAATCGGCCAGATCGACCAGTGCCATAACCGCGTAGCGGCCCTTCGTTCCAAGTTTCATCTTTTAACTCCAGCTGAGTGGGAGATAGATACCCATTGAGAAAGGTCAACTATTTTTCTTCCGAAATTCTTGATTTTTAGTCAATTGAAGGTTTACACCCAGCCTTCAGCAAATTGTCGCACGCTGCACTAAGGAGCACTACATGGCAGAGATTATCATTCCCGGCCCGGCTGGTCGTATCGAAGCCCGCTACACGGAAGGCCCGGATGAATCCTCTCCAATCGCTCTCATCCTTCACCCGCACCCGCGTGCTGGCGGCACGATGCAGGATCCAGTGACGATTTCCCTCTACAACCTGTTTGAGTCCCGCGGCTTTTCCGTGATGCGCTTTAACTTCCGTGGAGTCGGTCGCAGCCAAGGCCAGTTCGAATCGGGTTCGGGCGAATTGTCAGATGCTGCTTACGTTCTCGATTATATGGAATCGCTGACTGAAACGCCGCGTTACTGCTGGGTTGCAGGTTACTCATTCGGCGCGTGGATTTGCCTGCAGCTTCTGATGCGTCGTCCGGAAATTGATGGCTTCCTCGCTATCTCTCCGCCAGCAAACCACTACGACCTAAGCTTCCTGGCTCCATGCCCGGCTTCTGGCCTGATCCTGTCAGGTGATCAGGACAAAGTTGCGCCACCAGCCGACATCGAACGCTCGCTTACAAAAGTACGCGTCCAGAAAGGCGAAGTGATCACACGTGATTCAATCCCGGGCGCGAACCACTTCTATCAAGGCAAGCTGGACGAAATGACTGAACGTTGCGCCCAGTATCTCGATGAGAGCCTTCAGAAAGCCGAGCGCGAGCGCCTCGGCGACATCTGATCACTCGATCATTTTTCCACCCGTTAGCGGGTACGGCACTCCAGTCGTACCCGGAAAGCTGAGCGGCAGGCCACGCTTGCTGCGCACGGCCAGAAGTGCGAACGCTTCAGCCTCAATTGAATCACCGCGCCAGCCTTCATCCTCTGCCGTAACAACCGGCACAGGGCAGCGCTGATTCAGTTCTTCCATCAGAAACGGATTCAGACGCCCGCCGCCGCAAACGATGACTTTCGTGACAGGCTTGGGGAATAAACTAAGCCCTGATGCGACCCCGGTGGCGCTAAATGCTGTGAGGGTTGCACATCCGTCATTGAACGACAGGCCATCTGCAAGATCAGCGTTGAAATCATATCGATCAAGCGACTTCGGATAAGATCGTTTGAAATACGGGTGGCTCATCCAGTCGGCGAGGCGTTCGGCATGCACCTCACCCAGTCGCGCAGCGTGGCCATCGGCGTCATACGTGCCCTGATGATGCTTCATGACCCACTCATCGACAGGACCATTGGCGGGACCACAATCGAACCCGAAAATTTCATCACCGTTGATGTACGTCAGGTTTGCGACACCGCCGAGGTTCAATACCGCAACAGGCTGCTCGAGATCAGCGCTCAGTGCGAGGTGATAGACTGGCGCCAGTGGCGCCCCCTCACCTCCGGCTTCTACATCTGCTGTTCGAAAGTCGTACGCGAGCGGAACGCCCAATAACGCTTGCAGAGACTGCGCATCCAAAATCTGAAGCGTCCGGCCGTTCACGCCGTTTTGAGGCGCCTTATGCAGAACGGTTTGTCCATGCACGCCGGCAAGCGCTGGCCTAGCGTCAGGCGCGCATTGAGCCACAGCATCATCGAAAGCGTCTTTGTGGGCGCGATTTAGGACAATCATAGCCGCGTCAAAGGCAGCCTGCGGCGGCTCGCCTTCCCAGTGCCACGCACGCGCAGCCTCCACGGCAGCGCTGATGACGGCACGCTCTTCAGGTGCAAATTTACGCTCTGACACCGGTCCGAACTCATACACCTTTTCACCATCCGTACGAATGATTGCAGCGTCGACCGCATCAATCGAAGTGCCGCTCATAAAGCCTATTGTCCAGATTGGTGAAAAAACGCCTGTCTCAGTGTTCAAACCTTATACCCTTCGTGCTAGATCGCCGCGTCGACTGGAGACTAACATGAATGAATTCAAATCCGATTTTCTAAGCACGCTGCAATCCCGCGGCTACATCAAGCAGACCACTCACGAAGCTGAGTTGGACGCTTATTGCTCCAAAGGTGTGCCAGTTGCTTATACCGGATATGATGCCACAGCAGACAGCCTCCATGTAGGACACCTCGTCAGCATTATGATGCTCCGCCGCCTTCAACAAGCGGGCGGCAAGCCAATTGTACTTATCGGCGGCGGCACGACCAAGATCGGCGACCCGACAGATAAGGAAAAGTCGCGCCCAATCCTGACCGAAGAGCAGATCGCGGAAAACGCGGCTGGCATTCGAAAGGCTTTTGAAGCCTACCTGACGTTCGGTGACGGACCGACAGACGCTGTGATGCTGAACAATGCCGACTGGCTCGATGGCCTCGGGTACATCGAATTCCTTCGAGACGTAGGCAAGCTGTTCACCATCAACACGATGGTGAAACAGGATACTGTCGCGCGACGCCTCAAAAACGAGCAGCCATACACCTTCCTCGAATTTAACTACACGCTGCTTCAAGCCTATGATTTCCTCGAGCTTTCTCGACGCGCAGATTGCATGATGCAACTTGGTGGCTCTGACCAATGGGGCAACATTGTCGCCGGCACGGACCTCATCCACAAAATGGATGGCAATCAGGGATTCGGCATTACCTGTCCGCTCATCACGACCGCGTCCGGTGCGAAAATGGGTAAAACGGTTGGTGGCGCTGTATGGCTCAACGCAGACAAAAAGAGCCCGTACGAGTTCTGGCAATTCTGGCGCAATACTGAAGACGCTGATGTTGGTCGCTTCCTTCGTCTGTTTACCGACATTCCATTGGCTGAAATCGAGCGTCTTGAGGCACTTGAAGGTGCAGAGATCAACGATGCAAAAATTGCTCTGGCGGACGCTGCGACGACTATGCTTCACGGCGAGCAAGCTGCGAAAGACGCAAAAGAGTCCGCAGCAAAAGTGTTTGAACAAGGCGCAAGCGGAGACGCTCTGCCAACCTTTGATATCTCCAAAGGTGATGTCGAAGCAGGCATGCTGGTCGCAGCCGGATTCTCTGCGGCTGGTCTGACGAAATCCAACGGGGAAGCGCGCCGAAGCATCAAGCAGAATGCCGCTAAGCTCAACGGCGAGAGCGTCAGCGACGAGAACGCCACATTCAGCCTTTCGGATTTTGATGCAGATGGTCTGGCGACATTGTCCATCGGCAAAAAGCGCCACGCCCGCCTTCAACTCAGCTAGGGCGCAGGTTCCAGCTCTTCCGGTTCCGTGACTTCTTCTGGCTGCGGGACCGGAGCTTCAGGGTTTTCAAATACGCGGCGCAGCACACCCGGAACAATACCTGAAAGCGGGTTCACCGAGACACGCGCTTCTTCCAGCGATCCACGCACATCATAGGTGATAGCAAACACGCCTTCGCCTTCGCGTGAAACAAACAGATCACCAATAATCGGAATTCCGCCCAAGGCCGAGTTCACACCGAATGACGGCACGAGCACACCGCTGATCTGCAGGTCTTCACCATCGTCAAGCATATGACCATTCGCTGTTAAACCGAGCGCCGGGCCCGATGCCTTGCCGCCGCGAATATAGAACCCCTCAGGTGTGAGCGTCAGCGGAAGCTCGACATTTGAGAACAGCACGCCCTCACCTGACATCACATCTGACAAGCCTCGAAGTGACGCAAGAGACAGAATCTGCGTCAGCAAAGGGGCGTTCGCCATGCGCGCATTTCTGAGAGTGATATTCAGGTCGGACGGCTGCTCATCTGCTCGCATGATACCGCTCATGCTGAGCTCGCCACCCGTCACGAAGTCTTGCCCGAGAACCGCAGAGATCAATCCACCCGCATTGCTCGCCTGCGCCGTGAGCTGGTTGTTACCATCCTCCAGCCCCTGAATAGAGAGCGCAAACGGATTATCCAGTTCTAACGACCCAGCAAGCTCAAAACTGTTCAGCCGTGGCCCGGAGAAATCCACACGCATTGTCGCGTCCTGAGCCTGCAGATCATTTCTAAGCTGAAGGCGATCAATATTCGCATCCAGCGTGACTTCCCCAAAGATAGGAAGCGCACCACTGCCACCTGCGGCGCCGGCGTTCAGAACCCCTTCCAGGAGAGGCGCGGCATTCAGATACGGACCGGTTAGCTCCAGTTCGAGCGTGAGAGGATCCGGACGCCGAAGTTCACCACGCAGGTCAAGCTCGTCTTCGATGTAGATACGATCAACTGAGAGGTCTTCTAGCCGTCCGTCAGCGCCCAGAGAAACATCACCCTGGAAGTCGACGCCCTCTGCGATGAAGGCGATCTCGGTCGTCTGTTCTTCTTCCTCTGTGATCACGCGAACAATCGCGTTCGCAGGCTCACCTATTGGCTTAAACCAAGAAAACTCCTCTACATCGAGGCGCGATTCTTCAAAGTCGAGCGCAATGTTAATCAGGTTCCAGTTCTCGGCCGACGTACCAAACGCATCCAGCTCCGCATAAGCCGACCCGGTCATATAGGTCCGAATTGCAACGCCGAACCGATTGATGAAGTCAGGACTGACATAGCCGGATGCCCGTAATGTAGAGCGGTCTTCAGCCCCTTCTTCGCGAAACCGGTCGCTCCAAGTAAACTCCATCGGCGCGTCACCGAACTGGCCGTACCCGGAGATACGCAAGAGCTCATTGGACACGTGAATATCCGCCTGACTGCCGGTCAGGGACATCTCGTTAAAAAGCTCCCTGAAGCCGCCATCGGTGATTTCGCCTTCGACAGTGAAACGGGTATCCTCGTAGGACACTTCGGACAACGCAGGACGGATCAGCGAGAAGTGCGCCTGTCCGGACCCTGTAATATCCTGAATATTCAATCCATACTGCGCTTCAAGCTGAAGCCGGGAATCAGAAAGAGTCTGGAGAATATCCTGAACGTCACCAAAGCCTTCGGCGTCGATATAAAAGTTTTCACCCTTTGGCTTAAACTGGGAAATAGAGACCTTGCCTGCGGTTAGTGTCCAGTTACTAAATTCGCCGCTCTCAAGATCGAGCGAGAAAGAGTTTCCATTCAAGCGGGCAGAACCGCGCCCTCTGTTCACTGAAGGCAAATCCTCCAAAAATGACGTGACAGCATTCTCAAACACGAAATCCAGCTGAAGATCTTCATCGTCCAGTCGATCATCCCGCAATTCATCCGGCGCTAAGTCCATCCGGAATTGAGCCTCAGAGAAGTCGCCTTCGCGAACGTTTTCCTCAACCCACAAACGCGCATCAGCCCCGAGCGTTACGGGCCAGAATTTAAGTACGGTTTCCGGCGTGAATGCACCATCCACTGTGGCCGTCATGGAGATGCCAAAAGGAAGGTCATCTGGTAACGCATTTTCATCAGGCAAATATATTCGCCCTTGCGCGTAAGCTTGAGCGCCATCGACGAACGCAGTCATGTCCAGCACATCCATCTGGCGCCTGCGCAGATCCACCAACGCCTCAGCACGCACATTCTGAACCTGCCAGATGTCAGAAAAATAGGGCGTAAAGTCGAGCTGGAGCGCTTCGGCGTCCAGACTAATGGCATGTGGTTCAGCCAAAGGATCTTCCAGCAGGTTAGTAACCTGATCGAGCTGAAGCTGAAGACTACCCAGAGCAAACTCGGTATCGATTTCACGCGCATCTACAAACAGGACGTCGCGTTCTATATCGTATTCGACAAGCAGATTATTCGCGCCAAGCTCGATCAGACCTTCACCCGTAAGCAATTCGCCAGGCTGAGAGCTTACGTCCACAGAGACAATATCAATGCCGGACTGACGCACTTCAAATGCAAAGGACAAGTCGGCCACCAGTGTGCCAGAAAGGTCGGGCATAATCGCCACAAGCACAGGAAGCTCCGGTATATTTGCGTCTTGAAGGGACAAGACCGTTCGGAATTCGCGCAGCCGCGGAATAAACTCAAGATCAAACTCGAGGCTCTGAGGCGCCCCATCGCCAATGGCTTCGCCGAAACCCGAAATGCCGATCGTGTCGTCATCCTGAACGAGCGACAGGTTTGCATTTTCCAGCACCCATTCCACATCACTTCCCTCGTCTATAAGACGAACACGAAAGCCCGAGAGGGTAATTTCATCCACATTGGCGACGGCGGCAGAATTTGCGAGATTCTCGACAACATTCAGAATGGCTTGTTCAGCATACTGAAATGGCGACGTGGCTTCGTGGAATTGAACTGGATAGACCGGAGGGATGGCCTGTCCGGCAAATTTAAGTCCGCCATCTTCCAGACGCCGAACCTCAAACTCACCATCACGGATGTGGAGCTCCTGAAGTTCTACTTGCCCTACGAGCAGGCTAAACGCATCGAACTCAATCGTGGCAGAATCTGCGCGCGCGACAACTTCATCGGCGTCATTATAGAAGATCAATTCATCTGCCAGAATCTGAAATTCGTTCTGATCGTGCTGCCAACGCAAGGAAAGCGCCCCGACCGAAACAGGCTGGCCGCCCCGGGCGCGGGAGATTTCAGATTCAACGTTACCACGTACAAATTCAAGGTCGGTAGGCCCTGAAACGAGTCGCCATGCGATCAAACCAAGTCCGAGGCCGATCAGGAGCACAAGCCCCGTCAGACCTTCCAGAATGATTATGCCTGTGGTTTGACGCACTCAGAAAACTCACAATATTGATCAGAGTCAGAATCTGATCCTTTAAACTCATATATTTCATCAACCAGAAAGAAGGTCGACATGCAGATCGGAGATAAAATCCCATCATTTACACTGCCAACACCCGACGGCGGAACAGTATCTAGCGACGACCTGAAAGGCGGTTGGACCGTTATCTATTTTTACCCGAAGGACAACACCCCGGGCTGCACAACAGAGGCGAAAGACTTCAGCGCAGAAATCGAAGCATTTCAGGCACTTGGTGCACGCGTAATCGGCATCTCGGCCGACAGCCCCAAGAAACACGCAAATTTTATCGCAAAACAAGAACTCAAAGTCGGACTCCTGTCCGATGAAGATACCTCCGTATGCGAAGCATTTGGCGTATGGGTTGAAAAGAAGATGTATGGGAAAACATACATGGGCATCCTCAGATCAACATTTATCGTTGCCCCGGACCTCAAGGTCGCCCACGAGTGGAAAAAAGTTAAAGTAAAAGAACATGCTTCTGATGTTCTAAGCACTCTAAAAGAAGCAATTAACCAACATAATTGATTTCTTAATGAGCAATTTACCGGTTCGACCGACATTAACTAAAAAAAATGCGTTGAGTGGTCTTCGCGTCGTAATTTTTTTCGTCTAGGGTCGATCAAAATCCGGTGAAGGCGATCTGGGGCGCTTTAAATCGGCACGAGTATCGGGCGGCGTAGAATATGAAAGAAATGCACGGAAAAGCTAAATCCTGGCTCGAGAGGACATTTCCTGAGCGTCAGATTTATCACCGTAGCGGCGGTTCAGTACGTTATATCAACATTACCCAACGCCAACAGGTCCTCGCCGCGGCAGGTGCTGCGCTCGCGATTGGCTGGTGTGTGTTCGCAACGTTCAGCGTCATTAGCCAGGGGCCACGCCTCTCGGCTCACAATGATGCACTCGACCGCAACGATGCACGATGGCAGCGCTGGGTGAACGAAACGAACGCCCGCGCAGCAACCGCCCAGTCCCTGCTGGAAGAGCGAACCGAAGCCTTCCAACGCGCCACAGTCGAGTTCGAGCAACGTCACGAGACGCTCAAAATGCTCCTCGAAGCTGTCCAATCCCCAGAATCAATCGAAGAAAATGTGCTCCGCGGCAACGAAGCGAACTTTCTGATTGAAGCGGGCATTGAAGAAGGCGCACCACGGCAATCACGCCCTACTCCGGTACAGACGGCGTCTCTTGAGGTTGCCGGTTTCCGCGAGAATATCGATCAGCTGCGCCAAGAGCAAAACGCATTCCTTGATGGGGTTGAACAAGTCGCTGTTGAACGTTCCGAACAGGCGCGCGGCGTACTTCAGCTGACCGGCGTTGGTATTGGCCGTTTCGAAGAACAGCGTGAAATGGGTGGCCCACTCGTAGAGCTCAGCTCAATGAGCTCACAGTATGGCCTCAGTGATTCTGATCCGCAATTTTCAGAACGCGCCGTTCAGGTAGCAGCACGCCTGCAAGAAGCAAACTATTACCAAAGCCTGGTCGAACTGCTCCCGCTTGGTGAGCCGATCAGCGTTCCTTTCCGTGAAACTTCCGGTTATGGTCTTCGGACAGACCCGTTTAACCGCCGCCCAGCATTCCACGCGGGCATGGACATGGGCGCGTATCACCGGGCTCCAATTGTCGCCGCCGGTCCTGGCGTTGTTACCTATGCCGGATCACGATCTGGTTACGGACGTCTTGTCGAAATCGATCATGGTTACGGTTTTCGGACACGATATGGTCACCTTAATAGTGTAGAGGTTGAGGTAGGCGACGAGATCCAGATGGGCGATCTGGTCGGACGAATGGGCACAACCGGCCGAAGCACTGGTCCTCACCTGCACTATGAGGTCTGGTTCCGAGGCAAAACATATAACCCCGTAAATTTTTTGAGGGCAGGTCAACATGTTCACCAACAAGGGTAAACCAGAAGGTTCTTCTCCTTCACCGACACCATCGCAGGGAGAGCAGATGCGTCAGGCAGCTACACGTCCTGCAGCACGTTCTGCTCCTTCACTCTTCAGCAACGACATGAAGCTGAAAGGTTCAATTGTTTCCGAAGGCGAAATTCAGATCGACGGCAAAATCGAAGGTGACGTTAAAGCAGCGGCGCTGACAATCGGCGACACAGGCGAGATCCTAGGTGAAGTTGTTGCAGAAACAATCGTCGTACGCGGCAAGGTCAAAGGTCATATTCGCGCACGCAAAGTGCAACTGGCGTCATCTGCAAAAGTCGAAGGCGACATTACGCACTCATCTCTTTCTATTGAGGCAAATGCGGTGTTCGAAGGCCAGGTCAAACATTCTTCAGACCCTCTGAAAACAGGTTCTGCGCCTGCAAGCCCTGCCCCGTCTACGCCGACGCCGACGCCAAGCGCTGGCTAATCGACGCTCAGAAATTTAGAAAAAAGCCGCCCGTTTCGGGCGGCTTTTTTTGTTTGAAAAGAGACGCGCTAAGCCCCGCTGTCGTCCGTATCAGAAGCTGACGTCAGGCTATGTGACAGAGACGCCGCCAGAAACTGATCAAGATCACCATCCAGAACACCTTGCGTGTCGGAAGTTTCAACGTTTGTGCGTAAATCTTTGACCATCTGATATGGCTGAAGAACATACGATCGAATCTGGTGCCCCCAACCAATCTCCGATTTGGTGCTTTCCAGCGCCTCGGTTGCTTCACGCTTCTTCTGTAGCTCAAGCTCGTAAAGTCGCGCTCGCAGCATCTCCCAGGCGGTTGCACGGTTCTGGTGCTGAGAGCGACCATTCTGACATGCAACGACAATACCCGTAGGCTCGTGGGTCAGTCGAACAGCAGAATCCGTCTTGTTCACGTGCTGTCCGCCCGCGCCGCTCGCGCGATAGGTATCAGTCCGCACATCTTTGTCTTCGATCTCGATATCAATGGACTCATCGATTACAGGATAGACCCAGACGCTGGCAAAGCTCGTGTGACGACGGGCATTCGAATCGAACGGAGAAATGCGTACGAGGCGGTGAACACCTGACTCACTTTTCAGCCAGCCATAAGCGTTTTCGCCTTTAATCTGCAAAGTTGCCGACTTAATACCGGCTTCTTCACCGACATGCTCTTCGACTTCGTCCAGCTTCATGTCATGCGCATTGGCCCAGCGAACATACATTCTGCGGAGCATTCCCGCCCAATCCTGGCTTTCCGTTCCGCCGGCGCCAGCATGAATTTCAACATAACAGTCGTTTCCATCGGCCTCGCCGGAAAGCAACGCCTCTAGCTCTGCTTTTTCACCGCGCGCTTTAGCGTTTTTCAGAAGCTCCAGAATTTCCTCAAGGGCGTCCTTATCACCCTCTTCCTGAGCCATTTCATAAAGCTCGCGCGCATCAGACAGATCGCTCTCAAGCGACTGGATGGCCTCCATCTGATCGTTGAGCTTTGTACGCTCGCGCATCAGCTTTTGCGCCGCCTGCGCATCGTCCCAGAAGTCGGGACGTTCTGACATTGCCGTTAATTCGTCGAATCTTTTCTGGGAACGATCCCAGTCAAAGACGCCTCCTCAGCAGTTCCACTGACTGCTCGATCTGGCCTGCTAAAGACATCATTTCAGGTGTCATGCACCTACTCTCCTGAATTCGTGAATTCCGATTGGACTGCGGGTTCTAGACAGTTCACACCGCCTAGTAAACTTCCCCGTCAAAATCTTCCGGACCAGTTTGAGGTGGTGGTGTAATCTGACCCGGCTGCACAGGATCGTCACCATTGCCGTCAAATATATCGCCAACACCGGTAGAAACTTCGCCCGAATTTCCGTTGCCGAAAATACTGTCGAGATCGTCACCGAAGCTGTCTTCAAAGCCCGGCTCTGATCCACGACGGAACGCCTCGCGAATGACCTGACTATCAGGCCCCGGAAGAGTGCCGGATCGAGCGTCGATATTCATAAAGCGCACACCGCTTGGTGCACGGAATGGAAGCGGATCGTAATCGACCAGCGCTTCATTCATGAATGAACCGAAGATCGGTGCGGCAACACTGCCGCCAGCTTCGCCATTACCCATAGAGCGCGGTTCGTCGAAGCCAACGTAAATCCCTACGACAAGATCTGGAGAGAAGCCCATGAACCAGGCATCCATATAATCGTTTGTCGTACCAGTTTTACCACCCAGCGTGTGCTCGCAAAGTGTAGGAATATCATCAACGCCGAGCGCCGCTTCAGGACCGCCACGTGGACACTGACGACGAATGCCCACCGCGGTGCCGCGTTCAACAACGCCCTGCAGCATGTATGTGATCTGGAAAGCTGTGATCGGATCAATTACCTGCTCACGCGTATCAGCGAGAATAGGCGGCGCCTGCCCGGTATACTCTTCGTTGCAGCCCGGGCATTCGCGCGTATCCATTTGATAGATTGTTGCACCCTCACGGTCCTGAACCCTGTCAAACAGGCGCGGCGTGACCTGACGGCCGCCATTCACAAAGGCAGCATAAGACGCAGCCATATTCCATACAGTAACCTCACCTGCGCCGAGCGACATGGAGAGGTAAGGGTCCAAATGATCGTACACGCCAACACGTTCGGCAAACCGGGAGACCTGCTCCATACCGATATCCTGCGCGAGACGCACTGTCATAGCGTTGCGGGACATTTCAAGGCCGAGACGCATCGTGCTCATACCGTAAAAACGACCCGACGTGTAGTTTGTCGGGGCGTAGCACTGGTCTTCTTCACGCGTGTAGTCGCACTGAACAAAAGGCGCATCAAGAATTTGAGTTGCCGGCGTGAAAACAGCCTGTCCTGTACGGGGATCACCAAGCTCCAGAGCGGACGCATAGACGAACGGCTTGAACGAAGACCCCGGCTGACGCTGTGCTTGCACAGTCCGGTTGAACTGCGATCTCCAGAACGAGTAACCGCCCGCCATCGCAAGGACGCGACCCGTATGAGGGTCCAGAGCGAGGAGTGCACCTTCAACTTCAGGAATTTGGCCGAGACGAGCCTCACCGACCGGAACAAAGGCAGGCTCGACTTCATCAGCTTCAGTTTCCGACTCGGCTTCCGAGTTTGCCGCCTCTGTCAAAGTCTCTTCGGAAATGACTTCATCGCCAGCTGGATTGGAGCTGTCTGATCCTTCAGGTACGACCTCTTCACGCTCGACGCCGACGAGGATCACATCTCCCGGCTGAAGTCCGCGACCGCCGCCTTCACGGCGATAGGTGCGGGAGAACTCAATGTCATCTTCTGCAAGATCAATTTCAGCACCATCCGTCAGCAACAAGCGAACCGCGCTTGAAGATGCGGAAAGCACCAGCCCTGCCTCGCGTGTACCATAACCACCAGGAAGCTCTACCGCGTTCAGCGATTCAAGCTGGCTGTCGCCAAGTTCAATCACAGCAAGCGGGCCGCGATATCCGTGACGACGGTCATAGGCTTCCAGCCCATCGCGGAGCGCAGACTGTGCAGCCAGCTGAAGCCGCGTATCAAGTGTGGATCGGATAGAAAGGCCGTCTTCGCGAAGCTCGTCTTCGCCGATCTCTTCTGAAAGGGACCGACGCAGTTCCTCAACAAAGTAGGTTGCCGCCGCATATTCTTCGCCTCGCAAACGTTCCTGCGTCACAAGCGGCTCTGAAATTGCCGCTTCAGCCTCATCTCGGGAAATGTAACCGTTCGCCTGCATGCGACCGATCACCCAGTCACGACGCGCACGCGCGCGATCAGGATTGCGGAATGGGTTCACATCGCCCGGACGCTGAGGCATCGCAGCCAGAAGCGCCGCTTCAGCCAGAGAGAGTTCCGTTAGAGGCTTATTGAAATAATTGAGCGCTGCGGATGCAACACCATAAGAGCTGCCGCCGAGATAAATCTCGTTCATGTAGAGCTCAATGATCTCTTCTTTTGTGAATGCTTCTTCCATGCGACGTGACAAAATCGCCTCACGGATCTTTCGATCCAGCCTTTGCGAACTGTCATTCAGCAGCATGTTCTTGGCGACCTGCTGAGTAATGGTGGAACCGCCCTGCAAATTGCCACCAGCGCCAGAGATCATGTCTCGCGCATTGCGAAGCATCGCTCGCACCATGCCGAAATAGTCGATACCGCCGTGAGAGAAGAAGTTCTTGTCCTCGGCAGATACGAACGCTTCGATCAAATGCTCAGGCATCGCTTCATATGGAACGAACAGGCGATGCTCGCTCGCGAACTCAGCAATCAAGCGACCGTCACCCGCATGTACGCGGGTCGTAACTTCAGGCTGGTACTCTGCCAGGACATTTACGGACTGCAGATCACGTGAGAGCGCATTTACGTAAGCAGCGACAGCAAATGTGCCAATCAGGCCGAAAACAGCCACGACAATCATCAGGACCCGGAAAATCGGATGCATAAGAAAACGCGCAATAGCGCCAAAGAAACTTCTCAGGCCTTGCAGAACTGAATTCATAAGGACTCGCTCGCGATTTTACTGACAGTCAGGGTGATCCCGGAATCACCTTTAATTCCGGCTATACTATGGCGTGAGCATGCCCACGACTAGGCTTTCTATAGAGATATATGCGGTCGAAACAGCCCTGTAATCAGCCGCCGTTGGAGTAATACCGCGCGAGCGCCTGCTCTTCTCTGTCGAAATAAGTGTCAATCGCGCGACCAACAGCCTGCATGGCTCTTGTCAGCCCCTGCCCTGATGACAGTCGGCGTTCGTCGTTGGAGTTCGTCAGGAACCCAACTTCCAGAAGGACCGCAGGAACATCTGGCGCAAGCAAAACGTAGAAATTGGCCTGACGGTGCGTATTGCGCAGGATTGGCCCAACCTCTTCGAGCTCGGGAATGAGGATATCAGCAAACGCAGCGGAACGGGTCAGCGTTTCGCGCTCGACGAGGTTTTCAAGGATGTCCTGAGTTGCTGGGTCGACCGGATCGATTTCCATCGGAATATGCCATCCCATTCGTTCACGCATCTGCTCCATACGGGCATCGCCCTCGGTAGAGAGGGTATAGACGGAAGCACCCGCAACCGACCGACTTCCAGCTGCATCGGCGTGCAGAGAAATGAAGATATCAGCCTCCGCTCCTCGCGCAATTTCGATACGCCGGTCGTGATCGATATAATCGTCACTGTCGCGCGTCAGAACGACGTCGTAACGTCCTGTCTGCTCAAGAATATCGCGCAGGATTAGAGCACCGCGCAGGACGACCGATTTCTCATAGGTGCCAGAGTCACCGATAGTGCCAGGATCGCGACCACCATGACCGGGGTCAATCACGACTACATGGCGCTCCGGAACAGGCGCGATATCGCCGCGACCACCACGAAGATCAGGAACGCGCGCGGCGGCATCGACTTCTACATCAGCGACATGCGTCTCGCCTGACCACGGACCGGACGGACGAACACTTCGAAACGTGTCGAGATCGACCGGACGGAAATCCAGAACAATCCGATAAACACCATTCTGACGCGTCGGCTCCATAGTGTAGGAACTTTCCAGCACGAGCGGCTGATCAAGGTCGAACACAAGGCGCGACGTCGTCTCGGAATTATGTGCATACCGGTAACGTTGAATTCCACCGGCTCCGCGGCCTTCTCCCTGATGGGCCGCATGATCGGGCAACGCCCAGACAAGACGATCAAAGTCCAGCACATATCTTAACCCACCGGTGCTGAGCGCAAATTGTGAGTAATCGAGATCAGCAGTGGCATCGATCACAACGCGAGTTCTGTCGCCATCAAAGCCGACGCGAACATCACGAACTTCGACACCAGTCTGCGCTATCGCCGCGATGCCCGAAAAGACAACCGCAGTTAGTAGCGACGCTACCGCCATCAATGTGCGCAGGTAAGGTTTCATGCCACTTTCCACCGGCCAGACTATCGTTTGAGAGCATAGCGTCGTTTTGGTAAACACTCCATTTACCTTAGTGAAGGAATTGCAGTGAATTCAAAATCGCTCTTTTCTCTTTATTTTTGTTTCTAAATTATGCAGTGTGAGAGAGTCGCCTCCTTTAGATGAGCGACCCAAAGTGAACATACGGCGGAAGAGGTTGAGAAAAATCCCCTCCGAACCGCCGCCAAAAAATTGTTTGGTACCGGAAGTCGAAACTGATGACATCGCACTCTCATATAAGCATGTCGCTTCTCCTCGACCGCCAGACACCTCCTAACAAATATCAACACGGCCGACGTCGCAGTGCATTCAGGTACGACGCGCGAATTGTCAGGACGTGCAGCAGGAACACCCTTAATGACAAAAATGATGTTGATCGACGCGGTCCACCCGGAGGAAGTCCGGGTTGCCGTGGTCAACAAAGGTCAAGTCGAAGACTTTGATTTTGAAAGCGCCAAGAAACGACAGCTAAGAGGAAATATCTATCTCGCTAAAATCACACGCGTCGAACCGTCTCTTCAGGCGGCGTTCGTTGATTTTGGCGGGAATCGTCACGGCTTCCTCGCATTCAGTGAGATCCACCCGGATTACTATCAATTGCCGCAGGCAGACCGCGAGGCTCTGATCGCAGAGACGGCGTCTGCCGTACAAGCTGATGGTGACGACGCTGACGACATTGATGAGGACGACGATGAACGTCCTTCCTCCAAGGCACTACTCTCCAAGAATTACAAAATTCAGGAAGTTATCCGCCGTCGCCAGATCATGCTCGTCCAGGCCGTTAAAGAAGAACGCGGCAATAAAGGCGCAGCTCTGACAACTTACCTGTCTCTGGCAGGTCGTTATTGCGTACTCATGCCAAATACGCCTCGCGGCGGTGGCATCTCTCGTAAGATCACGAACAGCACAGACCGCAAGCGCCTGAAAGAGATTGTCCGCGATCTGAACGTACCGGAAGGCATGGGCCTGATTGTACGCACCGCGGGTGCGAAACGCACAAAGACGGAAATCAAGCGTGACTTCGAATACCTGATCAAACTCTGGTCGAAGATTCGCGAACTGACACTCAGCTCGGTTGCGCCATGCCTGATCAACGAAGAAGCAGGTCTCGTCCATCGCGCACTTCGCGACATGTACGACAAAGACATTGATCAGGTTCTGGTCGATGGCGAAGTCGCTTACCGCGAGGCCAAAGACCTCTCTAAAATGCTCATGCCGAGCCACGCGAAGAAGGTTCAACAGCACAAGTCTGGTCTGCCTGTTTTTTCTGAATACGGTGTTGAGTCACAGCTCGACAATATTTTCAGCCCGACCGTTCAACTGAAGTCCGGCGGATATCTGGTGATCCACCAGACAGAGGCTCTGGTCGCGATCGACGTGAACTCGGGCAAATCCACACGCGAACGCAATATCGAACAAACCGCGCTTCGAACAAACCTTGAAGCAGCCGAAGAAGCGTGTCGTCAGATGCGCCTTCGCGACCTCGCGGGTTTGGTCGTGATCGACTTCATCGACATGGAAGAAGCGAAGAACAACCGCGCTGTCGAACGCAGGATGAAAGATTGCCTGAAATACGACCGTGCACGCGTCCAGAACAACAAGATCTCCATGTTTGGTCTTATGGAAATTTCCCGGCAGCGTCGTCGTGCGGGCGTACTCGATACGAGCTCCGACCCGTGTACAGCGTGTAACGGTACAGGCCATGTCCGCTCTATCGAATCTTCTGCTCTGCAACTGCTTCGCGCCATTGAAAGCCGCAGCGCAGGTGTCGCAGGTGGCCAGATTGAGGTCAGTGCGCCTACAGACGTCGTTCTCTTTCTTCTGAACGAAAAACGTCAGGCGATCAGCGATCTTGAATTGCGCCAGAAGCTAACCGTACAGGTTAAAGCTCAATCCGACTTGTTGTTCGGTGAGTTCGAAATTCGAGTCACTAACGCAGAAGGTGATAATGTCGAGCCGCCTAAGCCAAAACCGATCGAGCGCGTGCCAATCACGGACGACGATGACCTTGAAGATATTGAGGACGACGAAGAAGACGAAGAGATCGCGGAAGAGAAACCAATGGGTCGCAAGCGCCGCCGTCGCGGGCGCCGTAAAGATCAGGACCGCTCGTCTTCTGACAATCTGAAGGTTGTCGACGCAGACGCGGATGATGAAGACGACAACTCAAACGGCCCATCTGATTTCGGCTCCAGCGACGATGATGACGGCACTGATGCCAACTCTCGCAAACGTCGTCGTCGCGGACGTCGGGGCGGACGTCGTCGCCGCGGAAGAGACGGCGCACCAGAGGCAGTTGAACTCAATGATGAGAACACGACTGAAGACGGTGGCGCGGTTCTCGACGAAGCGGCTTCAAACGTCGTTGCCCTCGTCGGCGAAGGTGTAGAAATCAAAGCGACACCGGAAGCTAAACCTGAGCCGGAAGCCACTGCAGATGACGTTGCCGAAACTTCTGAAGCAGCCGCTGTTTCTGAAGAAGCTGAAGCAGCTACTCCTGTAGAAACATCGGAACCGGAGACAGCGCCGGAACAGGGAACCGAAGCGCCTGAAGCGGTCGCGGAAGCACCGGCTGAAACTGCAGGAGAACCTGCAAAAGAAGAGACACCTCCTGCAGAGTTAACCGAGGAAACAGCTTCAGCTGAACCGGCAGCCCCTGCTGCAGAGGCCGAAGAGCCGAAGGAATTGCCGGAAACGGAAAAGCCTAAGAAAATCCGCCGAGGCTGGTGGCAACGCCGCAGCGCGGGCTAGGTCTCTAAACTATCTAAGATTTAATTCGCTAAGGGGGGATGCACTGCATCCCCCCTCTCGCATCCGGCCCTTAAGTGTGATTAGATTACGCAACGGGCGGGCGAAATGGAGAGATTTGTGAAGATTAAAAGCTTCGCCAGACACTTTGTCTCTGCGATCACAGTGTTTTGCACTGTGTCGTTTTCTGCCCACGCCCAGAGCTTCATCCGTGATGCGGAGATTGAAGCAATTCTGAGAGACTTCACCAATCCGGTTCTGGAAGCGGCCAATCTGCGTCCGGATGATGTAAACATCTTCATCATCAATGATCCGACGCTGAATGCTTTCGTTGCGCGCGGTCAGAATATTCACCTCCATACCGGCCTGATTATGGCGTCGGAAACGCCGGGCCAGCTGATCGGCGTTATCGCGCACGAGACGGGTCACATTGAAGGCGGGCATAATATCCGCCGTCAACGTGATCTGGAGATTGCGTCACGCCCTGCATTTGTATCTATCGGTCTTGGCTTGCTCGCCATTGCTGCCGGCGCGCCAGACGCTGGTGCGGCGCTGATCGCGAGCTCACAGCAATTCGGGTATCTGAATTTCGCATCTCATACGCGCCCTCAGGAGGCCTCCGCGGATCAGGCGGCTTTGCGATACATGCAGGCAACTGGTCGTTCACCGCGCGGTCTTCTGGAGTTCTTCGAGAACTTCCGCGATATCCAATTCTCCAACAATGCCGAACGCTATCGGTATTTCTACACCCACCCGCTTGCATCGGACCGTATTGAATCGCTTCGTCAGGGTGCCGAGCGTTCCGGTTTAATGGATCTCGAAGACGATCCCGAAGAAGTCTATCAGCTCGAAATGATGAAGGCGAAGCTGTTTGGCTTCATCATGGCGCCGGTTTATGTGCAGCGGGAGTATCCGCCATCAGACACATCAGTCCCTGCCCGGTATGCTCGCGCGATTTCGGCATTTCAGAGCCATAGCCTCGCAACGGCCCTAAGCCTCACTGACGAGCTGATAGAAGAATTCCCGGAGAACCCTTATTTCTACGAGCTGAAGGGCCAGATTCTCTTTGAAAACGGCCGGTTCGAGGAATCAGTCGAACCAAACCGTCGTTCTCTGGAGCTCGCAGGCCGCGTCCCTCTTCTTATGGTGAACCTCGCAAGGTCACTAAGCGCCATGCAGACCGAAGAAAGCCTCGCAGAAGCTGAAGAGCTTCTTTCGCTCGCGACTGCGCTTGAAGCCGGTAACGCATTCGCGTGGCATGAACTCTCTATTGTTCTCGAACGCCAGGGACGCAGGCCGGAAGCAAACCTCGCAACGGCTGAACAAGCGTTCCACTATGGCGACTGCGACCGTGCACGGAGTTTTGCAGCGAGAGCCTCAGAGGACCTTGAACCGAACACGCCAACAGGCATTCGCGCCAGTGACATCACCAGAATTTGTACGATTACAGCGCAGAGCCGCTCTAGGAGATAAGAGCCTGCGCGTGCTAGTCAGGTTCTGATCTATCTAGGGAAACAGTCTATGCTTGCTAAAACGCTCTCCGTTACAACGGCGCTTACCGTCCTCGTCGGTCTCGGCGCTTGCAACATGTCCGCTCAAAGCAACTCTGTGCCTGAAACGGCTCAAAGCCGAGAGGACGTTGAAGCCATCGTTCGCGCATATCTTCTGGAAAATCCGGAAATCATCATGGAAGCGATGCTCGTTCTGGAAGAACGTGAAAATGCGCGCCTCGGCGAGCAGCTCGCCTCAAACGACGCAGACTTCTCGGTTGGTCCTGCTGACGCAGACGTCACGATTGTTGAGTATTTTGACTATCATTGCGGCTATTGCCGCCGGTCACTCGACTGGGTGATGGATCAGGTAGAAAACAGCGACGGGCGCGTTCGCGTCGTATTCAAAGAGCTGCCAATCCTGTCAGAACAGTCTGTACGTGCGGCTCGCGCTGCAATCGCATCCCAGAACCAGGGCGAGTATCTTGAATTCCACCAGGCGATGATGCGCCATTCCGGACAGCTGTCAGATGACGATATTTTCGAAATCGCCCGTGATGTCGGCATGAACGCCACTCGCCTGGAACGCGATATGGAAAGCGCAGAAGTCGACGCTCATCTCGCACGAGTTCTCGGTGAAGCGCGCGAACATGGCGTTACTGGCACACCCGCCTTCTTTATCAATGGCGAACTGTACTCAGGCTTTGCGCAACGCGAACTAGAACAGCGCATCGAGTCGCTTCTCGAAGGCTGATCAGCCCTCCCGTCTGAACACGACGAACAAATTATTTGCCGGCATGGCTCTGACCGTTTCCAGAGCCAGCCGGTTTTTTATTGCGCGCGGCACGACATCGTTATCCAGATCACGCACGCCCCATGACGGATCTCGCATTTTAAGGTTCTGATCAAAAGCGGCGTTGCTATCAGCTGTGTGCTCGCAATTCCGACTGAATGGCCCATAGAAAACCATCCTGCCCTGAGGCTTCAGTTCACGCCCTGCTGTCAGCAATATCCCTTCCAGTACGGCGATCGGAGAAATGTGGATGACATTAGAGCTATAAACCACGTCAAACGGTTCCAACTTCGAATAATCCGGCGGCTTCGAGGCATCCACGGTTTCCGCGATCAGCCTGTCGGAAATTGCCAAATGAGTCGCCCAATCGTTGCAGCTATCGACTGACGAGGAATCAAGATCAGTGGCAAACCAGCTTAACCCTGCATTGGCTTCTACAAGGTGAGCTGCATGCTCACCGGTTCCGCATCCGATCTCCAGAACCTTGCCCTCAGTAAGACCAAGAGACTGAAACGCTTCCATGATATGGGGCAGATTGCGCGCCGCCGATGGCGACATAAGGCGCCTCCCTTCGGTCGCACGCTCTTCCAACGCGATGGGCTTTTTCTGGTCATTCATACTTCGCTCTCCGGGCGCAGACAGACAAATCTGCCACCTTGCTCACAAATAGACATGGCGCGTCGCATCCAAACATCGAATGACTTTACACGCATGTAGAAGGCCCGATCAAACGGCGGGCACGCATCCACGGTTACGGATGACAGAACACCAACGACCTGAGGGCCATTGGACGTCGGCACATAGAGCGGGCCACCACTATCGCCGACACATGGCGCAAAACGTCCCCCATTATCTACCATAATGAACGTCTCGCCGACATTTCGAACGACAAGCGGACCGCCTTGTAGGAAACGGTTCTGACCGTTCTTGCCCCAACCTGCAAAATAGGCTGTATCGCCGGCGCCAATAGGAAGCGGCATATCCCCGAGATCGGTTCTGGCGATTTCCACCTCAGAAAGCGGTTCTGTATCTTCCACGTAAATGAGCGCGATATCGTCATCGAATTTTCCGGTATCAGAGTACCAGGCCGAATGACAGACCGCGCCTTCAATTGGAACGATAACCGTTTCAGGCTGCATCACATCCTGCGCCGGCGCGATAAGGATCATATCGATGACTTGCGATGTTGGCCCACGCATACGAACGCAGTGATTAGCCGTCAGGAACCAATTCTCAGAGATACGGGTTGCTGCGCAATGATGGCGCTGCGTACCACCTGCCGAGAGAACCTGCTCGATTTTCACCAATCCGGGGAACGCGTCCAGATCGGGAAACGCCCGTTCAGCAGACCGCGCACTGGCGGAGGCGCTCAGCGCAGGGCGCTGCATCCAGCCGGGCGGCTCAGCAGTGTGCGACGGATCACGAAAGAAGCATGGCTCAAGCGAATAGTCGGCAAGGGTTGCAGCCTCTACGCCGCCCGTTTCCGAGTAAACACCCGCTGGCGAAGGCGATAATCTGTCAAAAACGCGGTCAATTTTCCGGTGAATATCGGGTTGGCGGTCAGCGTATAATACACCGCCGGCTCCGACGATCAGGCTTGCCAGAATAATCAGCAGCGTTCGCAAATCAGCCCCTCACCTATTTGAGAATACTCGCTCTTTGGGAGAATATCAGTGGGCAACCAAAATCGCCAGAAGAAGGCGTTCACGAAGCAGTCAGAACACATCAACGCCCATTTGTCTGGCGGACTGCTGATCGATGTTCAGACATTGCAAAAATATTCCAGTGAAACATGCGTGAGAGGCGGCTGAGGGGCACCGTTCGTTTATCCGATCTCAACGCTTTCCGCTTGCGTCTGAAGGTGAATGCTTCATGCCAGCCATCTTTGGTACCTTTCCAGACATGTCCCGAATAAGGTGTCCCGATATATCGGATAAGCAGATAAGCCGTGAGCCCCAGATGCCCCGGAAGTGTCAGCCACAACAAAACAGCGGGCATGTTTCCGATATAGGTCCACACCCTGTTTCTCGCGCCATGATAGACTGAAAACTCACTGGCCTCGCCAGACAGGCCTCCGCCCTTGTGTTGAACAATCGCGTCAGGCTCAAACAGGCAGTACTCGCCAGCCAGCCGCATGCGAAATCCAAGATCGACATCTTCCATGAAACAGAAATAACGTTCTTCGAAGCCGCCATGGGCGAGAAACGTTTCGCGATGATAGACAGCACTCGCGCCGCAAGGAGCGAAGGTCTCACCCGCTTCGGGTATCTCGCTCGCAGGGCGATGATATCCGCCGCGCCATGCAAAGCCCCAGATCGTGTAACCGTCACCAATGCCATCAAGGATGTCGTTGTCATCCATGCTGAGCTGTGTGGATGCAAACATGCGACAATCCGGATTCGTCGCTATCGAGTTTGCGAGCGTTTCGAGCCAGTCAGGTGCCGCTTCGGCATCCGCATTCAAAAGCGCCAACCATTCGCCCCGCGCCTTCTTGGCCGCGATGTTATTGCCTTCTGCGAAGCCGCTATTGCGACCGAGAAGATCGATATCGCAATGGCGTAATGCTGATACATCAAGCCCGTTCATCGAACCGTCGGTCGAATCATTATCGATAATGATGGTTTCAAAGTTCTGGAAGGTCTGCGCCGCGAGCGAGTCGATCGCCTTCTGAAGATAGGCCCCACCATTGTAATTGATGATCAGAACCGAAAAGAAGGGCGTGTCCGACACAATAAGCTACCTGTCACTCGAAAGTCCGAACCCATTCGCCATGATTTACCCTGCGATGACAAGTCGTGTGCTAGAGAAGTCCAGACACAGCGCGGGGTTTAGGCTATGAGCGACATTGAAACGATCAGACAGGAAGTTGTCGACGTCATCCGACGGGTTGGTCCGACCTTGGGCAAAGAGCTTGCCGAACACCTGCCGGACCGAAATTATCTGGAACTCTGGCAGGCCTGTTTCACTAGTCCGGACATCCTGATTTCTCACTTCTCCCGCTATTATCTGCGCTATGACATCACGCGTGAGGATTTCATCCGCCTTAGCCCGTCTATCCTTCGGGACTTCCTCTCTTTCACGCTGTTCTCCACCAACGACCAACGAGAACAAGTGATCGACCGACAAGTCACATTGTCCAATCTTCACCGCCAGGTCAGCATGCAGAAAATGCGTTTGGCGCGATCAATTCTGCGCCAGATTATGCGCAAAATTCCAAAAGAGCTGCACCACGAAATGTGCGCCTTTATCGCCGGAGATATTGCCTATTTCCTAGCGCACCGGGAGCCACGCGAAGTCTCCGCAATCGGCGAAATGGTGAACGGATCGGACATCGACATCATTATCGTCCATGACGGACTTCCAGATGACATTCTGGAGCTGATCGACCGTGAGATGATGTCGTTCAAGCTCTATTATCTGCGGCACCCGGAATACCGCGAAGAGGTCGACTATATCTGCAAGCACAAGCTCACCATGTTCGGGCAGCTCGCCTATCAGACCATCGACCATAAGATCGCGTCCAAGATCGCCTATGAGGCTATCTTCCTTGCGGGCTCTGTCGAGATTTTCGCAGAAATCAAAAATCAGGTGGAGGCGTCAGGGACGCAGGATCTGATTGAGCGCGACTTCCTGCAGGGGCTGGAAGAGCGCAAGGTCGCCATGCGTACACTGCTTTCCGTGGACGCCAGCAAACTCGATAAGAATACCGAGTCGCTGTTCTTCTTCTCGCAGGAGCGCGTGGAGTTTCAGTAGGCGCTCAGGACAGGCCAGCCTTCAACAGCATATGCATGTGAATGAGACCGGTTGGTTCACTCGCTTCATTGCATACAAAAACCTGCGTCAGCTTACGTTCGCCCGCAGTCAGCGTGCGCAGAACATCCGCCGCGAGAGACGTTTCTTTCACCGTAATCGGGCCACGCGTCATAATCTCATCAACCTTGCGGTTTGGCAGGTCTACAGCGAGGTTTCGGCGCAAATCGCCATCCGTGATGATACCCGCAAGCGTTCCATCAGCCGATTTCACGCCAACACAGCCAAAGCCTTTCGCGCTCATTTCGGCGACCGCTGCTTCCATACTCGTACCTTCAGCGACGAGCGGAATATCCTCAGCTGAGGCCATAAGATCAGCTGCGCTGGTCAACGCAGCGCCAAGCGCACCGCCTGGATGGTAGCGTTTGAAATCCATTGCGGTGAAGCCGCGACGCTCGATCAGCGCAACGGCCAGTGCATCGCCATAAGCCATCATCAGTGTTGTAGACGTTGTCGGCGCGCGCGTCTCACCGCAGGCTTCAGCTGCGTTCGGGACCAGAAGAAGATGGTCGGAATTCTTTGCGAGCGTCGATGTCGCGTCTGTCGTCATGCCTATCAGCGGTACAGAGAAACGACGACAGTAGGCGATAATGTCGCTCAGTTCTTTGGTTTCACCGGACTTTGAAAGTGCAAGCACAGCATCCTGTTGTGAGATCATGCCGAGATCGCCATGGCTCGCTTCTGCCGGATGGACGAAATAGGCCGGTGTACCCGTCGAGGCGAGCGTAGCGGCGATCTTCCGCGCAACATGGCCTGATTTGCCGACACCAACGCATGCCAGACGCCCCTCGACAGAGCCAATCAGGTCCACAACATCAACAGCGGCCTGATCGAGTGCGCTCTGGAGCTGGAGCATGCCTTCACGCTCGGTCTCGATCGTCCGCTTCAGCGCGCTCAGGGTCTTTGCAGCAGTGTCAGGCATTTTATTCTTTCAAATCCGGTTCGGGCTTTAAATATCGTCTGGCTTCATATTCCAGAAGCGGGGCATATAGCTACCCTTCACATAATCCGCGCAACAGATATGTCCTGTTTTTACCTTGGCTGAGGGCGCATCGACCTGCCCGTCGTAAATGGCTTCGTGGAAGTATCGCAGCGTACCATTCGACGTGATCAGCAGCACCGTCTCTGCTGGTACCTCGGTGATTTCCTGCATCACGGAGACGGCGTTTTGCCTGAGAGTTGCGAGGTCCGGTGACCAGTCTGCTCCATCAGGAATAATGGTGCGCTCGCGCCAGTCTTCGATAACATCCGCGCCATATAGCGCCTCGATTTCTGCGTCGCTTTTGCCGCCCCAACTGCCATAGTCGATTTCCTTAAGGCGCTCATCGATCTCGATCACACCAGAAAACCCGATTTCCGCGGCGATCAGATCAGCGCCTTCACGCGTACGTACCAGCGGACCCGAGATAATACGATCAGGCATAATAGACTGACGGTTGAGGTATGCCCCGATGGCTGTCGATTGCTCTCTACCTTTTTCAACGAGCGGATAATCTTCCCGCGCGCCAACCCATACAGGCGTATCGCCGGGACCAAATGTATTCCCATGACGTGCCAGAATAACTTTCACGCTCAAGCTCCTGTATCACCAAGATTTTCAAGAACACGCTGAAACATGTCGCGACGACCGACATCGACCCAGCGATCAGAAATCGGCATTGATCGGACCGTTCTCCCAACTTCGATCGCGCGCTGGATAAGGTCCGGCATATCGATCCGCTCGCCCTTATCGATCAGATCGATCAGCTCTGGTGAAACCGCATACATGCCAGCACTAATGCTCACAGATTGGGTCGGCTTTTCCGTCACGCTCAACACACGGTCCGACATGGTTTCAACGACACCATACGGCACCTGAAACTCAGCCTGTCGGGTACACATTGTCACCGCGGACGAGGCATCATGAAAGGCCAGCACTTTGCGATAGTCCAGATCGGTCAGAAGGTCGGCGTTTGCGACGATGAATGGCATGTCCGGGCGTTCATCGAGATATGCCAGACTTCCTCCCGTGCCGAGCCGGTGTGGCTCCTCAATATAGGATATGTCTACGCCCCAGCGCTCGCCATTGCCAAAGTGATCGACAATCTGATCCGAGAAGTGACGAATCGAGAATACGAATCGGCAGAACCCCTGCCCGATCATCTGCGCGATAATGTGCTCGAGCATTGGCGCGCCGACGATTGGGAGCATCGGTTTCGGGACTTCTTTTGTGAGCGGCATCATGCGTTGACCGAGGCCACCCGCCATAATCATAACCAGCTCGGGCCTGCGCACCTCTGGCAGCGTGACCGTGCGCGTTTGCGCGATCAGGTCGGAGATATCAATATCCTCACCGGGGATATGGTAGGACATTGTCTCGGCGCTGTCTGACATTCTGGTTCTCTACGCTACACTGAAAGTCAGTTCCGCTTCTGACGCCTGCACAAGTCAATTGCAAGCTTACGGCGGGTGACTTTTTCAATCCTGATTTAAAATATATGCCATAAGAGCCCCGACACTGTTTATGGAAGGCTGTGATTTGCTGAAGCGTCCCACAGAAATGCTCACTCGCCGGTCAGAATCGCTTTTAGCGAAGGACATGGCAGCGAACGCCAATCGTTTGACGGAGGTGTTAGCGGGTAAATCCTGTCTGGTGATTGGTGGCGCTGGCTCAATCGGCAGCGAAACCACTCTTTTGCTCGCGCAATTCCCGCTATCGCGCCTGACGATTATCGATCAGGATGAAAACGGGTTAGCACGACTGGTAAGACGTCTTCGCGGCAATGCATTGGCGCCCGTCGCGGCGCAAATCGACTCGCTTCCCATGGATTATGGCTCGACAGCGTTCTTCGCGATGCTGCAAGCATCAGAGCCATATGACTATATACTGAACTTCGCCGCGCTGAAGCATGTGCGCTCCGAAAAACGGCCCTGGTCCATCTTCGCCATGATGGACACCAACATAATGAAACAGTCCGACCTGCTGTCAGCACTTTCCGAGACGAGCAAGCCGTTCCGCTATTTCAGCGTCTCGACGGACAAGGCGGCTAATCCTGTATCCTTCATGGGTGCCACAAAACGGCTCATGGAACATGTGATGTTCACCGAGGCGGCCAATGTGAGCTCGGCCCGGTTTGCCAATGTCGCTTACTCCCAGGGATCGCTGCTCGAAAGCTTTTGCGACCGGCTGGACAGCGATACCCCTCTCGCAGCCCCGCTTGGTATTGAGCGCTTCTTCTTCACGCTCGAAGAGGCAGGGCAAATGTGCCTGCTGACCGGCATTTTGGGCGAGACTGGAAAAATCTACATTCCCGACCTCTCACCAGAAGAGCACCTTGTCAGCATGGAAACGGCTGCGATCAGCTTTCTTGAGGCCAACGGATACGAAGCAATTGCCTATACCCTCGAAAAGCAGGCCGAAGCATTTTCAGACTTTGCGGAGCTTAAAGCTGCAGGAAAGTGGCCACTTATTCTGACACCATCTGATACGGCAGGTGAAAAGCCGTATGAAGAGTTTGCTGGCGAGAAGGAAACCGTCTCCGATAGCGCGTTCGCGGCCCTCAAGGCTGTAAACTACGCACCCTTCAACTTCGCAGGCAGCGTGAGCGCGCTTTCAGAGAAATTGCGAGAGCTGAAACTCGATACGGCCGCACTTTCACAGCTCTCAACGGATGACATGAAAGCATGGGTGTCCGAAATCGAGCCTGATTTCGAACACCGCCATCTTGGTTCAGAGAAAACGCTGGACGACCGGATCTAGCCGTTAAACGAACGGATCGCTTCGATCACTTTGTCCTGATCGTCTTCGCTGAGATATGGGTGCATTGGCAGCGCCAGCACCGTGTCACGGATCGTGTCGGTAACTGTTAGATTGCCCGCTCCGGCCTTGTACTTCTCATAAGCGCCGTTCACGTGCATCGGAACAGGATAATAAACGGCAGTCGGAACATCGTTTGCACGAAGGTGCGCCTGCAAACCGTCGCGGTTTTCATGTTCGATCACATATTGCGCCCATGTGGACACAACACCGTCCATCACTTGCGGAACAGCCAGAACGTGATCTTTCAGGCCCTCAGCATAGCGGTCAGCGACCTTGTTCCGCAGCTCGATCTCGTCAGCGAAGATATTCAGCTTTTCGATCAGGATCGCCGCCTGAATTGTATCGAGACGTGAATTCATGCCGATCCGCATGTTAAAGTATTTCGGATCGTGTTCGAATTCGACACCTTTCAGATCGCTCGCTGTCACCTTGCCGTGCACACGCACACTATCCATAAGCTCTGCAAGCTGTTCGTCATTCGTGAGAACCGCACCGCCGTCGCCATAGCAGCCAAGCGGCTTTGCCGGGAAAAAGCTCGTCGTCACAACATCAGCCCATTCGCCCGGATGTTTGCCGTTGAGTGTCGTACCATAACCCTGTGCGCTGTCGGCGATGAGCTTCATGCCATACTTGTCAGCAATCTCGCGCATTTTTGGATAGTCGGCTGACTGTCCGAACAAGTCGACAGCAATAATGACTTTCGGTGTCAGTCGACCTTCAGCGATAACCGCGTCGATACACGCAACCAGATGGTCAGGATCCATGTTGTACGTCTCGCGCTTCACATCGACGAAAACCGGTTCCGCACCGAGCCACGGCACAATTTCAGCCGTCGCACAGAATGTGAAGGACGGGCAGAAAACAGCGTCACCCGGCTTCAGTCCCCAGGCCATTAAAGGCAAAGCAAGGGCTTCAGTGCCGTTTGCGCAGCCCAGAGCAATCTTCGTGTTGGAGAATTCAGCCAGCTGCGCCTCGAATGCGCGAACTTCAGGCCCCATGACAAACATGCCGTGCTGCAGCACTTTTTGGATCGCTGCGTCGACTTCTGATTCGATTCGTGCGCGCTGTGCATGAAGGTCGATGAAATGCATGAGAATTACTCCGGAACAGAATGCTGAACTGCCCTCTAGCGGGGATTCACGGAGACTTCCAAACACAAAGCATTCGCGAATGTTTCAATTCGCGACCAGACACACAGCTTTCCGATCGTCATTCAGATGTAAGATTGTTTGGAAACTGGCAGGGGCAGAGAGACTCGAACTCCCGACCCTCGGTTTTGGAGGCTGACAATCCTGAACCATTTTTACTATTAATTTTCAATCTTCTAGAGCCAATTAATTTCATCAGGCAAAAAGAAAAAAATGCTGCGAAATGAGTAGTTACTAACAACGTTGATGGAAAAATTTTGCCGCTGCAACAATGCAATTCTAGGACCCAATTACACTCATCATTGTCCGCGTAAAGTTGCTATATATGCGCTTCACTTGAAGACGGAAACAGTCGAACCTTGGCGAAAAAATCAAAGGTGCTCGATGCGCCGGAACCGAATTTTTTTCTGAAGAAAATCACTCAGAAAATGGTGTTGGTTGATCGAGTCAACGTTCGTGGCCAAACCACACATTTATCGCTTAACAATACGAATCAATTTGGTCATTTCGTCGAAGAAAGACCGAAAGACTTTACCTTTTGGGTATCGAACAAAAAATGAACGAAGTTTCTAACAGAAAAGCAGATTGGAATTCTGATTTCAAATCAACAGAACACCGGCCATCCGCACACGATAACCTTCTGTTTTTAAGAAGATAATCTTTGAGCTACCTAGGTTGAGCCATCAAGTAGATGTTAATAATAGCTAGATTCGTATCCCAAAGCACTTCTTCGACCATGCTCGGAGTGTTGACCAACACTTAGCCATGAAAACATATTGATAGAGTTCCAGCGGGGATCGCAAGCATCCCCGCGTGCTGAAAGTTTGGTCGCGGACAGCACACGGGGCGTTTCTACAACCTGCCAAAGGCGGGCTTAGCAATCGCTTGCTGTCGCATGTTGACATCATCATGGGGCAGATTGTCAAGCTCGCTTGCGGCTACCACAGGAGCCTTATATGGCTTTTGATAGTTCGCGCCGCGCCCCCGGCGCTCCCAGCTCTCGCCTTAGTTTTGAAGATGCAACTGAGGTATGGAAACTGAAACGGCAAGGATGGCTTCAGAGCCGCATCGCTGCACACTTTGATTGCAACCAAGGACGCATCAGCGAGATTTTGAACCGCAAATCGCATGTTGGTTCTGAAAGTGGACATCATGGCGGGACACTGCTGTGAAACACTACATCGTATCATATGACCTAAATCGTCCTGGGCAGTTTTATCAGCCTATTGTCAGCGCATTGAACGAACTTCGCGCGAAACGTATTCAAGGCTCGGTTTGGATCGTAAAGACAAATCTGTCATTGAGTACACTACAGTATCGTCTTTCACCAAAGATCGATCGGTCAGATAATCTAATGATAGCTGAGATGGGAAAGGTCTATTTTGCAGGCCGAGATGCCTCCTCCCACGTCGCATGGGTCAATAGTCCATTCTATGTAAACTCATGGCCTAGACGAGCATAAAACTAAGAAAGGCGTCTTGTTAATCGAGACGCCTTTTTTCTCAAAAGTGCTCTTACTTCCAGTTACTTTCAGCAACAAGGCACAACATAAGCTGTCGTGAGCAAGCCAAAATCTGATGAAAAATTCCATCGAAGCATCGGTTTAGCGATGGAAAATAAAATAAAAACGGCGCTGAGATAAAACGAAATAATCGTTTCATTTCAGCGCCGTACGACTGGCAGGGGCAGAGAGACTCGAACTCCCGACCCTCGGTTTTGGAGACCGATGCTCTACCAACTGAGCTATACCCCTAAGGCCAGAGCGCGTTGCTATGATGAATTTCCGCAAATTGCAAGTGACCGATTGGACGAGAATTGCAAAAATTGCGTCCGATCCCCCGAAACTGACTTATGACTGGTAAATGAACCGGACGTTCAGTCATGGCTCAAATCGGGTCTGCCAGATTGAACTCATGATGAAGCCTATCATGAAAACCGGAGTGGTTTCTGTTGCGTTGGCTGCGGCAACCCTCCTCATCCCTGCAGCTCATGCGCAAGAGCGCGGTGAGCGAAACCGAGACCGATTTGAACCACGTCACGAACAAACGCATCGTGGCTATGAACCGAACCATCGCGATAACCGCGACTGGCGACGCGGTCGCGGCGACCGTTTCGAGTTGACACGTCGCGAGCGACGTCGGGTCGTTAATCAGTGCGAACGCGCTGCAGATGACCGCGCCGACTGGTCTACACGTCGCGGTCGCGCTCACACAGAATTTGTCGGTCGACCTTATGTCCGTCAGTTCGGTCCGGCGGGTTACGAAGTTGAGGGCGCCGTTCGCGTTTCCACACGCCGCGGCTCTAACATTGTGCCTGTTGAATGCACCATCCGTCGCGGCCGTGTCGTCGATCTCGATATGAACCCGCGCCGTGGTCGCGGGCACCATAACGATCATGGTCGTCGCTATACATCCCGCTACTAATCAGCGCTTTTCAACGTATTGGCAGGGCCTGAACACTTCCCGACCGGCAGTGTTCAGGTCGCTGCCATTTAGTCACAAGAGTATATCTAAAGGTCGCAGTATTCACGATACATCCTTGCCATTCATGGCGAGGTATATATCAAAGCCTGAAAATAAATGTTCAGGGGCTCGATATGAAAGATATCCTCGAAGCGTTAGAAGCGAAGAGAGAACAGGCACGACTTGGCGGCGGTCAGAAGCGAATTGATCGTCAGCACGAGAAAGGCAAACTGACTGCACGTGAGCGCATCGAGCTCCTTCTCGACGAAGGTTCATTCGAAGAGTGGGACATGTTTGTCGAGCATACCTGCAATGATTTCGGCATGTCTGATCAGAAAACTCCGGGTGATGGTGTTGTCACCGGTTGGGGCACGATCAACGGCCGCATGGTCTATGTCTTCTCTAAAGATTTCACTGTATTCGGCGGATCTCTATCCAAGGCACACGCTTCCAAGATCGTAAAAGTTCAGAAGGCCGCTATGAAGAATGGCGCGCCCGTTATCGGTCTGTTTGATGCCGGAGGCGCGCGCATTCAGGAAGGCGTTGATTCGCTGGCCGGTTACGCTGATATTTTCATGGAGAACGTCCTGTCTTCAGGCGTGATTCCTCAAATCTCAGTGATCATGGGCCCTTGTGCTGGCGGCGACGTGTATTCTCCGGCGATGACCGATTTCATCTTCATGGTGAAGGACACGTCTTACATGTACGTGACCGGTCCGGACGTTGTTAAAACTGTCACCAACGAGAACGTATCCCACGAAGAACTGGGCGGTGCGCGCGTGCACGCTGGAAAGTCTGGTGTTGTCGATGGCGCATTCGATAACGACATTGAAGCGTTGACGCAGATCCGTCGTCTTGTGGATTTCCTCCCTCTTTCAAACCGCGAGAAAGCGCCGGTTCGTCCGAGCTTCGATAATATCGACCGTCTCGAAGACTCCCTCGACACGCTGGTTCCGGACAATCCGAACAAGCCGTATGACATGCGCGAGCTGATCGAGAAGACAGCTGACGAAGGCGACTTCTTCGAGATCGGCAAAGACTTCGGCACAAACATTCTGACCGGCTTTGGCCGCATTGAAGGACAGACGGTTGGCTTTGTCGCAAACCAGCCGCTCAGCCTCGCTGGCGTACTCGACATTGATGCATCCCGTAAGGCTGCGCGTTTTGTGCGTTTCTGCGACTGCTTCAACATTCCGATCGTAACTTATGTCGACGTTCCAGGCTTTATGCCAGGTACCAAGCAGGAGTATGGCGGCCTGATTAAGCACGGCGCGAAACTTCTGTTTGCTTATGCAGAAGCAACCGTTCCGAAAGTTACAGTCATCACGCGTAAGGCTTATGGCGGCGCGTATGATGTTATGAGCTCCAAGCACCTTCGCGGCGACGTGAACTATGCGTGGCCGAAAGCTGAGATTGCCGTGATGGGCGCCAAGGGTGCGGTTGAGATTATCTTCCGCGCCGACATCGGCAATGATGAAAAGATCGCCCAGAAGACTAAGGAATACGAAGACAACTTCGCAAATCCGTTCGTTGCTGCGCGTAAAGGTTATATTGATGACATCATCATGCCGCATTCGACACGTCGCCGCGTGGCTAAAGCACTCCGCCAGCTGAAGACGAAAAACGTCACTAACCCGGCGAAAAAGCACGACAACATCCCGCTCTAGGCGGCGTTTCAAAATCGCAGCTGTCAGAAATGGCAGCTGCGTTACGACGCACCTGAAATCCGTCAGCGTCGAACTATATGCAATCTCACTGTGACAATTCCGGAGGATGACATGCGACTATTTCTGACGACGACGGCACTGGCGCTCACACTCGCTGCATGCGGTGGTGGTTCCGAGGAACCGGCAGCTCCAGCTGAAACAACGACACCAGCAGCAACCGAATCAGCAACGCCGGCACCTGCCCCAGAAACGGAAGCTCCTGCAGTCGAAATCCCGACGGCGGAAGAAGCTGAAGCTACCGTCGAAGACATGGTTGAAGATCTGGAAATCGTTGAGGCGGATTACTCAGAAGCCGTCGCGGCGCTTCCTGAGCCATATAACACGGGCGATTATGAGCGCGGCGAAAGCCTGTTCCGCCAGTGCGCGACATGTCACCTGCTCGATCCGGAAGCTGGCAACCGGGTTGGCCCGAATCTCCACGGCGTTTTCCAACGTGGTGTCGGTGAGCTTGAAGGCTTCAATTACTCGGACGCCGTTCTGGAAGCAGACTTCCAGTGGACTCCGGAACAACTCGATCACTGGCTGGAAAACCCACGTGCATTCTTACCAGGTAACCGCATGTCCTATGCAGGCATGCGTCGTCCGAACGACCGTACGGACCTGATCACGTTCCTTCTGATCAAAACGGAAGAATAGCCAAGGCACCACCCCGCTGAATTCAGACAAAAATAAAGCCCCGTGCAGAGCGCGGGGCTTTTTTCTTACCTGGGAACGATGGCTACTTAGGCCACTTTCGCGAACCTGCGCCAGTAGGACATGAAATGCTCGGCATCCCGGCGTCTCTGGAAAATGACCGACTTTTTGAAACCTTCCCCGTAGGAAGTTGTTTTCACCATAATCACTGGTGCCTCATCCGTCCCCGATGCGCCCGTGCCCATACATTCGCGTTCAGCGGCGAACTGATTCACTGCCTGAAAAAGCTTCGTCTCAGTAGCTGCGTCCTTCAGATCAAACTTAACAACAACGTCTGTCATGATCACCACCCATTCATGCCTTCATTTGGTCATATTCAGGGTGATGCCGCAGTGCAGCAAGGTTTTGAGCGATTTCGGGCTGCGTTGCGTACAGAAATGCACGCTGCCATCGTAAATTCGGTCAGTTGCTGTTCAAAAGTTAATCAAAACCAACAATTTTCTCGACAGAAAAAGGGTGCCTGCTTTCACAGACACCCTCAGGATTCGAAAAATATTTGAAAGTCAGCGCTTAACGGCTGAGAAACGCGCGGCGAACCGTCACAGCGAACGCCCCGATAAGCCCTGTGGCTGCGACATAGCAGCCCGAGCAATGGCCAGAAGATGCTGCATTGAAAGCCAGTTCACCGCCGCCCGATGTGCACATTGGTAAGATAAAACCGGCACCTGTGTCATGACAGGACCGCATTAACAGTCCCGTGATTGCTGTAGTTATGCTGATACCGAGAAGCATTTTGTCGTTTGCCACAAGGCTTCGGATTTCAGTCATCTGCGACTCCATTTAGTTTCCTGAACTCTGAATAGCATAATTTCCATAAGAAGTGTGGGGCCAAATAGTCGCATTTTCTTTAAGAGAAAAGCGTGACAATCCCAGACTCAAACTCGGGTTATTCTCAGAGGGCAAAATGGCAACAACAACCATGCAGAAAAACGGGATCGACTTCAGCGTGCTGACAGTCGGCCTCTTCGTGGGGGTATTCACACTCCTTGCATTAATGGTCGCGGCTTGGTCGCCGGACCCACTATTCAACATTCATGGCTGGCTCAGCCTTGTTATGTGCATCGTCGCAATCCTGGGGATTTGCTTCTGGGCAGCGAACCGCAAAGACGGCAAGCTGTTCGACGAAACGCAGTATGAAGACACACTGATCAAATGGGGCGTTGGTGTCTCAATGTTCTGGGGTGTTGTCGGCATTCTGGTCGGCTTCGTCATTGCGATGCAGCTCACCTTCCCAAGCCTTCTCTATTTTGAAGAGTTCGGCTTCCTAAACTTTGGTCGCCTGCGCCCACTGCACACATCTGCAGTGATCTTTGCGTTTGGTGGTAACGTGCTTCTGGCAACGTCTTTCCACGTTGTTCAGCGCACCTGCCGTACGCGTATTGCTGGCGGCATGTGGCCATGGTTCGTATTCTGGGGTTATCAGGCTTTCATCGTTCTTGCTGCTACCGGTTACGTCATGGGCGTCACTGCAGGCCGCGAGTACGCAGAACCTGAATGGTATGTCGACCTCTGGCTGACTGTCGTATGGGTTGCCTATCTGCTCGTATTCCTCGGCACGATCTGGAAGCGTAAAGAGCCGCACATCTACGTTGCGAACTGGTTCTACCTCGCATTCATCGTAACGATTGCGATGCTTCACATCGTGAACAACCTCGCAGTTCCGATCAGCCCGCTCTCTTCCCAGTCAGTCTCTTTGATGGCTGGTGTACAAGACGCGCTGACACAGTGGTGGTATGGTCACAACGCGGTTGGCTTCTTCCTGACAGCCGGCTTCCTCGCGATCATGTACTACTACATCCCGAAACGTGCAGAGCGTCCGGTTTTCTCGTACCGTCTCTCTATCGTTCACTTCTGGGCTCTGATCTTCATCTACATCTGGGCTGGTCCACACCACCTGCACTATACGGCTTTGCCACAATGGGCGCAGACACTCGGTATGACCTTCTCAATCATGCTGTGGATGCCGAGCTGGGGTGGTATGATCAACGGTCTGATGACCCTGTCTGGCGCGTGGGACAAACTCCGCACTGACCCTGTCATCCGTATGATGGTCGTTTCTCTGGCATTCTACGGCATGTCCACGTTTGAAGGCCCGCTTATGTCAGTTCGCGCGGTGAACTCTCTGTCTCACTACACTGACTGGACAATCGGCCACGTACACTCTGGTGCACTCGGCTGGGTTGGCTTCATCTCCTTCGGTGCTCTTTACTGTCTTGCGCAGTGGATGTGGAAACGTGACCGCCTCTATTCCGCAAACATGGTGGAATGGCACTTCTGGACGGCTACCATCGGTATCGTTCTGTACATCTGCTCCATGTGGGTATCCGGTATCATGGAAGGCCTGATGTGGCGTGCGTACAACGAATTCGGCTTCCTCGAATACACATTCGTCGAGACCGTAGAAGCTAAGCACATCTCCTACATCATCCGTTCGCTCGGTGGCCTTCTCTACCTGGTCGGTGCTCTGATCATGTCGTTCAACATCTACATGACCGCCAAGGGCAAAACCCGCAAAGGTGAGGAAGATCACGTTCACGCTCCAACCAATGATGGCATTCCGGCTCGCGCCGAAGCCGTGCCAGCTGAATAAGGAGACAGACTAATGGCATTGTTTGATAAACACGCCCTGCTCGAGAAGCACTCTATGCTCCTCACAGTCGGCATCCTCGTTGTCGTCGCCATTGGCGGTATCATCGAGATCGCTCCGCTCTTCTATCTGAGCAACACGATCGAGCGCGTGAACGGTATGCGTCCATACACGCCACTCGAACTCGCAGGACGCGAAATCTATGTGCGTGAAGGCTGCTATGTCTGCCACTCACAAATGGTTCGCCCGCTGCGTGACGAAGTGGAACGCTATGGTCACTATTCTCTGGCTGCAGAGAGCATGTACGACCACCCGTTCCAGTGGGGCTCCAAACGTACAGGTCCTGACCTTGCGCGCGTTGGCGGCAAATACTCCGATGAATGGCACATGGACCACATGCGTGACCCACGCTCTGTCGTTCCGGAATCCATCATGCCGCCATACACGTTCATGGTAGATCGCCCACTCGACTTCAGCCAGGTACAGCAAACCATGCAGGCAATGCGCCTCGTAGGTGTGCCTTACACCGACGCTATGATCGAGAACGCAGAGTACGACCTTCTGGCTCAGGCCAATCCGGACTTTTATCCGAACTCCGGCGACTATGACGGTGCTCTGGTGGATCGTTACACCGAGGCATCAGGTCGGGAAGGTACGGTCACTGTACGTGCATTTGACGGCGACGCCGAAAACATCACCGAGATGGACGCGATGATCGCCTATCTCCAGATGCTCGGCACACTGGTCGACTTCGAAACTTACGAAGCCGACAGCCTGCAGAACCGGAGATAGCATCATGAACTATGAAACGCTTTCCAGTTTCGCACAGACCTGGGGACTGCTCTACTTCGTAGTGTTGTTCCTCGGGGCCTGCACTTACGCCCTCTGGCCGTCCAAAAAGTCCGAATTCGAACGGGCAGCTAACCTCCCTCTGATCGACGAGGAGCCTATCAATGAGTGAACATGATAAAGACGTTGATGCTGCAACCGGTGTAGAAACCACTGGTCACGAATGGGACGGCATCAGAGAGCTCAATAACCCGCTTCCACGCTGGTGGCTCTACATCTTCTACATCACGATCGTATGGGCCGTGGTCTATTGGATCTTCATGCCAGCATGGCCGGCACTGCCTGGAATGGGAACGAACACTCCGGGTATTCGTAACCACTCTGACCGTGCTCTGGTCGCTGAAAGCATCGACGCTCTGCGTTCTGCACGCGCTGAAAACGGAGCGGCTCTGATCGAAGCGTCTGTTGAGGACATCCTTGCCGATCAGGACCTTCGTCAGTTCGCAATGGCGGCTGGTGAAAGTGCTTTTGGTGACAACTGTGCGACTTGCCATGGCGCAGGTGGACGCGGTGCACCGGGTTACCCTACCCTTGCTGACGATGTGTGGCTTTGGGGCGGTGGTCTGGACGAAATCCAGCACACAATCACCTATGGCGTCCGTCAGGAGAATATGGAGAGCCGTTTCTCCATGATGCCTGCATTCGGTCGCGATCAGGTTCTCAGCGCTGAAGAGATCACGAATGTTGCGCACTATGTTCGCACACTCTCCGGTCTCGAAGAGCCATCTGACGCCTCTATCGCGGGTCAGGAAGTGTACGAGTGGAACTGTGTCGCATGTCACGGTGAAGCTGGCACTGGAGATCAACTCCAGGGCGCACCTGACCTTACAGACCGTGACTGGCTCTATGGCAGTGACATGGCTACTGTTCAGGCGACCATCTACAATCCACGCAACAGCGCAATGCCTGCGTGGGGTGAACGCCTCGACGAAACAACCGTCAAAGCCCTTGCTGTATATGTCTATGCATTAAGCGGCAGCGAAGGCTGATTTGATTAGAAAAGGCCCGGTTCGCCGGGCCTTTTTTTGTGAGGGTGTGACAAGATACCATCACGTATTTCTAACTTTCTTGTTTTAGAAAGTTCTAAAATACAAACTGGGAAGTCGAGTACAATGACAGCTCTCAAACCTACCCCGCCATCCGATGCGCAACCTATGTACAAGAAGCGCGAGCCGGTTCACCCGAAGCTCGTCAGCGGTAAGTTTCGCTCCTTCAAATTTGCGTTTATGGCGCTCGCGCTGGCGGTATATTATGGCCTGCCATGGATACGCTGGGATCGTGGCCCTGATGCGCCGGATCAGGCCATCCTGTTCTTCGCTGATGGTAAGTTCTATTTCGGCCCGATCGAGATCTGGCCGCAGGAAGTCTACTACATCACCGGCATTCTCATTCTGTCGTCTTTCGGCCTGTTTCTGGTGACCTCGCTGTTCGGGCGTGTCTGGTGTGGCTATGCCTGTCCGCAAACAGTCTGGACCGATCTCTACATCGCCGTTGAGCGCTTCTTCGAGGGCGACCGCAACAAACGCATTAAGCTTGATCGCGCGCCCTGGACCCTCAACAAGATCTGGCGCAAAGTTGCCAAACACGCTGTCTGGCTACTGATCGCAGCTGCAACCGGCGGTGCGCTCGTCTTCTATTTCCACGATGCGCCTTCCCTCGCTTATAACTTCTTCACAGGACACGCGCCGACGACGGCTTACGTCTTCGTGGGCATTCTGACCTTCACGACCTATTCGCTGGCAGGCACAATGCGCGAGCAGGTCTGCACCTATCTTTGTCCATGGCCCCGCATTCAGGCGGCGCTGACCGACGAAGACGCACTCAACGTCACCTATCGTTGGGATCGCGGCGAACCTCGTGGTCCGCACAAAAAGTCTGAAACATGGGAAGGACGCGGCGATTGCGTAGACTGTAATGCCTGCGTCACCGCCTGCCCTATGGGTATTGATATCCGAAACGGCGCCCAGCTGGAGTGCATTCACTGTGCGCTCTGTATCGACGCCTGTGACGACATCATGAAAAAGGTTGGTCGCCCGACCGGCCTCATTGCATATGACACAGACAAGAACGTTGAACTGCGCGCAGCTGGAAAACCGGCCCAGAAGTTCCGCCTGTTCCGTCCGCGTGTTATCATTTATGCGGTTCTGATCAGCGCCATCACGGCTCTCATGGCGTATGGCCTGCTCACACGCTCCACCTTCGAGCTGAACGTCCTCAAAGACCGCTCACCATCCTTCGTGCAGCTGTCTGACGGTCGCATTCAGAACGGCTACGCAATCAAGCTGGTGAATAAGCGGATCGATCCAAAAAACATCCGACTGGAAGTGACCGGAATCGAAGGCGCAGACGTCTCACTTGTGGGCGAAGAGCACGGAGATCTCGACGTTGAAATCCCTGGTGAGGGTGTGACACGTTTCCGCATGATCATCAAAATCCCTGAAGATGCAGTGGATGGTAATGACCGGCTTCGCATTGTCGCAATTGACACAGAGACCGGAGAGCAGGACTCTAATTTCATTCCATTCTCCAGCCCACGAAGGAACTGACCTCAATGAAGATCGGTCGTCTCAACGGATATCACGTACTGTTCATGCTGCTCGGCTTTTTCGGCGTAATGATCATCGTGAACGTCATCTTCACCGTGTATGCGGTGCGGTCGTTTCCGGGCGAACAGGTCGAGCAATCCTACATTCAGGGCCTGAACTATAATCAGGCCCTTGAAGACCGCGCTCGTCAGGAAGAACTGGGCTGGTCGACGCAGGTCGGTCTTGAACCAACAGAAAGTGGCAGCCCAATGCTGATCACTTACTGGCTGGACGAATTCGAGAACGGCATCACCCAGCTTGAGGTGTCGGCTACACTCACCCGTCCAGCTACGCGAGAAGGCCAACGAATTGTCGATCTCAGCGCAAATGGTCCGGGCCGTTATGAGGTCATTCTGACTGACCTCGAAACCGGCGACTGGAACGCCGAAATAACCGCACAATCACCCGACGGTGAAACCGTCACAGCTCATAAGTCACTCACATGGACACGCTGACCTCTGCTGATCTGCCCCTTGGGGAAACCGCACCACCTCAAACAAGCGCGCGTCCCTTTGTTCGCGAAAAGAATGGACGTAGCGAACTGATACTGGCCGTATCCGGCGCCAAGTGCGGCGGCTGCCTGGCTAAGATCGAAAAGAATGTCAGCGCACTCGAAGGTATCGACCACGTCCGCATGAACCTCTCTACCGGGCGCCTCGTGGCAGACTGGACGAGCGACGGGTTTAATCCCGACAGAATTATCGAAACGCTCAACGGTCTCGGCTATCCGTCCAAGCCGTTTGATCCGGATCTGGTCGATGCGAGCCGTCAGAAGCGCGAACGCGGTCTTCTATTAGCCATGGCTGTCGCAGGCTTTGCTGCCGCCAATATCATGCTTTTGTCTGTTTCCGTCTGGGCGGGCAAAGGCGAGATGTCCGATGCGACGCGCACCCTGCTCCACTGGGTCTCTGCTGCGATTGCTATTCCAACGGTCGCATTCTCGGGCCGTCCATTCTTCTCGTCTGCGCTCGGCGCACTGCGCGGCGGACACGTGAATATGGACGTACCAATCTCGCTGGCCGTCCTGCTGGCGACTGGCCTCAGCATTTACGAGACAATCCATCACGGCGAGCATTCCTATTTCGACGCCGCGGTCATGCTGCTCTTCTTCCTGTTGATCGGGCGCTTCCTTGAAGCCCGACTACAGCGGCAGGCCTATAAAGCCGCAGACGATCTGGCCGCTATGCAAGCGGTTACCGTCTCGCGCAGGCTTGAAGACGGCTCGATCGAAACGGTTGCATCGGGTTCGCTGGGCGTTGGCGATACGCTGATCATTTCGACAGGTGAGCGCCTGCCGGTAGACGCCGACCTTATGAGCGCGGAAGCATCGCTCAACACGAGTTTGGTCACCGGTGAAGTCATGCCTCAGCTGGAACCACAAGGCACACGCATTTACGCCGGCAGCGTCAATCTTGGCGCGCCTATCGAGGTTGCTGTCGCCACCACCACAGACGATTCCTTGATCGGCGAAATCAGCCGTCTTTTGGATGTGGGCGAACAGAAACGCTCCAAATATCGCCAGATCGCAGACAAGGCCGCCGAACTCTATGTGCCTATCGTGCACACGCTTGCCGCGGTTGCCTTCATCGGCTGGTTCATCATCAGCGGAGATGTACGGACCGCGCTCTTCACTGCAATCTCCGTACTGGTGATTACCTGCCCTTGCGCGCTGGCGCTTGCTGCGCCTGTTGTGCAAATCGTCGCTGCAGGACGTCTTTTCCGCGCAAACGCCTTTCTGAAATCCGGTGACGCACTGGAACGCATTGCTGCGTGCGATCACATAGTCTTCGACAAAACCGGCACGCTGACAGAACTCACACCACACTTCGACGATACAGAAGAATCCCGTGAAACTCTGAACCTTGCGGCACACCTTGCGCGTGCCAGCCGACACCCGCTATCTCGCGCGGTTGTGCAGGCAGCCTGCCCCGGCCCCGTCGCAGAGAATGTCGAGGAGCATAAAGGCCTCGGCCTGTCGGGTCTGATTGATGGCAAGGAAGCACGCCTCGGCTCCTGGGAATGGGTCAGCGCAGAAAACGGCGCGGCGCCGGAAGACAATGTAAGTCTCTGGTTCTGGATCGACGGCAGCGCCCCTGCGCCGCTCCATCTGACCGAAGACATCAAGAAAGGCGCAAAAGAGCTCCTGCATTCACTTGATGAGCTGGGCGTGACTTATGAGATTTGCTCAGGTGACCATCCGGCTCGCGTCGAAGAGGTAGCCGCTCGGGTCGGCGTTCAAAACTTTACTGGCGGCATCAAACCTGTCGGCAAGGCAGAACGCGTCGATGCGCTGAGCGTTGAAGGCCATAAGGTTCTCATGATTGGCGACGGACTGAATGACGCCGGTGCACTTGCATCATCGCATGCAGCCCTTGCCCCCGGCGGAGCGCTGGACGCAGCACGAACAGCGAGCGATGCGGTCTATTCAGGCGAGTCGCTTGAGAACATAGCGACCGTTATCCGTGTCGCCCGTTCAGCTCAGGGACGAATCAAAGAGAATTTCGGTCTGGCTGTGATTTATAATCTGATCGCAGTTCCAATTGCGCTTCTTGGGTTTGTCACACCGCTCATCGCTGCGATTGCGATGTCAGGCTCCTCCATCGTCGTGACGCTGAATGCGCTACGCGTAGCTTCAGGAAAAACCAAATGACCGCGCTTCTATTTTTGATTCCCGTGGCGCTGGGTATGGGCCTGATCGGCCTTGCGGCATTCTTCTGGTCTATGAAGACAGGTCAGTTCGATGACCCGCAAGGCTCAGCCGAACGCATACTTCATGACGAAGATCGTCCGCTATAGGGCGAAACGCTCCATCTGAACTCCCCCGTTGAGCGAGATAGTCATTAAACTTTTGGCTATCGTGCTTATTCCCGATTGACATAACACATCTGCCACGGCAGTTATTCAACAATTGTTGAATTCCCAGCATAAAGAGCTGGGCATCATGGGGAGAGAAAGATGATCCGCACTCGCCTTGCGCTAATCGCGCTTGCCACTACCGCATTTTCACCTATCGCCGCCTTCGCTCAGGAAGCTGAAACCGAAACCGTTCAGGAAGCCCGTTTTGGCACTGTTCAGGTCACGGCGCAGCGTCGTGAAGAAAGCCAGCTGGACGTTCCACTGTCCGTATCTGCTTTCGACGGCGGTCTGCTTGCCGACCTCGGCGTCACTGACCTGACCGAAGTCGCGAAAATCACACCAAACGTCACGCTGGAAGTTTCGCGCGGCACCAACACAACTCTGTCCGCATTCATTCGCGGCGTCGGTCAGCAGGACCCGGTTGCAGGCTTTGAGGCCGGCGTCGGTATCTACATCGATGACGTCTACCTGAACCGTCCGCAGGGCGCGGTTCTCGACGTATTCGACGTTGAGCGTATCGAGGTTCTGCGTGGCCCACAGGGTACGCTCTACGGCCGTAACACAATCGGTGGCGCAGTTAAGTACGTGACAAGCGGACTTTCCGACACACCTACACTGGACGGTCGTTTCGCCGTTGGTTCTTACCAACAGCATGACATTGTTCTTTCCGGCAGCACGCCGCTTTCAGACACGTTCCGCATCGGCGGCGCAGTCGCGTCCCTGAACCGCGATGGTTTTGGTGAAAATCTCGTCACTGGCGAAGACAACTACAACAAAGAAGTTCTGTCCGCGCGCGTATCCGCTGAGTGGGACGTCACAGAAGACTTCCAGCTTCGCTTCTCTGCTGACCGTACAGAAGACGATTCTGCACCACGTCAGGGCCACCGTCTGACCCCAGGTCTCCTGACAGGCGCACCGGTTCTCGGAAACGTTTATGACACGCGTGCTGGCCTGAATGTTGTATCTCAGGATGTTGAAGCTATGGGTGCGTCCCTGACAGCTGAATTCCGCCTGAACGACAACATCACGCTTCGCAACATCCTCGCTTACCGCGAAGATGAAAGCGTCACGCCTATCGATTTCGACAGCCTTCCAGCTGCTGACCTCGACGTCCCTGCGATCTACGCGAACGACCAGTTCTCTGAAGAATTCCAGATTCTCTATGAAGGCGACCGCCTCAACGGTCTCGTCGGCGTCTACTATCTCGATGCAAACGCTTCGACTGTATTCGACGTTCTGCTCGACACAACAGGTCAGCTTCTTGGCCTGCCAGGTCTGAACGCTCAGACCTTCGGTGACGTGAACACAGAAACATGGTCTGTCTTCGGTGACTTCACATACGACGTAACCGACCGTTTCGCGGTCACACTCGGCGCGCGTTACACAGAAGACAAACGTACATCTCAGGTACTGCGTCGTACATATATTGGCGGCTTCTCTGAATTCTTCGGCGGTAGCCCGATCCTGATTGCAACAACATCAGACTTTGACGGCTCTGCGGATTTCTCTGACTTCAGCCCTCGTCTCTCTCTCGCATATGATCTGACTGACGACAGCAATGTCTACTTCACATATGCACAGGGCTTCAAAGGCGGCGGCTTCGACCCTCGCGGTCAGACTAGCGCTGCTCCGGACCTTGATCAGGACGGTATCGTGTCGCCTCAGGAACAGTTCGAATTCATGCAATTCGATCCGGAAGAAGTCGACAGCTTTGAAGTCGGTTACAAAGCGAGCCAGTTCGGCGGCCTGCTGAACTACTCTGTCGCAGCCTTCACATCTGACTACTCAGACGTACAGATCCCGGGCTCTATCGGTGTTGACACAGACAATGACGGCGTCAACGACACCTTCACAGGCGTAACAACAAACGCTGGTGCCGCGACTATCTGGGGTATCGAGTTTGAGGGTAATGCCACATTCGCTCAGGACGTGATCAATGACGGCGACCTGTTCAATGCAAGCTGGTCTCTCGGCTACCTCGATGCGTCATACGACGAATACATCGACGCATTCGGTAACGACGTTGCTGATCAGCGCGTGATCCAGAATACACCAGACTGGACTGCAAGCCTGCGTCTTGCTTACGACACGCCGTTCAACCTCGGCATGAATGAAGGCAACCTGCTTGCAAACGTCATGGCGTCTTACCGCGGCGACTCCAGCCAGTTCGAGACACCAAGCGCTTACCTCGATCAGGAAGCCTACACTCTGCTCGACGCGTCTATCCGCTGGGAAACAGCTGACGGCCGCTATGGTCTGACACTGTCCGGTAAAAACCTCACAGACGAGCGTTACATCGTTGCTGGCTACAACTTCACCAACGAAGCGACTAACCCGCCAACACCGACACTCGGTCTCGAAGGCACACTGACAGGCTTCTACGGTGACCCGCGCACTGTAACTCTCGGCTTCGACTTCTCGTTCTAATCGGGAAGTACAGCTAAAACGAAGAACGGCGACGCTTAAAGCGTCGCCGTTTCTTTTTCACTTGCTGCAATCATGTCCGAGAAACCTGCAGCAACGAAGTCAACTATGTAGTCACACGCATCGGGCAGATCATCAGACTTACAAAGATCATTCGACAGATGGTCGATACGTCCGGTCTGGGCAAAGGCCAGCGTCAGCGCACCGGATAGGCAGTGATAGCCCCAATAGACGCTTTTATCCGGAACCCCTGGAAGCGCCGTTTTGAGAACGGCGAGAAACCGGTGGATCATCGGATCGAAAAATTGCGTCATCAGCGTGCCGCCCCATTCCGGCGAACTGTTCACATACGCGATCAAGGCGTAATAGCTTTTCCAGCCGGGCTCCTGAACCTGAGATCGCTTGAATAGCGGTTCGAAATAGGCGCGAATAATGTCTTTAACGTCAGGCGGGTTCGGCGCCGCTTTCTGTACGGTGGCCTCCAGCGCCTCAAGACGCCAGCTGTTGAGAATCTGCGCACGGCGAAGCAGCACCGCGTCGAACAAATCCCGCTTCGGACCGAAATGGTAATTGGCCAACGCCACATCGACACCAGCCTCTTTGGCAATGGCGCGTAGCGTTACACCGTCATAGCCATGCTTGGCGAAGAGGTTCTCCGCTGCGTTCAGAATAGCTTCGCGCTTATCCTGCTTTTTGTTTTCTGCCGCCATGACCCAACGTTAGCTCCCCTATTATTTTTATTCAGTTAGCGGACTACACCTGCAAAGGCAAAACTCTGCCTGAAAAAGCTTGCGCTCCCGCGTCCAGAGTCTAGAATTTCAACAATTGTTGAAGACGTAAAGAGGGCAATGCCTGATAGGTCTTCTGGGAGGCAAAAAATTGGATATCTACTATCGCTCGGGCGATGGTCTGAAGCTGTACGCGAAAAGTTACGGCCCGGACGACGCCCCTGTGACGGCGTTGTGCATGCACGGGCTCACGCGCAATCACAAAGACTTCGAACCTATGATAAACGCGTTGCTCGAAAGCGGCACGAATGTTCGTTTCATCGCAGTCGATGTGCGCGGACGCGGGCTTTCCGAACGCGATACCAATCCGGTGAACTATTCCCCTGCGATTTATGCGCAGGACATGATTGCCCTGCTCGACCACCTCGAAATTGAGAAAGTGAAACTGGTCGGCACCAGCATGGGCGGGCTCATGTCCATGGTGCTGATGACCATGATCCCCCATCGAATTGAAGGCGTCGTCCTGAACGATATCGGGCCTGTGCTCCAGAAAGAAGGCCTTGATCGCATCCAGAATTATGTCGGCGGCACACTGCAAAAAGACAGCTGGGAAGCTGCAGCCAAAGCCGTTGAGGATGTCCAGCGTTCCGCATTCCCTGACTACACGCATGAAGACTGGATGGCGTTTGCCCGTCGCACTTATCGAGAGCTGGACGATGGACGTGTCGAACTCGACTATGATCCTGAAATCTCGCGCACTGTGAAAGAAGTGCGTCCGAACATTTTCACCAATATGGCGATGTGGAAGCTCTTCAAAGCAATGAAGCCTGTCCCGCTACTTTTGGTGCGCGGCGAAATCTCTGACCTCCTGTCAGACAAGAATGCCCGAAAAATGGTCCGCAAACACGGCAATGCGGAACTCGTTACTGTGCCGCGCGTCGGCCACACCCCTCTACTGGACGAACCTGTTGTGCAGGGTGCGCTCCGTCCATTTCTCGAACAGGGAGCCAGCTAATGTCTGACATCCAAACAACAGCAGAACCGGTCACAAACAAAGTAAAGGGCCGCGCCTGGGTTCTGGCCGTCCTGACGATGGTCTACACCTTCAACCACCTCGACCGTCAGGTCATCATCACGGTGCTCGAACCGATCAAAGCAGCGATGCAGCTATCCGACCAACAGCTCGGTCTGCTGACGGGCCTAAGCTTCGCTCTGGTCTACGCTACGCTCGGCATTCCAGTCGCCTATCTGGCTGACCGGTCTAACCGCCGGAATATCATCGCGCTCGCCCTGCTCGTCTGGTCCGGCGCGACCGCTGTCTGCGGCGTCACACAAAACTTCTGGCAACTCTTCCTGGCCCGTATGGGCGTGGGCATTGGTGAAGCAGGCGGCACACCTCCCGCGACATCGATGATCTCCGATCTTTATGCCCCGCGTGAGCGAGCCATGGCGCTCGGCATCTACACGACCGGTATCGGCTTCGGCATTATGCTCGGCTATATCGTTGGCGCTCTCGTTTATGCCAACTTTGGCTGGCGCGCCGCATTCTTTGCAGCGGGCGTTCCAGGCATTCTCCTCGCTGTAATTCTCCGTTTTACCGTGAAAGAGCCACAACGCGGCATTTCCGAAAATCGCCATACGGACACAACCGAACCCGCTCCAAGCATGATGGAGACGTTCCGCTTCATGATGAGCCAGTCGTCATACATGTTCCTTCTGCTGGGCTGCCTGCTTATCTGCGTCTCCGCGAACGCTTATGTCGCGTTCACATCAAGCCATTTGCAGCGCACGTATGATCTTCAGCCACAGGATGTTGCTATCCCTCTCGGGCTCCTGATTGGCGGCGTCGGCTCTGTCGGTGCAATCGTGATTGGCTTCCTTTGTGACAAGCTCTCAGCCAAAGACCTCCGCTGGCGTCCGTGGATTATCGCCGTGACATCTGCAATCGCGCTGCCATTCGCCTTCATGTTTCTCCAAGCGGCGACGCCTATGGAAGCATATATTTGGAATGTAGTGCCGAACTTTGTCGGCCTTATTTATGCCAGTATCGCCTATACTGCTTCGCAGGAACTGGTGAAGCTGCGCATGCGCTCATTCTCATCCGCATTCACTCTGTTCTGCCTGACTCTGATTGGTATCAGTGGTGGACCATGGGTAACAGGCTTCCTTAGCGACATGTTTGCAGCAGGCGGTCATGACGCACCACTGAAGCACGCACTTGAATGGGTACTGCTGTTTAATGGGGCCAGCGTCATCTGTCTGATTCTGGCGGGGATCAACTATCGGACTGACGTTGCGAGAGCGCTCGACGACTAAGCAAAGAGTGAGGCATTTTTGCCTTACAGTGTATAAAAAACGAAAAATATCGCATCGCGATAGTAAGGATTTTAATAGACCGGACTATATTCTTCTTTGGAAAAAAGGTATTAGCTCGCCCAAACAGTGTAGCAAAGTACTACGAAAACATGTCCTCGGGAGAACAACATGATCCGGTCTATCAGGTCCGCTGGCCTAACTAGTGTTGCAGCTATTGCGCTATTTTCTGTAGCCAGCTGCGGTCAAAGCACGTCTACTTCTTCTGACGTTTCCGCTGAAAACTCCGTAGAATCAATAACTCCGGTTGTCCTCGCCGAGTATGCCAGCAACTTTCGTCTGAATGACGAGACTGGCTACGCGCACGAGCTTTTCTACTATGCGGACGTCCCAGCTTCAGTGATCGTAACGCAATGTAACGGTTGCGAAGCATCTGATCAGGTCATGACAGCCGTCTCCGAACTCGCTGAACGCTATTCAGAGCACGACATTCCATTCTATGCGCTGAACTCTACGATCGGTACGACGCGTGAAGACATCGCGGCAGCCGTAGAGGAGAACGGTTGGACGATCCCAGTTCTACTTGACCGCACCCAGCTAGTTGGTGAGCAAATCGGCGCAAGCCGCGCAGGCGAAGTGTTTATCTATTCACCACTCGAGGGCTTCAAGCTCGTGTATCATGGTGACGTAGCTGACGATGCGAGCAATATCGCAGCCGTTCTGGATCAACTGATCGCGGAAGAAGAAGTCACAATTGCTTCTTCTCAGCCAACCGGTCAGCCCATCAGCTTCCCAGCTCGCAACGAGCCGCTCTCCGTTTCTTACGCTAACGATGTCGCACCAGTTCTGATCGAAAACTGTGTCGAGTGCCACACGACTGGCGGCATCGCGCCATGGGCCATGACCGACTATGAAACTGTCGTCGGCTGGGCGCCAATGATGCGTGAAGTCATGATGACCAAGCGTATGCCGCCATGGTCATTTGACGAGACTATCCGCGAAGTCGAGCACAGCCGCTCGCTCTCCACCGAAGAATACCAGACGGTCATCCGCTGGATTGAAGCAGGCACACCACGTGGCGAAGGCGAAGACCCACTGCCAAGCGTCGAATTCGAAGTACCTGAATGGCCGCTCGGTGAGCCGGATCTCGTTCTGGAAATTGATCCATTCGATATTCCTGCGACAGGCGTTGTGGAATACCAGTACCCAGTTGTTGCAAATCCACTGACTGAAGATCACTGGCTGCGTGCAACGACCATCCAGCCTGGAACACGCGATACCGTTCACCACGCTCTGACTGGCTACATGTCCGAAATGCCGCCTCCGGGCGCGACGGATACGTTCGGCCGCTGGGAATTCTCTACCGGCACATATGCTGTTGGTGAAGAATCCATGATCCACCCGGACAATTCCGGCGTTCCATTCCCAGCTGGTGGCGCAATCGGTTTCCAGATGCACTACACGCCGAACGGTCGCGAAGTGACCGACTACACACGTGTTGGTTTCTATTTCCATGACGAGCAGCCAGAGCTTTACACACGCAGCTATGTGATCGTCGATCCGACCATCACAATCCCACCGGGCGAAGAACGCCACGAGGAAATTGCTTATGTAGAGTTCCCTGCTGACGCGGAACTTCTCGGCGTTTATCCACACGCTCACTATCGTGCGCGCTCCATGTACATGGAACTCATCCGCACAACCGGCGAAACTGAAATCGTTATCAACTCGCCGCGTTATGACTTCAACTGGCAGTTCGACTATCGCCTCTCTGATCCGATCATGATCAATGCAGGTGACCGTCTCGTCGCTCACTATTTCTACGACAACTCTGAGCGCAACTTCGCTAACCCTGATCCAACCTCAACCATCACATGGGGCGACCAGTCATTCGAAGAAATGATGTACACCCGCCTCACATACCGCTGGGTCGGTGAAACCACAGCGGATCCGATGACCGAGACTCAAGAAGAGCTCGAACGCGGTATGCTGTTCGGTGCACTCGATGATGACCTTGACGGTCTGGTAGAGGCGGAAGAAATGAACCGCGGCATGTTCGGCATGATGGCCGCGCCTATGATGGGTCGCTTTGATGAAGATGGCGATGGCGCACTTTCCCGTGACGAAATGGGTGCTGCCATGGAAATGATGATGCGTCAGCAGTTCCGTCAGCAACAGGCTGGCGCAACAGGCGGCGACAACTAATCTGCTTCCACTAATCGTAGAAGAAAAAAAGGGCGATGATCACACGATCATCGCCCTTTAGGTTGCGGAGCCGTACCTTCTTTGCAGTTCGGGACGGCATCACGGGAGACAGTATCTGAACCTATCGGTTCATGCGGTTCTCAATGAGCTGCGGCACAACTTCAGGCTCAGCGAGTGTCGATGTATCGCCCAGCGAGCCGTAATCATTCTCTGCAATCTTGCGCAGGATACGGCGCATAATTTTGCCGGAACGCGTCTTCGGCAAACCCGGTGCAAACTGGATGAGATCAGGGCTGGCAATCGGGCCAATCTCGGTACGGACCCATTTGACCAGATCCTTCCGGATTTCCTCACTCGGTTCTACGCCGGCAATAAGCGTGACATAGGCATAGATGCCCTGCCCTTTGATATCGTGCGGATATCCGACCACAGCGGCTTCAGACACCATGTCGTGAGCCACCAGCGCACTTTCCACTTCAGCAGTACCCATGCGGTGACCTGAGACGTTGATAACGTCATCCACGCGGCCCGTGATCCAGAAATATCCGTCTTCATCTCGGCGCGCGCCATCACCAGTGAAGTAGCGCCCCGGATAGGTTGAGAAATAGGTCTGGAAGAAGCGCTCATGGTCCCCATAAACCGTGCGCATCTGGCCCGGCCATGAGTCTGTGATGCAGAGATTGCCATCGACAGCGCCTTCAAGCTCTTTGCCATCAGAATCCACAAGGATCGGCTTAATGCCAAAGAACGGACGTGTCGCGGACCCCGGCTTCAGATCGGTCGCGCCCGGCAGCGGCGTAATCATAATGCCGCCTGTTTCGGTCTGCCACCAGGTATCAACAATCGGGCAACGGCCCTCGCCGACGACGTTGTAATACCAGAGCCATGCCTCAGGGTTGATCGGCTCACCGACCGACCCGAGAATGCGGAGCGACTTACGGCTGGTCTTTTTGACGAAGTCTTCGCCTTCGCGCATTAGCGCACGAATAGCCGTTGGCGCAGTGTAGAAGATGTTCACCTGGTGCTTATCCACGACCCGCCAGAAGCGTGATGCATCCGGATAGCTCGGGACGCCTTCAAACATCAGCGTCTGAGCACCGTTCGCGAGCGGACCGTAAATGATATAGCTGTGTCCTGTGACCCAGCCCACATCCGCCGTACACCAATACACGTCACCGTCTTTGTAATCGAAGACATATTCGTGCGTCATGCTCGCCCAGACGAGATAACCGCCAGTGGTGTGCAGAACGCCCTTTGGCTTACCCGTTGAACCAGAGGTGTAGAGAATGAAGAGCGGATCTTCCGCATTCATCGGCTCAGGATCACAGAACTCGTCCACGCCGGCTGCCGCTTCGTGCCACCAGACATCGCGGCCACCTTTCATCGGGACCTGATTACCTGTGTGCTCAACAACAAGAACCTTCTCGACGCCAAGCGCGTGCTTGAGGGCGGCGTCTACATTCTTTTTAAGCGGGACGATTTTAGAACCGCGAAGCCCCTCGTCAGCCGTAATGACGACCGTGGAATCACAGTCATTGATACGACCAGCAAGAGCTTCCGGTGAGAAACCGCCAAAAACGATCGAGTGAACCGCACCGATACGCGCACATGCGAGCATCGCGTAAGCCGCCTCAAGGATCATCGGCAGATAGATCGTAACACGATCACCCTTTTTAACGCCTAGCTTTTTCAGCACATTGGCAAAGCGGCAAACATGCTCGTGAAGCTGGTGGTAAGTGATCGTCTTAGCAACGCTCGGGTCATCACCCTCCCAGATAATGGCTGGCTGGTCGCCGCGCGTCTCCAGATGGCGGTCAATGCAGTTATAGCTGACATTAAGCTCGCCATCCTCATACCAGCGAATATGCAGATCCGACTGATCGTAAGAGACATCTTTCACCTTGGAGTAAGGCTTGCTCCAGTCCAGTCTTTTGCCTGCTTCGCCCCAGAATGCGTCCGGGTCGTCCACGCTCTTCTGGTACATTTCCAGATACTTTGCGTTATCGACCTTTGCCGCATCTGCGATCTCAGCAGGAACAGGGAATACCGCCTGTTCTGTATTGCTGTTACCGTCTGCCATGCCTCACTCCCGTATGTTTTAAGTTCTAGAATGCGTACTTCGTTGAGAAGGTGAACCGAGAAATATCACCGGAGTTCCCAGCTTCATTTTCACGCTGCCCAAAGAGTAGTTCCGCCCCCATTGTCACCCTTGGCGCAATGTCCCACAAGACCGCCCCGTAAACTGACTGGACAGACTGTGTCATAGTTGAAGCAACATAGGACGGATTATCAATAAATAGCCCTGAATAACCAAGGTTCAGCCGCGCCGTTTCACCGAACGGGTGCCTCCAGGCAATGAGACCACCATATGAAAGAATCGCTTCCAGCTCACCCGTCAGCGGATTGACCGCTGCGGCGTTGGCTACGTTCAGACCAATATAGCGACCAAGACCTTCACCGCCTGTCAGCGAGAAGCGCACATCATCGCCGCCGCCGACATTCAGTTTGCCTGCAACGCTGAGCGCATAGCCCATTGTCTGCTCTTCGATACCGGCTGCTTCATAACGCAGCTGACGGGCCAGACCGGAGAATGACACATTGCCGAAGTCACCGGTGTGGTTATAGCGAATGACAGCGTCAGGAAGCGTATTAGAGTCGGCCTCAACACGCCCTCCGCCCACTGGAGTGACAGTAGTATCGCCGTTCTCCAGAGCAAACTGCCAGTTGCCGTTCGTGTAGCGGATTTGCGCCTGACGCATGAACACCATGCCGTCTGACAGCGTGAGGAAGCTCGCGCTTTCCGGAATTGCGGACGTGTTCTGGAAGGTGGACCATTCCTGACCAACACGAAGGCCGTTCACGTCAATATAGGCACGGCGAAGACGCGGAGAGAAAGAGCTGGATACGCGTTCATCACCCTGAAGAGAACCAAGGAAGTCCATCTCGAAATATCCAGAGACTTTGTTGCCATCGATGTCGCGATCACCTGCGATAAAGATGCGAGATGCCTGGGCTGTCATATCAGTTGCGGTCGTCCCGCTGCCTCCAATCGGCGTTGCACCCGGAATGTGAAAGTCACGCGCGATGGAAGATGAGCCGATCGCACCATCGGACAGACTGGTGACATGCGCGTCGAGATCGATATAGCCGCCGACGCGAACATTCGTTTCACCCAGCATCATGCCATCTTGCTGCGCAGCTGGAGCTGAACTGGCCGCTGCTTCCAGACGGACGATGTCCTGATCGGTCTGGGTGCGTTCTGCGTCCAACTGAGCGCTCAGGTTTTGCACCAGCGCTTCCAAGGCGGCGATGCGCGCTTCCAGTTCGGCCTCGTCCGCCGTTGCGGAACCAATCAGACCGAGAGCTACACCGGAAAGCATGAGTGCTTTAAGAGTCGTCTTCATTGTTTAACCTCCCCAGGGGATGATTTTTATATCGTTATGGGAAGCAGTATCTGCTCAGTCGCTGACCCGCTCTATTAGCAATTGGTGCTAAGACTAAGGTCGAGAACGAGTCGACTTTCGTCGTGTTGTGGCTACAGACTGAAAAAAAACGCTCTGAAAAACGGGTGGGAGGATTGAGGACATGACACCGTCAAGACCAGCAGTGCTGATCGTGGACGATCACCCATTGTTTCGTGATGCGCTGAAAGCAGCGCTTCAAAAAGCATTTCCAGACGGCGCGGACACGGCAGAAGCCGCATCCATAACCGCAGCTATGAACACCGTTTCAGACACGCGCTATGACCTGCTGCTACTCGATCTGAATATTCCCGACGCCACCGGCTTTGACGGTCTCGTCAAACTGAAAACAGCTGTTGGCGATACGCCAGTTTATGTTGTCTCGGCGACTGAAGGCGGCGAAGCTTACGCCCGCGCCCAATCACTCGGTGCCTCAGGTTATCTTCCTAAAAGCCTGTCTTCAGAGGATCTTTCTGCAGCCCTCGTTACAGCACTTGATGGTGGAACGTGGTTTCCTGTCTCCGAGGGCGGCGGACTAGATGCGGAAAGCGAAGCCGTGACAGCGCGCCTTGCATCGCTGACGCCTGCACAACGGCGCGTGCTCAACGGTCTATCAGATGGGCTTCTCAACAAGCAGATCGCTTATGAGATGGGTATTTCCGAGGCCACGGTGAAAGCTCATATGACAGCAATCTTTCGTAAGCTCGGCGCGAATAACCGAACTCAGGCTCTTCTGATCTTCAAAGAGGCAACGTCAGCCGACTAAGCCTGAAGGCGCAAACGGCACGCTTCAAGGAATGCCTTGAGCTCGTCCGAATCGACCGGCTTGCGCAACAGGATTACGCCCTGCTCGCTTGCCTCAGTTTCAATCCCCGCTCCGGTATTCGCAGTTATAATTGCGATGTTGTCCGGTGTTGAGAGGCTTGAACGCAGCGCCCGAATGACATCAACGCCCGTCTCACCATTACTCAGTTCATAGTCGACGAGCAGAGCATCAAAGCCTCCCGTATCGGATGCTGCACATCCTTGCGCTTCCTGCAGGCTTCCAGCGGTTTGCACCTCGCAGCCCCAGCGCATCAGAAGCGACGACATCGCATCAAGGATTGTGCGCTCATCATCTACGCAAAGAACGCGGACGCCCTCGAGTCTGGCGCCGCTCGCTTTCACTGGCGTTGCTACACGGCTTCGGCGCGGCGCAGTGCCTGCCATCGGGACCGACACGGAGAACACACTCCCCTTGCCTGGCCGGGAAGACAGATCGAGCTTAGCCCCCATCAAAGCAGCAAGCCGCCTTGCAACGGAAAGACCGAGCCCTGCTCCGCGAATGCCCAGATTGTCGACATCGTCCAGACGCTGGAATTCTTCGAATAGAATATCTCGCTTGGCATCCGGAATGCCGGGGCCCGTATCCCAAACTTCAATACGCACCATGTCGCCGCGTCGGCGCGCCCCAACGAGCACGCCGCCTTCTTTGGTGTATCGCCGGGCATTGGACAGAAAGTTGCGAATGACACTTTGGAGAAAGTCTGGGTCCGCTGAAACACTCAGAGATGTCGGCACAATACGAATTCTCAGTCCTGCCTTCTCCGCCATAGGTGTGGCCTCATCGACCAGATCTTCGAGTAGTGGACCTAGCATCAGTGTTGTCGGCTGCGCGGTGATATTGCCGTGGTCCAGACGTGAAATATCAAGCAATCCTTTCAGCAGATTGTCCGCTGACTGGATTGCGCGGTCTGCTTTGCTGATTAGACCCGATGTCTGACTTTCCTGCTCGCAATCCACTGAAGCGAGGAACAAGCGCGCCGCGTTCAATGGCTGCAACAGGTCATGGCTGGCCGCCGCGAGAAACCGGGTCTTGGAAGCATTAGCACCTTCTGCATCCATACGCGCCTGATCGAGATCACCCGTCATTTTCAGGAGTTCAGCCGTGCGCTCCTCCACGCGCGCTTCCAGTGACTCATTGGCTTCGAGCAGAGCCTGCTCGCGAAACTTGTCTTCGGTAATGTCATGAAAAATCGAGACATAACCGCCGCCTGGCATCGGGCTACCGGTAATCCGCAGCCAACGACCATCATGGCTTTCGCGTTCATACCGGTGCGATGTGCCCGAACGCATATACTCGACACGGCGCCGCGCCTGCTCGGCAGGGTCTCCTTCAATCCAGCCAGACTCAAGATTGTGACCGATCAGGCGTGAAATCGGCATGCCTACCTGAAGCAATTCAGGTGGATAGTCGAACAGCTCCACATAGGCCTGGTTCCAGGCGACGAGCTTTTGTTCACTGTCCACAACGCTGATGCCGGAAGGAATATTCTCCAGCATGGAATGAAGCATGCCTTTATCAAAGCGCTCGGCCTGCGTCCGGTGGTCGAGAATGGACAGGAGATCGCCTAGCGCGACATCCATTCCCCCGACTGCAGACGACATGACAACACGCGCCGAACCCGCGCCCAGCGCACTGGCGAGAAGCTTCTCGGTACGCTGCACCAGTCGCCAGTCCGCAGGGTCGTCGCCGCTCGACGTAACACCAGTTTCTTCTTCGAATTTCTCGAAGGCGTGGTCGACAGCCTCGGGTGAAAGAAAACGCGCGGCCAGAGCCTTCAGCCCACTCGGAGTAGCATCTGTAAACTGGCTCGTCGTTACGCTGGCGCTGACCGTGAGTGGATCGATCTGCTGGTCCACAAACGCAGCAGCCTGAATACGATCCCGCAGTCTTTCGCCGGAGCGCATGGAAACAATGACATAAGCAATGAGATTGCTACCGAGACTCCAGATCACGCCGTGGGTGATGGTATCGCCGAAAGACACACCAAACAGCGCCTGAGGATCGAAGCCGCCCGGCATAAAAGCGCGCATTGTCTCAATGCCGATAACCTCAGGCAAAAACAGTGTGAACAGCCAGAAAGTCATTCCGGCTGAGAGGCCCGCAATCGCGCCTGCAGCCTTGCCTGACCGCCAGTAAAGCGCACCGATTAGTGCTGGTGCGAACTGGATAGCCGCTGCGAAGGATAGAAGACCAATCTGGGCCAGCGCATCTGCACTGCCCGCCCCGCGATAATAGCCATAAGCCAGCGCCAAAATACAAAGCATGACGATACGCCGGATTGTCAGAAGGAGTTCGCCGCCGCGGGTCTCCAGCGCGCTCAACCGATTAAATCGCATAAGCGTTGGAACGATCAGATCGTTCGTCACCATGGTGGAAAGCGCAATCGTCGACACGATCACCATGCCTGATGCGGCAGAGAAGCCACCAAGAAACACCAACAGCGGCATGAAGCCGTTGGCATAAACCATCGGCAATTCCAGAACGTAGAGGTCCGGAGACATTCCCGCCGGAAGGAAACTCATACCCGCCAGTGCGATTGGTACGACCATCAAACAGGTAATCGCCAGATAGCCCGGAAACATCCATCGTGCACGCTTCAGGTCAGCATTACTCTGTCGTTCAATGAACTGAATATGGAACTGCCTCGGCAGGCAGATGATCACGCCGCCTGCCATCATGATCGTCGTGAAAAAACGGACCCAGTTCATTTCTGCCGTGAAGGGGGATGGCGCGTCCTGAACCGTCGGAACTTCATTCGTCGTCAGCAGGAAAACGGCTAAAAAGCAAACGGCAGCCAGAGCGCCGATTTTCACAATCGCTTCAAAGGCCAGCACCCGCATCAGGCCCACATTATGCTTTGTGGTATCCGCGTGACGCGCGCCAAAAAACACCGTGAATGCAGCAAGCGCGAGCGATGTGATGAGAACAGTTTCGTCCGGAGGCGCCGCTTCCGGAAGCCTCTGCCCCGCCGATAAAGCCTGAAAGCTCCAGCCAACAGATTTCAGTTGTAGCGCGATGTAAGGAACGCTTCCGGCCACGGCAGCGCAGGTCGCAAAAGCCGCCAGAACCCGTGACTTGCCATAGCGCGCAGCCAGAAAGTCGGAGAGAGACGTAATCGTCTCACGCGTACAGATATCAGCAATCCGGCGGAGCGTGTCCGGTAGAAAGAAAAAAACCAGAATTGGCCCGATATAGATCGGCAGGAACTGCCATCCGGCCTCGACAGCCGTCCCAACGGCCCCGAAATACGTCCAGGATGTGCAGTACACGGCAATCGCGAGCGCATAGCGGGTGGGGCTGTAGGCGAATGCCTTATCGTCAGCGCGCTTATCTCCCTGCCAGGCCAGAACAAACAGGCCGCTCATATAAATCGCGCTGGTAATCAGAATGAGCCAGATTGGCATGGGCAAATACTCCTGCCCTGAGGATGTGACAGCGCGTGCGGCGACGCAACTCCTCCTCTGGTCGTATACGAAAAAGGGGCGACCTAAGCCGCCCCTTTCAATTCCATTTCCGTCGGAAGTTATTCCGCTGGAGTTGGCGTATGATCATCCATCGGACCCATATCATCGTCCACTGAACCGTGACGCGTACGCGTACCAGGGACACGGATATCTTCAACGAGGTCCTGAATATCCTGCGGTGGCGGCGCTGTTACGAGAGAAACAACGATACCGATGATCGCAGAGAAGAACATGAAGACGAAGCCGATACCTTCTGGTGACACACCCAGGAACCAGTGTGACGGATCCGTATCTACGAATTTGAAATAGTAGATGTAGGAGAAGGTTGAGATCAGGCCGAACGCCATGCTTGCGATCGCGCCTTCCTTGTTCATCCGCTTCCAGAAAATACCGAGGAAGATGATCGGGAAGAGCGACGCGGCGGCCAGACCGAAGGCGAACGCGACCACCTGCGCCACAAAGGCAAGTTTGGCCGTATTCATCCCCATCAAGCCCGCTGCGGCTACAGCACCTGCTGCGGCAACGCGTGCAATACGAAGCTCGGTCTTGTCACTCATTCCTTTGAACAGAGTTCTGCGGCAGAGGTCGTGACTGATCGCGGACGAAATCACCATGAGGAGACCAGCCGCTGTGGACAGCGCAGCCGCAAGGCCACCTGCTACCATGAGACCAATCACCCATTCCGGAAGCTGAGCAATCTCAGGACTCGCCAGAACAGAGATGTCGTTGTTGATCGTGACTTCATTCGCCAGACCATCCGGCGCATTAGGACCACGGATCTGCATCAAGCCATCGCCATTCATATCTTCAAAGCCGACCAGACCTGTACGTTCCCAGTTCTTGAACCATTCAGGAACCGGTGTACCGCCATTGCTCGTGATGCCTTCGGCTGCTGTCGCGTAGTCATCCGTTTCGATGTAAGTCGTTTCATTGACTGTATCGATGATGTTGTACCGAGCGAATGCGCCAACAGCAGGAGCGACTGTGTAGAGCAGCGCAATAAAGACGAGCGCCCAGCCCGCGGACACACGTGCAGCACTCGCGCTGCTAACTGTGAAGAAGCGGATGATGACGTGCGGGAGACCCGCTGTACCGAACATAAGAGCGCCGGTAATCGCAAAGACATCGATCCATGACTTGTTCGTGCTTGTGTACTCAATGAAGCCGAGCTCTGTGACGACCTGGTTCAGGTTTTCCAGCATAGAAACATCTTCGCCGCGAACGTTGGAGATGAAGCCAAGCTGTGGAACCGGATTACCGGTGATCATCATCGAGATAAAGATCGCAGGCACGGTGTAAGCGAAAATCAGAACGCAGTATTGAGCCACCTGCGTATAGGTCACGCCCTTCATGCCGCCCAGAACCGCGTAAATGAATACGATGCCCATGCCGACCAGAATACCGGTGTTGAAGTCCACGCCTAGGAAGCGAGAGAACGCGATACCCACGCCCGACATCTGACCAGCAATGTAGGTGAAGGACACGAACAGAGCACAGATAACCGCGATGACACGAGCCGCCGTCGAGTAATAACGGTCGCCCACAAAGTCTGGCACGGTGAACTTGCCGAATTCGCGAAGGAATGGCGCGAGCAGCAGTGCGAGAAGCACATAGCCACCTGTCCAGCCCATCAGGTAGACAGAGCCACCATAGCCAAGCGAAGCAATCAGGCCGGCCATAGACAGGAAGGACGCCGCAGACATCCAGTCAGCCGCCGTCGCCATACCGTTGATCATCGGGTGCACATCGTGCCCCGCAACATAGAAGTCGTTTGTTGAACCGGCGCGCGCCCAGAGCGCGATACCGATATAGGTGCCGAAGCTCGCCACCACGAAGAAGATTGTCCAATCCATGATGCTAGCCCTTCACGCCATACTTGCGTTCGATTTTGTTCATCGCGAAGCAATAATAGAAAATCAGCGCAACAAAGACGTAGATCGAGCCTTGCTGGGCAAACCAGAAGCCCAGCGGCGCGCCGCCAATTGAAACGTTGTCGAGCACATCACGCAAAAGAACGCCGGCCCCATATGAGACGGCGAACCAGATTACGAGCAGCGATATCGTCAGCCTGACTGTCGCCGACCAATACCCTTTCGCATCGATTTTAGTAGGTTCGTTTGACAAGGTATAACCTCCCCAGTTTATTCACAGCGGTTTTTCCGCCTGTAATGAAGGATCAAATAGGTCAGTCATTTTGAGTAGAGGGACTTTGGTCGAACACTTCAGAGTGAAACAAAGTGTTTTGAATACTTCCCGGTACAAACAAATTCGGCGTCTGCAGAGCTTTCTACAGACGCGATTTTAAGTGAAAATATTGCGGTTTATCTGATAGTTATTCAGCCCTAGCGCGCGCTACACGCCGGCGCGCCAGAAGTTCGCTTGAACCGGAAAAACTGACCCAACCGCCTAAGATCAGGCCACCCAGCACGTAGAGCTCTGACCAGCCAAATCCCGGCACCATGAGTGCATTCGCACCGCGATAGGCAAAAATGGCAAGGATGAGCAGGCCAATAGCTGTGATGATGTGTGCTCGCATGAGAGCCCTCCCGTATTATCTTTGCGACAATACTGTCTTTGGAGGCCCGATCGCGCCATTGGGCTTTGGTCTTAAGCGTTCTGTTCCGCGCTCAAACGAGTAAAGACACCGTCGATAACCGAACGTACCGTAAGCTCAAACATTGATGTCACATCAGGCTTTTGCGCAAAAACAGCCTGAACATTGCGAATACGCTCGAGCACTTCCGGCTTGGGAGGTGTCATGTTACGAATGTTCAGTTCTTCGTTGATCAGGCCATAAATTGCGAGGCCACATGCCCCCGCCGCCTTGATAGTATTTTCTTCATTCAACCCGCTCTGACGCCAGTATCCAAACCAGTCGTTGGTGGTGCTGAGCATAAGCGGCGTCCAGACGCGGTGCGCTCTACGCAACTGGCCAACAGAAGGATGCTTGAGTGTATAGGCCCGCATCCAACGCGACATTAGCCACAGGTCTTCCTTCCAGTCGCCTGTGCCATCATCACGCGGAACAGATTTCACAACCGCATCAACGACAAGCGCCGCCAATTCTTCTTTATCTGCGACATGGTGATAAAGCGCCATAGGCGTGACATTGAGACGACGAGCCACCCCGCGCAGGGTGAAAGCATTCACACCTTCAGAATCAACCAATTCCAGCGCGGCATTTGCAATACGTTCCGCGCTAAGGTCGGCCATACTCTGCGTCTCCAGTCATAACGTTATAGCTTTTCTTAGTCGCTAACCTTCAGATAATTCAAGACGTTTATTTACACGGAGACGTCGCCGATCACAGAATGATCGAGTTGGAAGCATTGTTTCAAGTGAGAGGAAAATGGTACCGCCTCCCTGGTTCGAACAGGGGACCTCTAGATCCACAATCTAGCGCTCTAACCGACTGAGCTAAGGCGGCACATTTAAGAACGCGTCTTCTAAAGTTATGCGAACTCAAATGCAAGAGGAAGATTAAGCCTGAATCACCCTTTTCAGCCTTTATCCGCGTAAGGGTTTTTACCCTGACGGACATAAAGCCTGATTGGTACGCCTTTCAGGTCAAAAGCTTCGCGCAGACCATTCACCAGATAGCGCTTATAGGCTTCAGGCATGTTCTCGCCGCGATTCGCCATAAGAACGAATGTTGGCGGACGCGTTTTGATCTGGCTCATATATTTCGGCTTGATCGGCTTGCCGTGCACAGATGGTGGCGGGTGACGCTCGACCACATGGCGAAGCCAGTCATTGAGGTCCTTGGTTTTGACCCGCGCGTTCCAGTCATCGAATGTCTGCATAACAGCAGGCATCATCCGGTCGATACGTTTGCCTGTAAGACCAGACAGGAACACAACCGGCGCGCCTTTGGCATTCGGCAGCAGTCGGTCAGCTTTCTCGCGCAATTGCTTTGCGTACTGGTCCGGGTTCTCGACGAGATCCCATTTGGAGATCACCATAACGAGGCCACGGCCTTCACGGACGCAAAGATCAGCAATCTGAAGATCCTGCTTTTCGAAGGCATCACGTGCATCCATCACCAGCGCAACGATGTCCGCAAACCGGATAGATCGGATCGTGTCCGATGTGGACATCTTCTCAAGCGACTCATGCACTTTCGCGCGCTTACGCAGACCGGCCGTATCGACCAGCTTGATTGTACGGCCTTCATATTCCCACGCGACTTCAATCGAGTCGCGGGTAATGCCGGCCTCAGGCCCTGTCAGAAGACGATCTGACTGAAGCAGCTGATTGATGAGCGTTGATTTACCCGCATTCGGGCGACCAACCACGATGAGGCGGGCTGTCTTTGGCGGCGGAGGCAGTTCTTCGGCGTCAGGATCAAATGGCGCTTCACGCTCAACGATCTCTTCTTCCTGGTCTTTGGCTTCAGGCACTTCCCGTACGATAGCAGAGAACAGCTCGGCGAGGCCTTCGCCATGCTCGGCTGAAAGCGCTACCGGCTCACCAAAGCCCAAAGCAAACGCTTCCATCAGGCCTTCCTCAGCCTGTCTGCCTTCGCACTTGTTAGCGGCCAGAACCACCGGCTTGTCAGCCCGGCGCAATAGCTCTGCAAACCGCTCATCAAGCGGAGTTACGCCAGAACGGGCATCAACGATAAACAGAGAAACGTCGGCTTCCTTGATCGCCTGCTCTGTCTGCTGTCGCATACGAGCCTCAAGCGATGTATCGTGAACGTCTTCAAATCCCGGGGTGTCGATCAACAAAAGCTTCATGCCGGCTAGTTCCGCCGGCGTTTCGCGTCGATCCCTTGTTACACCGGGCTGGTCATCAACAATCGCCAGACGTTGTCCCGCCAGGCGATTGAAGAGCGTAGATTTCCCGACGTTCGGGCGGCCGACAATGGCCACTTTCAGGGGCATAGGGTTTACTTACCTTATAGAGAACAGTGTTCCGTCATCTGCGAGAACAAGAATGCGGTCATTATACGCAATTGGCTCAAGGAAAAAGCCCGCATCTGCGCCAAATCGACCAACACGAATCAATTGTTGCTCTTCAATCAGTTCACCTGTCTGCGGAGAGTACGCTGAAATGCGTCCGTCAGACGATACAGTTACAAGACGGTTGGACGCCAGAAGTGGCCCAGCATAGCTGATGCGGTCTTCACGGTCTTCCATGTCTTCAAAGTTTGGAAGTTGCTCTGTCCAGACAACACGGCCTGTAATCGCTTCAACGCAAATGAGCTGACCATTCACGCCGACGGCAAAAAGGAATTCGCCCGAAATCACAGGCGCCTGTGTCGTGCCAAATGGAAGTTCCCACACGCGTGTTCCTGAACGGCCATCAATCGCTGCAAGCACGCCAGACTGGCTGCTCGCATAAACGAGGCCAGCATTCAGAACCGGACGCGATGCAATGTCGTTGATCGCGGAGATCGGTGTGAAGCGGCCCGCACGCGTAAGAGAGTCTGTCCAGAGGCGGCGGCCGTTGGCCGGCAGATAGGCAATGACTTCGCCAGAAGAATAAGGCGTTACAACAACATCATCGACGGCTGCAGGACTCGGAGAAGAAAGAACACGGGCTGTTTCCGCAATAGCCTGGTCGGTCCACTGAATCTCGCCAGTCTCGAGCGACATGGCGAAAAACTCGTTATTGTTGGACACGATGAAAATACGCTCGCCAAGCACTGAAGGCGAACCTGTAATCGGCGCCTCGGTCGCACGGTGCCAGATTTCCGAACCCGTCGCAGCATCAAGCGCAGCGACGAAACCAAAGCCCGATGACACAATCAGCTTGTCACCGGCAACGGCAAGGCCGCCACCAAATGCACGGCTGTCACGGCTGTGGTCTGACTCAAGCTCTACGTCCCAAAGCGAACGACCGGTCTCTGCGTCGATTGCGTGAACCGTCTGGCGAGAGTCTAATACGAAAATACGTCCGTTAGCTGCAACAGGTGGAACGGTAAGCGCGTGATTGCGGTCAGCGCCTTCGCCGCGCGTCCAGCGCCATTCGACTTCCAGTTCCGTGCCGCCCGCGACGTGGCCCGTGACCTTTGAAGGCACACGACCAGCCTGGCTCCAGGCGTCCACTCGCAGCGCGTCTGGCAGAATAATCGCCGTCGCTACGAGCGCTGGATCAGGTTCAAGTTCAGTAACCGCTGAGACCATCGCGATACGACCCGCACGATCAACAGTGTCGACGTCATCATTGCCGCCGCCGCTGAACGGGTTGAAATTATCGATGGTAGAACAGGATGCCAGAAGCAGCGCTGACAGTGTCAGGGCGCCAAGTTTCAATTGGGTCTTCATTGGGTCACCCCGTTTGTCTGATTAGTGCCGTCGAGCTGTGCGAGGGTATCGAGCGCAGCAAGTGCCTGTTGTGCACGTTGCTTAACGCTATCGGAGGCATCCAGTGAGAAAGAAATCATTTCAAAACGACGGCGCGCCTCAGCAAGATCACCGAGCTGGTAAGCGCGAGACGCGATAAGTTCTTCTGCGAGGTAGACCAGCGTCATGCCATCTGAGTCCAGAATTGGCGCGAGCATTGTCTCAAGTTCTTCAACAGAGAGCGCGTTAGCCTGCAGATAAGCCGACTTCATCAGCGCAATATCTGCCATTGGCCCGTCCTGACCGGCAGCCGAATCCAGCGCCTCGATCGCTGCTGCACGATCTCCAAGCCCTGAAAGCTCAACCTGCGCCAGATAATGGCCCGCAAGCGTAGCGTATGCGCTGTTGGAATTTGCGATTTCAGAGAAAAGGGCTTCAGCCGCGACATAGTCGTTCGCTTCCAGCGCCGTCTGGGCAGCATAGAACGCCGTTGCCTCATTATTCTGAGACTGGTCGCCCTGCCACTTCATGAATTCCCACGCGCCGACACCGATAACGAGGACAGCAACACCGCCATATACAAACGGGCGCACAACACGCCAGATTTGAAGACTTTTGTCCTGGGCTAACGCCTCATCGACTTCTTCGAAAATATCACTCACACGGTTACCCCGGAAAATTCACATTGCGGCGAGACATTAGCGGGTGTCTGCCCACTCTTCAACGCGTCTTCACTTTAAAGATTTCTAAGATTTCAGCGAATAAGTTTCCGCCTCGCCCGGAAAGGCTCTGGAGCGCACTTCTTCGGCGTATTTTTCAACCGAGGAGGAAATCTCACCCTTCACATTTCCATAGCGGCGCACAAACTTTGGCGTCCATTCGAACAGGCCCAGCATATCCTCTGTTACGAGAATCTGTCCGTCGCATTTCGCGCTCGCACCAATCCCGATTGTCGGAATGCTGAGTTCCTGTGTCAGCTCGGCAGCGAGGTCTTCGGCAACGCCCTCCACAACCACAGCGAACGCACCTGCATCTTCAGCGGCGCGCGCCTCCTTGATGACACGCTCGCGCTCTGTGTCGGTCCGGCCTTTGGCTTTGAAGCCGCCATCCACGTTGATCGCCTGCGGGCGCAAGCCGACATGTGCCATGACTGGAACGCCGCGTTCGACAAGGTAACGCACCGTCTCACCTGCATATACGCCGCTCTCCAGCTTCACAGCCTGACAGCGTGTTTCCATCATAATGCGGGACGCGTTTTCAAACGCCTGAACTGGGCTGCCTTCGTAGGACCCGAACGGCATATCGACCACCACAAACGCCTGCTTGGCACCGCGCATGACGGCCTGCCCGTGCAGCACCATCATATCCATCGTAACGCCGACAGTTGAATCAAGCCCGTGAACGACCATACCAACGCTGTCGCCGACGAGGATAACATCTACGTGCTCGTCGATCAGCGCAGCTCGCGGCGCATCATAGGCTGTCAGACATACAAGCGGCGTACCGCCTTTAGCCTTGGCGATATCACGTACGGTTTTGCGTCGAATCTGAGTTTGTGCCGACAAGTCGAACTCCTGCTCAATCTGTGAACAGGCTGCTTAAATCTTATTGTCGGTAAAAGAAACCTTAGACTGCAGGAAACTGATCTCTATCAAGGTCCATACCGGCTACTCACAAACGCAGCGCGCTGATTCATGAGATCATGGCGCGCGGCGTGAAGCCTGTGGATATCCAAACATATTTCCCAGTAAATCCCGACCTGATCATCATGAGAAATCTCTGAAGAAAAGAAAGCGCGCTCAAAACGACTGACAAGGTCGACCAATTCGGTGTCTATAGCCCAAGTTGCGTCGAATGTTTCCATCACGCTCAGAATGACCGCACGCTGCCTTTCACTGATTCCTAGCTCCTGCGACGACAAAAGCTCAAACCATTCCTGCCGTGAAGCACGTCCGGCTTGGACAAGCTCAGCGTGACGTGACCTGATGTCCTGAAGTTGCGCGCGAACACTACTTTTCTCAGGCATGCCTGATACGCCTTCCAGAAGCCCTAGCACTTCCTGAAAACTGAGCAGCAATTCGCGCGTGTTGTTCTCAAGCTCAAGGACAACTGCTTGAGGATTTCTAACCCCTTGGAGAGACAGATCACCGCCATCCATGGAGGCTATTTCCACTTCATTTTGCGCGTTGTAGGTGGCCGTTTGCTGAGCCATAGCCTGAAGCGAGGAGCGAAACTCGGAGTGCCCTCGAAGTGGGTCTTCTGTTTCCAGCTGCGCGGTCAGGTATAAAATTGCGAACCTCGTACGCGACGCAGCCAACTGAATTTCGCTACTCAATCTTTCTGCAGTCGTCGAGGCGCTCTCTAAACGTTCACTTAGAATGCCGCTCTTTTCCAGAGCGCTCAAACGCGCATGAACGGAGGCTTCACGATTGGTCACCGCGTCAAGCAGATCGTGAAGCCCTTCAATCGCATCCTCTCGACTCCACAGCGCCAGATTGAAGCGGTCCCTGTAAAGGAAAGCATCAATGTAGTAGAGGGTGAAAGCGCCTCTCTCGCTACTGATGGCCTCCCAACTATCCGGTTGCGGAGCAACTTCGCCCGCCGGGTCAGAACGCTGTGCAGCCGCGCTCTGACAGAAAGCGGGCCAAGCGAGCATGCAAATCAGAAATGCCAAATTACGGATCACTCTGACACCCTCCACAACCTAAATGAAACTAGAGTGCCATTGAGCGGGCCGATGGATCAAAGCAAAAGAGCAGGTCCCGTTCCAGGAAAGGCCCGGAACCTGCCCGATCTGGATCAATAGCTCTTCGGCAGGCCAAGCACACGTTCGGAGATGTAGTTGAGGATCATCTCGCGGCTCACCGGCGCGATACGAGCCAGCATCGCTTCGCGCATATAGCGCTCAACATGATACTCACGCGCATAGCCCATGCCGCCGTGAGACAGAACAGCCGTTTCACACGCTTTAAAGCCTGCTTCAGCGCCCAGGTATTTCGCCGCGTTCGCTTCCGCGCCGCAATCCAGCTTCTGGTCAAACTTGGAAGCAGCCTTGTAAGCCATCAGCTCAGCCGCTTCGAGTTCTGCCCAGGATTTAGCAAGCGGGTGCGCAATGCCCTGATTCTGACCGATCGCCCGACCGAACACGCGGCGCTCATTCGCGTATTGAGTTGCTTTTGCCAGTGCCGCCTGACCAAGACCAATCGCTTCTACAGCAAACAGAACACGCTCTGGGTTCAGACCGTGAAGCAGGTATTTGAAGCCCTGCCCTTCTTCACCGATCAGGTCTTCTTTTGGGATCTCGTAACCGTCGAAGAACAGCATGTTACATTCGACCGCCTTACGACCCATTTTCGGGATTGGCGTCGCGCCAGCCTTCACCTTATCGAAATCGGTGTAAAACAGGGACAGACCGAGATACGGCTTTGAGCACTGATCCTTTGGCGTCGTGCGCGCAATGATCAAAATCTTGTCCGCGCGCTGTGCGCCCGTCGTCCAGATTTTACGGCCATATAGCTTGTAGTCGCCATTTGGCTGCTTCTCTGCTTTGGACTCAAGGTTTGACGTATCCAGACCGGAGTTCGGCTCGGTTACAGCAAAACACATTTTCTGCTCGCCAGAGATAATCTTCGGCAGGTGCACATTGCGCTGCTCGTCAGACCCGAAAATCTCCAGCGGCTTTGGACCGAAAATATTCAGGTGGATCGCAGATGCACCGGAAAAGCCTGCGCCAGAGCGCGCGACTGTGTGCATCACAATAGATGCCTCAGTCAGGCCAAGGCCAGCACCACCGACCTCTTCCGGCATCGCAACGCCCAGCCAGCCGCCTTCGGCCATCGCCTTTGTGAAGGCTTCAGGCCACTCACCCGTTTCGTCGATATCACGCCAGTATTCATCGTCGAACTGAGAGCATGTACGCTCTACGGCATCTTTAATCGCCAACTGGTCTTCTGTTGGTTCACCAATAAAGTTCATCGTGCTCTCCCTGCAGACTACGCTTGCCCATCGATGGGTGACTTGTGTCACTCTCATGCATCTTCAAACTGCATCCATCAAATTTTTTGGCAAAAGGGAAGCCTTGAGAGAGCGAACTATTACGAATAGGTCGAATACTTCATGCTTTTTTGACGCCACAAACAGCGATTTCAGTTGGTTATTTTTGAGCCTACATACGCGGTCGTCATGATCAGGAGCTCGAGCTCGGTCAGCGAAAGGCTACCCTTCTCGACAACCGCAAACGCACCTTCCTGCACCGCAATAGAGCGCAAAGCCGGAGCAATAGAACCGGTGTACATGATGATCCCTGTCTCGGGATATCGCGCCTTCACGTGACGGATTCGCCCTTCTGTAAGCCCCACACGCTGGATAAAGCGATCCAGAACCAGAACGTCCGGACTGTCACAATTCGACTCAAAGAAGGCTTCTAGACTCGTAAAGTGAGTCACTTCGGGCGTAATGAATGACGCTCTTCGCAATTGCTCCTGAAAGAGCAAAGCATCGCGCGCGTCGTCTTCAATCAACACGATATTGAGTCTGACTTTTGGCTTCATGGCATCGAGCAGATCAGATGCGTCGAGCATGGTGCCTGTATTACGGGCAAATGATTGCACATCCGCCTCCCGAATCAGCAGCAACTAGTGCAATCATATCAGTAAAGATTGAAATATTTAAATCGTTCCGTTCGGAGCACTCCGCACGAGACCTTCAGTATAGCACTGTATACAAAGTTGAAGGCGTCACTGCCTGCGCCAGAAATTCAGAAAATCGCTCGCCGTTTCGCGGTCCTGAAACGTTATCGCCTTCCGGATACTCTGTCCGGAATGGATCGTTTTCACCATGATATCCGGCGCTTCATCGCTGTGAGTGTTCTTAACGCCGAAACGCTGGCGTGCGAACGCATCAATCGCTGCGAAGAATTTGCTTTCAGTTTGATTGTCACCAACTGATACATGGACAATCACATCCGACATATTGTGTCCCCCCTAGGTCTTCCGCCCAGCCTTTATGAAGCTTATTCATTCCTCTCATGAATTCCAGCAAAATCGACGCCATTAACTGAAAACAGCTACGGAATTTAGCGTACTTGCCCAAATTTCAGGTATAAACCTCCCCCAAGCAACCTGAAATATAGGTGAATTTACCTACGGGCTGCCGCGATGCGGGATCTTGCGATTTCATCTGCAATTCTGTGTGTCGCGCGCCCTTCAGACTTGGATCGCTCAAAAACATCACGCAATGTATCGATAAGAGACGACAGTTTACATTCCACCCAGTCCTCATCGTAATTGCCGGATATTTCCGCCGCGACATTGATAATGCCGCCGCCATTGATCACGTAATCAGGCGCATACAGAATGCTGCGAGCAGCAAGCTCATCACCCATCTCCGGAGCGAAAAGCTGGTTATTCGCTGCACCGGCTACGATCCGACAATTGAGCTTGGCTATCGTGTCGGAGTTCAGAACGCCGCCCAGAGCGTTCGGTGACACCACATCAACTTCCCGGAACAGGATTTCATCCACGCCCACCGGAATCGCGCCGGTTTCATTGGCGAGGTCAGAGACTGCGTCAGCAGCAATGTCTGCGATGTAAACCGTAGCGCCCTCACGGCGCAGCTTGCGGACAATGTTCGCACCAACATGACCGACACCCTGAACCGCAATAGAGCGGCCTTCCAGTTCGTCAGAGCCGGTGTCTGCCAGCAGCGCTGCACGAATGCCGCGATAAGCCCCCTCAGCTGTGACGGGAGACGGATCGCCACTCGCAGCAGCGCCGGACGTGAGGCCGGCCACATAGCGTGTTTCTTCACGGGCATATTCCAGGTCCTGCGGCGTCAGCCCAACATCTTCCGCGGTCCAGTAATTTCCAGACAGCGACTCGACCGCGCGTCCGAAGGCACGAAACAGGTCTGGTGATTTATCCGTCTTAGCGTTGCCCCAGATCACAGACTTACCGCCGCCCAGAGGCAAATCGGCCATCGCGTTCTTATAAGACATACCTTGAGACAGCCGCAGCGCATCGCGAACCATTGCCTGACTGTCCACATAGTCCCACATCCGGCATCCACCTGCTGCGGGCCCAAGCGCCGTTGAGTGAATTGCAATAACGGCACGAAGTCCGGTCTTGTCGTCGTGAAATACGTGAACGCCTTCATGCGCATCAAATGACGGCAGATCAAACATGGCTTACCCCAGCGATTGCGAGAACTATTATTGCGCTGTTACAGCTAAACAGGGATTAAACAACCCCAAAACTACCGATACCGAAGGCTATTCAACCGGACGCCTGAATTTCCACATTTTTACCTGCAGCAATTCGCCAGCCAGAGCCCGCTGTCGCCACTTCCAGCTTTCAGCTTCCCAGCCGAGCTCCTGCATGTAGACGACCTTATTCACCTGTTCCAGCTTGCCTGCCAGACGCGATGACAGGTCCTGCCCGAAACGGTCAAAAGACTGCCGTGCAGCGTGCACGACATCGCCGGTCAGATCATCTTCGTCGCTCACGAGCTCAAAACCCGCCCCTTCGCAGATTTCCGCAATCTCGTGGCTATCAACGAGCTGCGGCTCACTCCATGATGAGGCAAAGGCAGACGCAAGACGCCCCGTCGACGTACCGCGCAGGGTATCCAGAATCACCCATTGGCCTCCTGGCTTAAGGCTCCTGAACACACGCACAGCAAGGCCGGACTTGTGATCTGAGTAGGCGAACGCATCCTGACTGAACATCATTTTCAGTGATTCAGCCTGAAATGGCGGACGATCAAGATCGCCATTCATCATCTCAAAGTCAGGAAACTCTTCACGGAAACGACCCGCGCAAGGCACGCGCCACTCTGAAATGACAGGTGTGCCTCCGGTAACGCCCATAATGTGTCGCACAGTGGCGGGATCTGAATTGATGACGCCAAACTGGTCTTCCGAGCCATTCTCCATCGCTCCGAGACTGTCCGTCAGGCGCGCTTCGATTTCTGCACTTCCGGGACCGAAACGGCCCTCACCCCAGACAGTCTCAATCGCGGCTATGCGCGAGGCTGCAGGAGACAACGCATCAGTGTTTGCGGGCTTCTTCTCTATTTCGGGAATGTCGGCTTCAACGGGCGCAGCTTCGGTGTCTTCGGACTCAGCATCGCCGGAAGGAACATACTCACGACCATCCCACCAGGCGGAAAACCGCCCGACGAGGTCATCGCCAGTTAATTTTTTCAGCGCTGCCACCATAATTGCAGGCTCACCCGAATCTGTCTGATCAACTTATTGATTATGATACAATGGTTAACATCAGGCTTCTGTGAGGATCAGTTTTCGGCGATCCATGGCAAAGCAGACGCACCAGATGGTAACGATGCTTCCGGATCAATCATGAAGGCAAGCTGATCCTGCCAAACCGTTTCTGCCTGCAGGTCTCGCATCATCATATGATAGCCGTTTTCATAATAGGCTGTGCGGACATGTGACGGCAGCACCTGGGCCGTGCGTTCCACCCCGGACGGTGGGATTACATAATCTTTCGCACCGTACAGAAGCAAAGTGCGTTCAGGCAGATTTTGAGCCCGCTGGTGAGCTGTCTCCATCAGTTGGGCAACGCCATAAACCTGATCGATCCGGTTCTCTCGCTGCATAAGCGGATCCGACCATGTCCGCTCAAGCATTTCAACATTGTCGGAAGGCTCGATTCGAACAAAACGGCGTGGCGGCGTTACAATCCAGTTCGGACGGACACGCGTTGCCAGCTGAAGTGCAATTTTCTGATAGAACGGGATGGCACCCATGCCGCGAAGCCCCGGCCCAGAAAGGATCAGCCGGTCAATGTCTGGCGCGCCGTCAGCTCCGAAAACAGACATCGCAACAGCGCCGCCCATCGAGATACCAACAACAGTCAGCGTCGCTTCAGGATGAGCCTGACGCGCAGCACGAACAATTGTGCGCAGGTCTTCCCGCATGGTGTCTTCATTCGGCCAGCGACCATGATTGGGAGACCTGCCAAATCCCCGCTGATCATAGGCATACGTTGTGACACCACGCTCAGCCCACCACGGCCCCGCCATATGAAAAGCATTCGCGTAATCATTCATCCCATGAATACCGACAACAACATGTTCCGGCTGAGGTATATGACCTCCCCAGACCGTGAGGCCAAGTTCGGCACCGTCGAATGAGACAAAACGCGACCGGTCCAGATCAAAATGCGGCATAGCGATACGTTCCTCGGGAAACTCGGGATAAAGATGGCTGACACAGCCGTTCAAAATCGTGGTGAGGATCAGAATAAGGGCAACACTCAGGCAAGCGCCGATTGCACCGCCCTTCGCAGCTCGGGAAGCAAATCTGTTTCGAACCATGAATGTCGTTTCAGCCATGCATTGTTTCGCCATGAAGGATGCGGCAGCACGAAGTGACGCGGCGCATAAGCCCGCCAATTCTCAACCGTATCCGTAACGCGCCCCTTAAATCCGTCCTCTAAATGCCACTTCTGGGCATACCCACCAATCAGAAGCGTTGTTCTGATCTTAGGCAAGTATGTGAGCATTTGCTCACGCCATGTCAAGGCACATTCTTTTCTCGGCGGTTTATCTGCGCCTTTGGGCGTGTAACCCGGGAAACAGAAGCCCATCGGAACGATCGCCACACGCGACGCATCGTAGAAAATGTCGGAGCCAATCCCCATCCAGTCGCGCAGACGATCACCGGACGGGTCGGTGAACGGACGACCCGACAGATTGACCAGATTTCCCGGCGCCTGCCCCGCGATCAATAAGGTCGCGTCAGGATGAATTTGAAAGACGGGTCTCGGCTCATGCGGCAGAGGATTTTTCGACTGCAAGCACACTCGACAACTGCCCACCTCAGCACAAAACGCGTCAAACTCCGGTTTCGACCCTTGCTCCAATGACATTCTATTCCGACACACTATCTGACATACCAACCATAGTTCACATCAGAGGCCATACAATGTCATCCATCAAGCTTGTCCTTAGCCCGAAAGAACATGACCTCGGCGCATTTTCCGTGCGACGCGCGATTCCGAGCGCCAAGCAAAAGCTGGTCGGTCCCTTTATTTTCTTCGATCACATTGGGCCTGCTGAATTTGCGTCAGGCAAAGGCATAGATGTCCGCCCACACCCGCATACCTGCCTCTCCACCGTCACCTATCTTTTTGAAGGCGGAATGCTCCACCGCGATACGCTGGACACCGAAATCGAAGTCCATCCGGGCGCAGTCAACCTGATGACAGCAGGCAAAGGCATCGCGCACTCCGAACGGACACCCGTAGAACTGGAAAAGAACGGTCATCGCCTTCACGGCATCCAGACCTGGCTGGCGCTGCCAAAATCGCATGAAGAATGCGATCCGGCGTTTGATCACTACCCCGCAGCAGATATCCCCGAAGCAATGATTGGCCCCGCCAAAGTGCGCGTCGTCATGGGGCAAGCCTATGAGCTGACATCGCCGGTCCGTTTCCCTCATGAAACTCTATATGTCGTCGCAGAGACGGAAACTGAATGCAGCCTTCAACTGCCCGCAGACACCGAAGAGCGTGCCGCCTATGTCGTCTCTGGAACCATGACCTTCGAGGGGCACACCTTTTCCGAGGGACAAATGGTTGTATTCGAACCCGGTGACATCGGCTCCGTCGAACTGGCCGCAAATACGCGCATCGCCATTATTGGTGGCGCACCGCACACCGAACGCCGCTACATTGAATGGAACTTCGTCGCATCGACCAAAGAACGTATCGATCAGGCTAAGGAAGACTGGCGCGCATCAATCGCCGGAAACTGGCAAAACACGCCTTTCGGCATGCCGCCTAACGAGGATGAATTCATCCCGCTACCGGAAGACCAATAATTCGCGAGCCCTGCTCACAACGCGTCTTGCCGCAAAAGGCATGCACTCATAAAAAGTGACCATGACCAAGAACAGATTCGAAGACAAACATACTCCGTCCTACGGCTCATTTGTCGAAGGCGAGCTCATCGCGCACGAGACCTCCGAATGGCAGGACATCAAACTCGTCAGGACAGATGCTCATGGCGTCGTTATGCTGATTGATGATGTGCTCATGCTGTCTGAGGACACGCATTACGTTTATCATGAGCACATGGTGCACCTGACCCTTTCATGCATTGAGAACCCGAAGTCGGTTCTGGTGATTGGCGGCGGCGATGGCGGCACGGTGACAGAGCTCGCTAAATATGCGGGACTGGAGCGCATCGTACTTGCGGAGCTTGATCCGGTTGTCGTGGAAGTCTCCGAAAAATACCTGCCCGAGCTAACAGCCGGACTCAAAGATCCACGCGTCGAAATCCGGATCGGCGACGGCGCGGCATATCTCGCCGAGCAGGAGAATGCGTTCGACGCGATCATCATCGATTCAACAGATGTCTGCGAAGAAGCTCACGTTGGCGCACAAACGGCAAATCCGCTCGTAACTGACGAATTCTACTCGCACATCAAAAAGGCCATCCGTCCGGGCGGCGTGACCTGCCAGATGCTTGGCAGCCCGACCTTTTATACAAACGGCATGTCGCTCATGTACCACCGGCTGGCAGACCTGTTCACTCACTTCAAGCCATTCCTGATGCCTTGCCCGTTCTACATTTCGGGCGACTGGTGCGGCGGCCTGATCAGTGACGACAACCCGCTGGAACCAAAATACGACCATGTCGACGAGGACAAGCTGGTTTACTTCAACATGGATATTGCCAAAGGTGCACTCGCACTTCCGAACAATGTCCGGAAGATGATGAAATAGGCGCACAAACTTGCCGATCGGGGCACAGCGTGCCAAGTCTGATCAAAATTCTGAAAGAGGATGCCCTCTATGAAACGACTACTTGCATGTTCGGCCCTCGGGGCCATTCTGGCGGCGTGCTCGCCATCATCAGAGACTGACGCCCCAGAGGCAGAGGCGCCGATCGTTGAAGATACAGCCGCCGTCGAAGCCGATGACGGCTTACTCATGCCGCTTCCAACAACGTCTCCGGAAATCACAGAAGACGATCTGCGTGTGCGGATTGCGACACTGGCAGACGATACATTCGAGGGCCGCGGCCCAGGTAGCATCGCTGGTGAAGCTGCTGCCGACTGGATCGCTGCAGAGATGGAGCGTATCGGTCTTGTTCCGGCAAATGACGGCTCCTGGTACCAGACCGTTGAAATGGTCAACCAGACGGTCGATGAAGAGCAATCATCTCTGACAATTTCCTCGTCTGCCGACGCTGCGCCATTCGAGATCGGCTCTGACGCTGTGATCTGGTCCAAGCGCCAACGCGAAATGGACATCTCATTTGAAGATTCCGAAGTCGTTTTCGTTGGCTATGGCGCAGTCGCGCCGGAATATGGCTGGAACGACTATGAAGGCCTCGATGTCGAAGGCAAAACCGTCATCATCCTCGTGAATGATCCGGGCTTTGCCACTCAGGATCCTGACCTCTTTAACGGCAATGCCATGACATACTATGGCCGCTGGACTTACAAGTTCGAAGAAGCGGCCCGTCAGGGCGCAACGGCTGCCATCATCATTCACCAGAGAGAGCCAGCTGCCTACGGCTGGGACGTTGTCGCCAACTCATGGACAGGCGCTCAGGCGGACCTTGTCTATGCCGACGGCGGTGAGAGCCGCGCCATGATGGAAGGCTGGATTACCGAAGACGTCGCGCGCGCACTCTTCGATGAGGCAGGCCTCAGCTTTGATGATCTCTATGCTGCAGCTGCAGAACCGGGTTTCTCTTACGTAGATATGGACGACCTCACTGCATCGGGCCGCATCGTTCAGACTGTTGAGTACGCAGAATCACGCAACGTGCTCGGCATGATTGAAGGCACAGAAGCTCCGGACGAATTTGTTCTCTTCACTGCGCACTGGGATCACCTCGGCAATGCAGCCGACCCAAACGACCCGAACTTCAGCTTCGCTTCCGAAGACACGATCTATAACGGTGCCGTAGACAACGCGACCGGTTCTGCTGGCCTGCTCGACATCGCCGAAGCTATGGTGGCTGAAGCCCCACGCCGTTCGGTTCTCTTCGCAGCAGTAACGCTTGAAGAGTCCGGCCTGCTGGGCTCGGCCTACATGGCTGAGAACGAAGTCATTGATAGCCATCAGATTGTTGCCGGCATCAATATGGACGGCATGCTTCCAACCGGTCCGACACTCGACATGGTGGTTGTCGGCTATGGCGCATCCGAGCTGGAAGACATTCTGACAGATGTTCTTGAGGCAGACGGCCGTGTCGTGCGACCGGACCCGCTTCCGCAGAACGGCTATTTCTACCGCTCAGACCATGTGAGCTACGCGAAAATCGGCATCCCAATGCTCTACGCGGACGGCGGTGACGACATGGTTGAAGGCGGACGCCCTGCAGGAACGGCAGCCGCAGCCGAGTACACGGCACTGCGCTATCACAAGCCACAGGACGAATATAACCCGAACTGGGACCTGTCTGGTATGCAGCAGAATATCTCAGCACTCTACGAAGTGGGCCGCCGCATCGCGCAATCTGATGAGTGGCCAACCTGGTATGAAGGCAATGAGTTCGAGGCGATCCGTCAGGAAGACCTCGCAGCAAACGCGCAATAGAACTTAAAGCCGTTTCCATGTTAAAGGGCCTGCCATCACCGGCGGGCCCTTCTTATTTTTCAAAAGGCAGACGAACACCATGCTGAGCTATCAACACGTATATCACGCCGGAAACCGCGCTGACGTTCTCAAGCATGCTATTCTGAGCGCCGTGCTGGCCGATCTCGCCAAACAGAAAAAGCCAGTCTTCTATGTCGAGACGCACGCCGCACGCGGCATGTATGATCTGAACTCCAAGGAAGCCCAGAAAGGCGCCGAATTTCCGGACGGTATTGGCCAGCTGATCGACGTCAAAAACCTGCCCGCCTCCATGCGCCCCTATCTGGATGAAGTGAAACGTCTGAACCCGGAAGGCGGCCTGAAAAACTATCCGGGCTCTCCTGCCCTTGCCACGCACTTCCTGCGCAAGGATGACCGCATGGCGTTCTTCGAACTCCACCCGACAGAATACGCCGCGCTGACGAAAAACATCGGCAATGATCCACGTGCGCAGATTCGTAAAGCGGATGGCTATCGCGGCGCGCTGTCGCTCGCCCCGCGCTCAAAAGAGCAAATGGTTGTTCTGATCGACCCGAGCTATGAAACGCTCGGCGACCTCGAAGCCCTGATCGAGTGGACGCCTAAAGCCCTGCGTCGTTGGCCGAATGCCATCATCATCATCTGGCTCCCCCTCTTCAAAGACGGGCGCGAGGATGAATTTGGTGCCTATCTGGCAGAACTTGAAGAAGGCGGCATTGCGGGGGCACGCTGGCCGGATGATCCGGACTCAAATTCCGCGCTCGCTGGCACTGCAATGATCTCATATCGGATTCCTCAGAACCTGATTGAGACGTCCGCTGAAATTGCTGCAGTTTGTGAGACCTTGTGGGCGCAGGAATAGAGAGAAACCGCCTGCAAAACATACGCTTTCCTGCGCGACCAAAAAAAATGTCAAATTCAGCGCAGAAGGTGATGGACAGCACGCCAACAGCCAATTATACAGCCCTCTCGCTTTACTAGCGTACCCCAGATGCCCGGGTAGCTCAGGGGTAGAGCAGCGGATTGAAAATCCGCGTGTCGGTGGTTCAAATCCGCCCCCGGGCACCATCCGCTTTCGCAAATTTTTCTTCGAAAAATTTCGCTACAGCGCGATAGCGTGTAGCGTGCGAAACGGATGTCGCGCCGAAGCCGCGGCGAAGGCGGACTTTCAAAATGATGTATGTCTACATTATTCAGAGCCAATCTACGCATGACCGCTATTACACCGGTATCACAGACAATCTGAAACGGCGGCTCGCTCAGCATAATTCTGGTAAAGTTGGCCACACTGCCAAATTTCAGCCGTGGGCGCTGAAAACCTATATTGGGTTCTCCGACGCCGAAAAGGCCAAGGATTTCGAAACCTACCTGAAAACGGCATCAGGCCGCGCATTTGCGAAGAAACGCCTGTAATCCCAACACCTGATACATCAGTATCGCCGCAAGGGGTTTCCTTGCCGCGCATGGATATTAATTGGAAAAATTGAAATCAGATAGCGAACGAAAAGATTTATGCCGCGCGGTCCGGAGGCGGCCATGGCTCGTGCGATGTCGTGATGTGCTGACAAGACGGAAAAGCTGGTTCCGTCGGCTCATCAAACTCCAGAGACGTGCGCTCTTCAGGTTGAAGATAAGCCAGCGCGCAGACCGTGACACGGGCCAAATGGCTCGCCAGTATTTCGGCGCGTTCAAAGTTTTCGATTGTGGTCTGAAGCTGATCAGACAGCTCGGCCAATGAGATGAGATCACAGTCTTGAGCCGGCCCTTTGTGAGCCTTTGGTTCACGAGAGCAAACACGACAACCCTGAGCGCGCCCTATGCGTACCAAAGGTACGCGAGAGCACACAGAAATGTCGGCTCCACCTTCGGCTTGAGCCGACCTACACGCTTGTCGCTCACCCATCGGTATACGCATGGCGTTTGCCACAAAGTTCAAACCGGCCCGCTCCAGCTGGTTCGAGGCCAGCATGCGCACATAAGCGTGCACCATCGCATCGGTTGAGATCACCATCTGCGCGAAGTCACGCGGCGCGCGCGTTTCGCCGGACGCGTGAAGCCGCATGCACCAGGCATACAACCGCGCAAGGTTCAGCCCGATCAGCTGACCGATGGTCAGCGATGTGTAATCAGAAACAGATGATAGCGCGGGGTTCATGCCCCAAGTTTAGGGTGGCGCATGGTGCGGTTGGATTAGTTTTATCTCCCGAATTTCTTCGCGACATGCGCCCTACCCCGAAACAACCTTTGTAACGTCGAACCAGGAGGGTTAGGGTTATTCACAGTCCAATTCCATCCGCAAAAATCTACTATTTTGTCTTCGAATTCGCACGACGCTACCGCAATACCGATCAATTTTCGAATGCCGCACACCAATTCCGCGGCATTGGAATGAAACTGATCTGTTAGTTTTACATTTTCTTCGACGAGAACAAGGTCGACAAAAAACTGACAGTTTTCAATGAAATCGAATGCTTCGACCTGCCCCCACTCAGACAGAAAATTGTCATTTCGAGACACATCTGCATCGACCTCAATATCCTCAAAAATTTCAGATACTTGCATTGCTACAAGCCTACTCACTTCCTCAATAGGCTTATCTGTGGCAACGAAGATTTTACAATAAAAAGGGTCAGTCATACTCAGGAGAAAATCCGTTGCGCGAAATAAGACACAACTCCGTTTGAGCTGTGACACTGAACTCGATCCCGAAATCATCCAAACTCATATTTGTATTGAGCGCCACCTGATCGGATGAAATGATCAAAATTCCACCAACGATCTCTTTGGTTTCAAAATCGATGAACACGCTCCCATAACCTGAAAATGGCTGACCATAACGGCAATAGAAATATCTGTCGGCCCGGACAGGAGAAGCGGAAACTGATCGGTTGCCAATTATATAACCGACATATCGTGCCGAAATCGACTGAAAGGGACCGTGCCTCGGAGCAACCAAATTTACTGAAGTGCTATCCCGCAAATTCAGGAGTGACAGCGCCGAAAGCAGCACCTCCTGATCATCCGCCAGCACATACTCGTCTTCCAGCTGAGCATAGGTCACTAGAGTAACCCGACTATCTGAAAAGTAAGGGTCCAGTGGTGATGCACAGGATTGGGAAGGCAGGGTGAAGCCCAGCAACATCCCGTGCGCTAGTATTGCGATAAGCTTCGTTGAAAGTTTCATCACTCTCCTTCGCGATCCCTCACAGTTCCGATGCCCGGCGACGAGAGATTAAATGTAGTTCTACATCATATCACGTAGGACTCCTATATTTCTATCATTCAAAACACCCTTCCAGAAAATCACATCCCCGACGCACTCACCAATTGCGCCGGTCGCGATACTCCCCTACACATAAGTCTAAACGCATTTAGTGGTTCGGGAGGTAACAATGAAACCATTTAATCCGGGTCGCCGCTTCTTTATGGCTGGCACCGCTGCTGTCACTGGCCTGCTAACCCTGCCGGGTCGTGGCTTCGCCGACAGCGCCCTGTTTCCGGTTGTAGAGACAGCGCAGGGCCGTCTTCGCGGCGCACACGCCGCAGGCATTACGAGCTTTAAGGGCATTCGTTATGGCGCGCCAACTTCCGGCGCGAACCGCTTTATGCCAGCGCAGCCAGTGGAACCATGGGCGGGCGTGAAAGATGCGCTTTATTTCAGCCATGCCGCGCCGCAAATGCCAAACGGTCGTGCCTTTGCCTATGGTGACCTGATCGTCTTTGATCGCCACCCATCCGGCCTTGGCGAGGATTGCCTTGCGATAAACCTCTGGACCCCCACACTCGATGCGAATGCGAAGAAGCCTGTAATCTTCGTGATCCATGGCGGCGGATATTATGGCGGGTCCGGCAACTCGTTCGGCATGGATGGCGAAGAAATGGCCCGCTATTCAGACAGCGTTGTGATTGCGGTGAACCACCGTCTCGGCGCGTTCGGCTTTGCGCATCTGGCAGAGTTCGACGACCGGTTCGCACGTTCCGGCGCTGTTGGCATGATGGATATTGTCTCCGCACTCGCCTGGGTAAAGGAGAACGTCGCCCAGTTTGGCGGCGATCCGGACCGCGTGCTTGTTTATGGACAATCCGGCGGCGGTGCGAAGACCAGCACGCTTCTGGCCATGCCGGGCGCGGAAGGCCTGATCCATCGCGCAGGCGTCATGTCCGGTTCCGCGCTGCGCTCACGCACCGCGGATGACGGCACGGCGGCGGCGGAGCGCCTTCTGCGCGAGCTGGAAATCCCGACGAATGAGCTTCATCGCCTACAGGACCTGCCATTCACACGTATTCTGGAGGCGCAGGCGACACTCGAAGCGGCAGACCGCGCGCTTGGCGAGGCCCCGACATCCTTCGCGCCGGTGATTGATGGTGAAGCTATTGTCCGTCACCCGTTCGATCCGGACGCCCCTGCTATCTCGCATAACGTACCGATGGTGATCTCAACGGCGCTGGACGAGCGGACCTACCGTATGCCGAACTTCGATTTGAGCGATGAAGGCCTTATGGCCTATGCCCGTCGCCGCGCGGGAGATCACGCGGAAGACGCCGTCGCGATGTATCGCGCGGAAGATCCGGATGCCTCGCCTCACCTGATTCAAGCGCGCATCGACACTGACCTGTCTTTCCGCCGGTCTGCTTTCCGTCAGGCCGAGCTGAAAGCCTCAGCGGGTGGTGCGCCGGTCTGGACCTATCTCTGGAAATGGCCGAGCCCAGCATTTGGTGGTCGTTACGGCGCGGTTCACGGCATTGATGTCGGTCTCAGCCTGCACTCCGTGCGCGGCGGCCTGACAGGTGCGAGCGCGGAAAGCCTTATGATGGCAGACCGTATCGCATCGAGCTGGGCAGCGTTTGCTGCGACCGGCAACCCGAACAATGATGAGGTTCCGGACTGGCCGGAGTACACTTCACCGGAGCGGGCAACCATGATCTTTGATACGGAAATGAGCGTGGAGTATGACCCGCGCGCTGAGATCAGGGAATTCTGGCAAAGCATTGAAAGCTAAGTACAAGAAAGGCGGTCAGATGGCCGCCTTTTTTATTTGTTCTCGCGAACCTCAAGGTCCGCATAGAACGGGCTCAAGGCTGCTTTTATTTGCTCTCATTATTCAATTATGCCTCACGACGCGTAGCGCCTTCGGCGGGGCGGGCTATCGCCCGAACCGTAGTCTCGGCTTGGGAACCCACAAGCAAAGCGCCGGCACAGGTGCGCTGAGCTCGCGAAGCATCAGCACCGAGCACAAAATCACGTCGTCGCGAAATGGTGGCGGATCAGCCAGATCACGCTCCAGACGAGCGCCGAGTACAGCACAAACAGGAGCGCAAAGCGGGCGGCGAAGCGCGTCACAAGCGGCTTCACATCGTCCCAGCTGGATGTCGACGCGATATCAGCGACAGCGCGGGCGACCTTCTCAACCACGTCATCGCGTTTACGGCCCGCAAGTAGCATCAGCACGCTTTCTGTGCTGTCGACAGGCTGGTCTGTGGCGCGTTCCAGGACTTTCTCGAATACCTGCGCCGAGACGGTCTCGGAGAGGATAAGCTTGGGCCGCCAACCGAACTTCTTGAACTCCCGACGCAGGAATTTGAGCGTCGGAAAAGAACGGACGGTATCGAAGGTAAAGAAGCTGACAAAGAGCAAAGCCAGTACAACCGCGGACCATTTTGATGGCAAAAGTCCCGACAGGAACAGCACAGCCACAATCAGCACAAGCAATGCTTTCGCACCCGTCGTGATGAGGAACTGGCGGAACCCGTCAGAGAAGAAGGTATGCGCCTGAATGCGCAGCTCTTCGCGCGCCTCCTCGACAGCGCGGGCAATCATTTTGTCCGTGCGTTTATCAACTTCCTTGCCGAGCGCGTTACGCACAGCCACGGCAGACGCAGAGACGCCAGCCGCAAGAGACAGGATATTTCGCAGATTCAGGATCGCCATGTGCTTTATGTCGGCCAGAGACGTGTCGAAAACAAGGCTTAAAACACAACAAAGCCCGCAACTCCTGTGAGTGCGGGCCCTGTAAGATGTGCTTTGCGCGGGCGCTTAGCCTGCGATGTCAGCCAGTGAGAAGAACTGAGCGATTTCGATCGCAGCGTTCTCAGCGCTGTCAGAACCGTGAACAGAGTTCTCGCCGATAGACTTAGCAACTTCCTTACGGATTGTGCCTTCAGCAGCTTCTGCCGGGTTTGTTGCACCCATTACTTCGCGGTAAGCCGCAACAGCGTTCTCGCCTTCGAGAACCTGAACAACAACCGGGCCAGATGTCATGAATTCAACGAGTTCGCCGTAGAATGGGCGCTCTGCGTGAACTTCGTAAAAACGCTTGGCTTGCTCTTCAGTCATCTGAATACGACGCTGGCCGATGATGCGCAGGCCAGCAGCCTCGATCATAGAGTTTACTTTACCAGTGAGGTTACGCTCAGTCGCGTCTGGCTTGATGATAGAAAAAGTACGTTCGAGAGCCATCGGAGGAATCCTTGTTATCCACCGCGTTGATCGCGGTCTTGATATTCTGGCGCCGCTATAGCTGCGTAAATGCGCACTGCCAACAGTTTGTGTGTAACTTTTCGATGACGGCGGTTTTTATCGCGTCTTGTCGATCCAGCTGCCGGTCTCAGAGAGCTGGTAATATTTGACGTTAAGCCCCGCATTTCGCGCTGCTTTGAACTGTCCGCGTGCGGTCTGAAGCGCATGCTGATCGTCGCTCTGAAAGACGACCATGATCCGCTGATACGGCTGATCAGGCGTTTCCACATCCTGACCGTTCATCAGAACGAGAATTTTAGCGTCGTTTGCATTATCAAGCGATGCAGAGAGCAGAACCGGCTGTCGGCTCGAATGCTCCCCCTCCGGCCCATGCGGCAGGAAGCTGTCATCCTTCCAGCGCCAAAGGTCTTTATCGAGCTGGGAAAGTGCGGAAACATCCGGAGACGAGACCAGCACACGCCAGTCCCGTTCCAGACCCTTCTCGAGAAGGGGCGCAAGCGCCCCGGCAATCGGTGGCCGCTCGAGTTGATAAAACCACCACTCGCACGCCATCAGATTAAGCGTTCTCGTAATTGTCTTTGATCAGACGGTCGAGGAGACGCGGGCCGAAGCCACTCGCCCAGGACGGGTCTGTCGGTGCTTTATCGACGCTCTTCCAGGCGACGCCTGCAATGTCGATATGTGCCCATGGCGTGTCATTCTGAATGAAGCGCTTCAGGAACTGCGCCGCAGTGATCGAACCGGCAGCCGGACCGCCAATATTCTTCATGTCAGCGAACTGTGACTTGAGAAGCTTGTCATAAGACGAACCCATTGGCAGACGCCAGACAGTTTCGTTCTCAGCAAGACCTGCAGCCGTCAGCTGGGAAGAGAGCTCGTCATTGTTCGAGAACAGACCTGCATTGTCGTGACCGAGCGACACGATGATCGCACCTGTCAGCGTCGCAAGGTCAATGATAGCGCGTGGCTTATAGTTCTCTTGTGCGTACCAGAGTACGTCACACAGAACGAGACGACCTTCAGCGTCAGTGTTCTGGTTTTCAATCGTCTGGCCGGACATGGATGTCACGATGTCGCCCGGACGGCTTGCATTGCCGTCTGGCATGTTCTCAACGAGGCCGACAAGACCAACAACGTTTGCTTTTGCCTTGCGAAGCGCGAGCGTTTTCATAGCGCCTACAACCGCCGCTGAACCGCCCATATCGCCCTTCATGTCCTGCATGTTCGGGCCCGGCTTCAGAGAGATACCGCCCGTGTCGAAGCAGACGCCTTTACCGACCAGTGCCAGAGGAGCTTCGTCGCCGCCGCCTTTCCACTCCATGATCGCCATTTTCGATTCGCGGACAGAACCCTGACCGACACCGAGAAGCGCGTTCATACCGAGCTTGGTCATTTCTTCTTCGCCAAGGACCGTGACCTTGATGCCGAGCTCTTCCATCTCGCGGATTCGATCAGCATAGCTTTCCGGATGAAGAACGTTCGGTGGCTCGTTCATCAGGTCGCGCGCCATTTCGGTGCCAGCGACAGCCGCTGCGAGGCCAACCCATTCAGCTTCGGCAGCTGATACGTTGTCTGTCACCAGTGTGATGGTTTCCAGAGACGGCTTCTGGTCGTCCGTCAGCTTCGTCATGTATTTGTCGAAACGGTAAGCGGCCAGACGCGCACCAGCGAGCGCGCGTGCGCTCGGCGCCTTGATGTCTGCGGATTTGTAGCCGGAATTCAGAACAGCTTTGGCTGCGTGACCGCCGAATGTCTCGAGTTCTGCATCGGTGAGTTCAGCAGTTTTTCCTGCACCGACGAGAATAACTTTCTTCGGACCTGCGTCAGAAGAGAGAAAATATTCGAATGACTGGCCAGCTTTACCGCGAAAACGACCCGCTTCGACTGCAGCCTTTACCTTGCCAGCAAGGCCTGCTTCGAGGGCATCGAGTTCAGCAGGGACATAATCTGCTTCATGAGTAAGCAGAATCGCGACGTCGCCACTATAAGTGTCTTTGATTTCAAACTTCATACTTTTGCTCCAATTGAATTCGAAGTAAGCCCTCTGGAGTGTTCCGGCAACCGCCCTTACCCTGAAACGGCATCGACAGCTGAAAAGAGACAAACGTTAGTAGGATTATGAACCGAATTCAGAAGTATATCTTTTTCAGCGTTCTTAAAGCCGTCATTACGATTGTTGGTGGTCTCGCGCTGCTGGCATTGCTGGCGCAAGGCCTGTCGCAGACTGATCTTATTGTGGATAACCGTCAGTCGGCCCTCACCTATCTTCGCGTTGTCGCTCTGGGTGCGCCTCAAATCATCGCGGTTCTTGGCCCGATCGCCCTGTTTGCGGCGGCGTTGAACGCGCTGAACCGTATTCACCGTGATAATGAAATCGTCGTTTCGCAGGCTGCAGGCATGACACGCTGGCAGATTCTATCTCCTGTCATGCGTCTCGCAGTGATGGTGACCGTTGCACATTTGTGCGTAAATCTCTTTGTCCAGCCAATGGCCCAACGCGAACTACGCCAGACAATTTCTGAGGCACGTGCAGACCTCGCCTCGTCTCTCATCCGTCCGGGTGCCTTCACCTATCCGGTCGATGGGCTGACCATTTATGTACGCGAATCATCGGGCGGCGTTTTCCGCGGGATGATGATCGCTGATACGCGTGACCCGACGAATGAGACCATCTATATCGCGCAGACCGGTAATTTTATCGAGATCGAGAATCAGCCCGCTATTCGAATGACAAGCGGCCAAATTCAGCAGGTTGATGAACTCGACCAGCTGTCGGTTCTGGTTTTCGATGATTATGTTTTCGAACTCACCGACTTCATGGCAGAAGATTCAGACCTCGTTCTGAAACCGTCAGACCGTTTCCTGCACGAGCTGTTCTTCCCTGACCTGGGTGACTTTTATCAAAACCGCGATCAGGACAATTATCTGGCAGAAGCGCATTTGCGCATCGCGTCACCGCTGCTCAACCTCGCCATGGCGATGATCGCGGTGCTGGCCGTAACCGGCGGTAATTTCAGCCGGCGTGGTTATCAGAAGCGGATCACAGTTTCAGTCGCTGGCGCACTGTTGCTGGTCATTCTGTCACTGTCTGTCCCACCGAGCGCGGCGAGTGATCCGGCATTGAACATTGTTCAGTATCTTCTTCCGCTTGGAACGACAGGTGTGCTCGCCTTTGTGTATCTGGTCGGCGGAATACCTGCACTGACCCGAAAGCTCAAAAAATCCGATGACACCCAGAATGCGGAGGCTGCGTAATCATGTTGTTTAATCGCCTCCAGTTTTATGTTTTCCGCCAGTGTGTGGCTGCCGTCCTCATGACACTGGGCGTCATTCTCGCTGCCATCCTTCTGGTCGACGTTGTGGAGCAACTTCGTACCGTAGGCGGAGATGCTGACATTTCCGTCCTTACGGCGATCTCGCTCTCGTTGATGAAACTGCCAATGCTCACCGAGCACACCATGCCTTTCATCATTCTGGTGGGCGCGATCATCGCTTATTCCCGCCTGTCGCGCCTGACTGAGCTTCCAGCCATGCGCGCAGCGGGCTTGTCAGCCTGGCGCTTTCTGACGCCAATGGCGGTTCTGGCGCTGATGCTCGGTCTTTTTGCAATATTTGTTCTGAACCCTGTCGGTGCGCATCTGAACGAACGTTTTGAGACAACGCGTGCGAGCCTGACCGGCGCGCCGGTTGAAGGCATAGCTGCAGAGCGCAATGGCGTCTGGCTGCGTCAGGGTAGCGAAACCGATCAAATCGTTATCCATGCCGACACTACGGGCACAGAAGGCATCGTTCTGAATTCTGTCGATTTGTTCGAGTTCGAACGCATTTATACGCGCGAACAAGGCACGAATGACTTCACATTCCGTCGCCGCATTTCTGCTGACACAGCGACGCTGAAAGACGGTTTCTGGGAGCTCATTAATGTAGTCGAGCAAGTGCCGGATCTGGCACCTGTGCACCGCGATGCGCTATCCATCCCGACGGATCTGGACCCTGCAAAATTGCTTGATCGGTTTGCCGCGCCGTCGACTGTCGGCTTCTGGCGACTGCCGGGCTTCATCGCTCAGACAGAACGTGCAGGCCTTGATGCGTCGCGCTACCGGATGCACTTCCAGTCGCTTCTGGCATCACCCATTCTCTACGTGGCAATGGCGTTGATTGGCGCGCTTGTCTGCCTGCGTCTTGCGCGTCTGGGCGGCACCGGCCAGCTCATCGCCTGGGGCGCTCTGGCGGCCATCATCCTTTACTTCGTCACAGAGATTACAAGCAGTCTCGGCGCGGCTGGTGCGACCTCCATGCCGGTTGCTGCTTTCACCCCTCCTCTCTTCGCTTTGTTCGCGGCACTCACTGCAATCGCCTATATGGAAGACGGTTAGTGCCTGTTGACTTCCGTCGCGCACACTTACAACTTCCGTCGCGACGGGATATTTGGATTACATAAATGAAAGTCGTTGTCGTTGAATCGCCTGCAAAGGCGAAAACCATCAACAAGTATCTGGGAAAAGACTTCAAGGTTCTGGCCAGCTATGGCCACATCCGCGATCTCCCATCCAAGGACGGATCCGTTCGTCCGGATGAGGACTTTGCGATGAGCTGGGAAGCTGATGCGAAGTCCACCAAGCGTATTCGTGAAATCGCAGACGCCGTAAAAGGCTCTGAGCAACTCATTCTCGCGACCGACCCCGATCGTGAAGGTGAAGCCATCTCCTGGCACTTGCTCGAAGCGCTGAAGAACCGCCGCGTCCTCAAAGATGTTGGCGTAAGCCGCGTCGTATTCAACGCGATCACAAAGTCTGCCGTCACCGAGGCGATGAAGAACCCGCGTGATATCGATCAGGAGCTGGTCGATGCCTATCTCGCGCGACGTGCCCTCGATTATCTCGTAGGCTTTTCTCTGTCGCCGGTCCTGTGGCGCAAGCTTCCGGGTTCCCGATCCGCTGGCCGCGTACAATCCGTTGCGCTGCGTCTGATCTGCGAACGTGAACGCGAAATCGAAATGTTCAAGCCGGAGGAATACTGGCAGGTCATGGCGGACCTGAAAGCCTCTGACGGGTCTTCCTTTGAGGCGCGCCTCGTTGAACTGAATGGCGAGAAGCTCAAAAAATTCAGCCTCGCGAACAAAGCCGATGCTGACGCGGCTCTGGAAGCTGTACGTCGTAACGGTTTCACCGTTGATGCGGTGGAAGCCAAGCCGGTCAAACGTAATCCGCCACCACCTTTTATCACCTCGACACTTCAGCAGGACGCATCGCGTCGCCTCGGCTTCTCCGCCAAACGCACCATGCAAGCCGCGCAGAAGCTCTACGAGGACGGCAAGATCACCTATATGCGTACCGATGGTGTGCAAATGGCCGAGGAAGCTTATCAGGGCTCCCGTGAAGTCATCCGCTCCAGCTATGGCGGCAAGTATCTGCCTGAGAAAGCACGTCGTTATTCTTCCAAAGCCAAGAACGCTCAGGAAGCACACGAAGCGATCCGTCCGACTGACTTCCGCCTGCATCCGGACGAGTTCCGCGGCGATGCTGATCTTGGCAAGCTCTACGGCCTGATCTGGCGCCGCGCAGTTGCTTCCCAGATGGAAGCAGCACGCTTTGAGCGTACGACGGTCGACATCACATCTGCTGATAAAACTGCGGGTCTTCGCGCGACCGGCTCCGTTCTCATGTTTGACGGCTTCCTGACGCTTTATCAGGAAGGCCGTGACGAACCAGGCGATGATGAGGACAATAGCCGCCTGCCAAAGCTCACTCAGGGCGATACGCCTGAACTGCTTGAGGCAAAATCTTCACAGCACTTCACCGAGCCGCCACCACGTTTCTCTGAAGCGTCACTGGTCAAGCGTCTGGAAGAACTGAGCATTGGTCGCCCGTCGACTTACGCGTCTATCCTCTCCGTTCTACAGGAACGCGAGTATGTCCGCCTCGACAAGAAGCGCTTCATTCCGGAAGATAAAGGTCGCCTTGTAACGGGCTTCCTTGAAAGCTTCTTCCACCGCTATGTCGAGTACGACTTTACAGCGGATCTGGAAGAAAAGCTCGACCTGGTCTCAGACGGTCAGCTCAAATGGAAAGACTTCCTCCAGAATTTCTGGAAGGACTTCCAGGCTGCGATTGGCTCGATTTCCGATCTGCGTGTCAGTGAAGTGCTCGATGCGCTGAATGAAGTGCTCGGCCCTTACGTCTTCCGTCCTGCAGAGGGCGCTGAGGAAGGCGCGAACCCGCGCGCATGCCCGAACTGCGGAGATGGCCTTCTGTCGCTGAAGCTTGGCCGTCATGGCGCGTTTGTAGGCTGCTCAAACTATCCAGAGTGCAAGTTCACACGTGCCTTCTCGGTTGATGCCGAAGAGTCACAGAACCCGATCAACCCGGACGGCAATGTGCTCGGACAGGACCCTGAAACAGGTCGCGATGTCAGCCTCAAATCAGGTCGTTTCGGCCCGTATGTGGAGCTTGAACCAGAGGACGGTGAAAAGCCGAAACGCGGCAGTATTCCGAAAGGCTGGAACGCAGAGGAACTAAACCTCGAAAAAGCGCTCATGCTTCTGTCTCTGCCCCGCGAAGTTGGCAAACACCCGGAAGACGGCGAACCGATCCTCGCAAATATTGGTCGTTACGGCCCTTATGTGCAGCACCTCAAAACCTATGCGAACCTGCCTAGCGTTGATGAAGTGTTCGAAATCGGCCTGAACCGCGCAGTCTCCGTGATTGCGGATAAGCTTGCTAATCCGGGACGTCGTGGCAATGCGCCAAAAGTTCTGAAAGACCTCGGCGCCCACCCGAAAGACGGTGATCCGATTCAGGTTCTCGAAGGACGCTATGGTCCTTATGTGAAGCATGGTAAGACCAATGCGACACTGCCAAAGGATTCCAAGCCTGAAGAGGTGACACTGGAACAGGCGGTTGAACTTATCGCCGCGAAGGCCAAATCACCTCCTAAGAAGAAAAAGGCCCCGGCGAAGAAGAAAGCCCCGGCCAAGAAAACGACAAAAGCCAAATCTGAATGACCGAAATTACACGACAGACCGTACTCGACTATCTTGCCGCCAATCCGGGCGAAACCAACAAACGAGATATTGCGAGGGGTCTGCGTGTAAACGGAGAAGCGCGGCGCGAGCTCCGGAAGATTCTTCAGGAGCTGGAGGCCGAAGGCGTAATCTCACGCGTGGGCCGTCGCGCATTCGCGCGCTCGGATGTGCCGCCTCCGACCGGCATTGTCGAATTCCTTCGCATTGACGAGCATGGCGACCTGATCGGCAAAGCGGTCGGCCAGGATGGACTGTTCGGCCCCGAGATCATCTACGCAGGCCATCGCGGCAAACGCCGTGATCCGGACCCGGGCATGCGAGATCGTGCGCTTTGCGATATTGAAGAAGGCCGCGACGGGCTCTGGCGCGCGCGCATGATCAAAAAGTTCGAAACGCGCTCTGACACTATGATCGGCGTCTTCGAGCAAATGGCGCATGGCGGCGGTCAGGTTGAAAGCACATCCCGCAAGGACAAACGCTCATTCCTCATCTTTCCGGGCGACCAGATGGATGCACGCCATGGCGACCTCGTGCGCGTGGAGCCTAAGCCTTCCCGCAACCACGGCCATGGTCCGAAGCGCGGCAAGATCGTCGAAATCCTCGGAAACGCGGACAATCCGAAGGCGGCCAGCCTCATCGCTATGGCGTCTTACGACATTCCGGACACATTCGATCCGGATGTTATAGCCGCCGCTGAGGCTGCCCAGCCTGCAGAATGCCCGCGCGAAGACCTGACGCAAATCCCACTCATCACCATCGACCCTGCGGATGCGCGCGACCATGACGACGCCGTCTTTGCGCAAGCTGATGACGACCCGAAAAATAAGGATGGCTGGAAAATTATCGTCGCGATTGCCGACGTCTCTGCCTACGTGCCGTTCAACGGTATTCTGGACAAAGAAGCCTATCGGCGTGCCAACTCGACCTATTTTCCAGACCGCGTTGCTAGCATGCTCCCGAAAGCACTGTCGGCCGGCGAATGCTCGCTGAAAGAAGGAGAGCTGCGCTGCTGTCTTGCGTTTGAGATGGTATTCTCCGCTGAAGGGACCAAACTTCGACATCGCATTATTCGCGGTATGATGCGCTCGGCTGCAGGCCTGTCCTATGAGGAAGCTCAGGCGGCGATTGATGGTGAGCCATCAGACCGCGCGGCACCGCTTCTCGAGACGGTTCTGAAGCCTCTGTGGGCCGCCTATGCCGCGCTGAAGAATAAACGCTCTGAACGCTCTCCGCTCGATCTCGATATTCCGGAACGCAAGATCGAACTGTCGCCAGACGGCGAAGTCCTCGGCGTGCGGGTGAGAGATCGCTTTGATGCGCACATGCTCATTGAAGAGATGATGATTCAGGCCAATGTCTGCGCGGCAGAAGCTCTGGAAACCAAGCGACACGAACTCATCTATCGCGTTCACGAAGAACCATCTGATGAGAAAATTCACGGTCTTTCGACCTTCCTCGAAACACTCGATCTCAACTGGTCCATGGGCGAGAAGGTCACCCCTGCCCGCTTCAACCGTCTTCTCGCGATCGCGCGCGAAACCGACCGTCATCACGAGATTTCCGAAATCGTTCTGCGCAGCCAGAGCCAGGCGATCTATTCGCCCGACAATCTCGGACACTTCGGGCTGAACCTGACGAAATATGCGCATTTCACGTCACCGATCCGCCGCTACTCAGACCTGATCGTACACCGCGCTCTCATCCGCGCTTATGGGCTTGGTCCTGATGGCCTTGATGACCAGCAGCGTGTGCGCCTGGAAGAGATTGCGGGCCATCTGGTTGACCGCGAACGTGCCAGCATGGCCGCCGAGCGTGACGCGTCAGACCGCTATCTGACAGCCTTCCTGCAGGATCGCGTCGGTGCGGAGTTCGAAGGCCGTATCACCGGTGTGGCGAAGTTCGGTCTATTCGTCCGCCTCGATGAAACTGCGGCTGACGGATTTGTGCCCGCGGCCTCTCTCGGTGACGAGTACTGGTTCTTTGATGATGGCGCCTCTGCGCTCGTCGCAGAACACTCAGCTCGTCGTTACGAGCTTGGCCAGCCAGTACGCGTAAAGCTGAAAGAAGCGAACTCTGTCGCGGCTAGTCTTGTGCTGGAAATGCTGTCTGAGCCTCGTCCAAAACGCAAAGGTGAAAAGCCACCTTCGAAACATCGCCACAAACGTGTGCTACAACATAAACGACCCGGGAAAGGCGGCCCCCGCAAAGGAGGCTTCAAAGGCAAACGCAGAAGATGACCACACAAGAAAAAGAATACGGAACCGGCGTCTTTGATAAAATGGAGGATGGAGACGTTGTAGATCGCTCTAAGCCATCTGCACGCCCCAAAGACGCAGCAACTCTCATACTGATCCGCCGCGACGGCCCGAAGCCACGCGTGCTGGTGGGCAAGCGTTCCAACAAACACGCCTTCATGCCGGACAAATTTGTATTTCCCGGTGGACGGGTTGATCCCGAAGACAGCCGCGCGCCGGCAATCTCCGAATTGCTGTCGCCTGTGGAAGCCAAGCTTCAGTTCAAAGCACGCCGTAAGCCGCGAGCTTTCGGTCTGACTGCGATTCGTGAAACCTTCGAAGAAACCGGCCTGATCATCGGCAAGTCCCTCAACGACGAAGCGCGCGCCCCAAAAAACTGGCGTCCATTCCTCGCAGAAGGCGCGCTACCCTGCATGACGAATCTCGAATTCGTCGGTCGCGCTATCACCCCGCCTTACAGGCCACGCCGATTCGATGCGCGATTCTTCATGGCGGACGCTGAAACAGCTCTGATTGACGAGCGACCGGCAGCATCCGGCGCAGAACTTGTGGATGTACGCTGGATTGATCTGGAAGATACAGGCGATATCGACCTTCCCGCCGTCACTCAGATGATGATAGACGAGGTCAAAGCCCGATTAGAGGCTCCGAAGACGCTGCATGACCCACTCTTTTTGCGGTATTCTGCAAAAGGTCACATTGTTGAGCGTATATAGGAAAAACCCCTCTTGACTTACCGGGGCAACACGGTGTTTATGCGCCCTTCGAATTCTAACTGAGGTCTGCTCTCATGGCGAAGCCAGCTACAATCAAGATCCGCCTGAACTCTACTGCAGGCACGGGTTTCTTCTATGTCACAAAGAAAAACCCTCGCAACATCACTGAAAAAATGGTGATGCGTAAGTATGATCCCGTCGTACGTAAGCACGTCGAGTTCAAAGAAGGTAAGATCAAGTAAGATCTGTCTTCTACGGACAAAACAAAAGCCGGTTGCTTTGTGCGCCGGCTTTTTTTTGTGCCTGATTTTTAGAAAATGCGAACCTAAGCGGCGCGGCTTTTCACCTGATTTCGGCCGGACTGCTTCGCTTCATACAGCGCTTCGTCCGCACGCTTGAGCAGGTCATCAATTGTGCAATCGCTGCCGTAAGACGTTGAGACGCCAAGGCTGACCGTTACATCGAGTTGGTTGCGGCCACGTTCGACAGCGAATGTCTGTGACGCCACGTGACGGCGCAGGCGCTCAGCAACAACACTCGCCATATCACCCGTCGTGTCCGGCATGATGACAACAAACTCTTCCCCGCCTTGTCGGCAGGGAATGTCAGCGGGACGCACATTCTCACGCATTCGTTCCGCAAACTCGCGAAGCACCTCATCGCCAACGTCATGACCATAAGTGTCATTGACGCTTTTAAAGTGATCGATGTCCGCAATGAAGACAGACACAGGCTCGCCGCCTGAATTTGCGCGCTGCAGAAACTGATTCAGCTGCTTGTTCATATGACGACGGTTATAAAGGCCTGTCAGCTGGTCTGTGATGGCCAGCTCCATGCTCTCATCGAGACGACGACGCACAGCATCAAGATAACGTTTCTTACGCACCTGCGTCCGCACACGTGCAGACAGCTCTTCGGTATCGATCGGGCGCATGATGATGTCACTTGCGCCAAGGTCCAGCGCGCGCAGCGCTTTGGCCTCTTCTTCGAAGTCGGCAACAATCAACACCGGCAAATCACGCGTCGCAAGCTGAGATTTGAAATGCGCACACAGACGTAGCGGATCAAAAGAATCAGATGCCAGCGACAAAACAATCAGATCGATGCCCGCCTTTTCCTTAGCCGCAAGATTGCGCGCCTCAGACCAGAGAATCGGGCGGTGCTCTTGCTTGAGCGATAATGCGATACGACGTGCCTGACGTTCATTATCATCGATGATCAGAACGCGTGCAGGCTCGATGGGCCCGCCAGGCTCTTCACCTTCAATGACGCCGATACGGCGACCATTAGCTTCTCGAGACCGCAGCTCGTCCATAACGAGTTTGAACTTGGTCAGCGCACGGATGCGGGACATCAAGGCAAAGTCATCAACCGGCTTAGTCAGAAAGTCATCCGCACCAGCCAACAGGCCTTTCAGGCGGTGATCGCGGTCGCCCAGTGCGGTGACCATAACAACCGGAATGTGTTGGGTATCCTGATCCGTTTTCAGGATCTGGCAGGCCTCGAAGCCGTCCATGACAGGCATCATCACGTCGAGCAGGATAATGTCAGGGCGCTGTTCGCGTGCCATATCAATGGCTTCCTGACCATTCGAAGCGGTGATCACCTCGAAGTATTCATGGCTCAATTTAGCCTGAAGCAGTTTTCTGTTCGCAGAGATATCGTCGACGACGAGGACCCGAGCGCTCACTGAACGGGCTCTCTTTCGGTCAGTTTCTGAACCTGATTGAGAAATGGCATCATCTGGATTGGCTTGGACATGTAAGCCTCGCATCCAGCTTCGCGAACGCGTTCTTCATCGGATCGCATGGCGAAAGCGGTAACCGCCATGACCGGAATATCAGCCAGATCGTCATCATCCTTAATCCAACGTGTCAGATCGAGGCCGGACACTTCCGGAAGGTTGATATCCATGATGATGAGAGCGGGTTTGTGTTCACGTGCAATTTCAAGGGTTTTCAGGCCATCACGGCTCTGAACCGCCTCATAACCGAACGCACCAAGCAGGTCGCAGAACAATTTCATGTTCAGCTCATTGTCCTCAACGACAAGAACTTTTTTGCGTTCAGTGACCGACATTAGCCCAGCATCTTCCTTGAGAATCGTCCCGATGAACTTTCAAGGGGACATTTAACCCGGATAGTCTTAATCCTTGTTTACAACACTTGCTGAAAGCTCGCACCGTTCTGTTAAGATGCTGACAATGGATCGTCATCATACGCCGTCCCAAGCTCCCAGATTGTGCCGGAATTGCTCGAAAATCCGGCCTTCGGGCTCCCTGTGCCCTCACTGCAGTTCAGACCACTACATTGCGCATAAAGAGATAAAAGAACTCTCAATTGCACACATAGATTGTGATGCATTTTTCGCCTCAATCGAGAAACGCGACAATCCCGATCTGCAAGGAAAACCGGTTATTGTGGGCGGTGGCAAGCGAGGTGTGGTTGCAACGTGCTGCTATATGGCTCGCCTGTTTGGTGTGCGCTCTGCCATGCCCATGTTCAAGGCGCTGAAGCTCTGCCCGAATGCCGTGGTGGTGCGTCCGGATTTCGATAAATACAAAACCGCTTCCAGAGCGATCCGTGCCAGCATGGATTCCCTGACACCGCTGGTGCAGCAGGTCTCGATTGATGAGGCTTATCTGGACCTGTCAGGCACAGAAAAGCTTCACGGCAAAGCGCCAGCCGAAATGCTGGGCGAACTTCAGAACAACATCCAGCGTGATGTCGGCATCACCGTTTCCATCGGTCTGTCTTACAACAAGTTTCTGGCCAAATCGGCGTCCGATCTCGATAAGCCAAACGGCTTTGCCATGATTGGAAAAGCCGAAGCGCGAGAATTCCTGGCGCCCCGCCCTGTCGACTTCATTCATGGTGTCGGCCCCGCCCTCGCAAGGCAGGTCAGCCAGAAGGGATACGAGACGCTGGGCGGCCTGCAAATGGCCGAACTGAAACAGCTAATCGGCCTGTTCGGGGAAACCGGTCTCTGGCTGCACGAACGCGCTAACGGTATCGATAAACGCCCTGTAGACCCACGGTCGGAACGCAAATCCGTGTCCGCCGAAACGACCTTCTTTGAAGACTGCTCTGACAAAGAACTGCTGATCGACCATCTCTGGTGGCTCTGCGAGAAAGTTGCACTACGTTCAAAGGAAATCGGGGTCGCAGGCAATGTGCTGACTCTGAAACTGAAGACGAGTGATTTCAAAACGCGTACAAGACGCATGACGCTCACACGACCGACCCAGCTTGCGCAGGTTATGTTCCGCCAGGGCCAGACACTTCTCGGCAAGGAAGTTGATGGCGCCCGCTTCCGGCTTATCGGAATTGGCATTTCCGATCTGGAGCAGGCAGGCGCAGATATGGCCGACCTGATTGACCCCGGCGCATTGAAGCGCGCGCGTGCAGAACGGGCAGCCGACATCGCAAAGACAAAATTCGGCTCAAACGCCATTTCCACTGGACGCGGCATTCGTGTACAGGCGGACAGGCAAAGCCGGAAACAATCTGATACACAAAAGACTTCGGACCAGACATCCAGACATAAGGACACCTGACATGACCCCTGAAGAAAAACTCGTAGAGCTTGGTATTCAGCTGCCGACACCTGCTGCGCCAGTGGCAAACTATGTTCCGTTCGTCATCACAGGCAAAACGCTTTTCGTGTCAGGTCAGGTCAGCATGGGCGTCAACGGCCTGGTCATGGGCCGTCTGGGTGAAGGTATGGACACAGCAGCGGGTCAGTATGCTGCGCGCCTGTGCGGTATCAATCTGCTCGCACAGTGCAAAGCAGCCGTAGGTGAGCTCTCCAACATCAAGCGCGTTGTGAAGCTTGGTGGCTTCGTGAATGCAGCGTCCTCATTCGTGGAAATTCCGCAAGTCATCAATGGCTGCTCAGACCTGATGGTTGACGTGCTCGGCGATGCTGGGCGTCACGCACGCTCGGCCGTAGCCTGCCCGACCCTGCCACTTGGCTGCGCAGTTGAAGTCGACGGCATTTTTGAAATCGCATAATGCCACTTACGTTTGATCTGCCGGCCTTTGCCTACGCCCATCGGGGGCTCTGGTCGGCTGATCTGCCTGAAAATTCTCTGGAAGCTTTCAAACGGGCGTCAGAGCATGGGTTCGGCGCCGAATGCGATGTCCATCTGTCGGCTGATGGCGTACCCATGGTCTTTCACGACTTCACGCTTGAGCGGATGACCGACACACAAGGTGCAATAACGGACGCGAGCGCAGACGAGCTTCACGCGCTACATCTGGCAGGCACTGGCCACACAATTCCGACTTTATCAGACGTGCTTTCCGCCATGGGCGATCAGCCTTTGCTGGTTGAACTCAAAGCAGACGAGACGACTGATTTGCCTGGCCTCGCAGCCGCAACCCTGATGAGCGTGGCAGAAGCGCAAGGGCCTGTGGCGATTATGAGCTTCAGCCCGTCGCTGATCAGAATCTGTAAACAGATCACATCACACATAACGCTCGGCCTTCTGGCTGATCCCCGGCGCATTGAGACGCCTGAAGGCCGCGTGGGCTTTTTCGGAATCGTAAAAGATATCCAACCGGATTATCTCGGGCCCAACGTCTCCCAGCTCACGCATTTCAGGGATAGCAATCTGCCACTCGCAAGCTGGACCGTTCGCGACGAAACGAGCCTTGAAGGATGCCGGTCACTTAATGCGGCACCGATCTTTGAAAATCTTCCGACAGACCTCGTCAGAGCGCATTTCGCTTCCTAGATTAGGTGCATGTCCGAGTTGCAGCTGAAAACCGTTTCCTCCCTGTCAGCTGTCGATCCGGCGGCATGGAATGCTGCCGCCAATCCATCGAGCGAACCCTTCGATCCGTTTCTCAGCTGGGAATTTCTCGAAGCACTGGAAAGCTGCGGCGCTGCCACCCGCGAGACAGGCTGGTCACCGCTCCATCTCATCATCGAAAATGTGGACGGCGAGCTGACGGCGGCGATGCCGCTTTATGCCAAAGCGCATTCTCAGGGCGAGTATATCTTCGACTATGCCTGGGCAGACGCCTATGAGCGTGCAGGCGGTGACTACTACCCTAAGCTGTTGAGCGCTGTACCGTTCACACCGGTTACGGGGCGGCGGCTTCTCGTACGCGATGGCGAGATCGACAAGCGCGGTCTTCAGCACGCGCTTCTGTCAGGCGCAATCCAGCTTGCGCAGAACAACGACCTCTCGTCACTGCATATCAATTTCGTCGAGCAGGATTTATACGACGATCTCGGAGAGCTCGGCCTGCTGCAGCGCACGGATAAGCAATTCCACTTCGAAAACCGTGGCTATGAGGACTTTGACGCTTTCCTGGCGGAGCTATCGTCAGCCAAGCGCAAAAACCTGCGCAAAGAGCGCAAGAAAGCTCAGCAAGGCCTGACATTCGAGTGGCTGACCGGTGACGAGATCCAACCGCATCACTGGGATGCATTCTTCGAATTCTACATGGATACCGGTAGCCGCAAATGGGGCTTTCCATACATCAACCGGGCGACATTCGACCTGATCCATGACCGGCTTCGCGAGCATGCGCTCCTGATCTTCGCCTGCGAGGACGGAAAGCCGATTGCGGGCGCGCTGAACTTCATCGGCTCTGAGACGCTATTCGGTCGCTACTGGGGACGTCTGGAAGAGCGCCCGTTTCTGCATTTCGAGGTCTGCTATTATCAGGCCATCGATTTTGCCATTGAACGCGGACTGAAACGCGTTGAAGCTGGCGCACAGGGCGGACACAAACTCGCACGCGGCTACGGCCCCGTGACGACGCATTCTGTCCACTGGATTGGACATGAAGGATTACGTCGCGCAGTCGATCAATATCTGGAACAGGAACGCTACGCCGTCGCTGACGAGAATGAATACCTCCTCGCGCGGCAGCCGTTCAAAAACAAAGGGGAAGAGACACAATGAGCCTTCACGGTGAGTACGACACAGACAATGTCTTCGCGAAAATGCTGCGCGGAGAAATCCCGTGCGTCAAAGTTTTCGAAGACGACACCGCCCTCGCCTTTATGGACATCTTCCCACAGTCCAAGGGCCATACGCTGGTCATCCCCAAGCGCGCCGAAGCCCGCAATCTCATTGAAATGCCAGGCGATCTGGTCGGGTCTTACATGCAGCGCGTTCAAAAGGTGGCTAAAGCTGTTTCAAAAGCGCTTGAGCCGGACGGCATAGTCGTCACTCAGTTCAATGGCGCGCCAGCCGGTCAGACGGTCTTCCATCTGCACTTCCACATCATCCCGCGCTATGAAGGGGACAGCCTTAAAGGGCACAGCCACGGACAACAGGCAGACATGTCTGAACTCAACGCGCTTGCCGATAAAATCAGCAGCTGCATAGAATAGGTATTTTTCTGCATTTGGATTTTGCTTTTTCCGCAAATCATCCTACCTTGAGATCTGGTTTTAACAGCAGAAAGGAGGTGATCCGATGTCTAGTGAGGTCCTGCAGGTGGTGAAAATGCTTGAGTGTGAGATCAACGTATCGGAGCAGCCTCTGGTACGTGGATAAACACCACGTCTTCTGACAAGTATTTGAGGCACCTAGTCTCACGAAGGCCACGCTCTGCGTGGCCTTTTTGATTCTGGAAAATGCTAGTGCTGGCTCAGATAATCGAGCGCGGCATCCATTGGGCCGTCGCGACCGCATTCATCACGCGCGTCTGCAAAATTGAAATAGCCACGAGGACGGAAGAATTCACGCGGCGTGCCGTCCACGTGGAACAGCTTCTCGGTGGTTAGCTTCACCTTAACGCCGGTTTCTTTGAGCGTGTGATCGGTGATGCCGCCCAGAAGGCGCGCCATATCCGTGCCGAATGTTGCTGCGCCAATAGCGTCAAAGCCAACTGTCAGCCCCTCGCCCATGCTCGCCGTCCAACGACCAGACAGCACAGCCACAGCCGCGTTGAACGTCCAACTACGTGGCTCGACTTCCTCTGACCAGCTACGCTTCACCCCGAAATCGCGTTGATCGCTCGGCAGCTCATGACGCTGATACATGGTCTGAGCAGAGATAAAGCGGGAGAGAATGCCGCGTGCAACAAGCGCAGTTCCGCCGCTCGCTGTATCGCGCAGGTCGAGCACAAGTCCGTTCACGTTCGGCAGCGTGTTCAGAGCATAGTCAAAGGCCTGAACCGTCTCGTTATAGCCCAGACTATCATTGAAACGGATGACACCATAACGGCGGCCGAGATGAGATACGCTGCTCACGCTGAGAAGGTTCGTATCCCGGCGAAGGCGCGCGTGATAAAGCGTTGGCAGCTCGACCGTCCACTCAAGACCGTCATGATAGAGGCCAATTCGGCGCAGCCAACCTTTACGCCCCGCCGCCATAACACGCGCGGCATAGCTGCGACGTTCGTCATTCAGCGCATACGGATAAAGTCCGATGAAGTCAGCAACGGCCTGATCGACCGGCTTGCCTTCAAGCGACGTGATGACCGCTCCCGGGCGAATCCCAACCTGCATAGCCGGCGATCCACGGCGGACATCCATGATCTGATAGCCGCCGGCCGTTTTCTCGACCCAGAGATCGGCAAAACTTGGCACAAGCGCATAATCGTCGAGCAGGCCCGTCGATGTGATGGAATGATGGTCATAAAGCGCGTGGAAGGCGCTCTGACAAAACGCAATCAGATCATTTCGTCCCTGAAGAGACGGGATCAGATGCTGCAACTCGGCGCGTACCGGCGTCAACCCGTTGGGGAAACGCTCCGCATAAGCAAACCGGTTTTCGATGAGGTCAAGCAGCTCATAAGCGTCCGTCTGAACGGCATGACGATACTGGTAGTCAGCCTGAGACTGCCCCCACCCCGTCATATTGTTCGAAGACACTAATGTCAGGCCACTCACCGCATTTTCCCTTAGATGCCCTGATTATGTTTCAGGAGCTGTTCACCGGTGAAAATTGGCGATTCAAGATTAACATATCGCTAACCATTGATTAACGGCGCGCCAGATGCAGAAAACCCGACGATCTCTCGCCGGGTTTTTAAAAGTTTGCTTTTACGTGCAGGCCTAGTTCACAGGGGCCTTTTCATCAGAATCAGGCGCATCGCCATCATCCTCTGACTGGCTCACTTCTTCCTGCGGCTCTGGCTTCGGGGCCGGGAAAAATTCAAACGTCAGCTCACCTTTGCCTTCATCGCCGTCCTGTTTCAGGTCGACCTTCACAGCGCCGCCATACTTCAGATCACCAAAGAGCAGCTCCTCGGCCATAGGCTTTTTGAGGTGTTCCTGAATGACACGCGACAATGGACGCGCACCATAATCAGGATCGAAGCCTTTATTGCCGAGCCATGACTTCGCGGCATCTGTCATTTCGATTGTCACGTTACGATCAGACAGTTGAGCTTCAAGCTGAAGCACGAACTTCTCGACCACACGCTCGATGATCGGTTGGGACAGACCGGCGAACGGAATCGTCGCATCCAGACGGTTGCGGAATTCCGGCGTGAAGAGCTTTTTGATTGCTTCTTCGTCTTCGCCTTCTTTCTTGCCACGGCCAAAACCGATTGAGTTCTTGGCGGATTCGGATGCGCCCGCATTGGTCGTCATGATCAGAATGACATTGCGGAAGTCGATCTTCTTACCGTTAGAATCGGTCAGCGTGCCGTTATCCATAACCTGCAGCAGGATGTTGAACAGTTCCGGGTGTGCTTTCTCGATCTCGTCGAGCAGCAGCACGCAGTGTGGATGCTGATCAACGCCATCTGTCAGAAGGCCGCCCTGATCATAGCCGACATAACCTGGAGGCGCGCCGATGAGACGGGACACCGTGTGGCGTTCCATATACTCGGACATGTCAAAACGGAGCAGCTCAACGCCCATAAGAGATGCAAGCTGCTTGGCAACTTCTGTCTTACCGACACCCGTAGGGCCGGAGAAGAGGTAACAACCAATCGGCTTGTTCGGCTCACGAAGACCCGCACGCGACAGTTTGATCGCAGACGAGAGCGCCGTGATCGCAGTTTCCTGACCGAAAACAACACGCTTCAGATCATTCTCAAGACCTTTAAGCGCTTCGGCATCAGACTTGGTAACTTGCTTAGACGGAATACGCGCCATCTTCGCAACAACAGCTTCGATGGTTTCAACATCGATGACTTTCTTGCGCTCCTCTTCCGGCAGTAGCCACTGGCTGGCACCGGCTTCGTCGATCACGTCGATCGCCTTGTCTGGGAGCTTACGGTCTGTGATGTAGCGCGCAGCCAGCTCAACAGCTGTTTTGATCGCATCATCTGAATATTTCAGGCCGTGGAACTCTTCAAAGTGTGGGCGCAGACCCTTGAGAATTTTGATCGCATCAGGAACCGTTGGCTCCACAACGTCAATTTTCTGGAAGCGGCGAGCAAGCGCGCGGTCTTTCTCAAAGTGCTGACGGTACTCTTTGAATGTGGTTGAGCCCATGCAACGCAGGCCACCGGACTGAAGCGCAGGCTTCAGAAGGTTGGACGCGTCCATAGCACCGCCGGATGTTGCACCAGCGCCGATCACAGTGTGAATTTCGTCGATAAAGAGTACAGCCTTTTCAAGGCCCTCAAGCTCTTTCATAACCGCTTTAAGGCGTTCCTCAAAGTCACCGCGGTAACGCGTACCAGCGAGCAGCGCACCCATATCAAGTGAGTAGATGACAGACTCTTTGAGGATTTCTGGCGCTTCGCCATCGACGATGCGTTTCGCAAGGCCTTCGGCAATCGCAGTTTTACCAACGCCTGGGTCACCCACCAGAAGCGGGTTATTCTTACGGCGGCGGCAAAGCACCTGAATAGAGCGTTCCACTTCAAGCTGGCGGCCGATCAGCGGATCAATCTTACCTTCGCGAGCCTTCTCATTGAGGTTCACACAGTAAGCATCCAGCGCCTCGTTAGCCGGCTTTTGCGGCTCTTCCTCGCGCTCACCCGCTGGCTTGGACGGACGTGGCTTGGACATACCAGGCTTTTTCGCAACGCCGTGAGAGATGAAGTTTACTGCATCATAGCGCGTCATATCCTGCTCTTGCAGGAAGTAAGCGGCATGGCTCTCACGCTCGGAGAAGATAGAGACGAGCACATTTGCGCCTGTCACTTCATCACGGCCAGAACTTTCAACGTGCAGGATCGCGCGCTGGACAACACGCTGGAAAGCGGCTGTCGGGCGGACCTGATCATCAAGCTCGTCAACTGAGAGATTAGACAGCTCGTCATCAATATAATCGGAGAGGTCGTCCTGAAGCTTTTCGAGATCGACTTTGCAGGCCGACATCACTTCAACTGCGTCCTCATCATCTGTGAGTGCCAGAAGCAAATGCTCAAGCGTCGCGTACTCGTGGCGCCGTTCGGCAGCCAGCGCGAGGGCTTTTTCAAGAGCGTGTTCGAGGCTTGGGGTCAGTGATGGCATAATGGGCCTCTAGTCTTCCTTTTCCATTGTACACTGCAGCGGGTGTTCATTCCGCCGCGCGAGATCCAGCACTTGTGCGACTTTCGTTTCTGCGACTTCGTATGTGAAGACGCCGCACACCCCGACCCCGTGATTATGAACATGGAGCATAATTTGCGTCGCCTGTTCTCGCGACTTATTAAAATAGCGCTCCAATACGTAGATGACGAACTCCATCGGTGTGTAGTCGTCATTCAACAACAAGACACGATACATTGAAGGACGTTTCGTCTTTGCCTTAGTACGTGTCGCAATCCCAATATTGGGATCATCACCGTTGGACTTGTCGCCCTCACCTTCGCTCATACGGATGGTCATGTCTGAGAGAAGGCGCGAATGTCTGAAATTCGTGTCGGTCATGCTTATAAGATAATATCTGTTTTCTGTATCGAAAGCCTGAAGGCAATTTAATTGCGGTTCAAGCCTTTTTGACATTGTGATTGAGTTGTTCGACCCAGTGCGCAAGTCTCTTGCGGTTCGTGCCGAGATCGGAATAGCCCACGCGCGAACGTGAAAAAAGAATGATGCCAGCACGGCCTTCTCCCATTGAGACGACCTCCAGATCGACGTCATCTTTGAAACGCAGCAATGGCGTCGTGCAAACGAAACTTGCCTGCTTCACGCTCTCATCACGATTTGTCGTGCGAGTGTTCTTTTGCGCTCCAAAAACTTCGACAGCACAGCTCAAAAGGTCATCAGCCGACATATCAAATTGTGGCAGACGTTCATCCACTTCAGCCTGAGTTTCTACGCCTTCAGAGGCAAAAAACGCTGAATTCGGCTTTGGCGATCGCTGGATGGTTTTGAGAGATTCTGTGCCTGACATTCTGTGAAGATAGTCAAAGTCGGCGTAGAAACAAATTCCAAAATGAAAAAGGCTGGCACATGGCCAGCCTTTTAAGTGTTTTGGAGTTGGTATGCTTCGGAATTCGAAACTTACGCAGACTTTTGCATCATGGAGACGAACTCGCCAGCTTGCGTGTTCAGCGGAGCAGATGCTTCGCGAACGAGTGACGCAAACATGCCGGTCATCGCATTCATTTCTTCAAGGTAAGCTTCGAAAGCAGATTTCGTGAAAGATGCCTGCATTTCCATTGCTTCCTGAACGGATTGAGCACCGCCCATTGAACGAGCCGCTTCAACACCCTTCTCGAACGCGTCGCGTGAGTAAGATGCTGCGCGTGTGCCCAGCTCTTCGAGGCCCTTGGTTGTGATGCGGGAAGATTCGGCAAACGCTTCCATGTTCTTTTTCTGGAGCTCGCCAACTTCGCCCATCATTTCCATTGAGCGCTCATATGACTTCTTCATTGTCTCATTTGCAGTCGTTGAGAATGTTTCGAATGCAGTTTCGACAGTTTTCTTAGCAGATGTAGCCATTGGTATTGTCCTTCGCCTCTGGGGTGTTCAACATATAACTCAACTAGTGAGCAATTGCAACATTTTTTGTGCGCTGCACAATTAATGACTGAGTATGGTTAATGTTCCACAATGGAATTCTGTGAATTTCCCAACGAAAGTGGACACAGCATTAACGAATAAGAAAGTCACCTCACGCACACTCCAGCTGTCTTAGAAGGAGCTAGCTTGACCATGGCCCCAACACTTCCGAGCGTAGTTTACCGGAGTTTTGCAGCATTTATCGCATTGATCGCAGCCGCCTGCGTGATGCCTCTGCAGTCTCATGCTGATGACCGCTATGCCAGTATCGTGATCGATATGGGCTCAGGCCAGGTATTGCACGACCGCTTTGCTGACTCTCCGCGTTACCCTGCCTCGCTGACGAAAGTCATGACGCTCTACATGGTGTTCAATGCGCTCGATAATGGCGAACTGACACTAGATGAGCAGCTTCCGGTGTCACGACGCGCTTCACAGGCGCCGCCATCCCGCCTTGGCCTCGCACCGGGCGATACAATCTCTGTGCAGGATGCAATCCTCGCGTTGGTCACAAAGTCCGCCAATGATGTTGCTGTCGTTGTAGCAGAGCGCCTCGGCGGGTCTGAATCACGCTTCGCGGCGCTGATGACTGTTCAGGCGCGCGCGCTGGGCATGCAGAACACGCGCTTCTATAACGCACACGGGCTGCCTGATACGCGCCAGATTTCTACAGCACGCGATCTGGCCATTCTGGCGCAGAGCATGATGGAAGATCACCCAAACCATTACGCATATTTCGCGACACAGGAATTCCGCTACCGCTCGACAACCTATCGCAATCACAACCGCCTGCTTGGCGTTGTGCCGGGCGTTGACGGCATCAAAACCGGCTATACCCGCGCATCTGGCTACAACCTGATGGCAACAGCGCAACGTGACGGAAATCGCGTTATTGCGGTGATGCTGGGCGGCGCAACATCCCGCGCGCGCAACACGCACGTCACAGAACTGCTCGAAGCGGCCTTCACTGCGATTGATATGACGGGACCGGCAGAGCCGGACCTGCGTACACGCATTGCGTTTCAGGCGATCCAATTCCCTGACAGCGAAAACACAGTGACAGCGCTCGCCAACACACTCCAGCTGGAACAAGGCTCCGCAGGCGGCGAATAACAACGCATCACAATTGGTCACACATAAAAAGCCGGGCTCAGCTCCGGCTTTTTTCATATCGGCGTAATTTCCGGTGGAAGAGCCCCCCCTCAGACTCGCAAATCCCCGGTGAACGCGTCATGATTTCGCCAACAGGCGGAGTGATTCGATGCCAGAACTGACAAATAATGAAACCACCGGAGCAGACTGGGCGACTGAAAGCCTGTCCAGCGCCGCAGTGCTTCTCGCGCGCGACCCCGAATTCGATGCAAACTGCATCACAGAATCTCCGGAATGGGCGGACTATATTCTGACGCTTTCAGGCGCACCGGTCTCTGAAGAAGACCGCGCGCAATATCTCTCAGCCATTCAGAACCGTCTCATCTCTCCACTAGCGCCATTGTTTGCCGTCCGCCTGCGCTCTGATGCGCCAGCGATGCCGCTGACGAGTGACGCGCTTGAGCATCTGGTGTCCGAACGTCTGGCGAACGCGCTGAAGACCGACCTTCTGCGGACTGCCGCCTACGAACTCGAAGAACTCGGCCCGGCTCCGCGTGACCCTGAAATCGCTGAGGCGCTTCAGCAGGGCCTCAGCATCGATCTGCTGGAACGCGCGCTCGCACACCCTGAAGGTATTCGCGGCGCGGTGGCGGCGCTGCATGAGACGATTTCCGAGGAATCTCTCATGGAGACGCCGGTATTTGCCGTCTCCGAGGCAGGCCCGGACGTGCTTCCGGAACTGTCACGTTACTTCCGCGCTGGCAATGACATCATTCTGAAGCGCTATCTGACCTCCGATACGGACGCTATGTGCGCACTGGCATTGAACCTGTCCGCATGTGTTTTCGACGGTCAGGTCGATACAGGCCTGATCGAAGACGCACTCGCTATCCCTGCGCGTCTGGCCGCTGAAACCGGCGCAACAGAGCTGCCGCTTCTCGTTTGCGGACTTGGCGATGCGCTGATCAAACTCGGCCAGGACTCGTCCAACGAAGCGCGTATCGCGGCAAGCAAATCGCTTCTCGAACAGGTCAAAGCTGTCTGCGCCAATGTTAGCGACTTCGACATCGACCTGAGCTTCGAGTTGGTGACACCCGAAGTGCTTCAACACTTTGAATGCCTCTGCAATGGCATCAATCTGTTCCACCTGAACACAGAAGCGCCAATTCTGAATGACGCTCAGATCAGTGTACTGCGTGACGGCGTTGCTGCGGCCAGCCCTCAGCTCCTGCCTGCTTTCGAGCGAGCGCTGGCCAATCTCTATTCTTTGGAAAAAGCGCCCGGCGTGGACCGTGAGCGCCTCATGGCTCGCGGCCTGTCAGGTGAAACCATCGACACGATCGAGACACACCTGTCAGAAGGTCTGACGCTTCGTCAGGCGACCTCTCGCTGGGTGCTTGGCGATGACATCATTCTCAAAGAATTGAAGCTACCTGCCGATCTGCTCGATGAGGAAGATCCTTCAATTCTGAAGAATATGGGCTTTTCCCGAAAAGACATTGATTCAGCAGATAAGCACCTTGCCTCCGCCGTAACGCGCACATTCATTCCGCTTCTGCAACAATCCGGTATAAATCTGGTTGAGAGCTCTGAAGACGAGCTGGCCTGGGCGTATGCCGTAAGCAAAGAATTTGACAATATATCAACTGGCTTCGCCGTTGATTTCGATTCCGAAACGATTGAATCCACCGTCCCCGCTGCGCTCTCAGCTGTCGGAGAATCTTCGCTCGTTTTGTCTGCGAGTAGCGCCGATCTGAAACGCCGCGAAGAAGCCGCGCGACGCATCAACAGCATTCTCGATATGATCGAGGACAGCCGCGAAGCCGAAGAAAATTATCGTCCGGAAGCTGAACCTGCGCCTGAACCCTACTTTGCGCAGGGCGAGGCCGGACGTGCGCGTCGCCTGCGCCTGCCTGACCGCCGCAAAGGCTATATTCAGAAGTCTACGGTCGGTGGCCATAAGGTCTATCTGCACACTGGCGAGTTCGAAAATGGCGAGCTCGGTGAGATCTTTATCGATATGCACAAGGAAGGCGCCGCTTTCCGCTCCCTCATGAATAACTTCGCCATCGCGATTTCTATCGGCCTGCAATATGGCGTGCCGCTCGAAGAATTTGTGGAAGCCTTCGTCTATACGCGCTTCGACCCGGCAGGCGAAGTCACCGGCAACGACTCGATCAAGCGCGCCACATCCATTCTGGACTATATCTTCCGCGAACTTGCTGTCTCATATCTTGGGCGGGAAGACCTGGCAGAGCTCTCTGAAGGTCAGTCACATGACGGCCTCGGTCGCGGCTTGAAAGATGATGTATTCACCTTCCCTGCCGAAGCTGCACAGATCGTCTCCAAAGGCTTCAGCCGCGGCCAACTGCCAGACAATATCGTCATTCTGGATAAGCGCCGTAATCGCGATGAAGACGGCGAAGATGAACAAGCCTATCTGGGCGAACCTTGCCCGTCCTGCGGTCATTTTACCCTCGTCAACGACGGGGACGAAACTGTGTGTGAAGCGTGCGGCCTCAAGGGAGAAGATAACCGGACCAGTTGATCCGGTTATCTCTCAATATCTAGCCAACAGCCGGGCTACCCGGCAGGTCCATGGATTGGATAATATCGCCGACGCTGGAATGCAGAGCATCGTAATAATGTAGTTCAGGTGCCAGGAAGACGACCAGATGCAGCTGATCCCCTACTGGAATAGCCGCCGCGTCACCCTTGATATTCAACCCGTTTTCCCATTTTCCGGACAGGCCGAACTCAATGCCGGAATGCCCGTCGATCGTCGTCGGGCGGATATTGTCAGCTTCCATTGTGGTGTAACCGATTGACGTCAGGCTGTTGGTCACCAACTCCACAATTTCCAGCTCACTGGACCCAGTTGAATAGAACGGACGCTCCATGCCGCGCGCAACACGGATGAGGCTATCACCATCATCGAGCGTGACGAAGTGAACGCGGTTGAGACGCATGCCATCACGTGTAGCGGATCCGCCAAAAAGGGCCTGATCGCTTGAAGGTGAGCTATAGGCCCAACCTTCCGAAATCTCGACCGTGAATTCAGCCCCGGGGGTGAGCCGCCCGTCGGGCACCTGAAAGCTGGTTGTAGCACACGCAGCCAGAAACAGGCTTGTCAGTGCAAAAACGAACGATCGGCTCATTGATCCCACTCGCTGATGAGACGCTCGACCAGCCGCGCTGCGCCCTCTTCAGAACGCGCATCGCCGCCACTGACATCAATGTGTGTCATTAATCGTCCCGTCCGACCGTCAAATATATCGAGCCGTGTACGGGAATACTGATCGCGATCTGCGTTAAAACCTGTGAGCGCAGCCGCTGCGACGCTGGCAAGTATCGTTCCTGAACTCGCCAGGCTCGCATCATGTGAAATGAGGGCCAGTTTCTGAAAATCAGCACAGGTCTGTAGTTGCGCGACGCCTGCCCCCAAGGTGAATCCTTCAAGGTCGTCGGTAAAACGCGGTTCATCCACAGACACCGCGATGGTTTTCGCAAGAAGAATAGCTTGTCGGTTATTGTCCTGATCAAAACACTCAGCTGCTTGCGATAACAGGACGAAACGGCTGCCACTCAATTCAGTTCGAATGGCCGTTTCAAGGTTTCCTTCTGCAGCGTCAGACCAGTCTGCGTGCCTGAAATCACCACGCGTCGTGAGAAACTCGATATCCGCATCGCTGACCAGAAGGAATTCAACTGGCATCTCCTGAGATTGAGAGTTTCCTGAAACGGCAAGCGCAAAACCCGTCGCCATCATACACGCTTTCAGAATGTGAAGCATGTTGAGTCCCCCGCCAGACAATCAGAGTAAGATATTGCCGCCAAATACCACCCTATTAGCTATTGGTGCGCGCCTCCAAGCCTAAATGCAAAAAACCTCGCAACCCTTCAGGTCGCGAGGCTTTTGAACTGCCAGATTCCGTATTGAACGGATCTACAGACTAAAGGCGATAACGAATTTGATCTGACCAGAAACGCTCCAGGCGGGTCGCTGTACGGTTGAACGCATCCAGATCGTCCGGACGGACGCTAGCTGTTGGTTCGAGCGCATGAGCCTGACGTTCAAACAGAGCAGCAACCTGCTTGCGAACTTCCTGGCCAGCCGCAGTGAGCTTCAGGCGGACCGTACGACGGTCGTCGGAGCTGCGTGTCTGAACCAGATAGCCGCCTTCCTGAAGTTTCTTGACGTTGTATGACATGGATGTGCCTGCGAAAGCGCCACGAGCGCGCAGAGCTGATGCCGGGGTCTCACCATCACCAATTTCATAAAGCAGAAGCGCCTGAACGCCTGTAAGCGAACGTTCGCCGGAACGTTCCAGATCGTCTTTAACGACGTCATGCAGACGACGGTGAACCTGCTCCAGAAGGGAAAGGCTTTTGAGGAAGGTTTCTCCAACGCTCGCACCTTCATAATCAGTATGGCTTTTTGCCTCGATCATCATGTTATCACCCATGTAATTTTGTTTGGTTTTGATGGGTTTTACATGAGCTATGCTAAGAAATCGCTAATCACGAATCTAGTCTATAGTTAACATACAACTAACAGGTGCGGCAATTTTTACCCTATACTAGGACTTTTGTTCCATAACGGAACACTTCTTGCCTATACTCCATCTGTTCTGGCTGGTGACAAAAAAATTTCGAAAATTTTTTTCTGATATTTCCAAAATTATTCCTAAAAAAGTTTCCAGGTTTTTGCGTGCAAGCGTCAGAAATTCACCTGCCCCCGAGCGCATCGATAATTGTCACACGCGCCGGATCACTTCATGTTGACACCGCTGAACGAATTCGGGAGGGGAACGCTTGCAATTTTTCGGCGACGATATTTGCCTACGCGCCGCCAGTCACGGGGACATTGACGCGATCCAAGCAGTCGATCTGGACGCGTCCCGGCTATTCGAACCAACAGGCCTGATTCAGGACGGACCAGATGGCCCGCAGCCGGTTCCCGCGAAATTTCTGGAAGAAGGTATAAAGTCTGATCTGGCCACCGTTGCTGTATTCAAGCCGGAAGACCGGATTGTCGGCTTCACACTGGCGCGGCGCGTGTCACCAGATCTGTATCTTGACCAGATATCTGTCTCGCCAGCCTTTGGCCGACGCGGCATTGGCGCAGGATTGCTTCAACAGGTCATCGACAAAGCCGACAGTCTGAGGCTGCGCGGCACGGTCTTGTCCACTTTTCGCGATCTCTCCTGGAATGGCCCATTTTACAGAAAATATGGCTTCACAGAAATTCCGCGCGATCAGATGAAACAGTGGATGCTGCAATTAGAAGCCATCCAGTCTTATACCATGGATGTAAGCCTTCGTTGCTTCATGCGCCGTCCTGGCAAATGGGACCAACACTGGTTTCGCGTCCCAGGTTTTGAAGGTAGGAGCGACGAAAAGCGTGTTGCAGCCAATCCTGATTCATGAAAACTGCAGGGCATGACTCAGATTGTGCCTTCTAAATACCCGCTCACCCGCATGCGTCGTAACCGTCAGGCTGACTGGAGCCGTCGCCTCACCCGCGAGACTTATCTGACAAAAGATGATCTCGTCTGGGCGTTGATTGTTCATGACGGTGAAGAGCCACGCATTCCTGTTACGGCTATGCCGGGCGTCGACCGGCTCAATCTGGATGAAGCGGTAAAAGCTGCAAAACGCGCACGGGACCTCGGCATCCCTGCCCTTGCTCTGTTTCCGCATATTGATCCGTCCCGCAAGGATGACACTGGCAGTGAAGCGCTCAATGCGAACGGTTTTGTACCGAACGTTATCCGCGCCATTAAAGAAGCCGTTCCGGAAATCGGTGTGATGTGTGACGTCGCGCTCGATCCGTTCACGACGCACGGCCATGACGGCGTTATGAACGAGAAGAACCAGATCGATAATGATGCGACGCTCAATATGCTGGTTCAGCAAAGCCTTGTTCAGGCTGCGGCGGGTGTAGACGTTATTGCACCGTCGGACATGATGGACGGCCGTATCGGCGCAATCCGCGAGGCGCTCGAAGCCAACGGCTATAAAGACACGATGATCATGTCCTATTCGGCCAAGTATGCGAGCTGCTTCTATGGCCCGTATCGTGAGGCCGTCGGCTCAGGCGCAGTTCTGACGGGCGACAAGAAGACCTACCAGATGGACTATGGCAATACGGACGAAGCGATCCGTGAGACAGCGCTGGATCTTCAGGAAGGCGCGGACATCGTGATGGTGAAGCCGGGCCTGCCGTATCTGGACATCGTCTATCGCGTGTCTTCTACCTTCAACGTGCCGACCATCGTGTTCCAGATTTCCGGCGAGTATGGCCAGATCATGCTGGCGTCCGAAGCCGGATGGCTGGACCGCGACAAAGCCATTCTGGAAACGCTGTCCAGCTTCAAGCGCGCAGGCGCTGACGGCATTGTCACCTATTTCGCCGAGCGCGCCGCAGAACTGCTGAGCTAGATCATGGCAGACCTGTCGAACTACACGCCGAGGCTCCTGCCCGGGACCAGAGTGCTGCGTGGCCGTCTGGTCATCCTTGAGCCTCTGAACGTTGAAAAGCATGGCGCAGGGCTCGGCAACGCTGTCGCCGGGCCCGGCAATGACGATATCTGGACCTATATGCCGTTCGATCCGGTTGAGAATGCTGCTGACTTCATCAACGTCTTCTCGGCACTCGCCAGGAAGAATGATTGGCTGCCCTATATCATTACCGACGCCGAGACAGGCGAAGTGCTGGGAACGACAAGCTATATGCGCCAGCGTCCGGAACATGGCAGCATAGAAGTTGGCTGTGTAGCTTATTCAAAGAAACTCCAGCGTAGCGCACACGCCAGCGAAGCCATCTACCTGATGGGGCGCCACATCTTTGATGACCTCGATTACCGCCGCTTTGAATGGAAATGTCACAACGAGAATGAGAAGTCGCGAAACGCGGCTGCCCGCTATGGCTTCAAATTCGAAGGTGTGTTCCGCAATGACATGGTCATGAAGGGCAAGAACCGCGACACGGCATGGTTCGCCATAACGGATGATGACTGGCCAGAGGTCAAGCAGGCTTTTGAACGCTGGCTCTCACCAGACAATTTTGATGAGAACGGCCACCAAAAGCGCAAGCTGGCAGAGTTCCGTACTTAAGCCCGAACCGTGCCGAATAGCGCCATGCGCTCCCATTTGCGGAGCGCTTTTGCCGGCAGGCTTAACAGCTTGCCACGGCCATCAAGTTTGTAGCTCAACTCGCCAACTGCGCCGAGAATACGGTTCGGCACACTCACCTCGACCATGCCATGACGCATTGGCGCGATGAAGCTCGCCATAAGGCGCTTATACTGAACATCGCCCTGTCCGAGATGGAATTCAGTCATGCCCTCATGGGACGCCCACTCAGCGAGACTGAATAACAGCGCCATCCCTGGCTGCTGTTTCTGAAAACGTGGCTCATAAGACGGGAACCAGTAATGCAGGACGTGTTCAGAACGCATGCAATAACAGATCGCTGCGACCTCACCGTCGATCTGAAGCGTTGAAAACACGCCGCGCGCACCATTCAGATTGCGATGATGGAGTTCCTCCAGAAGCGCTTTAGGCCATTCAATTGAGAACAGATCGAAATGCCCGGCCTCTGCCAGCGCATCGCGCTTTAGTTCGATCATGCGCTCGAAGACGGCTTCATCCCAGATATCGTGCTGAATAGTGACGCCATCAGTCTTGAGGAGTTTCTCTGCCTTACGCCATGCGCGGCGGAAATTGCTGCTCGCTTCAGAGCGGCTCTCTATATACGCGTCAAAACCGTTTGAGAGGTCGAGCACATAATTGCCATCTCCCGCAAAGCCCTTCAGGCCGTACTGGAACTGCTGCGCCGGAACAGCGGAAAACGAATATCCACCGATCAGTTTGCTAACCTCATCCGCATCAAAAGAGATGTCTGCGTCAGCTGCGCTGATCACACCATGAAGATCATCCATCGGACCCGAAGTCGGTCGCGCCATGCGCATGAAGTTTCGGCGCAATGGTAGAAAACCAACCGGTTTGTCCGAGGCATCTGCGAAACGCAGAACTTCAACATCGCCGCGTACTGCGTTCACAACATTCTGAAAATCATAAGAGAAGTAAGGGCTGTGCAGGTTTGAGTTCTCACGTTGCATCATGTCCCACGCCTGCCGGTCAGATGCGGACAGATTGCTGAGCTTGTTTAAAGAAATTTTTGCAACCACGGCCTACCATCCCCTCTCGAATATGGGGGAAATCATGTCAGCCTTGTCTTACCTTTCTCAAAACGCGAACGAGAAACTTCAAGCAAAGCTCGTAAAATATCTGAACCGGCACACGATTTCCATTCCGGAAAGACCTGTCGTCAGCTTCTGCTTTGATGACTTCCCACAGTCCGCATTCGATAACGCACTCCCAATGCTGGAAGCGCACAACTGGACCGCGACCTGGTATATCTGCGGCAGCTATATGAACACTGTGCACCCAAACTACGGACCAATGTTCACGCAGGACGCGCTCAACGCGCTGAAAGACAAAGGCCAGGACATCGGCTGCCACACATTCGATCATTCTCACTTCCCGGAACAGCCCGCTGAAGTTTCGATTTCGGACTGCGTTGCGAACCGTAAGTTCTTCGTCGATCAGGAACTGCCAGAGGCCCGCAGCTTCGCTTATCCGCGCGGATCCAGCACACTCTTCACGAAGCGCGCACTACTCCCTCACTTTTCAGGGCTGCGCGGCGTTGCGGGCGGCATCAATCAGGGTGAAACGGACATTTCGTTGCTGAAAGCGAATGGCATTCAGTCTGATCGCGGCGGTATCGCTGAATGCCTGGACTATCTGAAAGAGCTGGAAAACACGGGTGGCTGGATGATCATCTTCACCCATGATGTACAGGACAAACCAACTGAATGGGGCTGCTCGACCAGTGACTTCCAGGCGCTTGTCGACGCGGTTCACGCTACCGGATTTGACGTGCAATCCGTTGGCGACGTGCTCGAAAACATCGGCGCGCATGAAGTATTTGATGGGAAGCGCGTCGCCGTCGAATAAACAGACGACGCGCCGTCAGTCATCAGCTCTGAACGTTGACTACAGTACGACCGCGCACTTTACCGCCCAGAATAGCATTCGCGACCTCTGGAACTTCTTCCAGCTTCACTTCGCTGATCGTGCTTTCGAGTTTAGCCGGATCAAGGTCTTTCGCCAGTCGCCCCCACGCTTCGATACGCTTTGCGCGCCCCGCATTCACTGAATCGATGCCCGCGAGTGTCACATTGCGCAGGATAAACGGCGCGACACTTGCCGGAAGGTCCATACCCTGTGCCAGACCGCAGGCAGCCACAACGCCCTCATACTTGGTTTGCGCCAGCACGTTCGCCAGCGTGTGGCTCCCAACAGAATCGACTGCACCAGCCCATTTCTCGGAGCCGATCGGGCGGCCCGGTTCTGAGAGCGTGTTGCGATCTACGATATCCGCAGCGCCAAGTGACTTCAGATACTCCGCCTCAGACGGACGCCCCGTAGATGCCAGAACATTATAGCCAAGGCCGGACAGGATAGAGATCGCAATGGAGCCCACGCCGCAATTTGCACCGGTCACCAGAACATCGCCGCTTGAGGGCGTCAGGCCGCCGTGTTCCAGCGCCAGAATACATAGCATGGCCGTGTAGCCAGCCGTACCAATCGCCATGGCGTCTCGCGTCGAGAAAGCTTCCGGAAGCGGGATCACCCACTCGGCAGGCACACGCGCCTTTTCAGAATAGCCGCCATTGTGCGTCTGGCTGAGACCATAGCCATTCACCAGCACTTTATCACCCGGCTGAAAGTTGATGCTATCAGACGCCTCGACGGTGCCTGCGAGATCGATACCGCCAATCATCGGATAACTCGCCATGATGCGCTTGCCATTCAGCGCGAGCCCGTCTTTGTAATTGACCGTGGAATACTCGACAGAGATGGTCACATCGCCCTCCCCCAGATCAGCCTGATCTATGTTGGTGAGCTTTGTTGCGTAGCCTTCGCCGTCCTTGTCCGTAATGAGTGCGCGGATCGTCATCTGGTATCCTCCCAATGTGTCTCACCAGAAACTGGCAGAGCGAATGGAAGGATGAAAGCCCTTTATCGAAGGAAACTTACCGCATTTAGCGCTCAGTCACTCAGACATTCGTCGTGCTGTCTCGACATACCAGTCCAGAACATGTGGGTTCGCCATGGCATCCCGCGTTAGCACTTTAGATGCGTCCTGACCGAGGAAAATCTTCTTCAGCGGCACTTCCTGCTTCTTACCGGACAGCGTGCGCGGAACTTCAGGTGCCACGATAATCTCATCGGGCACGAAGCGCGGTGATAGATTGGACCGAATATTGGCGTTAATCGCGGATTTCAGGTCGTCACTCAGATCTGATCCGTCCCGAAGGACAACGAACAAAAGCAAACGGCTTTCCTGCCCCAGATACTCCAGATCAAGAACCAGTGAGTCCACCACGTCAGGCAATGCCTCAACAGCCGAGTAGATTTCGCTCGTGCCCATGCGAACGCCATGACGGTTGATGGTCGAGTCCGAGCGGCCATAAATGATACAGCTTCCATCAGGCTGGATTTTCAGCCAGTCGCCATGACACCAGATGCCCGGATACTTTTCGAAATAGCTCGTGCGGTAGCGTTCCCCGTCATCATCGCCCCAGAAGCGCAGCGGCATGCCTGGCGACGGACGTACACAGACGAGTTCACCCACCTGATCACTCACCGGCTGACCATCATCATTCCACGCCTCGACAGCCATGCCGAGCTGGCGACATTGCATCTGTCCCGGCACGACCGGCAGTTCGCGGTTGCCCGTGCAGAAGCATCCACCAAGATCAGTGCCGCCAGATATATTGCACCACCAGATGTCGGGCGTTCCAATCGCCGCGAATTGGTCTGTGCCCCAGATTTGAGTGGATTCCGGCAGAGGCGATCCGGTACTTCCAAGCGCGCGAACTGACGAGAGATCACCGCAGGTCGAAAGGTCCACGCCGTCTTTCTCGCAGCTGACATAGAATGCTGCGCCGGACCCGAAGAAGGTCACCTTGTGGCGGGCAGCAAAGCGCCAGAGCGTCGTCCAGTCCGTTGCGCCTTTCGGGCCGTTCGGTGCGCCATTGAACAGGCAAATCGTTGAACCCGCGATGAGGCCTGAGAACTGCGCATTCCACATCACCCAGCCTGTCGATGTGAACCAATGAAACCGCTCATTCAGGCTATTCTCAGCATAGCTCGGGCCGAGATCCATATGCATGAGATTGACGAAGGAGGTGATGAGCGTGCCGCCAAGCCCCTGTACAATCGGCTTCGGCTTTCCAGTTGTGCCGCTGGAATACAAAATCCAGATCGGATGATCGAACGGCACCTTCACCGGCTCGAAACCGGCAACGCCGCTATCGTCTCGCGCGACAGCGTCTTCAAAGCTCTCACAGTTTGGCACCGATACGGTCGCATAAGGCGTCTGAACCAACAGCGTCGCCTGAACGCTTGGCAGCTCGGCCAGCAGATCGATGACGGTCTGCCCCCGATCCATCGGTTTGCCAGCATAATGGACGCCATCGGCGGCGATCAGCACTTTCGGCTCAATCTGGGCGAACCGGTCGATCACCGCGCGAACGCCCATATCCAGCGCACATAGGCTCCAGACCGCCCCCACACTTGCGCACGCCAGAAACGCGATCATGGTTTCCGGTCCGTTCGGCAGATAGGCGGCGACACGGTCACCTGGCTCTATGCCAAGGTCTTTGAGTTTGAGCGCAAGCGATATGGCCTTCCGGCGTAGCTCCGGCCAGCTGACTTCGGTCACTTCACCTAATTCATTCTCGCAAATGATAGCAGGCTGACCCGCAGCATGCGCCGCACCCACATGTTTAAAGACGTGATCGGTGAGATTTACGTGTGCGCCTTTAAACCACTCGCCGCCCGGCATTTTATCCGTGCACAGCACGCCCTCATAAGGCGTCGGCGACTGCATGCCGCTATAATCCCAGATGCTCTGCCAGAACGCATCGACGTCCGTGACAGACCAGCTGCGAAGCGCCTCATAGTCAGCGAATTCCAGTCCGCGCTCTGATTTTAGCCAGTCGCGATAGAGCGCGATTTGTGGTCGAAACGGTGCTTTGCTCACGAGTAGTCCTATTCAGGCTTCCAGTCAGGATATCTGGACTTCATGTCCTCAAAACCTGCGGTTATCAGCTCTCTCAACACATCGAGATCAATATCGGCGAGCTTGTTGATGTAGAGACACGACTTACCGATCTTATACTTCCCGATGCGGTCCAGAATGGCAGAGTGGTCGGTGTATCCTGGCATGATATAGATCACCTGGTTCGCCTTCCGTGGGCTGAACCCGGTCATCATGAACTCGCCTTCACGGCCACTCTCATATTTGTAGTGGTATCTGCCATAGCCGATGATGCTCGGTCCCCACATACGCGGCACAAGTTGTGTCACGTCCGCAAAGAGATCGAGGAGCAGTTTTGCATCGGCGCGACGCACATCGTGTTCGACAGTGCTAATAAAGCTTTCCGGCGAAACATTCGTCGCTTTGGTTTTATTTTCCGCTTTCGCCATGTTTTACGTCCTGTCCAAGGCGCGTGATCAGGCTGGACGTATCCCAGCGATTACCACCCATATCCTGAACGTCAGCGTAGAACTGGTCGACGAGTGCAGCAACAGGAAGCTTCGAGCCGTTCGCGCGGGCTTCTTCCAGAGCAATGCGCAGATCCTTGCGCATCCAGTCAATCGCAAAGCCATAGTTGAACTTGCCATTCACCATGGTTTCCCAGCGATTTTCCATTTGCCAGCTTTGCGCTGCGCCTTTGGAGATCGCGTCAATAACCTTAGCCGGATCAAGACCTGCGTTCTGTGCAAAAGCGAGCCCTTCCGACAGGCCCTGCACAATGCCCGCGATACAAATCTGGTTCACCATTTTGGCCTGTTGGCCAGCTCCCGGCCCACCGATATGCGTCATCTGCTTCGCGTAAGCGTCCATGATTGGCGCGGCTGCGGCGAAGGCCTCATCAGAACCGCCGCACATAATCGTCAGCTGACCGTTTTCCGCACCGGCCTGTCCACCGGACACAGGCGCATCAACGAACATAGCCCCCTCACCGAGCGCGCGATCATAAAGTGACCGGGCCAGATGTGCGCTTGCTGTCGTGTGATCAACCAGAACCATGCCTTCTCGCGCGGCAGGAATGACTTCCTCATAGACGACCATCACATCCGGATCATCGCCGAGGCAGCTAAATAAAAAGTCAGACGCGGCAACGGCCTCAGCCGGAGTGCTTGCCTTCGCACAGCCATAGGTCTCAACCCAGGCGTCCGATTTTGCTTCCGTCCGGTTCCAGACAATGACCTCATGGCCAGCTTTCAAAAGGTGCCCCGCCATCGGCGCACCCATGACACCAAGACCAAGAAAACTGCATTTCGCCATGAGACCGGTCTCCTATTTCAGGTCGGGAATTGAGTGAGACGTGTAATTGCCACGGAAGAAGCCGAGCGCGTCGCCATCGCGAGAGTTGAAGCCGATCACGTCGCCGAAGATGACAACGTGGTCGCCGGCTTTTTGTCGCCAGCTCGTCCGGCACACAAACTGGGCCAGCGCGCCTGTATAGACCGGCACACCGTTGGAATCGCGCGCAAGCTGCTCGCCTTTAAGTTCGGCTTCTACATAGCGTGCAAAATGAGTGGAGACCTCTGCATCGCTCGCTGGCAGCACGTTTACCGAGAACAATTCTGACTCGGTAAACAGGTTGTAGCGATCAGACTGGCTATCGATGGACCAGAGGATGATGGGCGGGTGCAGCGACACACTTGAGAAACTATTTACTGTAATCGCTCTTGGTTTGCCGTTCGCGTCGTCAGTAGCGACGAGACAAACTCCCGTTCCAAAACAACCCAGTGCATCGCGATAAGCGCGCGAATCGAAACCGGATTGGTTGGATTTTTCAATGTTCATGCACTCGGCCTTAACTATGCGGTGTTACGGGTATACCCAAAGAAGAGAGACATGACACACCATGGCCGGCAATCAACCGATCGTCATTAAAAAGGTCAAGAAGGTTTCAGGCGGCGGCCACCATGGCGGCGCCTGGAAAGTGGCTTATGCTGACTTCGTGACGGCTATGATGGCCTTCTTCCTTCTCATGTGGCTCATCAATACGACCAGTCCAGAGCAGAAACGCGGTATCGCGGATTATTTTGCGCCTGCAGCGGTTTCGTCTTCGACTTCAGGCACAGGTGGTGTCCTCGGTGGCACCGCGATTTCGACGGAAGGCTCCCGCTCTCAGGGCTCTCGCTCTATCATCGAGCAGCTTTCTCCTGAAACGCCGCGAACTGTGTCTCGTGAAGTTCAGCAGATTCGCGATCCGAGCCAGGCGATCAACCGCATCAATATGGATGTCTCCGAATCAGCCATCAACGCTGCGATGGCGATCCGTGAGCGCGCCGAGTTTGATCGCGCCGAGCAATCACTGCGTCAGGCGATCGAGAATTTGCCGGAGCTGGCAGAACTTTCGCGTCATCTGATTGTCGATCAGACACCTGAAGGCATGCGTATCCAGCTTGTCGATCAGGAAGGTCGATCCATGTTCGATCCGGGCTCTTCGGAACCGAACGCCCGTGCCCGCCGCCTTCTTGAGGCTGTCGGCAGCATTGTCGAACGCCTTCCAAACCGGATTTCCATCTCCGGGCACACCGATAGCCGCGCGAGCGACAATCAGGAGTACTCGAACTGGGAACTCTCATCTGATCGCGCCAATGCGGCCCGCCGCATTCTCGCTCAGAACGGCGTTGTGCCTGATCGAATTGCACGCGTTAGCGGTCGCGCAGGCTCAGAACCACTTTATCCGGACGATCCTGACTTGCCAGGAAACCGCAGGATAAGCATAGTCCTGCTTCGGGAAGCACCTGTACTTCCGCCAGATCATGGTCTCTGATCCTCAGAGGCCATTTTCGTCTGGGCCCTGTTGATGTGGAGTGAATATGATCGCGGACCTCTCAGCCAATTGGCCGATGTATGTCAGCGTAATCATCGTGGTGCTGGCGATCGTGTTTTACATGCGCGACACCATGCCGATGGAGCTCATTTCCGTCGGAATTATCGCTGCTCTTCTTCTTCTCTTTTATATTGTCGACCACACGACACCAGGTTCTGAATCGGTATCGACAGAAGCGCTGCTCGCGGGGTTCGGCAATCCCGCGCTGATAACCATCATGGCCTTGTTGGTGGTCGGTCAGGGCTTATTCCAGACCGGCGCGCTGGACGGCCCGTCCCGACTGATGATGTCATCTTACTCTGCCCGACCGATGATCACGCTTGTCGGCGCGTTTGCAGCTGTGTTTGCGACATCAGCTTTCATCAATAACACGCCGGTCGTGGTGATGTTTCTGCCAATCATGGCTGCATTCGCAGAGAAGATGAAAGTCTCCCCGTCAAAGCTGATGCAGCCCCTGAGCTTTGCATCCGTCTTCGCCGGTATGACGACACTCATTGGTACGTCCACCAACCTTCTGGCCGCTGACATTTACGAAGAAAAAGCAGGTGTCTCGCTCGGCTTCTTTGAACTCGCACCGATCGGTCTCATTCTGGCGGGCGCTGGCTTTGTCTATATGATCGTCGCCTCGCGTTTCCTGCTGCCGAGTCGAGAGGGCATGGAAGCTAATCTGGTCAACCGCTCAGGCCGCCAGTTCATCGCGCAGATTGCAATTTCGGACGGCAATCCTCTTGTGGGCCAGAAAGCTGTCGCGGGCATGTTCCCCGACCTGGAAGGCATGACGGTCCGCATGATTCAACGCGGCGAAGGCTCCTTCCTGCCACCGTTCGAAGACGTCTCACTCCAGTCTGGCGACCTCATCATCGTTGCAGCGACCCGCAAGACGCTGACAGACACCCTCTCCTCACAGCCGGAATTGCTCCGCCAGATGTGGCAGTCGCGCGAAGGCGCAGACAGCGACGGTATGGACGAAGATGGCGGCACACCGCGTCTGATGCTTGTTGAGGCTGTCGTGGCCCCTGGCTCACGCATGATTGGCCGTGCAATCGAACAACTGGGTTTCCGCCGCCTGACCAATACGCTTGTTCTGGGTGTTCAGCGCCGGTCCCGTATGATGCGGGCACGCCTTGGTGAAATCCGTCTTGAAGCCGGCGACACACTGCTACTGTGTGGCTCGTCATCATCCTTCAGAGAGTTACGCGCAAGCCGCGACCTTCTGCTTCTGGAATGGTCTCAGGTCGAGTTGCCCGCAACCGAAAAAAGCCATTATGCGCGCTGGATCACGCTTGGCGTTGTCGTGCTCGCAGCTTCCGGCCTTTTGAATATCCTGCACGCATCTGTCATTGGTGCTGTTGCAATGATCCTGACGGGCTGTCTCAACATTCGTCAGGCGACACGTTCACTGGACCTTCGTATCTTCACGCTGATTGCTGCCGCGATCGCCATGGGTACAGCGCTTGAAAATACCGGTGCGGCGCTCGCGCTTGCGCAGGGAGTCGTCAACTTTATAGAGCCGTTTGGCACGGTGGCAGTACTTTCGGTGCTCTTCCTTGTCGTGGCCGTACTGACGAACGTTTTGAGCAACTCTGCCACGGCCGTCCTGTTCACACCTATCGCAATTCAGGCCGCCAATCTGCTCGGCGTTGACCCGAAACCCTTCGTGCTAGCGGTCATCTATGCAGCGAACTGCTGTTTCGCGACTCCGATTGCCTACCAGACCAACCTTCTGGTTATGGGGCCGGGCCACTACAAGTTCCTGGACTATCTGCGCTTTGGCGGGCCGCTGGTTATCGTGCTCTGGCTGGTATTTACGTTCGTAGCACCTTTGCGCTTCGACCTTTGAATGTCATAGTGATCGCCTATGAAGATAAGTGAATCACCTGCACTGAAAGGCCTTGGTCAGAGACGCGTCCGGTTCTACATCACGAACCCGGCTCCCTGCCCCTATCTGGAAGGCCAGACCGAGCGGAAAGTCTTCACCAATCTCGCCGTGGAAGACGCGCAATCTCTGCATGATGCGCTGTCTCATGGTGGCTTCCGTCGCTCGCAGTCGATTGCCTATCGTCCGGCCTGCGCAAGCTGCAAAGCCTGCATGGCGGCGCGCGTGCCTGTCAGCGAGTTCAAATTCACCAAACGCTGGCGCCGTGTCCTCAATAAGAACAAAGAGCTTGTGCGCACGGCGGTCCGTCCGTCTGCATCGCGCGAACAGTATCGTCTGCTGAAAACCTATCTGGACAGCCGTCACGCCGATGGCGGCATGGCGGGTATGGAGCTGCGTGACTATGTTTCCATGGTCGAAGGCTCACCCGTTCCGACTGTAATTTTTGAATACCGCGCAGGCGATGCCGATGATGCGCCGCTTATGGCTGCTGCCCTGGTAGACGTGCTGAAGGATGGCCTCTCAATGGTCTATTCCTTCTTTGATCCGTCGCTCACTGATCGCGGAATGGGCAATTTCATGATCCTCGACCAGATCCGCTATGCGCAGGAGCTCGGACTGGATTATGTGTATCTCGGCTATTGGGTCGAGGGCAGCCCGAAAATGGACTACAAAGCCGCCTTCCGGCCGATTGAGGTGCTGGACGCTGAAGAGTGGCGTAGACTAGAAGACGAGTAAGCGTCTCACGGGCATGAGATGGGATAAGGCCGCCAGACCGGCCGGGGAGGAAATATGATCAACCGACGCAATCTGATCGGTGCTGGCCTTCTTGGCGCAGGCGGCGCAGCTGCGGCTTTTGCCAACCCTGAAACGGCAGCAAACCTCGCCGCGCCAGCGATTTCACGCAACCGCCGTCGCCTCAACATGGTGACAACCTGGCCGAAAGGTCTTCCGGGACTTGGCGAAGCGGCTGAGCGTGTTGCCTCCCGCATTCAGGAAGTGTCTGAAGGCCTGATCGAGGTAAATGTCTATGCCGCGGGCGAGTTCGTGCCTGCGTTTGAGGCTTTCGACGCAGTCGCGAACGGCTCTGCCGACATGTATCACGGCGCCGAGTATTACTGGACGTCCAAATCCACCGCCTTCCCGTTCTTCACCACGGTTCCGTTCGGCATGACCGCGCAGGAGTTGATGGGCTGGATCGATTTTGGCGGCGGTCAGGAACTCTGGGATGAGCTCTCCGGCCAGTTCGGCATTAAGTGCATTCAGGCAACCAATACCGGTCACCAGATGGGCGGCTGGTTCCGCCGCGAGATCAACAGCCTTGACGATCTGGTCGGCCTGAAAATGCGCATTCCGGGACAAGGCGGCGACGTACTTCGCGCCCTAGGCGGCTCTGCGATTGCGCTTCCGGGCGGCGAAATCTATCAGGCACTCCAGACCGGCAATATCGACGCGACCGAGTGGGTTGGCCCGTGGAATGACTATTCCCTCGGTTTCTATCGTGAGGCCCCATATTATTACGGACCGGGCTTCCATGAGCCGGGCGCATCTCTCGCTGTCGGCATCAACCGGAATGTCTGGGACAGCTTCACCGAGGGTGAACAGCGCCTTATCCAGTCTGTCTGCGAGAGTGTGAACCACACTTCGCTTGGTGAATTCACCTTCCAGAACTCCGTCTATCTGGACGTGCTGCGCAATGAGCATAACGTTCAACTGCGCTCCTTCCCTGATGATGTCGTTGCCGCCATGTGGGAAGCTGCAGCCGATGTCCGCGCTGCCTCAGGTCGCGACGGTGTCGAAAAGCGGATCTATGAGAGTTTTGAAGAGAACCTGCGCCGTATGCGCAATTGGGCGAACATTTCTGACGGCCCTTACTATCGCGCCCGTGAACTCGGCGCGCAGGCCGCTCGCGGATAGCGGGGACTTCACAGATGGACCCACAACTCTTCCTCACGCTAGGCGGATGGCTGAAATGGGCTGGCTTCATATGCTTGCCGCTCTTCATCATCCCGCTAATCACGCTCATCCTGCCGGACCTGACGGAAGGCCTGTCCAAAGGCCTAGTCAGCATCATTGAAAAGATCACAGACATCGCGCTGGTGATCTCAATTGCCGCCAGCATTCTGCTGCTCTTCTTCCAGCTGACATCGGTCATTGCCGCCTACGCGTTCGGCCTTTCATGGACCTGGCTGACAGAGCTCGTCATCTACGCATTCGCAACCATGTTTATGGTCGGCGCGGCCGTTGCCCTTCGCGATAACGCCCATGTGCGCGTGGATATTCTTCGTCCGAAATTCGGCTCCAAAGGCATGGACTGGATCGAGCTTGCAGGGCTTTACCTCCTGCTCTTCCCGATCTGCATCCGTATTCTGGAGACAGGCGAGCAAGGCCTCACGCGCACCTGGGCGATCTTTGAAGGCTCCCGCGAAAGCGATGGCCTGCCCATTATGTTCGTCTTCAAAACGCTTGTGCCGCTATTTGCCGTGCTGATGTTGTCTCAGGGCCTTGCTGAGGCGCTCAAAGCCTCGCTCCGCCTGACAGGAAGAATGCCGGATATCGACCACACCCAATCCGGTGGAGGCGAATATGGAGCTTGAGATCATTCTTGCTGTAGGCATGTTCCTCGCAGCGATTGGCGCACTTCTGCTCGGCTATCCTGTTGCGCTGACGCTTGGCGGCATCGCGCTCATCTTCGCCCTCGTCGGCATTGGCCTTGGCGTGTTTCCAGAGCCTCACCTCCTTGCCCTGCCGAGCCGTATTATGGGCGGCTCCATCATGCAGAACGAAACGCTGGTCGCGGTGCCTCTCTTCATTCTGATGGGCGTCATTCTGGAACGGTCCAAAGTCGCTGAAGACCTGCTTCACATCGCCTCTCGCCTGCTGGGCAAGGTGCGCGGCGGCCTCGGCTATGCGGTCATTCTGGTTGGTGCGTTGCTGGCGGCATCTACGGGCATTGTTGGCGCGACCGTGATCACCATGACGCTGATCGCCCTGCCGACCATGCTGCGCCAGAACTATGATCCTCGCCTTGCGACCGGCACGATTGCCGCCTCGGGAACGCTTGGCCAGATCATCCCGCCATCTATCGTTTTGATCCTGCTCGCAGACGCAGTCTCCAACTCGGCGTCACAAGCAGCAAGCCAGATGGGCACCGGCACGGCATTCGTTGTCTCCGTAGGCGACCTCTTTGCAGGCGCGCTTCTTCCGGGCTTCCTGCTCGTCAGCCTCTATCTGCTCTATGTCTTCCTGACGTCGATCTTCCGTCCGAGTGCCTGCCCGCCTATCGAACAGGATGACAGCCCGCCGCTCACAGCGAAAGAAATCATCTTTGGCCTTGGTGCGCCGCTGTTTCTGATTATCGCCGTTCTCGGCGCAATCCTCGCAGGCATTGCCCCGCCAACACAGGCGGCCAGCATCGGCGCGGCGGGTGCGATTATGCTCGCCGGGCTTCGCCTCTCCGATAATAAGGATGCAGGCCTGCCCCGTGTCATCGTCGCAGCCTTTATCTCCATCGTTGTGATCATCGTCCTGAAAAACGTGCTCGATCTGCGCATGGGCGTCGAGCATATCAGCGCGGTCAATATGGCCGGCATGATCATCACTTTCCTTGCAGCACTCGTCTTCGTCGCGGGCGTGTTTGCAGGCGGCCTTGTGCTGCACCATCACAATCAGCTTCTGCCAGCGCTGAAAAGCGCGGTTGAGATCACCTCCATGGTGTTCCTCATCCTGATTGGCGCGAGCCTGTTTAGCCTTGTTTTCCGCGGTTTTGGCGGCGACGAGTTGGTGCATGAACTTCTGAGCGCTGTTCCGGGTGGCAAATGGGGCGCGCTGATTATCGCCATGCTGGTGATGTTCATTCTGGGCTTCTTCCTAGACTTCATCGAGATTGTCTTTGTCGTCGTACCATTGGTCACGCCATCTTTGATTATCGCCGGTTTCGACCCTGTCTGGCTTGCCATCATCATGGCGCTGAACCTGCAGACGAGCTTCCTCACGCCGCCATTCGGCTTTGCCCTCTTCTATCTGCGCGGAGCAGCCCCTGACAACGTGAAGACGATGGAAATCTGGCGCGGCGCGCTGCCATTTATCGGCTTGCAGCTTCTCATGATCATCGCTGTGATCGCCATTCCGGCGCTCGCGACATGGCTTCCGAGCCTCACGCAATAGGAGGCCATCATGGCGGGATTTGATAGAGACCAATTCGTTGCGGACTGTATCAACGCCCGTTCCGAGAATGACTCCATGGGCGCGGTCCGCGAGGTGCTGACACGCGCAATCTCAGATCCGTCTGTCGTCCTGCGTGGCATGGGCGAGCCAACACAGGCAGGCATGGATATTCTCCATCGCTCGCCTACCCTGACCATCTTCGCCGCGACCTGGACACCGCGCATGAACTTGCTTCCGCACGATCATGACATGTGGGCGCTGATCGGGATCTATACCGGCCGCGAAGACAACATCTTCTGGAAAGAAACTGAAAACGGCCTGCAGGCACGCGGCGCCAACTGCCTGTTCGAAGGCGATGTGGCGACGCTCGGGCGGGATGCGATACATTCCGTGACGAACCCGCTCCTGCGCTTCACCGGCGGCATCCATATTTATGGCGGCGACTATTTTGATGCCCATCGCCATCAATGGGATCCGGAAACTCTGAAAAAAGAGCCGACCAATGGCGACCGTGTCCGCGCCATGTTTGCTGCGGAGAATGAGCGGTTGAAGGTTCAATAACTGTTGGCTAGTTCGACTGCGCCCATCGTCTAGCCTTTAGCTCATCACACTTTTTGTGACCGGCTAACCCGTTAAAAACTCGGAACTTCCCGTCCTGCCCATGTGTTTGAAAGGCATACCCCAAACACAGACAGGACAATTATGACCGAACTGAAAACCGTAAACCCCGCAACTGGCGAAACACTCAACACCTACCCGCTGATGAGCGATACAGAGGTCGCTGAAGCGGTAAAGCAGTGTCACGAAGCCTATCTGGACTGGCGCCTCACCTCGTATGAGGACCGCGCGAAAATCATCAACAAAGTCGCTGAAGTTCTGCGCGACCGCAAAGACGAGTTCGCCGAGCTGATGACGAAGGAAACCGGCAAGCTACTGTCTGGTAGTAAGCAGGAAATCGACCTGTGCGCTGGTATTTGTGAATACACCGCCAAAAACGGCCCGTCTGAACTGGCGGACGAGACCCGCGACCACCCGAATGGCGAGCGTGCCACCGTCACCTATTCCCCGATCGGCGTGGTCTATGGCATCCAGCCTTGGAACTTCCCGTGCTATCAGGCCATCCGCTATTCCATCGCCAATCTCATGGCGGGCAATGGCGTCCTGCTGAAGCACGCCGAAGCCTGCACAGGTAGCGGCCTGATGCTGCGTGAAGTATTCGAGGCAGCAGGCCTGCCGAAACACCTCTTCACTGTGCTGCTGATCGACCATGATCAATCAGACGATGTGATCGAAAACGATCTGGTACGCGGCGTTACCCTCACCGGCTCAGATAAAGCCGGTAAAATCGTCGCCAAAAAAGCTGGCGAGATGCTGAAGAAAACCGTGCTCGAGCTTGGCTCTAATGATGCCTTCCTCGTACTCGACGATGCAGACCTCGACCTTGCCGTCAAAACATCCGTCACGGCCCGCATCTTTAATAACGGCCAGACCTGTGTGAACGGCAAACGCTTCATCGTGACTGAGAAGAACTATGATGCCTTCGTGGAGAAATACACCGAAGCGATGAAAGGCATTCACCTTGGTGACCCGATGGTGAAGGACACGCAGCTTGGCCCTATGTCACGCTCAGAGCTCCGTGATGACCTGCACGAGCAAGTGAAGGAGAGTGTCGAGAAAGGCGCGAAAATCCTATGCGGCGGTGAAATCCCAGACATGCAGGGCGCTTGGTATCCGGCGACTGTTCTGGTGGACGTAAAGCCCGGCCAGCCTGCCTATGATGATGAGCTGTTTGGCCCCGTCGCGTCAGTCATCAAAGCCAAAGATGACGAAGACGCGATGCGCATTGCCAATGACAGCCGCTACGGCCTTGGCGGCGGCATCTTCTCCACGAATGTGGAGCGTGCCGAGAAGCTTGCGAAGACGTATTTTGACACCGGCATGGTGGTCATCAATGGCTATGACATTGCCGCGCCGAACCTGCCATTTGGCGGCGTGAAGAATTCAGGCTTTGGCCGCGAACATGGCGGCTTCGGCATGAAGGAATTCGTCAACGCGAAAGCCGTGTCTGTGCTCGCCGCATAGTCCAGCACCACTTCCCAAAACAAAAAGCCCGCCATCCCGGCGGGCTTTTTTATTTTATTTCTGCAGCCTTGAGCGCGCTCTAAGTGAAACTTTGTTTCACGAGAACACCTCTTGAAGACAGCCTTGAGCACGACCCATCGCGAAAGTGGCGAAAGCCACGAAGCGGGCGGTCAAAACAAATCAACTCTAGAACTTCACGTCTGGTACGACAGAGAGCTGTTCGCGGACTTCGTCGCCAAGGTCGTAGAACTCTTCCGGCTCGAAACCGAACATGCTCGCAAACACAGCCGCAGGGAATGTCTCACGCGCTGTGTTGTACTGCTGAACAGCAGAGTTGTAGAAGCGGCGCGCCGCAGCGAGCTTGTCTTCAATTGTGGAGAGCTCTTTCTGCAGTTCCAGGAAGTTCGTGTTCGCTTTGAGGTCCGGATAGGCCTCAGCGAGTGCAAACATCTTACCCAGCGCCGCAGAAAGCATGCCCTCAGCCGCAGCCGATTCAGCCGGCGAGCCTGCAGCAATCGCAGAGTTACGCGCAGAGATTACTGCATCCAGCGTCTCACGCTCATGGCTGGCATAGCCCTTCACCGTCTCCACGAGGTTCGGGATAAGGTTGCGACGTTGCTTCAGCTGAACGTCTACATCGGCAAAGGCCTGACGGCATTGCTGGCGCTTGGCCACAAGGCCGTTATAGATGCCGATCACAATGACGGCGAGAAGGGCAATAATGCCCAGAATTACGTATAAACCAGTCATGAAAACTGACTCCCCACTTAGTAGAGCGAAAGATTACTGAGAACCGCAGGAAGCGGCAAGCATCCAGCTCATTTCTCTGACGATTTACACAAGCTCGCTACCCCCGATTTGGGGGATTTCAGGCGGCACATACTCGCCTCACCCAATACTCAGCGTTTCACTGAGCCAGTCGCGGTACTCGCTAAGCGCCGTTTCATCGCGTCGGCAGTAAGACCATTTCTGGTATCGCTGCACAGTGATGAAGCCTGCCCGTTTGAGAATATCGATGTGACGGCTGACAGTCGGCTGGGCGAGTTTCAGCTTTTCAGCGATGAGATTGATGCAGACACCAAAGGCTTCGGGATCAGCCGTTTCCTGATGAGAAAATTGCTGTTTCGCATCGCGTAGCAGGCGCAGGATTTCCATCCGCACCTCGCTGCTCATCGCCTTGATCTGATCTTCACGCCTTGACATATCCATATTCATATAGAAGTTTTGCTATATGTCAATTTATGAGGATGACCATGCTTACACTCGACCAGCGCTATCCGTTTCGCGGATACGAAATCGCGTGGGGATCGCTTGGCAGCGGCCCGCCCCTTGTGCTGGTGCATGGCTTTCCATGGTCGTCCCAGTGCTGGCGGAAACTCGCGCCATGGCTCGCGAAATCGCATCAGGTATTTGTGTTCGATATGCTGGGCACGGGGCAGTCAGATAAGCCAGCTGATACGCGCCTTGATGAATCCGCACAGTCGGATTTGCTGGTGGAGCTGCTCGCTCATTGGCAGCTTGAGCGCCCCCGCGTGATCGCACACGACTTTGGCGGGCTGGCCGCCCTTCGCGCGCACTTCATTCACGGTCTGGAGTATCGCTCTCTGCACCTGATTGATGCCGTCGCGCTCTTGCCGTCCGGATCACCGTTTTACCGGCACGTCGCCGCGCATGAAGAGGCCTTTGCAGGCTTACCCGACTACGCACATGAGGCGCTGTTCCGAGCCTATATCCAGAACGCCGCACATTTGCCGTTGAGCGAGGAGATCTCTGATATCTATCTTCGCCCCTATTCCGGCGAAACGGGCAGACCCGCCTTTTATCGCCAGATCGCCCATGCCTCGAATGACAATATTGCTGCCCTGGAGCCCCTTTATGCCAAGCCCGACTTTCCGGTGCACATTATCTGGGGCGAGGAAGACAGCTTTATCCCGATCGAGCGCGGAAGACGGCTGGCCGACCTTCTTCAGGCAGACAGTTTTACACCCATATCCGGCGCAGCCCATCTGATACAGGAAGACGCGCCGGAGGCTCTCCTCGGCGCGATCCTGACATCACTCTGATGCATATGTGCCGTCGACTTGATGCGCTGACTTCATCCGCCAGCCGCATTGCCCCCTACAGGTCTGACTGCAGCTCACCCGGCATGTTCAAAACACACCGTGCATGCCATACAGCTGAATACATACGATCAATTTTACTCGTTCGACTCAAAACAAGACCTCAGGAAATAACGTTTGCACCAGTTTTCTTTAAGTCTCTTTCCGCTTTTTATATTACTCTTAGCTGGCTGCGGAGCTTCTGCTCCGGAAGACGACACGCTGCACTCAGTCTCTTACCTCGGTCAAACGCCTCCAGGTATGACACCTGAGCGGTTTGCGCCAGGCGAAGTCTCAACTGACAATCTTGAGATTGAAGGGGTTTTTACGCCTGAGATGAACGAATTCTATTTCGTCCGGCAGGTACTGGGCGTCGAACCCAGAATCTATCGTTACCGATTGGAAGATAACGTCTGGCTGGAAGAAGAATTCTCCGAACGCATAGGAGAGCTGTTCATTTCTGTGGACGGCCAGAGCATGTTTCTTGGGAACCAGTATCGCGAGCGAACGGATTCTGGATGGTCTGAGCCGCAAAGTCTGGGGCCTTTGTTCGAAGGATATCCGATCATGCGCCTCACGGCATCCGCGAACGAAACCTATGTTTTCGACGAGCGCGAAGAATATGGAATTCTTCGATATTCTCAGCGAATTGACGGCGTACATCAAGCCCCGGAGCCTTTCGGACCGGAGATCAACTCAGGCAGGCTTACGGCCCACCCCTTTATCGCACCGGATGAGAGCTATCTGATTTGGGACAGCGAACGCGACGGCGGATATGGCGAGTCAGATTTGTATATCAGTTTCCGTAAGAGCGACGGGTTCTGGGGCCCAGCAATAAACATGGGGCCTGAAGTCAACACAGAAGGCGATGATACCTATGGAACCATCACGCCAGATGGAAAGTACTTCTTCTTTCAAAGGATCGATCTGGACGTGCCCGAGGCGAACATTTTCTGGATGGACGCTCAGTTCATAGAGGACTTGAGGACCAGCCAATAGATCAGCCCATGACTATCCATCCGCATCAGATTAAAACATCACGCCTTACGCTTACTTAGCGCTGATTTCGGATGTCTGTTCCAGTTCAGATTTGAGTGCAGAGAGTTTGTCGACAGCCCCGGCAGCCATTGGTCCGATCCAACGCTCATGAATCGCCTTGATCGGCATCGGATTGAGATGATTCCAGCGCACGCGTCCCCGCTTTACGGAGATAATGAGATCGGCGGTCTCCAGCACACGCATATGCTGCATGACGGTCGTCCTGTCTATCTGGCTGAACCTTTCGGCCAACTCTCCCGTCGTCATAGGGTTATCACGCAGAGCATCCATGATCTGACGCCGCACCGGTGCAGCCAGTGCCTTGAAAACTTTATCCTCATACGCTTCGCTTGACATGTTATATTTTTATAACATTATGAGATGAAGGTCAACCAATTCCGGCACGAAAGCTGGTCAGGATGGAGTGGGTCATGGATCTGAAATTCGAAGTCAGCGCGCGCATCAACAAACCGGTTGAAGAGGTGTTCGAAGCCGTGGTGAACCCAGAAAACCTGTCTCAATTCTTCACCACGGGCGGCGCGAAGGGCCGGATTGAAAAGGGCTCTACCGTAATGTGGTCATTTCATGATTGCCCAGGCGAGTTTCCGGTAGAGGTCGACGAAGTCCAACCAAACCGCCTCATCACCATGAGATGGGATGCCTATGAGCCCGGCCCCGGAACGCCGGACTATAAAACCACGTTCAAGATGGCCTTCGAACCGACAGAAGATGGCCGCACGCTCGTGACCATTTCGGAATGGGGCTGGCCGAATACCGCTTCCGGACTTCAGGGGTCATACGGAAACTGCATGGGCTGGACGCAGATGCTCTGCGCCCTGAAAGCCTGGAAGGAACACGGCATCAATCTGCGTGAAGGCATGTTCCAATAAGCCAACTCCGACATTAACCGTCGAACTTACCGCTGCGCGGGAAGCCACGCATCACCATGCGCCCTGCCCCTGCCCGTCGGCCGATCCAGTCCTGCCAATCCGGGAAGGTCCGCTGACGGCCAGAAGCCTCTGTCACGACGAAGCCGTCCGCTTCGCTGAACACCATCGCATCGAGCAGGCCGCCATCCTTATAGGATTGCAGCTTCACGCCCTTACCGCGCGGCATTTCAGGCAATTCAATGACGTCAAAGATCAGAAGCTTACGGTTATCACCAATCACGGCGACCTTATCACCCACAGCGACCTTGGAGATGAAGAGCGGGCTGTCAGTCGACGTTGTCACCACCTGCTTACCCGCCTTACGCGCAGAGACCAGATCAGCCTCTGGACAGATAAAGCCATAGCCGGCCTTGGAGGCCATAAAGCGCTTACCTTCAGGGTTGAGGCGGAACATATCCGTGATGGAATGTTCGTCCTCCAGATCAATCTGGAAGCGGATAGGCTCGCCTGCGCCGCGCCCGCCCGGCAGCTTGTCACCGCCCAGCGTGAAGGCCCGCCCGTCTGACGACATGAGGATGAGCTTGTCGGTGGTTTCCATCTGACAACTCAGCGCCAGCCCGTCGCCATCCTTGAACTTCACCTTATCGAGATCGTTATTGTGGCCCTTCAGCGCGCGGATCCAGCCCTGCTCTGAGAGGACAACCGTAATCGGCTCACGCACGATCAGCGCTTCAGCGATCATATCGCCCACATCAGCGGCTGGCGCTTCACCGAAGAGAGACCGGCGACGGCCAAGCTCTGTTTCCGGATCGAACACTTTGCGCGCTTCGTTCAGCCCCTTGGCGACCTCTTTCCACTGCTTGGCAGGGCTTTTGATCAGGGCTTCCAGCTTGTCGCGCTTTTTCTCAAGCTCAGCATGCTCGCCGCGGATTTCCATCTCTTCCAGCTTGCGAAGAGAGCGCAGACGCATGTTCAGAATAGCTTCGGCCTGATTTTCCGTCAGGTTGAAGGCGGCCATCAGCTCGGATTTCGGATGGTCTTCCTCGCGGATGATGCGGATCACCTCATCAAGGTTCAGGAAGGCAACCAGATACCCTTCCAGCACCTCAAGACGGGCGAGCGTCTTATCCAGCTGGTGCTGGGCAATGCGCACAACCACTTCCTGACGGTGGGAAAGATACGCCATCAGAACCTCTTTCAGGTTCATCACTTTCGGCGCGCCCTTATCCAGCACGTTCAGGTTCATGGAGAAACGGCTTTCCAGATCGGAGAGCTTATAGAGGCTCTCCATCAGCATATCCGGGTCAACCGTCTTGGATTTCGGCTCCAGCACGAGGCGGATGTCTTCGGCGCTCTCATCGCGCACATCGCCAAGCAGAGGCACTTTCTTCGCATCGATCAGCTCAGCCAGGCGCTCGATCAGCTTACCTTTCTGAACCTGATATGGGATCTCGGTGACGACGATCTGCCAGGTACCACGGCCAAGGTCTTCCTTTTCCCATTTCGCACGGATGCGGAAGCCGCCACGGCCCGTCGCATAGGCCTCGCGAATGGTCTCCTTGCTCTCGACCAGCGTGCCGCCCGTCGGGAAGTCCGGGCCCGGCATCACTTCCAGAAGCTCGTCCAGCTCGGCGTTTTTATTGTCGACAAGGATCAGGCAGGCATCGATCAGCTCGGCTGCATTATGCGGTGGAATGCTGGTCGCCATGCCCACGGCGATACCCGTCGCGCCGTTGGCCAACAGGTTCGGATAGGCCGCCGGCAGAACAACTGGCTCTGAGTCTTGTTCGTCATAGGTGTCGCGAAAATCGACAGCGTTCTCGTCCAGCCCGTCCAGCAGCAGCTTGGCCGCTGCCGTCATCCTGCTTTCGGTGTAACGCATGGCCGCCGCGCTATCGCCGTCAATATTGCCAAAATTGCCCTGACCGTCGACCAGCGGATAGCGAACCGAGAAGCTCTGCGCCAGACGCACCAGCGTGTCGTAAATCGCGCTATCACCGTGCGGGTGATAGTTACCCATCACCTCACCGACGATTTTCGCACACTTACGATAGCTTGCGTCCGGGTTCAGCTTCAGCTCGCGCATCGCATACAGAATGCGGCGCTGAACCGGTTTCAGACCGTCGCGCACATCCGGCAGCGCCCGGCTGGTAATGGTGGACAGAGCATAAGCCAGATAGCGCCGCGACAGCGCTTCGTTCATGCTCTCATCGATGATGTTCTCTTCGCCAGAATCCATCAGGTCAGACATTGGGAAACTCCTTGACCCGCTACTCTATATGAGTCGGCGGCAATGTCGTGTGGATAAGCTAGGATTGGTGGGGATATCGGTTTGCGAAATAAGCACGTAGAGAACATTGCACAACTCCACCGAAGCTTGCTGAGGCAACAATTCCTTCTATAAGTAGCGTTCAAATTAGTGGGGATAAACGTTGGCTACTTGGATAGAAGAATTTCACGGAGCAACTCCCGGTACGTCGAAGAGTCGTAAAAACGCAGATTCGCGGTGGTGTCCTTTCGTCGATACTAAATGCAAGAAAACCCGTTCAGGCGGCGCATGTGCGCTTAAGTCCGCGACTGAAGAGCCCGTTATTATCTGTCCCAACAGGCTCTACGGTGACAGGTTCAAGGTTATCGCAGAAGTCGCGCAAGAATGCTTCGGCGCGGCGTCTGAGACTGTATCGCCCGATGAAATGGCTAGCCGTTTCGCCGCTGGAACTATGACCGGAAACGAAATCATGGTCTACGGACAAGGTTTCGCGGAAGAGATCAGCATTGCGTCGCCGTCGCCGGAAGGGCGTCGCGGGTCCTTTAAAGTCGATTATATCCTAGCAAAACCATCGTCCGAAGACCTCAGCCCGGTCGCTATCGTTGCTATCGAGGTCCAGAGTATCGACACAACGAACAGCTATAAAGACACGTCGAACACCTTCTACGCCACGCCGCCCGAAGTGCCGATAGTCCCTTCCGCACATCCGACGACAGCGGGCTTCAATTGGGAAAACGTCAACAAGCGTATTCTTCCGCAGGTGATCTATAAGGGCCATGCCCTACGCCGCGAACGTTTGGCGACACACGGATTGTTTTTCATCCTACCAGACGCCGTATTTCAACGCATTCTTACACGCCTAGGCGGGAAGCTCTCAGCATATCCGCAGGGGTTAGGTACCGTGACGTTCAAGACCTATAAGCTTGGCGACGAAGATGCAGAGGGGACACGCCCGCTAGAGTTCGTGCAGCGCTTTACGACGACCGTAGACCAGCTAGCCTATGCATTCGTGTCGCCGCAAAACCTACCGCCGGAAGGCGCCTATGAAAACCTACTGATTCAGAAGGCGGCTAAGCTAACTAAGCGCTAAGGGAAATAGGTTCGCTAGGAATCTCTTCGCCCGATTCAATCGCTATAATCGTTTCGGCAATCTTCCGGCCTAACAGAGGCGGTACAGCGTTACCGACTTGCACGTACTGTTCAGTCCTAGATCCTGAGAACTCGAACCAGTCAGGGAATGATTGGAAGCGCGCGGCTTCGCGAACGCTGATAGAGCGGTCTTGCTCCGGGTGGATATAAGCGCCCCAATGGATATCGCATTTTGTGAGGATGGTCGAAGACAGCCCTTCCCAACGAAGACGCCCGTAGCGCTTTGTATGGTCTGAACGCTTGGCCCGTTTCATACCTTTCGGAAGAAGGTCGAACGGGATATCGCGCCACGAACCGCCTTGTGGAATATGCTCTAAGCGCTGCATGTTGATTTCGCCTAGGCGTGGCGCGCCGTGGTTCGTGACGCCCTTAGAACCTTCTCGTACATATTTCTGGAAGTCGCCTTTAGCACGGCTTCCATACTTGCCGCCTTCGTATGTACCGCCGTTCTCAAGCTCTGGAAGGTCGCCGATAGCGTCTCTGACAGTGACGAAGGGTAACAGGCCGGGACCATGCGTAGGCATAGGCCAGTGAACAGGAAGACCTAGGCGATTACCTACAAAGAGAATGCGGCGGCGTTCCTGTGGGATACCATATTCTTCGGCTTTCAGGGTTTTAGCTTCGACACGATAACCTAGGTCCTCGAGCCCTTTTATAATCGCTTGTATAGCCGCCCCGTTCCCGGCTGATTGCATGCCGGTTACGTTCTCAAGGACTACCCATTTCGGGTTTAACCCTTCCACTATCCGTAGGTATTCAAGGTACAACGAAGAACGTTCATCGTGTAAGCCGCGTTGGTGGTTATAGACTGAAAAGCCTTGGCATGGTGGCCCGCCGATAAGAACGTCTAATTCGCTCTTTTTCAGACCCGCAGCCGATAGGAATTGTTTCGCTGACAGGTTCTCGATAGGACCGCTCAAGAAGCGCGCTTCCGGATGCATCCGGTCAAAGGTTTTACCCGCCGCTTCGTCAATGTCGTTACCTGCTAAGACCGAGTAGCCAACTTGGCGGAATCCTTCCGAAAGTCCGCCCGCACCGCAAAACAAATCGATAACAGATTTAGACATGAGCCGCATCCCAAATGATCACTATTTGTTCTCATTGCACAAACTAAATCGCAAATCAATATCCACTTAGAGTAGAAATTTATTGCAACTCGATCCCCAGAAGAGGTATTGTTCACGCTATCCGATTCCTATCTCTAAAAAACCTCTATCGTAGATTTTGTCGACGTGATGTTAATTGGAAACCAGCACGACGAACCTGTTCATGGCGTATCACAAACTTATCCCCCGTCCCTGATCCCGCCCCCATACTTCCGGCATGCAAACCTCACCGGAGACAGAGACGAACCGTTTCACGCCGCTCGCCATAGCGCGGCGGCTGGCGGGCTATATCGCTCGCCTCTCCGGCTTTGTTGAGGATTACCGCGAAGCGCCGCCCGAGGCTTTCCGGGCTTCGCTCATTCCTGCGCAGGCAGGAATCCCGAACGATCAGGGGGAACCAGATCCCTGCCTCCGCAGGGATGAGCGAGATAGTGGGCACACCACAAGCAACGCGCAGGCGCAGGCCGGTCGAGCTGGTGAGACCTCACAGCCAATCTACCCGCACAAGCAAAGCGAAGGCGCAGACAGCCCGAGCCAGTGGCGAGGGAACGCTGTCGAGCAAACGAGTAAACCCCACATGCAGTTGCGCTATAAACAGCGCTTTCTCACCCACATCCGCCGGGTGGAATACACGCTGCGCTGTTACATACTGTGGCTCGCCGCACAGCTGATCGAGCGCGGCTTTATGCCCTCTGCCCCGCCAGAACGGCAATCGCATCCCGCGCCGGAACAAGACCTGACGGGCCTCATCCGCAAGCAGGAATTGGAGTTGAGACGGCTGACCAGCGAAACGCCGCGCATTGGTGGTTTCAGCGTCACCACGCCTGACTTTTCCAATAGTCGTAAAGCATCAGAGCGACGCGGGCTGAGCTTCCGGCCAGACCCGCTGAGCGTGGTGCCGATTGCCGATCTCATGGCCCGAATGGCGCGCCTGCCGCGCGTTTTGAAACGCGCAGACCTGTTGGCCGAACGCCTGGTGTGGAAGGCACTCAATTGTCATCCCGAAGCGCCCCGCACCATGACAAGCGACCGCGCAGGCGCAGCCAGCCCAATCCAACGGATTGGATTAGCTGGCGAGCAGAAAAGCAAAAGACAGCCACTCTTCTATAAGCCGTTTGAAAACTGGCTGCCGCCCGAAGAGTTATGGGCCTCCAGCGAGGATGAGGAGGAACGGGGCGACCTAAACTATCTTCATCACCTTGCCCGCGAAGGGCTGAACACAACCGGCTATGGCATACCGCCACCCGGCGCAAATGACGCCCTCCCCAGGCTCACACATTTCCAACCACCTGCTATTCGCCCGCTGTGATCACACATGCGGGCCGATAGTGCTTGTCTAAGCATCACTCTGGCGAGGCGCTGTCAGATATCCGCGGATAAGAAGCACCAGCTCGTCTTCGAATTCCCGGCTTTTCAGCATGTCAGGGTCATCCATCATGGCGGACCGCACGACATTCAAAATTGACCGGGTCAGAATATAGGACTTCACGCGAGACAAGCTGCCCGGACCGCCCATGCTGGTGTTCAGAAGGGTCTCGATTTCAGCGGAGACGATATCCATAACATCGTCGCGCTCGCCTTCCCGCAAACCGGCAAGGTATCGAAGCAAGGCCACCCGCCCGATGACATCCGTGTCGGAGAAATACGCAATCAGAAGCCGGACGATGTTGCGCGCCCGCTCACCGCGAACCTCAGTCTGCGGCACATGCAGACACTCAATGACCTGGTGCGCAATCCGCTCGCCCTCACGTCGTGCCAGAGCATAGTACACTGCGTCGCGCCCGTCGAAATACTGGTACAGCGTACCGATGGACACGCCCGCCCTTTCGGCAATGCGGTTGGTCGTAACCTCTGCCTCTTTGCGCGCCGCCAAAAGCTGAGCCGTTGCATCCAGAATAGCCGTTACTGTCGCTTTTGCCCGTGCCTGATTTGGCTTTTTTCTCATATTTATCAGACCTTTGAAAAAACTGAGGAGACAGCTTTCCTGCCCTTTCAAATACGAGTTTCAAAACTGAGGATTACTCATATTATTCCAGAACAGGCAATGTTCAAGCCAGCGACACGCCATCTGAGGAGACGACATATGAGCATTTATTCCTACCTGATTTATTTCGGACCGGTTTTTCTTCTCATGATCGCAGCCGAGTATTTTGTCGGGCGTGCACGCGGTCAGTCACTCTATACGAAGGGTGACACGCTGGCTTCGATTTCCATTGCAGTCGTCCAGCGCGTCATCTCGATGTTGCCGCTGTCACTTGTGCCGCTGGCTACGCTTTATGCATTTGAGAACTATCGTCTCTTCGAACTTGAGGTGACCGATTGGTGGTATTGGCCGGCTCTGTTTCTGGCCTTCGAGTTTGCGTATTACTGGTATCATCGACTGAGCCATGAAATCCGCTGGCTGTGGGCGACCCATAGCGTGCACCACTCCATTGAGGAGATGAATATTCTCGCTGCGTATCGGTTCGGCTGGACCGGTTGGCTTTCCATGGGCAGCCTGATTTTCCTGCCGCTGAGCCTGCTCGGGTTTTCACCGGTTTATGTGGCACTGATGTTTGCGCTGAACCTCATGTATCAATCCTGGCTGCACACAAATCTTATTCCCAAGCTTGGATGGGTTGAGGGTATTCTGAACACACCGTCTGCACACCGGGTGCACCATGCCGTGAACCCGAAGTATCTCGATCGCAATCATGGTGGTGTTCTGATGATCTATGACCGGCTGTTCGGCACCTATCAGCCTGAAGACGCAGATGAACCGTGCAAATATGGGCTGGTTAAACCCGTCGGCAGCTTCAACCCGATCCGCATCGCCCTGCATGAATGGATCAATATTTTCCGCGATCTTCGGGCAAATTCCGTCCGTCACTGGCCAGGATTTCTGTTCGGGCCACCCGGCTGGCAACCGGATGGACAAGGGCAGACAGCAAAAGTCATTCGTGCGCAGGCTCAGTCGGCATCAGCGAAGGTGGCCAGCAAGGCCCCACCGGTTGAGAGTCTGGAGGCGCAACAGGTCTGACGGAACTTCCAGTCCGCCTCGCCCGTTGATTTGTCAGAAAGGAGGTAACAGAGATGAAAACCAATACCCTATTGTCGATTGTGCTGTTTGGCCTCTTTAACGCCGTGATTTTCGGCGCTGGCCTTATTCTGGCACTCGGCATTTCGCAGTCTGCGACCGGCACAGCGATTGGTATCGTGATATCGGCGCTATTCAGTATCGTGGTGAGTGCATATCTCGCCCTGCATTATGCGCCACGCCTGCGTGCGCAGTACTGGCGCCGCGAAGGCGAAACGCCCAAAGCGATCTGGTCGTAAGCGCGTTCTATCACTTCACGAGCGAAGCGAAGGCGCAGACAGTCTGAACCGAAGGCGATGAAACGCTGTCGAGCAGACAAACAGCACACCTAAAAAACAACAATTTCCATATCTGACAGCCGCCGGAGCATGAGTTCTCTCGATCCTGGCGGCGGTTTATGGGCTTCAGCATAGAGCCGGTTGGTAATGAAATGGCCGGTCAGCCTGAAGCCTTTTCCTATGTCTTCAGCGCTGGCGTCAGCCTCTGAGTTCACCAGAAATTCCGGCAGCTGGAGCAGCTTATCGACATATTCCGGCACTTCCTCACCGCAGGCGGCGCGCCCCGTTCGCGGGCTGACATGGGTGAGCCCGTTTTTGCGGCCTGAGACAGCGCATTTGGAGAAATCGAGGCCATAGCCAACGGTACGAAGGAAGCCGACTTCCCAGCTCACCATCAGGGCTGGCCAGAGTTCTCTATCGCCCAACTGGTCGAGCACAAACTCGGTCGCGTCGTACAGCATGGGATAAGCCTGCCCGTCCGGCAAAGAGGTATTCAGAAGTGAGGTGACCGAATTGAGCGCAGTCAGCGAGAGCCGCGAGGACATGAACATCGCCGCGCGGTTTGCCGTGGCTTCGGAGAGATTGAAATTGCCGAGCTGGTTTTCATTCCGCGCGCGCCATTCAAGCTCCAGCGTGGTGCCAACTTCAAAGCTCGCGCGTTTCTTGGTGGAGTTGCCGCCATGGATAAATCCGGACTGGCGGCCATGTTCACGCGTAAAGGCATCGAGGATCAGGCCGGTTTCACCAAACCGGCGACTGCCAAGAACAATGCCCGTATCACGCCATTCCATTACTGGGTTTGCTCGGTACTAATGCCAGCTCCCGCTGGCGCACCTGCGCCTTCGCAATTGCTTGTGGTGATCAGAATGAACGCAGAAGTTTTTGGTGTACAGCCTTGAGCGCGCTCTATGCGACGCAAGGCGTCGCGAGAGCAAATCAGAAAACTACACATCAAAATCCAGTCCCAGAGGGGTGTAGAAATCGCGTTTTTCCATCCAGCGCTCATCCACCTTTACGAACAGGAAAAGGTGCACTTTACGGTCCAGCATGCCTTCAAGCTCTTCGCGGGCACGCTTGCCGATCTCTTTGATCGTCTGACCGCCCTTACCCAGAACCATGCTCTTATGGTTTTCGCGGCCAATAATCACCGCCTGCTGGATTTTGACGGAGCCGTCTTTACGCTCTTCCCACGTCTCGGTGTCGACCATGAGCTGGTATGGCAGTTCCTGGTGAAGACGCAGCATCAGCTTCTCACGCGTAACCTCAGATGCCAAAAGGCGCATAGGCAAGTCAGCCGTCTGCTCCGCATCATAGAGATACGGGCTTTCCGGCACGAGGCTCGCCAGATGATCGAGCAGCGAAGCCGTTCCATCGCCATTGGCCGCAGAGATCGGGAAGATTTCAGAATAGATGCCCTCTTCATTCAGCTTCTGAATGACAGGCAGGATTTCGAGGTGGTCGAATTCGTCAATCTTGTTGAGCGCGAGAATGCCTTTGCGGCCCAGCGTTTTGAGATCTTCCATAACGCGTCGGTCGTCGTCCATAGACTTCTTCTGCGCACCGGTCAGCGGGCGTTTCAGAATTTCGGCAACCCAGCCGGTCGCGTCGATCACATGGAGAATGACGTCAGCGTCTTCCGCGCCAGCCAGCGCCGCCTTCACCATGGCACGGTCAAGGCGGCGCTTGGTTTTGAAGATACCCGGCGTGTCGAGCAGAACAATCTGCGCGTCATTGTGCATGGCGATGCCACGAACCGGGAAGCGCGTCGTCTGAACCTTCTGGGTCACAATGGCGACCTTCTGTCCAACGAGGCGGTTTACGAGGGTAGACTTACCCGCATTTGGCGCGCCGATTACGGCTACAAAGCCTGCGCGTGTCTGATCAGTTTCAGGCGTCATCCGCCGCAAATCCTTCTACTGCCCGTTCGACCAGCATCGCACGTGCGGCGGCGCGTTGGGCTTCCTGTTTAGAGTGGCCACGGCCCTCGACCGGTGAGTATTCACCGACAAGCACACGGGCTGCAAATTCGGGTGCATGGTCTGGTCCGACCTGCCCGACAATTTCATAGGTTGGCGTGGCAAAGCCTTCGCCCTGCGCCCATTCCTGAAGCGCAGATTTAGGGTCTTTCGGCCGCTTTCCAACCGATTTGATGAGCGGCGCCCAATAGCGCTCAATCATCGCTTTGGCGGGCTTCATGCCGCCATCAAGATACACGGCACCTAGAACCGCCTCGCATATATCCGAAAGGATGGAATTCTTTTGACGACCACCCGCACGCTCCTCGGCCGCATCCAGAATGAGGCAGTCCTGAAGCTCCAGCTTGCGGGCGACTTCCGCGCAGGCATCACGATTGACCAGCGCATTAAGGCGTGGCGCAAGGCCGCCTTCCGGCTCGCCTTCGAACTTCTGGAAGAGAAGCTCCGCGATGACCAGGCCAAGCACACGGTCGCCGAGAAATTCGAGCCGCTCATAGGAGAAACGAGCCGAGAACTCTTGCACGGCGCTCGCATGCGTCATGGCACGATCGAGAAGCGATTTATCCTTGAATGTGTAGCCGATACGCTCCTCAAGCGCCGCGCACGCCTCATCAGAAAGATGCGGCAGACGGGCAGCCTGTTTGATCTTGGCGCGAAGGCGTGTGCGTTTCGGACGGATTGGCTTCACGGATACATGCCCTTCGGAAAGGCCTCAATAATGACCATCGCAAGTGCATACGGGTCATCATCGGTAATTGAAAGATGGATATGGGCATCCCAGCCCTCAGGGGTCATCTGTTTCAAACGCTCTGCGGCGCCGCCAGTCAGCTCAAGTGTTGGCTTGCCGGTTGGCAGATTCACAACGCCCATATGCTTCCAATGGACACCGCGGCGGGGAACGCCCGTCCCCAGAGCCTTGGCGCAAGCTTCCTTCGCTGCGAAGCGTTTTGCATAGGTCTCCGCAGACAGCTTACGGCGTTCTGCAAGCGCAATCTCTGTCGAGGTGTAGACACGGTTTTTGAAGCGCTCACCAAAGCGTTCAAGCGTGTTACGGATACGGCGAATATCCGCCATGTCCTGCCCCATCCCGATAATCATGCACGCGCCTCATCCATCAGGCGACGCATCTCGCGGATCGCGGCTTCGAGGCCTACAAACACGGCTTCGCCGATAATGAAGTGTCCAATATTGAGCTCGGTCAGTTCCGGAATTTCGGCAATTGGTGTCACCGTGTCGTATGTCAGACCGTGACCGGCTTGCGGCTCGATACCCAGCTCAACAGCGCGTTCAGCGCAGGCCCGAATGCGTTCCAGTTCTTCACCGGCAAGCGCGCCCTCGCCCGCCTGACAGAGCTCAACAAACCGACCGGTATGAAATTCTGTAATGCTTGCGCCAAGCTGATGGGCTGCAGCAAGCTGAACCATATCCGGCTCGATGAAGAGAGACACTTTGGAGCCATTGTCTTTCAGCTGACGAATGAACGGCGCCAGATGATTGTGCTGACGCGCGGCATCCAGACCGCCTTCTGTCGTTCGCTCCTCGCGTTTTTCAGGCACGAACATCGCCGTTTCCGGTTTGAAACGCAGAGCGATATCCAGCATTTCCGGCGTCGCCGCCATCTCAAGATTGATCGGCAGTTCAGATGCGTCGCGAACCCGCTGAAGATCTTCATCACGGATGTGACGACGGTCTTCGCGCAAGTGGATAGTAAGACCATCACCGCCTGCGCCGCTTACGATTTCCGCCGCACGGAATGGATCCGGATGCAGACCACCGCGCGCGTTCCGAATGGTCGCGACGTGATCAATGTTTACGCCAAGCCGGATGCGTTCACTCATCAGAACTTTCTCCGGCTTCCCGGCTTCACAGGCTCAAGCTCAGCAAGTTCTGGCGGCAGATCATTCGGATCGTAGTCAGGGAATTCAATAGACGCGAGCGACAGTAGCGTCGTGCCGACATCAGCCTTGCCACCTGAACGGTCGATAATGCAGCCACCGCCGACAAGCGTTCCCGGATATTCTTCGAGCGCTGCAACCGTCTCACGGAAGGACTTACCTGTCGTGACAATGTCTTCCATCAACAGGATGCGATCATCCTCGTTGAATTCAAAGCCGCGTTTATAGACAAGCACATCGTCTTCATTGCGTTCAGCGAACATTGCGCGCGCGCCAAGCTGACGTGCCATCTCATAGCCTGGAATGATCCCGCCAACTGCAGGCCCCGTCACAACGGTGACTTCGCCATATTCAGCCCGCACCCGCTCTGCCAGAGCAGCGCAAAGCATTTCGGAGACCTTCGGCTGAGAAAATACCAAAGCCTTCTGCAGGAAAACAGGGCTACGGCGGCCAGAAGACAGGATGAAGTGACCTTCCAGCAGAGCATCAGCATCACGGAAAGCCTGAAGCACGTCGTCTGGTGTCATAGATTAGTTCCTTATGCGTTCGGCCCGATCCACTGCCGTCAGCGACCTGAGCGAGGCAAGAATCAGGGAGAGGTGTTTGAGATCTGCAACCTCGATATCAAACAGAAGGTCCATGAAATCAATGGAGCGCTCACCTGAATTGACGCCCATAATGTTGCTGCCGCTCTTGGCGATGACATCGCAAAGCTCGGCCAGCACGCCCGGACGGTTGTGTGCGGTCACCTTGATACGCCCAAGTGCCATGATCCCGCCCGGCGGTTGCCCGGACCAGGAAAGGTCGAACCAGCGCGCTTCGGCTGCATCATCGTCGGCAAGACGGTTACAGTCGATGACGTGCACGGTGAGCGGTTCACCCACTTTCTGCATACCGACAATCCGGTCACCCAGAACTGGCGAGCAGTCATGGCAGAGATGCAAAGCGCCACTGGAAGGCAGGTCGCGAATATCAATCAGGCGGTTTGCCGTTGCTTCGCTGAGACGCATCGCCTCGAACGAGCGAAGAATATCGTGTGCGCGCGCAGGGAAAGCCTCGGCAAGCACTTTGCTGACTTCGATTGTCTGCCGCCCGATCGCATCCAGCAGCTGATCGCCGCTCTTTAGTTCCATCCGTTTGGCGACCTCATCAAGGTCAACCTGATTGGTTGTCAGATCGAGCGCTTCGAGCGCAGACGACAGCGCCTTCTGGCCTAGCGCGTGGAAACTTTCCTGCTCGCGGCTACGAACGAGACGACGGATTGCAGACCTCGCGCGCCCTGTCTGTGTCAGCGCCTCCCAGCCCTGGACCACCGCTTTCTCGTCGCCGCGAATAATGTCTACAACGTCGCCATTACGAAGCTCCGTCCGCAAAGGACGGGTTTCGCCATTAATGCGGCAGCCTTTACAGCTATCGCCGACATTCGTGTGCACCGCATAAGCAAAATCGAGCGGCATGGCGCCTTTAGGCAGAACGATCAGACGTCCTTTCGGCGTGAAGGCGAAGACGTGATCGAGATACATTTCGAGCTTGGCGTGCTCGTAAAATTCCTGCGCATCCGCACCATCGCCGACCATTTCGGCGAAGGCTGTCAGGCTGGCCGTCGGGTTAAGGCCAACTTCTGCAGCACCTTCCGCGTCAAAGCCATATTTTGAGTTCTTATAGGACCAGTGAGCCGCAATACCGGTCTCAGCCGTACGGTTCATGTCCTCTGTACGGATTTGCAGCTCGATCCGGCGATTGCCAGCAGCCCGCACAGTCGTGTGGATAGAGCGGTATCCGTTCGGCTTCGGCATCGAAATATAATCGCGGAAGCGGTCCTGAAGACAGGACCATTTCTGGTGCACTATGCCGAGCATATGATAGCACTCGTCCGGCTCCTGAACGATCATGCGGAAGGCGAAAATGTCAGCGACATCCCGGAAGGAAATGTCTTTCCGCTTCAGTTTGCGCCAGATGGAATAAGGCTGCTTCTGACGGCCAAAAACGCGCCCTTTCACGCCCGCACTCTCAAGAATTTCCCGAAGATCGCGACCAACGCGCTCGATATCGTCTGCGCTGCGGGCATTCAACTCTTTCAGACGATGCGTGATCGCGGCATAGGCTTCCGGATTGAGCTGACGGAAGGACAGGTCCTCGAGTTCAGCTGCAAACTTATAGATACCGACACGGCGCGCGAGCGGCGCATAAATCTCGAGAGTCTCACGCGCGATACGTTTCCGCTTTTCTTCCTTCGGCACGAAGTGGATCGTACGCATATTGTGAAGCCGGTCAGCCAGCTTCACCAGAAGAACGCGAAGGTCCTGAACAGACGCCAGAATGAATTTCTGGAAGTTTTCAGCCTGTTTGGACTGTTCCGAGCGATACTCAAGCTCGGTCAGCTTGGTGACGCCTGCAACGAGCTCAGCGACCTCAGTTCCAAAGAGACTATCAATCTCTTCATAGGTCGCGTCTGTGTCTTCGATGGTATCGTGGAGAAGTCCCGCGACAATGCTGGCTTCGTCCAACTGGATTTCAGTCAGAATACCGGCAACAGCGACGGGGTGGGAATAATACGGGTCTCCAGACGCGCGCTTCTGCGTACCATGCTTCATCATGGCGTACACATAGGCTGCGTTTAGCTGGTCTTCCGCAGCCTGAGGCGCATACGCGTGGACACGGTCGACAAGTTCATACTGTCGAATAATCTTCGTCGGCCCGCCACTGACTGGCGGGCTCAATACAGGTTCAGATTTGTCCTGAACAGCAGGTGCGTTTCCATCCGGGGCCATAAAGACAAGATTACCCTACACGCCCGAATTAGAGAACAGCTTAGTAGCGGTCTTCGCGAGCCGACTCGATTTCCTGCTGGTACGCCTTCATCACGTCTTCCTCAGACTGTGCTGGCGCAGCTTCGAGAGCGCGCTGGTCTTCTTCGCGTTCAGTTTCTTCGGAAGGACGAACTGTCTGAAGGTTAGCGATCAGCGCTTCTTTGACACTGTTCAGATCAACAGCGTCTTCTGCGATTTCGCGCAGCGCAACAACAGGGTCTTTATCATTGTCGCGGTCCAGACCGAGCGGAGATCCTTCACGGATCATGCGTGCACGGTGTCCAGCGAGAAGAACGAGTTGAAAGCGGTTGTCGACCTTATCGAGGCAATCCTCAACAGTTACGCGAGCCATTAGACCATCCAGTATCTGGGAAACAATTCTTCTCCCTATACGGGATCGGGAAGTTTTTCAAGGCTTAGGTCTCAGCGTTTCGCGCCCAATCTGAAGTCACCTGCGACACGTGCTACCACCTGTGCGCAAAATCGTTGATCGAATCCGATCTGTGGATAATGTTGCCCCCTGTAATCATTGGATTTTGCGAGGTAAAGTGGCATTTTATCAAAATGAACGTGTAGCGTTATTTATAGATGGTGCGAACCTCTATTCTGCTGCGAAAACCGTGGGGGTGGAAATTGATTACCGCAAACTATTGGAGGAGTTCCGCAAGCGCGGAAGGCTCATCCGTGCGTACTATTACACCGCTTTAGTAGAAAACGACGACTACTCTCCGATCCGCCCTCTGGTGGATTGGCTGCAGTATAATGGCTTCAACGTGATCACGAAGTCCGCCCGTGAATTCACGGACCGTGACGGACGTCGCCGCGTCAAAGGCGATATGGATGTCGAAATCACCGTCGATATGATGAATCTCGCCAATCATCTGGATCACATTGTTTTGTTCTCCGGCGATGGCGATCTGACACGTGTCGTGCAGGCTGTGAAAGACAAAGGCGTCCGCGTGAGCGTCGTCTCCACGGTCAAAACACAACCGGCAATGATCTCTGACGATCTTCGCCGTGCGGCCGATACTTTTATTGACCTGACAGATCTGGCCAAGCTTATTGGACGTCCTCCACGCGACGATGAGCAGAGTTCAGATTATGGCGACGAAGAAGACGACGACTAAGAACGCACCGGCAGAGGCCCCCCTTAAATGCCCCCTCTGCCCGCGTCTTGTCGCGTATCGCGAAAAAAACGCTACCGAAGAGCCGGACTGGTTTAACGCCCCGGTTCCGAGCTTCGGTGGTAACGATGCCAGGCTGCTAGTCATTGGCCTGGCACCCGGACGCACAGGGGCAAACCGCACAGGCCGCCCCTTCACCGGCGACTGGGCTGGCGATCTTCTCTACCCGACACTCGACAAATTCGGCTTCAGTTCCGGCACTTATGATGCGCGCCCTGATGACGGGCTGACGCTTAACAAGGCGATGATTACCAACGCTGTGCGCTGCGTCCCGCCGGAAAACAAACCGGTCGGTGCAGAAATCAACGCCTGCAGACCGTTTCTCGAATCCCGTATCGCCGAGCTTCCTGATCTGAGAGTGATGGTGACGCTCGGAAAAATTTCACACGATTCAACGCTTCGAGCGCTCGGCCTGAAAGTCTCTGCGCACCCGTTCGGGCACGCCGCTCATTTCACCGTCACAACCCCCTGGCACGACCGCGAGCTCCATATCGTGTCGAGCTATCACTGCTCGCGATACAATACGAACACCGGACGCCTCACCGAAGAGATGTTCCACGACGTGTTTGAGAAAGCCAAAGAGCTGGCCAGTTAGCCGCGCTCTTTCATCAGGCGCTGTTTATCGCGGTTCCAATCGCGCTCTTTAACCGCATGACGCTTGTCGACCGTTTTACGGCCTTTCGCGATGCCGATTTCAAGCTTCGCGATGCCGCGATCATTGAAGTACAGCTTCAAAGGAATGGCTGTACGCCCCTGACGCTCAATTGCCTGCGCAATGCGTGCAATCTCTCGCCCATGCACAAGGAGCTTACGCTTACGCTTCGGCTCGTGGTTGAACCGGTTGGCTGCAGTGTAGATCGGGATGTCCGCATTGATCAGATAGAAACCGCCATCTTCGATGCTCGCATAAGACTCAGCAATATTTGCCTTACCGTTTCTGAGGCTCTTCACCTCAGACCCGACGAGCACAATGCCTGCCTCAAGCGTATCTTCGATTTCATAGTCGCGACGCGCTCGGCGATTTTCCGCGATCAGATTTTTTGCGGCCATATTAATCCAGCAATCCGGCGACTTTCAGCGCCGCATCAATTTCCTTCTTCACGTCATCATTCGGAGGAAGAAGAGGTAAGCGGATTTCCGGCTCACACAAGCCCAGGCGTGAAAGCGCGTACTTTGTCGGCCCAGGGCTAGGAGACAGGAAGAGCGCGCGGTGCAGGCGGTAAGCCTTCGCTTCGAATGCACGCGCAGCTGCGAAATCACCGTGCAGACACGCCGCATGGAGATCAGCCATCAGCTTCGGCGCTACGTTCGCGGAGACAGAGATACAGCCCTGCCCGCCCATTGCGTAGAAACCGAGCGCCGTCGGATCATCGCCCGAGAGAAGCACGAAGCCATCTTCGCATGTATCAGCGTGCTTGGTGACGCGCGCGAGGTCGCCGGTCGCATCTTTAATGCCGACAATATTCGGGTTGGATGAAAGCGCTGCAACTGTTTCCGGCTGGATATCACTGATGGTTCGGCCCGGCACGTTGTAGAGGACGAGCGGCATCTGAACGGCATCTGCGATTGCAGAGAAGTGCGCAGCGAGTCCGCGCTGGTCAGGCTTATTGTAATATGGGCAAACAGTCAGAGCGGCATCAGCGCCGACTTTCTTGGCATGCTGAACCAGACCAATTGCTTCAGCTGTTGAGTTGGACCCACAGCCTGCAATAACAGGAACACGACCATTCACAATCTCGACGCAACGCTCGACAACCTGACGGTGCTCTTCATGTGAGAGAGTCGCTGATTCGCCTGTCGTACCGCACGGCACCACGGCGCCAGAGCCCGCCTCTATCTGACGCTCCACCAGTTTCTCGAACGCATCGAAGTCGACGGCATTGTTACGAAACGGCGTTATGAGGGCAGGAATAGATCCTTGAAACATGAAAACTCACTCTCACAGTTTTTGAGGCGTTGCGGGAACCCGGAGATATACATACGATATATGTAGATTACCACTCAATTACAGAGCCCCATTTTCATGAAGCGACTCTCCCTGCTGACCCTTAGCTTGATTTCGGTTTTCACTATTCAGTCAGCGTCTGCAATCGAGCCGCCTTCACGAAAGCCTAACCCGCCATACATCTCAAGCGTGCTATCGCGCACGGATACAGAGCGTCTACGGCTTGGACTGGATGCTGCGCGCGATGGCGACTGGAGCCGCGCCGACGCATACAGGGACTCCATCAACGATCCGACAGCACGGCGCCTGTTGCTATGGAGATCAGCGGCTTCCAGCCTGAGCGGCGCGGATTTCGCCGAACTCGACCGCGCACTTGAAGAACTCGACGGCTGGCCGGGCATGAACTCGATTCGCGTCCGCGCCGAAGAAGCCATTGCTGATTCCGATCTGTCACCGGGCGAACGTATCGCCTGGTTGCGTGCCTCCGGCCCGATTAGCGGTGAAGGCAAGATTGCTCTCGCCGAGGCTTATATTTCTATTGGTCAACGCGAAGAAGCCGAGCTTCTGATCAAGGATGCATGGCATAACCATACCTTCCTTGTGAGCCGCCAGCGCGAAATCGCTAACCAGTATGCTGAAATCCTCGACGTTGAGGATCACATTTATCGCGCCGATCACCTGCTCTGGCGTTCCCAGCGTAGCGCTGCGAGCGATATGAGCCGCTATCTGCCGTCCGGCTGGGATGCCCTCGTTGATGCCCGTATCGCGCTCGCGACAGGTGCAGCAGGTGTTGACCGGCTGATTGGCAATGTTCCCGACAGCCTGCAGCTTAATCCGGGCCTCTTATACGAGCGCTCTAAATGGCGCCGTCGCCGCGGTCGCTGGGAAGATGCACGCCCACTTCTCCTCGACATCGACCCGTCCAATCTGCCAGAGGCCGCTCTGGAGCGTATCTGGGAAGAGAAGAACCTGCACCTGCGCCGGACCATTCGCGATGATGAATGGACTGTCGGCTATCAGCTTGCGTCCACGCACGGGCTCACCTCGGGCGCAGACTTTGCCGAAGGTGAATTCTATGCAGGCTGGATTGCGCTTCGCTATCTGAACCAGCCCGATGTAGCTGCGGAACACTTTGCAACGCTCGAAGCTGGTGTCTCCACTCCAATCAGCCTCTCTCGTGGCCATTACTGGCTCGGTGAAGCCTATTCCGCCATGAACCGTACGGAAGACGCACGCGCAGCTTATACGCGCGGTGCTCAGCATCTGACGACCTTTTACGGTCAGCGGTCGGCCGAACGTCTTGGCGAAACAACGATGCAGCTACCGGATATCGTGACGCCGACGGACGCTGAACGCGAAGAATTCGAGAACATGGATCTCGTGCGCGCTCTGCGCATGCTGGCCGAAGCAGGCGAAAACTATCAGTTCCGCCGCATTTCATTCCATCTCGACAACCAGCTGAGCAGCGCTGCTCAGTATGAAATGCTGTTTGATCTCGCGGACGGCTATCACATCACCATGGCCGGTGTTCGCGGGGCAAAAGCGGGCCTGTCTCAGGATATCGTAGCAACTCGCGCAGCCTACCCTCTATTCGACTTTCCGATGCCAAGCCCGAACTCCAGCGCAGAGCAGGCCCTGACCATTGCTCTCTCGCGTCAGGAAAGCGAGCTGAACACACGCGCGATTTCCAGCGCCCGCGCTTATGGCCTGATGCAGATGCTGCACTCTACAGCGCGTAGCCAGGCCCGTCGCGAAGGCGAGCCTTACCGTCGCTCATGGCTGCTTGATGATCCTGTCTACAATGTCACGCTCGGCCGTGCGCATCTGGGCGATCTGATCGACCAGTTTGACGGCTCCTACATTATGGCTATTGCAGCCTACAATGCGGGCGCCTCTCGCCCGACACGCTGGATGCGCGAATATGGTGACCCACGCGCCGGAGAGATCGACCCGATCGACTTTATCGAGTCCATTCCATTCTCTGAGACGCGAAACTACGTCCAACGTGTGCTTGAGAACACTCAGGTCTACCGATTCCGTCTGGCCGGGCAGCCAACGCAGATCACGCTCACACGTGACCTGTCACGCTGAGGCAAGAATTTCTGACATCTGGGCGGGATCGATATTCCCGCCAGTGATGATCACGATGACGGGCTGATCAGGCGTGATCTGAACCTTGCCAGCCAGCAGCGCAGCCAGCGCTGCTGCTCCCCCTGGCTCGGCAACCACTTTCAGATGCCTGAACGCGAACCGCACCGCTTCTCGCGCCTCTTCGTCAGAAATGAGCGCGACATCGGATAGGTGTTCTTTGTTGATGGCAAAGGTCAGCTCACCCGGGCTGGGCGAAAGAAGCGCATCACAGATAGAACGCGATTCGGGATCGACCTGCTCGCGATTGCCGGATTTCAGCGAACGGGCATGGTCGTCAAAGTCTTCAGGCTCTGCACCGACCACTCGAAGCTCCGGCCACTGCTTGTGAACCGCCAGAGACACGCCGGCGATGAGACCGCCACCACCGACGCAACAAACCAGTGCTTGCGGCGCTGTGTCATCACTGTACTGGCGCGTAATCTCAACGCCGCAACTACCCTGCCCTGCAATGATGTGCGGATCATCATAGGACGGCACGACGACTAGGTTTTTCTCTGCTGAAATCTTCGCGGCTATCTCTTCGCGGTCTTCGGTGAAGCGATCATAGAAAACGATTTCCGCGCAATCGCGAAGCACGCCTTCAACCTTCACCTTTGGTGCATCAGACGGCATCACGATCGTGGCGGGTACGCCGAGTATTTTTGCCGCTCTGGCGACGCCTTGCGCATGGTTTCCGGATGAGAACGCCACGACACCGCGCGAGCGTTCATCCTCGGTCAGACGCGACAAGCGATTAAAGGCGCCCCGAAGCTTGAAGCTACCTGTATGCTGAAGCGGTTCGCATTTAACATAAACCGGCACACCGATGCGTGCATCCAGTTCATCGTTGCGAAAAAGCGGCGTTTCGCGAACGACGCCTCTCACCTGCTGCGCGGCATCGAGAACGTCTTGAACGGTAGGGACTATTGTTCGGGCTGACATGCTGTGACACCCGCAACAGGAACCATCGTGCGCCAGCCTTCGGCATCGATCACCGTCAGGCTTGCCTCAGGGACGCGTTGCCCGCCGACCAGTTGCTCGCCCGGTTCCATTCGAAGCTCGACCATGCGTCCGTCACCGAATGCAAAGTCCTGCTCGGTCAGTTGCTGGCCAAAAATATCACCGCCGAGTGCAACACGGTTCAGGTCCGCAACCGCAGCATCAACCCAAAGCAATGCATCCTCGGAACCTGCTTTGGAGAAGAATATAAATTCGGGCTGCTCGCGGCGCGTCCAGAGGAACAGTCCACACTCGCCAACATTGAGCGTTTGCGCCGGAAGACCACGCTGCGGCGTCTGTACTTGTGCCAGCGGGCTTGGCGGCGCTGCCTGCCCGGCCTGATTGTTCGCTGAAGTTGGCGTTGCACAACTAGCGAGAACCGCCAGCGCGCCTGATGCGAGTGAAAGCCGGAATGAATTCATGACGAGTCTCATTCAATAGAGTGTCGATAGGTGTAACGGTCCTGGCCCTCAGAAACAAAGCCCAGAAGCGACAATGCATTCGCCGTATCAGAGTTCTGCGTGAAGACTTCGGCAAAGAAGCTGCCGCGCGCATCAAGACCAACTTCAAGGCTCGCGTTCACGCGTTCGCCAGCAGGCGTCGCGCCCGAAAGCGCCACAAGCAAATCACCGTCCGCGCAGCTCACTGGCCCGGAAAGCTCCGGTCCAACCCAGTTCCAGCGCGCTTCAGTCCGCGTCAGAATATCAGTCCAGACGGTCCCTTCGGCCGTCTCACAAAGCTGGTCATCAATCACGAGCTCGGAGAGGTTGAGGCGGAACTGGCCGTTCAGATCGCGCACTTCCTGCTGCAGGTTCAACAGATCACGCGTTCCGCCCATGGCGCGGATATCAGCAAGACGCGTGCGACCACCAAGGCCAGAGGACACTTTCCCCTCGCCGGTAATGCTTCCACCCGACAGAGAAAATTCGCCGGAAACGGCTCCAGTCAGCAGTGCTGTGAGGCTGGTCCTGAACGCAACATCGCCAACCGGCTGGATGCCATACATCACGTTTTCGACACGTCCATTCCAGACGGTACCGGAAGCAACAGCATACCGCACAGACGGGTCACGGCTGGTGACCTGATCCATGACAAAGCGCGCAGGCGTCATCGCGAAGGCAATGATGGCCGCGAGGACAACAACGAGACCGGCAGACAAAAACCACTTCATCACGCGCCCTCACGTTGCAAGAGAACACTTCCGCGAAGCGTGTTGTTTTCAGGTCGCTTTCTCAGTTCCGCGCGCTGAACCGACAGGCCATACCTGCCCTCAAGTTCGGTCAGCCAAAGCATGAGTGCCTGCGCATTCACCGTATCAAACCATACTGTTGTCTGGTTTGAGCCAGAGGGTTGCAGGCGAACAATCTGAAGCCCTGCCGCTGTAGCCGTACGGCTCAATAGAAGCTCAAGGCTTTCATTTGTCGTCTCGACGCCAGACGGAACCGCTGCGACCTGACTTTCCAACTGGGCTATACCCTGAAACACCTGCTGCGCTTCAAGAGACATGCGGCGATACTCGCGCTCTGCATTGTTATGCGCATCACGCAGAGGGACAAACATCAGAAAATACACTACCAGGATGGCCGTAAGGCCACCTGCTATCAGGATCATCATGCGTTCGCGGCCTGTCAGGCCATGCCACCACTCTCTCATGGCTGACCTCCAAAGCTTGCTTCACCGACGATGACACCACCCTCCTGACGCGCACCGCCAAGCTCAAGGCTGAGACCGCGGCGTTCAAAGCTATCTCTCAGCCGGTCACGGCTCTCATAACCCGCAAACTGCAGAGATGCCGTAATCTGGCCCGACGTCCGATCAAAGGTCAGGCCCTGCAGAGAGACACCCTCGACTTCTTCCAGCCCCGCATAGAGAGCCGCAGAAAGTTCAATAAAGGACGCTCCGCTACCGCCCGGTGCGTTACGCATTTTCAGAGCCACTTCGCGTGACGGGTCAACGACACGCCCTTCCTCAGGAAAGGCACGGGAATACGCGGTGACCATAGAGTCATAGAGATCATCGCTCGCCTTGTTCAAGCCAATTACGCTGACACCAAGTGAGGCAATCCATATCAGTAGCGCTGCGGCAGCGAGGCCCAAGGTTGCTGACCAGCCACTCAGCTTGAACTGTCCTTGCGACCGGCGCGCATATGCGCCCTGTCGCAAATCAATGCCTGCACCAGCCAGCAGGTTAGGCGCGATAAATGCAACGTAACTGTCCACGCGTGACGTTTCACCCGGCACATCAGTCAGCTGACTGTCGTCGCTGACAATGTGCTGAACCGATTGAAGGTCAGCCTGCTGCAAAATCGCCGGAACAAGATCAGCCGCAAGATGCGGATCGCATCCATGGAACCGCTCGCCGTCATAAATTATGACGCGGCCATCACCGTCGAAAACGAAGGGCTCTCCTTCAGTGAAGAGCGACGTTTCGGGAATAAGCTCAGCACGCGCAAGAAGCTCTGCAGGAACGACTTCGCAGGCACTTAGCCACTCCGACATGGCATCGTCGGAAACGACGGCGACTGTACGCGTATTCGGGTTTTCCGGTGCACGTGGTCCAATCGCTATATGAAGCTCGCTGACTGGCTGGCTAAGATCATCTTCGAGCTGGAAAAGAGCTGCCGTGCGCAAATCCGCCATAGACCGCGTAGCTGCGGTGACCGTCGACATAAAAACGTCTGGCCCCGGCACAAGCAAAACAACGCGGTCCGCAATGACGTCTGACAACGTCTCGCGCAAAACGGGTTCTACCTCATTTTCAGAGCGCGCAATGAACCAGTCATCCCCCATTGGGGTGCCAGGCAGGCGCGCAAACAGAACACTCATTCGTCAACTCCGATCCGCCGCCTGACCAGCTGGACACTGTTATCCGATCCGAGACGGAACACCGCCTCATAGCTTGTCATGGCTTCGGCATAAACCACTTCACCGGAAAGTCTGAAAAATTTCGACGTCGTGCCGAGTAGCGTCTCATGACGCAATTCAGGCGCCACCGCCGCGAGCGTCGGCTCGGTCAGAAATGTTTCGACATCCGGAAATTCCAGATCGCCCTGCGCTTCCATAATTGCGCGCATGCTTTCACGGCCAACCTGACCAGAGAACACAGCGCTCATAATGGGCGCGTGGCGTTCATCCATCGTATTGATATTGAAAACGCCAATGGCCTCATCAGGACGAGCGCACACATAAGGCGCAATCATACGATACAACTCCGGCGTATAGCCGCGCATATCCAGTAACTCAGCTGGCGTCACTATTGGCCCGTTAGCCGCAGAGCGTGGCTGAGAGAGGCTCGCGTAAAAGCCGTTCTCCGCACCAAACGCCTGCTGTACTGAGTCGGCATCAATCCAGTCTTTCGCCACCTGCATCAACTGCTGCGCATCACTCTGTGGCAGATCGAGCGCTTTAAGAAGTTCGACATAGAACCCGCCTGCATCAATCGCAGCCGTTGTCTCGGAGTCCTCGGCTTCATGGCCCAGGCTATTCAGATTGAAGCAGTTCGTCGCATCATCCACGCGCGCCATCAATCGCCCGCCCTCAATAGGAAAGGCAATTGTCTGGCCAAGCCCCGGAGAGAAGCGCGTAATGCTGCCTTGCGTGAGTTCGCTCAGCTGCGCAATTTTCTGCGCAGCAAGCGTTTCAGCGCCGCTGACATACCATCCAATCTGGTTGCGAGCGCCCGTCATGGAGGCGACCTGAACCGAACGCGTGACCGTTTGAAGAATGCCAACGCTGACGACAGATAGCGTCGCGACAAGCAAAAGCACAACAAGCAGAGCGGCGCCCGTGTCATTGCCCTTTATCTTCTGTTTCCCAGAGGTCATCAGATCGCACCTCCTGCTGGCAGAAGGAACATCCAGACCATTTCAGGTTTGTCCGCGGGGCGCACGACGAGACGCACAGCGGGCGGCGAAGTAATCGGCGTTTCCGGCGTTGCCCGCCATTCACGCGTCCAGAGCTGGCCCTGATTGAACTCGGCATAGACGTCATCCAGCCCGTCCAGCAGGACTTCATCGCGGAAATCGTCATTGAAAAGCGGGTCCGCAAATGGTCGCGTCCTGCGAATGAGGCGACCGTTTTCGAACACATAGCGCACAGCGAAAAGCCCGCTTCGCTCCTCCGTCAGGCCGGGATTGGTCCAGCCGTCGCGAACGAACGCGAACAGAAGCCCGGCTTCACCAATCCCACCGCCCAGAAAGGATGCGGATGGGTCCAGAACCGGCCGACTTTCAGAGGCGCGCGGCACCCATTGCAAAAGGTCTTCACGAATACGCGTATGCGCCTGAGCATAGGCTTGCGTCTGCTCCGTGGAGGCTGCCAGCGCATCGCGGCTCCGGAAAGAGCTCAGCAGCACTGTCGTTCCCGCAATGGAGATGGTCGAAATGATGAAGAGCGACACCAGCACTTCGATGAGGGAGAAACCGTGATCAGAGCGCATGGTCATTCCCTCCGAAAGCCATATCGCAGAACAAGTGTCTGCTCTGAATCGCCGAGAGACACCCGAACCGTCACGCCCAAAAGCCCCGCCTCACTGGTATTCTGAATGTCGCGTCGCCATTCGAAATCGTATCCGCCCATCACCGTTTCACCCTGAGAGCCACCCAGCGTAAGGCGATCATTCAGATAGGTTTCAACAAGAACATTTTCCGCAACAAATTCGGCATATGTGCGCGCTGCCATCAGGCCAGAAGAGCGTATATTCTGTGTAATCAGCGTCATGGTCGCGATGGCGACGGTTGCGAAAATGGCGAGCGCTACCAAGCTCTCGAACAGTGAAAACCCCGCATCATTTTGATTGGCGGTTCGATTAGCGGGAAGCGTCATGAATCGTCACCTCCCCTGTCTGGCTGATATCGATCCCGACACTCTGATTGCGCCAGTTGAGTTCCAGCGAGGCTTCAGTCGCAAAGCCGGACGGATCGAACCAGATGTCCGGAAGGACCGGCGCGTCATCATCTTGCGTGGTGCGGAATACCGGCTCGTCATCGCCCTCAAGAACGACTTCAGTATCAGGATGGAGCGCAAACACCGGTGTATCTCGCATGCCTGTTGGCGCGCGCCAGAGACCGCGATCAAATACAAGTACGCGAACCTCGTTCTCCTCTAGCAGGAGACCACGCGGCGCGCCGCCCAGTATGGCTTCCGTCCGTTGATTATTAAGAAGCCGGTCCAGCGTTCCACGCACTTCAATCAACGGTGTCGGTGAACGCGGTAGCGACAAGACAACAAAGCTCGACGCCAGCCCGACAATGAACAGGGCGACCATGATCTCAATGAGGCTAAGCCCCGCATCAGATCTTAAATCGCCCGATTGCACCTAGTTCTCTCCCCAGTTCCCGACATCAGCGTTGAGATCTTCACCGCCGGGACGGCCATCCGCACCAAGTGAGAAGATGTCGATACGACCGCGTTCACCCGGATTGCGGTACTGATACGGATTGCCCCAAGGGTCAGCTGGAATTTCAGAACGCAGCAGATAGCCTCCCTGCCGGTAGAGTTCTGCCCGGTTCAGCCCTGTTGGCGCTTCAACAAGCGCCTCCAGCCCCTGCTCTGTAGTTGGAAATGTCAGCATGTCGGAATTGTACTCGTACAGCGCCGTTTCGAGCGCCTGAATGTCGGTACGTGCTTTCTGAACCATAGCGCGGTCACGAGACGGCAATACGTTGATCATCACGACCGTTGCGAGCAAGCCCATGATGAATACGGCCACCATGATCTCTGTCAGGCTGAAGCCTTCCTCTCCGCGGTTGCGGCGCTGCGATTTGCGAGCGAGCAGAGTTTTTAGCCAGGTCATCATTTTCTCCTGATCAACCGATAACGAATGAATTGAGCTGCAAAATTGGCAGCATGATAGATAGAACAACTAGGGCGACCATGCCGCCGAGCACGAGAATAATCAGCGGCTCAAGCAGGCCGAGCGCTACCTTGGTCGCCGCTTCGAACTCGTCTTCCAGATATTTCGCGCCGCGCAGCAACATGTCGGGCAGCTGACCGCTCGCCTCACCACTGGAGGAGAGCTGTGTGATCAGCGCCGGAAAGACGCCGGTCGACTTCATGGCGCGGCTAATGCCTGCGCCCTCGCGGACCTTCACAATGATGTCTGACACCGCGTTTTGAAACACGAGGTTCCCGAGGCTGCTGCGTGCTGCGGATAGACTTTCCAGAACCGGGGCACCATTGCCCAGCAGCGTAGAAAGGGTTCGCGCGAAACGGGCGGTATTCACCTGCGTCAGCATGGTGCCGATAACCGGCAATTTCAGCATCACCCCGTCGACTATGCGCTTCACTTTCGGCAGCGCGAAAAGCCGCGTCAGGCCAAAGATGGCAGCAACGATGACGGCCAGAATGATCAGACCGTAATTTTGCAGAACATCGCTAATGCCGATGACGATACGCGTCAGCATTGGGAGTTCCTGATTCATCGTCGTGAACTGCTCGATGACCCGCGGCACAACAAAGGTCATCAGGCCAACCATGACGAGAAGCGCCGTGAAGGCCAGCACCATCGGGTAGATGAGCGCTGTCTGCACGGTTTGACGAACCTTGCGCGAGCGTTCCAGATACTCTGCAAGACGCTCAAGCACTGCGCCCAGATCACCAGACGCTTCGCCAGCGGCAACGATGGACCGATAAAGCCCGTTAAAGACCTTCGGATGTTCGCCCAACGCTTCCGACAGGCGATAGCCCTCCGTCACAGAGTTCCGGATCGCGAGCAGCGTTTTACGTACACCCGGCTTTTCTGCCTGCGCGGCAGCTGCCGCGATGCTTTCCTCTACCGGTGTGCCGGAGCCAATCATAATCGCCCATTGGCGCGTAATGAGCAGCAAATCAGATTGCGAAACGGACGCAGCGCTGAGGCTGGATAGCGCTGACTTCGGCTTCTCTTTTGCCTCTTCCAGCTTGAGCGGCGTCATCTGGCGCACGCGAAGTTCGCGGCGCGCAGCCCGCGCTGAATCGGCAGCGATTACGCCCTTTTCACGCTTTCCCTCCGGTGAGAGCGCGACATAATCAAATGTCGGCATTGCCCTCTCCTTCCGGGCGACAGACCCGAAGTACTTCTTCGGCTGTGGTGATGCCGTTCAAAACGTGTCTTACGCCATTCTGGAACAGGCTTTGCGCTTCGCGGAAGGCATAGTTTTCCATGTTCTGCTCAGACGCTTCGTCATGGATCATACGCTTGAGCGAGCTGTCCACCGTGATCATCTCGAACACGCCTGCACGTCCGGAATAGCCCGAATTGCTACAAGAGAGGCAGCCTTTGGCGCGATAGAAAACAAGATCAGGTGATGGCGTGAGGCCCAGAGCACGAACTTCGAAGTCTTCTGGCGTATAGGCTTCACGGCAAGACGGGCACAGTCGGCGGACAAGGCGCTGAGCCAGAACGCCGCGTAGCGTTGAGCTCAGCAGGAATGGCTCAATACCCATATCGCGAAGACGCGTCACAGCGGCAATCGCGGAGTTGGTGTGAACGGTTGAGAGCACCACGTGGCCGGTGAGCGAGGCCTGAACGGCGATCTCGGCCGTCTCGATGTCACGGATCTCGCCAACCATCACAACGTCAGGGTCCTGACGCAAAATAGCGCGCAGACCGGCAGCAAATGTGAGGCCGACTTTGGTGTTCACCTGCGTCTGGCCGACACCATCCAGACCATACTCGATCGGGTCTTCCACGGTGAGAATATTACGGGACTGGTCGTTCAGAAGAGTGAGGCCGGAATAGAGCGTTGTTGTCTTACCGGAGCCGGTCGGACCCGTCACAAGGATGATGCCGTTCGGGCTCTTGAGCGCGGCTTTGAAGGCATCCAGCGTGGACTGGTCCATGCCCAGATCGAGCAGGTTCAGACGCGCTTGTTCCTTATCGAGAAGACGCAGAACCACGCGCTCGCCATACCGTGATGGCAGCGTGGAGACACGCACATCGATGGAGCGTCCACCGAGTGCCAGAGAGATACGGCCATCCTGCGGCATGCGTTTCTCAGCAATATCGAGGCGTGCCATGACCTTGATACGTGAGACAAGCAGCGGCGCCAGACGACGCGAGGGCGAGAGCACGTCCTGCAGAACACCATCAATCCGGTAGCGGATGGAGAGCTTGTCTTCATATGGCTCGATGTGAATGTCGGACGCGCGGCGCTTGACCGCTTCGTAGATCAGACCGTTGATCAGACGAATGATCGGCGCATCGTCTTCAGCATCCAGAAGGTCAGCCGTCTGTGGAATCCCCTCAACGAGAGAGGCCAGGTCTTCACGGTCTTCAAGGCCGCTTTCCTGATACTCGTCATCAATGCCTTTGGCCGCATAAACGGTCGACAAAATCTGGTCGAACTCAGTTCGGGATAGCGACTTCAGATGTGCGACTGGACCGACAGCGCGTCGCGCCTCAAGAACAGACAGGACGCGCGCACCCTCGCGAACACCAAGGGTCAGCGCTTCACCGCCTTCGGCTCCCGGTGGAAGCAGAAGCACGCCGTGATCCTTGGCGAAATTATACGAGATGGTTGCTGCCCGTTGGCTGGCCATAAGCTGTCTTCAGTTCGTCATCTTGGTTATTGCGCCGGCGGCACTGTGCCGAGCACGTCCTGGACAAAGCGATCAATGTTAGACGTCTCAGCACCCGTGCTCATCAATTCCTGCGCGAGGATGTAGCGGTAACGCTGACTTGTCGTCATGCGCACATCCTCTGAATCGCGAACGACGGTCGGACGAATAAACACCATCAGATTGGTCCGGCTATTGGTTACGCCTTCAGACTGGAAGAGACGCCCGACACCCGGCAGATCGCCGAGGAACGGCACCTGAGAGGCGCTCACCGCGCTTGTCTGTTCAATCAAACCACCAAGCACAATGATCTCGCCATCATCCGCGATGACTGTTGTCTCGATAGAGCGCTTGTTCGTGATGAACTCACCCGATGTGGATACCGCATCAGCGATGTTGGACGCTTCCTGATAGATGGAGAGACGCACAGAATCGCCTTCACCGATCTGAGGCGTCACATCCAGCTGAACACCCACATTCTGGCGTTCAATCGTTCGGAACGCATTGGAGTTGCTATCGCTGAGCACTTCGCCTGTCGTCACCGGTATTTCCTGGCCGACAATGATGGACGAGGTTTCGTTGTCGACAGCCATCAGCATTGGCGTGGAGAGAATGTTCGATTCAACATCGTTCTCAACGGCATTCAGAATGACACCAAACAGCGTGTCTCCGCTCATGCCGCCACCACCGAGGGTCAAGCCTTCCAGACCGAGAAGAGACGAGATCGCTGCGCTCTGGAACGTGTTGCTGCCAGAGCCGGTCAATCCGCCATCAGAGACGAGCGCACCTGTGAGTGCCAGAATATTCGGCGCGGAACGCGAGAAATTCGTGGAGGCGAATGGAATGTCATTGCCTGTGCCTGATACAACAAACTGAAGGCCAAGTTCGTTGACCGCGTTGTCAGACATTTCAACAACCAGCGCCTCGACCATCACTTGCGGACGGCGCACATCGAGTTCCTGAACCACACGCTCGAGCTGGTTCAGCATCTCATACTCTGCGCTCAGCACGAGTGAGTTAGTTGCTTCGTGGAATGAAATTGTCGGCGCAACACCACTACCTTCGCCAGCTCCGTTTTGCTGAGCAATCGCAGCGCTGAGGCGCTCCAGCACAGGGACGATCTCTTCGGCTTTGGCGTTAGAGAGCGGAAGCACGCGAATATTGTCGCGTACGCGTTCGGCAGCATCAAGCTCACGCGCCACAGTCAACGCCCGGGCCACTGCGTGTTCTTCACCGCGCAGAATGATAGAATTGGTCGTATCGGACGCAACAGCAGTAAAGTTGAGTGCAAACTCGTCATGCAGCCCGTTGAGAACGGTCTCCATCTCCTGCGCCGGTACGTTCTGAAGCGCTATGGTTTCAATCGTCGTGCCGTCCTCATCCAGCTGACGAACGACTTCACGGAGGCGCGGCATGTTGGACGCGTAATCGACAATCACCAGCGTGTTGCTGTTGCGGTTGGCAACGACCTGCCCTGAGGGATTGAGGATCGGGTTCAGCATCTGCGCTGCCTCGACGGCACTGAAATAATTGAGCTGCACGATCTGGGTGACAAAGCTGTCGCCGTTCGGGCCGCGGCTCTGAATGCCGGCAGAGCTGGAGGCAGTAGCTTCCGGGACGATCCGGTATGTGCGATCGCCGGACGGGATAGCGACGAACTGGTGTACGCGAAGTGTCGCCAGGAACACGTCGAAAACCTCATCCGTCGTCAGCGCTGTCTGCGAGGTAACAGTTACGCGGCCACGCACCTGCGGATGCACGATGAATGTATAGCCCATGACGATAGACACATCCTCAATGAGGTCGGTGAGTTCGACATCATCAAGATTGATACGGTGGCGCTGCTGAGCCGGCGTGTCCATCTGCGCCATGGCAATCGGTGAGACGAGAAGGCTACCAGCTGCGAGCGCCGCAAAAATGCCGCCCGACACCACTGACGTTTTCAGAAAGTTCGCCATCTTAATTCCCATCACTCGCCGACATTTACACGTATCGGCACAATCTGCCCGTTCCGTTCGACTTCAAAGTCAAAACGGGTTTCTTCCTGAAACACGTCATAGAGGTCGGATAAAGACTCATCTGACATGTCATATCCATTCACTGTGATCAGCTTATCGTTTACGCGTAGTCCAACACGCGCAAGACCTTCAGCATTCGATGTACCCTGAATTTGCAGCACGGTTGACCGGTCCGGCTGCACAACACGTCTGATGGTCACGTCACGATAGAAAGTTTCGAACGACCATTCATCCGCGCTGACAGTGTAATTCCCCGGGCTGCCGGCTTGAGGCGCTGCTTCAGTTGACGCAGCGCGTTCCGGATCATTACGACTAATGGCATTGCGTTCATTCAGGTAAAGCGTTTCGCGCACGCCGTTACGCAGCAGGATAACCCGATCACTTTGGATTTGTTCGAGGCTGACGCCAGAGACAACGGTATCGCCTTCGTAATAGCGGCGTACTTCATTGTCAGGCGTATGAATGCGCACAAAGCTCTGCTCTGAATCGCCAAAAGCAAATACTGATCGAATCGACAGGTTCAGCGTCGTCTGAGGCGCCTCTTCCTCAACCGCCTCTACCTGACCGTCCAGCGTGCGCGTAAATGGATTGAAACTTCTGAAAATTGCAGGGCTGGCCGCGAAATCTGCAGACTGGCTTACTGATGTGCGCGCCGAAGCATTTGCGACAGGCACATCGACGAAAGCGGCGGGCGTGAGCACAGACCAGAAAAGCCGAGCCAGGAGCCAGGCACAGAGAATTACAAAAACGACGTCCAGAGCGATACCGACACCTCGCCCAATAGCGCCTTTACGCGCCGCGATATCGGCCAGTTTGCCAGTCAGTGCGGAGGACTCACCCAAATGTTTTCTCTGTCATTCTACTGTTCAAGCCGGGCGAGTGTCGTCGCCCGGCTCGGGTTTGTAAATTGTGCGAACACGATTGTGTACGAACAATAGTGGAAAACTGATCAAAATTCGCGGCTGATGCCGAAAGAAATCGCTGGACCGAGACTGTAAGTGTCCACATCAACCGTGACACCACCGCCCTGTTGGTAGGCTTCAAAGTCATCGCCAAAAATGTTCGATGCGTTGAATGACAGCTCATATTCTGCACCACCAAGATCAACCGGACGGCTGTAGACAAAGTCCACAGTCATTGGCGGCTGCTCGATGATCGCAGGCAGACCATCAGCGATAGATTCGCCTGAACGGATACGCTCGCTTGCATAGTTCAGAAGCACGTTCATTTCTGAACCGGTGTCATTGTTAGACAGACCGAGTTGCAGGTTGAACAGGTGCTCTGACTGGCCCTGAAGCTGGCGACCGTCTTCGATACGACCCGCAGCAGACACAGTGGACAGAACCGGCGACGTCGGCGTGCCGCCATTGATCGCGATTGTGCCGTCAGCGCTAATCTCAGAGTCAGACCAAGTGTAGTTGGTCTTCACAGTGAAGTCGCGGTCACGGAAGAAGTCCCAGCTCGTCCAGTCGAACATTGGCAGGATCTGCTCGTATTCGACTTCGAAGCCGTAAAGCTCTGCGCTTGGAACGTTCACGAAGCTTGTGTTTGTTACGTTACCAATGCTGACGAGCACTTCCTCGATCGGGCTTTCCATCTCTTTGTAGAACAGGCCGAAGGTGAGGAACTGACCGCGGTCGAAATAGTACTCGGCGCGGATGTCATAGTTGCTGATGGACGCGTTCTGAAGGAACGGGTTACCAACGAAAGATACGTCAGTTTCAGTGTTCACGAACTGCGTCGGCGCAAGCTCACGGAACTGTGGACGTGTCAGCGTTTCAGAGTAACCAAAGCGGATTTGGAAATCCTGGAATGGCGTAACGGTGATCGTCGCCGCTGGCAGGAAGTCTTCCTTGCTATCGCAGCTCTGGTCAGCCTGACGCTCGATACATGCCTCAACGAAGTTGCCTTCAGCCGGGCCGTTCAGCGTGATCGTGTCGACCGCCTGAATAGCAGACTCAAAGCGTCCACCAATGGCTGCACGAACAAATGGCGTAACCTGTGCATCAACCTGAACATAAGCAGCATCGACTTCGAGCGTCGCGATATATGCTTCAGGGAATTGAATACCGCCCGTTTCCTGAACAGAGCCCGGACCACCATTGAACAGCGCGCTGTAGATGTAATCGAGACGAGTACCAGTCGCGTTTGGCAGACCACCGATTCCGGTGATGTCGAAAATACGGACAGATGCGAAACGGTCGTTCTCGACATATGAGTAACCTGCAAGCAGGTTTACTTCGCTGAACAGGTCACCGTTGAACTGTAGCGGGAGTTTGAAATCGAGGCCGAAATCTGTGGTGTCGTCCTGTACGTCAGAATACTGGATGCGGTTTGCAGCCGGAGATGACGACAGGATGAAGTCGCCATTCGCGTCTTCGCGGTAACGGTTAGACAGCTGGAACGGTGCATCACGCTGGGCTTCAGAGTAAGATCCGCGCCATTCAACTTCCAGATCCATCAGGTTCGGGAAGACGTGCTCGCCGCGAATCTGAGTTGTCCAGAGCTGGCGTTCGAACCACTCAAGAGAGTCGTCACGGAAGACACCTGCATCTTCTTCGGTTGTACCGATGATTGTACGCGCCTCTTTCTCAGAAGAGCGTGTACCAAGCGCAGTGAACTGCACTTCATGGTCCTGATAAAGCTCGAAGCCGATGACTGCGAGCGCGTTCACGCCAACAGTGTTCTGCGTAGAACGGCGGTCGCGCTGTTCTTCGGCTGCGATTTCAGGGCTGTTGATAGACGGACGCACGGCCTGTCCACGAATACCTTCGCGCGTAGACCATTCGTTTGAATATCCTACAGACCCAAGGATACCCATAGTGATATCGCTGCTGAGGTCATATGCATCACCAGCTGTGACGCCGAATGAGAAATTAGGGCCGACGTCACCTTCCTGCATCACGAGCAGAGAAGAATCGTCCGTGAAGGCGCGACCGAAATCGTAATTTTCCGATGCGATATCAAAGCCCGGAAGATCGCGGGCACCATCGTCAAATCCAAGTACGTCGGTATCAGAACCATGGTACAGAAGACCGGTTTGGAAACTTGTTTCTGTGTCGCCGCTAATGTCGAATGAAACGTTCAGGAAGCGATCGTCAGGAACGGCGCGTGTGCGGATGTCTACGAGACCACCACCGAACTCGCCTGGCAGGTTCGGAGAGTATGTTTTCTGCACCAGAATGCCAGAAAGAGCAGATGTCGGGAAAAGATCGAGCGGAGCAACACGGCGAAGCGGTGCCGGGCTCGGCAGCGGAGACCCGTTCAAGGTCGCGCTGGAATAACGCTCGTTCAGACCACGAACATAAACGAATTTGTTGTCGGCTGTCGTAACGCCGGCCACACGGCGCAGAGCCGCCGCAGCATCACCATCGCCCTGAAGCTGGAAATCACCAGCGTCGAGAAGGCTTGAAACCTCTGAAGTCGAACGACGTTCATCCGGAATGTAGCGGTAGCGCACCTGAACTGTTTCGAGTGTACGCTGATCAGTTGCTTCTTCCTGTGGTGTTTCTACCGGCTCTGCTTCCTGAGCGAATGTCGGAAGGGCGAAAAGGAAAGACGCGCTGGTCAGAAGGACAAGTCGGGCACGCGAATTACGGGTGAACATTGTGACCCCCAAAAATAAAAAAGAACGGGATTGCGATCCCAGTGACGTAGTTTTCGCAGGTGAGGAATGGGGCCGGGAAATTCCCGGCCCCTTCTCAGATTAGTTTGTGACGTCGCCGTCTTCGTTGACAGTCCAGCCGCGGAACCATGTGTCGTTCGCATCTTCAACAGCACCGACATAAGTCGTTGCAGAGAGCGTACCGATGCCTGTTACGTCGTATGCTGGAACAGCTGTTTCGTTCGCGCCAGGAACAACACCCGGACGCCCCGCACGGAATGTGAAGCCAGACAGAGTGTTTGTGCCTTCGACAATGTTATCGCCAGCTGCTGGTGCAGGTGGGTTGTCACCATCGTTGCGGAAGTTGTTGACGTTATCGAGGAAGATAGAGCGAAGCTCCAGCGTTCCGTTTGTGATGTTGTCAATCGTAGCCTGATCGTCCACGTCGATACCGTCGTCGAAGCCGACGATGATGCCGTTAGAGATCGTACCAGCCATACCGCGGCGCAGAACTGCACCAGCGTCAACCGCTACGTCACCAGAGTTGATGATCGTGAAGTTAGACAGACGTGGTGTAGAAACCGGCTGCAGATCGTTTGGACGCTGGTTGTCGCCCTCGATGCCGCGTGGGTCGCCAGACATGTCGCCTTCGCCCGGATAGACGATTGCGTACTGCATGGAGCCCTGCCAGCCGTCAGTCCAGTCGAGAGAGTCGTCACCGCAACCGAGCGCAACAACGTGGTCAGCGGAAACTGTACCACCGAAGAACTCGAAACAGTCATCAAGGTTGTTGAAGACCTGAACGTAGCTGACGTCTGTACCAGAACCTACGCCTTGGAATGCAATGCCGTTCAGCTCGTCTGTGTTTGTCAGACGTACGCCCGCATACTCAACACGAGTGTAGAAGAGTTGGCCGGAGTCATCGTCAGATGTCGCGCCGCCGAAGAAGCCGGAAGCACCCTCACCTGATTTCTCACAGTCAACCGTACCACCAACAGCTGTCGCATCAGCACAGTCGTTGATTGGTGCGCGGCCGTTGATGACCAGACCACCCCAGATACCTTTTGTCGTGCGGTCAGTTGCAGTCGTTCCGTCGAGAACGCCTTTAGCTGTGAACACAACAGGGTCAGCTTCAGTACCGTTTGACAGGATGCGTGAACCACGAGCGATGACAAGGTAGTCGTCATTACCTTCAGACACGACAGTTACGCCAGCGTCGATTGTGAGTGTCGCAGAAACAGAACCTGGCAGTGGAGACGCAGGGTCAGCACCACGGTCAACGCCGATAAAGACAGGGTTCACGAGTTCGTAAACAATGTCGTCGCCGTTTGTGAGACGAAGGTCTGTTGTGATCGCGTTTGTACCGTCGATCTGGCAGAGCAGTTTTGTTTCGTTTGTCGCTGCAACTGTGATGTCACCAGCAGCTGTCGTGCCTGTTGGACAAGCAACAACCGCTTCGTCGAACAGAGTACCCGGCAGAGCGAAGTTCGCCCAGCTATTGTCAACATCTTCAGTTGGACCGAACGCACCGATATAGCCGATGTTCGCGCCGAAGAATGCCTGATCAGCCGCAGCAACCTGAGTTGGTGTAATGCTAGCTTCAGCAGAACCTGGGAAGAAGAGGTCAACGAGGGAGTTGTCACGCGCAACGACAGAAGCGTTGAACGCTGGAACGCCGTCACCGTCAGTTGCGAATGGCTCCGGAGAGTCTACGAGAATAGATTCAACAACCAGATCGCCGTTTGTGAAGCCGTCGAATGTCTGTTGATCGTCAACGTCGATACCCGTCGCGAAGTCAGTGATGACACCGTTCACAAATACACCCTGTGTACCGCGACGGAGCAGCATGCCCTGCTGGTTGCCAGTTGTACCAACGAGCGTGAAGTTAGAGATGGTCGGGCTGGAAAATGGCTGAGCGTCGTTTGGACGCTGGTTGTCACCCTCAATACCGCGTGGGTCACCAGAAGAAGGAACTGTAGAACGGACTGCAGCGAACTGCAGACGGCCTTGCCAACCGTCGGTCCAGTCCAGAGAGTCGTCGCCAGCGCCTGTGATGACAACGTGTTTCGCGTCAACAGTACCACCGAACCACTCAACACCGTCGTCGAGATTGTTGTGAACCTGAATGTAATCAACGTCTGTGCCAGAACCAACGCCCTGGAACGCGATGCCGTTCAGCTCGTCATCGTTTGTGAGGCGTGCGCCAGCATACTCAACGATGAGGTAGTTCAGAACGCCTGAATCGTCGGCAGGGTCGCCGCCGCCGAAGAAGCCAGAAGCACCTTCACCGGATTTCTCACAAGCGGCTGTGCCGCCAGTTGCTGTTGCGTCAGAACAGTCGTTGATCGGTGCGAAACCGTTGATGACAAGACCACCCCATTGAGCGTTCGTGCCAGCTGCGATGATAGAAGAACCCGTTTCTTCGTCGTTGACTGCTGCACGAGCAGTCATGCGAACAGGCGCCGCTTCCGTACCGTTTACAACAATCTGAGAACCACGTGTCACAACCAGATAGTCGTCCGTCGCGTTCGCTGTGCCTGTAGAAGAAGCACCGAACAGAACTGCGCCGGCCTCAATTGTGAGGGTTGCGGAAGTGCCACCATCCTGACCAACGAATACAGGACCCTGGATAGCAACGTGTGTGTTTGCAGGGATTGTGACGTCTGCTGTCAGTTCGCCGCCTGTCGCTGAGCCGAGCGTACAAACACTAACTGAAGAGAAGCCATCAGCAGCAACCGCGTCGAACAGTTCTTCTGAAGTGCCTGTCGGGCAGCCTGCATTAGGAACGAGGTTGATCGTCGCTGTTGGCGTTGGTGTTGGTGTTGGCGTCGGTGTCGGTGTTGGAACCGGCGCTGGAGCACCAGGCGATGAGATGTTGGTGTCGGAGCAACCGACAAGTGCAACTGCTGCGGCGCTTGCAAGAGCAAGTGCGCGCAGGGATCCTGCGATTTTCATACGTTGAGCCCCCTCAAATGAGCTTATGGCGAATTTGGTCGATCAGAGAGGCAGCGGCTTTTCTTTTATTCCTGCTACCCTCGGATAAGGGGCGATTAAGCGACGATCGTAACGGTTTTTTGACAGTCAGTGACAAATTTTGGTGCGCTCGGAATTAGATGTATTTTTGCAATACCGATTTGTGTTAGCGCAAACAAACCCTGATTTATGGCATAAACGGCCACAAATCGCTGAAATTCCAGAGAAACCATGCTGACATACACAAGGCCGGACCGAACGGAATGTACCCTGTCGGTTGAGTCTTTGATCGCCGCAGCAAAGTTTGCAACAAAAGAGACAAGAAGATTCCAAGGCCACTCGATATCATTAGAATAGGTGGCAGAACCTGCGGTCCCATCCAGCAGGCTATTGCAGCGAGCAGCTTTCCGTCGCCAAGACCGATTCCCTGTCGGCCAAGCAATTTTGTTGATGCCCATGCCAACGCAAGAATGCCAAGATACGCGACGAGGCCCGAAATTGCGTTTAGCGCTACAGCATACAGCGCGTTTGGCATTTGTCCCGCATACGTAAACAATAGTCCGCTCACCGCCATTGCGAGCGTGATCAGGTTTGGCAGACGGAATTCCCGCAGATCGAACCAGATCAGCGCCAGACACGCGACGCCGAGCACTAGCGACCCAACGCTCCAGAACGGCTCACTGAGAGGATACCCTGCATCGAAATGAAAGCCTGCAGCATAGATAAGCGCAAAGAAGACCACGCTCACGCCGAGCAGGAAACTACTCGTCCGAACCGATAATCCGCTCAGTTCTATTGAATTGTCGTGAGTTTTCGTCACTGTTGCAGCCTTCGCGCCGATCCAGAGTAGCGTCACAATAATGGGAGATGAGAGAATGTCAGCCGATTTTGCAGTGGATGGAACATTTGATCCTGAATTTGGCGGCGTCGCTGATGCCTTTTCTCAGAACTTTGAATCGCGTGGCGAAGTCGGCGCATCTCTCTGCGTTTATAAAGACGGGGAATGTCTGGCAGACCTGTGGGGCGGAACAGCCGATCTCAAAACCGGCACGCCCTGGACGAAAGATACCGTCTCTATTGTGTTCTCCTGCACAAAAGCCGCCACAGCGCTCTGCGCGCATCTTCTCGTGCAACGTGGCCAGTTGAACTTGAATGCACCGGTTGCTGACTACTGGCCGGAATACGCCTGCAACGGAAAAGAAGATACGACCGTTCTGATGATGCTGAACCATTCAGCGGGCGTGGCTTCCTTCCATGATGCGGTAGAACCGGGCGCACTTCTGGACTGGGATAAAGCTGTATCTCTGCTCGCCAACGAAACGCCATGGTGGGAACCGGGTACACGGAACGGCTATCATGCCCTCACCTTCGGCTGGACGGTAGGAGAACTTGTTCGTCGTGTTTCCGGAAAATCACTCGGCGATTTCTTTCGCGAAGAACTCGCAGAACCAATGGGCACAGATTTCTGGATTGGACTGCCTGAAGAACACGAACCTCGTGTCGCGCCGATGATCCCGTTCAAACCAGAGCCGGGTGCACCGCTTTCTCCGTTCACGCAGAAAATGCTGACTGATCCGGAATCGCTCCAGCATAAGAGCTTCTTCAACAATGGCGCACTGCAGATCGATAGTCGCGACGGGCGCGCAGCCCATCTCGGCGGCGCCGGCGGCGCATCTAACGCTCGCGGTATGGCTCAGTTATTTCTTGCGCTGTCACCATCCCATCCTTCCGACTTCTATTCCAACGCACGCGTTGGCGCGATGGGATATGTTTCGACGGCAACGCGCGATGACGCCACACTGATGATCCCGACCCGCTTCGGTCAGGGCTTTATGTGCAGCATGGATAACCGCCATCTGCGTCACGGACATGATTCATCCTTCATCATCGGGCGTAACGCGTTCGGCCATGTGGGCATGGGTGGCAGTTGTGTATTCTTCGATCCCGATGCAGATCTCATCTTCGCCTATTCGATGAACCGGATGGGCGGCGGCATTCTTCTGAACCCGCGCGGACAGTCTTTGATCGACGCCACCTATGAAGCGCTGGGCTATTCAAGCAATGCCGCAGGATATTGGATGTATTAAGCCGCCTCTGCGCGAGATTCGATAAAATTTCACCGAACCACCTTACTCAATCTTGTCTCTAATTCGCTATGCACAATGCCGGAGAGAAGGTGGACCCATATGAACCAGACGGCACAATCGCTAGATGCGCAGCCATCGACACAAAGCGCGCCCAAACAGGCGCGCCTGTCTGTGCATGAAGCTAAGCGTCCTGGTCTGGAGGATGCCCGCCCGTTTCAGCAGCAATTCGTTATTGATCGCAAAGCAATCCGTCTGGGCGCACGTATCATCGATATTGTAGGCCTATGCTTGCTGTCCCTGATTGCTGTTTCCGCGCAAGGGACCGCCTTTCTGGATCTCCCGCTGGGCGTTGCGCTTCCGTTCATGACGATGCCGCCTCTCGTGGTTTGGGGCATGTGGTCGGCAGGTGCTTATCGCTTTCCGTTTACAGAAAAAATTCTCGACCACATGGCAAAGGTCGCCCTCGGCGCGAGCCTGACACTGGCAGCACTTTTGTCTGCGAGCTGGCTGATCGGTCTTGGCGGTAATTTCATGTATTTTGCCGGCACCGGTACGCTCGCTGGCGTTTATGTCCTCGCTGCACACGCCCACCATGTAAGCTGGACAAAGCATCTTATCCGTAAGGGCAGACTGTCGGAGAACGTCGTTATTGTTGGTGCGACAGCGCACGCTTCACGCCTGATCGAGCGGAACTCCGAAGACCGTGAACTGAATATCGTAGCAATTTTCGATGACCGCCTGGGCCGTGCGCCACACCGTATGCATGGTGTTCCGGTTGTCGGCACTCTGGATGACCTGCTGGCGTGGGACAACCTGCCAAGCGTTGACCGCATTATTGTGACTGTAACATCCAAAGCACAAGACCGCGTTCGCCTGCTGATCGAGCGTCTGCGCTACCTTCCGAACCGCGTGGTGCTTTTGCTCGATCTGGAAGACTATAATCCGGAAGGCGCAAGCCTCGCTGAAGTTGCCGATGCACCTGCTGCATACGTTTCCGGCGCGCCAGCCGACGCACGCCGTGCGTTTGTAAAACGCATCTCAGATGTGGTGATTGGCGCGATGATGTTGGTCGCGTTCTCGCCATTCATGCTGATTATTGCCGCCTTGATCAAACTCGACAGCCCGGGCCCTGTCTTCTTCAAACAGAAGCGTCACGGGTTCAACAATAAGGTTATCCGCGTCTGGAAGTTCCGCACTATGCGTCCGGACAAAAAGGCCGAAGAAGGTATCATCACGCAGGTAACTGATGGTGATGACCGCGTCACGCGCCTTGGTCGCTTCCTGCGCAAAACCAGCCTTGATGAGCTGCCACAGCTGATCAATGTGCTGAAAGGTGAAATGTCTCTGGTTGGCCCACGCCCTCACGCCGTCGGCATGACCACCGAAGAGACCGAGGTTCACCACTTGGTTGGCGACTATGCGCACCGTCACCGCGTAAAGCCGGGTCTTACTGGTTGGGCACAGATCAACGGCTCTCGTGGCCCTGTTCACACGACCGAACTCGTTCGGGAGCGTGTGCGTCTTGATATGGAATATGTGAACCGGTCCAGCTTCTGGTTCGACCTCTACATCATGATCATGACAGCGCCTTGCCTACTGGGGGATGACACGAATGATCGCTGAAGCAGGCGCGCGTCAGGCTCCGCCTGCCTCTGCAGGCATTCCCGTAGCGACTGACGGCGAAACCATTCACACCAACGCAAATTGGACAGACGTGACACCGCGCCTGTCCATTCTGGTGCCGACTTATAAGGACAGTGCCAACCAGCTTCTGAGCATGCTGGCGGCATGTCATTACGCTGAAGCTGTCGAGATCATCGTCTATGATGATGGCAGTCAGGATATCGCGCTGACCGACGCGGTGCGCGAGAGCGTAGATGCCTTTCCGGGCGCGGCCTGTCTGATCACTGCCGAGCACAATAAAGGCCGCTCTGCGGGCCGAAATCGGCTTCAGGCCAGCTCGCGCGCGCCATGGCTCGTCTTTCTCGATGCCGACATGATCCCCGATGATGAAGGTTTCATTGTACGTTATCTGAAATGCGTTCAGGACGATCCCGCTCCTCGCCTTGTTGTGGGGGGCTTCTCCATGAAGCTAACGCCTTTCTCATCGAAGACGGATTTGCACCGCGCCCAATCAGAACGTTCCGAATGTATACCTGCCCAGATCCGCTCTGAAGAGCCGGGCCGCTACGTGTTCACCAGTAATGTTCTGGCGCACAGAGATATTATGAATGACGTCCCGTTTGATCCGGCCTTCAGCGGCTGGGGCTGGGAAGACGTCGAATGGGGCATTCGTGTTTCACGCCAGTATCCGGTTGAACATATCGACAATACGGCAACTCACCTTGGCCTCGACACAGCGCAGGATTTGCTGCGAAAATACGAACAATCCGGCGCTAATTTCTGGCTGGCCGTTGAACGACATCCCGATGTGATGGCGCAAACACCGCTTTATCGCATGGCATCCATGTTCAGCCGGTTGCCGGGCCGTTCCCTGATCCGCGAGGTCAGCCGCTATGTCAGCCGCATGCCGGTCTGGCTGATGCCTCGCGCCATCCGCTTACTTGCGCTGAAGACATTCCGCGCAGCCGTTTATGGAGGAGCCCGTCATGCTGGCACCTAAACCTTATGAGCCGAACCGGTCTCTGTTTGCTAAAATCGAGCGCCGCCTGACGCAATATCGGAAGGCTGCACCAGCTACGGTCATCACGGATCGCCCTATTCTTTCGGTCACATTCGATGACTGCCCGGCTTCAGCGGCGGAAACAGGCGCACGCACCCTTGAAGAGTATGGTGTTCGCGGGGGCTATTATATCGCCACAGGTCTGATGGGGCGTGACTCCCATATGGGCCTCGTGACGACGCCCGATCAGGTCGCAGAACTGAATGCCGCTGGCCATGAGATCTGCGCACACTCTCACTCGCATCTCGATTGCGCGCAGGCCCGACACGACGAAGTCATGGCGGACGTCGAGCATAACATCGAACTTCTGAAAGAGATCTGTAAAACATACAGCGTGGACAGTTTCGCCTTCCCGTATGGCGAGACGCGCTTCGACGTGAAGAAACATCTCGCGGGCGATTTTCTCACGCTCCGTGGTATACTTCCGGGGATTAACCGCGGTGTTGTCGATCGCGCTCAGCTCCGCGCATTCGAGATTGATCACACGCAGCACAGCTTCGACCGGGCCTATGCGGCACTTGATTGCCTGCACCACACTCCCGGCTGGATGATCATTTTCACCCATGACGTTTCCGAGACACCGAGCGAACATGGCATGACACCAAGCCAGCTACGACAAATCCTCGATCGCGCCCGGGAACTCGATATCGAAATCTGCACACCGAAAGTCGCCGCAAAACGTGTGGGGTTTAAAGTCAAATGACAAAAATCCGCACCTCCGTTGTTATTCCGACTTTCCGTCGGCTTGAAAGCCTGACCCGCGCTATCGACAGCGTGCTGGCTCAGAAAAACGTGTGTGCGGAAGAAACCGAACTGCTTGTCGTCGACAATGATGCAGAACGGTCTGCGCGTGTCGTCGTCGAGAGATACGGAAACGCGCCTATTCAGGTCAGATATGCGTCAGAGCCCGAGCCGGGTGTGGCCAATGTAAGAAACAAGGCGATTTCAGAAGTACGCGGCCGCCTGATCGCGTTTCTCGACGATGACCAGTCTGCGCCGTCGAACTGGCTCGCAGAAATGCTCAGCGTCTATGACAAGCATAAATCTGCAATCACTTTCGGCCCTGTCGTAACAGCTTTGCCTCACGAGAACCAACTGCACGAGCGCTATTTCAAGAAGTTCTTCTCGCGCATTGGTCCTGAAGAGACAGGCGTGATCAACGAGTTCTACGGCTGCGGCAACTCCCTGTTTGATCTCGATCAGCTGCCCTGTGACGGCCCGCTGTTTGACACGCGCTCCAACGAAACCGGCGGTGAAGACGATATCCTCTTTTCCAAACTGGATCAGGCAGGCCATAAATTCGGCTGGGCGAGTAAAGCTTCGGTTTTTGAGCATGTACCGGAAAGCCGTCTGCGTCTTCGCTACACGCTCCGCCGTGCCTTTGCCTATGGTCAGGCACCGACAACCATCTGCGCGCGTAAGACGCCAAGCGATATTCCCGGCATGGTATTCTGGACTTTGGTTGGCGTGGGTCAGGCTGGCATTTATGGCTTAATGTCCGCAGGCATGCTTCTGATCCGTCATCCGGACCGTGCGTTCTGGTTTGATCGCACGGCGCAAGGCCTCGGGAAGATTTTCTGGTTTGGTCCGTTTGAACAACGTTTTTACGGCGCACACGCCCGCTAGACCAATGCCGGGCGGCGCGCAGTGCGTGTCCGTGCTTTCCGTTCGGCGCGAGCGCGCGCGCGATTTCTGGCATCCAGAGATAACTTTGCGGCTACGGCGACATAGGTCACCCATGTCAGGTTATTCTGAAGGAGGAACACACTTTCAGACACGCTGAACAGCGCGAACAGCGCCATTGTACCAAATGCAAAGAGCGAAGTTGGCCGTGAGCTGACGGTCGAAGCTGAGCGATACAAGTTCATCAGGAAATCGATGATCATCAGGCCACCGCCGATCCAGCCCAGCGCCAGAACGACTTCCAGAATACCATTGTGCGCCGTCGGAACCAGCCATTCAGTCGCGAGCCATACCTGATAGGCCGGACCGTTTTGTTCACCCCAGAACGCACCATAGCCATAGCCAAGCAATGGACGCTCGGAAATCAGCTGCAACAGCACTTCCCAGATATCGGTACGCCCCGTCAGCGAGAGATCGCGCCCGATCAACGCCACAACGGCCTCAGGCGCGACCGTCAGAACGAGATACCCTGCCCCCGTCAGCCCGAAAATGAGCCAAAGCGTCGAGATCGTGACGATACGTCCACGCTGCATCCAGAGGTAACAGAAGATGATTCCAAACCCGAGCATCATGCCCAGAAGCGAGGTTTTAGAAGTCGACAGAAGCACCAGCAATACCGACAGGAAGAGACCAAACCCCCACCACCGACGATGGCCTTTATCAACCATCAAAAGGAAGGCGAACAAAAAGCTCGCGCGCGCCAGATAGCCGCCCAGCGCGTTCTTTTCGAACCATAGGCCATTCCATGCGCCGACGTGAATCTCGTGCATGCGGCCAAACCCCGGAAAGGCTGCCCCAGCAATGAAATTGCCCGCGGCCAGAATAATCCAGACGATACCCAACACGCGCAGCATCTGTTTCCAGGTCAGCGTGGAGGCGACGTAAAAGCCAAAGACCGTCGTGAAGAGAATAGCAATGCCTCGGCGGAGCGACGTGCTGGGATCAACCGACCAGAACATCGATGCGACAGCCAGACAGGACAGCGCAACAAGTGCAGGCGACCGAATGACAATCGCTACGAAATCGCGCCACCGCGCCATAATGGCGACGGCGCCAAACCCGTAAATAGGGAGCCAGAGAAAACGAAGAAACGCGCCGCCCTCAGGATTTTCCGGAGTCGCAAAAATGCGTCCCAACAACGCTTCGGAAAAGAGAAGCAGGCTGACTCCCACGCAGACCACTTCCAGCCAGCGCAGTCGGGCGAGAAATGGCATCTGCGCCCTACTCATGACTTACCCCGAAAACCTGTCAGCAAAGCGTGCATCGCCTCTGATCTGATTGACCACGACGCCAACACAGCGGCCACCATGTGCTTCAATCTGATCACGTGTCGCATTGAGAGATTCAGCTGTCGTCTGATCTGCTTCCATCACGATGACGACACCGTCTACGTAACGGCAAAGCGCAAGTCCTGCGGTCGAGCTATCGAGTGCAGGTGCATCCAGAACCGCCCAGTCAGACACTTTGCGCAGCGCATCCCAGTACGCGCCGCCAGAGCGAACCTGAATACGCTGGCCCGGCTTGATATGTTGCGTGCGGAACCGCGTCACAAACAGATTTGAGTGCTCGACGCGGTGTGCGCCCAATAGCTTTAGTGGACCACGCGATGCGCCGCCATTTGCTCGCACCTGAGGTACCACCTGATAGAACTGGTCTACGTTCAATGAGGCATCAAGCGGCCGTCCCGGAAGCCCAATGCGTGGAAAAATACGCTGCTGGAAAGCATTGAACTGGCCATTACCGCGAAGATCGAGGTCGATCAGCCAGGCCGCACGCGTTGAACGTCCGGCCAAAAGCACAGCGAGCGACGCGGCGACGCTGGACGCACCGTTGCCGGGATCTGCGCCAATAACCATGACAGACCGTCCGCGGTCGCTGCCCGGAATGCGGTCAACGGAACGAGCAAGGTCGGTAATCTCAGAGCGAAGGTCGATCATCTATCTGCTTCCTTCACACACGTCTGACGCTGGCTAGAACCGGCAAACCGACCGTGCGTGATGCACAGGCCGCTGTGGGCATCGTATTCCTAGAGAAAATCCAGACCATCGCCGCAATTAGGCCGGTGAAACCACCAAACAGCAGGCCTGCAGCAGCCACAAGCATGCGCATGCTTTTTCCTTGCGCAGGTGGGCGTGCTGGCTCAAGAATCTGGATGTTATCCAGGTTCGCCCGCGACACTTCACGGATCAGGCGTTCGTCACCTTCACGAACCGTAAGGTTGCGCAACTGGTTCTCCAGAATGGAATGATCACGGAGCAATTCCTGATAATGCGGCTCAAGCCGGGTCAGTTGGAGCTGGCGCTCTTCAATCTCATTCTTCTGACGGCGCAGCTCTTCATATCGTGTCTGCAGCGCAGACGCTTCTGCTTCGAGTTCTGCACGCTGCTGATCAAGGCGCTGGAACACTTCGTTCGGTCCGCGTCGAATGACGCCTACGCCATCACCCTGAGATGCGATCAGGTTCTGAACATTCTGAATACGACGATCAATAGCATCAATCTGCGGCGTACCTGGCAGATAAGTAGACAGCAGGCTCTCACGCTCAATTTGCAGATCAAGGAGCTGCTGCTGATAATTGGTCTCAACGTAGAGATCGATGGTCGGTTCAGTAAGCGCAAGTTGAGCTGTGAGCGAAGCCAGACGCCCCTGCACTTCACTACGCTGGGCCTGAACGTTGAAAAGGTTGTCGGTTACCGCACCATAGAGCGACGCAACGGACCCTTTCTCTGTATCAAAATCGCCGATGCGATTATCGACCAGAAAACGTTCAATCGCAGCATCGGCCGCGGCAAGTTCGTCTGCGAGTGTTTCGCGCTGTCGAGACAAGACACCATCGTCATCCTCAAGGAAAAGTTCGGAGCGATACTCCAGATAGGTCTGCACAATCGCATTCAGGACACGCGCGGCGACAACCGGGTCCTCATGTTCGTATGATGTGCGGATCACAGGGTTTTTTGGCGCAGCACCGGCGGCGAAGTCTTTCTGGAAGCCTAATAGCGTACGCTCATACAACAGCGGACGATCCTCCTCGGGTGCTTCCATCATCGCCTCGTAGTCATCGGGATAGATGACATCCATACCGATCTCCTGCAGCACACGATCAAAAATGACCGGGCTGTAGATCAGCTCGATTTCCGAACCCGTGATCTCTTCCTGACCGAGATTTGCAGACTGGGCATCTGCCCCCGTCGTCAAAGGCGCAAAGACACGCTCGTTACCAAGGGTGACCTGAACACGAGACGTCGCAGCGTATTTAACCGGCAGCATAAAAGCAAACAGGATCGCGAGCGCCAGTATCGGAAGAGCAACGAGAATAATCGCCCATTTCGCGCGCCAGAGCAGTAGCACATACTCAGGTATATCCAGTTGAGGCCTGTTGGAACGACGTGCGGAAGCTGACGTCGATGAGGCGACTGAAGTCGCTACATTTGACCATCCATCGTCCGCTGGCATTAGATTCGGCCCTACTCTCGCTATTATCCCAAACGAAAATCGGAAATTGACCTTAATATTTCATTGATGATTAACCACGATGCTGCCGGTGATTTCGAAATTTATAGGCCGTGTAATGAGACGTTCTGCAGCCATCATGTTCGCAAGCATTCTCGCTGCCTGCGCCAGTCAGGGAAACCCGCCAACAACAGTGTCTGGCATACCCGGGTTCCAGCCCTACTCTCCGAGCCTCCCAAACTACCGGATTTTCCCGGGCGACCAGCTGGAAATTACCGTCTATTCAGCGCCTGAGTTGTCTCGAACCGTCACCGTCGGCCCTGACGGGCGCATTCATATGCCACTGCTTGATCCGATCATGGTCGCCAACCGGACTCTACCGGAAATAAACCAGCAGATTTACAGCGCAATGAGTTCCAGACTGGTTGATCCAAGCCTGGACGTATTCGTCGCCCAGTATGGTCCGCAGCAAGTTTTCGTGGGTGGACAGGTCAGCCAACCGGGAATCATCGAGATTCCGGGGCAGATTGATGCGCTTCAGGCCGTTATCATGGCCGGCGGCTTCACCAGCAACGCTAACGAGCGTCAGGTCATTCTGGTGCGTCGTCAGCCAAGCGGCGAAATCAGCAGCTGGGCAATAGATGTTCGCTCCGGATGGCATGATCCGCAGCTGGCCAATCTTGGGCCACTTCAACGCTATGACGTCATCTACGTCCCGCGTTCACCGATCGCACAGCACAATCTGTTCATCCAGCAGTACATTCGTGAAGCACTGCCAATTGATTTCAGCCTGTTCTACGACGTGCGTAGCGGTCTGAACTAACTTACCAAACACCAAAGCCACTTCAGGAGTGCCCTGCCCGGCATACCGGGCAGATTGCATTCGGTTGCTTAGAAATGTTTTGAAACGCTTAGTGCGCGAGGACGAGCCATTCACGCGCTGCTTTCTGGGCAGCTGCGATCTCTTCCGAGCTCATATACTCGGCGAGTTCCTTGCGTGACGCCTTGGCTTCCTCATAGCCGCGCAGAGCAGCCAGATTGAACCATTTATGCGCCGTGATGTAATCGACTGCGACGCCCATTCCCGTGGAATAAACCAATCCCATCCGATAAAGGTCTTCACCTTTAGACTCAGGACCCATTTCTTCGCATGGGGCTTCCAGTTTGCTTTCAGCAAATGCCATTTGTCTTTCTCCTAATGTGGAAAACCTCGCCTGATTTTCAGGTCTAAAAGCTTTCCTTCATCACCTGTCGGTCATTGCCGACAATGAAAGTAAGACAAGGATAGATTGCCCATTAGTTAACCAAACTACTTTTCTGATCTGTATTTAGTTATTGAGGTAAACGTTGGTAACTATTCATTTATTTGAATTTCCGGAACCCTAATATTTGGCGAATATTTCGTTACCAAACCATGGTGAACTGCATCCGGGACTGCGACGACTAAGCCATAGCAAAACACCGAAACCGGCGTTATTTTCCCCGCCAATCAAAAGGTGACTCACTTATGGACACTCTGAAACCCATTTCACTGCCAGCGCCAGGCGCTGATGATGCAGACTTTACGAAGGCGCTGATGGCGTCTTTCATGGAAACCGGCTTTGCTGTTATTGCCAATCACGGACTCGACCAGACGAAGATCGATAAGGCCTATCAGGCATCGCGTGATTTCTTTGCTCTACCTGCTGACACCAAGCAAAAATATTTCGACCCGAACGGGGCTGGCCAACGTGGCTACACGCCTTTTGGCCAGGAGAACGCCAAAGGTGTTGCGGCCATCGATCTGAAAGAGTTCTGGCACACAGGCCGAGAGCTGCCGGAAGACCACCCTTATCGGGAAACCATGCCTGACACGCCTAGCGTTCCGGAAGTTCCGGACTTTGACACGGCGACGAATGGTATCTTCAAAGAGTTTGACAGTCTCGGTCATCGTCTTCTTCAATCTGTCGCGACAGGCCTCGGTCTGGAGCGCGACTGGTTTGTCGACAAGGTTCAGTACGGCAATTCAATTCTGCGCCTTCTACACTACCCTGCGCAGAAAGAACCGCCGCCGGAAGGTTCCGTGCGTGCTGCGGCTCACGAAGACATTAACGTCATCACCCTGCTCCTGGGCGCTGATGAGGCAGGCTTGCAAGTCCGGCCGCGTGGCGTAGAAGACTGGATCTCCGTGAGCGCGCCTCCAGGCACAATGGTCATTAATGTGGGCGACATGCTGCAACGCCTGACTAATGGCGTCCTTCAAAGCACCTCCCACCGCGTCGTGAACCCGTCTCCGGAACGCTCGAAATTCGGCCGTTATTCCATGCCGTTCTTCCTGCATTTCGAACCGGATGTCGAAATCCGCGCGCTGCCTTCGTGTGTGTCTGACGAGAACCCTGAAAAGTTTCCGCAGATCACGGCGAATGAATATCTTATGGAACGTTTGCGCGAGATCGGGCTTCTTAAATAGAAGGCCTGACTGCAAAAAGGGGCTGTTCAGCCCCCGTTCACTTTGGTTAACTATTGTTTATCCATGTGTGTGGGGGCCCAGACTGGGAGATTCTCCGAATGAAGCCTCTGAAATTCCTCGGCGTGTCGTTTCTGGCTGGCTGTATGATCACGGTTTCCGCTATGCCTGCGTCCGCGCAGAGCTACGGGCATGGCCGCGGTAACGGACACGCCCAGCAAACCAACGACCGACATTACAATGGCCATGACCGCCATCGCGACCGCAATTATCGCGGCGATCGACACCGTGATCGTGATTACCGTGGCAACCGTCACCGCGACTATCGCGGAGATCGTCATCGCGACCGCGACTACCGCCACAATAATCGTCGTCATGACAATTATTCGCGCCATAACAACAATCGCTATTACGGTTACAACAATAGCAACCGTCATTACGGCTATAACAACTATAACCAGCGCCACTATGGTCAGAGGCAATATAACAACCGGTATTACAACAATAACCGCGGGTATAATTACTCGTACAACAACTATAATTACCGGAATTATCGCCCACGGAACAATCATTACCAGCCGCGCTACCACTGGAATCCGCGCACACCGGTATTGTACTCGCCGCGTTTCGGATATCAGCCGAACTATCGGCCTTACTATCGCGTAGGCTCACGCTTCCACGACCATGGGCGCCACCGGATCAATGACTATCACCGATATGGTCTGTATGCTCCGCCGTCCGGTCATTATTGGGTCCGCCATAATAACGATGCTTACCTGGCCGCTGTCGGAACAGGCATTGTTGCAGGCATTATCGTAGGCGCAATCCTCACCGATTAATGCCTACTGAAAAAAGTTTTATGATCAGCCCGGCCCTCGTGCCGGGCTTTTTAACAACCTGTTAAAATACAAATCTTCATCGAATCAAAAGTCTAAACCCAGACCTAATTTAGCGAGGTCTAATTCAAGTCCAGAACCGTCTTTCCGCCACAATCTCTCGTTACACTCTGGAACCAAGTAGAGTTTGGAGTGTTAATCGGGATATGATATAAGTTAAGACGGTAACGGCATGAAAAACGCTATTCTTCTTCTCACCGGCATTCTTGCCTGGACAGCGCAGTCTGCAACAGCAGAGGAAGAACAAGGTATTATCTCCGCCCCGCATTATTCAGATACGCGAATCAACATCCAGCCGACGACGGTTCCCGGCACGGCACAACTCAATCTTGCCAGACCGAGTGCGGACATCTCGCCTGCATTGCCTTCAGATTTTGGCTTCGGCGCTGAGAATAGCCTGCACCTGTCCCCAACCCGACCGACCGACACCCGGACCCAGCTGAATTTCCGTAATGACTGGGCGGTTTCAGCCCCGGACGAACGCGATGGATCGGGCCTGTATCTATCTCCGCGCTACACGGCGTTTTCGTCAAATGACGCAGGCTTTGAAGGTTATTCAGCCGAAATTCGATTCGGCAACGTCGTTCAGTTCGAACGCGGAGAAGCAACGAGCGGCTGGTATATATTCGCAGCTGCGGACGGCGAAGCCCTTAGCGTCAGCACGAACAATTTCTCACTGTCCGACGGCGCGCCCATGACGATGAGCCTCGATGACCAGATCACCATTGGTGATCTTCAAGCGGGTGTATCAACCTATTTTGGCGGCACACAGTTCACGATCAGCTATATCGAGACCGAAGCGTCTTATTCAGCGCCCGGCGGCATCAGCAATTCCGAACGTGAATCATTCGCAGGCTTCTCCCTGGCCCGTGAATTCTAGGACTATCAGCGGGCTTTGATCGCCCGTTTAAAGCCTCCCCATACCCCTCTATTAATCGAAGTCACGCGTCCATTCGATCGTCAGGTTCTCACCTTCGCCCGGCGTTGTGTCAGCAGTGACAGAAATGTTCTCTCGCGGTTCCCACTCAACGCTAACGCCGGCATTGCCCTGCGCGTCTGACATGACCTCCAGATAGACATCTTCTGAAAGATACCGGCCGGTAGACACTTCGAACTGACCAGAGTCGTTCTGACGCACATCCAGCGCATCCAGCCCAGCCAGTTGCTCGATACCGCCCAGCAGATCAAAACCGCCGCCACCACCCATTTGCGCGAGCGCGGCGGCTAGTCTGGCAGCCTCTAGCCCTGTCAGCTGAGACGGGGACCGCCCGAACAGCACACGCGCCAAGACCTCATCCTGCGGCAATTCTGGAACCGAACTGAGTGACACATCAGGGCGCGCAGGTGTGCCGGTGATATTCACGCGGGACAGTAGGTCATTCGTCTCGCGTTCCGCCGTGATATCCAGACGGGCTTCCATAGGCGCACCTTCCAAGAAGACTACACTGTCAACGAACTCAAACCGCTTACCAAGAAGCTCAAACCGCCCGCGCACAATGTCGGCGCGTCCGTCAATTCTGACATCCGACAGTGTGCCTGTAATGCGCGACTCCAGAGAGAGCTCTGCGTCCATGCCCTGCCCGGTTACATAAAGACGCCGTGGCGCGTTTAGTGAAACGTCGATCTCGACCGTGCGCTCTTCATCAACCTCTGGCTCTTCTTCTTCGCCAAAGCTCACATCCAGTGTTGTCACACCTGACGATGTCGGCAGCCGATCCAGATAGACATGGCCCTCATCGAGCGTGAGATCACCCGTAACGACAATCGTCTCGTCGTTCAGCTCCATGCCAAAGATACCTGACGCCGTGGCGCGGCCTTCATACCTGTCAGCGAGCACCAGATTGTCGGCCTCGAGCCTGAGGTTACTGTCGCCCGCGCCAGTGAGGGAAAAACTACCCTGCCCGGCGAGCGTGCCACCGCTACGGCCGTTCGCGCTGAGTCGGTTGAGCGTAAGCGTTTCATTGGCAAGTCCGATATCGAATGCGATGGCCTGCAAAACTGCGCCCAATTCGCCCTGTTCGAACTGGCCATCGTCCATGCGGACATAGCCGTCCAGCGCCTGAGGCTGGAATGGGATAGGCCCTGTAACATTGGCATCAATACCGCCAGTAAGCACAGTGCGGTCCGGAAGCGCGAGCGCAGCGATATTATCCACACGTCCGCCAAGCGCGGCCGTAAAGCCGCCTTCGCGGCTATCATCTAGCGAAATCGAGAGCCCGGCTGCGTTCGTAATGAGCGGAAGGTTCGCCTCAAAGCGCGCGCTCAAAGCTTGTCCTTCAGCGCTTCTGAGACGAATATTTGCCTCTTCGTTCTCAATGACACCATTCAGGAAGAAGGTGACCGGCGACATCTCCGAGTCCGGCAGCGCAACGTCACCCATTTTGCCATTGATCGTACCAACCAGAGCATCTCCATTCTCACGCAGCTGGACGGACACATCGATTGCACCATCCAGCGGTGCGCGCCCTGTCGCAACGAGCAAGCGTGGCAATTCAACAGCAGCAATCGAGGCCGTGACGCGCGCTTCCGGATTGTCACTCAAAGCAGCGGCGACTTCACCACCGAACACGGCGAGGCGGATGTCGCCCGAATATCCGGTTTCTGTCTGTGCGAAGGAAAACGGTTCCGTCGTTCCGAATTCTTCAAGGCCGAGCTGCCCGTTGATTTCACCGGACACTGATCTTGTCATATCTGCAAGATCGCGCGCTTCACCCGTCAAACGCAAATCCACATCCTGCGGGATACCGGATACCAGCGTGAGGCCTGTGAGCGCGATGTCATAGCGCAGCTGTTCAAGCGCGCCCTGAACATCCAGAGTGAGTTCACCATTCTGCACAGCACCGAGTTCAACACCTTCGAGCACACCATTGATCGCAACACTACTGCTCTCCAGTCGCGCATTCAGATTGACGGTCTCCGCAAGCAGCCCGTCAGGTAGCGGCCCTGCGAGATTGGTATCTGCTCTGATGGCCTCAAGGTCGCCGCCATCGCCATAAGCGTCTCCCTCCAGAACAAGCTCACGCCATTGGCCATCAATTGCACTGACTTGCCACGACCCGCCGTCAACACGAGCAGAGGCGGCCAGCCGCAACGGATCGCCTTCCAGACCACCGGTGAAAAGAATATCGCCATCAAGAACACCGTCAGAGAACGCACCGGTGAAGCCGAACTCCGGTTCCGCCACCACAACACCGCCTGGCGCAAGTTCTGACGCATTCAGCATTGCTTCAATGTTCAGCGCCTCCATCGCCCCGGAAACTGTCGACCGAATGCGTGTACCGGGCGCCATATCTGCGAGTGGATAGCTTTCAGCCGTTATCAGTTCAAAGGATGACTGGAGCATGCCTTCGGCAGTCCGCGAGGCATTGCCCGAAAGTTCAAACGCAGATGTCACAAGCGATAATGATGGCACAGTGAGCGCACCATCGTCAGTAATGCGACCGTTCGCATCCAGCGCGATGGATTCGCCAAACCAGTCGTAAGCCGCACTTCCTTCTTCACCGAGTCCGCGACCGTTCAGAGCCACGCGAAACTGTGCCGGCGCAGCCGAACTGTTTTTTCGAAGCTCCCAGCGCCCTGAAACTGTACCGCGCTCGTAAACTCTGAACTCAGACAGCCCGGCCCTTACGTCGCCAGCCAGATTGATGGAAATTCCATCTGCAAAAGACCCGCTACCACTTACGTTCAACGAAGAGCGCGGTGTTGAAACAGCTAATCGCTGAAGGTCGAGCGCCATAGTTTCCAGAGTAAACTCTGCGACACCATTGGTGCGGATATACCTTAGAGCAATCTCCTCATCACCAGTCGCCACACGTGCGCCTGTGACCTCGAGCTGTGGCTCGATGTGAACGACGCCGCCATCGAACCTCGCCGCAATGGGGCCAGAAAGCGAGCTGCCGCTAAAGCCGGGCACAATAAGATTTCGACCGGTAATATTACCGTCGAATGCCAGAGCGCTCCCTCCGCGCTGCACCTGCCCGACAAGGCTCAAGTCATCAATCGAAACATCCGACGTTCCCGCAACGCGGCTGAGGTCACGCGCCCGAAATTCTATATTCGCCGTCTGGGAATTATCGGCGTCATTCGCATCGGATACAGTCAGAGACATTGTTTCCGTCTGAGCCGTAAGCGTCGCCGTCGCCAGCGGATCATCGAACTCAAACATGCCACTCAAATCAAGCACGTCACCCAGCCGGACAATCTGTGACGATGTTGCAGGATGGCGCGCAAGTTCAACCCGCGCCGTAACAGCCTGAAGGCCATCTGACGGCGTTGTTTCGAACTCAATCCAGTCCTCATCATTGATCCGGGCTGTGAGGGTCGCATCAACCGCATCCATATCTCCGGACGCGTTGAACATCGCATTTACACTGTCGCCGTCTTCGAGTTCAAGCAGCGCTGCAAACAGGCCGCCTGCCGGACCATTCAGCTCCAGAGCACCAGAGAGCGGCGTGCGCCTGCCCCATTCAACTTCACCGACGAGACGATCACCATCGGCATCCTCAGGCAAAATCTCTACGTCGAAACGCGACATTGCAGGCGTCCAGTTAAGAGCCGCATAGACTGACGCCGCCACTTCCTGCTGAACCACACCTTCCGCCATAAAGAGCCGATCAATATCCAGATTGGACAGCGTGACAGAACGCAGCGGGCTCGTACTGTCAGACGGCTCCTCCTCCGGTTCTTCAGATTTAGGTATGACCGGTCTGCGCAGGACCTCCAGATCCGACATAGTCAGGTCAGTAAGGACCAAGCGGCGGCCAACGAGATTGAACGGCTTCCAGCCAAGTGAAATGTTTCTTGCCTCTGCCCAGATGCCATCTTCATCGCGGACCACGAGGCGGTCGATCGTGGCAGACGACAGAATATCTCCGTCGAAACCGTCGATCTCGACCTGTTGGCCGCTGAAGGTCAGAGCCTCAAGGCGGCTCTCCACGAAATCGCGCCCGACTGAGCTGCCCGCAATAATTCGCGCAGCAATGAGCAGCACGATAATCGTGAGCAGAACACCCGCCAGCCATTTCGCCCATAAAGGTATGCGCCGCGTCTTCAAAGGTTGTTGAGCAGTCTCAGTCATCAGAATGCCTGCCCCAATGCGATGTAAACCTGAACCGGATCATCAAACTCCGACCTGTCCAGCGGCGTCGCGATATCAATCCGTAGCGGCCCTGCGGGCGTGAGATAGCGCACACCGAAACCTGCGCCGAAGCGGAGCTCAGAGAAGTTCGGCACTTCCGTGCGCGATACGCTGCCACCATCCACAAAGCCGACAATTCCGATTTGCGGACGAACCTGCCAGCGGGCTTCAACCGATGTCTCCAGAAGCGCGCGTCCGCCGATGGGGTCATCATCAGCAGACCTCGGGCCAATCGCCTGATAGCCATATCCACGGACGCTGCCGCCACCCCCGGAATAGAAGCGGCTATCGGATGGCAGAGCATCAATATCAGCGCCATAAACCGTGCCGACTTTCACGCGGCCCGCTAGAACCAGATCATCATCACCCAGCACAGGCCAATAAGCACGCGCCTGTGTTTCAGCCCGTATAAACTGGCTCTCTTCGCCGCCGAAAGAGACATTCGGATCAATACGACCGTCAAGACGCCAGCCTCGCGTCGGATTCAGGAAATCATTTGACCGGTCGAGACGCGCCGCCAGAAAGAGTCCAAGAAGCTGGAGATCGCGTTCGCCAAAGTCATCCTCTTCATGGATCAGAGATGCCGTCGCGCCGAACGTATATGTAAAGTCCGGAGACCGGCTGACTTCAAGCGCTGCACTGACACCAACTTGCTGCCGGTCGAACCCGTCAGTTTCTTCGTTCGACAGGCTGGTTGAAAGCACGATGTTGCGGCCATATCCGAGTTCATTCGGGCGGCGCCACTCAACCTCGATTTCCTGTTCCAGCTGCGCAAAATCAAGTCCTGCGGTCAGTGTATCGCCTCTGCCGGTGAAATTACGGCGCGTATAATCAAGACTGAAACCGACGCCGACGTCAGTTGCTATGCTTGCGCCGACAGCGACTGTATTCCGTTCACGCTCGGTAAGCGTCACAACGACATCGTGGATTACGTCGCCCTCCGGACTTTCTCCCGTCGGCTCATCTGTCAATCTGACATTGGCGATACGGAAGGTGCGCAATTCATTCAGACGAGCGGCGTAACTGGAAAGCTTAGACGGCGCATATATCTCGCCTTGCTCAAACGGCTGCAGGTCCAGAATGTACTCAGCATCCGTTTCAGAATCTTCCGGCAGCACTGTTTCTCCGAGACGAACACGATCTCCGAGATCAAGTGTGTAGGTGATATTGAGCGTTGCTGCTTCACGGTCCCCGCGTACGCGCCGGGTGGATACATCTGCAAAAGCGTAACCTTCATTCTGGAAAAACTGGGACAGCTGACGCTCCACGTCGATTATCTCGGCAGGTATGGCGATATCGCCTTCGCTGACGCCGATCTCGGACATGGCCTGCTGGATGTCTTCGGCTTCGGCACTGCGGCCTTCAAATGCGAGGTTGAGCCCTGCAATGCGAAATCGCGGTCCCGGATTCACTTCGATAACCGGCGAGTTAACCGTGCCTGTCTCAACCAGTGCCGTGATCTCAGGCGCGTAATAGCCGCGCGAATTCAGAATATTGCTGATGATACCGCTGGCGCGCTCGGCCTGACGACGCGCATCGAACAGCGTTTCAGGCGTGCGTTCGTCCGGCAGTGCATTGCGAAGCGCGCTCCAGAGATCATCCGGATAATTGGACTCAGTCGTCCGACGGATATCAACAGTATCCGCCTGCGCTACGGACACTGGCAACAGCGCGACAAAACTCAATGCAAACGCGCTGGCTAGTGCACGCACAGACACAAAACTCTCGAACATCAAACCTGATACACTCTCCAGCGGCACTCAAAATAACGGCCGCCCCCGCCTGTGAAGATAATGGAGAATGTCGGGCTTTGCATCAGGGCAATACACTTTCACGCTCACCTTACGGCAAGCTGCAACTATCTTACATCAACGCCTACGAAAAGAGGGTCATTTTCTCTATTTAATGCACGAACAGGCTTTGACGTTCCCGTGAAATTACCGTCATATATCGCGCATTGGCTGATTTGCCGGGACGCTAAATCAGCCTGCATTGTAATCCGGGGAGATTATACCTTGAAATCGAAGACTTTTATGGCTCATTTGGCCACGACCTCAGCTCTTGCGCTGAGCGTCGCGCTTGCGCCTGCCGCAAACGCTCTTACCGTTCGCGATGACGTCACCGTTGCTGGTTCAGAAGAGTATGCCGACAACACCCAATGGGACGGCGTTGTTCAGATTTATATGCTAAACAATCAGACAGGCGGAATTACGTTTAACTGTACCGGCTCTCTCATTAACGGCCGTACGGTTCTGTCTGCAGCGCACTGCTTTAATGATTTTCCGTCCACTTTCTATGACGCAGACGCCAACCTTCTATCGCCGATCATCGCATACGGCCCTGATACATTTGACGCACTGTTTGGCTGGCTGAGCACTGGCGCGGCAAGCAGCTTCTACGAAATCGACGAGCGTAACGGCCTCGTCCTCGGTAACCAGGTCCTCATCCACCCGGACGCAGACCCTGCATTCGGTTCCGCGCTGAACTTCCCATCCGCTGACGTTGCGATGGTGAGCCTGTCTAACCCTCTCGCGCACCTGCCTAGCTACTCGATGCTGTTCAGCCCTGTTGGCGTTGGCGAGCACGTATCTATGGTCGGTTATGGTGGCCACGGTATTGGCTCCACCGGTGATGTCGGCATTGATGGCAAACGTCAGGCTGGTGAAAACCTTATCGGCATGGTCGGATCTCAGGTCGACTTCCTGAGCGCAATCTTCGGTACAGATGCAACGCCATATTACACGAACGCTCCGGGCGCGAACCAGTCCATGTACTGGATCGACTTCGATAATCCGGATCGCACAGGCGACGAATGCGGTCGTGACGGTATTGGTGACTGGGCGTGTACAGATGGTGTGAGCTGGTTTTTCTTTGATGACCCAATCAATAACACCTGGTTCAATACATCTCTGTCTAACGATATTTTCCCTGACGATGCACTCCCATACGAGTCGGGTACTGCAGGCGGCGATTCCGGTTCTGCGATCTTCTTTGATCAGCTCGGCGACGCGCCAATTATTGGCGGCGTTCTCAGTGGCGGCTTCACATTCGTTTCGCCGGTTCCATCCGGTTACTCCGATGTCAGCTATTACAACCCGCTGTTCAACTATTATGACTTCATCGTCGAAGCGAACCCTTACAAATATGTCAGCGCGATCGAAGGCGACGGTCTCTGGAGCGATGCAACACATTGGGTTCAGGACCTCGACCCGAATTATCTGATCATTGACGAGAACGGTAACCTCGTAAACGGCATCCCTGACGCGCCAGAACCTGGCGTGGGCAGCGATGGCCCGGACGAAGGCATCGTTCTGGACGTCGATATCGCACCAGCACAGCAAACAGAAGGCACTCCAGCCGGCACAGCTGGCGTTGATGCATCTGCAAACGCAGTCGTTGGCTCTATCGGTGAAAACCGTCCGGCAGGTGGTCTCCTCATTGAAGGTGACGGCATTGGTGACGCCAACTTCGGTTCTGTTTCAGGCGGTTCTGTCTGGGGCACAACTGGCGATGCAGAACTCATCACTTACCAGTATGGTGACATTGGCTCTCCGACAGCTCTGGCTGGCCCGGGTTCTACGAACTTCGTTCCGAACAACGGCCTTCAGGCTTCTGGTTTCTACAACTATTTCGACGTCACGCTCAGCAATGCTGGCACAACGACCGTCGACATCTTTGCAGAAGTCGACAGCCTGACCATAGCTAACCTCGACGCGACGCTGCGCGTTAATTCCGATGCCGGCCTCTGGGCGCTCGTCGATACGCAAGTCATTGGTGGCACGCTGGAAAACAACGGCGTCTTTATCTCCCGTGACATTCTGAACGTTGCAGGTGTTCTGACAGGTACCGGTACATACAATGCGGAAACGCTCTGGAACGCTGGCCTTCTGACACCAGGCGAAGGCATGTCGCTGATTGGCGACCTCGTCATGACGTCGGCAAGCGTCTTCGGCTACACAGGCAACAGCCTGTCTGTCGATGGTGATGCCTCCTTTGGCGGTAGCGTTCTGTTCGGCACGCCTTACCAGTTCGGCGACACAGGCACGCTGATCACCTACACAGGCGCATCGACAGGCACCATTGCAGACACCGACCTGCTCGGCGTCCTCTATGCGACCTACGCAGATGTTGGCGGCGCGCTGAACTACACAATCGAAGCTGCAAGCTTTGAGTCTGTGCTTCCAACAATCACAGACGAGAACACTCAGAGCCTCGTCGACGGCCTAAACCGTGCCCGTAGCTCATCTTATGATGACATGAGCGGCGTTTATGGCGTGCTCGACTATCTGAGCGGCGATCAGCTTCTCTCTGCTCTAGAAGGCGTAACGCCACATGAGCAAGGGTCTGTGGTTAACGGTCTCCTTGCAGGCAATAATCAGCTTGGTGTTCACCTGCAGAACCGCTTTGCAGCAATCGCTCAAGGCAATGCCAATGGGGCCGCGTTCAACCGCACTGGAACAAGCGGCGTTCAGGTTGCAGGCTCACAAGAAATGGCAGCGTTCGCGCTGGCAGCTGAAGCAACCGCAGCTCAGGGCGGCGGTAGCGTCAATACTCAGTCCGATACAGGTATGGGCTCGTTCGTGGAGGTTTCTTACTATACTGGTACAGAAACCAATGCACTGAACAACGAAACCAGTGACCTCGATGGCATCACCATCACAGCAGGTATCGACCGCGAACTCGAACCTGGCTTCCGCATGGGTGCATTCCTCAGCTATACTGACGGCGAGACCACATACAATTCATCCGTCGGCGGCAATGAATCTGATGGCGTGACACTTGGCATTTACGCAGCTTATGCCGGGGAAAATGGTATCAACCTCAACGCGTACGCAGGCGCCGGTCAACGCGGCGTCACCTCGACACGCATTGACGTCCTCACAGGCGGTACACTGCTCGGCTCTACTGACGCAGACGAGTTCGTCATCGGTGCAGAACTGTCCCGAGCTTACGACACCGGCCACCTGCTCTTTATCGAACCATCGTTCGGTATCGACTATGCATCGTTCGATGTGGATGGCTACTCAGAGCGAGGTGGTGCAGGCGCACTGACTTTTGATGACATCCGGGCCCGTACGGCTCAGGTGCATGCCGGTGCGGATTTCCACTTCTTCAACCCTGACAGCCCATCTAAATTCCGCCCAACCATCGGTGCGGATTTCATCTATGATCTGGCAACTGACGGAACGACAGTGTCGTCCTTCTTCAACGGTGCGTCACCATCAACGTTCCAGACTGTTGGTCCAGAATCCGATAGCTCCTGGGTGGATCTTAGCGCTCAGCTTCAATACTACAGCTCTGATAACCTGAGCTTTAACGGCTTTGTCTCTCAGAGCTTAGGTCGCGATGAGCTCGACATCACGACATTTGGCCTGAACGTCCGCGCGACATTCTAAGGTTCAAAATCTATGCACTCTGAAAGAGGCGGTCTTCGGGCCGCCTCTTTTTTATTGCGCTAAAAGACAAGACGCGCTGACATGGTGACCAGTCATCATGTTTCGAAATCGGAGCCCTTCATGTCTTTCCGCTCAGCTTCCGTCGCCCTCGCCGCCTCAGCGCTAGCTTTTGGAGCATGCGCGACCTCCGCCTCCGAGCCTCTCCTCGAAGTGCCGGCGCCGCCATTGGAGTGGTCCATTGTCATTCACGGCGGCGCGGGGGTGATCACACGCGAATCTATGAACGACGAAACCGAGGCAGCTTACGCCGCTGCGCTGACGCAAGCTCTGGCGACAGGTAGCGGCATCCTCTCTGAGGGCGGCGAAGCTATTGATGCTGTCGAGGCCGTGATTCGAGGTCTGGAAGACAACCCTCTCTTTAATGCCGGACGCGGCGCTGTGATGACAGAAACAGGTGGCTTCTCACTCGACTCATCCATCATGCGCGGCGACACGCTCGACGCCGGTGCTGTCGCAGGCCTTTCCAACATCCAGCACCCGATTTCCGCGGCCAGAGCAGCGATGGAGCATTCGCCTCACGTCATGCTGGCAGGCGAAGGTGCAGATCAATTCGCAGCGGAGCAAGGACTGGCGATCGTCGATCCATATTACTTCTTTACGGAACGTCGCTGGCAGAGCCTGCTGCGCGCGCTGGAACGGCGCGGCGTAGAGGCGCCGGAGCGTATGCAGCCAATGGCGCCACAGGAAGCCTCGCTCTCGGACGACTGGCTCTCGTCGCTTTCATTCCCGGACGATCAGAAATTCGGAACGGTTGGCGTGGTCGCTATGGACATGAATGGCAATATCGTCGCCGGCACGTCTACAGGTGGCACCACCGCGAAGCGTTGGGGCCGCGTTGGTGACAGCCCAATAATCGGTGCAGGCACCTATGCGGAAAACAATGTCTGCGGCATTTCTTCGACCGGTACAGGCGAATACTTCATACGTCTGGCTATCGCCTACGCGATTTGCAACCGTATCGAGTTATTAGGTGAAACGGCTCAAGAGGCAGCAGATCACGTCATCCATACAGAGCTTACTGGGCTCGGCGGCGACGGCGGCATTGTGATGCTCGGGCCGGACGGCTATCCAGCCTGGTCGTTCAATACCGAAGGTATGTATCGCGCATATCAGACATCTGAGGGCCGCACAGAAATCGAGATCTACGAATACAATGAAGGCGCCTTTTAGGGCGCCTTCCTGATATGATTTATTGTCTGGAGCGACGCTCTAGAACGCCAGTTCCATGCCCTCAATACCCGGAAGCTTCAGAAGGATGAGCAGGTCACGTAGTTCCTGACGAGCAGCGACGTGGCTCATCGTGAAGGTGATGTTCGAACCTTCTTCTGTCAGGTCGAGAAGTGTCAGGCCCATTGGGAAGAGTTCACGGTAAATCACACGCTCGGACAGGCCTGGCGCCAGACGGAAGCCAATACGGCGCGCCAAATTGTCGAGCGCCTCGCCAACACGCTGTTTATTGCGCGCTTCGAGTGGAGACATCCGGTTACGCATGACAACCCAGTCAATCGGCTTTCGCGTCGTCTGCGCTTTGTGCTTACGGCACGCCCAGACCATTTCTGCGTAGAAAGACGGACGAACAACTTCGAGGCTTTGCGGGTTCACATCGCCCAGAAGGTCGAAGTCAACAAAGCTGTCGTTCAGAGGCGTGATCAGCGTATCAGCCGAAGCGTGCGCAAGGCGAGACAGGAATGTGTCACCACCCGGCGCGTCTACGATAATGTAATTGCAGCTGGCTTTGAGACGCTTCAGGCTATCGAGGAAACGTTCGCTCTCTTCTGCCTCAGCTTCGTCAAGGTTACGCGCAACGCTCGCATCCACACGCAGAGATTCTGGCATCGGGATGTTGGAGCCGGTTGATTTAACCCAGCGTGTGCGGTTCTCAAGATAGCGGGTAAACGTGCGCTGGCGAACATCGAGGTCGATGACACCGACCTTCTTGCCCATACGCATGAGAGCCACGGAAAGGTGCATCGCAACGGTAGACTTACCGGCGCCGCCCTTCTCGTTACCAATAATGATGACACGACACTCATGTGCATCAACTGTCGTCTTGTTTGACGTCAGGTCCTGCGCACGATCCATGAGATTAAATCCTTCGGGTTTCACGAGCACGCTCCATTCAACATTGGACTTACCCTCCCCGACACAGTTTCCGTCGAGCTCTGGTCTGCCCCCAGACCTTTGAGCCTTCCAGTCTGGCTGGCTGCGATAATCTGATTCTGCGAAGCTGCTTCCGAAACTCCTGGGGAAACATCAAACAGATCGGCCTCCACCGCCTCTGTTTTTGCTGCGCTGTCGAACAGAAAGTCTGAAACGACATTATCAGAAACTGGTTCAACCGCTTGCTTCTGCGTGTTGCCCTGAGGCTGCAGAAGATTAGCGATTTGAGCTGACAGATCTTCCAGCGCGCTACCAAGCACATCATTGCGTCCGGTTGCGCCGTTCAGTGCGGCACCCTCATGCGCATGAACAGAAAGAGAAGTCAGGGACTGAGCCTTACGCGCCGTTCCAAAAAGTCTGTTCTCCAGCTCCCGGTCAACGTTGCGGAAAGCTTCGCCTTCCGCTGCATCTTGAGGAAAGCTGGCGTGAACATGGCTCTGAGAAGGGCGTAAGAGTCGTGTAAACATATTACCAAATTGAATGGTTTCGGTTAACCAAGTGTTTAAGCCGATTGCCAAAATCTTAGCGCACGCTATTGCAGGGGTCGGAATTTCACACTTCGTTCACACAGGACTTCCCCATGCAGGTTGTGCGCTCTCTTGAAGAACTTCGCGGTATTGTGCGCGGCTGGAAACGCGATGGCCTGACCGTTGGCTTCGTGCCAACTATGGGGGCGCTCCATCAGGGTCACCTGTCTCTCGTGGATCTGTCCGTGGCCGCATGTGACCGCACAGTGGCGAGCATTTTCGTGAACCCGACTCAATTTGCACCGCACGAAGATCTGGACGCCTATCCACGTCAGGAGCAGGCCGATCAGGCTATGCTGGAAGCGCATAAATGCGATCTCGTCTTCACGCCAGAAGTCGCAACCATGTATCCGGAAGGCGAAGAGACTCGCGTCTCAGTGCCAGATCTGGGCGCGAAGCTTGAAGGTCAATTCCGCCCTCACTTCTTTGGCGGCGTCGCGACCGTAGTCGCCAAACTATTTAATCAGGTGCAGCCCGATAAGGCTTTTTTTGGCGAGAAGGATTTCCAACAGGTTCAGGTGATCAAGCGCATGGTGATCGACCTTTGCTTCCCGATTGAGATCGTGCCTGGCGCCACACTTCGGGCCGCAGACGGCCTCGCGCTTTCTTCGCGTAACGCCTACCTCACGCCGGAAGAGCGCCGGATTGCGCCATCTCTGCATCTGGCGATGCACCGCGCATCCATCCGCATCCGAAACGGCGCGGATCAGACGGCAGCGGTCGCCGAAGCGATCAAAACGCTTGAAGAGGCCGGCTTCAACCAGGTCGAGTACATCACAGCCGTTGACCCGGCCTCGCTTGATCCGATTGAGGGCCCAATCCCTGATCACCCTTGCCGCCTGATAGCAGCAGCATGGCTCGGTAAAACACGTCTCATCGACAATATCGCGCTTTAGCGCAGGTCTTCCATCTCCGGATAAAGATCATCCATCGGAACAGAACGGCCATTGGCCTGAACAATACGAACATGGCTGCGGCGGAGGAAGCGCGCGTGCTCCACACCGCAGCTGTGCGCAATCATTTCCACATCCTTCTCCATACGCTTCACATAGAATGCGACGGACTTTGCTTTCGTCTCTGGCACAATACCGTCCTGAAGGTGCGGCTTGTGTGTGGTAATGCCTGTCGGGCAGTTATTCGTGTTACACGCCATGGCCTGAATACAGCCGATAGAGAACATGAAGCCACGCGCCGTATTCACAGCATCCGCGCCCGTACAATATGCCCACGCAACTTCGGCAGGCACAGCAAGCTTGCCAGATGCGATGACTTTGATGCGCTGGCGCAATCCATGCTCGCGTAATGCATCTACAAGCATAGGTAGCGCTTCACGGAGTGTCAGACCGACATTGTCCATCAGCGCCATAGGAGCGGCGCCTGTGCCGCCGTCACCGCCATCTACCGTAATAAAGTCCGGCGCGCTTTCAGGGCCTCTGGCATTGATGCCTTTACAGAACTCATCGAGCCAGCGCTTTGAACTTACGACGGTTTTGATACCAACAGGCTTACCTGAAATCTCCCGCAGGCGGACGATAAAGTCCAGCAGGTCATCAACAGAATCAATCTCGGGATGCCGGTTCGGTGACACCGAATCCTCGCCTTCAGGAATACCACGCACGTCTGCAATCTCAGACGTCACCTTAGACGCTGGTAGCAGACCGCCTTTGCCTGGCTTGGCCCCCTGAGCCAGCTTGAGCTCTGTCATTTTAACTTCCGGGTGGCCCGTCACCTCACGGTATTTCTCAACGGAGAACTCACCATTCTCGTCACGCACGCCATACTTTGCCGTGCCGATTTGAAAGATGATGTCGCAGCCACCCTCAAGGTGATACGGCGACAGACCACCCTCGCCGGTATTCAGCCAGCAACCGGCCAGTTTGGCACCGCGCGACAGAGACTGGATCGCTGGCTTGGAAAGCGCGCCGTAACTCATACCAGATATGTTGATCAGCTGCCGGATACGATAAGGCTGCGCGCAGCCTTCGCCAAAGGTCAGCTCGGGGCTGTCATTTGTTTCCTCTAAAATCGGGAATGGCGCATTGGCGAATATGGGTGTTCCAACGATATTAAGCGAGCGCGTCGAACCAAAAGGCTGCGTGTTATCTTCTCCGGCCGCCGAGGTATAGATCCAGTCGCGCTCAGCGCGGTTAAATGGCATCTCCTCGCGGTCCAGCGCAAAGAAATACTGGCGAAAAAATTCGCCCAGCCGCGCGAACAGATCACGAAATCGACCCACCACCGGAAAGTTGCGCCGAACGGCATTCTTTGACTGGTTCGCATCGATGAGAAACATGATCACGATCAGCAGAACGCCGAAGCCAATCGCCAGCACGAAGAGCGTCGAAAGAATACTGAGGCCCTGAACGGTAATGCGCGTAAGAAATTCCATAGCCTCGGTCCTTATCTAGAAATAGGTCAGCCCGACCATTGCACCCGCTGCAATCACAACAACACCCAGAAACAACCATGGTACAATGGATAACCGTTTCAGTGTCTTCGTCATCCGGCGAAACTGGCCCTTGTCATTTACTCGTGGGAACGGTGAGTCCGGCTCAGGGACGCCAAGAAACACACAAAGCGGCGCCCATCCGTCTTTGACCTCCATGACCAGAAGGCGCTCTTTCGGAATGGCCGCTTTCACGTCATCAACATGGCGTTCAAATTCAGCGCGCGCATAGGATTCGTTCTCGAAACGGCCATCGAACAGCCCCTGCCAGACGAGCCTGTCTGCCAGCTCGGTGAGCTTTCCAACGCGCGGGAAGCACCATTGCACCCAGCGCGGCACTGAGGTCTCTACCTTATAGATCGTATCTCGCATGGAGGCGTACCAGTCAGCCGGCGGGCGAACCGTCAGGATGACTTTTGCATCCGGATTAGCCGCGGCAAGCTCTCGAAAATAAAGACTGGACGGAAAGTCGACACACGCATCATAGCCCTGAAACACGTCATCCCAGTCCGGCGTTTCACCTTCCATGATGTCATGCCACTGATTAACCTGACGGGAGCTGAGCATCACATCGAACATGTGATGACACTTACCATAGCCCAGCTGCTCGAGCGCAGCCTTGAGCGACAACGTCCCTGTCCGCGGTAAACCCGCTCCAATAATTCTGAGACTCATCCCCTGCCCCGTCGCGTCCTCGACGCTTCTTACCACACACCTGCGTCGCGCAAAGCCCGTGTCAGCTCGGGAGGCACTTCGGCAGAGTGACTGCCCGTTGCATCTTTTGGAGCATCTTCAGGCTTGAGGTAGCGCCAGCCCTGAAAAGCTCTGCGCCCCTGCGGCTCGGTCGGGTGAATTTCGGGATCCAGAACCAGTTCGCAATAATTACGACCGTTCATGTCCTCCATGACATTCACCTCGACGATTTCCTGTCGGGCCAGAATAACGCCTTTGATCACCCAATAGATCGAACCGCCATCCAGCAGTTCGTCTGCTCGCTTCGGCGACTGACGGGTTTCGTGGACAGGGTTTGGAGACATTCCAAGCGCTTTGCGATGCGCGATAACACGCTTCTGCCAGTTTGCCAGATCGTCCACGCTTTCCGCGCCGACACAGAGTTTAACCAGGTGAATCATACCCGTAATGTAGTGGGTCGTGGGCGTCTGGGCAGCCCGTCTGCGAAAAAAATTACTGGCGAACCATCACGCCAATCACAGGCCCGTTTTCGGAATTGCGCTGACGCAGAAAGCGGGATTCTTCCACCGGGCTGGAAAAGAAGAAATCGATATCTGTAATGCGCGCGCGGTAAGACCGCGAAATGTCTTCCCGCAAAATCTCACCCTGCACATCGACCATGAAGGCCGAGATGAAAGAGACGCCGTATTCAGGGTCCTGATGCAGAATATACTGATGAGTGTAAGAATCGACACGACCACCGCCAGGCGCGTCAAACGGCCCAAATGAATGGTATTCTACACGCACAAGATTCTGACCGACCGGATCAAGCCAGGTGTAGCCAATAAGATGTTCACTCGCCCAACGGTCGATCGGACCATCATTGCTTGAAGGCTGATGCTCAAATTCGATACGCCATAGGCGGCCCAGATCGTCGGCTTCGACAACACCGCCCATGCTCGCTTCGAGATCATCAGGGATCAGCCAGCCGTCAGGGGAAATTTCCTCACCCCATTCTTCAACGACACGGTCCAGCTCTTCGCTCGTTCCGTTCGCTTCCACAACAGTCCAACGCGGATCAGGCAGTTGAATTCGCGGATCATACCGGATTTCGCGGAATGCTTCGCCGTCCGTCAGCTCGACGGTAAACGCGGCACGAAGACTTGGAGGTGGTTCAGTGCGCGCCAAAGCGGTTTCGAGCGGAGGTCTCCCTGTCGAAATCAAAAACGCCGCTGCTAGCACTGCGAAACTCATCCCATCCTCTCACCGCCCCGATTTGCCGGGCCGGAGGATGTATCAAGCGATATCCCGTACGGCCATCTCAGAATCGAGGTCCACAACAAATGTGCGTGGATTATGGTATTCAAAGGCTTTACGAACCTTCAAAATTTTGAAGATTCTCGCCAATCCGGCTTTGGAATACTGCGAAAACATTCCGTCGCGCGCTATTTGCGGCGACATTCCGAAGTTTCGACGAAGTACGCCATTCGCATAAACAGCATTCGCACGAACGACAGATTTAAGTGTCTGGAATTCGCAGGATAGCGAGACATTCACCATGTCTTCGTTGACGATGCGGTGTGGGCCGTTTTGCGGCCATGTCGCCACCATTCCCGGCTCTAGGCGCACTTTCAGTGCCGTGTCATCGAAGTGTGGTGTGAACGGAATTTCTTCTTCGGACTCTTTGAGAACAACCGTCTCAAGGTCTTCATCTGTGAGGTATGGTGCCTCAGGCGGATAGAGCCAGACATTCTTCACACCGCGAATTTGCCATAGCGTCACGAGCGGCACATCAAAGTGATAAAAAACCTGCGCATTAGGTGAAGAAATAAGGATAGACGTATCCTGCTTCATCGTTTTAACGCCTGGGTTCACTTCTTCCAGTGCATCAAACATCTCTGCCGTCAGGTCAGCATACTCGGGCAGATACCGATTAGACTGGCGCATATTGATCCAGATGCGACCTTCATGAACGGCACGGAAAAGCTCTTCACCGGACAGGTCAGGCGCGTCACCCGAACGGAAGGATTCCCGATCAGTGACCTCATACCCCATGGTATAGATGCCCATGCGGTCACGCGGATAACGATCAAGCAGATCAATCAATCCCTCATCAGAGAACATATCCCGATGCTGAAGGTTGTGATGCGCAACGATGTTTTCTTTTTCAAAAGCCGCAGCTTTGTCCGCTGACCAGTCCGTCAGTACTGTCTGAGTCATAACGATCCCACTGAATCCCTCTAGATTGCGCGAAAACTAGCAGCGAAGCCTCAAATTATATCTGCCAGCGGGACCCAAATTTCCCTTTCAGCGTTAAGACTGAGCAGGACCTCGCAAACGCAGACCTGCATGCGACTAAGAAAGGCCGGAATTGACTAAATCGGTACGCAAATGGGTTTCACTGATCTTCTGGTGCGTAATCGCAGCGGCGGTTGTCTGGCAGGTACTTGTCCGCCTGCCACCGCAACATAACCCGTTCACAGATTTATCGATCAATCACCCGATCGGATTTGCGACTGCAAACAAGGTATCGAACCTTCAGGGCAATCCGGATGTCTGTTTCGCATTTCTCGAAGAGGCCGACACAGCCTTCACACGGCTCGAAAATACGACGGATGATGAGAACTGCGGCTTTACCGACGCGCTGACACTGGACCAGTCGCGCTTTCCCTATAACGCCACGCTCAGCATGACATGCCCGCTGACAGCAGGTTTGATGGTGTGGGAGGAGCACTCGCTCATTCCAAGAGCACGTGAAATTCTGGGACGCGACATCGAAGAAATCAGAAGCTTTGGCAGCTATTCCTGCCGCCGGCTTTATGGCCGTGAGAGCGGACGCTTCAGCGAACATGCAACCGGCAATGCGGTCGACATTGAAGGCATCACCTTCACTGATGGCTCAACACTGACACTTTTGCACGATTGGGATGCCGATAGCGTCGAGGCTGAATTTCTCCGGGCAATCCGTGATGATGCCTGCGAAATCTTCGGCACTGTGCTCGGGCCGGAATACAACGCTGCACATGAAAACCACTTCCATTTCGACATGAGCCAGACGGGCATTTGCCGATAAAAAGCGCTCGCCTGAACCACCGCGAATAGCGCGCTTCGTTAACCATAATCAGCTAATCTGACGCTCAACTGGATGATGACCGCAAATTGTTCGGGCTGATGCTTAACATCACGCGCCAATTTGCGTTACGCATCACATGAACAAGTTCGAGCGTTATCTGTGTCTAATCTGGCCCGTATTCCATTTCTGAAAGACATTCCTCTGCGCACGCTACGTGCCGCAGAAAAAGAAGCTGTATGGTTTTCGGTTCCAGGCGGCGGCACGCTGTTTGATGAAGGCACAAGCTCGGATGCCATTTATTTCGTCCTCAGTGGAACGCTCGGCGCTTTTCGCCGCGCACCCGACGGACGCACAGACTTTGTAGGCCATATCCGCCCCGGCGAACCCGTGGGTGAAATGGCGATGCTCGCTGGTGAGCCGCACTCAAACTCTGTTCTGGCCGTCCGCGATACGGAGGTCATCAAACTTCCTCGCACGACCTTTATGAAGATGATGCGCTCCTCACCGGAAGTGATGGAGCGACTGTCTCGCATTCTGCTGATGAGGCTTCGCCAGAACCGCCGGCAAAACAATCGCGCTGAACCAAAAGTCTTCGCGCTCGCGGCTTCTTCACCGACCATTGACCTGAAACTGCGAGCCCGTGTGCTTGCTGACGCTTTGGCGCGCCTTGGCATGTCGGCAGCCATTGTTGGTGAAGAAGCAGAAAATCAGGGCGCTTCTTATTTTGACGCGCTGGAAGCTTCCAATGACGTCGTCATTCTTACCTCCACCATCGGTGACAATGCATGGTTCAAGCTCTCGCTTCGGCAGGCAGACCGCGTCTGGGTTCTGGCGCGGCCTGATGCGCGCCCGTCCGTGCCCCTGCTTCCGGATGACACCTCACCGGCAAAGACCTTCCGCTTGATTGATATTGTCCTGATCGAACATTCGAACGGTCGTCGTGTGTCTGAACCGACAGACTGGATCGACGCCGCCGGTGCGGCGCGCTGTTTCCACTGGAAAGGCGTTCAGGGCGGAGATTGCGACCGGCTGGCCCGCGTTATGGCCGGACGCTCGGTCGGCCTTGTTCTGTCTGGCGGCGGCGCACGCGCTTACGCACACATCGGTGCGGTAAAAGCGCTGCGCGAACACAATTGCCCGATCGACTTTCTTGGCGGCGCGAGCATGGGCGGCGTTGTTGCCGCATGCGTCGCTATGGGCTGGGATGACGATGAGATCGAGTATCGCATCCGCAAAGCCTTCGTGGAAAGCAACCCGCTGGGTGACTACACCCTGCCCGTGGTGTCCATGGTCAAAGGAAAGCTGGTCGATGAACGGCTGAAAGAGCATTTCGGCGAGACAATGATCAACGACATGCATCTGCCATTCTTTTGCGTATCGACGAACCTGACCGCGGGGGCGGTTCACCTGCACACACGCGGAAAGCTTCGCGAAGCCCTGCGTGCGAGCATCGCGCTCCCGGGTATTCTCCCGCCGTTCGTCGAGAACCGCGAAGTGCTGGTTGATGGCGCTGTGCTGAACAATTTCCCCGTCGACATAATGCGCCAGGCCCATCGTGGATTTATTATCGGTTCGGACGTGGCACGCGCCCCCGAAGGCCTCGCGGCAGACGACTTCATCGACCCGCCCGGTTTCATGGGCTGGGCGTTCAAGCACGGCCTGTCAGAAGCGCCGCCGATTGCCAGCTTGCTTATGCGGACAGCGACATTGTCAGTCGACCCGAATGCCGGGCGCGAACTGACGACCATTCTCGTTGCGCCGGAACTTCCAAAAATCGACCTGAGAGACTGGGAAGAGTATGATCGCGCCGTCGAGGAAGGCTATAACGCCACCTGTCAGGCGCTTTCCATGGCGAGCGGCCCGATTGTCAGACTGATGAAAAACAATAGCGCCTGAGGTTCAGGCCAGCCTTGAACCGTTCGGCACTGTCTTATCGGGTGAGAACATTACAATCGCACCCGCCTCGTCAGCAAAGCCAAGCGTCAGCACTTCCGACATAAAGGGGCCAATCTGGCGCGGCGGAAAGTTCACCACTGCTGCGACCTGCTTTCCAAGGAGCGCCTCAGCATCATAATGCACTGTGATCTGTGCAGATGACTTTTTCACGCCGACGGCAGGACCGAAGTCGATTTTCAGTTTCAGAGATGGCTTTCGCGCTTCTGGAAACGGCTCCACTTCGACAATCGTCCCGACACGAATGTCGACTTTCAAAAAGTCTCCGAACTCGATCTCCGGCGCTGGTGGCGCGTCTGCGGTGAAATCCATATGCATTGGGCATTCCTCTGTCTTCGAGACGAATGCATAGCCCTCACCCGCCTGAGCTTCCAGCAATCACGCTCAACAGGCCGACGAGATATCCTCATTGCTGAAACAATTATCACGAAAAGTGATCCGTCACGCACACGTGAGCTTGAAACGGCGTGTTTTGCTAAATTGATTTAGAGCCGTCAGATAGGGTCGATCCACTGCAAGCAAGGGACGCATGCACAATGAAAAAGATCATCGGCTTTATTCCACACGTCATCGCCGTTTTCGCAGCGGCGGTCTTTCTGGACAGTCTGCGCTACAAATTCACGAACGCACCAGAGACGCAGGAAATCTTCGGTCGCCTGGACGGCTGGGCCGGCACACTTGGCGCGGGCGGCCTGTTCTCCCAGACAGGTCTGTTTTCGCAATACACGATCGGAACGGCCGAGCTGTTTGCATCAGCACTTCTTCTTATCGGAATCATTCCGGCTCTGCGTCGCCTTCAGGCGCTGGGCGCACTTATCGCGCTGGCCGTTATGTCGGGTGCAGTCAGTTTTCACCTGTTCACACCGCTCGGCATCGACCCGAACAATGATGGCGGCGGCCTCTTCATGTCGGCGGTGATTATCTGGATGACATCGCTCGTCATGCTGGTCATTCGCCGCAAGGAACTGACCGGTCTCGTTGGCGATATTGGTGCTGCTCTCGTTCGCAAAGACTGATCGCGCGCCCGTCCCACTGTAAAAATACTGGCCAAGCCTATTCCCTGGACCGAATCCGTGCGTCTAAATGCGCAAGGTTAATCAGGGCGTGCACGGCACGCCCGAATTTACGGGGATAGAGATCATGGAAGCGATTCTGGAGAATTTGCAGAATGTGTTCGGCGGCAGCGTCGATCTTGCAGCACTCGCGTCAGGCGCGGGTTTTTTCGGCGGCAGCGCCAGCGCTATCGCCGTCGCCTTCTTCCGGGGCGCGATCATCCGGTTCGTTATCCGCACGATTTCGACGGCCCTGCTAACAGGCGTCGGCTTTCTGTTCCTGCTCGATTTCCTCGGCTTCGAAATTGTGCCGCCGGAAGAATATCGCGATCAGTTCCAGTTCGGTCAGAGCATGGATTCAACAGAGACGATCGAGAAAACAGATGAAGACGGCAACCGTCGCCGCATCATCATTCATTCACCGTACCGCCGCCACGGCTGATCAGGCTGCGATATTGTCGCCGGATGTTCGGAACGCCTGAGTTTCGGCATCACGGCGAAAACGCTCGTACATGCGCATTACAGCTTCAGGACGATAATTAAAGCCGAGGCTCGAAAGATCAGCGTGGACTTTTTCCACCGCAAGATCAGCGCCCGTATTCGCGATTGAGCTCACGATACGTTTGTAAGCATTCGGTTCTGTCCGGTCACCGAAATGGGCCAGCGCCCATTCTGCAAGCTGACGGCACGACCATGTGTCGATGCGGTGCTCGCGGTAGAACAGTTCCTCGGATGAAAGCGTATTATTGTTGTTATCAGTCATGCCACATCTCCAAACGGGTTTCTCTTCATTCGAACCCTGTCTGAAGTTTCGCCGAACTGATTTAGGATCAGGTGCAAAAAAGGTTACGAAACCTCGCGGTATTCGTAACCTTTCAGAAAGCTTTAGCCGGACGAACCGGCGAAGTCTGTAAGCGGAATTAGCCCGCTTTCACCTGCTCGATTGCGACAGGCATCAGTTCCGCGAGCTGTGCAACGATGTCTTCGCGTGAGCGTGAAACGCCCTTCGCGTCGAAATCGCCAAGAACTTTACGGATCACGTCTTCATCGCCCGGCTCTTCCAGGTCAGACACGACAACAGATTTTGCATAAGCTTCAGCTTCGTCGCCCGCCAGACCGAGAACGTCTGCAGCCCAGAGGCCGAGAAGTTTGTTGCGGCGCGCAGTCGCTTTGAAGAGTGTTTCCTGATCGAGGGAGAACTTCTTTTCTTCTCCGCGCTCGCGATCTTCAAATTGTGCCATGTTCGGGTCACTTTCCTGACTGACTTTGTTACAATGATTTCTACCCCGTTCTTTGCTAGGTTTTCCACCCTATCGCAAACAGAATCTCCGGGTTTTTCGCCGCAGATATGGCATCTTGCATAGAAACCGTGTAGTGCGTCGCAGCTTGAAACACTCTATTCTATACAGAGCGTCGTAACCGGAGAGCCGAATGATGTCTCGTCGCCGCAAAATCTACGAAGGCAAAGCCAAGATTCTTTATGAAGGTCCTGAACCGAACACACTGATTCAGTACTTCAAAGATGACGCCACAGCTTTCAATGCGGAAAAGCATGCCGTTCTTGATGGCAAGGGCGTACTGAACAACCGTTTGTCAGAATACTTTATGACGCGCCTTTCCGGCATCGGTATTCCGACGCACTTCATCAAGCGCCTCAATATGCGTGAGCAGCTGGTAAAGCAGTGCGAAATCATTCCTCTGGAAGTGGTTGTTCGTAACGTTGCTGCAGGCTCCATCTCCAAGCGCCTCGGCATCACCGAAGGCGAAGCGCTGCCGCGTTCACTTGTTGAATTCTATTATAAGAAAGACGAACTCGGCGACCCGATGGTCTCCGAAGAACATATCGCTGCCTTCGGCTGGGCGACCCCGCAGGAAATCGACGACATGGTCTCAACGACCCTGCGCGTGAACGACTTCCTTGCAGGCCTGTTTGCTGCTGTCGGCATCCGTCTTGTTGATATGAAACTGGAATTCGGTCGCCATTTCGAAGGCGATATGGTTCGCACAATCCTTGCGGACGAAATCAGCCCTGACAGCTGCCGTCTCTGGGATCTTGAAACCAACGAAAAACTCGACAAAGACCGCTTCCGTCGCGACATGGGCGGTGTTACCGAGGCCTATGCAGAAGTCGCAACGCGACTCGGTATCTTCAAACAATCCTCAGACATCGCGTCTGTGATTGATATCAACAGCGAGCGCAACGGAGGCTAACGCTCACATGAAAGCTATCGTTTATGTGGAACTGAAGAACGGCGTACTTGACCCGCAGGGCAAGGCTGTTTCCGAAACGCTCTCCCGTCTTGGCTTCGACGAAGTCAAAAGCGCACGCATCGGCAAACGTATCGAGCTCGAACTCGAAGACGGTCTGGCGAAAGATGCTGCTGAAGCTCGCGTGAAAGAGATGTGCGAAAGCCTTCTCGCAAACACGGTAATCGAGCGCTACCAGATCGAACTGGCCGACGCGTAAAATTATCCGGCTACGGCATTTTTTTAGTGCCGCGTCGTGAAATCGTCATAGCTCCGCGATACTGGCTGGACTCAGCTAAGATCGCGGAGTTTTTTATGCTGAAGACTGCAAACCTATTCGTCCTGTCCGGGCTTGCGCTTTGTCTGGCAGCCTGTGGGAACGACACCACCGAGACAGCGGCTACAGACGCGCCCGTGCTGCCACAGCTCGTCTTTCCCGGCGAAGAAATTCCTGATCCCTATCACCGCGCCTATACGCTGACTGAAAATGCGGAAGGCACTGTTCGTGTTTTCACCCGTGAAACACGCGACGACACTGACCTTTACGAAATGCTGCTTCAGGACGACGGAAGCTGGTCAGAGCCGGTGAAACTGGAGTGGCCAAAGCTGCGCTCTAACGTTGCCCCGCACTTCAGCCCGTTTGACGGCCGGCTTTACTTCGCTTCGGACCGCCCCGCTCCCGGCCTCGAAAACCGCGATGACATGAACATCTGGTCCATCGAACGTACCGAAGATGGCTGGGGTGAAGCCGAATATGTGCCCGGCAATATTCATTACGGTTCGGACGAGACTTCAGTAACCACAACGGCGAATGGCGACATGTATTTCGTATCGCAGCGCCGCGAAGGTCCGGGCGGCCATGATTTCTATGTCGCCCATTATGACGAAACCACAGAAGGCTGGATTTTTGATGGCCTGCTGCCTGAGGGCAATACGTCGCTCGTTGAAAGCCATATCGCGGCAACGGCTGACGGTCGCCATCTGGTTTTCTATTCGCGCATGCGACCAATCCTCGGTAATGTGGATTTGAAAGTACTCACCCGCGCAGACGATGGCAGCTGGATTGGCCCTTACACGCTTGGCCCGAATATCAATTCGCGTGGCATCGAATTCGGCGCGAGCTTCTCCGCGACCGGCGACACCTTCTTCTATTCTCAGGAAGGACGCCTCGTTGAGATGCCGATGGACGCCTTCATGGCTGAAATTGATGCGGCTCGAGCCGCATACCTTGCGGACGAAGAGCTTCAATTCCTCGGACTTTCTGACAACTAATTAATGTAAAAACCGGCGACGGAGCAGACGGAAACCGGATCGGCCGGCGTTTTACTATCATGAACGCGGCCGAAAGCGGCTGGAGCTCCCCCTTAATGGACACCGCCTGTCCGCCCCTTAAAGCTCCATGGTCCCAATACCGTGATTGGTCATGTTCATACGTTTAAGTTCCTCCACGAACTTACCCAGACTAAGGACGTTCGCTTTCCCCCTGCCCTTTTAAGCGAACGTCCTTTTTTTGTGTCTTCCGCGCGCCTTCGGGATTTTCATTTGCTGCAATTACGGCTAATGCGAACGCATGAAAGCAGGCGTCATCATTTTCCCCGGTTCAAACTGTGATCGCGATGCGATTACGGCTCTGAAGGACATCACCGGACAAGATCCGGTGCAAATCTGGCACAAGACAACGGAATGGCCGAAAGGTCTCGATTTCGTGGTCGTTCCAGGCGGGTTCTCTTATGGTGACTATCTACGCTGCGGCGCGATGGCTGGTAACTCTCCGATCATCCCGGAGCTGAAAGCGTTCGCAAATTCCGGTGGCCATATCCTCGGCATTTGCAACGGCTTCCAGATTCTGACTGAAACCGGCCTGCTTCCGGGCGCGCTTCTGCGAAACGCCGGGTTGAACTTTGTCTGCCGCAATGAACGTCTCATCGTCAGCCCGAACAGCTCTGCTTTCACGTCCGAGTATCAGTCTGGCAGCGAAATCATCGTACCTGTTGCACACCATGACGGTAACTTCTTCGCAGACGACGCCACGCTCGATATGCTGGAAGGCGATGGCCGCGTGGCGTTCCGCTATGCGGATAATCCGAACGGTTCAGCACGCGATATTGCTGGTATTCTTTCTGAAAACCGCCGCGTTCTCGGTATGATGCCTCACCCGGAACGCGCTATTGGCGGCCATGAAGGTGGCAGCGATGGCCGTGCGATGTTCACAGGCGTCATGAACGCTCTGGCGACTGCGTAAGGCTAGATCAACCCGAAACCACCCATCAGATAGACGACACCGATCGCCGTGAGGATGTACTTCGTCCAACTGCGAAAGGAAACGTCTGTCATTTTGTCGAGGACTTTGCCCCCTACCCAGGTGCCCGTCATCGCCACAGGCAGCGCGGCAATGCAAAGCCAGATGGGCGGTAACGCCCCCTCTTCTGCTGACATGAGAACAGGCAATGTCCAGAAACCAATCTTGGTGAGGTGGGCGATAACCTGCGTTGCGCCTTTGGTCGCGACAATCTGCTGGCGCGTCATATCCGACTTTACGAAGAAAATATCGAGCACAGGCCCAACGACACCTGCCAGCGTGTTCAGTGCCTGTGCGATAAAGCCAAGCACTTCAGCCTGAAACGGTCGGTTCACATCCAGCGCGAAAACTGTCTTGGGTATCCAAGGCACAAATGCGAGTACGCCAAGCATGACGAAAACCGCCTGCTTATCCGGCTGCCAGAACACCAGACACAAACCACCAATCGCAAGCACACCGCCAATCAGATAGCGGCCGACGATTCTCCATTGGATGTGCTGTCGGATCAGAAAGGCGCGCCACCCGTTTGCAAACAGCTGGACCACTCCATGCAGCACCATGGCAAAAGATAGTGGAAAAATCGCCGTGAAAACGCCCATCAGTATGAGCCCGCCAGCCATCCCGAAAATACCGGATAAGAGAGACGTGACGAAAACGGCGGAAAAGATGATGGCGAGCAATTTCAGGAGAGCTGCGGTTCCCGTCACTCCCAACATGCCTGCCCTCCAAACTTATCTTCGTGGTCTGAGTAAGCGGCTTTCACTCGGGTCGCAATATGTAGCGATCTATACGATGCAACGTTTTGTCACACAAAAAGTATGGTTTTGAGGCATTCTGTCCAATAGGCATATTCCTCAAAAAAATTATGGTCTCTCTCAAGATTATGGGAGAAACCTGATGAAGTTCGATTTTTCAGACAGAACAAAAGACTATATTGCCCGCGTGTCCGCCTTCATGGACGAGCATATTTATCCAAACCAGAAAACCTATGAAGATCAGCACGCTGCGTTCGAGAACCCGTGGAACGTGCCGCAGATTGTCGATGATCTGAAAGCCAAAGCGAAGGCTGAAGGTCTGTGGAACCTGTTCCTGGCTCCGAGCCCTGAGCACGATGATGACGAGTTCCATGGAGCTGGTCTCTCCAATCTGGAATACGCGCCACTCGCAGAGATGATGGGGCGCGTCAGCTGGGCATCAGAAGTCTTCAACTGCAACGCACCGGACACCGGCAATATGGAGACGATCCACCGCTACGGTACGCGCGCGCAGAAAGAGCAATGGCTGCGCCCGCTGATGAATGGCGACATCCGGTCTGCATTCCTTATGACAGAGCCGCAGGTTGCCTCCTCTGATGCAACTAATATTGAGACCCGTATTGAGCGCGACGGAGATCACTACGTAATCAACGGACGCAAATGGTGGTCTTCCGGTGCAGGCGATCCTCACTGCAAAGTTGCGATCGTTATGGGCAAAACCGATTTTAATGCGCCGAAACATGCGCAGCAGAGCATGATACTGGTGCCTATGGACATGCCGGGCCTCGAAATCGTTCGCATGCTGCCGGTGTTCGGATTTGATCATGCGCCGCACGGTCATGCCGAAATCCAGCTAACGAATGTTCGTGTGCCAGTCGAGAACATGCTTCTGGGCGAAGGCCGCGGCTTTGAGATTGCGCAAGGTCGTCTCGGGCCGGGCCGAATCCACCACTGCATGCGCACCATCGGCGCGGCAGAGCTCGCGCTTGAGAAAATGTGCAAGCGCCTCGTGGGCCGTGTCGCGTTCGGTAAATCCATCGCAGAACATTCAGTCTGGGAACAACGCGTCGCCGATGCGCGCCTGAATATCGAAATGACGCGCCTTCTGACACTTAAAGCCGCGTATATGATGGACACGGTCGGCAATAAGGTCGCGAAGAACGAAATCGCCATGATCAAGGTCGCAGGTCCTCGAATCGCCTGCCAGATCATTGACGATGCCATTCAGGCCTATGGCGGCGCCGGTGTGACGGAAGACTTCGGCCTTGCTGACGCCTACGCCAATATTCGCACGCTGCGCATGGCGGACGGGCCGGACGAGGTGCACGCGCGAGCTATCGCGCGCAATGAATTCCGCAAGTATCGAGATGCCAATTACGGCAAATCCGTTGATGCGGAGAAATTCACTGAAAGCGTCGGCGCGCGCTAAGACCCGCTGCAATCTTCACAGAAGCAGCCCTTCGGAACCTCCGGAGGGCTGTTTGCTATAGCGCGCCAGATTCTTCATGCTAACAGTTGAGCATGTTTACCCGCTTTGTTCGCCGAATCTCACGGCTCCACAAAATATTCGGCATGGTTATCGGCCTGCAGCTCCTTTTCTGGGTGGTGTCAGGCTTCTATTTCACGCTCTACCCGATCGAGACGATCCGCGGAGATCATTTACGCGAACAGATCGATCACGGCATACTCCGCCCTGAAGACGTTGAAGTCAGCGTGCAGGATGCCATGAATGCCTCGGATATCTGGGTGTTTGAGGCAGAGCTATCCATGTTTCTGGGTGAACCGGTCTGGAAGCTCAGCAATAGTCATGAGGTAAAGCTCGTCAGTGCACGCACAGGCGATCTGATCTCTCCAATACCTGAAGAAACGGCGCTTGAGATTGCCCGAGCGGGAGTGCCGGGCCTCGCTTCCTTCGAAGGCGAGATGCGTCTCATCGAAGAAAACGCGCCGCGTGAATATGGCGGTCGACTACCTGTCTGGGCGTTTGAGACCGCGGATAGCCATGAGCGCGCCTATATTGACGTGAACACAGGAGACATCCGGGCCGTACGAACCACCGAATGGCGCATATTCGATGTGCTCTGGCGTTTTCATATCATGGACATCACTGGCGATGACCGGATTGATACCTGGTGGATGAAGCTTGCGGCTTTCCTCGCCTTCGCGATGGTCATCACAGGCATCATAATTCTGGTCCAGCGTCTGATTCGCGGAAAGCTGTTCAGCTAACCGCGCCAACAGCGTCAGACAGTATAGCTGACGACCTCGAATTCGATGCCGTCCTCATTGTCGAAATAAAACCGGCTGCCAGGCTCATAAGTCTGGTGTGAATGGGTTTCATATCCCTCGGCCAGAACCGCTTTCTCGGCGGCCTCCAGATCGTCGACCAGAATGCCGATATGGTTCAGGCCGCCTCGGGTGCGGTAATTATCCGGTCCGTCAGATACGCCTTCAGGCGGCGAATAGATCGCCAGATAGAGATCAGGTGTTCCTACGTGAACGCTCTGCCCACCGTGAATGGATGGGCCTTTCCAGCGGATATACCAGCTAAAGATACGCGCCAGCCGCTCTGCCGATTTCACCGGATCAGCTGCGGTGAAGTTCAGGTGTTCGAGAGTTGCCATAGACATGGTTCTTACTCCTTTTCGTTATGGATTGATATGTCGATGGGCCGGTTCTAATTTCTCAAGTTAAGTTGAGATCAAGAGATTTTTTGGAGAGGCAGATATGGCGCTGAAACAGGTATTAGCCATTGGAGATCTCGCCGCGCGTACGGGGCTGTCTGTCTCCGCTATTCGCTTCTATGAAGAGAAAGGCCTGATTTCCCCTCATCGCAATGCAGGTGGTCACCGTCGCTATATGCGTTCCGATATCCGGCGCCTCTCTTTTGTGATGATCACCCAGAAGCTCGGTTTTTCGATTGATGACATCGCAGCTGAAATGAGAAAGCTACCCAAGGGCCGGACACCAACAGCAAAAGACTGGGAGGCGATCAGCTCTCGCTTCATCACGGTACTGGATGAAAAGATCAACGAACTTACCCGCATGAGAAATAATCTGAACGGATGTATCGGCTGCGGCTGCCTCTCGCTGGATAAGTGCGCTCTCTACAATGCCGAGGATGAAAAAGGCCAAAATGGCCCCGGTCCACAAAACATATTCCCTTCGCGTAAGGAGAAGGCTTGATTAACGCTGCGTGACCTCCATTACTGCAATCGCAATAAGAGAGGGAGAAACGCATGGCTTACACGCCATTTGATCTGACCGGTAAGGTCGCACTCGTCACTGGTGGTAACCGCGGCATTGGCCTCGGCATGGCCGAAGCACTGGCGGCATCGAACGCTGACGTGGTGCTCTGGTGCCGTAATGCGGCGAGCGCTGACGAGGCTATCGCAAAGCTGAAGACACTTGGCACTGGCGACGCGACCGCATTCTCGGTAGACGTATCCGACGAGCAATCTGTCGTAGACGGCATGGCGCTTACAAATGCCTGGAAGGGCCGCCTTGATACCGTAATCGCGAACGCCGGCGTTTCGGCACGCGGTATTCCGTTCATTCAACAGGACACACAAACCTATCGCGACGTATTGTCAGTGAACCTTGATGGCGCTTACTGGACCCTGCGCGAAGCAGCCAAAGTCATGGTCGAGCGTGCCAAAGACGGCGACCCGGGCGGCTCTCTCATGGTGACAGCGTCTATGGCTGCTGTAGAAGGCGCAGCGCGCAATCAGGCCTATGCGGCAACCAAAGGCGGCGTGATCTCAATGGTCAAAGCGACTGCTGTGGAACTCGCCCGCTATGGCATTCGCGCAAACTCCATCCTGCCGGGCTGGATCGCGACAGACATGACGTCGAACGCTCAGGGCGATGACAAGTTTGAAGAGAATGTGATCAAACGCGTACCTGTACGCCGCTGGGGCAAGCCGGAGGACTTTGGCGGCATCGCTGTCTATCTCGCATCCGATGCGTCATCCTTCCATACGGGCGACACGCTGCTCGTCGATGGCGGGTACAGCATCTTCTAATGGCGCTTAGCGGAACCATCCGCATACAAAAAGAGCGCTGCCCTCCTCAAAGCAGCGCTCTTCTCAAGCTCTATAAGTCGCTCTTAGTGCTCAGTGTGAGCTTCGACTTCAGCCTCGACGTCAGCTTCAACTTCTTCAGCTTCGTCGGTCATGTCTTCGACTGCTCCTTCAACGGCTTCAACGCCCTCGTCGACCATATCGCCAGCCGCTTCAAGCATGTCGCCAGTCGCTTCAGCAGCCTCTTCAGTGCTCGCTTCGATAGCCGCGCCAGCTTCAACAGCCATTTCTTCAGTTTCAGCAGCAACTTCCGCAGCAGCTGCTTCGATTTCTGTCGGCTCTTCGCCTTCGCCACTACAAGCCGCGAGCGCGAGTGCAGCCACAGCCGCAAATACGTAATTCTTCATCTGGTTTCCCCTAATGCAAGGTCGGGATTCGACCGATGCCTTATATACAACCTTCGAAGAATTCACGCCACGAAAACCTAATGCAGGTCGCAAGATATAAATATAGCGACCTACTTTTAACCAATAAATACATGGGAAGGAAACAAGAATGGGCATCAAAACACCGCTAAATACTTTACTGGGCATCGAACACCCGATCATGCTCGCTGGCATGGGCGGCGTGTCCTATGCCGAGCTCGTCGCAGCAATGTCTAACGCAGGCGGCTATGGGGTGCTCGGCATGGCGGGCACAGGGCCGGACTTCATCGAAGCCCAGATCGCCAAGGTCAAAAGCCTCACAGACAAGAAATTCGGTGTGGACTTGCTCGCAGCCGATCCTGAAAGCCTGGAGCGTTCAGTAGATGTCATCATTGAAGGCGGCGCCGACAGCTTCGTGGCAGGTCTTGGCGTACCGATGCCGATCATGAAAAAGCTCAAAGACGCTGGCGTTAAAGTTATGGTTGTCGGCGGTGCGGTGAAGCATGCCATTAAAGCCGAGGAAGCCGGCTGCGACGCCGTTATCCTGCAAGGCGGTGAAGGCGGTGGCCACACAGGTCTTGTCGGCACCCTGCCCCTCGTCGCGCAAGCTGTAGAGGCCGTGAAGATTCCGGTGATCGCTGCAGGCGGAATTTACGACGGACGCGGCATCGCGGCCGCGCTCAGCCTTGGCGCTGTAGGCGTATGGATGGGCACGCGCTTCATCGCGTCAGCTGAGTCCCACGCCGCAGACACGTATCGCAACGCCATTGTCGGCGCGACAGACGCCGATACGACCCGCACACGCTGCTATTCTGGCAAACCAATGCGCGTACGTACCAATCCTTATGTGGTCGATTGGGAAAAGCGCCCTGACGAGATCATGCCGTTCCCGCATCAGGCTATCCACTCAAGACAGGTGGATGTGCTGAGCGGCATTGCAGGCGTTACAGACGAATCCCGTCTGGATATGGAGAAGTCCTGCTTCGCCATGGGTCAGTCCGCTGGCGGCGTGAAAGAGATCAAACCGGTCTCAGAAATCGTCACTGACCTGATGAGCGAGGCCGAAGCTGCCATCCGCAAGACCAACACCCTGCTGGTCTGATCAACTCGTCTCAATTCAAACAACAATCCCCCCGCGTGAGTCGGGGGGCTTTTTGTTTCTGGCTTCCGCGTCCTTGCGCATGACATAGTCCATCTTCGCGCGGGCCAGTTGTTTGATTTCGTCTTCAGTCGCTGTCTTAGGAGCAACAAAACGGACCTCACGGCCCGTTTCGCTGTCTATGGCTGCGATTTCAAGCGCATGGCCGACAGGCAGGATCTCGATATAGATACTGCCTTTATCGGCCATTGGAGCTTAGGCTGCTTTTGGCAGGCCGAGCTGCTTCCAGATCGCAAGGAGCGCTGCAACGAGGTCATTCATCATCTCTTCTGTATGAACAGGAGACGGAGTGAAGCGCAGGCGCTCAGTACCTTTAGGAACAGTCGGATAGTTGATCGGCTGAACATAAACGCCGAAGTCGTGCAGGAGCGTATCAGAGAGCGCTTTGCAGCGTTCCGGATCGCCCACCATTAGCGGCACGATGTGCGTGTCTGATTCCATCAGAGGCAGACCGGCGTCACGGAATTTCTGCTTCAGCATCTCTGCTTTTGCCTGATGCTCGGCGCGCAGACGACGGCCCTCATCTGTGCGGAGTTTCGCGACAGATTTCAGAGCGCCAGCAGCCATGACCGGGCAAGTGGATGTCGTGAAGATGAAGCCAGGGGCCATAGAGCGAATCGCGTCGACAACTGCTTCGTCAGACGCGATATAGCCGCCCATTACGCCGTAAGCTTTCGCCAGCGTACCTTCGATAATGTCGATGCGGTCCATCACACCATCGCGCTGGGCAACGCCTGCACCTTCATGGCCATACATACCGACCGCGTGGACTTCATCAAGATAGGTGATCGCGTTGAATTCGTCTGCGAGGTCGCAGAGTTCTTTCATCGGCGCGACGTCACCGTCCATAGAATAGACAGACTCAAACGCGATGACCTTTGGACGATCAGGATCGTCATTTTCCATCAGCGCACGCAGATGACCGAGGTCATTATGCTTGAAGATACGACGATCGCAGCCTGAACGACGAATGCCTTCAATCATGGAGGCGTGGTTCAGCGCGTCAGAATAGATGATGACGTCCGGAAGAATCTTAGCGAGCGTAGAAAGCGTCGCTTCGTTAGACACATAGCCGGATGTGAAGAGCAGCGCTGTTTCCTTACCGTGAAGGTCAGCCAGCTCACGCTCCAGATCTACGTGGAAACGGGTTGTGCCGGAGATGTTGCGTGTACCGCCAGAGCCTGCGCCGAACGTATCGACAGCTTCGTGCATTGCGTTGATCACGTCATCATCCTGGCCCATGCCAAGATAGTCGTTAGAGCACCAGACGACGATGTCTTTCTCTTCGCCGTGCTCGAAACGCGCAGTCGCACGCGGGAAAGACCCACGGTGACGCTTCAGGTCAATAAATACGCGATACCGCCCTTCTTCGCGAATGGTGCTGATCGCTTGCTCGAAAGCCTCGAGATGCTTCATTATATTTTCCTCGCGGGTGGACGTCTGGTGGTCAGCGCCCAGTATCTGGCGAACACATTACCCAAATGATCACAAAAAGAAAAAGGCCGTTTCGCCGCATGTGACAATCTAAACGCAGCGTTTTTTGGACCCGTTTTGGGAATATGCCCGTTTCCTCCTTATAGACTACTGTTTTTTATATTTTTTTAGCCTCAAAACAGCAAGAGATACCTTACTACACCAAAATGCATGCGCGTGCAAAGAATTGCCCTGTGCGACCTTTTTACCGCTCAGAATCAGAAGTCTTCTACAAAACCGGGCGATTTTTCAGTAAAATTTGCGGTGAATACAAAGGGCGATGCAAACTTTGCATGTTACGACGTGAGCTGGAAACCCGGGTGGAGACTAAGCTATGTTCAGATTCATGACCGTGATTGCCGGCATTGCAGCCCTCGGCCTGACGGCCTCAGCGCAGAATGCATCTCAGATTGCGAGCGTTCAGTCCGGTCACTCCTGCGCCGGATGCAATTTGTTCCAGGCGAACCTCTCCTATCATGATCTGCCTATGCTGGATCTCTCAGGTTCGCGCCTGCGTCAGGCTGATCTGAGCCTGTCGACGATGAATAACGTCAATTTTGAAGCGAGCGATCTTTCCATCACGAATCTGTTTGGTGCGCGTTTCACCGGCGCAAACTTTCACGATGCGAATCTCAGCCGTTCGATCATGGTCGGCGCGTATTTCGGTGGCGCAAATCTGGCTGGTGCTAATCTTTCTGGCGCAAACATCTCCGGTGCTGAGCTCGATTCAGCGCGCGGCTTGACGCAAAACCAGCTCAACATGGCATGCGGAGATGCAGCGACGACGCTTCCAAACGGCCTGTCTGTGCCTTCCTGCGCACACTAAATCTGCATAAGTGCCATTCCACCGGTCCTTACATGGAATTAAGTCGACGGCCTTTCCCAGTATGTTATCAACAGCGCATGAAACTTTTCAGCGCTCTTGCCTGTACTGTTATCGCGGCCTCCGGGTTGCAGGCTCACGCCTTCCTTTTTGATGGCGGGACAACGATCATGTATCAGCCGCGCATTGGCGGCCAGCTGAATGGAAGTAACTTCACCGGCGCCAATCTGAACGGCCGCACGATGAACAACGCGCAGTTCGTCAACTGCAATATGACCAATACCTCGCTTCAGGGTGCTCACGCGCCACGCGCGCATTTTGCAGACTCGCGCCTGTACCGGACAAATATGTCCCGCGCCCATCTTGAAGAAGCCCGCTTTACAGAACTCACGCTCGACGAAATTCAGGCGAACCAGATTGATGCGCCAGCGCTCAATATGATGGAAGTCGTGATCGCACGTTCGAACTTCTACGACGCCTCGCTCGTCGCCGCAAATCTTGCTGGCGTAGATGTATCTGAGTCCAACTTCCGCAAAGTGAAATTTATCAGCGCCCATCTGGCTGATGTCCACTTTGATACCTCCAATCTGAACGAGAGCGACTTCTCGGCTGCATCTCTCACAGACGTAGGCTTTGTAAATGTCGACCTGACGCAAGCAAGCTTCATTGGCGCGACACTCGCCGACGTAGACTTTAACGCCGTTATCCTCGGCGATGTAAGTTTCTTGGATGCACGGATGTTCGACATTCGCTTTGAGAATGCCGAAGGCCTTACGCAGGCCTCCTTCGAAGGTGCATGTGGTGTGAGCGTGCGTGGCCTGCCTGAAGGCGTGACCCTGCCGGTCTGCCAGTATTCAGGCTTCAGCGCCGAAGACTAATCTTCAGGCGCTGTCCTGTGCCGGGCATCAAGCCCCTGACTGCCCCTCATCCAGCCTTGGAAACAATCCCACAACCGATACGCCTGACAGGTTATCTCTCGCATACTGACCCAGCGTACCAATGACCTTGCGGGTATTCTCAGGCGCTGCATCGAGTTCCTTCACAAACCCGTCCAATGCAGACTTCGACTTCATTGACGCGATAGCTGCCCAATTTGCCGGGATACTCGCAAAACCGCCCATAAAATTTCTCCTCTGTCAGAGCATTATGCCCTTTCGGGCTAACCACAAACCATTTGTGATCATTTGCTCACTAATTGCTGGAGAATAAGGCGAAATTACGGCATTGTGATCATTTGCTTACAAAATTTCTACTCACGGCAAAATTGACTTCAGCGGTTCGCGCAACGCGAAGAGTCTGCTACCTCTTTAGGCATGTCCATTTTGGAAGGGGTGACTAATGGCTGAACTTTTTAGCATTTCCGGGCTTTCGACCCTGCTGGTCCTGATCCTGCTACAAGCCGTACTCGGCTTCGATAATCTTCTTTATATCTCGATTGAATCAAAGCGTGTTGGCGAAGAAGGCGGCAAAGCAAGCATGGTTCGTCGCTGGGGCATCGGCCTCGCTGTTGCTTTCCGGATCGTGCTGCTAATCATTATTGTGAGCCTGTTTTCAGTGCTCGCGGCGCCGTTTCTGACGATCCCGCTGGAGGGGATTTTCGAAGCCGAGTTCAACCTTCAAAGCCTCGTCACTCTGTTCGGCGGCGGCTTCATTATCTACACAGCGATCAAAGAGATTTCTCACATGCTTGCGGTCGATCATATCGAGCACACTGAAGGCAACAAGAAGAAATCGGTTTTTCAAGCGATCACGATGATCGTCTCCATGAACCTGGTATTCTCATTCGATTCAATTCTGTCAGCCATGGCAATTGCAAACACTCGCAATGAGGCTGGCGACATTGAGTATCAGGTGTGGATCATGGCCGTGGCCATCATCTTGTCAGGTATCGCAATGATCCTCCTTGCAGATCACGTCGCAGAATTCCTGAAAAAGAACCGGATGTATGAGGTACTGGGCCTCTTCATCCTGTTTATTGTAGGCGCCCTGCTCGTATCAGAGGGCGGCCACCTGGCTCATATGAAAGTGTTTGGCTATGAAATTCACGCCATCGAGAAGTCTACCTTCTACCTTGTAATTTTTGTTCTGGTCGTGACGGACATCATCTCCACTAAGTACCAGAAACGGCTTTGGGCTCAGCGTGAAGCTGAAATCCGTAGCGGGGGCAGCGAGCACGCAGCCGCCGAGGCGGCCGAGGCTGCTATGCGTGGAAAACACTGAGAGAGGTAAGATCATCAATCCGGCCTTATTTTATTATCAGATCGGCATACGCAGAATGTCCTGATAGGCCTTGATGACCTGATCACGAACGGCGACGACGGTTTCCAATGTGGCTTCGGCTGCGGCAACCGCCGTCACCACATCCACAAGGTCAGCGCGGCCTGTTGCCGCCTGCACCATAGCTGTCTCGACAGTTTGCCCGGCACCGGATGCGGCGGACACTGCCTGATCCAGCATATTTCCGAATCCTGCGCCCTGAGCCTCTTGAGCCGAGCTACTGTTCGGTGAGTTTGCGATCGTGCGCGCTGTATCGAGATAGGCGCGGGCAGCAGCTAGAGAATCAATAGCCATGAGATCTTATCAACTCCAGTTTAACCGCGACGCAGAAGGTCCAGCGCGCGATTGATCATCGCTCGTGAGCCTTCGATGATGTTCAAATTCGCTTCGTATGTGCGCTGCGCTTCGCGAATGTCAGCCATTTCAATCAACGTCTGAACGTTTGGGAGCTTCACAAAGCCGTTCTCATCCGCAGCCGGATGTGTTGGATCATACTCAACAGGAAAGTCGCTTTGGTCCTGAGCCGTCCGCACAACCTGAACACCATGCGCACCGGTTTCGCGGTCAACCATCTCGCGGAAAACCGGCATGCGACGCTGATACGGGTCACCGCCTGGCACGTCCGATGTTGAGTTCGCGTTCGCGACATTCTCGGCAGCAAGACGGATACGCACAGTTTGCGCACGAAGCCCCGTAGATGCAGCGGAAAGCGCAGAAAAAAGATCAGCAGACATGTGTTCTAACCTTCACCTAAAACCGTCATCAGGTCGGCGACCGTGATGCGAGCCGAATGAGTGAGAGCCCTTTCTGGTAAAGGCTCAGTGCCGTGTCGAAATCAGCGCGTGTCTGATTGAGACGCAGCATTTGTTCTTCAACCACAACTGCGTTGCCATCCATTGTGACTTCGCTGTCCGGCGTCGAAAGCGTGCGCACCAAAGGTGCTGGCGCAGCCGTGCCCTGAATGTGCCCGTTTTGCGTGGTCGCCAGCCCTACACTTCCAACCGATGGCTGGCTGTAGCGGCTCAGCGAACGCTCGAATGCGGCCTGATCCACATCGTTCGGCACATATCCCGGTGTGTTCGCGTTCGCGACGTTCTCCGCAACAGTCTTCTGACGCGTCTCAAGCATGTTGAGTCGGTTGTTCAGAAGCTGGAAAACAGAAAGATCGCTCGGCAATATCATTCCGGTAAATTATGCCGAGTCAGTTAATACCTGATTAAGCCTACTTAACGGCGCTCTGGCGCAACCGGTTAACAGCCCGTTAACCAATGCGCCCCAGAACTCTTAACAAAGCTTAACGGCCAGAATGGCCTATAAGAGGCGTGGTATGGATACTGTTACCGCAATGCGGGCACTCGCAGCACTTGTACTAGTGCTTGGCCTGATCGGCGGCCTCTATTGGGGCCTGCGCCGTTTCACATCTCTCACACCCGGCGTTACAGACAGCGGAGAGCTGCGCGTGAAATCCTGGCGCCCGTTCGATAGCCGCAAAAAGCTCGCTGTGGTGCAATGGGGCGATGAGGAGTTTCTGATTCTCACCGGCCAGACGCAGGACACTCTGATCTCCAGTCGCAAGGTACAAGGCGACGTATCCGCCGAATCCGGAGAAGAGAACTGATATGTTGCGTATCACTGGTCTTCTGATTCTTGGCTTGATTGCTGCTGCAGGGCTCCCGGCTCTGGCACAGGAAGTCACGGTCGATCTTGGCACTGGTGCGGGCCTGAACCGCAATATCGTTCAGCTGATCGCAATCATCACCGTCCTTAGCCTTGCGCCGAGTATTCTGGTGATGACGACCAGCTTTGTACGTATCGTTGTCGTTCTGTCTTTGCTGCGAACAGCCATCGGCCTGCAACAAAGCCCGCCGAATGCTGTCATCATTTCGCTCTCGCTGTTCCTGACTGGCTTCGTCATGGCGCCGACATTTGGTGAGGCATATCAGTCTGGTATCGCGCCTTACATGTCTCAGGCTATTGATGTTGACGACGCCATTCCGCGTACGCTTGCGCCTGTAAAAGCCTTCATGGGTGAGCATGTAAACGAGACCGATCTGGAACTTTTCGTAGGCTTTGCGAACCTAGAAACCCTTCCGGATACTGCCGCCGAAATGCCATTCGAAGTGCTCGCCCCCGCGTTCATGATTTCAGAACTGAAGCGGGCGTTTGAAATAGGCTTTATGATCTTCCTGCCCTTCCTCATCATCGACCTTGTTGTCGCTTCGATCCTGATGAGTATGGGTATGATGATGTTGCCGCCAGTGACGATTTCACTGCCGTTCAAATTGATATTCTTCGTGTTGGTAGATGGTTGGCGATTACTGACGGGCTCACTCGTGGAAAGCTTTATCGCGGGGCCGCCCGTCCCCTAAACGGACTTCCAGAACGCTTGAATGATAGCGCCAGCCTGTTCTGGCGCTTCGACGATGCCCCAATGTCCGCAACCTCTCAGGATATGTAGCGCATATCGCCATTCTCGCTCAAAGCGTTCGGCAACTTCAATCCCGACGAACGGGTCATGTTCGCCCCAGATCACGCATCCCTTTTTCGGTAGATTGCGAAGGTCTGCCACCCAGTCGCCTGAGAAGCTCAATCCCATCGCCGAGCGGTACAATTTCAAAATCGAGCTACGCATGCGCGCATCAATCGCGCTCGCTTCTTCGTCGACGATGCTTTCCGGCATACCGGCTTTTTGCAGGACTTCGCCCAGCTTCATAAATCGCCAGGACGCCATTGAGGCTTCACCCAGAACAGGCATCGCCCAGAGGCGTGCCATGCGATGCCCCTTATACTGACCATCAATCAGTGCGTTTGCGACAACAAAGCTTTTCACGAGATCAGGTCTGAGGCTGGCCGCTCGCAGGGTTAAGAGCGCGCCCCAGTCATGACCGACGAGGCGGACCTGACCGCCCTCGCCTGCATGGTATGCCATCTGCTCGATAAGCCAGTCGGCATACTCGTCTTTGGTGCACCCGAAGCCATCTGGAACGGGCGCAGAAAACCCGGGCAAAGACAATCGAACCGTTTGCGCCTCTTCCAGCCCCAGATGAGGTAGAAGCGGCGACCACATATTCGCGGTGTCCGGGACACCATGAACGAACAGGGTCTTCATGCCAATTACGCCGGGTTATATCCTCGTTATTCGAGGTCTTCTTTAAGAATAGTCATCTGGAACTGGTAAGACGTTTCACCTTCTTCCTCGATGCGGAAGAGCAGCGCGATGAACTCGTTGTCGAGATATACCTCAAGCGAGTCAGACGTTTTTTCACGCGACTCGACCCGAATAGCCGGATTGAGCTGGGCTTTGAGATAAGCCTCTACGCGGGATGTTTCTTCTGGGCTCATTAGAGAATCCTTTTCTTGAATCTGGGCGACACAATAGTCCGGTTCGTGTCATAAAAAAAACCAGCTAGAAGCGGATAATTTCCGCTTTCCAGCTGATTTTGAGCTTGTTTCGATGGAGTTCAGAGCCCGCGATCAGGCTTCGTCATAAAAGTTCTGGTTCATGCTCTCGGCTTTACCGCAACACGGACCACCAACCGGACGCGCAGGGACACCTGCAACTGTACAGTTCTCACTGACCGGTTTCAGAACCACACTACCTGCACCGATCACGGCGCCATCACCGATATGGATATTGCCAAGCACTTTCGCGCCAACGCTGACGAGCACGCCATTTCCAATTTTCGGGTGACGGTCATCGATCTCTTTGCCGGTGCCGCCAAGGGTCACGCCCTGCATGATAGAGCAGTCATCGCCAACAACGGTCGTTTCGCCGATCACAATACCGGTCGCGTGGTCGAACATCACACCAGAACCGATCTGCGCTGCCGGGTGAATATCTACGCCAAACAGCTCAGAGACGCGGGATTGGAAGAAAAACGCCAGCGTGTCACGGCCTTCATTCCAAAGCCAGTGCGCAACGCGATGCGTTTGCAGCGCCTGAAACCCTTTGAAAAAGAGAAACGGCTGAAGGAACGACCGGCATGCAGCATCTCGATCCAGAACCGCGACCATGTCGCGTTCGGCAGCTGCTTCCAGAACGGGGTCAGCATTATAGGCATCATCAAAGATTTCGCGAATCTGCAGCGCATTCATTTCAGAACCGGCAAGCTTTTGTGCAAGGAAGTAAGACAGCGCATCGCGAAGATGGTCATGGCTGAGAATGGCCGCGTTCAGCAAGCTGGCGAGCGTTGGCTCCTCAGCCGCGCTTGCTGCCGCTTCGAATCTGAGTCGCTTCCACACAGGCGGCATAGCGCCTGTCGTTTCAGGCATTGCGGGGCTGATTTCGGTCTCAATAGTCATAGACCTCTCCTATCGATTCAGACACGGAATGCCTGTTAGTCATCGCAGTCTGCCTATGTGGTGACTCAATTTCAATAAGGCAAACCTAAACAAGTCTGTGAGGTTTAAGTGAATTAACCACCCAGCGATCACGCAGCCCCCGGCAGGTATTCACCCTTTTTGTCACTCTCGGGAACGTTTTTTCCGCCCATCATGTTCCGCAGTTTCATACCGAGCGAGAACATAGCCGGTGAGAAATAGAGTGCCAGCAATGCCGACCCGCCGACACCCACAGCAATAGAACTCGCCAGAGGCAACCAGAACATATCTTTGGTCAGAATGAGCGGCACGAACCCGCCCATCGTCGTGAGCGTTGTTGCCACAATATGACGGCTAGCCTGCACCACAGTGTCCACCTGCGCATCGATATCGCCTGCGCGTGCGGCAGGGTTTACCTGCAATGCCGACAGAACAACGATCGTACCATTGATGGCGATCCCCAATAGGCCCATAGCGCCGATGATGGCATTGAAGCCCATTGGCAGACCGAACGCCCAGACACCGATGAAAGCGATGCCGATAGACAGGAAACCAGACAACAAAACCAGAAACGATTTGCGGAAAGAGTTGAACACCAGCGCAACACACCCAGCCATGGCGATAACCAGCGGTAGCGCAGCGCCAAAGAGGTTCCCCATCGCATCGCCGCGCTCTGCCGCCTCACCGCCTAGCACGATTTCATAGCCCGGCGGCAGCTCAAAACCTGCCCCATCCAGCTGAGCTTGAAACTCGGTAAACACCGGCGCTGGCAGCGCGTATGGTTCGATAGAGGCGCGGATAATATTTGAACGCACGCCGTTTCGGTGTGTGATCACCGCAATTTGCGGGGCAAGCTCCAGATCGCCTAGCGCAGCAATGGGCGTCCCCATGGGATTGTCTGGCCCAACACCGACACGCGCATCTCGCAGGCTGGACAGTGTGCCCCGACGTTCTTCCGGCGCGATCACGCGGACGGGAATTTCTTCAACGCCCTCCAGAACACTCCCCGCACGAACCCCTTCGAGTTCGGCATTCATATCCGCCGAGATATCCTGCAGGCGTACACCTGCGAGGTCAGCCGCCGCTTCGTCCGCCATAAGACGGATAGTTGGCGCGCCTGTCTCAATCGTCGACCACGAGTAGGTCACGCCGCGCACATCATTCAGAATACGCCGCGCCTCCTCACCCAGTTCGTTGAGCGTCATGATATCAGGGCCGTTCACGAAGAACTCGATTGGCGCGTTAACAGGCGGGCCCTGCTCGAATGGCAGCGACAGGAAGCGCGCCTCCGGAAATTCGTCGCGCAATTCCATTTGCAAGGTTGGCACAATCTGACGGGTCTGGGCCGCTGACGACGTGGTCACCCACCCCGCCGCAAAGCCGGACACGCCGCTCTGGAAATTGAACGCGTTATAATAGACGCGCGGCGCACCTTCACCGATGGTCCAATGTACATCTTCAATGCCCGGATAGCTGCGAATGATCTCGGTTGCACGCTCCGTCAGCGCTTCGGCTTCGTAAATCGTCGCACCAGGCGGCAATTGCACATCCAGCTGGAACTGATCACGCTCTGTCTGCGGGAAGAATTGCGATGGCATCACAGCAGCCACGAGATAAATACCAAAGCCAAAGAGTGCAAAGCTCAGCAATAACGGGCCAATCGGAAAACGAAGCGATAAGCGCAAAGTCCAGCGATAGCCTTCGCTCAGGATCGGGAAGTTGAAACCGTCCCGCCACCAGACAGACTTTTCGCCTTCAACGCGGTCGCGGTCGAACCAGCCGGCAAATGCCGGCACGACGGTCATGGCCAGGAAGAAGGATGAGCACACAGCGAAAATGACCGACACGCCAATCATGCCTACGAATTCGCCCGCACCGCCCGGCAGCATAGCAATAGGTGCGAACGCTAGCGCTGTTGTCAGCGTTGACGCAAAAAGCGGACCGAAAAGGTGGTGCAGTGACTGCTCGATAGCCTCAGAACGACCAAGGCCATGCGCCCGCTTTTGTTCAATCTCGTCCACAACGACAATGGCGTTATCGATCAAAAGACCAAGCGCAATGACCAGTCCGGTCACGGACATCTGGTGCAGTGGCATATTGAATATCTGGAACAGGATCAGGACCAGACAGACCGAGAGTGGCAGCGCCGTTCCAACAATCAAAGCGGCGCGCCACCCCATCGACACGAACAGCACGACAAACACGATCAATGCGGACACAAGCAGGTTCTTTGCGAGACCTTCCAGACGCTCTGTCGTGTAACCGCTCTGGTCGAACAGAACATTTACCTCAATGCCGCGCGGCGCGTTTGCTGCAAATTCCGCGACAAGCTCGCGCGCACCGTCAGCCCATTGGTCTACCCGGTTGTTCGGCTCGATATAGGCTGAAACCATAATCGCTGGCCGGTTATTGCGACGCGCCAGAACATCCGGTGGCGACTGCTCTGTTTTAACGACGTCGGCAACGTCGCCCACACGAATGGCAGAACCATCTGCACGCTGAATCAATGGCACTTCGCGGATACGGGAAATCGACGTGAACTCGCCACCAACCTCGAGCCCAAGATTAATCTCGTTATTGCGAACCTGACCCGCAGGCGCTTTGGAATCGGCCTGCGCAATGAGGCCTGCAACCTGACGCACGCTAAGTCCTGCCGCAGAGAGCGCTTCAGGGTCTGTAACAACGCGTATTTCTTCAGTGACGAGACCAAACACTTCGGTTTCTTCTGTACCCGCATAATTCTGAAAACGCTCTTCCAGATCGCGCGCCATACGGTTCATCACAGCGAGCGGCGCCTCACCCTCTCCGGTCCATTCTATGCCTGCTGTAAGCGTTGATGCGCCTACATACTGTCGTCGTACCGTTGAGGGTTGCACGCCCTGAGGCATATCTGCTGCGGCAAGGCCAACCTGCTGGCGGATAAGCGTCCACGCCTCATCCACACGAGACGGGCTTAAATCTTCACGGATGCTCAGACGGATCTGTGAAACGTTGCCGCGCGAGGTGGAAATCAATTCGTCGATTTCCGTGAGTTCCTGAAGACGGGTTTCAATCGGATCTGTGACCAGTGCCTCGATGCGCTCGGCGTCTGCGCCGGGAAAATAAGTGAGAACGAAGCCATAGCGCTCGACCAGCGTCGGGTCTTCCTGGCGGCCAAGATTGATCAATGCGCCAATACCAGCCGCGATGATGATCATCACCATCAAGGCTGTCAAACGCGGCGTCCTGAAAAAGAGCGTAGCGAGGCGCACGGTCTCAGCCCCCCATCGCGAGGTCTGTATGGACGACAGGCGTGACATTCATCCCAGGCACCAGACGATGAAGCCCGTCCATGACGAACAGATCCCCATCGTGAAGCGCGCCGCGAACGAAGACGCGATCTGATTCAGAATGAATGATGTCCACAAGCTGTCGATCTATCTGATGCGCTCCACCGTCGATTTCACGCACAACATACACAGCCCAGAGGCCGCGACTCGCCTCTGTAAGAGCGGAAATCGGCACCCACACGCCGCGCTGGTCCAGCTCTTCACTCATGTTCAGGCGCGCTGTCGCACCTGGCGAGATACCGGTTGCTTCGGGAAGCTCGAAAATCACCGTTACGGTTCGGCGATTAGTCTCAATCACACCAGTGATTGCCTTGAGACGTGCAGAGACCTCACGGCCCTGCATGCTGATCGAATAGGCGTCATCAACGGAAAGACGTGAAGCGACATCAGGTGGCAACCCTATGCGCACTTCTGGAACGCCTACTTCGACGAGTTCAAGCATCGGCTGGCCGGGGGCCGCGATTGCGCCCTCATCCACGCGGCGCTCTGTGATTACGCCAGCGAATGGCGCACGGATGGAAGCCAGTTCGATCTGAACTCGCAAAGTTTGTGACTGGGCCTCGGCGGCAGCGAGACGCGCATTTGCAGCATCAACCTGCGTCTGGACTTCATCGAAACTCTGACTGGAAAGAAGATCACGCTCAATCAGAAAAGCCTGACGCTCTCTCGTCGTTTCTGCGAGTTGAACGGCCGCCTGCGCCTCGGAAACCTGTGCCTCAGCTGCGCGAAGACGCGCATTCAGAGCACGCGTATCAAGACGGGCAAGCACCTGATTTTCTGAAACTGTATCTCCAATATCAACATTGATCGACGTGATCCGACCACCGGTCTCAAAGCCAAGGGCGCTGGACCGACGGGCCAGCACGATGCCAGTGAACTGCTCATCAAGCACCAGCGTGTCGCGATACACGACAGGCGCGGCATTCACACTCAGCGCACGGGCACGCTCGGTCGGAATATTGACCGGGCTTTCCTCACCACGCTGAACGTAGATAAATCCCGCAACGGCGAGAACCGCCACACCGATGACAGCGAGAAAGATTAGCCCACGAGCAAAAGAAGGCTGCTTCGCCCCATCCTGTGACATCGCACAGCTCCTCAGAAATTTCTGAAGACCATATATACCATTGAACGCCGTTAGAAAAGTGAACAGTGTTCTTTTTTATTCAGAAGAAAGGAATTAAGCCTGCAGCGTGGCGGGGTTTTGAATGCCGCGAACCAGTTGGTCTGCAGAAAACTCCAGCACTTCCTCAACGGTCATCTCAGAGCCGTCTGCGCGCGTCATGAACACAGCAGGTTGATGTATCAACGCTTTTGCAATGCCATGCATAGACATAGCGATTGAGATCGCCGCCATATGACAGTCCAGATCAGGACGGAAGACACCCTGCTCCACGCCATCACGCAGTCCATCACACAAAAAACGGAATGCGACTGCGCTTGGCGTATTCTCATCCTGCATCAGCTCCGACTCATCAGCACAATCGTCTACCGGACTGGAGGTGGGCGTGAATGCCGCCACATAATGGTGGGGCTTCTCCATCGCCGTACGCACATATGCTTTCGTGCAGTCCTTCACGAAAACCCAACTGGACGGCTCATCGCCAATTGCAGATTCGATGTTACGCACGAGGCGCATGAAGAACGCCTCTTTTAGACATCCAACAAGTTCAGTCTTAGAGGCAAAATACTTATAAATTGCAGAAGGCGAGTAATCGATCTCGTCCGCAAGACGACGAATCGACAAGCCTTCATAGCCCTCTTCCGCGAAGACGCGCTCTGCCGCTTCAAGAATCGTCTGACGGACTTTCTCGCGGCGGCGCTCTGCCGGCGTTTCCAGTTTTCTCTCTTGGGAATCAGGTGCAAATGTTGAGATATCGGAGTTCATGCCCAAGTGTGTAACTCAGTTTCAGGCGTAAAAACAGCCTTCACGCGCACGACAACACAGCACCCCAAGGAAAATCCATGAGCGATCCGGTCTTCAATCTTCCAGATGCAAATGCCTGCCTGAGCACAGCCAGCACACCTGAGACCAGCGCAAAAACCTTGCTTAGCCAGCGGCGGTCGACGCCCGTAAAGCTGATGAAGCCAGATGCGGATGGCCCCGATGACGCGACACTGGAGAATATCATTTCAACTGCGATGCGCGTGCCCGACCACCGCAAGCTCGAGCCTTGGCGGCTGCTGGTCATCAAAGGTGAAACTCGGGAAAAACTGGGCGTATTGCTGGCCGACCGGTACTTAGAGCTCAATCCCGACGCCAGTGAAGCCGCGCTCGCAGAAGAGAGAAACCGGCCAATGCGTGCCCCGCTTTGCGTGACGGTCATCTCCAGCCCCGATCACACACACAAAACACCGGTCTGGGAACAGGAACTGTCTGCAGGCGCCCTGTGCATGAACATGCTCTATGCGACGCATGTAGCAGGCTTTTCTGCGAGCTGGATTTCAGAATGGTGGGCATTCGACGAAAAAATCGACCGAGCGCTGGGCCTTCAAACAGGCGAACGCATTGCGGGACACATCTTCATTGGGCAGGCTAGCGTTAGCGAACTCGCTGAACGCCCCCGCCCGTCGTACGCAAATAAGGTCTCAACCTGGGGCTAACCCCAACTCAACCTCGACCGCGATATGGCGCAACACCCGTTTCAGGCACCCAAAGGCCTGACGGAATTTCGCCAGACTGCCAGAATACGTCGATAGGAATACCACCGCGAGGATACCAGTATCCTGCGATACGGAACCACTTCGGCGCCAGTAATTCTGTCAGACGCTTCGCGATATAGAGCGTGCAGTCTTCATGGAACGCGCCATGATTGCGGAAAGACTGCAAGAACAACTTCAAGCTCTTTGATTCTACAAGGAATTCACCCGGCGCATAGTCGATGACGATATGGGCAAAATCAGGCTGGCCGGTTACCGGACAGAGCGATGTGAATTCTGGCGCAACGAAGCGCGCGCAATACAGCATATCCGGATGCGGATTCTGCACACGCTCCAGCTCTGCTTGTTCCGGCGTAGCAGCTGCATCAACCTTCTCACCGAGCTGATCCAGCCCCGTATAAATATCGTTTTGGCTCATCACGCCGGTCCCATAAGAAGCAAATAAATATAGACGCAATAGCCGAGCAGCAGCACGCCACCCTCCCATCGCGCGAGTTTGCGCCCTGTGAATGCAAACAGGACGAGAAAGAACATAGACAGGATAAGGCCGCCAAGGTCGCGGCTCACGCTGATCTGATCAAGCGGAACGTTGAATGGCATAATGCCTGACGTTATGCCGAGAATACCGAACACGTTGAACGTGTTGGAGCCAAGCACGTTACCAAGTGCGACATCCGGCTTTTTCTTGAGCGCCGCCATGACGCAGGTCACGAGCTCTGGCAGGCTGGTACCGATTGCAATGATGGTAATGCCGATCACAGTTTCAGACAGCCCGACCATGCGCGCGAGCTGCACGCTGCCGTCGATCAGAAACTTCGCACCGAGTACGATGCCAAGAAGCCCACCAATTGCCATCGGAATGGCCAGCAATAGCGGCACGTGCGCATCCATGATCTCCGCTTCGTCACGGTGCAGCTCGGCTGTATCGCTATGGCCACCCTGTTTGCGGTCACTATAGAAGCTGTAAATGATGATGCCGACCAGCGTGAGGAAAAGCGCAACACCGGTCAGACGAGAGGCAAACCCGTTGAAGTAAATGAGAGCCGCGAGCGCCAGTGTCGCAGCGATTGCAAATACGCCATCGCGCGCCAGCGCCTTCGGATTTGTCACGATCGGGTAAATGACAGCGGCCGTACCGAGCACTAGAAGAATATTCGCAATATTGGATCCGAGCACGTTTCCAACGGCAATGCCGGGGCTGTCTGCCGAAACGGCGTTCAACGAAGCAACGAGTTCAGGAGCCGATGTGCCAAAGCCAACAAGCACCGCACCGATAAACAGATCAGAGACCCCGATACGGCGAGCCAGAGCGACCGATCCGCGGACAAGAAACTCGCCGCCCAGGATCAGTCCAACAAGGCCTCCGATGATCATCAACCACATCATGCTTTCAAACCCACGCTAATTGGGCTTCCTTATGGACGACTCGTTCGCCGGTTCCAAGGTTAGCCGCAGCGATTACAAATGGTATGTTCAGGGGAGAAACGCAAATGTCCATTTCAACAGATCTGTCAGGTCGTGTCGCAATTGTAACAGGCTCGGCAACGGGGCTTGGTGCGAGCATCGCAAAGCGTCTCGCGGAGGCCGGTGCCAATGTCGTGATCAACTATTCACGCAGCAGCACAGAGGCTGAAGCTACAGCAGACGAATGCCGCGCCTTTGGCGTAGACGTTCATTGCGTGCAGGCCGATGTGTCTGAAGACGCAGACTGTCGCAAACTGGCTCAGGTCGCATCGCAATACGGGCGACTGGACGTACTCGTGAATAATGCAGGCATCACAAAACAGGTGCCAAACCATGCCGACCTTGGTGGTCTGGATAAGGATGACTTCCTGCGCCTCTACTCCGTGAACGTCGTCGGTCCGTTCATGATGGTCCGCGCCGCAGAAGACCTGTTACGCGCAGCGCATGAGAAAACCGGTATCGCAAGCGCCGTTCTGAACACCTCCTCCATCGCAGGCGTGACTGGGATTGGTTCGTCGGTCGCGTACGCAGCCAGCAAAGGCGCATTCAATACAATGACGTTGTCGCTCGCGCGCGCGCTCGCCCCAGCCATTCGCGTCAATGCAATCTGCCCAGGCTTCATCGGCACGCGCTGGTTCAAGGATTATATGGGCGAAGAAAAATATAACCGAATGGAAGCATCGGTCCGTGCCACGACGCCGCTGCAACACGCATGTAATGCCGACGACATTGCTGAATCGGCAATGTTCTTCCTCACAGACGCATCCAGGCACGTCACCGGCGAAACACTATTAACCGATGCGGGAACCCATTTAGGGTTTGCACCATTAAAGGCACGATAGGAGCAAATTCCGGAAATCGCGCGGCACGCCGATTCGCAATCGTTGCAAGAAAGCAACATAAACTCACGTGAAAGCGGTCACTCACAACACTCTTTTCATTACATAAATTACATAAACGCTCGATGTTTCGTGTCAATTTTACAACAAGTTGACACAAAACATTCACCCAAATCCTGAAAGATAAATGCGCACGATCTGTGACCAAATCGAATTTTCGCTGCTTACGTCTTGTGCAAGCTACAGATTTTCGTGATCAACCGGACTAACCTTGCTTGCTGAACAGGCTCTCAATTAACAATTTGACATCAGGCACTGCGGCGCCGCGCGATGACTTTGATATGGTTAAAGCTTATCATCTGCGTCACATGCTTGTGCGTTTCGGCGTGCGGTTTGTAAAAACATGGGGAAACAAATAATATGATCCGTAAAATTCTGTTTGCTGGCGCGGCCAGCCTCGCAATCGCAGCTCCTGCAGTTGCTCAAGAAGTATCCGTAAGCGGCAACGTTGCTCTTTCTACTGAGTATGTTTGGCGTGGTGTGACTCAGTCTAACGGCGACATGGCTATCTCTGGCGGCTTCGACCTCGAGTCTGGCGGCTTCTACGCTGGCACGTGGGTTTCTAACGTTGATTTCGAAGACTCTTCTGACACAAACATCGAATGGGACTTCTACGCAGGTTTCGCTGGCGACCTGACTGAGAATATTGGTTATGACATTGGTCTGATCTACTACGCTTATCCGGATTCCAGCGACCTGGATTATGACTTTGTAGAGCTTTATGGTGGTCTTTCTACCGAGCTTTCTTACGGCCTCGGTCTCTCTGGTTACATCTACTGGGATCCAGACAACGAAAACATCTACGTTGAAGCAGCAGCTGGTTACGCTCTCACTGACACGCTCGGTGTTGATGCGACTGTTGGCAACTACTCCTTCGATGGTGGCGGCGACTACACAACATTCTCTGTTGGCGCGACTCTCGCAACTTCAGTTGGTCTCGACCTCGACTTCCGTTACTGGGACACAGACATCAACGGCCTGGACGACACATTCGTCTTCACCGTGTCTAAAGCTCTGTAATTTCTTCCTGCACACGCAGGTTTGAAACAGAAGGCCGGGTTCTAATGAACCCGGCCTTTTTGTTGGCGTTATTATATGAAACAAAGACTTACACTCTAAAAATCAGGATTACCCATGACACCAGTTGAAGCGCTACAGCCTGTTATTGCCCTTTTAGGAGCAGGTACCGTTGCCGCTTTAACTTCGAGAGCCCTGAAACTCAGCCCGATGGTTGGTTATATCGTCGCCGGCATGATTATCGGCCCATATGGCCTGAATGCCATCGAGGAAGGCGATGTAACCCACCTGCTTGCCGAAATGGGCGTGGTATTCCTGCTTTTTGATATCGGCCTGCACTTCTCATTGAACGAGGTGAAGAATAGCCGGCGGGATATATTCTTCCTCGCTCCGCTCCAAATGGCCATTTGTGCCCTCGTATTTATCGGCGGCGCCATCATGCTGAACATCAGCATTCCTGTAGCCATAGCGATAGGCGTATCGCTCGCCCTCTCCTCCACCGCCGTGGTCACGCAAATTCTGGGCGAGCGCGATTTAAACACCTGTCCAGCAGGCCGGTCTTCCGTCGCCGTCCTCGTCTTTCAGGATGTCGTCGCGATCTTCTTATTGATTTTTGCCAACTCACTGGAATCGGACCCAGCCCGCCTTGCGACTGCGATGGGCATCGCGGCAGGACAATCCATTCTCGCCTTCATTGCGGCAGCATTGATTGGCCGCTATATGGTCCGCCCGCTCTTCCGCGTTCTCGCATCAGCCCAGGTGCCAGAAATCTTTACCATGACAACGGTATTGATTGTGGTGGCTGCCGCGACTGCCACAGGCGCGATCGGGCTTTCCTTGACACTTGGCGCTTTTCTCGCAGGGATGGCCATCGCTGACAGCCCATTCCGTCACTCCATTCAGACAGAGGTGTCTCCGTTCCGCGGCCTGCTGATCAGCTTCTTCTTTGTGAATGTGGGCATGATGATCGATCTGCCTTCCGTCGGTTCGAACATACTTCTGGTCATAGCAGTCGCACTGGGCATCATGCTGATCAAAACCGTAATGATCTTCATGGCGGCACGTATCAATAAGTGGAATTTACCGGGCGCGACCCGCCTGGCATTCCTGTTGCCTCAGGCATCGGAGTTCACGCTCGTTGTCCTGTCGCTCGCCGCAGTTCGCGTCGGCACGCCCGGTAACTGGATTTCAATTCTAGTTGGCGCGACAGCACTCTCACTGGCACTCGCACCGGCATGGGCTGGGCTGGGCATCAAGCTGTCCCGACGTATCGCCAAAAAGCTCGCCGAGGGCATTATCACGGGCACGACCCGCAAAGAGGCTCAGGAGCTTCAGGAAAAGCCCGAGGTCATCCTGTTTGGCATGACACCGAGCAACCGGATCATTGCGGACGCTCTGTTGCATTTGAACATTCCGCATGTCGCGCTGGACAATGATCCGAAACGCTTCATCGCTGCCGCCTCTGACGGGTATAAGGTGACCTTTGGTATAGCCTCCGACTTTCGCATGCTGAGCACGCTGGATGCCATGCAGGCAAAAGCCCTGGTGCTTGGTCTGCCGAATTACACCGTCTCCAAAAGCCTGACGACCGAAGTCAATGAACGCTTTCCGAGACTTAAACGCTTCGTTGTTGTTGAATCTGTTGAAGATCATGCACGCCACCTCGCGCTTGGTATGCATCCGCATCTTGGCAGCACCTCCATGGACTCCATTGCACTTGCTGGCGAAGTGTTGAGAACGCTTGAGGTTTCTGAAGACCGTATCAAAGAATGGACCGATGCCGAGATCGAACGTCTCGAGCGTGACGAAGCTACCGCCAGCAATCCGGAAACCACCGAAGCAGCTTAGATTTTCTTCTGTTTCTGAAATCCTCTCCCCACCCTCACGCGTAGTAAGAGGGGAGAGGATACTGGAATGCTGGAAAAACTGCCTGACGGGTACAATGCGGTCGTGATCGGAAGTACTGGAGAGATTGGCGCAGCCGTTCTTGAACGTTTGCAATCGGATGAACACTGCGCGAACGCGATAGGTCTCTCCCGGCGCTCTGATCCATCTGTCGATTACAGCGCTCCGGCGTCTCTTCAGGATACGGCCGCAAGGATAAAAGCGAAATTGGGAGAGATCCATTTTCTGTTTATCGCCACCGGAATCCTTGCCTCATCAGATGGCGCCTCACCTGAGAAAGCGTTCAGTCAGCTAACGCCGGAAAGTCTGTCAGAAGAGTATGCAATTAACGCAGCGGGACCGGCTCTGACCCTCGCTGCTTTCATGCCCCTCCTCCCACGTAATGCGCCATGCACCGTCGCATCTCTATCTGCGCGCGTAGGCTCGATTGGTGACAACGGACTTGGCGGCTGGATCAGCTATCGCGCGTCAAAAGCCGCCTTAAACCAGATCATGCACACTGCCGCGATTGAACTTGGCCGCAAGAACGACCAGGCCGTGTGCGTATCTCTTCACCCCGGCACGATTGAAAGTGACCTTTCCCGTCCGTTTGCGCGCGACCGCTTCACCCATACCGCAGACGAATGCGCGGCCAACCTTCTTGGCGTGCTCTCAAACCTGACGCCCGCCCAGAACGGTGGCTTCTTTGATTATTCCGGTGAGGAGATCGTCTGGTGAGTACGCGTAACCTGATCCTAATTCTCGGCGACCAGCTCTCACCTGAGATATCATCTCTACGAAATGCCGATCCGGAGAAAGACACCATCCTGATGTGCGAGGTGATGGATGAGGCGTCTTATGTGAAACACCATAAAAAGAAGATCGCCTTCATCTTTTCTGCCATGCGCCACTTCGCAGAGGAAATGCGCGATGCAGGCTGGACCGTAGAATATACAGAGCTGCGAGACGCCGATAATGCTGGCAGCCTTTCCGGTGAACTGACCCGCGCCGTCGAACGCCTGTCCCCTGAGAAAGTCATTATGGCAGAGCCTGGCGAGTGGCGGGTGTTTAAATCCATACGCGGCTGGGGCGCGCAGGCGGACTGTGACTTTGACATGCCAGAAGACGATCGTTTCGTCTGTTCGACCGCAGAATTTCAGGACTGGGCGAAAGGGCGAAAATCTCTGCGCATGGAATTCTTCTATCGCGAGATGCGCAAGAAAACCGGCATTCTGATGGAGGGAGATGATCCTGCCTGCGGGCGCTGGAACTTTGATTCAGAGAACCGCAAGCCCGCCGCAGATGACCTCTTCATCCCAAAGCGCATGAAGTTCAAGCAGGACGACATAACGCGAGAGGTTCTGGACCTTGTTGAGGCCGAGTTTCCGGACAATTTCGGCAAGCTTGATGGGTTCTGGTTTGCCACCACCCGCGACGATGCTGAAGAGGCCCTCGATCACTTCATATCAGATGCCCTCTCTTGCTTTGGTGACTATCAGGATGCGATGCTGATCGAGCACAAATTCCTCTATCACAGCCTGATCTCCTTCTACATCAATGTCGGGCTTCTGGATCCGCTCGAGACCTGTCGCCGGGTTGAAAAGGCCTTCCAAGACGGCAAAGCGCCCATCAATGCGGTTGAGGGGTTCATCAGGCAGATCATTGGCTGGCGCGAATATGTACGCGGCATCTACTGGATGGTGGGCGATGACTATGTGAACAAAAACGGGTTCAACGCGAAACGGTCCCTGCCGCACTTTTATTGGAGTGCGGATACAAAGATTAAATGCGTGGCTTCCGTTGTGAGCCAGACGCGCGATGAAGCCTATGCGCACCACATCCAGCGTCTGATGGTGACCGGCACATTCGCGCTTCTTGCCGGTATTGATCCGTTTGAAGTCCATGAATGGTATCTTGCGGTCTATGCAGACGCTTTTGAATGGGTGGAGGCCCCTAACGTCGTCGGCATGGCGCTGTATGCTGATGGCGGGTTTCTGGCGTCGAAACCCTATGCAGCCAGCGGCTCTTATATCAATAAAATGTCCAATTATTGCGGCGACTGTCAGTACGCTGTCTCGAAGAAGACCGAAGAAGGCGCTTGTCCGTTCAACTCACTCTACTGGCACTTCCTGGTTGAGAACCGTGAGACTTTGAAAGACAATGGCCGTATCAACCGCGCCTATTCCACATGGGATCGCATGAGCTCCGAGAAACGAACCGCCTATCTGGAACGGGCCGAGCACTATCTGTCGTCTCTCGACACGTTGTAGTTATGCTCAAGTGATCACAGCCCATTCGATTGACGTTAGGTAAGCAAAAATTTCCTCCAGATTTATTCCTAGAGGGAATTTCAGACATTCTATTCCGGTATGTTATGCCTCACGCGCATTTTTCTTGCGTTTTCTGCGATTTTCTTCCAAAGCCCTAGTTAACGCGAGCGGCAACTAGTCATGCCTGATTTCAGGCTGTAGGGTCGCGCCATAACTCGAGGGAGAAAACTATATGCGTGACGCAGTAATCCTTTCCACCGCACGTACTGGCCTTGCGAAGGCTGGTCGTGGTTCTTTCAACAACACACACGGCATCACAATGGCCGGTACAGCGATCAAAGGCGCTATGGAGCGTGCTGGTATTGATCCAGGTGTTGTAGAAGACGTTTACCTCGGCTGTGCGCAGCCAGAGGGCGCAACAGGCCACAACGTTGCACGTAACGCTGCACTCTGGGCTGGTTGTCCGTCCACAGCGTCTGGCGCAACGATCAACCGCTTCTGCTCTTCAGGCCTGCAAGCTATTGCTAACGCTGCATGGACCATCAAAAACGAAGGCGCTCCGGTTGCTATCGGCGGCGGCGTTGAATCCATCTCTCTCGTGTCCGGTTCTGGCAACATGAACCGCTCTAACTACACAGAAGAGAAGCTGATGAAAGAATGGCCAGCCATCTGGATGACCATGATTGAAACAGCGGAAATCGTTGCAGATCGCTACGGCGTTTCCCGTGAGTATCAGGACGAATACTCTGCGCTGTCTCAGGCGCGCACAGCTGAATTTCAGTCTTCTGGTAAAATGGCTGAAGAGATCGTTCCGCTCACAACAATGATGAAACTGGTCAACAAAGAAACTGGCGAAGAATCCTTCCAGGAAGTTACTTGTGACCGCGACGAATGTAACCGTCCAGGCACAACTGCCGAGTCTCTGGCTGGACTGAAGCCCGTCCTCAAAAACGGCCAGGTCGTTAAAGAAGGCAAGTACGTAACAGCGGGTAACGCATCCCAGCTTTCTGACGGCGCTGCTGCGCTCGTTCTGATGGAAGCTAAAGAAGCTGAACGTCAGGGCAAAGAGCCTCTCGGTCGTTTTGCTGGCTTCAACGTTGCTGGTTGCGATCCCGACGAAATGGGTATCGGCCCGGTATTCGCTGTTCCACGTCTCCTCGAGCGTCACGGCCTGACAGTTGACGACATCGACCTGTGGGAGCTCAACGAAGCTTTCGCGTCTCAGTGTCTCTACTCCCGTGACCGTCTCGGCATCGACCCGGAAAAGTACAACGTCAATGGCGGCTCTATCTCTATCGGTCACCCGTTCGGCATGACCGGCGCACGTTGCACCGGCTCTCTCCTTCTCGAAGGTAAACGTCGCGGTGCGAAATGGGGCGTTGTCACCATGTGTATCGGCGGCGGCATGGGTGCTGCTGGTCTCTTCGAGATCTTCTAAGCCCTGCGCTTCATTTGAAGTTTAAAAGCCCGGAGCAGATGCTCCGGGCTTTTTTTGTTAGCTGCCGTGCAGATCGGTACGTCAGTCCGTCGTCGGTTCGTAAACCGCACGATCGAGATCACCCACAAAAACCTTCTGGCGTAAAATCCGCGAGGGATGCTTCGTTAGAAGACGTTCATAATCCCCATCCCGACTTTACCTTTTGCGCCAAACCGTGCAGGAAGCGCCAAAAGATAACTTGAGGAAGCACTTATGAGTAATCCTGATCTCGACTATCTGGATGAGAATGCAAAAAAAGACGGAGTTACCGTCACCGCTTCAGGTCTTCAGTACCGCGTACTGGAAGAAGGTACAGGCTATAAGCCGGGCCCTCGCGATAAGGTGAAAGTTCACTATGCCGGCCGCCTCGTGAACGGCAAAGAATTCGACAGCTCTTACAAGCGCGGTCAGCCGATTGAGTTCCCGCTTAACGCTGTAATCGCAGGCTGGTCCGAAGGCGTTCAGCTGATGCAGGAAGGCGCGAAGTACGAATTCGTGATCCCGTCCCAGCTTGGTTATGGCGCACGCGGTGCACCTGGCGCGATCCCGCCAAATGCGACGCTGATCTTCGACGTCGAGCTGATCAAAGTCGGCTAAGCCCAATTGATCCGAAATTTTGAAGGCGACCTCTCATAGGTCGCCTTTTTTATTATCTGAGCGTCTGCGCTGTGATGAGGTCTGTATAGCGCGCCGCGACCTGCCCCAGATCGATCTGGTTGAGGAATGTCGAGTAAGACAGATAGGCCAAAAGATAGCGTGCATCTTTCGCCCATGGCGGCATGAACTGCGGACGTTTGATCAATTCCTGATGAGCTAAAACATCCATAGCCTCAAGGTCTTGCAGGTCGATCTTGCCAACGAACAATAACTCTATCAGGCGCGTATCACCGGCTCGGATTGCCGCTCTCAAATATGAGTGCACTTCTACCAGACCGGAGAGATAAACTCCGTCTTTCGTGAAGGGTGCCCCGCCATCGACAAGCCCCCCGCGCACAACACGACGCGCGCTTTCAAAGGCCTCGAACGGAGCATCACGTGTCGATTTCTCACGGAAGAAATTATAGAGATCGATGAAGTCTGCACCATTGGCCGACATATCAATCGCGATGACGCGGTCAGCCAGTCGGCGAAAACGACGCGGATCAATTGAGCCGGTAATAAACTCCGCGAAAACCGCCAGCCCCTCCTGCGTACGTGCATTGCCCGGATGGCTTTCACCCAGAATCTGGAAACGGTCATGGCGGCTGCCATTAAAGCCCGTCGCAATATGGATCAGCGCCTCATGCTGAAGAAGCTGCGAACAATCGAGATCGGAAAAGCTCGCATCCTCGCGCAATTTCACATAATCGCGTCCCGCGGCAGCCTTAGCAGACACCTCGCCAGTGACGATCACTTCAGGTGTGTCAGCGCCAAAATGCTCTGGCAGTTCAGCGTCCAGCTGCGCTTTCAATTGCTGCGCTGTCAGGACGACCGGCTTTTCGAGTTTCAGCGTGCCTTCATCGAACTCTGACAGAAGCCCATCAAGACGACGTGCTAGATCAAGCGTTGTGACATTGCCATCGGCAATCGGCTGCTGCGGCGAGCCGTACAGCTCGTTCGAGAACACGCAGAAGCCCGCAGTGCCGATAGACGCCAGCATGGCAGCCGTCTGCTCGCCTGTCTCACACAGGCGTAAAAGCCACTGATGGACAGCACTATCGCCGTCGATCAGCTCACGAGCAGCCTTGATGCGCTCGCCCGATGGATGCGGATCAATACGGGTGTATGTAGGCTTTGGAAGCTCTTTCGCATCTGCTGCAAAAAACGCGTCTGCTACACTGCGATCCCAGTTCGTAGACTTGAGAACAGGAAGCCGGTCCTCTGCTTCAAATAGCAGGGTTGCGGCCCGATCGAACCGGTCCAATTCTTTTTCGGAAAACTCAGGCAATCAATGCAAATCCCAAATGCACCGCTTCATGCTTAAAGCTGAATCGGCATTTAGGGTAGCAAATGGCCTACCGCAATCACAATTTATGCGACCACACCTGTTGCAAGGCCTTCAAACCAGGCCCCAAGTGCCAGCGCGTCACGGCGGTGACCACCAATCCTCCGAAGCGCTTCGTCGTCTTCGCCCCATTGCTCCATTTGCCAGAGCTCATCAACAATGGAGATGTCATAGGCATCAAGCGCTGTCAGCTCTTGCTCGGCAACAGCCATGGAGAGAACCGCGGAGCCATAAAGACCAAGCGCCATACCAAGACCGGTGAGTACGAAATCGTTCTTGCCGGCAGCAAAAGCGCCAATCGCCTCAATGCTGGCAGGCGGCTGAGGCGCGTTCATGACACCCTCAGTTGGCAGCAGAAGCACACCATGCTCACGGCTCGCCCAATCACGCAGCGGACGGAAATGCCCCTCCTGACGGTCACGAAGCTCTGTAGGCCCCTGTGCGAGATAGCAAACCAGATCAGTGCCGGCATATTTCTGCACTTCCGCAATCAAAGCATCGCGCGTGTCAGGTGTTCGGTCGAGGGCGACATTCGCCATGCGGGTGAGCGTCATGGTTGGCAGATCGATCTCTTCAATCTGTCCCTCCCACTCCTCAGCAACTGAAACCGCGAGCGCTTGCGTCGGAAGTGCCAGTTTGCGCTTGGCAGGTGTTACGGGCGTGCGGCCGTCCAGTTCAACGTGCCAGCCGGTTTCGCCTTCAGAGACAGAAACAGTTTTATAAAAGCGCTTCGGCTTTTTGAGAGCAGATCCATTAGTCATGCGCGCCTCTATACAGAATTCTGAGCAAGGGTCACCCCCTCACACTGTCACGCCTCAACGCGCGCAAATGTGAGCAAAGCATCAGACAGGCTGTCCATCTCATGGTGGATATGATGCGCCTCGGCACATTCCAACTCATGCGCTTCACCAAAGCCCCAGCTCACGCCGTGAGTGACCACGCCCGCAGACCGGCCCATATGAATATCGTGGATGGCGTCACCGACCATAACGGTCTGTTCCGGCTCTACGCCGACCGCTTTCATGGATTCTGTCACCATAAACGGGTTCGGCTTTCCGGGGCCATCATCCGCGCACCAGACCGTATCGAAATACCGTCCCAGATCATGCATACCGAAAACGGCCTCTACACCTCGACGGGATTTTCCGGTCGCAACCGCCATGAGGCAATTCTGATTGGCCAGTGCTTCGAGAAGCTCCACCGCGCCATCATAGAGCGGTTCACGGAAATCAGGGTTCTGCGTGCGATGCGCCACAAAGGCGTTCTTATAAGCCTCAGCCAGCGCAGCAACGTCTCGGTCGGACATACCCTCTGGCGCAAGAATGCGGCAGCCATCCTCAAGCCCGAGCCCGACAATCTGGCGGGTACGGTCATACTCGGGCGGAGTCAGACCAAAGTTCTCGAACGCCGCGGTCATCGCATTTTGAATGACCTTCCGGCTATCAACAATGGTCCCGTCAATATCCCAGACTACCAGTCTCAGGCTCATTCAAACGGTTCCCATGGGTCCTTGCCTGCTTCTTCCAGAAGGAAGCCGAGCGTCTTGAAAGTTTGCTTCATATGCGGCGGCAGAGGCGCGGTCAGCGTCAGGTCCTTGCCGTTCTTACGCGGAATGACCAGTGCCCGCGCATGGAGGTGCAGACCGTCAGCCAGACCGTTCAATGGCTCGCGGCGGCCGGGATATTTCGGATCACCGATAATCGCGTTCTTGATCTCTTCCATGTGAAAGCGGAGCTGGTGGGTACGCCCCGTCAGCGGAGACAGCGCCATCCATGCAGCCTTTTGGCCTGCCGTAGAAATCACCGAGTATTCTGTAATGGCGTGCTGGGAGCCTTTATCGGACTGAACAGCCGGAACCATGCGCTCTTTATCAGCGCCTTCCGTCCCTTTGACCATCCAACTACGGATCTGCCCGCGGATCGGATGAGGTACGCCTGCACACACCGCCCAATAGACTTTCTTGAGCGTACGGTCGCGGAACATGTCACCGAGCTCAGATGCCGCACGTGGATGTTTGGCGATCAGCAAAACGCCTGACGTGTCTCGGTCCAGACGATGTACCAGACGCGGGCGATGTTCACCCTTCATCAGTGCATCCAGCATGCCATCAATATGGCGGTTCGTGTTCGTACCGCCTTGCACGGCCAGCCCCATCGGCTTGTTCAGCGCGATGATGTCGTCATCTTCGTAGATGAGCATGTCACGAATGAAGGCTGCATCCTTGGCAGAAACGGTCTTCGCGCGCTTCTCTTTCGCTTTGTCGAGATCTTCTTTGGTCGGCAGAGGCGGCACGCGAACCATCTGACCTTCTTCAAGCCGTGTGTTAGCTTTCGCGCGTGCGCCATCAACACGGATCTGTCCCGTGCGCAGGAATTTCTCGACCTGCCCCTGTGTCACACCTGCATACCGGCGCTTGAACCATTTATCGAGACGGGCGCCCGATTCCTCGTAGCTCACCTCGATGAGCTGAACCTCTCCGCTCACATCAGAACCTTTCGTATGATGAAGAGGCCGGCGAATACCATAAGGACACCAAGAATGACAGAACTTCCGGCATAAAGCGCAGCCTGCGTGTAAGCCTTACTTTCTACCATGCGTGCCGTTTCCAGCGAGAACGCGGAAAAGGTGGTAAAACCGCCCAGAATTCCGGTCGCCAGAAATATCTGTGCACCTCCTGCACCGGCAGCGCTCTTATGCGCAAACCATCCGATCACCAGCCCCATGAGCAGCGATCCGACGATGTTCACGGTGTAAGTGCCCCAGGGCCAGCCCGGCCCCATAAATCGCAGCATCGCGGCACCTACGCTGAAGCGCAGCGCAGAACCGATTGCGCCACCAACTGCCGCAAATATGAGATGCTGTGTAAACATGGTGTCTCTCTGCCCCAGTCTGCAGGATTGAGCAATGAGATCAACACGACTTCACGCCTCGCGGAAGAAGCCTTTCGGGAAAAGCGACATAAAAATCCGACGCCTCGTCAGATAGGCAGACGTATCCGACAGCACATCGGCAAGACGCGGTGTCACCGTTGCCGTGATAGCGTCGCCCGACGTGAGCACATCAAAGCCTGCGGCACGAAGACTGGTTGCAGGCAGATAGCGCTTCAAGTCACCGCCCAGCGTCAGCGCCCATCCCGCACCGGACGCTACGGGAAATTCGTCCGGTTTGAATGGAGGAGAATTCAGATAGCAGGATAAGCCTGAAATGCTGAGGCTCAACTCTGCGGCGACGACCGCCCCCGCCCCGAGAAGGCGCTCATAATACGCCTCATAATCGGTTGATGCCGAATAGTTGCCCTCCATCGCCCAGTTTGACAGAGACGACGCACCTTCTAAATGCATGACAAAGCTATCGAGGTAAGGGCTCGAGCGCTGTAAGCTCGGATGATACAGCGCTCCGGTATTCTGACTGCCTAAGATAATCGGCCGCGCCCATTGGTCCGCGATGAAGGTCCCCTCGTCTCTGAAAGGACCCTGGTCATCGTCATACGGCTCGTGAGAGGTGTCGCAGTCAGTCAGCGTCACATTGAACGCAGAAAGCGGGGCAAGCGTCTCCGTGAGGCGTAGAAACGCTTCTGCGTGCTTTGCAGATGTCATTGGACCGGAGAAATATGCGCCGGCCGAGACGATCATGCGTGACCGCCACCCACAAAGCCCTCAAACTCGGGCGGCGCTGGCGCAGTATAATCGAACTGGCCACCTATCGGGTGAGGCCCCTGAATTCGGTGCGCATGGAGCATGAGACGAGAGGCGTTGTCGCCGTCGCCATAGATACTGTCGCCGAAGATCGGGAAGCCCGCATGAGCCAGATGTATGCGAATCTGGTGCATACGGCCTGTCTCCGGACGGCATTCGATCAGGCTGACACCATCTTGCACGGCAAGCGTATGAAAGCGCGTCAGCGCCGGTTTGGCGTCTTTCACGTTAGGCTGCCCGCCAATACCGGAAATCTGCATGCCGTGTTCCAACCGGATTATACCGATCGGGCTATCAACGCGAGTCATACGTTTGGCATTGCCCGGAACCAGCGCCAGATAAGTCTTTTTGATCTCACGATTTTCGAAGGCACGGGACAACGCGGCTGAAGCAGGTTGCGTTTTAGCGGCGATGATGATGCCGGATGTCTCAGCATCCAGACGGTGCACCATACGAGGCCGCTTGCCGTTTGATTTTGCAAATGCCCAGAGAAGCTTGTCGAATGTCTGGTCGTCAGTCTTACGCGTCTGGCACGGCAGTCCAGCCGGTTTGTTGAACGCGAGGATGTCGTCATCTTCTTCGATCAGGAAAGAACGGACGAAATCTTTTTCTTCGTCCGTCAACCAGACGGTTTCACGGTTTCTCATTTCAGCGGCTCCCTCGCCGGTTCTGCAGGCGGTCGCGCAAGTCCTCGAGATAACTAAGCTTCTCTCGAATGCTTTTCTCGCGTCCCTCACCTTTTGGATCATATATATTCAAACGCCTAACGCCTTCCGGAAAATAATGCTGCCCGGAGAAGGTATGCTCGGTGTCATGGTCATAGATATAGCCATCGCCATACCCCTGATCTTTCATCATATCCGTCGGCGCGTTCAGGATATGCTTTGGCGGATTGAGATGCCCCGTCTCACGCGCGGCCAGCTTGGCATTCTGGATCGCCATCTTCACTGCGTTTGACTTAGGCGCCGTCGCCAGATGAATCACGGCATGCGCAATAGGGTATTCGCCTTCCGGCATGCCAAGGCGTTCAAACGCTCGCGCCGCCTCAGACGCGACCATGAGCGCGGTCGGGTCGGCAAGGCCGATATCCTCGCTCGCGATCACAACGAGGCGACGCGCAATATAACGTGGATCTTCACCGCCCTGCAGCATACGCATCAGCCAGTACATGGCCGCATCCGGATCAGAGCCACGGATCGATTTGTGGAGCGCCGAGATGAGATTGTAATGCCCCTCGCCCGCTTTGTCATAAGCGGCAGCACGCGTGGTCACGAGCTTTTTCAGCTGTGCGAGGTTTAGCGTTCCGCGATTGCCTGCATAGCGATAGACGTCCTCGACCATGCCAAGGAAATACCGGCCATCACCTCCCGCCATACCGGTGAGGTAGTCTACGCCCTCAGGCGTGAGCGGCAGCGGATCACCCGTGTGCGCCTCGGCACGTGCGATGAGCTTGTCGAGCGATGAACGCTCCAGCGCCTCAAGCACGAGCACCTGACATCGCGACAGCAGCGCGCCATTGAGCTCGAAACTTGGGTTTTCTGTGGTCGCGCCTACGAGCGTGACAACACCCTTCTCGACATATGGAAGGAAGCTATCCTGCTGGGCTTTGTTAAAACGGTGGATCTCATCTACGAAAAGCAGCGTCCCCTGCCCCATGGAGCGGCGGTGTTCTGCTTTTTCAAAAACCGTACGCAGGTCTTTCACGCCAGAGAAGACCGCGGAAAGGGCCTCGAAATGCAGCCCGGTGCCATCTGCCAGCAATTGAGCAATGGTCGTCTTCCCGACACCCGGAGGCCCCCAGAGGATGACGGATGACAAGCGGCCGGAGGCAATCATACGCCCGAGGGGCCCATCCGCACCGATCAGATGGTCCTGCCCAACGACCTCAGAGAGTTTCTGAGGCCGAATCGCCTCAGCGAGAGGCTGAGGCGCGTTTTTATCTAAACCGGCTGCCTGGAAGAGGTCGCTCACGCCTAGAGCCTGAAACTCTGTGACAGGCGCCGTCCATTACGATCGACAGCGATCTGCCAGACACGCAGCTTGCTGCCATCTTCAGCCTCGGCATTGAGGGCCTCTTCAAGCTCTTCAACTGTTGTGATCGCCTGACCGTTCACTTCGATAACAATGTCGCCCGGACGCACACCAGAGCGGTAAGCGTAAGACCGGCGAACGATACGGTTTACGAGGACACCCTCATCAAACGGGTCACGGCGAAGTTCTTCTGCCAGCGCAGGTGACAGGTTCGCGACCTCTGCGCCCGAAAGCGGGTTCTCACCTTCCAGAAGGATAAGTTCGGCATCCGTTGCACCAGGAGGCGCTGTGACCGTCATATTGAGCGTACGCTGCTCACCGTTTCGGAGAATACTGATCGGCGCTGAGTCACCCGCTGCGAGCGTTGCAGACAGGAAGCGAAGACCATTCTCATCAAAAACATCGCGGCCATCAAATTTCAGGAGCAAGTCGCCGCGGCGAAGACCTGCGAGATCGGCAGGACCATCAGGATAGATTTCGGTCACAAGAAGCCCGCCCGGACGCTCCAGTTCCATTGAGCGTGCAATCTCTGCCGTAACAGCCTGACCGCGCAGCCCAACCCAGGGACGCACTACACGGCCCTCATTGATGGCAGAATCAACAATACGGCGCACCATCTCCGACGGAATGGCAAAGCCAATCCCGTTCGACCCGCCAGAGCGTGAGAAGATCGCGGTGTTCACACCAACCAACCGACCGGCGTTATCAATCAACGCGCCGCCCGAGTTACCCGGATTGATGGCTGCGTCTGTCTGAATAAAGAACGCATAGTCAGAGATACCGACGTCTGTACGCGCTGTCGCAGACACGATCCCGCTGGTGACTGTCTGGCCAACACCAAAAGGGTTGCCAATCGCCAGTACGAGGTCGCCCACTTCAACGAGGCGCGTATCTGCATATTGAAGCGTCGGCAGAACCTCTCCTTCAGGATCGATACGCAGAACAGCAAGGTCTGTACGCTCATCAGCGAGCACCAGCTCCGCTTCAAACTCGCGACGGTCAGACAACACCACGCGCAGCGCGTCTGCGCCCTGCACGACGTGATTGTTCGTCACGATGACGCCGTCCTCGCCCACAATCACACCTGAACCAAGAGAGGACTCAACGCGCTCTTGCGGCACGCCAAAAGAATTCGGCCCGAAAAAGCGATCAAAGAATGGGTGCCCGGAATACGGATTGGCCGACTGGCGCACCAGACGTTCGGAATAAACGTTTACAACAGCCGGTGACGCTTCGCGGACAAGCGGCGCAAAAGACATCTGAATGTCGTCGCGGCTTTCTGGAAGCAATTGCGCATTTGCCGGGGTCATAACCGGCAGAAGCAGAAGACAAGCGAGCGCGACCAGGGCCGCGCTCAAAGCTAGAAGAATTTTATTTATGTGTCGTGTCATGATCATGAGTAAACCCTCCGACCATGTCCGGATTTGGGCGGTTTCTGGCCAAACTGCAAGACCCGCTCCAAATTCAGCAGCGCTTAGTCGTCAGCGAGCTCGAGCTCAGCTGCGACACGCTCACGGTCACCTTTGCCTTTAGCGTCTTCGTCACGTTCGACGAATTCGATAACAGCCATAGGCGCATTGTCGCCGTGACGGAAGCCAGCTTTCATCACACGAACGTAACCACCGTTACGCTCTTCATAGCGAGGACCGAGAACGTCGAAGAGTTTCTTCGCCATCTCAACGTTGCGCAGTTTAGAAATTGCGCGACGACGGGAAGCGAGATCGCCCTTCTTAGCGAGAGTAACCAGCTTCTCAATGATTGGACGCAGGTCTTTCGCCTTAGGCAGAGTCGTCACGATCTGCTCATGTTCAATCAGAGACGACGCCATGTTAGCGAACATCGCTTTGCGGTGCTCTGACGTGCGGTTGAGTTTACGATGTGCGAGTCCGTGACGCATGACTAAACTTCCTTATCGGCTCTTCGCCGTTAGATCTGATCTTCGTATTTTTTGGCCAGGCCTTCGATATCTTCAGGCGGCCAGCTTGGTACGTCCATACCGAGGTGCAGGCCCATTCCGGCGAGCACTTCTTTGATCTCGTTCAGAGACTTACGACCGAAGTTCGGCGTACGAAGCATTTCAGCTTCAGACTTCTGAATGAGGTCACCGATATAAACGATGTTATCATTCTTCAGGCAGTTCGCAGAGCGTACAGACAGCTCAAGCTCATCAACCTTCTTGAGAAGGACTGGGTTGAAGCCGAGATCCGGCTCGTCGTCCTGCTCAGATTTGTCATCTGGCTCTTCGAAGTTGATGAAGAGACGCAGCTGGTCCTGAAGAATACGCGCTGCATAAGCAACAGCATCTTCCGGAGAAATCGAACCGTCAGTTTCAACGTCAAGCATCAGCTTGTCATAGTCGAGAACCTGACCTTCACGTGTGTCTTCCACACGGTAGCCAACACGGCGAACCGGAGAGAAGATCGCGTCGATCGGAATGAAACCGATCGGAGAGTCTTCAGCGCGGTTACGCTCTGCAGCCACATAGCCTTTACCAGTGTCGACCGTGAACTCCATACGTACGTCTGCGCCCTCGTCGAGCGTGCAGATGACCAGATCAGGGTTCAGGATTTCAACGTCGCCAGTTGTTTCGATCTGACCAGCTTTAACTTCGCCAGCGCCGCTTGCACGGAGCGTCATACGTTTAGCTGTGTCAGACACCATGCGAACTGCAACCTGCTTGAGGTTCAGAACGATGGTCGTGACGTCTTCACGAACGCCAGGAATTGAAGAAAACTCGTGAACAACACCGTCAATCTGCATGCCGGTGATAGCCGAACCTTGCAGAGAAGACAGAAGAACGCGGCGAAGCGCGTTACCGAGCGTTGTGCCGAAGCCACGCTCGAGCGGCTCTACTACGAGAGTCGCTTTACGGAGAGCGTCAAATCCGTGCTCAACAACAGGGCGAGCGGGACGGATAAGTTCTTTCCAATTTTTGTCGTTGACGACGGCAATTGAGCCTGACATCGCGAATTCCTTCAGATCTGGGGAGGTAGGGTTATACGCGGCGACGTTTTGGCGGGCGGCACCCGTTGTGCGGGATCGGAGTCGTATCACGGATAGATGTGATTGTGAAACCGACATTCTGAAGCGCACGGAGAGCTGATTCGCGGCCAGAACCCGGACCACGTACATTCACTTCGAGTGTACGCATGCCGTGCTCTTGAGCTTTGCGGCCTGCATCCTCAGCAGCCATCTGAGCTGCGTACGGAGTAGACTTACGAGAGCCCTTAAAACCCATGTGACCAGCAGACGACCAGGAAATAGTGTTACCCTGGGAATCAGAGATCGTGATCATCGTGTTGTTGAAGCTGGAGTTCACGTGGCAAACGCCGGAAGTAATATTCTTCCGTTCGCGACGGCGAACCCGAGTAGTGTCTTTAGCCATAATACTTGGTTCCCAGCCTTATTTCTTCTTACCAGCGATCGGCTTAGCCGGACCTTTGCGGGTGCGCGCATTAGTGTGCGTACGCTGACCGCGAACTGGAAGACCGCGACGGTGACGAAGACCGCGATAGCAACCAAGGTCCATAAGACGCTTGATGTTCATCGCAGTTTCGCGACGCAGGTCACCTTCTACAAGGTAATCCGCATCGATTGTTTCGCGAACTTGAATGACTTCGGCATCTGTCAGGTCAGCGACGCGACGATCCGATGTGATACCGACTTTTTCACAGATATCCTTGGCCATTGCCGGGCCAATCCCGTGAATATAACGGAGCGCGATTTCAACGCGCTTATTGGTCGGTATGTTGACGCCAGCAATACGGGCCAAGCTACTTCTCCGTTTAAAACTTATTGATCCGAGACATAAGGTAATTTTGCGATGACTAATCGCCTGTACAAAACGCGCCCATGACTCGCAGAAGCCGCGTCTTATACGTGTCTGAGGGGCCACGTCAATAGCTGAGTGGCACCCAGACACAATTTACTTACAGGTTAGTTATTTCCCCCAAGAAGCTTCGAGAGGAACCCTTTTTTTTCGTCGCCAGACTGCTTTGCCAGTGCGGCGTCAATCTCTGCAGCGACTTTTTCGATGCTCCCCATGCCATCAACCTCTGTGAGTTTCTTACGCTCGGCATAGATTGGCAGAAGTGGAGCTGTTTGCGCATTGTACGCATCGATTCGTTTTTTGAAGGTCTCAGGGTTATCGTCTTCACGTCCCTGTTCTTCAAAACGCTTCGTCACACGGTCAAGGAGCGCTTCCTCGTCCACGCGCAGACGAATGACGCAGTCGATCTCCTGATCGCGCTTGGCGAGCGTCTTATCGAGCGCCTCCGCCTGCGGAACCGTCCGAGGAAAGCCGTCAAAGATAAAGCCAGGCGCATCTTTGTGCGTGTCCAGCTGGTCTTCGATGAGTTCAATCACGATCTCATCAGACACGAGCTGTCCTGAGTCCATAATTGCAGCGACACGCTGACCGAGTTCTGTGCCTGCACTGCGCGCGGCGCGAAGCATGTCACCTGTAGAGAGCTGGATGAACCCATGCTCAGTAACAAGGCGCTTTGCCTGTGTGCCTTTACCCGCGGCCGGTGGTCCGAACAGGATTAGGTTCATCGTTTTTTACCCCCCAAACGAGACTTCTTGATCATGCCTTCGTACTGGTGTGCCACCAGATGAGACTGAATCTGTGTTACTGTATCCATAGTCACAGAAACAACAATAAGAAGCGATGTACCACCAAGGTAGAATGGAATACTCGGCACCTGTGCTCTGAGGATCTCCGGAAGGAGGCAGATAAAGGTCAGGTATGCCGCGCCAATCACTGTGAGTCGTGTGAGGACGAAGTCGAGATATTCGGCAGTACGTTTACCAGGACGGATACCTGGCACGAAACCACCGTATTTGCGCAGATTGTCCGCAGTTTCTTCCGGATTGAACACGATGGACGTGTAGAAGAACGCAAAGAAAATAATCATCAGCGCATAAAGAAGAATGAAGCCGATCTGGCCAGGGCCAAGCAGCGCGACGACTGTGCCAAGAATACCGGCAGGCGCAGAACCGTCTGCTCCCATAGTAAAGTTAGCAATCGTCGCAGGCAGAAGCAGAAGCGAAGATGCGAAGATTGGCGGGATAACACCGGCGGTATTCAGCTTGAGCGGCAGGAAGCTCGTCTGGCCCTGCTGCATCTGATTCCCTTGCTGGCGCTTCGGATACTGAATAAGGATCCGGCGCTGGGAACGCTCGATGAAGACGATGAATACGATCATCGCAATCGCCATAAGCAGAATACCCGCAACGAACGGGAAGCTCATCGTGCCCGAATAGCTGGATGTCACCAGGTTGAAGATGGCTCGAGGCAGCTCTGCAACGATGCCCGCAAAAATGATCAGCGAGATACCGTTACCTACGCCGCGGGAGGTAACCTGCTCACCCATCCACATCAGGAGGAGCGTACCACCGGTCATGGTCACAACCGTTGAGATCGTGAAGAAGATCGACGACATGCCGTCCATGCGGGCTTCCTGCAGGCCCTGTGAGATACCAAAGGACTGAACCAGAGCGAACAATACCGTGAGGTAGCGCGTATACTGGTTGATCTGCTGCCTGCCCGTCTCGCCCTCTTTCTTCAGGCGCTCAAGCGATGGCGAAGCCGTCGTCATAAGCTGCATGATGATCGACGCCGAAATGTACGGCATGACGTTCAGCGCAAAGATACCCATGCGCTCGATCGCACCACCCGCGAACATATTCAGGTTACCCAGAATACCACTCTGCTGTTGCTGGAACATGATCGCGAACTGAGCCGGGTCAATGCCGGGGATCGGGAGATAGGTACCGAGGCGATACGCCACCAGAATACCGAGAGTGAAGAGAATACGCTGCTGAAGCTCTTTGGCCTTACCAAAAGCTTCAAAGCTCATATTCTTCGCAAGCTGTTCTGTCGCTGACGCCACACGCGCCTCCTTATACCCGTTCGGCCCAAGTCATAATGCAAAAAGGCCTGCTGCCAAATGCAACAGGCCTTTAAATCGGCACTTGGCACTGATTTGTGAAGCCTGAAATTAGGCTTTATTCAGATTCGTCGGAAGACGGAGCTGTTACTGTGACATTTCCGCCAGCAGCTTTAACAGCTTCGATTGCCGCTTTAGACGCACCAGTAACGGTAATGTTCAGACCTTTAGGTGCATCACCTTTCGCGAGAAGGCGTACGCCGTCACGTGAACGACGTAGAACGCCGGATGTCACCAGGACTTCTTCAGTTACTTCAGCCTTGCCATCAATCTGACCGCTTTCGATCGCTTTCGCGATACGGCCGAGATTAACCCAGGTGTACTTCTTGGTGTTCGGCGCTTTGAAGCCACGCTTCGGAAGACGCATATAGATAGGCATTTGCCCACCTTCGAAACCGTTAAGCGCAACACCTGAACGGGATTTCTGACCTTTGACACCGCGTCCGCCGGTTTTACCCGTGCCAGAGCCGACTCCGCGGCCTACACGCTTACGAGCTTGTACGGCGCCCGTGTTATCAGAGAGTTCATTGAGTTTCATGTCGATAACCTTACCAGAGCAGACCGGCTAAATGCCGGGCTCAGGCCTTGTCTTCTACGATTTCAACCATGTGCTGAACCTTGGCAATCATGCCACGGACAGCCGGCGTATCTTCCAGCTCACGCTCGCGACCGATCTTGTTCAGACCAAGGCCGACCAGCGTAGCACGCTGGTCATTCTTGCGACGGATCGGGCTACCGGTCTGGCGAACTGTAATAGTCTTTTTAGCCATAACGAGAGCTCCTAGTTCGCTGCGTCAGCCATGCCCGCTTCAGACGCACCATCAGCACGACGGCCGACAATGTCCTGAACCTTCAGGCCACGCTTGGAAGCGACAGACCGTGGGCTGCTTTGGTTTTTGAGCGCGTCGAATGTCGCGCGGACCATGTTGTACGGGTTAGACGTGCCAAGAGACTTAGCAACAACGTCCTGAACACCGAGAACATCGAGAACCGCACGCATCGGACCACCAGCGATAACGCCGGTACCCGGAGGCGCTGCACGGAGGACAACTTTACCAGCGCCGTGGCGACCACGACCATCATGGTGAAGTGTACGACCTTCGCGCAGTGGAACGCGGATCATTTTCTTCTTGGCTTCGTCAGTTGCCTTGCGGATCGCTTCAGGAACTTCACGCGCCTTACCGTGACCAAAGCCTACACGGCCCTTCTGGTCGCCGACTACGACGAGTGCAGCAAAACCGAAGTTCTTACCGCCTTTAACAACTTTCGCGACGCGGTTGATTCCGACCAGGCGATCTACGAATTCGCTCTGCTCTTCTTCGCGCTTGTCCTTGCCCCGGCCACGGCCGCGACCACGGCCTTCACCGCTGCCTTTTCTTTCTTCAGCCATTACCGTCTCCTAGAATTTCAGGCCGCCTTCACGCGCGGCATCAGCCAGCGCCTTGATACGACCGTGGAACATGTAACCACCGCGGTCAAAGACAACGTCTTCCACACCAGCTTTAGAGGCACGTTCTGCGATCAGCTTGCCAATAGAGGCTGCTGCGTCAGATGTACCGCCGTTTGGCGTAGACGAGCGGAAGTCTTTTTCCTGCGTGGAAGCGAAAGCGAGCGTGATACCACGTTCGTCGTCGATCACCTGAGCGGCGATGTTCTTGGAGGAGCGCACCACGGACAGACGAGGACGACCAGTTGCCTGCTTGCGCAGTTTGGCACGAACCCGCTGAGCGCGACGCATGAGTTTTTCGCGTGGCGTCTTCATGGTTACTTCTTCTTACCTTCTTTGCGACGAACCTGCTCGCCGGCATAACGGATACCTTTGCCTTTGTATGGCTCAGGTGGACGATACTTGCGGATCTCTGCAGCGACCTGACCAACAGCTTGTTTGTCAGCGCCAGCAATCTTCACTTCCGTTGGCTTGGTAGAAGACAGTGAAATGCCTTCCGGAGCCTTGTAAATGACATCGTGCGAGAAACCGAGCGAGAGCTTAACGTCGCTACCTTGCATTTGAGCACGGTAACCAACGCCTACGAGTTCGAGCTCTTTTTCATAACCTTCGGTAACACCGATGACCATGTTCTGAGCGCGAGCACGCATTGTGCCCCACATTGCGCGAGCACGTTTGGATTCATCCCTAGGCGTGAACGTAACAGAGTTGTCGCTGACTTCGACGTTTACGTCGTCAACAACAGTCAGTGTCAGTTCGCCTTTAGGGCCCTTCGCGGTGAGCACCCGGTCTGCAAGAGACAGAGTAGCTTTGCCACCTTCGACAGGAAGTTTACCGATACGAGACATACCTTGTTCCTTCCCTTAAACGACCCGGCAAAGGATTTCGCCACCCACATTCTCGTTACGCGCAGTGTTGTCAGACATGACACCTTTAGGCGTAGAGAGAATGGAAATGCCTAGACCGTTCTGTACGAGCGGCAGATCCTTCACAGAAGAATAAACACGACGGCCTGGTTTTGAAATCCGGCGGATTTCAGAGATAACCGGTGAACCGTCATAATATTTAAGTTCGATGTCGATGTTCTTTTTGCCGTCTTTTTCGACTTCCGTGTAACCACGGATATAGCCTTCAGACTGAAGAACCTCGAGCACGCGAACGCGAAGCTTCGATGCCGGCGTGGTCACTACTGACTTACCGCGCATCTGAGCGTTACGGATACGTGTCAGCATATCGCCGAGAGGATCAGAAATGTTCATTTAGATGCCCTCCCTTACCAGCTAGATTTGACCATGCCAGGAACCTTACCAAGGTTGCCCAGCTCGCGAAGTGCCACACGTGACATCTTCAGCTTACGATAATAACCACGCGGACGACCGGTGACTTCGCAACGGTTGCGAACCCGGATCGGCGCGGAGTTGCGCGGAAGCGCTGCCAGTTTGAGGCGAGCTTCGAAACGCTCTTCCAGCGGCAAATCTTCGTTAGCGATCGCAGCTTTCAGACGCTCACGGCGACCGGCGTACTTTTTAACAAGCGCTTTACGCTTGTTGTTGCGTTCAATAGCAGACTTTTTAGCCATTTCTTGTCTCCCCGCGCTTAATTACGAAACGGGAAACCGAGGTGCTTCAGGAGCGCCTTAGCTTCTTCGTTCGTTTGCGCCGTGGTGCAAACAATGATGTCCATACCCCAGATCTGGTCTACCTGATCGTAGTTGATCTCCGGGAATACGATGTGCTCTTTGATGCCCATGGCGTAGTTGCCATTGCCGTCAAAGCTCTTACCGTTCAGACCACGGAAGTCTTTCACGCGCGGAAGCGCGATCGTGACCAAGCGGTCCAGGAATTCAAACATACGGTCGCGACGCAGAGTCACTTTACAGCCGATGCTCATGCCCTCACGGAGCTTGAAACCAGCGATAGATTTACGCGCTTTAGTCGCAACAGGCTTCTGACCCGCGATAGCTTCCATGTCGCGCAGAGCGGACTGGATCTTCTTGGAATCAGCAACCGCTTCGCCGACACCCATGTTCAGCACGACTTTGTCGAGCTTAGGGACCTGCATAGGGTTTGTGTACTTGAACTCTTCCTGCAGTTTCGGAACGATCTGTTCACGATACAGCTCACGGAAGCGCGGTTCGTAAGTGGTGGCATCAGACATCGATGGCCTCCCCTGAACGTTTAGCGTAACGGACTTTGTTACCTTCTTCGTTCACACGGAAACCAACGCGTGTCGGCTTGCCGTCTTTCGGGTCAAGAAGTGCAACGTTAGAGACATCGATAGCTGCTTCGAAGCGCTTGATGCCGCCCTGGTCCAGTTGGTTCGGTTTCTGGTGACGAGTAACAACGTTCACGCCAGAGACGATCACACGACCTTCTTTTGGCATAACTTGCGTTACTTCACCTTGCTTGCCCTTATCACGGCCAGCAAGAACGACGACGCGATCACCCTTTTTCACTTTGGCAGCCATTACAGCACCTCCGGAGCCAGAGAGATAATCTTCATGTGGTCCTTCGCGCGAAGCTCACGCGGAACAGGGCCGAAGATACGTGTACCGATCGGATCACCATTATTGTTGATCAGAACAGCAGCGTTCGTGTCGAAACGGATCGCAGAACCGTCAGGACGTTTGATGTCTTTAGCAACGCGAACAACAACGGCTTTACGCACATCACCTTTCTTCACGCGGCCTTTAGGAATCGCTTCCTTGATAGACACAACGATAATGTCGCCTACGCTGGCATAACGACGCTTAGCGCCACCCAGTACTTTGATGCACTGGACGCGACGTGCGCCGGAGTTGTCAGCGACCGACAGGTTTGTCTGCATCTGAATCATGCGGCGTCTCCACCAGCTTGATCAGCCATGAGTTCCCAGCGCTTCAGTTTAGACTTTGGCGCACACTCAATGATTGAGACCTTTTGGCCTTCTACAGCCACGTTATTTTCATCATGGGCGTGGTAACGCTTAGATTTACGTACGGTCTTACGAAGCAGGGGATGCAGGAAAGTACGCTCAACACGTACGATCGCTGTTTTGTCCTGCTTGGTGGAGACCACCACACCTTCCATAATCCGCCTAGGCATATTGCTTTTGCTCCCTCAGGTTCACGCAGCGCTGGTTTGCGTTTTCTCGCGAAGGATCGTTTGGATCCGAGCGATATCACGACGCACCTGGCGCACGCGGGCGGTGTTCTCCAGCTGGCCAGTAGCCTGCTGGAAGCGAAGATTGAATTGCTCTTTTTTAAGAGCGACGAGCTGATCTTTCAGCTCGCTTTCTGTTTTAGCGCGAACGTCTTCCGCTTTCATAACGATCTCCTCTCGCGCTTATTCAGCAATTCGGGTGACGACTTTTGTCTTGATCGGCAGTTTCGCCGCACCAAGACGAAGTGCTTCGCGAGCAACTTCATCGTTCACACCGTCAATTTCAAAAAGGATACGGCCAGGTTTTACTTTAGCGACCCAACGGTCGATTGAACCTTTACCTTTACCCATACGAACTTCGATTGGCTTTGCCGAAACCGGCAGGTCTGGGAACACACGGATCCAGACTTTACCCTGACGTTTCATCTGACGAGTGATCGCACGACGTGTCGCTTCGATCTGACGTGAGGTGATACGTTCCGGCTCGAGAGCCTTCAGGCCGTAAGAACCGAAGTTCAGAGAAAAGCCGCCTTTGGCGTTTCCGTGAATCCGGCCTTTGAAAGCCTTACGAAACTTTGTGCGCTTTGGCTGCAGCATTGATTACGCTCCTGCACCTTCGCGGTTGCCCTGGCGCTCACCGCGTGGGCTCGTAGAGCGTGCGCGGGCTTCGCCTGAAGCTTCCTGTTTCTTGTCCTGAGCCATGGGATCGTGTTCCATGATCTCGCCTTTGTAGACCCAGACCTTGATACCGATGATACCATAGGTGGTCAGCGCTTCAGCTGTGCCGTAGTCAATGTCCGCACGCAGAGTGTGCAGTGGAACAGAACCTTCAGCATACTGCTCTGTACGCGCGATTTCTGCACCGCCAAGGCGGCCAGCAACCATCACACGAACACCCAGAGCGCCGAGACGCATAGCAGACTGGATCGAACGCTTCATCGCACGACGGAAAGAAGCACGACGCTCAAGCTGACGCGCAATGTCGTCTGCGATGAGAGTTGCGTCGATTTCCGGCTTGCGGATCTCAACAAGGTTCACAAAAACCTCGTCTTCGACGATCTTGGAGAGCTCTTTACGAAGCTTCTCGATGTCAGCGCCTTTTTTACCGATAACCATACCAGGGCGAGCCGTGTGAATGGTGATGCGGCATTTCTTGTGCGGGCGCTCAACGATGATCTTGGAAATACCAGCTTGCTTAAGCTTGTTCTTGATGAACTCGCGGATCTTCAGATCTTCGTGAAGCAGACGGCCGTAATCAGCGCTGTCAGCATACCAGCGGGAATCCCACGTACGGTTGATGCCAAGACGCAGACCAATCGGATTTACCTTCTGACCCATTATGCGGCCTCCTCAACAGCCATGCTCGTATCACGCACGACGATGGTAAGTTGCGAGAACGGCTTCAGGATGCGAGCCGCGCGACCACGTGCACGAGCGCGGAGGCGCTTCATGACGAGGTTTTTGCCGACGTATGCTTCAGCAACGACCAGAGAGTCGATGTCGAGACCATGGTTGTTCTCAGCGTTTGCAATAGCGCTTTTCAGAGCCTTGCGAACGTCTTCAGCATGACGCTTCGGAGAAAACTCAAGCTCAGCGAGCGCTTTCTCAACAGTCAGACCACGAATGGACTGAGCGATCAGGTTAAGCTTCTGCGGGCTGATGCGGAGCATGCGAAGTACGCAACGCGCTTCGTTCTCAGCCTGTTTAGGAGCTGCCTTAGGCTTACCCATGACTACCTCCGCTTCGCTTTCTTGTCCGCGCCGTGGCCGTAGTATGTACGGGTCGGAGCGAATTCGCCGAACTTGTGGCCAACCATTTCCTCAGAAACAGTAACCGGGATGAATTTGTTGCCGTTGTGGACCTGGAATGTCAGGCCAACAAAGTTTGGCAGGATCGTAGAGCGACGGGACCAGGTTTTGATCACTTCGCGCTTTTTGGATTCGCCAGCCGCCTCTGCTTTTTTCAGCAGATAGCCGTCGACGAATGGGCCTTTCCAGACAGAACGTGACATGTCTAAGCGTCCTACTTCGATTTGTGACGGCTACGGATGATGAGACGATCCGTTGCCTTGTTTTTGCGGGTTTTAGGACCGCGGGTTTTCTTACCCCATGGCGTAACCGGGTGACGGCCACCAGAGGACTTACCCTCACCACCACCGTGCGGGTGATCGAACGGGTTCATGACAACACCACGAACAGACGGGCGCTTACCGAGGTGGCGCTTACGACCTGCTTTACCGAGGTTTTGGTTCATGTTGTCCGGGTTAGAAACCGCACCAACCGTTGCAAGGCAGCGGTCCATAACCATGCGGAGTTCACCGGAAGACAGTTTGATCTGAGCGTAGCCATCAGCGCGACCGACGAGCTGAGCGTAAGTGCCAGCTGAACGTGCGATCTGAGCGCCCTTCTCAGGCTTCATCTCGATGTTGTGAATGATCGTACCAACCGGGATATTCTTCAGCGGCAGTGTATTGCCTGGCTTGATGTCAGCCGTTGCAGAAGAAATAACCTGATCGCCAGGGCCAAGACGCTGAGGTGCGATGATGTAAGCAAGCTCACCATCTTCGTACTTGATCAGAGCGATGAACGCTGTGCGGTTCGGGTCATACTCAAGGCGCTCTACAGTCGCAGGAACGTCAAACTTGTTACGTTTGAAGTCTACTTTACGGTAGAGTTTCTTAGCACCACCACCAATGCGGCGTGCTGTGATACGACCAGTGTTGTTGCGACCACCGTTCTTAGTGAGACCTTCAGTGAGGGTCTTTTCCGGGCGACCTTTGTGCAGGCCGGAACGGTCTACCAGAACGAGCTGGCGGCGACCCGGAGATGTCGGATTGAATGTCTTCAAAGCCATGACAGGTTTCCTTAGAGTCCGGTTGCCACGTCGATCGCCTGACCTTCAGCCAGGGTCACAATCGCTTTTTTCACGTCGTTACGACGACCAACGATACCGCGGAAACGCTTAGTCTTACCCTTGGTAACGATCGTGTTCACACCGAGAACCTGAACGTTAAAGAGCTTTTCTACAGCTTCCTTGATTTGCGGCTTCGTAGCGTTGATCGCAACTTTGAACACAACCTTGTTTTCCTCAGAGAGGAAAGTCGACTTCTCGGTGATAACCGGAGCGACGATCGTGTCGTAGTGGATCGGTTGAGCGTCTTTTACCATCGCTTAGCCCTCTCCGTTTGCGGCTTTAGCAGCGCGCATTTTCACGAGAAGACGCTGGTCAACCTTCGCACGCGGAGCTTCGCCCGCTACGATTGCCTTAGCCTGGCCAACCCAGTCTTCGTTTACAGCGCGCTGTGCTACGCCGATTTTCTCGAACAGCGCTGTAGCGTCTGCTTCGCTGATTTCCGCAAGCTTTGTGAGCTCACCATAACCTTCGCCAGCCAGAGCTTTCGCTGATTTCGCGCCAACACCGTCAATCAGAACAACGTCATCGATGAACGCGTCGTCGCCAGGCTTAGCGCCAGCTGGAACGTCGCTCTCGCCGTTGTAACGAGCGTGGATGCTGTCGATAGCGTCTTTCGTCAGGACCAGAGTGTTGCGACGAAGAACGTCGTACACGTTGAGACCAGCGAAAGGCAGGACGTCGACGTTAGGAATGTTGCGAGCTGCGCGAGCAAAACCTTCGTTCAGCTCAGTGCCGCCAATGACGAGAGCGTTAGAAATGCCCAGAGCTTCGAAAGAAGCACGCAGAGATTTCGTTTTGCCTTCGTCAAAGTTCGCATCTTCCAGAACAATAACGTTCTCAGACTTAACCTTGGAAGAGAGAGCGTGCTTCAGAGCGAGCGCGCGAACCTTCTTAGGCAGGTCGTGAGCGTGGCTGCGAACGCGCGGGCCATGAGCAACACCACCACCAACGAAGATAGGAGCGTTCTTAGAACCGTGACGTGCGCCGCCAGAACCTTTCTGACGGATGTATTTCTTTGTCGTCACGCTCACTTCAGAGCGGGACTGTGTTTTGTGCGTGCCAGCCTGACGTTTCGCCAGCTGGTAACGAACCATACGCTGCAGGATGTCGCCGCGGATCTCTTCAATGCCGAATACAGCATCGTCGAGCTCAACCTTACCGGCTTTCTTAGCAGCGAGCGTTGTGACTGCGAGTTCCATTACGCGTCAGCTCCCTCAGACTCAGCCGGAGCAGCGTCAGCTTCTTTAGAAGAAGAAACAGAACCCGGCATAGGAACACCTTCCGGACGCGCTTTTTTCACAGCGTCACGGACTTCAACCCAACCACCTTCTGGACCAGGGACGTTACCCTTAACCAGAACGAGGCCACGCTCAGTGTCCACACGAACAACTTCAATGTTTTGCGTAGTGATACGAGCAACGCCGTAGTGACCGGCCATTTTCTTACCTTTGAAGACTTTACCCGGATCCTGGCACTGACCTGTAGAACCATGCGAACGGTGAGAGATAGAAACACCGTGAGACGCACGCAGACCGCCGAAGTTCCAGCGCTTCATCGCACCTGCAAAGCCTTTACCGATGGAGATGCCCGCTACGTCGACTTTCTGACCTGGTACAAAGTGGTCAGCAGAGATAGCAGCGCCCACTTCGAGGAGGTTTTCTTCAGCAACGCGGAACTCAACCACTTTAGCTTTAGGCGCAACGCCCGCTTTCGCGAACTGGCCACGGTCAGCTTTGGTAGCGTTCTTAGCTTTCTTAGAGCCGGCACCTAGAACAACAGCTGTGTAGCCATCGTTTACAGTTTTCTCGACAGCGTCCTTCTTAGAACCGCGGTTGATCTTAGCCGTACGATCTTTGTCTTCACGTACGCCAACAACCTGACAGCCTTCCAGAGACAGAACCGTCACAGGAATGTGCAGCCCTTCCTCAGAGAAGACACGGGTCATGCCCAGCTTGCGGGCAACAACGCCGGAACGTTTCGCTTCTGCAGGCATTAGCGCGCTCCCTCAAGTTTAATCTCAACCGCAACGCCAGCAGAGAGGTCGAGCTTCATAAGAGCATCAACAGTCTGTGGTGTTGGATCAACGATATCGAGCACACGCTTATGCGTGCGGATTTCAAACTGCTCACGAGATTTCTTGTTCACGTGAGGAGAGCGGTTCACCGTAAAGCGCTCAATACGCGTTGGCAGCGGAACTGGTCCGCGTACCTGAGCGCCTGTTCGCTTGGCCGTAGAAACGATCTCTTTCGCCGACAGATCGAGGGCGCGATGATCGAAGGCCTTCAGGCGAATCCGGATGTTTTGTCTGTCCATTGTAGCGTCCGTCCGCACAAAAGCTAAAGTCCGCTCAGCGCCAGCCTTCGCTGACCCGACGGACCAAAACCGTTTAAAATGTTCCGTTTCGTTGAGAGTACGTTTGCGTTTAGACAGTGTCTAAGGCACGGCTACCTCATTAACGAGCGCGCACCTCTATAGTTTGCAGGCACCCCTGTCAACACCAGAGTCATGATTACGGCGCGTATTCTTCACCTATAGAAAGCGGGACACATCGCCGATCGGCAGAGCAATCCTGATCTGCTTTATCCGGCTCGTATCCCCCGCGTGTAGCGCAACACCCGATTTAGGAATTCCGAGCCATTTGGCAATGAGCTGACAGACGGCCTTGTTCGCCGCCCCCTTGTCCGGCAGTGCGCGCACCCGAACCTTCAGGAATAACTGGCCAGAAGCGTCCGATTCCACGCTCTCTACGGCGTCTCTGGACGATTTAGGCGTAACCCGCACGGTCAGAAGCGTCTCATCTCCATCCGCGCGTAGAGGCAGTCTCTGCTCTTGCATCACGCCCCCCCCTCCTCTGCTCGGCCGCGCGTGTCTTATACCAGATGCACTTAAAGAGAATTCAACATAACCGGTGTTTCGGCTCGCCCGACAGAATAAATGAGGCCGGATTAAAAAGACAAAAGGGAATCGCCAGATCAGCGATTCCCTTTCCATTCTCGACGATGCACCTGACCAGCCTGCGACTCGATTCTTAAAGGCGCGCGCCCACAAGAATCGCCCATAGCGTCCTAATGCTTCAGGTCGCGCGCCAAAGGGCGCACCTTAGCTTCAAGGTTCTGGATGATGAGAGAGGCAACATCTTTACCTGTCGCAGTTTCAATTCCCTCAAGACCTGGCGACGAGTTCACCTCGAGCACTTTCGGCCCTTCACTCGTGCGAAGGATATCCACGCCAGCAACGGACAGCCCGATCGTCTGCGCTGCTCGGCGGGCGACATCGCGCTCCTGCTTCGTCAGCCGCACAGGCGCAGCGGTACCGCCGCGATGAAGGTTTGACCGGAAATCACCGTCCGCCGCGCTCCGCTGGATCGCCGCAACCACCTTATTCCCGACAACGAAACAGCGCGTATCCTTACCAGCCGCCTCTTCTACAAACTGCTGCACGAGGAAATCCGCCTCCAGACCACGGAAAGCATCAATCAGGCTTTCGGCAGCCTTCTTCGTTTCCGCGAGTACGACACCCTTGCCCTGACTGGACTGAAGCAGCTTCACGACTGCCGGCGCGCCGCCTACCAGCGCGATCAGGTCCTTCGTGTCCTTTGGTGAGTTGGCGAACGCTGTGACCGGCATATTGATACGTTCGCGCGACAGGAGCTGGTGCGCAAGTAGCTTATCACGTGATGCCGCAATCGCAATCGGCGGGTTAAGACAATACGCGCCGCTGTTTGCGAACTGGCGAAGCACGGCGAGGCCATAAGACGTAATAGCTGGGCCGATACGCGGGATCACCGCATCATAGCGCGGCAGCACTTTGCCATCGTAATGAACCTCAGACGCGGTTGCGTCGATCTTCATATAGCAACGCGTCGTATCGATGGCTTCAACGACATGGCCGCGCGCCTCACCGGCCTCAATAAGACGACTTGAAGAGTAATTGTTCGGTTCGCGCGTTAGCAATGCAATCCGTAGCGGACGCTTTACCGGCTTCTTACGCGGAATGCCTTTATAGAGATCGAAGCTCAACGGCGTTTGAGCGAACGACACGTTCGGATCAACGACCATGTCGTCCGCAATAGACGTACGACCGAACAACATGCGGTACTGCATGTTTTCGCGGTTGGTCAGCGTCATCTCCACGGGCCATGTCCGGTCGCCGCATGTCAGCTCTGTCTGGATCACATAGCGCAGCTCTGCCTCACCATTCGAACTCGTCACCTGTCGACGATCCACCACGGGCGCAGAACAGGTGAACTCCATAGACAGATCGTCCGGGTTTGGCTGAATGAGAAAACGGACCTGAGGCTTATTGATCGGTCCGAACGGCTCAATGACACTCGCATGCAGCGCAGATGTGCGCGCGCCGGTGTCAACTTTCGCCTTGATCGCCGGAAGCCCGAGAGACGGAAGAGAGACCCATTCTTCCCAACCGAGTGTAAATGATGATGACATGACGTCTCCAGAAATTCAGATGAGCGCGACATACAGGATATCGCGCCCAAATAACACGGTTAAGTCATGCAGCCGTTCCGGAATTTTCGGCAGGTTTCTACCGGCTCAGGGTCACCGCATCAGAGACAATAGCGTACTAAGCTCGACCTCTGAGAAATGCCCATCCAACGTCATCAGGACGCCCCTTTAAGGCGCGGCCGTAACCGTGAACGGGACGATCTGGTCGATAGCGGAATATTCCAGATAGTAACTGATGCTACCCGCCAGATCCGCGATAGCGAGAATGTCGTCTGCGTCGAAGCCTGTCTCAATAAATCCTTGAACCGAAAGCTGAACATTCCGATCAAAACCTTCCAGTTCAACGACGCCTATATACGGGACATTTTCATAGAAAATATAAATTTCCCACTGCCGGTCTCCGTCAAAGTCTCTGAAGTACAAGCGCTCGGGAACACCAACGCCAAGGTCCAGACTATCCACGAGCGCAAAGGTTTCATTCACGTCCGGCGTGGTCTGCCCATAGAGATAGAGCGTATGGTTGCCTGTATGCTCCCCATCGGTAGCGATATAAGCAATGTAGTTGTCGCTACTGCCTCCGCCTGAAGAAATGAGAGAACCGGGAACGTACTGCGTCCAGACTATTTCCTGTCCTTGTGCCAGCGTGATTGGTGTTTCGTCACTTTCGGTATAGCTGCCTGCGGAATGGAAGAATGTCCGAATAGACGGAACCGAAACATCAATCGCCATCCGATGTTCTGGCGCTGGTTCATTGCGAAAATATACGCGCGAAGACCCCTGACAAAAATTACCGTCGGGCGTGATCGTTACAGCCTGACCATAGGTAGAAACGCCGCCGTTGACCGTACGAGGCAGGTAGCGCATGCCATTAGTATCACTTGCGAGGAACAGGTCGGTTGTCCCGGAAAGACCATCAAGCAAGTCAGCCGATGCGTAACAGATGTCGTTGAGCGTGAGCGTACCTTTAATAGTCTGCCCTGCCGGTACATTGCCATCATACTCCATAACGAAGCCTAGGCTGTCCTGCGGAAACACAAGAACTTTTTCGATTGCCGCGCCGAAACCAGGAAACGGACCGGTCATGAAGGCCGGAATGGCCAACTGCCCAGGCGTCGCATTTGGCAAATCAACGGTCGTTTCTGTGTCAAAACCGTTATTCGCTTCAACGTCGATCATAAAATACTCGAGCGTCCCGTCATTCTTAGTACGAATGCCGGATGCAGCAGTCTGAGCGCCAAAAAATTGCACGGTCATCAGATCCGGAAAGATCTGGTCAAACTCCAAGTCTATCGGTGTTCCGAAATTCACATTCACGCTGGTTACCAACGGAGCGCGAACGATATTGGTCGCGGTGATTGATATTGCAGACGTATCGGAAAACTCACCGTCACTCACGGTCAGCTCGAAATCGAGCGTAGCGTCAGCTGTCACCTCGGGGAGCTCAACAGAGAGAGTCGCGGTATTGTCGCCAGATAGCTGGGCAGTCGGCCCCGCAGTTTGCACCCAAGCATAAGTAAGAGTGTCATTTTCAGGGTCGCTGGAGCCAGACCCGTCCAAGATAACTGTCTGTCGCTCATCGGCACTCGTTCCGCCTGGAGCAGACGTTGCCGCCGTCGGCGCAGTATTCGTTGGGGTCGGTGTGGGCGTGGGTGTCGGCGTTGGAGTTGGCGATCCTCCGCCCCCGCCGCCTGAACATGCCGCTAGAAAAATCGCACTAAAAATTACACTCGCGCTTCCGAGCGCGATCGAGCGAACCGTCATCCGTAAGACCCCCGTCTTTCCTCTCAATGTTCAAGAGTAAGGTCAGGCTATCGGCGCACCCAAAGATTGCAAGCTGATTTTAAATCAATCTGCAGAAAACAAAAAAGCCCGCTCGGATGAGCGGGCTTATTCTTGATTAGTTTTGTTCTCGCTAAGCTACGCGTCGCATAGAACGCGCTCAGGGCTGCTCACACTTAACTCAGTTCAGAGCGGCAGCCTTGAGCCTGTTTCATGTGATTGCTTCAGCAATCACGGAAACGAATAGAAACCTATTCGATAACTTTAGATACAACGCCTGAACCAACAGTACGGCCACCTTCACGGATAGCGAAGCGGAGCTTCTCTTCCATAGCAACCGGCTGGATCAGCTCAACGTTCAGCTTAACGTTGTCGCCTGGCATAACCATTTCCGTGCCATCCTGAAGCGTAACAACACCTGTCACGTCAGTTGTACGGAAGTAGAATTGTGGACGGTAGTTAGAGAAGAATGGTGTGTGACGACCACCCTCTTCTTTCGTCAGAATGTAAGCTTCAGCT
>NZ_ATVJ01000003.1 GCF_000420665.1 Ponticaulis koreensis DSM 19734
TCTGCGGATGATGTTACAACGGCCTTCGAGTATGATGACCTTGGGCGGGTTGCGAAACAGATCGACGCTGAGCAGGGCGAGACCGAATACGTTTATGATACGCGTGGCAATGTAATCCGGACGCAGGATGCGAATGGTGGTTTGAGCTTCCTGTATTATGATCGGCTGGACCGCGTTGAGCTGAGCGTGGATGCAGAAGGGTATGCGACCTCGTTTGAGTATGATGCGAACGGCAATGTTCTGAGCCAGACACGATACGCCACCCAGCTGACAGGCAGTTATGATGAAGTGAACCGTCCGGTGCCGGGTTCGTCTGCGGATGATGTTACAACGGCTTTTAAGTTCGATAAACTTAACCGACTGATTGAGACACAGTCTCAGGCCAGAACAGTTTTCACAGATGCAACAGATGTGTCAGGTGAAGCGGATGTCGTGCGTGTCGATTATACTGTTTACGACGCTGTGGGTAATGTTCTGGAGCGAGGGACCCGAGTAGATTCTGAAGTCCTTACCAGATCGTTGTATTACTATGATGCACGTAGCATGCTTACGGATCAGGTGTCAGCGAGCGGAACATGGACTGAGCATAAATATGATGCAGAGGGGAATGTCCTTCAGACTACAGTCCATGGTCGACTTCTGAATTCTGCGTATAGCATTTTGAATACAGCGCGCCCCAGTGCACCGCCATCAGTTTCCGATCTGGTCGAGCCTCCCGCAGGAACGCTTGAGGATCCCGATCGCGTAACGCAGTTTGAATATGATAAGGTAGGCCAACTTGTTTCGTCACGACTTCTCAACGTGATGTTTGGTCATGGGAGAGATGTGAATGGCAATTATGATTTCTTCACGTCTGCCGTAAATGACTCGCTTGTCACTAGCTACGAATACGATGCTCTTGGCAATGTTGTGAAAACGATCGATCCAAATGGTGGTGAGATCCATGCTTGGTATGATGATCTTGGGCGTAAAACACACCAACTGGATGGTGAAAAGTATCTGACGCGATGGGAGTATGACGCCTACGGCAATGTCACCTTGGAGACCAGGTATGCGAAAGCTGTAACGGATATGGTTACGGCGGCTGCACCACCTGCATCTCCGTCTGCGCATGCTGATATCGCCGACAGAGTAACCGAATATGACTATGATAAGCGCGGCAACAGACTGACAGAAACCCGAAAAAGCGTTGAAGTTTTTGGCAGTTCAGGAAGTAGCACGACAACGGATGCCACTGTAACCTTTGAGTATAATGCGAGTGGGCAGGTCACCAAAAAGACGGAAGCAACCGGCGAGTTTTTTGAGTACAGCTATAATTCCAACGGCTGGCTGATTGAAGAAAAGCGACCTGTTCTGAATTCCGAGCACACCATTCATGGCAGTGTGGTCACGCCAACTATACAGTATGAGTATGATAGCTTTGGAAATCTGAAAAAGACAACTGAGTTGGGTATTTCCCAGGATGGAATTCCAGACCGTGTTGCGCAGAATACGTATGATTCTGGTGGAAGTCTCGTTCAGTCCACGAATGCGTTGGGATATACAAAAGACTACAAATACGATGTCTTCGGTCGTGTGATCCGTGAAGAATATGATCGGACACTATCAGACGGAACAACGCGCCGTGAAGCGGTCTGGTACGCTTATGACGTAGAAGGACGTGTCGTTTCGCAAGGTGTCGCCGAGTTACGCGACAATATATGGAACCAGAGTCGATCGTCTGATGGTGCTGACACCAGTTTTGAGGCCGCAGACGATCTGGCCGCGACGCAGACAACATATAACGCGTTCGGAGATGTGCGATCCATTTCCATTGAAGGCTCTACAGTCTCTGAAAATTATTATGATGCTGCTGGTCGTGTGTGGCGAACAACCAGCGGCGACGGCGTACTGAAGTTTTTCATGTACGACGCTAATGGCAACCAGACGCTCGCTGTAACAAGCGATGGCGACAACTTTTCAACTATCGAAAATGTTTCCGATGTTTCCACCATCTGGGGAGCCGACACGTCGCGGATTGGTAATATCTATTCAGAGGGTCGCAATGCGACAATTACGCTTTATGATAGTGTGGGCAATGCGGTTGAAGTACAGGAACCTGAGCGTGAGCTGAGTGAAGGTGGAGCGCGTACTCGTCTGATCACGCAACGTGGTTTTAATGCTTTTGGTGAAGTTATCTGGGAAATGGATGCCCGTAATTACGCCAGATGGGCGGGTGTCGGCGCGAATGATGATTACCGCGTAGATTACGCCCATAACACTGCCGGCAGGGTAACCAGCATCTCTACTCCTGCTGTGTCCGTCTGGGAGGCGGATGGCACAGAGACGGCAAATCAGCGCCTCATAACCCTGCAGTATTATGACGCATCTGGCCGTCTGGTCGCAACACGTGACGCGAACGGCTCGCTTACTGAAAGAATCTTGCTGGAGGGTACAGGTTATCAGCCGGGCAGTGAGCAAGTTGTTTCTGTAGCATATCCCGACCAGGGCAATACCAAAACCCTGTATGATGTATTCGGGAATATGCGTGTGTCGTCTGATCAGCTTGAAAGGGAGACGGTATACACGGTTGACGCTGCGGGGCAGGTCATCACTACAGAATATGAAGATCCTGACGGTGCCGGCAGTCAGCTCGCGCTGTTCGTGCACTATGAATATGACGAGCTGGGCCAAAAAATTTCTGAATGGAATAACCAGCTTGGCGCAGGCAAGAAGCAAACAACAGATTATGACGCGCTGGGGCGTGTGACCCGCGAGGTCGCGTTTGGCGGCGATGTGACAGAGTATGAGTATCAGTGGCTCGGGGCAGCGACCTCTTCCATGGGGGGAACAGGGCGCTGGAAAGAGGTGACAATCCGTGAAAATGGCCGGATGTCATCGGTAGAGAAGGACGTTTATGACAGGGTAATGGTCAGCTCTGACCTGGATGGGCGAAACACAAGCTATCTCTACGATAACGCAGGCCGACTGAAGTTTACCAATGGTCCTGCAGAGGCAGATATCTGGCACAGTTATCTGAATACAGGGCTGCTGGCTGAAACCATTCGCAATGATGAACCGGATGCCTACGGTCTGCGCGGCACGTTCGGCTATGACGAAGGCGGCCAGATCATCTCTGAACATCTTCAGGCGGGAAGCTATAACAGCAGTACAGGCGTGTTCACGGCGAATGCCTATACTCTGAAAGACCAGACTGCACACTATGATGCGCTGGGTCGTCTGGATAGCTGGACTGAGGGGGGGGGCTCGACCCGGTCTGTGGCAGACACTTACGCAAACTCTAACGGTGTCGTGCCGTTTGATCACGCAATTCCCGCAGCGTCGCTGACTTATAGATATGATGCAAACGGCAACATTCGCAACACATTTGCCATATACAGAAATATTGATGAAGACGGGAATGTGACGAACATTAGTACACAGGATAACTGGTATCTGTTCGATGCAATGAACCGGGTCACGCTGAGTGAAGGCATTCTGGAAAATGGTGAGATTAAGTTCAGTGTAGAGCAAGGAGCGTCAGTATTATACGACGCAGCTGGCAACCGGCTGCAGACGGAAACCCTAAGTATTGACGAGATTTGGGAAGGCACTTCGTCAGGGGGGGGGATAGGCGGTCAGCCTGGCACTTTGGAACAGCAGCCAATAATTCGCCGTGAAACCTTCGAATATGACGCGGCAAACCGGCTTGCGGCTGTTCGCCTGAATAAACGCTTTGCCAATTATGATGCCAATGCGGGTGGTTATGTGTACGAAGAGCCTTCCGGGCCGGGAACAATTCGTGCCACATTTGATTATGACACACTTGGCCGTCAAAAGCGCCAGATTGATTATCTACAGGACGGCACCACGGTCGCTTATGATGCTTCCACGGCTTATAACGATGATGGGACGGTCCATAGCATCACCACCGAGACCCGGCGCGGCAATGATATTTATCGCGCCGTAACAACGAATGACTATGGCACCGGGACGGACTATTCCCTTGGTGCGGTGAATATCTCCACTAGTATCAACTATAAGAATAATAATGATGGCGATGCGAAGGATACGCGCACCTATAACGAATATCAGTGGCATAGTGGACCAACACAGTCGAAAACCGTGTTCGATGACGATTATCGCGTTAATCAGGCGCAGGACCAGCAAACCGTTGCGGCTGTTATGGCCAATCCGTCGCTTGTGAACTCAGATGTGGATTTTACACATTTTCAGCTGAGTAAAACGGGTCAGATCCTCCATGCTCATACCGATGATGGCCGCGACCGGACGGTGTATTTCACCAATGACCTGACCGGTCAGGTTCTGCACAAATATGAGGTGAACGGGTATACAGATGTTGGCGACCCGACCTCAATTCTCTACCGGTTTTCCGGTAAGGAAATGGGCAGCATCACCAATAATGGCACAGGCGACAGCCGCGCGACCTATAGTAAATCTATTGATGATCGCACGGTTACATCCGGCTCTGGTCCGTTCTATAACGGCAGCGATGATGAGAGCAGCGAAGCGGACTTTGCCGTTGGTCCGCAGGCTGTAACCTCCTATTTCCAGGGCTCTGGCGCGGGCAGTTATACCGTTCAGAACAATGGGGAGAGCCTGTCTTCCATTGCGGCACAGCTCTGGGGCGACAGCTCGCTCTGGTATAAGCTGGCCGGGGTGAATGGTCTTGGCGGGGATGTCCAGCTCGCCGCCGGGCAGACGCTGCGCATCCCGACAGGTGTTCTGCGCAACACGCATAACGCCTCCACCTTCCAGCCTTATGACCCGGCAGACGCAATTGGAGACCTTTCCCCGACTGCGCCAAATCCGAAGCCGAAAAACGGCAATAACTGCGGCGTCGCCGGTCAGATTATTCTGGCAACCATCGCGATAGTCGTTGCGACCATTGTCTCTGGCGGTATCGCAGGGCTTGCTGGCGGAAGCGGCTTCTGGGGCGGCGTCACATCATTGGTGCAAGGCGGATCTCTTTCGTCCATTGCGGGCGGTGGCCTGAGCGGGTTTGCCGCAGGTGCTGCTGGCGGCGCGGCTGGCTCCATCGTGTCGCAGGGCGTTGGTGTTGCCACAGGCATACAGGAGAAATTCTCCTGGAATGAGGTCGGGCTTGCCGCGCTGTCGGGCGGTCTTTCGGGCAGTGGGAGTGAGCTGGGTGTAGGGGGCACTTCGAGGCTGTCGAATGCGGCCCGCGCTTCGGTGCACAGCGTTCTGGTTCAGGGCATTGGTGTCGCCACCGGTATGCAGCGAAAATTCAGCTGGGCGGGTGTCGCGGCTGCGGGCGTCGGATCATACGCGGCTGAATTTGCGGCAGAACATTTGCCCGGAGCCGCGACTCAGGACCGGGTCGCGCATTGGGGTAACAGGCTTGCGTCGAACACCGCTGGCGCAATCGCGAATGCTGCGACCAGAACAGCAATCGAAGGCGGCAGCTTTGAACGTAATCTCCGCGCTGCTATTCCGGATGTTATTGGCCAGGCGTTGGGCAATTTTCTGACCGAATCCCTTCCATATTCCGAAATAATTGAAACTCTCAGAAGAAGTTCTGATGACCCTGTTATTAATGTCGATAACCCGCCTAGCTTACAGGAGATTTTGGCAGACCGGGGATATGAAGTCGTTCCGGCTGGGATGGTTCTGGAAGACTCTCCGTTGCGGACACTTGGGCCTAACTACGACTTTCCGGCGACGTCTGGAAAAACTGCCTTTGGAGGATTAGTTTTCTCGACAGATGCGAATGGAAGATTAGTGGAGATCGTAGGGGTTGAGGATGTTCCTCAAGGGAGAAATACTGGGCCGGTTCCAGGTGAAGACGACGTTTCAAATTGGCGAAAGGTGGATCAGTTTGGTGCCGGGCTTGGGGCCGGGATAGGCCAGGGCGCCATTGATGCCCTATATGGAGTTGGTGGCGCCATTAACTCTTTATTTTGGTTAATGTCGGGTGGGCCGCTTTACCGTGAGAACCATTTCCTTACATCGGAAGCCGATCAGTTCGTGGGGGGAATGGATGCGACCTATGATGCGATAGGTGATTACTGGGAACTGGGAAATGACACGGATTTTGTCAATGCCACTCTGACGATCGCCGCCGGACCTGCAACGGAAGCTTGGGGTGATGGCGATTATTATGGATCTGGGTATGCCGCCGCAGGGGTTGTAACTACAGCAGCGGAATTGATTGTAACTAGACGGCTCTCCTCACCAATTTCCTCTCCGCAATGGCAAAGAATAGGCAGGTTGAATTCCGCCTTTGATAACGATGTGTTCTTCACCTCATCGCGATATAGTGAATATATATTCGATGACGGGGTTAACCAAATCATTTTGAAACAAGATGATTTACAATTCCATGTGATCTCTGGCGATCTTGCAACTATCGGTTTTTCCGATGAAAGCCTCTCTTTTGTGGCAATTTCCAACGATCCTTTGAGAATTGTAGGCGAATTTGTACCAGAACAGTGGACGTTTAGAGGTGGGAGGTACGGGCGGCTTGGCACCGGTTTGGGTATTGAACGAAATCATTTTCCTCCCGATAGTTTAGGACTTTTCACGCAATACAGTGGACCATCGGTTCAAATGTGGGCAGTCGATCATCGATTGACCTCTAGCTGGGGACGTAGTTTGGAAGCTGTTGAATACAGAAGCAGGTTAAGCAATATGATAGGCGAAGGTCGAGTTCGCGATGCGGTGGCCACTGAGATAAGGGATATGCGGCGAGTGTCATTAATTCAATATGGTACGCCGCGCGTTTATAATCAGGGAATTCGTGAAGCGTTGGATTATTTCTACGGTACTGGTAAGTTGGCGAAATAATTTTTTGAGAGCAGGTGATAAAATGAAAATTGTCCCATTTGTCTCGGTTGGCGAAATTTGTTTCGGTGACTCTTTGGAACAAGTAGAAGCAGCACTGGGCAGACCAAATTCTTCCATTTCTAGGGGTAATTCTACTAAAAACTGGTATGGAAAGGTTGAGGTAACCTTCAAAGACAATATTGTGGTGGATATTGGAGTCGCATATCCGCAAAAAGTGACTTTGGAGGGGGTGGATATTTTTAATGATCCGTTAGGGTGGAAGAAAATTTGTAAGTTGGACGGCGAACCCAAATCAAATTATGGCATCGTCGTGCTGCCTAAGTACGGAGTTTCATTTTCAGGAATCCATGACGGTAATGACTCGCAAAGATCGGTGGGCGCCTTTGTGAAAGGTTTATGGGACGAGATTTTACCATCCATGCAGCCTTTTGAAGATTACAAATAATTTTTATTAGCAATCCGATGCGTTGCATCGGGTAGGGCGGGCTGAGGGGCGAAGTGCGCCAGTAAACCAAGCCGCAATCCGCAGCCTTATCGGATATGAGAACCCCCTCCACCTCCCCCTTTCTAAGGGGGAGAGCCTGTCGGTGCTCGTTGCGTTTCCACACAATCTCTCAGCAGAAATCCCGCCCGAAGCGAAGTGACGAGCCGGGACCCAGACAAAACACTTACGGGGCCCCGGACCGCCGTGCGGCGTTCGGGGTTACCGGTATCGGGGAGAGTTTCCGTCACCTTGTCGGCCCCCTTTTGTTCGGCCTGACCTATCGGCTGCGTCTCCCCGGTGCGTGTCACCGGGGACCATCTCCCACAGTCTCAGCGCGCAAACTTCAGGAGTTGGGTCCCATGAACACGTCATGGGACGCCGCCCATAGACTGGAAGCGTCCGTTTTCATTGTCATCCCGTGCGCAGTGCAGCGCGTAGCGATGCTCTGCAGACACGGGACCTGATCGCGGGAAACGGCATGTTTCGGGTCCCGGATCAGCAATGCATCATTGTCATGCTGCACAGCATCCGGGATGACACGAGGTCGTGCTTCGCTCATTCCTGCGCATGCAGGGATCTGGTTTGACATGGCTGGTCCGGTTTCCCGCCTTCGCGGGAAAGAGCGAAAACCTATCAAAACGACAGATCCCCGCGCCGGCGGGTATCGCGCGTTGCGCTCAACACCGCCCTACATTTTCTTATCCCACGCCACCGAACATCACCCTAAACTTGAGGGATGAACCCCGCGCCATCATCTGCCGCTGACTACACATCGCTGACCATTGGTCAGTTGATCGGGCTGAGCCTTGCGCGGCTTTATGCCTGGTGCGTGCGGCTTCAGGCGTCTGGCGAAACACGCGCGCCGCGTGATCTTGCTCAGATGGCGATCTCAACCGACGCTATGGTGCATTCTTATGTGCGCATGCTGGCCTCGAACCAGCTTGATCGCGCTGGTTTCACTTACGCAGCAAGTGCGATGCGTACGCCCATCTGGCAACGGGCGGATAGTCTTGTTTGCTCTCGTGAACCAGAGGTTCACATAGAGCCGGCTCAGGGCTGTCTTGTTGTCTCTCTTGAATCAAATGCTCACATAGAGCCGGCTCAACGCAGTGAGCTCATCTCAATGGCCGAGCTATCTGACCGGCTGCAGACCGCAATCAAAAACTTTGAACGCGCAGAAACACTGGCGAGCCATCTGGCTCGTGTGATCATCTGCGCGCTGGCTTATCTTGAGCCTGCAGAACGCGCTTCCCGTTCGTTCGGTGAGACAGTAGAACCAGCATTCGCGCCTTGTCGTCACGTCGCGACACCGCAAGAGCCTTGGCCGCCGCCAGACCGTGCGGCGTCTATCCGTTCACTAGCTATCTGACTTCAATCTTCAAATCAAAACGTATGCGCGGCAGGGAATCCCTTGCGGCGATACAGGTGCATCAAGGGCGAAGCCGGATGCACCAGAGACACTCACTCAATAATCTGAAGCATGCTGCCACGCCTTGCCTTGTATTATTCGGTGTCATTTTTCTGGTGCATTCGCTGCGCTTAATGCACCCTACGCGTCACAAAGTGACGCATACCAGGTCGCGCGGGGTATTTCTTATTTCAGGGAAGAAATGGCGGACTGGGGAGGCTTAACGCTTCCCAAAGAAAACAGAGAACTAGGCGGGCTAACCCTGCAAAAACTGGTTCAACGAAATCAAAGCAGTATGTGACGGGGTGGCTAACCTCTGAACATGAAAGCGCCGCTCCCGTTGCAGCGGGAAACGGCGCACGTGCAATCCACAAAGCAGAGCAAAAAGCACCCTCTCTCTATACCCTGATGAGGCAGGCGCAATCAATCGCCAACGAAATGCCGGTGACTGATCTCTCTATCGAACTGATGGACGCGCTTCACGTCATCATTGAGATACTGGACGAACTTGAAGGCGATCCGGATTTCGAATGCAACGGTGATCGCGAACACGATCCGGCTGAACTCGGTGAACTCGATGAACATGGCTTTCAAAACGAAAAGCCGTGGGATCGTTTCTGTAAGGTGTTCGGTGGCATTTATCGGGGGCGCTCGCATGTCTGAAGCTCTCACGATGCAATTCATCGAGAATACGACTGGTATGCAAGTCGGGGCGCATGATGTTTCTTGCCCCCTCTGTGGACCTGATCGGAAATCGGCTCACAACCGAGTGCGGCGCGTCCTGCGCGTATTCGTCAAGCCTGACGGTTTCGCGTCCTATACGTGCGCTCGGTGCGGCGCTGACGGTTTTTTCCTACCTGATGGAAAGCGAGAAGTCCGAAAGCCTCACAGCTCGCCTTCTATGTCGGTGGTGAAACCTAATCACGATGCCAAGCAGCGTAAGAAAGCAAGATTTCTTTGGTCGCGATCCGTGCCACCCGAAGAGACCGTAAAACGGTATCTACGTTCTCGAGGATATCGAGGCGAGATTCCACTAACAGCTCGCTTTCTACCGGCGCGCTATGGTCATCACCCGGCAATGATTACCGCTTTCGGAATGGCAGAAGAAGTTGAATGCGGGCGTTATGAAATCTCGGCTGAAAATGTTCAGGGCGTTCACCTGACACTATTGAAACCTGACGGTAGCGCAAAAGCTGGCACTGACCGGGACAAGATCATGGTCGGGCCTTCTAAGGGCTTTCCGATCATGTTTGTCCCGCCAAACGATGCCCTTGGGTTGATTATATCTGAGGGCATTGAAAACGGGCTTTCTGCGCAAGAGGCAACGGGGTTGGGGCTTTGGGTGGCAGGATCGGCGGGGCGGCTTGGCTCACTTGCAGCTGCTGTTCCCTCATTCGTGGAATGCGTGACGATCGTTGCTGATGATGACGGGTCGGGCCGCAAAGGTGCGCGATCGCTTGCCTATGCATTGGCAGAGCGAGACATTGAAGTGCTCTGCACGGTGTCTCTTGATGAAGAGGAGGCCGCCGCATGACGCTCGACGTAAACGACATTCATCGAGAATTTGGAATTGATGCGGTGCGCGACGTTATGGATGGGGCTGGACCGGTCCGGCCTCGCGAGGTTGAACGTCCTGTAAAGGCGTCTCCTTTCATCGTCATCGATCCGTCAAGTCTACCAGCTCGACAGTGCCTTTATGGGCGGAATATCTTTCGCAAGTATCTTCACGTCACAGTCGCGCCTGGGGGCGTCGGCAAGTCCAATCTGGCGATTGCAGAAAGCCTCGCAATGGTCGCTTGTCGAAACCTGCTAGGGCAATGGGTGAAAGAGCCTCTGAACGTTTGGTATTTCAATCTTGAAGATCCACTCGATGAAATCCAACGGCGCTTTGCGGCGGCAATCCAACACTACGGGCTGAAACAGGAAGACCTGAAGGGCAAGCTCTACATCGATAGCGGGCGCGATCAGCGGCTTGTGATGGCTTCCATCGAAAAGAACCGGCCTTTGATCAATGAGGCCACGTCGAAAGCCGTACTTGCAGAGATGCAGGAAAAGAAAATTGACGTTGTAATCATTGACCCTTTTATCAGCTCTCACGCGGTCAACGAAAACGACAACGTTGGAATTGATATGGTCGCGAAGGAATGGGCTCGCATTGCCGACAAGGCTAATGCAGCGGTTCATCTGATACACCATACCCGCAAGGCTTCAGGCGATGCGGAAGTGAACGCCGAAAGTTCACGAGGTGGCAAGGCACTCACGGATGCAGCTCGCGACGTTCGGACAATTAACCGAATGACTGAGGAACAAGGCGCGGAAGCTGGTGTAGACAATCACCGGCGCTTTTTCCGCGTTATCTCTGACAAATGCAATCTTGCACCACCTGCTGAACGCTCTGACTGGTACTGTCTGGAAAGCGAGACGCTTGCGAACGGCGACAGTGTAGGCGTGGTGGTGCCGTGGTCCTGGCCTAACCAATTCGACGAACTGACACCCGAACTTGTGCGAGATGTTCAGAAGGCTCTGGCAGGCCAGAACAAGCGGTCAAATGTGCAGGCGAGTGATTGGGCCGGTTACGCTATTGCAGAGGTGTTTGGGTTCGATGCCGACGATAAAGCACACAAGGCGAAGATTAAGAAATGGATCGCGCATTGGCTCAAGATTGGAGTGTTGATCGAAACAAAAATCACCGATGAAAAGGGCAAGTCTCGCCCCGTTCTGGACCGGGGAGAATGGCAAGATGTGTGATGTTCTCCACGTTGAAATCAGAAGTGCGGCAAGGTGCGGAAGTGGGGGCGTCTCCACCTTCAAATCCATAGTGCGACAAGGTGCGGAAGTGCGGTGTGAAACCGTACCGCCCCACCACCTCCACCCTGTAAGGGGTGGGGTGGTGCGGGTGGGTAGGTCACAGCACAAATCAGAGTGGGGAAATCATGAAGTATTCTAACACCTTTCCCGTGGTGCGGGCTCACCGTGGTCAACTGTTCATCGACTTCATGTGTGATGACGGCTTGGGCAAGATACCGGTGGCTAGCATAGCACTGACCAATCACGCGGCGGTCGGATTGCAACAGTTGCTCTATCGAGGGCTAGCTGACCTTCAGGCAGAAACCTGTGCTGCAATCCGTTCGTTGGATGCGAAAGACTTCGCTGAAGCACGAGACGACGAGGCGGGCGAATAATGGTCCCAATGCCCGCGTTTCTGTCTAGGGGCGAAACCGTCACCCCACCTTTCGTCGTTTCTCTCTCGAAAATTGGGAGGGTGCTGCGATGAAAGACAGCACGAAACTCATATCGTTCCTCGAAACTCTGAAGATTCCAGAAGGGCCAAAAGCGGGCAAGCTTTTGAAGTTGGCACCTTTCCAAAAGCAATTCATTCGCGGTGCCTTCGACAAGGGCGTTAACATCGCTTGTTTGTCCATTGGTCGGGGGAACGCAAAAACGGCGCTATCGGCTGGTGTGGCATTGGCTGAACTGGTTGGCGTTTTGAATGATCAGCCTCGCCGGGAAATCATCATTGCCGCTCGCACACGTGATCAGGCGGCGATCTGCTACCAATTCGTCATTGGTTTCGTTCGCAGTCTCGAGGATGACAACGAGAAATCCAAGTTCACGATCCGCAAATCTCCACGTCTCGAAATCGAATATGACGATGGGGAAAGCTGGCACATCATCCGGTGTATTGCTGCGGATGGTAAAACGGCACTCGGCACGGCTCCGACGCTCGTTATCATGGATGAACGCGGTCACTGGATGCTTGAACAAGGTGACGCTCTGGAAGCGGCGTTGATCTCTGGCTTGCACAAACGCGGCGGGCGGGCGCTCATTATTTCGACTTCTGCCCCTGACGATACACACCCGTTTTCACGCTGGCTCGATGAACCGCAAGAGGGCGTCTATGTTCAGGAACATCGCCCGGCGGCTGGAATACCGGCAGATGATCCGACAAGCCTTGAGGAGGCGAATCCCGGCGCGAAATATGGAATTGGTGCAAACCTGAAAACACTGGAAAAGGAAGTCAAGCGGGCAATCGCTCGCGGCGGTTCTGCCCTGACCTCCTTTCGTCTCTACAATCGAAACGAGCGCGTTTCAGACGAGAACCGGGACGTGGTTCTGACCGTCGATGAATGGCTTGCCTGCGAGGCTTCAGAGCCACCGGCGCGACAAGGCCAAGTCGTGATCGGAATTGATTTAGGCGGCTCGGCTTCCATGTCTGCTGCGGCGTTCTACTGGCCTGAAACGGGCCGTCTCGAATGTGTCGGCACCTTCCCGTCGAATCCTGGTCTGCTGGATCGCGGGCAACGCGACGGCGTTGGGGATCGCTATGTGGAGATGAACCGACGCGGGGAACTTGCAACGCTTGGTGATCAGACAGTGCCGATTGCAGCATGGCTCGGCCACACAATAACTCTCGTTGAAGGTGAGACGGTTGCGGCGATCATTGCCGACAGGTTCAAGCAAGCTGAACTTGGCGAGGCTATACAGGCGGTGGGCATTCGTTCACCGGTGATCTGGCGCGGTACAGGCTGGCGCGATGGCAATGAAGACGTGGAACGTTTTCAGCGGGCCGCTTATGACGGGCAGGTCATTTCGACGCCTTCGCTTCTGCTTCGATCTGCCTTTGCTGATGCGGTAGTGCTTCGCGATCCTGCGAACAATGCCAAACTTGCAAAAGGCCGTTCACGAGGCCGGATTGATCCGGTTCAAGCCTCAGTGATCGCAGTTGCTGAAGGCGCCCGCATTATGGCGCGACCTCTTCACCAAGGGGGGCGCATGGCATGGGGATGAAATCTTTCAAACGGTATTCCCGGCACATCACACGCGGGCCGCGCTGGAAGGCGCTCCGGGTGCAGGCGCTTCAACGCGACGGCTGGAAATGCGTTTGTTGCGCTGAAAAAATCGGGCTCGAAATCGATCACATTAAACCAGTGCGGGATCGGCCAGACCTCGCATGGTCACTCGAAAATTTACAGACTTTGTGCGGGCAATGCCACGCAAAGAAAACCAGAATTGAAACCGGCTACAAGCCGCTTTCTCCAAAACGCCAGCAATGGCGAACCCTGCTTCGGGAGAAGCAGTTGCCCTCAGAAGGAAACTTTTAAAATGCTCAATTCGGTAAAAATCTCACATCGCCAATCAGAGATTCGGCAGTCGCTTGCCGCGCTCGTTGGCAAAACTGAACTCACTGACGACGAAACCCGTTCAATGGAAAGCTTGGACAATGAATATCGCCAGAACGAAACCAAATATCGCGCGGCGCTGATTTCTGAAGACGAAGAACGACGCGAAGCGGGGAAGGAACTCGAAACCCGCTCAGACCGTGAATGGTCAAATTTGATGACTGGTTTCGAAATGCGGCAGGTAGCACTTGCTCTTGATGAAGGCCGTTCACTCGATGGCCGCACTGCGGAAATCGTCTCTGAACTTCGTTCAAAAGGCGGCTATCGGGGAATGCCCGTTCCTTGGGAAGCTCTGGAACTCCGTGCCGGTGAGACGGTAGCAAGTGGCACACCTGACCCTATCCGAACAGTGCCAATTATTGATCGTCTTTTTGCGTCGTCAGTGGCGGCACAAATGGGTGCATCTATGATCAATATCGACTCTGGCGAGGTGGAATATCCCGTCACGTCGTCGTCAGTCGCGGCTGGTTGGGCAAATGGTGAAACCGCCAATGTTGCAGGGCCGTCTGCTTATGCGACTGTTGATCGCCCGCTCGCCCCTGATAACACGCTCGGCATTCAAATGCGTTTGACGCGAAAGTCACTCAAGCAATCCGGTGCAGGGCTTGAGCAGGCGGTACGACGCGACATGAACGGCGCTATTTCTGAGGCATTGGACGCGGCAGTGTTTCAGGGCTCTGGATCGGCCGGCGAACCTACTGGCATTCTTGCGGGCGCGTCGGGTTGGAGCATCACCGAAACCGATGTCAGTGCAGCGGCAGACTATTCGGTTTTTCGGGCGGCGGCGGTGCGTTTCATGACCGCCAATGCGGCGTCCGGCACTCAGAACGTGAATTTGCTTTTGCGCCCTGAAATCTTCGATTCAATGGACGCTGACCTGATTTCAGGAACGGCTGTGTCTCAATGGGATCGTCTGACAGCGAAAATCGGGAAGGTTATTCTTTCAAGCAACGCGCTGGCGGCTCCGACTGGCGATCCTGCTGAATCGTCTGCCATTCTCACGACTTCAGTCGGCGGCGTTCCTCCGATCTATGTCGGCACATGGGGCGCAATCGATCTTATTCGCGATCCGTTCTCCGACGCGCAATCCGGCGGGCTTCGTCTGACGGCTCTGACAACTATGGACGTGACGATTTCGCGGGCTGTGCAAATCGAAGTTCTGACGGGACTGCAATAATGCTCTGGGCAGGCTCCAAAGGCGGGCTTGAAGTCCGATCCCTCGCAGATGGGGCGACCTGCCTGGGGGGCCGCTTCCCTTATGCCGTGCCAACTGTCTTGCGGGACGGTCGGCAACGGCTCCGGGAAATGTTTGAACGAAGGGCATTCGGGAAATCGATTGCGGAAAACTCAGACGTACATTTCCTCGTGCATCATGACTTTGACAGGCCATTAGCCAGCCGGTTGGCGGGGAGTCTGGAAGTCACAGACACAGACGACGCTCTGACCTTTGAGGCGCGGCTCTCTCAGGAAATGCGCGGCGTGGGATATGTGCGTGATTTCCTTGCGGCCTTGGCGTCTGGTCTGGTCGGCGGCATTTCTCCCGGCTTCTCCGTGCCGGAAGGTGGCGAGCGTGTGACGCGGGATTCAGACGGCCTATTGCGAACCGTGATGGCGGCGAACCTCGTGGAACTCTCGGCGGTTACTCGCCCTGCCTATCCGACGGCGCAAGTAGAGGCTCGAAACTGGAATCCCCAAACATCGTTGGAGACATCAACGATGTTTCATCTTAGCCGCTGGAGGCTCTGACATGGCGACGACCCTAAAACAACAGGAAGCGATCCCGGCAGAACGTCCTGAAGTCACGCAATTCGCTCATTGGGAACTTCCGACCGGCGTAGAAGGGCACGGCGTTGCAACGGTGAATGTAGAGGCGGTGTGGCAACGGCTGGAAAGCTGGATTGCCTATCGTTGGGGCGAACGCTCTGTGATCTGGACGGTACAAGGCGGGGGCGAGTGGCAAGCGCCTCTGTATCCAGCGACCATCGCGACAATCGAAGTTTGGCAAGATGATGCCTGGGCCGAAACAACTCTGACGGCTGGGCCGCTTGGCGGTCTGGATACGACTGATGGGGAAACCTATCGAGTGACGGCAACGGTTGGAAGCACTGATGACCCGCCGGAAGCGGTGCAGGAAGCTTTCAGGCGGCTTCACGAATACTCGCGCGGCATTGCCGAACAATTCAAAGATTCGTTCGCTTACATTGGCCATGGCGACGGAGAGACGCGCATTGCGGCGTTCGCAGCAAAGGCAATGTCATTGAGCGGGGCAGCTGATCTTTTGCGCAAGTATCGGAGGGCCGGAAATGTGGCCATTTAAGCGGAAAGAAGAAAAGCGGTCTACGTCGTCTGGCTTTACGGCTGAAATCATGGCCGCTCGCGAAGCATATATTTCGGGCCGGTCTGGTATCGGGCAACTTACAGCAACGGTGCAAAGTTGCGTTTCATTGTGGGAAGGCGGTCTAAGCCTTGCTGATGTTAAGGGAACGGACTTTCTGGACCGGCGCACTTTGGCGCTCACCGCACGGGCTTTGGCCTTGCGCGGCGAAGCGGTGTTTTTAATTCGTGACGGACTTATTCCTTGTTCTGATTGGGATCTGAAAACCCGTGACGCTGAACCGCTCGCCTATCGGGTTTCAATTTCTGAAGCTGGCGGTGGACGCACGGAAACGGCACTTGCCGGTGAGGTGCTTCACTTTCGAATCGGGGCCGATGTGTCAGCGCCTTATTACGGCACGGCACCACTGAAGCGGGCTCAACTCACGGCGGGACTATTACAGGCCGTGGAAACGGCTTTGTCTGAAGTCTATGAGACCGCCCCAATTGCTTCTCAGATTGTGCCATTCCCTGAAGCTCCTGAAACTGACATTGAGGCGCTGGCACGGGGGTTTCGAGGCAATCGCGGCAAGGTGCTGATCAGGGAAAGCATGAATGTCACGGCGGCAGGTGGTCCCGGGCCAATGAGCGATTGGAAATCAAACGATCTTACACCAGACCTGTCTAAAGCCATGACACGAGAAACGCTGAATCAGGCGCGTGACGCAATCTGTCTGGCGTTTGGTGTACTGCCCGGCCTTGCCAATGCAGCGACGACCGGGCCGCTCGTGAGAGAAGCTCAAAGGCATGTTGCCCAATGGCAGCTACAACCCATTGCGGCGCTCATGGCAGAAGAGGCAAGCGCCAAGCTCGGTGGCTCTATTTCAATCGACACATTGCGACCATTACAAGCCTTCGACGCTGGCGGTCGGGCTCGTGCAATCACAGCAATCATTGGCGCTCTGGCGCAAGCGAAAGAGGCTGGAATTGATCCTAAACAAGCGATGGAAATGGTAGATTGGGGAAATGAGTATGACTGACGATGATAACCCGGCAACACCTGAACAGATACGTGAACTCGCAGAGCTGATGGTGCAAATACCACCGGACCTTCGATCATTGGCTTGGTTCGAAATTCTCTCGATCAAGCATGGCTGTAAGGAAGCGGGCCGTAAGCCGTTTGATGAAATCGGGACTTTAAACTAGCCGATCAACAAGGGCGGTTTTCTTTTGTATTTTACACAAAAGAAGCTTGATCGATCATGATTTGCACGATATACAAATGACATGAAAGCAGCAGCGTTTAATGAGGCGGTAGCCAACATTTTCACACAGCCACTAAAAACAGTGACTGTTTATGCTCGCTTTTTGAAAGAGGCCGGATTGATGACCACCGGCGGAAGGGGGCGGAGCGCGCCTGAAATGACACCTCTCGACGGCGCACGGATGATCATTGCTCTTTTAACCACCGATGGCCCTTCGCAATGTGTAGAGCGGGTTAAGCGTTTTAGCGCGATACCTTTCTCGCCAGAATTCAAAAAGAATTATCGTGGCTATGAAACGATCACGCCGCAACGATTTGCAGAGTTGTTTCGAGGTCAGACGCTGGAAGAGGTGCTTGCGCACATTATTTCACTGCCCGGAACGATGGGCCTTGAAGCGGCTTCAGGTCGGTTCTTGAATGAAGGCTTTCACCTGAGAATATACGACTTTGACGTTTTGGCCGAGTTGTTCCGATGGGAGATGCATGGCCAAGAAATCGTAGGTGAATTGGTCGTGCCTTTCAAAGGAAAGGTTATGTGCAATACCGATTCAGGTTTTAAGCACATCGATGGCTTTGAGCCCATTTTGGGAGGTATTCGAACGAAGCGTTCCTGCGTTAGCGGGCAAATTTTCCAACTCGGCGTTGCTCTCGCTTGTGACGAGCAGAAAGTGCAGAAGCATGACTGATCGCCGTTCTGTCTTTACCAAACACGAGAAAAAGGCGCTGGCCGATTTGGCGCTGGAATACGCTCCGAAATTTCGTTCGGCAGGGATGCCTGGCTGTTTTCGTCAGTCGCGAAATGGCGAAACTATAGAAGTTCTGATCGGTGAAGCCTCGACGATCTCCAAGCCTGATAACAACGACTGGGATGAGGTGTTGAAATGAACCGCAATCTCGGTCTGAAAGGCGTTTCATCATATCAGGATCGGCACGGGCGAACACGCTGGCGCTATCGGTCTAAAGGCCGAACGGTTTCTCTCCCTTCGCCTGATCATCCTGACTTTGCTTCTCGCTTGGCGGAAGCCCGGGCAGGCGGGAAACCGAAAACCGTTACCGTCAAACCCGGTTCAATCGATTCACTGATAAATCGCTATTATCAGACAGCGGCGTTTGATCGACTTCGAGACAGCACGAAAACGACATATCGCGGCATTCTTGAGAACTTCCGTTCAGAGTATGGACGGCTTTCAGTGTCTGGCCTGCAACGCAAGCACATTATCCAGATACTCGACAAGATGCGGGATCGACCTTCGGCGGCGAACAATCTTTTGAAGCTGCTGAAAATCTTGATGCGGGTCGCGCTTGATCACGAAATGCGGAATGATAACCCGGCAATCTCGATCAAGCCTTTCCCGATCAAAAGCGAAGGATTTCGAACTTGGGGTGAAAGCGAAATTGCCAAGTATCGCGCCAAGTATGAATCTGGCACCCGTGAACGGCGAATATTCGAATTGATGCTGAACATTGGGGCTCGGCGGTCTGATGCTGTTGCGCTCGGGCGTCAGCACATTCGGAATGGTCGGCTTGAGTACACACAACAGAAAACCAGTGAATTTGTTTCCGTGCCGATTCTAGGTGAATTGCGTGTTGAAATCGACGCCATGCCTAAAACGCAAATGTTGTTTGTGGAAACTGAATACGGGCAACAAAGATCAGCAAAAGCGTTCGGGAATTGGTTCCGCGAAAAGCTGAATAATGCGGGGATCGGAAAAGAGTTCTCGGCACACGGTTTGAGGAAAGCCTGTGCGGTTCGCTTGGCTGATGCCGGGTGCACTGCTCCACAAATTCAGGCCGTGACAGGTCACAGAACACTTAAAGAGGTTCAACGCTATATCGACGCGGCTGACCGCGCTCGAGGCGCTGATCAGGCGTTTTTACGCCTTTATGGGACGGATGGCGAACATAATCTGGCTAACCACCAGAACAGGTTCGCCAATTCGGACGCGAAGCCCTTTGAGAACAAAGGAAAATGAAAGATGAATGGCGGAGAGGGAGGGACTAACCTCGAACTCTCTGCACGACGTTTTTGAAGAATTACTCGATTGGGAAGCCCAGCTGCAGTGCCTTTATGAGGATTATCCCGAACACTTCCACAAGCAATTCGGGCCACCGGATAGCGGAATGGATGAGCCTGATCTTGATGGAGGTCCGGCATGATCTCCAAGAATTTCAATTTAGAATCTGCAATGCGGAAAGAGACAGACTATGTGCCGTTCTCTCTCCGGCTTTCTGCTGAAGAACGCGCAATGTTGAAGGCCCGTTCGAAGAGCAAAAGCGTCAGTGCCTACATCCGCGAACAATTGTTCGGAGATAAACAAACACCGAGACAATACAAGCTTCGTCGGCCTGATGAGAATATGCAGCTGCTTGCGAAATCCATGGGAGAGCTGGGCAAGTCTCGCCTTGCCTCGAACCTCAACCAAATTGCCAAGGCTGCAAATATGGGCGCGCTTCCGGTTTCCCTTGAACTGGAAGACGAACTTTTTGCTGCTTGTGATGCAATTCAGGATATGCGCGATCTGCTTGTGAAAGCACTCGGCTTGAAGCCAAAGTCCAGAACAGCATGATCCTGAAAGGTTCCCAGCGCGGCGGAGCTACTGATCTCGCAAACCATCTCATGAAGGACGAGAACGATCACGTTCTCGTCCACGAGGTGTCGGGCTTTGCGAGCGACAATCTCCATGATGCTTTCAAAGAAGCGGACGCGCTCAGCCGTGGCACGCGCTGCAAGCAATTTCTGTTCAGCCTCAGCATCAACCCACCCCCAGATAGAAACCTAACGACGGAGCAGTTCATCGCTGCAATCGACAAGGCAGAAGCGAAGCTCGGCCTGACAGGTCAGCCGCGAGCAATCGTCTTTCATGAAAAGCTAACGGCGCAAAATGTCGAACGAGACACTGTAAACCGCAGACATGCTCACGCCGTTTGGAGCCGTATAGACACGGGTGAGATGAAAGCCATTCGGCTGTCTCATACCAAAATCAAACTGCTTGAAGTTTCACGGGAGCTGCACATCGTGCATGGTATTAAAATGCCAGACGGTCTTGCTGATCGCTCCAAGTCCGACACAAAGGCCTTTACCTTCGCAGAGTGGCAGCAAGCACAGCGGTTTGGTAAGGACCCAAGGGACCGTAAAGCGGCTATTCAGGATGCCTGGGCTATCTCGGACAACAAAGAGGCCTTCACTCACGCGCTAAAAGAGCGCGGCTATGTCCTTGCCAAGGGCGATAAGCGCGGCTTTGTGGTTCTGGACCGCGACATGGAGGTTCACTCTCTGGCGCGGCAGATCGGCATCAAAGCAAAGGACGTCAAAGCGCGGCTGGGTGCCCCCGAAAAGTATCAAGGCGTTGAAGATGCCAAGGCGATTGTTGCGAGCCGAATGATCGAAACGGTTTCGCGCATTGATACTGAGCGCGAAAATCAGGAAAAGAAGCGCATTGCGGAACAGAGGCTGGCGCGTCAAAAGCTGGTGGAGGAACAGCGCCTATTTCGCGCTAATGCCTTCAGGCGAGTGGAAGAAGAGCAGCGGTGCGCAGCGATTGCACGTCAGGTACGTTTCCGAGGCGGCATTGGTGGCATGTGGGACAGGGTGAGCGGCGAACATGCGCGCATTCAGAAGCTCAATGAGCGGGAGGCATGGGACGCTTTAAAGCGTGATCAAAAGCGCCGCGATGAATTGATCTTATCCCAGAAGGAAGAGCGTGAACGGCTTCGAGCGGAGCATGAGCGCACAAAGAAAACTCAGGCACAGCAAAAGACAAGACTCGAAGACTTGAAAGCTCGTTATGCGTCTGAGCTGGGTAAGCCTTTAACGATACGAGATCGTTTCGGGCGAAGTTATTAGAACGTGGGTCAGCTACTTATCCGGTGAAATATTAACAGGGCACCATTACTAGATGAAAATTATGCGCTTTTGGGCTTAACTTATCCAAAATTCTATTTAAAGTCAGCTGCTGCCACACAACATCTGTTTACGGAGAATTAGGTAGGATGTCGGGAACTGGATTTGCTTATTCGAAAGTCGATGAAACACGCCATGTGAGCTTTAGAGTTCCTCGTGAATCAAACTCCAAAATGTTGTTGTTTTTCAGTAAGAAAAATGAGGATCTTGCCGTCCTTAGACGTGAGAAGACGTGCCTTGGAGCAAAGTTGGCTAAAAGTGATGACATGCCCGTACGTGATGTCTGGGAAAGTTTCAGCTCAGGAACTCTCAAGGGACAAAAGACGATACAGTTTCCGCTGACACCGAAGTGTCAAGACGTAATTAATGACTTTAGAGCGAATCATCCGTATATTTCTAGTGAAGAGGTTGCATTTCAAGTTCTTCACGAAGTGGGGGTGATGTATGGAGAAAACGTCTGAGGTTACAGAGTTGAGCGATACAAGAAAACGGATCCGGGATATGGAGAGTCATTTCGGTAAACCGTTTTGCGATATTACCTCTGAAGAGCTTTCTGAGTTTATCATCAGAGAGCTCGAAGAGGAGCAACTGGCAAGCTTCAGAGCGGCATTTCCAGATACAAAAGAAAAGCGAAAATCGTTCCCTTTGTTGGGTTTCTTGAGTTATGTCTTTGGGGGCAAATCGAATGAACGCGCCGTGGATCAATCCAGAGAATTTGATCCGGCACTACACAGATAAGTTTCATTTTCTTCATGGTCATTTGTCAGGATTGAATGAAGGTGATCGCACTCTTCGACAGAGATTGTCGTATTCTTATGTCTCGAGGCGATTTCGCACTTACCTTGAATCTCATCCTGAACTCTTGAATGATGAGCGACACTTTAAGAAGTGTCTCAGGGTGGCGGTGAAGCAATTAGTATCTGACTCTGCTGAAGCGATGGATATCATTGTAAAGCGAGAGTTCGAAATACAAAGAAGCATTTCTGAGCATTTGCGGAAAAAGCTCCAAAAAGTCCCTAATATCCCTCCAATGCACTACGGTATTCCTACAGAGGGTTCCATCGCATTTAGATTTGTGAACGCGGGCAATTACAGCCGGATTTTAAAAGATGTCGACGTGCGGAATGATAAGTTGGACATCTTGATAGAAGAAGCATCTGCTTACTATCACCAAACTTACGGAACAATAGCGCAGTTGAATGCTGACTTGCAGCAGAAGTATCTTTGGGCGGACAAGTATATTGATGACAAACGCCGTGTTCGGATCGCATTGTTTAGCTTCGCGTTTGGTATTGTTTCTTTGATCGTTGTTGATTACTTAGGATTGATCGTTGGGGCGCTTGGTTCCAGTTTTTCTTGGTTGGGAGATTATTTCGCAAAACTGGCATGGATTTCTGGTGTGCTCTGTTGGTTGTTTCAAGGCTGATCAACTATCAAAACAGCTCACCTTGCGCCGATTTTTCTAAATGTTCACGCCATTCGGTGGACTGGGCGCGCTCATCCAGCCAGCTCAATATGCAATCCTCGACATTGTCGAATTCAGCTTCGACGCTTCCAATCGGAATATGATGAGAGAGATAGCCAGTCGGCGTGACCGGCAAAGGCGCTCTCGCTGGTTCGATAGCTTCGATCTCAATGTGAGAAATGACGTTCCATTTGACAGGGGCGTAGCGGACACAAATCCTGATCCCCTGCCATTCTATCTCATAGGTCTGGTAACTCATTTTATCGGCTCCAGAAGACGTGGATTTCTTCGAAGCTAAGCTCAACGGCCAGAACATCACTGACCGCAAGGTCACGCGCCATGCGTTCGTAATCGATGTAATATTGCAGTGAGTCTGGAATTTGCGTGGTCTGTTCGGTTAGCTCTTCTGCAAACTCGGCCAGAGATTTATAGACACCTGCATAATCGTCGCTCAGCGCTTTGCGCGCTGTTTCCAAATCACCGTGATATTCCGCAACTTGCGCGCCCAAGCGGCCATGCTCTTCGATGAATTCGGCCTTTTCGACGACGCTCTGAATACCCTCGTATTCAGGGATATTCAGCCCTTCAAAGCCTTCATAGTCATGGATCGCCCATTCTTCCGCATCCGCTATGGGCGAGGTTTTCAAAACCTCGTTGATATGATCCCAGATGGTGTCTTCGCCGAGTGTGGCATCGATCCATGCCCCGTGCAGATAACCGTTATTATATGCCGCCAGACACGCCACATAGATTCTGATTTCTCCTTCGTTTTTCATCTTAAAACCTCCGTCAGATAAGGGTTGCGCATGTAACCCTGGCCTTCGCCGAGAACGGGGTGGGCAAACGGAGTGTGAAAATCGGCGGCGGGCGCAGCGGGCTTGGCTGCGAGCCTCGGGAGACCGTCTGTTTTCATCGAAGTGCGCTGAAGGGGCTGGCCCCTAAGCCTTTCGCGAGGGATCAAAGCCGAATGGCCGAGACGAAAAACTCGGCTCGGTTCACGAGAGCCCGTCCAGCGATGCTGGTGCGAACAAATATGGCTAGCTTCTGCTGTTTTGATGAAAAGTCTTTAGGCTGACTCATTTATCCTTTTTGACCGAACAGGCTTCCAGATCTAAAGGGCATAAAGTTTTTAAGACTATTCCCCAAGAAGTTTGCAACCAAGGCTAGACCTATGAGGCCATTATTTCTATCCGGTTGTTATTGGAAGCTTGAATCAAAAGGGGGATTCTTATGCGTTTTGGGAAGAAAATTTTGTTGGCGGCATCCGCTATGACGCTTGCTGCGTCAGGTATTGGCGTCGCCCACGCTACCAAGCCAAATCATTTTTACGGAACGAATGAAGATGATACGTTTCCGGGATATCTAGCGAATGGGCATGCATACTGGGGCTATGATGGTTACGACCAGATCAACTATGAGGGCTATGCTTATAATTACATTTTCTTAGACGGCGGAAACGGATTTCTGCACGTCTACAAATCTGACGGTCAAATGGACTTGGTGCAGTATTTTGAAGGAATGTGGTTTGAAGATGAACAGTCTTGGAGATCGGTTGACGATCTGATCGCAAACGGAGGAAGCCTGGACCATGTCGAAGTCGTTGGCTCGACCAGTGTGGATCAGTTCTCTGGCTCCAATACCGGTCAGTCCATCTATTATGGCGGCCCTTCAGATGACCAAGTCGATTACCAAGGCGCGTCGACAGATTATGTGTTCGAGGAACATCCCAGTGGTTTGATCAAAGTCACCAAGCCAAATGGCGGCTTTGATATGTTCGATTCCATTGAAAGCGTATGGTTCCAGGGGGACCAGTATTGGAGCTGGACCGCTGATCTGATCACCACGGGCAACCCGCCAACGCATACTGAAGAATATGGCACCAGCGGGCAGGACGTGTTTCAGGGATCGCTTACGGGGCAGACCATTTTCTATGGTTATGGTGAGTATGACCAAATCGATTATCCGGGCGGTCAGTCGGATTACACCTTCGAGTTACAGGCAAGCGGTCAGGTCTTCGTCACCAAGGCGAGCGGTGAGTACGATATTCTGGATTCCATTGAAGGCATATGGTTTCAGGGTGAAGGCGTTTGGAAGTCGATTGAAGAACTAACTACGGGGTCTGGCGGCGGTACGCCGACGCACACCGAAGTGCATGGCACATCTGGTGAAGATGTGTTCTCAGGGCTTCTCACCGGTCAAACAGCTTACTTTGGTTATGATTCCTACGACCAGATCGATTACGAAGGCTACACATCTGACTTTGTGTTTGAAGAACAAACTGACGGTACGGTCACAGTAACAAAACCAAACTACGAGTATGACATCATGGATTCCATTGAAGGGATCTGGTTCCAGGATGAGCAAGTTTGGAGCTCGGTCGCCGATCTGCTGTCTGGTGGCTCGCAGCCACCGTCGCATGTGGAAGAGTTCGGCACCTCAGGCGAAGATACGTTCCAAGGTCAATCGACCGGTCAATACGCCTATTATGGATACGATGCGTATGATCAGGTTGATTACCCCGGTTACAGCTCAGAATATACGTTCGAGCTTCAGTCCGGCGGTGAGGTGTTTGTCTATAAACTAAACGGTGAGTACGACATTTTAGACTCTATTGAGGGAATTTGGTTCCAGGGCGAAGAAGTCTGGAGTTCACTGGATGATCTTGTGTCAGGTGGCGGCGGTGGTTCCGTAGGGACGGGGCAGCTCGAACATTTCGGTGTTCCGGTTACGCTGGTCGGTGCCAACATGGCTTGGTCGGAATCCAGTCGCTATTCTATCGAAATTGGGACGCCGACAATCAATCTCAGCGGGATACAACAGCGTTTAGGTGAGGTTGAATCTGCAGGGGGCAATTCTATTCGAATTTGGCTCCATACGACCGGGCACAACACACCGAACATTCAAACCAACGGCGTTGTTACAAGCCTGAGCGATCAGGTGAGTGATCAGGTGGTCATTGATCAGTTGGAGACCATCCTTGATGACGCTTGGGCGCGCGGAATTCTTGTCACCTTCAGCCTCTTCTCGTTCGATATGCTGTGCGACGAATATGGTGATGATTGGGGGTATCAGGGCGTCTGGCAAATGGAGAGCCACCGGACCATGCTGGTAAGCGAGTATCAGTCCTATATTGATAACGCGCTTATCCCCATGGTTCAGGGTGTCAAAGATCACCCGGCAATGTTTGCATGGGAGGTTTTCAACGAGCCTGAAGGAATGATTTCCTCTCCTGGAGTTCAAAGCGGTATTGAAGAAAGCACATGGTGCCCGGCCACATATCCGCTGTCTCTCAATGCGGCACAGCTGTTTGTGAACCGGGTGGCCGCCGCTATTCATGTGGCAGACCCGAATGTTAAGGTTACGTCGTCAACACACACCGACTTTTATAATCATTTTTCCAACGCAACGCTGACATCTTTGAATGGGGCTGATCCAGCAGGAACGCTCGATTTCTACGAGCTGCACTTCTACGATAATGGCTACAGCAATCCGCCATATGCTACGTCGGCAAGTGTCTATAATGCCGACAGGCCGATTATCATTGGTGAGTACTACGTGCACGAAGTGCCGAGCAATCCGGGGAGCGTGGCATCTCTTTCTGTGATTTTGGATCAAGGATATGCGGGAGCGTGGCCGTGGTCGCTCGCGACTAATAATGTCGGTGATATTCAAAACGCGATTTCATATGTGTCGCCCGAACGCAGAAGTTTAGATCAATCGGCTGTGGAGGCATGCATCGCAAACCAACCGAGTTCCTGCTACAATCAATAACTCGAGTTTTTGGTATCTCAGAAACTAACTCTAGCTGCGAAAGCCCGCCAAATTGGCGGGCTTTTTTGCTGTAAGTGGCGCAATTATTGCTCTTGATTATTCCAGTGTTTCAACCTTGGGCGGTTCACAAACGAGAGCGTGGAAATGCAGTTAAATAGTGCGTTTGAAAATATCTCCATGAGAAGACAGTTCGCTGTGGATTGGCTCATGCATGCCCAAGATGCGACGCTTGATGGCGGGTTCAGCTATGGCTATTATTTTCGCGGCGTTCCCTTCACGAGAATGAAGTTTGGCTGGCGCGAGAGTTATATCGAAACAACAGGTTATATTGCAGAGGCTTTTTTTGATCTTGCGGCGCGCGGGCAAGATGAATCCTATGGAGCGCGTGCGCTGCGCGCAGCCAACTGGCTTCTTACAAGACAAAATGAGGACGGTTCATTTTCAAATGATCGGTATGCCCGAAATGAGGGTATAGTATTTGATACTGGTCAGGTTCTGTTTGGATTGGTTGCTGCCTTCAAACACACTGACAAGGAAGAATATTTGACTGCTGCGCGCCGCGCAGCTGACTGGCTTCTCCAAAAACTTGATCCAGATGGAGCATGGCGCAGAAATACGCATAATTCATGTGTCCATACCTATAACACCAGAACCGCCTGGGCCGTGCTTGAGCTAAACCGGGTCTATCCAAACTCAAATTACGAACTCGCGGCTCGTAAAAATTTGGATTGGGCTCTTACGCAGTTGAACGACACTGACTTATTTGAAAACTGCGGATTTACGCCCGGGGACAGCGCGTTCACTCATACAATCGCTTATGCAATCAGGGGATTGCTAGAAGGAAGTTTGAACCTGGGCGATCAAAATTATCTAGACGCTGCGCAGCGCGCTGCGCGACGGGTAGCTGGATATCTGAGGAAAGACGGTTTTCTTCCCGGTGATATCAACGAAAACGGTGGGGCGAATACGCGCTACGCCTGCCTAACCGGAAACTGCCAGATGGCTATCATCTGGTACAAGCTGTTTGAAGAAACCGGCGATAGGTTTTGGCTCGAATGTGCCGATGCTGCGCTCTCTTTTGCTTTGCATCACCAGAATACCGGGTCGAAGAACCAAGGGGTTCGCGGCGCACTGGCGGGATCTTATCCTTTCTGGGGTAAGTATACGCCTTTGGCATATCCGAATTGGGCTACAAAATTTTTGCTCGAAGCCCTGCTCCAAAAGGAAGCGCTGATTTTGAGGGAGCAAAACTGATGAGATTTACTCGTTCTGAAATCTTAGGATGCGAGTTCGATGCCGTGACGCAGCGACAAGTTCTGGACTGGTCGAGAGAAGCTCTCGCGGGGCGTTGCAGCGGATGGCTTTCTTCTGTCAACACCGCGATCTTGGTTGGGATGAAACCGGGGTCTTTTTTGAAGGAGTTTACGCAGCGCTCAGCGCTAACTTTGGCAGACGGGCAACCCATTGTCTGGCTGTCTCATTTACTCGGGCGGCCCTTGCCTGAGCGCGTGACTGGCATCGATCTGGTTGAGAGCCTGTCACGCCTCGCAAGAGATCAGGGAAAGTCCGTTTATCTCCTCGGGGCGAAGGACGAGATTGTTTCAAAATCTTCAGAACATTTATCGGCAAAGATAGAAGGCCTGAAAATAGCTGGCGCGCGGAATGGATATTTCTCCGATAGCGAAGCTGAAACTGTGGCACGAGAAATCCGCCGGTCAGGTGCAGACATCATATTTGTTGGGATGGGCGCGCCGCGCCAGGAACTGTTTTTGTCCAAGTATTGGGATACTTTGGGCGTTCGTATTGCAGTTCCTGTAGGTGGAAGCTTCGATGTATTGTCAGGGCTTCGCAAACGCGCGCCGCAATGGATGCAAGCGAGCGGTCTCGAGTGGTTTTATCGAATGATTCAAGAGCCCCGCAGGCTTGTGAAAAGATACGCCGTTACCAATACGGTATTTACTGTGCGCGCTGTAACAGAGTTAGTTGCCCACCGGTTTAGGCGGGCATAAGCGCCGTCAGCCGGCGCGCTAATTCTTTCACAATTATCTTTGAAGCCGTACCGTCGCCGTATGGGTTCTTGATTTCAGACATTGTACGATGTGCAGCTGGATTGCTGAGTAAGCGGTCTGCGTTCCGCACGATGTTATCAGTATTTGTTCCCACCAATCGAACTGTACCGGCCTCCGCCGCCTCGGGGCGCTCAGTTGTATCGCGCGTGACCAGAACCGGAACGCCTAGCGAGGGGGCTTCTTCTTGGATGCCCCCTGAATCGGAGATGACTAGGTATGCTCTGGACATCACTCTGACGAATGACAGGTAGTTCAACGGCTCGGTTAGATGAACATTAGGGAGCGCGCTTAACTTCGCGTCCACGGTAGTTCTAACTTTCGGGTTCATGTGAACGGGAAAGACGATCTCAACGTTATCGCGGTTGGAAATATTCCTGATGGCATCGCAGATATTCTCCAGCCCGGCTCCGAGATTTTCTCGCCGGTGGGATGTTACCAGAACTAACTTTTTTGCTGGATCAAGCCTGGGAAGAATTGCGTCTGCATGCATCTGAAGATCAGGCGAGTTATCAAGACGTTCTGCCGTTAGCAGGAGAGCGTCGATCACGGTGTTTCCTGTAACGATGATGTCGCTTGAGCGCGCGCCTTCATCCAAGAGATTTTGACGCGCTGATGAGGTCGGCGCGAAGTACAGGTCAGCTGTGAGGTCGGCAACTCTGCGGTTAATCTCTTCTGGCCATGGCGAGTGCTTATCGTAAGTACGCAAACCCGCTTCCACGTGCGCTAACGGGATTTGATTGAAGTATGCTGCAAGAGACCCAGCGAGGGTCGTGGCCGTGTCTCCGTGCACGAGGATCACGTCAGGCTTCACGCGTCCAATGACGCTCTGAAAATCAGCAAGCATGGTTGCTACTAGGTTTGAGAGCGAACGGTTACCTCGCATCGCATTCAGTTCAATGTCAGCGGCGAGGTCGAAGTCCGACAGCGCTTGATTGAGCATGTCTTCGTGCTGGCCGGATGAGCACAAAATGACATTGAAGCTTGGTTGCAGCTTTAGCTCACGAACCAAAGGTGCCATTTTGATCGCCTCAGGCCTTGTTCCGATGAAGACGAGGGCTGTTTTTTTGACTAAAAGCGGCATCGTGAATTCAACTGCACCTTGTTGGGACACTATGCAGTGTTGCATTCAAGATATGTTCCAATGATCCGTTTTCTACTGCGGTAAGGTCTTCCTCGCGGTCAAATCCAATCCGACAATGTGGATATCTTCAACGTAAGAGAAATTCTTAGAAATTTCGATCCAACGATTTCTGAGGCACTGTATGAGTGCATTAAAATCGCAACGGCTTTCGCTATTGGGGACATCCCAGCCCGATTTTTCTCCGCGATAGATAAGTGCGAAGAAGCCATACTTAGAGCGTGAATCCCTGAGATAGCTTCGGCACAGTTGGTTTTCTAATCGTTCGAATAATTGTTGACCGGACCAGTTATCTGCAATCTTCAACTCTATCGGAACCGGGGCATCGAAGCCATTCCCGGTAACCCGTAAGTCCGGTCTTTTTGCGTCAGCCATTTCTTCTTCTTGCGTTACTGAGTACCGGCCATTGGAAAACCTTCTGAGCTCATGCCCAATGAAGTTTCTTAGTTCAGTTTCCTGATCAGCGCGGATGAGTACGTTTGCGATGCTATCGTCCCCATGCTCTAAGTGATGCTTTAAATCTTCGAGCCGGAGTTTGGTTAGGCTCGCCAGCTCGCGATGATCTTTAGGGGTTAGGTCAAGATTATTGTGAAACTGGAGTACCTGATCGCAGGTCCATGGTGCCATTTCGGAATCTTTTATCGCCCTGTTGATCACATAACCTTTTAGCCACGGACGCTCAGGATTTTGAACTGCTATGTCGTTTAGAGCGATAAATGCAGACTTGCCACTTTGCTCGGTGAGTAATGTAAAAATTCGATCTCGCGCTTCTTGAGCATCGTCCCTTAATGTTGGTGAATAAGCTCCCCTGCCTGCTCGATTGATATCATCTTCAAATCGAATGAAACGGATCACTAAAAAATATAACGACTTAAGGGTGTCGGATTGCAGATAGGATTTTCTCGCCGATAAACCTGGAGACCGTAGTTTCCCCATTAGGTTGACCAAAAATCTCATTACTAGTTCGCTGGCCTGCTCGTCTGTTTTTCTTTCCAGGTAATAGGTCAGTTTGGTGATGCCGTCGGAAGGAGATGTTCCCACGAGAACTGAAAACCATGCGGCTAAGTGTTTTGGCCGTCGAAGCTTAGATAATTTAGATCGTGCCAGTTCGGCTAACGTTTCATCTGATATGGAGGATCGTTGTAGGATAGAAATGAGCTGACAAAGCTGATCAAAGTTTTTTGGTTCGCTATTTGTCAAATACTCTAGGATGTGAGGAGCTAAATGTTCCCATGCCCATTCGCCTGACCATTGGACATCGCTCAGTATATAGTATGAACAGCTGTTTTTCTTGGCTGAGCGAAGTTCATAAAAGATTTCTCTAAGCAGAAAGTCAGAAACTTGTTCGGGATACGCTTTGAACAGATGAGGAAACCATTTTGGAAATCCATTGAGTTCATGGGATGCGTATCGGCATGCAATATCAACTTCGTTTTTTGATAGATGCACTATCTGTTCGGGCGCTGTTTCAAATTCTAAAGATAAACCGGTGAGACCAAAAATCGTGTAGAACGTGGTGCGGTTCGCAGGGGCACCTTCGGATCTGATTTTGGGTTTGTGGTAGCGCCAGAAAAGCAGTGCACCTTCACGGAAAGCTGCAACAATTCTGGTCCCGAACTCTTCACGCAGAGGAATTAAATTCAATGACGACCATTTATTGTGAGAGGGTTCTAATTCTCGCATGCGCTCATGAATGTAGTACTGAGCATTGGATACTTCGCCGGTTCTTACGCAGCTGGTGTTCGTTACGTCATCGATGTGTTTTTCCAGGTATTCCTTCCATTCATGTCGATACTTTTCTTCTTTTTCTTTTCTCTGTTCGGACTTTTTTTGCCACTGCGCTTCTTGCCGTCGGAGTTTTTTCTCGGCTTCGCTGGCAGGTGGTGGCTTCAGAAATTGATTGAGGTGATCAACGAGTTCTGTATCAGGAGTGGCTGCTTTCTTTAACGCATTCAGCCATTTTCTGGGTCGACCGTGATCAGCGTACAACCTGAACGCAAGGGACAGAGCAACCAACTTGTTGTCTAACAGAGGTTGTTTGCAAATCTGTTCGAGCAAATAGTTGAAATTGTTTTCATTGAATTGCCAGAAACGCAAGAACGGACGCGCGCTCTGAAAATGGGTGACTCTTTGCTTCGAAGAGTGATCTTCAGACCGAGCCGCTTCGATGTCGTGCCAAAAAGCGGCGTTATTAAGCTCCTGCCATTCGGGCACTAATTGTCTTAACTCAGCGGCCACACCGTCATTTTGATAAAAATTTGCATCAGATAACATCGAAATAGCTGAGAGTGACGGCTCTTCCAGACAAAAGTGGTTACGTGCCTCGATCAATCTTTTGATTGAAAAGAACATATAAGGGAGAAGCCAGTAATACTCTCTCGAAACATCGCAGAACTTTTTTTCGACACTCGGTTCTGACCTCAAGTGGGCGGAAAGCCCCACTATGAAATCCGGAAGGTCGGACAAATCGGCTTTGTCGATTGCTGCCGCAATCGTGTGGTCGAGATCGTCAGAGACGTATCTGTCCTTCGATATTACTTTGGGAAACATCTGGAGCAGCCAGTGCAATTGGCGCGCTTCCGAGAGGTCCGATGCAACAACTTCACTGAATATAGTGCGTTCTATCTTGTCTTGATCATCCGATAGAGCTTTTTTTATCTGGGCTAGATCTTCCTTGCTGCCGATTGCAGAAATTGCCCTAATTGCTAGCACCCGCGTGTACTTAGAGTAGCTCGAGCTTATTGCGACTCTGATAGTTTCGCTTGAAAGACCAGAGATCTCTCCGAGCCAAATCATCCTTAGTAGGAACGCGATCACATCGTCGTTGTGTCGGTAAAAGCCGAGCAATTTCTGCATGTCGTCGAAGAGATCGCATCTCGCGAATCTTTGGGCCATTTCTAGATCGGACTGGCCTCTGAGGTACTTTCCCTCCGACATTTTTTTACAAACATCGTGCAACACGGTTCTTCGCGTTGAGAGTGGTAGCTCGCTGGGGGCGCCGCCTTCTAGTAAAACCTCTGGAAAATTGTTTTCCAAGTGTATTCGAACGCCGTCATTCAACAGCGCAAGCCATGGTAAAATGGGCCTAATGCGTGGTGGGATTACGAATAGACCGTATTGAGATTTAAACAGTATGTCATAGACGGATCGCGTCGACGTATTGCGCGAGAGCAGCTCCGCAAACCACTCGGCCGTTAAGTATTCTCGGACTGAACGGTGATGGAAGCGAACCGTTCCATATATCGCTTCATCAAAAATGGGTCTGGAAAGCAGTGCATTTCGCTTGTTGTCGTCCCACTCGCGCAGGACCGAGGGGACCGCAATACTCTTAGAACTGAGCGGCGCTCCATCTTGAATTTGTATGTTTGCTTCAGCCGCCAACGTTGACGCTGCCGCTAACATTTGTGCGCCTAGCCGTGCATCCGCAATGGAGATTGAGGCCGATTCTGCGCGACTTTGATCGCGTTCGGATAGTCTTCTTTGGATGCTGTTTTGTATCAACTCAAGTTTTGAACCGATCCTTCCTTCGTTTATCCAAAACTCAGTCAGTTCTATTAGGTCTTGAGGGCGCGTTGTGAAGTGCCAAGCGTCCGCTCTCTCAACAGCGTTTAGAAACTCCTTAGAGTTTGAAACGCCTATTTCGTCTGCAAACTTAACGATCTGCGAATGGGAAAGTTCATCGATGACTAATATTTTGATTAGCGGTTTATCGTTTGGTTCGTCAGGTTCGTAGACCTTCTCAATCGGGTCGGACTTCGAAACTGGAGGACCGGCAATTGTGGTGCTAGAATTTGAAAGGCCGACGGACAAGTATCGCTCACACACAATGAGGTCAGTTTTTGGTCTCCAAGCGTAGGGCCTTGATGTGATGACAATGTGAGCTCGTTCTTTAGATGACTTTAGTTTTTGGCCCAGCCGCTTGATGGCCTTCTCAAAATCAGAAGGGCTTCTTAGTCGCGCCTCATCTACGGAATCTAAGAAAATCCATGCTTCTTCGAGTGAGGCCTGCCATTCTTCGAATTCAGCGAGTGTTCCTACTTCAAATGATAACTCGAAATCTTCGGCAAGGTGCTCAAGGCGAAGAAAAAAGGAGTACCTTCCGAGTGATCGTTGATGATTGGCGACATTGTATATTTCAGAGGTTTTTCCTGAACCGGCTTCAGATAGAATAACAATCCTACGTTCGAGGAGCACGTCGTTCCAGGTGAGGCTATCACCGATGTGAAACGCATCGCTGATCTCGATATCGTCGTTTTCTCGGGAATAGCTGGATAGCTCGTGGAAAGTACGATCCAACTGAATGTGGTGATTTGAAACTATGTTCATTATGATTGAAAAGTATATGGTTTCAAAACTTCGAACAAGTTATACGATTCAAAACAAAGTTGTAAAAAACTTGGTCAGCGTGGGGGTGCACGGGGGAGCGCAGCGTCTCCCTGCCAAGAGGCCTTGTGTGTGAGAAACACACTACAAGGCACACTCTTGCACACAGTCCTTTAGGACACACTACTTGCACACAGTCCTTTAGGACACACTACTTGCACACAGTCCTTCACGATCACCCGCACGACATCCAAGTCTTCCAAAACTCATACGTGATTGACGAGCACAACCTAACGCCACAAAAAAATTAACTGGTGGTTGCTGTAGACATGATCTGACAACTCGCTCACTGTCCATTTTTAAAGGCGTTCCGCTCTCCGGTCCGTAGCTATTAGCCGAATGACACTCGGCGAGAAAATCATAATTTGAATAGAGTTTACACCATCCTATGACTGAACAAAAAGAAAATGCTGCACGCTCACTTTTTCAAATGCTGGCACCAGACGATTTTGCATATTATCTGAACACGGATGCCGAGAAGCTCGATGTGCTTAGGCAGCAGGGAATAGCTTCAGGTCTGGATGTCGAAACTATCGAACTATTCATTAGCCAGCTGAATACTTTCGATCCCACCTACAGCAATCATCGCGGCATTCAAGAGATTGTAAAAAATTTCTCGAGAACAGGCGGTTGGGTAGATCAAGATTTCTTTGAAAGGGTGTTTGTTGGAGTTACACACTCGCCAATTGCTAGCGCATCAGCGGTTCCTGGTGATTCAGAAGATGATGGAGCCTTGTGCTTGTATGAAAATGGATTGATGCAGGCCATTATCTTCGCATCCGACACGTTTTCATATTTTGGCCAATCCTTAAAAGGGGGAAGCGCCAGTTCTAAAGAATGTAATCGATATTTACATCAGGTCTTGGATGTATTTTCCCAATGGAGAACCAATGCTGCAAATATCGATCAGCAGGATACAATAACTTTTCGTGAAAAATACAGCATTGGAGATGACTTCGCTACGAGTATAGCCGGGATTGCGGATGCGTTCGTTGTTGGTCACGAAATGGGTCACCATCTGCTCGGGCACACCGATTTGAGATTCCTGGATGTTAAGGCTTTAGAGCAAATCAAACTTTTGGCGTATAATCTAGATCACTTGGAGGACGGTATCGACGAATACCTCCCTGATATGATCGCATTTAATCTAATTTCAGATAGTCCACTCAACTTTCGCAACATGCAGCCCCAATCAATACTCAGTGGGTTGCTTGGAGGCGCGATGGCGCTAACAACCATTTCGCTACTGATGAGCGATCCATATAAGTCTACTCCTTCACATCCCCCAGCAAACTATCGATTCGACAATTACCTAGCTTATGCAGAGTTTCATATTTTGCCTTTATCCTTGAACGCATCCGTACCGAGAGAGCAGATTCTTCAGGTAAAGCGCTTCAGAAAAGAGGCTCAATTTTTTTTCGATTCACTAAATCGGCTTCGTAGAGAACGCCGTGAATATTAAGGGCTTTTGTTGAAGCATCTACGGCTCTAGGTGTTCGGCGGGCTGATCTCCAGATTGCTTGCGCATCGCGTCCTCTATGAGCCGAGCAAGTGTGACGTTGGGTCTGATGTTAGACTCTAAAGCTATCGTTGCTGGTAGCGTGCCGGATCTGGTTGGCCTCCACAGATCCAAATCACCACGTTCAAGTAATGACTTTACGCTTTCTGTCATGCCGCGCGCTATTACAGCATGCAGTGCGCTCATGCCGTGCTTTTCTGAGATGATGTCTACATCCCGTCTAGTATTCAGCGCGCTTAAAATACCACGCGCGTCATGCTTGCCGGCTAAAATAGCCTCAACTAGATCATCAATGTTACATTTATCGAAGTCCAAATTATATATTTTGCTTTTGATGTTTTTATTATTATCTAAATAAAGATACCTATCTTTTTTAATTTTGTCAAAAACTGTTCCTTTTTTAATTGTTTCACCAAAATATATAGTCTTGCCTATGGTGTATAGATTCGAGAACAGGCGATTAAATAGTGAGGTAGCGTATGCCTTTTTTCTGTTTAATCTGTCTTTTATACGCTTAAAGTTCGCACTTTCTTCCTTTGAAACTTCAAAAGCTCCGAAGGAATCATCAATAGCAAGGATGCAACCATCTGCGGATAGCTCAGGGATAGCCAGAATTCTGAGGAGTTTTAACTCCCCTGAATACACCTCACGCATTATGGCGATTCCATCCCTTCCGTTGGACTCCGCCGGTATGTATACTCCCCTGAATACAAAGCTAGGATTGACGCTCACAGCTTGCTCGATTATCGCCCCTCGAAAGTTTTCCCAGCTTTGAACTGCTATAACTCCTTCAGTCTCTATATCATTATAAAACCGAACTTTTTGGTTTAAGTCTGTCTCAATTTGATGGTCGTGAAGAAAGATATCCATGTGCATCGCAGCGATGAAATTAAAATCTCCATCCTGAACTGCTTTGATATCCAATGCACTGATTTCTGGATGGGTTAGGAATTGGCGAACGTAATTCAGTGTTTCTTCTGAACCTGAAGGAGATGAATTCTTTCGACGGCCTTCGCAAAACCTTGATAACTTCAGTCCGGCAGACTTAAGCTTTTGTTTGGCCTCAGTTTCTGAAAGTCCAGACAGCGAGATTTCCCAGTCAGAATATTGACTGACTTCTATCGCTAGCATTTGCCAGGACAATCTTCGGCCATCCTGATCTTTCTTTGTCAGATAATAATTGTGAAGCGTTCGTCGGATGATGGCATCTTGAAGCATATGCATGGTTACCGGATTGGAGGAGAGCTGGAGGAATTCAAGCTTCGGGGTTGAGTATATCGATTTCGTAACCTTTAGCAGGAGACGAAGATGGACCATCCAACTCTTACAGTTCAATCCCAAATAGCCAGATACCATTCTGTCAATTCAGTCTCCTATCAAGATCAATTGTGGGAGTGTTGAGATGAAACGTATAGTTGGTCCTATCGTTCGTGAGGACGATTTTGAAGTTAACCTAGACCTGTTCGGCCTTATTGGTGGGACGGCTACGATTCAGACAATGATCCCTAGCCGGTTTGTCGATCAAGCAGAAACGATTATTGCTCGACATTCTGAACGCCGTTACGTGCAAGCGATTGCTCCGTACCTTTGGAGTCGATTACGCCGTCCAAGTGAGTTGACAGATGATGTGTTGAACGATGTGCGGTTTATGAAGCGCGACTTCGCTTTCGCGTATGGAGAGGCGCATTTTGAGATGCAGCGCCGTCAGTGGTTCTCAGATTGGAAACGTGGGGTAACAAATTCGCCGCAATCTCAGTACAAGCCACTGGCGTCAGCCCTCGGTACCGTTGTAGCGCTTGCTGAGCCTCGGGTTGCAAAAACGTGGGGCAATGAGTTTTTGCAACGCATCAATGCCTGGGCCGGGTACGACCATAGTGCGGATAAGGAGTGCCAGCAGAGCTCGTAAGATAGGAAATGGGTTTCGAGCGCGGAAAGCCGTGGCTTTGTGAGACCATCATGTGCAATGCCCGCATCACCTGGTGTGGGCATTATCGCGTTCTTATGCCTCTCGATGAGCTGCAGCATCATGATCACAAAAGGGTAGCACTTAAAGTTAATCGGCTGTGGAGTGCTTCAAAGCCGCAAGCTTCTCAACTATTTCGACGACGGTCTTGAGGAGTGCGGGGTCATCAATCTTGTTGAGTGCTAGGATGACCCTGGAAATTTCATTGCTTTGCATGGCTTTGGGTGGGGTGAGGCTTTTGCCGAACACTTCATTTTCCACGCCATGAAAAACTTCGTGATTGAAAAAATATTCGAGGGGTTTTTCAAGTGCGATTGCAATCTCTGCGAGACGGCTCGCAGATACTCGGTTGATGCCTTTTTCGTACTTTTGGATTTGCTGGAACGTTAGGCCGACCTTCTTCGCAAGATCAATTTGCGTCAGCTTTATTTCCTTGCGGGCAGTGCGGATGAGGATGCCTATAGCCTCATCCATTCTGGTAACTGCCTTAGGATCATTACTGCTAGTGCCCATTTTGTCCCCGCCAATGCCCACCAAGCGATGATGTTAGTGCGAACGGGAGGTCAGAGCAACTTAACGCAGATTGGCTATTAGGCGTCGACGGGCTCAGGCTGCTCAAGCGTCAGAAGTTCATGCATCAGGATGTACTTAAGCGCACCAGCGGTTTTAGTGACCTGATTTTCTGCGCCGAGTAAATCGCGGGTCATTTGCTGCATATGTGCTGACATCATAACCAGTGACTTCAGTTCTTTTTCCATTTCATGTGCGTGATTAGGTTGCATGGTAAAGCCCCTTCCTTTTTGGCTTTATCATTGCGCTCAAGACTGCTTGTCTTGTCCTGATGTGTAGCTGAGTGTTGCCTGATTTAATCTGAGTACTTTGTATTGATACAGAAAAAATAACTTCCGGCATGGTCGGGCAACCACGCCAGAAGCCGTTTAGTTTGGGCAAACGGGAGAAAATTGTATGCCGGGCCTACTAAATCTCGAAGATCAGTCGGTTCAATGTGAACATGTTTGCTTTGATTTTTATCGCAGTATTATAGAAACAAGCAAGAGTCAATCAAAAGTAGAATTTAGAATTATGCACGTGCTGCGCGTGCTGATGGAGAATAATGGGCGGGTCGTGAGCAGAGACGTGTTGCATGAACGCGTCTGGGACGATGTTCATGTTGGAGAGGACTCCCTAAACCGCGCAATCTCAGTTCTTCGTAGAGAGTTCTCGGCGGCGGGGCTCAACAATCTTATCACGACCATTCCAAGGCGAGGATATAGGTTTGATGGGGAACTAAAGCTCGCTTGTCCGTCATCGCCCCCAGGGCGCGCGAGCGATAAAGCAAAGAGCCGCTCGCGGCGAAGACCCGGCGCACTGATATTGGGGGCATTGGCGTTTGTTGTCTTAATCGGATCAGCCGCGTGGATTGCGGGCAATGCAAGTGAGACGGTTAGTGCGCAACATCTGACACCGGAACAAGTGGCTGCGCAGATTTTTCCTACGATCAATTCAGCAATCCCAGAGCGCCAACCAGCGATAGATCGCCGTGCGATCAGAAGCGCGCTGTCGCCACTTTTAGACCGAGGTATGCCGGTGGACACCGCTGTCGCAACTCTCGTCGAATATCAGGATTTTGAAGAAGCGATTAGAGTCATGCGCGAAGCGCAGGACGGCTCTATGGGATCTCTGACACCGGAGAAATACACTGAGTTCTTGCATCAGATCGGGGCGCTTGCATTTGACCGGCAAAGTGATGTGGCTATCGCGGTGTATCTCGAGATTTTGCTGTTTAGTCCGGATGATGTGCTGGCGCTGTCTCAAGTCTCAAAGCTCTATGTTCTTAAGAACGAAAGACGAGAGGCACTAGCCTATATCGAGCAAGCTCTTGCAGCAGACGCGTTGTCACAGGCGGACCGTCTGGACTTAGAAATGACGCGCATCCGCGCAAGCGCTGAGGATTTCTCTGAAGCAGCGCAGCAACTGGAGCGGGTACATACGGAGGCTGAGTCTTTGGAGCAGTATTCGGTGGCCGCTAACGCGCTTCGCTATCAGGTAAATTATGAGTGGCTGAATGCGACTGTATCAAATGCAATTACACCTGATGATTTAGAACGTTGGATTGGTCTGTTGGGGAGCGTACTTGCCTCACAAGAAGCAAGCGAAGCTTTTCACGAAATCCCTTTAACGAAGTCCATGATGGGATTGATGCTCAAACAATTGGACCGGAGGGGTGAGGCCATAGAAGTGTTCTCAGAAGCGCTAACATTAGAGCGCTTGCTGCACAGGCCAACGTGGCAGCACGCTATTCTAACCAATCTGGCTACGACATACCTCGAAATCGGCGATCTGGAGCGCGGAGCGCGATATAACGACGAAGCAATTGCCGTCTTGCGAAATGCCAATCTGGCTTCGCAACTCCACTACAACTGGATGCTTGCATCAAAGATTGCCCACGAAAGCGGGCAAAGTGATGAGGCCTGCAGGATTTTTCGACTAGCCATGGAGGCCTGGCCACCTTCACTGGAAGTACCGGGCGACGATGTTCAGCTAGAATCTGAGCTTGGCTGCGCCGCACCGATCATAAGCGCGATGAGGAATTAGATTCCAAAGGAAATACAAATTCCGCAACCAGCGCCGGTGCAGCAATTGAGTGTAACCATGATCTGATCCGGATCACCCAAGGATTCCGCTTCTGAACGCTCTGCTACCTTAGGAGGATCAAGAGACACCTCAATTGCGAAATCGAGCTGATTTGCTTCACTGATCCCATGGTTTTCCATGGCCCAGATCGCTTTGGCGAAAAATTTCTCATAAAGCCTTTGCTTGAGCAGCTCTGCTTTTTCCGGTGAGATTTGACCGTCAAGAAAATCCTGAAGCTGTTGCTTTGTAATTGTACCAGACATGTATGCCTCCATTCGCTAAAAAACGCCCCACCAAAACTACTTTAAATAGAATTAAGTCAAGGGCGGCGCTGTTCCTGAATTTTTCGGAACAGCGCCAATTTTAGGATCATTTCGCTGATGTAGGAGAAAATTGCTACCTCAAGGGCCGGATCGGCGCTTTGAGCGGCGTTTAAGCTCGCTCCTTGACGAATGCGCGTTGGACATCCGAAAAATTTCAGCTATCGAAGATTGTATATTTCTTTGGTGCTAAAAGCTTGGCTGGTTGGGAGCTTAAATGGGCAGGCTCACTCTCATAATTTTTGCGTGTATTGTGATTTTTGCAGGATGGCCCATGCAGGCTGTGAGCGAAGAGCATGATTGTTCCGGCCACTCACCCAGGAACAACCAGCGCTATACCACCACTGACGTAAACCTGAGAAGCTGGAGCAGCACGAGCGCGGATATCTTGGCCACTCTGCCTGAAGGCGAGATTGTGTTTGCATACCAAAATTCCGGCGGGTGGTCGCGGGTCAATGTCGCTTCGTTGAATGTTACTGGTTATGTGGCCACGCGCTATCTCTCAGAGGCATGTGTGCCCGGCGGAGGACTGTCTCGCAGTTTGCTCTCAAGGGCTAATATATCGGCAATCTTACGGTCTCAGAGTTTGTCACGTTATAGTGGCTCGTGTCCTTGCCCATATAACTATGATCGCGGCGGTCGGCGCTGCGGCGGTCGCAGTGCTTATTCGCGTCCCGGAGGGGCAAGTCCGCTTTGTTATCCGCGCGATGTTACAGCTAACATGATTCAGTCATTTATCTCTTCGCGTCCTTGATACCGCTCACGTTCAAGGATGGTTTTTATCTTCTTTTGCGCGCCTTGAATCTCGCGCTGCTGGAAGAAGATCAGAAGTGAAAGCCATATTTGACGGAAGCGCGAAGCATCGCGTTCCTGCAGCTTGGTTCGTTCTGCTTTGCGGCGCGCTAGCTGTTCTTCTTGCTGGCGAATGTACTTCGCGAATTTTGGCATTGGGTGCATTCGCTCACGTTTTCACGATACTATTCGAGAAAACACTTTAAACGCCCAATGATCTGCAGAACTTTTCATACTGATGTGTTGGACGGCGGCGTATGCATTCGAATCCATCAGTCGACAGAATATAAAAAAAACAAACAAAGCACTTTAAATAGAAAAATATTTGCATAAGTATCATCTTCTGCTAGAGTTAATTAAAATTAACAATTCAGAGGCAGGTGAAAGTTATGCGCACGCTAAATTCAGCAGAGATTAACGTTGTTTCTGGGGGAGTTTTTTATGAAGACGACCCGTTTGCGTTTGGTGGTTTTGATACTGACGTCACTCCCTATAACGATGCAATTACCGCAACATCCAATGGGGACGGAACATACGATTACCTAATCCACCAAGATGGCTTCTTTGACTTAAACGGAAATGCAGAATGGGATGGCTACGAGCCGGCGCGTTCGGAAGGTTTTACTGGAACTACAAATTCTGTGCCCGGTACTGATCCCGTTGATCTTTTGAACTCATTTACGCCGCTACCTCCCGCCCCGTCGATATCATAGTGTCGGTAGTGGTTCTAAGTTAGTTTAATGCGCCATTTGGTCACTTTATCACTGCTGTTCGCTTCGCTGAGTTATGCAGCCAACTCGGATGTCGAACAGCAGCTTGAGACGCTGGATGCCTTCCAAACGTTTTGTTTGGACACAAACATGGACGCAGAAAATTTTTCGAACTTGGTTGGCCAGTTCCACCTTGAAGTAGTGCCACGAGAGTTTGTAACAGAATACATGAACGGTATCATTCCATTTCACATTTATGCTTATCGGCTGCACGAAGAGGCATATTTGATCTGGGAGGTTCAAGGCGAAATAACCAGCCAACAAAGACAACTGCACCGCGCCGGAAATCAAACGACAAGCAGTCCGATTAACGCAGATAACGTATTGCCGGATGTGTTGGGGCTTGGAACGAACCCGATCATTGGCGCAAAAGGATGTCGTATTCTCTCTTTCAATGCAGAGATTCCGGCTTTTAGTGATCTTCAGTCGTTGAGTTTTGAAAACAGGATTGCAGGCGAGCCTACGCTCACACGGCAAGTTGTACGAAATTTTCCGAACTCCTCTGAATCCGGTGACCACCTCGCTTGGCGCGTTGGAGGAGAAATAAACATAAACTATTTTCAAGCCTACACAGAAGCTTTGATTATTTTATCTGTCTCTCAATCCGTTTCACCGGACGACGCTGCGCCTTCTTACCTAATTCCAGAATAAATTCTGCCGTTCAGCTTGCACGGCGGGTCTGAATTAAGTGGGCCAAGGATTTTAAGTGCTCGGCGAATGTACCTAATCGCGCTTTGTGGCTGGGGAGCTTATGCAGATAGATCCCAAGACAATTCTTATATCTGAACTACTAGGTAACGCTTGTGTCACTTCTCAATCTGTCCGGATTTAAAAGCATGCCGTTACTCCGACAAGCAGAAGCAGCGGAATGTGGCTTGGCGTGCGTCGGCATGATCGCGGGGTATCACGGATTTCAAGTTGATCTGCCGACACTGAGGCGTGATTTTCCAATATCACTTAAAGGAGCAACGCTTGCCGATGTGATCCAGATTGCGGCTGGAATGAATTTCGGCTCAAGGGCACTTCGGTGCGAGCTATCCGAGCTCAAAAACCTGCGAACGCCCGCGATTTTGCATTGGAAGATGAGCCATTTCGTCGTGCTTAAAAAGGCGACATCGAGAAGAGTGGAAATCTTCGATCCTGCGCTGGGACGACAGAGCTTTCAGATGGAAGACATTAGTGATCAATTTACAGGAGTCGCACTAGAGCTTACCCCTACTTCGAATTTCGTAAAAAAAAGAGAGCGTAACCCTATTCGACTGACCAGCCTTGTCAGGCTGAGCGGAGAGAGTTGGAAGGCACTTGGCCAAGGCGTTCTGCTCTCTTTGTTTCTCCAAATATTCGTATTGCTTACCCCATATTATATGCAGCTCGTCATTGATGATGCGATTTTAAAGGGTAATCTGAATTTTCTAACAGCGATCGCCACGGGATTTGGGGTGCTCGCTCTTTTCGAAATGCTGACCGGTGTACTGCGCGGCCTGGTGTTCCAGTTTCTCTCCAATGTGGTGGCCTTCGATATGGAAGCCAGCCTTTTGCACCACATGGTGCGCTTACCCTTATCCTATTTTCATCGCAGACACACCGGGGATATTCAACAGCGGTTTCAATCGCTTCTGCCTATCAGAGATTTCGTTGTGAACGGCGCAATAGCGGCCTTGCTGGACGGCGTGCTTGCCATCTTCATCGGCGTAATTTTGTTTATGTACGATTTCTACCTCGGGCTAACCGTGCTTGCAGTGGTGATATTATATGCGCTGGCTCGGCTAAGTTTTTTAGAGATATCGAAGAAACTCGCAGGAAACCTTCTGGTGGCTGAGGCAAAAGAGAACACCAAATTCTTGGAAACCTTGCGCGCAATGCAAACCATCAAGGTGTCAGGGGCGGAAGTGGAACGGGAAAACCTTTGGAGAAACTTAGCGGCTGAAACCCTAAACGCTCAAATTAGGGTGGGCAATGTCAATATTGGCTATCAAGCGCTGAATAAGTTTTTGATGGCGGGCTCAAATGTTCTCATAGTTTACCTTGCAGCGCAGTCCATTTTTCAAAGCGAAATGACGATCGGAATGCTCACAGCCATAATGGCATACAAAGGCCAATTCGAAGGCCGCTTAACCACGCTTCTTGATCAATGGGTGGCCTTTAAGTTGCTTGATGTCCATTTAGAGCGCGTTTCGGACATTGGCCTTACTGAGCAAGAACAGCACTTGAAAACGCAGGGAATGAACAAACCCCTCGACGGCAAAATCGAAGTTCGTAAGCTCATGTTTCGCTACGCACCTCATGAAAAGGAAGTGCTAAGAAACATAAATTTGAAAATTGAGCCTGGGGAATTCGTAGCAATTTGCGGCCCGTCAGGTTCAGGTAAGTCCACATTGATGCGTCTACTGGTCGGATTGTATCAACCAAGCTACGGCGAAGTACTGTTTGACGGTTATCCCGTCTCGTCCTGGGGGTTATCGAATCTTCGCAGACAAATCGGAGTAGTCATGCAAGACGATACACTGCTTGCTGGCTCTATCGAAGAGAACATCTCTCTATTCGACGACCGGCCAGACCACGATACAATCCGTTGGGCTGCCAAATTGGCGCAGATTGATGAAGACATCCAGAATATGCCTATGGGATACAAGTCGCTCGTTGGAGATATGGGCTCGTCTTTATCGGGTGGGCAGCAGCAACGTGTGATGATCGCGAGGGCGTTGTACCGCAGGCCTAAGTTGCTTGTCATGGATGAGAGCACGAGTGCTTTGGACATAACGCGTGAACAAAATTTAAATCAGGCTCTGAAGGAGTTGACCATGACGCGGATTGTGGCGGCCCACAGGCCTGAAACTCTGAGAGCCGCTGATCGCGTAGTCGTCTTGGAAGGTGGTACCTTGAATAGCCCATTTGCTCAAAACGTAGAAAATCGCGATAACACCAATCGTTTTTCGATTGACTTATCCTGATCATTGCAAAATGTCTGAGTTTTCCGCCGCCTGTTGGAGCAGCAAAATTTTTTCGTTTCCATAGGCGTAAAAGGCGCTCAGCGTGTGCTTAAAAGTGGCTCTAGCAACCATTCGATCAGTCGGCGATCTTCCAATACGATTTCGGCGGTCAGCTCCATTCCCGATTGCAGCGGGATATTGCTTGAGAAAGCCTCGATGGACGTGTCCTCTAACTGGACCGAGACGCGGTAGAGAGGCTCTGGATTTTGAGATGTAATGCCGAGTTCTTGCGGCATGAGAGTCGCAGACGAGATATCTGAAACAATGCCTCTTCCAAAGCCGAATTTTTGATAGGGAAGCGCGTCATACTGCAAGTTAACTTGCTGGCCGGTCTCCACAAATGCGATTGCACGGGACGGAAGAAACAACTCTGCAACCAGAACGCTGTTTTCGGGTGAAATTGTGAGCAGCGGCACATTTGGATTTGAAACTTCACCTGCGCGTGCCTGAAGTGCAGTGACGTAGCCGTTGGTTGTCGCCACCAGAACGTAAGATGCATCGGCCTCAATTTGCTGTATTTGTGCTTCGAGTTGTATCAAACGCTGATCCAATTCCGACAATTCTCGTCTCTCCGACGCCGAAATTTGGTCGATCTGAATTTCAATTCTGTCTTGTTCGGACCTCGTCTCGGCGACCTCTGAAGTCAGGCGCAAAAGCGCAGCCTGAGCCTGGACGTAAGCGTCGCTGCGAGCAAATCGGTCTGGCTCGCCAATGAGGCCCTCATCAAAAAAAAACTCTCCGTCAGCGGCTCGTCTTCTCGCGAGTTCAACTCTTTGTTCCTGAATTTCCACCTGCTGCTCTAGCTCGGATTGTCTGCGTCTGGCGTTTGTCAGATTTTGCCTGGCTTCAGCTTCTGATAAGCGCGCGCTTTCGATGATTACACCGCGATAATCGAGCAAGGCCTCGCGTTCCCGGTGCAGGCTCTGAATAGTTTCTTCGCTAAGCGCTGTCCCATCTGTGAGCACCCGGTCGCTCGAAACCTCGACCAGCGGAGCATCGACCTCTACGAACTGACCGTCCTCCACAAACACATTTCGAATTGTTCCATTGTCCAGAGTGTACACCCGCGCTTCTGCGGCGGTTGGTCGTAACCGTCCACGCACGCTCTCAGTGCGTGCGAAATCGACTGAGAAAACAAAAACTCCAGCCGCTAGGACGAAGAAAGTGATTAGCCCCGTGATCCACCCCCAGGCTATCGGCAGTACAGCGGTTGGTTCACCGAGCTGGCTTGCTGCATTCGACTGCGCTAGAAGAGCTTCTTTCCTGAATAAATCGTGGCTCATGAGAAGTTGTATACTTTAATACGGCACTAGTTTGGTTTGTGTTTCATCAGAATATGATGACAATTAAAGCGAATAAGTGTTTGGCCTTCCCGGGACTTCCAGCACGCTCCGCATCACAATATTTTGCGATTTATCACAACTAAAATCGATAGAAGAGCCGACATACATGTTAGCAGATGGGTGAGCCATTGCTAATTTTCTGACTTCAGCAACACAACGCTCAAGAGTGGTGAGGTCCACGAAGAGGTCGTGTTTCGGTTCGAAATTTGCGAGAATGTGACCAGTCAAAATTTCTCCGGAATACCGGTCATAAAAATTTTTCTCAGACCTTCAGCGATTCACTCAACATCCATTCTCTTCAGTGCCCGATATGAATCCAACACGCTCTCCTGCGGCATAACGCAATGTCACCTGCTTATCTGAGATTTCATACGAAAAGCAACTGATGCCATTCTCCATGAAAAGGCAGACGGAATTTTGAGCGACTTCCAACCACGTGCCTCTTCTATGTACGCCTTCGATTGACCAAGTTACGTTTTGATCCGCTCCGAGGCAGAGAGCCCATGGTGTATCCAATTCCGGGCGTTCGCCAGAGATGGTTCCGGTTACTGTCGTTCCAATTATAGATTCAGCATTACCCGCAGCACAAAATGCCCAGCCAATCGCTGTGAGTACAAAAGTCTTTTGAGTGGTTTTCATTTTACAGTGTCTGCTAGTCTTTCTCTTTGTTCCTACGGATCACCAAATTGATGTAGTAGGCGGCAAGAAAAAGCAGCATCAAATAATATAATTGAACGTCGCGCTCGGTGAAAAACTTCACCCAAGTCATCAGCATTAAAGGAACCAATGGCCAAGCGATTAAGAAAATTTTTTTCATACTCTCTCCAGAATTTGCCGCAGCATAACTGGCTTATGCTGCGGCGGAGAATGCCACTAATGCTCGTCGTCCATATTTCGTAGCTCTTCAATTGTCGCGGCGCCTGATCCTATCGGTATGATGATTGCTGCGCCAATACTAGCTGCGCCCATCCCGCCAGCAGCGCTCGTGCTGATAGTTGTTAAATCGGTTCCAACCCCGAGCCAATCTATATCTTCGCCAGGTAGGTTACCAGTCGTTTCTGCATGTACCACACCATCAATTACGTAGTTTCCACTAGGCAGCTGGCATGGACCAAAATCGCTAGGCCCGCAAGGTGGAACGCTGCCAAAGCTGCCTTCCAGATACTCACCAAACGAAGAGTATCCGGCAGCCAACAACTGCTCGCGGGTTATACTTGTTGCGAACGGATCGCTGGTAGTTTCAGAACCGATAACCCGGGTACCCAGTCGTCCGTCTTCCGTCACAAAGGGTTCAGTCTGCCCTCCGCTAACACTACCAATTTCAGCCAATTCTAGTTCACGCATTTTCGTGTTCTCCCATTCAGTCTGAATGACCAAGTCATTCTATACTACCTAATCAATATATTTTTCAAATAGCAACTGCAGGTAACCGCTTTGTGAGCGTCGGTATTGATAGATTGTTTGGGGTGAGCTACCTCGCATCAGCTCGCCAATAATTCAGCTTCGCGGGCATATCTGAACATGGTTGATCTGCTGATGTCGAGTTTCTTGGCGATCTCACATCCTGAACACCCTTCCGTCAGGAGCTTGGATGCGCGTCTTTGTTTAGCAGGTGTCATCACGGATTTGCGCCCAAACTTCACGCCGCGCTCTTTGGCAGCTTGCATGGCGAGTTTGGTGCGGCGGCTAATGACGGCTTTTTCGTATTCAGCGTCAGCTACGGCGTAGGTGAACCATTTGCGCCCTTCCGGCGTGGTGGTGTCGATATTCTGCCAGATACTATGAAAGGTGATGCCTTGCTTATGCAGCTCATCCAAAACGGTTAAACCTTCAATCGTTGATCTGAATGCGCGGTCGATTGAGAGCACCACAAAAGTATCGCCGGATTTAAGAGCCCCTCTGGCTTCGATGAGCCCAGGGCGCTTCTTGGCGGTAGCAGAAACAGCGAAATCAGAGAAGATCTGATCGCAGCCAGCTTGGCGCAGCGCTTCTTCGCTCTGGAATAGCGTCTGTTTATCCGTCGAAACTCTCGTATAGCCAATACGCATAACCGGGCCATTTCTGCCGCTTTGCGGCGTGTTTGTTACTGTTATTTGCTGTGTCAAAAGGGTTCCCTTTTGAACAAGCCCGGAGCCGACTGGTTTTAGTTAGTTACGGCTGCGTATTTCCGGGCTTTCGCACGTTTCCTGCAACAATACCGGAGGCTGTTTCATAAAGGAACCTTTATGAAACAGAGACATACGCTCGTATGCGCGCTTTTCGTGCTGGCACTGATCGGCCGCGCGGAAGCCGATGATAACGCCTCATTGGTTCATTCTGGGATTGGCACAATCCCGCCAAGAGAGCTGCTGTCATCACACATTCTGGAATTACCAGCCGGAGAACAAAGCGCATGGATACACGGGGCTGTGAGTGCCACAGCTCAGACGATTGCAGCTCAGGATGTTGGTAGGGCGCAATGTATCGTGGATTGGTATTTTTCCATGAATGGAGCGGTTCTTATCGATGAAGCTCTTCGAACGCATCCTGATGCTAGGGCGAGCGCTGTGATCTATGCGGCTTCATTCAGTGTGTGCGAAGAAACTTAGAAATTTGGAGCTATATTGACATGAAGGTTGGACGCAGCTTGCTGCAGCGGCTGTGAACCCGCGCCATCTGGGTTTCTTTCATCTATAGCGTGGGAAGCTGAGGCCAACAGTTCATCAAAACTTTCCAAGTCTTCCATACTTGGCGGTGCGTTCTGATCATTCATTTGGGAATGCATCGGGTCTAGAATATCTGACTGGATATTCGAAAGCTCTGCGGCTCTGTTGCGCGCGCTTTGGTATTCCTCCCAGCTGGAGATGCTCGCCATCTCACGCTGTTGGATATTGATCTCGGATGCGTCCGCTTCGCTCCCGTCAGCATAAACCAGATCGCCGGTGCCGGTTTGGAAGACGAGGTCGCCGCTGGCTGATCTTGCCGCGCTCTCTCGCAAACGCTCTAAGGTGTCAGCGTTTGCGGTGAGGGCGTCATCCAAGTCTTCTTGGATAGTGTTCAAGCGCTCTGCGGTGGCTTCGTAGCGCTCGCGATATTGCGTGTTCAGCATCAGTATTTGCAGCGCTGTCATATTCTCACGCTGGCGCTGCTCTGAGATGCGTGCACGTTCGGATTTAGAGCGGGAGGCAAACTGAGCGTCAGCGCCCATAGCGGCTCCGCCTGCTTCTTCGATTGATTTTCTGGCAAGTTCCGTGCGGCTTATGTCTGCGCCGTTGTTATCATCGGTGAAGACATTCATGCGCGTCTCCGCCGAATTTTGCGCGGGGCTACACCCCCGCTGTCAATTATACCGTGGGCACAATTGACGAAGCCGCGCCCCTTAGTCCCGCCATCCCTGAAACTTTTCTCGAAAAAATATATCCCGCTAAAATTCATATAAACCAGTATAAATACAATGTATTAACTTTTCATTAACCATGATAAACGGAGCGGCTCTTACTCAGAAATGTTCCTATTTCCCCCGAAAGGTAGTTCCGCGGCTCGTATCTTGAAGGCTCGAAATCACGGAAATTGTTTCGTGATGCGAGGGAAAGGACATGCAAATGTTCAGTAGTTCAAATCGCACAAGTAAAACGGAAAAGCGGGTCCTGGATATCGGCACGATTACCGCCGGTACCCTGGGGATTGTGATCGCGTTTTTGCTCACGCCGCAGCTCTATGGAGGCACGGTCGGTTGGATGGCTGGCTATGCGGATGAAGCGTATGTCGAAGGGCTCGGCGGCATGATCCGCGTCATCTGGGCCCCGATTGTTGCCCTGTTTTGTTTCACCTTCTGCACACTCTCAATCACTACCGGAACGCGCGCTGCGATCTTGTGGGTGTTTGGTGCAGTTAACTCACGTCGTTAGAGGAAAAGGAAAAAGCGAATGGCTAGATATAAGCGCAAAGGCGTCCTGATCACACCGCTCTGGGAACGCGAGGAAGACCCTAATCCTTGGCCGGGCATCATCATTGTGCTCGTCGTAGTAGCGATCATCGCTTCCGCATGCGGCGGGTAATCTCAAACTCTGACCTTCAAGGGGAGTGGTCCGGTCTCCGGCCACTCCTTTTTTGTGCCTGCTGTTGTGGAGTGACTATGGATTACCGCGAGTTTCATTCTGAGTTCCCGCATGGTTCTGCGCGTTTTGCAGATGATGGGGATGTGCAGCGCGCGGGTCTCTTGCGCGGCGAAGGATTATTCCTAGGCTATTGGGGAAGGCGCGCGCTGCAAAGTTCATCGGACGCGCCAGTTCTGGTGTGTGCGGGCTCCGGCTCTGGCAAGTCGCGCGATCTCTATATGCAGCTTTTATCGATGCCTAGCCGGGAATCTTTCTTGGTTTTGGATCCTAAAGGTGAGCTGTTCACTTGCTCTCACCTGACGCATGCGCGCCAGGAAATTAGGACCTACACGGTCAATCTCATGGCTGACGAGGGAGTTATTCCGGCTCATGGTTGCAATGTACTGGATATTTTAAAGCCAAACTGTCCGGCGCTGTTTGAGAATGCGCGGCTTTTGATCTCGGCAATGATTGCGGAGAACCCAGGCGAGAAATACTTCTCCAACCGCGCAAGGGACTGGATGCCGGATATTGCGGTGTCTGATGTGGAGAGCAATGGCTCAACGTCCTTGCCGCGTCTTTACGATATTCTTGCTATGATAGACGGCGATCCCAATGGGTGGGAGGCGTACTTAGAGCAGATGCTGAACTCGCGCTATGCGCCGGTCAGAAAAACAGCAGCCGAAATGTTCAAAAAGTCTCTCGATGCACCCAAAGAATTCTCCGGTGTGCTCGGCGAAATCAATAACGCTCTAGAGCCTCTCAAATCACCCCGCGTGCGCAAAATGCTAGAGGGCGGATTTTCGCTCGAAGAACTTACGGACGGGATGCATCCAGTCCGCGTGCATCTATGCATTGACGGTGATGTTCTGAAAGACATGGCCAGCATTGTCCGCCCGTTTTTCCAGGCGGTCATGATTTACAAAGGCCGTCGTCCCAGTTCACCTCGCGTTAATCTGCTGATCGATGAGGCTGCGCAGCTCTCCAAGTTCGATGCCCTGAAGACTGCGATGTCCTATTCAAGGGGCAAGGGTGTACGCACTATCGTGACGTTCCAGGATATTGGACAGATCGAAGAGCATTACTCAAAACCAGGCGTGAAGACCTTTTTCGGGAACAGCGAGACCAAGGTGTTCTTTGGCGTTCGCGATTACGAAACCGCGCAATTGATCTCCAACATGATGGGCACGGCCACCAATGAGATCCATCAAAAGCATGAACAGGAAAACGCGCGCCGGAAGGCCGGTAAGATCGCTATGGAGGTGATTGACGGCCGAAGTCCGCTGGAGGCCGCGAACGACTATATCCACTACCTAGAAGCGTCCAGACGTCCCCATAAACAGGCTCGTCCATTAATGAGTGCTGCGGAGATTTTGAGCATGCCAGAAGACAAGGCTATCATTCTGATCTCCGGTAAAGGCGTTCCGCCGATCATAGCTGATAAGCACCCATATTACTCGCGGGCTGCATCGCGTGAGATGAATCTGCGGTATCTGCCCCATCCATCTCATGAACCACGCGATAAGGTGCGTCTTTGGGGTTTCTTACGCTCACGCTGGGTAAGAGCTGTACGCAGGCCTGTTCCAGAAGAATATCGCTATTTCCCCCAATATGCATTTGGACATGCAGTATCGTTAGAGGACCACCCCCTCTAGCAGAAAAGGAGCGCTGTCTTGTCTGATGGTGTTCGCGCGCGTTTTACCGCGCAAAGTCAGGCTCCTGCGCCTGATATCAAAACCAGATTAGAGCTGGATAAGCTGAAGGCTGAGCGCGCAAAGGCGAAGCCGCAGCCTCAGCGCCAACTTACTCCTAAAGGTCCAATTCGAATGCAGGTGCTATCCGCTGAAGCGTCCAAAAGCCATGCGCGGCTTGGCCAGCTTAAAACAGCTTTGGAGCAGGCAAAGCAGGAAGCGGCTCGGCAGTATTCGCTGAACTCTCGAGCAGGCTTTGCCAAGGCTCAGTTCGATAAGGGGCGTTAGCATACGCCTGTACTCAGCAGTGACAGAAGCGGAATAATAGGAGAGTATTCCTATTAATAATCTCAACAATAACAAAGGAGAAGACCATGAGTAAATACAATCAAAGAAATGACCAAGAGCGCCAAAGCCCGCCGGAACAAACGCCGCAGCGCAAGCAACCGGCTGATGTTCTGCGGTCCTCAAACCTGAAGGCCACCATCTGGGAACAAAAGACGGAGAACGGGTCGATGTTCAACACAACGCTGACACGTTCATACACGGATAAAGATGGTCGCTGGCAGGAAACGGGTACGCTCCGCGAGCGCGATAACCTTCCTGCTGGCGAGCTTCTGCGCCAATCGCATAACCGTATCAATGAGCTCCGCCGGGAAATTGCTGAACGAGGCAATGCGAGAACGCAGGATCAAGAGCAGGAGCGATAGGCTGAATGAGGGCAGAAGTCGATTTCGGAAAATATGCGAGGTTTCTTGCTGATAGCGGGCTGAGCGAAGAGCAAATCGCCCAAATGCTCCAGGACTACTGGAGCATTGTTTGTGGATTTGTGGCGCTGGGATGGGGCGTGAGTGCCCCTGACCATGCGCTAAGTGCCTCTGATTTACCCCCTGAAAACAACTGGAGTGGTCCCAAAAATCTGAGTGTTTCCGGCTCCGATCTGGTATCCTTTAAGCACAAAGCAGCCAGAAAAATTGAAGCAACAAACGTCTCTAAGCAGGAGGTGTTTCAGGAGGGAGTCAAAACATGAAGGGAGATGAGCTTAGGAAAACGAGAGCTGTAACATATGTGCGGGTCAGTTCTGCCGCGCAAGTTGCCCGGGGACAAGGAGCTGAGAGCCAGGCGGCACGATGTGCCGAATTTGCAAGAATGAGAGGATACGAAGTTGAAAAGGTGTTTGCGGACAAAGCGGTTTCTGGCTCGCTAGTCGAACGCCCCGCTATGAAAGAACTGCTCTCTTTTCTTAGAAAAAATAAAAAAGACAAGGTCGTCGTCCTTATCGATGAAATATCCCGGCTGGCCAGAGGTTTGGAGGCGCACATTTCCCTACGGGTGCTGATCGCCAAGGCTGGAGGAATCCTAGAAAGTCCTAGTCACGAATTTGGTGATGATTCTGACAGTCAGCTCGTTGAATATATGCTGGCTTCTGTGAGTCAGCATTTTCGTATGAAAATCAAAGAAACAACTCGCCACCGGATGGAGGCTAGAATGCGTTCTGGCTTTTGGGCGTTCTACGCGCCTTGGGGGTTTTCGTATGTTAAAACCAAAGAGCACGGAAACGTTCTGGTTCGCGATGAGCCTTTAGCTTCAATTATCCAAGAAGGAATTGAGGGATACGCGAACGGTCGTTTCCAGACACAAGCCGAGGTGGCGAGGTTCTTCGAAAGTAGGGAGGGATTTCCGAAGGATAGCCGTGGAAAGGTTCGAATCCAGCGAGTCAAAAATATACTGACGCGCCGAGTTTATGCGGGCTTGGTCGAGTATGAACCATGGGGCGTCACGCTTCGGGAAGGATATCATGATGGGCTGGTGTCTGTCGCAACTTTCGACAAGGTACAGGAGCGCCTAGCAGGAAAAGCGTACGCGCCAGTTCGCGCTGATATAAACGAAGCTTTTCCAGTTCGCGGCGCAGTCGAATGCGCTGATTGCGGGCATGCACTGACAGCATGTTTTTCTAAAAGCAAAACTGGGAAGTTGCATCCATACTATCTTTGTCATCACAAGGGCTGTGTTTCTTATCGTAAATCTATCAGGCGTGATGACCTTGAGGGCGCGGTTGAGGCCATGCTGGAGACTCTGAGTCCCAGCTCAGGCATGTTTGAGATGATCAAAGAAATGTTCGCCGACGCATGGAATCAGCAACAAGCGCAGGCGCAAATCATCGCGAAGAACATCCGCGTCGAGATGAACAAGCTTGAAAAGCAGATTGACGGAATTGTTGACCGGATTGTTGATGCGACCAGCGAGCGCGTCATTCAGGCTTATGAGCAACGCATTGAAACGCTTGAACGTAAGAAGCTTGTTCTTAGTGAGAAGCTTCAAAATGCATCAAAGCCAAAGCGTACCTTTGAGGAGATGTTCGAACTCACCATGGGGTTCCTCTCAAGGCCCTGTAATATTTGGAAAAATGGAGGATTGGCCGAGAAGAAAACAGTGCTTCGTTTGGTGCTTTCCGACAGACTTCAATATAGCCGTGAAAGCGGACTTCGAACCCCACGGATAGCCCGTGTTTTCAGTATCATGAAAGGAGAAAATATGACTGATGGTAAAATGGCGGACTGGGGAGGATTCGAACCCCCGACCCCTTGGTTCGTAGCCAAGTACTCTATCCAACTGAGCTACCAGTCCGCGCCGAGAAGAACGCGTGAATACAGAAAGCAGGCCAGCATGGCAAGCGTCTGAAGCGGAAAAAATTCAGTTTTTCTGACTTTCTTTTCGGCGGCCCGTTAAGCCACGTTATAAGGTGCCGCATTTGCCGCATGAACGCCGCGTGCAATTGCCCGTGCCAGCGTGCTGGCAGCCAGTTCGCCAAGGCGAGCAATCATCATCGGGCGCGGCTCTGATATCTCTTTCTCGCCGGTGGAGAGCGCGAAGACGACATCGCCATCGAACGGTGCAAATACAGGCCGGATGGCCCGTGCCATGCCGGCGACGGCCATATCTGCGACGCGTTGCGTTTCACTCGGGGTGAGGGCGGCATCGGTCGCAATCGTGGCAATCGTCGTGTTGGTGCGCGGCGATGGGTTGGCTTTGGCCGAGCCCCAGTCTTCGGCGTCGAAATCGAAGGTCTGCGGCATACCCATACCGCCAAACTCACCCTCGATCTCATAAGGCGCAGCCCAGTAAGACTCAGAGTTCGGAACTTTGACCGAGCCGAAGGAGTTCACCGCGACGATGGCGCCGACTGTGTAGCCGTCATTGGAGACGATGCTGGCAGAACCAAGGCCGCCTTCCATCGCACCTGCGCGTGCGCCAAGCCCTGCGCCGCGATTGCCCAGGTCGAATGTTTTGGAGAGTGCGTCGAACGCTTTCTGACCTAGTGTGCGGTAGGGCGGTTTGGTGCCCCAGTCTTTGTCGCCGCCATTGGCAAGGTCATAGAGAATAGCAGACGGAACAATCGGGCTTTTTGGAACGCCCGGCAGCTCCATCAGGGCGAAACCTTTGCCGGATGCACCAATCTCCGCGATCACGCCATCAGCCGCGGCCAGACCATAAACAGAGCCGCCTGACAGGACGATGGCGTCCACATCATCGACCAGCGTTCCGAGTTGAAGCGCGTCGGTTTCACGCGTCCCAGGGCCGCCGCCAGCAATGTGAACGGCGCAGACGGCGCGCTTTTGTGGCCTGATCACGGTGACGCCTGTGCGGACGCCTTCATCTTCAGCATTGCCGACCATGAGACCGGCAATATCGGTGATCAGATTAAGTTGTCCACGTTTTGCCATGACCTGCCTTTCTCTCTTTTATTCAGGGTGTATGGTGCATTCAAACTGTCGCCAAGGAACTTTTCATGTTGCGCACCGCTCTCTCATCCATTTCTGCTCTTGCTCTGCTCGCTGCTTGTTCACCAGAGACTGCTGAAACGCCAGAAGCTGCACCGCCCGCGCCGGAAGCGGCTATAGAGGCGTCGTCTACTGACTGGGCGTATGGCGGCATGGTTGCCGCGGCTGACCCGCGCGCCGTTGCTGCTGGTGTTCGCGTGCTTGAGGCTGGTGGTACAGCGGTCGATGCAGCCATTGCTGTTCACTCCGTTCTGGGGCTTGTCGAGCCACAAAGTTCTGGCCTCGGCGGTGGTGCTTTCATGATGGTCTACGAGCATGAAACTGACACCATCACTATGCTGGACGGGCGTGAGCGTGCGCCGTCAGGCATTACCGAAGACTGGTTCAAGGATGAAGAAGGCAATGTCCGCGACTTCATCACGTCGTGGCAGTCCGGCTTGTCTATCGGTGTGCCGGGGCAGGTTGCGCTTTACGAAGAGGCGCATGAGCGTTTCGGTCAGGCTGAATGGAGCTCACTCTTCGAAGATGCGATTACGCTGGCCGAAGATGGTTTTGAAGTTTCACCGCGTTTAAATGGCTCGCTGTCGAGCGAGCGTTTCCGGAGCTTCTCGCTTCTGGACGATAATCCTGACACGGCCGCATATTTCTATCCGGAGGGCGAGCCGCTTGCAGCCGGTGAGCTGCGCCTGAACCCTGACTATGCAGAAACGCTTCGGGCTGTTTCTGAGGAAGGCGCGAGCGCGTTTTACACCGGTCCGATCGCTGAATCGATTATCGCTGCGGCAACCGCAGAGCCGCTGGGCAGTGTGATGACGCTCGAAGATCTGGCCAGTTATGAAGTAACCACGCGTCAGGCGGTGTGCGGTGAAGCACTTGGCTTTACGATCTGTTCGGCGCCTCCACCGTCTTCTGGCGGCGTAACACAGAACGCTATTCTGGGTCTGTACGAGCGGTTCACAGCAGACCTGCCAAACGGTTACTCCGATGAGCATGTCCGCGCTTACGTCGATGCGCAGCGTCTCTCATATGCTGACCGTGACCATTATGTTGCGGATGCGGATTTCGTGACCGTGCCGACGGCGGATCTGATTGATCCAGCCTATCTCGATCACCGTGCAACCGAGCGGTTTGCGCCGGATGGCCATGCCACACCGGGTGATCCGGGCGCAGTTCTGCGTGGTGAGCCTATGATCGACATGTGGGGCCATGACGGTACGCAACATGAGCCAGGCACGACGCATGTGTCTGTGGTTGATCGCTATGGCAATGCAGTTTCAATGACGGCGACGGTCGAAGCCGGTTTCGGGTCTTCGCGGTGGGCATCCGGTTTCGTTCTGAACAACGAGCTGACCGACTTCTCTCGTGATCCGGAATACAATGGCCAACCGGTAGCGAACGCGCCTGCAGGCAATAAGCGCCCGCGGTCTTCTATGTCTCCAACGCTCGTCTTCGATGATGAGGGCGATCTCTTCATGGTGACGGGCTCGCCGGGCGGTAACTCCATCGTAGCTTACGTCTCTAAAACGCTCGTGGGCGTTCTCGACTGGGGCATGAGTGCGCAGGACGCGGTGAACTATCCGAACGTAATCGCGCGCGGGGACACAGTCGGTGTCGAGATCACGTACGAGCCGGGCACACAGCTCAGCGCGATGCTGCGCGAAGCCGGTTATAGCGTTCAGGACCGTGAGGGTGAGAATTCAGGTCTGCACGTGATTGTCGTGCGTGAAGATGGTCTGGAAGGTGCGGCTGACCCGCGCCGTGAAGGTGTGGCTGTCGCGGTAGAGTAATCTCTACCGCTTAAGCACCAGTTCAAATGTTGTGCCGTCCGGGCCTGTGCTGATCAGGTCCAGTCGGGCGTTCATCCCATCTGCAAGCTCGCGCGCAATGGCGAGTCCGAGCCCTGATCGGCCTTCGCGGCGCGTGCCCGAGAATGGCTTGAACAGGCTTTCGCGCATGCGCTCGGGAATACCGGGCCCGTTATCGACAATATTCAGATTGATTGAGTTATCGGTGACCGTTGCGCGTACACTCACTCGGCCTTCACCGGCTGTCTCATAATGGGTTGAAAGCGCCTGCGCGGCGTTGCGAACAAGGTTTACTATAATGCGGTGCAGATGGTCGGGGTCAATCGACGCGGTCAGTCTGTCATCGACATCCTGTTCAAAGCCGGTGCCAGGGCAAACGGCCAGCCCTTCACTTGCAGCCTCACGGACGATGTCCGCCAGCGCGTGAATGCCGAGGTGCGGGGCAGGCGTCTCGGCACGACCAAAGGCGAGCGTGTCCTCTGCAAGCTTACTGGCGCGCTCAATGGCGCGTTCCAGCCGCGGTGCTGCGCGTTGGACACGCGGGTCGTCGCTCATGGATAGGCCATCAGAGACGATCTGTGCCGCCGCAAGAGAGTTGCGCAGGTCATGATTGATCTTGGCCATTGCTTCACCCAGCTGGGCGAGGCGTTCACGCTCGCGCAGGGCATTCTTTACCGTAGTTTCCATATCTGCGAGCGCACTTTGCGTACGACCGATTTCATCTGTCCTGTCTGTCGCTTCAATAGAATGCTGCATGTCGCGTGGTGCGTCGCGGATATGTTCGATGGCGCGTGTAATATTGCGCATCGGGCGCACGACCAGAAATACCAGCGTCAGATAGATAAAGAACCCGACAAAGGCAGAGATGAAGAATGACAGCAGAATGATACTGCGGCTGTATTCGCGAAGCTCTGTCTGCAGTGGTGCGGCTTCGACGACCACTTCGATAAAGTCGCCTTCAAACTCGGGCTCGGCGACGATGCGGTAATAGCTGGCTTCAGGTGTGATCAGCGTGCCCATCGTTTCTGCGAAGCGCTGCAGAAAGCTTTCGGTGCGCACATCGATAATCTTGAACTCGCCGCGCATTTCCATAGCGGGGGTGAGAATGGCTTCGCGTGCTGTGGGAGACCCGGTTGCCACGGCCACGATACGGGCGCGTTCCAGAAGATCACGGGAGAGCTGGTCTGACACCCGTCGTTCCGGCGCGGCTTCCAGAGCCATTACGGCCGTCTGGGCCATGCCAACGCGTTCGTTGATCCAGTCATCGCGGAATTTTGCCGCCGAAGGCAAAAAGATCAGCATCTCGGCGACAAGGATAAAAATGATGGTTAAGGCAAAAAGCTGGGATGACAGTCCGAGGCCCCAACGCCGGACTGGCTTATTAAGGGTCTGCCCCTCCGCATTCCCGCTTTGCGTGCCCATATCGAATGGCATGTAAGTTGCCCCCCGGCAGTACACAAGTCATCACGGAATTCGTTGCGTGATCCCGACCAGTGTTTTCGCCATAGATCCGAAGACTTTTGGCTGGAAATAAACGCTCGCTGACCGTTTCACGACTTCTGCGCGTGTCGGATAAGGCGAGATGTATTTTGTAAGGTCGCGCATCTTCAGCTTGTTCGCCATGGCGAGTGACAGGATCTGAAGAATGTCACCTGCGCCAGTGCCCAGAATTGATGCGCCGAGAATTTTGTCGCCGTTGCCAACGAAGAGACGGATACCGCCTTCCGTGTCGCGTTCTGCAATGGCCCGGTCATTTTCGTGGAACGGAAATTCGATCACCTGAACATTATCACCATCACGCTCGCGGGCTTCTGCCTCTGACAGTCCGATCTGTGCCAGCTCTGGCTCGATATAAGTGACGGCGGGAATCTGTTCGCTCACGGCTTTGGCAGGCAGTTTCATCAGCGCTGCCTGAACAAAAATACTCGCATGCCAGCCGGCAAGGTGGGTGAACTGGCCACGGCCGGCGATATCGCCTACGGCCCAGACCTTTGAATTGGACACAGAGCGCAGGTTCGGCTTTGTCGTAATGCCAGCGCGTGTGTGCTCGACGCCGCCGGCCTCAAGGTTCAGACCATCCAGCGCGGAAACGCGTCCAACGGCGACCAGCAGGTGTGAGCCGCTAATGGTTTTCTTCTCGCCATCATGTTCGACTTTGACCGAAATATCACCCGGCTGACCAAAGACTTCGACGGCCTTGTGACCCTCCAGAATGGTTACGCCTTCAGCCCGAAGCGCTTCGATGGCTTTAGCCGCATGAACAGGGTCTGCATTGCCGAGCGCTTTCGCCATCTCGATCACAGTCACGTCAGCGCCGAGCCGACGGAAGGCCTGCGCCATCTCAACGCCGATCGGGCCGCCGCCCAGGATCACCAGATGGCTCGGGAATTCTGGCAGGCTGAACAGGGTTTCATTCGTCACGTAAGGCAGCGTGTTCATGCCCGTAATCGGTGGCACGAAGGCGTGTGAGCCGGCTGCGATCACGACACGACGCGCTTTGACTTCTGTCGTTTCGGACTCGATGGTGTTTTCGTCTTTGAAGCTAGCGTATTCGCGGATGACATTGACGCCGAGACCTTCAAACCGTTCCTGGCTGTCGACCGGAGCAATCTGCTCAATGACGCCGTTTACATGCGCTTTGACAGCGTCCCAGTCGATTTGCGGTTCGGCAGGCGCAATGCCGAATTTGGCGGCATTGCGCATGGTCTTGGCCGTTTTGGCCGCCGCCAGAAGCGCTTTGGATGGAACACAGCCTGTATTGAGGCAGTCGCCACCCATTTCGCCTTTTTCAAAAAGAACGACGTTCAGGCCAAGCTGGGCTGCACCGGAGGCAACCGAGAGGCCGCCTGATCCGGCGCCAATGACGACGAGGTCTGCTTTGATTTTTGTTTTGGACATTTGTTTTTCTCGGTCGTCTTAGTTTTCTGCAGGTGCTGCCGGAACTTTTCGGAAGCGTTTCAGGATGACAGGTATCAGGCTCACCACGGCGAGTGCCGCCATAGGTGGCGCAACCTGCCAGAAAAAGCCGCCAAGGTTCAGATCTTCACCGCGGTCGAATACGCCGCCAAGTCCGGCGCCGACCCATGTGTAAGCGATGACCCCCGGCATAATTCCGAAGAAAGTTGATAAGATGAAGTCACGCGCTTTGGCGCCGAGCAGGGCAGGGGCGATATTCGCCACAGGGAACGGCACCATTGGCATAAAGCGCAGAAAGAACATGTAGCTGAGCGCATCTTCGCGGAAGCCTGCCTCCAGCTTTTTCAGGAAGGGCCCGGCACGCTGGCGAAGTGGCTCGCCAATGGAGGTGCGGGCAACGCTGAACAGCGCTGTCGCACCAAGCGTTGCGCCCAGCACCGTAGCAGCGGACCCGCCGACGAGGCCAAAGAGGAAGCCGCCTGCAATCGTAATCCAGAGCGCGCCCGGCAGCATGAACAGCGTCGCAAGTGCGTAGACAGCGATATAGGCTGCAAAAGCGAGTGCGAAATTCTCGGTCACGAACTCGTTGAGCGCAGCACGCTGTGTCTCAAGCGTTTCAAGCGAGAGGTATTTGTGCAGGCCGGCCATGTAGGCGGCAACAAGCCCGACAATCACAATTGCGACTGGCAGAAGGCGTAACGCCCAATTTGTTTTCTTTGCCTGTGTTGGCGTGTCTGTGTGCGTCATTATTTTACGTCTCGTTTCGGCCGTTAGGAGGCAACGTCGTTGAGGGACCAGTCATACTCGTGACCGGCAATATCGGGGCGGGCATTGATGCGTTCAGCGAGGTCATCGTCTGCGAATTGCAGGAGATGCGCAATCACGCCGTTTTCCGTGCCGCCAAAGTCTTCGCGAAACCAGCGATAGATGCTGGAAACTTCGAGGCGACCGTCCCGGCGGAAGCTCACGCCGCGCGGATGATTGATGTAGTCACGCGCCGCGGCATTCAGGTCTTCGTCCAGCGTGTCCGCTGTCCAGGCTTGTGTTTGCAGGTTCGGACAGCCGATTGAAGCGCAGTTAACGGCATAATGCACGCGCGGATCATCAAAGCGAACGCGCAAAATGTCATGCTCTATATTATCTAAGGACAGCGTTTCGCCCTCTACCGTGACTACATCCTGTTTCCAGGGGCCGCGGCTGAACAGGCCGGATGAAATATCACGAATCGAATCGACCGGGTAATTCTCGATGATTACCTGCACGGTGAGCGCATTATAAAGATTAGCCCAGGCTGCGAATTGCGCGTCGTCAGGCAGGGCCGAGATCGGTTGAGTGGCGAGGGACTCAATATACGCGTTCAAGCTGGCGCGCGCTGAAGCGTCGTCACTAAGACGGGCATAGTCAACGCGGTTCACGCCATCATCTGAATCCACAACGAAATCAGAGAGGATCGCGGTCCATGCGGAATGGTCCTGCGCGCCCATTGTCTCTGTTTGAGCAGATTGCGCTTGTGCAGGCAGCGTTGCGGTCGTTCCTGCAAGCATCAGCGCAATAAAGGCTTTTCTTATAACGGGTGAGGATGTCACGCCGGTTCTCCATAAAACTGAGACATTTATATATGTGTGAGGTCTAGCCATGTCGCCTCACGTTGAGTATCAGCGCTTCAAACGCACGTGAGGTCCAGTCACGGAAGATGTTATCTCTGTTTCAGGGGATATTTTTCTGTCGATTGTGCTTGACGATGCCAGCTAAAGCCCGTATCAGCGCGGGCTTTCTAACACAAAGGGGCGTGAGCCGTGAAACGCACATTCCAGCCAAGCCGACTGAAGCGTGCCCGTACCCACGGGTTCCGCAGCCGCATGTCAACCAAGAACGGTCGTAAAGTTCTTGCAAACCGCCGTGCCAAGGGCCGTAAGCGTCTGGGCGTATCTTAATTGATACGATGCAGATTCGCCGTCTGAAAATCCGTAAGGAGTTTCTGAAGGCGGCGAAAGGGCACGCAGCCCGGCGCCATCTCGTAGTGGTGCAGGGTATTGATCGTCGCGACGGTCAACAGCATGTCGGTGAAGGCTTTACCACGACGAAAAAGATTGGCGGCGCTGTTGTCCGAAACCGGGCTCGGCGCCGTTTGCGTGTCGCGGCACGTGAACTGCTGCCAAAATACGCAAAGCCCGGATACGACTATGTGTTCATTGCGCGTGCAGGCACAGCTGCGGCACCATGGGAACGTTTGCTTGACGATGTGGAAACAGCGTTGATAAGGCTCCACTGGGATAAATCCGCACAATAGTAGATTAGATGGGCGAGAGCGCTCAGAGGAACAGGGCAGCAGCAAATGCAACAGGAAACCAGTCTGCGCAATCTGATCATTGCGATGGTGGCAATCGGCGCGATCATGTTGTTCTGGCAGATCTTCTTCTGGGGTCCTGAACAGGAAGCCCGCAATGAAATGCTCGCAGCGCGTCAGGCCGCTAACGAGCAGGTCGAAGCGGCTAACACGACGGCGACTGAAGGCGCTGCTGAGACGCTCCCTGCCGAACCTGTCTACGAAGATGTCCGTATACCTTTCTCCGGCCCTGCAATGGACGGCTCCATTCTTCTGCGTGGTGCGCGTGTCGATACGCTGAACCTGCGTAACTATTACGAGACGCTGGAAGATCGCGAAGCTGAGAATCCTGAAGGCGAAGTCACGATCTTCCAGCCTCAGGGCACAGGCGACGGCTATTATGCCTCTCTTGGTTGGACGAACTCTGAAGGCGCGGCGATCACGGACGCCCAAACGCCATGGCAACTGGTTGAAGGCGACGAGCTGACACCTGAAACGCCAATTGTAATCGGCTATGACACAGATGGCCTGTCTATCAGTCGCGAAGTGTCTATCGATGAGAACTTCATGTTCACATTCTCAGACACCGTCACGAATACATCGGGCCGTGAGCGTTCCGTCCAGCCATATGGTGTCCTTCGCCAGTTCGGTGCGCCGGACGATCTGGCAAACTTCTACATTCTTCACGAAGGCCTCGTTGCTGCGACCGGCGGCGAGCTTCACCTTGAGAAGTACAAGAAGCTGGAAGAGGGCGCGAGCTTTGGCCGCGATAGCTCAGAAGGCGGTTGGATTGGTCTGACATCCAAATACTGGCTGGGCGCGCTCATTCCGGATCAGAGCCAGCCATTCAATGTCAGCTACCGCACAATCAACCGCGACTCTGGACAAGTCCTGCAGGCGCGTATGGATGGTGCAGCTTCTCTGCTGGCGCCGGGTGAAACGATCACATCTGTGAACCGTGTCTTCGGTGGTGCGAAAGAGTCGTCCACACTGCGTGCTTATGAAGAAGAACTCGGTATCAGCCGTTTCCAGGACGCGATCGACTGGGGCAGCATGTTCTTCTGGCTCACCAAGCCTTTCTTCTTCCTGCTCTCGTGGATCAACAGCATTGTCGGTAATTTCGGTATTTCCATTCTGATCCTGACGGTTCTCGTGAAGGCTGTGTTCTTCCCGATCCAGACCAAAGCGTACCAGTCCATGGCGAAAATGCGCGAACTCTCCGAGCCTATGAAGCGCATCCGTGAGACGGTTGAAGACAAGCAGGAGCAGCAGCGCCAACTGGCTGAGCTTTATCAGAAGTCCGGTGTGAACCCGCTTGCGGGCTGTCTGCCGATCTTCATTCAGATCCCTGTCTTCTACGGTCTCTACAAAACGCTCTTCGTGACCATCGAAATGCGCCATGAAGACTTCCCACTTCTGCCTTGGATTCAGGATTTGTCCGCGCCGGACCCAACCGCGCTCGGCAACCTGTTCGGTCTCATTCCGATCTCTAACGCTGCGCTGGAAAGCGTGCCGCTGATCGGTCCGATGATCCTGACGGTTGGCTTCCTGCCAATCTTCTACGGCATCACAATGTGGGCGCTTCAGTCTCTGAACCCGCCTCCGACAGACAACACGCAGAAGCTGATCTTCGGCATGATGCCGATCATCCTGACATTCGTCTTCTCAAGCTTCGCGGTTGGTCTGGTCATTTACTGGTGCTGGTCGAACATTCTCTCGATTGCACAGCAATACGTGATCATGCGCCGCCACGGTCAGGAAACCCAGGTTGATAAGCTGATCAAACGTCTGTTCAGCAAAAAAGGTGAAGCGAGCGAGTGAGCGAAGTCGAATACACGGACAAACAAATTGAACAGGGGCGGCTTTTATTTGCCGCTCCTGTTGATTTCGTTATGGGGGTTACGGACATGCGTAGCCTGCCGCCTGCGGACTATCCTGAAATCTGTTTCGCCGGCCGATCCAATGTGGGCAAGTCCAGCCTGATCAACGCGCTGACAAACCGCAAGAACCTCGCCCGTTCATCGAACGAGCCAGGCCGTACGCGCGAGCTGAACTACTTCAACCTCAATGAAGAACTGTTCCTCGTTGACCTTCCGGGCTTTGGCTATGCGCGTGCGTCAAAGACGGACATTGCACGCTGGACGAAGCTGACGCTGAAATATCTTCAGGGCCGCCCAACGCTTAAGCGCGTTTTCCTTCTGATCGATTCACGTCGGGGCGTTATGGAATCCGACGAAGAGATCATGTCGCTTCTGGATACAACAGCTGTCGTTTATCAGGTCGTGCTGACCAAGACGGACAAGCTTAAGGCCAAAGAGCGTGAAGGTCTGGTGGAGAAGGTCAAAGCCCGCCTGATCAAGCGTCCTGCCTTTCACCCGATTGTAATGGAAACGTCGAGCGAGAAAGGCTTCGGCGTTGCCGAGCTTCGCGCCGAAATCGCAACACTTCGCTGATCCGAGGATGAGCCAATGACTGATAATGATCCGGGCTATCTGTCTGCCAAAACACTGTCCGAAGCGCTTCCGTTTATTCAGCGCTATCATCGCCAGACTGTCGTCATCAAATTCGGCGGCCATGCTATGGTCGACCCGTCGCTCGCCAAAGGCTTTGCGCGCGATGTGGTCCTGCTGAAGCAGCTTGGGCTCAATCCTGTTGTGGTGCATGGCGGTGGCCCGCAAATTGGCGGGATGCTGGACCAGCTCGGCATTAAGTCTGCGTTTGAAGACGGCCAGCGCGTGACAGACGAGAAGACCCTGTCTGTTGTGGAAATGGTGCTTGGTGGATCGATCAACACGCATATCGTCCGGTCTATCAATCTGGCAGGCGGCAAGGGGGTGGGCCTTTCCGGCGCTGACGGTAATCTGCTGCGTGCCAAAAAGCTTGAACGGACTGTCCGCGATCCGGATTCTGCGATTGAACGCGTGGTCGATCTTGGCTTCGTTGGCGAGCCGGACAGCGTCAATCCTGACATAATCAAGACGCTCTCAACAGCAGCTGAAGGCTTCATTCCGGTTATCGCGCCGCTTGGCGTTGGGCCGAACCATGAAAGCTACAACATCAACGCAGACAGCGCTGCCGGTGCTATCGCCAGTGCACTCGGTGCGAAGCGCCTACTTCTGATGACAGACGTGGTTGGCGTACTGGACAAACAGGGTGAACTTATCCGCTCTGTCACCGCGGAAAATGTCAGCGAGCTTATTGCCAATGGCACTGCAAAAGGTGGTATGATTCCAAAGCTTGAGACGGCATCATCAGCCGTTCGCAATGGTGTTGAAGCCGCTGTCATTCTGGATGGCCGCAAACCTCATGCCCTACTGGTGGAGTTGTTCACGGATCATGGTGCAGGCACGCTTATCTCGAATTCTGCCAACGCTTAGTTTCTTTCTGATGTCCGGTTTCCTGGGCGCTACAAGTGCGGCGGCTCAGGAGCAGGAAGGCTGGTCAATCTGCAATGAGACCAGCATGATTGCAGAGCTCGCGACAGGCCGTCAGGTCAATAATGATGTCGTCATTGAAGGCTGGAACCGCGTGCGCCCGGGCGAGTGCCGCGTTGTGCTGCAGGCGCCATTGCGCGTTGGCGCGCCTTACTTCCTCTACGGCCGGACCTCGCGCGCACATCGCGGCGGGCAGCAGTCCTGGACAGGCGACTATGAATTCTGTGTCGACGGGCAGGGTACATTCTCCGTAGAGAGCCCTCCTGACTGTGCAGCTATGGGCCTCGAAACACGTAGCTTTCAGGCCATTACGATTGAAGACCGCACAAGCTGGACAACGACTCTGCGCGAGACGGCGCGCTGGCCTCAGTCTAACGCGCAGGCGGCAGGTATTCAGCGACTGCTGGCTGATGCCGGCGTCGAGTCCGGTTCCATTGACGGCTATATCGGGCGTCGCACGCGCGCGGCCATCCGCACCTTTCTTTCCGAGCAGAACCTGCCGAGCGACGCGACGGATGAAGAACTGATCGACTATCTTGAACAGATTGCCATTGAGCGGTCCCGAAACCTTGGTTTCACGATCTGCAACCGCACCGAAGAACGCATCTGGGCGGCGATTGGCCGCCGGCGTGGAGAAGGCTGGGAAAGCCGCGGCTGGTGGGCGTTGGCCTCTGATACGTGCGAACGTGTGATTGATCAGGACCTGATATCGGCCTCCCATTTTGTGTACGCAGAAATGGATACAGAGGAGGGCCGGAAAGTTCTTACGGGCGGTGTGGACCGGTTCTGCATCTCGCACTCGCAGTTCGCTATTCTGGGCCGTGAAACCTGCGAAGCCAATTTCTACGAAGAAGCCGGTTTTATCGAGACAGATGTTCCCGAGGATGGCCTCTTGATTTACGAGTTCTTCGACCGAGATTTCGAGTACGTAGAAACGGAAGACGAAGACCAGTGAGCGCAGACCTATCGCATGCAAACCAATGGGTGTTCGACCTCGACAACACCCTATACCCGGCTGAATGCGATCTGTTCGCGCAGATTGATGTGCGCATGACGCGGTTCGTCGCCGACACGCTCAAGCTCCCAGATCATGAAGCGCGACGCCTGCAGAAAAAATACTACGCAGAGCACGGCACTACGCTGAACGGTATGATGAGCGTGCATGGCATTGATCCCATGCCGTATCTCGATTTCGTCCATGACATTGATCTGACGCCCATTCCGGAACTGAAAGAGCTGCGCTCTGCCATTCAAGACCTGCCCGGGCGCAAGATTGTTTTCACCAACGGCTCGCAGAAGCATGCTGACCGCGTCGTGGAGAAGCTAGGCCTCACCGGTGTGTTTGACGGCTATTTTGGCATTGAAGACGCCGGTTTCCTGCCAAAGCCGGAGCGCGTCGCTTTCGACCGTATGCATGAGCGTTTCAGCATCACACCGGATGAGGCGGTGATGTTTGAAGACCTGCCGCGTAATCTGAAAACCGCTTATGATATGGGCTACACCACAGTGCTGGTTCACTCCGAAAAAGACTGGAGCCATGAACCCGAAGGCGCCCGTCCTGCAGGGGCGCAGGATGCCGCAGACCACATTCATCATTTGACGGATTGCCTGACAACGTTTCTAAAGGCGGCGAAAACGTCGAAACCTAAAAACTAAACCGAGTTCAGGACCTGAAAAACATGACCTCTACCGATCTCCAGTCCGTGATCGAAGCCGCTTTTGACGCGCGTGACACTATCAGCACAGAAACAACCGGCGAAGTCCGTGATGCTGTAAACGAAGCGCTCGCTATGCTTGATGCCGGTACGGCTCGCGTGGCGCAGAAGGGCGATGATGGCGAGTGGGTTGTGAATCAGTGGCTGAAGAAAGCGGTTCTCCTGTCTTTCCGCCTCAACCCGAATGAAATTATGACCGATGGCGTCAATGGCGGTGTCTGGTGGGATAAGGTGCCATCCAAGTTTCAGGGCTGGACGGCTGAAGACTTCCAGAAGGCTGGTCTTCGTGCTGTTCCTCCGGCAGCGGTCCGTCGCGGCGCATACATTGCGCCAGGCGTGGTTCTGATGCCGTCTTACACAAATATCGGCGCCTATGTCGGCGAAGGGACAATGATCGACACATGGGCGTCTGTCGGCTCTTGTGCGCAGGTTGGTAAGAACTGCCACATCTCTGCCGGTACAGGCATTGGCGGCGTTCTGGAGCCTCTGCAGGCGAACCCGACCATTATTGAAGACAATTGCTTCATCGGCGCGCGTTCGGAAGTCGTTGAAGGGGTGATCGTCGGCGAAGGCTCTGTCATCGCAATGGGCGTGTTCATCACTCAGTCTACGAAAATCGTAAATCGCCAGACAGGCGAAATCAGCTATGGCCGCATCCCGCCATATTCAGTTGTCGTACCGGGCACGCTGCCAGACCCTAAAGGCGGCCCATCTCTGGCTTGTGCTGTCATCGTGAAAACGGTCGACGAAGGCACACGCGCGAAAACGTCTATCAACGAGCTGCTTCGTGACTAACCTGACCTCCAGCCCGCTTGGCCTGACGCAAAGCCTGATCCGGTGTGCTTCTGTCACACCGGAAGATGCTGGCGCGCTCGGCGTGCTGGAAGACGCGCTCAGAACGCTCGGCTTCGACTGCAAACGCTACCCGTTTGAAGATGTCGATAATCTCTATGCGCGCCTCGGCACAGAAGAACCGAACTTCTGTTTTGCAGGGCATACCGATGTGGTGCCGGTTGGCGATGCTGCCGCTTGGAGCGTTGACCCGTTCGGCGCTGAAGTGCGCGATGGTAAGCTGATTGCACGCGGCGCGGTGGATATGAAATCCCAGATCGCTGCGTTCGTCACCGCGGTAGCCCGTCATCTTGAAGCACATGGCGAGCCGAAAGGCTCTATCTCATTCCTGATTACAGGCGATGAGGAAGGCCCTGCCGTAAACGGTACGATCAAGCTTCTGAAAGCCATCGAGGCGGATGGCGAGACGCTGTCTCACGGTCTTGTCGGGGAACCAACATCAGAGCAAACGCTCGGCGACGTCATTAAAAACGGCCGCCGTGGCAGCCTGAATGCGAAAGTCGTTGTGACTGGTAAGCAAGGCCATGTTGCCTATCCGGACAAGGCGGCAAACCCCGTGCCTGCGCTTCTCAAATTCCTGCATAAGCTTGAAAATTGGCATCTGGACGATGGCGCGCCGGGTTTCCAGCCGACCAATCTGGAAATCACCAGCGTGGATGTGGGCAATGCAGCGCATAATGTGATCGCGGCGCGCGCTGAGGCGAAGTTCAACATTCGCTTCAACACGAACCATACCGGTCAGTCACTGAAAGACGAGATCACGCGTCTCGCCGTTGAAAGCAAAACGGCAGGCTGCGAGATTGATCTGGATCTCAAAGTCACGGGTGAGAGCTTTTACACCCAGCCGAGCGATTTCACCTCCATGATTGTGGATGCGGTGAAAGACGTTACCGGTGTGGACGCTGAGCTCACCACGGGCGGCGGCACATCTGATGCGCGCTTTATCAAGGACTATTGTCCGGTGGCGGAGCTCGGCCTCAAAAACGATACCGCGCACAAGGTGGACGAGTTCACCGAAGTCTCCGAACTGGAACAGCTCGCCGATATCTATACCGGCATTCTGGCCCGTTATTTCGGATAGTAATAGAAGTTCAGGGCGGGAATTTAGCCGCCCTGAAGACTGTAGTTACTCATTTCGTTTTCTTTCCCTTGCGTCAAATCTACCCGTAACTGTTGAATCCGGTTTCCTGACTATCTCTGTTTGAAGTAGAATACACCGACGCGGGGATTCTATTTGGTAATGAAGGTCTCAAAAATCATATCGTCAGCCTGTATGGCGGCACTTCTCCTGACCGGAATGAGTGCGGCTCAGGCAAACCAGAGCGCCCCTGCACTGCAGAGGGTGGGCAATGACGCATTCGCCGGGCAGATACCTGTCGGCTGGCGTGTGAATTCCTATCATTTCCGCGATTTTGTGATTTACCAGGTCCTGGATGGTATCTCTGCGCCCGCTAATCCCGTTGAGGTGTTTGGCGTTTATCACGGCAGCACAATCGACGAACTCAACCTGACCTCAGCCTCGCGTAAAGCCTGCGAGCGGGACGGTATTTCTGTTCTGATGGGGCGGTCCGAGGCAACAGAGACGCAATCTGGCATGACGCATTTGCTCGTTGAAACCAGTGGCGAGGAAGGCGCAGACTATGTGCATCTTTTCTCGACCATGCTGGACATGACCGATGCTGACAGCCTCGCCGCCTGGAATATTGTCCTCAACGTTGAGGGTGTTGAACTGGCAGACCTGATCTGCAGCGATGATCAGTAATCCACGCGTGTGAGGTGTAGACCATCAGGTGGCGCCACGGGGCCGCATTGGGTGCGGTCTGCGGCAGCGAGCACTTTGCCTACCCAGCGCACGTCTTCCTTGCCGCGTCCCACTTCGACGAGCGTGCCAACCATTGAGCGGACCTGACGGTGCAGGAAGGACAGAGCACGACAGCGCACATGCACCTCTTCGCCAAGGCGGGTCACTGAAATAGCATTGAGCGATTTCACCGGGCTTTCGGCCTGACACTGGCTGTCGCGGAATGTCGTGAAGTCATGTGTGCCGACCAGCGCCTGTGCGGCAGCATGCATGGCATCGGCGTCGAGCTTAGCACCAACCCGCCATGAAAATCCTCTGTCCAGTGTCAGCGGCGCGCGACGGTTTGAAACTCGGTAGAGATAGAACCGTTCCTTCGCGCTGAAACGTGCGTGGAAGTCCTCGTCCACTTCGATCGATTTCAGAATGGAGACAGGGTTTGGCTTCAGGTGAAAATTGATGGCATCCATGACCTTCTCGGCTGGCATGGCCTTCTGCATGTCGATATGTGCGACTTGTCCCGTAGCATGCACGCCTGAATCCGTGCGGCCTGCGCCCTGAACCTGTACCGGCGCGCCGTTTACCTTCGCGGCAGCATCTTCCAATGCCTGCTGAACGCTCGGTTGGTCCGGTTGACGTTGCCAGCCTGCAAAAGGGCGGCCGTCATATTCTATGGTGAGTTTATAGCGCGGCATCTAACCCTCGAAGAATGCAGACGGGTAGTGGAGCTCGGCAAGTGGCGGGCTGCCGGGATTAAGTTCAATCGCCATGAAATGCGGTCCGCCCCAGGGGGCTGCCATGCCCGCGGTTTCGTCCACGGAGAAGCCGAAGCGCGGATAGTATTCGGCATGACCCAGCACGAAGACTTTCTGAAAGCCGAGCGCTTTGACCTCTTTCAGGCCTGCGCCGATCAACTCTCCGCCAAGGCCCGTGCCCTGAAGGTCCGGATGGACAGACATCGGGCCGAGCCCCGCGAATTTTGCAGGCAGCATGCCGGAAGTATCAATCGGGAAGAACTGGATATGCCCGACGATTGCGCCATCGCGTTCGGCGACCAGCGCCAGAAGAGCTTCGTCGTTTTCATACAGGCGCTCGACGATCAGGCCTTCATCTTCCTGCCCGAAGGCGAGGTCGTTCAGGGCTTGGATTGCCGGAAGGTCGTCTTCGCTGGCCAGACGCAGCGTGATATCGTGGTCGCTCATCAGAATACCTTGTCGCCAGCTTTAAGTGGATTTCCGCGCAGGAAGTCTTCAGCGCTGCAGGCGCTCTTACCGGCTTTCTGTACCTGGGTGAGGCGCACTGCATAGTCATCGCCGCAGGCAATCGTCAGTTGGTCATCGGTCACGCTGGCTGCATTGCCCTTACCGTCGGTCAGCTCCGACATAAGCGCTTTAACGCGCACACGCTTGCCGTTCTGTTCGATTTCGAACCATGCGCCGGGGAAGGGCGACAGACCGCGTATCTGGCAATCGATTTCTGCGGCTGGTTTCGTCCAGTCGATACGTGTGTCTTCAGGGCCGAGTTTATGTGCGTAGGTGACGCCGTCTTCAGCCTGCGGTTCGGCCTCCAGCGTTCCTGCATCGAGACCCGACAGCGTTTCGAGTAGAAGCGGGCCGCCTAGTTCAGCGAGGCGGTCATGGATCGAACCTGCTGTATCCTTTCGGGTGATGGGCGTCTCTGCTGTCAGATAGACGGGGCCAGTATCAAGACCGGCTTCCATTTGCATGGTCTGCACGCCTGTCACCAGATCGCCGGCCATAATCGCGCGCTGCATCGGTGCGGCGCCGCGCCAGCGTGGCAGAAGCGAGCCGTGCAGATTGATGCAGCCATATTTCGGCGCAGCCAGCACGGCTTTCGGCAGGATCAACCCGTAGGCGACAACAATCGCGGCATCCAGATTCAGGGCCGCAAACGCGTCTTTTTCTTCCTGAGATTTGAGAGAGGCGGGGTGTCTGACTTCAATGCCTGCGTCCAGCGCCGCGTCATGGACTGGCGTGTTACGCAGCTGTTTGCCACGACCGGCAGGGCGGGGCGGCTGGGAATACACACAGACAATGTCATGGCCCGCTGCAATAAACGCCTTGAGAGACGGTACAGCGAAGTCGGGCGATCCCATAAAGGCTAAGCGCATTGGGTCAGAGGTCCTCCGGGACAGAAAATTGGCAGTCGCGAGCGGTATAGTCCCACTCGCCGTCATTTTCCAGACAGGTGGAGCGTGCAGAGCTTTCGCCGATTTCGGTCGCCAGGAAGAAGACGCCGAGCACGATGGCGCAGATCACTGCAGAACCGAGCAGCGCAAACAACCAGCGCTTCCAGGCTGACACCTGCTTAAGCGACGCGTTCTTTTTGGCGTTTGGCTTTCTTCACTTTCTCAACGGCGCGCTGACGACGCAGGCGTGAGAGGTGATCGATGAACAGTGTGCCTTCAAGGTGGTCCATCTCATGCTGGATGCACACGGCATAGAGGTCTTCTGCCCATTCCTCGACCTGATTTCCATCATAGTCGAGATAGCGGATAAGGCAGCGCGCAGGGCGCTCTACTTCGTCATAATAGTCCGGTACTGAAAGGCAGCCTTCTTCATAAGGCTGGGTCTCTTCAATCGTTTCGAGAATTTCCGGATTCACAAAGTATTTTGGCTGCTTCTCGTCATTCGGGCCGCCCAGATCCATCACGATAATGCGCTTCGGTACGCCAATCTGTACAGCCGCAAGGCCGATGCCCGGCGCTGCGTACATGGTTTCGAGCATATCATCCATCAGCGCGCGGACTTCATCAGTCACGCCGCCTTCTACAGGGGTTGAGACCTGTTTGAGGATAGGGTTTGGAATAGTCAGAATTTCACGAATAGCCATGGTCAGTAAGTATGGTCAGAGCGCCGTTTCGTCAATATTCCTGATCATTATCAAGTGGCAATTGAGGTGAGGTGTCAGCCTCGTTCTCAGTTTCGATTTCCGGAGTTTCTGTTGTCAGACCAGGTTCTTCGAATTGACCCGGATTTGTGTTCGACGGGAATTCCTCGATACGGGTGATATCTTTGATTTCGGTGCCGCTATCGCTGAGTTGCAGCGTTTCAAACTTACGGGCCTGTGGCATGACCATACGCTCGTAAGAGCCGGTCATCTGGTTGAAGGCGCTGACTGAGCGGCCAAGGCTCGTGCCGACGCGTTCCATATGGTTCGTGAAGGTCGCAAGTCGCTTGTGCAGGTCGCGGCCCATTTGTGCAGCCTCCAGCGCGTTCTTTGCCGCCTCTTCCTGACGCCAGCCATAGGCGACGGCTTTGGCGAGCGCGATCAGAGTCGACGGCGTGACGATCAGAACCTTATTGCGGGCTGCATAATCAAACAGGCCGCGTTCCACCTGAAGCGCTGCGGCATAGAAATTCTCGCCCGGCACATACATTGCGACAAAGTCCACACGGCTTTCAAAGGCTTTCCAATATTCCTTACTGGCGAGACGCTTCACATGGTCTTTCATCTTACGCGCATGTGCAGCTAGGAAAGTGTTGCGGCGCGTTTCGTCCGGCTCATCTGCGGCTTGCAGGAAGTCATCAATGCTGACTTTGGAGTCGACCACGATTTCGCGGCCCCCGGGCATCCGTATGATGACGTCAGGGCGCAGCCCGTCCCCGCCGCTGCCATCCTGTTCGGTGAAGTCGGCATGTTCCGAGAGGCCGGCCATTTCCATCACATTGCGAAGGCTTTCCTCGCCCCAGCGACCGCCGCCTTTCGGAGATGAGAGGGCAGAGACAAGTTTAGAGGTAACAGCCTGATTGCGATTCAGCATTTCGCCAATATTTTTGACCTGTTCAAAAATCGCAGATTTGTCTTCGGCGCGGACTTTCTCCATGCCTTCGACGCGTTGTTCAAATTTGCCCATGGCCTCGCGGATCGGGCTCATCAGGGATTTGATATTGCCTTCTGCCGCTTCCTTCTGCTTGCCGAAGGTCTCATTCGCCGTTTCGAGGAACAGGCTCTGGGATTGTTTGAGGGCAGAATGCGCAATCTCTTTGAAGCGGTCTTCGACTTCCTGACGCAGAGCCGTCAGTTGTTCGCGTTCTTCCTTCATAGCGCGGTCGCGCTCTTCGGTGCGGGCTTCTTCGCGGCTGAGCTTGGTTTCGGCTTCTTCAAGGCGCGCCTGCAGGGTTTTGCGCTGTTGCTCGACATAGTCGGCGCGTACTTCGGCCTGTTTACGCTCATGTTCCAGCGTCTCCTCCAGCGATTTTACCCGCGAGAGGTTGGTAGCATTTTCTGTCAGCAAAGACGCGTACCTGCCATTCATCTGGTTGAGGCTTTCATTGCTCTCATTCGCACGCTTACGGTGTGGCCAGAGCGAATAAATCAGAAGGCCGCTGAGAAACAGGGCAGCGAAAAGCGCTACATGCAGCAGATCAAACTGCGCATCGCCGATGGTAATTACGGACATTGTCATCATTTCAGCATACCCGGATTCGAATTCTCAGAACAAAACATAAACATATTTAGCGATCAACGACTATTGAAGGGAACGGGGGGCACCCCAGTTTGAGCACATGCGCAAGAAATCAGACCTGCCCCAGAAAACCTGCCCTGTTTGTGAACGGCCGTTCAGTTGGCGCAAGAAGTGGGAACGCGTCTGGGACGAGGTGGTGTATTGTTCTGAAAAATGTCGGCGCGAAAAGAAGTCAGTGCGCTGACTTTGTGTTACGGTCCGTTTTCCAGAATTTTTCAGACGATCCTTTGCCCTATGCCAGAAACTTTTGACGCGACTGTTTTCTATGCAGTTGGCGACATCCACGGACTTGCCGATCGGCTGAGTGCCCTCCACGCAGAGATATTCAATCATCATGACGTGCATCATGCCGGAGCGCCGGCGTGTATCATCCATCTGGGCGATTACGTCGACCGGGGGAGTAACTCCAAAGGTGTCATTGAGGCGATCTGGGCGGTTGAGGCTAAAACTGAAGAGGCCGACTGGCTGACCGTGAAGTCCATTCTTGGCAATCATGAGCAAATGATGCTTGAGGCGCTCGCCGGAGACACGTCCTATCTTGTGTCCTGGCTGCGTAATGGCGGTCGCGATACGCTTGAAAGCTATCGCAAGGGCGATGAAGACCTCGACGAGATTATGCTGAACATGCCGAAGGACCATTTGAGCTGGTTGTCCGGCCTGCCTGATATTTTCGTTGTTGAGGACAGACGGCTTGTTTTCGTTCATGCCGGCGTCGAGCCTGCCATGTTTCCGGATGACGGACAGGAACCGCATCTGTGGACACGGTCGCAACGTTTCTTCGACGTATCGCGCTGGTCCAGACGTCCCAAGCTGGCTGGCTATACTGTGGTTCATGGCCATACCCCGGTAGAAGAAACGAAAATCGTTGAGCACAATGGTGCGCGGCGTATCAATGTGGACCTCGGTGCGTGTTATGGCGGCCCCTTAACGGCTGTCGCACTGCCTCCAGTCGGCAAGCCAACTTTCCTGCAGATACCTGCGTGACCTTAGGCAGATTCCAGCTCCATATCTGATAGCGGTAGCTCTGCAGGAGAAATCTGTCTTGGACTGAGTGGGGACCTCAGAGCGGTGGTCACAAACGGACCGGAAACAAACGACGTGCCAACTCTGATCGCGGCAAGAAGCTCATCACGTGTCTTGATGCCTGTAATAGCGCCGCGAATCTTCATCTTTCGCAGCTCGGCGATATGTTCACCAAAGCGTTCGACCTCACCGATGCGCTCGTTAATAATCTGATGCATATCAAAAGTAACTGTGTGCAGGCCGCTATTCATGAAGCTTGATGTTGAGATTTGGGAGGACGTTACTTGCCAGTCCATAAACCGGAAATACTGTTTGAAATCAGTTGCGAGATGCATAATGGCGTCGAAGCTCGGGGCATCCGGCCCGCAAAATACCATTATGCCTATTTGATCGGCGATCCATTCTGGCGCTTCTCTCACGGCAGCGAGGTACTTGCTGCGCGATTCCGCAGACAGAAGAGTTGAATAGGTCACTGGCGCAAACAGCACCAAAGGCTGTTTCGCTTCGCGCGCTATTTTTACGCGCTCGACGGCATGACGGAATGCCGTAGTTTCGAAGTCGATTGTCTTCTGCTCGCGAACCCTGAGAAACCGTCCAAGGTGAATGTCATCATAGCCCTGTGCGCCGTACATATCCATAGCGGTCAGGGCGTGGGCGATGATAATGCGTTGTTTACAATGAAGGATTCCCCGGAACCGAAACCGCTCGTCAGCGATTTGCGTTTGTGTGTGCCAGTTGTAGCGCCAACTCTTTTTGCCACGTAGCTGACGGCGGTTCTCCGCCTCATTTTCTTCCCGAAAAATCCGTGACATACGGCGGGCTTCTTCTGGATCAGCAGCTAGAAATTCGCGGACAGAATCCATTGAACCTGCATAGCTCAAAACTTCCAGCCCGCCGGTATCCTGCACCTGCGTTCCAAATAGAAACTCGGTAAGGCGCATCTGAAGAGAGACAACATAATCGTCCAACTCGCCTTCGCGGCCCTCAGCAGAGATCAAGAACGCCGTTTGCTCAAGAATGTGAAACTTGAAAGGAAGCTTCACGGTGCTCTCAAGAAAGCGCTTGGAGTAACTCCCGATGGTTTTCTTTAGCTCATCCGTCGACTCCAGAGAGTTCGGCACAGATAAACGGACCAATCTGATTGCACCAGAATGGCTATTTTCATTTTCAAAAGGCGTATCGGCTCCCAAAACCATCGTTGGTCCTTTTCTTTAGATCATGATGTTAAAAGGTAAATTCGGGGCCAAGTCCGCTTAATAAATTCAATAGATTGCGTTCGGCATGGCGCTTGGCTTGACTCCAGCTGCGTGCGCAGGAAAACACCCGTAACAGTTTTCTCAACAGACAGGTCAGAAGAGAGATACGGCCATGACCAAAATCCGGCTTCATAAGGGCGATCTGCCTGCAGGTGTTACATTCGGTGATAGTGTAGCTGTCGATACTGAAACGCTCGGCCTGTCTCTGGTGCGCGACAAGTTGTGTGTCGTTCAGCTCTCGGCTGGAGACGGGACCGCGCACGTTGTGCAGCTTGATCGCTCCACATATGACGCGCCGAACCTGAAAGCTCTGCTCGCTGATACGGGTGTTGAAAAGATTTTCCACTTTGCACGTTTTGACGTTGCCATGATCCAAAAGTGGTTCGGTGTCACTTGTGCGCCTGTGTTTTGCACGAAGATCGCATCCAAGCTGGCGCGGACCTACACAGATCGTCACGGCCTGAAGGATGTGTCTCGCGAGCTGGTCGGCGTAGACATGTCCAAAGCACAGCAAAGCTCTGACTGGGGCGCAGAAACGCTCAGCGAAGCGCAGCTCGCCTATGCTGCATCTGACGTGCTTCACCTTCACGAAATCCGCGATCGCCTTATCGGCATGCTGGACCGCGAAGGCCGTCTGGATCTGGCGCGTGAGTGCTTCGATTTCCTTCCGACACGTGCGCGACTCGATCTGGAAGGCTGGCCGGATACGGATATCTTCGCGCACAGCTAGTCTGGCTGGTGCGAGGTTTGGCGGTGACAGCTTGCGTTAAAAGCAGGCTTCACGGCTAAATAATCTGATAAAACATCGTGCATCGTAGATTTGCCCTAGTTTCGCCTCACAGCTTTCGCTAGGTGATTTATTCACACACGGAGACCACACTCGGCGATCATGAGCAGCCTGTCCGCACAACAGAATGACATCTGGGCCCCAAAGCGCCGCCTGTCTCTGAAACAGGCGCGGTCGCGGTCTGATCTCGTTGGTCTGTTGCGGATGCTGTTTATCACCGGTGCAGCGCTGTCAGCTGGAGCACTGCTGGGTAGCTTTATTGTCAGCATAGTGAATGGTCATGGCCCGCGCGCGGATTATACCGCGACGCAGGTCGTGACCATGCTGAATCCGCGCTTTACGGGGCGCGATGCGAACGGTCAGCCTTATGTGATTACAGCTGATACGGCCCAACGGAACGGGGCAAATGCCTCTCTTATCGAGTTGCAGAACCCTGCGCTTGATGATGGTCTCAATGGTACGGTTCAGGCCCCTCGCGGCGTATTCGATCAGGACGCCCAGCATCTGGAACTCTTTGAAGATGTGGTTCTGATGGATGCGAGCGGGAATCGGTTTGTGACGACTCATGCGCGTATGTATGTTCAGGAAAATCGCGTTGTCGGTCTTGAGCCTCTCGAAGGCGAAGGCCCGTTCGGACGTTTGCGCGCAGACAGTTATGAGATTAATGACGGTGGTGACCGGGTGACGTTCAGGGGGAATGTCTGGACGGAAATTCAGCCAGCCAGTCAGGAGACAGGAGAATAGGAATGTTGAAGTCACTTGTTCTGGCCACAGGCCTGATGACGGCGCTGACGTTCAGCGCCTCTGCACAACTCAGCGGCCAACGTGGCCCGATCCAGATTGAAGCTGACCAGCTCGATTTCATCGATAGCGAAGCGCGCGCTGTTTATATCGGCAATGTCGATGCGATTCAGGGCGATGCGCGCATCCGTGCCGAGCGCCTGACGATTTATTTCGAGCAACGTTCTGAAGATGGCAGTTCTGCTACCGCGCTTGGCGGCAATGTTGGCGATGTTCAGCGCCTCGTCGCTGAAGGTGAGGTTTACTACCTTACACCCAGCGAGCGCGCGCGCGGTGATCGCGGTGTCTATGACTATGAAGCAGATACGATCACACTGACCGGCAATGTCACAGTGACTCGCGGTGAAAACGTGATTGCCGGTGATCAGCTGGTTGTTGATCTTGCGAATGGTCGCTCGACTGTGACTTCTGAAGGGCGCACTCAGGGCACCCGCGTTCGAACCGTTATTATTACCGACGGTACTGACGAGGAATAAAAATTGATCGAAGCCGAAGTTTTTCGGAAACTTCAACAGGCTTTTAATGATCGTATGCAAGTTTGGGGCCGCGGGCCTAACCAAAGCCGCGCGAAACGGGAGAAACTTTGTGAGCACTGACCAGTCAGGTCTCGTCGCTAAGAACCTAGCCAAGTCGTTCAAAAAACGACGGGTGGTTCACGACGTATCACTCTCTCTGAAACGCGGTGAAACGGTAGGCCTGCTCGGCCCGAACGGTGCAGGTAAAACAACCTGCTTTTATATGATGATGGGGCTTATCACGGCCGATGAAGGGCATATTGAGATTGACGGTGAGGATGTAACCTCGCTGCCAATGTATCAGCGTGCCCGTCTCGGGGTGGGGTATTTGCCACAGGAAACATCAATCTTCCGCGGTATGACTGTGGAGGAAAACGTGATGAGCGTTGTTGAGCTGATCGAGAAAGACAAGAAAGCGCGTAAACAGGCGGTTGAAGGTCTTCTGGAAGAGCTGAACATCACGCACATCAGATCGCAGTCAGCAATGTCGCTATCAGGTGGTGAACGCCGCCGGGTGGAGATCGCGCGCGCGCTTGCATCAAGGCCGAGTTTCATGTTGTTGGACGAACCGTTCACCGGGATCGACCCATTGGCCATATCGGATATTTCCGATCTGGTGCGCTATCTTAAAGAGCGCGGCATCGGCGTATTGATTACAGATCACCAGGTCCGTGAGACCTTGCAGATCGTTGATCGCGCCTCCATCATTTATGATGGCCGAGTTCTCTTCGAAGGCACACCTGAAGATATCCTCAAAAACGAGGAAGTGCGCCGGGTTTATCTGGGTGAAAGGTTCGCGGCCTAGGAGGCACGCGGTGGCGTTTTCACAGCGGATAGAGTTACGTCAGGGCCAGTCTCTGGTCATGACACCCCAATTGCAGCAGGCAATCAAACTGCTGCAGCTATCCAATATTGAACTCGCTGAATATGTCGATCAGGAGATGGAAAAGAATCCGCTCCTTCAGCGCGACGACTCCGAGTACGGTAGTGACGATGGCTCATCAGAAGCGACTGATGATTACGGCTCGTCAGCAGAGAATACCCAATTAGCGGATGCGCAAGACAATCTCGATGCGCCGCGCGAAGATACCTATGAAGCGGATAGTCCCTCCGAAAACGCCGTTGAGGCGCACGGGTCTGCGAGCGCGGGCTCAGGGGCTGGCAGTACGCAGTCAGGCTCAGGCGGTGGCGGCGGTGAAGATTTTGACTTTGAGTCTGTTCTTTCATCGGAAAAGACGCTGCGTGAACACCTCAAAGACCAGCTCGCTATGTCCGGCCTTGATGAGGTCGATCAGCTGATCGCCTCCCAGCTCATCGAAGAGACGGACGATGGCGGCTATATGCGCGGGGATATTGAACAGACAGCTGCAACGCTTGGCGTCGAACAAGAGCATGTGTTGCGCATTCTGGATGTGTGTCAGGGGTTTGAACCGACCGGTGTGATGGCACGCTCTCTGGAAGAATGTCTGGCGCTTCAGCTGAAAGAGCAAAACCGGTTCGACCCGGCCATGGAAGCGCTGTTGAACAATCTGGGCCTGGTGGCCAAGCATGACCTGTCAGGTTTGGCGCAGATTTGCGGTGTCGACCGCGCCGATGTGCTCGACATGATCGCGGAGATCAAAGCGCTCACGCCGCGTCCGGGTGCTTCGTTTGCAGGGGATGCGGCGCAGGCTGTCCAGCCAGACGTTTTTGTGCGCGAGCTCCCTTACGGCGCGTTCGGTGTCGAGCTGAATTCTGATACCCTTCCGCGTGTGCTTATGGACCGGACCTATTATGCCGAAGTTTCGCAAATGCCGATGCGCGACAAGGATAAGGAATTTATTGAAGAGTGCGCCGCTAATGCGAACTGGTTGATCAAAAGCCTCGACCAGCGAGCGCGTACAATCTTGAAGGTCGCTCAGGAAGTGGTGCGCCAGCAGGATGCGTTTTTCGTGCACGGCGTTGCCCATCTCCGCCCGCTGAATCTGAAGCAGGTGGCTGATGTGATTGGCATGCATGAATCTACGGTTTCGCGCGTCACATCGAACAAATACATCGCGAGTCCACGTGGCCTGTTCGAACTGAAATACTTTTTCTCCGCTGCTATTCCATCGACAGGTGAGGGTGAGGCGCACTCGGCTGAAGCCGTCCGCCACCGGATTAAAACGCTCATTGATGGCGAGACGCTGGCGACGGTTCTGTCCGACGACCAGCTGGTTGAGGAGTTGCGCGGTTTCGGGATCGAAATTGCGCGGCGTACGGTCGCAAAGTATCGCGAATTTTTACGTATTCCTTCTTCAGTTCAGCGCCGCCGTGCACTGCGTCAGTCAGCCTAAATTCCTGATAAATCGATAGTTTCCTACTGCTATCCGGACGATATCGGGATCTAAGTTGCGTCAATAAGTTTGGTTGCCTGTTAACATGTTTTCATGACAATCTTCTCTTACATATCTGGCGGACTAGGCCGTCGACATTACGTAAGTAGAAGCAGGAGATTTCTCTGACGGCAGGTTTTCAGGACATTCGTATTTGCCCTCATTCTTGCCACAAGACCGTCGAATGCTGCAGACTTAGGTGTAGGGGCAGATAAATAAAGAGGACCCATCATGCAAATTCAGATTGCTGGACGGAACATCGATCTTGGCGAAGCTCTCAAAAACCGCATCGAAAGCGGGCTTGAGGACGCAGTAACAAAGTATTTTGATCGAGCGACGGAAGGTAATGTGAGTATGGTCAAGGATGGCCATCTGTATGAGGCCGAATGTCAGGTCGCGCTCCCCTCAGGGATATCTCTACAATCAAGCGCAGAAGCTAATGATCCGTATGCCGCCTTCGAGCTGGCTCTGGACAAGCTGGAGAAGCGTGTACGTCGATATAAGCGTCGTCTTCGTGACCATCACCGACCAGACAGTAGCCTTCTGCCAGCGGAGATGGTCTCTTACTCCGTGCTCTCGACTTCAGATGAGGACGAATCAGAGGTTGATTCCGGCGACGTAGATACGGTAGACGCTCCGGCGGTGATCGCTGAACAGCAGACCAACATCAAGACAATGACCGCTTCTATGGCAGTCATGCAGCTGGAGCTGACAGAAGTTCCGGCATTGATGTTCCGTAATGCTGTACATGGCGGCCTTAACATGGTTTACCGCCGCAACGACGGCAATATCGGCTGGGTCGATCCGGGAAAATAGTCCTGATCGCGACCTACGCGGCCGAAACTGAGGTTTAAATGACAAGAGATCTTTCAGATCTTCTATCGGGTGGACCTGTTTTGCCCGCCTTGAATTGCTCAAGCGCGAAACAGGTCTTCTCACGACTGTCTAATGCTATGGCTGATAAGACAGGTGTGTCCGAACGCGATATCCAGCGCGCGATTCTTGAGCGTGAGAAGCTTGGCTCAACCGCTGTGGGCCATGGCGTCGTGCTGCCTCACGCGCGCCTCCCTGGTATTGCGAGCCCGATTGGTGGATTTGCACGTCTTATCTCTCCAGTAGATTTTGACGCTGTAGATGAGCAGCCCTGCGATCTCGTGTTCATGCTTCTGGCATCAGATGGTGATGGAGCTGACCATTTGCGGGCGCTCGCGAAAGTTGCGCGTGTTATGCGACAATCCAGCATTCGTAGCCAGCTGCGTGAAGCGACGACCGAGCAGGATATACGTGATATATTCGGTGCTTCGATCACAAGCTCGGCAGCCTGATTTCAATAGACCTTTAAGCACAGCCCTAATTGCAGGTTAACGATATTTGCAAAACCTGAGTGTCCAACAAGGACGCTTCTTAAAATCTTTGTGATTGAATTCAGGGGAATAATCTCTTGAGTTCCTCATGCCTGACCTGCTGCCTTTTTCAGATCGTATTTATGTAGATCCCCTGATGTTGGGGATATTCCTCATGAGTCTGGTCAGCATGAGCGTGATGGCATTGACGTTCCGTTACAATCTACGTCAGGCTGGCAACGGCGTTAGTGACTTTCCGTTCATTCTGACGATTCTGCTGGGGCATGTGATTTTCAGCCACACGCTTTTGTTCACGTTGGCTCTCTATTCGCAAGATCAGATACACCTGTCCGAAGTTGAAATTGGTCTCATTTTACTTCTTTCAATCGGTGCTGCTGGTACGAGCGTGTGGATGGCAGGTAGTCCTGACGCCCTCAAGTTTCGGCGTTTTTCTGGCTATTGTACTTCAGCGATGGTTATTGGCCTCACAATAGCTGCGCCTTTGATGGCTCACCCACAGCTTCCCGTTTCAGTCGACTGGATTGCGGTCGGGGCATCGGCACTAGCGGTCATTTTTATCAATGGAACGCTGCACCGGACTTTACTTTCCCGGCGCAACAAAACACTCGCCCTCCTCAGTATCGGCCTGATGATCGCATCGGTGATCGTTGCGCAATACGTCATTTCGCTGAACATGCATTTCGAGCTGACCGAATTGGCACTTTTGAATCACGGCGGTAAGAACGCTTTCTGGCTGGAAGTGTTCCTGTTGATGACCGGCGTGCTTGGCGTCGGCCTCGGGGCCGTTATGGGGAACAATCCCCGTCAGCACTGGCGCCGTTTCGCGGCAACGGCTATTCTGGTCTCGTTGGCGTCTATCACGGTCTTCACAGCGAATGACCTGTCGTTGCGATATTCGAACACGCATTTCGAACTGGCGCGACTGGTTGAGTCTTTGAACGGCAATCGTTCTGCGCTCTATGTGAAATACCTTCAGTATGAAGCCGGCGAAGACGGAACCATGCGCCAGTCTGTGCCTTCAGATGTGTTTCGAAACCTTGAAACCTACTACGCGGCTGCAAGCCGTATTGATCGATTGATGGGCCAGAACAATGTTCAGGACGCGATTGAAAGTTTCTATCATGAAGACATCCATCATGAAGGCCACGAACACGCAGCAGTAACGCTCGCGGACGAGATTGACCGGTTCTATCAATTCATGAAGTCCGAGTTTGGACTGCAGGTGTCGCCAGTAGAAATCAGCGATGTCGACCAGATTATGTTCGAGCGCCGTTTGAACGAGTTTTCCAACCTGATCATCGCGACGGCGCGCGGTGCCTCTGAATCGCAGGAACTGATCCGCGACATGGCGCTGCTGGGCGGGTTTCTTATTGTTTTGTTCCTGGCGATGGGCGTATTTCTGCCAGCGCATCGGTCGACAATTCAGGCACTGGATGCGCTGGAGGCTGAGAAAGCTCGAATCTACAAGCTGGCGCTTTGCGCAGAGCATACGACGAAGGGCATTGTGCTTACGAATGGTCGTGGACAGATCACGTGGTGTAACGATGCTTTCTGCGACATGACCGGCTTTCGGTTCAGCGAGCTTGAAGGCTACACATTGCTACAGAAGGTAAGGAATCCGAAGGCAAACCAGCGAGAAATTCGGAAAGTTTTCGAATCTATACGCAACGCCAAGCCCGTAGAGATTGAAGTGCTCTCTCAGCGCAAGGACGAATCAGATTTCTGGATGAGTGGTTCAATCACGCCCGTTGTCGAGAATGGTCGTCTCAGCAAAGTTGTACACGTTCTTAATGACGTGACAGAGGAGCGCGAAATGCGCGACAACCTTGTTAAGGCGCAGGCTGAAGCTGAACGCCTCGCTCTTGTTGTTCGTCACGCATCTGATGGTATTGCGCTGCTAGACGCTAATATGGAACTCGATTGGATGAACCCGTCACTTGAGAAGATGACAGGTTATAGCTTCGACGAGATCAAAAAGCATTCGCTACACGAACTGCTGCGCGGAATCGAAACCAACGCGGAAGATGTGGCGGATATGCTCTCGACCGTACGCTTGCGCGAGCCATTCTCTGGTGAGTTCCTTGCCTATCGTAAAGATGGTTCAGAGTATTGGATTGAGGCCATTCTGTCTCCGTTCTTCGATGAAGCGGGCGTGTTTACTGGCTACATCGTGGTTCACCGTGACATTTCCGAGCGTAAAACGCTTGAGCTGGCTCTGATTTCCAACCGCGACGAGCTCGCGGCGCGCGTTGAAGAACGCACACAGACAATCATGAACCAGTCGCTGGAGCTCGAAAAAGCACTGGCATCTGAACGTGAACTCAACCGTATGCAGACCGAATTTGTGTCCATGGCCAGCCATGAGTTCCGTACTCCGCTGACCATTATCGATGGAGTTGCGCGGCGTCTGGATAAACGCGCGGACAAATTTACGCCCGATGACGTTCGTGAAAAGGCGCAGACCCTGCGAGCCACTGTGAAGCGTATGACCATGCTGGTGGAGCGGACGCTGGATGCGTCGCGCCTTTCATCGGGGCGCATCAAACTAACACCAGAGACGTTCAAATTGCGCGAACTGATCAATGAGGTCTGTGCCCGTCAGCGCGAAGTCGCGTCAGCTCACACGATTGATGTGGATGTGAGCGATTATCCAGAAGAACTCTTTGGCGATGCACGCCTGATGGATAACGTTTTCACCAATGTGATTTCAAATGCCGTGAAATACTCTGGCGAGAACAAGCATGTCAGCGTCCTTGGCACGACTGAAGGCCATTACGCCGTTCTCAGGGTTCGCGATTCCGGCATTGGCATTCCGAAAGAAGAATTGCCGAAGATTTTCCAGCGCTTTTTCCGCGCCAGCACATCAACCGGCATTCCGGGCACAGGCATCGGCCTGAACCTCGTGAAAAGCCTCGTTGATATGCATCACGGCAAGGTGGAGCTGGATAGCGTAAAGGGTGAATGGACTGAATTTACGATCCGGCTGCCACTGCAGTCACCGCTGGAAACAGGGGTGATGATGTCGGAGCTGGATGAAGAAGACGGGGAGCTCGGGGGAGCAGGTATTGAGGCTGCTACGGGCACCGGGGGATAAATTATGCAAAATTTCAAACACGATATTGGATCGCCAAAAATGTCGGACATTGCCAGTCAGGAGCTGCAGGAGCTGAGAGAACGCCTCTCGGAACTCACGCGCCATTCCCTGCGCACGCCGCTGACCGTAATTGATGGCAATGCACGCCGCCTGGAGCGCTTTGCGGGGCAGGTGTCAGCCGAAGAGGTCAAGGCGAGAACCGAGATAATCCGGGCAACTGTCGACAAAATGGTTGAGCTGGTGGAGCACTCTATCGAGCTCACGCAAATGGCTGCCTGCATCAAGCCGGACCCGGTGATGAACGTCATGCTGCGCGAGCTCGTGGAAGACATTACGCGGGAACATCAGGCTGTACGCCCTGACGTCAATCTGGTCGCCTGGCTTACAGAATGCCCTGATCTGGTTGTTGGTGATCGCAGGCTCGTTGAGTTGATCCTCGATAAGCTTCTCACCATCGGCGGTGATCTCATCACCAATCGTGGTCGCCTTGATCTCGTTATGTGGTCTGAGGGGCGTTGGGCCAATATCACTCTGAAAGCTATCTTTGAGGCGCGTTCGCTCGTCGATGTTCGCGATCTTTCAGAGAAACTGGAAGCAGACCGCAATCAGGCCACTACCGTGCTGCCTGACGGCGTGAACCTGAAGCTCATCCGTCTGCTCGTAGAGCAGCATGAAGGTGAGCTCGACATAGAAGATTGTGAAGACCGTATCGAGTTCGAGATACGGCTTCCGATTGCCGGGCATGACGAGGAGTGCGAGAAACCACTGCTCTATATGCCTGGAGACAACTCAGACTCTCACAAAGAAGGAACTGTGAAATGAGCGCGCGTATCGCAGTCGTAGAAGACGAGGCGGAAATCAGGTCCCTGATCGTCGAAGAACTGGAAGACGAGGGATATGAAGTGGCTTGTGCCGGCAACGGTGCTGAAGGCCTGAAACTGATTCAGGATTTTAAGCCGCAGCTTGTATTGTCCGACATTACAATGCCGGTGCTAGACGGTTATGGCATGCTGGAAGGCCTTCGCGAGCTGAAGGCGTTTTCGTCTACTCCAATCGTTTTTCTGAGTGCTCTGGCGGACCGCCGTCATATCATTCAGGGGAAGAAGATGGGCGTGGATGACTATGTCACCAAGCCAATCGATTTTGAGCTGCTTCTGGCAACGGTTGAGGCGCGTCTTCGTGAAGTTGAGCGCATGACCGCTGAAAAAGAAGAACAAATGGTCAAGCTCTACCACTCCTTCATGGCTCAGCCTGAGCAGGAGCGCCGCGTCAAACCTGCGCTGATCATTGCTGCAGAATGGCAGGATATCGACGATATCGAGAGCTCGCTTCGCAAGATGGGCGTGCCATTCATCGTTCACCATCGTGGATCACAGATCGACGGATATCTGGCGGAGAAGGCGTATTCAGCTGTCATCCTGTCCCAGAATACGAATGATCAGACGGCACTCACAATTCTGAAACGCAGCCAGCAGTTTGCGAAGCTGAGCATTCCGAAGTTCCTGCTGATCGAGGATTCCAAGGCGGCTCAGGATATGAGCTATTGGGACAAGTTTACACGCGTGATCTCACTCGACCGCGCGACGGAAGCGGATATCGAGGAAACGATCTCGGCTTACATTTAGGCTGGCTTCAAGTCCCATCCTTGCCGGATGCTGTTTTCTAATGCGCTCAAAAGCGCATCCGGCGAATAAGGTTTAGCAACGTTCGGAGCTTCAGGCAGGCTTGCCTGAAGCTCGTTCATTCCCGATGCGTATATAAACGGAATGGCCTTTTGGCTCAGGCTTAAAGCAACCGGTTCACACGTCTGGCCGTCCAGCATGACGTCCACGACCGCGTAGGCGATGGGATAGGTGTTCAGGATATCCATGGCTTCGTCGCAATTATTTGCGACATGCACCTGCGCCGCGCCCATGCTCTCAAGCATATCAGCGACGTCCAGTGCGATGATTGTGTTGTCCTCGACCAATAAGGCGTGTCCAGAGAAGGGACCGGTCATAGCATTGCTCCGATCCTCGCCCGCTCGGGCGTTCAGTGTTGCGGGTACGGTTGTATATCGCAGCTTAACGCACTTAAGACGCCGCGTATTTGATCGAAGTTAAAGCAACTGAAGACTGTGATCAGTCCTCTGGCAACCATGACAGATTGAGATCCTGATAACGGTCGACATAGTCGATCATCTGCGAAAGACCCTCTTCGTCGGCAATTTCGATGAACTGGCGGCTCCTTCGAATGAAGCCTCCATCCTCAAGGCGCTTGAGCATACGGCTTACGTGAACGCTTGTCAGACCGGTTGCATCACCAATCTGCTGCTGTCTCAGCGGGCACATAAAACCGTTCTGAGCGGTATCGTTCATTAATCTGAGGCGGCTCAGCGTCTGCAACAGGAACAGCGCCACACGCATCTCGCCATCATTGCGACGCGAGATCATCACCCGATCCGAGATTATTGCATGCTCTATCGCACCTAGCGCCGTTATAAGCGCAGCGAGGCGAGGGCTTTCACTAAATACTTCATTCAAATCGCTTGTGCGGATTTTACAGGCAATCAGGTCGGACTCGGCCACGCAGGTGTTCTTGACGGAAGAGAATGCGATATTCTCGAAACCGACAACGTCACCTGGATGGTGAATTTGCGCGATGCTTGATCCGCCGTCTTTGAGAAGTTTACCAGAGCTCACCCACCCTGATTTCAGGATGATGAGCTCATTAGCGGGCTGCCCTTCAGTCAGAAGAACATGGCCACGTGGGAGGCCAACAGCATTGGTCTCCAGACGCGCAAGCAGCTCAACATGGCGGTTGCTAAGATGCGTAAGCTTCATAAGCTTTGCAGCAAGACAAGATGCTGTCTGCGCGTGCTCACGGCCTTCGAATGTATAAACAGGCATATCCATAAGGAAGAAACGCGTATCGCCAGCTCGAAGTTTCCGCCATAACCTAGGTTAAAGTGTGACAGATTTCTGCATATCAATTGCAGTTGAGCATTAGGTCTCTGTTTTAATGAAGGAAAATGCTGCCTTATTTGGCAGTTTACCCGCGTTACGCCCTTGGGAGGTAGCCTGCGGCGCCGCGATATGTGGGGTAAATAGCAGCAGCTCCCCTGAAAAGGGAAGTTTTTCCAGGCAAATCCAAATTTCTATTTTTGATAGTACCGTAGACGGATCACCAAGATAGGGGTGTACGTGTTTAGCGGTCTTCCGGATCGACGCCATCATTGAGGCGAGCGCGCAGTTCTTTACCGGCTTTGAAGAATGGAACGAACTTCTCTTCGACCTGCACAGTTTCGCCTGTGCGCGGGTTGCGGCCAACGCGCGCATCACGCTTACGCACTGAAAATGCGCCGAAACCTCTGAGTTCTACGCGAGACCCGTTTTCCAGGGCGGAGGTGATCTCTTCCAGAATAACATCGACGACCTTCTCCAGGTCCTGTGGACGGAGATGCGGATTTTCATCAGTCAGTTTCTGAACGAGTTCTGAGCGTAGCATTCCCCCACCATATACGTTTTCGCGGCGAAACCAAAGGCTTCGCCGCGAATTTGTGATTGAATTTTTAGTATGAGGGCAAAGTTTCTACTCTTTGCCTTCTTCCTCATCACCTTTGAGGGCCGCACCAAGGATATCACCGAGGGATGCGCCAGAGTCAGCAGAACCGTACTGAGCGACTGCTTCTTTCTCTTCTTCGATCTCCAGAGCTTTGATGGAGAGCGTTACGCGGCGAGAGTTGCGGTCGAAGTTTGTGACTTTCGCGTCGATTGTGTCGCCAACAGCGAAACGCTCCGGGCGCTGCTCTGAACGGTCACGGGAAAGGTCAGAGCGACGAATGAAGGCTTTGAGGCCTTCTGGAAGCTCAACTTCGATACCACCGGAAGCAACTTCAGTGACGGTAACTGTGAGGGTTGAGCCTTTGCGCACGTCGCCGCCAGCCATTGGGTCGTCGCCGAGTTGTTTGATGCCGAGAGAGATACGTTCTTTCTCAACGTCAACTTCGAGGACCTTAACTTTGACGGTGTCGCCTTTGTTGTAGTCTTCGATGGCTTCTTCGCCCTGACGGTTCCAGTCGATGTCGTTGATGTGAACCATGCCGTCGAGGTCTGGGCCGATGCCAACGAACATACCGAATTCGGTGATGCCGCGAACTTCGCCTTCGAGTTCAGAACCGACCGGGTGGTCAACGAGGAACGCATCCCATGGGTTGTCCATGCACTGCTTGAGACCGAGGGAGATGCGACGCTTGTCTGCATCAACGTCGAGGACCATGACGTCAACTTCCTGAGAAGTAGAGACGATTTTGCCCGGGTGGACGTTTTTCTTAGTCCAGGACATTTCAGATACGTGGATGAGGCCTTCAACGCCGTCTTCCAGCTCAACGAACGCACCGTAGTCAGTGATGTTCGTGATGCGGCCTGTGTAGCGCGCGCCCAGTGGGTATTTCGCTTCAACACCATCCCATGGGTCAGACATGAGTTGCTTCATGCCGAGAGAGATACGTTGCGTGTCCGGGTTGATCTTGATGATCTGAACTTTGACAGTCTCGCCAACGTTCACAACCTGGCTTGGGTGAGAAATACGTTTCCAGGACATGTCTGTGACGTGGAGGAGGCCATCAATGCCGCCGAGGTCAACGAACGCACCGTAATCGGTGATGTTCTTGACGACGCCTTCGCGAACGTCACCTTCAGCCAGTTCACCGACGATCTCTGCACGTTGCTCTGCGCGGCTCTCTTCGAGAACTGCACGACGGGACACAACGATGTTGCCACGTGGGCGGTCCATTTTGAGGATCGCGAACGGTTGAGCAACACCCATAAGCGGGCCGACGTCTTTGATTGGACGGATATCAACCTGAGAACCCGGGAGGAACGCATTGACGCCACCGAGGTCAACTGTGAAGCCACCTTTGACGCGGCCAACGATTGCACCTTCTGCAGGCTCTTCTTTTTCGTGAAGTTTCTCGAGGCGGGTCCACGCTTCTTCGCGGCGGGCTTTGTCGCGCGAAAGAACAGCTTCGCCGAGCGCGTTCTCGATGCGCTCAAGGTAAACTTCTACAATGTCACCAGCGCCAGGTGTTGCGTCCTGACCGAACTCGCGAAGTGGAACGCGTCCTTCAGTTTTCAGGCCGACGTCAACGATGACAGCGTCGTTTTCGACAGAGATGACAGTAGCCGGTACAACGCGGCCTTCTTGCATATTGCTTCCAGCAAAGCTGGATTCAAACATGGACGCAAAATCGTCCGTAGATGGGTTCATAGTTTCAGCAGACATTGAGACTCCAAAATTTCTGCGAGCCCCATGGATTGCGCCATAGGACAAATGACACTGCGAGTGTCGGTTAAAGTTGATGTGAATTCAGTCGACCAAGGTGCGGGCCGGTGGATTTTAGCTGCCCGGGGGCTTTGCTAACGACCTGCGATGCGTGCCCTGACCTGATCGACAATGAGCCGGGCGTGTTCTCGTGCCGCGTCTATAGACAAATGAGTCGTATCTAGCAAGTGGGCATCTTCTGCCGGTTTCATTGGTGCTATAGCGCGGTTCTTGTCGCGCTCGTCACGTTCTTTGAGCTGGGTGACCATTTCATCCTGTGTGATCGGGTCGCCTTTGGCGTTCAGTTCCGCCACGCGTCGTGCCGCGCGGACCTCTACGTCTGCGTCTACCCAGAATTTGATGTCGGCGTCAGGGCAGACAACCGTGCCGATATCGCGACCATCCAGAATGGCGCCTCCGGCCTGAGCGGCGAAATCGCGCTGCAGCTGGAAAAGGGCTTTGCGCACGTCCGGATGCACTGCAACGCGCGAGGCGGCCTGACCAACTTCTGCAGTGCGCAGTTCGTCCGGCTTCATGGCATTGATATCGAGCGTGGCTGCAAGTTCTGCTGCGCCAGCTTCATCATCAGGAGAGACGCCAGCATCAAGGCAGGCTTTAGCCGTAGCGCGGTAGAGAAGACCCGTATCAAGGTGAGGAAGGCCTAAGTCTGCTGCGAGGCCTTTGGAGAGTGTACCTTTGCCGGAGGCGAGCGTGCCATCAACGGCAATGACTAAACGGTTCTGAGCCATGAATTCTGAATAGGCCTCTCTTAGGGCAGTGGTGTTGTCGGGATCGAACGCTACCAGATAGATTTCAGTGTCATGCTCTTTAACGTGGTTTGCGCAGGTCTCAACCGCGATCTGGGCGGCTTCCAGGGCCGGAAAGCCATATGCGCCCGTTGAGATGGCAGGAAAGGCGATCGATTTCACGCCGTGGCGGAGCGCTTCCTGCAGGCAGTTGCGATAACAGGCTTCAAGATCATCCTCTTCACCCTGTTGGCCATCATGAAAAATCGGGCCAACAGTATGAAAGATGAGCCGGGGCGCGAGCCCGAAGCCTTCAGTCACGCGCACCTCTCCGGTCGGGCAGGGCGCAAGTGGCCGGCAGGCGTCTTTTAGCTGCGGACCAGCAGCCGCATGGATTGCGCCATCAACACCGCCGCCGCCCATCAGGGACTTATTCGCCGCGTTGACGATTGCGTCGACTTCAAGGTCCAGAATATTGCCATGATAGATGTGCAGCATACCGGCAGAATACGCCTTAAAATGGGTGTTTGAAAGTTAATCAGATAAAACCATATATACTATATGGTCTTTGTGCCGTGTTTCTGAGACGGTGAGGGCGATATGCGATACTGGTTTTATATAGAAGTGCTGCGCCGCGTTCTGCTGGTCGCGGGCGTTCTGGCGGGTGGTGCGGCCTTATTCCAAGGCCAGCACTTTGTTATCGGCGCGATCTCGATTGCCTCTGGTATTCTCGCTTACATTTTCCTGCCGAAAGAGAAGCTGCCTTCGACATCAGAGCATATGTCCTACGGCGAGGGCGTGATTGGCGTCGATGTCGGGGCGAGCGTTCTGGCCCTGCCGCTTCTGGCGCTTGTCTATTCGTTGATCGGGAATGACGGCATGCCGCGCTGGTGGATGGTATTCATCTTCACGTCACCGATGATTGTCGCCGGGCTCGTACTTTACTGGATGGCGACGCGAAATGCCTGCCTCTGGTTGTCGCTGGATAGCGGCCACGTAAAGCTGGCTGACATCAAGACCGTACACGAATTTCATCTGTCGCAAGTCGTCGAAGCGAGGCCCCATGTCTTTAAAATGCCGAACTGGGGCTGGGCGCTGCTGGCTGCGTTTGGCGGGCCGCGAGGCGTGGGCATGGCGATTCTGCACGGCGGACGAAAGGCAGAGTGTTTGAACCTCACGCTGAAAGACGGAACAGAAATCACACTGCCGAAGGATGGTTTTCCGGCTGTCTCCGCTCTTGAAGAGCAGCTACAGCCGGTGAGCATTTAGAACGTCGATCTGAAGCGCGCAGGTTTCAGAACATACAACGGGCCATAGAGTGATTTATTTTTCCGACGCCCGTCAGGCTGATGTTTTAGCTCGTGTAAAGCGGTCCGTCGTCCGATCCGTGCTGATCCGCATTGAATGCCGTCACCATAGGAAAGTCATGCTCGGGATTTGCAAAGTGTCGAACGTATTGCAACGTCGTGTATATTCCGATGATCCCGATGCATTCCAAAAGGGCTTTGTTTGACAGTCCGTTCTGTCTGGCGCGAGTGACGGTGATGTCGCTCACGAGACCACGATTGCGGACAACCTCATTTGTGAAATCCAGCAGCGCCTGCGCTTTGGGATCATCTGCTGTTCCGGCCATGGCATCCAGTAGCGCCTTCTCACTCAGTCCTGCCCCTTTGCCGACTTGCATGTGAACGTTGACGCAATAGTCACAGCGGTTGAGCGCAGATACCAGCATCGCAACTTGCTCCACCTGGGCTGAGCTTAGCTCGGTGCCATCCCCCACATGTTTGTTCAAAGCCAGAATTCCTTTCAGAACATTGGGTGCATGTCCGGTGACCCGGAACAGATTTATTACAGCGCCAAATTGTTGTTGCGCCTCGCCGAACGCTTCTTTTGCATCTTCTGATGCTGTGTCGGGTGCGATTGCAGAAAGTTTGACCATGGTGGGCTCCTATATTGTGTCACCACAGTATACCGACCGGTCGGTCCAATTCAATGCACAAGTTTGTGACCATCCTGAAGCGGGTAAATTGTTATGAAGACGTTGCGCGCTGTATTCCGGACAGCGCTGGCAGAGCGGACGGTGCCAGTAATGAGACCAATTCCGGGTTGTTCTGCGATTTTGCCATTATGAGGCCACCCTGGATCATGGTGATGACTGCTTCTGCTCCCGAAGCCGGGTCAATATCCGGAATTTGGCCGCCAATAATCAATTCGCGTATGACAGGTGCGATTGCGTGCTGCCAGGATGCCATCGCATCACATACGGCGCGTCTGACTGAGTCATCCACCGAACCGAGTTCCAGAGTCATATTTCCAACAAGGCAGCCTTGGGCAAAACCGTGAGAAGCCTTCCAACTGCGGTTTGCCTGTGCAGGTACGTCGAAAAGAGCAGCGAGCTTTTTATCTGGAACCACGTTTGACTGCGCGATCGCATCAAATTCTGATCTGAAGACGTTGGCATACTGTTCAACGGCGTGAATCAGGAGGTCGGTCTTTGACTCAAAAAAGTGATAGAAAGTTCCTTTGCTGACGCCTGCGGATTTGCAGATCTCCGCCGTGCCAACCACGCCAAACCCTTTGCCGAGAAACAAATCGGTGGCGGTGCTCAGCAATTTAGTTCGGGTATCTGTCATAGACTGATTATCAGCCTAACCGACCGGTTAGTCCATGGATTGACGGGAAGTTGATTGCAAAATTCAGGAGCATTCTGCACGCGTGATCGCTTGCCCCAGCGTGATCTTGCGCGCGTCAGCTTTCCCTTCAATCATGTCTGAAAATTATGACGGGAGAGAGACATGTCAGACAAACCGGAATCAGTCGGTCAGGAAGTTCTTTACGAGGTCGCAGACCATATCGCTGTGGTCACGCTGAACCGGCCGGATAAGCGTAACGCTGTGAACGGCGCAGTCGCATCGGCGATGGACTGGATCGTGAAAGAGGTAGAGCGCGATGAAGATGTGCGCGTGGCCATTCTCACCTCATCGCTGGAATCAACCTTCTGCGCAGGCGCTGACCTTTCGGAGATTTCCAAAGGCAATGCACGCGCACTCTCTACAAAGGATGGCGGCTTTGCGGGGTTTGTGAAATCGAGCCGCTCCAAACCATGGATCGCGGCTGTGCGCGGCAATGCGCTCGCTGGTGGCTGCGAACTGCCGCTTACCTGCGACATGATTGTCGCGGCGGATAACTCACGCTTCGGTCTGCCGGAAGTGAAGCGAGGCATCTTTGCGGGTGCCGGCGGTGTCTTCCGTCTGCCACGTGCTCTGCCGCGCAATATCGCGCTCGAGATCGTTGCGACAGGTGACCCTCTGCCAGCTGAGCGCATGTATCAACTGGGGCTCGTAAACCGCATGGTGCCGTCTGAGGACGTGCTGGCCGAAGCAAAAGGCCTTGCTGCCCAGATCGGGGCGAATGCGCCGCTGGCCGTTCGTAAAAGCCTGGAAGTGGCCCGTCAGGCCTATGATGGCACTGAGGAAGAACTCTGGAAGGCTTCGAACGAAGCCTCTGCAGTCGTCTTCTCCAGCGAAGATGCCAAAGAGGGGCCGCGCGCCTTCCTCGAAAAACGCGTCCCTGTCTGGAAAGGGCGGTAATCCAGACATTACTGGTTTTACGCTGCTGAGCGCGAATTCGGCTCAACAGCGTAAATCTCAGCCGATGGTCTGGTTATGAAAGACACGCCGCCCAGACTGAGCTCGGGTGCTCTGATACGCGTTTTACCCAGTTTCTTATGGCGGGATGTTCTGGCGTGACGTGCGGTGCCCATTGAAACGGCGAAGCCATTATAAAATCGACTGCCGTAATATTATCGCCCATTAGAAATGGGCCATCTGCAAGCGCCGCCTCGAGCGTTTGTTGGATTTCTGTCAGGCCTCGGAAAGTCGCAGTGAAGGTCGGTTCCTCCTGAATGCCGATGAAGTTGCCGACAATAACCGGCTCTACGACGCCGCCATAATACGCCATCCAGGATAGATAAGTTCCGCGTCCCGGTTCACCGACCTGACGGCCGAGCGGACTGTTAAAATGATCTGTCAGATAGATCATGATCGCAGACGTTTCTCGGATCAGCTCGCCGTTGTGTTTCAGCACTGGCACTTTCTTTTCCGGATGTGGGTTTTCGGTGTCAGTACTGCCGTTGCCGTCGCTGCGGGGGATCGTAACGGTCTTGATCTGGATGTCATCCAAAACGCCCATAGCGTGAAGCAGCGCAACAACTCGAGTGGACCGGCTCTGGGGTGAGTGAAATAAGGTCAGCATAGTGTCGTTTCCTGTCGTATTTGCCGACAGCTTACTGACATGCCCCTGCTGACAGCATTGTGGCAGTAGCGTTCGTGGATGTCCGCCCCGGACCCGGCCATATATTGGCAGCGCGTGCTGCGGTAGACAATGAAATTACCCGATCAGCAGCGTGAAGCCGCACTGGTGTTTCTGGCAGGTTTCGAGAAACGTGATCACGTCCCGAAAATAAGGCCAGAGATAGTCCTCGAAGTCGGCATCGCTCCAATCCAGTGCGGGGTAAACTTCGCGGTCGCAAAAAGCCTGCGGATCATATCGGCTTTTCAGCATGTCATGATCAAATGCGTTCAGCGCGTTGAGAATCTCCGCAGCTTCTGAAGCGCGAAACCCTCGAACGGCAAAATCTTTGCTGTCGTCATTGAGAATAATGCCCCCATCGACCAAAAAGCCGATCGGATATTCGCCCGCCCAGACTTCGCCGGTGAGTAGCAAATTGATCCCCGACCACGCTTTATCAATATCCAGCTCGACACCTTCGCCGCGTGATGGATCAAGCACGATCAGCGTTTCCTGTACTTCTGTGGGGCGCCCGCCGAAGAGGCGTTCCAGCCAGCCAACATGCTTGGCCCTCGCCGTGACGACATGCTTGCTCTTACAGTCGATCCACCACGCGCGGGTCCGCTGCCGCAACATCTCATCGAGATGTTCATCAGCGACGGACATGCCGTGGCAGTACATTCCCATGGAGTTATCCCTCGCGGATATCCGCGCCGAGTTGGGCCATATGCTCGAAGAACTCCGGATAGCTCGTTGCGATCATAGCCACATCATCAACGGCGACTGGGTTTTGCGCCGCAATCCCCATGACGAGCGCGGACATGGCGATGCGGTGGTCATGACGGGTCTCAACGGTGCCGCCGCCTGGCACTTTGCCGTCACAGCCCTGAACAATGAAGCCATCTTCCAGTTCTTCGACTTCCACGCCGTTCACGCGGAGCAGGTCGACGGTCGCGCGGATGCGGTCGCTTTCCTTCACGCGCAGCTCTTCTGCGCCGGTGATCCGTGTTTCGCCTTTAGCAAATGCCGCCAGCACACCGAAGATCGGGAATTCGTCGATCATAGCCGGCACCAGCTCTTCTGGCGGGTTAGTCGCAACCAGACGGTCTTTGCCGCGAATGCGCACATCAACCACTTCTTCGCCGCTGACGAGGCGCTGGTTGGTGATGTCGAGATCGGCCATGCCCTTAATGACTTCGAGGAAGCCCGAGCGCGTCGGGTTGGTCATATGGCCTTCAATGGTCACGTCCGCATCCGGAGAGATGAGACCGGCGGCGAGCAGGAAGGCTGCAGAGGACGGGTCGGAAGGCACGATAAAGTCGCCGGCGCGCAGCTTCTGGCCGCCTACGATGGATACGCGTTGGCCTTCGCCTTCGTCTGCAGACTGAAGCTCTGCGCCAAAGCCTTCCAGCATACGTTCTGTGTGATCACGGGTTTTGCGCGGTTCACGAACGATTGTCGTGCCCTTGGCATTAAGACCAGCCAGCAGAACAGCGGACTTAACCTGCGCTGAGGCGACAGGCGGTGTGTAGTCGATCGCTCTCAGTTCGGATGATCCAGTGATGGCCAGCGGAAGCTGACCTTCATGCGGCCCGATCTGTGTGACCTGCATGCCCATGTCGCGCAGCGGGTTCAGAACGCGGTTCATCGGGCGGGAGGACAGGCTTGCATCACCGCACAGGCTCACGCGAATCGGGTAGCCGGCCATGGCACCCATCATCAGGCGTGATCCTGTTCCGGAGTTTCCGAAGTCGATAGCATTTTCAGGTTGCTGAAAGCGGCCAAGCCCCTGAACCGTCCATGCGCCTTTGCCGGTTTTGATGACACTTGCGCCAAGTTGACGGCAGGCTTCACCTGTTCGCAGAACGTCATCACCTTCCAGAAGACCCGTTATATATGAGGTGCCTTCTGCCATTGCAGCGAACATAATTGCCCTGTGTGAGCAGCTTTTATCTCCGGGAGGTACAATTTGTCCCGAAATGCGTTTTACAGGGGTGGAAATCCAGACCATAAACTTGTCGACCTGTTATTGGTTACAAAACTGCTTTGACAGGGCGAGTTGATCATGGCAAGCGCTCGCCCCAAACGAAAACAAATAGATCGCCTAAGGGGGCCGCTGTGCCAAGAAAAGATTTGGGAACCAAACGTACTTGCCCGGAAACGGGAAAGAACTTTTACGACCTCAACAAGGATCCGATCGTCTCTCCGTACACGGGTAAGGAGTACCCGCTGTCATTCTTCGAAGAAGTAGACATCACACCGGCTAAAGCGCCACGCGGTGCAGCTAAGCCGAAAGATCCGGAAGATGATGATGAGGACGAAGACGAAGATGACATCGAGGATGTCAACAAGTCCAAGTCTGACGATGATGACGACGAAGAAGAAGACGATACGCCTGAAATCGACGAAGTAGATCAGGATGCGCCTATTCCAACTGGCGATGATGATGACGACGACGACACGCCAGGTGCTGTGCCGGAAGGCTTCTCAGAAGACTCAATCGACGATGATGATGATGACGTTGTTCTCGACGATGACGAAGAAGACTTCGACCTTGATGCAGACGTAGACATCGATGATGTCGATGATGATGTTGACGACGAAGACGACGACAAAATCTAAGACTTACGGCCGGGGCTTCGCAGAATTTTTTGGTCTTGAAAACGACCGGATTTCAGCGTAAGCCTCGCCCCTCTGAAAACTGGGGCTATAGCTCAGTTGGGAGAGCGCTTGAATGGCATTCAAGAGGTCAGCGGTTCGATTCCGCTTAGCTCCACCAGTTTTCTGATTTTCCGAAAATTGATCCTTTGATGGTCTGAATGTTCGCGGTTTCGTGCCGCAAATAAATGACCAAAATAGGCAAGAATTCACGCGATTTCTGTTTAAAGAAACGCTTGTGATCATTTCGTGACGACTGCGTCATACTCTTTCTTTGTTAATACATTTGTGCTAATTATCACCAAATCGGGTGAGCTCCTGTATGGAGATGCACTTGATGTGTAGAGTAGTGTTGAGTGCGGGGCGGTCCTTCTGGGCCGCCCTTGTGCTATTCAGGGCCTTGTTTTTCTTGAAAAACCCGCCTGCTCGCCTCATGCGAGAATAATTCCCTTAAATTGAATATACTTAAAGAATCTATTATTAAGGGAATTGATTCGTCCAAGTTGTGTTAACTATAAATCCTGCAAACTAACCAAAATTTTATGTTGCCTTGCGTGGGTCGTTTTTCGGTGCTGGCGCGAGGCGCAGGACTTCTGTCTGATAGCGTTCGTCATCTCCTGCTGCCAGATGATTTGCCGCGCGGGCGCACGCATCCAGAAGCGCTTTCATCCACTCCTGATCGGCTTTAGGGAAGTCGGCGAGCACATAGTTCATAACGCGTGATTTGTCGCCCGGATGCCCGACGCCCATACGTGCTCGGCGTACATCCTGCCCCATATGGCTGATGATGGAGCGCATACCGTTATTGCCGGAATGGCCGCCGCCTTGCTTCATGCGAAAACGACCGGGTGCCAGATCGATTTCGTCGTGGAAGACGACAATGTTCTCTGCATCCACCTTGTAGAAGCGGGCTGCTTCGGAAACGGCACGGCCGGTCTCGTTATAGAAGGTCTGCGGCTTCATGAGCAGCGTTTTCACCGGACGGCCATCGACCAGAATATTGCCTTCTGCGATTTGAGACTGAAATTTGGATTTCCACGGGCCAAAATCATGCGTGCTGGCGATCTCATCGATGGCCATGAAGCCGATATTGTGACGGTTGCCTGCGTATTTGTCGCCGGGGTTACCCTGTCCAACCAGAATAAGCATGGGTGAAAATTTCCTGTCGCCTGAGCGTTTGAAGAATCCGAACATAAGATGAGCTTATGGCGTGAAAGCAGATGAGAAAAAAGGGCCAGACGTGAGCCTGACCCTTTTTGAATTCTGATTGTGCCAGAAACCTATTCTTCGGTTACTTCGCCTTCTGCTTCTTCTTCACCATCGTCAGACTCAACGGCACCGCCACGGCTTGCAATTGTGGCGATTGTGAAGTCGCGGTCTGCGATGGTCGGAGACGCACCCTCTGGGAGGTTGATGTCAGAGATTTTGACGTTGTCGCCGATTTCGAGAGCAGACACGTCTGCTTCGATGAATTCAGGGATTTTGCCCGCTGGAACGTTGAGTTCGACTTCGTGACGAACAATGTTAAGCGTGCCACCTTTTTTGAGGCCCGGAGATTTCTCTTCACCAACAAAGTGAACAGACACTTCAACAGAGATGACCTGCTTCGCGTCAACGCGGTAAAGGTCCATGTGCTCAGGAGTGTCTGTAACCGGGTGGAACTGGATGTCCTGGCAGATCACAGATTGCGTTTTGCCTTCATGATTGAGTTCAATCATGTGGCCGAGCAGTTTGCCGTTGTTGAGGCCTTTGATGACTTCGTTGTTCTTGAGGTTGATCGCAACCGGGTCCTGGCCACCACCGTACAGTACGCCCGGGATCATGCCGTTGCGACGAGCTTCACGAGCGCCGCCTTTACCTGTGCGCTCACGCACTTCAACTGTGAGAACGAGATCTGCCATAATTTCAATATCCTTTGTCCTGGAATCCGCCCGGCCCATCCGAGTGATAACCTGACCGACACGCGCTTCTTACGGCGCGGAAGCGGCGGCTATACGGGATAATGGCGGGGTTGGCAAGGCGAGCCTCACCATCATTCCTTGGCGGCCCATCTGGTACTCAGGGTCTTCAGCGCTACTGCAAAGGACGAGTTCAGTCGTCTTCGTATCATAAGGCGTAGAAGCCATCTGACGAAGGATATCGGATGACGCGTGAAAAAGCTGACCGTCATCCGGGTTTGCTCCTGAGATATTGCGTCAAGTTCATACAGAAGGTTGGTATGCAGGGGTTTGAAGTCACCTGTCATTTCGAAGTGCGAAGGCCGAACACTCGAAACCACTGTAATCAACATATCTACCTCTTTCCCGGAGGGCAGCTTCAGCCTCTCCTTGTAAACCTGTCCTTCCTGCGCTTTTGGCAAATCCTTCAGAGCTTCAATTCCCTCGGCGCCTGGAAACCAGTTCGCGTAGTTTTCGTGGTCTGAAATGTAATCGAAAACATCATGGATCGGCGCATCCAGGATCACCTTCTGATGTACAATGCGGAGTCTGTTGGTCATGCAAGCTTCCAGTCAAAGTTTACAAATGAAGTTCATAATGTAAACTTTACAACAAATGTCCAACTTGTAAAGTGGGCGGATGATGGCCCTTTCCGACACGGAAGAACTGATTCTCGATAGCGCTTTGGCGTTATTCCTGAGGTATGGTCTGGCCAAGACCTCCATGTCAGATATTGCGAGGGAAGCTTCACTGTCGCGAACGGCGCTTTACAATCACTTCGCGACCAAGGAATCCATTTTCAAATCCATCAGCCAGCGCATCAATCGAAATGTGCGTGCAGGCGTTTTGACGGCGGTCGATACAGATGGCGACTGGCAGGATCGGCTCAAGAATGTGATGGAGGCACGACTTGTCTGGGTATTTGAGTTACTCAGTTCGCCACCCCACGGCCGCGAATTGATCGACGAGAAAAACCGTCTATGCGGGGGCGAGGTTCTGGCGACGAATGATGCTTTCTTTGGCTATGTCCAGAAGCTCTGTCTCGAGCGCACGGCGAATGACTCCGAAGCAGAGCAAATGGCCCGTATCCTTATTAGGAGTGTCAACGGTATCATGGACGCCGCCTTGACAGAGGCGGAAGCACGTATCGAGATCCGCCAGTTCATAGACTATATGGACCGCGCAACCCGATATTCGAGTTGACGGTTACATGCCCGGTACAGGCGGATATCCTGTCATGGCGACGTGACCGCCCATGAAGATCCAGGCGGTGATTGCAGCGCCACCAAGAATGGCCAGACCATCCCACAGCGCGCTTGGCGCTTTCGGCTCGGTCGCCGGACGCTTCTTTATGGAAATGCGTACCATGACTGCCCACGCGAGAAATGCGCCAAAGAAGATGAAGCTGGTCAGGTCCCAATTCACCAAGAGGTGGCCCAGCGCCCAGATTTTCACGCCGACCAGCTGCGGGTGTTTGAAAGTCTTCGCAATAAAGCCGCGCGGCAGGCTGCCTGCGACGGCAAGGACGAGCGCAATCGGGATCAGGATTGAGTTGATATGCTTCATGCCCTGTGGAGGCTCACCGAAATATATCGTCGAGGCCTGCGCGTCAGGATATCTGAGGATCATGAGTACAAAGAAGATGAGCGAGAGTAGGGCGTAAAGGCCTTTCCATGGCATTGCGCCCAGTTTGGCAATCATGCCTGCGCGAAATCCTGGCGCAAAAGCGTGTATCAAATGAACGCCCAGAAAGCCGATCAGGCCAATCAGAAACAATGTCATGTCTTTCCCCGCAAGTTTTGCGGGCAGAGAAGCACAGATCGAACGGGTCGCCTAGCTCGCTCGCGCGGCTGTGACGCTCTCCCACACATTGACGGGTTCGTTTTCATCGCCGTCAAAGGCAACCGTCCGCACGATTGCCATGCCGAGCGATCTGGCCACGGCTTCAGACGCGCGATGACCTTCATTGATAATGCACTGGCAGGGAAAGTCCGGGTCCTGGGAGAGAGCCCAGTTCAATGCGGCTCTCATCGCAGCTTTGGTATAGCCCTTGCCCCAAAAGTCTGGATGGATGCCCCAGCCAGCCTCGGGAATATTCTTCAGCGGTGGATCGATTTCCGAGCGTCTGGACAACGTAAAACCGCACTCGCCGATAAACCGGTCAGTCTCTGGGTCGGCGATAGTCCAGTAGCCGAAGCCGAACATGGCCCAGCTGCCGATGTTTTTCTGGATTTGGGCCCAGAGATAGCCGGAAGGGCGAGGCTTGCCGCCAATATGCTCGTAAAATGCGGGTGTCTGCCACATGTCGAACATAGGCTGAAAGTCGTCGAGCGTGTTCGCACGCAAGCGAAACCTGTCTGTCTCGATGACCGGGATAGCGTTGGGGGTGAGCGCGGGAAGCAAATACATGACCAGCCTCCCGCAATCAGATGTCTTAGTCGAACATCTTGGAGATGGACTCATCATTCGCGATACGGCGGATCGCTTCGCCGATAACGTGCGCGACGCTGAGAACGCGGACTGCTTTGGATTTAGCCGCGTTGGAGTCCGGTGCAATTGTATCTGCGATGACAATCTCTTTCAGGACGGATTTCTCGATACGCTCAACAGCAGAACCGGACAGAACGCCGTGCGTGACGTAAGCTGAAACAGATTTCGCGCCTTGCTCCATCAGAGCAGCAGCCGCGTTGCAGAGCGTGCCACCGGAGTCGCACATGTCATCGTACAGAATACATGCGCGGTCCTGAACGTCACCGATGATGTTCATGACTTCCGCCACACCGGCTTTCGGGCGACGTTTGTCGACGATAGCGAGGTCGCAGTCGAGTCGTTTCGCGAGGGCGCGCGCGCGGACCACACCGCCAACGTCAGGCGAAACGATCATCACTTTGTCAGCGCCATAATTTTCGCGAATGTCGCGTTCCATGACCGGTGTTGCGATCAGGTTATCAGTCGGGACATCGAAGAAGCCCTGAATTTGTCCGGCGTGCAGGTCCATGGTCAGGACGCGGTCAGCGCCTGAGGTCGCGACCAGATTCGCAACGAGCTTGGCAGAGATTGGTGTACGGCCATCGGTTTTACGGTCCTGGCGGGCATAGCCGAAATAAGGAACCACCGCTGTGATGCGCTTGGCAGACGCGCGCTTCAGGGCGTCCATGGCGATCAACAGCTCCATCAGATGGTCGTTTGCCGGGTATGAGGTAGACTGGATCACGAAGACGTCTTCGCCGCGAACGTTTTCGTTAATGCGAACGAAAATCTCATTGTCTGCGAAACGTCGGAACTCTGTGTCTGTCAGAGGAATATCGAGATACTTCGCGATGTCCGCCGCAAGGTTCGGATTCGCATTACCGGTGATAAGTTTCATGATGACCCGCCATTGCCCAATACCCCTGAAAGGATTCTCTTTTTGCCTTGGGGTTTTACTGGCCTTTTAGGACATTAACGCCGTGGCGCAACCAGTGAATCAGAGATTCTTGTTCAGCATCACCACAGAGGCATTTCGTCCGTAATCGGATAGTCCGTTTTTTACTCTATACCGGTTTGAAAAATAACGCGTTGGCTGACTCAACGTGTCCTCGCCAACACATTCGACAGATTTCACCCCTTCGCGGAGGAGAACGCCTTCGCAGAATTTCCAGATATCGAAATAGGCGCGGTCACCTTCGCCGGGCTGGAATAGCGGTTCACACCAGCTGTGTTTTTCCATGAAGGGGGCGCGAAGATCCGGGCCGACTTCGAAAGAGGGCTGGGACAGGCTGGGTCCGATAGCTGCGATCATGTTGTCGGTATCGGCGCCAAGCCGGACCATGGCCTCAACCGTGTTTTCGATCACGCCGCCAAGCGCGCCCTTCCATCCTGCATGCGCTGCGCCGACTACACCCGCTGTCTCGTCCGCGATCAGTACGGGTGTGCAATCGGCGGTGAGTACACAAAGCGCAAGGCCTTCTACATTGGTCACCATCGCATCGCCTTCCGGGCGATCCTCCCATGAGAAGGGCTCCGCAATCGTCAGCACGTTGGGTGAATGTATCTGATAGAGTGATACCAGATGCGGTTCGGACGGGGCGCCAACTGCATTGGCGACACGGGCACGATTTTCCTCAACATTGGGGCGGCTGTCATCAGAACCGGGGCCCACATTCAGGCTGTGATAGTCGCCTGAGGACACGCCGCCCTCACGCCCGAAAAAGCCATGCGATACCCGTCCGGCCGGTGAAAAATGGCTGGACTGAATGAATGGCGGGTGTGCTGTCATGATCGGGCTTTCTGATGGTTTGGGCAGGAGAGCCAGCGGAAACCATAGCAAATTTCGGGCACTGGTAAATGTGATCTGGCAACTGAAATCCGACTTTGACACTAGGTCATTCTCAGCTAGTTTACGCTGTATAAAATATATCCATCAGGAGGAAGCCATGAAGAAAATTATCACGACACTTATTATCGGCGCAGCTCTGGGCGCAGCGTCTCCTGCGTTTGCCAACAGTCATGAAGAGGGTGAAGCTGCGCACGTGATGACAACATCGAATACAACGATAGATGCGCTGATGGCTGATGAAGCCGCGCTGGCGGTACTGAACGAGCACATTCCCGAGATCGTCAATAATCCGCAGATCAGCATGGCTGCGGGAATGACCCTGCACGACATTCAGATGTATGCGCCGGACCAGCTGACAAATGAAAAGCTGGCGGAGATTGATGCAGGTCTTGCGCACCTCGCGCACTAGGCATCCTGGCTTCGGCCCAAAAGAAAAGCCCGCCAGTCCGGCGGGCTTTTTTTTGTTTTATGAGGTCAGGCGCTTTTCTTTGAAGCGGTCGCCATAGTCGACGGCGATGGAGTAGTCCGGATCTTCGAGAACGGAGATTTCCACCATGTCGCCAGCCTTCTCCAGCAGGCGCTCGCAGTCTGGTGACAGATGGCGAAGGTGAAGGCGCTTGTTCACCGCGCGGTACTTCGCAGCGATCGACTCAATGGCTTCAATACCGGAATGGTCGACAACACGCGAATTTATGAAGTCTACAACCACGTCCTCCGGATCATTCTCAGGGTCGAACAGGTCAACAAAGCCAGTAGACGATCCGAAGAAGAGCGGGCCTTCGATGCGGTAGACTTTCCAGCCTTCCTTGCTGACGCCCGTACCTGCGTAGATGCGGCTGGCTGCGTTCCATGCGTAAGCGAGGGCAGACATGATGACGCCAACGACAACCGCGACGGCGAGGTCTGCGAAGACTGTGACGACTGTCACGACAATGATTACGATAGCGTCCGTCAGCGGGATTTTGCGCATAATGCGGAACGAGCGCCATGCAAATGTGCCGACGACCACCATGAACATAACGCCGACTAGTGCTGCGACCGGAATTTGTTCGATCAGCGGGGAGGCGAACAGGATGAATGACAGAAGGAAAAGCGCCGCCGCAATGCCCGCGATACGGGTACGCGCGCCGGACTTCACATTGATCATGGACTGGCCGATCATCGCGCAACCGCCCATGCCGCCGAAGAAGCCGGTGATGATGTTCGCGGCGCCCTGAGCGACACATTCTTTAGATGCGCCGCCTTTTGTACCGGTCATGTCGGAGACGAGGTTATGTGTCAGCAGGCTCTCGATCAGGCCAATGGCCGACAGGATCAGGGCGTAAGGGAAGATGATTTCCAGCGTTTCAAAATTCAGCGGCACCATGGGAATGTGGACTTGCGGCAGGCCGCCTGCGATAGAGGCAAGGTCACCTACAGAGCGCGTCTCAACGCCGAAGCCAATCACGATAAACGAAACGACCAGAATGGCCGCGAGCGGTGCTGGAATAACTTTCGTGAATTTTGGCAGGCCCCAAATGATCAGCATGGTCAGGGCCACAAGGCCCAGCATGATGATAAGATCTGGTGCTGGCAGCCATTCGCCGCCAAGACCCGGGCCGTGACCGCCCGAAGCGTCGCCTGTGCCGATCTGAAACTGCCCTAGCTGGGCAAGGAAGATCACGATGGCGAGGCCGTTGACAAAGCCCAGCATAACGGGGTGCGGGACCATGCGGATGAACTTACCCCAGCGCAGCGCGCCAAAGATAACCTGCATAATGCCCATGAGAACGACGGTCGCGAACAGATACTCAACGCCATGGTCGGCAACGAGGCTGACCATAACAACCGCCAGAGCGCCGGTCGCACCGGAGATCATGCCAGGACGGCCGCCGAAAACGGCCGTGATCAGGCCAATAAAGAAGGCAGCATAAAGACCGACAAGCGGGTTCACGCCCGCGACAAAGGCAAAAGCCACGGCTTCAGGAACGAGCGCCAGCGCAACCGTCAGGCCAGCCAGAAGTTCGATTTTGATGCGGTCAGGTGTCAGCTTAACCGGAATAAAAGAGGTCTTTTCCTCGGCGCGAGCGGTCAAGGTTCTCTCCAATGGATCAGTCTGTTGTGATTTTAGGACGCGCTATATCTGGCAGCGCGACTTTGATTTCCCCGCGCTCTAATACGGGCAATTTTGCAGTGCAGCAAGTCTGGGCCTAGAAAAAGGCCGCCGGGGCAGGCAGTTGCCCCGATGAAAAGCAGATGACTTTGAACCGGTCACCCATATCTTTCGGGTCGACCAGTCGGGCAGCTGCTTCGAAAATGGCCTGCGCAGTTTCTGGGTTTGCCTGAGTGAGCTGCTGCATGCGGGCTTCAGCGCCAAGGCTCAGAAGGAACGGTCCCTGATGGACTGCCCCGTGCACTGTCAGGCCTGCTTTCTCGCCCTGATGACGCAATTGCGCGAAATCGACATCCACAGTCAGATCGCATTCGCCTGGCATTGCTAAGGGATCGATTTGCTCGCCTTTATAGAAGGCGCGAAGCGTGTCTTCCGGCGGCAGATGATTAGGACCGTAGTCTATGAGAAGGGCGCGCACCGGATGTCCGCGCTCGGCAATGCCGGCAAGCGTCAGGGCCATGGTTTCAAGGCCGGGCTGAAGCTCAAAGCCTTTGAGGCGTTTCAGGTCGGGCGTGAAAAACGGCAGGTCATCCAGAGGTTCCGCGCCCCAGATCAACTCGCCTTCGGCAACACCAACTTTGCGCTCCGCCCAGCTGTTCTTCTCTATGTCACGGATAAACTGACGGACAGGCAGACAGTCGAGCAACTCATTGGCGATCAGGATAAGCGGGCCATCTTCGACATCATCAATCTGGTTGAGGAAATCAGGCTCAAACTCCGAGAGTGCTTCAGCCTGAACCTTTCGCAGGGCAGGGCTTGCCTCAACCAATTTCAGATTCATCGCTTTGAGAAACTCATCGCCTGCCTTCACGCCGGAAATGGCGCGCAGCGCATCGCGCATGAGCGTGGCGCGACCGGGGCCGACTTCCATCAGAGTGAACGGTGAGGGCATGCCCATCACCTGCCACTCATGCAGCGCCCACAGGCCGAGAAGTTCACCAAAAATCTGGCTGATCTCCGGTGCGGTTGTGAAGTCTTCGCCAACACCGGGCCGGGTCGCATAGTATCCGTGCTGCGGATCATGCAGACAGGTCTGCATGTAGAGCGAGACGGGCATTGGCCCGTCTGTTTCAATCATGCGGATAAGGCGGTCTTTCAGCCTCACCTGACTACTCCGCAGCTGCCATATCAGAAGGGTTGCCGGATTTGTTCTTAATCGCGCGCCAGACAAGGTAAGCGCCCAGCAGAACCATCGGCACTGATAGCAGCGTACCCATAGTCAGCCAGTCTGGCAGACCGTCTACGAAGGCGTCCGGCAGGCGGAACTGTTCTGCGATGGAGCGACCTGCAGCATAGCCGAGCAGGAAGATGCCCGTGACGAGGCCAGGGCGTTTCAGTGCGCCGAATGCCCATACGCCAATCGCAATGATGATGAACAGGATAAGGCCTTCCATACCGGCTTCATACAGCTGGCTGGCATGTCGTGGCACTTCTGAGATGATGGAGCCGTCAGACAAGCGAACGCTACAGTTCTCAACTGTGCGCTCGGCAAGCGGCACGAGATCAGGATCGCAAATGTATTGCCACTCTTTCGTTTCCCAGTCGAAGGCTTGTGGCGGCCCGCCAGAGCCATAGCCTTGCGGGAAGATGACGCCCCAGCCGGATTCGGTTGGCCGGCCGTAGAGCTCGGCATTGATGAAATTCGCGCACCGCCCGAGCAGAAGGCCGATTGGCGTGGCAGCTGCTGCAATGTCTGTCATGCGCAGAAGCGGAATCTTGTGCGTGCGGCAGACATGCCAGGTGGCAAGGCCAACGCCGATCAAGCCACCATGGAAGGCCATGCCGCCATCCCAGACGCGCAGGATCATGAGCGGGTCCGCAGCCAGTGCATCAAACTGATATGGCACCTGATAGAACAAAATATAGCCGAAGCGACCGCCGAGAATAACGCCGACCGTGGCCCAGAAGAGAAAGTCGTCAATGACTTCTACGCTGGCGGGTGATGTGCCGCCAAACAGGCGAGGGCGTTTGACCAGCGCCACCGCATAGCGCCAACCCAGCACAAGCCCCAGCACATAGGCCATCGCGTACCAGAGAACATTAATCGGTCCGAGTGTCAGCCCGCCTATCGAAAACTGAGGAATCGATATGACGGCCGGATAAAGTTCCGGAAAATTGAAAGCGGCGGTCATTTGTCCCCTTTTCCTGACCTTGTTGAGAGGTCACATAGCCAACTCGAACAATTCGCGGTAAACCGCGTCTGCTGCCTGAAGGAGTAATCGAATGACACATGGAAATCCACTCCTAGATGACATGGCGAAAGTCATGACCGGAATGATGGATGCCGCGCAGTCTGCAGGCGAAGAAGCCAAAACAGTCATGCGCGCACAGGGCGACAAGTTTGTTGCTGAAATGGATCTGGCACGTCGTGATGAGGTTGAAGCGTTGAAAGCGCTCGCTCAGTCCGCGCTGGCGCGTGTCGAGTCGCTTGAAAAGCGCGTCGCCGAGCTGGAATCCGGCAAAGACTAACTGCGTCTCACGCAACACGGGTCTCAGAAAACTCACAACTTACTGCCTTACCCCTTTGATAGGGCGGGATGACTCGTGTTAGTCCGGCACGACAGGGGTCTTTTATATTCAAGGGGAAACATGCCTTTAAACGCTTCATCTCAAGGTGATATCGCCGAAAACTCCATGGAACAGGTGGAACGCGTTCTTGAAGACGCGGACTGGTCCTATGAGCGCGATACACGCAACACAGTGCATTGCATTGTGCCGACGCGATGGGGTGACATGGGCGCTGTTTTCTCGATCCGCGAGCCTCATCAGTCGCTTCAGTTTTCGCTGACTTTGGACGTGAAGCCGACGCCTTCGCGCCGTGAAGAGCTGGCTGACCTCGTCATTCTCATCAATGACAAAATGTCTCTGGGGCATTTTGATTACTGGCCGGGCGATGATCTGGTGACCTTCCGTCATGCAATCTCCATGACGGGACGTATCGGGCCGGAAGCGACTGAAATCTCCGCAGTTATTGATGCAGCCTGCGCTTCAGCTGAAAAGTTCGTGCCTTCAATGAACTACGTCATCTGGGCAGGTAAGAGCGCGATTGATGCAATGGACATGGCGATGTTCGAGACAATTGGCGAAGCCTGATCTGCCGCTGCGTTTCACGCCCCATATAATCAGCCCCATTTTTAGTGTACTCTCTGGCCATAATGGTGGGAGGGAAAGCCATGTCTTACGTTACGGGTTACGTCATTCCTGTGCCTGAGGGCGCTAAGGATGAGTATATGAAGGCGGCCGAAATCATGGGCGCCCTTATGCTGAAATACGGCGCGACGCGGGTTGTCGAAAACTGGGGCGCCAGCGTGCCGGACGGCAAAAGCACCTCTTTTCCACTCGCTGTAAAGAAGGAAGACGGCGAGGTGGTTGTCTTCTCGTGGGCTGAATGGGCATCAAAAGAAGAAGCCGACAAAGCTGAAGCTCTGATGATGGAAGACCCTGAGATGGAAAACGTGCCTATGCCGTTTGACGGAACACGTCTCATCTTTGGTGGCTTTGAGACGATCTATGACAAACGCGCCTGACGTTTCATCGGCGCTACCACTCCGAACGCGCGCTCTGTACCTGATTATCTGCGCGCTTGGCGTCATGCTGGTTGGATACGCCTTCCTGCCGGTCGCAGTTCATTGGGAGTTTGTCTTCCTTGATACGCTGATCGCGCCGGATGACGTTCGCGCGGCGCTCGACACAATGACACCTGGTCAGAAGGAAGTTCATATCTGGGCGAGCTGGTTGCTCGATCTGCCATATCCGCTGTTTTACTGGGGCCTGTTTGGCGGGCTGATCGTTCGCGGATTGCCAGCGAAGGCACGGATATTGATCTGGGTACCTCGCGTGGCTTTTGCCTCAGACATTGTAGAAAACACCCTTCAGACGTTCATGCTGTTTGGAACCGATGGCCTGATCTATATGAAAAGCGCAGTGACCCTGTTGAAGTTCGGGCTCTATGCGCTGGCTGCCCTGATAGCCCTGACGGCTCTCATTGCGCTTGTCTGGCGTGGTGTGCGGGCAAGGGGGCGGGGCTGAAATAGCGCAGGGTAACGCGCTTGATATTTCCCGTGAGGCGCGCATCTCATTGAATGTATGGTACGCTCTATTCCTCAGGAGGCTGAAGATGACCCAGGAAACTGCTTTTCACGATGATGCTGCAAAGGCTGTTTTGTCGCTTGCTGAAGAGATGGCATTCTCTGACATCACGCTTCCAAAGCTTGCGGCTCATTTGGACCGGCCTGTCGGCGACTTCCTGAACCTGCCGAGTTTCAACACGCTGATCGTCGATTATCTGGATCGCACTTGTGCGTCTGAACCGGTCGATGAGACTGAGAGCCTCCGGGAGCGTCTGTTTGATATCGCCATGCTTCGCTTCGAGGCGATGGAAGACCACCGGGACGGCGCCATGGCGTGGCAGGATAGCTGGCTGATGCATCCACTCAAGCGCGTAGAAGCAGCAAAAAGACGGGTGAAGTCTGCCCGTTGGATACTGGCGCTAGCTGGTGAGAAGCAGGATATCTTTCTGAGACCAAAATCTGTTGTGCTGAGCGGTATTTTGTTCCGGGCCGAACAGGCATGGCGCAAGGAAGAGGGCGAGGACTTTACGCGCACAATGGCTCAGCTGGATCGTGATCTCCGCGATATTGATGGCTGGGCAGAGCGTTTCAGTTCTTTCAGCTTTGGACCTTTCGGCAAAAAGAAAGCCGCTGATTTCTCAGCGGCTGTTTAGGTAGGGAGGAAGCGCCCCCAAATCGGGACGCTGAGGAAAAGGTGTTACGAACGAGCTTCGTGCATGTCGCTCAGTTCAGTGACGCCGAGGGCAGCAACTGCTGCGTCAACGAGCTCTGAACGGCAGTTAGCAACTGTTTCTGCTGTATCGGTTGGTGCAAAAGTGTCGGAGCGACGAGCAGCGTTGCGGCAAACTGTGTTTGCGCGCGATTCAATCGCTTCGTAGTTAGCTTCGGTGGAGAGGTTAGATTCGAACTTGAATTCTGCACGGACTGGTGTTGCGTCCTGGGCAACAGCTACAGGTGCGAGAGCAGTAAGGGCGATAGCAACACAAGCAAGTTTCGTTTTCATGAGAACATCTCCTGAATGATTTCCGTGGTCTCGTTGGCCACGTGATCAAACTAGGCGATGTCCCATTATTCGCCTAATGAATAGATTTTATTGAGAGTATTCTCTGCTGGAATATTTAGGGTGTTCCTTGGCCACATCGCTCAGCAGCTCACGCAGCCAGCGGTGAGCCGGATTTGCTGTCAGGCGATTGTGCCAGATCATGCTCACATTGAGATCGAAACTTGGCATCTCTTTCGGCACTTCGCGATAGACAACATTCTGGAAGCTTGCCTGGTAAGCCGCAAGACGACGTGGTACCAGCATAACGAGGTCGGATGCCGCGACGATTGCCGGACCTGCAATTACCTGTGTGATTGTGATGCCGATGCGGCGCGGAATATTGTAGCGCTCATAATAGCTGTCGATCACGCTGTCGTCTGTATCGGCGCGTGTCACCACGACGTGGCGGGCTTCTGTCAGGCGGTCGAGGGTCAGTTCGCCCTCGTTGAGCGGATGGCCTTCGCGCATGAGTACGACGCTCTCACTCGCTTCAATCAGGACTTCCGACTCGAAAGGATCGCTGAGAGGGCCGTGCGTGATAAGCGCCATGTCGACCTCGTTCTTCTCGACGCGGTTGAGCGCGTTGGACACATCCGGGAAAAGGTGCAGCTCGATGTTCGGCGCAATCTTGTCGAGACGTTCCATGACGGCAGGCATCATCAGACGGGTGATGAGGTCGTTGGTAAGAATGCGGAAGACGCGGGCATCAGTCGCCGGATCAAACACGTTCGGCTCTAGTGCGTTGGACAGCTCCTGCAGCGCCTGTTGCACCGGCATGGCCAGTTCAATGGCGCGCGGTGTGGGCTTCATACCTTCAGCGCAGCGAATGAAGAGGTCATCTTTGCAGAGATGGCGCAGGCGGTTCAGTGCTTTGGAAACTGCAGGCTGTGACATACCAATGCGTTCACCGGCCCGTGTCGTGTTCCGCTCAACCATGAGTGCGTCGAATACGACGAGGAGATTGAGATCAACGCCTGCAAGATTCATCTGAGAGTGCTTCCAAAAAAGTATACAACTGAAAAAAGATATCAGGACTTGTGCCTGTTACAAAGTTTCAGAGCGTAGTCAAATCGTCACAAATAACAATTCGCGTCTTTATTTGGGGCATGCCGTTCCAACAGGCAATGCCTCAACGTCAGGTTCGACCCAGCGTCTGCGCGCTTCCGGTGTAAACAGAACGTATCTGGACCAGTATCGGAAAATCCAGTCGGCCCGGTCGAGCCCCGATTTCAGAACATGGTTCACAGCCTCATGCAGACATAGCGCCTCGCAGCCTTTCAGCGCATGCGAGGCCATACGGATCGAGGCGAGGGTGATCGTCTCGTGATAGCCTTCAGTGTCTGTATTCGCGACTCCGCAGGCCAGATTATAGCGACGGATCATGTCAGGCAGATCGCGCTCTGCATCATCAAGGGGAGAGCGGATCAGCCAGACAGCGGCGGCAAAGTGAGCGTTATGCGTCCATTCCGGCTTCGGTAGCGTTCGATCGCGTAGGCCGTGCGCAATATGAAGAATGTCTTTGTCGGATGTGCACATGTCAGTGTTCCTGTTTGGCCGACGAACCTGACACAGACCCGCCGGAAAGGCGGGGAGGGGAGTTGGGGCTAGATCAGCCCGGCAATCACACACACGCACGCCTTCGCAGAAGAAAGCGACTTTCCTGTCTGGATCTGTTGTGTGGTGCGATGCGTACTCATAACCGTGCTATACGCTATTTCAGGTCTCTCGCAAATACCCATATAAATTAAAGGGTTGATGTTTTCTGTTTTTCGATATACAGGGGCGACATACCAACTCTTGGAGGCACACGTGAACAACTAGGAAGCACCATAAATCCTTCCCACAATTGCATAGTGTTCACGCATGTCTTTCCTTATATTGCAGGCTGTTTCTGCCGTCTCGCCCGACGGTCATCACTTGTTTTCCGATCTTTCATTTTCTCTTGGTTCCGAGCGCATTGGCCTTGTCGGCCGGAATGGCTCTGGCAAGTCGACGCTGTTTCGCATTGTGTCGCGCGAGGTTGTGCCGTCGCAAGGGCATATAGCCGTTTCCGGGCGTGTCGGAATTCTGCACCAGACTCCCAAAGGGCGCGCCACCAGCCTGGCTGGGCTTTTGGGTGTCGAAAGCGCACTCGCATGCCTGACCCGTATTGAAAACGGTCAGGGCACCGAGGATGATTTTGCCAAAGCTGACTGGACCCTGCCCGCGCGCTTGGAGTTGGCGCTCGAGCAAGTCGGCCTGAATGGGCAGCCGCTAACGCGATCAACTGGTACGCTTAGTGGAGGCGAGGCGACGCGGGTGAACCTCGCACGGCTTATTCTCGATGAGCCCGATATTCTCTTATTGGACGAGCCGACAAACAATCTCGACGCAGCCGGCAGACAACTGGTGGCGGACTTCCTGTCCAGCTGGAAAGGCGGAGCAATAATCGCGAGCCATGACCGGCAATTGCTGGAAGGCATGGACCGTATCATCCATCTCTCGCCAATTGGCGTGAGCATGTATGCAGGGGGATGGAGCGCTTTCGAAGGCGCGCGCGCTGCTGAACTGGAACGTGCGCAAAGTGACGTCGAGCGTGCAGGAAAGAAGCTTGCCCAGACCAATCGCGGCATTCAGCAACAGGCAGAGCGCAAAGCCCGCCGCGAAGCGGTGGGAAAAGCCGCCCGTCGGTCGAGGTCACAGTCCAAGCTCTTTCTGGATGCTCAGAAAGAACGGGCAGAAGGTACCGCGGCGCGTGATGCCGGTCTGGCCGCCCGTCAGCGCGATGAGGCTGAAGCCGAGCTTGAGACGGCACGAAAACAGATCGAGATACTGACCCCGCTTACGATAGACCTGCCTGATCCGAAGGTAGGATCTGATAAGAGGCTGCTTTCGGTCGTAAAGCTTCAAGCCAGCGTGAATGGCGAGGCTATTTCCGAAGCTGTGACTTTTGAAATGCGTGGACCAGCCAGGCTGGCCGTGCGCGGTGAAAACGGGGCAGGTAAATCAACGCTTCTGCGCACGATACTCAAGGGAGGTGACAATGAAATCCTGCCACAAGTCGAGTTGGGCGACATACGCATTGCCATGCTGGACCAGCATGTATCCATACTGAAACCTGATGTTCCGCTGCTCGATCAGCTTCTTGAGTTGCATTCCTCCATGACGGTGAACGATGCGCATACCTTGCTGGCCCGATACGCCTTCCGGAACTCCGATGCCCACCGTCTGCCAGGGAGCCTGAGTGGCGGCGAACGGATGCGGGCCGGCCTTGCGATGATGACGGGAGGTAATGAAGTGCCTCATCTGCTCATTCTGGATGAACCGACCAATCATCTGGATATCGACTCAATCGAGATTCTCGAGCATGCTCTGGTGGGCTTCAAAGGCGGCATTCTGGCGGTGAGCCATGATGATCGCTTCCTGAAGGCCATTGGCTGTGAACAAGGTATAAATCTCAAGAAATTATCGATTGACGATAATATCGAAAAACAATAACATACCCGTATTGTTTTTAGGGGAGTGGATCTGACAATGCAGGCTGAGAGTACGCGTGACCAGCGATTTTGGGATAAAATCGCAGACCGTTATGCCGCGAAAAAAATTGATGACGAAGCAGTGTATCAGGAAAAGGTCACGCTGACACAGGCATATCTGAACCCGGAGATGAAGGCGCTGGAGTTCGGTTGCGGTACTGGCTCTACAGCCTTACTGCACGCGCCTTTTGTTCAGCACATTCTGGCGACTGACTTATCGCTCGCCATGTTGGAACATGGTCGACGCAAAGCGGATGCCAGCGGCATTGAGAACATAACCTTCCAGCATTCCAGCGTTGAGGATTTTGAAGCGGAAGACGAGTCTTTCGATGCTGTGCTGGCGCTTAACCTGCTTCATCTGTGTGAAGATCCCTGGGCTGTCATCGCCAAAATCCATGATCTCCTGAAGCCGGGTGGTGTGTTTATTCAAAGCACGCCTTGCCTTTCTGATTACGGCGCTGTGACGCAGTTCGCTATTCCGGTCATGCGCGCAATCGGTAAAGCCCCGTCGACAACTCATTTCTCTACCGACCAGCTTGAGCAGAAGCTTGATGAGACGGGCTTTCGGATTGATCGCTTCTGGCAACCTGCAAAAGGTTCATGCTTCATCGTTTGCCGGAAGTCGCCCGACTAGAGCCTCGGAATTTTTCTGAAAATTTTTCTAAATACGATCAACATTTAAAAATCGTATTCTGTCTTAACTTTATCCGGGGAAAATTCCACGGGGAGATGGGATGAGTCAGTTTGGTAGTGGGCAGGGGCGCTCACATTTCGGAAAACGTACATCCGGATTTCAGGATGGCGGGCGTCCATACATGGCGCGCATGAGACGTGACGAAGAGCTGTCGCCGTCTGCGATGGCCTTTCTGGAAGCACAACTAGGTATAAAGTCCGAACGGCCATCAGGCTCGCTGGACTTAACGGGCTGCGTTCCGTCTGCTTCGAAAGGTTCTGAGAAGTACGGAGAAAAGCCGGTCGCGTGGATCAGGATCATCTCGTATCTGGTCGACAGTCTCATTGTCGGGCTACCGTTTGCGATGCTCGCATGGCCTGCATTCGTCGCTGAGATGGACGCACCAATGGTTGGACCGGGTGGTAAGGTCGTCGGTCAGGTCGCCGGCAGTGCTGCGGGCGAACTGGTGATCTGGAAATACTTGCTAATGTATGCGGTGCTGCGCGGCATTTATTCGATCGCGCTTGAAGCGTCTTCGCTACAGGCGACCTTTGGAAAAATGATGTGCGGTCTTGTTGTGACTAATAACGAGATGGGTAAGCCGTCTCTTGGCGGGATCATCATGCGAAATACGTTAGGGCGCCTGATTCTGAACGTGATCCCGTTCTCCATCGGATACTGGATGCTCGCATTCAATCCGCAGAAGAAGGGCCTTCACGATATGATGGGCGGAACGCTCGTCTGCACAAAAGGGACTGCGCCGAGTGAGACTTTCTCTCAGGTTTTTGCCTGAGGCGAACCCTCACGCTCAAAGAAAAAAGGCCTGCTCGTTTGAGCAGGCCTTTTCTTTATTCGGATTGAAAACCGTATTTATTCTTCTTCACCAGAAGACGGCTCTTCGCCAGCATCGGCTGCGCCATCAATCGGTTTCAGGTTCACAGCTTTCGGGCCTTTGCCACGCGCATCAGCTGCGAGGTCGAAGATCAGCTTCATGCCGTCTTCAACACCCGGCAGACCGGAACGTTCGACAGAAGAAATGTGTACGAACACATCGTCGCCGCCTTCGTCAGGCGTGATGAAGCCGAAGCCACGTTCCTGATTGAAGAACTTAACGGTGCCTGTGAGGCCTTCTTTTTCGATTTGCATCGGTTGGCGAGGAGGACGATCACCGCCGCCACCGCCGCGGAAACCACCGCCGCCGCCTGGACGATCACCACCGCCGCGATAGCCGCCGCCACCGCCGCCGCCACGGTATCCACCGCCGCCGCCGTCACGATCACCGCCACCACGATAGCCGCCGCCACCGCCGCCGCCGCGGTATCCACCGCCGCCACCGCCGTCGCGATCACCGCCACCGCGATAGCCGCCGCCACCGCCGCCGCCGCCGCGGTATCCACCGCCGCTACCGCCGTCACGATCACCGCCACCACGATAGCCGCCGCCACCGCCGCCGCGGTATCCACCGCCGCCGCCGTCACGATCACCGCCACCGCGATAGCCGCCGCCACCGCCGCCGCCGCGGTATCCACCGCCGCTACCGCCGTCACGATCGCCGCCACCACGATAGCCGCCGCCACCGCCGCCGCCACGGTATCCACCGCCGCCGCCGTCACGATCACCGCCGCTACGATAGCCGCCGCCACCGCCACCGCGATAGCCGCCTTCATTATTTCTGGAACTTCCGAAGTCATTCGGAGCTGGATTATCAAATGGATCGGAGAAAGGACTACTGCCGAAATCGTCGTTGCCAAACTCTCTGCGGCCACCCCGTTTAGGGCGGCGCCCACGACCACCGTCACGCCCGCTGCGCGGTTCGTCGTCGTCAAAACTCATATCTGTATGCTGTCCTCTCTCGCGAAGTCAGGTTTTCCTGTTCTCTACTGTACTTCGCATTTCCATCTGCGTGCTAACTTGTTCTTGCCTTGATCATCGCAGAACACTTCAAGGCTCGATTAATATGCCCGAAAAACCGTGATTCAGCAACGAAAAATGCTTCATGTGAAAGGTCAGGGCCTGCCTGAGCGTTCCGGGTAAACGCCGTTTATCATGTGCCTTTTTGATTGTCGGTGGCGAATTTCTAGCGATCAGCAGTATGATGCTTCTCGACTTGATGAAATTTGGTGCTGGAACCGAATCAAAAAAACACTCAAATATTCAACATGTGAGGGCAATCTTCGGGAGTTTCCCATTACTGTTCTGCTGATAGACGACAATCACGCAATCGCGAGGCTGATGGGACACCTGTTTGCGCTGACAGAATTCGCTTCTGTAACTTTTTTACACGCAGACACCGTGGAAGACGGCCTCGAAACGCTCGCGTCAGAGCCGGTTGATCTTGTTTTTCTGGATAATCGAGTACCGCCGCATCAGCGCTTCGAAGACCCTTTGCGCGAGATCAATGCGTGCTCTTCGGCGAAAGTGATCTTGCTGACGGGCACTGATCTGGAAGATCTTGGCTATGATGCCTTGCCCGCCAGTCTGGATGGGTTTCTGTCCAAGAATGATATGTCACCGGCCAGTCTCACCGGGATCCTGAAACAGGTTTGTTTTGCTATCCGCTGAACGGCAATCCGCTATTGAGTGACCAGAACGCGCCAGCGAAAGCGGCGATTGTTACCCAGAAACCGAATAATAGTTTCATGCCTGATTTTGCGATCTGGTCTTCAATTGGTAGCCAGTCTTCGTGAAGCTCTGGTCTTCCCCATGTATCTCTCATTGCGCACGACCTCAGTTCCGCCCGCGCTGACGCGCGGAGGTGCAATATGATGGTTTTCTATGATTTCTCACGACCGGCGTTCTGGCAGCGGCCTCGCGTTAATAATCTGTTGAACGGCTTAGGGATTTCTATCTGCACTCGGCCAATTTTGGCTGAAATTTCCAGCAAACCGTCAGTAAACAAAAAAGGCGAGCCGTATGGCCCGCCCATGTTAATTTTGAAACGAAAAGGTAAACCAGTCCGGCCCTTTTCGTTAACACTCTGCCGCTGCTAAAAGGTGTTAGCGACGCCGGTACTGATATTCCTCAATGTCGTCGACGATGATGGTGTAGGCGGCATCGGCAAGATCGGTTGATTGGGTGTCAGCAACCAGCGTACCGCGAATCCAGACGGCCTGTGGCATGTCGCGGATCGGCATGGTTTCAGACAGCTGGGCGAAAACAGTCTGGTTCGGCGGTGGCGGTGGCACGTGTACACATGCGCCGAGCGTTGGAACCAGAAGGAATTCGTCAATTTCGGCTGCCGGGCTGAAATCCAGCGGCACGGTGTAGCCGGGCATTTTGATTTTGCGGCCGTTCAGCTCTTCAACCGTGTTGTAGGTGCCGATCTGGACGCCAACATCATTCGGGCCGCCTTCTGCGATATATTCGCCGGATGAGAGCATTTCCTGCATCTGCATGGCGTACATTTCGCGCAGGCGCTCTTCTTCACCCTCCGGGAGCAAGTCTTCCCACATCACTTCCAGATACCCGTCAGCGTCAACCGGCTCTTCCCATACGGATTGCTGGACCGGTTCTTCTACGGCAGCTGGTGCATCGCTCTGCTGTGGCTGAGCTTCGGTTTGCATGCCGCAGCTCGCCATTGGAATGGCCATGGCTGCCAGAAGAAGTTTGAGGTTCTGATTCATATCGTATCTCTCAGAGTTTGATGGACAGTCCATCTGCGAGCGAATTCTTAAGGGCCTGTATGGCCGGAATTAGGCCGAGAACGCCAGCAGTGACGATGACGGCCAGGAAAACTTTCAGGTCGGTCATGCCGGGATAGGTCCCCGCGAGCGCAATACCAAACCGCGCTTCAAAAATGGGGGCAGCCAGCGCGCTTGCAAGATACACAAGTGCGATGCCAAACGCCGCACCTGTTGCGGCCAGAAGCACTGCTTCGCTGATGAGCAGCGTCATGATCTGTGCGGGGCCAGCACCGATCGCGCGGAGTACAGCCATTTCACGGCGGCGTTCGCGCAGACTGGTCAGGATAGATGTCAGGATCGAGACGAGGCCGACAAGGATCACAAACGCGGATACAGCCATCAGCGCATTACCGGCCACGCCGACCAGCTCCCAGACCTCTGCAATTGCCTGTGCTGGCGGCGCCGCGACAAGCGCTTCCTGGGAATAGGTGTTGATAGCCCGCATGGTATTCAGCGTGCTGCGACGGTCACTCAGGCCAACAAGGGCAGAAGAGATAATATGCGGGCGGAGATTGAGCTGACGCACATCATCAGCGGTCATCATATTCGCAAGCGGTGAGGGCGCGCCGCTCTGCCACCCGACATGGATCGCTTCAATCGCAAGCAATGAGACGAGAACGCTCTCGTCTACGGGCGTGCCGGTCGCATCAAGTATGCCAGTGATTGTGAAAGGCCGGTCGCTATGGTCCTGAAAGCTGACCGGACCCGTGCCGTGTGAGAGCTCGATTTGGTCTCCTACAGCATAGCCTTTTTCTGCGGCGACATCGGCGCCTACGACCACATCATAAAGATCATCGAACGGGACACCGTCTGCAAAGCTGACATTCTGGCGGTCACGGAACTGGTAGTGCTCGAAAAAGCTCTGGTCTGTGCCGACAACGCGGTAGCCATCATGGGAATCTCCGAGGGAAATCGGCACGGTCCATTCAATATCACTGCGGCTTTGCAGCCATTCATAGCTTTCCCACGTCATGCCAGCTGCGGGATCTCCGATGTGGAAGACGGTGAACATCACCAAGCTGACCGAGCTGGTGCGAGCGCCGACAATCATGTCCGTGCCGGTGATTGTCTGCTGGAAGCTCTCTTCCGATGATGTTTTCAGCTTATCGACGCCGAGAAACAGCATCACACTTACGGCTACGGCAGTGATGGTAAGGAGCGCAGAGGCGCGGCGGTTCCAGAGGCTTGCCCAGGCAAGCGAGATGAGGGCTGAAAGGCTCATGCGCGGGCCTCCGCAGCGATTGTGTTCAGTGTTTCGAGGTCTTCAATCCGGCTGAACGCTGTGCCCAGATGCTCGTCATGGCTCACGAAGAGCAGCGCTGAACCGGCTGCCGCGCTTTCTTCCTTCAAAAGTTCGAGGAAAGCATCGCGCGCTTTGGTATCCAGCGCAGAGGTTGGTTCATCGGCGATAATCAGCTTCGGGCGGCCCATAAGGGCGCGTGCGACGGCAACGCGTTGCTGCTGGCCGACGGAGAGGTTCGAGACCTTGCCGTTGAGTATGCGATCATCATTCAGACCCAGCCGGTCAAGCAGACGTCGGGCCTCTTCATCAGGTGAAGTGCCAGTTTCGGCGACCCGATTGCGACGCTCGGCGGAAAGCTTGCAGGGAAGGGTCACATTCGCCTTCACGCTCAGATAGGGCAGTAGATTAAACAGCTGGAAGATTACGCCCATATCACGCGCACGGATACGGTCCCGTTTAGCGTTCGAGGCATTGGCCAGATCTTCACCGTCAAACTCGATCTGCCCGGAATCTGCGGTCAGCACGCCAGCGATCAGCCCGAGAAGTGTGCTTTTACCTGAGCCGCTCGGCCCGCGCAGAAACACATGCTCGCCTGCTTCGAGTTGAAACTCGGGGACGCGAAGCAGAGCTGGCGCACCCGGCCAGGCGAATTCGACATTCTTCAGGCTGAGTAGAGGCAAATTACTCTCCGCTATGGACGGCTCATCGTTGGGTTCGATGCGGACAGCGTCGTTGCATCAGCGCCGCCGTCGGTCATGAAAGTTGTCTGGAGGGTTTCAAAACCCGGAAGGGCCTCAAACACCGCGAAATTTACAGAAGACAAACGGTCGGGGCGCTCACATTCAGCTTCGAATGTGACGAGGAAGTTTGCGTGTTCAACAGGTGTCTCTACCTCAGCGTGGTGGTCACTGTGGTCCACATGCTCGCCGTCCCGGTGGTGATCACCATGCTGTTCATGATGGTCGTGTCCGGCTTCAGTGCGGTGATTGTCATCATCTGCGTGTGATGCGTCGTGACTATGCCCGTGCTGGCCAGCGTCTTCGCCCTCATAGCCCTCTTGTTCTACTTGCTGGCTCTGGAACGTGCATTGAGCGCGTGATGGCAGAGAGAGGAAGTCTTCCGTCATGTCGTAACCGGAAAGATCAGTGACAGAGAGGAGCGTGCCTTCTGGCGTCCGGAAGTTTGCAGCAGGCGCCGCAATCTGAATGAAAAGGTCGTTTCCTTCCAGCAAAATGAAGGCCTCGCCGGCGCCGTGAGTGTGCGCGCGGGCCTGACGCGGTGCATCATCGTGAGCGGATGCGGCGATGAGTGACAGAAGAGTTATCCCTAGAAGTCCAATTGGCATTTGAATTCTCTCTCATCCTCTTCTACATAGGGCGTGGATATTATAACATAAAGCAGTTCGATAGACGTTCAATACGCGTCATCTGCCCGCTCCGGAGTATTTTCAAGACGTGTTTGCTACGCCTTTGCTGGCCACCCTGTTTCTGACCAGTCTTGCTGCATTTATCGCAGCTCTGGGTTTGATAACAGTCTCTATCCGCAGTGACTGGAGCCAGAAATACGGACCGGTCTTTGCCTTGATAGCAAGTGGACTGCTGCTGACAATGGTAATTACTCATCTGGCGCCCGAAGCGCTGGCTGGTGGACCTTTGGCATCTTATCTGATGCTGGGCGGCTTTTTCTTGGGCTTGTTTGTTCACGACATTCTGCGAACGCTGTTGCCGGTCGCTGATCCGCGCACGCTGGCAGCGGGTCTGACGCCGCTCATTGCCATCTCTATTCACTCGTTTCTTGATGGCATGATCTACACGATCAGCTTTTCTCAGGGCATGGATACGGGGCTGTATGCGACGATGGGGCTCGTGCTGCATGAGTTTCCGGAAGCGATTATTACATTTGCGCTGTTGCGGGCTGCGGGCATTTCAAACAGATTGTCTTTCATTCTGGCCTTCCTCGCTGCGGGTGTCACAACGCCGCTTGGGACTATCGCGATGATCCCGCTCGCATACACCGTCGATATGAGCATTCTGTCGTTGCTGTTTGCGGTCTCCGCAGGGCTTTTGCTGTTTGTTTCCACGGGTCCGCTTATGGCTCATATGAAGGCGGAGCATCCAATCCGGTCTATTCCGGCTCTCGGCGTGGGTATTGCCATTGCGCTTGTCATCGGGACGGCTGGTGTGGGGCATGGCACACACGAATACGCCTCCGATCATTCGACCGAAGGCGTGCACGTTCACGATTAAACAGTTGACCTAGCTGGCGGCAATCAGCTGCTTGCCTTTGATCGCCAGCACGTTGGACATGGTTTCCATCAGATTCCGGAAATTGATCGGCTTGCCTTCGAAAGCGTCACATCCGGCGTCGAAGCAGCTGTCGCGGTCTTTCTTGCTCACATGAGCCGTCAGCGCGACGATTGGCAGAGAACGGGTTGCGGGATTATCACGGATCTCACGCGTCGCATCGAGGCCGGACATGACCGGCATGGAAATATCCATCAGGATAATATCTGGAGATTCTGACGCCGCTTTTTCGACAGCAATCTCGCCATTCTCTGCGCCAATGACGATAAAGCCCTGACGTGAAAGTCGGCGAGCCAGCATGTTGAAATTGTCCTCATTGTCCTCAGCAAGGAGAATTCGGGTCATGGTTTCCAGCTCCTGGGGTGTGTCCCCGTTTATCAGGTCTCGGAAGTGAAATCCAAGGCCAGTTTAATAGTGATAGTACGCTTCCACTGTCTCTAAAGTCTTAATTTTGCAGCGGATAATGTAAAGAACTAAGCGCTTGCGCGATCAGTATTTGGCCTTGTCTTTGACTTCTTTGAGGCTCGACTTGCAGGGTGTTGATCATGGCGCGCATGACGGACGACTTCAGCGACCATGTCTTCGCGGCTGGCCGGCTTGCACAAATAGGCGTTTGCGCCGGCTTTGATGAATTTAGCTCGTTCTGAATCGACCGTATGAATGATGACAGGCACATCTTTCAGGTCTGTGCTCGCGCGAATGTCGTGCAGAAGTTCCATGCCCGTTTTACCGGGAAGATGCACGTCCAGTACAACGGCCGCAGGTTGGCTTTGACGCATTTTCTGTAGGCCTTGCTCGGCAGAGCGGGCGTGGTGAAGTTCAAACCCGATAGTTTGCAGATCGCGAGACAGAAGTTCGTGCACGTCGGCGTCGTCATCGATAACCAGAACGACAGGACGGTCCCGGTTTGCCTGTGTATCTTCGTCAAGGCCTTTTGTGCTCGATTGAACATTGATCGGGAAATGGAGCCGGAATGTGGAGCCTTTATCCTCAACGCTCTCTACGCTGATTTCGCCGCCAAGCAGCTGGATGAGGCGTTGCGAAATCACAAGGCCGAGGCCTGTTCCGCCATATTTGCGTGTGAAGGATTCGTCCGCCTGAGAGAACGGCTTGAAAACACGGTCGAGCTGCTTTTCTGTCATGCCAATGCCGGTATCCGTCACTTCGAGAACAAAGCCGTCAAACCCGCCAATCTCTTTGGAGTATCCGCGCACAACAATGTCGCCCTCATGCGTGAACTTCGCTGCGTTGGACAGCAGGTTCAGAAGGCACTGCTCAAGGCGGTGACGGTCAGACCAGACCAGTGGCGTGTTTTCGGGAAGATCGATCGTCAGCTTCACCGGTTTGTCGGCCAGCATTGGATACAGGGTATCACTGGCTTCTCTCACCATGATGTCGAGGTTGAACTGGCCAATCTCGGTATCGAGGCGGCCTGCTTCAATCTTTGAGAAGTCCAGAATGTCATTGATGTTCAGCAGAAGACGTTTGCCCGCCAGAATGATCCGCTTATGGTCCTCAACGTCCGCGTCGCGCGCATCCATTTCGGCGTCTTCCATCATCATCTCGCTATAGCCGATGATCGCATTAAGCGGGGTGCGGAGCTCATGGCTCATATTCGCCAGGAATTGCGACTTTGCGAGATTAGCCTCGTCCGCATTTTTGCGGGCTTCTTTTTCCTTATCCTTCTCGAACATGACGTTTAGCATATGGTCGAATGACCGGTGGCCAGCCCGTGCAATCGCAACAGACTGAATGATGATGAGTGCGCCGAATGTGAGCGCGTAGGGCTCGAATTTCGCTGTTGATAGCGCTTGCAGGTTCAGTAGGAGAGCTATCGACGGCACGATTGCAGAAAAGATTGACAGGCTTGATTTGAATGTGTGCTGGCCGGCCACGTTCATCATGACCACAACGGTCATCATGGCCCCGATAGTCGGCGCAGGCTGAGGCAGTGCCCAAAGGAATAGCCCCGGAAGAGCATAAGCCCAGGTCATAAGAAGTGTGGGGACTAAAACCTGCAGGTAGAGGATGACCGAGACCGTGCGCGCAGATAAGATCTTGCCGTTGATCGAACCATCAGGACCGAGCTCGATCGTCTTTTTGTTCTTGAAGTAGCGGAAGACGCGCACAGCCGCGACAGCCTCCAGCAGGATGACGATGCCGGCCCACGCTGCGATCAGCCCGAGATGCTGAAAATCCGTCGCAAACGCCACCAGCGGCATGAAGCAGAGATTGCACACGAGCCGAACGATCGCATAGCGCGTTGATGTCCGTTTCAGATACTGGTCCAGCGCCGCGATGCCGCGGTCATAGGTTTCCTGATCCAGTACATTGTCATTCTGACTCATGTTAATCTCCGCAGGTGTGTGCGCAGACTAGAGCAGAAAAGTCTTTTTATCCTGTTAGCGTGACTAGAGAAAACGGTTAAAAAACAGTTAATTGTAAAGTGTGGTTTGGGCTGATCTTGTGCGGGGCTTTGCTGGATTTGCCTCGTTTTCCATGACCTGACTGAGCCTGACCATGCGTCATTTTTCTGGTGCATTTGCTCTGCTAAATGCACGCGGCAGTGAAACGAAGTTCTGTTTTCTGAAGTTCGAAAAAAATTTTGCTATTTTTATGAGTAGACGCAGAGTCGGCGTTGATCAAAATGACTGGGAAGAAAGCGGTTGAAACAGCCACTCGATCATCATGTGGAAAAATTGATTTCGTCGGATGTCGAGTGGTTTGAAAGCCGTTCGCGCAATTGCGAGAGCCAGATGATAAGATGGACACCTGTGGTGACAATTGAGCGTTTAAATATAAGCGCTGGGGTGTCATCACGTGGTTGGTGGGTGGTCCCGGGTCCTCAATCTGTGACGGAATTAAATCCATCGGTGCCCCCCATATTTCTGTTGCCACTGCTCGATTTCAGTCGAAAGGCTCTCTTCGATTTGCTCGCTGAGAGCCTTCAAAAAAACGACCTGCCGACGAGTTTGGTGGATACATTTCCCTTTGAGGGACTTGCCGTCTCGGGAATTAACATTGGGACTGAGTATTGGGTAGAAAAAGCCATTAGTTGGGCCGAAGAGCTCGACACGACGCCTAGTCTGCTTGGCGCTCTTGCAAAATGTTCTTCTGATGGCCCAACACAGCAGTTGCGGCATGCTTCAAGACGAGCGTTGGCCTATAAGCGGCGCTCAGTTTCGTTTTAAAATCTACTGCTCCTTCTCGCCAATGCGCCAGAACAAAGCGGTGTACATGGTTTCTTGGGGGCTAATTCATTGTCATCCCGGCCGCAGCGAAGCGAAGAGCCGGGACCCAGAATAGTATTCTGGTATCAGCTGGGTCCCGGATATGTTTTTCGTCAAAACATTCCGGGATGACAGTACGTCCCGCGACTAAAAACCCAAAAACTAATCCAACCCCACCGCACGCCACCCTAAACTTGGGGTATGACCCCCGCGCCATCATCTGCCCCTGATTATACATCGCTGACGATCGGTCAGCTGATCGGGCTGAACCTTGCGCGGCTTTATGCCTGGTGCCTGCGGCTTCACGCGTCGGGCGAAATACGCGCGCCGCATGACCTCGTTCGGATGGTGATTTTAACCGACGCTATGGTGCATTCCTATGTACGTATGCTGGCCTCGACCCAGCTGGAACGGGCCGGTTTTACCTTCGCGGCTAACGCGATGCGTACTCCGATGGGTGAGCGACAAACGCGTAGGTCGGCTCAAGCCGAAGGTGGAGCCGACAATTTAGTTTGCTCTCGCGCACCTTTGGGGCGCATAGAGCGCGCTCAAGGCTGTGCTGTTTGCTCTCATGAAGCAGAGACTCACATAGAACTCGTTCAGGGCTGTGACCTCAACTCAATGGCCGAGCTGTCTGACCGGCTTCAGACCACAATCGAAAACTTTGAACGCGCAGAAATACTGGCGAGCCATCTGGCTCGTTTGATCATCTGCGCGTTGGCTTATCTAGAGCCTGCGGAACGCATATCCCATGCGTTTTATGAGCCGATGCAACCGGCATTCCCGTCTTGTCAGCACATCACGACATCGCCAGCGCCATGGCCGCCGCCAAATCGCGCGGCGTTTATTCATTCACTCGCTATCTGACTTCACTCTTTCAAATCAAAACTCATGCGCGGCAGGGAATCCCTTGCGGCGATACTCGTGCATGTTTGTTTGCTCGCCTTTGCGGTTCGCCATTGGCTCACCCCGGCTGCGCCTTCGCGTTGCTCGTAGTGTTTCGCTCATTCCCGCGAAGGCGGGAATCTGGACCAGACATGTTGCACCAGATCACTGCCTGCGCAGGGATGAGCGCAGATTGGGCAATACCGCAGATACCCGCGCAGGCGGGTATCCACGCTTAGATTGACCAATTTAACACGCCGTCAGATCTAAGCATGGGTTCCCGTCTTCACGAGATCCTGCGGACATATGGTTTGATTGCTAGCCTTGTTCCGCTCGTCCGCTTCGCCTTTCCGGGGGAACAGTGGAGCCACGCCATCCCCTCTTTGCGACTCAGTCAGTCATGCTAATGAACGTGTATGAGCGACTTTTTTCCTTCCGACCGTCCCGCGTCCGCCAATCTCCCCGAGCTATCCGTTTCAGAGCTTGCGGGGTCCATCAAGCGAACCATCGAGACAACGTATGACCGTGTCCGTGTGCGTGGTGAACTCGGCCGCGTAACGATTGCAAAGTCCGGTCACATGTATGCCGATCTCAAGGACGATAAGGCCGTCATCAATACGATCATGTGGAAGGGCAGCGTGTCGCGCCTGCCATTCCGGCCTGAGGAGGGATTGGAAGTCGTTGCCGAGGGGAAGCTGTCGACCTATCCGGGGCGCTCCAACTACCAGCTGATCGCAGATACGATGAACCCTGCCGGCGCCGGGGCGCTCATGGCGCTGCTGGAGGAGCGTAAGAAGAAGCTCGCTGCCGAAGGCCTGTTTGAAACATCGCGCAAACAGCCTCTGCCGTATTTCCCGAAGGTGATTGGCGTGGTGACCAGTCCGACCGGTGCGGTCATTCGTGATATTCTCCACCGGATATCCGACCGGTTTCCGGTTCACGTGCTTGTCTGGCCGGCACTTGTTCAAGGTGATCGCGCTGCCCAGCAGATCACGGCGGGCATTGAGGGCTTTAACGCGCTAACGCCGGACGGCCCCGTGCCGCGCCCTGATGTGATTATCGTAGCCCGCGGTGGTGGCTCGATTGAGGACCTCTGGCCATTCAATGAAGAGATCGTTGTTCGCGCGGCGGCGGCCTCGCAGATTCCGCTTATCTCAGCGGTCGGGCACGAAACAGATACCACGCTGATCGACTATGCGTCAGATCGACGAGCGCCGACACCAACAGGTGCGGCCGAGATTGCCGTTCCGGTGCGGTCCGAGCTTGTGCAGACGGTTACCGCCTATGGCGAGCGCCTCATGCGCGGTCTTACACAGACCTCGCGGCGTAGCGAAAGAGAGCTGACGGCAGTGGCTGCGCGCCTTCCGCGCCCGACGGCGCTGCTGGAATCCCGTCAGCAACGGTTCGACTATGCCGAGGGGCGTCTCACCCAGTCTTTGCAGGCTGCCCTTCTGAAAAAGCGCTCCATGTTCGATCAGACTGGTCCGCGTCTGCGTCCGAAAACGCTGGAGACCAGCCTGCGGGTGCTGGATGATCGTGTCAGTCAGGCGTCCAGGCGCCTCACGGCGGGCCTGACACGTCAGGCGACGCTGGGTGAAAGCCGGCTGGCGACTGTGTCCAAGCGCCTGTCATTGCGCGGAGACGCGCTGCTGCGTGAAACGAAAGATACGGGCGAAGTCCAGCAGGCCGCGGATCGTATGGCGCGTGCGTTCGACCGGCAGGCGACACGACTTGAGGACCGCTTGTCCCGAGCGGGTAATATGCTCGAAGCGCTGTCCTATCAGGCGACTTTGAAGCGTGGTTATGCCGTCGTGAAGAGCGCAGACGGGCAGCTGGTCAGAGATGCGGCTTCTGCGCGCGCAGCCCAACGTATGACGGTTCAGTTTGCTGACGGTGATGTTGATGTCACGACGCAGGCAGACGGCGCGCCTCCAGCGGCCCCAAAACCTAAAAAAGCCGTGCCGCCTAAAGGCGCGCAAGGGTCTCTTTTCTAGCGTCTGATCTGAGGGTCGAAAGGGCGACCGTCTCTCGGTCGGGGGGGGAGGAAACAGAGACGGTCGCCTGAACCGGGACGTGTGGGGGAGGGAGGGGGATACGCACGTCCAGGACCACTTCGTCTTTCGACACTACCTATTTCACATGGATAGATTGAAAGAAGGTTAATAAAACTGCCGTTTTTGTTTATACTTACATTTTGTCTTTCGATAATTTTGTTATCGACAAATTGGAATTATAGGTAGTTCGTCTGCGTTTTGTTCGAAACGGCGGTTCTTTATTACTGCATAGTTAAAATTTGTGCATTTTGCGGGCCTGTCAAAGTGCAGGTTGGGATTATTCACAAGAAATATTTTTGTTTATTTTGTCTGGCCTTTCGGCCTCGCTAAACTGCATTTGGTTTGATTTGGCACTTAGTCAAATAAAAAGCCTCCGGCCAAAAACGCTGGCCGGAGGCAAAACGCATCGTCTTACTTTTGGGAGGGGGGCGAATTAAGACGCGCGAATATGGGCGAGGAAGTCGTTCACCTGACCCTGCAGGGTCGTAGCCTGACGTCCAAGGTCCGCCGATGCCTGAACGACCTGTTCAGAAACATTCTTCGTGCTTTCGGCGCTGCGGGAGACTTCTTCAATTGAGTCGCTGACAGAGCGTGCACCAACCGCAGCCTCACGTGTATTGCGTGCAATCTCGCGGGTGGATGACGTCTGTTCTTCGATGGCTGCATTGATGGACAAAGACACCGAGTTCACTTCCGTGATCGAGGCCTGAATGGACGCAATCGCGCTCACGGCGCTGTTGGTCGTATCCAGCATTTCCTGAATGTGGCGGCTGATCTCTTCTGTTGCCTTGGCGGTTTCATTAGCAAGTGTCTTCACTTCGGATGCGACGACAGCGAAACCTTTGCCCGCTTCACCTGCGCGTGCGCTTTCAATCGTAGCGTTGAGAGCCAGAAGGTTTGTCTGCGCTGCGATGTCGGAAATCAGAGATACAACTTCGCTCACCTTGTCGGCAGATGCTGAAAGGCGCTGGATTGTCTGGTTTGCCTCATCGGCCGTTGTTGCGCTGCTTGCGGTGACCTTGGTCGCTTCTGCAGAGCGTTCTGCGATTTCACCAACCGCATTGCCAAGCTCTTCTGTAGAGCGTGATGCGGCTTCGACGCCGTTGGAAGCCTGCAGGATGGACGCTGACAGATCGGCGGAGCGAGAATATGTGCTCTCTGCGATCTCGGTCATCTGACGTGAATTCGCTTCCAGTTCGACGGCAGCAGCGGACACGATACCTGAAACGGCCTGGACTTCCTTTTCAAAGAGGTCGGCCAAATCCAGTGTCTTCTGTTGAGCTTCCTGACGACGAACTTCATTGAAGAAGTGGATAGCCAGATCCATGTCGAGCATTGCTGCACGAAGGAACGCGCTCTGCATTTTGTGGATTTTTGAATAGTCGACAGTCAGCTTGCGCTTATTCGCGAACTTTGCGCCCAGGCGATGCAGCGTCTCGTCTACAAGGAAGGTGTAGCCTGCCAGGTAGAATTGTGGCTCAAGACCGATGCGCGCATGTACCGTGCCAATGGTTTTGACGGATTTGATGTACTCAGGAGAGAAGTCTCCCGTCAGGATCACCTTCCAGTGGCGGAATTGGGCGTTGGCGGCGAAGTCCACGCGTTCTTTGGAATCGAAGAATTTTTCAATCTCAGGATATTTTGCCACGTGAGCATAGAACTCACGAAGAACGTCCGGAAGGATATCTTCGAGCGGAGCTCGCAGTTCTCGCAGCGTCGTTATTGTTTCGAGGTCAAGTCTCAGAAAATTGAGACGGGATGACAAATCGGTTGATGAGCTCACGAGAATACCCCCGCTGTAAAAAGTATTAATAAAAATGTCCCCTGAGTTTACCGTAGGAACCCTGCAGGTTGTAGCTAGCGATAATCGAGTATGGTTACCAAATACCTATTTTTATAAGTGTTTGAGAGTTGGACAAAAAACACCCGCTGTATTTGAGAGGTTGAAGTGCAGTTTAGTTTGGTTTTTGTTTTTTATTGGCTCCTAGTTCTACCCAGGGGCGATTATTGGTTGTGTCGTTCTTTCTGGATTTATCGACGAAGTGTGTGTTTCTGCTGTCTGCAGAAGGTCATTGATAAAAAATCCGGCAAAATAACGTTTGCGGCACTCTGGCCTCTCGCGTTTCGGAATAAGTCACGCTAAACCGACGCAAAACAGGAGTTTGTTATGTACGCATTTGTTGCTCTCGGTCTGGCTTTTGGTGTTTTCGCGCTTCTGAACCTGATCGACATGAAGCGCCTCGACTAGGTCTGCTTCTAACTGAATGCTTTTTGATTTCGGGCTACTCGTAGCGGGGCTGGTTTTTCTGGTCTTCGCAGGGGATTTTCTTGTGCGCGGCGCCGTTGCGGTCGCCCTGCGTCTCGGCGTGTCTCACATTCTGGCGAGTGTGTTTATCGTCGGCTTTGGCAGTTCAGCGCCCGAAATGCTCGTCGCGATCGAGTCGACGTTGAAAGGCGCGCCAGGTGTTGCGACCGGCAACATCATTGGCTCGAACATCGCCAACATATTTCTTGTGTTAGGTATCCCTGCGCTCATCATGCCGATGACGACCAGGGGAACGGGCCTGAAGCGTGCTGTTACCGTTACGGCGCTCGCGACGGCGGCCTGGCTCACGGCAACCGCGACCGTAGGGCTGGTTCCGGCTGTTGGCATCGGCTTTCTGGTCGGGCTCGGTCTTTATATTCTGGCCGCACTTATTTTCCCTCCGGGCGGTAATCCGGAGGAGCTGATTGCAGACGAAGTTGAAGAGCCGTTCCCAGGCTGGGTGCGAACAGCACTCTTTATCGCACTGGGTGTCGTCGGTCTGCCTGCTGGTGCTCATTTTGCCATTGAGGGCGCGACCGGGCTGGCCACAACATTTGGCGTAGGTGATGAACTTATCGCGCTGACGCTTCTCGCAGTCGGTACGTCCCTACCTGAGTTCGCTGCATCAATGGCGGCAGCATTCCGTAAGCAGGCGGATGTCGTGCTGGGCAATGTCGCAGGGTCGGTCATGTTCAACATTCTGGCTGCGGGCGGTATTATCGCGCTTCTCGGGCCTGTTGATCTGCCGCCAATTTTCTTCGAACTCGATCACTGGTTCATGGGCGTGTCGATGGGCATGTTCCTGCTTTGCGTGTTTTCAGGGCGTCGTATGGGCTGGCTAACGGGTATTTTCTTCGTTCTCTGCTATGCGGTCTATATGTTTGGGCTGAACCATTTCTATCTGCTGGGGCAGGGGTGGGATTCGGTTCTTGTTGAAGCGGACAGACTGTGGAGCATGCTTTGGAACTCACTCACGCAAATCGGGCGCTCGTAACCGGCGCAGGTCAGCGCCTTGGTCGGGCTATTGCTGTCGCTTTAGGCGAGCGCGGCTATGACGTCGCCATTCATTATCGCAGTTCGAAAGAGGGTGCCGAGGCGACGGCTAAGGCTGTGCGTGAAGTGGGCGGCGCGGCAGAGCTCGTTCAGGCCGATCTGGCAGATGAAGATGATGCGGCGCGGCTGGTTGAGGCCTCGGCCGATGCGCTTGGCGGGCATTTAGGGCTTCTGATCAATAACGCCTCCACCTTTGAAGACGATGATATTCTGACGCACACACGCGACAATTGGGATTTCCATATGGACGTCAATTTGCGTGCGCCCATTCTTCTGTCGCAGAAATTTGCAGCCATGCTGGGTAAAGATCAGCGTGGTGTGATCATTAATATGATTGATCAGCGTGTCTGGAAGCTGAACCCAAGCTTCTTCACCTACACGCTGTCCAAGTCTGCGCTCTGGAGTGCAACAAAAACCCTCGCTCAGGGGCTCGCGCCGAATATCCGCGTAAACGGCATTGGCCCGGGGCCGACTCTGAAAAACGAGTTCCAGTCCGAAGAAGAGTTTCAGAAAGAAGTGGCAGCGACGCTGACGCAGCGCGGCGCCAATCCGGACGAAATCGTCAAGGCGGTTCGCTTCCTTATCGATGCGGATGCTGTCACGGGGCAAATGATTGCTGTTGATGGTGGTCAGCATCTCATCTGGCAGACACCCGACGTCGTCGACACAATTGATTAAAGGCACACAAAGTGGATTTTTCGTCAGATACGTCTGCACCTGCGCACCCACAAATCCTTGAGGCGCTGGACCAGGTAAATTCCGGTACTGAGCCAAGCTATGGGGCGGACAGCGAAACGCTGAAGCTGAAGGCGGCGCTCGCGGAGCGCTTCGAGACCGATGTTGAAGTGCTTCCCATCGCGTCCGGGACCGCTGCAAACGCGTTGGCTCTATCCATTGTTTGCGGCTCCATGGAAAGCGTGATCTGCCATCGCGAAGCGCACATAGAGCGTGACGAGCGTGGTGCACCGGAATTCTTCACTGGCGGTGGAAAGCTGCATTTGTGCGGCGGCGATCACGCGAAGCTGAATCCTGACGATGTGAAATCCGTTTGTGCGGGCATTCAGCGCGGATTTGTTCATGAAACGCCGCCTGCCGCGTTGTCGCTTACGAACCTGACTGAATCCGGGGCGCGATATAGCGCTGATGAAACGGCTGCGCTCACGCAGATTGCACACACCGCGGATTTGAAAGTGCATCTCGACGGTGCGCGATTTGCCAATGCACTTGTATCGGGTGAGGAGCCGCCTGCAGCGATGAGCTGGAAGGCCGGGGTCGATCTCATGTCATTCGGCTTTACCAAAAACGGTGCGCTCGGCTGTGAGCTGATTGTTCTTTTCAACGATATGATTGAGCGATTTCCGCAACTTCAGGCGCGTGCAAAACGGGCAGGGCATTTGCCGCCAAAAATGCGTTATCTCTCGGCTCAGGCGCTGGCCATGCTGGAAGGCGATCTCTGGCTTGGTTCCGCGCGCATCGCCAATGCAAAAGCGCAAGCCGTCGCGGAGATTCTGACAAGTGAAGCGGGGGCGCGTCTGGCGCATCCGGTAGATGGCAATGAGGTATTCGCTCATATGCCGGACGAATTGTTTGAGGGCCTGCTGTCACAAGGGCTACGTGCGTATAAATGGATTGATGGGTCTGTGCGGTTTGTTTGCCATTGGAATACGTCTCAAAAGGACGTGGATGATCTGGCTGCCGCGTGTCGACGGATAGACAAGTAAACATGTTTATGGGAATATAACTTCCGATTGTATAAAATCGGGAGAATGTAAGCCGGTGAGGCGAGTTAGCGCGTAGGTTCGACGGAAACTGTCTTTCCATACGTGTTGATCATAATGCAGGCTGAACACAAAAATACGTTTCTGCGGAAGGCATAAAAGCCGATGAATGAACAAGACGTCGTAAGTGATAGAAAGTCGGTCGAAACACGGGCGCGGATTTTCGCGTCTACCATTGATCTTATCAATGACATTGGCACCGAAAAATTGACGATCCGGAAGATTGCGGAAGCGGCCAGCGTGTCGCCTGCGCTGATCATTCAGTATTTTGGTAGCAAGGCTGAATTGCTTCAACAGGCGTTCGAGCAGCGCAATGAAGAGCTGAAACAGTCCATCCTGGATATGAAGAACGAAGAGATTAAGACGCCGACCCAGCTGCTTATCCGGTTCGCTGAGACGCAGATGGATCGCGATCTGGTGCATCCTGCTCTGACGCTCACGGTTCTGGCGAATTCGTTCTCATGGGATGTAGACTCTCAGGAACGGGTTGATAATCGGCTGAAAGGGTTTCGTCTGGCTCAGCGGAAGATTTTGGAGAGTAAATTCCCGAAGCTTTCTGAGCATTATCTGAAGTTCGTTCCGCTCACATTCTTTTTTGTCTACGGACAGGCACTGCGTCGCATGCTTCAGACGCATATGACGTCTGCTGAGGGTATTGAGTTCCTCATGCCGCACTTCAAAATCCTCGCCGATGCGATGGAAGCGGATATGGCACGCTGACTGCTGACACCTCCTGTCAGCAGAAGATGAATATCTGACTGGAACTATCCGGTCCCTGCCGCCATATTGCTGACATGGCAGGATCATCACGTAATCGGGGTATGTCTGAAGCCCCAGCTTCGCAATTTATTATGGACGGCGCCGTCGAGGTGCTGACCCCGTCTGAATGGACGCCTCACCGCCCCGAACGCGAGTGGGAGAAGTCTGAAGGCGGCAAGGTCTTTAAGCTGCAGTCCAAATATCAGCCTGCGGGTGACCAGCCTACGGCCATTGACGAGCTCGTGACGGGTCTCAAAGACGAAGACGAATTTGATCAGGTTCTTCTTGGTGTTACCGGCTCGGGCAAAACCTTCACCATGGCGAACATCATTGAGCGCACCCAGCGTCCGGCTCTGATCCTTGCGCCGAACAAGACGCTCGCCGCGCAGTTATACGGCGAATTCAAGGACTTCTTCCCTGAAAACGCTGTAGAATTTTTCGTCTCCTATTACGACTACTACCAGCCGGAAGCGTATGTCCCGCGCTCGGACACCTATATCGAGAAAGAGTCCAGCATCAACGAGGCCATCGACCGGATGCGCCACTCAGCGACCCGTAGCCTGCTGGAGCGCGACGACGTCATCATCGTAGCCTCCGTGTCCTGCATTTACGGTATCGGCTCCGTCGAGACCTACACCGCCATGACCTTCAAGCTGGAAGCCGGCCAGCGCATCGACCCCCGACAGGTCACGCAAGACCTCGTCGCCCTCCAGTACAAGCGCAACGACGCCGCCTTCGGCCGTGGCACCTTCCGCGTGAAGGGCGATGTCATCGACATCTTCCCCACCCACTATGAGGACCGCGCCTGGAAAATCTCCTTCTTCGGCGACGAAATCGAGGACATCTCCGAGTTCGACCCGCTCACCGGTAAGAAAATCCAGCCCCTGACCAAGATCAAGGTCTACGCTAACTCCCACTATGTCACCCCGCGCCCGACCCTCAATCAGGCCGTCGACAAGATCCAGGACGAGCTGCAGAAAACCATCGCCACCTTTAACGAGCAGGGCAAGCTGCTCGAAGCCCAGCGCATTGAACAGCGCGTCACCTTCGATCTGGAAATGCTGCAGGCCACCGGCAGCTGTAACGGCATTGAGAACTATTCCCGCTATCTCACCGGCCGCAAGCCGGGCGAGCCGCCGCCAACCCTGTTCGAATACCTGCCAGAAAACGCCATCGTCTTCACCGACGAGTCCCACCAGACCATTCCCCAGCTCGGCGCCATGTACAAGGGCGACTTCAGCCGCAAACGCACGCTGGCCGAATACGGCTTCCGCCTGCCAAGCTGTATGGATAACCGCCCCCTCAAATTCGAGGAATGGGACGCCATGCGCCCGCAAACCATCCATGTCTCGGCCACACCCGGCCCGTGGGAGCTGGAGCGCACAGGCGGCGTGTTCTCAGAACAGGTCATCCGCCCGACAGGCCTTGTCGACCCGCCGGTCGAGGTCCGCCCCGTCTCCACAGGCACCACCAATCAGGTCGATGATGTCATCGCCGAGTGCAAGGCGACCGCAGAGCGCGGCTTCCGCTCCCTCGTCACCACGCTGACGAAGAAAATGGCCGAAGACCTCACCGAATACATGACCGAGCAGGATGTGAAGGTCCGCTATATGCACTCCGATATCGACACGGTGGAGCGGATCGAGATCATTCGAGATCTGCGCATGGGCGTGTTCGATGTGCTCATCGGCATCAACCTCCTGCGAGAGGGGCTCGATATTCCCGAATGCGCCTTTGTCGGCATTCTGGATGCGGATAAGGAAGGCTTCCTGCGCTCGGAGACGAGCATGGTGCAGACGATTGGCCGCGCCGCCCGGAACTCTGAGGCGAAGGTCGTCCTCTATGCCGATAAGGTTACCGGCTCCATGGCCCGCGCCATGGAAGAGACAGAGCGACGCCGCACGAAACAGATCGCCCATAACGAGGAGCACGGCATCACGCCGGTCACAGTGCTCTCCGGCATTAAAGATGTTCTGGAAGGCTTTGTCCCGTCAGACCAGCGCGGCTCCGGCACCCAGCTCAAAGGCGGCAAGTCGCGCAAGCGCGGCGTGCAGGAGGAAAGTGTTGCAATCTCAGGCGGCTCTGGCCACAATCTCCAGGCTGTCATCGCGGATCTGGAAAAGCGCATGCGCGATGCGGCGGCCGACCTTGAGTTTGAAGAAGCTGCCCGGTTGAGGGATGAGCTGAAGAAGTTGAGGGAGGAGAACTTAGATTTGATCGGGTGAGGGGCACCTATTGCAGATAAAGAATAACGAACGAAAAGTGTTTCACTTCAACTTTTTCATGAAATCGAGTTCTGAAAAAGCTTCTTGGGATATTGCTCTCCGCGATGTCATTCCGCTTCTGCAAACCGCGGTCGCAAAAGGTTCCAACAAATACGAGACCCAAAAAGGACAACAAACATTAATCCTGCGTGACATCAAATTTTTCGCATTGCGCGGAGATGCAGCCGACGAAGCGATATCGGCGACTGATGACATATCTGAAGCTACTCACGTGGCCTTGTTGTTAGGTGTTATGGATGATCGCTTTCAAGACAAAGTCTATACTGACATGTCAACGTATGCCCAGAGAACGGCGGGTAGGCTCAGCGGAGAAAATGGTGAGTACACGTGCCATCTGCTGATCGAACTGGATGCGCAAGATGAAACCAATCAGTCCTATTATGCGATGCTGGAGAACGTGCCAACGCTCAGTAGAACGCTTATCGTTGGCCTAATAAATTTCATTGTAAACTCCGCGCATAAAGAGTCAGAGCACAAGCTTTTTGAAGGATACGATTTGACGGCGCCGCAAGGCGGCAGAAACCGACAAAAGTTGGGTTACCGTCCTATAGTTGATATGTTTGGATATGCTTCTCTGGACTTTATAAAAATGATTACTGACGGCCAACTCAAGTCAATAAAGCTGATTAAAACTGAAGTTCAATCCAGTTTTGGCCAACGCAGCTATTTGGATCCTCAGCCTCACGAACAAAAGTTTAAAGTAGATAAGAAGAATTTAAAGAAATTTACAGGCAACGTATGGGAAGATATTCAGCTCTGTCTTGTGGACGCCGCAGCAGAAGATTGGTCTGCTGCTGAATTCACCGTGAACGACGGAACCAAAGATTTCACAGTACAGTACGATCTTGATACTGAAAATTTTAGTCAAAAGAAGTTTGTACGCTCTCATTTGTTGGAGAATATTGATCCTCGTCTATCCGACGCTTCGACTGGTGTTGTTGAGCACCTATGCAAAAGGATTATCGCAACCAAAAAAGATGCTTGAAATTCGACATGGAACAAAATAAGAACAAAATATGATTAAGCTCATCTCGCAGTGCTTGAGATATCGGTCAATTCGACACAAAGATATACGAAATCTTTTGTGGACTTTTCCAATACTGGCAAGCACTGTGGTCGCCCTTTTGACAGCTTGGTCGCCGTTTCCTCCGGATGTGGTTGGGCCAACTGGTTTAGCTCATTTGGTTTTTAGTATCGTTCTTCAGCTGCCGGGATTTTACATTGCTGCGCTCGCGGCAATTGCTAGCCTCAGAAACAGGTTTCTTGATATTGAGCTGCCAGAACCGGCGCCGACGCTCATTGTGAAGGTTAGAGGACAGCCAGTCGAAAAGATATTATCTTTAAGAGAGGTTATGCTTTTAGCAACGGGGTATTTGGCGACAGCAAGCTTTATTGTTCTGCTGTATTCCGGCGCTGCTGTGAATATGTTCGATGCACCGAGCATTGGGGCGGTATTTTCGTTTCTTTCGCCGCTCTGTTCAAAGGTCGTCGAAACCGTATTAATTAGCTTTTTTCTATATTTGCCTTTCTCAATATTGTTCGCAACATTTCACGTAATTTATCTTTTGTCGGAACGTGCAGACAAGGCATTCTAATAGCACGCGAAATGCTGTTCCCCAGTATGCCGTACTAATGGACAAAGCATCAAAGCCAAATTCAAATCAACAGTATGGAGAATGACCGTCTGGTGGCTGACCGAATTGACAGTATCAAGCGCTGGTTCGAATGGGCATTCGATTTATGGCGTCAGTTGCGGCCTCCGCGCATCCAGAGATATGCAGGATATGTCATACTCTTCGGACTGATGTTGCTTGTCGTAAACTTCAACGATCTCTTGTTTGAATATTTTTTGCAGCCAGTTGGCTTTGATAGGCAGGGAAACGTCGCGTGGATCGTCGCGGTGATGTTAGTAGCGATGGGCCTGCTAACTTTGCTCGGAGATCGGTTAATTGAAAATCGGCCAGCTGGCACGTATCTTCAGGATAAGGAATTGTTTCGTGAGGCCCGTGAGGTATTGCCTTGGGATCGGCTAAATTCCATTTTGAATAATCTTAACCATCGTTGGATTTGGAGTGAAGACCGAGACCGGGTTTCCAAGATGCTGCGCCTGCTCGAAGACGAAGCCAATAGATTCGTGAATCCACGTGTCCAAAAGTCGTTCGATGATTTTGCTGCCGATCTTGCGCAGTTGTCCGATCACATGAATAAGAATTTTTTTGTTCCGCGTGACCATATTAAGGTGACGCAGTACCTTATGCTTCCAGATATAGATTCCGAAGTTACGGGCGTTTTGCCGCCGAGATACACCGAAGCTGCTTCAACGCTTGATTCTTTGGTCGAGCGGGTAGAAAGCTCTTACAAGAAATTTGTGGCAACAGGTCGAGATGTCGGGCTAGTCAGCAAGCAAAACGCCGCTTCGCACGAGTAATCCTATGCCGGCAGCAGGTGAGGCGTACTGAGGTACGAAGTTCGCCAGAATAACTTTATTGTTTAAATGGTCGCTGCGCGCGGTTTCTCAACTTTTGTGGGCCATCTACTTAAATCTCAACACGTTTGATCCCATGTCCTTCTTATCGGAGGATTAAATGAATTTTTGTAGTCAGACTAACCGACTGTGGAGAGAAGAGCGCTTTTTGGACGGTGCTATTCCCGCGAACGAACGGCAGATCGAGCATTTCAAATTTCTGTTGGATCAAATGGCTGACCAGCAAGAAGCACTTCAGAAAACAAATAGTCAGCTCAGTCAGCTGACGAAGGATTTCGCTGCGGCTGTTGAAAAGAGTGAGAAATCATCTCGAACGGCTACATGGATTGCAATATCGGCAATTGTAATTGCGGCAGCTACGTCGTTCATCCAGATCGGTGTGAGCTTCTTGTAAACGGTCGCTTCGCGCGGTTTTTTCTGGTGCATTTCGGGCGGGAGTGCTCTCGCTCTCGATGACACCTTACGGTTTGCGCACCACACTCTCATCAAGAAATCCCGGTTTGCGTAAGCAGGACCAGGACCCAGCCTGAGAGATAACTGAACCCCGGCTCGTCGCGCTGCGACGTCCGGGGTTTCTGGTTCAGGGGGTAGGTTTTTTGTTTTGCTCGCGCTTGTTCCTCGCAAGCTCGGGCGGTGAGGCGCCTTGAATTGTCATCCCGGGCGAAGACCCGGGACCCAGAAGATTGAAGTGTTTGGTCGTACTGGGTCCCGGATATGCCCTTCGGCCATTCCGGGATGACATTTTCTTCAAATCAACTTTATGTTGTCTATGCGATTCAAGGTGATGGAGGGAATGTTGCCGAAAGATATCGATCAAAGCGAACAGCAATATATCAGCAAAAAAGTAATCGCCTGGCGTGCGAATTGGAGACAGGGTACGCTGCAAGGCGGCCTAATTAGTTGCAAGTTGGAAGATGGGACTACGCAAGGGGAAGGTATGTTGTATCGAGATGATTTTGAAACATTTCTCGGAATGCTGAATTCGGGTCGGGTCGTTTACTACAGTCACGAAAGAAATATTTTTGAAGTACGATCAGACAACTGGGACGATGTATAATTCGTAGTAGACGCGTAGGTCGACTCAAGTCGGAACGACGGAGCCGACATGAATGGGTGAGCTAATGGCGTGATGTCGGTTCCGCCCCGTTGGGCTTGAACCGACCTACGGTTGCCCGGAACTGGGGAGCGCTTGTGTCGGGCATATTATTTGTCCTTGTTCGCCTTTATGTCTCACCTGTGGCTCGACTCGGCTGCGCCTGCACGGTGCATTCTTGTTTGCTCTCGCGAACCTCTGGCTCGCATAGAGCGCGCTCAGGGCTGCTGTTCGGTGCGCCACACGAGCACACCGGTAAAACCCAAATTTATCCCACCGTGAGACTTTTAGATCATACTCTCACTCATGACACATAATCCAAAACGCGCGCCATACACGGCGCAGACCAAAGCCAAAGTCCGCGAGCTGCGGGAAGAGGGATATTCCAATGTTCAGATCACAGAGGCGACCGGCGTGCCGGCCTCTACCATCGCGCGCTGGGCAGCCGAGGGTGGCTGGCGGGTCTCTGATTTAGTAAATGCTCAGGTGAGTCTTTCGCCGGAGGCGAAATCACCCTGCGCCTGTGTGGTCTCTTGTATGGCGCCCCGATCAGAAGGGTGTCGGATGAACCCTCCGGTCGAGATGGAGACGCCGCCACTTGGCTTGCTGCCCGGACTGGGTGGTGAGTCTTGGGGAAAGCTCCCCTCTCCCTTTGAGGGAGAGGGGGTGGGGGTGAGGGACACTATGCGCCCTCAAGCCGGGCTTTCGGAGAAGGTGTCTACAACACCCCTCATCCCAAACCCTTCTCCCAATCAAGGGGAGAAGGGCTCTTCTCAAAAAGCCCGCCAAGCGCGACTGGAAGAGGCGCTCACGAACGCCGCCAGAGCTGCCGAGGATGCCATCATGCAAGGCAATTTCGTAGCCGCAGCCAAGGCCACGCAAATGGCAGATACACTCTCCCGCTCGCTGGAGCGGGTGCGCGTTCCCGAAGAAGAGGAGCAGCCGGACGGTGTGTTCTATTCCTTCGAGCAGATCGCAGATGCGCGCGCCGAATTGCTGCGCAGGCTGGACCGGATCGCGGCGACGATCAGGCCTGATGAGATGGTGAATAGTGGGTTTGATTAAACGCGCGGTATTTTAGTTTGCTCGCACGGATTCCTCGATTTCATCTCGGTGTGCTGCGCCTTCGCTTTGCTCGTGAGGCGCGCTGAAATAAAATCGGTGCTTGCGCTAGGTAAAACCAGAGGCCGACCGGCCGACGGGCGAAAGCCCGCCCCCGCGGAGCCGCCGCGCGGCGTGAGCGATGGATTTAATCTCGGTTCTGGGTATTCACAAACGACCGTTCAGGCGCAGGTGCGTCGAGCCTGAGAGACATCAGCACCGAGCATAAACCATCCTTGACTATTTATCGATAATCAATTATTGTTTAGCGATAAATTCAAGGATTATGAAATGCTTCTCTTTTTGCTCTGGTGGCTGGTGGATGACCATCTCGCAGAGGCTCTGAATGCGCCCGGTCTGGGCGAGCTGCCGATATGGGTGCCGCTGATTATCTCGCTGGCATTCTCATGGACGTTTTCGGGCAAGATCCGAGACCGCAGAGGCTAGAGGCTAGCCCGCAATACACCACAATCCCGTGCAGACGCCGAAGATGAGCTGCACGGCGAGGTCTAACAGGCCGCCAATCACCAGAATAGGCAGGCCCACCCACAGAAAGACCAGCCAGACCGCCATCAGAGTAATGCGCGGCTCTGGTATGGTTTCACCGGAAATCGTCTGAAGCTTTGATTTGGGCATTCTTTGTCTGCTCGCCTTGTGAGGTGTTACCGGTCACGAGTAACGCGAAGGCGCAGCGTGCCCGAACGAAGAGAGATCAGCACGCGAGCACACTTAATGAAGCTCGCCGATGCGCTCATAAACGAAAAACTAATACTAGCTGCTTAATTCTTTCTTTCATGAGCAAGCACTGGTCCATCTCCGTTGATCAGACGCCCCGCGCCCGATGGGATGCGGCGCTGAATGCCGTGCCTGCGCCCTACCAGCAGGACTGGTCCTACGGCGAAGCGCTGGTGCGTACCGGCGCTCAGGTCATCCGCATTGCTCTGAATGATCCGAGCGGTAACATTTGCGGACTCGCGCAGTTCATTGTCCGCCCGTTTGCGATGATTGCCCGCTTTGCGCTCTGTACTTACGGCCCTGTCTGGGTGCGTCCGATGACCGAGCCGGAAAAGCAGGTCGCGCTGCGTACGCTGCGCCGTGAGCTGAAACTTCGCTGGCCGCGCCTGGTGGCTATAACTGTTGACGAGCCAATGGAGATGCCAGGCTTTAAGCGCGTCATGACCGGCGATGCGACGGTGCGGATCGAGCTGACCAAATCCGAAGACGAGCTGCGTGCCAGCCTTGATGGCAAATGGCGTAACCGCCTCGTCGCGGCTGAGAAGTCCGAGCTGAAATTTACCTCATCAGGCCACAAGCCGGGTCAGTATCAATGGTTGCTGGATGAAGAGCTGAAACAGCGCGCGAAGAAGAAATATCACGGCCTGCCTCCGTCACTCGTTGAGCGCTGGCAGGAAGACAAGCAACGCGCCAAAGGCGGAGACAAGCGCGGCGGTCTGCGGATTTTTCGCGCTGATCTCGGCAAAGAGCAAGCTGCTGCGATGATGTTCCTCGCGCATGGCGCTATGGCGACCTACCATATTGGCTGGAGCTCTGATGAGGGGCGCAAAGCTGGCGCTCATAACCTGATCCTCTGGAACGCGATGATGCGCCTGAAAGAAGAGGGCTATTCGGTTCTGGACCTTGGCGGCGTAAACACAGCCTCCGGCGCGGGCATTGCCCGCTTCAAGCTTGGTGCGGGCGGCAGCCTTATTCAGCGTCCGGGTGTATTTGTGTAGCCTCTTCCGGTTTCATCAGACCAAGCCCGATCGGCAAAATAACAAGCCCGCGAATATCGACCAGAACATGGATCAGGACGACGAGCCACAGCTGAGCGGTGAGCACGTAGACCGCCGTCAGGATCAGGCCGATAACGGTTGTCGCGATTATGCCACCAAAGCCCTGATAGGCGTGCCCGACCCCGAACATCAAGGCTGCAATCACATAGGATAGAATGAAGTTTCCGGTGATGTAGTAGAGCGCAAGCGGCAGCAGCAGACGAAAGGCGATCTCTTCGACAATGCCTGCGTTCAAAGACAATAGATAACCCCAGCCAGCTTCCTTCTGGTTGCGCGCCATAAGGGCGACTGCGCCGCCTTTCGGCAGATCTTCGATTTTCTGGATAAAGGGGATAATGGTTGTGGCCGCGAGAGGGATGAAGAAAACCGCCGCGACGATCCAGCCTATACGTGCCAGTTCGCCGTTGGTACTGCCCAAGAAAGACAGTTTTTCCATCCGGGCAGCATTTAAAATTTCCGGATAGTTTATCAGCCCATTCAGGCTGGATAGGGCGGCAAGGCCAATAATGGCCGCCACACCGTATTTCAGCGAGGATTCGATCAGCATTTTACGGAAGTATTTCCGCCGTTTGGCGCTGTCGGTTTCCTCAACAAAAGCAGGAAATGTTTTGAAGTCGTCCCATACCTGGTGGGCAAGAAACGCGATGCTGATCAGCAAAATGATCCAGCTTGTCAAAACCATAAATATCGCCCCTCAAATCTGTAAAGTGTGGGTTCTATGTAGGGGCGATATATCGATTTACAATAAGTCTATGCGGCGGCAACAACGGCCACGCCAATACCAAGCGTCACGAGAGCGATTGCTGTAGAAACCGTCAGAACAAGAAACATCCCTGGCACTCGTTCACCTTGGCGGGCTTCGTTTGTTTCAAGATTTGTGCGGCTCATAATAACTCCTTTTGTCGGTTCATAGTGTATACGCACGAAGCACCTCTCGGGTTTCATTTTTCTCCTGGAAGCCGATGTTGACACCGGTGTCATTCGCGCAATTATGGAGAGAAACGGGAGGATTTCATGAAGATGATGACGTCGCGATTTATTCTGGGCGCCCTAATGAGCATGAGTGCAGCTTGTGCGCAGGCCGATGATCAGGGGCCGGTGTCGCCTATGCCACAACTTCCTGAACTTTCCGGGCGGATCATTATTGCAGGCGATTCAACGGCGGCAGATTATCCTCCTGAACGCGCGCCTCAGATCGGATGGGGGCAGGTGCTTGATTACTACCTGCCGGACGATGTTGAGGTGCTAAATCTGGCCGTGAATGGTCGCAGCACGAAAAGCTATATCGATGAAGGCCGTTGGGCCGCGCTGATAGATGAGGTCGGGGCGGGAGATATCGTTCTCATCAGTTTCGGCCATAATGACTCGCGTGATGATGCGCCGGAACGCTACGCCGCGCCGGAAGGGGCGTATCGTGAGAATCTTATCAGTTTCGCATCCGACGTGCTGGAAGCTGGCGGCGAACCGGTTATTCTCTCCTCTGCGGCGCGCAGGCTCTGGGAAGGTCCTGCGATGGTAGAAACGCATGGGCTATACCGGCAGAACGCTTCCAATGCTGCGATGGAGGCTGGCGTGGATTACATCGATCTGGCGCAGCTTTCGCTGGATTATTTTGAAACGCTGGGCCGCGTCGCCACGAAAAATGACTTTCTCTGGCTCACTGCGGAAGAGGTCGCAGAGCGTTTGCCTGCCTATGTCGAGCGCTATCCAGATGGCATTGAAGACAACACTCATTTCACCGAGATGGGCGCGTGCGGCGTCGCGCGCATTATCGCTGAGCGTTTAGGCAATGAGTTTGGGTTGCACGGTGACACGGCGATCAGCGATGAACCTGCCGATGAAGCGGGTCGACCGGCAGATGTGCTGGCGTGTGCGGCTGTTGCCTGGGAGTAGGGCTGGTTATTCGGCCGGTACTTCAGTCTGGATAGACTGCAAATAGGCGATCAGCGCTTCCGTTCCGAGCGGGCCGAAATCAAAATCCGGCATGTCCAGCGCGCCTACGTGGATGCCTTCGCGGAAATCGTCGCCAATGGCCTCAGCGTCGAATTCGGCAAACACGGTGCGAAGCGGCGGCGCGTCCTGACGCGGGCTGTCACCTTCAGCGCCGATGGCATGGCAGGCAGTGCAGTTTTCTTCGACGATTGCGCGGCCCTCTGAAATCAGATCGGCACGTTCTTCAGCGATCATTGCGTCAACTGGCGCCGTTGATGTCTCTTCCGATTGCGAACAGGCTGACAGAGCGATGACGGCGACAGGAAAGAGAAGCGCTGCAGATTTCATATGACCATGCCTTTTGAGGTGAATCCCACTTCAGTCTATCACAGAGGCAATCGGTTCATGCAAGTCAGCAGAATGCGCATCAGGCCTGTAAATCGCTTGACGGGACGTGAGCAGTTTTACATGTGGGGCATATGAATATTCTGGTGATCGGATCGGGCGGCCGCGAACACGCCCTTGCCTGGAAAATCAATCAGTCTCCGCTGGTTGATGAAGTATGGTCTGCGCCCGGTAATCCGGGCATGCACAATGTCGGGCCATGCTTCGACGTAAAGGCGACCGATCTGGATGGTCTTGAGAAGCTCGCAAAGCAGCTCGACCCTGATCTCATTATTGTCGGGCCGGAACAACCTCTGGCGGACGGTCTGGCAGATCGCCTTCGTGGTGCTGGCTATGATGTGTTCGGCCCGAGCGCAGCAGCGGCGCAGATTGAAGCGTCCAAAGGGTTCTCTAAAGACCTGATGGCGAAATACGACATTCCGACCGCGCGGTATCAGCGCGTGAAGACGGTCGAGGCGGCTTCTGCCTTCCTCGATACGCTGGAAGCGCCATACGTGCTTAAGGCTGATGGTCTGGCGGCCGGTAAAGGTGTGGTGATTGCAGAGAGCCGCGCGGATGCTGACGACGCTGTGAAAACCATGCTGGATGGCCAGTTCGGTGACGCGTCTGCTGAGCTCGTCATTGAAGAGTTCATGCAGGGCGAAGAGGCGAGCGTATTTGCCATCACCGACGGTGAGAATTTCCTCTGCTTGCCTGCAGCGCAGGACCACAAGCGTGCCTTTGATGGCGATAAGGGTCCGAATACAGGCGGCATGGGGGCTTATGCACCTGCGCCAATCATGACGGATGCGCTCATGGCAGACGTGAAGGAGCGTGTGGTCGTGCCATCGCTTAAAGGTCTCGCCGCTGAAGACGCAAAGTTTCAGGGCGTGCTCTATATCGGCCTCATGATCACTGAAGAAGGCCCGAAGGTCGTTGAGTATAACTGCCGCTTCGGTGACCCTGAGTGTCAGGTTCTGATGATGGGCCTTCAGGGCGATATCGTGCCGCTACTTCTGGCTAGTTCTACCGGTGGATATTCAGCGCGTGATTTTGCTGCGCTCGCTCCTGCAGGCGGGTTTGATCCAGCTGTGACGGTGGTCATGGCGACGAAGGGGTATCCGGAAGCCTATGAGAAGGGCTCCGAAATTCAGGGCGTTGAAACGGCCGAACAGCTCGAAGGCGTGAAGGTTTTTCATGCCGGTACGGACGTATCGCCGGATGGGGCTTTGATCGCAGTTGGCGGGCGTGTTCTGAATGTGACTGCGACTGCACCCACCATCGATGAGGCGTTCCAGCGAGCCTATTCAGGTGTGAATGCCATTGATTGGCCGGAAGGGTTTTACCGTTCCGACATTGGCTGGCGTGTCAGACGCTGAACGCCAATTGGCATATCGACGTCTTCACGTCGGTTTCCAAAGCCTTTCAGAGCGCTTTCAATCAGTGCTGTAAGGGTCTGAACTGAATTTCTGATCTGGCCGCATTTGTCCAGGATGCGGTCTCGATTGTCACCATCGGCGATTTTTTCAATGCGGGCTGCGACGCCGTCAACGACGGTGAGCGGTGTACGGAATTCGTGATTGATGGACGTGATCAGCGCGTATTGAAGCGTGACGAGCTGTTTTTCTTTTTCGAGGGCCGCCGCCAGATTTCTGTTGGCCTCGTATAGCTCACGGCTGCGAGCTTCAAGAAGTTGTTCTGCCTCTTTACGAGCGGCTTTCTCGCGATTGTAGCGGGTGCGAGACACCAAGTCAGGGACGGCAGAAGGTGGCTGGGTCACTTCACCGCCTCCAGAGTGATGGTGAAGTCCGCCACGGTCAGATTTTCAAGCTGGCTGACTTCGCGGGTGATCGTGCCCTTTTCTCCGTAATGGTCCAGCGTGGCTTCGATCAGACCTTCGCAGAAATCGATCAGACCGCGGCGCGAGCGATAGGTGAGGACCATCACACCGGGCCGGGGGAATGTTGATTCGAAGGTCGGCAGATCGACATCCTGATGCAGCTTTTTGACTTCGACGTGGATTTCTTCTTCCACAGACTCAAGGAGTTCGAAGGCCGTTCGTTTCGTGATGAAGAAATGGGTATAACTGCTGGAGAAATGCTTCAGCATCCAATGGCCGAAGGCTTTCTGCAGGTCGCCTACGCTCAAGCCTGTTTCAGTAGAGAGGCCCTGAACGAGAGCGAGCAGATCGGAGCTCGGATAGTTTCCAACAGCGCTGTAGGCGCCACCGCCAGAGAGCGGGCATCCGGAGATGACGTGATCAACCCGGTCTTCGCCGACCGCTTCATCGGCCATGGCCAGAAGCTCTGTAAAAATCAGTCCTTTCACGGCTCTCTCCGCCTGTTCCTGATGACGTAGAGTAACGTGAAAGCGTTAAAATACTCGCTCTTGTCGTTAGTGAATTCGGGGATGTGATTCAACTATACGCAATGGATTGCGTTAAGCACAGTAATCGCTAAGTTCACGCGCGAAGAATTAAAACAGTCAGTCAGCAGGGGAGACGCGCACATGTCAGTTCATGGCGCATCAGCACAAGAGATGTTCAGCGGCACGAAAGAAGTCGCAGACACGCACAAATTCAACGAAGACAATCTCTATCAGTGGATGACGGAGAATGTTGAAGGCTTTGAAGGTCCGATGGATGTGCGCCAGTTCAAAGGCGGCCAGTCCAACCCGACCTTCAAGCTGATTACTCCGAAAAAAGCTTACGTTATGCGCCGTAAGCCGCCTGGCAAGCTGCTGCCGTCCGCGCACGCGGTCGACCGTGAGTTCCGCGTGATCAATGCGCTTTATCCTCTCGGTTTCCCTGTCGCGCGGCCATATGGCCTCTGCGAAGACGAGAGCGTTGTCGGCACAATGTTCTACGTGATGGACAATGTGGACGGCCGTATCCTGTGGGATGGCACACTGCCGGATTATGAACCTTCAGAGCGCCGCGCGATTTACGAAGCGAAAGTGAAAACCTTCGCTGATCTCCATAATGTGGACTGGAAAGCGGCTGGCCTGGAAGGCTTCGGCAAGGAAGGCGATTACGTTGCTCGCCAGATCCACCGCTGGACGAAGCAGTATGTCGCGTCTGAAACGACAACCATTCCGGAAATGAACAAGCTGATCGACTGGCTGCCGAAGAATATTCCGGCTGGCGAGACGACGACGATTGTTCACGGTGATTACCGTCTCGACAATATGATCCTCCACCCGACAGAGCCTAAAGTCATCGCGGTTCTGGACTGGGAGCTGTCTACGCTTGGCGATCCGCTGGCAGATTTCACCTATCACCTGATGAACTGGGTGATGCCGAGCTCTGACAGCCGTGGCGCACTGGCCAACATCGAAGATCTGAATGCGTACGGCATTCCGACGATGGAAGAATATATCGACATGTATTGCGTGCATCGCGGCCTGAACGGCATGCCGGACGTGCACTATTACTTCGCGTATAACGGCTTCCGTCTGGCGGGCATTGTTCAGGGTATTGTCGGCCGCGTACGTGACGGAACCGCGTCTAACGCAAACGCTGCGCAAATGGCCGAACGCGTGCCGCTTCTCGCGAAATTTGCTTACGGCGAAGCGCAGAAAGCTGGCCTCGCAGACTAAGCCTGCGTCCGCAAATGAAACCTCTGAAACCCCTCTGCTGGCGCGGAGGGGTTTCGTGTTTCGGGGAACTTTATCGGTCACGCAGGCGTCTTATTTCCGCCCAGATGGCAGCGCATATGCGCGCATCGTTTAATGTGGATGAGGCACGGTTTGAACGGGATTGAAGAGAGCGCGGCGCCATCGCCTGTGCGCACCTCGCAGACAGAATACTGGCAGGACGAAGACTTTGCACGCATGCGGGCTATCGCCTGGCGCTGGGCGAAGCGTATCGGCCTCGGTGTGCTCGCGCTTGGTTTGCTCATCCATCTGTATGCGCTGCTTTTGACGCTCGTACTGCCGCCCACTACGCTCAATATGACGGGCTCGGCGCTGGTCGGACGCGATGTACAGCACCGCTCTGTGCCGCTTGAAGAAATCTCTCCGCATCTGGTGCGCGCGGTGATCGCTGCGGAGGATTCCCGCTTCTGCAGTCATGGCGGCATCGATATGGATGCCATCAATCAGGCGCTTCGTGAACGAAGCGCAGGCGGACGCTTGCGCGGCGCATCGACCATATCGCAGCAGACGGCGAAGAACGTCTTTTTCTGGAATGGCGGCGGCTATGTCCGCAAAGCCGGTGAGGCGTGGATGACCCTCGTCATTGAGACGGTGTGGGGCAAAGAGCGCATCATGGAAACCTATCTCAACATCGCAGAATGGGGGGACGGAATTTACGGCGCCGAGGCGGCTGCGCAGGCACGTTTCGGTGTGTCGGCAGCTGATCTGTCACCATATCAGGCAGCGCTTCTGGCAGCAGTTCTGCCCAATCCGAATGACTGGCGCGTCGACCCGCCGGGCAATTACGTGTCTGGCCGCGCTTCAACCTTGCAGCAGCGCATGGGCATCGTCCAACGCGACGGACTGGCAAGCTGTGTTTTGGATTAAAGGCTGATCTTCATGTATCTCGCTTCGACCAGCGAGTAGAAGCCATAGCTTGCAATAGAAGCTGCACTGAGCGCGTAGAGGATCAGCCCGAATGGCTGGTCACGCAGCCAGCCGAGCAGGCCTGCAATGCCACGCGCTTCATCTGCGTCGCCGACCCATCCGGCCCAGACGAGAAACACACCAACCAGCATGATCAGCAGACCGCGTCCTGCTATGGCTGCGGAGATCAGCGCACATGCAATATTGCTGTCGGACGGCAGCTTCAGATCATGCTTCCAGGCATGGGTCACAGCTCGCCAGACCTGCGCTACGCCAATCGCCAGGACGATCAGTCCTCCCAGCATGAGAAGGTATTTTCCGAACATCTGAGAGAGCGTGTAGCTGGCGAACGTCTCGGTCGTGCCTCCGCCGCTCTGGTCGTCGCGGTCGAGCACAACGAGCAGGGCCGCAAAACCGACGGTCAGGTAACTGAGCCCTGATGACATCATCCCGAGTCTGGCAAACCAACCCATGAATTCATCGCCTTTATCGGAGGTATCGAAAACGGCCTGAATGCCGCGCCAGAGGGCGTAAAGGAAAAGGCCGGCAGCAATCATGGCCAGCAGCAGAAGGCCGGGAACATGCTGCTCAATCTGGCGGAAGGTATCACCCGGCGAATAACCTTCATCGCGTGTGCCGGGCGCTATGATGGCTGCCACAAGCAGGGACGCAATCAGCGCATAGACGATCGCGCGGGCAAACAGGCCGGCACGCGCCATGATTTCAAATGAGAGATTGAGACGAGCGTTCATTAAAATGATCAACGCCTGAAGCTCGCAGTTTGTTGCACGGGCGAGACGTAGTTTCGCGAACCTGCTTGATCTGGTGGAGTGAGCCAAGTATCGCTGACGCAACGAAATCATGGATAAAAGGATCACGGGGATGTTTGACACGCCAATCACTCAGGACGGAAACGTCATCTCGGGCCCGCTGCGCGCGCCGAAACAAATGCTGGAAGAACAGAGCTATGACGGCTCTGGCGCGGGCTCAATTCACGATGATTCCATGGCTGAGAAGCTCGGCTTCAAAGCCGGTCCGATTGAAGGTCCGACGCACTTTTCCCTGTTTGATCCGCTGCTGGTAAAAATCTGGGGCAAGGACTGGTTTGAGAAGGGCTGCTTCTCCTCTCACTTCAAAAACATGGTTGTTGAGGGCGAAGAGACGAAAGCCTTTGTTGAGCTGCCATCTGACGAAAACCAGACACGTCTTCGTTGCTGGGCTGAGAAAGCCGACGGCACGCAGGTTCTGGAAGCAAGCGCGACACTGGGCAGCGGTAAGACCCTGCTGGAAGAGCGTATGGAAAATTTGCGTCCGCTCGATCACTTCATCATTCTGGAAGACATGCATGTCGGCATGAAAGGCGCTGTTGATGAGATGGCGACGATGGGACCTGACCAGCATATGGGTAAGCTCTACCCGTTCTCTCTAAAGCAGAAACTGGCCGCCATCACTGAGAATTCACCAGCTTATTCTGATGATTCAGCTTCCCCATGGGGCCGTGCGATTATCCCGACGGAAATGATGTCAGTTCTGGCCGAGTACACAGTTCATGACGCGAAATTCCCGATCAAGCGTCCGGCGATTGGCCTCTTCGCTGACCTTGAAGTGCGTTACATCAATGGCCCGCTGTTTGTGGGTGAGGAATATCTGATCCGCCGTGAGATTGTTGCCATGTCTGGCAGCAAGCGGACGGAAAGCTATTGGACGCGCTCGCAGATCTTCGACAAGGCTGGAACGACCCAGATTGCAGAAACGCTGCTGAACCATGCGGTCATGAAAAACTCTTATCCGGACTATGAAAAAGAGCTGGTTGCAAAAGTCGGTTAGGGTCTGATTTATCTGAAATTAGAAAAGGCTCCGGTTTGCGCCGGAGCCTTTTTTGCATCTTCACGGTTATACCGTTTGCGCTCTCGCATTTCATGCCCAAGTATGGGTGAGACTTCAGGGAGACACACACATGTCATTCACGCTTTATGATGCCACCATTCCCGGCTTTATCCGCACAGCAGAATCCATTGCCAACGTTCTGAAAAAGGGCCGCGAGCACTATCACCAGCATGCGCTTGACCTCGATGGCGCTGTGAATGAGCGCCTTTGCGGTGACATGCTGCCGCTTTCATTTCAGGTGAAATCTGTACGTACGCACTCGATTGGTGCGATCGAAGGCATTCGCGCTGGTACTTTCAGCCCGATCCCGCCAATGTCGGACCCAGACTATGTCGGTCTCGAAGAGATTGTCGCAAACACGATTTCAGACCTGAAAGCGGTGGAAGCAGACGAAGTGAACGCGATGGCAGGTAAAGATGTCGTCTTCTCCATGAAGGATGTGACCATCCCGTTCGTGGCTGAGGACTTTCTTATGTCTTTCTCCGTTCCGAACTTCCACTTCCACGCGACGACGACCTACGACATCCTGCGAATGAAGGGCGTCACGCTCGGCAAGCGGGACTATCTCGGCAAGCTCGCGATCAAGCAGGGCTGATCGAATTTCCTGCATAGAGGCCGGCTTTTAAGGCTGGCCTCTATGGCTGCTTGACTGCACAGCGCTCTGCGCGCTCCATTCTAACCGGGATGCTTTCGGGGAGAGTGAAACATGCGCAGACGTCAGTTTCTGACCGGATTGAGTGCGGCTTCGCTGGCAGGCTGTTCTGCCAGCGTATCGCTTCAAACCGGCTCCCGCCCGTATTGGGCAGATTTTCCCCCTGTTCTGTCCCGCATTGACCGTGTCACGCGCACGGTCGTCGGTCTGCGCCCATATCGACCTCAAGGCTATCGCCTCGATTGGGAGACGTTGGGCGAAAAGACCGTCGTGCATTCCTATGGTCATGGCGGCTGCGGCGTAACTATGTCCTGGGGAACGGCTGTTGTTGCCGCTGACTATGCGAGCGAGGCAGGCCATGAGGATGTGGCTGTGCTCGGCTGCGGAGTGCAGGGGCTGACGGCGGCGCTGACGCTCGCGCGGCGCGGGCACAATGTCACGATCTATGCGGCCGACCTTCCGCCTTACACGACGTCCAATATAGCAGGCGTCCTCTGGATGCCGACCACCTATTTCGACCGAAGGGTGGCGACGCCAGAATTTCTTGCGTGGGACAGGGAGCTCATCCGTAAGGCATGGCTGGGTTTCATTCCATATGTGAACCGGCCCGGCTATGGCGTGTACTGGGCAGACCACCACTCGCTCGGCATGCAGCAAAGGCGTGACTGGACCGAAGGACTTCCCGGCGGGGATGACATTTATCCAGAGCTTACGCGAACCACCGAAGGCAATCTGTTCGGATACGCTTACCAGCAGCGCTCCAAGGCAATGATTATCGATCCGGACTATTATCTTGATGCCATTCTGCAGGACGCGCAGCTGGCCGGTGCGCGCATCGTCCAAAGGGAGTTTGCCGACCTCTCCGAGGTTATGGCGCTGCCGGAACAGACCATTGTGAACTGTACCGGCCTTGGGGCAGGGGTGCTGTTTGGCGATGAAGATATCTTTCCGGTGCGCGGCCAGCTCACCCATCTTCTTCCGCAGGAAGAGATCAAATATTCCTATGTCGCGCCGACGGATAATGGCGTGTTGTACATGTTCCCGCGTAAAACGGGCATTGTGCTTGGCGGAACGTCGGATTACCGCGAGTGGGACCGCACCCCGAACCCTGCTGAAATCACACGTATGGTCGAAGGTCATGCGGAGCTGGCAGGGCGGCTTCGTATTTAACTTGCTCCTGTCTTCTGATTGACCAGTATGGGTGGCCATGTTCCAATTCGTGGAAGATCAGGGGAAGAAACCAGTGACCATGAAATCCATCGCCGCAGCGCTCCTGTTTGGCAGCGCGATTGCCGGCGCAGCTCACGCCGACACAATATATATTCACGCCGGACATTTGCTGGCGGTTCCGGGTGAAGGGTATCAGGAAGAACAGACGGTTATCATCGTCGATGACCGGATCGTTGCTATTGAAGACGGCTATGTGACGCCTAATCCGGGCGAGCGTCTGATCAACCTGACCGATAGCTATGTCATGCCGGGCCTGATCGACTCACACGTGCATCTATTGTCTGAGTTCAGCCCGACAGCGCGTCTGAATGCGCTGACCTATTCAGAAGTGGATGAGGCGTTTGATGGTGCTATGCATGCGCGCCGTACGCTGCAGGCTGGCTTCACGACGGTGCAGGATGTGGGCGGAACGCCCGAAGCGATCTTTTCTCTGCGCGACGCGATCATGAATGGCCGCGTTCCAGGCCCACGCATTCGCGCTTCAGGTGCCTCAATCACGCCGACCGGTGGACATGGCGATGTGAACGGTTTCTCGCCCGCTCTGATGCAGATCTTCCAGAGCGATTTTGCATGTGATGGCGCCGATGATTGTCGTCGCGCAACGCGTCTTGCCGTTCGTGGCGGGGCTGACGTCATCAAGATTACGGCGACCGGCGGGGTGCTTTCCAACACGCGTGCGGGTCTCGGCCAGCAGCTGTTTGATGACGAGCTCGTTGCGATTGTGGAAGCGGCCGAGAGCATGGGCCGCCGCGTTACAGCGCACGCGCATGGTGTGGACGGGATTAACGCAGCCCTGCGCGCTGGTGTGCATTCCATCGAGCACGGCACATACCTCAATGACGAGACGATCGAGCTTTTCCTCGAGCATGACGCCATACTCGTGCCGACCGTGATTGCGGGCGTAACGGTGACCGGCTGGACGAATGAAGAATGGTTGCCTGCGCCATCGCGCGAGAAGGCAGCCATTGTTGGCCCGCTCATGATCGACATGCTGCGCCGCGCCCATGAGGGCGGTGTGCGCATCGCATTTGGTACGGATACAGGTGTCTCCCGTCACGGTGAGAATGCGCTTGAGTTCGTCTATATGATCGAGGCTGGCTTTGAGCCGGAAGAGGCGATTCGTGCGGCGACAGTGATTGCGGCCGAGCATATTCAGCTGGAAGACGAGATTGGCACAATCGAGGCTGGCAAGTCGGCTGATATTATTGCGGTTACCGCAGATCCCCTGTTGAACATTGAAGAATTGCTGGACGTAGATTTTGTCATGGCTCGTGGAGAGGTATACAGACTTCCTGAATAACAAAAAGAATCAGGGAGCAGTAAATGCCTCACATCACGGCTAACGGGACCGGGATCGAGTACGAAGAATTCGGTTCTAAATTCGGCACGCCTTTCCTTCTCATTTCCGGCTATGGCGGTCAGATGATCAACTGGAGCCAGGAATTCGTCGACGGTCTTGTCGATGAAGGCTTCCGCGTCATCCGGTTCGACAATCGTGATATCGGCCTGTCCCAGCAGTTTGACGAGCTGGGCATTCCGGACATGAAGAAAATCTTTGGTGGCCTGAAGGATGGCACCGCCAAAGATCATGCGCCGTATCTTCTCGAAGACATGGCAGCCGATGCTGCAGGCCTGCTTGAAGCGCTCGACGCCAAGCCAGCTATCGTGATGGGCGTCAGCATGGGGGGCATGATCACGCAGTTGCTGGCGCTCAATCACCCGGACGCGGTCAAAGCGATTATACCGACAATGACATGGTCCAGCGATCCAACACTGGAACGGTCTACGCCGGAGGCGAATGCCGTGCTGACAGAGCGCCCGAACCCGCCATCGCGTGAAAACATCATCCGCAATGCGATCAAAGCCAATCGTGTTATCGGCTCCGGCCCGAGCCTGCAGGCCACTGATGAGGAACTCGCAGAGAAGGCTGGCGCAGCGTATGACCGGGCTTATCGTCCGGCTGGTCTGTCACGACAGTTCGCCGCTATTCAGGCGCAGCCGCTATGGCATGAACGCCTGTCTGAGCTCTCTGTGCCGACACTGGTTGTTCATGGTGAGGTCGATACGCTGATACTTCCTCAGTGCGGACAGGACGTTGCGAAACGTATTCCGAATGCGCGCTATGTCGAGATTGCCGACTGGGGCCATGACATGCCGCCAAAAGCCGTTCCGGTTGTGCTGGCTGAAGTCATCCCATTTGCGAAAGAGCACGCTTAGGGCTCAGACCTCGAAGCTCAGAACGAAACCCTCGCTGGCGAGCGTCTTGCCGGCGAGGACACGGTCATAGCATTCCTGTACGGCTTCAGAGCCAAGCGCGCGCACAGTCTTGATCCAGCGAGAGGCATGGCCGTAGAACTCCAGTAGCTCCTCTGCCAAATCGACGCGGAGGTCGCGTGCATTTATGCCGAGATCATTATCTTCCAGATAGCGCGACGTCACAAACTCCATCGCGTTAGGGCCGGGCTGCATCTCTGGGGTGGAGGCGGCCATTGCGGCCTTCCAGTCGGTTTCGCCAGCACGGATGCAATAGGCGAGATTGTCACCGTAAAGATCGTGTAGCTCCTGACACAGCGTATCACGGCCTGAGAAGTCGATAAGGACTGACCTCTGCTCTGGCGTGAGCGTATCTTTGGCCTCTTCGTACAGTACGACGCCATCATAGTTCTGGCTGTTCTTGGCGAAAGCCCGGCCTGCGTGAGAGGTGAGGCCGGTTGTCTTGATGCCTCGGCGACGCAGCAGCCATGACAGCGCCATAGCGGTTTTGCATGATGCGCTGGCGATGACGATGTGATCTGCGCCGTAGAAATCATTCAGCTCTAAATGTCGTACGAGCAGAAAGGCTGTAAAAAAGAGCGGGCGGAACAGGAGCTGTTGGTTCTCATAGTCCGCGCGATAGGTCGGGTCGGCGCCCAACCGGTGATACCGGTTATAGGTTTCAGGCAGCAGGTCACGGTGTGACGAACCGTCAAGAAAGCCGTTGTCGTCTGTCTTATCGGGGGAAAACACCCATTTGCTGGCCGTCGGCACAAAGCCGAAAAAGCGTTCGCCCGGTTCGATATCCTCGCAGCGGCTCTCTTCCACAGTGAGAAACCCCCAGGCTGGAATGCAGCCCCAGCCCGCGCTCGCGGCGGGAAAGAATTTCCAGTATTTGCGGCTATCACCATGCAGCGCATAGGCGATGTTGGAAGCAGTGAAGGCAAAGTTCTCAATGCCCATCAGCACTTCGCCGTCTCGCAGCTCTTTTACGGTGCGATCAGATATTCTTGTATGTGCGAGATCGGTTTTATCGACCTCAAGGCACCGAATATGGTCAGACGACATCGCATTAACTCCTGCGGTGCAGAGAACCAAACCTCTTCACCACAATAACTTGGGGTATCCCGTCTGCCAATAAAAGCGAAATTTTATCGATCGGTGCCCGTATGAGGGGAATTAGCGGCGCGGCGGGCGCTTTTTCTGACCGCCGGGACGACGCCCGGGAGGGCCGCTGTTTCGAGGGCCTCCACCACGTGGACCGTTCGGGCGCTGACCGCGTTGCGGACGTTCTGGTGCCTGAGACATACGCTGGGTGCGGATCTCTTCGCCGAGAATACGTGCCAGTTGTTCAGCAGGCACTTCTTCAAGCGTTCCTGATGCCAGTTCAGCGAGTTCAAACGGGCCATATTTGATACGAATCAGGCGGTTAACGGTAAGTCCGACGGATGCTAGCGCCTTACGGACTTCGCGGTTTTTACCTTCGCGCAGAATGACGTGCAGCCAGTTATTCGTGCCGGTGGTGCGTTCCAGCGTGGCATCGATTGAGGCGTATTCAACGCCATCGACAATCACGCCTTTCTTCAGCTCTTCGAGGGCCTCCGGCGTCACGCGGCCGTGCGCACGGGCGCGATAGTGACGCTCCAAACCTGTGGCTGGCAGCTCCATCTTACGCGCCAGCTCGCCATCATTGGTCAGCAGGAGCAGCCCTTCGGTTGTGAGGTCGAGACGACCCACAGTCACAACGCGTGGCAGGGATTTTGGCAAATGGTCGAAAATCGTCGGGCGACCTTCAGGGTCACGCGTCGCTGTGATCAGGCCGGCCGGCTTGTGGTACATCCACATGCGTGTTGCTTCTGGCGGACGCACGATTTTTCCACGGACTTTGATCTGGTCACGTGCCGTCACTTTGACAGCCGGGCTGTCGAGGCGCTCGCCATTCACCATGACCTTGCCCTCGGAAATAAGAGTTTCTGCTTCCCTTCGGGAGCAGATGCCAGCATGTGCGAGGTATTTGGCAATACGTTCGCCGTCTTCCCATTTTGCTTCTGGGGCGGCTTTAGCTTTGTTGCGCGCGGGTCCGATGTTTCGACCCCGGCCCGTCTCCCGACGCTCCGTCATCGCGTATCCTTTCAATATAAGGAGCGCCCAATAGCATGGCGCGCACGAAAGGTCATCCTGTTATGTGGATGAGGCGCAACATCATGATGAATGGCAAAATGATAAGAACGCTGAAGCCAAGCTCGAACCCGACCCAGATCCAGTTCTGTCTTGTGTTAGTGCCTTCATCGCGCCAGATCGAGAGCATACGGCCAATGCCTGAGCCAGCCCATGCCGCGGCGAGCGGGATGACGATGACTGGCGCGATCATCTGGTCGAGATACCAAAGCAGTACCAGCGTGGTCAGATGGCTGAAGAAAAACAGGCCGCCCAGCGTGCCACGAAACTCTGATGCGCCCTCGCTATGCCCCTCCATGGGTGTGAGCCCGACCGTGCGTGATATCCAGTCGGGTTTCAGCATCGCAAACAGCCCCATCCAGGCGCCAAAAGCGAGCGTCAGCGAAGAAATGACTTGAGCAATCATGCGGTCCACCCCGTGAAATTATCTTATAAGAGTGGGGCGATACGGTTCAAAGTCAAAACAGCCCTGTGTGATCGTGATCTCGCAGGTGGTTTCGACTTGTGGTAGGCTGGTGCCGGGGAAGGAGCCGCAGGCCTATGACAGAACGTCAAACGGAGACGACTTCAGCATTGATCAGCACCGAAAAGCCTGAGCTCAGAACGCTGGGGGCGCGCATCGATGCCTATCCGCTGTCGGTGCTTGTGTTTGCAGGGGTGATGGCAGGCGTTGCGTTCGGGACAGCTGGATATTTCCTCTTCCGCTAGGCATGCCTCCAGGGTTTACTCGTCAGGTGCTGCGTCAGTTTTTTCGTCGACGAGCTCATGTTCGCGATCTTTGCGGCGCATGAATTCCTGACCGTATTTGCCGTGTGCGTCCTTGCCGAGCGCTTCTTTGGCCGCCGGGAAGATGTCTTCTTCTTCCTCGTCGATATGGTGCTCATAGCGGTGACGCATGGTTTTGAATTTTGTCAGCCAGCCCGGTGAACTCATGTCAGTTTCATTCAGCTCGGTCATCATCTCGTCCACCTCATGGTGCTCCGCCACGGAGTGACGCGCGTGTGGCTGGCCGTCTTCAGTTTTGATCAGAGGTCCATAAAACGCTTCTTCTTCGGCAGCCGCGTGAGCGCTGACTTCGTAAAAGAATTCTTTCCATGCTTTCTGGCGCGCCTCGCTGTCACCGGACGTGTCAGCAATCTCGTCCATAAGTTTGCGGTGTTTGTCGTGGTCGTTCTTCAGAAGGTCGTAGATTGTCTTGGTCATAAAGTCCTCTTTGCGTTGCTGAATTTACGCAGGAGGGCCAGGGCAGTTCCAAGAAACAGTGGCGCTTGTGTGGGGTTTATGCACGCTGATCCGCTGAGCTGGGGGTGTCGCCCGAACCGTCGCACTGGACGTTCAGACTGAAATCTAATAGCGAACGTCTGGTAGATGTGCCTATGCCGGAGACCTCGAAATTCTCGATCTTCTTCCCTTTTTGTTACTCATTCTGGGTACATTCTGCGTGTCTTACTTCGTGGCAGCTATTGGCCCAACAGGCGGGCTCCAGCTCGCCGTGACGGGCGCGACTGTTCCGGCATCTCATCTCATTCCCATGCATGCCTGGATATCGGCTTTCTCCGCCATCTTCCGGGTGATCGGCCTGCGGCAGTGGATACGTGTCGGATTTGTCAGCAAGTTTGTGCTTCCCTCAATCGCAATGACGACGCTTGCGGTATTGATTGGTAGGTCGGCGGGGTTCGTCTGGCTGAAAATCGTGATTGGTCTTTACATCATTCTGAACGTGCTCGGAGTGTTCAGTCGAACGAAGACATGGGTGATGCGCAGCTGGCGACCTGGCGCTATCAGCTCGGGTCTGGTGACCGGGTTCGTGACCGCCTTCATCGGCGCGTCAGGCCCATTGTTGTGGGCGCTCATGAAAGACCGATTTGAGGTGAAGGAAGAATTGTCCGCCACGCACTCGGCCTGCCTTGTTTTTCAACATCTTTCCAAAATACTCATGTTTGGATTGCTTGGAGCGTCGGTATTTGAGTATTGGGTCGTCCTGCTGGCAGCGATCGTGGCATCGATGCTGGGAACCTTTCTTGGGCAGAAAACTCTGCGCAGTTTCGATGAGAGCTCCTACCGGCGCTATCTGAACTTTGCTTTGCTCGCGTCCGGCCTGATCATCATTTATCTGGGCGTAACCGAGTTACTGGCGCGCTGATACTCAGCTGTTGCGGTTAAGATGGCTGAGCGCGCCCACAATACCCAGCGAACTCAAAATCCATCCGAGCAGCGTAAAAATGTGCGTGAAGGCCCGAAGTGACCCCCAGGTATGATGACCTTCCGGTAGCCAGTAATCCTCCTGCCGAAGGTTCAGAATAGGCAGAAAAACGTCCATTGCGTACCAGAAACTATGGAAATCTGGATAGAAATACAGAGCGCGCTCACCTTCGGTGGCGTCTTCTTCAAGCGGCGCTTTTTTACAGAGCGTGATGGCTGAATCCTGGATCATCAGAACTTCCCGGCTCCACGGGTCTTCAATCTGCTGCAGGGAGCAATTGAGCCAGGCTTCAGAGCGCGAAATAAGCGGATTCGACGGGTTGATCCAACCGGCAGCGTAGGCGCGGTTGAAGACGACTGTGCCGATAAGAATAATACCGGCGACGAGCGGAATCAGTTGGTGTGGGCGATAGCCATACCCAATGGGCTCCATAAAGGCGCGCGCGACGGTCTTGGCTAATATGCGCGCGATCACCCTGATCACGGTCCATGGCGTCGTGATGACGCTGACGAAGGCTGATATCAGCACCATCGGGTTGAAGTAGTCCGTCGGTTTGTGACGCTTCTCGCCGGTTAGGCTATTCTCTGTCCATAGAATACGTCGTTCCTTGCTGATCAGAATGGACTGGCTGGCGCGTAAATCGCCCTTGTTTTTCAGAACGTGCGCGAGTTGTTCATAAGGCTGAGGATCGAATGCTTCTTCGCGCCGCGCGTCGGCCTGAAGCCATCTTTTTCTGAACTGAATGTCCCTCGGGGCACGTCGGCCAAGACTCTGATACGTGAACCCCCGAAGCACAAGTTCGGACTTACCGTCCGGCATTTTTAAAATGGTTTGATAGAGGTCTTCGCTGTCGGTGAATGAATTGCATCTTGCCCGCTGCAGGGTGATGCCCCCGACGACAACGCAATCGTCCACGTCCCGACCGTGCGGATCTGTTTTTATGTATCGCCAGCTGTCGTCCTCCTCCTTGGAGGCCTGGCGTCCGGCGAGGCGTAAGTCTTCAGGTAATTCCGGCGTTTCTGTTGGGGAGTTTTCTGCGTCCGGCCTTTCGCCCACGGGCGAGCCTTTTGGACCCAGAATGATAGAGCCGATATCCGTATCATCGAGATTTAGGCCGCGATGTCGTCGCTCATCCGGGTGAATCTGAGCGCCACGCGCAGAGAACGCACCTTGAATGCGCGCGCCGGAAACATCGACGCCGCCTTCGGCGGCGAAACGGTGAAACGAGTACATACCCTTTTCGTCGGTTTCGTTTTTGTCAAAATAGCTCCGCAGATAAAGAGACGTCTCAAAACGACTTCGGACGCCCTTGAGTTGCCGCATGGTCGAGCCGTCCAGAAACAGGGCTTTGAACGCGGCGTAGTTGATTTCAAGATTGCCCACGAACGTGCAGCGCTGAAATGAGACGACGCGGTTAATGTTCGCGCCAAATAGCACCAGCGTGCCGGTGATGACAGCGTTCTTCAGGCCCACACCAAATTCGGCATACGGGATTTTTGCAGCGTTCAAAAGGAGGTCTCGTACAAATTCCGGGCTGATCTTCGCACCCTTCGCATCGTGAACCTTGCCCGCGACGACGTCTTTAAGAAATGCGGTCTCGGCATCGGTTATTGTGTCGAGTGTCAGATATTGTTTGTGGAACGCGCTCTCGCTCACTTTTCGCCCCTGATCCCTTCATTACCCCATGAATAATCTGAAGGTTCGGTAGCAAAAAGTAAATCTCAATATCTGCTACACTGGGCTGTTTTAGGTGACACCGGCCTCACGCCAAGCTTCCTTTGGCCAGCGGCGGTGCATCCAGAACCACTGGCCCGGTGTTTCGCGGACACGCGCTTCCATGAAGGCATTGATCTGCTCAACCGTCGCGTAGATATCCGCTTCAAGATCGCCGGTTTTTTGGGGGACGATGGTGTCATGAATAGTCACGCGGAAACGGCCAGGACCCGTGCGGACTGTCGAAAACGGCACAATAGGAACGTCATACTTGATGGCGAGCCGGCTCGGGCCTGGCGCCGTCATGGCCTCAATTCCGAAGAACGGAACGGCGATACCCTGATTGAATTTCTGATCATTCATCAGGCCGACGGCTTTATTGTCTTTGAGCGCCTTCATGACTTCACGCGTGCCGATACCCTTTGGCGTCAGAACGGCTGTGCCATAGTCGTGGCGCACCTTGTTCAGCTTGCGGTCGATATGCGGATTATTGAGCGCGCGATAGGTGATGTAGGCATCTTCCACGCGGTTGCAGATGGTAGCTGCCATAACTTCCCAATTGGCAAAGTGCCCTGAAATCATGACCGCACCTTTATCGGAATCGCGGATGGCATCGAGGTTCTCAAGGCCGACAATCTCGACGCGGCCATTTTCCTCATAAGGGTCAATCTTAGGCAGGTGAGGGAGTTCGCCAGCCGTGCGGCCAAAGCATTCCCATGCTTCCATCGCGGTCGCTTCAACCTGCTCTTCACTCCATTCGGGGAAGGCCATGCGCAGGTTTTTCAGCGCGGTCTTATGCGTGCTGGTGAGCGGGCCGAGCTTTTTGAAGAACCAGCCACCAAAGTTGGAAGCACGGTCGACGCCCATCATTTTGAACGGACCCCAATAGATCACATCCCATGCAATCGACTCGATCTGCCAGAGCAGCTTCTGGCCGAAGCTTGCGCGGTTCTCGACGTCTTTGGAGCGGATATATTGCTGCTCGTTGCTCATGAATCTTTCCTGATGAGCGGCTCAAATAGGCGCTCTAGCGGTGCAAGGTCAAACTCGGCATGAACCGGATGGGTTAAGATGTCGTCTCGCCGGGCTTTTTCTAGGCGCACATAGTCTTTTTCAGTCGTGATGAGGCGTGCGCCGCGTTCGCTGGCCAGACCATGCAGGAAATCAATGTCGTCCTGCGTGAACGCGTGGTGGTCCGGATAAGGCACTTCGTCGACGACATCGCCGCCTTCACGGGTCAGCGTGTCGAAGAATTTAGCGGGGCGTCCAATACCGGCAAACGCGAGAAGCGGGCCATCCGCGACCGGGCCATTGGAGACGGTGTGGCCCTGAACGACCGGGCCTTCGAAGCTTTTAAGCTCGTCGAACAGGCCTGTAAGCTCGCCCATGACGATCACAGCGTCAGCGCGCGAGAGTCCGCGTTCGACAGGCTCTCGCAGCGGGCCTTTCGGGAAGACAAAGCCATTGCCGCAAGGATTGCCGCCATCAATCACCACGACAGAGAGGTCTTTGTTGAGGGTCGGGTTCTGATGGCCATCATCCATGAGGATGATATCGACGCCATCGGCGCTCATGGCTTTACCGGCTTCCACCTTGTCCTTGCCAATCCATGCTTCACCCGAACAGGACAGCATCAGAGCCTCATCACCGACATCGACGGCGGTGTGCGCGTTGAAGTCGACCTTTAGCGGCCCTTCTAGCCTGCCCTTATATCCGCGTGAGAGGGAGGCAGCCCGCAGGCCTTGCGCGGAGAAATAGTCGCGAAGCGCTGCAACGATTGGTGTTTTGCCTGACCCGCCAAGCGTCAGATTGCCGACACAGATGACCTTCGCAGAGACGGTTTTCGGCTCCGTCTTCTCGATGCGGCGCGCACCCGCCCAGCTATAAATAGCCGATAACGGCGTCAGCAAAGCGCGCGTTAGCGGTGCAGCGCTGCGTGCGTATTTGTCTGTCTGGTGCCAGAAGGCGGGTTCTCTCATGACGCAGCTGCGATCTTCAGATGTTTGAGCGCCGCTTCTTTGGCGAGGCGAAGCGGTTTGTCACCTGAAAGATAGGAGGCAAGCTTGCCTGTGTCAGGTTCAAAAGTGCGCTCACCCTTCAGCCATGGCAGGGCCGCGGCTGCGAGCGACTGTGCGTCGCTGACAAATTCGGCAGCGCCTGCCGCGGTCATGTCCGCGAATTCAGCCTTGAAATTGTCCGTCTCCGGCTCGGAAAGGACATAGCGATCTAGTTTGAGCGCTTCGATCGGGTTGTGACCCAGAATACCAGAGCCCGGCTTGCCGCCGCCCAGAAATACGATGTTTGCAAGCCGCATCCAGAGGCCCAGCTCGCCGAGCGTGTCGCAGAGCCATATCTGGTCGCCTTCTGACGGCGCTCTCTCCTGAAAGCGGTGATAGAATGGATAGCCGCCAATCACCGGCATAATGTCGCCAGCACGTTCAGGGTGGCGCGGCGCGATGATCAACAGCGCGTCTGGTAGTTCTTTGAGGATTTCCTCAAACGCTTCGACCAACATCTCTTCTTCACCCGGATGAGTGGAGAGGGCCGCAAAGACGGGGCGATTGCCGATAACAGCGCGCAGTCGGTCTAGCTCTGCCTCGTCTGCGGCGAGTTCTGGTGCAGCGTATTTCAGATTGCCCGCGAGCTTCATGCGCTTGCCGGTGAGGTGGCGCAGCCCGTCCATCGTACGCTGGTTGGCTGGAAGGATTGGCTCGAACCCGCCCAGAAGTTTTTTGGCAAGCAAGGGATAGCGTTCCCAGCCCTGAAGACTCTTCTCCGTCATGCGGGCATTCACCAGCATGCGGGGGATACGCTTTCTATCGAGCTTACTCAGCATGTTCGGCCAGATGTCACCTTCGGCGACAATGGCGAGGTCTGGCTTCCAGTGTTTTAGAAAGCGCTCGGTCGCGAAGGGCGTATCGATCGGCGCCATCTGATGGACAAGGTCTGGCAGGTCTTTGCGCGCGATGAGGCCTGCGGACGTCTGGGTTTGTGTGGTGATGACCGCATGTAAGTCGGGCGCGCTTTTTTTCAGCGCTTCATAGAGCAAGGTCAGCACCTGACTTTCGCCAATACTGGCGCCATGCATCCAAACGAGCTTTCCAGCCGGACGTTTGCGGCTCGCATAGCCGCGTCGTTCCTGTAGGCGGTCCGGATTCTCTTTGCCCTTTTTGACACGGCTGTTGAGAATGAGCGGCAGGAAGGGATCAAGGCCGGCTGTCAGCGTGCGATAGGTGACGAGCCCGAGTGTCATGCCGTTTCCTCTTCCAGCGGTTCTGGCGGTTCATATGTGCCGCCGACGAGTTCTTCAGCGCGCTGTGTGGCCGCGTTGAGCGCATCTTCCATGCGCTGGCGGATCTCTTCAGCCGGAACGCCGCGCGGCGCTTCGATAATGTCGCCAATCACAATCGCACCCTTGGTGAATGGGAAGGGTATGACGAAACGATCCCAGCTGTTGAGGCGTTTGGCCGGGCTGGCGGCGAGGGCATATGTCACGATTTTCGCGCCGCGACGCTGGGCCAGCAGAGCCGCGCCGAGGCTTGCGCGCTGACGTGGGCCGCGCGGGCCGTCAATAGTGATGCAGACAGCGCCGCCTTCTTTCAGGAGTTCGCCGGTTTCACGAATGGCCGCCGCGCCGCCTTTATCCTTGTCCTGCTTCTTCTTGTTGCCGCGCGAGCCGCGAATGACTTTCAGGCCCAGCTTTTCAGCCGCGCGCGCGACAAATTCACCGTCGCGGGACATGGAGATCATAATGGCGAGCTTGCCATCGCTGCCTGCACGATGACGCATATACCGCGTCCAGCCGACGGGCAGGAGAAGAATGCGCGAGTGCCAGCTGGCCGCGATTAGCCCCTGATCACCGTCCCAGAGTGGTTCAACTTTTTCCAGCCCTTCGACATGCCAGCGATTGGTCCGTCCGATCAGTGCCATATAGGCCCAGATCAGGAAGGCCAGTGTCGATTGCACGGGGCCTGAACGCAGAATAGATTTCATGGCTCTCGCCTTACTCTGTGTTTCATGTCTGCGCAAATGGGGAAAAGGTAGATTTACGTTGAGAATTCGGTGAGGTAAGGGCCAGTCATGTTTAATAAAACACCCGAACAGAAAGCCCGTCGCCGCGCCCGTGAGGCCGCGAAAGGCCCGATTGATCTCTCAACGGAAAAAGGCCGCAAGCGCGCCAATAACGAACTCTATTGGGGTGATCACGGTTTTCTGCGTCTGCGCTTTCAGAACCTGCACCAGATTTCAGATGAGATGTGGCGCTCTAACCAGCCGTCTCCGAAGCAGGTGGCAGAACATGCTCGCGAACGGGGTATCAAGACAATTCTGAACCTGCGCGGTGAGAGCCCGAAAGGCTATTATTTGCTGGAAAAAGAAGCCTGCGAGACCAATGGCATCACTCTGGTCGATTTTCAGGTCTTCTCCCGCAACACGCCGACAAAAGAGCGTATCTTCGAAGCGAAAGAGCTGTTCGATAGCATCGAATATCCAGCTCTGATGCACTGTAAGTCAGGTGCAGACCGTGCGGGCGTTATGTCTGTGCTCTATAAGCTGCTCCGCGAGGAAACCAGCCTTGAAGAGGCGCGCGACCAGCTCTCTCTCAAATATCTCCATGTGAAGCATGGCAAGACCGGCATTCTGGATGCGGTGTTCGAAGTCTATGCGGCCTTCAACGAACGCCAGCCGACGCCATTCCTTGAATGGGTGGAGAAGTATTACGACCCTGAGGCGATTAAAAAGGCCTTCAAAGAGTCCGGTCGGGGCAATTTGCGAATTGACGAGCTGCTCGGTCGCGAATAGGCGCAGAATTTGCAGGGGCAATTATTGGCTAGTGTCTTAGCTTCGGCTAGGCTCTGTTCTGGGAAGTGGGAGTGGCACAATGAAATACTTCGTAATCAACAGCTTTCGCCTGATGGTCTACCTCGTCTATCCGGCATTTATTCTTTATGCGGGCGCAACCGGCTACATCAACGGCGATGTGTTTGCAGACCGTCTGGGATCTGACATCTTTCTGAACAAATATGTCTCTGCCGGTTTCGGCCTGTTCCTTGGCTGGGTCATTGCAACGCTGGCAGCTGGTCTGATCATCACGCTTCTGGATATCCGCGATGACGTGAACGACATGCTGCGTATCGTCGAGCAACACGAAAAAGAATAATCTGATCTTTCAGACGACAAAATTCTGGCCTCACCTGTTTTTCGCAGGTGGGGTCAGTTGCATTTTGGGGTGACGCAGGTCATCTGAATTCTATGAACGATACGAATTACGAAGAGACACTCAATCGTGTGATTGAGAAAGCGCTGGCCGCTGGTGCCACATCAGCAGATGCCAGCATGGACCGGTCCCGCGGCGTTGATGTGACCGTGCGCGAGGGCAAGCTGGAAACGATTGAGCGTGATGAGTCGACCGGTGTGTCGCTCCGCTGCTTCGTTGGTCAGCGTCAGGCGCATGTGTCCGGTTCGGATTTGAGCGCTGATGGTCTGGAAGCTCTGGTGGATCGCTGCGTCAGCATGGCGAAGATCGCGCCTGAAGATCAGTATGCGGGCATCGCCGCGCCTGAAGAGCTGGCGCGTGACCTGCCTGAGATCGAGCTCTGGGGCGATGACCCTGTCGAGCCGGAAGTTCTGGAAGCTGAAGCGATTGAAGCCGAAGCCGCCGCTCGTGCCGTTCCGGGCATTAAAGATGTTCCAGGCTCTGGCTCCAGCTGGTCGGCTGGTGAAGTCTGGCTGGCGGCGTCCAACGGTTTCCGCGCGCACAAATCGTCTTCTCTCTCCGGCGTTGGTCTGTCTGCGATTGCAGAACGCGACGGCGTTATGGAGCGCGACTATGAGAGCTACACGTCTCGTCGCCGCATTGATCGCCCGACACCGGCTGAAATTGGACGCGTTGCGGGCGAGCGCACGATTGCCCGCCTTGGCGCGCAGAAGATCGATAGCCAGAAAGCCGCTGTCTTCTATGACAAGCGCGTCTCTGCCAGTCTGATTGGCGCATTCATCGGCGCGATTTCGGGCGCAGCGATTGCCCGTGGCACCTCTTTTCTGAAGGACAAGCTGGGCGAACAGGTGTTCGCAGATGGCATCGAACTGATTGACGATCCTTTCCGTGCCTTCGGCATGGGGAGCCGCCGCTTTGATGGCGAAGGCCGTCCGGTTCAGGTGACGAAGATTGTGGAAGACGGACGTCTGACAACATGGCTCTTGAATGGCCCGTCCGCGCGTCAGCTGGGTCTCAAGCCGAACGGGTTCGCGTCTCCGGGCTTTGGTGACCCGCCGGGTATTTCAGTTTCTAACATGCACATGCCCGCGGGCAGTCAGTCACCGGAAGAACTGATCTCTTCGGTCGGCAAATGTCTTCAGGTCACTGAGATGTTCGGGCCTAGCATCAATCCGAATACCGGTGACTATTCTGTAGGCGTATCAGGGATCTGGCATGATGGTGAGGGCAACAGCTTCCCTGTGTCTGAAATCACTGTGGCGGACAATCTGATCGAGATGTTCAAACGCCTTGTACCGGCGAGCGACCTTGAGTTTCGCAACCGCACCAACACGCCGGGCCTGCTTGTCGAGGGGATGACGATTGCTGGCCGCTGACCTGCAGGCTGACCTAAATCTCCTGCGGGACGCCGCCCTTGAGGCCGGCAATATCGCCATGACCTATTTTCACTCGGATCTGAAGATCTGGGAGAAAGAACCAGACCATCCGGTTACGGATGCCGACCTGGCGGTGAATACGTTTCTGGAAGAAAAGCTGCGCGGCGCGCGGCCTGATTATGGCTGGCTGTCCGAGGAAACTCAGGACGGCCCGGAACGCCTGAGCCGCGATTGCGTGTTCGTCGTCGACCCGATTGACGGCACGCGTGCCTTCATGGAAGGCAAGCCTCATTTCTGTATCGCGCTGGCCATTCTGGAATTCGGCGAGCCTGTGGCAGCCGTCATTTATGCGCCGGTCTTCAATGAGTTATTCGTCGCGGGCAAAGGCCTTGGCGCAACGCGCAATGGCGAGACCATTACCTCCAGCCCGAAGCCGGAGCTGGAAAAGGCACGTATCATTGCCGATCCGCGTATGTTTTCGCCCGACCATTGGGATGTGCCCTGGCCGGAACTCGTCTTTCCTGACGTCACGCCGAATGCTACGGCATATCGCATGGCGCTCGTTGCTGATGGCCGCTGGGACGCTGTTGTCGTTCTCCGCGAGAAGTTCGATTGGGATGTCGCCGCTGCGGCATTGATCATCGCAGAGGCGGGTGGCCGTGTGAGTTGTCATATTGGTGACGATTTTGTGTTTAATCGGAAAGTCGCATCCCAACGGAGCTTGATTGCTGCAGGTCCGGTGGTACACGAACTCATTGTGCAGCGGGTCAATCATCTGGTCCTGCCGGAACCCGGCGACTCGTGATACCGCCGCGAACAGACTTAATGCCTGGAGACAGACACTATGACCGACTCAGCTATTAGCCAGCAACAGCTTCTCCACATCGTAATCGGTGGTGAGCTGAAAGACGTAACCGACATTGAATTCGAAGATCTGTCTCAGATCGATTTCGTCGGTGCCTTCCCGAATTACAAAACAGCGTATGACGCATGGAAATCTGCTGCGCAGCGCACAGTAGACTCTGCTGAAACCCGCTACTTCATCCTGCACGCTCACAAGCTGCTCGACCCGGAAACGGGAGCGCACCATAGCGTCTGAGGTAAAAAGAAAGGCGGGGCTGACCCGCCTTTTCCGTGAATTCTTCACCTCTCATCTGGGGTGGTTTGTGGCCGGTACTCTGGCCGCCGTTGTGACGTCTCTTGCAGGCGTCACGCAGATGGTTCTTGTCAAATTTGTGGGTGACACGCTTCAGGCGCTGATTGGCGCGGAGCTGGACCCGGAGAGCCTGATCTACCGTTTCGGCATGCCGGGCGTATCTCTGATCATCATTCTGACTGTAGGCATTATAATCGCCTCGATCCTGAGGGCGGGATCGCTTTATGGAATGACACTGTTCAACAATACCGGCGTCCAGAAATCGCTGGTGGATGTTCAGAACGCGCAGTTTGCGAGCCTGACGCGCGGCGACTTTGCGCGCCTTAGCTCTGCCGCCAGCGGTGACTTCGTGTCCCGCTTTATCAACGACACTAATGCCATGCGCGACGCAGGCCTTCGCGTTGCCAACAACTTCACCAAAGGTGTGGTGACGGTTATCGGCGCATTCGTGTCCATGCTGCTGATCGACTGGCAGCTCACTCTGATCATGCTGGTCGCTTATCCGATCGCCTTTGGCCCGGTGATCGCACTCGGTAATTCCGTGCGCAAACGCGCCAAGCAGGCGCAGAAACAGGTAGGCGAGGTGACCTCGCTCCTCTCTGAAGGGTTTCAGTCCGGCCGCGTGGTGAAAGCCTATGGCCTTGAGGACTATCAGACAGACCGTGTCGGTCGTGGCTTTATGGAACGCGCAGCGCTTTATCTGAAGGTTCTTCGCGATAAGGCGGCTGTAGATCCCATCCTCGAGGTGACAGGAGGTGTTGCGATTGCCGGTGTGCTCGGCTTCTCTGCATGGCGTATTTCCATGGGCGATTCCACACTTGGTGACTTTATCGGTTTTCTTGGCCTGATCGGTCTGGCTGCTCCTGAAATCCGTGCACTGGGCACGCTCAATGCTGTCGCTCAGGAAGGCGGCGCGGCGGCTGACCGTGTATTCGAAGTCCTTGATGACGAGGCTCTTGTCCGCGATGCACCGGATGCGCGCCCTCTTAACGAGGTGAGAGGCGCGATCAGCTTTAACGGTGTCGAGTTTGCGTATCCGGATGGGTCGCTGGCGCTTAAAGGCCTGAGCTTCGAAGCTCATCCCGGTGAAACAGTTGCGATTGTCGGTCCGAGTGGGGCTGGTAAGTCGACTGTCTTCAATCTGCTGCTTCGTCTATATGACGCGAGCGCTGGCGAGGTGCTAATCGATGATGTGCCCGTGACAGCAGTCAAAGGCGCAGACCTTCGCGCCAACATGTCGCTGGTAGCGCAGGATGCGGCGCTGTTTGATGATACGATCGCGGCAAACATTGCGCTCGGGCGCCTGGGTGCGCGCCGTGAAGAGATTGAGCGCGCTGCTGCTCTCGCCAATGCAACCGACTTCATCGCGGCGCTGCCTGACGGCTATGAAACGCAGGTTGGCGAGCTCGGGCGTAACCTCTCAGGCGGTCAGCGCCAGCGCATTGCGCTTGCGCGTGCTATTCTGCGTGATGCGCCTATCCTGATGCTGGATGAGGCGACGTCTGCACTTGATGCGGATTCTGAAGCCAAGGTTCAGGCGGCGCTTGCGGATTTTTCAAAAGACCGCACGACGCTTGTTATCGCACACCGACTTTCAACGGTGCGCAACGCTGATCGTATCGTTGTTGTGGAAGATGGCCGCGTCGTTGAAAGCGGCAGCCATGATGAGCTCGTCTCAAGCGGCGGCGTTTATGCCCGCCTTGCAGAGCTTCAGCTGAACTGAGCCGCCTCCAGCGGATATTCAGTTGCCGCGGTTCGCAGGAATTTAGCGAGCTTTTCTGCCTCTTCTGCGCCCTGAACCGCAACCTTGCGATTGGCGATGTAAGTCGGCACCCCTGAAATCCCCATCTGACGGTAGGCGGCTTCTTCGCGCATGACGTTCTCAAGGTCGGCGTCGCGGGAGAGAAGGTCGATCAGCAGATTACGATCCATGCCGACGGACGCGCCGATATCAGCCAGAACGTCTTTATCGCCAATGTCACGGTGGTCTGTGAAATAGGCGTGGAACAGGGCTTCCTTCATGCCATAGCCAAGGTTCTGGCCCTGAGCCCAACGAAGAAGACGGTGGGCGTCCAGTGTGTTCGGGCGCACTTCAATGCCTGAGAACTCGAACGGAATGCCCTCCGCCTTGCCATACTGTTCCAGCATCTGACGCATGGCAGAGAAACGGTCTTTCTGCGCGCTCTTTTCGCTATCGCCTACGCCGCCAAACTTGGCCGCCATATACTCTTTATAGGGCATGCCTTCGCGCGGAACGTTCGGGTCGAGCTGGTAAGGGCGGTAGATGACTTCGACAGGGAATTCATCGCCGATCAGCGCAATAGCTTCGTTGAGACGGCGCATGCCGAGCCAGCACCACGGGCAGACAAGGTCTGAGACCATTTCGATAAGTACACTCATGGCGTTAGACTACCTCTGAAAGCTGGCAAGTGTCACGGGCTGTCCGCTTCTGCATAGAGGATATGCATCTGGTAGCGTTATCACTTTACCGTGTGACTGTTATGGTGAGGAATAAGGTTCACCATAAGGGCCGATCGGGAGAAAATTGAATGCACCAGCGTCTCTGCAAGATTGTTTCGACTATTGGCCCGGCGACGTCTTCGCCCGACATGCTTCGCATGATCCATGAGGCGGGGGTGAATGTCTTCCGTCTGAATATGAGCCACGGCCAGCATGACAAGCTCCGCAATGTTGTGAAATCCATACGTGAGATGCAGATCGAGACTGGCGTTGCGACGGCGATCTTTGCAGACCTGCAAGGGCCTAAAATCCGTACTGGAACGTTTGAAGACGGCTCGATCCAATTGCGATACGGGCAGGAATACCGGCTGGTGAACGCAGCCTCGACGACCGAAGAGGGCGTTATTCCTGTTCCGCATCAGGAAGTGTTCGATGCGCTGGACGAAGGCGCGGTGATCAAGCTCGATGACGGCAAGCTACAGATGACGGTGACGGGCCGTGATGGTGACGTTTTGCTAGCGCGGGCCGATGCCATGGGCACGCTGTCGGACCGTAAGGGGATCAACATCCCTGACCGCAGTCTGCCTATTTCTGCGCTTACAGAGAAAGATCGTGAGGACCTCGAGTTCGCGCTCTCCATGAAGGTGGATTACATCGCGCTCTCTTTCGTGCAGCGGCCTTCTGACGTTCATGAAGCGCGCGAGTTGATTGGTGACGAAGCGGGCATCATCTCCAAGATCGAAAAGCCCTCCGCGATTGATCATCTGGATGAGATTATCGAAGCCTCTGACGCCATTATGGTGGCGCGCGGCGACCTGGGTGTTGAGTGTCCGGTTGAGGATGTGCCGATCATGCAGCGTCGTATCATTCGTGCCTGCCGCCGTGTGGGCAAACCGGTCATTGTTGCGACGCATATGCTTGAATCCATGGTCGAATCCAAAGCGCCGACACGCGCGGAAGCCTCTGATATTTCTTCGGCTGTGAACCAGGGCGCTGATGCCGTGATGCTGTCGGCAGAAACAGCGGTAGGCAGCCACTCGCAAACAGCGGTAGCGATCATGGACCGCGTCATCTCAGCGACCGAGCGCGATCCTGAAACGGCCTGCTACGCAATCTTTCACAGCGAAGAAGACCATTCGACCACTGCAGATGCGGTGAGCCTTTCGGCGCGGCGGATTACCGAAGTGCTCGAGTGCCGTTTCGCGGTGGCCTACACCAATACAGGCTCAACTGCGCGCCGCCTTGCGCGTGACCGGCCATGCGCGCCTATCCTGGCCGCAACACCGAATGTGGAAGTCGCGCAGTCTTTGTCACTTTGCTGGGGCGTGACGGCGAAAGTCACTGAAGACATTTCCGACTTCGGCGAAATGATCGCGCGTGCAGATACGCTTGCATCTGAAGCAGGCGGTAGAAATGGCGAACGGATTGTCATTCTCTCCGGCTTCCCGTTCGGCCGGTCAGGTAAGACCAACACGCTGAAGATCAGCCGTATCGGCGCTATTGAGGATGATAGCTAGGGCTAAAATTCAAAACGGGTGATTGCGTTTTTCACTGAGGGTGCGAGGTTACGCGCAGAAAAATACTCAGGGAGAACGCAATGCCATTTGATCAGGTTAGCCAGCCGGAAACGCTGGGCCTTTCAAAAGAGCGACTGGACCGGATACCGGCCTTCTACAAGAAGAATTATCTCGACTCAAAACGCCTGCCGAACATCTCGACGATGGTCGCGCGCGGCGGTGAGATCGCGCATCTGTCCTGTCAGGGCGTGAAGAACTGGGATACGGGCGAACCGGTTACCGCCGACACGATCTATCGAATCTATTCGATGACGAAGCCGGTGACATGCGTTGCGGCGATGATGTGCTTTGAAGAAGGCCTTCTGCGCCTTGAGCATCCCGTGTCGCGCTACATTCCGAGCTTTGCCAATCTGAAAGTCTGGGCAGGCGAGGGGCAGCTGAAAGACCCTGACCGCGAGATGACGGTGAAGGACCTGTTCCTCCACACATCCGGCCTGACCTACGACTTCCTCGGCCTTCACCCTGTCGAGAAGCAGTATATCGACAAGAAGGTTATCCGTCAGAACTACACGCTTGCAGAGATGTGCGAGGTGCTCTCGGAAATTCCGTTGGTCTTCTCACCGGGCGACCGCTGGAACTATTCTGTTGCGATTGATGTTCTGGGTCATCTCGTTGAGATCGTCTCGGGCATGTCGCTGGATGAATATTTCCAGACGCGCATTTTCGAACCGCTCGGCATGGTCGATACCGGTTTTACCATCCCGACCGAGAAACTGCCGCGCTTTGCGGCCTGCTATGCGCGCAATCCTCTGACCAAGGAAATCACGCTGGCCGATAAGGGCGATGGTAGCTCGTCTTATTGCCGTGAGGGTAAAGACCCGCAGCGTCTGTTCAGCGGCGGTGGTGGTCTCGTCTCCACGATTTCTGATTACTATAATTTCTGCCGCATGCTCGCGAATGGTGGCGAGCTGAATGGCGCGCGTCTGCTAAGCCCTAAGACAGTCGAGTACATGATGATGAACCATCTGCCAGAGGGTAAGACTATGGCCGGTATGGGCGACACCATGTTTTCCGAGAGCAATATGGCTGGCAACGGGTTTGGCCTTGGCGGCGCTGTGACAGTTGATGAGATCCTGATGAACCAGCCATGCTCTGAAGGCACGTTCAGCTGGGGCGGGCTTGCTTCCACCTTCTTCTGGATTGATCCGGTAGAAGACATTATCGCGATCCAGATGACGCAGATGATGCCGTCATCATCCTATCCGATCCGGCCGCAATTCCAGCAATTCGTATATTCGAGCATTATCGAGTAGATACAAAAACGCTCCCTGTTTCAGCAGGGAGCGTTTTTCTTATGAGGCTGTTGCAGCAGGCTTTGAACTGGCGATGGTCAGAACCTGCCAATAACCTTCCTTCACTTCCATATCTTCAGCCGTGCCCTTCTCGGTGAGAATACGGTGCGCCTCTGCCAGCCTGTAGCAGGGGATGTGCATGAACATGTGGTGTTCGCAGTGATAGGCGACCCAGTAAGGCGCGATGAACAGGCGCTCGAGGAAGTTGGTGCGCGTGGTGCGGGCGACCCGCATCGGATGGTTCGAGCCATCAAGGCAGGCATGCTCTGCAATATTGCGAAGTCGTGTGACGAGCTGGTTCCACGTCGCGAGCGGCAAAAGCCAGAGCACAGGATACGCCCACCAGCCAATTGCCAGCGTCATGACGATCGCAATGAGCGCGTTCGAGATCAGAAATGGAATGACAGCTTCACGCGCAGACTGGGCGCGGTTTTCGCGGCCTCTCTGCTTTTTGATGCCGATCCCCATCGCGTTCATGAACTGGTTTGAACGTTGCTTGTAAAAAGTCTGGCCGGTCATATCGCGGAGGATTTTTCGCCAGAGAGATTTCCGCGTAATCGGAAAAGGAGCGGACAGGATAAGGTCCGGATCCTTTTCCGACTGCGCGTACTTATGATGGCTGATGTGATAATCCCGATAGTTGCGCAGATGCGCGCCCACAGGGGCCGCACAAAGCCACTGACCCACCCAGTCATTAAGCTTGTGATTCGTCGCAAGACCGCCATGAGCTGCCTCGTGCATGAGAATGGCCAGACCAAGCTGTCGCGCGCCGATCAGCATGACTGCGAGAACAAATGTAACCAGGTTTGGCCAGACCGCAAACATCGCCATGGCGGCGATAATAATGGCCCAGGCATGGACGATTGTACCAAGCCCCAGAAGGTCCGAACGTTTGCAGAGGCGGGCCCACTCATCCTGAGTGAACATCTCCAGTGGTTTCATTTTAATAGGCGTACTCATGGCGTCAAAATACCAGCGCCCGAAACGCCTCGCAATCGTGACGCTGCGTTAGCTATTGTGTATAGCTTTTTGCGAAGGTGCTTAGCCGAGCATTGAAAGCGTGATGGTGACCACAATACCAAATACGATGAGAAGGCCTGCATCACGGTTGGATTTGAACAGTTGCAGAGCGACCGCATCACCCTTGGTTTTCAGCATAACCAGCTGCCAGATCAGATGGCACATGAAGGCGATGGTGATCATCACGCCGGGCACGCGCGGCCCCCCATAAGACAGTGCAATGCCGATCAATAGGGCACACAGTCCGTAAATCGCTGCAACCGCCGGAAGCGTCTTGTCTCCAAACAGGCGCGCGGTGGATTTGATGCCGACAATCGCGTCGTCCTTCACATCCTGACGCGCATAGATGGTGTCATAGCCGACCGTCCACGCGATCAGGCCGAGATAGAACAGAGCCGCCCAGAAATAGTCGTTACCGCCAGCGGTAAAATATCCGACCGGAAAGCCCCAATTGAAGGTGATACCGAGCCATGCCTGCGGCCACCAGGTGATCCGCTTCATGAACGGGTAGGCGACGACCAGCGGAATTGAGAGCAGAGCCACGACCTTAGCGGCAAGCGGGAGGAAGAGCAGAACAACCAGCCCGACAGCGAGCTGCGCCGCCAGCCAAATATAAGCCTGCATTCGCGTAACCGCGCCGGATGGCAGCGGGCGTTCAGCCGTGCGGGCGACCTGTCGGTCGAGGTCTTCATCAGCCAGATCATTAATGGTGCAGCCCGCGCCGCGCATAGCAATCGCGCCAATACCAAACAGAATACCGTACAGCAGGTTCGTAGCGCGCCAGCCCACATCAAGCCCAGCAAAGGCAACACCCATCCAGCATGGAATGGCGAGCAGCCAGAAACCGATAGGGCGATCAAATCGCGAAAGACGCGCAAAGCCCTGAAGGGACTGCGGAAGATAGTCCACCCAAGATGGCGGCGCGTCTGCTGGTCTTGCGGTCTGTGCGGTCATGCCCATCGAATCCGAAGTGTCTGTGAGTCCCAAATAACACTATAGCTGTTTTTCTTGCCCTTTATGAAGAGGAATGCCAAACCTTCTGCCATGACTACCCGGCCACGACTTTTCGTACCGACTGACCTTGTTCCTGGCGGGCCAGTTGCACTGGATGAAGCGCAATCGAAATACCTCTTCCGTGTGATGCGTCTGGAGGTTGGAAACGAGGTGCGTGTCTTCAATGGGCGGCATGGCGAATGGCTTGCTCGTGTCACTGAAATCCTCGGAAAATCGGCCGGAATTCTGAAGGTTGAAGAGCAATTGCGCGGACAGCATAAGCTGACGGACCTTCAGCTTTTATTCGCGCCGCTCAAAAAAACGCGGACGGATTTCGTCGTTGAAAAAGCGACCGAGCTGGGCGTGGAAGTTATCCAGCCGGTGATCACAGAATTTACTCAGGCCGAACGCGTGCGGACCGACCGTCTGGAGCGCCTCGCAATGGAGGCTGCAGAGCAGACGGAGCGACTGAACATGCCGCGTGTATGTGATGCCAAGCCTTTAATGCTGGCGCTATCAGATATGCCGGATGATCGCCGCGTGTATTACTGTGACGAGCGCGGTGACGATGAGGCGACTGAGTGGGGCGGCGAAGATAATCGTGCGCGTCCGATGGCAGATGTTTTGAACGAACACCATGTCGGTTCGGCGGCCATTCTGATCGGTCCAGAGGGTGGCTTCTCACCGAAAGAGCGCGAAATCCTGCGAAAGCTGGATGGCGTTTATCCGGTCTCGTTAGGGCCGCGTATCCTGCGGGCTGAAACGGCGGCAGTTGCGGCGCTGACCTTGTATCAGGCGATTTGTGGGGATTGGCGCGCCGCCGGAGATGGAACCGGTACAGACGAATAGTCTGAAAGGCTCTGTCCGCGACGGCGCTCCTCCCAAGCTTTTTGCCCTAACGTGTCGCCTCGTGGCGGAACACGTCTTCGTCGAGTTCACCTTCCCATTTTGCAACGGCAGAGGCGACTGCGGCATCACCGGTGACATTCGTCATGGTGCGCATCATGTCGAGCAGGCGGTCAAACGGGAAGATCATGGCGATGATCAGAAGCGACTGTTCTTCACTCACGCCGATGGATGAGAGTACCGCAGAGGCGAGCAGCAAGCCCGCGCTCGGGATCGCCGCCGCACCGATGGAGGTGAGCGTCGCGCCCAGAGCTACTGACAGATACATGGCCGGTGTCATGTCGATGCCAAGCGCCTGCGCAGCGAAGAGAGCCACCATTCCGAGATAGATCGCGGTGCCGTCCATGTTCACGGTCGCGCCAACCGGCAGCACGGATGCAGCTACTGATTTCTTGATACCGAGGTTTTCAGAAACGTTCTCAATCGTCACCGGAAGTGTGCCCGCGCTGGATGCGGTGGAGTAGGCGACAGCCTGAGCATCACGAATACCGCCGAAGAAGCGCATGAACGGCAGGCCCAGCATGCCTTTTACGATACCAAGGCCGTATACCAGAACGATGTGAACGATACATGCCAGATAGAGACCGATGGTGAGCAAACCGAGATTGGCGAGGATCGCGAGGCCCTTGGTCGCCATAACCCAGCTCATCAGGAAGAAGACGCCGAAAGGCGCAAGTTCCATCACCATCACAGTGACCTTCATCATGACTTCAGCCGCTGATTCGATCATGGACTGAACCGGCTTGGCTTTCTCTTTCGCCATCAGGCAGCCGACGCCGAAAATGATCGCGAAGAAGATGATGCCCAGAACGTCTTGCGCAGCCAGGGCTTCAGCAGGGTTGGTCGGGATGATTGCCAGAAGTTTGTCTGCAATGCTTGCATCCGCTGCTGACGCTGCCGAAATCCTGTCGCTAACCGCGCTTTGGGAACTCGTATCTGCGAGGATTTCTACGCCATTGCCCGGCTGGAATATCGTGCCCATTAACAGGCCGATTGATACGGCGATAAAGGTGGTGCCGAGATACAGGGCGATGGCTTTACCGCCGAGGCTGCCGAGCTTTTTCGGGTCACCCATCGCCGTGACGCCGGCAACAAGCGTGGTGAAAATCAGCGGAACGACCAGCATTTTGATCAGGCGTACAAAGCCGTCACCGAATGGCTTAAGCCATGTATCAGCGAAATTCGCTACGGCGGCGGAGTTACCCGTCCATTCGCCTGCTGGGTAGTAGAGCGCGAGGCCCACTAACAGGCCGAGCACTAGGCCTAGCATGACCCGTTTCCAGAGTGTGATTTCGAACCAGGCTTTCATCAGTCTACCCCTCAGAAGTTTGAGGGGAGCCTAGAGTGTCTTTGAGCGAAAGCAACTCACTTCAATGCGAAGTTCGCCCTGATGCGCGCCTTGCCTGTTGATTGGTCCGTTATGCTTAAGCGCTCTCTTTTGCGCCGTGTGCAGACATCAGATCAGCGAAGCGACGGAAGAGATAGAAGCTATCCTGTGGGCCAGGTGAAGCTTCGGGGTGGTGCTGAACCGAAATGATCGGCTTGCCTGCCACGCGCAGACCGGAGTTTGTGCCATCAAACAGGGACACGTGAGATTGCTCTACGCCTTCTGGCAAGGTTGCCGGATCGACTGTGAAGCCGTGGTTCATGGAGACGATCTCTACCTTGCCGGTTGAGAGGTCTTTTACCGGATGGTTTGCGCCATGGTGGCCCTGAGCCATTTTCATAGTTTTGGCACCAAGTGCGAGCGCCAGCATCTGGTGACCGAGACAAATACCGAGAATCGGCAGGTCGGATGCGATAAGCTTTTGGATTTCCGGCACGGCGTAAACGCCTGTCGCTGCAGGATCACCCGGACCGTTAGACAGGACAACGCCGTCCGGCTTGAGTGCCAGCACGTCTTCAGCTGTCGCATTGCCTGGGAGAACCGTGCAGCGTGCGCCGACTTCAGACAGGTTGCGTAGAATGTTCTTCTTCACACCGAAGTCGAGGACAACGACGTGGAAGTCACCGCTTTCCAGTGCTGTAAAGCCTGAATCCCATTTCCAGTTCTGTTCGGCGTGCGCGTATTGTGCGTCCGGGCCGACGACCTTCGCCAGATCAGCGCCTTCCATGCCTGCAAATCCGGCAAGTTCTGCCTTCAGATCAGCAATTGAAACTGTTTCGTCTGGTGAAATGTGCGCAATAATGCCGTTCACCATGCCCTTTTCACGGATGAGTCGGGTGATTGAACGCGTGTCCACGCCAGACAGGCCGACAATGCCTTTCTTCGTCAGCCAGGCATCGAAATGGTCCACAGCGCGCCAGTTTGATGGCGGCGTAATCGTGCCGCGGAAGATGGCGCCGCGCGCAGCTTTCTCTGCATTTACAGAGCTTTCTTCCTGATCCTGATCGTTTGCGCCGACATTCCCAATGTGTGGGAAGGTGAAGACAACCATCTGGGATGCGTAAGACGGGTCCGTCAGGATTTCCTGATATCCGGTGATCGCTGTGTTGAAGCAGACTTCTGCGATGGCTGTTCCAGTCGCACCATTGCCGCGCCCGAAGTAAACCTCGCCGCTCGCCAGAACCAGCGCGCCGGTCGCTTCAATCTGTTCTTGATTCTCGGTGAGGAAAGGCATAATAGGGCTTCCTTGTTCAAAAAGGCGCGGTGAGGACCGCCGGGCAAACGCGCGAGGGAGTATCTTTCGCGGGAACAATCGTCAAGCTGGTAACGTAGTATAATATCAACGAAACTGCCGTTTACTGAGATTGAAAGCCAAGAGAAGCACTGATTCCATATGACGGATACGAAAACACACACGCCGAAACTGCGCGCACTGTTGGAAGCTGACCTTTCACGCGCCGAAACCGACGATAGTGATTCTGTAGAAGCAGCGACGCTGCGCCTTGCCATGTGCGCGGTTCACGACCGTGACGCGGATGCGCGTGCGCACGACCAGTGTGAAGGCTGCGACGACTCAGTAATCCGCGATGTACTGTCTTTGATGGTACGCCAGCGTGAAGAGTCCGCGGACCGTTACGAAAATGCAGGTCGGATCGAAATGGCCGACCGCGAGCGTGACGAACTCGAAATCCTTCAGCGCTATCTGCCTAAGACGATCGCTGGCGAAGAACTCGAAGAAGTCGTTCAGGATGTTATTGGCGACCTTGAAGCCCGCAGCCTGAAAGATCTCGGTCGTTGCATGACCGAACTCAAATCCCGCTATCCTGACCAGCTCGACAGCTGCGAGGCGGGTCGCAAGGTGCGCGCAGCCCTCGGCTGATAATCGCCTACCAGACGCCCTTCGTCAGACCATTCCAGATATAGCCGCCGAAGGTTGGCGCGTAATACTGTTTGGATGGCATCTCGACCCTGTAAGGCGTGAGCGCGCCATTCACCGCATCATCCATCGCCTGCATGACAATATCGCGCGATCCCGCAGCGATCCGCCAGATATAGGTGTGGAAGTTGTCATCCGGTTGAGCCTGTACCTGCGACTGGTAGAGAATATCGCCGGTATCGACGCCTTCATCGACGATGTGAACCGTCGCGCCGAAATGTTCCGGCTCGCCATTGGCCAGCGCGAAATAGCCTCCGAACATGCCGCGATATGCCGGATTAATGCCTGAATGGTAATTGATGAACGGCGCTTTGATGGCGTTCAGTGTCTTCTTCTTCAGCATACGACAATTGATGACGAACACGGCAGTCGGGTCAAAGCGCTCCAGAGCTTCAATGGCTTCGGCGTCGTTTGCGCTGGAGACGCGGATGAGGTGCTCAATCTCCGGCATGGCCGGCTGAAGGTTTTCCTCGTCGATCATCCGGTTGATGACGTCATGCGTGCGGCGCTTGGTCAGCTTGATCGGCAGGCGTGCGGCCTGCATGCTGGCAACCGTCATCGGGCCGAGAATGCGTGCGCGTCGTTTCCAGAACGTTTTCGCCGGTTCGCCGTTTTCAAGAATGACGGGAAAGTCCCCGAACTTCTCTCGAAGCGCGTTGATCATGATCCACGCGTGCGGGGCATCTGCACACAAGGCGACGATTTTTGGCTGTACGGTCATGGCACATCTCCGGCTGTTCAGGGCCGGAGATGCAGAAACCGTGCAAATTTGTCAGTTACTCGCCGGGGATGTGGATAACAAGGCTGTGAACAGGCAGCTCAGTAGCCCGGATCGTGTTCTTCCTGACCGATGAGATCGGTGCTGTATGGCGTGGTCTGGTACATATTGTTGATCCAGTTGCCGAACAACAAATGCGCGTGTGACCGCCAGCGGTTGAGCGGCGGTTGCTTCGGATCATCATCCGGGAAGTAGTTGTGCGGGATCTGCATATCGATGCCGGCATCAATGTCGCGGAAATACTCTTCCGCAAGCGATGTGGAATCATACTCGATATGGTTGAACACGTAGAGGCGATTGCACTTACGTTCGTGAACGATGCAGAGACCCGTCTCGTCCGAATTCATCAGAACTTCCAGCCCGTCGACCTTCTCAACGTCTTCTGCGCGGCACTCCGTCCAGCGTGAGACGGGGATCATGAAGTCGTCAGAAAAGCCGTTCATGTAGGGCGAGGACGGCACCAGATTGTGGTGGCGGTAAACGCCGAACAGTTTACGGTCGAGTACGTATTTCGGCACGCGATGGAAGTGCCAGATCGCAGCCATGGCGCCCCAGCATATGTTCAGCGTCGAATGGACGTTGGTGGCGGTCCAGTCGAAGATTTCCTTCATCTCGTCCCAATAGGTGACGTCTTCAAATTCGAGCGTTTCGACCGGTGCGCCGGTGATGATGAAGCCGTCAAACTTCTGGTCCTTGATCTCATCCCAGGTCTGATAAAAGGACAGGAGATGCTCTGCCGAAGTGTTCTTCGGTGTGTGGCCGCCAACCCGAACCAGCGTAAACTCGACCTGAAGAGGCGAGGCGCCGATCAGGCGTGCCATCTGAAGTTCGGTGCGGATTTTATTCGGCATCAGATTCAACAGGCCGATGCGCATAGGTCGGATGTCCTGACGATCGGCAAAGCGTTCAGTCTTAACGCGCACGCCTTCTTGCAGAAGGTGTTCGCGTGCAGGCAGGCCATCAGGAATACGTATTGGCATTTTTTTATCTGTTCCGAACTTAAAAATCTCCGTGCAGGGCACGATGTACTCTTAAATGGTGTGTTTGCCATGAATGCAAACAAAAGCAGGGTGTGCGGCCTCACTTCGCCGCGAGGCCAGACGCTCAAATCTGTGCTAGACTAGGGGCGCTACACGAAAATGGAGGCCTGAAAATGGGCGAACTGAAAGACCTGATTGCAGAGCTTCCCAAGGCTGAGCTTCACCTTCACCTGGAAGGCTCACTCGAGCCGGAGATGATGTTCGAGCTGGCAAAGCGGAACGGCGTTACGCTCAAATATGGTTCGGTTGAAGAAATCCGCGCGGCCTATGATTTCTCCAACCTGCAGGACTTTCTGGACCTGTATTATCAGGGTATGGGCGTTCTGCTGAAGGAGCAGGATTTTTACGATCTCACCTCGGCCTATCTGTCGAAAGCTACCGCAGACAATGTGCGCCATGTTGAGGTGTTCTTTGACCCGCAGGCTCATATGGAGCGCGGCGTCAGCTTTGAAACCGTCCTTATTGGCATCACACGCGCGCTGGAGGACGGTCATATCCGTCATGGCATCACCAATAAGCTGATCATGTGCTTCCTGCGCCATCTGAGCGAGGAGGAAGCCTTTGCTCTGCTCGAAGTGGCGACGCCTCATCTGGCAAAGATTGATGGGGTCGGCCTCGATTCTTCAGAGCTGGGGCATCCGCCGAGCAAGTTCGAACGCGTCTTCAAAGAAGCAAAGGCGCTCGGTCTGAAACTCGTCGCTCACGCCGGAGAAGAAGGCCCGCCAGAATATGTATGGGAGGCGCTCAACCTTCTCAAAATCGACCGGATTGACCATGGCAATGCTGCCGCCCGCGATGATGAACTGATTGACCATCTGATCGAGACAGGCATGACGCTGACCATGTGCCCGCTCTCCAATCAACGCCTGTGCGTTACGCCGGATCTTACGGAGAATCCGCTGGCACATCTCCTCCGCTCAGGGGTGCGGGTCACCGTGAATTCCGATGACCCGTCCTATTTTGGCGGCTATGTGAACGACAATTACACGGCGATTGCAGACGCGCTCGATTTGTCTATGCCGGAGATCGTCATGCTCGCGCGCAACAGCTTTATTGGCTCGTTTCTGAGCGACGTGGATAAGGAAGCTGCGCTCGACCAGATCGATGCTGTGTTTGAGCAGCACCGGCATTAGCCTCAGGCCGCTGCAGTAAACTCGATGCGAATGCCGCCAGGCATGGCGCAGATGAAGTGATTGATTGTCGCGCCTGACACGATCGGTTCCGGCGCAAACTCAATGCTGACATCGTCGCGCTCGGCGAGCTGAGAGTGGAGTGCGGTGAGGTGATATTTGTCGGCGACTTTCAGTGCCAGATGGTGAAGGCCGATATTCGTTTTCCGGTCGAACTGTGTTGCGGCTTCCGGCTCGGCAATCTGCCAGAGTGTGAGCATGGTGGTGCCGTCAGATACGAACACAGACGGGTAATCCGGCTTTCCGCCCACTTCTTTGAAGCCCAGAGCCTCTACAAAAAAGCAGGTCGCAGCTTTCAGGTCCGGTACTGACAGGCCGACATGATGGACGCCAAGTGTTGTGCTCATTCTGAAATTTCCTTTTGGGCTTTGAGTTCGTCCGCCGTCCAGCGCGGCGTGATGTATTGCGGGCAGTTCCAGTCGAACGCGACGATGTTGATCAGGAAGGCACCAATAGCTTTGTCGCGGTGTGCGGGCAGAGCGATCTGGGAGACGAAATCGGGGGCATCCTGCGCCGTCACATAAGCGCCGCGCCCGGCGATTTTCAGCCGGCGACGGTTTGGGTAGTCCATCAGAAACAGTGAAACACGGTCATTTACGCGTACATTGCCAGCCGACATGAACTGGCGGTTGCCCCGAAGGTCTGCAAAGCCGATACGGCTCTGGGATATGACCTGCAGAAAGCCCGTCTCTCCGCCGCGATGTTGGACGTAGGGCCATCCATCATCTGTAACACTCGCCATGTAGAAGCTGTTACGCTGCATGATGAAAGTCGCCTCTCTGGAGGTTAGGCGATCATCCCCGTTCGTCGCGTTGGCTTCCATGTTGGCGTAAAGCTCGCGAGATCCATCGAAGGTTTGAAGGGCGCGAGCGGTCGGGCTGAGCAAGGTTTTGAGATAGTTGGCTGTCATGAGCGACAGATAGCTCTTTAGGAAATCATAGGTAATTCCTAAAAAATGACACTCAGTGTTCCGGAACGTGGAACAATATATTCGAGACCGTACGACAGATGAGTTGCCGATCGTTGCGGCTACCCTCATAGTTGGCTGATCAGCGGGATGGCGTCTGAGAGGGCAGGGTGCAGAGTAGTTTCAGGTTTCTTCTGGCGTGGCTTGTTGTGTTGGCCCATCTCACAGAAGGTGCGCGATTTACCAGCCATACCGGCATTTTCGCGGTGTTCGGGTTCTATCTACTGTCTGGCTATCTGATCACGCTGATCCTGAACACAACATACGAGTTCAGGTTCGCGCCTTTCGCGATCAACCGTTTTTTACGCCTTTTTCCCGTCTACTACATCATAGCGGCGGCGACGCTGATTATGATCTTCCTGCTTCCGGAGGCAGAAACCTGGAAACCTGTCTGGCGGATCAGAGAAACGCTTGGTGCGTGGCTCGGAAATCTGTTCATTTTTCCATTTGAATTTCTCGACCAGCGCTTCCGTCTCGTTCCACCTGCATGGTCGGTCGGTGTTGAGCTGATCAACTACTTCCTGCTGTGGCTGCTGATTTCACGATCTGCGCTCTTCACAGCGCTCGGCGTAGCGGCGGGCGTCGGCTATCATGTGTGGACCTTTCTCACCAATCCGGAATGGCTGGCGCGATATGACCCGTTCGTCGCCGCTATTCTGCCATTCGCGCTGGGCGCTGCGCTTTTCCATGCGAGAGGTTACGTTGAACGTTTGTCGGCTGTGCAGGCCATGCTGGTAGCTGGCGCAGGCGGTGTGCTCTGGGTCGGCAATATGATTGCCGCGGGCTTCGTAGAGGGCCGTTTTGCCGATAATTTCGATCTCTATTTCTATCTGAACCTGCTCTTCATGATCGTGATCATGGTCGGGTTCAGCCATTCGTCTCTGAATATGCGCGCGACCGGCATCAGTAAGATGCTGGGCGATCTCGCTTATCCGATCTTCCTGCTGCACTGGCAGGTCGGTTTTCTGGTCAGCCAGTTTGTGTTTGATGGCAAAGCACGAGGGTTCGACATACTCGCGCTGAGTATCCCGTTCATTTTGATCCTGGCCTTTGGCGTAAACTGGTTGGCGGCACGGTTTATCGAGCCCATCCGGGGAAGGATCAGACCGGGTCGCGCTGTTTCAGAAAACGTCGGCTGATCTACAGCATATGGGAGGCGATTTCGAATTGCATAAGACAAGGCGCAAAACTAATTCGGGCATCCACAAAAGAAAGCATTCGTAGGCTGCAACCCATCTGGATTAACCGCCCATAAACTGTAATATCACGCAATGGTCGGCCATCGCTTCAATGAACAGTTCCTCAACGAGCTGAAATCCCGCATTCGGATTTCGGACGTGGTCGGTCGCAAGGTGAAACTGGTCAAAAAGGGCAAGGAATGGTCTGGCCTTTCGCCCTTCAGTGCCGAGAAGACACCAAGCTTCTACGTCAATGACCAGAAGCAGTTCTTCAAGGACTTCTCCTCCGGCAAGTTCGGCGATGTGATCACCTTCCTGCAGGAGACCGAGCGCGTCTCGTTTGCTGAAGCCGTTGAGAAGCTCGCCGCTGAAGCGGGTATGCAGCTGCCGAGCGATACACCGCAAGCCAAAGCAGAACGCTCGCGCCGTGGCCGTCTGATTGATGTTTGCGAAGCGGCAACCCGGTATTTCGAAGAACAATTGCGTGGTCCGGACGGGGCGCAGGCGCGATCTTATCTGGAAGGGCGAGGGCTGCAGCCTTCGAGCTGGCAGAAATATCGCCTCGGCTTTGCGCCTGATAGCTGGCGGGCTTTGCAGGAATATCTGGCAAAAACCGGTGCCAGCCAGAAAGACATGCTGGATGCGGGGCTGATCATCCAGCCTGATACAGGCCGCGACCCGTATGACCGGTTCCGCGGGCGCGTCATGTTTCCCATCGAGGACACGACCGGCAAGGTGATCGCCTTTGGCGGCCGCGCCATGGAAAAGGACGCCAAGCCGAAATACCTGAACTCGCCGGAAACAGAACTCTTCCATAAGGGGGCGCAGCTTTACCGCTATAAAGCTGCGCGCGAAGCTGCAGCTATGGCGAATGTCGAAGGCCTCGTCGTCTGCGAAGGCTATATGGATGTCATCGCGCTTGGCGAGGCGGGCATTGATTATGCCGTGGCGCCGCTCGGTACTGCCCTGACTGAAGATCAGCTCTCTCTCCTCTGGAAGGTGGGCGGTGAGCCTGTGCTTTGCTTTGACGGTGATGCGGCTGGTGTGCGCGCCGCACATAAGGCGATTGATCGCGGCTTGCCGCATCTGGAGCCGGGCCGGTCGCTCTTCTTTGCGCTTCTGCCTGATGGGCTCGATCCGGATGATCTCATCCGCGAGCGCGGCAAGGAAGAGATGCATGCAGTTCTGAAGAACGCCAAACCATTGGTCGATCTTCTATGGGACCGTGAATTGGAGCAAAGCCCGCTCGATACGCCGGAACGTAAAGCGGGTTTCGAACAGCGTCTTGATGATGCGGTTGCCCATATCCAGCATGCGGGTGTGAAGAAGGCGTATGGCCGTGAGCTTCACCAGCGGCTACGTGATTACCTCTTCCAGATGCGCCGGCCGGGGCGACAGGGCGGTAAAACGCCATTTGGCCCGGGGGGCGGTAAATCCCGGAAACCCGAACTGAATCTTAACCCGCGCGGTGTGAGAATCCTCATCAGGATGATTGATTCGCCGGAACTTTTGAAAGCCGGATTAGAGCGTTTGGCGGTGGCCAGATTCCCCGATCCGGTGGTCGCAGGGCTGCAAGATGCAGTTTTTGACCTATTTGAAAGTGGTGAAGAGGTTGACCGAACGGGCTTGACAAGCCATCTACGTTTATTCGGGAAGGATCAAGCTATCCAACTCCTGCGAACACAACCGGCTGGAATTCCCCTGAACCCCGCATCTCCAGAGGGTCAGGAATGGCTAAGTGCCCTTGAGCGGTTTTGCGCAGTGGATGAACTTTCCCAGGATGAGCAACAGCTTCGGTCTTCTGGAGCTGACTCTAATGTTCTGGAACGCAGACGGGTTGTTGAAAAACTCCGTCTGAAGACCGATATTCGCGATCTTACGCGCGGGGAAGAAGACTCTGCGCCGGAAGCGAAGTCAGATTTACACGCCGCCATCCGCCGCATGGATGAAGTGGCTAGGAAAAAATGGGGCTCTTAAAATCCCCGGTGACTGGCGTGCGCACCCGGTCACGACCTGGAGAGACACTGCATGAGCAAGGCTGCTGCTGCCAATAAGGAAGAGACTGAGAACGAAACACAGGACGGGCCGGTCCTCGATCTCAGCGACGCCAGCGTCAAGAAATTCATAAAGAAAGCCAAAACCCGCGGCTACATCACTCATGATGAGCTGAACAAGGTTCTGCCTTCCGACGAAGTGAATCCAGACCAGATTGAGGACATCATGTCCCAACTGTCCGAGATGGGTATCTCTGTCGTTGATTCTGAAGAAGAAGGCGAGGAAGAAACCGAGAAAAAGACAGAACTCGCGACGGTAAGCGGTTCTAAAGCGGTTACCACGACAAAAGGTAATGCGCGCGGTTCTGACCGGACAGACGACCCTGTGCGCATGTATCTGCGCGAAATGGGCTCTGTCGAGCTGCTTTCACGTGAAGGCGAAATCGCGATCGCGAAACGCATTGAGGCGGGTCGTGATGCGATGATCCGTGGCCTCTGCGAAAGCCCGCTGACCTTCGAAGCTATGATGGTCTGGCGCGACGAGCTTGTACATGAGCGCGTTCTTCTGCGCGACATTATCGACCTCGAAGCGACCTATGGCGCGGAAAATCCGCCGCCAGAGCCTGAAGAGGAAGAAGAGGACGAGGAAGAAGAAGAGTCCGAAAACTCCGAAGAAGGTGAAGAAGGCGAGGACGGTGAACGTCGCCGCCGTGACGACGATGACGACGAAGACGAAGGCGCGGCTATGTCCATGTCTGCCATGGAGGCTGAACTCCGTGACGGCGTGACATCCAAGCTCGACGAGATTGCACGCGAATTCAAAACCTTCCAGGCCCTCCAGGAAAAGCTCATTGGTCTTCGTATGGAAGGCAAGGAGCTCTCGAGCAAGGATCAGGAGAAGTTAAGCTCCATCCAGAACGAGATCATCGAAAACCTGAAAACCATGCACCTCAACAATGCGCGTATCGAAGCGCTGGTTGAGCAGCTTTACGCCATTAACAAGCGTCTGATGGGCCTTGAAGGCAAGCTGATGCGTCTGGCGGATGCGCATGGCGTTCCGCGTCGCGATTTCCTTGAAGCCTATCTCGGCCACGAACTCGACCCTGACTGGTCTGAGGACGTACGCGGCAAGTCCAAGAAGTGGGAACGCTTCGTGGCGGCCGAAGCCGAAAAGGTTGAAAACCTGCGCGGTGAGATTTCTGACACGGCTCAGGAAATCGGTATTCCGATTGATGACTTCCGCCGTATCGTCTCGACCGTTCAAAAAGGTGAGCGCGAGGCGCGCATTGCGAAGAAAGAGATGGTCGAGGCAAACCTGCGTCTCGTGATCTCCATCGCGAAGAAATACACAAACCGCGGGCTGCAATTCCTTGACCTCATTCAGGAAGGCAATATCGGCCTGATGAAAGCGGTTGATAAGTTCGAGTATCGCCGCGGCTATAAGTTCTCCACGTATGCGACATGGTGGATTCGTCAGGCGATCACACGGTCTATCGCGGACCAGGCGCGGACGATCCGTATTCCTGTGCATATGATCGAGACGATTAACAAAATCGTCCGGACACAGCGCCAGATGCTGCACGAGATTGGTCGCGAGCCGACACCGGAAGAGCTGGCTGAAAAGCTTGGTCTGCCGCTTGAGAAAATCCGCAAGGTTCTCAAGATCGCGAAAGAGCCGATTTCTCTGGAAACGCCGATTGGTGACGACGAAGATTCAAACCTTGGCGACTTCATCGAAGACAAGGCGGCGCTTCTGCCTGTGGATGCGGCGATCCAGTCTAACCTGCGTGAAACAACCACGCGCGTTCTGGCATCGCTCACACCGCGTGAAGAACGTGTCCTGCGTATGCGCTTCGGTATCGGTATGAACACCGACCACACGCTGGAAGAAGTCGGTCAGCAGTTCTCGGTAACACGTGAGCGTATTCGTCAGATCGAGGCGAAAGCGCTTCGCAAGCTCAAGCATCCGAGCCGCTCGCGCAAACTGCGCAGCTTCCTCGACACCTAAGAAAAAAAGGACGGGCGCTTCGGCGCCCGTTTTGCTGATGTTACATCTGAAAGACAAAATCAAAAACCGTTACGAAGCAGATGGTCATTCGTTGGGGTGGAGATTTTTCACAAGCACACTAGCATCTTCAAAATCTCCAAATATTGCTCTTATCACCCTGAATCCGGGAGGGTCTCAAGACGATTTGATTAACCCTAGTTTCTGTCGTGAGAGCGGAAGCGCGTACTTCGATGAGAGCTGGGAAGGGAAACCGGTAGGTCAGAGTGCCCTGCAAATTCAAGTTCAGCGATTATTTAAGGCGCTGGCCGCAGACCCCCGTGACGTGCTGTCGGGGCATTTGGTTCCTTTTCGATCGCCATCTTGGGAACAGCTAAAAGGGCAAAGAGAGCAACTCGCTTTTGGTCTAGAATTGTGGACAGAGGTACTCGAGCGAACTTCTCCGGCGTTAGTGATTTGCATCGGTGGTGAAGTCTTTCGATCGGTGAAGGCTATTTACGGCTTTGGTCATGAATCTTGCACTCCGGCCGGTTGGGGCGAGGTTAAGATCAGGTTTGCAGAGCGCGCAGCGGCACGCCTCGTTGGGTTGCCGCATCTGTCGCGGTTCCAAATTATCGGTCGGGAGCGCTCGGAGCCAGGTCTCAGCGAGGCATTTGGCCGATTTTGGAAGCCTCATATTTAATCGGAACATAGGATGACGAAGGAGAGCAGCTTCTTTCGTTTGTGACGTGCTTGTATATCTCTGGCGAGGACATTGAGAATCCCTGAGGCGATACTGATCGCACTAAATCTTGCAAAGCTGCTGAACGCGAAAGTGCAGGGCGATGAGGGCGAGTTCTAGCGCGCTGGCGCGGATGGCGTGGAGCATTTCAAGGCGTAACCGCTCCAGCTTGCAGCATAATTGAGGTTGTGCAAGCATGCCAATATGACGACGGGCGGGCCTTCAGGAAACAATTTGATCTACATGCCGGCATGGGTGCGCATCAGCACGCTGCTCGGCTTTCTTTTTTTCATTGTACTTGGACTATGGCTGATCGCAGATGCTGTTATCTGCCAGGTAGTGATCGATAGCCCTGCCGTACCGCTCTCATTTCTGAGCCTTGTCGTTCCCGCCTTCTTTGCCTTTCTCGTGGCGGCATTTGGACGTCGCTATATGCCGGAAAATCAGATCGCCAAGCGCGTCGAGCGCTTTTTTACGCTCGAACTGCCAAACGAGTTTCGGATCAATTTTCCGTATCAGATGGAGGGGGTCGGAAAGGCAGTCGATTACAAGGAATACAATCTACGTCCGCAGAGGCGCGGCGCTGAATACTGCCTGAGCGACGGCGAACGCCAAACATGGATCAATATCTGGTATGATCTGGTGGATATGCATGTGCTGTTCCGGATTTGTAAATCGCCGGATGTGGATGCGGAGGCTTTTCGCAAAGAACTGGAAGCCGCACTGGCTGAGTGGCGTCAGCGTTTCGGTGAAAAAAGCTGGCGTTGGCGCTGTAAGACCGTTCCGAACAGAGCTGATCCGGATAGGCAGATCCTAGAAATCTGGTTCACTAAACCGATGCAGCAAAGCTGGATTTATGACACCTATCTACAGACAGTCACCAAGCAGGAGATCGGCCAGATAGCTTTGACTTTCATGCAGGAAATGAAGCGCTGGGGCGGGGATTGGTGTGTCCAGCCGTTCTGGCTTCAAACTAAGGGCCAGACTGCACCTGATGCGGCGGATTTTCCCGCTTAGTCGAACTATGGTTGCGTGTTACACCAGAACGTGTTGAGAGCGCTGGAGTAGATTTCCCGAACTTAATGCTAACTCTGTCTGGAGCTATTCATGCGTGTGTCGATTGCGGCAGACCTCGATTACTTTTTCCCTGAACCAGCCGATGTGCTGCTGGCGGTGGAAGCCATTCCAATGAAAGATCAGAAGCTTGTCCGGGATAAGTTGACGGTTGCCGGAGAAGCGACCCCGCTGCGTAGCTTTCAGGAGCATGGCACGCCGGGGCGAAGTCAGTGGACTGAGGCGAATGATCGGGTTCAGATCCGGTATGAAGCGTTGGTTGATGTGGAACGCCCGCCGCTTTCTATAGCGGGCCTCGATGTGCCGCCGCGCCGTGAGCTGCCGCCTGATGTTGTCCACTATCTGTTTCCGAGCCGTTATTGCGAATCCGATAAGCTGGAAACCTATGCGATGAGCAAGTTCGGCCATCGCAGCGGCGGGGACCTCGTACTGGAAATGACCGACTGGATCCGTCACAATTTCGAATATGTACCTGGATCGTCTGATAATTCCACGACGGCAACAGACAGTTTCCTCCGGCGACAGGGCGTTTGCCGTGACTATTCCCACGTGCTGATCACGCTCGCCCGTGCGATGGGCGTGCCTGCCCGCATGGTGTCTGTCTATGCACCGGGGCTGAACCCGCCTGATTTCCATGCGGTTGTTGAAGTCTGGCTGGATGGGAACTGGCACCTGATCGATCCGGCGGGCATGGCCGCTGAAGAGAGCCTTGTGCGTATTACCTATGGCCGTGACGCGACGGATATCAGCTTCATGACGATTTTCGGCTATGCCGAGCTACAGAGCCAGTCTGTTCTCGTCGCTGAAGTCGCCTGACCTAGCGTCATACTTTTGCTGACGCCTGCGTCAGGTTAAGCTCTCTCCAAAAGATCATGGGAGAGAGACAAATGGCTTCAGGAAATGCAGCGCGGATGCGCGAAATCCTCGACAAGCAGAAGGCCGCGCACATTCGTGAGGGCGCGCCATCTGCCGAACTACGTATGGACCGGATTGACCGCTGCATCAGCCAGCTCATCAAATACAAGGATGAGATTGCTGATGCGCTGTGCGAGGATTTCGGACATCGCTCTAAAGACCAGACGACCTTTACTGATGTCGTGTCCTCGCTCGGGCCGCTCAAGCATTCCAAGGCGAACCTTCGCAAATGGATGAAGCCTGAAAAGCGTAAGGTGGAAGCGCCGCTGAACCTGCTGGGCGCTAAAGCGCGGCTGGAATACCAGCCCAAGGGCACTATTGGCGTCATCTCGCCATGGAACTTCCCGGTTCAGCTCACCTTTGCGCCGCTGGCGAACATTCTGGCTGCGGGCAACCGTGCCATGATCAAGCCTTCCGAGTTCACTGAGGCAACCTCTGCGCTGATGGAGAAGATGTTCTCTGAAGTGTTCGACGAGGAAGAGATTGCCGTGATTACCGGTGGACCGGAAGTCGGCGGCGAGTTCTGCGCTCTGCCGTTTGACCATATCATCTTCACAGGCGCGACCTCGATTGCCCATCACGTTATGCGTGCAGCAGCGGAGAACCTGGTGCCGCTGACGCTGGAGCTCGGTGGTAAATCGCCAGTCATTATCGGCCGGTCGGCAGATATGGAGAAAACGGCTGCGCGCGTCATGAACGGCAAGGCGCTGAATGCGGGGCAGATCTGTCTCGCACCGGATTATGTGTTCACGCTGGAAGAGAGCGTAGGTGCCTTTGTTGATGCCTCGCAGAAGGCTGTCGCGAAGATGTTCCCAACGGGGCTGAAGGACAATGATGACTATACGTCCGTCATCAACCAGCGCCATTATGATCGCCTGCAAGGCTATCTTGAAGACGCCAAAGCCAAGGGCGGCGAAATCGTGGAGATCAATCCGGCGGGCGAGAACTTCTCCCAACAGCCGCACCATAAAATCCCGCCAACACTGGTTCTGAATCCGTCGGACGATATGGACATCATGAAGGACGAGATTTTCGGCCCTCTGCTGCCGGTGAAAACCTATAAGGGCGTTGAGGATGCGGTGTCCTACGTGAATGCGCATGACCGTCCGCTGGGGCTTTATTACTTCGGCGCGGACAAGGCTGAGGAAGCTAAAGTGTTGAACAGTACGACCTCTGGCGGCGTTACCGTGAATGATGTGATTTTCCATGTCGCGCAGGAAGATCTGCCATTTGGTGGGGTCGGGCCATCCGGTATGGGCTCTTATCACGGCCATGATGGCTTTAAGGAATTTTCGCACAAGAAATCGGTCTACACGCAGACCGGAAATGAAATTCTTGCGATGTTTCGGCCGCCTTATGGCGAGACCTTTCGCAAGCAGCTTGCGGGGCGCCTGAAAGGCTAGAATTTGAAAACCGGAACAAATTCAGAAGACTGAACAAATTCAGAGATCGATGAAATTTTATCGATCTCTGGAACACTGAGTAAAATACTTGGTCTTATAGGAGGAAATAGGAGGGGGGCTCTGACTGGGTTCTCGGGAAAATTTTTGCACGTTCCAAAATGGAACGTGGTTAAGGGCGAGGCAGAATGCTGAGCGTAAACACCAATTACGGTGCCATGACGGCACTGCAGAATCTATCTGCGACGTCTTCTGAGAAGTCCAAGATACAAAGCCGGATCAATACGGGGCTTGCCGTGGCAAGCGCGAAGGATAACGGCGCTATCTATGCCATCGCCAAAGGACTCGATGCCGACATGGTTTCCGCCAGTGTCGAGCAGTCCCAGCTGGACCGTGTTTCCTCAACACTCGATGTGACCCTGTCGGCTCTGGACAGTATTTCCGATCTCATGATCGACATGAAGGAAAAAGCGCTCGCCATGACTGATGAGTCCATGACGTACGAGCAGCTGAAAGCATTCAACGAGGATTTTAACGCGCTGTTTGATCAGGCGCAGACGGTTGCGCGCAACGCAGCTTTCAACGATATCAATCTGCTGGACGGCTCGACCCTGACGCTGGAAACGACATCGCTCAGCGCGATTGAAGGCTTCGACCTGGCTGACATTCTGGAAAACGGCATTACACGCACCGGCGATTTCACTGGAGTGGTGAACTCCAACCATAGCGCGACTGTGACGGGTAACTTTTCGGGTGTCGTCAATGGTGACTTCTCCGGGACGACATATGGCGACATGTCGGGCGTTGTGAATGGTGACTATAACGGCGACATTTATGGCGATTTCACCGGTGTCATAAACGGCAATTATACTGGCGATATCTATGGCACTTTTAACGGTGTCGTGAATGGAAGTACGTCGGGGTCGGTTCACAATGGCTCGGTCACACCGCCTCAGGAAGTTACAATTGAAGCGGCGGATGAAACGGCGGCGGATTATCTCGGCCGGACATACGGCGGCGTGGAGGGCTATGAAGAAGATCCGTTCTCCTTCGATCCGAAGCAGGACCTTCATTACCATTATACGGGCATGGTCGCCTCTATCGAGAATACGATTTCAGGCCTCGCAAATTACTCGTCCAAGCTCGGCTCGCTTGCCAAAGCCGCTGACATTCAGAACAATTTTCTCCAGATCAAGAATGACGTTCTGATGAAGACCAAAGGCAGCATGGTGGATGCGGATATGGCCCGCGAGAGTGCGCGTCTCTCTGCGATCCAGACCAAAGAGCAGCTTGGTGTTCAGGCGCTCTCAATCGCCAATCAGGCTCCGAACATGGTGCTGCGTCTGTTCGGCTAATCAATTCTGATTGACCGGCTCGACAAATACATTTATCGTTTATCGATGACGAATAAGTATGATCTCGAGCCGGGCGACGTCGTCTCCGTGCGATTTGCGGGTGTTCTGCGCCATTATGGCGTCGTCACCTTCGGTGGCCGCATCGTATCCAATAATGGCGAACGCGGCGGGGTGATTTCCCAGACCTTCGAGGAGTTTGCGCAGGGGCGCGAGGTTCAGGTCGATCCGCGGCGCAGCTCTGCAGATGGCTATCATGCCGATCACAACGCTCATCGCAGGTTGGGGCATGACTACCATCTGGCCGGTTCAAACTGTATCGACTTTGCGCGTCACGCAACGCGCCGCTCACCGACTGTCAGCCAGTATGCGCGCGGCACATTCGAGACGCTGAAAGATATGTTCCGGCGCTAGGCGCTTTCGCAATACTGGTTGGCAAAGCCGACCATAGCCTCTTCGTTATAGCCACGGCCTTCCTCCAGCTCGCCTGTGCCCTGTGAGGCGACGAACTCGCCCTGCGCATCCAGAACGAAGAAGTGCGGATAGCCTTGGCGTTCAGGGTACGCCGAAAGGAATTCCTCATTCTCGTTTTCGTCTGAATAATTCACTTTCAGAACCACGAAAGCGCAGGCAAATGCTTCATGCGTCGGCTGGTTGGTTTCGATGTAGGCATCGATCAGATGGCACCAGGAGCACCATTCGCCGCCAACATCCATGAGGATGTATTTGCCTTCGGCCTGAGCGAGTTCCATAGCCTCTGCGAGGTCTGCCACCGGATCGTCGTCCGGGCTGAAATCCTCATTAATATGGGTAATTGGCGTCGGTGTGTACGCGGCCTCTGCTGACGTCTCCGCAGGCGTATCCGAACCGCCGCAAGCCGCGATCATGAATAGCGGCGCGATGAGGGCGGAAAGAAGTGTTAGTCGACGCATAATGGCTCCCCGAAAATTCTACTGCCAATCAGTACGATGTGCGTGGCCGTTGAGGGAAGGGCATTCTCAAATTAATGAGGGCTACGACCAAATACGCCATGAAGATAGGCGCTGAATGGGTGTTATTGTATAGTCACAATAAAAGAAAGGATACTGCCGTGAAGACGATTGATACCGGACCTAAGGTCGAGGAGCTGGGCGTCTCGGAGAATACGCTGGCCGCAATCATTCTTGAGGCCCGCACATTCGATGCGACCATGCCTGAGGTTGATGAGGATGAGGGCTCTAACGACGTCGACGATGACGAGATTTCTGTGCTTGAGGATCAGGATGACAATCCTGCCCTTCAGGTGCTGACAGAAGCCATTAAGAGCCTTTCCATGGAAGAGCAGGAAACGCTGGTTGCGCTTGTCTGGCTTGGACGCGGTGACTTCGATGCCGACGAGTGGGATGAGGCCCGCGCCATGGCTGCCGAACGCGATAATGGCGATGTGGCTGGCTATCTGGCTGGCATTCCAATGCTCGGCGATTATCTGGAGGCTGGCGCCGATGCGTTGGGCATAAACCTGTCCGAGACAGAAGCGCAGACTATGTCGCATCCTCAGAAGCGCGCCGAATTCTAGGCGCTGTCCTGAAACAATTTTTGCTCCTGCACGTTGGTTTCGCAGACGACAAAGCAGGAGCAAATTATGAAAACCATTGAAACCGGCCCTTTAATTGATGACCTCGCGATTTCTGAAAACGCGCTGGCCGGTATCATTCTCAGAGCCAAATCCTTTGGCGCGATTGTACCGGAAAGTGATCCGCGCGAGTCGTCTAACGGGTCTGATGACCGCATGATTGATGCGCTGGAAGACCAGCTAGACAATCCGGCACGCATGTCACTTGAGAAGACGATCAATAATCTGAGTGACGAGCAGCGAAACACCCTCGTAGCGCTTACCTGGGTAGGTCGCGGTGATTATTCTGCCGCTGAATGGAAAGAAGCGCTGAGCATTGCTCAGGATCGCGATGGCACTGCTACATCGCACTACCTTTCCGAAATTCCGATGCTGGCGGACCATCTTGAAAACGGCGCTGCCGAGCTCGGCATCAATGTGACTGATGCGAAAGCTGAAATCCTGACACACGATCAGAACCCGGATCCGATGCGCGCTTTGAAATAAGTAGCGTATCGAACTCCCAATCCTCCAATTTATTCAGACAGAAAGGCACGTGTTTATGACACTGACCACGAAACATTTTGACGTTGAAATTCCATCCATTGGCTTTGGTACCTGGCAGCTGAAAGGCGACACCGCGACGGAGGCCGTGAAAACGGCGCTGGAAACAGGTTACCGTCACATTGATACAGCGCAGGCTTATGAAAACGAGAAGGCCGTCGGCGATGGCATTCAGGCGGCCGGCACTGCACGTGAAGATTTTTTCCTGACAACCAAGGTCTGGACCGACCAGTTTAAAGACGGCGACCTGCAGTCTTCGACCAAGGAAAGCCTGAAACGCCTCGGCGTGAGCGAGGTCGATCTGCTTCTGCTGCACTGGCCAAATGATGATGTGCCGATGGAAGAAACAATTGGCGCCCTCAATGATGCACGCAAGCAGGGCCTGACGAAGAATATTGGTGTTTCAAACTTCAACAGGGATCAGTTTGATAAGGCCGTAGAGCTCTCCGATGCGCCAATTCTGGTCAATCAGGTTGAGTACCACCCGTTCATCGACCAGACGAAGCTTCTGGCTGAAGCTGGCCATAAAGGCAGCGCGCTGACGGCATATTGCCCACTGGCGCAGGGACGTGTCTTCAAGAATGAAACGATCAAGATGATTGCTGAACGCTATGGCGTGACACCTGCGCAAATCGTGCTGCGCTGGTTTGTGCAGCAGCCCGGCGTTGTCGCCATCCCGCGATCTTCAAACCCGGAACATATCCGCCAGAATTTTGCGATTGATGAAATCCATCTGGATGGCGATGAGATGGCGTGTATCTCAGCTCTGCGTATGCACCATGATCGTATTGTCGATCCGGACTTTGCGCCGGTCTGGGACAATCCGCTCGCCGCGTAATCCGATTAGGAAACGAAAAGAAAAAGCCTCCCATGCGGGAGGCTTTTTTGTGTGAGCTTAAAGCTCGGAGAAGGTGTCACACTGGTTTGGGTCACCAGAGTTATAGCCTCGCATCAGCCATTCCTGACGCTGCGCCGAGGTGCCGTGCGTGAAGGCTTCGGGCGTGACGCGCTGACCTGCATTTCGCTGGAGTGTATCGTCGCCAATGGCATTCGCTGTTTGCAGGCCTTCCTGCAGGTCACCACGTTCCAGTGCAACATTGCCGTTAGAGACGCGTGCGGCATTCGCCGCCCAGACGCCAGCATAGCAATCAGCCTGTAGTTCCAGCATGACGAGATACTGGTTGGACTCTGCCTCGCTGCGGGCACTCTGCTGTGCCTGACGTACGCGCTGGGATGCGCCGGTCAGCGTCTGAACATGGTGGCCGAATTCGTGCGCGATCACATAGGCGCGTGCAAAGTCTGCGCCCGATGCGCCAAGACGCGTTTCCATTTCCTGCCAGAAGGAGAGGTCGAGATACACTGTTTGGTCAGCCGGGCAGTAGAATGGGCCCATAGCTGCCTGTCCATAGCCGCAGCCTGTATTGGTGCCTTGCGTGTAGAGAACAGTATTTGGCGGCTGATAGTCGGACAGGAAGAGTTGCCAGACGTCATTCGCATTTGTGCCGACAACATCGACGAACATGCCTGCATCGTCTTCAGGTGTTCCGGCCGTGCCTTGCTGCTGTTCTGAGGAGCCTGCGCCGCCGAACTGGCTGGCGATCTGCATGGTCTGTTCTGGGTTGATGCCGAATACGAAATAGCCGATCAGCGCGATGGCGATGACACCAATACCACCACCTGCTGCTGCGCCGCCGCGCATACCCCGCCGGTCTTCCACCCGACCGCTCGTCCGTCCGTCTTTCCAGCGCATATACCGCTCCCACTGCTCACATGCCGTTTGAGATATAGTTAGCGGAGCTTCTGAGTGTGGTCACCAAGGAAATACCGTTGCCCGCCAGATGAGCGCAAATATTAAACCGAAGACAGGTTGGCGTTCTGCGCTTGGCAGAAAACTCCATTCATGGTGAAAAGATTTATTGATTAACGGAAAGTTGGGGCTTTCGAATGGCTGATTTCAAAACATTTCTGAAAATGGGTGTCTGCTCGGTCGCAGTCTTCGCGATTGCTGGGCTGTCTGGTGTGTCTCACGCCGAACCGTTTCCTCAGGACGAGGCCGCAGCGGCGGAAACGACCGAAACATCTGAAACATATGTCTGGGACCTGACGGCTCTTTATGAGTCCGCGGAAGCATGGGACGAAGAGTTCACAGCCATGCAGGCGCAGGTCGCGACGTTGAGTGAACTTCAGGGCACCTTGGGTGAGAGTCCGCAAAGTCTTGCCTATGCGATGCGCTCTATGTCTGACACGGCAAAAGAAGTTGTCCGTCTTTATGTCTATTCCTCGCTTAGCCGGGATGAAGATCAGCGTGTGTCTGAAAACCTCGAGCGTTTCGGTCGTGCATTGTCGCTCTATCAGGCCTTCTCCGAGGCTGTGAGCTGGCTGTCGCCTGAAATCCTTTCCATCGGTGAGGAGCGCGTCCGCGAGTTTATGGCCGCGGAGCCTGCGCTCGAGCCATTCCATTTCCAGCTGGAAGACACGCTGCGTCAGGCACCGCATACGCTTGATGAAGATGGTGAGGCGCTGCTGGCGCTGGCGGGTCTCGCACTGTCACAGCCGAACGAAATCTACAGCCTGTTCGCGAACGCATCTATTCAGTGGCCGATGGTTACCCTGTCTGATGGTACGGAAGTGCGTCTTAATCAGGCAGCTTATTCGCGCTATCGTTCCCACCCGAACCGTGAAGACCGTCAGTTGGTGTTCGATACGTTCTGGGGCGCCTGGAATGACTATGAAGCGGGTATGGGCGCCACGCTGAACTCGCAGGTTCTGTCGGCAGTCTTCCGTGCACGTGCGCGTAACTTCGATAGCGTGCTTGAGCGCAATATGTTCGACGACGCGCTGCCACCGGAAATCTACACAGAACTCGTGGATCAGGTGAACGCGGCGCTGCCCGTCTTCCACCGTTATCTGGAACTGCGCGGACGTATGCTCGGCGTGGACGACCTTCGTTACTACGACATTTATCCACCGATCATTGAAGCTGACACGGGCGTGTTTGACCTCGCGCGATCTGAAGAGATTACATTTGAGTCTCTGCGTCCGTTTGGTGAGGAATATCTGAGCTTGCTGCGTGAAGGCCTTGATGGCGACTGGATGCACTCCCATCCGCAGGAAGGAAAAGAGACGGGCGCTTACATGTCTGGTTCAGCCTATGACGTGCACCCGTACGTCCTGCTAAACCATAATGACGACTTTAACTCGCTCTCCACATTCTCTCATGAATGGGGCCATGCGGTTCATACCCAGCTGGCGCGTCAGAACCAGCCGTTTGAAACTGCAGGCTATTCGACATTCATCGCGGAGATGGCATCCACGATCAACGAAATCCTGCTTCAGGAATACATGATTGAGAATGCAGAGACGCGGGAAGAAAAGCTCTTCTATCTTGGTCAGGCACTGGAAAGCCTGCGTGGTACCTTCTTCCGTCAAACCATGTTTGGTGAGTTCGAACTTGCAATCCACGAAGCTGCCGAGGCAGGCGAACCGCTAACTGGTGCACGTTTCTCTGAAATCTATCTCGACCTTCTGCGCCGCTATCACGGCGAGGAAGAAGGCGTGATGACGATTGACGAGCCATACGGCATTGAGTGGGCTTACATTCCGCACTTCTATTATGAGTTTTATGTCTACCAGTATGCGACATCGATTTCAGGTGCTGTCTGGTTTGCAGAACAGTTCCTGGCCGGTGATGATCAGGTGCGTGAGAACTTCCTAAATGTCATGCGTGCCGGTGGTTCAGACTATCCGCACCAGATCCTGCTCAATGAGGCAGGTCTCGATATGACCCAGCCTGACCCGTATGAAGCGGTTGTGCGCCGGATGAATGACATTATGGACCGCATGGACGCGCTTCTAGCTGAAGAAGAATAACAGCGTTTCACGATCATGAGGCCCGGTGTTAGACAGAATGCATGCAGACTGTTCTGACCCTTCCGACCCGTGGACCGGGCCTTTATGAGTTTACCGATCAGGCGGCCGTTTTCCTGCGCGGGCAGGGCGACGGCCTTCTGACACTGTTTTGCCAGCATACTTCGGCCTCACTCACTATTCAGGAAAATGCCGATCCCGATGTGATCCGCGATCTCAATGCGTTCTTCGAGCGGCTCGTGCCGGATTCTGATCATCCCCAGATGAGTTTTCTACGTCACCGCGCCGAGGGGCCTGACGATATGCCTGCGCATATCAAGTCGGCGCTCACGCAGGTGAACCTATCCATTCCTGTTCAGTTCGGACGGATGATGCTGGGCACCTGGCAGGGCATTTATCTGTTCGAGCATCGAAACGCGCCGCATACCCGCCGTGTGATCGCGCATTTCCGCGAAGACTAGGCTTCCAGCAGCTCGATGACCTCAGACAGAAGCGGGCCGATCTCGGTATTCAGAACGAGATCGGCGTAAGGGTCCTGATCTGTCGGCTCGCGATTAATGATGGCGTATTGCGCGCCCGTCTGTTTGGCGATGATCGGAATATTCGCTGCGGGATAGACGACCAGCGACGAGCCGATAGCCAGACACAGATCGGCGATTTCAGCTTCGGCTTCGGCAAGTGCCATTTTTTCTTCCGGCATGGCCTGACCGAATGAAATGGTCGCCGATTTCAAAAGCCCCTCGCAAAATAGGCAGGTGAGGTCTTCATCCGCTTCATAGCGTGGTTTCAGATCATCAAACTCATAGCGTTTCCCGCAATTGAGGCATTTGGCGTAACTGGCATTGCCATGAATTTCGATAACCTTGTCATCATCAATGCCTGCGTGCTGGTGCAGATTATCGACATTTTGCGTCACGACACGTGAGACCTTGCCCATATCCACAAGTTTAGCGACGGCGTAGTGACCGGTATTTGGTTTGGCGCCGGTCCAGCCGGCTGTCTTGTTGAAGACACGTCTCCAGGATTCGCGGCGCTGGTCGCGTGAGGCGACAAAATCCTGAAAATAGATCGGAGTCATCTTGCTCCACACGCCGCCGGGGCTTCTGAAATCCGGAATACCGCTTTCGGTGGAGATGCCAGCACCCGTGAAGATGAGGACGCGGTTTGCGTTCTGAATCATTTCAGCGAGTTGGGCGGCATCTGACATACAAGGCTCCTACGACTGTGAACGCCTGTAAGTGTGTCAGCGAGTAGGGCGGGCACGCAAGGGTGCAGCCTATTTCTTTTTACGTGGCTGGTGTTCGATCGTGTTTGGATCATCGAGGCGGCTATTCAGCTTCCTCTGCTGTTCCTTCCAGCGTGCACGACGGCCCATCTGGTAGAAGAACCAGCCGATAATGAGTGCGGGAAGAACGATGACGAGCAGCATGGCCTGATCTTTACGCGGTCAGGAGACCGGCGCAAATCGCTTCGAGACCTGCCTTGTCGATTTCGTCAAATGCGTCAGGCTGTTCAGAGTCGACGTCGAGAACGGCTGCAAGCGTGCCATCTTCATTGAAGACAGGAACCACAATTTCAGAGTTTGTACGGCTGTCGCACGCAATGTGTCCAGGGAACGCGTGAACATCCGGCACAAGCTGGGTTTCGCCGCTCGCAGCACATGCACCGCAAACACCGCGCGTAAATGGAATGCGCAGGCAGCCGAGCGTGCCGACATAAGGCCCTACTACCAGCTCTTCAGATTTCAGCGGATCGACAACATAAAACCCCGTCCAGAAAAAGCGTGGGCGGAAGGCCTCGGCCAGCAGGCAGGAGGCTGTTGCAAGCCGCGCAGGCAGATAGGTTTCGCCGGAAACGACAGCGAAGATTTCTTCGCGAAGTTGCTCATAGCGTGTCTGGCGTTCCTGATCGGTCATAGCGGGCATTCCTCGTTTATCGCGTGCATGTGTATCGAAACGCGTGGCGCTTCAAGGGGCAGTCGCATTTGCGCGCTTTTTTGTGAGAAGCCGATGCATCGGCGCATCATCGCACAGGCCTGAATGAAGGGTTTAAAACGGACCGCCTAATTTGAATGACCATCTAAACGTCGCTATTAATCTAAAAGAGCTATCACGATGTTGAGGTGAGGGCGCACTGAATATGCGCTTCATATTATAACTCAGAAGGGTGGGAGGCTTATCTGCCATGAAGATTTTAGCAGTGAGTGTGTGCGTTGCTGTTTCAGCCTGGGCGATGACGGCATCAGCCCAACGCGCTGAAATCGAGTATCGTGATCTGCCAGAGGCTATCGAACTGGCAGATGCCCAGTCGGTGATGGGCCAGCGCTATGACTCCTACATTTCCGAGCTTCCTCGCCGCGCTGCACCGCGTGCAATGCCGACATCTTCGCTGACCTCTACCGGCGTTGTCAGCGAGCCGTCTCCGGCAGCGCCTGCGCGAGAGCCGCAAATGGTGTCTTATGCACCAGCGCCTGCTGAACCGGCACCGCTGAGCATGGCGTATGCCATTCAGGCGGGCGCGTTCTCTTCTTATGCGAATGCAGACCTGCAGGCGGTCGCTCTGCGCCGCTATGGCGAAACCCGCATTGTTGAGGGGGTCACGAACGGTCGTCCGATCTATCGGGTGATGCTGGGTGGCTGGGTTAGCCGCGAACAGGCGGCCCCTATGCTGGACCTCATCAAGGCCCGCGGATTTGAGGGCTTTGTAACGCGCGCCAGCTAGGCGCATCTTGCCAGTCAGGTTTTATATAAGGCCATGCCCCACGGGTGTGGCCTTTCGTGATTTCAGCGGTACGAAAAGTTTGCGTAATATTGCCTTGCTTTGAGGTTGCTTTTCGCCGTTTTCCACGCTCAAACTGAATCCGGTGGGGAGACTTTATGCCGGACGAAACTGAAAGCTTTGATGACGCCTATGCCGCGATGCGCAGCGATGGCAGCTATCAGTTCGAGCTTCCCGTCGATCCAATAGACGTGACGCCTGAAGCCGTCGACCCGGACCGAAACCCGGGATGGCGCATATTCGGTGCTATCGGAGACATGATTGCTGCGCTTGGTCCGCTATGGCGGGTGCTGTTGATCGGCGCTGCCGTTTTGCTGGTGGGCTACATCATCTATTCCATCGTCAAAGGCGTCATGGACCGTCGCCAGACCATTGGCGACAGGAAACCGGCCAATGCGCGTGACGAACTCGCCGACGTGGATTTGCGACCAGATGAGTCGTTCTCCTCAGACCTTTTAAAACGTGCAGACGCCTTGGCTGATACAGGCGATTTCGATGCCGCTGTACGCCTTATCCTGCACTCATCCTTTCAGGATATGCAGCAGCGTGTGCGAAACCGGATAGGCAAGTCGCTGACTGGGCGGGAAATCGGTGAACTAGGCCAGATGCCAGAGCTATCACGCAATGCTTTGCGGCGTCTTATCCTCTCGGTAGAGCGCAGTGCATTTGCCGGTCAGCATCTCACGTCGGAAGACTATCAGGCGGCTCGTAAGGACTATGATGTCTTCGCACAAAGAGAAGCGTTCTGATGAGTTCGGTTTCGGATAACGCCACGCCGATTATTTCCGCGAAAACGGCGCTTATTGCGGTGCTCATCGCGGCGATCAGCTTTGCATCAGTGATTGTACTGTCTGCATTCGCGCCCGAATTCCGGGACCGCCGCGCAGCTGGCCTGCATGCCTATTCGACCTCCGCGCTAGGCTATAACTTTGCTTCAGAGTTGCTAGCGCGCGAGGGCTATAACGTTGATATCAGCCGCGATACCGGCGTTCTCAGGGGCGGAGCGAGTGAAGGGCTTCTCATTCTGACGCCGGCCAGCGCTTATGATGCGCGTGACCTTGATGAAGTCAATTTCGACCGTGATGGCGAACCCACTCTCGTCGTTTTGCCGAAGAGAAACGGCCTGCGTGACCGGTCAAACCCGCGGCATTACCGTCAGACATTTGCGCTACCGATCAATCGCCTTGCCGACCTGCTGGCACCACTGTCCGGGGATATCAGTCTTGAGCGTACAGAAGCGCCGGATGAAGTTGACATGATGGGATCAACTCTGCCCGTGGTTTTCTCGGACACTGTTCAGGTCTTGCATCCTCAGGGCATCGAGCCGGTCATCACGCTTGATGGCGGCGTTCTTTTGGGGCGTGTTCCCAGCACGCGGATATACATTTTATCTGATCCTGAACTCATGAACACACACGGGCTTGCGCATCGTGAAAATGCGGAAGTGTTCGTTCGGATGATCGCGCATTTTTCCGCCAAGTCTGACGTGCGTAGCGTGATTTTTGATACGACGATCCACGGCTTCCAACGCTCTCGCGATCTTCTGCGCCTGATCTTCGAGCCTCCGCTGCTCGGCGCAACATTGTTCGCAATTGCTACAATGATCCTGCTTGGTTGGGCCGCGTTTATGCGCTTTGGCCGTCCGCAGGCTGAGCCACCCGTTGCGGCGACAGGGCGACAGTCGCTGATTGAGAGCACGGCGGGGCTGTTCCGTCAGACAAATCGCGAGCCGGCTCTGGCGGGCGATTATGCAAAGCTTGCACGGCGTATGATCATCCGAGAGCTCGGTTATCCGGAAGACCTGCCGATAGAAGAGATGGATCGTATCCTCAAACAAAGAGAGGCGCGCGTGCGCGCTAAGCACGCGGATGCACCGCCATGGCCGGATCCGGCCAGAGTCAGAACACACAGTCAGTTGATGAACTTCGTGAAGGATTTTCACGTCTGGAAAAGGGAAATGAGCGATGAACGCGAATGATATCCAAGCGCTTGGCGAAAAGCTGAAAGCCGAAATCGGCCGCGGGATTGTGGGTCAGTCGGATGCGGTCGACCTCATGCTGATCGCGCTATTCTCTAAAGGTCACCTTCTTCTGGAAGGCCCGCCTGGTACTGCGAAGACGTTTCTTGCGCGGTGTTTCTCGGCTTGTCTGGCGCTTGATTACGGACGCATCCAGTTTACGCCCGATCTGATGCCGGGCGATGTGCTCGGCACAAACTTCTTCAACTTCCAGACCAGTCAGTTCCTGCTCACCAAAGGACCAATCTTCACGGAAGTTCTGCTCGCTGACGAGATTAACCGGACGCCGCCAAAGACACAGGCTGCCTTGCTGGAAGCCATGCAGGAGCGCCGCGTCACCATTGATGGAGAAACCCACCTTCTCAGTGATCACTTCATGGTGGTGGCGACACAAAACCCGATTGAGCAGCAAGGCACTTATCCGCTGCCAGAAGCCCAGCTCGATCGCTTCCTGTTCAAGCATGAAATGGCGTATCCGAGCGCGGAAGAGGAAATCCGGATTGTGCAATCTCACGCCAAAGGCGTTGGCATGCCGACCATGGAAGAGCTTGGTATCAAGCAAGTGGTCACCAAGGATGAACTGAGCGCGGCTTCTGATTATATCGGCTCGGTTACGCTCTCTGACGAGATCATTGACTATACGGTTCGTCTGGTGCGCGCGTCGCGTGAGCGACCGAACCTTCTGGATGTAGGCGTTTCGCCGCGCGCTGCGGTGAACCTTGCGGTCGCGTCACGCGCGAAAGCAGCTCTGGCCGGCCGCGACTATGTCATTCCGGATGATGTGAAACAGCTGGCCGGGCCTGCCATGTGTCACCGCGTCGTGCTGTCTGCATCTGCCGAAATTGAAGGGCGAACAGCTAAGAGCGTGATTTCAGACATCCTCTCAGAGACCGAGGCGCCGCGCTGATTCATGGCAAGCATTCGTCCATCTCAGCTGGCAATCATGCTGACGGGCGCGGGTATTCCGTTGCTCCTGATCATTGCGTGGCTTGCGCCAGCGCTGTGGGTGATGAGCTTTGCCGGCATTACAGCGATTGTATTGCTCATTTCGATTGATGCCATGGCGGCACGTTCGTCTCGTGCACTGAATGTGGAAACTAATGTTCCGCCTGTTTTCTTTGTGGGCACAGGCAATCCGTTTGCATTGAAGATCAGTGATCCTAAGCGTGACTATCTGCCTTCTATTCAGGTACGCCCTGAATTCAACGAAGCTGTGGTTCAACCGGAAACGGTGATACTGAGTGCAGAGGGCCTGGCCGAGTTCGAATTGCATATGCTGAGGCGTGGTGAGGCTCGGCTGGATAGTCTCTGGATGCGCTGGTCTGGCCCGCTCGGGCTGGCGTGGAAACAAATGCGTCTGCCTGCTGAGCTGGCCCGGCCAATCAATCCGGATATTCGCACGCTGCAGTCCGATGCTCTGCGCTGGATCGCTCGTGAAGCTGATTTCGGGATCAAGGCGCAGTTTGATCGCGGTGATGGCTCCGAATTCGATGCCATGCGCGAATTCGTACCGGGCATGGACCGGCGTAGCGTGGACTGGAAAGCATCAGCCCGTCACATGGCGCTGATGGCGAAAGAATATCGCACGGAACGTAACCACAATATTGTGCTGGCGTATGATACCGGCCGTTTGATGTGCGAACCGCTCGGGGACATTTCGCGCCTGGATCATGCAGTTCATGCGGGAATGCTACTCTCTTACGCGTCGCTGCGCGGAGGTGATCGCGTGGGCGTTTATGGCTTTGATACGCAGCCGCGTGTCATGACCGGTTTGGTGCGCGGTAATGCAGCGTTCAGCAAGCTTCAGTCTGAAATGGCGCGTCTTAGCTATTCGACGCTTGATGCGAACTATACGCTGGGGCTCACGCGTCTCTCTGCCGGTTTGAACCGTCGTTCGCTGATCGTGCTGTTCACAGATTTTATCGATACCGCGCAGGCCGAACTCATGGTCGAGAATGCAGCGCGGCTGGCTAAGCGCCACCTGGTTGTATTTGCCGTATTCAAGGATGAAGACCTTGAAGCGCTCGCGGTGAAAGAACCTGAAACGCCCGAAGATGTGACCCGCGCGGTGATCGCAGACAATCTCATTCAGGAGCGGCGTACCGTGATCAAGCGCCTGTCCCGTCTTGGCATTGATGTGCTGGAAGCACCGGCGCATCAGTTCTCGTCTGCGCTGCTCAACCGATATCTCACTATTCTGCAACAGGAGCGGATCTGACCATGTCCGAGCTTGATCTCAAGAGCTATCGCTTCCGTGCAGAAAGAGAAGACGACTGGCGCGCGCTGGAAGGCCTTCTGGAGCGTATCCAGAACTCTGGCGTGAACGCGCTGAAGCCTGACGAGCTGGTGGCGCTGCCGCAACTGTATCGCACGGCGGTATCCTCCCTCTCGACGGCGCGGGCGGTCTCTCTGGACCGGAACCTGATCACCTATCTGGAGACGCTGTGCACGCGCGGCTATCTCTTCATGTACGGGCCGCGCGTTTCCTTCTGGGAGCGGTTTGGCAGCTTCTTCCGACGCGACTGGCCCGATGCTGTGCGCAGCATGGTCGGGGCGACTATTCTCTCATCAGCGATCATGTTTGGTTTCGCGCTCATCGTAATGATGCTCGTGCTTTCCGATTCAGAATGGTTCTACCCGTTTGCTGCATTCCTCGATGAGCGCACTCCCGAGGCTTCGCAGGAAACGCTACGTGCGACCCTCTATACCGAGGATGAGGACATAGCGGGCATGCTGAGTGTGTTCGCCTCCCAGCTCTTCACGCACAATACGATGGTGGCGCTGTTATGCTTTGCGCTTGGCTTTATGGTCGGCATACCGACGGCCATTCTGCTCGCCTATAACGGTTGTATTCTGGGGGCGTATGTCGGGCTTTATGTCAGCAAAGGGCTTGGCTTCGAGATTATAGGCTGGCTCATGATCCATGGCGTGACAGAGCTGTTTGCCATTATTCTGGCGGCTGCAGCCGGTCTTGTTATTGGCAAAACGCTCGCCTTTCCCGGGGAGAAGCGGCGTGTGGACGCGATGGCAGACGCAGGTAAACGCGCGGGCAATGTCGGCATGGGCGTTGTCGTTATGCTGTTCCTTGCCGCCTTGCTCGAAGGCTTTGGGCGGCAACTGATCAATGATGACCTGACGCGCTATATGGTGGCAGGCGTCTCGCTTCTGGGCTGGCTCAGCTATTTCTATCTACGTCCGGGGGCGAAACGCTGATGGCGAGGGCTAAGGCAGAAAAAGCCCGGCCGCAGGGCTATCAGACGAATGCGCATGACGCCCGTATGTGGCGTGAGGTGACGACCCCGGAGGGCGCTGTCATTCGTCTTCGTCTTGCTGACGCGGGCGAGCGGGCAGGGGCGCTGTTCATTGATGCTGGTATCATGCTTGTGACCTTGATTGTCGGCGGCATGATCATCGCTTTTGGCGTTCCTGATGGTTATTTCGGTGAGTGGGCTGAAATCGGGCAGATCCTGTTCAACCTCTTCTTTTTCATGCTTCGCGCCTTCTATTTTACTATTTTCGAAATGGGCCGGCGCGCTGCGACGCCGGGTAAGCGCATTATGAAGTTGCGCGTGGTAGCCCGCGAAGGTCGCCAGTTGACGGCGAATGCTGTTTTTGCCCGTAATGTAATGCGCGAGCTTGAAGTCTTTCTGCCTTTCACCTTTCTGCTGACAGGAATGGGGGGCGATACCCTCAACGGTATGATGACCTTGCTGGTTCTGGTCTGGCTTGGCGTATTTGTCTTCATGCCGGTGTTTAACCGAGACAAGCTACGGGGCGGTGATCTCGTCGCGGGTACCTGGGTTATCCGTAATCCGAAACCGGAGCTCGCAAAGGATGTGACTTCCACAAGCGCGAATGCAGACGACGACGCTTTTGTCTTCTCGCAGGAGCAATTGCAGACCTATGGTGAGCATGAATTGCAGGTGCTGGAAGACGTTTTGCGCAGCGGGACAGGCGAAGTGAAAGCTGCCGTAGCGTCACGCATTCGCGCGCGTATCGGATGGGAAGCTGCACCTCTGGAAAGAGACGGTCCGTTTCTGGAAGCCTTCTATAAACAATTGCGTAAAACGCTTGAGACGCGCATGCTGTTCGGGAATCGCAAAAAAGATAAATACGACACCGGCGAGTCTTCCTGACCTCAATTCTCACTCAGTCGGTAGCTTCTGGAGATGATCAGACATGCCGATCCGTGATTTCGGACTGCTCTTCCTTGTGTGCATGGTCTGGGGACTGAATGTCATCGTCACGCGATGGGTGTTCCTGAATTCTGATGTGCAGCCGGTGTTTTATGCGGCGCTCCGCTTCGGTCTTATCGCTCTGGTTCTGCTGCCAATTCTGTTCAGGCGTGTGCCCAAAAATCTGGGCAAGCTGTTCCTGATCGCGACATGCATGGGCTCGGCGCATTTTGCGCTGCTCTTTATCGGTCTTGCGAATGCGAGTGGAAGCGCCGCCGCTGTCGTCGGGCAGCTCGGCGTACCGTTCACAACCATTCTGTCTGTCATCTTCCTTAGCGAGAAGGTCCGTTGGAGACGTGGGCTCGGTATCGTACTGGCTTTCCTTGGGGTGATTATCATCACGATTGATCCGGGCAATTTTAATATGGAAGTCGGACTGTTCTTTGTGATTGGATCAGCGTTCGTTGGCGCAATGGGCGCGATCATGATGAAGCAGATCACACCCATGCCAGCGATACATATGCAGGCATGGATGGGGGCAATGTCGTGTCTGCCTCTATTGGTTGTCTCAGCTTTGCTCAATGGATTTGAGGGCGGGGTCACAGGACAGTTTCAGGCCTTTATTGATGGTGGTCTGCTGATCTGGCTGGCGACCCTGTTTGCCGTGTTTGGTGTTTCGATATTCGGGCACGGATCGTTTTACTGGCTCATCACCCGCCATGAAATGACGCTTCTCTCGCCGCTCACGCTTATGACGCCGATCTGGGGCGTGGCTTTTGGCGTGCTGATCCTTGGAGAGACAATCACTGTCAAATTTCTGATCGGCGGTGTGGTTTCCCTGCTGGGTGTTTTGATCATTGCCTTGCGCCCGAACAGCAAATTTCCTTTAGCTTCGGTAGCTAAGAAACTACTGAGTGGCACATGAAGATCATCGAGGCTCCGTCACCCAACCAGAATAAGCGCCGCTTTCCGGTGGATATGCTCGTGCTGCATTACACGGGCATGGAAGATGGCCCGTCCGCACTTGAGCGCATGCGAGATGAGAAAGCGCAGGTTTCCGCGCACTATATGGTGGATGTGGACGGGGTGATCTATCAGCTCGTGCCGGAGGATATGCGTGCATGGCATGCGGGCGTCTCGAACTGGCAGGGCGATGGCGACCTCAATTCGCGCTCCGTGGGGATCGAAATCGTCAATGGCGGTCACAATGTGAAGCTACCGGATGGCAGCCTTCAGCCTTATTCCCGCGTGCAGATCGAAGCGGTGATTGAACTCAGCCGCACCATCATCGAGCGCCACAAAATTCCGATGAATCGTGTTGTCGGCCATTCCGATATTGCGCCCGATCGCAAGGATGATCCGGGCGAGCATTTCCCGTGGGAAGAGTTTGCGGCACGCGGCGTAGGCTTCTGGCCTGAGCTGCCGGACGAGGGAGAGCTGGTTAAGCTCTCCGAAAAGGATGCGCCTTTAAAACTTGGCGCATGGGGCAAACGCGTGACCGGACTGCAGGAAGATCTGAAAGCGATTGGTTATCCGATCGATGTGTCCGGCGCATTCGAAGAACAGACGGAGAAGGTTGTCATGGCGTTTCAGCGTCGATGGAACCAGGGCGATGTGTCCGGCGTAGTCGACCCGCTGACATTCGAACTCATCCGCCGTGTTGCGGCATTGGCATCAGCGCGCTGATTGACTGAAAACAACCTTTGAGCCGGCGGAATACGAACAACAAAAAGTCCGCATTCAGGCTGCATATGCGCAAAACGGAGGACGCATATATGAACCGGATTTCTATACTGGCGCTGGCCATGATTATGGCTGCCTGCGCGCAGGACAGGACCGAGCCACAGCCCGTCGAAGACGCGGAGCTTTTGATCCCGATACCTGAAGGTGAAAGGGATGATGTCGCGCCTCTGGCTTCACCGGACGAGATCGAGTTTGCCATCCAGTCGCCCGTGTTGGACGCTATGCGCGTATTCGCGCCTCCGCATGCCCCATTCACCGTGATCGACAATATCCATCATGTGGGCGGAGCCAGCGTGAGTTCTTATCTCATCACGACAGATGAGGGGCACTTTCTGATCGACGGTATTCTGCCGCAGAGCCCGCCAATGATCCTCGAGAACATCGCTGCCCTTGGTTATGACATCGCCGATGTACGTTATCTTTTGAACAGTCACGCCCATATCGACCATGCAGGCGGCCTTGCGGCTCTACAGCAGGCGTCGGATGCGGTAATGGTGGCCAGCGAAAAAGACGCGCCCATCCTTGAAGCAGGCGCTATTGATTTCGGGCCGACCTCCACAATGCCATTTCCGCCTGTTCGTGTGGATCAGATCATTCAGGACGGCGATCAGCTCACGCTTGGCGACACAACGCTCACCGCAGTCGTCATGCCGGGGCACTCGCCGGGCTGTACCTCATGGTTGATGGATGTGACCGATGAAGACGGTAATCCGCATCAGGCCTTCTTCCATTGTAGCACGAGCCTTGGTGGCCAGCGCATCGCGCCGGAAAGCTATCCGGGCATGGTGGATGATTATCGCGCCTCGTTCGAGCGTGTGCGCAGCATTGATGCTGATGTGTTTCTGGCGTTCCATTCGAGCATGTTCGGAATGCTGGACCGTTATGAGCGCCTGTTGGCAGGCGAGGAGCTTGCCTTCGTGGAAGCGGGCGCGCTGCAACGATTCAATGATGCGTCGGAGGCTCAGTTCAATGCTGCCCTGAGCCGCCAACAGGAAGAGCAGGACGATTAAGCCGTTTGAACGAAGGCGTTCAGTTTATTACCGTCAAGATCGCGGAAATACGCAGCGTAGAAATTGTCGCCGCGTGGTCCGGGCTTTCCTTCGCAGCTTCCGCCCTGAGCGATGGCAATGTCATACAGTCGGTCGACTTGCGCCGGATTTTTGGCCGCCAGCGCGATCATCATGCCGTTGCCCACAGTCTGTGGCTCACCGTTATAGGGCAGGGTGATTCCGATACCCGGCTCATGGTTCGGACCGACCCATGCAATGAAGGAATCGTCCAGTGAGCCCAGAAAATGCTTGGCCTCAAGCTCGTCCGCGAGAGCTTGATAAAACGGGTAAGCGCGCTTCAGGTCAGATACGCCGATGGTTGCGTAGGCGATCATGTGATGTCCTCCTCTGTATGATCTACAGAGGAGGTGTAGTACGAGACTACTGACAGCATTCTGTCAGCAGCGTGTCAGGAAATCAGTTCCCCGTGAAGTTTGGCGCACGCTTTTCAAGAAGCGCTGTAACACCTTCAATATGGTCTTCTGTGTGGTGCTGGAGCGCTTGTTGGGACGCCGACATTTCCATAATGGTCGCATAGTCCGCATTCTGCGCTTTGCGGAGCAGCATTTTTGCAGCGCGCAGCGCCATAGGTGGCTGCGCAGCGACTTTCTCTGCCAGCTCCATAGCCGCGTCCATAAGAGCCTCGTTAGAGACTTTCTGTGATGCCCAGCCCCACTCGATTGCGGTGTCAGCGTCGTACATCGTGCCGGTGAAGATCATCTCAGACGCTCGGGACAAGCCAACAATGCGTGGCATCAGCCATGAGCCGCCATCACCCGGGATGAGGTTGATGCGCAGGAAAGACATGCCGAAACGTGCGCTGTCCGCAATGATGCGCATGTCCGCCATACAGGCAACGTCGCAGCCAAGACCAACCGCAGGACCATTTACCGCCGCGATGAGGGGCAGTTCAAAGTTCCAGAGCGAGTTCACGATCTTGTGGATGTTGCCAGTATAGCCTTCTTTGACTTCAGCCGGTGTGCCGCCAAAAGCGCCTGTGCGCTCTTTCATGGCCTTCAGGTCTCCGCCCGCAGAAAAGGCACGGCCTGCGCCAGTGAGAATGCAGCAGCGCAGCTCTTTGTCCGCTGCCAGTTCCTTTGTCACTTCCACAAAAGCATCGCCGTCGCCTGCTTTGCCCAGAGGGTTCAGCTGGTCCGGGCGGTTGATTGTGATGATGGCAATTTTGCCGCGCTTCTCGACTGTAAGCAGGTCCTGCATGTTTCACTCCCAATTATGCTGGTCTGGTTCTGCCCGACTGGGGACAAAATGCAATATGCAGCGGGCTTACATTATTCGTTTTCAGTTCTCACATAGCGCCCTGTGAACCAGACAACCCAGTCTTCGGTATCGGGATTGTACTGTTCAAAATGCTGGGTAACGGAGCCGTCTTCATTCGGTGTCCATTCGCCGGTGAAGGGGAAGCTGGTGCCATTACCATGATAGGTGATGGTGCCTTCAAGCTTCATAGAGCCGGTTTCGGTCAGGCCGCCGGTATAATCTATGATTGAGCCGGAACTGACCCAGACCTGACGCCACAGGCCCGTATCCGGATTGTAGAAGTTCAGGCTCTGGCCTGTGCCACCGGCTGTATTCACCCAGCTCTCGGTGATCAGGCAGCCGTTTTCAGCGCGTTCAATCGTGTTGTGGCCAGCGAGATTTCCATTCGGGCCGGAAACCTCCCACTCGCCCAGCCAGAAATCGAACTGGTAATAGGCTTCGTCGGTGCAGGGCGGGGGCGGCGTATTGCCCGCAGACTGCGCAAATGCAGGTGTCGCAAAGCAGATCATCCCCGTGATAAGCATCGCCCGAAGTGCTGACATGATGGCATTCCCCCGTGAAACATCTTTCTCGGGGGAGGATGACAGGCTGGTGGGATTTTACAAGCTGGCGGGCTTCGCGCTTACTCGGCGCTCTCACGAATAGTGAAAACGGGAGGGCAGACCGATTGAAGGTCTTCTGCGCTATGGGCTTCCAGTGCGGCTGCGTCGTCTGGTTCCAGCTCTACCAGCTTGTCGAAATAGCCTTCTGTCCACTGTGCGCGATAGACGATGCCGGTTTCTGAGTCGGCCGTGTAGATGATCGGAGTGTCGTATTCGGTATGGGTGACGGTGATGGTCCGCGCGCTGGTTGGCTCAGTCTCCAGACCTGTTGGTTCAAACGGAAAGGCTTCAGAGACTTCTACACGCTGCGTGGTGCCCTCAATAGTGAAATCGAGCGCATCTGCAGCCTCAAGGTCACGAATGGTCTGCTGCGTGGAGGCAATGCGTTCGTCTGTCGGCAGTTCAGGGTGGAGGCAATCTGAAGAGAAGAGGCCAAACGCCGTCTCTGCATAGTAGAATTCATGTCCGCCCGGATCACCGAGATAAATCGTCCAGAGGCCGTGCGCGCCGATCACCTGAAGTTCGATCCGGTCTGACACCGAATTGGCTTCGGTAACCTCGTACGCAAGGCGCGTACCGACAGGCAGGTTCGGCGCGGTCTCAGCCCATGCGGTTCCGGCAGTGCAGGCAAAGGCTGCAAGCATGGCTGTGGCTGAACTGAACTTGCTGAACATGAATGACTCCCGGCAGAAAAACGCCCACCTCAACGAAGTCGAGGTGGGCATTTAAATCAAGATGCGCGTGCAGTTATTCTGCAGCTGCTTTCACAACGCCTTCAGCGAGGTTGGCATAGCGACGCAGGTGGTAATCGACATTACCAAACTGAGTGTCGATAAGCGTCAGACGCTTGAAGTAGTGGCCGAGGCGAAGCTCGTCAGTTACGCCCATACCGCCATGGATCTGGGTTGCAGCCTGACCGATGAAGCGGCCGGAGTTACCGATCTGAACTTTCGTAGCAGACGCAGCTTTCTTACGAGTAGCTTCGTCTTCTTCGAGGCGCAGCGTGACCTGATAGGTCATGGACATGGACTGCTGTTGTTCAATGAACATGTCGACCATGCGGTGCTGGAGAACCTGGAAAGAGGCAATCGGCACGTTGAACTGCTTACGCTGGCGCGCATAGTCGAGTGTGTCAGCGTTCGCGATTTCCATTGCGCCACATGCTTCCGCAGAGATCGCCGCGATGCCTTCGTCGCAGACTTTCTCGATGAGTGGCAGAGCAGAACCTTCTGCACCGATCATGTCGTCGCCGGAAACTTCAACATTCTCGAAGTAGACTTCTGACGCGCGGTAACCGTCCATAGTCGGGTAGTCGCGTGTGGAAATGCCAGCAGCGTCTTTCGGTACGATGAAGAGCGAAATGCCGCTGTCATCGAAACGGTCGCCTGATGTACGTGCAGACACGATCAGGTGCGTTGCCCAAGGTGCGCCGAGAACGACAGATTTCTGACCGTTCAGGACGTAGTTAGAGCCGTTCGCACGCGCTGTTGTCGTAACGTCGTTCAGGTTGAAGCGTGATGTTGGTTCTGCATAAGCGAATGCCAGAACAACTTCGCCGCCCATCATTGGTGCGAGGAAGTTTTCTTTCTGCGCTGTAGAGCCAGCATGCTTCAGGAAGCCGCCGCCGAGAACGACAGACGGTACGTAAGGCTCGACCACGAGGCCTTTACCGAACTCTTCCATAACAACCATAACGTCGACCGCGTTACCGCCGAGGCCGCCATCTTCTTCGGAGAATGGAGCCATCAGAATGCCGAGTTCAGCGAACTGAGCCCACATTTCCGGACGCCAGCCGCTCTCTGAAGCGAGAACCTTGTTGCGTGTTTCCCAGTCGTACTGGTCTTTAATGAGGCGGGACAGAGAGTCCCGGATCATGTTCTGTTCTTCTGTGAAGCTAAAATCCACGAGTATATCTCCCCAAAATCGGGTTTATTTTTGTATCTGTTGCGAAGCTGCAGGGGCGCTTAAAGCCCCAGAACAGCCTTTGCGATGATGTTACGCTGAATTTCGTTAGAACCGCCGTAGATGGAGGTCTTACGCATGTTCAGGTATTCCGGCAGCGCGTGGTGCGCGTAATCCGGCCCGATTGGGAAACGGTTGCCACCTTCTTCCGGGAAACCACGGAAGTATGGAGCCGCATAATTGCCGACAGCTTCGATTGTGAGCTCTGTCAGACGCTGCTGAACCTCGGTGCCTTTAATCTTCAGGAGGGAAGATTCAGGTCCTGGTGGTTTACCAGCTGCGACAGCTGCAAGACCGCGAAGTTCTGTGAACTCGAGTGCGGTGAGGTCGATTTCCAGCTTCGAGATTTTTTCTGCGAAGTCAGGATTTTCGATCAGTGGCTTGCCGTTGTCGTATTCTGTAGACGCGATTTCGCGGAGACGCTCAATGCCACGCTTGGAGCGAGCAACGCCTGCGATACCTGTACGCTCGTGAGCGAGCAGGAACTTCGCGTAAGTCCAGCCTTTGTTTTCTTCGCCAACGAGGTTGTCGACAGGAACGCGAACGTCTGTGAGCCAGACTTCGTTCACTTCGTGGCCGCCATCCGTCATGATGATCGGGCGAACTTCAACGCCCGGAGTGTCCATCTTGACGAGGATGAAGGAAATACCTTCCTGCTTCTTCACGTCTGGGTTTGTGCGGCAAAGGAAGAAGCCCCAGTCAGCGTGCTGACCAAGTGTCGTCCAAGTTTTCTGGCCGTTAATGACCCACTCGTCGCCGTCGCGGACAGCTGTTGTTTTCAGACCAGCAAGGTCGGAACCAGCGCCCGGCTCGGAGAAGCCCTGACACCACCATGTTGTGCCGTCGACGATTCCTGGAAGGAAACGGTCTTTATGTTCCTGGCTGCCGAATGTGTAGATAACCGGACCTACCATTGAGACTGCGAATGGCAGCGGCATGATTGTGTCCGCGCGCGCATTCTCTTCTGACCAGATGTATTTCTGTGTCGGTGTCCAGCCAGTACCGCCGTACTGAGTCGGCCAGGATGGTACAGACCAGCCTTTTTTGCCGAGAATCTGGTGCCACGACAGGAACTGCTCTTTCGTCAGTTCTTCGCGGTGCTTACCCTTAATGTCCTCAGGGTAGTTCTCTTCGATAAAGGCTCTTACCTCTTCGCGAAAGGCAATGTCCTCAGGTGAAAAATCGAGGTTCATATGTGTTTCTCCCATGACGTCTCAGTGCGTCATAATATGTCGAAGTCTTATGCCTTCAAGATGCCGCAGGGGGAAGGCCTTAATTCGAGGGAGATTAGGACAAATCGTCTGATTATGCCCGTAGGTTATCAGCTTTCTGTTTCACCGGAATTCGCAACGATGCTAGCGGCCTGTAATAACGGCATTGCTAGCATTCCGCCCATGCCTTCACCCGCCTGCATTTTCAAATCGAGCAGGGGTTCCATTTCCAGACGGTCGAGAATTGCCTGGTGAGCGGGACGATTTGTCGCCTGTCCGGCAATCACATGTGTGATTGCGCGCGGCTCGATGGCGTGAACAACGCCCGCGGCTACTGCTGTCGCAAAGCCATCCAGAATCACAGGAATACCCTGATGGCGAGCTGCGATAATCGCGCCGACACAGGCCGCCAGTTCGCGGCCGCCAAGGTGCTGGAGAATTTCGAGCGGTGAGTTCAGATGATGACGGTGAGCCTGCAGCGCTTTCTGGATGACATCCGCGCGCGCAACATTCACTTCCTCCGGAACGCCCTGACCGGCACGGACCCAGTACTGCGGCTCGCCGCCATAAAGTCCGTTCGCGACTGCTGCCGCAGCGGTGCCGCCCCCAACGCCCAGCACGCCAATAGCTAGAACGTCCGGGGTTTCAGCAATTGCTTCCATGCCAAAGGCGATGGTGGACGCGCATTCCTGCGCAGACATGGCAGGCGCTTCAGCGATGTCTTTCGTCGGCAATTCCAGCGCGAGTTCGAACACGCGCAGCGCAGAATTCGACATGGCCGCCAGACCGTTCGCTGCCAGCTTACCTTCCTGAAGTGCTTTGACGCGGGCTTCGGTCGCGCCTGAATCGGAGACAGATACACCATGCTTTGCGAGGCCGTGTGTACCCGCGAACAGCGCAATGGTGGATTTCTCAAGCTTTGGCTTTTCGCGGCGCTGGCATGCTGCCATCCACTCACCAAGGCGTTCGATGCGGCCATATTTGGAGCGGCGAACGCTGCCATCTGAGTTATAGTCCTTCGGCAGGTCTACGACAGGATGGTTCAGAACAAGGTCGCGAACGTCTTCGAGTGGTGTAGGAATATCGCCGGTCATTGATACACTTCTGGTCTGTTTGGTGCCGTTATGGATGATATGACTGCGAATGCAACGGTGCATCGTCTGGTCCGGCCTTAAATATAGTCTGTGACATTCCTGTTACGAGCTGAAACATACTTGCGGGAAAACGCGCCATAGGCGAAAACTGCTCGCATGAGTGTCACCCCAGTAAAATCTCCGTGCATCAAAGTTTGCGTCATTGATGGTCCGACCGGTTGGTGTCTTGGCTGCGCCCGGACTCTGAAAGAGATAAGTCAATGGACGAAATATACCGATCAGCAACGAGATGCCGTTATACACGAGTCTGAAGCGCGTCTGGAAACACTGCGCGAAATGGGCAAACTTGGGTAAGGACCCTCAAAACTCATGATGAAAGTTGCGATCCCCGTTTTCGTTCTGGTCTGCGTCAGTGTTGCGGTCGCAATCCGCGCTAACAACCAGATCGAAGCCAGCGAAACTGCAGCTGCAGAGCTCGCCGAAGAAGAGCGCCGTGCGTCCTTCCGCCCGGAAGCGCCTGGCCCGAATGCCGCAGTGCTGCGCAAGGGCGATGACAATCACTTCTGGGCCGATACGAATATCAACGGCACGCGCGTCCGGTTCATGGTCGATACCGGTGCGAGCATGGTCGCGTTGACGCGAGATGATGCGCGTCGCATCGGTGTGGATCTGGACGAGCTGGATTATCAGTATGAAGTCCGCACGGCTGGCGGTGGAACGCGAGGCGCATTCGTGCTGCTTGACGAAATCCGGGTCGGCAATGTTGAGGTTGAGGATGTGGAAGCGCTGGTGCTGGAATCCGATCTTCAACAGTCACTTCTGGGTATGAGCTTTATGGGCAAGCTTCACAGCTATGAAGTGCGCTCCAGCTCAATGATTATCCGCGAATAGTTTTCCGCTAGAAGCCGAACGCGATCCGCACCATATTCAGCGCAACGAGGATCATGACACATCCAAAGACGCGGCGGAGTGTCTTCGCGTTGAGTTTGTGCGCGAGCATAGCACCTACTGGGGCAAGGCTGGTAGTCATCAGCGCGATCACCAGAATAGCTGGTATATTCAGATAACCGATTGAGAAGGGTGGTCGACCGTCTATGCCGAAACCGGTGAACCCGTAGCCAATGGCGGCTGGTAGGCCGATCGCGGCACCGAAGGCCGCCGCTGTTCCGACAGCACGGTGAACAGAATGCCCGCACAGCGTCATCAGAGTGACGCCAAATACACCGCCGCCAATCCCCATAATGCCCGAAAGAGCACCGAGGCTGCTGGCGATTGAAAAGCGGCCAATTCCCGTTGGCAGGCTGTCTCTCAGCTTCCAGTCTGGACGACCCAGAATAAACTGCAGCGAGACCAGAAGCAGGATCGCGCCGAAAATGCCTCGCAGGGCGGCGCCCGGCAGATAACCCGCAATGGCTGCACCGGCGACCGCCCCAACCATGATCCACGGCACCCAGCCTTTCACCACATCCATATCGACCGCGCCGCGTTTGTGGTGAGACATGGCCGAGCGGATGGAGGTCGCAACAATAGTCGCAAGCGAACAGCCGATTGCGGCGTGCATGGCGACGCTCTCATAGCCGAGCTGGGTGAAGACGAAGGCGAGCGTCGGGACGATCACAACGCCGCCACCAATTCCGAACAGACCGGCAATCAGGCCAGCAAACGCACCGGCCGCGACAAGGGCTGCCAGCATTGGCAGATAAGGAGTAAGCGCTTCAATCATGCGCTCTATTTGCAGCGCGCGCAGGCTTAGGCAAGCTTAGAGTTGATCAAGCTACGGGGAGGTCGTCTTGTGTGGATCAGGCCGAGCGTGCCTCTTGCGCGGCTTCTGCGCGGGCCATTTGCTCTTCCACGATAGCGAGGGCTTCATCGAAGACCTGTATGTCTGCTTCGCGTCGCGGAGCATTCTCTGAGAGGTGACGACGCCAGAGGCGAGCGCCTGGCCGGCCATTGAATGCACCGAGGATGTGACGCGTGATCGCGTGCAGCGGTGTTTTCTTCGCAAGCTCGGAGGCGATATAAGCACGATAGGCTTTCAACGCGTCCAGCATGTCGTCATGTCGGGTCGGTGCGCCATAGATTGTATTGTCCACCTGCAAAAGAATGGTCGGGTCGTGATAGGCGGCGCGACCAAGCATTACCCCGTCAAGATGATCGAGGTGGGGCAGGCTTTGTTCCACAGTCTCCAGACCGCCATTCAGAGTAATCAGCAGATCGGGATAAGCCGTCTTCAGCTCATGGACAAGGTCGTAATCCAGCGGCGGAATTTCGCGGTTCTCTTTAGGAGAGAGGCCTTTCAACCAGGCTTTGCGAGCATGAACATGAAACACAGTGCAGGGTGAGTTTTTCGATACGGTTTCTACAAAACCGAACAGGCGTTCGCGCGGTTCGTCCTCATCGACGCCAATCCGGTGTTTGACTGTCACAGGGATTTTGACGGCGTCCTGCATGGCAGCCAGACAGTCAGCGACCAGCTGAGGCTCACGCATCAGGCAGGCACCAAAGGCTCCCGACTGGACCCGATCAGATGGGCAGCCGCAGTTCAGATTGACTTCGTCATAGCCGAAATCTTCCGCAATTTTTGAAGCTTCAGCGAGCTTGGCCGGTTCGTTGCCGCCAAGCTGAAGCGCCAGCGGATGTTCAGCGTCTGAATAGCCGATCAGTCGCTCGCGCTCGCCATGAATAACGGCATCAGCGGTGACCATTTCGGAATATAGCAGGGCGCAGGCGGACAATTCGCGGTGGAAGGCGCGGCAATGCCGGTCTGTCCAGTCCATCATCGGGGCAACCGAGAAACGATAGGTGTCGCGTGTCAGCATGTTTTTAAGAAGGTCCGGTCGGTCAGGCGCAAAGTTTTTCGACGCCTATAGCTGAACCGGTCCTACAACGCAAAAAGCGCGCCGGAGCGCGCTTGTTGGATCGGTCTGGTGTTTATCGCCGGGCGATGACCCAGACGGCATGAATGATGCCAGGAATGTAACCAAGAATGGTGAGGATAAGGTTCAGAACAAATGCGCCACCAATACCGCGGGCGAGTGCAACGCCGACAGGCGGAAGCAGGATGGCGATGATGATCAAAAGAAGGTCTGAACTCGAATTTGAAGATTGAATGTCTGACATGATGTGTTCCCTTTGCTTTGTAAAAGAGGCTCCGAAAGGAGCCTCAATTAAAGTGCGTCTGGTTTGCGAACTCTACAGTACGCTTCGACCCCGGACCGCGCGGGCAACAAATGTAATCACGAGAAGCGCGAGGAATACGAAGAAGAGTAGTTGTGCGATACCTGCGGAAGCACCCGCAATACCACCAAAACCGAATGCAGCGGCGATGATCGCCAGAATGAAAAATCCAAGTGCCCAACCGAGCATGATGTGTCTCCTATGTGTTGCGACGCGGTGACTGCGCCTATGCCAAAAACAACCGCCGGAAAGGGCATCGGTTCCGATTTTTATTATTGGAACTTTCCTGAATCTGCGGCGTTATTGCGGGCGTACACGTCTGTTTTGAAGGGAGAATTGTCCGGTCATTCGGAATCTCACATCCATGAAGTTCTCGGTCATTGTAAATACGCGCTCAGGTTCGGTTCCAGATAATGGAGATGTTCTGATCTCCGAGGAACTCACCGGTCTAGGGCATGAGTTCGATATTTATTCCGTTGAGGGCGCTGACCTTGAGGATGTATGGAAGCAGCAGGATTTGACCGGATGCGATGGCATCATCGTATGGGGCGGAGATGGAACGATTTCATTCGTCCTCTCGCATGCGTGCCGGGCAGACATTCCTGTATTGCCGCTGCCAGGCGGAACCATGAACCTTCTGCCGAAACATATTCATGGCAATGACTGCGAATGGCGTGACTGCCTGAGTAGTGCTCTTGAGAACAGGCAGACCAAGCCTCTTGCCGGCATGCAGATCGGGGATCAGATGTGTTATGTGGGCGTGCTTATTGGCCGGCTGACGCGCCTTGCCCATTCCCGCGAACATTTGCGTACCGGAGCAGTGGGATCCGCCGTTGAAACACTCGTCGGGAATGATGTGCTCAACCTTAAAACCCGCCTCGAAGTGCACGGTGAAGATGAAAACTGGGATGCGACAGCTCTTGGAATATTTGTTCCGGAAGATGACACGCCCGGTCTCGATATAGCGAGCATTGATCCTGACAATCTCGCTCAACTCGTTGAGATGAGTGTCGAAAGCCTGATCGGAAACTGGAAGACGGCAAATGGTGTCGAGCATCGCACTGTCCGTGAAATCGACATTGCGACGAAAGACGATAAGCCGGTTTCAGTGACACTGGACGGCGAGCCGCGCGAACTGAAATCGCCCTTTTCTATCGCATTTTGTCCGGAGGCTGCGACGGTCTGGAGCGCTCGAAGCTAATGATGAAGCTGATACAGGTCGCTGACCTTCACTTCGGCAGGGAGTGCAAGCCAGCTATCACAGCGGCCATTTCTGCAATCAATTCACTTCAGGCGGATGCTCTGATCGTCGCGGGTGACCTGACCCAGCGCGGCAAGACGAGCGAGTTCGAGGCTGCACGAGAGTGGTTGTCTCAAATACCGCTGCCGCAAATTGTAGTGCCCGGTAATCATGACACCCCCATGCTGAATTTGTATGCGCGGGCGCATGAGCCCTTCAAACGGTTCTGCGAATTGTTTGGCGAGGATATGCAGACGCTCAAATTCCCCGACTTAAAAATCGTCGGGCTGAACACTGCGCGTGGTTGGCAGGTGCGCAGGAACTGGGCTGAAGGCTCGGTCAATCTTGATGATCTTCAGGATGCGCTCGGTGACACGCCTGAACTGAAAGCGCTCGTCTGCCATCACCCGTTTCGTCCGGTTCCAGGGGCGCCGCTCACGACACGAACAAAGCGAGGCGCGCGGGCGAGTCAGGCGATCGCGAAAAGTAACGTACGCATGTTGTTCACCGGGCATGTTCACCAGCCGGCGATCCAGAACTGGCGCGAGGAAGGTGGGCAATACCTTGCGATTGGCGCCGGCACACTTTCCGACAGGCTTCGTGAATGGCCCCCGAGCTTCAATGAGATCCAGCTGAATAATGGGCAGGTACAGGTGATTGCGCATGCCTACGAGGGCACGAGATTCGTACCGCGTAAATTAGGAACATTTACACTCTGAAGCAGGGAACCAATGAGCCCCCTCCACGTTGATCAGATGTAACTTAAGAGGAGACATATCATGCTTTTACGCCCACTTCTGGTCGCTGGTCTTGCGCTTACAACAATTGCCGCATGCGACTCAAATGACGGTCCGCTCGAAGAAGCAGGTGAAAACCTTGATAACGCAGTTGAAGAGACAACTGACGAGATGGAAGAAGCAACAGACTAAGCTTTGTCCATCGCTTCAAACGCAAAAGATAACCCCGACGGCGGCATGCCCTCGGGGTTTTTCTTTGGTCCGGTATCGTTCGTTTGAAACTTAAACCGCAGAGAATGGCTTCTTGGCTTCGGTTGGTTCTGGAATGTCGAGCTGGACGACGTAATTGCCATTACCGTCAGGACCGCTCGACAGCTCTCCGCGAAGCTGCCGGGAGAATGCCGTCATAAGCTTGCTGCCAAGGCCTGTGGAATTGGTCCCATCTTCGCTGTCTTCTACCGGACGCGCGGTATTCGTGATTCTCAGAGTCAGCATGCGTGCGTCGGCGTCGCGTAGCATTTCGATGTGAATTCGGCCGCCAAAGGTCGGGCCGTGCTTGATGGCGTTGGTGACAGCTTCCAACGCAAAAAGCGCTAACGGGATTGCATCATCGGCATCGCGGTCTGCATCCTGTAAGTCCCAACTGGCTTCAATACCTGTGTCTTCGAAGCCAAGTGCTTCGGAAAGGTGATCGAGAAGACCGTCGAGGAACGGTTTCAGTGATACCGCCTCGAGGCGCTCGTGTTGATAAAGCGTCTGGTGAACAATAGAGAGCGCATCAATTCTGTGGCGGGCTGACGCCAGAGCAGATTTTGCTCCTGCATCTTCAACCTGACGGCTCTGCAGATTGAGAAAGCTTGTCACGATCTGGAGGTTATTCTTCACGCGGTGGTGGATTTCACGAACTGCCGCGTCGCGTTTGCCTAGCGCTTCGCGCAGTGAACCATCGCGGCTTTCGATTTTTTCGGCCATCTGATCGAGCGTCAGAGCGAGTTCGAGAATTTCTTCCGGTGCGCTGCTAAAGCTTTCGCCCGCACGAATTTTGTAGCGACCAGCACCATATATGAAGGCGATACGTTTTAAACGCGCGATCCATTTTAGAACAAGACGGTCAACTGCGACCCAAACGGCCGCAAGAACCAGAAGAAAGGCCAGAAAGGGCAGTCCGATTGCTGAGGCCGGAGCAATAGCAAATTCGCTGAACAGGCCAGGAGAAGGGCGGGTGAGTAGTACATAAACGCCGCCCTGACCAATACGTTCGATCACAACATCAAAACGTTCGCCTCCGATCCGCACATCGGGGAATAGCGCATTACCATCATTTGCTTCGAGCTGGTTCAGCCAGTCCGGTTCAAACTGTGAAATGACGTCGCTGCCAAAGACACGACCATCACGAGAGGCGATCGAGATGTCGATGTCTTCGTCGCGAAGTTTTTCATGCAGAAAATCACCCAGGCGTTCAGCATTGATGCCGAAGCTGACAGAGCCATCAAATGCCCCGAATGCTGTTTCTACTCGTGAGTGAATGGCAAAAAGTTGAGTATGACTGACCGGTCCTTCAAACGCATCCGTGCGGATAATGTCCGTTCCAAGCCTTAAACGCTCAAATGCCTCGGGTCTGGTAATGGGAAACCCAGGTTCACCAATCGCGGTGCACTCGGAAATTCCGTCAATATTGAAGCGAACAACATTGTTCAGCGACGGGATAACCTCACGGAGTCTTTCAAAGACCGTAGAGCAACCACCATCCAGAATTTCAGCGTCGAAAAACTGGAGATAGCTTTCGGCGGTGGCAAGATTTTGTGCAAGATCGTCGATTGCGTCGTCGGCTGTTTCCATCAATTCGACGCGTCGCTGATCAAGGCTTTGCTCAGCGTTGATCCAGGCTTGAATCCCGCTGAGCAAAAAAATGGGTGTCAGTGCGACTGCAAGCGTAGCAAGAAGCCTCAGCCGGAGAGAACTCTTGGCTGTGCGTGGCTTTTCGCGTTCTTCGCTCACGCTGGTGTTGAACCCGACAGACTGTCTGCCTGAGCGATGAGGTCATCAAACGCTTCGCTGGCTGACATAGAGGAGTCTGAGTTGAAGCCCACGGAATTCGATTCCATGATAACTGCGAGTGCATTACGTGCCCGGTTCACACGGCTTTTGATCGTGCCGACTGCGCAGCCACAGATTTCCGCGACTTCTTCGTAAGGAAGGCCGCCTGCACCGACAAGGATCAGTGCTTCACGTTGGTCATCCGGCAGTTCATTGAGCGCATTACGCAGAGCGAGCAGCTCCATAGAGTCTGACGGATTATCATTGGATACCAGTGTGGCCTCTGCCACTTCAGGGTCCAATGGCTGACGACGCCAGCTTCTGCGCTTCTCTGAATAGAACGTGTTCCGCAGAATAGTGAAGCACCACGCTTTGAGGTTGGTGCCTTCCTGGTAAGACTCTCTGGCCTTCCAGGCGCGCATCAGAGTTTCCTGCGCGAGATCGTCTGCCTGCGTCGCATCAGAGCACAGGTTTCTCGCAAAAGCGCGAAGGTGCGGAATGAGCTCACTCAGCTCACGTTTGAAATTGTTATCGTCCACAGTAATGCTCACTTCTCTGGCTGAGATGAAGAGGCATTATCGCCACCAGCCCGGCCGGAAGTGGCCTCAGATGATTTGTCTGCTTCTTCGAGAAGGCGCAGAAAATCATCGGGGATTTCTTCAGAAATCACGTCATCATAGAGCTGACGCAGCTGTAGACCGAGTCTACGCTGTCTAGCTCGTTGAGCGACTGAATCTTCCCGGGATTTTTCCATAATCATACCTATATAATACTTCCCGTAAGGTGCGCCGCCTGAAACAGCGGTGCGCGAATTACAAGAAGGAAATGCCCGTTTTGGCCATTGGTTCCAAAAAAATGACATTTATTATTTTTTTTCGGAACCAACTTCTTTCTGAGGAATTAATGCAGGACGTTTGGAGGGTATAAATGTCATTCGTAACTCAACTTGGTCCTCACCTCCCATTTCTCCGCCGGTATGCGCGTGCGCTTACCGGATCGCAGAGCAGCGGCGATGCTTATATTAAAGCATCATTGGCGGCGCTCGCGAGCGATACGGACGGTTTTGATAAAGATGCTTCGCCGCGCCTCGCGCTTTATAAATACTTCCACCTGATCTGGTCGCAGACAGGTGCGCAGCTTGAAGATAAGTTCGGCGGCGGTGATCAGGTCGCAGACTTCCGTCTGCAGGCGCTTGCGCCGATCCACCGACAGGCTTTTCTGCTGTCTTCTCTTGAAGGCTTCACGACTTCTGAGGTTGCTGAAATCCTGAATGCGTCTGCAGAACAGGTAGCGTCCTACCTCGCAGAAGCGCAGACAGAGATTGAGAGCGAACTTCGCACTCAGGTTCTCATCATTGAAGACGAGCCTGTGATTGCAGCGGATCTGGAAAGCCTCGTGACCGATCTGGGGCATGGCGTCACCGGTAACGCAACAACGCATAAAGAAGCCGTTGAAATGGCGCGCAAGAACCCGCCAGGGCTCGTGCTGTGCGATATTCAGCTCGCTGATAATTCTTCAGGTATTGATGCCGCACACGACATCCTTCAGGATTTCGACGTGCCAATTATCTTCATTACGGCATTCCCTGAGCGTCTGCTGACAGGCGAACGTCCGGAGCCGACATATCTGATCTCCAAACCGTTCCAGGAATCTACAGTCAAAGCGGCTATCGCTCAGGCACTGTTCTTCCACCCGAATAAAGCGGAAGCAGCCGCGTAAGCGTTGCTTTCTCTCTGAGAGAGGCGAACCCGTCCGGATTTCCGGGCGGGTTTTTCTTTGTTGCGGGCAGGGCCGGAACCGGCGCTATGTCGGTGCGTTAAAGCAAGCATGTCTAGCGCACCACTTCACGATATTCTCGATGATATTGAAGGCCTCGCCGAAGATAAAGGTAAGGTCGACGTCAAATCGCTGCTCGAGTCCTTTCAGGCAAGATCATTCGGGCCGGTCCTCGTTCTTCTCGGCATACTTTCCATGTCGCCGCTTGGCGCTGTGCCTGGCATCCCGGTTGTGCTCGCTGGCATGGTGATCTTGTGGGCAGGGCAGATTCTCATCGGTCGGTCTCACCCGTGGACGCCCGAATTCCTGCACTCCATCGAAATTTCTGAAGATCAGGTCGGTAAGTTTCGCGACAAAGCCGAGCCTGCAACCGAGTTTGTCGATAACTGGGTGAAGCCCCGTCTGAAATGGGCGGTCGGCGATGTGTCGGAATATCTGATTGCGGCGCTTTCCATTGCGCTCGCGCTTTTGATGATCCCGCTCGAATTGGTGCCTTTTGCCGTTGCTATTCCAGCAGGTGCGCTGGTTCTTTTAGGGCTCGCGCTCATGGCGAAAGATGGAATTCTGACGCTGATCTCGATTGCTCTGGGCGCTATCGTCATAATCGGATCGATTGTAGGATTTCTCTGAGAAAATACCGATAAATTCGGAACTTCGGGCCGCCGCCTTCGTTGATTTTACATAGGCAATGAAGGAGACACACATGACACTACATACTGTATCAAACCCCGCACCCGAAGCTGAAACAGAAGTCAAAGATGACGTTGACAACCTGCGCAAGGACTTCGACTCTCTTAAAGACAATGTGAGCTCGCTGATGTCTCATGTCGGTCAGTTTGCAAGCGCAAAAGCCGGTGAAGTTCCGGAACAGACGCGCGAATTTGCTGGTGAAGCAAAAGACAAGATTGAAGGCTATGGAAACGCGGTTTCAGACCGTATCCGTGAAAAGCCACTAGCAGCGGTAGGTATCGCCGCAGGCGTTGGCGTCCTGTTCGCAATGCTGACGCGTCGCTAATCACATGGAAAATGCCAAGCTCAGAATTATAGCTGGCGCAGGCGGAGTCCTTATGGGCTTCGCCGGCATTCTGTTCGTATCGGGTGCCTTGGCCGTATTTCTGGCCAGCGTTATGGGATGGGGTTTCGCCATCCTGACAATCGGCGCTCTGTTACTGCTCGGTGCCGGGCTTGGCATCGCGTATTTTGCAGAGCCGTTCCAGGATATCGATGAAGAGTTTCAGGAACTGGAAGATGCTGCAGCTGATGCGCTTGCAGATCTGCCGTTCGATACATTGAAATCGATCGTAGACAAACGGCCTCTGACCTCGGTCAGCATCGCCGCAATTGCGGGCTATTCGGTTGCTAATGATCCTTCAAACGCGACAAAGCACGCCCAGCGCCTGATGTTCGGACTGCTCTGATAGAGAACGCTATTTAATCGGATGAAAGCCGCCCGCTTGAGGCGGCTTTTTTTGTTTTAATACAGGTGATTACCTGAGGGCTGAGATGCGCAAAAAGGGGAACTTATATGGCCGGTTAACGTTTAGTTTCCATAGAATTCAGGAGATCTGATTATGCGAAACCCACTTGTTTCTCTGCTCGTTGTAGCGGGCGTACTTTTCGTCGGAGCCATGGGCTTCTTCTACATTCAGCACGGCTCTATGGAAGGCGCTGGCGCAGAGATGGACGCAGTTCTTGCTGACGCCGCAGATGCGACAGCCGAGGCGGCTGACAACATCGGCGAGGCCACTGAGGACTTTGTTGAAGATGTCCGTGACGGCGATGAGGCGTAAATCATGATCAGAACCAGCTTTATTGCCTGTGCGCTCGCAGCAGGCCTGTCGCTCAGCGCCGAGGCGCGCATCCAGTCCACACCGGAAGCGGTAATCGACTCTGTATCATCGAGTGCGATGACACACCTCGCCGACAACACTTTGACTGAAAACGAAGCCAGCGATCTGCTGTCCAACGTCAATGTGGACGCGGTAAGCCGGTTTGCACTTGGACAATATGTTCGCACGGCAAGCGATGCAGAGCTGGAGAGCTATAACACCGCTTTCCGCACCTACCTTGCAGACCAGCTGCAAACTCATCTGGGCAATTTTGCTGGCGGTAGCTTCGAGATCGTGGACACGGTTGCGCGTGAGCCCGGTGATGTTGTCGTCGAGACATCTGTGACGAATGCCGACGGCGAGCAGCTTCCTGTCAGCTGGCGCGTTAAATCGTTTGATGGCGACTGGCAGATTATCGACGTTGAGTTCGAAGGTCTCTGGCTTGTCATTGAACAGCGCGCTCAGTTCCAGGCAACGCTGGATGCTAATGGCGGTGACGTCGGAGCTCTTGCCGACAGCCTCTAAAACAGCTTTCAGCCTCAAAAGAAAAGCCTCGCAAACTGCGAGGCTTTTTTCGTTGGGTCAGGTTGTTGCTACTTCAGAGTTTCGTTTCTCCGCGAAGGCGCCAGCCGCATTTACAAACGTCCTGAAGATGTCACGCGCGAAGCGGCGGTAGAGCAAAAACTCAGGGTGGAATTGTATGCCCACGGCGAACTCATGGTCTGAGTGCTCAATCCCCTGAATCAATCCGTTCGGTTCCAGGGCAGTAGCATGGAAGCCTTTGCCAAGATCATCGATCGCCTGAGTGTGGATCGAGTTCACGCATAGCTCGTCACGCTCCACCATCTGGTAAAGTTTTGACGAGGTGCGCACCTCAACAGGTTTGCGATAAAAGACCCTCTGCAGGAAGTCAGTCGGATATTCCTCATCATATGCGCTGAGGTCAGGATGCAGCGTGCCGCCTGCATACACATTCATCATCTGCATACCTCGGCAGACACCCAGCATGGGAATACCATGTTCAAACGCCGCTTGTGCCCATGAGGCTTCCATCTCGTCACGCGCAAGATCATAGCGGACGTGTTCTTTCGGCTTACCCTGATAGCGGTCTGGGTAGACATCAGACCCGCCACCGAACAGAAGGCCGTCGATTGAATGAGGATCACGCGGCGCCGATGACGTGATGGCAACGGGTCGACCGCCCGCCATCCAGACGGCAAGCTTCATGGCCTGGAAAGCAAAGAAGTCGCCTTTGTCGGGCCGTGTAATGCCGATTACCGGACGCACATCATCATTATCTTCATGTACTGTTGGCTCTTCCGGTTCGTCTGCATCGAACTTCAGCTCGGGCGGGAGTTCGCCGTGCCGTACCAGCGAGCTAAGCGCGAACAGGATGCCGAGCCCCGTTGCCGGATCGTGGTCCGCCGTAAATTCTGAAGGCAGCTCTTCATGGCGTTTCAGTTCGGCCCGCAGCTTTTTGATCGTGCCGGCGCTGAGTGCCGACTGCGAAAGCGCTTCAGGGAAATGGCGCAATGCCTGAAGGACATCGCCCTTCGAGGCGTCGGCCTTCAGTGATTTCCAGGCTGAAGAGGCGCTCTCCATATGCTCATCAGAACCGGCAATTTCCTGCGCAACAGACAGGATCCAGGCTGCCGGTGTGCGCGAGCGGAAACCAACATGATCGTCTTCCAGCTGTTCGTCTTTCAGTGGGAGGCCGGCCGCAATGGCAAAGGCCAGCCAGGGATAATCAATGCCGGACTCGGTTGAGTGGAACAGGCCCGCCCAGAAGCGTGGATTGATCTCGATCAGTTTTGCGGGCTGATCTGAGTTTTCATCCCAGCGAAAATCAACTTCGGCGACCCCGTGCCAGCCGGAAGCTGCGACGAGCTTGCGCGCGGTCTCTTCAAACGGTTCTGCGGATACGGTTTCGCGGATCGCGCCAGCGCCGGATTCTACAGGGAACTGCTTGATGTTTTTATAGGCTGAAATGGCAATCAGATCGCCGCGACGGGCGGCGATAGCGACGCAATAGTCCTCGCCTTCAATGGCTTCCTGAAGCAGCAGGTTTTGCTTGCCTTTCAGTTCGTCTCGGTAATGGGTGACGTCGCTTTCGTCTTTCAGAAGGCTCACGCCTCGACCGCCCACGCCATCCACAGGCTTCACAATGCGTGGAAGACTCATCTCCTCAATGCTCAGATCACGGAATTCATCCGGCGTCAGTATGCGTGTTTCAGGGGCCTGAAGCGCGTTATCTGTCGCGAACTCTGCGAAATTGTCTTTCGGGTGGATGAGGTCGATACACTCGGCCGGCGGTGCCGCTATTTTGATAAGCGGCTCGAACCGGTCGCGATTGCGGGAGAATAGCTTGGCGTCCCTGAAGCCTGGGATGAGCACATATAGTCGGTCATCATCAGGCGCGTATTTGCGGATAGCTTCTTCAAAAGCATTGAGGGCAGCTTCCGGCTCACGCTCGAAATGGGGATGGGTGAACGAGTCTTTGGTGTGTTTGGAGAATGAAAGCACAGTAAGGTCGACATCGTCACATCCGATCACCTCAATCCCGCGTTCGCTCAGTGAGCGCGCGATGACGAGGGACATGAGGCTTCGCCCATATGTAACAATAGCCCGACCTCTGATTTTCTGTTCAGAGCGGGCTTCAGGGGTTTGGTGATCCGAATTATCAGGCTTCGGACTAACGCCATGCGAGAGTGTGTCTGTCATGTATTTGAAAGTGCCACCCTGTACCGGGTACAGAGTGGCAAATCTATCCTACCAGCGTGAAGGGTCTGTTGGGTAGCGGTCGCTTACGTCAGCAACGCCATCATTGTCATAGTCACGCTCATCAGCCTGGTCGTCTACGCCCGGCATGTCGCAGTCTTCTGCATTCGTGCAACCACGTGCTGCGCCTGCCGCGCCGCCAACTGCCGCGCCAACTGCTGCGCCTGTCGCTGCATCACCGTCGCCGGTGTTGTTGCCGATGATGGCACCAGCTGCTGCGCCAATTGCCGCGCCGCCAAGTGCGTTGCGTTCTGTTTCGCCCGTGCTTGTGCAGGCTGCTGCACCAAGTGCGAGGGCGGGGATGATAAACATCATGTGCTTTTTCATGGTCAGATCTCCGTTATTGTGTCGAACTAACGTGACCCTTGTGATGAGGTTCCAAGATCGCGTGAGATTGGTGATTTGTCGTTGATCGGAAGACCTGTCGTGAAAATGTTACGCGCTGTCATTGCGAGGAGACGGAATTTTCAGGGTTTTCGGCCGCCGATGACAAAAATTTGTCGCGCTTATTCTGTTTTGCGGGGTTGCTTGTCTAAAAAGTTTCATACAGTTCGGGTAGCGAAGGGCTACGTAGAGTCCAGACGCCATCGGGAAGTACCATGAGCTTTTTCGGAATTGAGATGTTCGCCGCGATCGGCTTCCTGTTTGCGGCCTATGCCGTGGTCGGAAATGACGCGCTTCAGACGCTCGGTACTTTCATCAATTCCAACAAGCGCCTGCACTGGACCGTTCTGTTTGGGTTTGCAGTCACAATTCTGGTTGTAACCTTCGCTTATGGTTGGGTCGTGAATGGCGGTGACCCGTCCTACGGTCGCCTCTCGAATGAGAGCAAATATCCGCCAATGGTTGTGCAGTGGTACCATGTGCTGCCGCCGCTTGTGCTGCTGGTTATTACCCGTCTCGGTATTCCCGTTTCGACATCGTTCATGGTTCTGACCATTTTCGCCTCTATTGGCGGCCTTGGCTCCATGATTGAAAAATCGCTTTTCGGCTACGCGCTGGCCTTTGTTACAGGCGGCGTGGTCTACCTGATCATCGCGCGCACGCTGGAGCGCTGGTTCGAGCATAATCCGGTTGATGCGTTTATTCCGTACGGCATCATCGCCGGAGTCGGTACGGCGTTCTTCCTGTCACAATACTATGTGTTCGGTACCACAAGCGACATGCAATCTGTGCTGGTCGGTGTGGGGCTGTCTTTCTTTGCAGAAGCGGTCGCGCTGGCGTTTTGCTTCAAGCACTCGCGGTCCATGTATTGGGTGGTCCTGCAATGGGTGACAACAGGCTATTTATGGGCGGTCTGGCTGATTCAGGATTTCGCGAACATTTTCGTCTTCCTGCCACGCGAGCTGACGGCGATTCAAGGCTTCCTCGCTATGGGCGCGATCGCGCTTCTGCTGGCATACACATTTGCTAACCGTGGTGGTCCTGTACAGCGCATTCTCAACACCAAGTCCAACGTCACCGATATTCGTTCGGCAACGATTGTCGACTTTCTTTACGCGTCACTTCTGTTCTTCTTCAAGGAGCTTAATGATCTGCCAATGAGCACAACCTGGGTGTTCCTCGGGCTTATTGCGGGCCGCGAATACGCCTTTGCGCTGACGCATAAGGTCGTCACGATTGGCGCTGCAGTTCTCGATACATTCGGTGATCTCGGCAAAGCCTTTATCGGCCTCGTTATCTCGATCGACCTTGCTGTCGGTCTGCCGCTTCTGGCGCGTATCGCCATCGGCGAGAATGTCGATCTATCCATGATCTTCGCCACAGATATCTTCCTGTGGTTTGTCGTCCTGTCGAACCTGATGCTGGCGGTCACACTGTGGTTCCTCATGCGCAAGGATAAGCCTGCGACGACCGTGTTCGCGATTGTCATGGCACTGGGTGCGGCTGGATTCTTTGCGTCAGTCGATCAGCTGACAGCGTGAGCGATCAGCTATCGGCTGCGTGGCGCAAGCGGGCCATAAATCGGTAGCCGGCCTGCAGGTCGTCCTGACTAAGCTCTTCTTCGACCCGTGATTGTGCGGCCTGCCAGAGCGGGTAGGCGGCCACGAGCTTTGCCTGACCTGCTGCTGTGAGACGGTGTGTGATAGCACGGCTGACATTCGCTTTCTCCCGCTCGATCAAACCTGCATCAATCAGCGGTTTGAGATTGCGAGAGAGCGTTGATTTTTCGATGTTAAGGGCATCACCCAGCTCGGAAATCGAATTGAAATTGTAAGAGCCAATCGCGACCAACAGGGAAAACTGCGTTCCTGTGATCCCGGCATTCTTAAGTGCCTGGTCGTAAAGTCGCGTGATCGAGCGGGCTGTCATCAGCGTTCGAACGCTGGCGCAACGGCTCGCTATGTCTGTGATCTTTTCTTTTTCAACCGTCATGGATTCCACAGGTAATGTTATTGCCCGAATGTGCAAGTAACTCTCAATCACGATCTCGGTTCCCTCCTACTGGCCAAATCCGCTCAGCTGATTTACAAGCCACGCCGGATCAGATGGCCGGGCGGCCGCTGGCGTGCTTGCATGCTGGAGGAAAGTCCGGGCTCCATGAGGACAGGGCGGCGGGTAACTCCCGCCCGGCGTGAGCCGAGGGAAAGTGCCACAGAAAGCAAACCGCCCCGATACGTCGGGGTAAGGGTGAAAGGGTGCGGTAAGAGCGCACCGCGGTTCTGGCAACAGGACTGGCAAGGTAAACCCCGCCTGGAGCAAGACCAAATAGGGAAAGCATGATGGCGTGTCTTCGCGTCGCTTTCCGGGTCGGTCGCGTCAGGTGATGAGCAATCATCATCGCAGAGGAATGGTCGCCAATCCGCGTTTACGTGGTGAACAGAACCCGGCTTACAGGCCATCTGATCCTTTTCTCTCATGGGCAAAACTGGGCGCGAGCGGGCAAATGTTCGCTGATTTGGCATTTGTGTGCCCATGGCTGCCCAATTTCCTCACTCTCACTGCAAAAAATTTACGCTTTCTGTTTAACCATCTGGGGATAAGTGTCTCTGCCGTGTCTCTGGCACACGATATTGTTGGGTGATCATGGGGTGGCACAAGATATTGATTTCAGGGGTAGGTGGAGTGCTGCCGCCAAGCGACGATATTCTTCCTATGTTCCTATAAGTTCTGAATTTGTTCGGATTTCGGGTGTGGATTGTGTTAACAAACCCTGTCTAGCCCATTGTTGCCCATTTCTGCACATGTTATCCCAATTTTAAACCAAAACACCCCAAAATGGGTGAGGTAGTTGGCTGTGGGTTGGTCATGTTCTTATCGACCGTTGAAGGAAGCATTGATGGGCGCGGACGAGTTCTCGTTCCGAGCAGCTTCCGCACGGCTCTAGAAGGGGCATCCCGTTTCTTCCTGTATCCGATCGCTGAAGGTGGCGGCTGTCTTGAGGGCGGCGGCATGGATCTGATGCAGAGCTACCGTAAAATCTTCTCCAACCTGCACCCGAATGATGTGAACCGCCGCGCAAACGTCATGGCGATTTTCTCCAATGGCAGCGAAATCACTATGGATCAGGCGGGCCGCGCGAATATTCCGGCAAACCTGCTCCGTGAGGCGGGTATTGAGAAAGAGCTTCTCTTCGTTGGTGCGATGGACCGTTTCCAGATCTGGAATCCTGAGCGCTTTGCGTCCTATCGTCAGGAAATGTCGTCCCATGCGACACAGAACCCTGATGCGCTGGCTGTGCCGTTTTATCAGAGCCTCGGCCAAGACGGACAGGGAGGCGCGTAATGGGCCATATTCCTGTCATGCTGGATCACGTTGTTGAGCACCTCGCGCCTAAGGCTGGCGAGGTGTTTCTCGACGGCACGTTCGGTGGGGGCGGTTACTCGCGTCGCATTCTGGAAAGCGCTAAGTGCCATGTAATTGGCGTGGATCGTGACCCGGATGCTGAAACACGCTCTGCACCGCTCAAATCCGATTATCCTGATCGCTTTAGTTTTGCGGGTGGCCGTTTCGGCGAGCTCGACGAGGTTGCTCGTGCTTGTGGTCATGAGCAGCTCGATGGCGTGGTTGTTGATCTGGGTGTCTCATCGTTTCAGCTTGATGAGGCTGATCGCGGGTTTTCCTTCATGCGCGATGGGCCGCTCGATATGCGTATGAGCCAGAGTGGACCGAGTGCGGCTGATCTGGTGAACTCAGCGCCAGAGGCTGTTCTGGCTAACATTATCTTCCAATTGGGTGAGGAGCGTGACTCCCGTCGCATTGCGCGTCGTATCGTAGAGACGCGCAAAGCCGAAGCCTTCACGACAACGCTTCAACTTGCAGAAGCCATCGAGAAGGCTGTCGGGGGTCGTCGTGGCAAGAAGACCCACCCGGCAACAAAGTCGTTTCAGGCGTTGCGCATGTTCGTGAATGAAGAGCTGGTCGAGTTGGCGAATGCGCTCGAAGCTGCCGAACGCGCGCTCAAGCCAGGCGGTCGTCTCGTCGTTGTGACCTTCCACTCTCTTGAAGACCGTATGGTCAAAGCATTCATGGCTGAGCGGTCCGGCAAAACCGAAGGTGGCTCGCGCTTTATGCCAGTAGTGCAATCTGAGGGGCCAGCCGCGACGTTTGAAAAGATTCGCCGCGTAACTGCGCCAGACGTCGCCGAGATTGAAGCGAATGCGCGTGCGCGTTCGTCTCGCCTTCGTTCCGCTGTGCGCACTGAAGCGCCGGTCTGGGATGCTGACACCGATCTGTCTGTTGATCTGCCATCACTGAGTGAGGTCTGCCGATGAACCGTTATGTGCTTCTGACTGGTATCGTTGTGATGGGCTTCCTGGCCGTCGGGATGTTTCAGGCAAAATCCGGCGCAGGCGAGAGCAATGATCGTATCCGCGCTCTGAATGCTGAAATTGCCCAGCTTGAAGGTGAGATTGAGCTCCTTGAGGCGGAGATGGATACGCTGACAGGCCGTGCGCGTATTGCGGAGCTGGCGTCCAGCCGCCTCGGCATGGGCCCTGCGCGATCCCGTCAGATGATCGATATAGAAACTGCTGATGCGTTCTTCGGTCCGCTCACCGATTGGGAGAGCGAAGAATGAGCCAGAATCTGTTCGAAGCCGAACGTACATCTCCGCTCCGTGCCCGGCTTGTGGCTGCGGGCCTTTGCTTTGCGTTTTGCGCCGTTGGCTTGCAGGGCGCAGTTGTTGCGTTAGCTGGAAGTGATAGCGCCACTACGCGCGTTGCCAGCTCGTCTCGCGATGCTGTCAGCACGCGGCGCGCAGAGATTGTTGACCGCAATGGCGAGCGTCTTGCGACGTCCGTTTCTGTTTACTCGCTTTATGCCGATCCGAGCGCGATCTGGAATGCCCATGATGTAGCAGCAGGTCTCGTGTCCATCCTCCCAGACCTTGATTACGACACCATTCTCGCGCGCCTCTCTGATGAGGGCCGGCGTTTCGTCTGGCTGAAACGAGGTCTCACGCCAAACCAGCGTCAGGCTGTGTTTGATCTTGGCTTTGAGGCGCTGGGCTTTCGCGAGGAGACGCGCCGTTTCTACCCGCAGCGCAGCCTGGCATCTCACATTCTCGGTTTCACCGATGTCGACGGCAACGGGATTTCAGGCATCGAGTATGCGCTGAATGATCGCCTTACCAGCACTGACGAGCCGCTCCAGCTGACCATTGATGTTGGTATTCAGTATAGTCTCGAAGTCGAGCTGAGCGCGGCGGCCGTTCGCACAAATGCTGAGGGCGGCGCTGGCGTCGTGCTGGACGCGCGTACGGGTGAAGTGCTCGCCATGGCGTCCTGGCCGATGTATGACGCGAACCGTCCGCAGGATGCTGATGATGTTGCGCGTTTCAACCGCGCATCCTCCGGCGTTTACGAGCTGGGCTCGGTGTTCAAGCCGTTCACGATTGCCGCCGGCATCGACCTTGGCGAAGTGACGCTTCGCGAAACCTTCGATGTGCGCAATCCGATCCGTATCGGCTCTGACGCAATTCATGACGATCACCCGCTCCACAATGCACGCAGTGCTGATCTGACCACCATTCTGGCCCAGTCTTCCAATATCGGTACGGTTCAGGTGGCAGGCCGGATCGGGCCGGAGCGTCAGGTGCGCTTCCTTGAGTCACTTGGCCTGTTCGATGCCTCTCCGGTCGAACTTGGTTCGGCTGCGCCGCTTCTTCCCGAGTATTGGTCTGAAGTGACTTATGCGACGGCGAGCTTCGGTCATGGCATTGCAGTCTCTCCGATGTCGTTTGCCTCTGCGTTTGCGACCTTCGCAAATGATGGCGAATATCTTGCGCCAACCATTCTGATGGAAGGTGACCCGCTGGCCGCGCCTCGTGAGCCGCGCCGCGTTATGTCTGCGCCAACCGCGCAGGTCGTTGTCGAGATGATGCGCACAGCCGTTACTGAGGGCACAGGCCGCAATGCTGACGTCGTTGGCTACCGCGTTGCCGGTAAGACAGGTACTGCCGAAAAACCTGCTGCTGGCGGATATGATGACGACCGGAATGTGACGTCATTCTCCGCTGTGTTTCCCGCAGATGACCCGAATTATGTCGTATTGATCGTGCTGGATGAGCCTACCAATGAGGCAGGTCAGGCCATCTCTGCTGCTTTCGCGTCTGCCCCGGCAGTCGGAAATGTGATTGAACGCATCGCGCCGATTCTGGATGTGATGCCGAACTTCGAAGACATCAGACCGTCTGGACCGCCGGTGCGTATGATTGCAGACAGGAGGTCACTGTGAAGCTGAAGGATCTGTTCGAGGGGCAGAACATCTCAGCAGACGCTGATGTTAAAGGACTGACGGCCGATTCCCGCAAAGTGGAGGAAGGCTTTGTCTTTGCTGCTCTTCAGGGTGTTGCCCGTGATGGCCGCGAGTTTATTCCGATGGCGCTTGAGAAAGGCGCTGCGGCTATTCTCTGTGGCGGGCCTGCGGAAACAGGCGACGCTGCGCTTGTGACTGCCGAGGAGCCGCGTCAGGCGCTCGCATATGCAAGCGCGAAATTCTATCCGCGCCAGCCTGAGAATGTCGTCGCCGTGACCGGCACGAATGGCAAAAGCTCCACAGTGGATTTTCTCCGCCAGATCTGGGCGCATGCAGGCATGAAAGCCGCAAGCATGGGCACGCTTGGCGCGGTTGGTCCGAACGGTCATATCGATCTTGGCCATACGACGCCTGATCCGGTGATGATCCACGAAACGCTGGACACGCTGGCAGGTGAGGGCGTGACGCATGCCGCAATGGAGGCGTCCTCTCACGGTCTCGTTCAGTACCGCCTTGATGGGGTGAAGCTGGCCGCCGTTGCGTTCACGAACCTAACGCAGGACCATCTCGACTATCATGCGGACTTCAACGATTACCGCTCTGCGAAGCTGCGTTTGTTCTCCCAGCTGGCGCCTGTAGGTGCGCTCGCGATTGTAAACGCTGACAGCCCGGAAACGCCTGTGTTCGAAGACGCTGCGCGTGAGGCAGGTCTGAACCTGTTTTCTGTTGGCTGGCGTGGCGCAGACCTGAAAATTCGTGAGCTTAGCCCACGTGCGACAGGTCAGGTGATGGACGTGCTCTATCAGGGCAATGCGTACGATGTGCATCTGCCTTTGATTGGCGAGTTTCAGGCGCTCAATGCGCTCACAGCCGCAGGTCTCGCGATTGGTCTTGGTCTCGCTCCGGAAGCGGTGTTCGAGGCTATGGCCACGCTGACGACGGTTAAAGGCCGCCTTGAGCTGGTCGGCGAAAAGTCTGGCGGAGGCGCAGTTTTTGTTGACTATGCGCATACGCCGGATGGTCTTGACGTGCTTCTCCGCGCTGCACGTCCGCACACAGCCGGTCGTCTCATTCTGGTATTTGGCTGCGGCGGTGATCGCGATCCATACAAACGTCCGATGATGGGCGAGATCGCTGCAAAGCATGCCGACGTCGTCATCGTGACAGACGATAACCCGCGCACTGAAGACGCCGCGTCTATTCGCTCCTCCATCATGACGGCGTGCCCCGAAGCGACTGAGATCGCTGACCGGGCTGCGGCCATTCAAGCCGGTATTGCTCAACTGAAAGCGGGCGACACGCTGCTTATCGCAGGCAAGGGACACGAGACCGGTCAGATTATTGGCGCTGAAGTCCTTCCATTCTCGGATCAGGATACAGCTGCTCAGGCTCTGGAGAGCGCCGCATGACAAAGCCACTCTGGACCTCCGAAGAGGCTGCCAAAGCAACGGGTTGCCGGGCCGTTGGCCGCTGGGCGATTTGTGGTCTGTCCATTGATACTCGTAGCATCCAGCCAGGCGACATGTTCGTTGCGCTGAAAGATGTGCGTGACGGACATGACTTTGTGCCTAACGCCTATGAGGCGGGTGCAGGTGCGTGTCTGGTGTCACGTCCGATTGAAGATGTGCCAGCGCTACAGGTAGATGACACGCTGACAGCGCTTGAAGCCATGGGACGGGCCGCGCGTGCGCGCACGGATGCTTTCTGCTGCGCGATTACAGGGTCAGTTGGCAAAACCAGCGTGAAGGAAATGCTGGCGCAGATTTTCCGCGCTTTCGGTCCTGCGCATTGGTCCGTCAAATCCTTCAACAATCATTGGGGCGTGCCACTGACGCTCGCGCGTATGCCGCAGGACACGACACGCGCTGTGTTCGAGATTGGCATGAATACGCCAGGCGAGATTGAACCTCGCTCTGAAATGGTTCGCCCGCATGCGGCACTGATCACCAAGATTGCACCAGCTCACCTTGAGGGCATGGGCTCTGAAGATGCTGTTGCACTGGAAAAGTCTGCCATCTTCGCGGGCCTTGAGTCGGGCGGCTACGCGATCCTGCCACTCGGGGACAATTTCTACGAATTCCTCCGCGGCAAAGCTGCTGAATATGCGCCGGACGCTAAAATTCTGACGTTCGGCACTGAAGGTAGTCAGGCCTTCGTAACGGATTACGAGACAGATGGTGTGTCCTCACGGTTCACCCTCGAAGTGCTTGGCGAGACGGTAGATGTCTCCGTCGATGCCGTGGGCGAGCATTGGGGGCAGAATGTTGCTGCCGCTCTCCTCATGGCCAATTGTTCCGGCCTTGGCGTTCTTGAGGCGGCAAAAGCCCTGAACGGCTATGCGCCACCTGAAGGGCGGGGTAATGCTGAATGGCTGAACCTCGAGGGTGAAGGCCGCGCCTTGATGGTTGATGACGCTTACAATGCAAACCCTGAAAGCATGCGCGCTGCGCTCGCCGGTTTCGCAATGCGTCCTGCGAAACGCAAACTAATTGCACTTGGTGAGATGAAAGAGCTTGGCCCAGATGCCGACGCACTTCATGCAGGCCTCGCACCCGAAATTCTGGCCTGTGAGCCAGCGCGGGTTTTCCTCTCGGGTCAAGGCATAAAGCCGCTTGTAAAAGCGCTCGACGGGAAGGTGGAAGTTAGCTGGGCATCGAAAGCCGGCGATCTCCATGAAATGGTTAATAAGTCGTTAATAAATGGCGATGCGCTCTTGATCAAAGGCTCGAATGCTTCCGGAATGGGAACATTAGCCGGAGCGCTTCGACGCTTCAGCGCGCAGAATAACGATACCTCAAAGGGCGCCGGGGAAGAGTAATGCTGTACGAAATTTTATCAATGTATACAGAAGACTACTCATTTATGAACGTGATGAACTACGTCACTTTCCGGACAGGGCTTGCCTTTGCGACGGCGTTTATTCTCTGCCTCATTATGGGCGCGCCAATGATTAACTGGCTGCGCAAGCGTCAAAAAAAGGGCCAGCCAATCCGAGAAGATGGTCCGGAAAGTCATTTGCTGACGAAAAAAGGCACGCCAACTATGGGTGGCTTTCTAATTCTAATGGGCATTTCAGTCGGCACGCTTCTCTGGGCGGATTTATCTAACGAATATATCTGGATCGTACTGTTCGTGACGGTCGGCTACGGCCTGATTGGCTTCCTGGATGACTTCACGAAAGTCACCAAAGGCCATGCCGGTGGTCTTTCCGGCAAGGCGCGTCTCTTCGCCGAGTTTGTGATTGCGATTGTTGCGGTGGTCTGGGTGGCCCGTTACGCGCCAATCGCTGCGGGCCAGTCTGCACTTGAACGCGAAGCTGCGAACCTGCTGCCTGTGCTGATCCCTGAAAACTTCGAGACATCTCTGACCATTCCGTTCTTCAAAGACGTTCTGATCAATCTGACGATCTATGGCTTTGCGATTTTCGGCGCGTTTGTTGTTGTGGGCGCAGCCAACTCTGTGAACCTGACGGATGGCCTTGATGGCCTTGCGATTGTGCCGGTCATGGTTGCAGGCGGCACGTTCGCGTTGATCGCTTATATCTGCGGAACGCCGCGCTATGCCGATTATCTTTATCTGATCAACACGCCGGGTACGTCTGAGCTGACTGTGCTGTTCGGTGCGCTGTTTGGCTCAGGCCTCGGCTTCCTCTGGTACAACGCGCCGCCTGCGAAAGTCTTCATGGGCGATACAGGTTCACTCGCGCTGGGCGGCATGGTCGGCACGGTTGCTGTCTGCACCAAGCACGAGATCGTTCTTGCAATTGTTGGCGGCATTTTCGTCATGGAGGCTCTCTCCGTATTCGTACAGGTGGGCAGCTATAAGCTGACCGGTAAGCGCGTTTTCCGTATGGCGCCGATCCACCACCACTTCGAAAAAGCGGGCTGGGCTGAATCCACCGTCGTGATCCGCTTCTGGATCATATCCGTAGTTCTGGCCCTTATCGGCCTTGCGACACTCAAGCTGAGATAGAGGTCTGATCAGGTGATCCCTATTCGTGAATTCGCAGGACAGTATGTCGCCGTATTCGGTCTGGGCCGCACAGGCCTTGCGACCGTGCGCGCGCTGCAGGCTGGCGGTGCAAAGGTTCACGCATGGGATGACAATCCGGTTGCGCGTGAGCGGGCGACCGAGCAGGGCTTCGATCTTGTAGATATCAATAAGCGCGACTGGCAGCAGTATTCTGCGCTGGTTCTGTCGCCGGGCATTCCATACCGCTATCCGGAGCCGCACCGTCTGGTTCAGATGGCCAGAATGGTTGGCGTTGAAGTTATCGGAGACATGGAATTGTTTGCCCGCGCGGTGAATGCCATGCCGGAACACTCACGTCCGAAGATCATCGGCGTCACCGGAACGAACGGTAAGTCCACGACAACGTCTCTCATCGGCCATGTGCTTAAGAAGGCGGGTAAGGACGTACGCGTCGGCGGCAATATCGGAATTGGCGTTCTGGACATGGCGCCGCTTCATGCGAACGCCGTCTATGTGCTTGAGCTGTCATCTTATCAGCTTGATCTGTGTGAAAGCCTGAAATGCGATGTAGCGGTGCTGCTCAATGTGACGCCGGACCATCTGGAACGTCATGGAGGCATGCAGGGCTATATCAACGCCAAGACCCGTATTTTCGATAACCAGTCAGAAAAAGATCTCGCCGTCATCGGTATGGACACCATGCCGACGCAGATCCTGATGGCTAAAATGGCGGCCAAGCGTCACCAGCGCTGCGTGGGCGTCTCTTCCACCTATGCGCTTGGTCGCGGTGTAAGCGCTGTCCATGGTCGTCTGTTTGATAGCCAGAGCGGCCGCGCCATGATGATTGGTGACCTAAGCAAAATTCAAACTCTGCCGGGCGCGCACAACCATCAGAATGCCGCTGCAGCTTATGCGGCCTGCCGCGGTGTGGGCGTGGATGCGACCGTGATCATGGAGGCGATGGCGACCTTTCCGGGCCTCGCGCACCGTCAGGAAGTTGTCGGCAAAGTTGGCGGCGTAACCTTCGTGAACGATTCCAAAGCCACGAATGGTCAGGCGGCTGTTCAGGCGTTGAAAAGCTATCCGAAAGTCTACTGGATTGGCGGCGGTGTGGCCAAGTCTGATGGCCTTGCGGATGTCCGCCCGTTCTATGGCCACATCACGAAAGCTTACCTGATCGGTGAGGCGCAGAAGCAGTTTTCCCGCGAGCTGAGCGATGATGTTCCGCACATGAATTGTGGCACACTCAAGCGCGCTGTTGCCGAAGCCATGCATGATGCAGCGAACTCAGGTGATGAAGACCCTATCGTTCTTCTGTCGCCAGCTTGTGCCAGCTTTGACCAGTTCAAGGATTTCGAAGCGCGCGGCGATGAATTCAAAGAGCTCGTCCATGGCCTGATGAGCGATACTGAAAGACTTCGGGCAACGGTATGACGACACTCGCACGTTCTGACACATCCATGTTGGCAGAATGGTGGCGCACGGTGGATCACGGCATCATCATTGGCGCCATGGTTCTGCTGGCTTGCGGTATGCTGTTGTCATTGGCTGCAGGGCCGACAGCCGCAGAGCGTATCGGTTACAACAACACCTTCCACTTCGTGTTTCGGCACGCTGGGTTCGTCGTTGGCGCGATTATCATCATGCTGGCCTCGTCCATGCTGACAGAGAGCTGGGCACGGCGTCTCGCCCTGCTGATATTCATCGGTGCGTTTCTGCTGATGGCAGTGCTTTTGGTGATCGGGCACGAAGTTAAAGGCAGTCAACGCTGGATCAGTCTGGGAGGCTTCTCCATACAGCCTTCCGAGTTTGTGAAGCCTGCGCTGATCGTGCTGGCCTCTTGGTTGCTGGCGCAGCGTCAGCGCCTTAAGACCGTGCCGTGGGAGGTTCTGACCTTCTTCCTGTTTGCGCCGACGGTTGGCCTGCTGCTGCTTCAGCCTGACGTTGGACAAACGGCGCTTCTGACGGCGGCCTTCCTCGTTGCGTTCTTCGTGTCCGGCCTGCCGCTGATCTGGGCTGCTGCCTTTGGTGTGGGCGGTGTGCTGACAGGGCTCGGACTTTATTTCTCGTTCGAACATGTGCGGTACCGCATTCAGAGTTTCCTCAATCCGAATGAGGCGAGCTATCAGCTTGATCAGGCGCATGAAGCCATTGCGCGAGGCGGTTTGCTTGGTGTTGGCCCGGGCGAGGGACGTATCAAGGAGGACCTTCCTGATCCGCATACCGATTTCATCTACTCGGTCGCAGGTGAGGAGTTCGGCTATATCGCCTGTCTTGGCTTGCTCATCATTTTCGCTGTAATCGCGCTTCGCGGCGTGATGGCAGCGTCCCGCAGAGCTGACCCATATCCGCGTGCAGCAGGCACGGCGCTCTTCTTCATGTTCGGCCTGCAAGCCGTCATCAATGTGGGCGTGAATGTTGGTATGCTGCCAACCAAGGGAATGACGCTGCCATTCATCAGTTATGGTGGGTCCTCAATGATCGGCACGGCGCTCACACTTGGCCTCGGCCTTGCGTTGACCCGTAAAAGGGCTGAATTTCACCCCGGAATTAAGTAACCGTTTCGGCCAGAGACACGGCTGAAGGAGTATCTCATGTCAAATGCGCCACTCGTTGTGATTGGAGCCGGAGGCACTGGTGGCCATATGTTTCCGGCATCAGCCTTTGCTGCGGAAATGAAACAGCGTGGCTGGCGCGTGGGGCTTATGACCGATGAGCGCGGCCAGCGCTACACGGATGGTTTTCCGGCTGACTGGATCATCAATGTGAAGGCGGCGACGTTCGCCAGCAAACGACCGGACAAGCTGATTGCTTCCGGCCTTAAAATCCTCGCCGGCATCAAAGAGGCACAAGCCAAACTCAAAACCGAGCAGGCAAGCCTCGTGGCAGGCTTTGGTGGCTATCCAGCCTTTCCGGCTCTCGCAGCGGCTAGCCGCGAAGGTGTACCGATCATCATCCACGAACAGAATGCGGTGCTTGGCCGTGTGAACCGTGTTTTCGCGAAGACGGCTAAGGTCGTCGCCTGCGGGTTTGACCGGCTGGATCGTCTGCCAAAGGCCGCAGAGAAGAATAAGCGCGTGGTCGGTAATCCGGTTCGCGGGCCAATCCTCGCCGTACGTGACGAGCCATATCCTGCAGCGGGCAGCGATGCGCCGCTCCAGCTTCTAGTCATCGGGGGAAGTCAGGGCGCGCGGCTGTTCGGCGAGGTTATTCCTGCTGCCGTGTGTGCGTTGCCAGACGATATTCGCAGCCGGTTGAAGATCGTTCAGCAAGTGCGTGAAGAGCAGATTGAGGCCGTGCGCGCCCTCTACGCCGAAGCGGGCGTAAATAGCGAGCTGGCGCCGTTCTTCTCCAATATGCCGGAACTCTTAAGCGGATCGCATATGGTGATGTCGCGCTCTGGCGCCTCAAGTGTGACCGAGCTTGCAGTCGTAGGCCGCCCGAGCCTGCTCATCCCTCTGGCGATTGCCATGGATGATCACCAGACCGGCAATGCAGAAACACTTCGTGACGCAGGCGGAGCCGATGTGCTGTCGGAAGGTGAGTTCACGCCTGAACGGGTCACAGACCTGCTTACAGAGCGTCTGAGAGACGGGGCAGGGCTTGCTGCCCGCGCGGAGGCCGCGAAGTCTGTTGGCCGCTTTAACGCGTCTAGTGATCTCGCCGATCTCGCTGAAGAGGTGGTCGGTAAAGCCTAGTAGGTATCTGATCCGTCGAGGCGGAAGGTCGCCCACGGTGTCGAGCGCGTAAAGATCAGAGTCTCATTCAGGCCATGCAGGCGGACATGCACAATGTTCGTCTGATCCTGATGCACATCCATCAGCTCGTTGGAACGCATGACATACAGGCCGTCTGCGGGCATTTCCGGCGTGGTCTGATAGATCCAGACAAAGCCATCTTCAATTTCGCCGCCAACCAGTTCGAGCGGCAGAGCTTGGCCGTTGTGTGAAATAGAGAAGCGGCTCTCGACATATTCGCCAAACAGAGCCTGCGCGCGCGGGTCCGTCATGATGGAGAGCGAGGTGTCTCCGTGAACACGGTGCAGCGTGCTCTCAGAATCATGGATGCGGTAGCGGTGAATGATTTCAACGCGGTTGGCATTCTCGTTGTAGCTTATCTCTGTCTCGGCTTCCTTGCGCGGGTGCGCGTCAGCAGACATGGCCGACGTAACAGCAATCATGAGACAAGCGAGTGCTGTGAAGGCAATGCGCATGAAAGCAGTCATTTGGTCAGAGCGAGCGTTGGCCTGAGCGGGCTGTGAAGTCTTCAAGGAAACGGTTTTCATTCGCTGCATGTGGTGCACCAAACGTCACTCCGTCAAGATTGATTTCGCAGCGAAACCGCGCTTCACCCATTCGCGCTTCCTGGTTGAAGAAGGCATTGGTGAGCCAGAGCTTGTCTTCAAAGATACAGCCTTCAAATGAGGCCGGGCCCTCGAAGCGAGATTTCTGAAAGCTGACCACGTCTTCGAAGACGCAGGATGAGAAATCCGCGCCTTCACTGAAGCGGGATGCGTTGAAGCTAACATTGCTTGCAAAACGTGCGTATTCCGCTGTCACCTTTTCCATAAAGCGGCAGCCTGTGGCCCAGATTTCATTCTGAGCAAGAAGTTCGGACAGGTCTGTCGCGCGGGCGATGACGGAGTTCCGTATTTCCAGACGGCCATCGATCTGTGAACTACGCAGGCGCAACGCGCCGTATATCTTCATCTGATCGAGCCAGACGCCGTCTTCGGCGATATAGGCATTGCGCATGTTGAAATCGCCAAACACCTCGCAGGCGCTGAAATAGCCGCCGGCAAGCAGGCTGATATCGTCTGCGTGTACACTTCCGGGAAACAGGCAGCCGGCAAGATCGAGGCGTTCGTCGAAGGTATGGCGTTCCCAGTTGGTGGTGCAGGCAAAGTCGATGAGTTCATTGCCCTGATTTTCAAAGCGCAATTGCATCATGCGGGTTGCCCAGCGGTTCCAGAACTCACTGCCATATTCGGCGCGTTCAATGCTGGCGCGTCGACGGCGTGACGCCATCATCGTCCGATCGAATGACGACAATTCTCCGGCATCGAGGAATTCCTCAATCCAGGGGCAAAGATCTGCCAAATCTTGTTGCCAGAGGGTGGTTGTCGACACGATTCAATCTCCAAGTGTTAAAATTTTTAACACATTGGAAAGAAGCGAGTCATCCAAAGCTTATGGTAAACGAGGGATTAAAACGAGTTTTGCACTATTTTCCGCGTACGGCGTGCTTTCTGAGCACACTCAGTGCGTCGCGAAGATCCGTGCCCGGCATAAGAACGAGTTCTTGCGGAGATGCTGCGTCGCTGTCGTTTGCGACACGCGCTCTGTGCTTGTTTCGCGCCTGAACCTGCCTTTGAGACATGTGTCTTCTCCTTCGCGAAGAAGGTCGCGCTGGCCGGTTAAGGAAGGCCTAAATGCACCAGAAGCAAAAAACGCCGGACACATGGCCCGGCGTTTTCTGGATGATTTGGGAAGCGCTTACTCAGCTGTTGCTGCTTCGGCTTCTGTTTCTCCGCCTTCTTCCTCGTCGTCAGTATCAAGCTCGGTCGTGATGTCGTGCATGATGTCGCGACGTTCGAAGTTGAAGCCACGGCTCGGGCTGTAAGCTTCGATGCGGGATGGCATGATCTGGCGCGGGAAGCTGTTGTTTGTGATGTCAGCGTCAGCAGTTTCCCACTGAGGGTCGACAGTCACCTGAACTAGTTCCTGATCACGGTCGAAGACCAGCAGCTTACGTACGTTGTGTACGTTACGACGCCAGATTTCAGCAGGGATGTACATGCGCTCTTCTGTGCCGTCAGCAAACTCGAGACCGAGAATGATTGGCATAACGAGCCCGCCTACGTTGGAGAACTCGAGAACATAGTAGTTCTTGTCTTCTTCAACAGCGCGTTCGAACGCTGTGCGCTCCCAGTCCTCAAGGCCTTCGAGCCATGAATTGTACTGGTTGCGCTCACGGTTTGTGACCGTGTAGATGGAGTTGTCGTCGTAGAAGTCACGAACGTCAGGGAAGCGATCGACCCAGAGCTCCAGGCCTTCTTCTTGGTTCAGCTGAACACCGATTGGCGTCGGCTTGTCCGCATTTTCCTGCTCACGACGGGCGAAGTCGATGTCAGGATTTTCTGTGTCGATGCGGAGCTGGTAGACCATGTCGAGAGAGATATCGACGTGATCGGTCGTGTAGAACCAGCCGCGCCAGAACCAGTCGAGATCAACGCCGGACGCTTCTTCCATAGTGCGGAAGAAATCGGATGGTGTCGGACGACGGAACTGCCAGCGACGCGCATACTCACGGAATGCGAAGTCGAACAGCTCACGGCCAAGGATCGTGTCACGCAGAATGTGAAGCGCTGCGGACGGCTTGCCGTAAGAGTTAGCACCGAGATTCAGAATAGAGTCTGACTGCGTCATGATCGGCACCTGATTAGATGACGTCATATAGCTTGTCAGATCGCGCGGCAGAGAGCGGTTCCACTCCATGCTCGGGTCCCACTCATAGCCTGCGACGCTGTCGAGGAAAGAGTTCAGACCTTCATCCATCCATGTCCACTGGCGCTCGTCAGAGTTGACGACCATAGGGAAGTAGATGTGGCCGATTTCGTGGATCACAACGCCAATCAGGAATTCCTTCTCTGCGCGTGTCCATGTGCGTGTGCCATCATCCTGCAGTGTTGTGCGTGGCCCGTTGAAAGTGATCATCGGGTATTCCATGCCGCCAACAGGACCGTTTACTGACTGTGCTGTCGGGTATGGATAGTCGAACGACATGCGAGAATAGACATCCATTGTGTGGATGACGGACGCTGTTGAATACAGTTCCCAGAGCTCGCCGCCTTCTTTCGGGTAGAAAGACATCGCCATGACAACGTCATGCTCTGCGCCCGGCTGTGGGTGGCCTTGCGCATCCCATGCGAATTTACGCGACGATGCCCATGCGAAGTCACGCACATTCTCGGCGCTAAAGCGCCATGTGACGTTACCTGTCGGGTTTGAGCTCTCGTTTGCGAGTGCTTCTTCAGGCGTAACGACGAATACCGGACGTTCAGCCGTACGGGCTTCACGCAGACGTTCGCGTTGAACAGGTGTCAGAACCTGGTTCGGGTTCTGTAGCTCGCCTGTCGCGGACACGATGTGGTCGTTAGGAACCGTGATGGCGACGTCATAGTCACCAAATTCCAGTGTGAACTCGCCGCGGCCAAGGAATTCCTTGTTGTGCCAGCCTTCGAAGTCCGAGTAGGCGACCATGCGCGGGAACCACTGCGCGATCAGGAAGATGTCATTACCACCTTCGCGCTCGTCGTCAGGGAAGTGCTCATAGCCTGAACGAGCAGACACAGCGTCTTCTTCAACAATGTTGAATGCGAAGTCGATTTCAAATGCCGTTGACTGATCCGGACGCAGTGCGCGCGGCAGGTCGATGCGCATCAGCGTGCCGACGATTGTGTATGGCAGCGCGTTGCCGCGTGTATCGGTTACAGAATTGATCTGATAGCCGTACTCGTTATCAGCCATTGCTTGCTGACGACGCAGCTCGCCCATTGAAAGGCGTGTCGGGTCGTCCAGTCCACCTGCGGATACAGCTGGTCCACGACGGCCTGCGCCACCGAAATCCTGAGCGACATTCGCGATCGAGTCAGAGCGGAAAATGTTCTGGTCGAGCTGAAGCCAGAGGAAGTTCAGCGTGTCCGGGGAGTTGTTGTAATATGTGACGGTCTGGGTCGCGGTGAGGCGGCGCGCCTCTTCGTCCAGAACCACGTCAATGTCATAATCGGCTTCCTGCTGCCAGTATTGGTGGCCCGGTGCACCGGAAGCGTTACGATAGACGTTTGGAGTTGGAAGAACTTCGTCGAGCTGACGGAAGCGGTCTTCAAAGTTACCGACGGTTTGCTGGATGCCCTGTCCAGCTGCCGTCCCCGTTATGAGGAGAGACGCCACCACAGCGCCGAAAGTTCTGATCATATTTTTCCCAATCCTTGGAATATCGCCCCCGATATTCCGCTTCTAACCCACAGTGCGCATCTTCATGCCACGCCGAGGGAAAACTGCAATGATATGTCACCGGGGCATGAAGACAATGAACAATATTTAATCTTCTCACCTGTTCGGGGGATTGGCCTTCAATCAAGCCAGCGTAGGGTGAGCAAAGGAATTTACGTATTTCCGGGAGCTGCCAGATGTCATTCTTGATCCGAACCCTGACAATCGCTGCAACAACTGCATTTGTTCAATTGAGCGGCATTGCTGCAGCCCAGTCGGCGCCCGACTCCTATTTTGATTATGCGCTGTCCTCCTTTGAGAATGGACAAACGACCGAAGCGCTCAATGCGCTGAAGACAGGCTGCATACAGGGAACAGAGAGCGGCTATCAGCTCATGTGTGGTGCTGTGCTCGACTACTATGAGAACGGCACAACCGGTTTTCGTGTTGAACCGGACAGTGCCCAACATGACGGTGACCCTGAAGCCTTCCGTCGGCACGCCACAGATATTTGTCAAAGCGGTTATACCAATGCGTGTAGCCGTCTGGCGCGCGCAGCACCGGGCTTGGCCACCAACACGGCAACTGCCGCAGACGCGTATTACACGGCTTGTGAAAACGGTGATGCAGATTCGTGCGCTCTGAACGGATATAACTGGATGGACGGTTCGTACGGCTCGGTGAACCTTCAGCGTGCCCGTCAGGCCTTCGTTATGGGCTGTGATCTTGTTGATGCCTTGTCCTGCCGCCAGCTCGCCGACCTGATGATCACCAATCGCGGCGGATCGGTAAACCCGGAAATCGCAATGCTCGCCAATGATCTGTCGTGTCCCGAAGACCTCGCTTTGGCTGATGCGACTTACTGCCTGGATGCGGCCGGCTTTGCGGCGACACATGGCGCTGGCGACGTTCAGAGCGTACGAACAATTATGCGGTATCTGTCGACCGCTTGTGATCTGAGAAGCGCTGAAGGGTGCCTGCAGTTTTCCCGCGTGTCAGAAGCGTATGTAGCGGACAATCTTCCAGCTGGATCAGATCTCGCCAGAGATATGCTGGAGCTTGCTGCCGACAGTCGCCGTCTGGCTTGTACCTATAGCAATGGGCAAGCTTGTAAGTGATTTGAACTCCGCCATTTCGGAATCGTGAAAGCTGGTCTATCAAGCCAAACTCTGAACACATCTGTCTGATTGGCTTGGCTTTCTATGCGTAACCCATCTCCTTTTGAACTCGGCCCTGTGCATTTTGTCGGTATTGGCGGCATCGGCATGTCGGGCATCGCAGAAGTCATGCTGAACCTCGGATACGAGGTGCAGGGCTCGGATATTCGCTCTAACGCCAATGTTGAACGCCTCAGCGCGCTCGGCGCGACTGTGCATATCGGTCACAAGCCGGAAAATGTACGCGGGGCAGGGGCGGTCGTGATTTCTACCGCCATTAAGTCCGGCAACCCGGAAGTCGATACAGCGCGCGCCATGGCCATTCCCGTCGTGCGCCGCGCAGACATGCTGGCTGAGCTTATCCGCCTGAAATGGACGGTCGCGATTGCGGGTACGCACGGCAAGACGACAACAACCTCAATGGTTTCAGCACTTCTGGATGGTGCGGGCATCGACCCGACCGTTATCAATGGCGGCGTAATCAATGCCTATGGCTCCAACGCCAAGCTCGGCGCGGGCGACTGGATGGTCGTTGAGGCGGACGAGAGCGACGGCACCTTTACCAAGCTGCGTTCCACCATTGCTATCGTCACCAATATCGATCCGGAGCACATGGACCATTATGGCGATATGGATAAGCTCCGCGCCGCCTTTGATACTTTTGTTGAGAATATCCCGTTTTACGGCTTTGCGGTCCTCTGTACCGATCATCCTGAAGTCCAGTCGCTGGCTGCGCGCGTCTCAGACCGTCGGCGGATCACATATGGCTTTAACCCGCAGGCAGACATCCGCGCACTGAACCTGCGTACCGACGCTGACGGCGTTCATTTCGATCTGGCGATCCGCTCGCGTATCGGGAATGCTCATACGATTTCAGACATGCTGCTGCCGATGGCTGGCCGCCATAACGTTCTGAATGCGTTGGCGGCGATTGCTGTCGCGCTGGAGCTGGGCGCTGAAGCTGATGGCATTCGCTCTTCTCTTTCCCGTTTTGGCGGTGTAAAACGTCGCTTCACCAAGGTGGGCGAGTGGAATGGTGTCACCATCATTGATGATTATGGCCATCACCCGGTCGAGATTGAAGCGGTCCTGAGAGCGGCGCGCGACATGCAGGGCGATAAGCGCGTCATCGCTGTGGCCCAGCCTCACCGTTACTCCCGTCTCAAAACGCATTTTGAAGAGTTCAGCACATGCTTCAACGAGGCTGACTCCGTGATCATCACGCCTGTCTATCCGGCCGGTGAAAGCCCGATTGAAGGGATTGACCATGAAGCGCTTTCCAAAAGCCTTCTCGTGCACGGTCACCGCCAGACGCAGGCGATTGAAGACATTGATGCTCTGCCTGCAACGCTGAAAAGTATGGTCGAGCCAGGTGATATGATTGTTTGCCTTGGCGCAGGTGATATCACGGCCCATGCTGCTAAGCTGGCTGAGAAGCTGGGGGCTCTGGACTAGTGGAGCTTAAAGCCGACCAATTCACCGTTCGCGGCAAGCTGATCGAGAACGCACCGCTTGCGCCCTACACATGGTTCCGCGTCGGCGGACCGGCAGACCTGTTCTTTATCCCGGCGGACGAAGACGATCTGTCTGACTTTCTGAAACAGCTGCCGGAAGACGTGCCGGTGACGACGCTGGGTGTGGGTTCTAACATCATCATTCGCGATGGCGGTGTTGAAGGCGTAGTGATCCGTCTGGCCGGTGGCTATTGGGGCCAGATCGAGCAGATGAACGCAACGACACTGTTTGCGCGGTCCGGTTCGCTTGATCTCTCGGTTGCGCGGTTTGCGGCGAAATCCGGCATTGCGGGCCTCTCCTTCCTGTCCGGCATTCCAGGCTCCATTGGCGGGGCAATGCGCACCAATGCGGGCTGTTATGGCAAGGAGCTCAAAGACGTTCTTAATCAGGTCGAGGTGATCGACCGTAAGGGTGAGAAGCATGTCTTTCAGGGCGAGCTGGTCGACTATGGCTATCCGAAGGTCGGGTTCAGCTATCGCCACACTGATTTTCCAACAGACCTCATTGTCACCGGCGCGCTTCTGAGCGGCGACGATGTCGGCGACCCTGAAACGCTCAAGGCAGAGATTGAAGCCCATCAGGCACGTCGTGCAGAGACCCAGCCCATTAAGGATAAGACTTCAGGTTCCACCTTTGCGAATCCAGATCCGCCGGGCACGCCAGACCAGCGTTCTGCCTGGAAGCTGATCGATGCCGCAGGCTGCCGCGGGCTTCGCGTTGGCGGAGCGCAGGTCTCGGAAAAGCACTGCAATTTCTTAATCAATACGGGCGATGCTCGCGCCAGTGATCTCGAAGCGCTGGGCGAACTTGTCCGCGCACGGGTTCTCGAAACAAGCGGGGTCGAATTGCGCTGGGAAGTCAGGCGTATCGGCCGGTATTAAGTTGGGTTGCTCGAAGGTGGACTTTCCTGAGCAGCTCGGCCGGGCAAGAAGGTAGGAACGATGTCTTACACCTCCCCAACTCTCGAATTTTCACTCGATATTCTGAACGGCGCTGAGTTCGACCTCACGAAAACCTATGGCAAGGGCGAGACCGAGCGCTGCGTTGAGACGCCATGGGCTGCCGAAACGCTCGCCAAAGCGACACGTGTTCTGGATATCGGCCTTGCCATGTCGCACCCTGATTATCTCGGCCTGTTGATGGGCTTCCTCGAGAAGGGCGGCAAGATCGAAGCGGCAGATATTATCCGGCCAGAGCGCGTCCAGTCGCGCTATCCGGAAGGCTGGCGTGACCGCATTCTGGAAATCCCTGTCCATATCGGCGATGTGCGCCAGATGGATTTCTCCGCTGACCCGTTTGACGCGATTACCTGTATCTCCACGCTGGAGCATATCGGCTTTGATGCGCCATCAGACCGCGCAGATACGGCGTTTGATCGCCCGACAGAGCTGGATGACCTTCCGGATCGCTCTGCCGATGCAGACCGTGATGCGCTCGCCGCCTTCCGTAAAGCGCTGAAGCCGGGCGGACTTCTTTGTCTGACGGTTCCGGGCGGCGTCGGTGCGACCCGCAAGATCAAAGATTCGACCGGTCGCTGGGCGGCCTATCTGGAATACGGGCCGGACACATGGCCCGCGCTCACTTCGCTTCCGGGCTTTGAGCTTGTGTCGCAGGTGGGCGTCGCTGAAGAGCCCGATGGCTGGCAAAAATGTGAACCGTTCGAGGACGTCTATCAGGCGACGGTTGGCGATAACGGCCTGCCACGTGGCTGCATTATGAGTGTTCTGAGAGCGGTTTAGCTTGCGTTATGGAGCCTCAACATTAGACTCCATAACATGCACCATGCTTTTTGTATTCTTCTGGGCATTGCGATGATCCCATGTGGCTTGCTGCTCATGGCAACTGCCACGTCTTGGAACGCTTTTGACTCGCCTTCGATCGCTTTTCCGGGCGTGATGGTGCTCTATTTCCCGATGTACCTTTGGTATCGCATGGGGCGCATGAAGAAGGACTACTTCATTCTGAGTGCGTTTGGGCTTTTCACTTTCGCTCTGGCCGCTCCGATCGTCTGGTCTATGTTTGGTGACGTGCCTGAAGATGTCGATCATGCCGTTCGGTTTTGCCTGATTGGGTTCATGATCTTCTATTACATTGCATGTCGGACCATTTCTACGGACCAGAATTTTGGTCCCGGTGACCCGCTCTTTAAGACGTTCAATATCAGGATCATGCCGTTTCAAAACCACCCGTGGGTGCCGCCGGGCGACAGGTTGAACAGGGTCGGCACAGCTCAGTCAAGTAACGAAAAAAGAAGTTGGGCGATTTCGATGTGGCCTTTCACGGTCGCGTTTCTCTATTTCGAAATGACGGGCGATAGCGACCGGGTTAAAGAGCGTGAGGCATGGCGGCGCGGCGAGGATTAGTCGCCGCGATTAAAACCCCAGACGCTGTTCCAGACGGTTCGAGAACCAGGTCAGGATTTTGCGCCAGAGTTCGTCTTTCAGAACCTGACCTTCCACATCAAAATCCATGCTTGGATTGTCGTTGATCTCGATCACGACGACGCCGTTTCCTGTATCTTTCAGGTCCACGCCATACAGCCCGTCGCCAATGAGACGCGCCGCCTTCACGGCGACGTCCACGACATTCGCAGGCACGTCTTCTATGGCGAAGGTTTTGTGCCCGCCTTCCGTCATTTTGCCGTCTTTGCCATGCTTGACGATCTGCCAGTGGCCACGCGCCATTTCATACTGACAGGCATAGATTGGCTCACCACCGAGCACGCCCACGCGCCAGTCATAGGTCGTCGGCACAAAGGATTGCGCGATCACGAGGGCGGTTTCCTCGAACATCTTTTTTGCACCGGCTTTCAGTTCGTCCAGCGTTTTGGCCTTCACCATATTCGCGCCGAATGAGCCGTCCGGCGTCTTCAGAATGACAGGCGAGCCGAGACGCGCCATGACGCCTGCAAGGTCTGTCTTTTCGTCCAGAATTTCGGTCGGCGGAATAGGCAGGCCGGCATTCTCGAGGATTTCCTTCAGATACACCTTGTTGGTGCAGCGGATCATGCTGGTCGTATCATCGATAACGGGCATGCCTTCCTGCTCGGCGCGGCGGGCGAACCGATAAGTGTAGTTGTCGATGCTCGTCGTTGCGCGAATGAACAGGGCGTCGAATTCGGAGAGGCTTGGCAGATCCGTCGGATCAATAATCTCGACTTCAATGCCCATCTTGTCTGCCACGCTGGCAAACCGCTTCATGGAGGCGTGTGAGGATGGCGGTGTCTTTTCCTTGTCATCCATCAGAATGGCGAGCGACCATTTCGCGGGCGTACGGGATTTCTCTGCTTTGACGCGGCCAGCGGTATAGGTCTCCATTGCCTTCAGGAAAAAGGCGCGTCGCTCATCCTTCAGCTTGTGCGGAGGCACAGGCCGGATGCGGGCGATGTGGAACGGCGCTTTCTTCTCGAGTTCGATTTCCAGCGCAGGTGAGCGGAACCAGTCAGACACTTCACGGGCAAGGCGCTCATATGCTTTGTCCGGTGTACGGGAAAACGCGATGAACAGCGTATCGACAGGCTCGGCGCCTTTTACGCGCGCTTCCTGCAGGCGTGCGTTCAGCTCCGGCAAAGCATGCGCGTAGAGGCTTTTCTGCGAAAGCTCTTTCATGGTGAGGATGGTCGGGCTGACACGGTGCCCACGCGCCTCGGCCAGCAAGGATGCGTAATAGCCCTCTGACTGATAGCCATAAGAGCGGGCAAGGTTCAGCACATACGGGCGACGTGCCGTGAAGAGTTTCGGATTGGTCAGATAGTCTGAAATCCGCATGACCTTATGCGGGGTTTCAGCCTGTCCAATATCGCTGAGGGACTCAACGAGGATGAGCCAGTCACTCATGCTTTCTGTTCCTGTCTGGAGGTCAGAAAGCGTTCCATGCGAACGGCATCCTCACCATCTTCATAATAAGCGACCTTGCGGTCGAACGGGACGAACCCTGCGCGTGAATAAAGCGCGATGGCGGACTCGTTTGAGGCCCGTACTTCAAGGCGTACGCGGTCGCAGTCGCGCTCGCTCGCTGCATCAATCACCGCATCGATCAAAGCGCGGCCAATGCCCGTGCCCATGGCCGTCTGATGGACCGCGATAGAGTAAAGGCGCGCCGCGCTCTGGCCCTCACGATACAGCACGATAGCGGCGCCCAGCACGGTGCGCCGCTGGGCCACGATACAGTCGCAGCTATCGCTCCGCAGCATGCGTAAAAGGCTTTGTCGTGAGATACGGTCAGCGACCGGAAAGCGCGTTTCAAGATCAAGAATGGCGCTTGCGTCTGCCGCAGTTGCGCGGCGAATAAGGGTCGGGATCAACTAGGTCTGAGTCCAACAAAATGAGGTCGCTTCAATTACTCTTTTTCGTGGGATCTGTCATTCAGATTCTGCGTGTGCGTCCGGCTGCAATCAAAGGGTGACAGACGGGCCGCAGCGCTCTTTACTAGGGGCTATTCCACTCAGGTTTTGCCCCTTCGGAGCTCAAATGAAATTCATCGCGTCTATGACTGCTGCAATCTGTCTGTCCCTGTCGGGTTTAGCGGCTTCCGCTCAGGATGACTGGGCAACGCCGGACCCTGAAATTGATGCGCTCGTTGAGGCGTGCATGGAGCAGGAAGGCGTTGACTTTCTGCCGGATACAGATGTCATCTGCTACAACTCTGCGATCTTTCCGGAAGAGTTTCTGAAGCTGAATGATCTTGGTCCTGCCAGCCGAATTGTCATCACAAGCCCGGGCGGTAATGTCGTCACTGCGCGGGGCATGAGCACCATTCTGGATAATCGCGGCGAGCCTGCCATCATTGCGGGGCCGTGCATGTCCGCCTGCGCGATGGTCATCCTGCCGGGTCTGGATGAAGTCTATATCCACCGCACAGCCCATATCGGCATTCACGGCATCACCATGATCCCGTTCGGGCGCTGGTATGGCTGGCTGGAAGACGATGCAGAGCCGAACCAGTTCGCTATTGTGACTGCGCAGATGGGCTATAATTTCGACTTCTCAATGCACTCGTCCGGTACAACGCAAATGCGTGCGCATCTGGAAGGGCAGGGGATTGATGTCGATTATATCGATGTGATGTCAGACCTGATGGAGGCGGATGCCCGCGCTTACACAAGCTGCCGTGTCGATGTGAAGGACTATTGGGGCATTGTCGATGCAGACCATATCCGCACCTATCTGGGCGATCAGGTCACCGGTATGGAGCGCTTTGTGCAGTACTGGTCCGACCCTGTGAATGAGGGCTATCAGCGCTGGGGGCAGCCAATCTCAGAGCGCACTTATATCATGCAGCGCAACTTTGAGGCGGCGGACTGCTAAGCGTCTGTCAGTGATTTCGGATTGAAGAATTCGGAGAGTTCAAAGTTATAGACGTTGAACGGGTCGTCTTCTTTGGCGGTGAAGACCGCCACAGAGGCTGTCGGGAATTTGACGCGTAGCTGCTGGGCGGCGCCAGAGTTTTTGAACCCGCCAAACTCTGTCAGGCGTAGCGCCAGATCGTGAATGCCCGGGTTATGGCCGACCACCGCCACACAGGCATGATCGGGAATGTTTTCCAGGCAGGACGCGATTTCTTCCGGCTCTGCCAGATAGAGCATATCGCTGAACGCATGGGGAAGCTGACCGAAGACTTTCTGGATTTCTGCAAATGTCTCGCGCGTGCGGCGTGCGGTGGACACCAGCACATAATCCGGCGTCAGGCCCATGGATTTCAGCTGGATGCTGATCGCCTGAGCATCTTCATGACCACGCTCCGTCAGCTTGCGAGATTCATCCGTACCGGTTTCGGCATAGGGCTCGGTTTTGGCATGTCGGATGAGTATCAGCTTCTGCATGGACGGTGTTTTAATCTGTATTTTCTGAATTTGGAAACCGAATTCGTAAAAAGCCCGCCACGGTGATTACGAGGCGGGCATTCGATCAGATGTATTCTTCAGGCTGAAAAATCAATCAGCATGCAGTGTATTAATGTCGGCAAATCATGCGCGTGCATTCACGGCAATGCCTGACGCGCGGGTTTTGCCGGACGTTTTGCCGTGTGCGCCATAGCCCTGAGGGCCATTCGTTTCTGCAGCAACTTCACGTGCAATATTCTCGACAAGGCCCTCTGTGATTTCGCGCATGGCGGTCAGTGCCTTGTTGTGTTCTGCCAGAATGGACTGGAATGTGCGCACCCGCTCGAAGAGGATTTTGCGAAGGTTGGCATTGGCTGCGACGAGCGCGTCAGGCGTACGCGCAAGATCGGTCATTTCGAGGCGATATGTGTGCGCCAGCTGTTCTTTCTCATTCCAGTCGGTGGAAGAGGCGTCCAGCTTGCGCGCTTTGAGTGCTGCGATTTCCGCGGTCATCAGCTCGCTCAGTCGTTCGGTGACAGAGATAAGCTGTTCGATACGGTCATTAATGTCGTGTGCAGCAATGGTCATCTGAGTTCTCCCTAGTCCGTCAGACCCTGCATGCGCAGGATTTCCGAATAGACCTGATCAGCAAGGCCGATCCCGCCCTGAGCAGCCATTTCATTGGCATATTGTTCGACCAGCATTGGCCGGAAAGCGCGTTCCGCTTCGCCGCCACCGGTTAAGCCGTCCGTCTCCAGCGCTTCAAACATCGGCGCGAGCATTTGCGAGATGAACATGGCTTCGAATTCTTCAGCGATTTCGCGCGCAGCTTCGCGCGTCTGCACATTGCTGACATTCGGCATGTTGCGCGGCGTGGTGGATGCGATGGTTTCGAGTTCGTTCATGGCTACATTACCTCGATATCAGCCTGAAGCGCGCCGGAGGCTTTCAAGGCTTGCAGGATAGAGATCATGTCACGTGGTGTGACGCCGAGTGCATTCAGCCCGTCGACCAGATCGCGCAGCGGAACGCCGCCTTCGAGCATGGCAAGGCCTGTGCCGTCTTCCAGAACCTCAACACCGCTCTGTGGAACGACGGTGGTTTCGCCATCGGAGAACGGGGCAGGCTGGCTGACAGCGGGTTGTTCTGAAATCTGGATAGTCAGATTGCCCTGAGCAATCGCGACCGTTGAGACGCGGACATTCTCGCCCATGACAATGACGCCAGACGCTTCGTCGATTACGATACGGGCTGGCTGGTCCGGTTCAACAACGAGGTTTTCAATCTCGGTGATGAGCGTCGTCATATCCATGCTTGGCGGACGCACAATTCGAACCGTGCCAGAGTCTTCGGCCGTCGCCAGATCCATGCCCATATAAGCGTTGATCGCGACCGCGATGCGCTGGGATGTTGTGAAGTCCGGATTACGGAGCGACAGGCGCAGCGTGCTCTGATTGGCAAGGTTGAAGCCGATTTCGCGCTCTATCAGCGCGCCATTCGGGATGCGGCCAATTGTTGGAACATTGCGGATGACCGATGTGCCGCTATCGCCGCTGGCTGCGAAGCCGCCGGCAGCAACAGGGCCCTGACCGACTGCATAGACCTGGCCGTCGGCACCGAGAAGCGGCGTGACGAGCAGAATGCCGCCGGACAGAGAACTTGCATCACCAAGGCTGGACACGCTCACATCCATGCGTGAGCCGTTTGTCGCAAACGGTGGAAGGTTTGCCGTGACCATGACCGCGGCCACATTTCGTGTATTGAGGTTCTGGTCACGTGTATTCACGCCGAGACGCTCGAGCATCGCTTCAAGGCTCTGGCGCGTGAAGGGAGAGTTCCGCAGTGAGTCTCCGGTGCCGTTCAGGCCGACAACAAGGCCGTAACCGATGAGCTGGTTTTCACGGACGCCTTCAACATCTGTAATATCTTTCAGGCGTGATGCAGCGTCCGCAGGCGGCAGCAAAAATGCAGCTATGCCAAGGCAAAGCGCTGAAAAACCGGATACAAAAGATTGGCGCATACTCGAAACCCCATTGGATTTGAGTAAAATTTATCAGTGCCACCCCAAGAAACGGTTAACGCCTCTTTCACCAAAGCGTATGCATAACTGTTTCTTAACGAACGGAGCAGTGCTGCGTTCGGGCTTCGGAGTTTGTGGTTATGCGTATCGAAAAGACGCGGTCTACACAGGCATCACGTGCGAGCGGAAAATCATCTGCTGGCGGTGATGGCGCTGCATTTTCTCAGGCTCTTGGTGGTTCGACAGCTGCAACACCGGTCAGCACAACCGGCGGCACGTTGGGCGTCGGTTCTGTGGCTGCGCTCATGGCGCTGCAGGGCGCAGAAGATCCATTAGAGCGTCGTCGCAAGGCCGAAAGGCGCGGCCGTCAGCTATTGGAAGGCCTCGACCGTCTCAAAATAGACCTGTTAGAGGGCGGAAACGCTGGCCCGACACTTGCACGCCTCAAAGATGCGCTCGAATCGGAGCGCGCGCAGAGTGACGATCAGGAGCTGGAATCCATCATTGATCAGATTGAACTGCGGGTAGAAGTAGAACTGGCGAAACTCGAAACTGCACAACGCAGAAGCAATCTCTGATTATTCACAGCTTTTACTTTCTATTCACTAATTGAATCTGAACAACATAAGGGATATAGAGCCTGCGAATAATCTGCCCTGCATCGGGAGTCGAGTATGAGTTCGATTGATCTAGAAGGCTACAAACCAGCTGCTGACGAAGAGTTCATGAACGAACGTCAGATGGCTTACTTCCGGAAAAAACTGGAAGACTGGAAGCAGGATATCATTGACGGGTCGAAGACCACGATTGGTAATCTGCAGGAAGACTCAGCGTCTCTTCCGGACCTCGTGGACCGCGCGTCTGCCGAGAGCGATAAAGCGCTGGAACTTCGTACGCGTGACCGCCAGCGCAAGCTGATCAACAAGATTGATGCTGCGATCCGCCGAATTGATGACGGCACGTATGGCTATTGTGAGATGACCGGTGATCCAATCTCTCTTGGTCGTCTGGAAGCACGTCCTACAGCGACACTGTCCCTGGAAGCTCAGGAAGCTCATGAGCGTAACGAGAAGACACTCCGGGACGACTGATCTTACGGCCAGAAAATAAAAATCAAATGGCCCGCCTTCTATAAGATGGCGGGCTTTCTTTTGGGGAGAGATACGCCAGCATGATTAGCTTTGCAGATTTGGTCCGTGATTTTCAAACGGGCGGCGAAAACGGCCTCAGCTTTGATGCGCCGGAAAGCTGGGCGCAGGGGCGCACACTCTATGGCGGTTTGTCTGCCGCACTCTGTCATGTGAGCGCGCGAGAAACGCTTGAGATCGACAAGCCGATCAAATCTGCAGTTGTCGCATTCGTGGGGCCGTCGTCGGGACATCTGACAGGAGAGGCCGCACTGATGCGCCAGGGCAAATCCACGATTATGATGGATGCTACTCTGCACGGAGAAAGGGGCATCGGTACGAAGACCTTGCTGGTCTATGGCGATGACCGCGATAGCAAGCTCGACCAGTCCGGCCTCGTATGTTCCAATGCTCCGCCACCCGAAGACTGCGAACCTTTCTGGGGGGAACGTAAGCCGGCCAATTTTGCCCGCAATTTCGAAATCCGTCGTGCGGGTGGGCTTAAACCTATGGGCGGAGAAGAGCGGGGCGACATGCTGGTCTGGGTGCGCCATGCAACCGAAACAGGCGCTGACCATACAGCAGCGCTTCTGGCGCTCGCGGATGTCATACCACCCGCTTGTTTTACGATGATGGAAGAGGGTGCGCCGGTCAGCACTGTGACATGGTCGCTGGAGTTTCTGCGCTCTGATATTGAGGTCGGCAATGAGTGGTTTCTGCTGAGCTCAGTCGCCGAGCATACGGCGCACGGTTATTCAAGCCAGGCTATGTATATGTGGGACCGTCAGGGGCGTCCTGTCATCGCTTCGCGCCAGAGCGTAACGGTTTTCTTCTAGGGAAGACTGGTCCGGATGTAAGTGCGGCGGTCTCTCAATGGGACCGCCGCTTACACCCAACGCTCGGCGTTGCCCGCCAGCAGGTATAGTATTACGCTGAGAAAGAAAACAGGCGGTTACCACGAAGTTTTCAAAAGGTTACTTTGAAAGAAAACTTCTTACTGATTCTGTTTACCATAGTAATGATTTCGAAGAACAAATAAAAAGCCCGGCAGATATTTCCTGCCGGGCAATTTGTGCCGGTAATGATTTCCGGCTGGTGTGTTCTTGATAATTCCTGCCGTGTGTGTGCAGGTGTCTGCTCTAGAATGGCAGAATGGAATTTGCGACACGCTGGCCAACACGCGGGCGCTGAACTGAGCTCAGATCGCCGCGACCGCCATATGAGATGCGCGCTTCAGCAATTTGGGTGTGCTGGATTGTGTTGGTCGCGGAAATGTCTTCAGGGCGGATCACGCCGGAGATGATGAGTTCCCGCACTTCAGAGTTCACGCGCACTTCCTGAGATCCTGCAATCACAAAATTGCCGTTCGGAAGAACATTTGTGATAACCGCCGCGACGGACATCTGGATGTTTTCGGACCGGTTGACCGTGCCAACCCCCTGCGAGGAGCTTGTCGAGCTTGTGCCGAGACCTGTTCCGAGGTTGTCAGTGCCTGGAAGGAAGCGCTCGATAGGTTGTTCAAGGCCAAACAGACCAGTAACCGCGGCATCCTGGCTGCCAGTGCGGCTAGTCGAGGTCGAATTGTTCAGCGTGGCTGTGTCTGTGATGTTGATATCCACGGTCAGGATATCGCCAACCAGACTTGCGCGGTGGTCGTTGAAGAAGCCCGTCGCGCCTGTGCGCCAGAGCGAGTTCATCGAGGAATCGTCAGCAATTGGCGGCGGCGTTGGTGCTGAAACCGGCATCGCGCCCACAATCATCTGCGGATTCGTGATCGGCGTCAGCTGGGGCTCCTGAACAGCGTCGCTGACGGTGGCGCAGGCTGCAAGGCTGGCTGCGAGCGCAATCACTGCGAACGGACGGGAAGCTTTCTGAAACATGATTAGCCTTCCTGTGAGAAGAGTGAGCCGACGCGTGCTTCGCCCGGTCCCCAGGCGATTGCGTCCATTGAACGGTTGGATTGAAGGTTCTGTACGCGAACCGGTTCGCCTTCGGCGGCATCATTGAGGGCGCGTGCGCTGACAACGAGGCGCAGTGCGCCTCGCTGATAAACCAACTGGATAGGATCACCCTGACGGACAACTGAGACAGGGCGAATGTCACGCATGGCAATCGGTTGACCGGCGCGGATTGTGCGGGTTGCTTCCATGCCATCCAACACGTGAGCGGCGCGGATCAGACCCTGAATTCGACGGTTCGGGTTCATCGCTTCATAGCTGATCATGTCTGGCGTGATTGCATCGCCGCGCCGCGCATCTGTGATCAGCATAGGGACCTCGTTTTCCGCCGGTTCATCTTGGTAAATGACGGGTATTGGTTCAGCCTGTTGCGGTGTGGCTGCAACCGGTTGCGGTGTCGCCACGGCATTTGCGGACCGCGTCACCCAGACCATCTCGCCATCAGGCAGATCGATCGGAAATCCAGCCGCAGCTGCCTGCGCTTCAATAAATTCAGATGCGAGCGGAAGGCGCTGGCCGGGCAGGGGCGCCGCTGCAATCTGGCGGTCGCCGGGGGTGCCCGTTACGTTGGAAACATCGCTAAGGCGTACCCAGTCGCCCGAAATGACAACGTCTTCGGCAGCGACAGATTGTGTCAGCGCGAGGCCTGTCAGTGCGAGTGAGGCGAAGAGGGTGCGGCTTAGCTTAGTCATGGATCACCTTAGCGGAGCTGGCTTGTGACGCCGAGCATTTCGTCAGCCGTTGTAATGACCTTTGAGTTCATCTCGTAAGCACGCTGTGCGACGATCAGAGCGCTGATCTCGTTCACGGCGTTGACGTTGGATGTTTCAAGGAAGCCCTGAAGAACGGTGCCGAAACCGACTGCGCCCGGGGGAGCAATGTTTGCGGGGCCGGAAGACGGGGTTTCGAGGAACAGGTTGTCACCAATCGCATCAAGGCCTGCTGGATTGATGAAGCGGGCCAGATCGATCTGGCCGAGCTCCTGATACTCCACTTCGCCAGCAATACGGACCTGAACCATACCAACTGCGCTGATGGCAACGTCGACCGCTTCTTCAGGTATCGCGATGCCTGGTGAAACGACAAAGCCGTCTTCGGTCACGAGCTGGCCATCCGGGCTAACAGAAAAGTTGCCTGCGCGGGTGTAAGACTGTGTGCCATCCGGATTCTGGATGACGAAATAACCTTCGCCCTGAATCGCGAGGTCGTAATCATTTTCGGTCTGCGTCACGTTACCTTGTTCGGTAATGCGATAAACGGAGCCGGCTTTTACACCCGTACCGACCTGAACACCGGTTGGTACAATTGTGCCGCCATCTGATGAGGTGACCCCCATCCGCTCGACATTCATATAGAGCAGATCCTGAAATTCAGCGCGCTGGCGTTTGAAGCCAGTCGTGTTCATGTTGGCAATGTTGTTCGAAATGACTTCAACATTGAGCTGTTGAGCCTGCATGCCGGTCGCGGCTGTGCTGAGTGCGCGCATCACATCACCTTAAAATACTTATTACTGAGCGGAGCCCAGCTTGTTGATTGCGGTTTTGCGAAGCTCGTCTGCGTCTTTTACGAGGCGGCTTGCTGAGGTGTAGGCCCGAGAGATTTCGATCATCCGGGTGACTTCAAGAATGGCGTTGACGTTGGATTGCTCCACAACACCCTGCTGCACTTTTGGCAGCTCCACAGCTTCTGCTTGTTGGTCTCCAGGAGACCAGAGGTTACTTCCAATCTTCTCTAACGCACCTGGTGTTTCGAACCCGTAAACACCAAGACGTCCGATTTCGATATTTCCCTGACGGATAATGCCAGTGTCGCTCACGGTCGGCGGGCCGCCTTCCGGATCGAACACCATTTCATTGCCGGCATCATCCAGAACAAGCGCGCCTTCATGCGTCACAAGTCTGGAAAGTTCATCAAGCGCAAATTGTCCGTCGCGCGTGTAATAAGTCTCGCCGCCCACCCTGACCGAGAAAAAGGCGTTCGCTTCTTCGATACCAAAATCAAGAGAGTTGCCTGTCGGGCGTAGCGTGCCGGTCGTCATATCCCGCTGCATCCGGCCAACGGATGTAAAGCGGATATCTTCCGGCGTATCGTTTGCGTGAGACGGGCGCTCGATGATCAGATCGTTAAGAGCGACCTCCGCCTTGAAGCCGGCCGTGTTCATATTCGCAAGATTGTTGGCCACCACGTCCATCCGGCGACGGAGGGATTGTTGGGTGTTAATGCCGACAAGAAGCGTATTGTCCATGAAAAAATACCAGCCCACTTTGGTTCAGGCCGAAGATAATCCCTTCAAGGTTAACGCTTTCCTGCGATCCAATAACCAAAATACGAACTGTAATTAGGCCGGTAAAAACTTCCTATCTCCACGCTTCCTTAACCAAGCTGGGTCATTTTTGCCGAGTTGATCAACAAGGACTCTGGAACCATGGCCGACGATATCGAAGGTGAAATGGACGGTGAAACCGACATTGATGGTGTCGGCGAAGGTGGCACGAAAAAGAAGAAGATGTCTGGTAAGACGCTGATTCTTTTTATTGTTTTGCCTGCCCTGCTGATTCTTGGCGGTGGCGGCGGTGCCGCGATGATGCTGTTTGGTGGCGGATCTGCAGAGGCTGCAGCATCTGAACCGCCTGCCGATTCTCATGGCGAATCAGATGATCACGGTTCAGATGATGGTCATGGTGAAGGCGGCGACGATCATGGATCGGACGACGGCCATGGCGAATCCACTGTCGGCCATGCAACAGAATCAGATGGCAATGGCGCGGTTATCCAGATTGGCGCGCCGGGTAATCCGTCTTTCTACACGCTTCCAGACCTTATCGTGACTGTGAATGCCGGTGGCGGACGTCGCTCCCAGCTCCTGCTCAAGCTGACGCTCGAAGCAAATGACCCTGCTGTGTTTGACAGTCTGGATGCTTATCTGCCGCGCATTACAGACCAGTTCCAGATGTTCCTGCGTGAAATGCGTATTGACGATCTGAGCGGATCAGCCGGTGACTATCGTATCCGCCGCGAACTTCTGCGCCGCGTGAATATGAGCGTTTATCCTGAAACTATCGATGCCGTGCTCATCGAGGAATTTATTGTTCAATAGGCCTTAGTATGTCTGACGATAAAACAGATGAAGAACTGGCCGCAGAATGGGCTGCGGAACTTGAGGCTGACGACGCTGCCAATGGCGGCGGCGATGACGATATGGGCGACGACTTTGCCGCCGAATGGGAAGCATCGCTCGCCAACGAAGAAGAAGAAGCGAAGACCAATCTCGCGACTGCTGTCATTGGTAATGGTCAGACCACAGAACGCATTCTCAACCAGGATGAGATCGACAGTCTTCTCGGCTTCTCTCTTGATGATGAAGACGCAGACGATACATCCGGTATTCGGGCGATCATCAACTCAGCAATGGTGTCTTATGAGCGTCTTCCGATGCTCGAGGTCGTCTTTGACCGTCTCGTCCGTCTTCTCACGACCAGCCTTCGGAATTTCACGTCTGACAACGTCGAGGTCTCACTCGATGCGATTACATCGATCCGTTTTGGCGACTATCTGAACTCTATCCCGCTTCCGGCGATCCTGTCCGTCTTCCGCGCAAAGCAGCTCGATAACTTCGGCCTGCTGACCGTCGATTCCAACCTGATTTATTCCATCGTGGACGTTCTTCTGGGTGGTCGTCGCGGCACGGTGGCGATGCGTATTGAGGGACGTCCTTATACGACCATTGAACGCTCTCTGGTGACGCGTCTTGTCGAAGTGATCCTGCAGGATGCGAAACAGGCGTTTGCGCCGCTGACGGAAGTTGATTTCGAACTCGACCGTATCGAGACGAACCCGCGTTTTGCGGCAATCGCGCGTCCTGCAAACGCGGCGATCCTCGTCAAACTGCGCATCGACATGGAAGATCGCGGCGGTCGCGCCGAGCTTCTCATGCCGTATGCGACGCTCGAGCCGATCCGTAAAATGCTTCTCCAGAACTTCATGGGCGAGAAATTCGGCCGTGATAACATCTGGGAAAGCCACCTCGCATCCGAGCTCTGGGCCGCTAAAATAGAAGTTCAGACCGTGCTCGATGAAATGCAGGTGCCGCTGAAGAAGATGCTCGATCTCGAGGTCGGCGACACAATCTTCCTGAATGCAGCGCCCGATTCAAAAGTGCAGCTTAAATGCGGTGACATTCGCCTGACAGATGGACGCGTGGGCCGAATGGGCCACAAAGTTGCTGTACGGGTTGAGAGCCCGATCTCTGATCGAGCCAAAGCGAGCGTGCTGAAAGAACAATGAGCGATTACGGACTCTTCGTAGAAATCGGCCTCGCAGTGCTGCTGCTGTTAACCATCGTTTATTGCTGGCGGCTGGATCAGCGCCTTAACCAGCTGCGCAAAGGCAATGACGGTATGATTGAAGCCGCGCGCGAGCTGGCAGAGACCATCGCGCAGGCTGAAATGGCCGTGCAGGGGCTCCGTAAATCGGCAACCGAAACCGGCAAAGAGCTTCAGTCTCGTATTGATGAGGCACGCTCTCTTTCGAATTCACTTCAGCGTGGCCCGACGCGCAGGGGGTATTGATCATGGCTAAGTCTCAGGTCCGGCTTCTTCCGGTGATTGGCATTTTTGCAGCGTGTGCTTTCGCGATTAAAGCAGTGTCCATCGCGGAAGCCGCTGGCGAAGCGACGGCCAATGCGCAGGCCGCCTCGGCTCAGGCTCAGCAGGCTCAACAAAACCAGCCCGTCCCGGCACCTGAGACGACTGAAACCACTGCCCCGGCTGAAAGCGAGACCTGTCCGGCGCCTGATCTTCTGGCTGAGCAGGCAGGCCTCTCTCAATATGAAATTCAGGTTCTGCGGTCTCTGTCGGAACGACGTGAGCGCCTTGAAGCACGCGAAGCTACGCTTGATACCCGTGAAATGACGATCTCTGCGGCTGAGGCCCGTCTCGACGACCAGATCGCTGAGCTGGAGCGTCTTGAGAATAGCATTGCAGGTCTGTTGAATACGCTGGACGAGCAGAACGAAGCGCAGCTCGCGTCTCTTGTGACGATTTATGAGAGCATGCGGTCTGATGATGCCGCCCGTATTTTCAATACACTGGATGATGGGCTAATGCTTGAGCTGGCGCACCGTATGAAGCCGGCACCAATGGCGGCAATCCTCGCGGACATGGATCAGGATCGTGCGCGTACACTGACGACGCTCATGGCGACCCGTTCTGAACCTCCTGAGACACTGGCTGATCTGGAGGCGCGTACGAATGCCCCTTAAGGGGTCCTTCCTCTCTACTGCGTCACTCATTTGCTTAGGCGCAGCATCACTGACCGGCCATTCGGCCTGGGCACAGGGAAGGGCTTTGTCTCTCGATACGGCTCAGCAGGCCGGATATGCCCGGATTATCGCAAGCTGGGCGGATGGAGATGAAGACAATCCAGATATTTCTGCGCGTATGGCGGGGCCGGTGCTCATCCTTCGCTTTGATGAACCCGTCGACCTCGATCTGGACGCGCTGCGCGAAGAGCTTCCGTCGCACATTGCTGTCGCCCGACTGAGTGAAGACGGTCGCGAGGCGCGCATCGCTCTGGCGCGGGAATATCGCGTGCACATGTCAGAATCGATTGATCTCACATCCATCGATCTGGTGTCTGAAAGTATGACAAGCGACCCGCCGGATGTGGTTTCGCCTTTGGTTGCTGTCTATGAAGCCCGTGCAGAAGAGCGCGCCGCCGCTGCAGAAGCTGCGCGGATTGCTGCGCTTCCGCCGCCGCTTGATGTAACGGTGCGCGGCTCTGAAGGGCTCGACTTTACTACGCTGGCATTCTACTGGCCGCAGCTGGTCGGCTATGAGATGGAGACGACCGACGAGGGTGTTCGCCTCACCTTCGACCGACGTGCCAATGCAGACCTTTCCCGCACGCGGGTAGATCCACCTCGCGGCCTTCTCGGCATTGAGGCTGAGAATACAGAAGAGACGTGGATCGTAGATCTCGACCTGTCTGAAGGCTTCTGGGCCAATGCGGTTGCGGCAGATGATGCTGTGCTCGTGCGTTTCCGCGAAGGCTCTCCGCCGCCTGAAACACCAGAAGAAGATGTTGTGCTGCCGGAGGCGCTTGCTGCGCTCGCGGCTGAACTGCCGCCTGCCAACTATCTCGCCCCGCCAAGCCGTAAGCCATATGAGGAAAGCCCTCTTCTGGCCATGGTGAGCGAAGATGGAGATGATGCTGGCACAGCCGCTGATGACGACGCACAGCGCGAAGAGGATATCGCCTCCCAGCTTATGGCGGAGGTGCCGATCACACCGCCGCGCGTCTGGACTGAGGCTTTGCCGCGATCTGGTGTTGTCGACGTTGATGGGTCCCTTTCGGGTGGCGTCATCCAGCTAGAGCTGAACTTCGCCAATCAGGTGCCTGCAACTGTATTCCGCCGGAATAATGTTCTGTGGTTGGCATTCCCTGCGAATGGTCATTTCGACCTGAATGGCATCCAGCAAGCGACTGGCGTTCGCGTTGATGAAGTGACGTCCGAGACGGGCATGGCTATTCGCCTCTTCCTCGCGCGCGAGCGTCTGGTGCGGATTACATCCAGCGGCCGGACCTGGGCGATTGAAGCAGGCGGACCGGGCGAACTCGCAGCACGCCGCATTCAGCCGACACGTACGGCGCACTCTGGTGGGTCCGGTATTCTGGCTGTAGTGCCGGATGCGGGCACGGTGTTCTCTCTGGCTGACCCGGAAATCGGTGACCAGCTGGTGTTTGTGCCCGCCTTCAACCCCGCAACCTCTATGGTGCAGGAGCTTTCTTTCGTAGAAGCCGCGTTCCCTGAAACGCTGCACGGCCTCGTTGTTGTGCCGCGTGCAGATGATCTGAACTTCATCCAGCGCGAAGACAATGTGCTGATTGGCCGTGAGGATGGTCTGGCGCTCTCCAGCTGGGGCGTTGATTCCCAGTATACGGGTGGTCAGACGCTGACGCCGGGCTTCCTCGATGTGGCTGCATGGCGTCATGGCGATCTTGGCAGCTTCTGGGAAAACTATTCAGTTTATTCACGCGCTGCGGCTGCTGCTGATCCTGAAGAATGGTCCGGCCAGTCTGCGCTTCTTGAGCTTGCGCGTTTCCTCCTTGCCTGGGAGCTTGCAGCAGAGGCTTACGGCCCACTGGAAGTGGCGCGGGCAGGCGATGGTCTTCTGGGGCAGGACGCGCAATGGCTCACTATGAAAGGTGCGGCCGACGTGATGATGGGCCGCTATCTTGCAGCCGTTGAGACGCTGGATCACTCCCGCACGCGCGGCGATGCTGCGGCCAATGCCTGGCTCGGTCTTGCGCTCACCGAACTTGGTGATTGGCGCCGTGCCCGTGAGGCGTTCATTGCAGCTGACCCTATGCTCAACGCGCACTCGTCTGAATGGGCAGGTCGTTTCCACGCGGCCGCTGCACGCGCCATGATACGCATGGGCGACGGCGCGGCGGCTGAACGACACGCAGCGGCGGCGAACCGCAGCGGCGACTCGACAGCAGAAGGCCATGCCCGCCTGACGCTTGGCGAACTGGCGATTGCAGACGAGCGATATGCCGACGCGGCGACAATCTTCGAGCAGTTGATGAACCATCGCAGCCCGAATGTTCGAGTGCGCGCTGAGCTGGCTCACATCCAGCTCGCGCTCGAGCAGGGGGACATGTCTTATCTGGAAGCGAGTGACCGGCTTGATGCACTGCGCTTCCGCTGGCGCGGCGATGCGCTGGAACTGGAAATCGTGGCTGAGCTGGCCAAAGCCTATTTTGAGCTCGGTCAGTATCGAGAAGCGCTTGTTTTGGCACAGAACTTTGCCGAGGACTTCCCTGATTTGCCGGGCTCCCGCGAGCTACGCATTACGCTGATGGAGTTCTTTGAGGATCTGTATCTGCGCGGTCAGGCAGATAATCTCGACCCGATCTCATCTCTCGCGCTGTTCTATGAGTTCCGCGATCTGACGCCGATTGGCCCGGATGGTGACCGTATGGTGCGCATGCTGGCGAACCGTCTCGTTGATTTTGACCTGCTTGATCCGGCTACCGAGCTTCTCTCCTATCAGGTCGAGAACCGGAACCTGATCGGCATAGGCCGTGCGCAAATCGCGGCTGATCTGGCGTCTATCTACCTACTGGATCGCCGTCCCGAGCAGGCTCTGCAAACGCTGAATGCGTCGCGCGTTCCGGGCCTGAGTGACGAGCTTCGTATTGAGCGCCGTCTGCTGGAGGCTGCGGCTCATATGGAATTGCAGCGCTTTGGCCATGCGATCGAGCTTTTGGAGCCGTTGGATGACCAGCGCGCGCTGGACTTGTTAGCAGAAGTTCACTGGCGCTCACGCACATGGGGTGCAGCGGGCCGCGCGCTTCAACGCACGCTGCCGCCGCCAGGCTCACGCCTGACGCAGGCGCAAATCCAGACAGCTGTTCGCGCCGCCGTCGCCTATCGCCTTGATTCCAACTATGATGGCCTTGCGAGCCTGCGTAGTGAATATGCCGCGTCTATGGCCGGCACAAATGAGGCCGACACGTTCAATCTGCTCACAGGTAGCAATCAGGTCTCTTCCAGTCGTCTGAGCGACACAGTGCGAGAGCTGGCAGATACCACGACGGCTGATGCCTTCCTTGCAGGGCTACGCGAGCGTTTCAATGCTGGACGTGACGACGCCCTCTAGTAATGGACGTAATAAAGTCGCATTGCCAATCTTACTAAAACGACTTATCCGCAAAAGTGTGAGAGCTTTGTCTTCCATAGGTGCTGCGCTTAATGCCGCGTTTGCTTTCGTCCTGACGCTAAGTCTTGTCGCTCGGGCGATTGTGCCTGACGGCTATATGCTGGCCCAGGACGAGCAGGGCGCGATGACGATGCAAATCTGTACCGCAGGTATGGAGATGCGTTACGTCAGCGTCGATCCGGCAACTGGCCTATGGGTAGAAAGCGATGCAGGCGGGCATATTCCGTCTGAATCTCACGATGGTGACGGGTCAGAGGTCTGTGAATTCTCTATCCTGACATCCGTAGCTGACGCGCCTTCTGACAACGCCATTGCCCTTCCGGTCGCGTTCGGCCTGCCGATGCTTGGGAGCTCGATCTACATTGCTGCGAGCCATGTAAGACCGGTTCTTCCGCCTCTGCCTGCTCGAGGTCCCCCGACACACGTCTGATTTTTCGAACAAATCCAAATGACGTTTTGAGCGCACCCGAAGAGGTGCGCCGGGGAAATTATAAATGAGTACGAAAATGATTTACGGCGCCAGTCTTGCGGCGCTGCTGGCCGCGGCTGATCCGGCATTTGCGCAGCATGAAGCGCCTGCGCTTCAGGATGTCGTGATTGTCACCGGGCACCATGAATATGACGAAACCGAAATTGGGGTTTCGCCTGACTATATGCCGACAGAGGGCGCAGACATCACGCGTCTGATCGCGCGAACTCCGGGTGCAGCCCGTATTGGCAATGGGGAGCTCTCGGGGCAGGTCCAGTATAGGGGGATGTTCGGAGAACGCCTGAACCTGCGCGTAGATGGTCAGCACTTCGGCTCGGGCGGGCCAAACCTCATGGATCCAGCATTCCATTATGCGCCTGCGCCGCTGGTTCGTCGAATCGTGATTGATCGCGGTGTCAGCCCGGTGAGCGAGGGGCCTGGCCTTGGCGGCGGCGCGGATGCCGTGTTCAAACGGGTAGATTACTCTGGTGATGCTGCACCGACATTGGCTTATGATTTGTCCGCTGGCTATCGCACGGCTGACAGCAGCTATTCTTATGGCGGTGTTGCAGGACTTTCTACCGATAGCTGGCGTTTAAATCTGCTCGGCTCATATGAAGATGGTGATGACCTCGAGTATGGCGATGGCACAATAGGCGGCACGTCCTATACGCGCGCGGTTCTTGGCGCTTCAGGCGGTGTTCGCTTTGGGGCACATGAGGTCAGTGCGGATATTCGTCGACATGAAGCCGGTCCGGCGGGCAATCCGCCATTCCCGATGGATATTCGCTACATGGATACCGACTTCGCGAAAGCGCGATATCTCGGCGAGTTTGACCTATTCACGCTGGAAGCAAATTTGGGATCGGTGAGCGTCGCACACGCGATGAATAATTTCGATCTGCGTCCGGCACCGGCATCACCCATGATGTGGCGGGAAACCCCAGCCTATGCTGACACGACCACCGGCGATGTGTCTGCCAGTTTCAATCAATGGGGCGGTCGCCTTGAACTTGGTCTGGATGCATACCGCGCTGAGCACAGCGCGACGATTACGAATCCGAACAATTCTAATTTCTTCGTTGCAGCGATTCCCGATGCCGAAGTTGAACGTTTCGGAATGTTTGCGGAATGGCGGGGCGCTGTAGGCTCTTTAAATTCAGAGCTTGGCCTGCGTGTGGACCGCCATACCTCGGATGTGGGTGAGGCTTCAGTCGGGTCTGCTTTGCCTCCTGCTCCTGGCATGCTTGCCATGGCGTACAACGGTGTTGATCGTAGTTTTGAGGATACGGGTGTTGATGCCGTTGCGCGTTTCTTCACAGATGAACGCGATGGCTTTGTATGGCGCTTCACGCTGGCACACAAAACTCATGCGCCGACCTATTTGCAGCGCTATGGCTGGATGCCAATCCCGGCAAGTGGCGGCCTGGCTGATGGCAACACTTATGTCGGCAATCTCGATCTTGAGCTCGAACGGGCACTGATCGCTGAAGTGGGATTCGATTATCTCGGCGACCGTTTCTATGCGCGGCCGACGGTGTATACCCGTCAGGTGAGCAATTTCGTACAGGGCGGGCCGTTTGATAGCACGCCGGGCGTTATTGATACGCCACAAGAAATGATCTCGAACATGAATGGCGACCCGACACCTTTGCGTTGGGCTAATGTTGATGCCGAGTTCTACGGTCTGGATATGGACTTCGGGTATGACTTTGAAGGTCCGCTCCGTTTTGATGGCGTTCTTAACTATGTGCGCGGCAAACGCGGAGACGTCGACGACAACCTCTATCGCATAGCTCCCCCCAACCTCACAGGCGCGTTGACCTGGCAGGAGCATATGTGGTCGGCCTCAATGGAGGTGCGTGCGGTCGCTGAGCAGGACGAAGTCTCGGCGACCAACAGCGAGCAGCCAACTTCGGGTTATGTCACTTTGGGCCTGTTTGCCGACTGGCATATGACCCAAAGCGTCCACGTCAGTGTGGGGGTCGAGAATCTGTTTGACCACGTCTATCGCGATCACCTGTCCGGCTATAACCGGAATTCCGGATCCGACGTCACCGTTGGCACCCGTCTGCCCGGGGCAGGGCGCAGCGCGTTTGTTCGTATCGGAATTGTTGGCTGAACTCCGTAACAGCCAGCATAGGCGCGCCTTCGTCCTGTTCCCCAACCTATGCCAGATTGCCCTCAGGACGGGCGCGCCGAAAAACGAAACCCCGCCAGTTATTGGCGGGGTTTCTGCGTATGTTGAGAGAGTGTTTGGAGGTTAGAGGGTGTCGAGCATCTGCGCGACGAGCGGGTGGCGAACCACATCCTCGGCTTGCAGGCGAACGACGGCGACATCCGACATGGCTTCAAGCTTGTCTGCGGCTTTAGCCAGTCCGGAAATTTCGGGAAGAAGGTCTGACTGGGCAGGGTCACCTGTCACAACCATTGTGGAGTGCCAGCCCAGACGGGTAAGCAGCATTTTCAGCTGTGTGTAGGTGCAGTTTTGCGCCTCATCGACGACAACAAAGGCATTGTTGAGCGTCCGTCCGCGCATGAAGCCGATCGGTGCGATCTCGATTACACCTTCAGCCAGCATGTCTTTCAGCTGTTTCGGTGAAAGACGGTCCGATAACGCGTCATAGAGAGGGCGCAGGTATGGCGCGAGCTTGTCTTCCATTGCGCCTGGCAGGAAGCCGATCTGCTCGCCAGCTTCAACAGCAGGTCGGGCAAGGACAATCCGGCCCACTTCGCTTTTCTGCAGGGCTTCAACGGCTTTGGTGATCGCCAGATAGGTTTTGCCCGTACCAGCAGGGCCGAGCGCGCAGATGAGGTTGTGTCCGTCTATGGCTTTCATCAGCTCGGCCTGACCTTCAGATCTTGGTTTTACATTCTTGGTGTAGCGCTGCTCGCGCTGTGGTTCTTTTGGCTTCCGGTTCCATGATCGGCCCCGCTCTTCGTCGTCCGGGGACCAGCCGCCATCAATGGCGTACAGGCCTTTGGAGTTGTTCCGGGCTTCGTCGTCGAAATAGGCTTCCGTGTTGAATTCGGCATTGCGAATTTTGCGGACTGCAGTTCGTTTACCCATGGTACTCTCCTTGGCTTTGCACAAAGAAAAACGCCGCAGGCCTGTGGGCGCTGCGGCGTTCGAAAAAAGCGGGAAAAGAAGCGGCGGCTGCTGCCGCTCGAGTGTCCGGGCCGGGCCCGTCTGGCAAGGCAAATAATGCTGCCACATGCACCTCTTCTGACTGGTGCGAAGATCGGCTTGAGAGCGAATCTCCGCGAATCCTTAGACAAGTCCACCATACAACAGTTAATAGATATACAAGACGCGTTTTACTGCGAATTTTGTGTGAATACTGAATGGGGAAGTTGAATATGGCGATCTATGACCTTGGAGATAAACAGGTTTCTACGCCGGGTGATGGCAAGTACTGGGTTGCAGACAATGCCACAGTACTAGGCAGCGTAGTGCTTAAAGAAGGTGCAAGTGTCTGGTTTAACGTCGTCATTCGGGGTGACAACGACCCGATTACCATTGGCGAGAACTCCAATGTGCAAGACGGAAGCGTACTGCATACAGATGCGGGCGTGCCACTGACCATCGGGAAGAATGTAACCGTTGGTCATATGGCGATGCTGCACGGCTGTACGATTGGTGACAATTCGCTCATCGGTATTGGTGCGACTGTTCTGAACCGCGCGAAGATTGGCAAGAACTGCATTATCGGTGCACACGCGCTCATTCCTGAGGGCAAAGAAATTCCTGACAATTCACTTGTTATGGGCGCGCCGGGTAAGGTCATTCGTCAGGTTGATGAAGGCGGCGAACAAATGCTGACGGCTTCAGCGCTCCATTATGTCGAGAACTGGAAGCGCTACGTCACCGGATTGAAAAAAGTGTAACGTCGTAACAGTACGGGTTAAGAATTTGACGTGATTTCTTAACGCTTTGTTTGTCCGCCATTCCTATCCTGTAGATGGATGGGATGAATACAGATGAGCTTCTGGAATATTGCGCAGCAGAATGCGGGTTACCTTTTGGTAGACGGTGCATTCAGCCTCCTCAAGGACAGTGAGGACAGCAGTATCGAAAGTCTGCCTGAGCAGCCGGGCGTTGTTGTACAACGCTTCGACGCAAGGCTCTTTCATGCCGCTGACACGCGCAATCTCCGGAAGCTCACACAGTCTAACACGAATCCGCGGTGCTCGAGCTGGTATAATGAGCTTGTGCGAAATGCCGAATTCGATGTGCCAGAGCTCTGCGACTTTTCTCTGCATATTGCCGAAGCGCCGTTCGGGCGTCGTGAACTGGCTGAGTGCCTGACGATGAATTTGTCGTCATTCTGGCGCCGTATAGAGGGAGACCAGACCGGTCACTATCAGAACCGCGCATCGGATATCTGGCAGCGCATGATGCTGACGCATCGTGAGCTTATTGAGGAAGGCGGCAGTCAGGCGCTTCATGTGGACCCGGTTAGGTGGGGCGGAGCGTCCTGGGTGTCAGGCCCCGGCATTCTGATCGTGCAGGACCGGCATGATGATGTCATCTTTATCGACAGTACTGCTGACATTCCTGCGCAATATATCATGCATGCAAGGCGTACCCAGCTTTCAACATTGCGCCAGCGCATTGGTGAGCGGTTCCTCAATATGCCATTGCGAACTTCGGCGACCGGTGCGCAGGCTTTCACCGAGAGTGGAGAACTGGAAGTCTCTTCATTTCTGCGATCGTGTCGTGTTTCTTTCTTCCCGATACTAATTGGTCGCGCGGAGGTCTGCGAAGACCTGATCGAGCGTTTGCGTCCGGAACTTAATGACTTCACCGGCGCCAGACCGTTTGAGCGCCGCCGCGAGTTTCACCGGCCGACCCACCGGAAGCATCGCATCTGGGGCTAAGTCCTGAAAAGCGGGAATTGTCGGTCAAATAGGTGTAAACCTCTTCCCAAATTCCGCGAATTCGCCTCAGGCTTGCCTGAATTGGCGGGAGAATACCCTTCAGTAGTGTCAGTCAGGAGAGCGCAGATGAAACGCGTCGCAGTAGTGTATGGCGGTTGGTCCTCAGAGCGGGACGTTTCTATTTCGTCGGGCACGGCTATGGCGAAGGCTGCGCGGGAGACCGGCAGATACGACGTCATCGAAATTGACGCGACGCGCGAGTTGGCGCAGCAACTGAAAGATGCTGCACCGGATGTGGTCCTGAACGGCCTGCATGGCCCTGGCGGCGAGGATGGTTGTGTTCAGGGTCTGTTTGAGGTTCTGGGCATTCCTTACACGCATTGTGGTGTGGCGGCGTCCGCTGTTGCAATGGACAAGCGCAAGTCGAAAGCTGTGTATGCGCAGAACGACATCGAAATCGCGAAAGACGTGAAAGTCACGCGTGCGGAAGCGTCTGCTGAGCACCCGCTTGAGCCGCCATATGTGATCAAGCCAATTGCGGAAGGGTCCAGTTTTGGCGTTGTGATGGTGAAAAAAGGGACCAATGCACCAGCCGATATTCTGATGTCTGAAAGCTGGACTTACGGCGATAATCTCATGGCTGAGGAGTTCATTCCGGGCCGCGAACTTTCGGTCGGAGTCATGGGTGATCGCGCTTTATGTGTTACCGAGATCGTAACGTTAAGAGAGTTTTACGATTTTGACGCAAAATATGCGAGTGGGGGATCGCGCCATGTGGTGCCGGCTGACCTGCCCGAGGATGTGACGAGACGTGCGCTTGAAGCCAGTCTCAAAGCACACCAGGCGCTGGGCTGTCGCGGTGTGACGCGATCCGACTTTCGTTATGACGACGAGAGAGACCGGCTCGTGATTTTGGAAACCAATACACAGCCAGGCATGACGCCAACCTCTCTCGTCCCCGAACAGGCGGCTCATCTGGGAATTTCCTTCCCGGAATTGGTCGAGTGGATGATTGAGGATGCATCATGCCCCAGGTGAAGGGTGGCGATAAGAAGCAAGGTGGCCGTCAGGGCGGTGGTAGTGGACGAGGAAAGAGCAGCGGAAGTCGCACAAGCGGCGGTCGCGCCTCGAATACACCTGCGCGCGATGCGGTCGCCAAGCAGTCGGCTGATGTCGGCTCTGTCTTTATGGGCATCTTTTTTCTCGTCGCCATTCTCATCGGTGCAGCGGCGTGGATGGGCAATTCCATTTCTGTTGTTGAGGACAAAGCCAACGAGATCGCTGACGGTGTCGCGAAGACGTTCGGCTTTTCGGTTCAGACAATCCATGTCGTTGATGATGTGAACCCTGATCAGGAGCGCCGTATTCTGGATGCCTTGGGCGTCGTTCAGGGTGACAATATGTTTCGCGCTGATCCGCATCAGCTGAAAGAGCGTCTGGACGATTTGCCGGGGTTCGGTGGCATCCAAGTGCACCGGTTCTGGCCAGACCAGATTACAGTCGTTGCAACCCCGTTGGAAGCTTCGGTTCTTTATCGTGATGATCAGACAGGCAATGTCGTTCCGGTTCACATGACAGGCGAAATCGCTGACGAGGTTAGCCAGACGGCGCTTTATCACACAATTCAGGGCGCAGGTGCACTAGAGGCTTATCCGGTTCTGCACAGTGAACTTCAGGATTTTCCAACGATAGACACGCGCCTCGATTATGCAGAGCGCCGGGGCGAGCGTCGCTGGGATCTTGTGATGGTGTCCGGCACACGCGTGAAACTGCCATCCGGTGATGCGCGAGGCGAGGCGCTGGCTGTGCTGGCGGCGCTGCAGCGTGAGACGGGCGTTCTGGACCGTCAGGTAGAAATGATTGATCTGCGCGATCCTGCGCGGGTTTACGTAAGACGACGTCAGCTCGAAGCAGGGCTCGCTGGCGTGGAAAGGGCAGGTTAATGTCGAGCCTCGATCAGAGACTGATAGCGGGAAACGTTCCGAAGGTCCGCAAAGCCGGTCAGGTGGTTGCGACGCTTGATCTTGGTGCGACCAAGATTGCCTGCCTTATCGTCCGTACAACCGATCCGTCTCAGGGCGGTTTCGAGCTGCTGGGCTATGGCCAGCAGTCCAGCCGAGGCCTGAAAAACGGCACGGTTATCGACGTTGAGGGTCTTGAGCGGTCCATCCGTCTGGCCGTCGCCGATGCCGAGCGCATGGCTGGGCAGCAAGTGAGTTCTGTACGTCTGGCTATTTCCGGCCCGAGCATGAAGACCCAGCGCGTGAAAGCAAACATCGAAATGGATGGTCGCGAGATCACCCAGAAGGATGTGATGAAGCTTCTGAACCGCGCTCTTGAAAGCGGTCAGAACGAAAAGCAGAAAATCCTCCACGCCATCCCGTTCTCTTACATCGTAGACGGCAATGATGGTGTGCGTGACCCGCGCGGCATGTTCGCAGAAGACCTCGGCGTTGTGATGAACCTCGTCACCATGCCGGATGCGACTTACAAGAACATCGTACTCTGCGTGTCTCGCGCGCATCTTGAAGTCGAGAGCGCGTCCTCTGGCGCGGTTATGAGCGCTGAAGCTGTGCTCGTTGATGACGAGATGGATAATGGCGTTGTCTGCCTTGATATGGGCGGCGGATCTACGGGTGTTACCGTTTATCTCGATGGTAGCCTGGCTTTCATGGAAACGCTGCAGGTCGGTGGCAATCATGTTACTTCCGACATCGCCCAGGGTATTGGGACAACCTTGCCGGCAGCCGAGCGTATCAAAACACTGAACGGCGCTGTTATGGCGACGGAAACAGCGCGCAAGGAAATCATTGATGCGCCGCGTATCGGTGATGAAGGTCGCCTTGAAGCGGCTGAAATGTCCCGCGGTGATCTGGTTCAGGTGATCGAGCCGCGTATGGAAGAAACATTTGAGCTGATTTCCCAAACGCTCTCCAAGTCTGGTCTTGGCGGACGTCTCCCGCGCCGGGTTGTTCTGACGGGTGGCGCAAGCGAGCTGCCGGGTGTTCGTGATCTGGCGTCTAAGATTCTTGCAATGCAGGCTCGCCTCGCACGCCCTGTTAAGGCTGCACAGCTTGGCGACGACTGCGCGCGACCAACTTTTGCGACGGCTGCCGGTCTTCTGACTTTTGATCATACCCGCGGCGGTGATCCGAAGGCGGCAAAAAAGACACCTAAGATTAACAGCGAAAAGTCAGGCGAAACAGGCATCTTTGGAAAAGCTGTCGAATGGTTAAAGGAAAACTTTTAACTTTTTCTCGCTTCGTTAACGCTGAATTAAGCCTGCTAAACGACCATTAACCCAATTTCCGGGATTTTTGTGTTCGATAGGGCAAGTCATATGAGTTTAGATTTACAGCCTCGGATCGTAGTGTTTGGCGTCGGCGGTGCTGGCGGAAATGCGGTCGATAATATGATTAAAGCGCAGCTTCAGGGCGTTGAGTTCGTTGTTGCGAACACGGACGCACAGGCGCTGGCGCGTTCATCCTGCGAACACAAAATCCAGCTGGGGCTCGAAACGACCTCAGGTCTCGGTGCTGGCGCTCGTCCGGAAGTCGGCACAGCTGCAGCCGAAGAATCCATCGAAGAAATTAACCTTCACCTCGACGGTGCGCACATGGTGTTCATCGCGGCTGGCATGGGCGGCGGTACCGGTACTGGCTCTGCGCCAGTTATCGCACGCATGGCTCGCGAGCGCGGTATCCTGACAGTTGGCGTTGTGACCAAGCCGTTCGGATTTGAAGGCAAACGCCGCATGAACCTTGCCGAGCAAGGTCTGGAAGACATCAAGCAACACGTCGACACTCTGATCATTATTCCGAACCAGAATCTGTTCCGCGTTGCGAACGAGCAGACAACATTTGCTGACGCCTTCCAAATGGCAGACCGCGTTCTGTATTCTGGTGTTCGTGGTATTACAGACCTCATGGTTATGCCAGGCCTTATCAATCTCGACTTTGCTGACGTTCGTACCGTTATGGCGGAAATGGGCGCAGCGATGATGGGCACAGGCGAAAGCGCTGGCGAGAGCCGTGCGCTCGAGGCCGCTCAAGCCGCTGTCGCGAATCCGCTTCTCGACGACATTTCGCTGAAAGGCGCGAAAGGCGTTCTGATCAACATCACTGGCGGCTACGACATGACGCTGTACGAAGTTGACGAAGCGGCTAATGAGATCCGTAATCTCGTCGACCCTGAAGCGAACATCATTCTTGGGTCCACATTCGACGAGAATATCGAAGGCAAAATGCGCGTATCTGTTGTTGCAACAGGTATCGACGATGAAGCACCTGCAGCGAAGCCTGCGGAAAGCATTTCTGGCTTTGCATCATCTCTCAACCAGCGCCCGGCACCTGCTGAAAAGCCAGCTCCGGCTCCGGAAGTTGTTGCTGAAACGGCAGAAGTTGAAGCGCCTAAGCCATCCATCGTCGTGTCTGAGCCAGCTAAAGCTGTTGAAGCACCTGTCGAAGAAAAAGTTGTCGCTGAAACTGCACCTGAACCAGCTGAAGAAAAGCCGGTTCGCCGTGGTAAAGTCGTCGGACGTATCGATGACACTGCGCCATACGATTATGAAGTGGGCGCTTCCTCCTATGGTCAGGACCGTGTGCGCGCGGAAGACATTTTCGGCAAAAGCCACAAGAATGACGGCCGTCGCTCTTCAGAGACAGACCGGTCTATCGAACAACGCACAAGCGGCCTTCACAACCTCTTCGGTTGGCGCCGTCCTTCAGGCGAAACAGATGCGCCGTTTGAAGATGTGAATGACACATCAAACGACTCAATGGGGCGCGGCATGCCAGCAGATGATTCCGATCTGGAAATCCCGGCATTCCTGCGACGCTCGGCGAACAATTAAGAGCTAACGCTCAACCCGGAAAGAAAGCGCCCCGCGAGATGCGGGGCGTTTTTTTGTTTCAATACAGTGCCCTTCTGTGTGGCACGGATGCTACATTTTCAGCTTATTGCAGCGGACTGATCACGGACTGTTACATTCGAGAATATTTACCATGATACAGAAATCGTAATAAATTCAGATGCTTGTTTCGTAAATTCGGGCTCCCGGGCCTTCGGGGCGTTAAAAGCGTTACGAATCGAAACAAAGCGTGTGTTGAGCCACGGCGCTCAAACCGCAAATTACTCTCAACAGGAGTATGTTGCGTGACCAGTATCGAATTTCAGCAGACATTAGCGAGTTCCGCGATTTGCGCCGGCATCGGTGTGCATTCGGGCGAACGTGCGCGTCTCACTCTGAAACCGGCACCGGTTGGTACTGGCATCCGCTTCCACCGCGTTGATGTGCCGGAAGCGCAAGGCTGGATCGATGCGCTAGGCGACCTCGTGCATGATGTGGCGCTCGGTACAAAACTCCGCAACGAATATGGCACAACACTGTCTACTGTAGAGCACCTGCTTGCAGCCGTTTATGGCCTTGGCATTGATAACATGATTATCGAAGTCGATGGTCCGGAAGTGCCGATTATGGATGGCTCCTCGTCTCTCTATACCGATCTGATTCTCCGCACCGGCATTCGCCAGCAGGCGCGTCGTGCCCGTTACATCCGTATTCTGAAGCCGATTGAGGTTCAGGACGGGCCTAAATCAGCCATGCTTTTGCCGTCTGATGACAATGGCTTTCACTTGGACGCGACGATCGATTTCGACTCAGAAGCGATTGGCCGTCAGCGTAAGTCTATTCTGCTGACGCCGCGTAGCTTTGCTCGCGAGCTGGCTTTTGCGCGCACATTCGGCTTTTACCGCGATATCAAAAAGCTGCACTCAATGGGCCTCGGTCAGGGCGCATCTATGGAAAACGCGATTGCTGTTGAGGACGATAAAATCCTCAATCCGGAAGGCCTGCGCGTTGAAGACGAATTCATTCGCCACAAAATCCTCGATGCTGTCGGCGATCTGGCGCTTGTCGGTCACCGTCTGATTGGCCGGTATGTGAGTGAGCAGCCGGGTCACTCCATCAATAACCTGCTTGTTCGTGAGGTTCTGAACCGTCCGGATGCGTGGGAATTTGATACGCTGGAAAGCGAAAGCACCGATCACGCCGAGACCGCACTCGCGCACGCGCTCTAAGCGGTCCTGCAATTCAAACATCATTATAAGGCCAGCCGATCAGGGTTGGCCTTTTTGTTTTCTAGAAGTTTGCTGATGCGACCAATGGGGCAAGAAGCCCTCTATTAAAGACCTTTCATGGGGAAACGTCTTGGCGTGGCAGGAACAACAGGCTATCACCATGGAACAGTGACGATGTAAGGTGTAGTTCATGAAGTCTCGGGCGAAATCAATTCTGCTAATTTCAGCCGCAGCGCTCGCAACAGCTGGCTGTAGTGTGTTCGACAGCTCGCGGAATGAAAACCTTGTTTACGTCGCGCGTCCGGTGGAGCAGCTCTACAACAACGCTTCCGATGCTCTGACGGGGCGTCGCTATGACCAGGCTGTGCTCCTTTACGATGAAGTTGAGCGTCAGCACCCGTATTCAGAATGGGCGAGCCGCTCCAACATAATGTCCGCTTTCGCCAATTATCAGGCGCGCAACTATGAAGAAGCGATCAATGCAGCGCGCCGTTATATCTCGCTGCATCCGGGCAATGACGAGACTGTTTACGCTTATTATCTGATTGGCATCTGCTATTTTGAACAGATCGTTGATGTCGGCCGCGATCAGGGAATCACTGAGAACGCTTATGCAGCGTTTGACGATGTTGTCCGTCGCTATCCTGAAACCGAATACGCTGCTGATGCGCGTCTGAAAATGGACATGATCCAGGACCAACTCGCAGGCAAGGAAATGGAAATCGGCCGCTGGTATCTGCGCCGCAACCAGCACCTCGCAGCGATCAACCGTTTCCGCGAAGTTGTGGACGAGTACCAGACGACAAGCCACACACCTGAGGCGCTGTACCGTCTGACAGAGGCTTATCTGTCTATCGGCCTCGAATCAGAAGCAATGGCTGCTGCGTCCGTACTTGGATATAACTATCCAGCGACCGAATGGTATGCAGACGCTTATGCGCTGATGGAAGACACAGGCAATACGCCAGGTGCAGAGCCAGAATCAAACCGTCGCGGTTTCTTCGGTCTCTTCTAAAAGAATCATTTGTTCGTATTTTGTTCTCGTGATATGCAGGGTGCATGTTAATTGCATTCTCTGTCCGTGATTTCGTTTTAATTGATGCCCTGGACCTTGATGTGTGCCGGGGCTTTACGTCTGTCACCGGTGAAACCGGTGCCGGTAAATCTATCATGCTCGATGCGCTCCGCTTTGTGTTGGGCGGGAAGGCTGACAAACGCTTCATCCGGCATGGCGCTGAGCGCACCAGCGTATCGGCAAGCTTCGAACTTGAGGCGGACCATCCGGCACGGCTGGAGCTTCTGGAACGCGGCCTCCTTTCTGATGATGAGACTCTGGTCACGTTCCGTCGCTTGCTATCTCAAAGCGGTCCTTCGCGGATTTATGCAAACGACCAGATTGTAAGTGCGGATCTTGCGACGCAGCTCGGCAAGGATCTCGTCGAGATCCATGGTCAGCATGACGGTTCTGCGCTTCTGAACCCGAAACTTCATGGCGATGTGCTCGACGAGTTTGCTCAGGCCGGCCCTCTGTTGAAAAGCGTCGCGGAAAGCTACCGCCTCTGGGCCGAAGCGCGTGACCGCGTCGAAGAGGTCGAAGCCCGCCAGAACTCTCAGGACGCTGAAATCGCACAGCTCGAACATATGCTGGAAGAACTTGATCGTCTGAGCCCGGGCGAGGAGGAGGCCTCCCGCCTCGCGCTGGAGCGCGCCATGCTTCTCAACAGCCAGAAGCTGATCGAGTGTATGACGGACGCTGACGAAGCGCTTCGCAAGTCTGATGGCGCGTCCGCATTCGGTTTGGCCGCGCGCCATCTTGATCGCGCCATGCGTCTGCCAGAGCTTGCAGAAGCGCCAGAAGATAATCCGCAGCTTGTAGCGTTGAAAACGGCACAGGACGCCGTCGAGCGGGCGCTTATTGAAATCAACGAGGCGAGCATTGCGGTCGAAAGCTCCATGACGGCCTTTGATCATGATCCCGATACGCTTGAGCAGGTCGAGCAGCGCCTCTTCAGTCTGCGGGCAGCTGCGCGTAAGTTCGATGTCGATCCGGATGGCCTCGCGGCCCTGCATCTCGAGGCTCGCTCTAAACTCTCCGAACTGGAAGCCTTTGACGATGTCATTGCATCAGCGCGTAAAGCCATGGCTGAGGCTGAAAAGGTTTACTGCGAACGGGCTGACAAACTGTCAGCGCTCCGGAAATCCAGCGGTGAACAGCTCAGCTCGCTTGTGCTCAAAGAGCTTGCGCCTCTGAAGCTTGAGCATGCGAAATTCCGTGTCCGTATCGACCATCTGGAAATCGAGAAAGCAGGACCGAACGGTCAGGACCGCGTTCTCTTTGAGGTTCAAACGAACCCTGGCGCACCATTCGGTCCATTGAACCAGATTGCGTCCGGCGGCGAACTTGCCCGCTTCACGCTCGCGCTTCGTGTGTGTCTGGCTCATGTCCACTCTGCGACTCTGCTTGTGTTCGACGAAGTCGATCAGGGCGTTGGCGGCGCGGTTGCGGCAGCAGTTGGTGAACGCCTCGGACGTCTGGCCGATATGCGTCAGGTTATGGCCATCACGCACAGCCCGCAGGTTGCGGCATCCGGACACCAGCACTGGCACGTCACTAAACGGGTTGATGATGGCGAACGTACTGTTTCGCAGCTCAACGAACTGAAGGGCGAAGCGCGTCTTGAAGAAGTTGCGCGTATGCTCTCTGGCAGCGAGATAACAAATGAGGCGCGTGCAGCCGCAGATCGCTTGATGGCAGAGACAGTTTAAGCCAATTCTCTTGGCATGACTGATTCATCTTCTCTGCCTGAACGGCCTGCAACGCTCGACCAGAAAGCCTCATCTCTGGATGAGGCGCAGGCCGCTACCGAACTGGCCTATCTGGCCGACGTTATTTCCCGGGCAGACAAAGCCTATTACGATGAAAGCGAGCCGCTCTTCACAGATGCAGAGTATGACTCCCTGCGGCGGCGCAACAGCATGCTGGAACGCAACTTTCCGGCATTGGTCCGCGAAGACAGCCCGACGGAAAACGTAGGCGCAGCTCCATCGAATGATTTTGCCAAGGTCGAGCATCTCGTACCGATGCTGTCGCTCGATAATGCCTTCTCTGACGATGATGTTGAAAGCTTTGTGGCGCGAATGCGCCGGTTTCTGAAGCTGGATGGCAGTGATGCACTCGCTGTTATGGCCGAGCCTAAGATTGATGGTGTTTCTGCAAACCTCCTTTATCGAAACGGTGAACTGGTTCGTGCTGCGACGCGCGGAAATGGCCGGGTCGGTGAAGACATCACAGCCAATATTCGCACGCTAAAAGACATTCCGGACAAGCTCACGGGTGACGACTTTCCTGCAGAAATCGAAATCCGCGGGGAAGTCTATATGAGCTGGGAGTCCTTTCAGGCACTCAATGCTCAGGCCGAGAAGAACGGCACGAAGACCTACGTGAACCCGCGTAATACAGCCTCCGGGTCTCTTCGCCAGATTGATCCTGAAGTGACGCGGTCAAGACCTCTCGACTTCTTCGCCTATGGCTGGGGGGGCGTCTCCGAACCGTTTGCGACAAGCCAGTTTGAGGCGCTTCAGAAGTTCGGAAAATGGGGCCTTCCGATAAATCCGCTCGTAAAGCGATGTGAGACGGTCAAAGACCTAATTGAGCATTACAATCTGATCCAGTCGAAACGCTCCGAGCTTGGCTACGATATTGATGGTGTCGTCTATAAGGCAGACCTCCTTGAATATCAGTTGCGCCTTGGCATGCAGTCGCGTGCGCCGCGCTGGGCGATTGCGCATAAATTCCCCGCCGAAAAGGCCGAAACGACAGTCGAAGCCATCGACATTCAAGTCGGTCGAACAGGATCCCTGACGCCGGTTGCCCGCCTGACGCCGGTTACGGTTGGCGGCGTCGTTGTGTCCAATGCGACGCTGCATAATCAGGATTATATCGCCGGTTACCGCCGGACGGATAAGGGAACCGAAAAAGTTACTCATGACATCCGGATTGGCGACAAGGTGCTTATCCAGCGGGCAGGGGATGTGATCCCGCAAGTGCTGCATGTAGTGAACCCAGATCGCGCGGACCGCGGCGATGTCTTCGAGTTTCCCGATACCTGTCCACGTTGTGGATCGCTCGCTGTACGAGACGTGGATACCAAGACCGGCGAGGAAGACGCTCGCGTGCGCTGTACGGGCGGACTGATCTGTCCTGCACAGGCACTTGAACGTCTGAAGTATTTCGTTTCGCGCAAGGCACTCGATATTGATGGCTTCGGCGAGAAGCAGATCGAGCTGTTCTGGTCGCGTAACATCGTCAAAACGCCAGCCGACATTTTCCGTCTACCAGACGCAATCGCCCGCGAAGGTTTTGATCCGCTTGGGACATGGGAAGGCTTTGGCGAAACGTCAGCACGTAATCTGTTCGCGGCTATCGATGCGCGCAGGTCTGTACCGTTTGCGCGCCTACTGACAGGCCTTGGCATTCGCCACGTTGGCGATGTGGTCGCAAGAAGTATCGCCACCAGTTTTGCCAAATGGAATGATTTCCACGCACTCATGTGGGCAGCAGGTGAGGTCTCTGAAGGGCTTCAGGCCTATGAAGCAATTCGTCTTGGGAACCGGCTGACGGACCGAGTAGCGCTCGCGCTGTTCGACATCGAACTTGGCGAGGATGAAGGCGAGGCGTGGCCGAACCCGCTTATTGAAGCGCTGCACGGTGCCGGACTGACCTGGCGCGGTGATATCTCTGAGACGCTGAGCACGCTCTTCGCAGACCGCGCTGCCTTTGAAGGCGAAATGGAACGCTTGAAGCCTGTTCATGCCGCCTTCCGTTCAATTGAGGGTGTCGATGGCCTCGGCATGGCGGCGGCTAATTCGCTGATCGCCTTCTATGAAGAGCCTCATAACCGCGATGTCTTGCGTGATCTTGTCGGTGCGCCAGATGGCGGGGGTGGGCTCGTCGCCGTTGAGGATGTTGAAGTCGTGGAAGCGAGCGCGGATTCGCCGGTGGCAGGACTGACACTCGTCTTCACAGGCACGCTGACAGAAATGACCCGCGATGAAGCCAAGGCACGCGCACTGGCCCTGGGCGCAAAAGTCTCAGGTTCGGTGTCCGCAAAGACCGATATTCTGATCGCAGGTGAAAAAGCCGGCTCCAAGCGCACCAAGGCTGAAAGCCTCGGTGTACGTGTGATTTCTGAAGCCGACTGGATCGAGATGATTTCCTGATCGCGCCTATTAGAAAGGCGCGCAGGCGGTTTTCATCCAGTCAGCGACGTCCGGATAATCGGAGAGCATCGGGATGACCGTGTCAGCGACTTTCTTCAGATAGTCGTTCACCCAGCTTAGCTCTTCCGGCGTAAGAAGCGACGTGTCGATCAGGTTGCGCGCATATGGCGCCAATGTGATCGGTTCGAAGCCCATAACCGGACGGAAGCTGTTCGGCAGCTCTTCGAAGTCGGTCACGTATTGAAGGTTCTCGATACGGATGCCGTACTGGCCTTCAATGTAGTACCCCGGCTCGTTGGACACGATCATGCCCGGCGCGAGCGGCGTTGCGTTCCAGCCTTTAGCAATACGCTGCGGGCCTTCATGCACGCCGAGATATGCGCCAACGCCATGGCCTGTGCCGTGATCATAGTCCAGACCAGCCATCCAGAGCGGCTGACGGGCAATCGCGTCGAGATGCGTGCCGGTCGTGCCTTCAGGGAAGCGGATCATGGACATGGCTACATGGCCTTTCAGCACCAGCGTGTAGTGCTTGATCATCTCCGCCGTCGGCTCGCCAATGGCGACTGTACGGGTGATGTCCGTTGTGCCTTCGAAATACTGGCCGCCGGAGTCTACGAGGAAGAGATTACCCTCGGTGAAGGTCGCGTTGGATGCTTTGCTGACACGGTAGTGAGCCATCGCCCCGTTAGACCCGAAGGCTGAAATCGTCTCGAAGGAAATATCCTTCAGAACGCCCGTGTCATTGCGGAAGCCTTCCAGCTTGCGCACAGCGTCGATCTCAGTGGTCTTGCCCGGCTCAATGCCAGTCTCCAGCCAGTGAAGGAAACGCGCAATCGGAACGGCGTCGATTTCGTGCGCGCGTGCTGCTCCAGCGATCTCAGCAGAGTTCTTTGTGGACTTCGGCAGCGCGATCGGGTCGGCTGCTTCCATAATGGTCGCCTTGCTCCGCTTCAGGGTTGAGAACACCCATTCAGATGCTGTCGCAGGGTCTGCCCAGACTGTTTTCTCTTTCAGATCAGCCAGCCCTTTATTGAGCTCGTTGATGTCGCGGATAGACACCTGATTACCAAGATGTTCACGGATTTCGTCCGTGACTTTTTTCGGCGCTACAAATAGCTCGGCGCTCCCGTCGGCATGCAAAATGGCGCGGCCCAGCGGCAGTGGGGAACAGCGCACATCGCTACCGCGAATGTTGAACAGCCACGCAATGCTTGGCGGCGCGGTGATCACGGCCGCATCTGCGCCTTCTTTGCGAAGTTTCGCAGCAATCGCTTCACGCTTTTCCGGCGAGCTAGTGCCGGCGTATTTGAGGTCCTGCGGCACGAGCTGTGTCATAGGCTGGCGTGGACGGCCTTTCCATGACTGGTCGATCGGGTTCTTTGGCAGCGCCTTTGCGACCGCGCCCGCCTTCTGCAGGGCAAGACGAAGCGCCTTGGCCGTGTGGGGCGTCATCACGCGCGGGTCATAGCCGATGACTTTGCCCTCAAGGTCCATGTCTGCAATCAGATCGAACGGCCCGGGCGGATCGAACTTCTGAATGTCGAACAATTGCTGATCGACCTGTTCGAGCACCTGAATGGAGTAGCGACCATCGACATAGACGATGGCTTGGTCAGACAGGATGAACGCGGCGCCAGCTGAACCGGTGAAGCCGGTCGCCCATGTCAGGCGCTGGTTAGCCTCCGGCTGATACTCGTTCTGATATTCGTCTTCGTGCGGCAGGTAAAAGCCGTCAACGCCTCGTGCTTTCATCGTTTCGCGAAGCAGGGGCAGGTGAGTGCGGCCAATTTCCGGGCCGCCGCGGACGTCGAATGTTTGTCTCATACACTAGGAGATAGCAGGGATAAAACGCCTGTAAATGCCCAGTGTTTGGGAAACCTCACCAGAATGGCGTGAAGACGCCGCTTATGCGTCCTCAAACCCTTCAAAAGTTTTTAGCGCGTCGACATTTCCAGCCTCAAGCGCTTTGACGAGATCGGCGAGATCGTCTTTGCGCGTGGTTTTCTTCGCCGGTTTTACCGTCAGCGGTTTCTGGTACACCAGAGTAGACCAGCCATCGCGGCGGATGCGGTCAACCAGTTTCAGGCCGCGACCGGCAAATGCGCCGCGCACGCTTGGTTCCTGGAAGGTCAGGAGGCCGGAGAGGATGACAACGCCGCCCGGCTTCAGAACGCGTGTCAGATCACCGGACATGCTGATCAGCGGCTTTGCGAGAATATTCGCGAAGATTGTATCGTAAGGCGCCGACGTCTGGATAAGTTTCGCCTTTGTACCTTTGGCCTCTACGAGTTTGACCTGATTGGCGACCTTGTTGTTTTCGACATTCACCTGAGAGACGCGAACGCTAACCGGGTCGATATCACTGGCAATCGTAGACGTGCCGCCGCGCTTAACCGCTGCGATGGCCAGAACGCCAGAGCCTGTGCCGACATCAAGCACTTTGCCGATCTTGCGACGGCGGGCATGGTTTTCCAGCGCGAGCAGGCAGCCTGCAGTCGTGCCATGGTGGCCTGTACCAAATGCAAGACCCGCCTCGATCCAGAGCGGAATACGACCCGGATGCCCTTTAGCGAGCTGGTGCGCGCCGGCGACAACGAACGGGCCAGCATGAACAGCAGGAAGCCCTTCAAGAGACATGGCAACCCAGTCCATGTCTTCCAATTCCTGAACCACAGGGCTCAGATCCGGCGCGATAAGCTCCATAATGCCTGCGCAGCCATAAGCCGTGTCGAAGTCGGAGGCATACGCATCGATACGCCAGAGCGTACGGCTTTCTTCCTTCGTGTCGACAGCGTCGGCAGGAGACGGATCGAGCCATGTCAGCGCGTCGGCTACGGCTTCAATCACTTTACGGGGTGCAGTTGCAGATACCATGTACATGACGCCCATAAACTACGGAACGGGCGTTGGTGGAATACCTTTTTTTCGTCTCGCGATGCGGTCCGAAAATTGCCTATCGGCTGAGCGGAGCTGCTTGGGTGTCGGTCAGCGCAAGGCGCGGGTCGATCCATGGCGGGAAATCGAACGGATTACGCGGTGTAAGCCCGCGACCCCAAACGCCCGCCTGATAGGTACCGGTCAGAACCTCATAGTGTAGGTGAATGCCTGTTACGTGTCCTGATGCCCCCATGCGGCCAAGCGGCTCGCCATAGTGAACGGTCTCGCCGACTTCGATATTGTCTTCGACATATTCGAGGTGGGCATAGCGCGTGTAGACGCCGCTGCCATGATCAATGAGGATGGACAGACCGAAACCGGAGTTATAGCCCGCCTCAAGGATTGTGCCCGCACCGCCGGAAAATACGCGGCTGGCCGGACGGGATGTAATATCCAGCCCGTTATGAGGGCGCGTTCTTCCATTCAGGGTACGAATGCCAAAGCCGGAGCTGACGCATGCATTGTTGGCCGGGGCTGTCACAAGCGGAACGCCGTTCACAACAACCAGGCGGGAATATTCAATCACTTCACGATTGGAGTCTGTGTCGGGCGCATTTGAAACTCGCGAACCAGAGCACAGAAAGAGCCGCTCGTTCGGATAGAGGCGTTCCACGTTTGCTTGGATGACCGGTCCACTTGCAGGCGGGACTGTGGCCTGCGTGCGTCCGTTTCTGACAGGTGCCGGATTGCTCGCACAGGCGGCGAGAAACAGAGCGCTGGCGGAAAGTACGGCTATCGAACGCAACATGTCTGACCCTCAGGATTTCTTCGCGTGGCGTGGTGTGGCTATGGGAAACGCCAGATTAACCCTGAGGGGGTGAACGTTCGATAAATGTTGCTGCGTGCAAGTACGGAAAATTCGGCTAAGGTGACTGAATGACAGGGGAGGGTGCAATATGAAGCATATACTGATGGCAGCTTGTGTAAGCGCGACGAGCGCGCTGGTCGCGCAGAGCGCCTTCGCAGACGGATATCCACCCTGCCATTACGCGCCGGGCTATTCGATCGATTATACAGACTCTACCGAAGTCTTCCTGATGGTGAACTGTCTGGCCGATCCTGATCCGGTCATCAGAGACGAAATCGCCTACACCACCATTGTTGAAATTCTGCGCAACCACACACCCGATGCGCCGGAACTCTTCGAGCTGATGAACATGCTGGTCGAGCGTCTGGATGAAGCAGGCAGTGACCCGAACGGCTTTCAGGGCCCGTTCGTCGCGCTGGCGCTGGCCGAGATTGCACGGACCGACCGCGTACATGGCTGGATGAGCGCCGATATGCGGTCAGACCTCGTTACAATAGGCGCTGAATATCTTTCCGGCTTGAGTGACTACCGCGCCTTTGATGACGACGAGGGCTGGCGGCACGGCGTCGCCCATGGCGCAGACCTTTTAAAGCAGCTGTCGCTGAACGAGGCGATCACCGAAGATGATGCGCTGATGATCCTTGCCGCCATTGCAAGCAAGATAGCGCCGCCGGATGCACCGGCCTATACTGCAGGCGAGCCGGAAAGACTTGCGCGACCTGTCGTGTTTCTCGCGCGGTCCGGCAAGGTGAGCGAAGAGACATGGAACGAGTTCTTCGCGATGATCGCACCGGATGAGAGCGATCCGCGCTGGCAGGATCCCCATGCGTCCGAGGCGGGCCTCGCAGCGCTACATAACACCAAATTCTTTGCCTATGCCCTGTATCTGCACGGCGATCTCAGTGAGATGAGTGCGATGAACGCCTTACGCGATCACGCACTCACATTGATGGGGACCTTGCCTTAAAAAAGGCGGGTCAGGCGACGACACTAAGGAAGTTCTGAGGGGCAGTGACTGTCGCCTGACCACGCGGAGAGTAGCCGGAAATCTGAGCGCCGCTGAAGCCTGTCTGGGGTTCCAGATCTTCATCGCGGACGTCGAACCCTCGTTCCTGGGCAAAGTTACGAAGGCCGTCTAAATCGACATCGCCCCGATCCGACACGAAATTCGCAGCCTCATCGCCAAAACGGGCCGCAAGGTCTGTGCGGGTGGTGGCGGTCCGTTCTTCTGCGATGAGGTTAGTCAGCGCGTCGAGATCCACGACGCCTGACTCCGAGACTACTCCGTCGGCACCCTGGCCGAATGCATCGGTCAGGCGGGTAGAGAGTGCTTCTGTATCAATCTCGGAACTGCGAATAGATTCCCGAAGTTGCTCTAATGGTCCTGGGGGTGGAGGAAGATCGAGCTGGCTCGGGCGTTGTGCAGCCTGTTCAGGCTGGACGGGGGCGGAACCACCAAACGGCTGCAATGCAGCGTAAGCTGAGGCTCGCGATATACTATCAACCATGTTGTTGCTCCTCGTGTTTACAAGGCGCATCTGCTGGAGGGCATCAGAGCGGCATTCGCCATACCCATATCTGCCTTCCGCTCGGGCTGGGTGACTTCTGTCACTGCCGATACGTCGGTCTATGGGATTAAGACTATCTTCAAAAGTTTTAACAAACGTTACCAGAGCTTGATGAAATCTTAAGGCTCGTCGGGCCTGATGGTCTGAAACAAGTCGGACCATAACCGGCGGGGACAGGGTGACTACCGATGAAGCTATTTCGATATCTTCCGATTGATGATGCGTTCTGGCGCGAACTGACAGGATCAGAGCTCTATTGCGGCCATGCGGACGGGCTCAATATAAACGATCCGCCCGAGTGTCGGATTGATATGGAAGCGGCCATCGCCCGCGCCCGCGCTGTTGTGACAGACCGCGAACGCCTCGAAGAGATTGCCTTTCTGGAACGCCGCCTCGACCGGTATGAGGAAAAGCGCAGCGCCATGGGTGTCTGCTTTTTCAGCGCTGTGCCGGACAATACCGTGAACTGGTCCCGCCGCGCAGATGATCATAAAGGCGTCTGCCTGACCTACAGCCTGCCTGACGATTATATCATTCGCCCGTTTCCGCGCGCGGACGTCGGGTCTGTCCTCCTTGGTGTTCAGCCGGTGAAATACGGCAATAACGCCGTGACTGAATGGCTGGTGCATGGCGATTTCTACGCGCCAACGGGTGGCTCTATCGTCGATAATGCCGCTGTGCGTTCCGTCACCACCAAAGGCATAGCCTGGGCCTATGAACAGGAAGTCCGCCTGCTCGCGCATGAGAAGACTAATTTCCGACTGCCGCTGGATAGTCTCAATCAGGTCATGTTCGGCATGTCGATCAGCGATGAGGCTAAACAGCAGATTGCCCGACGCGCCAAAGAGCGGAACCCGTCAGTGAAATTCCTGCAAGCCCAGCCGAGCGCAGCCTCTGACTATGGCATGCACGTCATGCTGACAGATTTCGTCTAGGCCGCTGGCGCGCAGGCGTGGGTGCGGTGCATCTTCGCCTCTTTCAGCCAGTCCCAGCCGAATGCCTCGTCGCTATCGCCATTGGCGCGGCGCAGCTCCAGCTTTTCCAGCGCTTCTTCCAGAGTGGGTTCATGGCCTTCAGGCACCCACCACATGACGAAATGCATCTCGCCAAGCACTTCGAACCATTCCTCGCGACGCTCGTAAAATTTCTTATGGACCGTGCCCCAGACAAAGCGGTCAAGGCTTTCGACATCCTTCCAGACGGTCAGGTTCGTCACATGTTTCGGGTCGCCCTCAATCTTTGCATCGGTATTGCCGGTGCCCGGTTCGCCCGAGCCTTCCATCATCCAGACAAAGCCCGGCATGCGTTTGCCCAGCCCGTTGATGAGATCGAGATTGTCCATGAAATCCTTCACGCGAGGATCATCCGTCGGCGCAACAAGTCGCCCGACATTCAGCTCTGCCAGATGATATTTCATGATGTGTCCCTTCCGTCAGTAGTGGATATGGGGCGGGGAGGTGCGTGGTTTAAGTGGGGAGTGGTTTGCTCGGTGCTGTTGTTTTGCCTCCGGCTCAACGCACCTGCGCCTTCGCGTTGCTCGTGGAGCGGCCAACACTGACGTTCGAGAAAAGCGGGCAGCCCTGAGCGTGACCCATCGCGAAGGCGGAGCCGGAGCGGGCGGTCAAACAAAGATGCACACAAGCGACCGCGCAGGCGCAGGGCGAGCGAGGCAGCGAGCGACGCGCCCGAGCATAAAATCAGAGGCTTCTGATTTTCGGGGGAGGTGGCGGGTCGAGACAGGATAAGTCCGGCAGGCCGGCATAAGGATTGGGCCGGATACCGTAGCCGATCTCTTCCAGCTTTGCAGACGCCAGATAGTGAATGAAGTTCACGTCTTTGCGCTCCGCCTGCGTGGTCGCAGAGGCCCATAATTCTTCGGGCGGGCAGAAGTTTGCCAACGGCGCGAACCAGAGCGGGTGGGGAGGCCCTTCTCCCTCAGGGAGAAGGGTTTGGGATGAGGGTGAAAGGTTGGAGACCGGTTTAGCCTTCAGGCGTTTTAACTGGCCCACCTCACCCCCCTTGATAGGGAAATCGTGTACGATTTCTGACCCTCTCAAGCCTCTCCCCCCAGAGGGCGGAGAGGGGAGTTCAACTGCAACCCGCCGCGCGAGATTGAGCGCAAACCGGTCAGCGTGTTCCAGCACATGAGAGAGGCGTTTCAGCCGAGCAAAGAGGTGCCCGGCCTCTACAAGCTGCAGACGATCCGGCAGGAAGGTATAACGGCGCGTGCTGCGGCGGCTTTTGCGCCCGTGTGCCCCGATGACAGGTGTCAGAACGTTGAATGCGGGCAGGCGTGGCAGGTCGCGAAGCTGGTCGCGCAGGGTTTCATCTTCCCGCTCGGCGAGGCGTTTTTCCTGTGGCGCGTTATGGCGCTCGCGTGACTTGGCTGGCGTGAACCGGCCGAGCGCGATTAGCTCTGCGGTCAGAAATAGTATGAAACAGCGCAGCAGATATTCCAGCCGTTTTACATGGGTGAGGCCGTCGCTCATGAAGCGGCGCTGCATATAAGGGCGCCTGGTTTGAATGCCCTCTGGAGGGGCCTCGCAGTCACCCTCCGCGCTGTGATGCGCGCCCGCAATATAGCCCTTCAACCGGCGGGCAATTTCCCGCGGCTCATAGGACAGAATTTCTTCAGGGGCAGACACATCCGACATGACGGGAAGTGTGTGGGTGGAGTGCGCGGTGTTGGATTGTTTTTGTTGGAGAAATGTAGGGTGGATTAGATCGAAAGATCGTAATCCACCGAAAGACGGGTTATGCGGCGCGTCCCCATTCGTCCTTGTACCGATGCCATGACGAATGTGGCCAGTCGGCTGGATCGGCCACATATCCATGTTTCACCGGATTCCAATGGATGTAATCCATGTGCGCGCCGAGGTCGGCATCGTCGCGGATAAGATGTTCCCAGTATCGGCGTTGCCATATGCTACGTTCGCCATGGCGGCGACCAGTCGGTGTGTGTCTCAGAGATTTGGTGAAATGCGTTTTGATCAGTCGCAGTCGTTTCGCGAAATCATGATCATCCTCCGGCATACGCCAGATTGTGTGAAAGTGGTCGGGGAGAAACACCCAAGCGATTGTCTCGAAGGGATATTTAGTACGGACTTTTTCAAAGCATTGATGCAGGAGACCAAGTTCGTCCAGCAGCAGTCTTGATGATCGGTCATCAAGACAAACAGTAAAAGCATAAGTGCCACCCGGCACGAAGAGACGACGATAATTTGGCATGATTTGGAACATACCAAGAACATTTGTGATTGAAAAGATGAAATGTAGGGTGGATTAGCGCAGCGTAATCCACCAATGTTCAAGTTTGTGGTGCATTACGACGTTGCGTCTAATGCACCCTACGGCGCTTGAATACTGCATGCTGTTTCCAACGGAAAAATATCACCGTTTGGGCGCTCACGTGGCCCATCAAAAGCAATTATGGCGTCGATACCGTTTAACCAAACATCCAATTCCTCTCGCGGAATTTCCCCCAGTTCAACCAACTGAAAATATCGAGCGACTATCTCGCATCTGCTCTGTCTTAGACCTAAATATGGGTGATAATCGTCGGACAAAGCTAAATTTGAGAACGCTAAAAATTGATCGACCGATCCGCGTTCTCTAACCGTAAAATAGCTAATTACCGCTCCACAGTTGTCGGACAATGCTATCTGCAATCGCCGCATATGGGCACGAACATCACGAACAGGGCCGCAAGCACGATTGAAATCAGTAACAACTTCGCCGGGGAGCTCTATAAACGACGACGTCGAGCACCCGGAGCAGATGAGTAAAAGCATCGAAAAAGTCAAAATTCTAGCGGTCTTCAGTTTACCCCAAACGATCATCTCTCCCTCCTGCTTTCATGTAAGGCCTTTATTGCGCGAGGAGTTGGAGGGCGAGGCCCACTCTACCCCCTAAGCCGCCTCAAGGAACGTCGCGATGACCTTCTTCGTGCCGGCTTTTTCGAACTCCACCGTCATCTTCGCGCCTTCAATGACTTCCACGCGGCCATAGCCGAATTTGATGTGGAAGACGCGCTGGCCGATTTTAAAGCTGGATTTGCCGGGCGCTGAGGAGGCGATGAGTTCGGCCTTGCCATCAATGGTTGGCGGGGCAGAGCGCTTACGCTCTGTCTTTTTCATGCGCTGCCAGCCGGGCGATGAGTAAGAGCTACGCTCGCCCAGATCTTCAAAACTGTCAGAGGTTTTGCCCCCAAAGCCTGAGCTGCCAAACCCGCCATAGCCCTGGTTCTGGCCATAGCCGGTCTCGCTGACGGCTTCGACATTTTCATGCGGCAGCTCGTCGACAAAGCGGGACGGAATGACAGACTGCCAGCGGCCATAAATCTGGCGGTTGGCGACAAAGGAAATCCGGCAGCTCTGCCGCGCGCGGGTAATGCCCACATAGGCAAGACGGCGCTCTTCCTCGAGGCCTTTATTGCCGTTCTCATCGATAGAGCGTTTGGAGGGGAAGACTTCCTCTTCCCAGCCCGGCAGAAAGACGAGCGGCCATTCAAGGCCCTTCGCGCCATGGAGCGTGATGATCTGGACTTCATCATCTGTGCCGCTTTCGGTGGAGGCATCCATGACGAGTTGAACGTGCTCCAGAAAGGCAGCGAGGCTGTCAAACTGGCCCATCGCATTGACGAGCTCTTTCAGGTTGTCGAGCCGCGTTGCCGCTTGCGGCGAGCGGTCTGCGCGCAGCATGTCTGTATAGCCGCTCTCATCGAGGATTTGCTCGGCCAGCTCCGTATGGCTGATGCCGGCATGGTGCTTGTCGCGCCACATATCCAGATGGTTCATGAAGCTCGTCAGGCCGCGCTTCGCCGCGCCTTTGACTTCGTCTGTCTGCAGAACCATGCGGCAGATCGTGTTGAGCGAGCGGCCATCCTCACGGGCAATGGCTTGCAGCTTTTGCAAGGAGGCTGCACCGACGCCGCGCTTTGGCTGGTTCACCACGCGCTCAAAGGCGAGGTCGTCATCTTCAGAGCGGATGAGGCGGAAATAAGCCATGGCATCGCGGATTTCAGCACGCTCGAAGAAGCGCGGGCCGCCAATCACCTTGTACGGAATCCCCAGCATGATGAAGCGTTCCTCGAACGCCCGCATCTGCCATGAGGCACGCACCAGCACAGCGCAATCGGCCAGCTGGCCACCGCCGCGCTGCCATTGCTCAATATCTTCACCAATCAGGCGGGCTTCGGCCTCACCATCCCAGATGCCGCGCAGCTGGACTTTCTCGCCCATATCGCCCTCGGTCCAGAGCGTTTTGCCGAGGCGTCCGCGGTTCTCCTGAATGATGTGGGAGGCCGCTGCGAGGATATGGCCGGTTGAGCGGTAATTGCGCTCAAGGCGGATCACCTCCGCGCCGTCGAAATCCTGCTCGAATTTGAGGATGTTTGTCACTTCCGCGCCGCGCCAGCCATAGATGGACTGGTCGTCATCACCCACGCAGCAGATATTGCCCGTGCCGCGCGCCAGAAGCCGCAGCCACAAATACTGGGCGATGTTGGTATCCTGATACTCGTCTACGAGGATGTAGCGGAACTTGTTGAGGTATTCCTCCAGCACATCCGGATTTTCCTGAAACAGGCGGATGGTGAGAAGCAGAAGATCGCCAAAATCGCAGGCATTCAGAACGCTGAGGCGTTTCTGGTAAATGTCATAGACTTTGATGCCTTTGCCGTCTGCGAACTGATAGGCCTCGTCCGGCGGCACTTTGCCCGGCAGCAGCGCGCGGTTCTTCCAGCCATCAATGAGGCCAGCCATGAAGCGCGGCGTCCAGCGCTTCGGGTCAATGCCTTCGGCTTCGATGATCTGCTTGCAGAGGCGGATCTGGTCATCTGTATCGATGATGGTGAAGGTGGATTTGAGGCCGACCAGCTCTGCATGTTTGCGAAGGATTTGCGCGGAGATGGAGTGGAAAGTGCCGAGCCAGCGCAGGCCTTCGCCTTCCGGCCCGATCAGGTTCATCGCGCGTTCCCGCATCTCGCGGGCGGCCTTGTTGGTGAAGGTCACGCACAGCGTCTGCCATGGCTTGGCGCGGCCTGTGCGGATGATGTGCGCAAGGCGGGTCGTCAGAACGCGCGTTTTGCCCGTGCCCGCACCTGCCAGAACGAGAAGCGGCCCGTCGACGGTTTCGACAGCGCGTTTCTGCTCCGGGTTCAAACCCTCAAGATAGGAGGTCGGCTGGCCGGCTGGACGCGCCATGGCCATCTGGGAAAGCGGGATCTGGTCTGACATTCTGTACGTACGATTTTTCTAGGGAATGATTCGCGTTTCGTTCTACTCTAACATGGGGTGAGAACGGGGAAAGTCACTGTAGGTTTTCAGTGCGCGAATTACCCTCCGATAAACCGGTCCTGTAGCCAGATAATGCTCGGATAGGCCGCGATCCATGCCAGCACGAACCGGTTGAGGCCGAAGAACATGGCATTGGAGAGGTGAAAGCTCGCTGCCAGCACCAGAAACGGGATGAGCGTGTATTTCGAGGCGAGGCTGAGCGGGAATAAAAGCTCGCAGACCATGACGAGCCAGCTGCCCGCCAGAAGCAGGGTTTTCCTGTCTGCCAGCCCGCGCAAATTCTCTGCAACCGGATAGGCCGAGAAGGCGAACACATCGCGCAGTGCGCGGCCTGTCCGCCAGTCTGGATTTCTGATCTTCACCCAGCCTGAAATGAAATAGGAGAGGGTGAGCTGCAGGCCGAGATAGCCGAAGGCCAGTTCTTTCCAGTTCTCCTGCGGCAGCCAGTGGGCGAGCGTCAGGCAGAACAGGATGAGCAGGCTCATCCTGTCCGAACCGCCATTATACGGGCCTTCAAAGCGGTGCAGAATGAGTACGGCGAGCCCGCTCATGGCGAGGCATATCCAGGCCGAGTATGCCCCGATCTCCGGATAGAGCAGCAACAGGCACAGAATAAGCCGCAGGCCGAAGAGTGGGCGCTCTTTGCCGCCCGCGCGGATATGCTCCACGCCTGGCATGATGAGTGCGATGGCGAGGAGTGTCTCCGTCCAGCGCATGGCAAGGTCGAGCGTCATGCGAGCGGCTCCGGCGCGGAGGTGTAGAGGATTTCCTGCGTCAGTGTTTCATCCTCGCGGTGGATGAAGACTAGGCGAAAGCGGAATTGCGCGGCGTCTGTTTCGGCTTGCAGGTCCCGCTTCATACGGGTGAGGATTTCGCGTTCCGAGTGCTCTGGCGTGATGTCTTGTGAGAGGCGCTCGGCGCATGAGACGAGGAACAGGCTCTCATTCCAGCGTGGGTTCCAGATGAGGCGTCGCAACATCGTCAGGAGCGAGATGTTGTCCGGCCTTGGGCGAAAGGCCTGCCAGTCGCCGTGCGGCTTACCGGCGTGATCCAGCAGCTGGTGCTCAATCCGCGGGGACGGTGCGATCACGTCAAAGAAGTTCCAGGACGGAATAAGCGCGGGCAGAATGAGCTGGACAGTGCGGAGCATGAAACGTCAGGCCTTGAAGAGGTCCGACGCATCATGGTGCGAGCCGGTTAAGAGAAGCTTTTCGCGTTGGCGACCGTCAGAACCGGTCTGCGCGTATCTGTTTCTCGAACACGCCGCCGCCAACAGTTGCCTGCACGATCACGGTCGCCATGGACACGGCGATCAGAACCGCTGCTGAGGTTTCATATGAGCCGGTAAGTTCGAAGACGATCAGCGTCGTCGAGATTGGCGCGCCAAGGACCGCCCCTGAAATCGCGCCCATGCCGACCAGTGTGAAGAAGCTCTGGGCCATTTCACCATGACCGGTAAGCGCGGCCATAATCGCTCCGAACACGCCGCCAACCATAGCGCCGACAAAGATAGAGCTTGAGAATACGCCACCGCCAAACCGCGCGCCGATACAGATGGTCGTTGCTGCGATTTTTGCGACGGCGAGGATCAGCATGAAGGCAGCGCTATAGCCCGTTGCAATCGAGGTCGCTGTTGCCTCATAGCCAACGCTTAGGACCTGAGGATAGGCGAGGGCAAAGACACCGATAATAAGGCCGGCAATTGGCGGCAGCATCCAGTGCGGAATTTTGATCTTGTCTGCGAACCGGCTGCCAATGTGAGGCGCGGCAACCCATGCGCGGATCATTACAATAGCAAGGCCAGCTGCGATCAGGCCGATAAATGGCGTGCCGATGAAGAAGATCACCGGTGGGTCATCGAATACGGGCGGCGCAAAGACTGCATTATTGCCAAAGATCAGACGGGTGACGAGCGAGCCAGATACGCTGGCAACGGCAATTGGTCCGATGTCAGACGTCCGGTAGCGGCCGAGAACGACTTCGTGCGCAAAGAGCAGGCCTGCGAGCGGCGCGTTGAACGAGCTGGCGACGGCGGCTGCTGCGCCGCAGCCGAGTAGGGCGCGGATCTGGGCTGGCGTCAGGTTGAAGCGGTGGGCAAAAAAGCCGGACAGCACAGCGCCCACGTGAACGGCTGGTCCCTCCCGGCCTGCACTTGCGCCTGAACCGAGCGATGCGACGGCGATAAGGAAGGTCTGAAGACCGTCTTTCAACGACATATGCAGGGAAACGAGCGGCGTTGTGCGCCCGCGCCGATCCAGCACATGACGGCGGGCTTCGATGACGTCGCGAATGCCACCAATGCGAGGGTCGCCGCGAATGCCGAGCTTGAGGCCGATATAGAGCAGGGCAGATACAACAAAGCCGCCAATGACCGGAATAAGCAGGGCGCGCAGCGGGTGAAGCTGTGTCACAGCGCTGGTGATGCGTTCATCCTGAGCGCCGAAACCAATAAACTCGATGCCGACAATCGCGGCGCGCAGGCCCGCCATGACAAGCCCGACCAGAAGGCCGCAGAACAGTGCAAGCAACCAGACTTTACTCTCGGAGATCAGGCTGCGCCGACTATAGCGCGACACCATCGCTTTGGATTGCGAGGCGCGTTTTTTGATCTCTTCTGTCAGTGGACTGTTCGGTGAACCCATGCCCTCAAAAACGCCTATTGCCGCGGAACGTCAAGTTGATTGAGGGAGATATATCAGGAGAGTCTTTCAAACTCGTGTGAGCGGACTAAATTTGCTTTCCGCAGATTTTGTTACGAGCCGGAATTCAGTGACAACAGTTTAAAAACCCGTCCGTGTCCGGTATCCGTCGTTAACCCAAAAAGGCGAATCCAGTTCGCTTATGAAATGAACCCCATTGTGTGATATGGTTTGGATCGCTAACTAAGGGCCAAAGGGGAATACATTCGCTTATGACCGATGACATTGGCTATCAGGCGCTATTCGAAGCTGCGAAACGCGGTGTGATGAAAGAAGCGCTTAAAGTGGCAGCTTCACCAGCTGGCCTTCCGGGCAACCACCATTTCTACATTTCGTTCCGTACGAAAGCGCCTGGCGTGCAAATCGCCGAGCATCTGCTGACGCGTTTTCCGGAAGATATGACAATTGTGATCCAGCATCAGTTCTGGGATCTGGAAGTGCATGATCATCACTTCGAAATCGTGCTTCAGTTCTCGGGCGTGCCACAGCACCTGCACATCCCGTATGCTGCAGTGACGCGCTTCCTCGATCCGAGCGTCGATTTTGCGATGGAAATTCCGCCTGCGCACATGCACACCGCTGAAACGCTCGACATTTCAGATACGCCGGCACCTGCCGAGCCTGCTGAAACCGTAGCAGAAGAAAGCGATGATGCTGAACCGTCACGCCCGGCCAGCGATGGCACCGTCGTCAGCATTGATGCATTCCGCCGGAAGTAAGCTTTTATGAGTGAAGCCCCAACGGAAAAGCCGCGTATCAGCGATGAAGAGATGCTGGCGCGCTTTCGCAATTCGAAAAAGCGCCCGCCATGCTCTGATACGCTCGGCATGGAGCTTCTGGCCGTTGATCAGGATGCGATGACAATCCGTATGGGTTTTGACGTCAACCCGTCATTCTCCAACCCGACAGGCGCTATTCAGGGCGGCTTTCTCACAGCGATGCTCGACGAGGCCATGTCTACCTGCTGCATTATCGCGTCGAATGTGACGATGACCGCACCGACACTGGAATTGAAGACAAGCTATATGCGTCCGCTCTTTCCGGGGCGGGCTGAGGCCGTCGCACGCATTCTGAAGTTCGGTAAGTCGACCGCTTTCATGGAAGCCGAGCTTCTCGATCCTGAAGGTCGCATGGTTGCTAAAGCAAGCGCTACGGCTGCGCCGAAACCGTTCAAACGGTTCTGATTGCCTCTCTGCCTGAAATTGACCTCGTTTTTCGCCTGAAATCACCTTACTGGCTGGTTTGAGTAAGGCTGTTTCAAAATCGGGGGATTTCATGAGTTTCAGACTGTCACGCCGAACCATGATTGCGAGCGCCGCGAGCCTTCCATTGCTTGCAGCCTGTTCGTCATCGGAAGATGAGCTTCTCGCGCGACCGGAAAATGAGGGGCGCATTGAGGGTGTGCATACAGCCATAGCCTATATGGAGAGCCAGAATGGTGGCCGGTTTGGCGTATCTGCGGTGAACCTTGCGACAGGGCAGACGATTACTCATCGCGGCGATGAGCGCTTTGCTATGTGTTCCAGCTTTAAATGGTTGCTCGCAGCGTTGGTGCTTCAGCAGGTGCAGACGGGTGAGGAAGACCTGTCGCGCATGATCGAGTTTTCAGAAGCTGACATGGTGATGCATGCGCCGATCACCGAGCCTGCTCTTGGTGAGGGCCGTCTCAGTGTCGAAGCGCTTTGTCGTGGAACGGTTCAGACGAGTGATAATCCGGCAGCCAACCTGTTGCTGCGGACGCTGGACGGACCGGAAGGCTTCACGCAAATCCTGCGCGATAATGGCGAGATGACAACGCGTCTCGACCGGTGGGAGCCGATGTTGAACGAGAATGCGCCGGGCGATCCGCAAGACACCAGCACGCCGAACGCCACGGTCAGCCTGATGGGATATTATCTCTTCGGTGGGGGGCTCAACGCCGAATATCAGACCTTGTTGAAAGACTGGATGATCGGCGCAACGACCGGTCTTGCACGTCTGCGCGGTGGCATGGATGCACCGTGGATTGGTGGTGACAAAACAGGCACCAGCTCGAACAATCAGAGTAATGACGTTGCCTTTGCCTACCGACCTGATGCGCCGAATGATCCAATCCTGATCACCAGCTATCTGAATGTCGAAAACCCGATCGGTGCAGAGACAGATGAGCTGCACGCCACCATCGGGCGTCAGATTATGTGGGCGCTGGCCTAGGTCAGTTCCGGACCTTCAAAACGGTCCAGAGCACGGGAGCGGACAATGATCCGCTCGCGTTCGCCTTCGCGGCGCTCCACCAGCAGGCGGGCGACCTGACTGTCATCATGGAAAGCTGCGCCTGTCAGACTGTCCAGAAGGGCTTTGGCAAGATTGTCGAGGTCCATGATTGGCGGGTCGCCGGTGAATTCCATCACGATATGGACTTCATAATCGCCGTATCCAGGACGAACTCGGGTGAAGTCCTTGCGGAAGAAATCCTTGAACAGCGGCTTATAGTATTTGGCCTGAGTGGTGATGCCATTGCACTTGGCTTCCAGTGTGCCGTCATCGAGAATCCGCGCGCGGACTTTCCCTTTTCCGATCCATTCCGGTTCGCTCATGCGTGCACATTCCCTCTCACTGGTTTGTGCATACAGGGCTTTAGGTCGCACGACCAGCGGCTTGACCTTTGCAGGGCGAAGGCGCGATGTGCGCGGACTGATTTTCTGCCGGAGCGACCCGATGACTGATGTGCCTGCATGCCCGAAATGTGGCTGTGATTATGCCTATGAAGACGGCGCTCTGTTCGTGTGCCCGGAATGCGCGCATGAATGGTCTGACGCCCAGCCAACAGAAGCCGAAGGCCGTGTCTGGCGCGATGCCAATGGTAATATTCTGCAGGATGGCGACACGGTGACTGTCATCAAAGACCTGAAGGTCAAAGGCGCTTCAAAGCCTGTCAAAGTCGGCACGGTCGTCAAGAATATCCGTCTTGTTGAAGGCGATCATGACATTGATTGTAAGATTGATGGCTTCGGCGCGATGGGCCTGAAGACGGAGTTCGTCAAAAAAGTCTGATCAGACGGTTTGTGAGGCGGCCGGATCGTGTGGAAGCAGATGGACGGAGTTCCGTTTGAGGCGCTTCTGGCGTGCCATATTTATGACGGATACAATCACTGAAACCAGTGCCGCTTCAACGGCGAACCAGACGAACCTCAGACTTGCCATGCCGCCAGCCGTGCACGCATGTGCGCAGCAGATTGCAGTGTAAAGAGGGCCCGTTTTGTCTGGTTGTTTCAAGATTATTCTCCTTGTTGCAGAGAAATAATCCGCGATCGTTCTGAAAGTTCCGAAGAAATTGTATGTGCAAACTGGCTGGTTACAGCCAGCCGCCCAGCTCGCGCTTCACCAGTGTTTCCAGAAGATCGATCGCAATGTCGGAGTCGTTGAGGCACGGCAGTGACGCAAACTTCTCACCTCCCGCTTCAAGGAAGCTGTCGCGGCCTTCCATGGCGATCTCTTCCAGTGTTTCAAGACAATCTGATATGAAGGCAGGCGCAGCGACGGCGACTTTCTTCACACCGTCTTCCGGCAGAGCTTCAAGTGTTTTGTCTGTGTATGGCTGGAGCCATTCCTGCGGCCCGAAGCGGGACTGGAAGGTCGTGCGGATGAAGTTCTCATCCCAGCCCATTTTCTCGCGCACCAGACGCGTCGTCTTGTGGCAGTGGCAGTGATACGGGTCGCCCTTGTCGAAATAGCTTTTCGGAATGCCGTGATAGGACATGAGCAGCACGTCCGGCTCGAAGTCGAGTTTCGACAGGCTGTCCTTCAGGGACGCACAGAGCGCGTCGATATAGTTTGGGTCATCATGGAAGGCCGGCGTCGTGCGCAGGGCAGGCTGCCAGCGCAATTTCATGAGGGCTTTGAAGGTGCGGTCGTTCACGCTGGCGGTTGTTGTTGCCGAGTATTGCGGGTAGAGCGGCACGGTGAGGATGCGTGTGCATCCCTGATCTTTCAACGCGTCGATCTTCGACTTGATGCTCGGATTTCCGTAATTCATCGCAAAATCGACGATCAACGAGTCAGACCCGATGCGTTGGTTTAACTTTTCGGCCTGTGCGCGGGTATAGAAGAGAAGCGGCGAGCCATCCTCCATCCAGACTTTCTTGTAAGCGCGACCGGATTTTGACGGGCGGAAGGTCAGGATCGGGCCTTGCAGGATGAGCTGCCAGATCGGCTGAGGCACCTCAATCACGCGCGGATCGGACAGAAACTCCGACAGATAGCGGCGCATGGAGCCATAGTCCGTGCCGTCCGGTGTGCCGAGATTGATCAGAAGAACGCCAATCTTGCCCTGCTTTACAGGTGGGTGTCCGGAAGGAAGGTGCATGTCCGCCATGAGAGTTCAGCCCGCTTGATTACGTTCTCTTGATTTAGGGATTACGCAGGGAACGCAAGGGCGGATGATATTTTCTTTTGCTTTTGATTGGCGCGGCGGTATGCCTGATCACGAAAAGGAGGGACTAGATGAAACTTTTGAAGATTGGCGCAATTGCCGCCGGCATGGTCGTCAGTGCGAGCGCCGCTCAGGCGGAGACGATTTATCGCGATCAGATTCAACACATTGTGTTGTTCGATCTGGTCGATGACAGCGAGGCTGCCGTCGATGCGCTGGTGAACGGATGCTATGAATATCTGGCTGATATTGATGGCGTGTATGAGATCAATGTAGGTGTGCGCCAGGCGGACCGTACAGGCGGCGTAAATGCAACGGACTATGACGTGGCGCTGACGGTCACGCTGGCGGATGAGGCGGCGCATGTTGCTTATGATGGCGATCCTTCGCACCTTACCTTTGTAGGCTTGTTCCGTGACAACTGGGAAAATGTGCGCGTTCTCGACTCTACGCTGACACATTCGCCTGAATAGGCGTCTCAATCCGACGAACGAGGCCTGGCAGATACGCGCCTAACGATACGGCGCGTATCGCATACATCCCCAGAAACGCTGCCCAGACGCCGGTGTTTCCGAAATGCCCGCGTAAAATGATATCGCTCGCTACATAAAGAATTGTCGTGATGACGGCTGCATTGCGCAGCGCTTTGCCCTGCGTTGCGCCAAGGAAGAAACCGTCCAGCTGCCAGCACGGAATGCCGATGAACGGGATGACCGCGCAGAAGGGCAGGAAGGCGAGCGCGACGGAGCGGGCTTCAGGATCATTCACAAAGCTGGTGATGATCCAGCCGCCGCCGAAATAGTAAAGCGCGGAGATAATTGCCCCGCTCAGGAGCGCGAGTTCTGTCGTGACGCGCATGGCGCGGACAAGCCGTTTACGGTTCCGATTGCCATAGGCCTCACCGATCTCTTTCTCGGCGACGAAGGCAAAGCCATCGAGAATGAAGGCGGCGACATTCACGAACTGCAGCAGAATCTCATTGCCTGCCAGAATAGCTGTGCCTTGCGTGGCGCCTGAATTCACAAACCAGGCGAATGTGAAGAGGAGCGCGAGCGTACGGATGAGCACGTCACGATTGGCGTTGAAAAGCGCGATCAGCCGCGCTTTGTCAAACAGGTTGGCAGAGCGTGAGAGGCCCGCTTTCACAACGAACAAACCAAAAGCGAGCGCCACCCATTCAGCTATCGCCGTGCCTGCACCAATGCCGGCAGGCCCCCAGTCGAGGCCTGCAACAAACCAGACATCCAGCACGCCGTTGACGCCGTTCATAACGATTTGAAAAGCGAGCAGCCAGCCCGTGCGCCCTGTACCGAGCAGCCATCCGGTAATGCCATATCCCATCAGCACCGCTGGTGCGCCCCAGATACGCGCATCCCAATAGGAGAGCGCGAGCGACTTCACATCGTCACTCGCGGCAAAAGGCGTAAATACCAGCTGGCGAAGCAGAGGCGAGAGGCAGAGAATAATGAGCCCCATGCCGCCGCCCACAAGCAAAGCACGCTGGAGCAGGGCATTCACTTCGGCAGTATCGGATGCCCCATTGGCCTGCGCGGTGAGACCTGTCGTCGACATGCGCAGAAAGCCGAATGCCCAATAGAGAAAGTTCATGGCCACTGCGGCGACGCCTACAGCACCAAGCTCTACTTTGTCTCCGGTAAGGCCCATGACGGCGGTATCGACGACGCCCGTTGATGCGGTCGCGGCCTGCGCGAGCATGACCGGCACGGCGAGTGCGATAACTTTAGAACGGGTGAGTGTGCTCGACGTCATCCAAGCGGCTTAGGCGAGGGACGCGTCATTGGCAATTCGGGCGAGGTGTTTAAGCCGCGGCCGGAGACGCTTCGAGTGTCGCAAGCAGACGGCGCGCTGTGTCTTCGATCAGTTCCAGCACTTCATCGAATGTGCGGGTGAAATACGGGTCTGGCATCTCACGGAGCGGCTGTTCGGGCGCATAGTCCAGGAACAGCTTCACGGGTGTGTTGTTGCCAGCAGGACGTTGCTTCTCGATCTTTTTACGATTGTCCTCATCCATAGCGAGAATGAGGTCGAATTTTTCGAAGTCTTCCGGCTTGAATAAACGGGCACGCAGGCCGTTGATGTTGTATCCGTGAGAGAGGGCTGCAGCGCGCATCGGGGCGTAGGGATGTTCACCGATATGCCAGCCGGATGTGCCCGCGCTGTCTATCCTGAGTGAAAGTCCCATCTTCTCGCATTGTTGTTTTGCTATGCCTTCTGCAGCAGCAGAGCGACAGATATTACCAAGACAAACGAACAGGACTGAGCCGACCATACAAGAACCACTAAAATCTACGTGTTGCTTAAGTTTCGCCAGTTTGGCGACGCAATTGGGCGAAACTATGCCGAATTCCTAAAATGCCGGGATTCTCTGTAAATTTGATCAAAAAATTGGCGGACTACAGGTGGTGGATGACCAATTTTCATCATCTGGTCGTCTGTTTGTTTCCGTCGCGACAACAGAATTTGTCATATGGCACTGAAATAATCCGATTTCAGGGAATGGATTGCGCCGGAAAGCCATTTACTTGGATTGTTTTGCTCGCTAGAAGGCGCGACTTGCGTGCGGCAAGCAATTTTGTTGCGCGAAACCTATGGAGACCTATTCATGAGCACCCGCTCTTTCCCTTCCAATCCGAATGTCGGCGTTGTCGGCGCAACTGGTATGGTTGGCGAGATGATGCGCGAAATTCTGGCGGAACGTGATTTTCCGCTTAATGAGCTGCGCCTCTTCGCCTCTGCAAAGTCTGCAGGCAAGGAAATTGAGTGGAAGGACCGAAAGATTATTGTAGAGGATGCGAGCACGGCGGACTTTTCCGGCCTCGACATCGTCTTCTTCTCTGCCGGTGGCTCAACATCGAAAGCCCTCGCGCCGAAAGCGGCTGCGGCTGGTGCTGTCGTAATCGACAACTCTTCGGCTTATCGTTCCGATCCGGACGTGCCGCTCGTCGTTTCCGAAGTGAACCCTTACGATCTTGATGACCTCAAAAAAGGTATCATCGCGAACCCGAACTGCACGACGATGGCGGCTATGCCTGTGCTGAAGCCTCTGCATGATGCAGCAGGCCTGAAGCGTATGGTTGCGAGCACCTATCAGGCTGTGTCCGGGGGCGGCGTTGCCGGCGTTGACGAGCTGGACGAGCAGATCAAAGCAGGCGCTGAAAACGGCGCCGCGTTTTCTACGTCCAACGATGCCTCTCACCTGCCAGCTCCAAAAAAATGGGCAGTTCCGATCGGCTTTAACGTTGTGCCTCTGAACTATGTTCTGGGCGAAGACGGCTATACCGAAGAAGAGCTGAAAATGCGCGACGAGAGCCGCAAAATTCTAGGCATTTCTGACCTGCCGGTGTCCGGCACTTGCGTTCGCGTGCCTGTCTTCTCCGGTCATGCACTCTCTCTGAACGTCGAGTTCGAGCGTCCGATTTCTGTAGAGCAGGCAACTGAACTGCTGGGTAAAGCTGAAGGCGTAGTTCTGCATGATGTGCCGAACCCGCTGGAAGCGACCGGACAGGACCCTGTCTTCGTCGGTCGTATCCGTCCGGACCCGACTGTGGCGAACGGCCTCGCGCTCTTCGTGGTTGGTGACAACCTTCGCAAAGGCGCTGCGCTCAACGCTATTCAGGTCGGTGAAGTGCTTCTGAAGCGATTCCCTGAATAAGCGCAGTAGCGAAATTCAATTCAAAGAAACGGCAGGCGAAAGTCTGCCGTTTTTTATTCGTCCGAGGGCTGTATTTCGCCACCGGTATAGCTATCTTCGCGGCACGTATTTCAGGAGAGTTTCATGACGTTTTACAAAGCCGTTTCCGCTCTGGTCCTCAGTGCTGCGCTGGCTGCCTGTAACGGATCTTCGTCTGGAACAGGACAGGGGGAAGCGACCATGGTTGAACTGCCAGAACCGCAGACGGTGGAAGAACGGTTTGCCACGCTCGCGCTCGAGTGTGTGCATCGCCCGTACCCGAACAAGATTTCCCATGTCATGACGTCTGATGAAGACATCGCCACGCCGCGTGAGATGACGCCAGCCTTCTATGGTTGTTTTGACTGGCACTCGGCGGTTCACGGCCATTGGCTTCTGACGCGTATTCTGCGCACCCAGCCGGACAGTGAGTTTGCCGCGCCGATCCGTGAAGCTCTGGCGCAGTCTTTCACAGCAGAGAATTTGGCCGGTGAGCTGGAGTATTATTCGCACCCGGATCGCGGCGGCTTTGAACGCCCGTATGGCATTGCCTGGTATTTGCAGCTCGTTGCCGAACTTGAAGAGAGTGAAGATCCGCAGCTGGCCGAATGGCGTGAAACGTTGCGCCCGCTGGAAGATGCAATCGTCGAGCGCTTCTCTGCATGGCTGCCAAATCTCGCTTATCCCGTGCGTCTCGGCACGCATAACCAGTCCGCCTTTGCGCTCGGTCTGATGCTGGATTACGCGCGCACCGTTGGCAACACGGAGCTTGAAACGCTGATCGTTGAAAAGTCGACCGACTTCTTCAGCGAGGATCGCAACTGTCCGATTGGCTATGAGCCGTCTGGTGAGGACTTTCTGTCGCCATGTCTGATGGAAGCCGACCTGATGCGCCGTATCATGCCGCGCGGCCAGTTCGCAGCGTGGCTAGGAAGCTTCCTGCCGGAAATTCCGCTCGACGGTGCAGGCGACTGGCTGGAGCCTGGTGTGGTGCTGGATGCGTCTGATGGCAAGCTCGTGCATCTGGATGGGGTAAACCTCTCGCGCGCCTGGGCGCTGGAAGGCATCGCGTCCGCGCTGAGCGAGGATGACCCGCGTATCGCGGCGCTTCAGGCTGCCGCTGACATACACAAAGAAGTCGGCATCGCATCGGTGTCTGACGAGCACTATTCCGGCAGTCACTGGCTGGCGAGCTTTGCGACTTACCTGGCCACGCGCCGCGGTATCGCAGCAGAGTAATGCCTGACCCGTGGAATAATCCGATTGATGATTATGTGCCGCCGGAAAACCAGCGGCCGTTTAAATACAATCCGCCGGATGTGCCACTGGACGTCGTCTATGAAGATGATGCTGTATTAGTGCTCAACAAACCTTACGGGCTGCTCTCGGTGCAGGGCAAACCTCTGCATCATAAGGACTGCCTCGAGTTTCGGGTGAAGGATGCCTATCCGGAGGCGACAGCGGTGCACCGGCTGGACCATTCCACGTCGGGCCTCATCCTGTTTGCGGGAACTGAAGCGCTCAAATCTCTCATCTCGCGCCAGTTTCAGGAGCGGACAGTGAAGAAAGTGTATCGGGCGCGCGTCTGGGGCGAGGTCACCGAGGAAGAGGGCGTGATTGACGTGCCACTTCGCAAAAACTGGGAAGATAGCCCGCGCCAGATGGTCTGCTATGAGCGGGGCAAACGGGCCGTCACGCGCTGGAAAGTGTTGGAACGGGGCGGGGGCGCGACTTTGCTGGAGCTATATCCGGAGACGGGGCGCACGCATCAGCTGCGCCTGCACACGCTCCACATCGGGCACCCGATCTTGGGCGACGAGCTTTACGCGCCAGACCCGGCCTATGAGGCGGCACCGCGTTTGCTGCTCCATGCCACCGAGCTCTCATTCGAGCATCCGGAAACAGGCGAGACGGTGAGCTTCAGGTCCGAGCCTGATTTCTGATATGAAAAAGCCGGGGCGAACCCCGGCTTTTCATCTTACTTCTTACCAGCAGCGGCTGCGGCGCGCTTGGCGTCCATAGCCTTTTTGTGCTCGGAGGCTTTCGTGAATTCTTCGAACTCGCGTGCCTCTTTAGCTGCGGCAGCTTTTTTCGCTTCAGCCGCGCGGCGGATTTGCTCCTGTTCCTCAGGGCTGAGCTGTGGTGGCGTTGGCTTGTTCATACTAGGTCCCTCCGTATCAGTGTCTTTAGTGTGCGCCCTATTTGGCCGGTTGGCCAGAGCAGGGTGGATCAAAGGAGGTAAGTGTTACTTAGTGGCGTCCTTCACGGCATCTTTGACATCACCGCCTACTTTACGGGCTTTGCCTTCTGCCTGATCAACTTCGCCTTCGGCTTCCAGTTTCTTGTTGTCTGTCGCTTTACCGGCAGCTTCCTTTACCTTGCCTTCGGCTTCCTTGGCTGCGCCTTTCAGATGTTCTTTATCCATTGTGTCTGTCCTTTCTTTCTACACAGAACCAACAAGGCGGAGCGCGGGAAGTTCCGTCACTTCGACGTTTTTCCACTGGCCAGCCCCATCAGGCCGCGCTAAGCAGCGCGCACGAATTCATCCACAGGCTGAGAGGAGCAAACCTATGGGATTGTTTGGCGGCAAATCAGATAAAATGCGCACAGAGACGGACAGCTTTGGTCCATTGGAAGTTCCGGAAGACAAACTCTTCGGGGCACAGACAGCGCGCTCTCTGATCAACTTTCCTATCGGTGAAGAGAAAATGCCAGCGCCGGTCATTCGCGCACTTGGCATCATCAAACGCTCAGCGGCGCTCGCGAACAAGAAGCTCGACAATATCGAGCCGGAGATTGCAGACGCTATCGTGAAGGCGGCTTCTGAAGTTGCCGAGAACAAGCTGGATGATCACTTCCCGCTCTCTATCTGGCAGACGGGTTCTGGTACGCAGTCCAACATGAACTCTAACGAGGTCATCTCAAACCGTGCGATCCAGATCATGGGTGGTACGGTTGGTTCTAAAGACCCTGTTCACCCGAACGACCACTGTAACCGTTCACAGTCGTCTAACGACACGTTCCCGACAGCGATGCACATCTCTGCGGCTGAAGAAATCCATCACCGTCTTCTGCCTGCGCTGCAATACATGCGCAACGCGCTGAACGATAAAGCTGAAGCGTTCAAAGACATTATCAAGATCGGTCGTACGCACACCCAGGATGCGACACCTCTGACACTCGGTCAGGAGTTTTCAGGCTATGTGGCGCAGATGGACCTTGGCATTAAGCGCGTACAGGAAGGCCTTGAGCACCTTTGGCCACTCGCGCAGGGAGGTACGGCTGTTGGTACAGGCATCAACGCGAAAGTCGGTTTTGCTGAAGCTTTTGCTGAAGAAGTTGCTGCCTACACTGAGTTGCCATTCGTAACAGCACCAAACAAGTTCGAAGCGCTCGCGGCACATGATGCGTTCGTTTATGCGCACGGCGCGCTGAACACGGTTGCAGCGTCTCTCTTCAAGATTGCGAACGACATTCGTCTTCTGGGCTCTGGTCCACGTTCAGGTCTCGGGGAGCTAGCGCTGCCAGAGAACGAGCCTGGTTCTTCCATTATGCCGGGCAAGGTGAACCCGACACAGTGTGAAGCGATGACTATGGTCTGCACGCAGGTTATGGGCAACAACACGACGATGACGGTTGCCGGCTCACAAGGTCATTTCGAGCTGAACGTTTATAAGCCGGTTATGGCTTACAACATGATCCAGTCTGTTCGCCTGATCTCTGATGCGTGTAAGTCTTTCACTGACAAATGTGTCGTTGGCATTGAAGCGCGAGAAGACAATATCGCTGATCTGATGAACCGCTCTCTCATGCTGGTGACTGCGCTCAACCCGCACATCGGCTATGACAATGCTACGAAGATTGCGAAGAAAGCTCACAAAGAGGGCACAACTCTCAAAGAAGCTGCGATCGCGCTCGACCTGCTGACATCTGAGCAGTTCGACGAGTGGGTTGTTCCTGCGAATATGATCAAGCCGAGCTAGGACCTGGCTTCATCGATTTAAGAGAAAGGCGGCTCACTGGGCCGCCTTTTTTGGTTTTACTGGTTTTCACCGAAATCCGGACCATTGCCCGTATTGGCGGGGCGCTGGGTATAAGTGAGGCGAATGCCGCCGCCATCCGGGTCGCGCCATTCTGCAAACATCTGATGCGGATTCGAAGTCTTTTCGGCTGAGACGTGATAGCCGAGCTTCGCCATACGGTCGCGCGCCGTCTGCCACTCTTCCAGATCCCACATGCCAATCTCAAGCATATGTTCGCGCCTCTCAATGTCGGGATGGTCAGCAAACTCATTGAGGCAAAGCGACAGGCTTGGCAGGCGGGTATGGTTTAGAAAGGTCTGGCGGCGTCCGTCGCGGCGGGTCGTGCCGACAACCGCAAAACCGATGCCTTCGCAGTAAAAGCGTTTCGCGGCTTCAGTGTCGGTGATGGCGGTGTGAAGCGTGGCGACGAACTCGTCACGGTCGCGTTGCAGCCCCTGACTTTCATTCCCGAACCAGACCCTGACCATGTACCCCTCCGAATCGCAGACTTTTCGTTTCAGCTAAAAGAACACCAGAAGCGGGCCGATGGTTCAAATTTTGTCCGCAGGCATCGTGTTCAGGCTGCGACGCTATGGCCATTTTTAGAGGCTTGTGATGCCTCAACTTTAAGACCATAACTTCTTTATGGTTTTAGGAGGGCTAGTTCATGCCAAACGTTACCGTAGACCCGCTTGCGATTGCAGCACTCGTCGGATTTGCCTCGCTGATTATCGTATCTGTGGGCGTTGTGGTCGTTTTCTGGAAACTGTCCAAACAGTCCTAGAGTTCTCATTCTTGTAAGATGACAGACGCTCCGCCGCGCGTTAGCGTCGCCGCATGAAAATGAGAATGTCAGTTCCGCTGGCTGCCTTTGGCATGCTGGCCATGAGCGTCGTCGCAGGGTGCGCGACAACTGTTGATCCGTGCTCGACGGCGGGGATTGATCGCCGCGTATCGTCAACGCTCAGCGAGTTTGCCAGAGCGAACCGGGCTGACCTTAATGAAGTTAAACGGGCCGTTGCTTACTTTGACGGCGAGACAGTGCTCGGCACGATGCGCATCGCGCAGGCTGTGAGCGCGCTGCGCCGCGTCGCGTCCGGATTTGATGACGATGTCGTACCGGAACTGCGGGCCATATCTCAGCAATGCGGGACGGCAGGGAATATGCGCGAAATCTTCGTCGATTTTCTGCGCGATGAAGGCTTCAACAGCCGCGTGCTTGAATGGGTGGAAGATTTCCGCTTTGATTTCGAAGCCTGATCGCATCTACGCAGATGTGACTGCGTGGATGTAATTGACCGGTTGACCAAAATCGGGGGAAGGCGCAAAGGGCGCAAATGAATCCCGTTATCAAGTTTCTGAACCGAATGGATAAATCCGCCTGGCGTGCGGTGATCGTGACAGCTTTGCTGCTCGCGGGCGTTCTCGGTTTGCTGATTGTCGGGAAAACATATCTCTTCTCCGGGTCTGAACGCGGCCTGTTGGGGGATCTCCAATCCTTCCTCATCGAACACAGAACCAATCCGATCATGTTCTTCGTGGTCGTGGCGATCTATTGTGCGCTGGCGTTTCTGGGCGCGCCGCAATTTGGTCTGATTGGGATGACGGTGCTCGCTTTCGGCACAGTGATGGGCTTTGCCTATTCATGGCTGGCGACGCTCTGTTCAGCCAGCATGGCGTTCTGGATTGGCCGGTCCTTCGGCATGAAGCTGGTTCAACGCTATGGCGGTGATTCCATTCTGCGCCTGTCTCGCTTTATGGGGCGCAACGTGTTCATCGCCAGCATGATCGTGCGTAATGTTCCAACGGCGCCGGCAATTGTTGTGAACATGGCGTTCGGAGCGACAGAAGCCCGGTATAGCTGGTTCCTCGCGGGTACAGCCATCGGCATTATTCCGAAGACGCTCCTGATTGCATTGTTCGGGCAGGCGGTGGCGCAAAGTCTGACTGGCAACCCGGTATTTGCCATTGCTTCCGTTGCGGCAGGGGCATTGCTCTGGATACCGCTTATGCTGTTCGCACGATCTAATCTTGCGCAGGAATGCGCACCAGCTTCCTCTGAAAACACCTCTGATAAGGTAGAAAATACTCTATAAGTTCGAATTGAGGGAAAATACGGGTTTCAGTGCCTATTTTTCTTGACTTATCGGGCAATTATTTGCGTTATGCGCAACATGAATATGGTTCTTGAACTTCTTCTCCTGCTCAAGGGGCTTACAAGCCCCTGTCCGCGTCTGAACTAGGACCCGGTGTGGGTCCGCGCGGTCAGGGGGTGTCGTTTCGATGCAACTTCAGAACCAGCGTGAACCTAAATGACAAACGAACCACATATCCGAATTTTTGACACCACAATGCGCGACGGTGAGCAGTCACCCGGCGCCAGCATGACATTGCGCGAAAAGCTCGATCTGGCCGAACTCATGTGCGAGATGGGCGTAGACGTGATCGAAGCTGGTTTCCCGGCAGCTTCTGCGGGTGACTTTGATTGCGTTCGCCAGATTGCCCAGCAATCGCAGAATGATACGATCATTTGCGGCCTGTCCCGCTCGACGCCGGGCGATATTGATCGCTGCGCGGAAGCAGTGAAGCACGCCGCAAACCCGCGTATCCACACTTTCATCGCGACCAGCCCGCTCCACATGGAGCATAAGCTGAAAATGGGTGAAAACGCAGTTCTCGAAGCCATTGGCCGTTCTGTTGCTCAGGCGCGCAATCTGGTTGGTGACGTGGAATGGAGCGCAGAAGACGCGACCCGTTCCGACTTCGACTTTCTGTGCCGCGCAGTAGACGTTGCCATTCAGGCGGGCGCGACGACGATCAACCTGCCGGACACGGTCGGCTATGCGCACCCGGAAGAATATGGCGCGTTGTTCCGCCGTATCATTGAAGCTGTGCCTGATTCCGACAAAGTGATCTGGTCTACGCACTGCCATAATGACCTTGGTCTGGCCGTCGCGAACTCGCTGGCTGGCGTCACGAATGGTGCGCGTCAAGTCGAGTGTGCGATCAATGGTCTTGGCGAACGTGCGGGCAATGCTGCGCTGGAAGAAATTGTCATGGCGCTGAAAGTCCGTCGCGATACGCTTCAGGCGACGACACGTGTTGATACGACCAAGCTGTCCCGCGCATCGAAAATGGTGAGCCAGATCACGGGTTTCCCTGTTCAGTACAACAAAGCCATTGTGGGTAAGAATGCGTTCGCGCACGAAAGCGGCATCCACCAGGATGGCATGCTGAAGAATGCGCAAACCTATGAGATCATGAACCCGGCAGATGTCGGCGTTGCTGAAACCTCTCTGGTTATGGGTAAGCACTCTGGCCGTCACGCCTTCCGCGATAAGCTGGCAATCTTGGGTTATGATCTGGCTGATGATGCACTGAACGATGCGTTCAAGCGCTTCAAGGATCTGGCCGACCGCAAGAAGCATGTCTTCGACGATGACATCATGGCGCTGGTTGATGACCAGCTCTCAGCCGAAGGTGAACGCATCGTCTTCAAGCGTCTGCGTGTGGTTGCTGGTTCTGAAGGTCCGCAAACAGCCGAGATCGATCTGGAAATCGCGGGCGAGCACAAATGGACAACGGCGCGTGGCAATGGTCCCGTTGATGCCGTCTTCAATGCGATCCGCGAAGTCATTCCTCACGAGGCCGTTCTGGAGCTCTATCAGGTGAGCGCCGTCACGCAGGGCACGGATGCTCAGGCCGAGGTCAGCGTTCGTCTTTCCGAGGATGGAATTGTCGCGACAGGACGCTCATTTGATCCGGACACGTTGTGTGCGAGCGCAAAAGCTTATCTGCATGCGCTGAACAAGCTTGAAGCGCGTCGTCAGAAGCGTATGGCCGCCTGATCAATCCTAAAGCCTTAAAAGCGCCGTAATTACTGAAAAATATGCAGGCGGAACGATGTGTTCCGTCTGTGATGATTTTATGCAGAAACACCCCCTTGCTTTACAAATTGTAAACCGGCACAAGCAAAGAAGGGGAAGTGTTGTGAATGAAGCGCAGGGTTAGTGATTCTCTGCAGAATGCGGCGGTAAAATATGCTTGGTAGTCTTCTTGGCCTCTTGTCGACGGATATGGCCATCGACCTTGGTACGGCGAACACTCTTGTTTACGTAAAAAATCAGGGCGTGGTTATCGATGAGCCTTCGGTTGTGGCTTATCGCAAAGAGGGTAACCGGAAGATCCCTTACGCGGTTGGTGCGCAGGCGAAGGCCATGCTCGGTAAGACGCCGATTGCGATGGAAGCCATCCGCCCGATGAAAGACGGTGTGATCGCCGACTTCGAAGTTGCCGAAGAAATGATCAAGGCCTTCATCCGCAAGGTTCACAACCGCCGCGCTTTCGTTTCCCCGCTGATTATTATCTGTGTTCCGACTGGTGCGACACCAGTTGAACGCCGTGCAATTCACCAGTCCGCGCTTCAGGCAGGTGCCCGCCATGTTGAGATGATTGAAGAGCCGATGGCCGCCGCTATCGGTGCTGGTCTTCCGATCGATGAGCCATCAGGTTCTATGGTTGTAGATATTGGTGGTGGTACGACTGAGGTCGCCGTTCTGTCTCTTGGCGGTATTGTTTACTCACGCTCTGTCCGCGTCGGTGGTGACCGTATGGACGAAGCGATCGTGAACTTCCTGCGCCGTCACGAGAACATGCTGATCGGTGAAATGTCTGCCGAGCGCATCAAGAAAGAAATTGGTACAGCCAAAGCGCCTGACGATTCTATGGGCATGTCTCTGGAAATCAAAGGTCGCGACCTGATGAATGGTGTGCCGAAAGAAGCTGAAATTTCCGAAGCGATGGTCGCTGATGCTCTGAGCGAGCCTGTGCAGGCGATTATCGACGCTGTCAAAACAGCGCTTGAAGCAATGCCTCCTGAGCTGGCTGCCGATATCGTTGATAAGGGCATCGTGCTGACCGGTGGTGGCGCGCTTCTGCGTAACCTCGATGTCGTGATCCGCGAGCGTACTCAGCTGCCGGTCACGATTGCTGATGATCCGCTGAAATGTGTTGTTCTGGGTTCTGGTAAAGTGCTTGAGAACTACTCAGCGATGCGCGGCGTCCTGTCTCCGGACGTCTGATCTGAATACCACCGGCCTGATGAGTGGCCAGACCAGAAGGGTTTAAAGCATGGCAACGCTAGGGCGTGACCGTAAGGCAAAGCGCCAGGTCGTCAGGACCTTCGTTGTTGTTGCGATTGTCGCTGCTTTGGCTCTGGTCCTGTTCCAGACCGCGCCAAGCATTCGCGGGGCGAGCCAGCCTCTGCGTGCGGGCATGGACGATATCGTTGTCCAGTCCGCCTCTTCCAGCCGTCAGGGCTCACTGTTCGATTTCAACAATGACGAAGAGCTTCAGGCCGAAATTGAGCGCCTGCAGGTCGAAAACCGTCAACTCGCCATCTGGCGTGACGCAGCGACATCCATGACGGAACGTCTCCAACGTTATGAAGAGCTTCTAAACCTCGCGAGCGAGCCTCTGCCACAGGGTATTTCCGCCCGCGTCGTGACGGAGACTGATGGTCCGTTCGCTGAAACACGTCTTGCCAATGCGGGCGCTTTGCATGGCGTGCGTCTCGGGCATGTGGCTGTGAATACGCAGGGCGTGATTGGCCGTGTCATTCGTGTCGGGAACAGATCGTCCCGTATTCTTCTTGTGACCGACTTTAACAGCCGCGTACCTGTCATGGGTGAGATTAGCGGCGTGCGCGCTATTCTTGCCGGTGGATCGGGGTCTGAATTCGGACAACTGATTGACCGGCCTGAGCAGGCGCCGTTCGTTCAGGGCGAGAGCATTGTGACATCCGGTGAAGGCAATGCGTTTCCACGTGGCCTTCGTATCGGACGCGCTGTTCTTTCCGGCGAAGAATGGGTGGCGCAATTGTCCCTCTCTGAAGCACCTGTCGATTTTGTACGTCTTTTGCCAGCGCAAACCATTCCGACACCGGAAGAAGACCCGCTGCCAGAAGCGGTAGAGGCCGAGCCGGAAACAAGCGCCGAGATGGGGCAGAGATGAGCGGATTTGCGAACAAGCCGTCTGCATGGGGACGTACTGGAAGTACGGCCCGCCTCATTATCGGAGCTATTATCGTTCTTTTTGTCGGCTATATCGGTGTGGTTTTTATCGCACCGACCGGGCTTGATGTATTCTGGCCATATGCGCCGCTCTGGGCCGCTGTTGGCTGGGGGGCAAGCCGCCTCTCCTTCCGTCCTGCCGGGGCGTTGGCGCTGCTCGGGCTGATCATGGATTTGGTAACGGATGCGCCTGTCGGCTGCTGGTCTTCAATCCTGCTGGTTGCCTTTCTGACGGCATCCATATTCCGCCAGCAGGCGCTGACAGACAAAACCGGTATCATCCGCTTTTTCGGTGACGTTTCCGGATTTGTACTGAGTTTTATGTTCGCCCGCTGGCTGATGGGCTCTTACCTTGGGAGCGTGGAGACCCGTGAGATTATTGGCGGGTTCCTTTCCGCAGCACTACTATATTACCCTCTGAGACCATTATTCAGACTGACCACAGATGAGCGAGTGGACTGATGGGCCGTAAACGCGAAGTCAAAGAACTCGATACAACACGTCGCCTGTTTATTGCCGGCGCGGCCGGTGGTCTTGTGTCCAGCGTCATCGTTGGTCGGCTGGTCAATCTGCAGCTTCTCAATCAGGAAGAATTCGAGGCGCGCGCGCTGGTCAATCAAATCAGCCTTGTGCCGGGCGTTCCGCGTCGGGGGCTGATTTTCGACCGTTTTGGCGAACCGCTGGCTACGCACCGGACGAGCTGGAACGTGTATGCTGCGCGTGAAGATTTGGCTGATCTGGAAGAAACACTCGCGCGGATCGCTGAAGTCGTAGATCTGTCTCCGGAACGGCAGGAACGTCTCGTCCAGAATTTCCGCCGCGAGCAGCCTTTCATTCCCGTCTCGATCCTCACCGATCTGACTTACGAGCAGTTCACCCGCCTCAGCGTGATGCGTCCGCAATTGCCGGGCGTGACCATTGAAGCATCGCATGCACGGTCCTATCCGCGCGGACGGGATTTCGCGCACGTGGTCGGATATGTTGCTCGTGCGAACCAGTCTGAGATCGATGCAGCGCTTGAAGGGCTGGACCCTGAAGTTGATCGTCAACGCATTTCGCGAATTCAGGGCGTGTTGAAGCACCCGAACATGCGAGTAGGGCGTCTGGGCGTGGAGAAGGAAATGGATGATTGGCTTGGTGGCACGCCGGGCAATCACCGCTATGTCCGTAACGCGCAGGGGAGGACTATCCGTCGTCTGGATGATGACGAGAACGCGCCAAAGCCGGGCAAGGACGTGCATCTGACTATTGATGCAGACCTGCAGAGAGAGGCGATCCGCCTTTTTGGTGACCAATCCGGCGCCGCGGTTCTTATGGATGTCAATTCGGGTGATATCCTCACCCTCGCGTCTAACCCGACGTATGATCCGAACGATTTTGTGAACGGTATCTCCAGCGTGGACTATAACGCGCTGCGAGAGAATGAACTTTCGCCGCTCTATCACAAAGCTTATGACGGCGTTTATCCGCCTGGCTCGACGTTCAAGATGATTGTGGGTGCCGCGGCACTGCGTGCGGGACTGACCGATGCAAGTGAGCGGGTATATTGCCCGGGGCATTATGACTTTGGCGGTCGTCGCTTCCACTGCTGGGAACGTCGGGGCCATGGCAGCGTCAATCTGAAGGGCGCGATCCAGAAATCGTGTGACGTCTATTTCTACGAGATTGCGCGCCGCCTTGGGCCGGAGCGTATTGCTGCCGAAGCGCGCACATTTGGTCTCGGCATCAGCTATGAGCTCGGCATGACGGGCGGCGCGAGCGGCGTTGTTCCGAATGATGAGTGGAAACGCCGTCGCTTCAACGAGCCATGGTATGATGGCGAAACGCTGAACTATGGCATCGGGCAGGGATATCTCACTGTTTCGCCGCTTCAGCTTGCTGTGATGACGGCGCGGCTTGCACGAACAGATGGCGTAGCGGTTATGCCGCGTATGGTTGGCGTAGGCGATGCGGTGCCTCAGAACCCTCAAAATGGCTCAATGCCAGATGCAGCTATCATGCAGCAACTGCGCGAGGGCATGTTTGCCGTGACATCTGAAACGGGCGGTACAGCGCTGCGTGCCGGTGACATCAACTTCAACGGCTACCGGATGGCTGGTAAGACGGGTACGGCGCAGGTGCGCGTGATCTCGGCCGCTGAGCGGGTAACAGGCGTGATTGATAACGCCGACCTGCCACGTCGCTTACGTGACCATGGCCTCTTCGTAGGCTTTGCACCTTATGACAATCCCAAATACGCGGTTGCCGTCGTCGTCGAGCATGGTGGCGGCTCAAGCTCTGCCTATCCGATTGCGCGTGATCTGATGCATGAGGCTTTCGTGCGTGATTCGGGCCGGGCCGCGTCCTACCAGATTGCGGCGAACGCAACAGACACTGAGGCGATCTGATGCCAACATCATTTGCACAGACTAATGATGATTTTGTCTCACGGGTGTTCCGACTGCCGTGGATTATGATCCTGATTATGATGGGCCTGGGGATTTTCGGTGTGGCGGTTCTTTATTCGTCCACGATCACCAACCCGATTGAAGCGGGGCTGCCAGCCAAACATGCCGTGCGTCTGGGCATTGCATTCGTCTTCCTGTTTGCGCTGGCCATGACGCCGCTCGGCTTCTGGTCTGCTGTGTCCTACACTGGGTACCTGGGCGCATTATTGCTTCTCGTCGGGGTTGAGTTTTTCGGCGCGATGGGCGGCGGTGCCCAACGCTGGCTGGATATTGGTCCCATCCGCGTGCAGCCATCGGAGTTTATGAAGCTCGCCTTATTGTTGGCGCTGGCGCGGTTCTATCATCAGGTTCGTGCGTCTGGCGAAGTGAAGTTTTTTCATCATGTCTTTGCGCTAATGATGATTGGTGCACCGGTCATGCTGGTCTTTCGACAGCCGGACTTGGGTACCTCTCTCATGTTGGCGGCAACGGGGTTTGCGGTCATGTTCTTCGCAGGCATACGCTACTGGATCATCATTGCCGGTCTTGTGGCTGTCGTGCTTAGTGCGCCGCTCGCTTACTTCTACGTTCTGAAGGATTATCAGCGCGAGCGCGTTCTGACGGCGATTGATCCGAGCCGTGATCCGCTGGGCGCAGGCTATCAGATCCAGCAGGCTGAAATTGCGATCGGTTCCGGCGGCGCGGAAGGGCGCGGTTATATGCAGGGTACGCAGAGCCAGCTCGATTATATTCCCGAGCAGCACACCGACTTCATCTTCACGGTGATCGCGGAAGAATTCGGCTTTGTCGGGTCTGTCGGCCTTATAGGGGCATGGATCGCACTCTTTGCGCTGGGGCTGATGGTTGCCGGTCGCAGTCGTTCACATTTTGGATATCTGGCATCCAGCGGCGCTGTAGTTACAATTGCGTTTTATGTATTTGTGAACATCGCCATGGTGAGCGGTATGTTGCCCGTTGTCGGCGTGCCTTTGCCGCTGATCTCTTATGGCGGGACAGCGATGTTGACCGTGATGGCCGCCTTCGCGGTAATTTGTGCTACCAATCTCGACAGAGACAAGCATCTTTCGATCAGCGGTTTCTTCTGATCGGGCAAGATCGTGCAACGCCAATTGACCTTTTCACGAAGCGCTGCAAGTTATGCGGTGGGATGACGCAGGGCTGACCTCTGCGTCCACGAGTGCGGAGTAGCAGTATGGCGGGTCCGGTAGTCGCCGGTAAGTCGGATCATTGGGGATCCCGATTCGGTTTTATCATGGCAGCGGTTGGTTCCTCGGTTGGTCTGGGGAATTTATGGCGCTTTCCGTTCACTGCAGGTGAGAACGGCGGCAGCGCATTCATTGTGATCTACCTGATCAGTGTGCTGATTTTTGGTTTGCCGGTGCTGATGGCGGAATATGCGCTCGGCCGGCATGGTCAGCGTTCGTCAATCGCGACTCTCCGGAAGATCACTACCGAAGAGAACAAGCCAAAAGCGTGGATTGGCATGGGTTGGTTGGGCGCGATCGCCTCGCTCTTACTGTTTTCGTTTTACATCGTCATTTCCGGCTGGGTCTTTGACTACATCCCGCAGAGTTTCAGCGGAGCATTCTCGAATTTTGCATCGGAAACCGAGCTGCTGAATGCAAGCATTGGTCAGACAGTCGCCTCAATTAATAGCCAGATCACAACGGTACATTTGTCCTCAGCCTGTGCATTCGTAAGCGATGGCGTGATCACTCAAGTGCCTGAGATGGTGAATGGTGAAGAAGTTCTGAGAGACATCACAGTTGGTGACGTTTCAGGTTGCCGATTTGCTGAAACGACCGGCAACAAGCTTGAGATCTTTTTCTACACCGCAGCGTTTCTTGCGTTGAATGTGATCATTCTGGCGCGAGGCGTGAAGGGCGGGATCGAGAGAGCAGCTGAGATACTCATGCCTGCTTTCTTTATCATGCTACTCGGCCTTGTGGTTTATGCATGCATTTTTGGTGACTTTGCAGGTGCAGCGAGCTTCTTGCTGACACCAGATTTCACCAAGGTGACGTTCAACACAGTGCTTGCGGCCGTAGGTCAGGCTTTCTTCTCTTTGAGCGTCGGTAGCTGCGTCATGTTCACCTATGGTGCGTATCTGACGCGCGAGACGAGCATTCCTAAGAATGCGTGTCTGGTTGCAGGCGCCGATACCTTCGTCGCACTGATTGCGGGATTTGCAATCTTTCCAATCGTTTTTGCATTTGGACTGAATGAAGCGGGCGGTCCCGGCCTGCTGTTTGTGACGTTGCCGATTGCGTTTGGACAAATGCCAACATTCATCGGCGCCGTGTTCTTCACGCTCGCCTTGTTTGCTGCATTCACGTCCGCGATTTCACTTCTGGAGGTCGGCGTGTCCTGGCTTGAGGACCAGAAGTCCATTGGCCGTGTGAAGGGGGCCATTGGCCTTGGTCTGGTGATGTTGGCCTTTGCAACAGCCTATATTTTCCGTGGTGATCTCATCGACCATGCCGACTTCCTGAGTGGCACAGTGATGCTCCCTCTAGGCGGTGCTTTGATTGGCATCTTCGCGGGATGGGTCGTGCCTCGGCACATTCTGGAAAAAGAGCTCGGCACCGGAAAACATTTGCAGCTGGTGCTGCTCCTGCTTCGCTTCATTATTCCGGTCTTTATCACGCTGATCCTGATTTCAGGTATCTACACCAAATTCTTTGGTTGATACCAAAAAGAAAAAGGGAGGCTCAGGCCTCCCTTTTTTGTATCTGGTTATACGGTCTCAGGTCAGCCGAGGATCTGCTGGAACTCTTCCGTCGCATTGATCAGGGCGTTCACAATGCCCGGTTCAAGGCTGGAATGGCCTGCATCAGGAATGATTTCCAGGCGGGATTTAGGCCATGCTTTATGCAGTGCCCAGGCTGACGACATTGGCGTCACAACATCATAGCGGCCATGCACGATCACGCCCGGAATGTCCTTCAGAATATGTGCCTGATCGAGCAGCCATCCGTCTTTTTCGAAAAAGCCGCCATTGTGGAAATAGTGGCACTCGATACGGGCAAAGGCGTCAACGAAGGCGTTGTCGTCAAAGCGCGGCGGGCGTACAGCTGGCCCGCGAATAGACAGGGTTTCACCTTCCCAGCAGGCCCATGCACGCGCGGCTTCAAGACGGGCTTGTTTGTCGTCTGACATCAGGCGTTTGTAGAAGGCTTCCAGCAGGTTATCGCGCTCGTCTTCCGGAATTGGCGCGATATAACGGTCATAGGCGTCAGGGAAGATATGGCTCGCGCCTTCCTGATAGAACCAACGCAGCTCGCGCTGTGTCAGCAGGAAGATGCCGCGCAGAAGCAGGCCGCTAACGCGCTCCGGGTGTGTCACCGCATAAGCCAGTGACAGCGTGGAGCCCCATGAGCCACCAAAGACCAGCCACTTCTCAATGCCGAGTTCTTTGCGAAGTTTTTCAATATCTTCGATCAGATCCCATGTCGTGTTGTCTTCAAGTGAGGAATAGGGCGAAGAGCGTCCGCATCCGCGCTGGTCAAACAGCACAACCCGATAATGGCGTGGATCAAAAAAGCGGCGCATCTCAGCGCTCGCGCCACCGCCCGGGCCGCCATGCAGACCGAGCACCGGAATGCCGTTCACAGGACCGGCATCCTCCCAGTAGAGTTCATGAAGGGATGAAACCCTCAGGCGACCTGCGCGTCTGGGATCTGTATGCGGGAAGAGTTTTCTTCGGGAAACGGGCTTAGTATTCATGCATGCTTCACCTATAGTAGGTCAAAACATAGATAAAGACTGGACGGGCGTTAAAAATTCCAGTTCTGTACCATTACAGAACATAAAATGAGAGTTTAGGGCGATATGGTTTTGCGTTTTTTGGGTACCGCGGCTCTCGCAGTACTTTGCGCAAGTTGTGCGACGGTGTCTATGCAGCCGGCCAGCATGACAGCTTCAATAGTCAGACCGAAGTCTGACCTTCAGCAAACAGCTGAAGTCTTCAGTGACGACGCTGCCGACGCTGGTTGGGTACAGAGTCGCGATGCTGTTTCCTTCATCACTAACAGTCTGTTCGGAAATAATGACGACGAGAGCGGTGCGGCTGACTATGTGGAAGTCATTCAGGCAAGCTCTGCACCGGTCGCTGATGTCCAACGCCGTCTTCAGGCAGATACAGAACAGACGCTCGTCAAGCTGACAGAGATCAACGCTCAGGCAAATGCGCTTCTGTCTTCAGAAAATGAAATTGTTCGCGGTGATGTATCCAGCTTTGAAGATGCGCTGATCACAGCGCGGGACTGTCGCCGGTCTTTCAATCACGCAGCGGATGCGCTGGCTGAACGCGATGCTACCGTAACCGTTGAAACTGAAATTGCGCTCTCAGGCCTTGATGAGCAGATCGACCGTATGAGCGGCCTTGCTGACCAGCTGGTTGAACGTTGGCGCAATGAGGACGTCGCAACGTCCTAAGCTAAGCGCGCGATTAAAGGCGTGAGCGATAGCCTTCAAAGGCAAGCCACGCCCATGCAATCAAAAGACTTGTGCCGCCAATCGGCGTGAAAGCGCCAAGCCAGCGCGGCGCGCCGAGAGCCATGCTGTAGAGCGTGCCCGCGAAAACCAGAATACCAATAAAGAACGCAAGTGCCGGGCCTCTGAGGAGTTCCGCGCGGGCCTTGTTCAGGCCAATAGCTATCATCGCGACAGAGTGGGTGAGGGCGTAAAGCGTCGCGGTATCCCACCAGTCGCCCGCATCACCGACCAGAATATCACTCAAACCATGCGCGCCGAACGCGCCGCAGGCTACGCTGATAAATCCGCAAATCGCGCCAAGTGTCAGAATAAGCATCTGGTCAGTTCCCGTCGGACATTTTCTTTGAGGGCAGAGCGTAGGTCACAATCGAGTGGCTCGCCGGTTCGTCCATTGTTTCTTCGCGTACATCAACTTCGATGACAGCAAGCTTTTTCCCAATTTTCAGAACCTTGCCCTGAGCGAGCACATTGCCAGCCTTGCAGGCGTTCAGAAAATTGATGTTCAGGTTGGATGTCACTGCATATGGTTCGATGCCCGTGCGGGTGAAGATCGCAAAGTAAGCAGCACAATCTGCGAGCGCCATTTGTGTCGGACCAGAAATGACGCCGCCAGGACGCAGCATGTTGTCATCATACGGCATGCGCACGGTGACTTCGCCGTCCCCGACACGCGTAACTTCCATACGCGGGTTTTGTCTCTCGCTTCCAAACGCCGTGGTCAGAAAGGCGTTGATCTCCTCTGCGCGCACTTTTAACGTCACGGGAGTCCTCCAATTTTTTTCGAGCAAACTAACGGGACTGACGCGCAGGGAAAGCATACATTTAGCCGCAGCTATGCGGTGTACGAATTCTGTGCGCTCCCTTGGTAAATTTACTACACCTGTGAGCAGAAACTCGCCTGTATGTAGAAGAGACATGGTTTAGACACAGTGATTCCCGTATTTTCGGGGTTCGTATTTTCGGGGTTCGTATTTTCAAAGTGGATTTTTTGAGTTTGAGCGCGTTCCGGGTGGACAAACAAAACGGTGAGGCAGTGCTTCACGTTGAAGGAGACTGGACGGTAAAAACTGTCGGGTCTCTGGAGCGTGAGATTCGCCGTGCGCGTTTTGAGGCGACGCCGCAGCGTGTTGATGTCAGCGCGCTTGGTGCTGTCGATACCGCGGGCGCTTTCCTCATCCATACCATGCTTGAAGATGGTGGCATCGAGGCCGACAAAACCTATCAACTGATTGGCGAGCATGCGCAGGCCAAAGCCTTGCTGGAGCTTGTATCCGGACGTGAGCGTCAGGAGAAGGTGGTCGCGTCCCAACCACTTTCCATCATCGATCTTCTGGCCCGTGTCGGTAAGGGCAGCGTTCACTTCATGGACGAGGCTGTTGGCACGCTGAGCTTTATCGGCGAAGCCATGCTGACGACGTTCAAACTGCTCCTGCAGCCGCACAAAATCCGCTGGACCAGCGTGTTCGCGGTTATGGAAGAAGCCGGGCTGGATGCGCTGCCAATCGTGTCGTTCCTCTCATTCTTTGTCGGCATGGTGATCGCCTTTATCGGCGCGACCATGCTTCAGCAGACGCTTGGCGCGACAGTGTTCACTGTCGAACTGGTCGGCTGGGCTGTCATGCGTGAATTCGGCGTGGTGCTGACGGGTATTCTTCTGGCTGGGCGGACGAATTCCTCGTTTACTGCGCAGATTGGCTCCATGAAGATGCGCCAGGAGATTGATGCCATGCGAACGCTCGGCATTGATCCGATCGAAGCGCTGGTGACGCCGCGTATTCTGGCCATGCTGATCATGACGCCGCTTCTGGCATTCGGCGCGACGCTTTCAGGCCTGTTGGGCGGGCTGATGATTTCATGGGTGGCGCTGGATATTTCGCCTATCCTGTTCATTACCCGCATTCAGGAGATTGTGATTATCCAGAACTTCTGGGTGGGCATGTCCAAGGCGCCTGTTTTCGCGCTCGTGGTTGCGATGATTGCCTGCCGTCAGGGGCTGCTTGTTCAGGGTGATGTACAGTCGCTTGGCAAGGCGACCACGGCGTCGGTCGTCCATGCCATCTTCCTGATTATCGTCGTCGATGCGATCTTCGCTATGATGTATATGGAGCTCGGCATATGAGCGATCCGATCATTCAGGTGCGCGGGCTCAAAACCCAGTTCGGCGATCATGTGGTTCATGAGAACCTCGACCTTGATATCTATCGCGGAGAAACAATCGGCGTGATCGGCCCGTCCGGTTGCGGCAAGTCGGTTCTGTTGAGCGAGATTGTAGGTCTGCTGACGCCCACGGCTGGGTCCGTCACCGTTTTTGGCGAGACGCTATCCGAGCTGTCCGATAGAGACCGTCAGGCCATTGAGCGGCGCTGGTCGGTAATGTTTCAGGACGGCGCGCTCTTCTCCAACCTCACCGTGCGCGAGAACGTTATGGTGCCGATGAAAGAGCACACAAACTTCTCCCATGATCTGATGCACGATCTGGCTGACCTCAAGATCAGCCTGTCCGGCCTGCCGCTCAATGCTGCGGACAAAAAGCCGTCCGAGTTGTCTGGCGGTATGCGTAAGAGGGCGGCAATGGCGCGTGCGCTCGCGCTTGATCCTGAACTTGTCTTTCTGGACGAGCCGACGGCGGGTCTCGACCCGATTACAGCCGGGCGTTTTGACTCGCTCGTGCGTGAGCTTAGTCGGCTTCTCGGTCTGACAGTCTTCCTCGTGACGCACGATCTCGACACGCTGAAGGCGACATGTGACCGGATTGCGGTGCTTGGCGACAAGAGGGTAAAGTATACCGGAACGCTCGAAGAAGTTTCACGGATCGATGATCCGTGGGTGCAGGAATATTTTGGCGGCCCACGCGGGCGGTCGGTGGTAGGATAGTTATGGAAACACGTGCCAGTTATGCCCTGATCGGCGCAGCAGTTCTGGCTGCTTTCGCTGCACTCATTGCCTTCACCATCTGGCTGGGCAAGGTCGAGTTTGATCGTGAGTTTTCCGAATACGACGTTGTGTTCGAAGGTGCTGTAAACGGCCTGTCGGAAGGTGGGCAGGTCCGCTATCTCGGCATTAATGTCGGCGAGGTTGTCAGCCTCTCACTTGATCGCGAGAATACCGAGAACGTCATCGCGCGCATTCGTGTTGACGCTGATACGCCGGTGCGAACGGACTCCAAGGCCTATCTGGACTTTGCAGGCCTTACCGGTGTGACCTTCATTCAGATCCGTCCGGGGTCTCCTCAGGCTGATCTGATGCCGGGCAGCGCAGCTAATCCACCTATTCTTGAAACAGAGCAGACCCAGCTACAGGAAATCTTTCAGGGCGGTCAGGATTTGATGGCGAATGCGCAGGTGACGCTGTCGCGTCTCAATGCGGTGCTGGACGCGGAGAACGCTGAAGCCTTCCGCCAGACGCTGGGCAATATCCAGCGTATTACAAACGCTTTTGCTGAAGACGAACAGCTGATGCAGGATGCGGGGGCTGCGCTGCGCTCTCTCGCCGATGCAGGTGAAGCCGTTGCGGACGCGGCACGTGGTTTCGGTTCTCTGGAATCTGACATACAGACAGCGCTCACAGACATTGCCGACAGCGCAGATGCGCTGATTGATGATGCACGGCGTCTGATCCAGACATCTGAAACGGCCGTGCTCGAAACACAGGAGAGCATGCGTGGTGTGCGTGAAGCCGTCGAGGAACCCGCAGAGCAGACCCTGCAGGAAATCCAGCGCCTGACGACCGATCTGCGCTCGCTCGTGCGCCGCCTTGACCGTATCGCACGCGAAGTCGAGCAGAACCCGCAGAGCTTCATTCAGGGCCAGCCGCGGCCTTACCGAGAGGATTGATGATGAAACTGAAGACAACCGTTCTCAGCCTCACGGCTCTATCGCTTGCCGGATGTGTCTCGGTTCTTCCTGAGCCTGTCGTCCCGGATGCGCTTTATCGTTTTACCAGCACCTCACAGCCGATGAGTGGTGCGCTGGTGTCACTGCCTGCCAATATCATCGTGTTCGAGCCTGAAGGATCGTCTTTGCTGCTGGGCCGCAATATTGCTTACGAGAGTGAAGACGGCGCGCTGAGCGTTCTGCCGGAAGCCGAATGGACCGAGTCCGCCTCGCGCCTTTTACAGTCCGCGCTTCTGGATCGGTTGTCGTTGCAGGCCTCTGACAGTGAAGGTGTGGCTGTGGATGAGCGCCTGACGCTCAGCGCGGCGTATGAGCTGCACTGGACTGTACGAGACCTGGTCATTGGCGAGGACGATGCCGTAGTCACAGCGCGCGTTGAGGTTCTCAACGGCCGCACGGGCGGCATTGTCGGCCAGACCTTCATCACACGACGCGAGCCATATACTGGCAGAGCGGACACAGAAGGTACTCGTGCTCTCATTCGCGCAGCTCGCGCCGTGATAGATCAGGTTGCTCTGGAGCTGCCCGACCTGATGTCAGAAAGCTGATCTGCTAGTTGTTCTGGCTGTGAAACGCAGCGTCCAGAAGTAGGAAGGCTGTCAGGCGTTTGGCAGCGGCGGTGCGGCTGCGATCAGCCTCACTCAGAGACCGCATCGCATCCGTCGTTTCTTCTGAGAGAAAGCGCTCGACAGCTGCGTGGAAATGTTCCTGATCTTCAATACGGTATTGCAGTTCCTGAACCTTCGATCCGGCAAACTCGCGGACAGCGCGGCGGCGATTACGTTCATTGCGACGTGACGCACCCGCAATTTTTCGCGTTTCCTTCATCGTGAACGCATCAGTCAGCGCGATGCCCATATCCTCGACTTCGCTCAGAATGATGCGGGCTGCATCATCGCGTTCTTCAGGATCGGAGGACAGGCCGGCCAGAAGGTCTTTCCAGGACAGGCCCATTTCTTTCTGCGATGCACTGTCGAAAGCGAGATCGAAAAGAGAGCTTTCCTCGCTGGTCGCTTCAGCGCTGTCCGGTGCAGTAGTGCGTTCCTGAACGCTCGTCTCGCCATCGTTTTGCGGTGCAGCTTTTTGCCTTGGCTGCGAGAAGAGCATGGAAGAGGTGCTCTTATCTGGTTCACCCAGCGTCTCGTAGGATGGCTTTGGTTCATCCGTATCAGGCTGGCGGCGGCGCAGATTTTCTGGCGGTGCTGGTACTGGCGTTGGCGCAGGCGGTTGAGGCTGCGGCGCTGCAGGCTGGGCCGGTGGCTCCGGCATAGCAGGCGCTGCGGACAGAATGTCTCCGTCGCTCAGACCGTTCAGTAACGCAGAGGCGCGCTCAATACGCTGGCGCGCGCGTTCCAGACCGGCTTCAGCGGTCGATGTCGCACGCGTTGCTGCGTCATACAGCATCTGCGAGAGCGCCATGATGCGGTGTTCTGTTTCATCGGCTTGAGAGCGCGCAGCATCGCCTGCGGCGCGCGTAGCCGCTTCGGCCTGCTGACCAGCTGTCTTGAGTTCGGCAAGGCCTTTGAGGGCTTCCTGAACGGCTTCGCGTGATTGGGCGCGGATGAACTCAGAAGCCTCGCGTGTACCATCAAGCGCGTTCGCGACCGCAGAATTGAGGGCGTCGCCAGTCTCGGTCGCGGCGGTTGCCGCAAGCTCGCTCGCACGGATGGCCGTCTCAACAGTTTTGGAAGACTCCGTGAGGCGTTGCTCGATCTCTTCCACGGAAGCGTTAATCCGCGCAGAGCGCGCTTCCGCATCTGCAGACATCGCGTTGAGCGCGGCCAGCTTGTCGGTCAGCGTCATTGTTGAATCGTTGAGAGACGTCAGGCGGTCATCCAGCGCCTTGTCGGCTTGCGCGACCTCGTGTTGGGCAAGGCGTGCTGCCTCAGCCATGGCGCGGGCCTGACGTGGAATAGCTTCGGAAATAGCCGCAGTTTGTGTCTCTACGGCGCTGGAAAGCTCACCGAGGGCTTGGCGCTCTTCTGCGAGTTTGTTCATCATGCTCGCAATGGTTTTCGTATTCTTGGTGACGAGTTCTGAGAACTCTTCACGCTCAGTGCCCAGAGTGGCGCGTAGCTCAACCAGTGAGGCGTGAGCAGTTTCAACCAGTTCATCGACCTTCTGTGTTTCTTCGCGCACTTTATCAGTCAGCGTCTCGATACGTGAGCTTGCCGCGTCAGCTGGCATGAGCAGCATTTGTGAAGCGCGCAGGACCAGCGTGTTTGCGCGCGCATGGCGCATGGACTGACGGCCCATAAAGCCAGCGAGAATAATTGCGATCGCAGGACCGGCCAGAATAGTGCCGCCAGCTGCGAACCAGAGCGGGTTCATGAGAAGGAAAGCTTGCGTGCCCATCGCGGCCCAGGCCGTCAAAACAGCACCCACATACAGAAATGCGGCTGCAGCAAAGCCTGCGGTAACCATCCAGGTACCGGCTGTTCGGATCTGTTGAAGCTCTTCCTGAGTTTCCTGAAGGGCTTTCAGATAGTTTTCATCACGCGACTGGGACATGGGGACAGATACTGCAATATTTTGCGGGATCATGCGACCGGCAAACACAGTATTTTTTTAATTTTGTGTTAACAAAACTGTCCGGATTCTGCGGCTTGCGGGCCGGAGTTGAATTAAGACCGGAAAAGCTCGTGCTGTGTCAGCGGTGTATCTTTGCGATAAACCGGCGCAGAGATCAGCTGAACAGGGGCTTCCGTCTGCATGTAGATTTTTGCGGCCTGACGCTGCTCTGAAGAGCGGTCTGGCTGCGATGTGTAATCAACACCGATCCAGCTTAGAACGGTGACGAGGATTACGTCTCTCAGTATGACAAGAATTTCTAACATCACTGACTCCAGACCCCTTGAAGCATGCTCAATATCGCTGAAAATGGCATCTACAACAAGACTGCGGGGCCGATTATTTGATGAAACCCTGTTAATGTATTCCTGCTACTGCGAGTACTCGAACAGACGCTCGCGCAGGAAACGATCATGGATCACTGGATTGACCGGAAACAACTGGCTGACAACACTGCGCAGGACGTTGAGCTGGCACTTGAAGTTCTTGAGATTTTTAAAGGTCAGGTCGAAACCTGGGGCCAGATGCTGAACGCTGAGGATGCACCGGAACGTTGGGCTGATGCGGCTCATACGATTAAGGGCGCAGCTCTTGGAATTGGCGCGGCGGCGCTTGCAGACGCATGCAAAGCAGCAGAAATAGCCGGCCGTTCTGACCCGCCTCCATCACGGACGCGCGCTGCAGTGCTGATCAACGATATCCGGGATGTGCTCTACCCGACGTTGGAAAGTGTGGCACGCGTCGATCACGAACTACGCGTGTTCGGCTTTTTGAGATTGTCGTAGGATTTGAATTCGTAAGCAATCGACTGTTCGATCAGTAGACGCCAGACTGGCTCTGCAATCTCGGGGGCGAGGCCATATTCCTTGCAGGCTTCCAGAACATTTGAGACGACCTGCTCAATGCGTGGTTCGTCACGCACGGCTTCACGTTTCGGTTTGATACGTGCAGCAGCGTCCATGAAAGTCTGGCGTTCAGCGAGAATTTCTACGAGTACACGGTCCAGACGATCCACTTCATAGCGAACGTCCACCATCGTCTGAGCGGTCTCTGCAGTGTGTTTGCGGGGCGCGGACTGATAGGTGGTCATACGCTGGAAAGCTCCTGAAGCAGTTTCATTTCTTCGGTTGCTCATGTGTGATGCAATCCGGTGAACGTCCACTACACCTTATAGCGATTTGGTCAATCAGCCGCTGTATATGCGTTTCAAATTGCCGGATTCTGTCAAAGGATCGGCGGTGTTTATCAGCCTATCCATATCCGCGCCAATGCTACGAAGGCGGATGAGTTCATCCATTCGCTCGGGGCGCCCGAGCAGGAAGCCCTGGATTTCGTCACAGCCTTCTTCTTTCAGAATGCTGAGCTGAGCCGCGCTCTCCACACCTTCGGCCAGAACCGGAATAGAGAGGCTTTTACCAAGCGAGAGTACGGACCGCACGAGCGCGCGGGATTCGCGGCTGACTTCGATTTCCGACATGAAAAAGCGGTCCAGCTTGATTTTATCGAACGGGAATGAGCGGAGAATTTCCAGCGAGGAATAGCCTGTACCGAAATCATCCAGTGCAACCTTAACGCCAAGGGCCTTGATCTGGCGAAGTACATGAAGGGAGCGGTCGCGGTCTTCCAGAATAGCTGTTTCGGTCAGCTCGATTTCGAGGCGGTGCGGCGGCAGGCCCGTCTCCAGAAGTGTCTGGTGTACGATGCGTGGCAGTTCCACCTGAGTAAGTTGCAGCGCCGACATGTTAACGGCGACTTTGTCTTGCGTATCCCAGCCTGCAGCATCCTCGCATGCACGGCGCAGAACCCATTCGCCGAGGCGAATGATAAGGCCGCTTTCTTCCGCGATAGGGATGAATACGCTTGGTGAGATTGGACCCAGCTTCGGATGTGTCCAGCGCAGAAGTGCTTCCAGACCGCTGATTTTACTCGATTTAACAGACGCCTGAAGCTGGTAATAAAGCTCCAGCTCATTGTTTTCGAGCGCCTGAGCCAAAGACGCGGCAAGCTCGCGTTTTTGCCGGGCTTCTTCGTCCATGGAGGCCGTGTAGAAGCAGATTGTGTTGGAGGCGTGAATCTTCGCACGATACATTGCGAGATCTGCGTTATTGCGCAGTGTGTCACTGTCTTTGCCGTCATCTGGATAGCAAGCGACGCCAATGCTGCCGCTCAGATGGAGCGTAGTTTCATTGACCTGAAGGCGTGTGTTCAGAGCCGATTGCAGGCGTGAGAGGAAGTCTTCCAGATCTTCCTCTGTTGAATACTCCTTCGTCGCGGCGAATTCATCGCCGCCGAGCCGGGCGACAAGCTCACCGCTATGACATTGAGCTTTAAAACTGTTGGCAAGCGCGATCAGAGCTGCGTCACCAGCTTTGTGGCCATGGGAATCGTTGATGTCCTTGAACCGATCCATATCGATTCCGATCACCGCCAGACGTGAGCCCTTACGTTCCGACTTTTCGATGCGGCCATTCAGGTCATCCATATACGCATTGCGATTGGCCAGACCGGTCAGCGTGTCTGTCATGGCCATTCTTAAAAGTTTCTCATAGCCCGCTTTCTTCTGATCCTGATCAAGGAAGAATGTGGCTGCGCCAAGGGCGATTACCAGCATACCGGCAAATGCCGTCGCGATAGAAAGCGCCATGAAGGTTTCTGCATCCATAGGCGTATCGGAGATGGACAGAGATGTGATCTCCATCGCGGACATGCCAGTGAAGTGAAGGCTGATAACGCCCAGCGCGTACAGTGCGACGGATGGCAGGTTGAAGCGCAGGTTGGAAAATCGGTTAAACGCCCAGCCGGATGCTGCAGTGAACAGGCAGCTAAGAATTACGGACGCGGCAACGTAGGACATGTCCCAGTCAACAATGCCATCAACGCGGTATGCGAGCATGCCCACATAATGAAGAGCAGCCATGCTGCAACCCAGTGTGAGATTGCCTATCATCGCGGTAAGCGGCGTACGGCCATAGATCACAATCGCTGTCGCAATGAAGAAGCCGAACATTGGCGCGATAAGCGACACCAGCGTGAGGACAGGGTCCAGAACGACGGGTACGTGAGCCTGGAAAGACAGCATTGAGATAAAGTGGGTGCACCAGACGGTCGTACACAGTGCAGCAGCGCTGATCCCCATCCAGCTAACTCTCGCCAGACCTGTTGAGTGCAGACACTGCCTCAAAAGTTGAACATAGGTCAGAGACCCCGCAATGCAGATAAAGGCTGCAAGCATTACGAGACGAATGTCATGCTCGAAAGCAAGGCAGTAAATTACGTTTATCATCGAGTCCCGGCGAGTGATTTGTGTTGCAAACCTGACTAAACGCGTCGGATTAAGATGGCGTTGGGGAGATCGGATAATTTGTTCGAATGCGTTTACGATTGAGAATGAAAAAAAAGCCACCGGCAGCGCCGATGGCTTTCATATTTTTCAGTGTGCTAAGGGCAATTAGCCTGCGAAGGCTTTCTCGATCACAAAGTCGGCTGGCGCGGCATTGGAGCCCTCAACCAGACCTGCTTTTTCGCAGAGCGCTTTCGTGTCCTGAATCATCTGCATTGAGCCGCAAATCATGACGCGGTCTGTTTCGGCATTGAGAGGCGGAACACCCAGATCTTCGAACAGTTTGCCGCTCTCGATAAGATCAGTGATACGCCCCATGCGCGGGAAGTCTTCACGTGTAACCGAGTTATAGAGGCGGAATTTGTGCGCATATTCGTCGCAAAGCGGATCGTCCGGCAGAGCGGCTGTCAGCTCTTCGCCATAGGCCAGCTCTGAGATTTCACGACATGTATGCGTGAGGATGACTTCGTCAAACTTCTGGTATGTCTCCGGATCGCGCATCAGGCTCGCAAATGGTGCGATGCCGGTACCGGTAGAGAACATATAGAGACGTTTCGCCGGTGTGAGGGCGTCATGCACCAGCGTACCTGTCGGCTTCTTGCCGAGCAGAACCTTGTCGCCCGGTTTGATGTCACAGAGGCGGGATGTCAGAGGGCCGTCAGGCACTTTGATTGAGAAAAACTCAAGCTCTTCATCCCAGGACGGGCTGGCGATAGAGTAAGCGCGCAGAAGCGGTTTGCCGTCTTCTTTTGGCAGACCGATCATCACGAATTCGCCCGAACGGAAGCGGAAGCTACCTGGACGCGTGATCCGGAACTTGAACAAACGGTCTGTATAGTGGTGGACGGAAAGTACCGTCTCCTCTGTCGGCGCGTTCGGATTTACCTTTTTCACCGGGCTGGCTGCTTGCGTCTCGCTCAACGGCCTGTCCTCTTTTCTTTAGGTTATAACGTTTCTGAACTTGCGGGTCAGCATTTACGCTTGGATAGACATAGGAGCAACCGGTCAACAAGTCGCGCCTGTCTAACAGAGCCTTGAGAAATGCTAAACTCCCACAATTTCATCGCGGATGGCTTCAGTTTTGAGCCATTTAATGAAGGTTCGGGATTCAATGGTCTGGGTCCGGCCCCTCGGCCAGACAACAAAGTAAGCAAAGTCGATCAGTGTCGAGCCATCAGGGAAGGGCGCTACCAGTCGTCCACTTGCAAGGTCAGCGGCAGCAATGGCTTTCTTGGCAAGCGCAACGCCTCGTCCTGTCGCTGCGGCCTCGATGGCAAGCATGGACTGGTTGAAGTGCGGGCCTTTATGGCCATCAATGTTTTCAACGCCGCGTGCCCGCAGCCAACTCGACCAGTCCGGGCAGGACGGATCGCGCTCGGTGCCCGCATCATGCAGAAGTGTGTGCCGCGTGAGGTCTTCAGGTCGTTTGATCGCGTCCGGGCCTTCCATGAGATGCGGAGAGCAAACCGGCAGAACAGTCTCTTCCATGAGTTTTTCTGATTTGAGGCCTTCATACACGCCGCGGCCATACCGGATGGCGAGGTCGGTATCGGCTGTCGTGAAATCGGTGAGTCCCATATCGGCAGAAACCCAGGCTTCGATTTCAGGATGGGCTGTGTGAAACCGGTCCAGTTTTGGCGCGAGCCATTTGGCCGCAAAGCTCGGCGCGCAGGAAATCATCACCTTACCCTTGCGTGCAGGGGCGCGCATGATCCGGCCAGCCTCAACCAGCTTGTCGAATGCGTCGCGTACCAGCGGTAGCGCAGCCTGCGCCGCATCTGTCAGCAGGACCTGACGGCCCGTGCGGCGGAACAGGGGCACATTGGTGTATTCTTCCATCAGCCTGATCTGCTGGCTGATCGCGCCCGGCGTCACGTCCAGCTCTTCAGCGGCCTTAGTGAAGGAAAGATGGCGGGCAGCGGCTTCAAATGCCTTCAGCGCATTTAGAGGAGGTAATCTGTCTTTTGAGTCTGACATAAGGCAGGGGTCCCGAAAATGGTGTATAGAAAGGCTTTTGCCGCCTGTATTCCGCACAATACATAAAGGCCTATCCCAAAAATGTAAGATAAGTATTTCTAAACGGTCGCATTAATGGTGAAGACTTGTGATAAGCGGCTCAGACGGCATTTTGCAGACTGAGGCTAACTGACTAGCCATTGGAGCGTCGCGTGGAACTGTTTCCCGTCTTTTTTGGTACAAAATCTCTGAACGTCGTCGTGTTCGGCGGCGGAGAGAATGCGCGACGCAAAGTGCGGCTTCTGGCCAAGACCCATGCGCGTGTCGATGTGATTGCGCCTGTCTTCTCGCCAGAGTTCGTCAACGAGTTTGCGGGACGCGTCGGGTTCGCGCCTGAAGCGCTGACCGAAGTGCTGGTCTCTGAAGCCAAGTTTGTAATCATCGCGATTGAAGATGACGAGCCAGCGCTCGAAGCGGCTCTAAACCTTGTGCGTCAGTACAATTTGCCTGTGAACGTGGTGGACCGACCGGAGCTTTGCGACTTCACCGTTCCGAGCATTCTGGACCGTGGCAGCGTCGTCGGCGCTATCGCGACAGGCGGCGCAGCTCCTGTCATGGCGCGCAATATCCGCTCTCGCCTTGAGGCTTTGCTTCCAAAGCGCACGGGCGACCTTGCAAATTTTGCGCGGGGATTTCGCGGCAAGGTGAAGGCGCGCTTCGCTGAAGAGTCCGACCGCCGTGCTTTCTGGGAAAATATGCTGCGCGGGCCAATTGCCGAGAAGGTTCTCGCTGGTGATGAAGGTGCGGCGCGGGTGGAAATGGATGCCGCCATTGAAGCGGGCAAAACCGAAAAGACCGGTATTGTTCACATTGTCGGTGCAGGTCCGGGTGATCTGGAGCTTCTTACGCTGAAAGCACTGCGCGTACTGCAGGACGCGGACATCGTTTTCTATGACAATCTCGTTGGCGCCGACATTCTGGACCTTATCCGCCGCGATGCGGATCGTGTGTCTGTCGGCAAGTCCAAAGGCTATCACTCTGTACCGCAGGAAGATATTCACGAGCTTTTGATCATGGCGGCAAAGGCCGGAAAGCGTGTCGTGCGCCTGAAGGGCGGCGATCCATTTATCTTTGGTCGCGGCGGTGAAGAACTTGGCGCACTGCTGGCTGAAGGTATAGAGGCTCAAGTGGTGCCGGGCATTTCTTCTGCGCTTGGCTGCGCGGCAAGTGCTGGTCTGCCGCTCACCCATCGTGATCACGCTCAGTCCGTGACTTTCGTAACCGGCCATGCCCGCAACGGACGGGTTCCGGACCTCGACTGGCCATCCCTTGCGCGCCAGAACCAGACCGTCGTCGTCTATATGGGCGTAGGAACGTCCGCGCAGATTTCCGAGAATCTGATAGCGGCAGGTCGCGGCGCCTCTACACCTGTGGCGGTTATTGAAAACGGCACACGCGAAAATGAAATCCGCGCCTATGGCAAATTGAGCGAGCTGGCGTGCCTGATTGAAGGGAATGGCATTAAAGGGCCTGCGCTTCTGATCATCGGTGAAGTCGCTGCTCTACCTGAACTATTTCTATCATCCATGCAAAAGAGTCTGGAGATCGTTGAATGACATCTGTACGTCCGAAACTTAAGGCTGACATTCCTAAAGTCATCACAGCCTGGGACGTTGCGACCGGCGCGACTGTGTACCAGACGGCTGACCGTAACTGGTCTGAGAACATCGCTGACGCGGAAGTGGTCGTCGGTGAGGCTGCTGATGCGGCGCTTGAAGCGGCTCAGGGCGACGAGCTTCGCATTCTGGACCCGTATGTCATGGAAGTGACCGCAGACGGTGAAGTGACTGGCCGTGAAACTCTTCGTGAAACTATCCGCGCGACGGGACCGACCACACACACAGAATTTCATAAGGCTGCGCGGGGCGTGGTCGATGCCTGATCGCGATATCACGCGTCTGACGCTCTACGGGGATTCAATCTCCGGCAACTGTATGAAGACCAAATGGGTCGCAGAGTTGCTCGAGCTTGATTATGACTGGGTTGAGATGGACCTGATGGCGGGTGCCACGCAGACGGAAGATTTTCTGGCGCTGAACCCTGTTGGGCAGGTGCCGCTGGCGCGCTGGCCGGATGGCCGCGTTCTTCCGCAGTCAAACGCCATTATGCTGTATCTGGCAGAACAGGCTGAAAGCGATCTGGTGCCGAGCGACTCGTTTACCAAAGCGCAGATGATGAGCTGGCTCTTCTGGGAGCAGTACAGCCATGAACCTGCGATCGCCGTACGCCGTTTTCAGAAGCTCTACCTGAAGAAATCTGATGACGAGATCGAGCCGTCTCTGATGGCCAAAGGGCGTCGCGCACTCGGCGTTATGGAACTTCAACTGACACGCACCGACTGGATCGTCGGTGATACCTTCACCCTCGCGGATATCGCGCTCGTCGCGTATACTCGTCTGGCACACGAAGGCGGATTTGATCTGAGCGAGTTTCCGTCGGTTGAACGTTGGGTCAGCCGTACCGAGGCAGAGCTCGGCATTCCGCATGCCATGCCGAAGGAGGGGCACGCGTTATGACGAACGTCGAGAATTCCATCAATTATATCGAGTTTCCAATGACTGACCCTGAAGCGGTCATCATGTTCTACGAGACCGTTTTCGGCTGGACGTTCCAGCGATGGGGCGACGACTATATCAGCTTCAACGGCGCGGAAGTCGAAGGCGGTTTCAACCGTCAGGCTGACGTAAACACCGGTCGCTCTGGCGCTCTGGTAATCCTCTATACAAACAATCTTGAGAAGAAACTGGACCAGATCAAAGTGGCTGGCGGCACAATCGTGGAAGACATTTACGCCTTCCCGGGCGGGCGCCGTTTCCACTTCGCAGATCCGTCGGGCAATGAGCTCGCGGTCTGGTCCGAAAAAGGGTAATCCATGTATCGGTATGACGAATTTGACGCTCAGATCGTTCGTGAGCGTGCGGCGCAGTTTCGCGGGCAGGTCGAACGTCGTCTGAGCGGCGATATCACTGAAGACCAGTTCAAGCCTCTGCGCCTGATGAATGGCGTATATCTGCAGCTTCACGCTTACATGCTGCGTATCGCTATTCCGTACGGCACGCTGCGTGGCGAACAGATGCGTAAGTTCGCGCACATCGCGCGTAAATATGACAAAGGTTATGGTCACTGGACCACGCGTCAGAACATCCAGTTCAACTGGGTGGCGCTGAAGGATATTCCGGACGTTCTGGACGAGCTGGCGGAAGTCGAGATGCACGCCATCCAGACCTCTGGTAACTGCATCCGTAACACGACATCAGACCAATTTGCCGGTGCTACGGCTGAAGAGATTGAAGATCCGCGTCCATGGTGTGAGATCATCCGTCAATGGTCCACCTTCCACCCGGAATTCTCCTTCCTGCCGCGTAAATTCAAGATCGCTGTTACTGCGGCTGAAAACGACCGCGCGGCCATCCGTGTTCACGACATTGGCCTTCACATGCGCCGCAATGATGCGGGTGAAACCGGCTTTGAAGTGATCGTCGGTGGCGGGCAGGGGCGTACGCCTCATGTTGGCGTGACGATCAAGCCGTTCGTCGCAAAAGATCAGCTGCTTGATTATCTGGAAGCCGTTATGCGCGTGTATAACCGTTTTGGCCGCCGCGATAACAAGTATAAGGCGCGTATCAAAATCCTCGTCAGCGAAACCGGTGCAGAAGAGTTCACGCGTCTGGTGGACGAAGAGTTCGAAGCCCAGCGCGACGCCGAAAAAATCGTTCTGCCGCAGGCTGAAGTCGATCGCATCACGCAATATTTTGCGCCGCCAGCGTTCGAAGACCTGCCAGACACATCTGACGTGCTGGAAGCGGCGAAAGCCAAAGACGACGCGTTCGCCCGCTGGGTGCGCGTGAATGTGCGTCCTCACAAACAGGCTGGCTACGGCATTGTGACCATCAGCTGTAAGCCGATCGGTGCGCCTCCAGGAGACGTGACGGATACGCAGATGGACGTGACGGCTGATCTCGCAGAGCGTTACAGCCTCGATGAAATCCGCATCACGCACGAACAGAATATGGTTTTGCCTCACGTGAAGCTGGATGATCTGTTCGACCTCTATCAGGAGCTCGACAGCGCAGGTCTTGCGACCGCCAATTATGAGCTGATTTCAGACATTATCTGCTGCCCGGGTCTCGATTATTGTAACCTTGCGAACGCGCGTTCCATTCCGGTTGCTCAGGACCTGCAAAACACATTCGCAGACCTTGAACGTCAGGATGATATTGGCGAACTGAAGATCAAGATTTCAGGCTGCATCAACGCCTGTGGTCACCACCATGTCGGCCATATCGGCATTCTGGGCGTCGACCGTAAAGGCGAGGAATTCTACCAGATCACCTTTGGGGGCCGCGCGGACGAGAAGGCCGCCATCGGCCAGATCGCCGGTCCCGGCCTTCGCGCCGAAGACGTGCCATCTGCGCTGGAGCGTGTGATCGAGACATATCGCGAGGTTCGTAGCTCTAAAGACGAACGCTTCATCGACGCGCTGGAGCGTGTTGGCCATGACCCATTCAAGGAGGCGCTCTATGCCGCTGGTTAAAAATGGCGAAGTGACCGCCAATCCACACGGTGAAGTTCTGACACTGGAGCCGTTTCTCGAAATTGCTGCGGCTGATCCGAAAGATGCTGTAATCGTTCGCCTGATGCCGGATGATTGCCCGCTGCAGCTTGAGCCGTTCATTGAGCAGCTCGAAGTGGTCGAGATCAGCTTCCCGCGTTACGCGGACGGTCGCGGCTACAGTCAGGCACAGCTTCTTCGCCGCCGTCTCGGCTATAAGGGTGAAATCCGCGCGGTTGGCGATGTGCTGCGTGACCAGCTTCTCTTCATGCTGCGTTCGGGCTTTGATGCTTTCGAACTTGGCCGTGAAGATGCGGCTCAGGCATTTGCCGCGGCGTCCAGAGAATACAGCCATTTCTACCAGCCGGCTGCGGACGGCGAGTCGGGTGTATTTGCACGCCGACACAGCTGATAATTTGCACGTATTCAAACACGATAAAGGGAGCTCCGCGTGGGCTCCCTTTTTTGTGACCGGCATCTCCGCAAGACGTGATTTTAGCTCACGTAAGCGGGAGTAAATGTCAATTAAATCAAACGCCTATTTGGTTTGTCTGTGACTGGTTCTTTCCGTTTATCTGAAGGGCGCAAACGCGTTTCTTCTTGGAAAGGACACATTATGGACAACCGCAAAATTCTGCTCTCGCTCGCTCTTCTTGGCGGCGTCGCTTCAACTTCTATCGCTCACGCTGAAACCGGCTGGTACGTACTTGGTGGTGTAAACTCGACAACAGTCGACCAGTTCAACTCCCGCAACACAGGCACGTCTGACCCGAACCAGGGACCGGTTGGTGGCCCGAGCATCTCAGTCACCGATTCAGACACAGGCGTCAGCGCTTTCATCGCAGGTGGTTATCAGTATGACTTCTCACCTGATTTCTACGGCGCGGTAGAAGTTTTCTACTCAGATGAGCAGGCTGAAACACAGACGTTCAACAGCGTGAAAATTACCGACATCGAACTCGATGCCTCTTACGGTATCGACTTCAAATTCGGTCACAACGTAACGGACCGTCTGGCGATCTACGGTCTTCTGGGTGTCACTCAGTTCGATTTCGACGGTCAGGCGTCTTATACGTTCGCACCGCCGGTTGATGACCTCTCAGACGAAGAAGTTGCCTTCGTTTACGGTGGAGGCCTGGAAATCAGCTTCGACGATCACTGGTCTACTATTGCCGAATTCCGCCTCTCTAACGACGTCGAGTTCGACACACCTGTCGACCGAGGCGGCGTTCAGTCCGAAGACGAATTTGACTTCGCTGTCATCCGTACCGGTCTGAAATACCGCTTCTAATTTCGCGCGATCCGCCTTCGTGCGGGCCCCTGTCCCCGGTCGAAACAGCTGTTATAGTGGCAGACTGTAGCGACTGGGGAAGGTTGCCAGATGATTTGGTGGATAGTTCCGGCGGCAGTCGGCTTTTTCGGACTTGTGGTCACGCTGGCCGGTTTTGCCCGCATGGGTAAGCGTAAAGCCATGTCAGGCGGGGTGCGCTTCATTGGCGGCATTCTTGTGCTATCTGCAGCAGCGCTGCTCACCATGGTCGGCATTAATCTGCAAACCTATTCCCGTCTCAATCAGGAGCGCCACGTCGCTGATATCGAGCTTCAGCGTGTCGACGATCAGCATTTTCGCGCCGAGGTGACGCTAGACGGTGAAACGACACCGACGGACTATGTGATCCGAGGCGATGAAGTGCTCTTTGAGGCGCGCATCATCAAATGGACGCCGTGGGCAAATGTGATCGGCTATGATGCGATCTATAAGCTGGACCGTATGTCCGGCCGCTATACCTCCATCCAAGACGAACGGACCGGCGAGCGCACGCTTTATGCGTTGCAGAATGATCCGGGTGTCAGCGCGTTCAACCTCATCAACGAACATGGCAAATGGCAGAACACAGTCGACGCTTATTATGGGTCTGGCACATATGTGCCGATGATCGACGGCGCGCGATATGAAATCCGCATCACGCAAAGCGGCCTCATCGCCCGTGCTTTGAATGAAAGCGCGGAAGACGGTCTGCGACGTTGGGCGTCGCCCACGCGCGGCGAATAGGGAGAGCGACTATGGGATTTTACAGCTGTTACATTCTGCCGCCGCTGATTGATTGTGCCTGCTCGACAAAACCGATCATGAAACAGCGGGAAAAAGTGGTGCCTCATGCTGAAGGCCGCGTGCTGGAAGTTGGCTGTGGCAGCGGCACGAATTTCGGCCTGTATGATAGCTCTAACGTCTCTCAGGTTTTCGCGCTCGAACCAGACGCGCAAATGATCAAAAAGGCTCAGAAGCGCGCGGACGCTGCGGAAGGGCTGAACATCGAATTCATGGAAGCGGGCGGCGAGGCTGTGCCGCTGGACGACAACTCCGTCGATACGGTCGTCTTCACTTTCACCATGTGCACTATTCCGCCGATTGATGCGGCGCTCGCCGAAGCCCGACGGGTTTTGAAGCCCGGCGGAAAGCTGCTCTATTCGGAACATGGCGGTGCACCGGATGAAGGCATTCTTAAATGGCAGAGACGCCTTGAGCCCATTCAGAAAACGCTCGCTGGTGGTTGCCATCTGACGCGCGTGCCGCCGCGCATGCTCGAGCATAACGGTTTCACCGTTACAGATGGCGAGACGATGTATCTTCCGAGTACGCCGAAAGTGCTGGGCTTTGCGTATTGGGGGCAGGCTGTCGTCAGTTGATGGGTATGCTTCGAACGCCACATTATCTGCCGTTTCTCGATGGTCCGGCGATCATGGCGCCCAAGCTCAGACCGATTGACGAGGGCGCGTGGCTGACGCCGGATACCGAGGCGGAGGTATGGCTTGAGGAAAAGCACCGATTGATGGTCGCTCAGCGAGATCAGGTGTTTGCGCGGGCCGGAGACTGGCCAATCGACGCTGCTGAAGAGGCGGCAGGCTTGGTGCTGAGCACACAATCATCAGCTCCTCTTGAAAACGCGGTTTTCACGCCAATCGAACGCGCGGCTTCAACTGTCAGCGATGATTTATGCGTGATGGTGCCGCGCGACGGTCAGTTTGTGCTTGGTGCCGCCAGCCTCTGCGCGCCGACATTCTGGTCACTTGCCGAGAACATCGCAAAGCCTTTGTCAGGGCTGCATTCGCTATTGCCACAGGGCGGAACCGAACTTTCATCGCGGATCAACCGGATATTTTCGGGCCTGCAGGCCGGACCAGTGCTGGAACGGTTCAACTGGACCGTCCAGCTGGGCGGTGAACGGTTTACGCCGTCGTCAGAGCCTATGAAGCGCGCGCTCGCTGAACTGAATGAGAAAGACACCGCAAGCGATTTGTTTCTGCGCGTTGAACGTCAGACCATCCGTAAATTGCCTGAAACGGGCGCAGTGCTGTTCACCATCCGCATCTGCGTGGACCCTCTCGCGCCAATTCTGGCGGATGGTCAGACGAAAGAGCAGTTCGCGCAGGCCTGGCGATCTACAGAAGAGGATGTCGCCGCCTACAAAGGCTGGTCTCACTATCAGCATGCTATTGATTGGCTGCTAGCCTCGGCATAGCTTCATCGCACGATGGGAGATGTGCCATGGCATATTGGCTTTTCAAATCCGAACCTTCTGCCTGGAGCTGGGACCAGCAGGTCGCAAAAGGCGATGAAGGTGAAGAATGGGGCGGTGTTCGCAATTATCAGGCGCGCAATTTCATGCGCGAGATGAAGATCGGCGATAAGGGCTTTTTCTATCACTCGCGTGAAGGGTTGGAAGTTGTCGGGATTGTAGAGGTTTGCGCCGAGGCACATCCTGACTCTACGACTGATGATGAACGCTGGGAGTGCGTCGATATTAAAGCTGTAGAGCCTGTTCCCACCCCTGTCTCTATGAAGGATATCAAAGCCAATCCGAAGCTTGAGGATATGGTTCTGGTGAAGAACTCACGTTTGTCAGTCCAGCCTGTTACGGAAGACGAATGGAACGAGGTTTGCCGGATGGGAGGCCTTAAATCATGAGCGAGACACCTGAGCGCAAGCCGGTTCGCAGCGCCGCGCAGGCTGCCGCGTTCATCCTGTTTGTGGTTGCTTTGGCTAACCTGATTTACGGCTCATATTTTGGCGGTGGTCTGCCTCTGATCGTGATGAGCATTATGGGCTTTGGCATGTCCTTCATCCTGTGGCGGATGAAGCCGAAGCAATAGCGAGAGGCATAGCGATGGAACGGCTGGAAACGGATGAGGCCTTTGAGGCGGCAACGAGTTTGCTTCTGAGTTTCGGGCTACCTGCTGACGACCTTCGCGACGAGCAGGTTAAGCTCTGGTGTGACTGTGAGGGCGATCAGCTGAACAGTTTGGCGGGACTGGAGATCTACAGTGATATTGCATTGCTGCGTTCGCTTGCGGTTCGGCCTGATTTGCAGGGGGCTGGGGAAGCGTCATCCTGCCTGAGGAAAATCGAAACAGAAGCAGAAGGGCACGGCGTGCGTGAGCTTTATCTGATGACAAACTCAGCTGAAACCTTTTTTGCTAAACGCGGGTTTAGCGTGGTTACGCGTGATGAAGTGCCTGACGCCATCAGAGCGACATCGCAGTTTTCTTCGCTGTGTCCGGACAGTGCTACGGTGATGCGGAAAAGTATCGGAGTTGATACTTAATGGCACCCTGTTGACACCTTTAGGTATCAAAATGTATACCTCCGGTATCAAACGGAGATAAGCCATGTCATTTCTGAAGCCAAGAAACGCAAGCGAAGCCGCCGACATTATCGCGAATGCAACCGGATGTGCGCTTGGTGGTGCTGCGATCATCTACGTCACGAAAGTTGCAGAAGACATGGTGCAGGCAGATCTGGCGGCGGTGCTGGATTATGTTCAGATTGCATGCGCAGCGACTTTGGTGCTCATCTATCTGCCGTTTATGATCTCTATGAAATCGCGGTTTGGCGGCATTCGAGTAAATCCTTGGAAGTCTGAAAGCTTTCTCGCTGCGAGCATGCGCAAGGCTGCGTGGACAACGGTTGGTGTGCTGCTGATCTGCCTCACGCTTATGTCGACCATGGATAATCTGATCCTGTCGCGGATCACGTCAGAGCAGGCGGTGGACGTCACTCTCGCTGTATTGTTTCTCAGCTTGTGTGCGTCATTCTTTATCTACTCGAATGATCGGGTTGTTTAATGGGCGAAGCAATCGGGCCGCTGGAAAACCGTATTCGTGTTTTGAGGGCGGAAAAGAATATCAGTCAGAGTGAGTTGGCCGAGGCGATAGAGGTGTCGCGAAAAACGATCAGCACGATTGAAGTCGCACGATTCATTCCTTCGACTGTGATCGCGCTTAAGTTGGCTCGCTATTTTGATATGCCAGTCGAAGAGATTTTCTCACTGACCGACTCGGCATGATCAGCGCGCGCCGTCTTCAAAGTCTGCGAGCGCCCATTCGGCGAACTGGTGCACATTTCCGCCGGTGAAGAAGAAGCCGCCAACGCCCGCGGCGTGCGCTGCCTCTATGTCCGTCTGTTTGTCGCCGATCAGGAAGCTCTGCTCACGCGCGACCGGGAAGTCGGCCATGGCCGACATCAGCATGCCGGGCTTGGGCTTGCGGTCGAAGCTGTCTTTGCGATAGCGCGCAATCTCGCCTTCTTCATGGAAGGGGCAATGATAGAACCGGTCTATGTGTGCGCCGGTTTTCGCAAGCTCTGTAGACATATGGTCGTGCAGCACCCGCATATCGTCTTCAGTGTAATAGCCGCGCGCAATGCCCGATTGGTTTGTTACGACGAACACCCACCAGCCACGATCATTAAAGGCTTTGATGCACTCTCTGGCGCCTTCAACCCACTCAAAGTCTTCCACGCGAGAGACATAGCCCTTATCGACGTTCAGAACGCCGTCACGGTCTAGAAAGAGGGCAGGGCGAATGCGGTCCATCAGTGGATCTATGAGCTTTGCAGGTTGAAAGACAAATCAATTTGTCTGCGTGTCGGTGCTTTCCGTATCGCTGCCTTCTGCTTCGGCAGCAGCGTTAGCTTCAGCGAGTTCGGCGACCTCTTCGGCAGATTTAGGCGTGTCGCCATGCTTCACCTCTTCATCGATGGAGCGGACGACGCCTCTGTTTGCGCGTACACCTTTCATAAACGGGATAAAGGCGAGGGCAGCCAGAATACCGGCCAGGACAAAGTTTGCGCCTTTGAACTGAACAATCGCCTCTGGCTTGGCGAAATAGCTCAGCGTCTGAGACATGATAAGTGGCCCGATAATGGTCGTGCTTAGCGCCTGCACGCTTGCGAGTGCGCCCTGTAGTTCGCCTTGCGCATTCTTCGGGGTGACACCAGTCATTAATTGTTGGGTTGCAGGACCAGCTACGCCGCCAAACGCTGAAACTGCGAGGAAGGCATAAGCCATCCATCCGTAAACGGCGCTTGCGAAAAGGAACATGCTGAAAGTGGTAACGGCGAGGCCAAACAGCGCTGTCCGGACTGGACCTATGCTCTTAGTGAGTCGCCCCGTCAGAAAGCCCTGAACGAACGCCGAGCCTATGCCGACAAGCGCGAGTGAGAGACCAATCTCGTTAGGCGTCCACTCATACCGGATTTCACCGTGATAGCTCCAGGTCGAGGAGAAGACAGAATGGGAAAGGCCGAAAATGCCCACGCCCACAATGAACCAGCTGACTTGTGGAAGTTTGGAGAAGTGTTTGAAAGCCCCGAACGGGTTGGCGCGTCGCAGCTCGAACGGGCGTCGGTTTTCTTTCAAAAGCGATTCCGGAAGCACCAGCAAACCATAGAGGAAATTGCATGCAGCTATGCCAGCGGCAACGAAGAATGGCAGGCGCGTATCAATGTCGCCCAGAACACCGCCAAGGATTGGTCCAAGGACAAAACCGATGCCGAAGGCTGCGCCGATCATGCCAAAGGCTTTGCCGCGCTCCTCAGGTTCGGTGACGTCTGCGATATAGGAACTCGCCGTCGAATAGGTTGCGCTCGTCAGACCGGCCAGGGCGCGGCCTATGAATAGAACCAGTAAGGAGTGCGCAAAGCCCATAATGATGAAGTCGATACAGAGACCGGCTATCGAAATAATCAGAACGGGGCGTCTGCCGAACTTGTCTGACAGATTGCCTATGATCGGCATGGACAGGAAATTCACCACGCCGAAGGTCGCCATAAGCAGCCCGCCAACCAGAACGGTATCCTCACCCGGCTTGCCGGTGATTTCTTCCAGATATGCAGGCATGACCGGAATGAACAAACCGAAAGCCAGCATGTCCAGCGCGACGCAAACGATCACAAAGAGGAAGGCGTTTTTGCCGTGCTTCTCGTTCAATTGAATTGTCCCTCAACGCGTTCAAAGACCCTGACGTTGGCAATAGGACGTTTCAATTTGGAAGTCGATAGACGTTCTGGCGCAGGGGGCATGAGTCTCCACTATGCTGAAATTTTATCGTTAAAAGAGAAAAGGACGGGTGCAACTCGATCTGACTCATTATAGGTTCTTCTGAATTGGATCGGTGGGACGATGGGACGTATTGAACAGAGTGAGATGAAATCGCTCCGCGGGAAGATTCGCGACGGGGCGTTCATTTCGGCGCTAGAGCTTTGCCAGAAGCTTCTGCAGCACGATCAGAACAATCCCTATCTATGGCTCGCGTGCTCTGAAGTTCTCGAAAACCTTGAACGCTTTGATGATGCGCTGGACAGTCTAAGCAGAGCCAAGCGTCTGAATGGTGATGCGGTGACTGTCACGGATCGGGAAATCCTGCTGGCCCGGGCGATGAAGGATGATGCCGCTGAGTTAGCTGCGCTCATTCGCAAGGGCTTTCTCAGCGATCAGCCAAACCTGAAGCACTGGTATTGGATGCGGGTATCCACACTGGCTTGGCGGACCGGAGAGAGGCCCATTGCGCTGAAAGCGCTATCTGAAGCGTTTGCACGTTATCATGCGTGTGAGGAGAGCCGACACGAAGGCAAGCAGGCTGTTCTGAATGTCCAGCCTTCTCTGCTCGCCGAATTGCTGCCTTCGGTTGCGCGGCAGTATCACGACTGCGCGTTCCTTTATGAAACTCTCTTCTATGCGCGAATGCTGGAAGGTCAGTCCAGCCTCGCGATAAATGCGTTTCTGGAGGCGAGAAAAATTGCGCCTGAAAACCGGCTTTCAAAGCCGTTCCTGGAGCGGTTTAAGCGGGAGGAGATAGATTGGGACGTGTTCGAGATACTTGCACTTGATTACGTCACCGAGGGCACTGCGTGTGCGGAATTGATCTGGTTGCTTGTCTGGTATCGTCAGTACTCAGGAAGAGTTCCTGACGCTGTTGCGCTCTTAAAGGACAATATTGATCTGTTACGATCAGAGCCTTTGCCGTTATTTATGGCAGCGCTAGATTTTGCGTCCTCTGCGGGTATTAGTCTTAAACAGACCAAAAACGAAAAAATCTCTCCCATGGCTGCGTTCCAGAGGGCGGTAAACGAGGACCGGTGGCATGATGCGATCGCGTACACTGACAACGAAGATCTGAAGTCCTTCGTGCGACAGGCCTTGCCATTGCTGGATTCAGGTAAAGCGCGGCTCAGTCATCCGGCGTTGGAGGAGGAAGTGATCGTCTCCGGCCCGGAGCGGCCTAATGGCATTGTATTTATCTTCACAGGCCTGGCCGATGCGCTGATAGTACCCATCAACCTGATTGATGTCTTCCTCGCCGAATTAGGACTGACAGCTGTATATTGCCGAGACTTCCAGCGTATGATTGGCTGCAACGGCATTAAATCGCTGGGAAACGACTTCGATGAGACAATTGACGGCTTCAAGTCACTCATCGCGCAATACGGTGAGAACAAGCCAGTCTTCACCATGGGGAATTCTGCAGGCGGCTATCTGGCAGGGATTTACGGAGCGAAGATCGGCGCCAAGGCGTCTTTGCTCTTTTCGCCCGTATATTCAGTGGATGCCGAAGAACTTCTTGACCGGTTTCAGGATAAGCGCGCGCGTGTCGTCATTCGCCGTATCAATAAATCATGCGATCTGAGCCGACTTCGGATGTCGGATGCCATGGAGGAAATGGGTGACAGCCCTGTCACCGCGTATGTGCCGACGGGCGATAACGAAGATGCTCGCCACGCGCAGGGGTTTGCCAGTCATTCGAACGTAACGATCCACGAGCTCGACAATTTTACAGGTCACGGGGCAATCACTCGCGCGGCAGGGCAGCGGGGCTTTCTGAACATCGTGAAAGACGCTTACGGCCTGTAAGCGTCTCATAACGTCCTAGCGAGATAGCTCTTTCATTGCGTCTTCGAGACCAGCCAGCGTCATCTGGAACATGCGGTGCTGTCCGATGAGTTCGCCGATCAGTTTTACGGACGCAGTGTACTGCCAGGAGCCTTCCGGAGACGGGTTCAGCCAGACAAGGTCCGGGAATTGCTGCACAAGGCGCTGTAGCCAGACGCCGCCTGCTTCTTCGTTCCAATGCTCTACCGAGCCACCCGGATAGGTGATCTCATACGGGCTCATCGTCGCGTCGCCCACAATCATCACTTTGTAGTCGGATGAGAACTTGTGAAGCACATCCCATGTCGGGATTTTGTTGTTGTGACGGCGACGATTGTCCTTCCACAGGCCCTCATAAATGCAATTGTGGAAGTAATAATATTCAAGGTTCTTGAACTCCGACCGCGCTGCGGAAAACAGCTCCTCACACACCCGGATGTGCGGGTCCATCGAGCCGCCGACATCGAGGAACAGAAGCAGGTTTACTGAGTTGCGGCGCTCCGGTCGCATGACGAGGTCCAGATAGCCTTGTTTCGCGGTCGCGCGAATTGTGTTGTCGAGGTCGAGCTCGTCCGGTGCGCCTGTGCGGGCCCACTTACGCAGGCGACGCATCGCAACCTTGATGTTGCGCGTGCCGATCTCAACGGAGTCGTCGAGGTTTTTGTATTCGCGCTTATCCCACACTTTTACGGCCTTGCGGTGGCGGGATTTGTTCTGCCCGATACGGACACCTTCAGGGTTATAGCCGTTTGCGCCGAATGGGGAGGTGCCGCCAGTACCAATCCACTTATTGCCGCCTTCATGGCGTTTCTTCTGCTCTTCCAGACGCTCTTTCAGCGTGTCCATAAGCTTTTCCCAGCCGCCGAGAGATTCGATTTTCTCCATCTCTTCAGGCGTCAGGAATTTCTCAGACAGTTTGCGCAGCCATTCTTCCGGAAGGTCCTGCACATCCACTGCGTCACCCATGGATTCGATGCCTTTGAAGGTTTCTCCGAAGACTTTGTCGAACTTGTCGATATTGCGCTCATCCTTCACCAGCGCTGTGCGCGACAGATAGTAGAACTGCTCGACTTCCATATCGATAACGCCCTTATCCATGGCATCCATAAGAGCCAGATATTCTTTGAGCGTGACCGGAACTTTGGCGTCCCGCAATTTGGTGAAGAACTTCAGAAACATTGTGCGCTTTCTCCCATTACTCTGAACCTAGCGCGATGTGGTGCGTCTGTCCAAGAGAGAAGCGCGAATTCGGCGGGTATTACGGCTTCTGGGGGCCAGACTTTCCTAACCAATCGGTGCTATAATTGAGTCATGACCTCAAATACTTCTGCCACCGAACCCGTTCAGGGCTCCAAGGAAATTGGAGCGATCGCTCACCTTTACCGTGCGGAAGCCTACCGATCGACAATCTGGCGCCAGCGACTTGATATGACGACTAACTGGGCCGTTGTGACGACAGGCATTGCCTTGTCGCTGACGTTTTCCAGTGCGGATGCTTCGGCTTTGCCGCTTGTGCTCGTTGGATTGCTGGTTGCGATGTTCCTTCATCTGGAAGCGCGCCGGTACCGGTATTTCGACGTTTTTCGCTTCCGCGCCCGCATTCTGGAAATCGGCTTTTACGTACCGATCCTTCGCGGGCAGGCAGCAACAATCCCGCAGGATAAAGGCAATCCATTATCTGAGGATTATATTCGTCCGCGGTTCAGAACCTCTTACCTGCGAGCGGTCGGTAAGCGCTTGCGCCGGAACTATTCCTTCATCTTCATCATCCAGCTCATGGCGTATTTTGGGAAGCTGGAAATCCATCCGACCGATCTGGAATCCTACGAGCAGTTGATCGAAAGAGCTGCCATCGGGCCGATCGATGGCCATATTGCGCTCGCTTGTGGCGCGGTCTTTCATCTGGGGTGGGTGCTGATTGCGATCTACACGCTGTTTCAGGAACGCGCGGACAAGTCTGAAACCAAGGATGTTCTCGATTGGGATGAAGTGCCGGATGACCATCCGCCGATCTGACCTGTAAAACGGCCTATTTCTTCAGTGCGTCCATCAGTTTGTCGATGATATCGACAGCCTTGTCGCGGTCGATTACGTCGACCCATAGCTCATCGCCTTCGACCTGCAGCGCGATTGCGCCGGATTTCTCAATCTCGCGAAGGATTGAAGCAGTTCGCCCATCCAGACCGCTGGCCATCATTGGCTCGAGTGCCTTGTCTGTTTCTTCCAGAATGCGCAGCAACGCATCCATGTGAGGCGCCGGCGCGACGGTCTGTATTGCAGGGTTAGCTGCGTCTTCAGATTTCTTCGGCGTCGGGAAGGTCATTCTACATACTCAGATTTGGCAGGTGTCACATTCCGAGTGTTGGCAGGGAATGTGGAGAGTTCATGGCATAGAGCGCCCGAAACTGCATCCTGCCCAGATAAGCATGTATCTGACGTAAACGCATCAGCTGTATATGCTGATTGACGATTCACAGGGTTTCACATCTGTTGGAGGCAGATTGCGGGAGAGAGATCATGAAAAAAGCCGTCATTTTGAGCCTGTTCGTTCTGACAGCGCCGGCTGCGTCTGCACAGTCCTTCGGGGACTTTCTGCGTGGGGTGCTCGGCAATGAGACCGAAGAAGAAACGACCAGCCAGACAAGCAATTTCAATATCAGTGCGTCGGATGCTGATGCCGGATTGCGTCAGGCGCTGACGATTGGCGCGCAGGCAGTAGGCCAGCAGCTTTCGCAGTACAATGGCTATTTCGGTGATGGAGACATTCGTATTCCGCTGCCGGGGCGACTGGGTGAACTTCAATCCCAGCTTTCAAGGCTTGGGTTATCTGGCCCGTTGGATGATTTGCAGGAGCGCATGAACCATGCGGCAGAGGACGCAGCCCCTTATGCGGCTGATCTCGTGGTTGATGCAGTCAGCTCTATCACAATGGGCGACGCTCTCGAGATTTTGAACGGGGGCGATACCGCCGCAACAAATTATCTGCGTGGGCGCACCGAGGCAGACCTTATAGTGCTGGTTGAGCCATATATGCGTTCGGCGCTCGAAGATTCAGGCGCGTTGACTATGGTAGACTCAGTTGCAGGTCGTTATGGCTTGCAGAGTCTCAGTGGTGATCTCCGCGACCAGTTAATTGACCATGCCGTCGAGCGAGGACTTGACGGATTGTTCTTTTATCTTGCCAAGGAAGAGCAGGAGATACGGAGCAATCCGGTCAAACGGTCTACCGACCTGCTGAGGCGGGTCTTCGGGGGTTAGGAAAGTATGCGGCGGTTTCATGTGAAGCTGGACGATGGAAGTCTTGCGGGCATTGCCTTTGGCGATCCGACGCGGTCCGTAGACAGCCTGCTCATCCACGCGAACGGCTTTAATGCCATGACATATCAGTCCATTCTCGCGCCGCTTGGGCTTCGTGCTCACGTGGCAGCGTTGGACTTGCGTGGGCATGGCCGCTCGACTGCGGAGGCAAATCCTCAAAAGCATATCGGCTGGAACATTTACCGTGACGATGTCATCGCCGCACTTGAGGAGCTCGCTCCGGAAGGAACGGTGCTCGCAGGACATTCAATGGGTGCGACGACCGCGATGCTTGTGGCCGGAAAGCGCCCTGACCTGGTGACCGGTCTTGTGCTTGTTGATCCTGTTCTTATGGCTCCGTCCTTTTACCGTCATATGCATCTGCCGTTCGTGCCATATCTCGGCAAGCGCGGATCGCCGATGTCCAAACAGGCAGTCAAACGCCGCAACGCGTTCGATAGCCAGGAACATGCCATCGAATCGCTGACGGGGCGGGGCGCTTTCAAATCCTGGCGCGAACCCTTCCTCGTGGATTATGTCACTGATGGCGTGAAACGTTCACAAGACGGCGATCATTGGGAACTCTCCTGTGCGCCACAATGGGAAGCGGCGAATTTTGGCGCACACAGATACCGCCCGTGGGCGGCGGTCGAAGAGATTAAAGCGCCTATTGTTTTGATTCGCGCGGAGAAAGGCTCCACCATGCCGAAGCCATCTTTGCACCGGTTTATGAAAGCTCAGCCCTATACGGTGGTTTTGCAGCCTTCAGGTACCACTCACTTTTTGCCGATGGAACGGCCATACGTGGTTCGCGATGCCATTTCTGAATATCTCGCGCGCTTCGTCGAAGGCTTCGAAGTTGGTGACGAGGGACGCGTACAGAGGAACCTCGGATCTCACATTGGTGAGAAGGATTAGTCCGATCACACACTTGTGGTGTGACATTTTCAGCTCATGCTGCAACTGCGAGGTCTTTGTGGCGTTGCCAGAAAATCCTTAAAAAACAAAGAAATCTTAACTTCGAGTAGTGGCGCTACAGTCAAGTACGTTCGGCAGTAAATACTGCCTTTAGAAAAATTTTCTTGCGTTGCACAACCGATCTGTTGTCTTTTCGGGCAAAAATAATCTCGAAGTGGGTATTATGAAAATTGTTGTTCTAAAAGAGCGTAGCTCTGCAGAGAGCCGCGTTGCAGCCGTTCCCGAAACGGTCAAGAAGCTGACGGGAGCCGGGCATACGATCATTATCGAGCCGGGCGCGGGTCTCGTTGCGGGTTTTCCTGATGCGGCCTACGAAGAAGCTGGTGCGCAGATTTCCGATAAGGAACTGGGCAATGCTGATCTGGTCATGGGCGTGCGCCGTCCACCTGCAGAGGTTCTCTCTCAGGTGAAAGAAGGCGCAGGCGTGATTGGCCTTCTGGAGCCGCACTCCATAAAAGACAGCCTTGGCGACTTCAACGCACGTAAACTCCTGGCCCTGTCGATGGAATACACGCCGCGTATCACACGCGCTCAGTCTATGGATGCTCTGTCATCCCAGTCCAACCTTGCGGGCTATCGCGCCGTGATCGAGGGCGCTGCTCTCTATGGCCGCGCCATGCCAATGATGATGACCGCAGCGGGTACAGTTGCGCCAGCTAAAGTCTTTGTGATGGGCGCGGGCGTTGCGGGTCTTCAGGCTATCGCGACAGCGCGTCGTCTCGGGGCAATTGTTACAGCGACTGACGTACGTCCGGCTGCAAAAGAGCAGGTCGCGTCTCTCGGCGGTAAATTCATCGCGGTAGAGGACGAAGAGTTCAAAGCAGCGGAAACTGCGGGCGGTTACGCCAAGCAGATGTCTGAAGAGTATCAGAAAAAACAAGCTGAACTTACGGCAAGCCATATCGCCAAGCAGGACATTGTCATCACGACAGCGCTTATTCCTGGCCGTCCGGCGCCAACGCTCATCTCTGAAGAGATGGTCGCGAACATGAAACCGGGTGCTGTTATCGTTGATATGGCTGTGGCGATGGGCGGCAACTGCCCGCTCTCCAAGCCTGACGAAGTCGTCAATGTGAACGGCGTTAAGGTTGCAGGTTTCTCTAACCTGCCAGCCCGTCTCGCAGCGGACTCATCTTCGCTTCTGGCGAAAAATCTCGTTTCATTCCTGCCGCTCATCACTGGTGAGAACGGCGAATTTGCTCCTAAATTCGACGATGAAATCGTTGCGGCCATGACACTGACCCGCGACGGCGAAACCGTCCATGCAACACTCAAGGAGGGTTGATCACATGACCTTCGTTCGTGCGCTGACTGCGCTTTTCCTTTCGGGCCTTGTGGCCCTTCCGGCTTTCGCCGCCGGCGGAGCAGGTGAGGGCGTTGACCCGATCATCTTCCGTTTCGCTATTTTCGTGCTTGCGATCTTCGTGGGCTATTACGTTGTCTGGTCCGTTACACCGGCACTCCACACGCCTCTTATGGCTGTGACGAACGCGATTTCTTCTGTGATCATCGTTGGTGCACTCATCGCTGCGGCGGCTGGTGCAGGCATGGAACTTACAGGCGATCTCTGGATCTCAAAAGGCATGGGTGCCGTCGCGGCCGGCCTTGCAGCCGTCAACATTTTCGGCGGCTTCCTCGTAACCCAGCGCATGCTGGCTATGTACAAGAAGAAGGAGCGCTAGAGTCTCATGAACGCGAATATTGCTGCGCTTCTGTATCTCGTATCCGGGATACTCTTCATCATGTCCCTTCGCGGACTTTCCAGCCCTGCTACGTCTCGTCAGGGTAACTATTACGGCATGATCGGTATGGCGATCGCTGTTGGTACAACGCTGGCTGTGCTGGCGACCGGCGGTGCGCTTGATGTGGTCACGCTCGGCCTGATCCTCGGCGGTATCGCTGTCGGTGGTATTGTCGGTGCGATCATCGCCAAGAAAATCCCGATGACGGCTATGCCTCAGCTCGTTGCAGCCTTCCACTCTCTGGTTGGTCTGGCGGCTGTGCTTGTGGCGGCGGCTGCGCTCTATGCACCGATCAATTTCGGCATTGCAGAGCTCAACGCTGACGGCTCTATCGGCAACCTCCACACAGCGTCTCTGATCGAGCTGTCGCTGGGTTCTGCGATTGGTGCGATCACCTTCACTGGTTCCGTCATCGCGTTCGCCAAGCTGAACGGCAACATGTCCGGTGCGCCAATCCTTCTGCCAATGCGCCACATTCTGAACATTCTGATCGGTGTCGCAATCGTCGCACTGGTTGTGATGATGGTTCAGACAGGCGGCACACAGCCATGGATGTTCTGGGCGATCACAGGCCTCGCGCTTCTACTCGGCATCACGCTGATCATTCCTATCGGTGGCGCGGACATGCCTGTTGTTGTGTCCATGCTGAACTCTTACTCCGGTTGGGCGGCAGCTGCGCTCGGTTTCACACTGGCAAACACAGCGCTGATCATCACGGGTGCTCTGGTTGGTTCTTCCGGTGCGATCCTCTCTTACATCATGTGTAAGGGCATGAACCGTAGCTTCATCTCGGTCATCCTTGGTGGCTTTGGTGCAGACGATTCCGGCGCTGGTGCGGGCGGCCCACAGGTTGACCGTCCGGTTAAGATCGGTTCGGCTGACGATGCGGCCTTCATCATGAAGAACGCGGGTAAAGTCATCATCGTACCAGGTTACGGTATGGCGGTTGCTCAGGCTCAGCACGCTCTCAAAGAAATGGCTGAAAAGCTGAAAGAAGAAGGCGTCGATGTCGCTTACGCGATCCACCCGGTTGCGGGTCGTATGCCGGGTCACATGAACGTTCTGCTCGCTGAAGCAAACGTGCCTTATGACGAAGTTTTCGAGCTTGAAGATATCAACTCCGAATTCTCTCAGGCGGACGTTGCCTTCGTCATCGGTGCGAACGACGTCACCAACCCGGCGGCGAAAACAGACCCGACATCTCCGATTTTCGGCATGCCGATTCTGGACGTTGAAAATGCAGGTACGGTCCTCTTCATCAAGCGTTCGCTTGGCTCCGGCTATGCGGGTATCGAAAACGAGCTGTTCTTCAAGGACAACACAATGATGCTGCTCGCAGACGCTAAAAAGATGGTCGAAGACATCGTGAAGGGCTTGTAATCACAAGCAAATCACTTGAGCACTGCACTCACCAAATGCACCCTTATGCCCCGGAGGTCTTCACGATCTCCGGGGCTTTTTTTATTTTTTAATTGCGGCTATGGAGCAAATGTGAGCGCATTATGCGTGATCGGGATGGCAATTATTCCTGATGAGGATAACCTTTGGCATGGCGCGGATAGAGAACGATAAAACATTACCGCATGCCGAACGTATTCTGACGACGATCGAATCGGGGGCTGCGGCGGCTAAATCCATGGTAGTGGCATCATGGGCGCGCTCGGTGAATGTTCACGGGTTGGCGCCTGATCTGTCTCCAAGCGTGCAGCGCTGGAGCGAGAGCGATCTGTCTGAGCGCCGCGATCGCATGTCCCGCATGCTTCATGTGTCCCAGCCGACGGTTGAACGCCTGCTTGGTATGGTCTCGTTGGCAGGCTGCGCGGTTTTTCTTTGTGACAAAGACGGTGTAATTCTCGAAAGCCACAGCACATCGAATGATCGTGATCATTTTGAGAAGGTTGGTCTCGGACGAGGGGCGGACTGGTCTGAGGGCGCACAGGGCACAAATGGTATCGGAACCTGTATCGCCGAGGGCAGGGCGGTTTCCATCCATCAGGACCAGCACTTTATTGCCAGCAATACGCCGCTCCACTGCATGGGGGCGCCGATTTTCGATGTTGAGGGCAATCTGGCAGCGGTGATCGATATCTCTGCCTGCCGGTCTGACCTCAACGGAGCGATGTCTACGCTGATCTCACAGGCCGTGAATGATGCGGCGGGCCAGATCGAGGCAGATAATTTCTGCGACGTCTTTTCCGGCATGCGCATTCTGAAGGGCAATAGCGATAACCGCCGCACACCCGTCCTGCTGGCCGTGAATAGCGATGACCTTGTGATTGGTGCCACCCGAGCTGCGCGCAGGCTTTATGGCTTGCCGACCAGGGAAGCCTTTACGCCAAAGCCGACAGCTGACCTGCTTGGTGAGCAGGAAGTGCGCGGTATCGGCCTCGACAATGCAGAGCGCCGTGAAATCAATCGCGCGATCGCCCGTGCCAAAGGCAATATGAGCGAGGCAGCCCGTCTTCTCGGCGTCAGCCGCGCAACTTTCTATCGCCGCGCCAAGAAGCTCGGACTATTGAACGGCTAACGCAATTCCCAATGAAACTGTGTCTCAGAAGTGAGACAGAACTGTCTCAGCCGCTGTTTCACCCCCGCTGACAGACCGTCTTCCTTCCGTCAGACATATCTCCAGACGCCCCGATCTCATGATGGGCGCAATTCTGGAGGAAAAAATGGCAGACACGCTTCATTCAAGCGACGCTACGTACACGTCACCGTTCAAATCCCGCTATGACAACTTCATCAACGGCCAGTTTGTTGCGCCGAATGCGGGCCGCTATTTCGACAACACATCTCCGGTCACCGGCGGTGTCATCTGTCAGATCGCACGGTCGGACGCGTCTGATATCGAAGCTGCACTCGACGCGGCACACGCTGCGAAAGATGCATGGGCACGCACGTCAACCACTGAACGTGCAAACATTCTGAACCGTATCGCAGACTGTATGGAAGAGAATCTCGAGCTTCTCGCTACATGTGAAACCTGGGATAATGGTAAGCCTATCCGCGAAACCATGGCGGCTGACATGCCGCTCGCGGTTGACCACTTTCGCTATTTTGCTGGCTGTATCCGTGCGCAGGAAGGCGGCATTTCCGAGATCGATCACGACACAGTTGCGTATCACTTCCACGAGCCGCTTGGCGTTGTTGGCCAGATCATTCCGTGGAACTTCCCAATGCTCATGGCAGCGTGGAAGCTGGCGCCGGCGCTTGCCGCAGGTAACTGCGTCGTCCTGAAGCCTGCAGAGCAGACACCAGCAACAATCCTCGTCTTTGCCGAGCTGATCGCTGATCTTCTGCCACCTGGCGTTCTGAACATTGTAAACGGTTTTGGCCTCGAGGCCGGTAAGCCGCTGGCGTCTAGCTCCCGCATCGCGAAGATTGCCTTCACCGGTGAAACGACAACAGGTCGTCTCATCATGCAGTACGCATCTGAAAACCTCATTCCGGTCACGCTGGAACTGGGCGGTAAGTCTCCGAACATCTTCTTCGAAGACGTCATGCGCGCTGACGATGACTATCTCGACAAGGCGATTGAAGGCTTTGTGATGTTTGCGCTCAACCAGGGCGAGGTTTGCACCTGTCCGTCACGCGCACTCATTCACGAGAACATCTATGACCGCTTCATGGAGCGTGCGCTGAAACGCGTCGAGCAGATCGTTCAGGGCGACCCGCGCGATATCAACACCATGATTGGTGCGCAGGCTTCTTCCGAGCAGAAAGAGAAAATCCTGTCTTACTTCGACATTGGTCGTCAGGAAGGTGCGGAAGTTCTTATCGGTGGTGAAGCTGCGAATCTCGGCGGCGACCTGGCGAATGGCTATTACGTGAAGCCGACCGTTCTGAAGGGCCACAACAAGATGCGCGTCTTCCAGGAAGAGATCTTCGGTCCTGTTGTGTCGGTCACGACCTTCAAGGACGATGAAGAAGCGCTCTCCATCGCGAACGACACGCTCTATGGTCTGGGCGCTGGTGTGTGGAGCCGCGAGGCAAACACTTGCTACCGCTTCGGCCGCGCCATTCAGGCCGGTCGTGTCTGGACGAACTGCTACCACGCATACCCTGCGCACGCAGCGTTCGGCGGCTACAAACAGTCCGGCATTGGTCGTGAGAACCACTCCAAGATGCTCGACCATTACCAACAGACGAAGAACATGCTCGTGAGCTACGCGCCACAAAAGCTGGGCTTCTTCTAAGAACTACCACTGAACTGGCAGGCTCTCAGACGTCAGGCTGACTTACGTTTCCTTCCCTTCTTTGAAACAGTCGGCGTCTGCTTAGCTAAGGGCCTGCCACTTTTTTTCAGGCAATTTCTGACTTCACGCGCTGACGCTCAATGATCAGTCGGGAGTCCCCGTGTGCCTTCGGATAGGGGCGAAGCACCGGGCATTTTTTAGGCGAGAGACTGAAGAGGAAAAATACCTCGGGAGGAAAAGGAGTCTCATCCCATGTTGTGCAGAGTAACAAAAACACTGATCGGGGCGTGCGCAGCTTGCGTACTTGGTTTCAGCGGCGCAGCGACTGCTCAGGACGCAGACACAAACGGAATTTCATGGTCAGCTTCGCTGACCGGCGCGACAGAATATATCTGGCGCGGCGTTGAACAATCGGCCGGTGATCCGGCAGTGTTCGCAGCCGTCAGCGCATCTTACGGCAACTTCTACTCTGGTGCAGGAATTGAGAATGTCGACTTTGCGGGCATCGACACCGAATATGATTTTTGGGTCGGTTACGCGGCCCCAATAGCAGACGGCACGACCTTTGACATTGGCCTCGTTCGCTACGGGTATCTCGATGCGCCATCCGGCCTTGATCTTGATACGGTCGAGCTGAAGCTGGCTTTTAGCCATGACTTTGACGGCTTCTCCGCAGGTATCACTGCGATGATTACCGATGACTTCTTCGCAACCGAAGCAAGTGCCCAGCATATCGAGGTAAATGCCAGCACGTTGGTATCAGAGAACTGGACGATATCCGGTTCGGTCGGCCACCAGATGCTGGATAACAGCGCAGGCAATTTCACCCATTGGAATATTGGTGCCTCACGAAGTGTTGCTGACAATGTGACACTCGATATTCGCTATATTGATACGGACGCCGACTATCTCGGCGGCGGGGCTGACGAACGTATTGTCGCGTCGTTCAGCGTCGCGTTCTAACTGTCTCTCGCCTGCTCCCGATGTGGAGGCCGGTGCTGTTACATCTGCAGGTGCATCGGGAGACTTTTTGTAAAAGATAAAACAGGAGGAAGAGAATGACTGACCAGCCAAACCGCGTAAGCGCAACCGATGCGGCCAAGGCCTTTATCACCGAGATCAAAGCAGATCATCCGGAGATTCTCTTCCATCAGTCAGGCGGATGTTGTGATGGGTCCAGCCCGATGTGCTATCCGGCGGATGATTTCAAAGTCGGCGAGAGCGACGTGAAGCTTGGCGAGATTGATGGTGTGCCCGTCTATATTTCAGCCTCGCAGTTTGAGGCGTGGAAGCACACCCAGCTGATTTTGGATGTGGTGCCGGGACGCGGCGGTATGTTCAGCCTCGACAATGGGCGCGAGAAGCGCTTCCTCACCCGATCCCGTGTGTTCACGAATGAGGAAATGGCGTCCTTGGGTTAGACTTTCCGGCCTGCTTCTTCCCAATACGGCGCGCGCAGCTTTGCCTTGAAAATCTTGCCGCTATCCTGACGCGGCAGTTCATCGTGAACATCCAGCTTGCGTGGGATTTTGAACTTCGCAAGACGCGGTTCCAGCCAGACTTTTACATCCTGAAGTGTGACGGACTTATCGGGCTGGCAGGTGACCGCAGCGACAATAGATTCGCCGAACTCCGGATCAGGCGCACCGAACACCGCGCAGTCTGCGATTTCAGGCATCAGAATCAGCTCGGCTTCGATCTCCGCAGGGAAGATGTTGGCGCCACCGGAAATGATCATGTCTTTCTTCCGGTCGGAGATGAAAATGTATCCGTCCTCGTCGACGTATCCCATATCGCCAACGGTTGAGAGATTGCCCTGACGCTGGCCGTCCAGATTGCCATCCTGATTCGTGTATTCGAAATCACCATAGGTTGGGAGATGGATATAGAGCGTGCCGACTTCGCCCGTCGGGACCTCGTTGAAGTCATCATCCAGCACTTTCACCGTGCCGCCCGGCAGGATTTTTCCCACAGAGCCGGGCTTGGCTTTGGCTTCATCAGAGCTGATCAGGGTCATGAAACCGATCTCGCTCGCGCCATAGGATTCGTTGAGGATCGGTCCGAACCAGTCGATCATCTCGTTCTTCACCTCAATTGGCCACGGCGAGCCTGTAGAAATGGTGAAGCGGAGCGAGCTGACATCGTATTTCTCGCGTACCTCTTTCGGCAATTTCAGAAGCCTTATGCACATGGTCGGCACGATATAGGCGTGGGTGATGCCGAATTTTTCAACCGTCTGGAGAAAGCCTTCCGGATCAAATTTCGGATCGACAAAGATATCAACGTCACCCGCGGCAAGACAGAAACTGGAGAGCGTGTTCGGCGCGCTGTGATAGAGCGGGGCAGAAACGTAGAACCGGTCGCCATCCTGCGCGCCCATCAGGTTTCGACAGAGGCCGAGAAAGGCATCCCACCTATCCGGCCCGTCTTCATTGAAGGCGCGCTTAATGCCTTTCGGGCGTCCGGTAGACCCCGAGGTATAGGCGAACATGCCGCGCAGCTTCTGGGCTTCGCCTTCATACTGATCGGTCGATGCCAGCAGTTTGGTGAGGCTGATCGTACCGGTGGGCGCACGGTTATCGACGCCATAAGACAGCTGGATGCATTCCGGCACGGGAAAGGCGATGACCGGCAGGTCTGTGCTCAATTCAGACATGACCGGCCGCAAAAGATCGGAATGGCCGTAGAGGATTTTGGATTGCGAATCCTCGACGATGTATTTCACTTCCTTGGGCGCGGCATGCCAGTTGATCAGCGCAAAGCGAACGCCAACAAGCCGGCACGCTTCCATCAACGCGAACATCATCGTGTCATTGCGAAGGAGCAGCGCGACAGAATCATTCGGTCCGACGCCCCGCGAAACCATATCGGCTGCAATGCGACGGGCGTTTGCCAGATGCTCGGACTGCGTTGTCCGTACACCTGCCAGATAGAGATCTCCGGCCAATTATTCCTCCCAGAATGATGTTTTCAAAGAGCATGCTTTGAAGGCGGGGGAGGCGTCAATGATGACCGAGGGTGAAGGGGGCGATTAGATTGAGAGGCCTCGCACGGCTCGCTCTTCCAGCAGAGCCATATGCTCCGGATTAGCCTGGATCACCTTGCGCGTGTCCAGATCAAAGGTCACAGCGACGGCTTCTGATGTACACCACGCCTTGCCGGTGCGCGGGTCCATAATCCAGTGAACGAGACTGTGCACCTTTGGCATGACTTTACCGAGGCCGGTGCGGACTTCGACAATATCGCCAGCTTTCGGCCATGATCGGTATTTCAGGCGGTATTCAAGAACAGCAGCGCCAGAGCGGACCTTTTCGCCCTTTGCCTCTGCGGCTTTGGCGACTTCATCGCGCCATGCCGCCATAAGGTTTGGAACAGAATCAGAAACGCGCCCGATAAAGTGTTCCGGCATCATGCGGCCATGTGAGTCGCAATGCTGGATCTGTACCGCACCGCGCCCGATCACCGGCACCCCCAGCTTTTCAGGGAGCGCGGCGACGGCTTCAGCGTCTGGCAGGCATGGGCCATTAGGATCAAGTGAGCGTGGCGCTGTATGGTCTGGCGGCGTTATACGCAGCTTTTCAAAGGCGGCGAGCGTTTCATCCTTCCAGGCAAAGCCGCGAAGTGTTTTCGATTCGACATGGCGAACCCGGGTGCGAAAAGCTGCTGCGGTATCACCTGAAACAGCGTGAATAAGCTCTTGATACAGAACGACTTCTGTCTCGGTCACATCAAGAACGCCGCCCACCATATAGATAGGGCGCCCCGGATGAACTTCCTTCATGAAGCGAATGTGCTGGTCTACTGGTACGAGCGTGGAGGAGTTCTCAGGCGTGAACGCATTCGGCAAGCCAATCGCATGGGCGAGAATTTGGAGGCCTTCAGTCTGCTTGTTCACATAGAACCGTACGTTCATGTGCCCCATCTCATCGCATTCCCATGTGTTGGTGATGCCTCGATAGAGCTCGATCATGTTGGTTCCCTCTTATTGTTTTCAGCTTTGATGCTGATTGCTCGGACAACTGTAGATGGGGTGATGTGATTTGCCTACAGCTCGCGTCGCGGCAGGTGCCGAATTTATTTGAGCCCTTAGCGGGTGGTAGCGCTTTCCCGCGCGAGGTCGATCAGCCGGGCTGTGACGACGGCCTGATCCGGTAGAACGGGTAGGGGAGAACCGGAGCGCAAAGCTTCTGCAAGCGTTTCGTAGAATGTCAGCCAGTTTCCAGTCTCGATCGCAAGGTCTTCACCGGCGCCATCAGGCATGAGCAGCTTTCCGGAGAGGTGACCTTCCGGCCGACCAAAGGCGGGATCATTAGCTGGAATATTGTCCCGAAGTTGCGGCTCCTGCGTATCAAAGCCTTCCATCGTCAGGCTGGCCTTGGTTCCATCAAGGCGGATTTCGCGCGACGGTCCTGCCGCAAGCGAGGAGGAAGAGAGCTGCACGCGCAGTCTATCCGGATAACCGAAATTGATCAGAAAGCTGTCGTCCACTGCATCGGGCGCATTGCTACGTGCAGACCAGATATCGGCCTCGATCCAGTCTGGTGTACCGAATAGCGTCACGGCTTGATCAATGAGATGCGCGCCCAGATCAATGAATACGCCGGAACCAAGCCCCGGCTGTTCGCGCCAGCGGTCGCGAATTTCGTTGCGATGGCGGTGCCATGCGGACACGAGGCGCACCGGCTTGCCGATCTCGTTATTATCAATCGCGCGTTTCAGAGTGAGGAAGTCTGCATCCCATCGGCGGTTCTGAAAAACCGTGAGCGGTGTGCCCGTCGTTGCAGATAGCTCCGCCAGTGCTTCGACTTCCTCCGTTGTAACGCCAAGAGGCTTGTCGACCAGTACTGGAATACCCGCTTCGAGTGCCTGGCGGGTCTGGTTGGCGTGCAGATGTGAGGGCGTTGCGATGACGAGCAGTTCCGGGTTCGTGGCGATCAGTTCGTCAAACGATGTTACCGCAACTGCGTCAGGCCAGACTTCAGCGACTTCGCTCGTTCGGCTCGTCTGGACGTGGCACACATCGAAGCCGGCCGCTTTAAGGAGCGGCGAATGAAGTATGCGACCGGCAAGGCCAAACCCTGCCAGTGCTGTACGGATGTGGGATGTCATTCAGTCGTGGATCAGGCCGCGGCCGCGCAATTCGCGCATTTGCCGTGTACTTCCATCACGCTGGATGTGCGATCAAACCCTGCAGCCTGCACTTCTTCGTCCAGTGCGGCGTGGGTTTTATCGGCATGCAGCTCTGAGATCGCTTTGCAGTTATCGCAGATCAGGAAAACCGCCATATGTTTGTGGCCCCAATGGCCGCACGCAACATAGGCGTTCAGGCTCTCAATCTTGTGGGCGAGACCCATTTCCAGAAGGAATTCAAGCGCGCGGTAAACCGTCGGCGGCTTGGCTGCACCTTCGCCGTCGAGGCGTTGAAGCAGATCATAGGCTTTTGCCGGTTCGCGGTGTTCCAGCATGAGACTGAGAACCTTGCGACGGATCTTTGTCAGACGCGCGCCGCGTGCTTCGCATACGGCTTCTGCTTCATTCAGAGCTTCATCGACATCAGTCGGAGCGCAATCAAGATGTGAGTCGGTCATAGGTCTTTTTCGCAGGAATGGCGCATTTCGCCAAGTCCTAACCCGCGGGGTGCGAATACGAAGAAGCGCCCGTGACATACGGGCGCTGAGTGGTCGCTGTTAGCGTCGATCCATAACCAGCCAGACTGCGTGCACCTGCGCTGGCAGATAGAACAGAATGGTGAGCAGCAGGTTCAGCCAGAAGTGACCACGAAAACCGGTCACGAGGAATGCTGCGAGCGGTGGAATGAGAATAGCCAGGACGATCAGAAGGATGCGGCTTGCGACGCCATCTTCTGCTCTGTCATCGCCGTAATCGCGGAAGGCGTGGCGACGACGATCATAACGGCGCTCATAGTCGTATGAGTCATAACCATCATTATATCGGACGTTCATTGTATTGCCTTTCAAACAAGTCTTATTGAAAAACAATATAACTGATTATTCAGAATACGCAAGATGATTTATCGAAAAACATTAAACGGGCCGTCTGTGAGGACGACCCGTCATATTTGTTCAGAGCTAAAAAGTCCGGCTATTCGCGAACTTCGATGCCGTCTTCATTCACCGAAATGGAGAAGTCTGCATCGTCAGACGGCGTGCCTTCAAGGCCGCCGAAATAATAGACACCGAATGCGGCGACGACTGCGACGAGCGCGCCAACGATGAAGTAAATTGCGCCATTACCGCTATTGGAGTTGTTATTAGCCATTTCCGTCTCCTGTAATCAGAACGCGTTTTTGCGATGAGGAAATAACGGAAGTGTAGCTACACGGTTCCAAAATACCGTGTTTCAGCGCCCGCTAGCCGGCGCTGAAGAAATAAACATTGAGATGCCAGGCGAGGACGCAGGCGAGATAAATCGAGAAGAAAATGGCGAAGAGTGCCGCCAGATCATCGACGAATTTTTTTGTCACCTGCTGCTCCTTTCAGATCAGCCCTCAGGGCCGCGGCGTTCGCGGCGGGAAAGAAATGCCAGACGTTCGAAGAGTTGAACGTCGGCTTCGTTCTTGAGGAGCGCGCCGTGAAGTGGCGGCGTCAGCTTGTCCGGGTTCTGCTCTTTCAGCGTATCCAGATCCACATCTTCATTCATAAGAAGCTTCAGCCAGTCGAGCAGTTCGGAGGTAGACGGCTTCTTCTTCATACCCGGAAGGTCGCGCATGGAGTAGAACGTCTGCAGCGCGTCTTTGACGAGCTTCTGCTTGATACCCGGATAGTGGACTTCGACGATGTCGCGCATCGTCTGGTCGTCAGGGAATTTGATATAGTGGAAGAAGCAGCGGCGCAGGAACGCGTCTGGAAGCTCTTTCTCGTTGTTTGAGGTGATGATGATGATCGGGCGCTGTTTCGCTTTGATCGTCTTGTCGAGCTCGTAACAATAGAACTCCATGCGATCGAGCTCTTGCAGGAGGTCGTTCGGGAATTCGATGTCAGCTTTGTCGATCTCGTCTACGAGCAGAACCGGGCGCTTTTCAGCTTCAAACGCTTCCCAGAGCTTGCCCTTCTTAATGTAGTTGGAGATGTCGGTCGCGCGCTCATCGCCCATCTGGCCATCACGCAGACGCGATACGGCGTCATACTCATAAAGTCCCTGATGCGCTTTTGTGGTGGACTTTACGTGCCATTCGATCAGCTCTGTGCCGAGCGCTTTGGCGACTTCAATCGCGAGAACGGTTTTACCTGTGCCCGGCTCACCTTTGATCAGAAGAGGGCGCTCCAGCATGATCGCAGCATTGACTGCGACCTGCAGGTCGTCTGTCGCCACATAGTTATCTGATCCTTCAAAACGCATAAAACCTCTCCCGCGGGTCGAACTGATTATTGGCGCTAACACTAGTTCATGCCGCGCATGTTGCAAGCGCTAACCACGCGTCACGCCGCGGAAGAATTTGCAATGGCGAAAACTCGTGATAGCTCAGTATCACAATATGTATCGCCGCGGAGCGATCAGGGAGGAAAAATGAAACATCTCTTCAAAGGGCTCACCGCCCTCAGCCTGTGCTGCATTGCGCCTGCCTCTTTTGCTCAAAGCGAAGGTGATGCGCCGCATCCGGGCGCGGCTGTCTATGAAGAGTATTGCGCCGCCTGCCATGACAATAGTGAAGTGACGCGCGCACCGAGCATGGATGCTCTGAATCAGTTCGACCGGACGCAGGTTCGCGCTGCGCTCGTGTCCGGCATTATGAGTGCGCAGGGCGGGATGCTTTCCTCCGCCGAACTGGAAGCGGTTGCTGATTATCTCGGGCGTGCCGGTCCGGTGGAGACGAACTGGACTGAGGCCATGATGTGTGAGGCAGATCGCGCGGCGCCATCCCTCGGTGCGACCCCGACGGTCACGACATTCGGTTTTGACCTCAATAATTCACGCCAGCTCAGCTATGAGCAGGCCGGTCTTGAGGCTGAAGATTTTGAAAATCTGGAACTGGCCTGGGCAGTGGGCTTCCCGGGTGCTGTATCCATGCGCTCTCAGGCGGCTGTCGTCGGTACGTCTATTTTCCTGCCCGTGGGTGAGAGCGATCAGCGCCTGTTCGCCTTTGATATCGGTGGCGAAGAGCCGTGCATTGAGTGGATTTACGATACGGATATGACGCTCCGCTCCAGCGCAGCTTATGGGATGCTGCCGGATGGAACCGAGGCTGTGTTCGTTGGAGACCGTGCGGGCGATGTCCACATGCTGAAGGCCGAGACGGGCGAGCTTGTCTGGAAAGCGCCAGCCGGACTATTCGGTGGCTCAATGATCACCGGTACGCCGGTTCTCTTCGAAGACCGTGTATTTGTGCCGATCTCACAGGCGGAGATCATGCAAGGCGCGAACAATGCTCATCTGTGCTGCACGACCCATGGCGGCGTGGTCGCGCTGGATGCAATGTCAGGCGAACGCATCTGGGAAATGCACACAATGCCGAACGCAGAACCTGTGCGGGATCGCGGCGATGGCCAGATGCTGCTCGGCCCATCCGGCGCGCCGATCTGGAATTCGCCTTCGATCGATCCGGAGCGTCGCCAGCTTTATGTTGGTACGGGTGAGGCGACATCCCCGCCGGCGCATCCTAATACAGATGCGCTGATCGCGGTCGATATTGATACAGGTGACATCAACTGGTCCTATCAGGCGACGGCGAACGATATCTTCCTTGTGGGCTGCCGAAGCGAGGAACAACTCAACTGCGTTCCACGCACAGAAACGGTTTTCCGTGACGTAGACTTTGGCGCATCGACCATTCTGGCAACGACGCCGTCAGGCCGTGAGCTTCTGATTGGCGGCCAGAAGTCCGGAACGGTCTGGGCGCTTGATCCCGCGTCCGGAGAGGTGGTCTGGCGCCGTGATATTGGTACGGGTGGGCCAAGCGGCGGTATCCATTGGGGCATCGCGGCCGACGAAACCCACGTTTACGCGCCAATCTCTTTCCCCGGCCGTGACCTGCCGGATCAGACAGTTCCAGATGATATCAAGCCGGGAATTTACGCCGTGAACCTCGAAACCGGTGAGATTGACTGGGCCTTCCATGTCGAAGCGACATGTACAGAAGATGATCGGGTGTTCACGCCGCGCTGTGCCATGGCGTATGGCCTGTCCGGTGCACCGTCTGTCATTGGTGATTATGTCGTGACGGGTGGTCTGGATGGCATTCTATATGTGCTGAACCGCGAAACCGGAGAGTTAGTCTGGCAGTACCGGACGGCCCGCGAGTTCGAGACGGTGAACGGAGTCGATGCGCATGGTGCGGCTATTGATAATGCCTCCATCATCGCAACCAACGGGCTCCTCATTATGAATTCGGGCTATGGCCTGTTCGGGGCAGGGGCAGGCAATGTAATGCTCGCTTTCCGTCCAAAGTCCGACTGATATACCCGAGGCAATCTGCGCCAGTGAGGGCTGGCGCAGAGCATGGTATTGTGGTCGCTGAAAGGTGAGCTCATGCCTAAGCTCGTAAAATTCCTGATCTTCCACGCCTTGCTCGGATTCATCATCGCGCTTGCAGTCGTGCTTGTGATTTTCGCGCTGGATGTTGCGAGCCTTCGGACGCTGATCATGTCATCCGACGTGAAATGGATGGCGGCGTTTGCGCTCATCTTCCTGATGACGATCACCATCGCTTCGGTCACCATGGGTGTTGCCGTGATGCGGCTGCCTTATGATGATGACGATGATGATTTGCCGGGCGGGGGCCTGCGCCAGCATGATATTGGCGGAATGATCCTCGGACACCACATTCTTCAACCTGCAAAAATCCGGGGCTCATAGCAGCTCTGCCCGAGATCCAGGCTCTGCGTCTCTTTCTTTCAAACAGGGTTTGCCATGGCGAAATTGCCAGCATAGCCTCCTCCGCAGGGAAATGGAGAAGGTAGATGACTTTCAAAACAGCGCTCGCAAGCGTGAGCATTCTGGGGCTATTGGCGGCGTGCGGGCCAACAACGACCGAACCCACAACTGACACAAGTGCAGCTGAAGCGGTGGAAACCGCAGCAACCTCTCTGCCGGAATATGATGCCGCGGCATTCTTTGACACTGTTTCGCTTGGCAGCACGTCTTCAAGCGGTTTTGCATTTTCGCCTGACGGCTCAAAAGTTCTGATCAGCTCTGACGAGACGGGCATCTACAATGCCTACACAATCGACATCGAAACAGGTGAGCAGGTCGCGCTGACTGATAGCACGGTCGATTCCATCTATGTCGACTCGTTCTTCCCGAATGACGAACGCATTCTATACAACGCAGATAATGGCGGCGATGAGCTGAACCATGTCTTCGTTCGCGAGCTCGATGGCACAGTCACGGATCTGACGCCGACCGAGAACACTAAAGCCGGCTTTATGGGCTGGAGCGATGACGGAAGCACATTCTATGTCATCACGAATGAGCGTGATCCGCGCTTCTTCGACGTCTACGTCTATAGCGCTGCAGATTACTCACGCGAAATGATCCTCGAGAACAATGATGGCTACAGCCCGGCCGACGTGTCCTCTGATGGCGCCTACATTGCGCTGGGGCGCGAGCGGACGGCAGCTGATTCCGATGTCTTCCTGCATGAAGTTGCCACCGGCGAAATGACGCTGGTGACCGAGCATGAGGGCAATATTGCCTATGGTGTGTATGGCTTTACGCCGGATAATTCTGGGTTGGTCTATGCGACGAACGAATTCGGTGAGTTCAACCAGGCCTGGGATTACGACATCGAGTCAGGCGAGAAAACCGAACTCGTCAGTGCCGACTGGGATGTCTCTTATGTGAGCTTCTCGCCGTCAGGTGATTATCGCGTGCATGGCGTGAATGCTGATGGCCGCACTGAGGTGGAAATCACGGCAATCGGTGATGCCGACTTCCCGGGCCTCGATATTCCGCAAGGCCAGATTGGCGGCATTCGTTTCAATCAGGATGAGACGAAAATCGCCTTCATGTTGAGCCGTGACACGTCTCCGAACAATCTCATGGTTGTCGATCTTGAGACTGGTGAAGCAGAGCAACTGACCAACACGCTGAACCCTGCCATTGACGAGGAAGTTCTCGTAGACGCACAGATCGTGCGCTATCCGAGCTTTGACGGTCTGGAAATTCCAAGCATTCTCTATGTGCCGCATGGCGCATCAGCGGAAAATCCCGTTCCGGCACTCGTTTGGGTGCATGGGGGGCCGGGCGGTCAGACACGCGCAGGCTATTCTGCGACCATCCAGCACCTGGTGAACCATGGCTATGCCGTTCTGGGCGCGAATAATCGCGGCTCATCCGGTTATGGCAAAACCTTCTATCACATGGATGACCGTCGCCATGGTGAAGTCGATCTTCAGGACATCGTCTATGGCGAGCGCTGGCTTGCTGAACAAGACTGGGTGAACCCGGATCAGATCGGCATTATTGGCGGCTCTTACGGCGGCTATATGGTCGGCGCGGCACTCGCGTTCGAACCTGATGTCTTCAAAGTCGGCGTGAACATTTTTGGTGTCATGAACTGGGTGCGCACACTGGAAAGCATTCCGCCGTGGTGGGAGAGCTTCCGTGAGGCGCTCTATGACGAGATGGGTGATCCTGCGACCGACGGCGAACGCCACCGCGCAATTTCTCCGCTCTTCCATGCGGAGAATATTCAGGTACCGCTTCTGGTGGTGCAGGGCGCAAACGATCCGCGCGTTCTGCAAGTGGAAAGCGACGAGATTGTTGAAGCCGTCCGCGAGAACGGCGTTCCGGTGGAATACGTGATCTTCCCGGATGAGGGGCATGGCTTCTCGAAACGGGAAAACCGGATCACAGCATCGGAAGCTTTTGTGAGTTTCCTCGACACCTATCTGGTCGGCGAAGAGTAAATCCGAAGAGCCCCGTCAGTCACTGGCGGGGCTTTTTCTTCCATATTCCTTCAACTTTTGTCGTGTCTGAGGTGAATTTTCGCGCGCGCGCTCGTGAGGACTATCGACTCTTTCAATTCAGGCTTATAAGCCCGTCGCACAGAACGTTTCCACAGAATGAGCCAGAGAGGATATCTCATGAAAGAACCAGTTCGCGTCGCGATTACAGGTGCAGCGGGCCAGATCGGCTACGCGCTTCTTTTCCGTATTGCTTCAGGTGCAATGCTTGGCCCGGACCAGCCGGTTATCCTTCAGCTCCTCGAGATCACGCCAGCACTCGGCGCGCTCGAAGGCGTTTGCATGGAGCTGAACGACTGCGCATTCCCAACACTCGCGGGCATCGTTCCAACTGACGATCCAAACGTTGCTTTCAAAGACGCTGACTACGCTCTGCTCGTTGGCGCTATGCCACGTAAAGCAGGCATGGAGCGTAAAGACCTGCTCGAAGCAAACGGCGGTATCTTTGGCCCACAAGGTAAAGCCCTCAACGATCATGCTAGCCGTGACGTGAAGGTTCTCGTCGTTGGAAACCCTGCGAACACAAACGCGCTGATCGCTCAGCAGAACGCACCAGACCTCGACCCGGGCTGCTTCCACGCTATGGTTCGCCTCGACCACAACCGTGCAATGAGCCAGCTGGCTGAGAAGACCGGTACGCACAACACAGATATCAAAAACATGATCATCTGGGGTAACCACTCTTCTACGCAGTATCCAGACATCCACCACTGCACAGTCAAAGGCGACGCTGCGAAGCCGATGGTTGACGATGCATGGTACACAGACACGTTCATTCCGGACGTTCAGCAGCGTGGTGCGGCGATCATTAAAGCACGCGGCGCGTCTTCCGCTGCGTCTGCGGCATCTGCTGCAATCGACCACATGCGTGACTGGGCTCTCGGCACACCAGACGGCGAGTGGGTGTCTATGGCTGTTCCTTCCGATGGTTCTTACGGCATCGAGCCAGGCGTCATCTACGGCTATCCTTGCACATGCAAAGACGGCAAATACGAAATCGTTCAGGGCCTCGAAATCAACGAGTTCTCCCGTGCGAAAATGGACGCAACAGAAGCTGAGCTCCGTGAAGAGCGTGCAGCTGTTGAAGGCCTGTTCGGCAAATAAGCTGTCCGGAAACGGATTTGAAAAGGCGGGCTTCGGCTCGCCTTTTTTGTTGCGCTAAAGCGTGAACTCGACGGCAAACCCGCCGTCCAGCCAGCGCGCGACGGTTCCTTTGCGGATACCGCAGGTGATGTTTTCACCAACAAACGGGCGTTCATTCGTCGTCTTTACAGCGACGCCGGTAAGCGACATGTCGACGACATTGCAGGAAAGCGTGCGGCCGTCTTCGCAGGTGACCGTGAGATCGCCGGACGCGGCGACGCGCTCGGCCATGCGCTCTTCTTCCAGACCGAGGCGGTCTTTATTGATCAGCCAGGTCAGCTGATCGGCCATCCGGTCCCGCTTCGCATCTGATACGGCAAAGGCGAACGCGACATTGTCGCCGCTGACGCGTGCGATTTGACCATCAAACCGACCGAGATGTTTGAAGTAGCAGACGAGCGGGTCACCATGGCGCAGACGGGTTTCCGTCTGAAAGTGAACGCCGCTCGTCGAGAGGTTCACCGTCATGCCGTGACCCTCGACATCCGAGGCCGTCATGAACTTAACCGGTATGCGAAGTTTCACGCGGACATTCAGGCGGCGATCGCGCTTTCGTACCGTCACGGCAGAGCCGGGCGGAGAGAGGATTATGTTCTGCGTCATGCCGTTAGGTAACCCTTCCCGCCAAGGTTAAAAAAAGATGACTCCCGCGTCAGTTTAGCTTGCTGGTCCTAAGAAATGCCTTACCATCGCGAAAAATATTATGAGGGAGAGAGACGCAGATGGCTCAGTCAAATGCGGGATATGACTATATCATCGTGGGCGCAGGCAGCGCCGGTTGCACCCTGGCAGGGCGGCTTACCGAAGACCCGAATATCCGGGTCGCGCTGATCGAAGCGGGTAAAAAAGACGATTCTCTGCTGGTCCGAATGCCAGCGGGTGTTGGCAATCTGATCGGCGACCAGAACGACTATAACTGGGGCTTCTGGACCGCGCCGCAAAAGCATCTGAATAATCGTAAGCTATGGTGGCCGCGCGGCAAAGGCTGGGGCGGATCATCCTCGATTAACGGGATGATCTATATTCGCGGCCATGCCGGTGACTATGATCAATGGCGTCAGATGGGGCTGAATGGCTGGGGCTATGATGATGTCCTGCCATACTTCAAAAAGTCCGAGACGCTGGATAAGGGCGCAGATGAGTTCCATGGCGGTGAGGGGCCGCTTCAGGTCTCGACCAGCGCTGCGAGCGAGCCGCTCTATGAAGCCTTTATCGAAGCGGGAAAGGCGTCCGGTTATCCCTACACGCCTGACTTTAACGGTGCACAGCAGGAAGGTGTTGGACCATATCAGCTGACTATTCATGATGGCGAACGCTGGAGCGCGAGTTTTGCGTATCTACGTCCGGCTCTGGAGCGTCCAAACCTGACAGTTATTTCCACAGGTCGCGTCACGAAAGTACTGGTCGAGAACGGAAAGGCGGTCGGCGTCGAGTATGTGGCAGGCAAGCGCGGTGTGCCGGAACAGGTCTATGCGGACGCGGAGGTTCTGGTCTGTGCCGGTGCGGTACAGTCTCCGCAGATTCTCCAACTCTCAGGTCTAGGCAAGGCTAACGATCTGCGCGCGCAAGGTATCGACGTGAAGGCTGATTTGCCGGGTGTCGGCGCGAACCTGCAGGATCACCTCGACATCTCTATGGTCTATAAATGCTCGCAGAAGATCACCGCGTACAGCAAGCAGTCTGGCATTAAAAAGCTGTTTGTCGGTCTCAACTATCTGCTCCGCAAACAGGGGCCGGGCCGCGATAACTTCCTGCAGGCCGGCGGCTTCCTTAAATCCCGCGAAGGGTTGGACCGTCCGGACATCCAGCTGCACTTTGTGAACGCGGCGATGATCGATCACGGTAAGGGCGACGCAGACTATGATGGCTTCACCATCCATGCCTGCCAGCTGCGTCCGGAAAGCCGTGGCACAGTCGGACTGACTTCGGCTGATCCGTTCGCGGACCCGCTGATTGATGCAAACTATCTGGATAGTCAGGAAGACATGCGCGTCATGCGCGAGTCTGTGAAGATGAGCCGCGAGATCGCCTATCAGGCTGCGTTTGACGAGTATCGCGCGTCGGAAGTTCTGCCTGCCAAAGCGCCGGAATCAGATGCCGATATTGATGACTTCATTCGCGCAAATGCCGAGACGATCTATCATCCGGTCGGCACTGTCCGCATGGGGGCTGACGATGCGGCGCCTCTGGATGATCAGCTGCGTGTTCGCGGCGTTGACGGGCTTCGCGTGGTCGATGCGTCTGTCATGCCGACGCTGATTGGTGGCAATACAAACGCGCCAACCATCATGATCGCAGAAAAAACGGCCGACCTGTTAAAGGCCGGCCGGTAGTGTCCCCCGCATAAGTGAGCGTCTACTCGTTGCTTGCAACGAGGCGGAGCTGAGGTTCTTCCCGCGGGGCTTCCGGCGGGAAGATAGCGCCAACACTGTGGCGCCAGATTGGACGGCCGGCGAGAAGACCTTCGCCGCCAAGCATCTGATAGAGGCCAAGAATACGGTCTGCGTTCGTGGTTGGTGAACGAAGCGGAGCCAATGCAACTTCGATCTCAACAACCTGACCTGAAAGGGTTTCGGCGCGGCCACGTATGATGCCTGGCGCTGAGCCGTAGCGAACAGCATCCAACTGCGCACCAACCAGAGACATGTCGCGCCCACGCCAGAGCTTCAGGAAGTCATGATCCAGAAGTTCGCGGCCGATGACATTGTGAATGTCTTTGCCGGCATTGGCGAACGTCCAGATGCCATCTTCTGAGTGACGCAGAACGAAAAGGCTGCCGAGAAGATTCGGAAAGTCTTCGATTTTTGGATCAGATGTGGTCTGGTCCGCATTCGAGGATAGGCGTCGCCACGCATTGATGATTGCACGCGTGTGAGGATGAGCTGCCCGATCTAGCATTATGTGTGTCTCTTTGGCTTCGAGTTCATGATTTCTGATCTGGAAAGGCAAAGTCTGGGCCAACCCGTAAACGGTTTATCCATGGGTGATGGGTATAAAAACGGTGCAAGCTTCGCGTCGTGGGGGAAGAAAGCACGATTTTTGTGCCTTTCCAGACGACTTTTCAGGGAGACGCCGCATGCATGTATCATGGCGACACACATTGGCGACGGGTAGTGCGCTCGCAGCTCTGACGCTGGCAACACCAGCTTTTGCGCAGAGTGATTGTTGCACGCCTCCGCCAGACTGCTGTAATGGCGGATCGCACAACATCACGCCGCCGGGCATTTCGATTCCGAGCCCGAACATTGTTTATACGCCGGGTGCTGCACGCACGGGAACAGAGTATGTTTATGAGGGCTCAAGCAGCTACTCTCAGAGCGGCTATGTTTCAAATCGCGACTCCCGCACGACCTTCTACGCCAACGGTAGCTACATTCCGATGGCGGATCCAATTCCGCAAACGACGCTTAGCCTGAATGTTGCCGGGTCCCAGCAAGTCGTTGAAACTGTTGAAGAGCAGATCGCCGTCGAAGAAGAGATCTGTGCACCGCGCGTGATCTTCGAAATGGCGACGGCTGCGATTCAGGCGACGTGTATTGATGCTACGGGGACGCCGCATCCGGCATCACGCGTTGACGATACTGAACTTGTGCCATCCGAGTACACTGGTGAACTTTATCGCTGCATGGCCGGTACGAGCATGCAGGTCATGATCGGCGAAGTTATTGACGGACAGGCAAGCTTCCAGCACGCGTCCGGATTTAGCTGCGCGCCTGGCGAAGCGCTCCTGCACAGCCCGCTTGAAGGTCTGATGTGCGCGCCACAGATCCCGCAACGTAATTGCAATGAGCGTTCACTACTTCGTCGCTACGGGCCTGGTATTAAAGTGGTTCAGACACGCGTGCAGCGTGAGATTTGTGAGCCTCAGATCCAGACACGTTACGAGACGGTCGAACGCGAAGTTCTGGTGCAGCGCCCACTACCACAGACGTCTATCACACTCGACGGTGGTGTCGGCCAGTATCTCGGCGAATAATGCCCGCAACGCACAATGTAGATTTCAGGAAAGCCTTCGGTCTCAGACCGGAGGCTTTTTGTATGTGTTTTGTGACCTTCAGAGACAGGGCAAAGGAAAACGCCCCGAACCAATGGTCCGGAGCGTTTCTTCACCCAACGCCTCAACGGGCGCTTTTTTATGATTAGAGATTACTGGTTTGCAGCAGTCGACTGATAGGTCGACGAGTTGCCTATGGCATTCGCTGCGCCTGACGCATAACCGCCAAGGCCCGAATTCACGGTGCCGCTGGCGATGATGTTACCGTCATTACGCTGCTGCGTGCTGCCATAAAGTGTCGTGTCAGGTCCGCAAGTCCGGCAAAGAGCTGCTGTTGCTGCGTTACCGATTGCGGTTGCGCTTGCATAGCCAACACTGCCGTCCGGCGAAACACCGCCGTTGAAGCTGGCTGTCGCAGAGACCTGGCCCTGATTGTTCTGAACGGCATAAAGGCCGGTATCAGACCCGATATTTGAAATCAGCGCAGAGTTCCCAACACCATAAGAGGTAGAGCCAGATGGGCCTGTCCAGTTGGTGAGCGTGACGGCTGAGTCAGCGTCGACTGCGGCACCATTGTACTGGAATACTTCCGAGCCATCGCGGCCGAGCGTTGCAAAGCCCCACTCATTGTCGATTTCGGTGCTGTTGCCAGCGGCGCTCGCTGAAGCGGCAACATTGTTTGCATACGCCACAGTCGCGTCAGCCTGAGCTGAAACCGATGTGCCGTCAGCCATCGTCTGGACTGCGCCGGTATAGCTTGTCGTCGTTCTGCCAGTCGCAAGATGTGAGTTACCCGTCGCAACTGAACCGAGCGCGGCGAAATCTGTTACCGTATCGAATGTGCCGGTTGTCGTGGCGGACACGTTTGCATTGCCGGTTTGGGTCTGGAATCCGCGGTTCTCACCATTCACATTGTGATTCTGGGAAACGTTCGCGGCAGCGGTCGTATTCGCTGAGACGCCATCAACGACCAGAAGGTTTGTCGTGGAATCGGCGCTTACGTCATTATTACTGGTCTGCGTGATGTAGTGAAACGTCGAACCGTTAGAGGTCGAGGTCGTCGCAGAATTACCGTAGGCGGTTGTTTCGCTGCTCGCGCCATTTCCGCCGCCATAGACCGAGCCGCCCGTGAGGGAGGTAGACGCTGAAACGGTGCCGTTCTGTTGCTGGACGCCATCGAAATCAATGTCGTTGTCGATAGATTCGGCTGTCGAGATATTGCCGGTCGCAATCGCAGAAGCAGAGGCATTCGGCTCTGTGTCTGCAATGACGACATTCATATTGGCGAAGACGTTGCCAAGAATGACCTGATCAACAACCACGACATCCGCGCCAGGCGCTGGATCGGGAAATACTTCCTGTGCGAATGCCGGCGCTGAGGCGAGGGCGATCAGCGCTGTGCCTGTGAGAAGTCTGGTCGTGATTTGGCGCATATTGTGCGCTCCTTCAGGTGTTTCTAGTCAGAGCCCGTAAAGCCTGCGGCCGCCTACTGGCGACCACGAAGTGCTGTGCGCAGGGCACGGTCACGGTTTTCGTTCCAGCGCGCATCGTCGTCACGCGTCGAAGCGTTGTTCGTGCCAATACTTGGTGGAACCAGCGTGAAGCCGCCGGATTCGCCTGTCGTTGTGACCATGTCGCCGCCGATGCAAGCATCAGGACCCGGAATGCCGTAGAGCGTCGCGGTCATTTCAACAACGGCACGTTCAACAACAGAGCGGATTGCCAGCTGGATTGGCTCCTGGGCACGCTCGCCGAGACCGACGTCAAACACGTTACCGTTCAGGAAGTCGAACACGCCCGCAGAGATTTCACGGCCGATGATCTGTTTCTGATAAGAGATCACATCAACAACCTCGAGAGACTGTGTGTCGACGAGGCGAAGATCGAGGCCGACATTAATCACAAACATGCGGTTCGTGAATGTGCCGTTCAGGTCTTCAATATCCTGATCGCCTGCATAAGCTTCGAGGCCGAAGGAGCGGATATTATAGTTCATCTCGGTGATACCGCCGACGAGATAATAGTCAGAACCCGGAATAGAGCCTGCGTGGATCTCGCGGAAGTTAGCACCATCATCGCTGATGAGGCGGTTGTTTGTATATGTGAGCTCGAGTTCGGATACAGACGTATCAAAACGCTCGACAAGGCTGACGCCAGCTTTCGCGAAAGCGGAGATCGCCATGAGAGACGCGCCCTGTGTTACGCGGCGGCCGCCTTCAAGGTCGGCTTTGCCTGTGTAGTCGAGGATGCGGCCAACTGCGACGCGCGGGGCGCGCAGATTGTTGACCGCTGCATAGTTTGCAAGGCAGTTCAGCGCCGTGGAATATGGTGTCGGGTTGGTCGTGACCGGGGCGTTGCCAATCGGCGCAGTATAGTTACCGCGCGGTCCTGCAACCGGGCTGACACAGCCGGCAAGCGCTAGAGCACCGACCGTAGCGAGAGCGACGAACTTGGTGGCGTTACGCTTCTGCGATTTCACAAAGTTATTCATTGTTAGCCTGCTCTCCGTTCAGAATAGCGGTCTGGTTACCATTATTGATTTGAGTGCTGTCGATAATGATCGTGTTGTTATTGCCGTTCGTGATGACGTTCAGCTGGTTACCGATAGCCATGTTGTAGCCCAGCATGCCGGAACCGGAGGTGGCGCCCCATGGCGTGTTCATACCGGCGCCCAGTGTTGAGTATGTGCTCGAATTGATGATGCGTCCGTCGATGACGAGCCGGTTTCCGGCTGAATCGCGAGTGGTCGGATCGTAAGGCGTTTCAGCCAGACCCAGCCCCATGCCATATGGCACTTCAAACTGACCGGAGAACTGTGCTGCCTGTCCATGTGCAGCGGACGTCATGCCGAAGCCTGTCGCAACAATTGCGACCATGCCAGCAGAGAGTGTCTTTGCGCTGTACTTCATACTTAATCCCCATTCGCGGGGGGAGGCGTAGTGCAGAGGAATCTGCAGCCCGCAAGCCACCCCGTCTCGACGTGCGATAATCCTGTTCAATATCGCTTCTACGGGGAAAAGACGGATTTTAAGTTAAGATACGTGTGAAACTGTGTTTCGAAGCATCAGTTATCGTTAAGAATTTTCGAGGGTGTTTCATTGCGGGACGCATCCCGCCGATGCTGAACCTGACTGACTCATTATGCGGCCTGCGCGTTTTTGACCAATGGTGCGGCCCAATAAACTCCCAATATTTATAAGGATAATTAAGGGAGCTTTTCATGAGCCATACACCACACGAACTGACTGAAGAATTTCCTGAGGCTGCAGACCTGATCCATAAACTCAAAACCAGTGATGCTCACTTTGCAAAACTGGCCGATGCGTATCATGATATCAATCGCGATATTCACCGGGCTGAAACGAAGGTGGAGCCAGTGAGCGATCTTGCAGAAGAAGACATGAGAAAGCAGCGCATGAAGCTGAAAGACGAGATCGCAAAAATGCTGCGCGAGGCTGCGGCTTAGGTCTCGCCAAAAGCGGCTCTGCTTATGCTCTATATATAGAGTAAAAAATAACGGCGCGCGGGAGTGTGATTTAATGCACGATTCCCGCGTGGCTTGCCTGAAAACACGTTTAGGCGCACTCTCCTTACTGTAGGGCCCGTCAGAGGCCGTCAGGGAAGGAGACTTGGATATGAAACTTTTCAACATTCTCAACGACAAAGGGCGCGATATTGTTGCGCTCGATCCGCGCATGGATTTGCAGGAAGCTGCGCGCATTCTCGATTCCAAGAGAATCGGTGCCGCTGTTGCCGTGAATGCATCAGGTAAACTCGTCGGTATGTTGTCCGAACGGGATATTGTAAGGCTTATCGCTGAGAAGGGCGCTGATGCACTTCAGCTGACCGTCGCCGATGTGATGACTCGCAATGTCATCACAGCAAGCCCGGATACATCTATTGAAGATGGCCTGGAGCGAATGACCGACCGCAGGATTCGCCACCTTCCGGTTATGGAGGGCGACAAGCTCGTCGGAATCGTTTCGATCGGAGACCTCGTGAAACAGAAGATTTCCGTGGCTGAAGCCGAGGCTGAAGCGATGAAGCAGTATATTGTCGCCGGCTGATTATTCAGATTGCGGGCAGGGCGTTTTATGTCCGGCCCGCAAAACCTCCGCTATCAGGGCTTATCCACACGACCTCCACAGCTGTGGAAAAGAAAACGCATTTCCATGTAAAAAAAGCGCTTGCCGAGTCAGAAGTACGAGGCTTATAAGCGCCCCTTCTTCAGTCAACGACGCGAACGCGCCGGTCACTTATTGAGGCCGACACGGGAGTTTCTTTGTCACTTTCGCTGGGTAAACGGACTAACCGTTCTTCTGGTAAAAAGAGAAAAAGATGGTTGACTGTGGAGATTGGGGAGAGTATCAACGATCCTCTTCTCCAGTCGAAGCGCTCTCGGGTGCGAAACAAAACAAACGTTTCGCTCTGAGTGTTTTTGACGCCTGATTTTGAGGTTTTCTGCTCCGCAGAAAAAATTGAAAAAGGCTTCAAAAGAGTGGTTGACTGGATGGAATGAGGGGCATATATCCCGCTCCTCGCCGAGACGAACTGGCCAGCTGGTTGGTTGAGTTTCGGAAGGACGC
>NZ_ATVJ01000004.1 GCF_000420665.1 Ponticaulis koreensis DSM 19734
CCATTTCTACGAGCTCGAGAAGCTCTTCGTCGTCAACCTGGTCAACTTTGTTCATGAAGACAACAAGCGCTGGTACACCAACCTGACGTGCGAGCAGAATGTGCTCACGTGTCTGTGGCATTGGACCGTCAGCTGCGTTCACAACCAGGATCGCGCCGTCCATCTGAGCCGCACCCGTGATCATGTTCTTCACATAGTCAGCGTGGCCCGGGCAGTCGACGTGTGCGTAGTGACGGTTAGCCGTCTCATACTCAACGTGCGCGGTGTTGATCGTGATACCACGCGCTTTTTCTTCCGGCGCGGAGTCAATGTCAGCGTATGAACGCTTCGCGCCACCTGTTACTTCCGCAAGTACCATAGTGATCGCCGCTGTAAGCGTCGTCTTGCCGTGGTCAACGTGACCAATCGTGCCAATGTTTACGTGAGGCTTATTGCGCTCAAACTTTGCCTTAGACATGTCCGCAGTCCTTAATTTGCAGTCTGTATCGTTGGATCAGTCGGTTCCGATGCGGACTCGCCCGGGGCCTCCCGATCTACGACTCTGTTTCCAGTCGAACCGGCCACATACACGGCACTGCCCCTATTGAGCAAGACCGAAAACACGCAGATTTGCGGTTAAATGCGGTTCACAGGCAGAATTTTTCAGTGAGATGACCGGGACGACACGAACTCTCCTCTTTTCTATGAGGAAAATCCCTGTCGCCCCGAACTTTCAGGCCTCAGGAAAGCGCCTTGCGCGCAAGCGCCTGGACGAGCGCTTTTGTTTCCGGATGATCCATAGCGTGCGCGAACACTGCCTCGAAATACCCCGGAATAGATCCGCAGTCGAAATCCTGTCCCTCATACTCAAAGGCATAGAATTGCTGCGTCTTCATGAGACGTTCCATGGCGTCCGTCAGCTGGATCTCGTTACCGGCGCCCGGCCCCTGATCTTCAAGTAGATGGAAGATTTCAGGCTGAAGAATATATCGCCCTGTAATTTTGAGATTTGACGGTGCATCCTCACGAGGCGGCTTCTCGACCATGCCGCTCATTTCGATCAGCTTACCGTCGCGGGATTTCGGCGCGATCACACCATATTTAGAAACCTCTTCTTCAGGCACCGCATCAACCGCAATAATATTGCCGCCGACGTTATCATAGGCCTCAACCATCTGAGCGAGACAGCCCTTGCCTGCCTTGATGATGACGTCTGGCAGCAGAACCGCAAACGGCTCATTGCCCACTACAGCGCGGCCACACCAGACGGCGTGGCCAAGGCCAAGCGGGAATTGCTGCCGCGTGAAGGTCGACTTGCCTGCAGGGATACGCAGCTTCTCCAGCTGCTCTTTGATCTCGATTTTGTTCTTCTTCTCGAGCGTGTCTTCCAGCTCATACGCAGAATCGAAATAGTCTTCGATAGCGCTTTTATTCCGCCCGGTGATGAAGACAATGTGCTCAATGCCAGCTTCAAATGCTTCGTCGACAACAATCTGCAGCGCCGGACGGTCTACAATTGGCAGCATTTCCTTAGGAATAGACTTGGTCATCGGCAGAACCCGCGTACCAAATCCCGCCACCGGAAGAATTGCTGTTTTAATAGAACCCATAAGACGCCCCTTCTGCAGTCGCGACAATTTACGCGCATATGGCAAACGCGTCATTGTCTAAGCAGTTCAGAAATACATTGCCAAGTGCCAACACCTTCGCAAGCCAAAGCCTGACGCTTCAGATTGCGAAACCAGCAGCTCTGCTTAAGCAGAAGCCAGAACACACTTGCGTCGGCAAAAAAAGTTCAGAATTTTCAGGAAGATTGGAGCGGGTAGACGGGATCGAACCGACATATGCAGCTTGGAAGGCTGCCGTTCTACCATTGAACTATACCCGCTGAGAGGCGCAGTTACTGCCCAAAACATATGGGAACGTCAAGTGACTCTGTGAAGCGGGCGCAAGATATTTTGCCTTAAAGCGCGCCCGCCATCGGTAAGCCTATTCAGGGCCGTGAATATCCACCGTCTCCGGCGCGCCCTCATGATTGGACCTCAACTCATAAACAAGCGGGTAGACGACATTCTCGACGCGCTTCGGGGTTCCGTCATCGCCAGTCACATCAAAACGGATCGCAGAAACCGCCGTTACAGCCGACTCAGCGAATCCCGGGTGCGTGCAATTGGCTTGAATATCTGCTTCCACAACGCCGGCTTCGGTAACGCTGAAGGTCACATTGCAGCGTGCGCTCAAACCCTCCGCCATCATGTCAGCCGGATAAACCGGGCTTGGCAGGTTAAGCGGTCGCAAGGTCGCTTCAGAGACGGCAGGCGCCGCAAACACTAGCGACGCCGCAACAATGCCCGCGCCCACACTGCTTGCGCTCACGGTCGCCTTCACCGGATTTTTGATCAGTTTCATCGTGATATCCTTCACAATCTGTTTGAGTTTCTCAGACCGTGAACGAGCAAGATAAGCGTCGACAAAAGTGCGAACCGCGTCACTGGCCGTCGTGCCATTGCGCTCACACTCCCGCATGAAGGCATCTTTGGTTGCAGGAGAAATCCTGACTTCCAGATGAGTTGTCTTCTTGTCGCGTCGTCGGCTCATGCCTGTTTTCCTCGTTATCAGGTCTTCAGATTGGATATCGGGACGTGAGACACAAGATGAAGCAAAACCGTGCTCATGCGCCAGAACTTTCGTGTCCGGCCATGGAAGACGCTGATTTTATGTAGAAATGTTTGGAGTTGCGAACAAGCCTAGGTTGTTCGTTGAGGTGGCGCAAACGCAGAAACTCTCGGATGTATTCAATCAAGTAAACAAACGTGCTCGTCACCAGCCCCATAGCCGTACATCGTCCAAAGGCATTTTTTCTGGTGCATTCGCTTCGCTTAATGCACCCTACCTCGGAACGGAGACCTGCTTTCCATTATTCCTTGGTATCATTTTTGAGAATTAGAAATGTTAGTTGTGCCTCCTATCTATTCGACCCAGCAGATTGACAAATCGAAGATTGTTTCTCTCGAGACTTTGAATAAAAGCGCATCTGCGCAGATGGTGGTCCAGTGCCCTTTGGTAGATCATCTTTTTATTCGCGAAGGAGAATGCTACGAGTACCAGACGTTTGCTCTGGGGTCGGACAACCAAGGATGGCAAAAAGCTACAGAAAAACATTACGTTAAGCTGCATGGCCATGATGTGCGCTCGTGTCAGAGAAAATGTTTGGAACATCAGATTGAGATTGCCCAAGAACAATATTCTGAGCACAGTTGGTTACAACTTCTCAAAAAGAGACTCAAAGAGCTTGAATAATCCAATGCCTCGCACTGGGTAGGGTGTACTGAGGGACGAAGCGCACCAGAAAACTTATCCCACCGCACCACTCACCACCCTAAACTTGGCGCATGATCCCCGCGCCATCATCTGCCCCTGATTATACATCGCTGACCATTGGTCAGCTGATCGGGCTGAACCTTGCGCGGCTTTATGCCTGGTGCATGCGGCTTCAGGCCTCACGTGAAACACGCGCGCCGCGTGACCTCACGCAGATGGTGATCTCAACCGACGCTATGGTACATGCTTATGTGCGCATGCTGGCTTCGAACCAGCTGGAGAGGGCCGGTTTCGCCTATGCTGCAAACGCCATGCGTACGCCCGTCTGGCAACGGGCTGATAGTCTTGTTTGCTCTCGCGCCCCTTCGGCACGCATAGAGCGCGCTCAGGGCTGTCGTGTTGGCTCTCATGAAGCAGAGGTTCACACAGAACCCGCTCAGGGCTGTGACCTCAATTCAATGGCCGAGCTGTCTGACCGGCTTCAGACGACTATCGAGAACTTTGAACGCGCCGAAATACTGGCGAGCCATCTGGCCCGTGTCATCGTCTGCGCGCTGGCGTATCTTGAGCCTGCGGAACGCACATCCCCCGTGTTCGATGAGCAGACGGAACCGGCAGTCCCTGCTTCTCCTCACATCGCGACACTGCAAGAGCCGTGGCCACCGCCTGTCGGTATCCCGTAGCGCCAACGTGCATTCGAGAACCATTAAATCTTAAACGCCATTCATTCGTGTGAATCACAAGCGACCGCGCTGGGTTCGGAGGATATGGAATTAATCCAGTGAGTTAATTCCCCGACGAACGGTGCGAGAGCGTAAGCTGACACAGCACCGAGCAATCAAAAGCAAGAACGCGGCAGGGAATTCCTTGCGGCGATAGAAGTGTATGTACTTTTTTGCTCGCCTTCGCGTTGCTCGTGGGACCAGCTTCTTCCCACGAAGGCGGGAAACTGGACCAGCCATGTCGCACCAGATCCCTGCCTGCGCGGGGATGAGCGAAAATCCGTCAACTCCGCAGATGCCCACGAAGGTGGGTATCCAGGCTTAGATTGATCAACTCAAAACGTAGCCAGATTTAAGCATGGGTTCCCGTCTTCACGGGAACCTGCGCACCGCGTGACCTAGCTTCCAATGAGAGAATGAACAGCCTTGAGCGCGCTCTATGTGAGCGAAGCGACACGAGAGCCAAAAAAAAACACGATTTGCGTGGAAAATTGATCCCCCGGATCAATTTTACCGTCGCAAATGGTGGAGGGGGCTGGATTCGAACCAGCGTACGCTATGCGGGCAGATTTACAGTCTGCTGCCTTTAACCACTCGGCCACCCCTCCGCCTGCTCAACCAATCAGTTTGACGACGGTGAATTGCCGGTCCACAGAGGAGCAAAATCGCTCTTCAAAATGGATCGGAAGCGGCCTTATAGTCATGAAGAATTCCGTAGGCAACCGCCGAAATCGCAAGAATGTCACAAAACATGAAAAACATGACCCAAACGCCCCTGTTTGGCTGTGGGGAACCCACGCTGTCATGGCTGCGCTCAACAACCCGGATAGGGTTTGCCAGCGCCTCTGCGTGACCAAGAATGCGGCTACTAAATTAAATGAAATCAAAACTCTAAAAGCAACGCCGGAAGAGATGCTGCCCAAGGACATCGACCAGATTCTACCTCGGGATTCAGTGCATCAGGGTATCGCAGCACTTTTTGCGCCCCTGCCAGATCTTTCAGTAGAAGATGCGCTCGACCACCGCCGTATCGTCGTATTCGACCAGCTGACAGACCCGCATAATATCGGGGCAATCTTCCGGTCCGCAGCCGCATTCGGTTTCACCGCAGCGATTCTTCAGACGAAGAATGTGCCACCAATTACCGGCGTTGCCGCGAAAACGGCGGCCGGCGCTATTGAAACCGTAAAAGAAATTCGCGCCGTGAATATTTCTCGCGCCATCGATTCGCTCAAAGAGGGTGGCTTCCACGTGGTCGGTCTGGATGGTGGAGGCGATTCGGATATTGCTGACGCTGTGAACGGTGCTGAAAAGCTTGCAATCGTCATCGGTGCGGAAGGGTCAGGGCTTCGACCGGGTGTGGCAAAATCCTGTGACCAGATTGCCAGCATTCCTATCGAGCGGACGATGGAGAGCCTCAACGCCTCCAACGCTGCCGCAATCGCCTTTTATGCCGCGAGCATGACGTTACGTCCGTCTTGACCCCTGCCCGAAGCAGTGGTCCCTAGCCAGTGATGCCCTGCCCCGCGCGGGCCAAAGAAAAAGCGTTCAGAGGGAAATTGAGATGTCAGAAATTCGTTTTGATGGAAAAACGGCAATCGTAACCGGCGCAGGCGGCGGTCTTGGCCGTTGTCACGCACTTGAACTTGCACGTCGCGGCGCGAATGTCGTCGTCAACGATCTGGGCCCGGCAATGGATGGCTCACAGGGCACATCAGACGGCGCAAAAGCTGTCGTTGAAGAGATCCGCGCAATGGGCGGCACGGCTATCGCCAACGGGTCTTCCGTTGCAGACGATGCGGGCGTCAAAAAAATGATCGACGACACAATGTCGGAGTTCGGTCGCATCGACATCATCATCGCAAATGCAGGCATTCTGCGCGACAAATCCTTCGCGAAGCTCACCGTTGGCGACTTCGATATCATTCTCGACGTCCACCTGATGGGTACCGTGAAACCATTCATGGCGGCGTGGGACATCATGAAAGGGCAGCAATATGGCCGCCTCGTCGTGACGACCTCCTCTACCGGCCTTTACGGCAATTTCGGTCAGGCAAACTATGGCGCGGCGAAGCTCGGCCTTGTTGGTCTGATGAATACGCTGAAGCAGGAAGGCGCGAAATATAACATCAAGGTGAACGCGGTCTGCCCTGTCGCGGCGACGGCGATGACCGAAAACCTGATGCCGCCTGCACTGCTCGAAGCACTCAAGCCGGAGTATGTGACGCCTGGCGTCATGAACCTCGTCAAGGAAGATGCGCCAACTGGCACGATCCTGTCTTGTGCGGCTGGTGGCTTCTCGATCGCACAAATCCGCGAAACCAAAGGCGCGTTCGTTGGTACGGGTGATGCGCTTACGGCGGAAGCCGTTGCCGCGAAGTGGGACGAGATCGCTGACGATTCAGTACTTCAGGCTTTCGACAACGGATCCGGCCACACAGGCCACTTTATCCGCATGATCCAGGAAGCTCAGAAGGGCTAAGCCCCTTTACTCTGCCGGGGAGGCTCGCCCTCCCCTGCAAAACTCCAAATGCAATACTCTTTGACTTTTGCTGCAGCGCAACGTATAGGCTGCGGCATCCTGCATTTTGCAGCACTGAAAGAGAGAACTGCGTGAAGCGCCGATGGCCTTGAGCCGTCTTTGGGTTTTTTCTTCAAAGGCAATTCGAGCTCCACGCCCTGGATTCACGCAGGCCGTCCAAAAATGACTAATCTTTTCGCCCGCAGTTTCTGCGCTGGCGGACGGACTCCTTTCTGAAAGTTTACATGACACAATTTATCGACTTCGGTCTCGCAGCCCCGCTCACCAAGACGCTGGACGACCTCGGCTATACAACACCTACACCTATTCAGGCTCAGGCCATTCCGATGCTTCTGGAAGGTCACGACCTTCTGGGCATTGCGCAGACCGGTACCGGCAAGACTGCGGCATTCACTCTGCCGCTGCTTCACATGCTGAACGCTTCGCAAAAAGAAGGCCAACGCCCGCCAAAAAGCACCCGCGGCCTGATCCTCGCGCCAACACGCGAACTTGCGGTTCAGATTGCGGACAGCGTACGCGAATATGGCAAACTGCTTGGCCTGCGCTCGGTTCACGTGCTTGGCGGCGTTCCGATCAACAAACAGATCCGTCAGCTGGAAAAAGGCACCGACATTCTGATTGCAACACCGGGTCGTCTTGAAGATCTGATGCAGCAAAAGGCTGTCACGCTAAATCATGTCACGCACCTCATCCTTGATGAAGCCGACCAGATGCTGGACATGGGCTTTATCCATGCACTCAAACGTATTGCGCGAGCTCTGCCTCGGGACCGCCAGACACTGCTCTTCTCTGCGACGATGCCAACAGAGATCGAAAAGCTGGCGCAGGATTTTCTCCGCAACCCGAAGAAAGTTTCCGTTGCACCCGTCTCATCGACCGCAGAACGCGTAAACCAGTCTGCCTACTTCGTGAAACAGAAGGACAAGGCTGTCCTGCTCGCACGTCTTCTGAAAGACCGCGAAGTGCAGCGCTCAATTGTCTTCACGCGCACCAAACACGGCGCAAATCGTCTGGTAGGCCAGCTGGACAAGGCTAATCTCGACGCGGTTGCCATTCACGGCAATAAAACACAGAACCAGCGCCAGAAAGCGCTCAACGCGTTCCGGGAAGGCCAGTGCCTCATCCTGGTAGCAACAGACGTCGCCGCCCGCGGCATCGACATTCCTGAAGTCAGCCACGTCTTCAATTTCGATCTACCAGAAGTGCCGGAACAGTACGTCCACCGCATTGGTCGTACAGCACGCGCAGGCCGGTCTGGCGAGGCTGTATCGCTGATCTGCGATCAGGAACGTCACCTGCACCGCGCAATCGAGCGCCTCACAAACGTCACGCTCAGCACATTACCGCTTCCGGATGGTTTCACTCAGGACCTGAAAGATGCACCGGCTGAAATGTCGACATCACCACGTGACCGTCGCAAAGCCGAGTTTAAGCAAAAAGCTGACGGCGAAGGCGGCCAGCGCCGCGATAAGAGCCGTGGCGGTCGTCCGCCTCGCGGCGGCAAATCCGGTGGTGGCAACTCATCTTCCGGTGGGCAGCCGCGCCAGAACCGTGCTCGCAATGGCAACAATCAAGGCGGCGGTCAGAACACGTCAGGCGGTGGTCGTCCGCGTCGCCAGCGCAGCTCTTAAATTCAAATCAAAAGGCCGGTCATCTGACCGGCCCTTTTTTTTTATCATTTATCTTTTTTATAGATCGACTGCTTTGGCTTCTCGAACACGCGGTGCACCATGGGTTCGAAAAATTCCAGCGTCTCACTCTCATAGTCCGGATCGAACGCCGCCTGATCGTAGAGATGGCAGAACTGCGCGGTATATTCATACCAGGGGTGCCCCTGATACTGCTCACGCATATTCTTGTTCAGACCAAGATGCTCGAAAAAGTAATAGCCTTGAAACACACCGTGGTTGGCGACCATCCAGTGGTTCTGCTCGCTGACGAACGGCTTAAGAATTGCTGCAGCTATATCCGGGTGGTTATAGCTGCCGAGCGTATCGCCGATATCGTGTAGCAGCGCACAGACAACATACTCTTCATCACGTCCGTCACGATGGGCACGCGTCGCAGTTTGAAGCGAATGCTCCAGACGATCGATCGGAAATCCACCGTAATCGCCGCGCAGAATACGAAGGTGATCGAGCACGCGGTCAGCCAGACCTTTATTGAACTCAGCGGTCTCGCGACCAATGATCATCCAGTCGTCACGCGTACTGTCCACGAAGGACTTGAACGTCGCGCGAGGTCTCATCTCGCTATCATGTCCATCAGCCATGCTTCATTCTCCCTTGGACTATTTTATCGTTTTATCGCCCGAGTTTATCACAAAACGCAGGCATTCGCCTATTAGCTCACTTCGTCCATGCGTGTGATCGTCGGGCGGCCAGCCAGGCACTCACCGAAAACAGGCTGAGCCGCGCGGAAATAGTCGGTCTTACCGTGCGCTGCGAGTGCGTCCGCATCCGTGTACTGCTCCATGAAGTAATATTCGGTCTCAGAACCTTGCTGCTTGTAAAGCGTGTACATCAGGCAGCCCGGCTCGTTCGCGCGCACCTTTTCCATCAGGTCCTTCGCCATAGCCTCGAAGTCAGCCTGCTTGCCTTCTTTAATCGGCAAATGCGCAATAATTCCAATCATCTTGTGTCTCCCCGGCGGTTATATTTTTAGATTTTAGAGTGAGCTAACACTAAAGCAGATCACAGCGCGAGCAAGCCTTCACCTTACGCAAAGTTTCGATTGCATCTCCAACGCAGTGAGATGAAGATCACCGCCGCATTTGAAAGAATTAGGGGGAAGAAATGCATACTTTGCTGATTGTCGCGGTCGCCCTATTGGCGCTTCTGGTCCTGCTGCTTGGCTTCAACGTATCTCTGCAGCGTAACAAGACGAAGACGAGCATTTCGCCGGGAACTGATCCTACCAGTCCTTTGATGAAAGCGGTTCGCGCGCACGCCAACGCATCTGAGTATGTTCCGCTGATCATCGGTCTCTTCATCACAATGGGATTTGTGTATCAGGGGCGCGACCTGGGGATTTTTGCGACCAGTCTTGTTGTTGCGCTCGTACTGGCGCGTTTCACACATGCTGCCGGCATGCTGACGTGCCAAACGCTTGAAAAGCCTAACCCGCTTCGGTTTATCGGAGCGCTTCTGACCTATATCGCCGGCATTGTCTTATGTGGTCTGCTGCTCGCCAAAGCATTCTGACGAGCAGCCAATAAGACCAGATCGTCACGCCTGCTTCTTCAACCAGTCGGTCAGAAGATCATTCACCGCTTCAGGGCGTTCCTGCTGCGTCCAGTGGCCCACGCCTTCCAGCACGACGCCCGTCTGCAGGTTTGGAACGTATTTGCGCATGCGCTCCACGACATCCAGTCCCGGCACCATTTTAAGAACCAGATCTTTATCGCCGCCGATGAACAGAGCTGGCTGATGGATTTTCAGGTCGTCTCTGGAGCTTAAATAGGCGTGGTCGCGCGGATGGTTCCGGTACCGATTGAGCGGCCCACGAAAGCCTGAGGCTTTGAATTCGGCCTCATAATAGTCGAGATCTTCTTCTGAGAGCCATGCGGGGAACGGATCAGGGTCTGGCAGACGATCCAGAACTCCCATCGTGTTTGGTTTGTCTTTAGGCCAGGTCCCTTCAGGCGCATCACCGGAGATAGCATAATAGAAACGACGGATCGTATCGCGCGGGTCACGCTCCAGCTCGGCTTCTGCAACGCCCTCTTTCTGAAAGTAAATCTGGTAGAAAAACAGTCCTCTTTTGGTGAAAACATCATCCATAACATCGAGGAACATACGCTCACCAGGCGGCGAGTAAGGCACTGAGAGAGCGCCCACCGCTTTGAACACATCCGGATGCAACAACGCAGAGTTCCACGCGATTGGCGCTCCCCAGTCATGGCCCAGCACGATCGCGTGCCCGTCATCGGAGAGTGCTTTAGCGATTTCGGCCATATCACTTGCCAGATTTTGCATCGAATACCGCTCGATCTCATGCGGTTTGTCTGAACCGCCATAACCCAGCACGTCCACTGCCGCGGCTTTAAAGCCGGCCTGCGCGATCACGGGGATTTGATGGCGCCATGAATACCAGCTCTCCGGAAACCCGTGAACCATAAGCACCACAGGGCCCTTGCCTTCTACGGCTACGCGGTAGTTTACGCCGTTTACCGGCACATTCTGAAACTGGACTGACATTTTGTAGATATCGCCTCCCCGCGAAAATTTTGATGTCTTTAGTAACTAAAACAAAATCTGATTAGGCTAATTTCAGGCAGAGGTGAAATGGGTGATCGGAAATGTTCGGACTCTTTAAGAATAAAAAACGCGAAGAAGACGATGCAGATGCGCTCCCACCACGTGAGCCAGCAGAACCACTGCGCGCAGTGCTTCCGCGGGAAGAACGGGTGAGATCCTACAAAGAGGCGCATATTACGACGGACACTGGATATAAAGTCCGCGGCATTGTCGTTGACCACAGCCCTTCAGGGCTGCGTATACGCTTTCAGTCTTACGAGACGCTGCCTGAAATCATTCAACTGCGCGTGCCAGATTTGTCCATTAAGGGCATGGGCCGCATTGTCTGGCAGGATCAGTCTGACTTCGGCGTTGAAATGATCGGCTGATCTTTCCGCCTTCCCGACAATCTGAAACGAGCGCCCGTGAGGCGCTCTTTTTCGTTTTGCCGGTCAGCCTGACTTCATCTGATCGAAAGCGATATCCTTATCAACGCGGACATCCTGCGGCAGACCGAGAACCCGTTCGGCGATGATATTCTTCAGAATCTCATCCGTACCACCCGCAATACGCAGGCCCGGCGCCCACATAAAGCTCGACTGGAAAATCGCCTTCATTGGTGCCAGTTCCTCGTCATTGATCAGGCCGTAATGGTCCTGCAGCTCAATGCCAGAATTACAAATATCCTGCAGCTGGTTTGCCGTGAGGATTTTACCAATGGAGTTCTCCGGCCCCGGCGTATCCCCTCGCGAAAGCGCTGTCTGGGTGCGGAACTTAGTCAGTTTGTAGCCTTGCGCCTGAATGTACCAGTCGGCCAGCTTCTCACGGAACGCCTGATCGGACATCAGCCCCATTTCCGTGCCAAACTTCATGATCTCATCATAGTCAGGGCCCGGAGACCCGCCCACCGCCAGACGCTCATTCATCAACGTAACCAGCGCGACTTTCCAGCCTGCACCGACTTCACCGAGGCGGTCTGAATCCGGAATACGAACGTCCGTGAAATAGACTTCGTTGAACTCGCGTCCACCGGATGCCTGGTGGATCGGGCGTACTTCAACGCCAGGGTCTTTCATGTTCACGATGAACATTGTCAGGCCCTTATGCTTTGGAACGCTCGGGTCCGTTCGGGTCAGAAGAATGCCATAGTCAGAGAACTGTGCGCCGGTCGTCCAGACCTTCTGACCATTGATTACCCAGTCATCCCCATCACGAACTGCACGCGTTTTCAGGCCTGCAACGTCCGAGCCTGCCGCCGGCTCAGAGAAGAGCTGACACCAGATTTCCTCACCGATCAGAGCTTTCGGCACATAGCGCTTTTTATGCTCGTCAGAGCCGAATGCGATCACGGTCGGAATGCACATGCCAAGACCGATCTGGAATGGCCCCGTCGGCGCCGCAAATGACGACTCTTCCTGATTCCAGATAACCTGCTGCATAGGCGTGCCACCGCGACCGCCCACGGCTTTCGGCCATGTAATCTGGGCAAAGCCGCCTTGCGCTTTGGTTTTCTGCCACGCCTTCGCGCGCTTCAGAAATTCTTCTCCGCGCTCCCGGCCACCGGCTTGCTTCTTTTCAGGCAGATTGGCTTTGAGAAAGGCGCGCGCCTCTGCTCGGAACGCTGCTTCTTCTGGCGTATCATTGAAATCCATCTTGTGTTCCTCCCTTACGCGGCAGCTTTGTTTTCAAGCGCGCTGATAAGTTTCTCTTTCCAGATTTTCGGCGAACCGACCTGCACCGCGAGCAGTTTAGCGCGTCGGTAGAACAGGTGGCAGTCGACTTCCCACGTGAAGCCCATGCCGCCATGGGTCTGGATGTTCTCTTTCGATGCGAACCAGAAGGCCTCGCTTGCCGCTACACGTGCTGCGGCAGCCGCTTCAGGCAGCTCACCAGCGTCTGTGGAGAGCGCCCACGCGCCATAATAAGCATTAGAGCGAGCTACCTGATTTTTTACCCAGCCATCAGCCAGCTTGTGTTTGATGGCCTGATAGCCACCGATAGGACGACCGAATGCGTAACGGGACTTGGCGTAATCTGTTGCCATCTCCACGGCGCGGTCTGCACCGCCCGTTTGCTCGAAAGCGATGAGAACAGCAGCGCGGTCCATCAACTTATCGATCAACGGACCGGCCCGCCCCGCTTCGCCAATACGCTCACCAGCCACGTCAGTGAATTCCAGCTCAGCGTGCGAACGTGTCGGGTCCAGTGTCTTAACCACAGTGCGCTTTACGCCAGCCTGATTAAGATCGACCAGAACCAGAGACACGCCGCCATTCTCAGCAGCCGTAACCAATGCATGGGTCGCGATATCGCCGTCCAGCACCGGAATTTTCGTGCCGTTCAGCTTACTGCCGTCAAACGTTGTTTTCAGGGCTGAGAGGTCTGGTGCGCCCGGACCTTCTGATGACGCGTAGGCGCCGATCACCTTACCGGCGGCAATCTCTGGCAGGAGCGCCTGCTTCTGAGCCTCTGAACCGCCAAGCTTCAGAGCCTCCGCGAGCATGTAAACGGTCGACGAGAACGGCACCGGAGCGAGAGCACGACCAATTTCCTCCGCCAGCACGCAAAGTTCCAACATGCCGAGCCCAAGCCCCCCATATTCTTCCGGGATAGCGGTGCCCAGCCAACCCATTTCAGCGATGCCGTTCCACAGGCTTTCATGGCAGGCCATGCCATCATCATTCAACACTTTGCGGACTTCCGCTGTGGTGCATTGTTCGCTCAGATATTTTCGCGCCTGGTCACCCAGAAATTTCTGATCTTCCGAAAAGTCGAAATTCATGGCGTCTCCTCTCTACCTTTTACGGCGAAGCATGCGTTGGCGTCGCCCGTTTTACGGAGAGGTTATCAGCCCTTTCAATCGAGAAAAGTCCTGTCGTTACGGCAAGTCTGACGGATTTTGATAGTTTGTATTCACCGTAATCTAACGACCTTCTGGCCATAGTGTCGCAAAGTTGGAGGATGATGACGCAATGGCTAAGGCCCTGTTCCATAAAAACCAGAAAGTCTACGTGAAACCTGTAGGCACCTGGGCAATTGTTGAACGTGTACTCCCTCAGTGGGTTAAGGGCATGGATGAGCCATTGCGCGTTCATTACGATGTCGGTCTGGGTCGTGAGTTCTCTGCAAACGATCTGGTCGCTGAAGACAAGCTGGAAAAGCGCCAGTCTCAGGCTGATGCGATGCTTATGGAAAACTGGCGTGTTTGCCGCGCGAAAAGCCGCTGGGGCGCTGATGACGACAACTCACATCATCCGTTCCCCGGTACGTTTCCTGTTGTCGTCACAGACGAAAACGACTGGGGTGGCTGGCGCGTACCTGGCGCGGAATATGACCGCGACCCAGAGAAAATCGAGTATCAGGCCCGCCTGATCTCTAACAGCCCGCAAATGCTGAAGCTTCTGAAATCTCTCGTGGATCAGGTGTCTGATGCTCCGGAGAATGCAAGTGCTGAAGTTCGCGAACTGGCACGCACCGGCATCTACATTCTGCGCGACGTTTATGACGTTCCAGACAAGCTACCTGCTGAAGCGGCAGAATAGGCTCGTTTACCGATTTCAATGAAACAGCGTATCCTCGCTCAAAAGAACGGGGATACTGATGCGCTCACTGACACTGGCAATTTTACCGGCAACCGCTTTTCTCATAGCAAACTGTACGACGGCGCCCAACGCCCCATCACCCCAATCTGATCTGGGTTGGCTGCTCGGCTGTTGGGCCACGCCGACCGGAACGGTAGAAGAATGGATCGTCTGGGATGAAGAGCGCCTGATGGGCGAAGGCCGCAGCCCAAGACGCGACGGGACCACCTTCAACGAGTTTCTGACCATTACCAGCACCGCAAACGGGTATGTCTACACAGCTGAACCAGAAGGTATGGGGTCAACTGATTTCCATGAAAGCGATCGTGACACGCTTCAAATCACCTTCCTGAATGCGGACCATGACTACCCGCAACGCATTCAATACATGCGCGACGGCGATCAACTGACCGCAACCATCTCATTAGCCGACGGTTCCAGACCTGCGAGTTGGGCGTTTTCGCGCTGTCCCTCAGAGAATTGAGAACTTCTCGCACTTTTAAGCCGTAGACACCTTTCGGCATGCCAACTCACGCCTTAGATTAGGGCCAGAAAATTTCATCGGAGCCGACATGCGCACTGACACGCCACCACCAGTCCTTCTGCAGGACTATAAGCCTTATCCATTCGAGATTCCGAATGTCCGCCTCGTTTTCCAGCTGGACACAGCTCGTACGCACGTTCTGTCCACCATGCAGGTGAAGCGTACCGGCGAACCGGGCGACAGCATGGTTCTGGACGGCGTTGCGTTTGAAGAAACGGGTAAGATCCTGATCAACGGCACGCCTGCAGAAGACCATCAGGTCGAGTTCACTGAAACTGGCGTGACGCTGCACGCCCTGCCGGATGATTTTGAACTCACCACCGAAGTCTGGATTTCACCGGAAAAGAACACCGAACTCTCGGGCCTTTATATGTCCGGCGGCCGCTTCTGCACACAGTGCGAAGCTGAAGGCTTCCGCCGCATTACATATTGGCCGGACCGTCCGGACGTCATGTCGACCTTCTCAGTCCGCATCGAAGCCGACGTAGAGTTTGCACCGACGCTGCTCTCTAACGGCAATCCGGGCGAAGCTGGCGCCATCGACGAAACGCGCCACTATGCCGAATGGGACGATCCGCACCCGAAGCCGTCTTACCTCTTCGCGCTCTGCGGCGGCGACTATGACGTCTTCACTGACCACTTCATCACCATGTCCGGCAAGGAAGTTGCGCTGTCTATCTTCGTAGATAAGGGCGACGCTGAACGTGCCGCGTACGCGATGGATAGCCTGAAGCGCTCTATGAAGTGGGACGAGGATACATTCGGCCGCGAGTATGACCTCGACGTCTTCAACATTGTTGCCGTTCGCGACTTCAATTTCGGCGCGATGGAAAACAAAGGCCTCAACATCTTCAACTCGGCCTATGTTCTGGCAAACGCAGAGACCGCCACCGATGGCGATTTCGAAGCGATTGAGAGCATTGTCGCCCACGAATATTTCCACAACTGGACCGGCAACCGCATCACCTGCCGTGACTGGTTCCAGCTGTGCCTGAAAGAAGGCCTGACCGTTTTCCGCGATCAGGAATTCTCTGCCGACATGCGATCGCGCCCGGTTCAGCGCATTAAAGACGTAATCCGCCTGCGTGGCCGTCAGTTTGCCGAAGATGCGGGCCCGCTTGCCCACCCTGTGCGTCCGGACCGTTATGCGTCCATCGACAACCTCTACACCGCTACTGTTTATGAAAAAGGTGCAGAGCTTATCCGCGCGCTGAAGACTTATATCGGTGCAGATGCCTTCAAGCGCGGCATGGACCTCTACTTTGAAAAGTATGACGGCACGGCGACGACCATCGAAGCATTCTATGAAGGCTTCGAGGAAGCTGCGGGCTTTGATCTGTCTCGCTTCCGCACATGGTATAGTCAGGCCGGCACACCGACGGTCACCGTTGAACGCGTCGACGTTGAAGGCAGCAATGCCCCGCGCCTGCGCCTCACTCAGGCCAACGGCCCGACGCCAGGCCAGACAGAGAAGAAGCCGGTTCCGATTCCTCTGCGTATGACAGCTTTCACCGCTGACGGCACAGAGATCAATCCGGAGACGGGTGAGCCTCGTGACGGTCAGGACGAAGATGTCGTTCTGCTGATTGATGAAGTCACCGAACTTCAGCTCGCACCGAACGCCGCAGATGCTCTTATCTCTGCAAACCGTAATTTCAGCGCGCCGGTTCGTATTAAAGACGAGCTAACGATGGAAGACCGTCTCAAGCTCGTGACGGTTGAAACGGATGCGTTCGCGAAATGGGAAGCGCTGCAGACAGTCGCCCGTGCAACACTTTTGGAAATGGCGCATACAATCGTCGCTGGTAACACGCCGTCTATTCCGGACGAGCTGGTGGCTGCGATGGTGACTGCGGTCAAAGACACGCACGAGACCGATCCGGCGTTTGCGTCACTTCTTCTGACACTGCCGGGCGTTGGCGAGCTGTTCATGGAAATGACGCCAGCCAACCCTGCTGCCATCTACGAAGCCAAGCGTCTGGTCCGCACAGCTATTCTGAAGCAACTCTGGCCGATCATTGACGAAGTCATTCATGAGAACCTCACCGATGAAGGCGAGTTCACACCGGATGCAGTGTCCGCTGGGCGTCGCTCTTTCTACGCGGCCTGCATTGATCTGCTGTCTGCGGAAGGCGACAAACACAGCGCCAAGCTTCTGTCCTGCTTCCGTGCGGCTAAGAATATGACCGACACTATGTCTGCGCTCCGTGCGCTTTCAAATGTCGGCGGACCGGACTTTGAAGCTGCTGTTCAGGCCTTTGAAGCTAAATGGAAGCATGCACCGCTCGTCATGGATAAGTGGTTCGGAGTTCAGGCTCTGCAGGCGAGCGATGATGCGATTGCCCGCGTTCGCGGCCTGATGGAGCATGAAGACTTTGACTGGAAAAACCCGAACCGTGTTCGCTCCGTCGCCGCGACGTTTGCCATGGGCAATCTCGTCGCCTTCCACAGCGAAACCGGCGAAGGCTATAAACTGCTCGGAGAAGTGGTCCGCAAAGTCGATCCGCTGAACGGTGCCCTCTCTGCGCGTCTTCTGACAGCGTTCGAGCAATGGCGCCGCGTCAGTGAGACTGCACAGGCACATGCCCGCGCTGAACTGGAAGCTCTTCGCGAGTGTGACCTGTCGAAAAACGCGATGGATATCGTTCAACGCGCGCTTGCAGATTAGTGCATTGAAAACTCTCCCGTCCCGATAAAGACGGTATTAATTTTGACCCGCTATGGTCTGATCTCTTGAGTGTATCAGGCCGTGCGGGTCAATTTATGTCGAATTCTAACATGAACCGTCTGAGTGTGCTGATTGTCGATGACAATAAGCACATGATTACAATCGTGAAGACCTTGCTTCGCGGTTTCGGCATTTCACATTTCATCGAAGCCAATGACGCCGCTGAAGCCTTCGACATGGTGCGTTCGGAGCATATCGACTTCATCATTGTCGATTATCTGATGGAGATTCTCGACGGCACGGATTTTGTCCGTCTGGTGCGCACCGGCGACGACAGTCCGAACCCTTTTGTCCCGATCATCATGCTCACAGCCTATTCAGAACGTTCCAAAGTTATAGCAGCGCGCGATGCCGGTGTAACCGAGTTCTGCTGCAAGCCGGTGACCGCGAAAGAGCTGTTTCGCAAAGTACGCTCCATCGTGAACACCCCTCGCCCGTTCGTCCGCACGGCCAGTTATTTTGGCCCGGACAGACGCCGCATCAAATCGGAAAACTATCGTGGTCCGGAACGCCGAAGCGAAGAAAACGAAGCATCTGAATTACTTAATGAGGGCTAGGTAGAGAGCGCATTCCCTCAAGTCCTGGTGATTCCTTCACAGCTATAAGAGTATTAACAGCACCTTAACATTTTGTGCCGTATCAGAATCGTGGGCTTTATGCCTTGAACGGTCGAGGCACTTCAGTGAAGACGAATAACGGACATAAGGACGCTATGCATGCCGGAGCGCAAAGCACGCGCGCCCGAAGCAACATGTCTACGTCGCTGTCGCGCCTCAGCTTCCTTACCGGTGTTTTCCTGACAATTCAGATCGGCATACTTGGCGTTAAAGGCTGGGATGACATTAAGCGTGAAAGTGAGCTTCAACAGGCGCGACTCCAGACAAACATGCAGAGCATGCTGGATCGTTACGACCTGCAACGCGATATCATTGGCGATGCTCTTACAGTCGGACTGAACTCGGGCAGCTCCGTTCTGGAAATTGAAAGCCAGATTTCATCTGTTCAACGCATTTTCCGCATTTCACCTGAGGGCAGCCGCGCCTCCCTCACCGATGAGCAAACGCTCCAGACCGCGCGCTGGATGTCAGAAAACGGTGTCGCGATTGCGGCAAGCCCGAGCAATCTTCTCATCATGTCGACTGTCGGGCGCACCGAGTTCATCTCGACCATTCCGCTCCACCAACTTGCATCCGACCTCCCGCAGAACGAAGCCCTGCGCTTTTCTATGGGGCAAGGTGCGCCGCAGGGCGGCTCTGTCGGCTCCCAGGACGTAATAGGCTGGCTCGACAGACAAGATGTTCTTCAGGATCTGACCAGTTTCGACCGTTACTGGGTACGCCACACCTCAACCTGCGTCGCGCATAATGGCGGCCCGCTACAGGTGTGTCAGGTTCAGACAGAACCGTGGTTCACCGCGCTCGGCACCGGCGCGATTCTTCTGTACTCTCTGCTATTCCTCTCACCGACGCTGGCCGTACTCAGCCTACTGGGCGCTGCGCGGTCTCGTCTGGGAGGTGCAAAACCAGCAGCGAAACCGAGCAAAAAGCAGAAAGCGACAGATGCAGGGTTTGCAGAAGCTTCTGAAGGCCTGACACTTCTCGCTGCAAATGTTGGCGTCGGTTCATGGAAGATTGATCGCAACATCCAGTCCCTGACCGTTTCAGGGGCTCTGGCCAAATCGCTCAACCTGGAACCGGGCAGCGATATTCCTCTCAATGCGCTGGAGCCATATTTTGGTGCGCAAAGTGCTCGCAAGTTTGTAAACGCCGTTGCAAAAGGCGCGGTCGAAGGCACGTTGAAAGGCACGCTCAATATCCGCGGGCGCCATTTCGAATTCAGAGCGCTGCGCCCCCAATCGCGCGCCGTTGCCGATCAGATCGCGCTCGAAGGCATCGCAATCGATGTATCGGATCGCCGTCTGTTCGAAGAACGTATGCGCGCCTCTGAAATGCGGCTGCGTAACGCATTCGAAGGTTTCTCCATGCCCATTGCGCTCTGGGATGAGCGCAAGCGACTGATGTTCTGGAACCCTGCTTTCGCGAAAGCATTCGCGCTAGATGAGGAAGTGCTGCGCCCCGGCGTCAGCCATGACATCATCAACGTCGAAATCAGCCGCGCTGTACGCTTCGATCGCGCAACGGAAGACGTCGGCGAAGAGCGTGAAGTTCTAATGCGTGACGGCCGCTGGTTCCACCTTGCAGAGCGCGAAACCTCTGGCGGACTGATGCTCACCATTGCATCCGACATTTCCAAGCTCAAGAATCAACAGGACGAGCATCTTCGCAATGAGAAGAAGCTGAAACGCCTCATCTCCGAGCTTGAACGCTCCGAAGGGCGCGCGCGTGAGTTCACTCGCAAATACGCAGAAGAGAAAACCAAAGCCGAGCATGCAAGTCAGGCCAAGGGCAGCTTCCTTGCAAATATGAGCCACGAACTTCGTACGCCGCTTAACGCTATTAACGGCTTCTCGGAAATGCTCGTGAAAGAGATATTCGGCCCACTCGGTGACGAGCGCTACAAGTCTTACGCGCATGATATCCTTCTTTCCGGCCAACATCTGCTCGACATGATCAACGACATTCTTGACATGGCGAAAATCGAATCCGGCAAGATGACGATCAATACCAAGCCAATTGATCCGGTCGAACCTGTCGACGCCGCCATCCGCATGATCCGTCGTAAGGCTGACGAGAAGAACATCAAACTCGAGCTTGTGCACGCTGATGATGTTCACGATATCGAGGCCGACCACCGCGCAGTGCGTCAAATGGTGCTGAACCTTGTTTCAAACGCCATCAAGTTCACACGCGACAATGGCCAGATCACTGTAACGATCCAGAACGAGTACGACTTTATTTCGATTGCCGTAAAAGATACCGGCGTGGGTATTTCCAAGGATGACCTGCCACGCCTCGCCAACCCGTTCGAGCAGGCAGAGTCCAATCAGGACATGAACCATAACGGCACCGGCCTTGGCCTTGCTCTCACGCGCTCACTTGTCGAGCTGCATGGCGGCCGGTTCGCGATCGATAGTGAATTGAACGTAGGAACGACTGTAACGCTCTACCTGCCGGTTCAGCAGCCAGACGAAGACATTGAAGCTGCCTGATCAGCCGTGAAGGCTGGTCCGCCTGTCTTCTACACGTTCAGCCCGGGGTCGACGCGAGACATAGACCAACGAATAAACCATAGTGAACAGGCTCAGAAACAGCCACATAAAAACGCCCCCCTGAATCGTACCTGCAAGGATTTGCTCAGCTGTTGGAGGAGGCCCGCGTCTGCGCATTTGCGGGCGTGGCGCAGATGCTTCTGCCTCTGGTGCATCGGCTTCGTTGGCTTCTTCTGCTTCGGAGCCATTTAATTCCGCTTCAACCGCAGCGCGGAACGTTTCGGCATCCAATTCAGCCACAGCAGGTTGCGGGGAAAGCGCCTGAATTTGCACCACAGTGAAGCCCGATGCCAATAGGAACGGAAGAGCGACAAATAGAGCCAAAAAAGCTGGACGCCCCGCATGCGCAAGACGCCGAATATGGCTTACCAAGGACATCAGCATTGGAATTCCAATGCCGAAAGCCGCAACCGCTGCTCCAACTCTAGGTGCGCCGGATAGAATACCAAATGCAGCTACCAGAATTGCGAGCCGTGCGATCGCGAGGAACATCTGTCCACGAAGAAAGACCGGTTTCGCGGTCTCCCCCGTCGGATCAAAATATTCAGCTACCCAGTTCGCACGATTAGGGTCTTCGTCAGGACCAGAAATCCATGGACGGTCAGGATCATACATAGTTTCAACTGACGCGGACTGTTCGGTCATGACTTACCCCACTTACACCAGAATTGGCTGACTACTCGAATTCAACCATGATTTCGTCAGCAGCAACACTGTCGCCAGCGCCAACATTGATCGCTTTCACGACGCCGTCAGCTTCTGCACGGATGATGTTCTGCATCTTCATGGCTTCGACGACACAGACAGCTTCACCTGATTTCACTTCCTGACCAAGCTCAACATCCATGGAGACGACGAGACCCGGCATCGGGCTCATGATCAGTTTGGAAAGGTCTGCCGCTTCTTTCTCAGGAAGCTTGGCGTGAAGCTCTGCAGAACGTGGTGTGCAAACCAGCGCACGGAGTGCAACGCCGCGGTGGCGGAAGAGGTATCCTTCAGTGCGGTCGGCAAACTTAACGGCAAACGGCTTACCATCCAGCGTACCTTCGAGAAGGTGCGTGCCCGGCTTCCATTCTGTTTCCAGAACGTGGACCTTGCCCTCAATCTCGATTTCGCTGCGGCCTTCAGCAAAGCGCAGTTTGATCGGATAATGCGACTTATCAAGAATGACGACCCAGTCTTCGCGAACAGTCTCAGGCGGAGACAGGCGACCTGATGTCAGCGCTGCACGGGCAGAATAGACGCCGTGCACATGAGCTGCACTTGCTGTCAAAATCAGAGTCTGTTCTGCGGTCGGCTCAACACCGTTAAAGCCGTCAGGGAACTCGTCTTTGATGTAAGCCGTGGTGATGTCACCAGAACGGAAACGCTCTTGCTCGTACACAGCGGTTACGAACGGCATGTTATCCTGAATACCTTCAATGTGGTAACGGTCCATCGCCGCGAGCTGCGTATCAATCGCCTCGTCACGTGTCTTACCGTGTGTCACCAGCTTGGAGATCATCGGGTCATAGAACATGGAGATTTCGTCGCCCTCACGGACGCCGGAATCAACACGCACGACGCCCGGTGCACCGGTCGCTTCACCTTCTACAGGCGGGATGTAACGCTTCAGACGTCCAATGCTTGGCAGGAAGTTGCGGTATGGATCTTCCGCATAGACGCGGCTTTCAACTGCCCAGCCATTGATAGAGAGATCGTCCTGCGCAATCGCAAGCTTTTCGCCCGACGCCACGCGAAGCATCTGCTCAACAAGGTCGACACCCGTAATCATCTCTGTGACCGGGTGTTCCACTTGCAGCCGGGTGTTCATCTCAAGGAAGTAGAAGCTCTTATCGACGCCTGAAGCGACGAATTCCACTGTACCGGCACTGTCATAGTTCACCGCTTTAGCCAGAGCGACAGCCTGCGCGCCCATCTTCATACGGGTCTCTTCGTCCAGAAGCGGAGATGGTGCTTCCTCAATGACTTTCTGGTTACGACGCTGGATGGAGCACTCACGCTCGAACAGGTGAATTGCGTTGCCATGCTTGTCGCCAAGAACCTGAATTTCAACGTGGCGCGGGCTCAGAATGAATTTCTCGATGAAGACACGGTCATCGCCGAATGCTGTTTTCGCTTCGGCCTTAACGGCCGGGAAGCCTTCGCGGACTTCTGCGTCGTCATAAGCAACGCGGATACCTTTACCGCCACCGCCAGCAGACGCTTTGATCATAACCGGATAGCCGATCTCGCCAGAGATGCGCACAGCTTCTTCAGTTTCTTCGATCAGGCCCATATGGCCCGGAACTGTAGAAACGCCTGCCTTGGCGGCGAATTCTTTAGAGGTGATCTTGTCACCCATGGATTCGATCGCGAACGGGTTCGGGCCAATGAAGGTGATTTTCTCTTCTTCAAGGCGGCGGGCAAAAACAGGGTTCTCAGACAGGAAACCGAAACCAGGGTGGACAGCTTCTGCGCCGGTCTTGCGAACTGCGTCGATAATCTTGTCCTGAACCAGATAGGACTCTGAAGCAGGCGCGCCACCGATAAAGACGGCTTCATCTGCCATTTCAACCGCGAGGCTGTCTGCGTCGGCCTCGGAATAAACAATGGCTGTTTTTACGCCCATCCGCTTGCACGTCTTGATGACGCGCACACCAATTTCACCACGGTTCGCAATGAGGATTTTCGAAAACATGCTTATTCTTGCCCCTGGACGCTGATTATTTTGCAGACCGGATTAGACGCGGACATTCAGATTGGCAAACCCTTCCCGGAAAAAACCGCATAGTAAATTGGCCGCAGTGACAAAAAAGTGCCGTGTCTTCGATGTCCCTGCCCTCAATTCATCACCTTCCCCAAAGTAAGCAGGCAGCGATTAATGTTAAGCCCGAGCCCGTAGCTCAGTAGACAATCGAATTTGTAACGCCTAATCAGCGCGTAGTTTCAATCAATTCTTGTACTGAGATAGGCCCGACCATGATCCCTCGTTATGCCCGCCCGGAAATGAGCGCCATCTGGAGCCCGGAAAGCAAATACGCAATCTGGCTTGAAATCGAGACGCTTGCTTGTGAGGCCATGGCCGAACTCGGCGAAATCCCGCAAGAAGCCGCGCAGGCAATTCGTGAACGCGGCAATTTCAGCGTCGAGCGCATTGACGAGATCGAACGCGAAGTGAAGCACGACATTATCGCCTTCACGACAAGCGTTGCAGAATTCGTTGGCGAGGAAGCCCGCTTCCTTCACAAGGGCCTGACATCTTCAGACGTTCTAGACACTTGCCTTGCGGTTCAGTTGTCCCGCGCAAGCGACATCCTGATCAAGGACATGGAAGAGCTTCTGGAAAGCATCAAGAAGCGCGCTGAAGAGCACAAATGGACGATCACAATCGGCCGCAGCCACGGCATTCACGCAGAGCCGACAACCTTCGGCGTGAAACTTGCCACTTATTATGCAGAGTTTGACCGCAACCTTCAGCGCCTGAAAACAGCGCGCGAAGAAATCGCAACCTGCGCCATCTCTGGCGCTGTCGGCACTTACGCCAATATCGATCCGCGCATTGAAGCTTATGTCGCCAACGCACTCGGCCTCGCGCAGGAACCAGTTTCAACTCAGGTCATCCCACGTGACCGCCATGCAGCCTTCTTCTGCGCACTCGGCGTCGTCGCAAGCTCTATCGAGCGTCTCGCCACCGAGATTCGCCACCTGCAACGTACAGAGGTTCTGGAAGCCGAAGAGTTCTTCTCTGCCGGTCAGAAAGGCTCCTCCGCCATGCCGCACAAGCGTAACCCTGTCCTCACCGAGAACCTGACAGGTCTTGCGCGCCTTGTTCGCTCATCTGTCGTTCCTGCGATGGAGAACGTAGCCCTGTGGCACGAGCGTGATATCTCTCACTCGTCTGTAGAGCGCGGTATCGGCCCTGACGCGACAATCCACCTCGACTTTGCTCTGGCGCGCCTGAAAGGCGTTATGGACGGCCTCGTTGTGTATCCTGAGAACATGGAGCGCAACATGAACCAGCTAGGCGGTCTTCATAACTCGCAGCGTGTGCTTCTCGCACTTGTCGAAGCCGGTTCAAGCCGCGAAGATGCTTACCGTCTGGTCCAGCGTAATGCGATGGTCACATGGCGCGAAGGCAAGCCGTTCAACGAGCTTCTGAAAGCAGACACTGATATCAAGACGATGCTGACAGACGAGAAGATCGACGAGCTGTTTGATCTGGGCTACCACACAAAGCGTGTCGACGAGATTTTCGACCGCGTGTTTGGCAACGCTCTTGCTTGAGACAGCACCAAGCTGAACTCATTGTGCCAGAAGGAGGAGTGATATGAGACTTACAGCACTTCTTTTTCTCATTCTGGTCGGGGCGCTCAGCCGCCCCGCTCATGCTGATACACCGGGCATCCAGATCATCAACTTCACCGCTGACTGGTGCCCGACCTGCCATATCTTCGATCCCGCACTCCATGATGCCGTAGATGGTTTGAGTCATCAGCCGGTGGAATGGATTTCTGTTGATCTGACGCACGCGCGCACCGGCACACAGCAACAGAAAGACGAAATGTGGTCGGGCTTTCTGAACCGCATGCAGTCTGCGGGTATTGAGCAAATCTATCACGCCTATAACCAGTACCCTTACACCGGTTATGCCGTGGTAATCGCCTCTGATTCCAAAGAGCCTCTGGTCTGTATGCAGGGCGTCATGAATTCGCGCGAAATCACCTTCCGTCTTCGCCGCGCCCTGAATGAAGTTCAACGCCGCGCACCCGGTCGCCGCGCACCGGAAGGCTCCGGTTGTCCGGAACCATTTCTGTCCAACTGATTGACATCACCCACAATTCAGAGAAATAACGCCCTTCAGATGGTGCCGGGAGACCGGCGAAGAGGGAAGCAGGTGTAAATCCTGCGCTGTGCCCGCAACTGTAAACCGGGAGCATTCGTCCCACACGCCACTGGATTTTCCGGGAAGGCGGGCGAATGTGAAGATCGGTAAGCCAGGAGACCTGCCATCGCGTCGTTCGTCCGTCGGCCGGGTCCAGCCAATGACAGACGGGACAGGGTTTCCCTTCCTTTGAAGCGACACGCCACCCCATTGCGACGCCGGGCGCAGTGCGGGTTACTCATGTCGTTTCCAGGTCCGTCTGCCGGCGCAGACCGGCCTATAGGGATATCGTATGAAATCGATCCTTTTCTCGGGCTGCGCCGCACTGTGTTTTATCGCGCCAGCTCACGCACAATCAGCTGACACAGAAGAAGCACGTCAGGACACGATCAGCGTTGTTGGTCTTCGTCCTGTCGCTGCTGAAGATGTAACAGCGAGTGTGTCTGTTCTTTCCGCTGCTGATCTCGCCGTCCGCGATTCAGAATTCATCGCTGATCAACTCCGCGCCGTTCCGGGCCTCGGCATTTCCCGTTCGGGCACTCAGAGCGGCCTCACCCAGATCCGCATCCGCGGTGCAGAGGCAAACCACACACTGGTTCTTCTGAACGGTATTGAAGTCTCCGACGCCGTGAATGGCGAAACGGATTTCGGCCTGTTCTCAGGCCTAAACCTGTCACGCATCGAAGTTGCCCGCGGCGAGCAATCTGCGCTCTACGGCTCTGATGCTGTGGGCGGCGTGATCAATCTTGTCACCGCAGACTCGACTGAACTGAACGCAGCCGCAGAGTATGGCACGTTCGATACACTGCTCGGACATGTCTCCGGCGGTCTCGATTTCGGAAATGGAAACCTCTCAGCTGCGGCGTCAGCATTCAGCACAGACGGCGTCGATGTCTCCGGCAATGATGGCGAAAAAGACGGTTCTGAGAGCTATTCCTTCCTCATCACCGGCAATCAGCAGGTCGCCGGCTCCATCGATCTGAGCGGCCTCCTCACATACCGTGCAACTTCCAGCCAGACCGACCCTGACACTGACTTTGACGGCCTTCTGGACAATGCAGACCGCGAAACAGAAAGCGACCAATGGCTGTTCGGCGCACGCGCATCCACCACCGCATTCGGTCTCGATCATGTTCTGACGGCGAGCTTCAACTCTGTTGTCCGCGAGAACTTTGCAGACGGTGCCTCCACGGACGAAACCACCGGTGAGCGTACGAAAATCGCCTACTCTCCTGCGACCTCATTTGAATTCGACGGCGCAGTCCTCGATCTCGCCGGTATTCTGGACTGGGAGCAAGAAGATTACACGCGCGAAGGTCAGGCGAGTCTCTTCGGCGATCCAAACCAGTCCCGGACTTTTGAGACGCTCGGCGCAGCTACTGAAGCGCGCCTGTCTGTTGGCGATCTCGCTCTGACGGCTTCAGCGCGCCATGATGATAATGACGGCGTGTTCGACGACGCGGATACATGGCGCATTGGTGCCGCGTATAACGTCTCACCTGCGTTCCGCGTTCGCGCGAGCGCTGGCGAAGGCGTAAAGAACCCGACCTTCACTGAATTGTTCGGCTTCTATCCGGGCAGTTTTGTCGGCAATCCGGATCTCGAGCCGGAAACGTCGTCCAGCTGGGAAATCGGCTTCGACCATGTCCATGGCCCATTCGACGTCTCACTCACCTATTTCGAAGCAGAACTCGAAAACGAGATCTACACCTCGTATGCACCGCCGCTCTTCCTCGCTACGCCGATGAACCGCACGGGCGAATCTGAACGCTCAGGTGTCGAAGGCGCGTTCGGCTTGACGATCAGCGAGACGCTCCGCCTGAATGCGAGCGCAACGAAAATCGACTCCACAAGCGATAGCGGCATTCAGGAAATCCGTGTGCCCGAATGGACCGGTAGCGTGTCTGTCGATTGGCAGTCCTCAACGGTTGAAGGCATGCGCGCGGGCTTTGCTCTCGACTATATCGGTACGCAGCTGGACACAGACTTCGGTACATTCACAACCGTTTCCCTTGGCGATTATCTGCTCGCCTCAGGCACGTTCGAATACCCGGTCACGGAACGCTTCTCCGTTACACTGCGCGGCGAGAACCTGTTCGACGTGCGCGTAGACGATGTCTTCGGTTATCATGCGCCGGGCGCAACAGCCCTTATCGGCGTAAAACTGAGATAACATGAAACGACTGATCATCCCGGTACTCTGTTTAATGACAGCCTGCTCACCTGAGCAGGATGCCGGGGTGGTTGAACCGTCACCTGAAGGCTATCAGCGCATTATCAGCATGGATTACTGCGCGGATCAGTATGTGCTGGCACTCGCCGAGCGTGAGGATATACTTGCCCTGTCACCGGACGCCGATAAAAAGTTCTCCTATCTTCGAGATCAGGCAGAGGGTATCCCTCAGATACGCCCTGTCGCTGAGAGCGTACTCGCGGCGCAGCCAGACCTGATCGTCCGCTCTTATGGCGGCGGCCCTCTTGCACCGCGGTTTTTCTCTCAGGCCGGTATAGACGTGGTTCAGATTGGCTGGACGAGCGACTTTGAAAGCATTCGCACCGTCACTCGCGATATTGCCGCGCAAATGGGGGTATCAGAACGCGGCGAAGAGCTTATCGCAGCTTTCGATGCGCGGCTTGCGGCCATAAACCCACGCTACGATGATCAGAACGTCCTCTATGTCACGCCAGGCGGTGTCACCAGCGGCCCGAACGGTCTTATCAATGACGCCTTCGAGACTGCTGGCCTGACCAATTATGAAACGCGGGCCGGCTGGCATGACCTGCCGCTTGAACAGATCGCCACCGATGCGCCGGATGTACTGGCCGTAGCCTTCTACGACTCGATTCACCAGAACCCGTCCATCTGGAGCCCCAGCCATCATCCAGTGACACTGAACGCGCTGGAGACAGCCGAGACGGTCCCCCTTGATGCATCATGGACATCCTGTGGCGCCTGGTATCTGATTGATGCAATCGAAGCGCTCGCCGCTTCCGGAAGCGAGGCTTCATGATCCGCGACCTGCAATTGAATGCCGGTCTGTTCACAGCAGGCATCATTGCCATCTTTCTGGCCTGCCTTCTTGGCTCCACGTCACTCAGCATTGCTGATGTGTTCGGCGGACTGACAGCCACCGGCGCGGACGAACACAGCGTGATCATCTGGCAGATCAGACTGCCTCGCGCCTTTGCCGCCTTCATCACGGGCGCTGCGCTGGCTATGTCGGGCGCTGCCCTTCAGGGCTTGCTTCGCAATCCGCTCGCAGAGCCGGGCGTGCTTGGCGTGTCAGCGATGTCGGTTCTGGCAGCGACGCTCGTTCTTTATTTCGGTCTCGCCACCGCAAGCAGTCTCATCCTGCCTGCCGCCGCTATTTTTGGAGCATTGCTTGCCACTGTACTCCTAGGCTTTGCCGCGCTCCGCACTGGTTCAGTCGTGACGCTCATCCTGATCGGCGTGGGGATTTCGAGCTTTTCCGGAGCGCTCATGTCTCTGCTTCTGAACTTTGCGCCTAACCCGTTTTCACTGGCCGATATGGTAAACTGGACCCTTGGTTCGGTTGCCAATCGCAGCCTTACTGACCTGGCCTACAGCCTGCCTTTTATTATCGCTGGCCTCAGCCTTCTTCTGGCGTCCGCGCGCGGCTTGTCTGCGCTGACACTGGGCGAAGAGGCTGCGGCAGGTCTGGGCCTCAATCTGATGCATCAACGAATTCTGGTGATCGTGGGCGCAGGCCTCGCCACCGGTGGCAGCATCGCCATTGCAGGCGCAATCGGCTTTGTTGGCATTATCACGCCGCATGTCATGCGTCCGCTGGTTGGACATGATCCGGGACGTATTCTGCTGCCATCGGCACTGGCTGGCGGCGTATTGCTCGTCTCCGCCGATATCCTCATCCGCATTCTGCCAACATATGCCGAGCTAAAGCTCGGTGTGGTAGCCGCGCTGATTGGCGCGCCTGCGTTTGTCTGGATTGCAATCCAGAAGCGTTCGGGAGGCCTGTCATGACACAGCTTACGGCAGACAGCATCTCGCTCAATGCAGGGCAGACAGAACTCTTCGCCAAGGTGAACCTGTCCCTCTCGCCCGGTAAATTAACTTGCCTTATCGGCCCTAACGGCGCGGGAAAGTCATCTCTTCTGACGTGTCTGGCGGGACTGAAAAAGCCTGCCACCGGAACCGTACTTCTGAACGGTCAAAGTCTCACCGGAATGACCTCATCAGAGCGTGCAAAGCAGCTCAGCTATCTGCCGCAGAACCGGCAACTCAGCTGGCCAGTAAGCGTAGAGGACGCTGTGGCGCTCGGTCGGTTTGCCTATGGCGGCACACCTGCCCGCCTCTCCGAAGCTGACCGGTCTGCCGTCGATGAAGCGCTGGACATTTGCGAACTGAACGAGCTGCGCAGCCGAGCTACAGACACACTTTCAGGCGGTGAGCTCTCGCGCGTCCACTTTGCCCGCGCCTTTGCAGGTAAGACTCCGCTTCTCATTGCCGATGAACCGCTGACCGCACTGGACCCGAAGCACCAGATCCGCATTATGCGCCTCATACAACGCTTCACGGAAAACGGCGGTACAGCGCTCGTCGTCCTGCACGATATCGCGCTTGCCGCTCAGTTTGCCGATGTCCTGCTCTGGATGCGTTTCGGCAGACTTGTAGACGAAGGGTCACCCGCAAAAACGCTCACCGAACAGAATATGTCTCGCGTATTTGATGTTTCCGCCCGTATCGAAGACGGACGATTGATCTCTATCGCGGATGATTAAGGCAGCAATAAACGCTGCAGATAGCGCCCATACTCAGACTTACCAAACCGTGTAGCACGGGACATCAGCTCTTCCGGACTGATCCACCCCTGGTGATAGGCGACCTCGTCCGGCGAGCCGACCAGCTGCCCTTGTCGTTCTGACAGCGTTCTGACAAAATTCCCAGCGTCGAGCAGACTTGCATGCGTGCCGGTATCGAGCCATGCAAAGCCGCGCCCAAGCTGCTCCACAGACAAAACACCATCTTTCAGATAGGTTTCCAGAAGAGAGGTAATCTCCAGTTCTCCGCGCGCAGACTTCTCGATGGAGCGCGCGCGATCCGGCGCAGAGGCATCCAGATAATACAAACCGGTCACGGCGTATTGTGAAGGCGGGATCTCCGGCTTTTCAATGATCGATGTCACCATGCCCTCACGGTCGAAACCGATCACGCCATAGCGTTCAGGATCTGCGACGCGGTACCCGAAGATCGTACCACCAGTTTTGCGCGCGTCAGCTGCTTTCAACTGGGTCGGAAGGCCGTGACCAAAGAAGATATTATCTCCGAGCACCATGGCCGATGGCGCACCGTCCAGAAATTCCTCCGCAAGGATGTACGCCTGCGCGAGACCATCCGGTGACGGCTGCTGGATATAGGTGAAGCTCACACCCCATTGCGATCCGTCGCCCATAGTGCGCACGAACTGCTCTTTATCCTCTGGCGTGGTGATGATCGCGATATCACGTATGCCCGACAGCATGAGAACGCTGGTCGGATAGTAAATCATCGGCTTGTCATAGACAGGCAGCAACTGCTTGGATATTCCCAGCGTGATGGGATGGAGGCGTGAGCCTTTACCGCCCGCCAGAATAATACCTTTTCGCTCAGCCATTGGCCTTGAGCTCCCCCATCTCTTCAAGCACTCGCGCGAGAGATTCGCGCCAGTCTGGCCGTTCTATCCCGAAATCCTTTTCAATTTTAGAACAGTCCAGCCGCGAATTTAAAGGGCGCTCGGCCGGTGTTGGATAATCCGTGGTCGGGATCGGCAGGATTTCGGGCGCGCGGCCGCTCAGCCTGAATATCTGCCTCGCAAACTCAACGCGGCTAACATCCGGTCCACCGGCATAGTGATAAACATCCGGTTCACCAGGCGTGGCGCAGCGCGTGCGCACAATATTGAGCGCGGCCACAGCAATATCTCGCGCGGAGGTCGGCCCGCCAAACTGGTCCTCCACCACTCGCAATATGCCCCGCTCGTCTGCCAGGCGCATCATGATGTGGACGAAATTGCTGCCATTGGGAGAGAACACCCACGCCGTTCGTAAAACAACCGAATTGCCACCGGCTTCCAGAACAGCCTTTTCACCATCAAGTTTGGTCTGGCCATAAACACTTTTCGGCTGTGGCACGTCTTCCTCGGTGTAAGGCCCGGTCTTGGTGCCATCGAAAACAAAATCGGTCGAAATATGTACCAACGGAATTTCGCGCGCACGGGCCTCACGCGCCATGATGCCGGGCGCGACAGCATTGACCAAATGCGCCGCTTCGGTGTCGGTTTCCGCCTTATCCACCGCCGTATAGGCAGCTGCGTTTACGATCGCTGTCGGCTTCATCACCTCGATCGCTGATACAATATCAGCTTCCTTGCGGACATCCGCCTCTTCGCGGCTTAGCGCTCTGACATATCCTACCCGTTGTAGCTCGCGGCCCACCTGACCATTTGCGCCGAAAACCAGAACGGTCATTTGATCTGTCCCAGACGCTGTCCCACCCCGTGACGCGCCATGAGCGGCTTCCACCAACTCTCATTATTCAGATACCAGTCCACCGTCTGCGCAAGTCCCTGCTCCAGCGTGACTGACGGACGCCAGCCCAGCTTTTCACGGATGTGAGACGGATCAATTGCGTAACGCTGATCATGGCCGGGACGATCTGACACGAAGGTGATGAGATCAGCATAAGGTGTTGCACGCGGTCTTCGGTCATCAAGCGCACCGCAGATCAGTCGCACAAGGTCGATATTCCGAACCTCATTTTCGCCACCGATATTATAGCTTCCGCCCAGTTCGCCCTCGCCCAGCACGAGCAGAAGCGCGTCGGCGTGATCTTCCACATGTAGCCAGTCTCGTACCTGCTCGCCGGTGCCATAGACAGGGATCGGGTCTCCGCGCAACGCATTCAGAATCACCACCGGAATGAGCTTTTCCGGAAACTGATACGGCCCGTAATTGTTAGAGCAATTGGTCATAACCACCGGCAGACCATAAGTCTCAGACCACGCTCTTACGAGATGGTCGGCTGCAGCTTTTGAGGCAGAATACGGGCTGTTCGGTTGATATGGAGAAGTCTCAGTAAAAAGTCCTTCCGAGCCGAGACTACCAAACACTTCGTCCGTAGAAATATGATGGAAGCGGAAACTCTCCGGTCTGCCGCTCTTCATCCAGTAGCCGCGAGCCGCTTCCAGCATGTTGAACGTGCCATTGATATTCGTCGTGATAAAATCCGCTGGCCCGTCAATCGAGCGGTCTACGTGGGTCTCAGCTGCCAGATGCATGACGGCGTCTGGCTGGTGCAGATCGAACAGTTTGTCGAGCGCGACACGATCACGGATATCAACGCGTTCGAACTCGTATTTTGAATTGCCCTGAACCGCCTCGAGGTTCGCCTCACAAGCCGCATAGGTCATCGCATCCAGATTGACGACGTGATAGCCCCGCAAAATCGCAAGCCGTACAACAGCAGAACCGATAAAGCCGGCACCTCCGGTTACGAACAGCTTCAATTGCAGGTCCCTTCATTCTGGTACTGCAAATACATGCCTGAAAACTAACGGGGTTTCAAACCACAGACCGCAGATTGTCGCCTCTAGCGATTATAATAGTCCCGATACCATCTGACGAAGACGTCCACACCATCCTTGAGGTCGGTCTCAGGCTTATAGCCTGTCAAACGTTGCAGCAAAGTTGCGTCTGCCCATGTCGCCTGCACATCGCCGGGCTGCATTGGCATATAATTGCGGACTGCTTTTTTGCCGATGCTGGTCTCGATCGCCTCGATGAAGTCGAGAAGCTTCACTGGATTGGAATTGCCGATGTTCACCACGCGGAATGGCGCCACCGGCGAAAGCGAGTCACCCTCAACGCGTGCATCCTCAGACGGGATGGCATCCATCAGCAATCGAATACCACGCACCAGATCTTCCACATAGGTGAAATCACGCGCCATATCGCCATGGTTATAAATGTCGATCGGCCGGTCGTTCAGAATGGCGTCTGTAAATTTAAAATAGGCCAGATCAGGCCGCCCCCAGGCACCGTAGACAGTAAAGAAACGGAACATTGTCGTCGGAACGTTCCACAGATTGGCGTAGGAATGCGCCATGCTCTCATTTGCCTTCTTGGTAGCGGCATACATTGAGAGCTGGGTTTCAGTCTGGTCGGTTTCCTTGAACGGCATCTGCGTGTTCGCACCATAAACCGAGCTCGATGACGCCATGAGCAAATGCTGCACGCCGCTTTTCTGGGCAGCGTCCATCACATTGAACGTGCCCATGACATTCGAATTGATATAGTCGCGCGGCTTCTCAATAGAGTGACGCACCCCAGCCTGCCCGGCCAGATGGGCGATCATATCCGGTTTGAAGTCCAGAATGGCAGGAACAAGAACGTCTTCGTCTTCCAGAAGTCCTTCGCTGCGCGAGAACGCCGGATAGGCGTCCAGCTGCGCATTGCGATTTTTCTTCAGCTGGACGTCATAATAGTCGGTCATGCCGTCGAAGCCGTGAACTTCCACGCCCTCCTCAAGCAGCAATTTTGCGAGGTGGAAACCGATAAAGCCTGCTGTGCCGGTAACAAATACGCGCTTCAACAAGGATGTCCTTCTTCAATGACCGTTTTGAGGCGGGACAGCGTCATGCCATTCCTGCACCCAATGGGCAATCACTCCGACTGCTATGGACCATGCTTCGCGAGCATTGTGAATGCCTGCGCTTATCCTGTCCGTTTTTGCCCGGCGATATCCCGCAATCCCATACGTCGAATTATCCTACTCAAATATGGACAATCTGAATAAGAATTGGTCAGCTCGCTTAAAAGCAGAAAATTTAGGCTCGCCGCTATTCAGTTCGAGGCCAAAAAATTTCAAAGCAGGTCAGCGTCAGCGCGTATTGCTGACAAGCATGGGAACAGGAACAAAAATGCAGCGTCACATCCGGACTATTCTGGCTGCCACGTCGGTAGTTGCTCTTTCAGGTTTATCGCAGGTCGCCTCCGCGCAGAGCTACCCGCAGGTTCGCTATACAGATACTACGCCGACACTCGAATCTGTCGTCGGGCACGACCATGGCGCCGACGTGTCCTCAATTCCGGAAATCCATGAGTTCTTCGATGCGCTCATGGAAGCCAATACGGATCGTATGGAAGTCTTCAAATATGCTGAAAGTTGGCAGGGCCGCGATCTGATCTACGCAGCGATTTCATCAGCTGAAAACCTCGCGCGTATGGAAGAGATCAAAGCTGACATGGCCCGTCTCGCATCCGGCACGCTCAGCGAATCTGAAGCCTCAAACATTGCTGCATCGATTCCGGCTGTAGTCTGGATTTCTGCAGGTGTACACGGCGACGAGATTTCGCCGCCGGACAGCGCTGCTTTCCTCGCCTACCACCTGCTCGCAGCAGAGGGTGACGCGCTCGTAGACCAGATCCTCGAGAATACAATCGTCATCATCGACCCAAGCCAGAACCCTGACGGTCGCATGCGCTTCCACCACAGCTTTGATTCCTCTGTGGGTATGGAACCGTTCTCCGACCCAGCCGCCGCAGAGCACGACCAGCCATGGCCGGGCGGACGCTATAACCACTATCTGTTCGACCTGAACCGTGACTGGTTCGCCATGACCCAGCCGGAAGTTCAGGGTCGTGTTGCATCCGTACTCGACTGGCATCCTGTCGTGTATGTCGACAGCCACGAAATGGGGCCATCCAGCACGTATTATTTCCCGCCACCGGCGAACCCGCTCAACCCGAATATTCCTCAGGAGCAGGTTGATCGCCTCTATGAAATGGGCCGCAACCATGGTCGCTGGTTCGACCGTTTCGGCGTTGCCTACTACACCCGTGAAGTCTTTGATGCCTTCTATCCGGGCTATGGCGATATGTGGCCGATGCTAAACGGTGCGACGGCTATGACCTTCGAGCAATCCAGTGCGCGCGGCCTTCTGCAGGACCGTGACGACGGATCAGTCATCACCTATGGCGAAGGTGTCCGTAACAACGCACTGGCGATGATCTCCACTCTGGAAGTCGTTTCCCGCGATTCCGAAGGCTATCTGCAGGCTTATGCTGGGTACCGCCGTGATGCGATCGCAGCCAATCGCGGCGCGTCCGACCGCTATATCGTTATGGACCTGTCTGAGAACACATATGAGGCAGAGAGCCTCGGTCGCCGTCTCGCCCAGCAAGGCATTGCGGTAAACCGTATCGGCGAGAATGCGCGCGTTTGTGGCACGACCTATCAGGATGGCGCACTGGTCGTTGACCTCGCACAGCCTCAGGGCCGCCTCGCACGTACGCTTCTGGTTGACGACACACCACTGCCACCAGACTTCATCGAAGAAACAGAAGCTCGACGTGCGCGCGGTGCAACGCCGGAACTCTATGACGTGACCGCATGGTCGCTTCCACTCATGTTCGGCGTAGATTCAGCGACATGTGGCTCAGTGAATCTCAGCAATGCGATCTCTGTCAGCGCAGATGACCCGATTGCTTCAGACGTCGAAACAGGCGGCAGCTTCGGCTACGCAATCCCATGGACAGATGGCGGTCAGGCGCGTCTCGTAATTGCAGCCATGCGCGAAGGGCTTGTTGGCCGCACAACCGACCTGCCATTCGTGCAGGACGGCGTGACCTATCCGATTGGTACGGTTGTTTTCGCCGCGCAGGATAACCCGCGTGACTATGAAACTACCCTGCTCTCTCTGGCCCGTGACATTGGCGCGGAAGTCGATGCGATGGAATCAAGCTGGGTGGATGATGGTCCGAACTTCGGCAGCGATAACTTCCATCGCCTGAGCGTTCCAAGCGTCGCAATCGCATGGGATAGCGGCACAAACCCGATCTCAGCCGGTAACACTCGCTTCGTGATCGAGCGTCAGCTTGGCCTGCCGGTCACACCGATCCGAACATCAAGCTTCGCACGCGCAAATCTCAGCGCATATGATGTTGTCGTTCTGCCAACCTCTTACGGCCTCGGTGCAGAGCTCGGTACATCAGGTGCAAACGCGCTTCAGACCTATGTTCGCAATGGCGGCACGCTGATCGCGTTTGAGAACAGCGCTTCGATGCTGACCGGCGAGAATTTCGGCCTGCTGTCTACCAGCTCCGAAGGCGCGGCGGGCGCTTCAGGTGATAATGGTGCGGCGGGTGCCGGTACGGTCATCACTTCTGAAGAAGCCTATCGTGAGATCATTGCCGATCACCATGCCCGTCCGGATGGCGTACCTGGTGTGATCGCCCGCGTGGTGGCAGACACAAACCACTGGCTCGCTGCCGGCTATGATGAAGCGAGCGCGCTTTATACAGGCAGCCTGATCTTCAGCCCGTTGAACGAAGCGGCTGGCGAGAACGTGTTCCGCTTCGCAGACAGCGATACGCTTCTGCAAAGCGGCTATCTCTGGGCTGAAAACCTGGAGCAGCTCGCCTACAAACCGTTCGTTATGTATGAGCGCACCGGCCGTGGGTCTGTCATTGCTTTTGCTCAGAGCCCGACGACACGTGCGTATCTGGACGGCCTGAACCTCGTTCTTGCGAACGCACTGGTTCTGGCACCTGCGCACTAAGCAAGTGCCAATATCTCAAACAGAAAAGCCCCCGCAATCGGGGGCTTTTTTTATGTGCGGCTTTCAACATGCCGGGCGAGCAGTTTCACCCCTTCTTCCACTTCAGGCGGCAGCTGCCCCGCCTCCTCTTCCGAGCGAAAAACAAGACCAATCTGGCGTTCAACAGCAAACCCTTTGAGGGGGCGTAGAACAATGCCTGACGACTCATAACTGGCTGGCATGATGGTGATTCCGAGCCCGCATGCGACCATCTCCATCACGCGCTCATCATTCGATGACCGGAAAGAGAAGAAGGGGCGGACGCCCTGCTCTGTGAAGAACCGACTGGTCTCCGATAGCGCCTCACAGTGGCGTCGAACCATCATGACACTTTCGGCGACATCCTCGACGGTTACGACATCATAGCCTGCCGCGGGATGCTCCGGCATCAACGCCATATGATAGGGCTCGCGATAAAGATGCTGCTCGACATACCGTTCACCGCCGCGCCCTACTACGGTGAGCGCCGCATCAATCCGCCGTCGGGCCAGCGCATTGGACAGTTCCTTCTCTGAGCCCTCCACGATCTCGATCCGAAGTGTCGGATTGGAGAGGTGCAGTCGCCCGAACGCCTGACCGACGAGCCTTGCCGGAATGGTCGACAGAATGCCCAGCCGCGTGACTTCTGGCGCTCCCTCGGACCTTACGGAAATGGCTGCCTGATTGAACTCGCTTTCAATTCGCCTCGCATGCGGCAGGAATCGCGCCCCAGCACTCGTCAGGCTGATACGTCGCGTGGACCGCTCGAACAGGGTTTCACCCAGAAGGCTTTCAAGCTTGGCAATGCCAACAGACAGCGTAGGCTGGGATACGTTCGCCTGCCGTGACGCCCGTGAAAACGAGCCCTGATCCACGACAGCGAGGAAGTAGCGAATAAGATAGCGGTCGATCATCGGACGATCCTATTTATAGACAGGACCTATATCTAAGGCAAAAATTTTTCAATTTCATCTATTCAACGTGTTTTGCTAAAATCCGCAAAAAATACAGTTAGGGAGACTGAACAGATGAGCGGCCTCGATTTCTCACTTGGTGAAACAGCGGACATGCTCCGCGAGACCTGCGAGCGTTTTGCGCGAGACAGGCTGGCCCCTATCGCAGCCGAGATCGACAGCACCGACGAATGCCCGCGCTGGGTATGGACGGAAATGGGCGAGCTTGGCCTGCATGGCATAACCGTGGAAGAAGAAGATGGCGGACTTGGCCTCGGCTATCTGGAACACGTTGTCGCTATGGAAGAGATTTCCCGAGCGTCCGCCTCTATAGGTCTCTCTTATGGTGCACACTCTAACCTGTGTGTGAACCAGATCCGTCGCTGGGGCACGCCCGCACAGAAAGCAAAATACCTTCCAAAGCTGATTTCTGGTGAGCATGTCGGCGCGCTCGCTATGTCTGAAGCCGGATCAGGTTCTGACGTAATGAGCATGAGCCTACGCGCTAAGAAAGCTGACGGCGGCTATGTTCTAAGCGGAACCAAATTCTGGATCACCAACGGTCCGATTGCCGATACGCTTGTCATCTACGCCAAGACTGATCCGGAAGCCGGCTCAAAAAGCGTGACAGCCTTCCTGGTCGAGAAAGACTTCAAAGGCTTCTCCTGCGCTCGCAAGCTCGACAAGATGGGTATGCGCGGCTCTTACACGGGTGAGCTGGTCTTTGAAGACTGTTTCGTGCCGGACGAGAACGTGATGGGCGAAGAGGGTCAGGGCGCCGCTATTCTGATGAGCGGGCTCGACTATGAGCGTTCCGTGCTTTCAGGCGGCCCGCTTGGCATTATGCAGGCCTGCATTGATACCGTCCTGCCATATATTCGCGAGCGTAAACAGTTCGGGCGCCCGATTGGTGACTTCCAGCTAATGCAGGCGAAGATCGCAGACATGTATGTCGCGTTGAACTCCTCACGCGCCTACGTCTATGCCGTCGCCAAAGCCTGCGACAATGACCAGACGACGCGCTTCGATGCGGCGGGTGCAATCCTGATGTCGAGCGAGAACGCGGTGAAGTGCTCCCTCGAAGCCATTCAGGCCCTTGGCGGCGCTGGCTACACAAAAGAATGGCCGGTTGAACGCCTTTTGCGTGACGCTAAACTCTATGACATTGGCGCAGGAACGAACGAGATCCGTCGCTTCCTGATCGGACGGGAGTTGATGAAAGGATGAGTACGCCTCAACTGAAAACCAAACTCCTGCCGGATAGCGATGACGCGAAAACCTTTAAAGCGGCTAACCAGTCGCTGGTCGACCGTCTGAAAGCAGATGTCGCTCAGGCTGCGCTCGGCGGGAATGAAAAATCCCGCGCACGTCACACCTCACGTGGAAAGCTTTTACCTCGCGACCGCGTACGTCATCTTCTTGATCCGCGCGCCCCGTTTCTGGAGCTTTCCCAGCTTGCCGCGAATGGCCTCTATGGCGAGGATATTCCGGGCGCGGGCATTATCACAGGCATTGGTCAGGTCCATGGACGCCCTGTCATGATCATAGCCAATGATGCGACGGTTAAAGGCGGCACTTACTATCCGATGACGGTGAAGAAGCATCTGCGCGCACAGGAAATTGCGCTGCAGAACCGCCTGCCTTGCATTTACCTCGTCGACTCCGGCGGTGCGAACCTGCCCCATCAGGATGAAGTCTTTCCCGACAAAGATCATTTCGGCCGCATCTTCTTCAATCAGGCCAATATGTCGGCAAAAGGCATTCCGCAGATTGCCTGCGTGATGGGTAGCTGTACGGCGGGTGGCGCTTATGTTCCGGCCATGTCGGACGAGACGGTGATCGTGCGCAATCAGGGCACAATCTTCCTTGCTGGTCCGCCTTTGGTGAAAGCCGCTACAGGCGAAGAAATCTCCGCCGAAGACCTTGGCGGCGGCGACCTCCACGGTTCCAAATCCGGTGTCGTCGACCATGTCGCGGAGAGCGATGAGCACGCGCTCTCAATTGTCCGCAGCATTATTTCGACTCTGCCACCAGCTGCCGATCCGGGCCTCAATATGAAGCAGGGCAATGCGCCGCTTTATCCGGCAGAAGATTTATACAGTCTCATTCCTACTGATCTGCGCATGCAGATGGACGTGAAAGAGATCATTGCACGCCTGGTAGACGGCTCTGAATTTCACGAATTCAAAGCCAATTATGGCAGCACGCTCGTTTGCGGCTTCGCGCATATCTGGGGCATGCCAGTCGCCATTCTCGGCAATAACGGCGTCCTCTATTCAGAGAGCGCACAGAAAGGCGCGCACTTCATTGAGCTCGCCTGCCAGCGACGCATTCCGCTTCTCTTCCTGCAGAACATTTCCGGCTTCATGGTGGGCGGCAAGTATGAGGCAGAAGGCATTGCCAAGCACGGCGCGAAGCTGGTGACAGCGGTCTCTACAGCACAGGTGCCTAAAATCACGGTTCTGATTGGCGGCAGCTTCGGCGCGGGTAATTACGGCATGGCCGGACGCGCCTACGAGCCGCGCTTCCTCTTTTCATGGCCAAACAGCCGCATCTCCGTCATGGGCGGCGAACAGGCTGCCAGCGTCCTGGCGACCGTGCACCGCGATGCGGACAAATGGAGCGATGAAGACGCCGAGAACTTCAAGGCACCTATCCGTGAGAAATACGAGACCGAGGGCAATCCATGGTATGCAACGTCCCGCATCTGGGATGATGGCATTATCGATCCGGCACAGACACGAGATGTGCTCGGCCTCGCCTTCGCTGCAACGCTGAACGCGCCGATACCGGAACGCGCTCAATTCGGCATTTTCAGGATGTAATGCCATGATCAGTTCTATTCTAATCGCAAACCGCGGCGAGATTGCCTGCCGTGTCATTCGTACTGCCCGTGAACTCGGCATCCGAACGATTGCCGTCTTTTCTGATGCAGACGCAAATGCTCTTCACGTTCTGGAAGCAGACGAAGCCGTGCATATCGGCCCTGCCCCGGCGAGTGAAAGCTATCTCGTCGGCAGCAAGATCATCGAAGCTGCAAAACAAACCGGCGCAGATGCCATCCATCCGGGCTATGGTTTCCTGTCAGAAAACGCGGCCTTCGCTCAGTCAGTTATTGATGCCGGCATCATCTTGGTAGGTCCCAAGCCTGACAGCATTAACGCAATGGGTCTGAAAGACGCCGCCAAAAAGCTGATGCAGGACGCAGGCGTACCAACAACGCCGGGATATCTCGGCGAAGACCAGTCATCTGACGCGCTGAAATCAGAGGCGGACAAAATCGGCTATCCGGTGCTGATCAAAGCGGTCGCTGGCGGTGGCGGCAAAGGCATGCGAAAAGTCGAGAGCAGCGAAGATTTCCTCGAGGCGCTCGGCTCCTGCCAGCGTGAAGCGAAATCAAGCTTCGGTGACGATCGTGTTCTGCTCGAAAAATTCATCACCAATCCTCGCCATATCGAGGTGCAGGTGTTTGGCGACAGTCACGGCAATGTCGTCCATCTGTTCGAGCGCGACTGCACGCTGCAACGCCGCCATCAGAAAGTCATCGAAGAAGCCCCTGCCCCAGGCATGAGCCATGAAGCCCGCGAAGCCATTTGCGCAGCCGCTGTTCGTGCAGCGCAGGCGGTGAACTATGTCGGCGCTGGCACGGTTGAGTTTATCGCCGACGGATCGGGTCCCTTGGCCGCAGACCAGACATGGTTCATGGAAATGAACACCCGCCTTCAGGTAGAGCATCCCGTCACTGAAGAGATCACCGGCGTAGATCTTGTAGAATGGCAGCTGCGCGTCGCTGCTGGCGAGGCCCTGCCACTTAAGCAGGACGAGATTGAAATCAATGGCTGGGCGATGGAAGCCCGTCTCTATGCCGAAAATCCGGAAACCGGCTTTCTGCCATCGACGGGTAAACTCGAGATCCTCGACCTTCCGTCTTTCGTTCGCGTCGACACCGGCGTTTATCAGGGAAGCGAAGTCTCACCGTTCTACGATCCGATGATCGCCAAGCTCATTGCCTATGGCGAAACGCGGGATGATGCCCGCGAAGCACTCGCCAGCGCCTGCGGCGCTGTAGCGACATGGCCGGTGCGCAATAATGCCGGCTTCCTGACGACGCTCCTTCGTGAACCGGCATTTGCCGAGGCTGAAGTCACCACGGGCTTCATCGAAGCAGAAGGCGCTCGTCTGACAGACAAGCCGACACCTTCGCCAGAAGGCATAAGCGTAGTCGCACTCCATCTGGAGCAGGAAATTACGCTTGTAAGCTTCTCCGGCACGACACTCAATCCATGGGGCCAGCTGGAAGGCTTCCGCCTCAACGCGGATCAGGATGTCGAAAGCTGGTTCTCAGTGGACGGTGAAATCGTATCGGTGATCCGCAGCGAAGATGAAGACTATTTTGAAGATAACCTGCTCGGCACGCCAGAAGGCTATCTGCTCATCGAAAACGGTTGGCCTTATCATGTAACCTGGCCGCAATTTGATGCTCAGGGCGCAGCTGGCGCAAGCGATGGAGCCATCATCTCACCAATGCCCGGCAAAGTGATCGGTCTGTTCGTTTCTGAGGGCCAGAGCGTGACGTCAGGCGAAAAGCTGGTCACGCTGGAAGCCATGAAGATGGAGCACAATCTGACCGCGCCGTATGATGGCATAGTAGCAACAGTATCCGTTGCACAGAACGATCAGGTTGAAGAAGGGGCAGCCCTCATCACAATCGAACCTAAAACGGACGAGGCATAAGCATGGCCGGAAAACATTTCGACGAATGGACTGTAGGCGAGCGTATTCAGCATGATTTGCGCCGCACAGTGACAGAGACTGACAATCTCATGATGTGTACGCTGACACACAACCCGCAGCCGCTGCACCTTGATAAAACCTACGCTGAATCAACAGAGTTCGGTCAGATTGTAGTGAATGGCATTTTCACATTCGGCCTGATGGTTGGTGTAACTGTTGGCGACACGACACTCGGCACGCTCGTAGCAAATCTGGGCTATGACAAGCTGGTCATGCCAAACCCGGTCTTTATCGGCGATACGCTTCGTTGCGAGACAGAAGTTGTCGAGCTACGTGAGAGCCGTTCGCGCCCGACCGCAGGCATAGTCACATTCAAGCACATCATGCTCAATCAGGATGATAAGATCGTCTGTGAATGCCTTCGTATGGCCCTGCTCCACAAGAAGCCGAACTGACATGGAATTCCGTTCTCTGCTCTTCGTTCCGGGTGATCGTCCAGAGCGCTTCCAGAAAGCGCTAGACAGTTCTACTGACGGTCTGATCCTTGATCTTGAAGATTCGGTTGCGCCATCCCGAAAAGCAGATGCGCGACAAGCCGTTATAGAATGCCTATCTCTACCTCGGTCCAAGCCGGTGCTTGTGCGGATCAACCCAATTCCTGCTTGCGGGCTTGAAAGCGACCTTCCTGCTATCCTCAAGGCGAGCCCGAACGGCATTGTTCTTCCCAAAGCCGAAGGCGCGAAAGACGTACGCGATCTGACTGACGCGATGGGCGACACACCTGTCCCTGTCCTCCCTATCGCGACCGAGACGCCACGTGCGCTGTTCAAACTGGATACTTATGAAGATGTGAGCTCAAGCCTGTGTGGCCTCACATGGGGCGCAGAGGATCTTCCAGCTACAATCGGTGCGTCCAGCTCACGTGAGACTGATGGGAGCTACACGCCACCCTTCGAATGGGTGCGTAGCATTGCCCTCTTCGCAGCCCACGCAGCAGGCGTTAAAGCCGTCGAGACTGTGTATCCCAATATCAAAGATATAGACGGGCTCACTGCGTATGCTTCGCGTGCCCGACGCGACGGATTTACTGCGATGATGGCGATCCACCCGTCCCAGTGCCAGATCATCAACGACGCTTTTACGCCATCAGATGATGAGATCGCGCACGCAATGAAGATCATCGAGGCTTTTGAAGAACGTCCCGACGCTGGCGCACTTCAGATCGACGGGAAGATGGTCGATGCGCCACACGAAAAACAGGCCCGCAAACTGGTCGCACAATGGAAACAGCTTACCGGCCAAGCCTGATACTTCACCTTTGCAGCTTTGCTTCTGGGCAACAAAAAAGCCCTCGGCTGTTATAGCTGAGGGCTTTTTGTTGGGTGCGGGAGTAGGATTTGAACCTACGACCTTCAGGTTATGAGCCTGACGAGCTACCGGGCTGCTCCATCCCGCGTCACTGATATATGTCTCTTGGTTTAGAGACAAAAAAACCGCAAGGACGGGTGTCGATGCGGATTTTGTTACACCCGAGGGTGAAGTCGTATTGATAGAAGGGTTTGTGTTTCCTGCTGACTTTGAGTGCACCATTCTTCTTTGCGGACCCGGCAGCGACCTACTCTCCCACGTCTTGAGACGCAGTACCATTGGCGCAGGGGGACTTAACGGCCGAGTTCGGGATGGGATCGGGTGGGGAACCCCCGCCA
>NZ_ATVJ01000005.1 GCF_000420665.1 Ponticaulis koreensis DSM 19734
GAGGGCTTTTTGTTGGGTGCGGGAGTAGGATTTGAACCTACGACCTTCAGGTTATGAGCCTGACGAGCTACCGGGCTGCTCCATCCCGCGTCACTGATATATGTCTCTTGGTTTAGAGACAAAAAAACCGCAAGGACGGGTGTCGATGCGGATTTTGTTACACCCGAGGGTGAAGTCGTATTGATAGAAGGGTTTGTGTTTCCTGCTGACTTTGAGTGCACCATTCTTCTTTGCGGACCCGGCAGCGACCTACTCTCCCACGTCTTGAGACGCAGTACCATTGGCGCAGGGGGACTTAACGGCCGAGTTCGGGATGGGATCGGGTGGGGAACCCCCGCCATAACCACCAGGTCGGCAAAAAAGAATGCTGAACGTATATATTAAGTGTCTGAGAGACGCATGTTTTGGGTGAGATATACTCACCAACACGCATGAGCGGCAATCAAGCCTATTGAGCAATTAGTACTAGTTAGCTCCATGCCTCGCGGCACTTCCACACCTAGCCTATCGACGTCCTAGTCTAGAACGGCTCTCTGGGAAGCCTAGTATTGAGGTGGGTTTCCCGCTTAGATGCTTTCAGCGGTTATCCCGTCCACACATAGCTACCCTGCACTGCGGCTGGCGCCACAACAGGTCCACCAGAGGTGTGTCCATCCCGGTCCTCTCGTACTAGGGACAGATCCTCTCAAGCTTCCAACTCCCACGGCAGATAGGGACCAAACTGTCTCACGACGTTCTGAACCCAGCTCACGTACCACTTTAATCGGCGAACAGCCGAACCCTTGGGACCTGCTCCAGCCCCAGGATGTGATGAGCCGACATCGAGGTGCCAAACGATGCCGTCGATATGGACTCTTGGGCATCATCAGCCTGTTATCCCCGGAGTACCTTTTATCCGTTGAGCGATGGCCCTTCCACTCAGGACCACCGGATCACTATGACCGACTTTCGTCTCTGCTCGATCCGTCGATCTCGCAGTCAGGCAAGCTTATGCCATTGCACTCAACAGCCGATGTCCGACCGGCTTGAGCTTACCATCGCGCGCCTCCGTTACGCTTTAGGAGGCGACCGCCCCAGTCAAACTGCCCGCCACCCAGGGTCCCGGCCCCATCCAGGGGCGCGGTTAGACATCAACGAAAATAAGGGTGGTATTTCAAGATTGGCTCCACACTAGCTGGCGCTAATGCTTCAAAGCCTCCCACCTATCCTACACATATCGTCGTTAATGCCACTGAGAAGCTGCAGTAAAGGTTCACAGGGTCTTTCCGTCTGACCGCGGGTACCCCGCATCTTCACGGGGAATTCAATTTCGCTGAGTCGATGTTGGAGACAGTGGGGAAGTCGTTACGCCATTCGTGCAGGTCGGAACTTACCCGACAAGGAATTTCGCTACCTTAGGACCGTTATAGTTACGGCCGCCGTTCACCGGGGCTTCAATTCGGAGCTTGCACTCCTCCTTTTAACCTTCCGGCACCGGGCAGGCGTCAGACCCTATACGTCGCCTTGCGGCTTCGCAGAGCCCTGTGTTTTTGATAAACAGTCGCAACCCCCTGGGTTGTGCCCCTCACAATTGGTTGCCCAAATATGAGGCCTCCTTCTCCCGAAGTTACGGAGGTAATTTGCCGAGTTCCTTCAACATCGTTCTCTCAAGCGCCTTGGTATGCTCTACCTGTCCACCTGTGTTGGTTTAGGGTACGGTCTATGATGAGGCTATTTCCAGGAACTCCCAGGCAGCCAATACAATCCAATAAGTATTGACCACTTTCGGAATTCGTCACTTCTCATCTGGCCCACGAATATTAACGTGGTTCCCATCGACTACGCCTTTCGGCCTCGCCTTAGGGGCCGGCTAACCCTGCGCAGATTAGCTTTACGCAGGAACCCTTGGACTTTCGGCGAGCGGGTCTCTCACCCGCTTTATCGCTACTCATGTCAGCATTCTCACTTCCGATATCTCCAGCAAACCTTACAGTTCACCTTCACAGACTTACGGAACGCTCCGCTACCGCTCTTTCGAGCCCACAATTTCGGTGAATGGCTTTAGCCCCGTTACATTTTCGCCGCAGAAACGCTTGATCAGTGAGCTGTTACGCTTTCTTTAAAGGATGGCTGCTTCTAAGCCAACCTCCTGATTGTCTCAGCATTTCCACATGCTTTACCACTTAGCCATTACTTGGGGACCTTAATTGGTGGTCAGGGTTGTTTCCCTCTCCACGACGGACGTTAGCACCCGCCGTGTGTCTGCCGACTAGTACTCTCTGGTATTCGGAGTTTGGTTAGGATCAGTAAGGCGGTGAGCCCCCATAGCCCATCCAGTGCTCTACCCCCAGAGGTATTCGGTCGACGCTCTACCTAAATAGATTTCGCGGAGAACCAGCTATCAGCAGGTTTGATTGGCCTTTCACCCCTAGACACAAGTCATCCGAGAACTTTTCAACGTTCAACGGTTCGGCCCTTCAGTGAGTGTTACCTCACCTTCAGCCTGCTCATATCTAGATCACCTGCCTTCGGGTCTAATACTACGAACTCGACGCCCTATTCAGACTCGCTTTCGCTTCGCCTCCACCTAACGGCTTAAGCTTGCTCGCAATACTAAGTCGCTGACCCATTATACAAAAGGTACGGGGTCACTTTCGCTCCCCCTGCTTGTAGGCATCCGGTTTCAGGGACTGTTTCACTCCCCTCGTCGGGGTGCTTTTCATCTTTCCCTCACGGTACTTGTTCACTATCGGTCGGTAAGGAGTATTTAGGCTTGGAGGGTGGTCCCCCCATATTCAGACAGGATTTCACGTGTCCCGCCCTACTCTAACGAAGTCTTTTTATACCAGTACGGGGCTATCACCCACTATGGCGCGGCTTCCCATCCGCTTCCTGTTGTATAGACTTCAGGCCTGGTCCCCGTTCGCTCGCCACTACTAAGGGAATCTCGTTTGATTTCTTTTCCTACGGGTACTTAGATGTTTCAATTCCCCGCGTTCGCTTTTCAACACCTATGTATTCAGTGTGAAATACCTCTCTTTTGAAATGATTAGTCAGACCAGATCCGAAAACCTGGAATAATTAATCATCTCGGAGGTGGGTTTCCCCATTCGGACATGCCCGGATCAAAGGGTGCTCGCGCCTCCCCGGGCCTTATCGCAGCGTGCCACGTCCTTCATCGCCTCTTACCGCCAAGACATCCACCAGATGCCCTTTGGCACTTGATTGCTTAAAAACTCATGCGTGGTGGTGAATACACCCCACACAATCGTCTTCAGTCAGACAATTAATATGTTGTCAGCAGGTTTACCCTTTCAGGAAATCAGCACCTCAACCGGTGCCGGGTAAACCCTTCTATACGATTTAAAATAGTCACCAAACATTGTAAGTTTGGAACTTGGTTTCTTCTTGCGAGTCCAGAATACCTGGTGGAGCCAGACGGAATCGAACCGACGACCTCTTGAATGCAAATCAAGCGCTCTCCCAACTGAGCTATGGCCCCAATTGGTATTCACGTCGGCGTCCATGGTGGGCCGAGGAGGACTTGAACCTCCGACCTCACGCTTATCAGGCGTGCGCTCTAACCACCTGAGCTACCGGCCCTCAATGAAGGCCAAAGCCCTCGGCTGGACGCTAGGCGGACGGCAGAACGCCCGCCGGACTCGCCACTTCTTTTTTATCAGAAGTGCGGAAGAGAAACGAAGACGGCGACGACACGCCATGTTTTGAGCTCTAAGGCTCTATGTCTTTGGAGTTCTCGAAACAGCAAGCTGTTAATCTCGAACATCCTTAGAAAGGAGGTGATCCAGCCGCAGGTTCCCCTACGGCTACCTTGTTACGACTTCATCCCAGTCACTGATCCTACCGTGGCCTGCTGCCTCCGAAGTTAGCACACAGTCTTCGGGTAGAACCAACTCCCATGATGTGACGGGCGGTGTGTACAAGGCCCGGGAACGTATTCACCGTGGCATGCTGATCCACGATTACTAGCGATTCCAACTTCATGCCGTCGAGTTGCAGACGACAATCCGAACTGAGATAGTTTTTTGGGATTATCCCATTGTCACTACCATTGTAGCACGTGTGTAGCCCCACGCGTAAGGGCCATGAGGACTTGACGTCATCCCCACCTTCCTCCGGCTTGCCACCGGCAGTTCCCTTAGAGTGCCCAGCCTAACCTGCTGGCAACTAAGGGTGAGGGTTGCGCTCGTTGCGGGACTTAACCCAACATCTCACGACACGAGCTGACGACAGCCATGCAGCACCTGTGCACCTGCGGACGAACCAAGAAAGATGTCTCCATCGATCAAACAGGGCATGTCAAACGTGGGTAAGGTTCTGCGCGTTGCTTCGAATTAAACCACATGCTCCACCGCTTGTGCGGGCCCCCGTCAATTTCTTTGAGTTTTAACCTTGCGGCCGTACTCCCCAGGCGGAATGCTTAATGCGTTAGCTGCGTCACCTACATGCATGCATGCAGACAACTAGCATTCATCGTTTACGGTGTGGACTACCAGGGTATCTAATCCTGTTTGCTCCCCACACTTTCGCACCTCAGCGTCAGTACCAGTCCAGTCAGTCGCCTTCGCCACTGGTGTTCCACCGAATATCTACGAATTTCACCTCTACACTCGGTATTCCACTGACCTCTCCTGGCCTCTAGACTAACAGTTTTGAATGCAGTTCCAGAGTTGAGCCCTGGGATTTCACATCCAACTTGTTAGTCCGCCTACGCGCGCTTTACGCCCAGTAATTCCGAACAACGCTAGCCCCCTTCGTATTACCGCGGCTGCTGGCACGAAGTTAGCCGGGGCTTCTTTACTAGGTACCGTCATTATCGTCCCTAGCGAAAGAATTTTACAACCCTAAGGCCTTCATCATTCACGCGGCATGGCTGCATCAGGCTTTCGCCCATTGTGCAAGATTCCCCACTGCTGCCTCCCGTAGGAGTCTGGGCCGTGTCTCAGTCCCAGTGTGGCTGATCATCCTCTCAGACCAGCTATAGATCGTAGACTTGGTAGGCCATTACCCCACCAACTATCTAATCTAACGCGGACCGATCTTTCACCGATAAATCTTTCCCCCGGAGGGCGTATACGGTATTAATTCCAGTTTCCCGGAGCTATTCCGTAGTGAAAGGCACGTTTCCACGCGTTACTCACCCGTCTGCCACTATATCGTTCGACTTGCATGTGTTAAGCCTGCCGCCAGCGTTCGTTCTGAGCCAGAATCAAACTCTCAAGTTGAGTGTCCGACCTGACATTCTGTTTCT
>NZ_ATVJ01000006.1 GCF_000420665.1 Ponticaulis koreensis DSM 19734
GCGTCCTTCCGAAACTCAACCAACCAGCTGGCCAGTTCGTCTCGGCGAGGAGCGGGATATATGCCCCTCATTCCATCCAGTCAACCACTCTTTTGTAAGAAAGTTCAGAAAGTTTCAGCGGACCGAAAGACCTGAATTTTCGCAACAAAATCTCTGATCCGAAACCGTGTGGCCCGCGTCAGAAGAAGCTGTTCAACTGGTGAGGGGCGGTATCTATGCCACTGAGCTCACCCCGTCAACACTCTTTTGCAAAGAAAGTGCAGCGAAAAGTCATTTCCTGAAAAAGCCCCCGTGATTGCGGGTCATTCAGGTTGAGACACGGACGTATGCGCTCAGCTCAGATTGAATTCGTAGCGCCAAACCGGAAAAACTTAACGGGAAAGAATCTCTTCCGAGCTCAATTTTCTGAATCTCCGGCTCAATTCTCTCATACAAACCAGGACGATTCATTCAAAAGAATCCGACCTGACCCGCAGAACAAAGATCGATAAAGCATATTAGATCGACGAAATAATGATTGAAGCTCGCTGGGAGCGTCGAGGAAGAATCGATTCCATCGTGAGAATCCTCCGTGTCGGCCAAAAGTGATGTTTTAAAGCACAGGCTCATTTGCGAAAATTCGCGTCTGCTGGGCCCCACCCATTCTCTTTCATCGCTCAAACTTACGGTTCGGTCCCGGCTACATGCCAATAACTGTCATTATGAGAACCGAATCGAACCTCAAAAGTCCGCGAAAATCGTAGCGCGCACTGAAACGCTTTGAGACTCAACAGGGCCTGAGCTTCTTTCGGTGACGAGCGTTGACCACAATCATTGAAATATGCCGACGCTTCACCGATCGTTTCTTTGGATATTTGACTCATCAAACCTGCCCTGGCTCGATGCGCGCTCATTCCATAGATCATCAACATCCGGAATCAAAAAAGCCGCCAAGCATCGAGCTCGACGGCATCAGACTAATCAACAAAAATCATCTGATAGCATCCTCACGATACCTCTCTGTCTCAAATCGTTCCTCAGGATCGATTCATCATCGCATCGCTGGCGTGACTGGTTCCGAAGCCTGTTAGCTTACTCCGTCAGTCCGAGCGTGGATCATAGCCGTTCTAAGCAACAAAAAAGCCCTCGGCTGATATATCTGAGGGCTTTTTGTTGGGTGCGGGAGTAGGATTTGAACCTACG